>NZ_JALKAZ010000001.1:0-2450000 GCF_023016005.1 Erythrobacter sp. F6033 | reverse complement strand
AGTTCCACGCTATCAAAATTGGTGAAGCTGCTGCCCCAATTTGCGTTGAGTGCCGCGATGTCGCCATCGTATTTTTCGGTCAACCACTGGCGGAAGAAATTGAACGTATGGTCCGAAATCTGCTGCATTTCGCCAAAGCGCGCAGTCCAATGGTTCTTCTCGGCGAAGTAATGAGGCTCATTTGATAGGACAAAGCCAAGCTGTGTTACCTTCTTGCCCTTTGTCAGCTCGCCCATGTCGCGGGCGATTTTGCCCCAGCTTTTCCGGATTAGAGGATTGTCGATATCAAAGCCGGTGAACAGCGATCGGCTCATGCCAATCTGCGGCTCCTTTTCTGCCATCCAGTCGGGGTAGCCCATGTTCCAGAAATACAGAAAGCCGACATTGGACGGATCAATATCGGTCACTTCGCGCAAAAGCTCGGGGTCATAGGTCCCGTCTTCACGAAGCAGATAGGTGTTGATCGCGCGGTCATGGTTGACCGGGTAAAGGTTCTCGCCCCCGTGGAAGATCGCGCCAAGGTGATCGTTGTAAACGCGGGTATCGGTTAGCGGTGCGCCGACTGTTTTCGAGAAATAGTCATAGAGGAAGACCGGGCGACCTGCGCTGTAAAGAGCATTGTCGCCGACGGTGATGTTTTTCCAATCAACCGGGTTAGCCGCGGGCCGGTCAATTTTGCCTGCCAACACGTCTTTCAGTTCGGCGATGCCGGTGTCGAGCATTTTGCCAACTTCGGTGCGTTCGAATTCCGGGAGGATATCGGCGTAATATTTTTTCCGCGCGACGAAATCCTTTTTATAATAGCCGAACGCTGCTTCGATCTGATCGCGATTTTCCTCGTCCCAGTTGGCGAATTTCAGAAACTCCTTGGAAAACCAGACGAGCGTCTCTTCGCGCTTTACGTCAATACCGCGCGCCTGAGCGTCTTCCATCAAACCTTCGAGCGTGGCGATTTTCGCGCGCGCTTTGGCTTCGCTTTCGGACATGTCACTGGCAGCGACAGTTTCGGTGGATGCGGATGCTACCTGCGAGGGCATCCCTTGCGCTGTCGAACAGCCAGCAGCCAACGCAAGAAGCGATGCTGCGTATAGAGGACGTAGTGTCATTGAGGTTCTCCAAAGAAATTGGTGCGAGCACATTCGATTTGGGCGGAGGAAATCTGCGTCATTTGCGCCCGGCTATGACGGATGAGTTTGGCGCGACATCGCGCAGTGTTTGGTTTTCACCATTGGACCACGCGACAGTGATAGTGTCCGCTTTGGGACAAGTGCCGATGCCGAAATGCACCTGACCGCTTGCCATGTGATGGAAGCCGTCCGAGGTCGTTCCGATCACCCGGGTTTGGGTCGATCCGCATGCCGATAAAGTGACGCGTGCCGCGCTGATCGCGACATTGTCTTTGGGTGAACGTCCCGTTTCAAGAACGATGTGCCCGTTGTCTTGCGCGCCAAGGCCGGTGTTGCGGGCCATATGCCAGCGGCCGCGTTCATTGCCGAAAACCAGATCGAGCAAGCCATCCTTGTCAAAATCGATCACGGATAGGCCATGGCCTATCGCACCAATCTCTGTCGATGTGACGCCAGCATTGCCGGCTTTGCGGAAACCTTGCCCCTGCTGGTTCAGCAGGACGACATGACCCACCGGATGAACCATGTTGCCGTAATAGCTATAGGCGATGTCGATCCAACCATCATTGTTGAAGTCGCCCACGGCCGCACCAGTCGTCTGCTTTGGCTCATCTATGCCTGCAGATTCTGCCACATCGACAAATTTCCCGTCGCGGTTTTCAAGAAGCAGCGCTGGCAATGGGCCGCGATTGACCGCGGGTGGAGCTTTGACGACATTCTGGACCACTGCGGCCAATCGTGAATGGACATCTCCGCCGATCCGCCATTTCCCATCGCCAAGATAGCCGATGTGGAGGCCGCGCAGTTCACCTTCGGGCCACCCTTGCGCCTCTTCGGGCTTGAGTGTCAGCTTGCCGCCGGCGTGATTGTCTGGCTTTTCGGTTTGTACTTCGCGCTTGTCCTCGCCGACATAGATGCCGTGCGTCGCGTAGCTTTCCTGGATGTTGTCGATCACCAGATCGCCATCGATCACAAAATCGCCGACCATAAATTCCTTGCGGAACACGAAGAAACCATAGCTGCCCAGGTCCGGATCGTAATAGGATTCGCTCTCAAACTTCTTGGCCGAACGGGTCAGAAACAGATCCATATCGCCATCATTGTCGAAATCGAGTTCAACGATGCTGCTGACATTGGGTGTCTCTGATAGCGGGCCCAGGACATCCTTGGTGACATCAACAAATTTGCCATCGCTGGCTTTGCGTGCGGCGATCATGTCGGCTGCGCCGTAAACAAGCAGATCGGGTTTCCTGTCAGCTTCGAAATCGGTCACCAGCATATGAAAGCTGATCGCGTGCCGGGCCTCTGGCAGATGCTCGTGGAAATTCAATTTTCCGCCCGAATTCAGATACAATTCGTTCCCGGCCAAATCGTCACGGTTGCGCGGGGCAAACCCTGTATAAATCAGATCGAGCGCGCCGTCGGCGTTCGCGTCAAGAAACTTGATCGACCGGCCACGACCTTGCTCGAAATATGAAAACGTTTCAGCTCTTTCGATTGATCTATCGGCGTTGACTATGAACCGGACAGGATGACGCGGATTGTCTCCGTCGCCGCCACCTTGGGCAATGATCACATCCATCCTGCCATCGGCATCATAATCTTCGGCGCCGATGCCGTGGACGTCACCACTGATAATGGCGACCGGCTTGGAGAATTTGCCTTCATTGTTCCAATAAACCGATGCGGCATGACCGTGATCGTTGATGATGATATCATCCCATCCATCCCCATCCAGATCGGAGACGACGGGCGCACCCCACAAACGGCGGTTGGCCGTGTCGAAAGGGATCGCGTCGGATGCGTTGGTAAACAGTGTATTCGGAGCCGCAGCGCTGGCTGATTGCAGGGACGGTGCCTTGGAGCATCCGGCCAATGCGCATGCGAGTGCGAGACCTGAAATCTGTACTGGGAGTCTGATGGTGTCACGCGTCATATCGATTTACTCGTTGATCCAGTGCCGGGCCGGACGGTTGCTTTCGAAATCGCGCATATCTTCGCGATAGAGGATGTCTTCCGGACGGCGGATGGCGCTATCTTCATCTTCATCTTCATCCTCATCTTCGGCAGAGGCAGCGTTCAGCGCTGCTTGAATACGGCGGTGGGTATCGTCCGTTTTGAATTCTTGAAAATCAGGGTCCGGAAACAGATGGGTTGGCGCAGCGTCGTGCACCGTGTTTTCGAAGTAACTGCTCGGCTCATGGGCCACCACTGGCTGGTAGATGCCAGCGAAAAGTGCGGTCACCGCAAAAGGGCGGAGCGGGTGTGTCACCGCTAGTTTCCGAGCACTTTCTTGGCAGCCTTGGCGAAGCGTCCGCGTGAGAGGAAACCTGCGTGCGTTTCCCGGCTCGCTGCGTTGATTTGCACCTGCGGTGTTCCGTCCGCGCTTACCATCACGCGAAGCGGGCGTTCGCCAGCGGGCCTCGCAATCAGCGCGGCAATAGCAAGGGCGATGTCGTCTGGATCGCCTCTCAAGTTTGGAATGTTGCCAGAGCCCATATTGCCGCTCATCACGCCGTATCCATCGAGGTGTTCCGGTGCGGAGCGGTTCTTGAGGGCGAGGGTCAATTCTTCGCGGTTTTCCCAGAAATCAGTCGGATAACCGCCCGGCTGCACAATCGAAACGTCCACACCTTGATCAGCCACTTCGTAGGCTAGGGTTTCAGACGAGGCCTCAACCGCGAATTTTGTAGGGCAATAATGCCCCAGTCCCGGCCAAATGATCCGGCCTGAAACGGACGATACATTGATAATCTGTCCTGATCCGCGCGCCCGCATCGCTGGGAGCACTGAGCGGATCATCCGCTGATAACCAATGACGTTTGTGTCATAGGCCAATCTGGTCGCCTCGATGTCTTGAGCCTCGATCGGCCCGACGATTGCGATGCCCGCATTGTTGATCAGCACATCCGGAGCGCCGCCGATGAGGTCGCGAGCCTCTTCGCTACCCTGCGCGACGCTGGCGTCGTCAAGCACGTCGATTTCAACGACATGCAAATCCAATTTGTTCGAAGCTGCCTCTGCCCGAAGCGTATCTGCTTCAAGGCGTGGAAGGTTGCGCATCGTCGCAATGACTTTAGCGCCAAGCGACGCACAATAGAGCGCGGTCTGTCTGCCAAACCCGCTGGAACAGCCGGTGATAAGAACCGATTGGCCCTTCAGGCTTTCCGGTTCTGCAGCTGCCAGTTTCTCAGCGGATAAAGAAGTCGCCAAAGGCAGCGCCGCTCCTGCAGCCAGCAGGTTGCGACGCGAGAGGCTGGTTTGTGCGGTGTCGCTGGTCATTGTATTTCCTCGTTTATCGGGCGCATGGCGGCATCTTCGCTGTCATAGGCCAATCGGAACCCGACATTGCTGGCCCCAAGGCCGGGATCTCTGCCCTGGCGGGCGGCAGGGCGATAACGCTGACAATAATTGGGTGCGCAAAGATAACTGCCACCTTTCATGACGCGCGATGGCAGGCCGGGATTGCCGGGATCATAGGCGGCATTTTCAGATGGGCCGCGAGGGTTTGTGCTGGGCGCTTCTGGATCGTGTCCGGGGGCGTAAAAATCGCTGGTGACTTCCCAGACATTGCCGATCATGTCGAAGAGGCCCCAATCGTTTGGTTCGTAACAACCGACAGGTGCAACTCCTGCGAAACCATCTTCGGCGTAGTCTTTGACTGGAAAGGCGCCTTGCCAGCTATTGGCTTCGCTTGGCTGATCGGTGTAATTTTCATTGCCCGCCCGTGCGGCGTATTCCCACTCCGCCTCGGTTGGGATTCGGCCGCCGCGCCACCGTGCGTAAGCTTGCATATCCTCATAGGCGAGGTGGACGACAGGGCGGTTGGGTTCGGCTTTCTTCCCTTCTGCTCCGGTCGGCAATTTCCAGTTTGCCCCCGGGCGATATTCCCACCAATCGGTGTAACGGGTCGAAGCGAATGCGGGTTCTGTGAATACGGCGGACCCGGGCTGAAGCATGTCAGGCGGAATCTGACTCTCAGGAACGCCGAAAACTGCTGGGTCAACCGGCTTTTCCGCCACCGTCACGTATCCAGTTGCTTGCGTGAATTTGGCGAATTGGGCGTTCGTGACTTCTGTCGAATCGATCCAGAATTCATCTACACTGACTTCCCGGATTGGGCCTTCTTCGCGGTAGACATTTTCCTGTCCCATCGGAAAAGACCCCGCAGCGACGCGGACCACTGATTGAGCTGGGACAGCGCATTCGCGTTTCGCTATGTCAGGTGGGGATTGAGTGCCTTCTTCTGACGAAGTGCAGCCCGCAAGCGTCCCTGCCGCAATGAAACCCGCCAGCAACAATGGCGTTGGTATAGCAAGCCGCTTGGTTCGCATTTCTCTCCCCGTCTCAGCCATCTTCCGTCGACAACACGTGCCGCTTAGGATTGACTGTCAAACATATGATGTTTAGCTACGTCGTATTATCCGTTTGCACTTCGGTCAATGCGTTTTTGACTAATTCGAAGCGGCGCTAACGCATAAACGCGGCGAGTTGGATCGCCAGAGGAGAGGATATGAGCGCGCGGATTTTCCCGCAATATATCGCAGGCGAACTGGTTTCGCATGATGCAACAATTGATGTCATCAATCCTGCCGACAACACCGTGTCTGGCGCGATTGTCGCTTCCACTCGTGCAGACGTAGATCGCGCGTTGGAGGCGGCACAGGCCGCGTTTCCGGGCTGGTCCCAGCTGTCTGGAGCTGAGCGGGCTGATTGGATGGACCGTCTTCGCGTTGCGGTCGTTGCCGAACGTGAAGTGCTGACCAATCTGGTCCACATTGAAATGGGCAAGCCATGGGCAGGCGCGGTCGAAGATTTTGAGATGCTCGTATCGAGCCTCGAATATTATGCCGGCCTCGCGCGTGAGCTTGATAGTTCTACGCTGGAAGATCCGCATGGCACGCACACGCATCGCATAGTCAGAGAGCCTCTGGGTGTGGTCGGAGCGTTTCTCGCTTGGAATTTTCCGCTGCTGAACCTCGCATACAAAATTGGACCTGCGATGGCTTCCGGCTGCCCGATTGTGATCAAACCATCGGCCAAGACCCCGCTTTCGACCTATGAGGTTGGTAGAATTTGCCATGAGATCGGCTTGCCGGCTGGCGTGGTGAATGTTGTGGGCGGCGATGATGCAGCAATCGGAGATCAGATTTCGGCCTCGCCCATTCCGGCGATCCTGACTCTGATTGGATCGACCGAAACCGGGAAGCATGTGATCCGAACCGGCGCGACAAGCATTAAGAGATATTCCATGGAACTCGGCGGCAACGCGCCTGCGCTGGTTTTTGCCGATGCGGATCTCGACCTTGCGGCGGACACGATAGCGGCACTCAAATTCGGAAATTCGGGCCAAATCTGCGTAACTCCCAACAGGGTCTATGCGGAGCCGGAAATCGCAGAAGAGTTGGCATCAAAAATCGTCGAACGTGCGAATGCTGTCAAAGTCGGCTTCGATCGTGACGCCGAAATTGGCATGGGGCCGTTGATCGATGCCGGTGCGCGGACCCGTATCGAGGGGCTTGTTTCTGACGCTGCTTTGCAAGGCGCTGAGGTTCTCGCTGGCAATTGCATTCCTGAAAACGTGGCGAGTGATGCTTTCTTTGCACCGACCGTGTTGGGTTCGGTTGGACAGGACATGCGGGTCGCGCGGGAAGAAGTGTTCGGACCTGTTGTAAATCTGATGGAGCCTGTCGCTGGGGAAGCGGCAATGATTGCAGCGGCCAATGACACCGATGCCGCGCTTACCGCCTATGTCTTCACCAAGGATGCCGCAAAGGCGCAAAGGTGCGCGGATGCCTTGCGGTTTGGCGAGGTTCAGGTGAACGGGGTCAAATATTCTATCGAACTTCCGCATGGCGGCTTCAAACAATCGGGTGTGGGCGTGGATTGTTCGCACTTTGCGCTCGATGATTACTTCGCGATCAAACGCATCAGTACTGCGATAACGACATAGGGATTGGCTGAACGCCAAGGGAGAGAACTTGATGCTCAAAAAATTAGCATTTGCGGCCGTAAGCGTGGCTCTGGCGGGTTGCACCATGCAGGCTCCTGCGCCTGTCGCAGCGGCGTCCGACAACAGCGCGCAGTCTGAACCAATGGCGTTGGAGCGAGCACCGAATATCATTGTGATCCTTACCGATGACCAAGGCTACGCCGATGTTGGCTTCAACGGCAGTACCGATATACCTACGCCCAACATCGATCGCATCGCCAATGAAGGCGTTCGTTTTGACCAAGGATATGTCAGCTTTCCCGTATGCGGGCCAAGCCGTGCAGGGTTGCTCACCGGGCGTTACCAATCCCGGTTTGGCTATGACCTCAACTCATCAGAGAACCCTCTCGATACCAAAGCGGGCCTTCCGCTGACTGAACGCACTATCGCAGATGTGCTGGCGCCGTCCGGCTATACGAGTGCGATCATTGGCAAATGGCATATGGGCAATCACCCGCAGTTCCATCCTTTGGAGCGGGGCTTTGATGAATTTTACGGCTTCACCAATGGTGGTCACAATTATTTCCTCGACCGTCTGCGCCCGATTCCGGTGGCCGAGGCGCAGAATGGCGGACAGCTCTATCAAAGTTGGTTGATGGTTGGCCGCGAGCAGGTCAAAACGAGCGGTTACCTGACCGACTGGCTTTCGGAAAAGGCGGTCGATTTTGTGGAGCGGAGAAAGGATGAGCCATTCTTCCTCTATCTCGCTTACAACGCGCCGCACACTCCGATGCACGCGACGCAGGAATATCTCGATCGCTTCAAGCATATCAAAGATGAGCGCCGCCGCACTTATGCGGCGATGATCAGCGCGGTCGATGACGGTGTTGGCGATGTCCTCAACAAGTTGGACGAACTTGACCTGGCTGAAGACACGATTGTGTTCTTCCTCTCTGACAACGGCGGACCGTTGGTGCGCGCTCGCAACGGATCAATCAATCTGCCGTTGAAAGGCGGTAAGGGCGACATTTACGAAGGTGGGGTCCGTGTTCCGTTTGCTATGCGTTGGAGCGGCCAGATTCCGGCTGGCGGCGATTACAAGCATCCGGTCAGCTCGCTCGATATTATGGCAACTGCTGCGGGCGTAAACGGTGTGAACGCACCTGCCCAAAACGCATTGGATGGCGTCAATCTGATCCCGTATCTCGCCGGTGATTTGCGCAATCAGGCCCCTAAGCGTCAGCTATTCTGGCGTTATCCCGCCAATACCCGCGACAATTCGCGCATTGGCCGGTTTGGTGTGGTCGAAGGCAGCGATAAGCTGGTTGAGTACCAACGGCGGCGGATGTTCTACGACCTTTCAAACGACAAGGGCGAGCAGACAAACCTGCAGACCTCCGAAAAGGCGCGTTCTGACGAATTGCAAAAGGCGTGGGAACGTTGGAACGCACAAATGGCAGACGAAAGCGCGATTTCCATCTTCAATGAATGGCAGGGGTCATAATAGATGTTGCTCCGCACCCTTGCTGTCCTCGGAGCCTTTGCTCTCACATCGTGCGCGACGCTGGCCAATGGCCAGTCAGCCGAGGCGACTAGTCAGGAAGCAGCCGAAGAAGAAAAGCCGAACATCCTCATCCTGTTTTTTGATGATTTGAGGTTCGACAGTTTCTCTTACCGGGGTGGGCCTGTGCCGACGCCGAATATCGATGCGCTGGCCGCTGAATCGACCCGCTTTGATATGGCAATCACCACCACTGGATTGTGCTCGCCATCGCGTGCTGCGCTGTTCACCGGACGCTGGGGACACCGCACCGGGCTTGATGACAATCTTGGCCTGTGGACTTCGCGTCTCAATGACATGAATCCGGAAGAGGGCGGCTTCCTGCGGGATGCGGCCGATAGCGGGTATTATGTCGGCTATGTGGGTAAGTGGCATTTGGGCGAACGCGGCCCGCAAATCCGCGGCGCTGAATTTGCAAAACTTGATGCCGAAGTCACTGCAGGTATCAAGCCTTACACGCCATACGCTGGGCTGGAGATCATTCGCGGATACAACAGCGGTGCGCGCGATGCGGGCGGAGAGAAACACCAATATTACCAGACGACAGCGGGTGGATATGAAGACACACCGGCTGCGGAGAAAGTGCATGACGGACAGGAGTTGATCCGCAATGCAGCGCGGCGCGGAGAGCCGTTTTTGGGAGTGGTGAGCTTTCAACAGCCGCATCCGCCCTATCGCGTGCCAGAACCCTATGCCTCTATGTTCGATCCGGCTGAGATCGCTTTACCAAGCAATTTCGGTGCGGCGCGTAAGAACAAGCCTTTGGCTCAAGAATATGCGTATTGGCCGTGGCACGATGTTGGCCACATGACGGAAACCGACTGGCGTGAATCCCGCGCCAAATATTACGGCGCCGTGGCGATGATCGACCGCGCTGTTGGCGATTTAATCCGCACCGCAAAAGAAGAAGGCATCTATGATGATCTTCATATTGTTTTTCTGGGCGATCAAGGGAGCATGATTGGTGAGCACGGCCTCTATGACAAGGCCGCCTATGCATATGACGAGCTAATGCGCATCCCGCTCTTGATGCGCGATCCGGATGCAAAACCCGGCGTCGTCAATCGCCATGTGTCGCTGATTGATATTCCTGCGACTCTCTTTGACTGGATGAAGCTGACGCCGTCCAAACCTATCGACGGTCGTTCACTTGCTGGCGTGATTGACGGGTCTAGCGCGCTGACGGGGCCGGACGATGCTCTGTATGCGTTTGAATGGTACAATGGCGCGTGGTTCGGTCTGCGTGCCATTCGCACGCCCGAGCACAAATATGTCTGGAACCCGGGCGACAGCCGAGACGAGCTGTATGATTTGGTGACTGATCCCGGCGAAGTGACAAACCTTATCAGTTCACGCGAACACGCAGATGTTGTTCGTCAATTGCGGGGCCGTCTGCTCGATCGGCTTGAAGCTATCGAAGATCCGTCTGCGAAAAAACTGCAGAGTTTTATCGAGCGGACTTACAAATGATGACCGAACAGGGTGAGTGCAGGGTGGTGGATGTCTTTGATGATCGCGCTTGCGGATTGGGCGAAGGGCCGTTGTGGCATCCTGATCGACAAGAGCTGTTCTGGGTGGATATCCCGAACCAGAAAGTGATGAGTAGCGGCGTTGAAGGGCAGCGCGAGCACCGTTTTGACGAAATGGTCTCTGCCTTGGCGTTGATAGACGCCGACACATTGTTGCTTGCGACTGAAACCGGTTTGCACAGTCTTGCGATTGCCGATTGGACGACCGAAAGGTTATGCGATATCGAAGCAGGCGATCCGGAAACGCGGAGCAATGATGGCAGGGCCGACCCTTGGGGAGGTTTCTGGATCGGCACGATGAGCAAATCCGCCGAAGAAGGCGCGGGCGCTGTCTATCGCTACTATCGCGGCGAGCTTCACGTCCTGGTGCCAAGCATCACCATTCCAAACGGTATTTGCTTCGACCATGGCGCCAAGCTGGCCTATTTTACAGATTCAGCCGCCAAGAAAACGTGGCGCATTGCTCTGGATGATGACGGTTGGCCGGCTGCCGAGCCGGAGCTCTTCCTCGACTTTACGGAAGACGGCACCACGATTGATGGCGCGATCATCGATCAACAAGGCCACATCCTGGCGGCTATCTTTGACGGAGGCGCCGTTTTCCGGATCTCACCCGATGGAAAAATCGTGGATCGGTTCGAAACACAAACGCCGCGCTCAACCTGCCCCGCGTTTGGCGGCAAGAATTACACAGACATGTTCGTGACAACGGCGGCAATCGGCCTTGCCAATGTCGAATCCGACTGCATCGTTCATGGCACGACCTTGCGCTTTGCTGGCTGTGTCATCGGAGTTGCAGAACCGGTATTCCGGACCAATTGAGCATGTCTGCAGACAGTAAACGTAATACCTATTTGGCGAGACTCGATATTGGGTCTAATGCAAGTGGCATGAGCGAACTTGTCTATTATGACCTTAAGGACACTGCGAATGTCCGTTTGAGTCTTCCCGCCCAAATGGCCCGTGAAATGGGTCGCCGAATCGTTGCCGGAACGTTTGAACCGGGCGAGCTAATCGATGACGAAAACTCGCTGGCCGAACGCTATTCCGTCAGCCGGGTCGTTGTTCGGGAGGCGGTCAAAATTCTGGTAGAAAAGGGCATGCTTTCTGTTCGGCGCGGGGTCGGCACTCATGTGCGAACACGCAACAACTGGAAGCTGCTCGACGATGATGTCATGGCTTGGCACCTTTCCGCCCCGCCGCGCAGAGATTTCCTCGCTCAATTGGCTGAAATTAGGCTAGCCATCGAGCCAAAGGCTGCGCGCTGGGCCGCCGAACGCGCAACTGAAGAAGATATTCAGAGCATTCAACTCGCCTGTGATCGGATGGCAGAAGAACAGGGATCGACAGAGCGTTTCATCATCGCCGATGCGCTGTTTCACAAAGCGATCCTGCGTGCTGCCCACAATGAATTTCTGGCTGCCATCGAAGGCGTGACCTATTCGGCGCTCCTGATCAGCGTGCGCATCACGAACAAGGATCCGCGCGAGAATGGCGCGTCGATCCCGTTCCACCGCGATCTGGCGAACGCAATCGAAGAGCGTGACCCGGATAAAGCCGAAAAATTGACTTCAAAACTGCTCGAAGATGCGGTTCGTCGCCTCCGATTGGAATTAGGCGAAGACCCGGTGCTTTGAGCCTTCGCTCAACCTCCACCTGACGGAATTTCTATGACCCGGCCCAACGTCTTTCAAACCCTGCTCGCACTGTTTGCTCTGATTGTTTCGGGACCACTCTCAGCGGAGGATCAGCCAAATATTCTGCTGATATTCTCTGATGATGCTGGATACGAAGATTTTGGGTTCCATGGCAGCAAGGATATCCGCACGCCCAATCTAGACGCTCTTGCTGAGCGTGGGGTCGTTTTTACACAAGGCTATGTGACCGATCCGACCTGTGGCCCTTCGCGTGCGGGATTGATGACGGGGCGTTATCAGCAGCGCTTTGGCTATCAGGAAATCAACGTGCCGGGCTATATGAGCCCCAACTCGAAATTCCTCGGCGATGATATGGGCTTGCCGCTCGATCAATGGACCATTGCCGATTATTTGAAGCGTCAGGGTTACCGCACTGCTGTGTATGGCAAGTGGCATCTTGGAAATGCCGATCGCTTTCACCCGCGCTACCGCGGATTTGATGAATTCTACGGCTTTCGCGGCGGTGCGCGCAGTTTCTTCCCTTATAAGAATGGCCGCAGGAACAACACGCGTGACGAGCTGATGGAGCGCGGTTTCCGCAATTTCGAAGAACCCAGTGGCTACGTAACCGATGTTCTGGGCGAAGAAGCGGCGAAGTTTGTCGCACGCGATGATGAAGCCCCTTTCTTCATCTATCTCTCGTTCAACGCGCCGCACACGCCGATGGAGGCCACAGAAGAAGACCTTGCCCGTTTCCCTAATTTGACGGGGAAGCGCAAAACCTATGCTGCCATGATGTGGGCGATGGACCGTGCGATTGGCAATGTCTTTGATGCAATCAAACAGGCTGGAGAGCTCGACAACACGATTGTTGTGTTCACGAATGACAACGGCGGGCCAACGGATAAGAATGCGTCTATCAACTGGCCGCTTGCGGGTACGAAGTCGAACCATCTCGAAGGCGGTATTCGTGTGCCTTACGTCATCAGCTGGCCTGAAAAGCTTGGCCCCGGCACCTTTGATCGCCCGGTCAGCACGATGGATTTGCTGCCAAGTTTCCATGTCGCGGCTGGAGGGGACGAGGCCGAGCTTGAGAACATCGATGGCGTCAACCTCTGGCCACATCTGAGCGGCGCGAAAAAGGGGAACCCGCACGAACAATTGTTCTGGAAAAAGGATGTCCGCGCGGCGATGCGGCGTGGCGATTGGAAGCTCATCCGGTTCGCTGATCGACCTGCGCAATTGTTCAATATCGCGCGCGATCCCGAAGAGCAGAGCGATCTGTCGCCCGAGAATCCATCAATCCTGAAAGATATGTTCCAGAAACTGCATCAGTGGGAATTGACCCACGAACGTCCGCTTTGGACGCTCGACCAGCAGTTTGAAGAATACGATACAGACCGGATGGATCGTTACCGTCAGCCAGGGCGCGATTTGGAGCCTTGGAATTGGAGGCCAGACCGCAAGACGGTGCCGCCTCAGTCGGAATAAAAGGCCGAACGCCCACCATCGACCACGAGAGATTGGCCAGTCATGAAGCTGCTTTCCTCACAGGCGAGGAACAGCGCTGGATAGGCCATTTCTTCACAGCTGGCGCTGCGTTTCAGTGGGTGCAGATCACCAACCCATTTGCGCACTCCGGCCGGATCATCAAGCTCTTCCCATCCGCGCAACGCAGTCGGTGTTTCGACCATGCCAGGGCACAGCGCGTTCACGCGAATGTTCTCTGGACCGTATTCGACGGCAAGGCTGCGCGTCAGGCCAATGACGCCATGCTTTGTGACGGCGTATGGAAAATGACCGGTCACGATCTGGAATGAATGAACCGAGCCCAAATTGACGATCGAACCGCGCCCGGCCTTGCGCATGAACGGCAACACCGCCCGGCTGCATTCCCACATTCCTTCGAGATTGACCGCGAAGATCTTATGCCACAGTTCCGGAGTCGCCTCCGCTGGATCGTCTGTAAATGCAATGAAGCCGGCATTGTTGACGAGCACGCTGGGCTCACCCAAGTTCTCGACGGTCTGTTCCACCATCTGTGCGATGGACGCAGGCTCAGCAATATCTGTCTCGACGAAGATGGCATCGCCGCTCTTGTCGCAGATACCTGCTTTGACTTCTTCGCCAAGTTCCCTGTTCACATCGGCAATGCACACTTTAGCACCTTCGCGCGCGAAGAGTTCCGCAATTGCTCTGCCGATGCCGTCCGCTCCGCCAGTCACAATCGCGACCTGACTGTCCAGTCTTCCCCGCATAACGCCCCTCTCGCGTGTGTTCGTTTGGCTTGATGCTATGTGCGTATCAGCTCTTGCTCAAGCTGTTCGATCGTCTTGCCCTTGGTTTCAGGCAATAGGAAGTACATCGCGACCAGCCCGATAACGCCAATCACCGCGAAAATCAGGAAGGTTGTCGCCGATCCCATGTTTTCGAGTTGCCAAGGAAAAGCCTGAGTGATCGCGTAACTCGAAATTGTTTGTACCAGTGCGACAAATGGTAAGGCCACGCTGCGCACGGATGTCGGGAAAAGCTCCGAAAATATCACCCACATAATGGGGCCGATCGACATGTTGAAGGCTGCATAGAAAGCGAACAGGCCGAACAGAACAAAGAATGGTTCAATGGTGATCGTGCTGTCGATGATTGCGCCGCTAACCAGAGGAAGCTCTTCAAGCGAATAGATCGATGCAAGATCGGTCTTAAGCTCGACATCACTTTCGTAGACATTGCCGACGAGGCCGTCGAGACGTGAGGTTTCGAACTCCGGATCTGCAGCCGTGATCTGTGTGATCGACGCCTCGTTCAACTCGTATGTTGCAGAATTGAAGCCGTACCAGGTGGAGGTATGCGCCACCACCACAAGGCCAAGCCCAAGTAAGGTGAGGGTGCGGCGGCCCCACTTCTCCACCAGTGAAATCGCAACAAGCGTTCCAAGCACTGCGACCAAACCTAAAATCATCGTCTGGAAGAATGTGTCTTCGGTGGTCATCCCGACCTGCTCAAATACGGTCGGGGCGAAGAACAACACGGCATTCATGCCAGTTGCCCCCTGCACAACCGCATAGATGCAAGCGACGGCGAGCACATACCACATTGGGCGCGAAAACAGCTTACCCAACTGTACCACGACGTCGGTTCGGGTCTCATTCTCAACTGACTGCTCGACATCGGCGAGTACAGCCGCAACCTGATCTTCTGGCAGGGTTTTGGCGAAAATCTCGCGTGCTTCGATGTCTTGTCCTTTGGATATCAACCACCGCGGGCTCTTTGGGATTGTGTAGAGCGCCGCAATCCAGATCACGTTAAAGATGATCTCGAAACCGAGCATGAAGCGCCAGATGTTTTGATCTGTGAACATCGCGACATCATCAATCCAACCGACGAGGAAGTAGTTCACGATAAACGCCAAAAGGCTGCCCAACGTGATCAACAATTGCGATACAGAGACAAACCGTCCGCGTTGGTCTGCGGGTGCGATCTCGCCAATATACATCGCCGATACGGTCAGCGATGCGAAGGCAACGCCGCCGATAAATCGGCCGAGCACCAGCACTTCGTAGCTGGGCGCGAAAGCCGAAAGGGCGGCTGACACCAAATAGGTATAGGCGATGGCGAGAAGGATGCGCTTACGACCGAAGCGGTCGCAGAGCATACCAGTGAAAAACAGTGCGAAGATAACGCCCACCAACGGCACCGATGCAACCAAGCCAGCTTGCGTCGAACTCAATCCGAACAGCGCGCTAACGTACCGCATCGCTCCGGAAATGTTTGCTGCATCAAGGCCGAAAACAAAACCACCAAAGGCGGCGATCAAGGCATAGCGCGTGACATTGCGCCGCGTGGTTGAAACCTGCATCAGGTGGTATCCCTCTCCATAGTCCCGGCGCTAATTTCCCCGCGCCAGATTTGTCCGACGATATGACACATAGATTTGACCTATGCAAACATATGATGAATCATGTAGGGCTGAGTGCGGCCGCGTTAATGACGGCATGAATGACACAGCATTGGCGGAGTAGGGGATGTATTCGAAACCGTATATCGGAGTTGACTGGGGAACCAGCCGAATGCGCGCCATGCTGATTGAAGAAGGTGTGAGCGCGCCTGATCGTGATCATATTGCCTATGGCGATGGGATTGCGAAATTGAACCGACCGATTGCTGATGTCCTGCTTGAAACGATTGAGCCATGGACCAGCAAGTTCGGCAAACTTAATATCGTTATGGCCGGGATGGTCGGCTCGAACATTGGCTGGCGCGAAACGGGCTATGTCGATTGCCCCGCGACGCTGCACGAATTGTCGGCCCATGCCGAAGGTTTCAATCAATGCGGCCACAAAATGGCGATCCTGCCAGGGCTGCGCTGTGAAAACCCGATGGGGCAGGCTGATCTGATGCGCGGTGAGGAGCTGCAGATGCTCGGCTGGCTCGCCAGTAATCCGGACGCTTCGCAGGAAGATCGCCTGTTCTGCCTGCCTGGCACGCACACAAAATGGTGTAGAATGTCGGGTTCGCGATTAGAGTCATTCAACACTGCGCTCACAGGCGAATTGTTCGCGCTGCTCAAAGAGCATTCGATCCTTGTCGCAAAGTCGGACGTTATCTTCGCCAAGCCGTTTGATCAGGATAGCTTTCTAGCGGGCGTCGAATTGATGTTGAACCATCCCGACGCGCTTTTGCATTCGCTGTTTTCAACACGAACGCGAACGCTCACCAACCCAGACGGCGCAGGGGACGGGCCAAGCTACATGTCCGGATTGCTGCTTGGATCCTGCGTGCAAAATGCGCTCAGCTTGTATGGTGTTCCAGAGCAAGGCGTGGAATTGATCGGTGATCCGTCGCTGTGCAGCAAATACGCGCTGGCGATCGAGCGTTTGGGTCACAAGAGCACCACACTTGATGGAATAGATGCAATCCACGCCGGTTTCTTGGCGCTGTGACGCCGCAGTTTTCACGAAAGGCACTCCATGACGACAATTGAAGACGCAATCGCAGCCTGCCCGCTGGTAGCCATCCTTCGCGGTGTGAAGCCGGAAGAGGTCGTGGCGATTGGTGAGGAGCTTTATTCGAAAGGGTTTCGCTGCATCGAGGTGCCACTCAATTCGCCTGACCCGTACAAATCGATCAAAATGTTGACCGATGCGATACCGGCAGACTGCATCACGGGCGCAGGAACTGTTCTTACGGTAGAGCACGTAAAACTGGTGCGTGAAGCGGGTGGTCGGATCATCGTCTCACCGAATTTCAACGCAGATGTTGTGCGCGAAACTGTGAAGTCCGGAATGATTTCCTTGCCAGGCGTAGCCACGCCGACTGAGGCTTTTGCAGCGATCGAAGCCGGGGCAAACTGGCTTAAGGTGTTTCCTGCTTCGACATATGGATCGGACCATATCAAAGCGATGAAATCTGTGCTTCCAACCAATGCGCGGATCGTTGTGACTGGCGGTGTCAGCGCGGAAACCATTCAGGACTGGCGCAAGGCGGGCGTGGATGGATATGGTATCGGAGGCGAACTCTATCGCAAAGGCGATACGGTTGACGCGGTAAGTCAGAAAGCAGAGGCTTTGCGCGCCGCAACTGGCATGTGAACTGACTGCGAGGAGGGGTTCTTGAAGATCACCGATGTGAAGGCTTACCCAGTTTGGGTGGGGCATCGAAATCTGTGTCTTGTAAAAGTCGAGACCGACGAAGGCATCACGGGCTGGGGCGAATCCGGCCTGTCCAGCCGTGAAAAAGCTGTCGCCGGCGCGGTTGATCATTTTCGCGAGTTCTTGATTGGCAAAGACGCGGGCCGGATCGGCGCAATCTGGCAGGAAGTGTATCGCGGGCAATATTTTGAAGGCGGACGCGTTCTAACCGCTGCACTGTCGGCAATCGACATCGCGCTTTGGGACATTCGCGGCAAAGCGCTGAATATACCGATCCACGCACTGCTTGGCGGAAAACAGCGTGACAGAGTGCAGTGCTTCGTCACATCGATAAAGCCGCATGATGAAACTTTAATCGAAGAAGTGAATCAATTCATCGCTAATGGCTGGAAAGTCATCCGCACTGCGGCGGGCGATATGGCGGCTGGGACCGTTAATATCGACAAGAGCGTCTCTAACACGGCCAGCGTGCTAACCGAATTGCGGTCTGAAATCGGCCCGGACATTGTGCTGGGCATTGATTTTCATTCGCGCCTATCGGTCGCAGAAGCGGCCCGGTTCTGCCAAAAAATGCCATCCGGAACTTTGGACTTTCTCGAAGAGCCAATCCGGTATCAATCGGTGGAGGCATACGAGGCGCTGCGCAAGATGACGGATGTTCCTTTCGCTATCGGAGAGGAATGCTCAGACAAGTGGCAATTCGCACCTCTGATTGAGCGAGGTCTGACGAATTATGCGCGGATCGATGTGTGCAATGTCGGTGGAATCACCGAAGCGATGAAGGTCGCTGCAATGGCCGAAACGCACTACATTGATGTCATGCCGCATGATCCGCTTGGGCCTATTTGCACAGCGGCGTCGCTCCAAATATGCGCCGCGATTCCAAATTGCGGATGGTACGAAGTCGCGCCTTATGCGCTGCGCGATGGCGACGAAGAAGGGCTCTATTTTGAACACGCCCCGCACGAGGAAAACTGTGCTCTCGAGATCACTGACCGTCCCGGTCACGGTGTGCTTGTCAATGAAGAGGCAGTCGAGGCGGCTAGCTTCAAATTCTGGGAAGCCCCGAGGATGACACGGCCGGACGGCTCTTTCACAAACTGGTGATGCTTTGGTGCAACCAGAAAATGCACAAGGCCGCTTGCAATTAGCAAACATATGATGTTTATATAGTCCGCACAGGTCGGAAAGCGTGGTGCGAATCGCGCGGCGGCCCGTAGGGAGAGACTATATGCAGAGTTGGGCAGGCCGCCTCTTGAAGGCAGGCGCACTTATCACTTTGGGGTTCGCGACCGCTGCGGCGGCCGATACTGGCGGCTTTAAGGATTCTGTTGACGCGAATGGCGATGGGGCGCTCTCGCTCGACGAATTCGTGATGGCGATGGCGGAGCGCGACTACGGTCGTTTCGACGTAAACAAAGATGATCGCATTACGATCGCCGAGTGGACAGTGGCGGGCGGTGATTTTCAAACCCTAACTGCCGAACGCTTCAACGCCGATAGTGATGACGAGATGAGCGCGGCTGAACTCGTCGAAGTCTACAGTTGGATTTTCGGTAATCGCGACAAAGATCGCAACGGTGCGCTCGCGCCGTCAGAGACGCCTCCTTTTCTGCTCAAGAAGTAATTTCTGCCTTTGATGCCGAAGGGAGGGGAGGCTGTCTTGGAAATTCAAACATCTGATGTGACAGGTAGTGTGATGAATGGAGCTGGTGTGGCTCCGGACACTAATGATAGCGCACAGGGGCGCAGCCTTCGCGTTGCACTCGGCAAGATACGTATCACGGCGATCAAAAGCCATGTGCTGCAATACGATCTCGATGATGAGCTCGGATATTCGCAGCAATATTACACGAAGCGCACCGCTCACCTTGTGGAAGTTCAGACGGATGCCGGAATTACCGGTTGGGGTGAGTGCTTTGGCGGCGGCGCAATCGCTTTTGCCAACAAGACAATCGTCGAGCGGGTCATTGCCCCTATGATCGTTGGTGACGATGCGCTGGACCGCGAAGTTATCTGGCACAAGGTGTATAATCTTCTCCGTGATCACGGGCAGAAGGGTATGCCGATCCAATCATTGTCAGGGGTTGATATCGCGCTTTGGGATATCGCCGGTAAAGCTCAGGGGGTTCCTGTCTGGAAGCTCCTTGGTGGGGCCTTCCGTGAGCGTATTCCAGCTTATGGCTATGGCATGATGCTGCAGCGCAAGGATGATCTCGCCGAACGTTTTGCAGCAGAGAGCGCCCGCATCAAGGATGCTGGCTTTGGCGCCATGAAGATGAAGATCGGTCTCGGACCGAAGCGCGATATTCAGCTTGTCGAGGCCGTGCGTAAATCGATCGGTGACGATATTGATCTCATGGTCGACGCCAATCACGCATACACCACCCGCGAGGCAATACCCTTGGGCCGAGCCCTGGAAGAGCTCGGTGTCTACTGGTTCGAAGAACCGGTCGCGCCTGAAGACCGCCAGGGCTACCGTGATCTGTGTACAGCGCTTGATCTCAATATCGCAGGCGGTGAGGCCGAATTCACCCGGTGGGGTTTCCGTGACCTGATTGAGGGGCGCTGCGTCGATATCCTTCAACCTGAAGTTTGCGCCCTTGGCGGGATAAGTGAGTACCAAAAGGTCTTGGCGCTTGCGCAGGCGCACTTCGTGCCGGTCGTCAATCACGTTTGGGGATCAGCGGTGGCGGTTGGGACCAACCTACACCTGCTGGCGGCACTGCCCGATTTCCCAGGCGCCGCGCATCCGGTCCAACCGATGCTCGAATATGACACGACGCCGAACCGTTTCCGCGAGGAGCTCCTTCAGGAGCCCCTTCGCATCAATGAACAAGTCGCTGAAAATGGGGGCACAGTGGCGATACCGACGGCGCCAGGGCTTGGCGTCGATCCAGACCTGAAATTCATCAAGCACTTCGAAGTCAATTGAAGAAACTGCCGCGTCGCGCGGCACCAAAGAAATTGAGCCTTGCAAATAGGCCAACAAAAAATGGGAGAGAATAATGCGGACCATCAATAAACTTGGAACCAAACCCGGCCGAGCGGCAAGCTTGCTGGCCGGTGCGTCAGTCGCGGCCATGGCCTGCATGGCAGCGCCAGCATACGCCCAAAGCGCGGATGAAGAACAGGCGACTGTTGCCGACGGAGAGGAAACAGAAAACACGATTGTTGTTACCGGTTTCCGTCGTTCGCTGGCGGACGCTCTCGAAGAGAAGCGCTCATCGGGCAATATCGTAGACGGTATCAACGCCGAGGATATCGGCAAATCATCAGACCAGAACATCGCCGAAGCTCTTCAGCGCGTCACCGGTGTTTCGATTGACCGCGCAGACGGCGAAGGCACGACTGTTACCGTCCGCGGTGTCGATGCGAACCTCAACAACGTCACTCTAAACGGCGTAACTGTTACGAACGCAGCTGGCGATGTCCGCAATGGCAGCGCGGGACAGGCTGTCGATTTTAGCGCGTTCAGCTCGGATCTCTTGTCGCGTATCGAAGTGGCAAAGACCGCAAGTGCGGACGACAATGAAGGTAGTCTCGGCGCTACAATTCGGCTGAAGACATTCAAGCCGCTTGCTGTTCGGAAAGATCGCCGGGTCATTGATCTTCAAGCCCGCTATTCACCGTTCGCAGACGAAAGCTTCAACGTCGGTGATGACGTGTTTGGCGGTGATTACCGTTTCAACGTAGCTTTCTCCGAGAAGCTTGCAAACGATACGCTGGGTATCTCTCTCGTAGCAACTTCCGAGAAAAACTCTGGTCGACGCGATGCACTCAACATCCCGCGCTACGAGGCCACCAACAACATTCGGGATCCGTTCGTGAACGGAGCAGGTCAAGAGCTTCTTACGGGCGGCATTACCAATATCGAGACAGGCCAACTTGAATTCAGTGGCCCAAATCCCGAAGACCAACTGCGTGTCCTTCTGCCGTTCGAAGTCGCGTATCAGCAGCAATTCTTTGAGACCACTCGCAACAGCTTGACTGGCTCGATCCAGTGGAAGCCTTCAAGCAGAACAGACGTTCAGCTCGACGCGACGTACACCCATACAAACCGTGTTCGCAGCAACGATCAAATTGCCATCCGTGCTGCGCCACAGTTTTTCCCTCTTTGGCAGGGTACCGAAAACTTCTACGATCCCGAAAATTCAACACTGTTGAACTATCGGGCTACTTCGAACGGGTTTGGCCCGGGTAACGCACGTAACCCAGGATACATTCGGCCGGTCACTGAATTCGAAGACATTGATGAGGAAACATTCGTACTCGGGTTCAATATCGAGCACGAGGCTGGTGATTTCACTTTCAATTTCTCTGGCGGTCATTCCGACAGTAAAGGGCGTGACAACGACTATATCTTTGCAACGGCACAAATCGAAAACCAGGCAGGCGGTCCAAACCCGCAAACGCCTGATAACAACTCCTTCAACGGTTTCCGCCAGCGTCCTGGGTTGACCAAGGGTTTTGATTGTATCCCCGGACAGATTTGCAGTATTTTCCTGAGCGACACGGTGGCAAACCGTACTCTGGGCGGTACCAACGAAGCCAACCCTGATCTCGCGATTATCGATGATGCTTTTGAGTTTGATATCGGTTCGATCAACTCACGTGACCGTGCAATTGACGACACCGCATCCTCGCTTTTCTTCGATGTCGATTGGGATGCAGATATCGGCCCATTCACGACGATTGAAGCTGGTTTCAAATGGGAAGATCGTAATCGCGTTCAACGTCAGACGAACAGCTTCCTAAGCCGGTTCGACTTCTCGACGCCGCGCGCAGACATTCGTCCATTCGTAACCGGTGGCCAAGCGCTTACAAATGGATTTGGTGAGCGTATCGGCTTGCCGCGCGACAGCATCACCGATGGTATCGTTCAATTTGATCCGTTTTTGCTTCGGACTGCGCTTCAGGCGGAACGCGGCGATGCAGGCATAACTTCGCCTGATGGCCGTGATTTCCGTGATCTGGGTCTTGAGGTTTACGGCGGATACTTGCTGGCGAACTTCGAACTGGCAAACGGTCGAGTCTTTGGTGATATCGGCGCGCGTTGGGTCAAGACGAACGTCGATGTTGCTGGTGGTTCACTGCCTTCACCAAGCTTCTTGCAATTCGCCAATCGTCCTGAAAACCTTGAATTCTTCGGCTTCTTCGGAGCTGGCGATCCCAACAACACGGCGACTCTGGCGGAAGCACAGGCTGCGATCGTAAACGTGCTCGGCGCGGACCTTCTGGACCGTAATGATCCTGGGTTTGTTGATCTCGAAGCAGTCGATGCATCTGACACCTTCAGTTACGATAACTTCTTGCCATCATTGAACGTCAATTGGCTGGCCGCAGAAGATCTGGTTATCCGTTTCGCTGCGTCGCGGACAATGGCGCGGCCAAACATCGACCGTCTGCGTCCGAACTTCCTCTTCAATGAGAACACTTTTGCGAACTCGTTCGCAAGCTCGGGCAACCCGCAGCTGAGGCCGTTCCTTTCGGACAACCTAGATCTTTCGGTTGAATGGTATTTCGACAAAAACTCGCTGTTCTCTGTCGCTCTCTACAACAAGAACATCAAGGATGCTGAACGTACTGCGTCTGAAACGTTCTACATTCGCGATTTCCGTAACCTGCTGTTCGACGGCAACGGTGTGTTTGACCCGAACAGCGGTTTCGAACCGTCGGCATCAAGCCTGCTGCTTCCGTTCACACCAAACGCTCAGCCTTTGGACCAGTGTTTGCCAAACCGCGTGCTTGATCTGTCACTCTCAGATCCGAACATGCTGCGTGAATGCGAACTTGTGCAGTTCAACCGTCCTATCAACGCGGCCAATGCCTTTGTTCGCGGTGCTGAGGTCTCGCTGCAGCACAACTTCACATACCTTCCTGGGTTGCTTAGCGGTCTTGGCTTCATCGCCAACTACACCTACGCAGATTCAGAGGTTGAAGAGCAGACGATCACCGACGTTCTCGGCAATGACACCACGTTCCGTGCTGCACCTTTGCCGAACACGTCGCGGCATACCTTCAACGTGACTGGTTTCTACGAGAAGGACGGTGTGCAGCTTCGCGTTGCTTATAACACTCGCTCTGACTTCCTTCGCTCGTCTGCTCCTGAGCTGGGCGGAACACGCCGTTACAGCGAGGGCGTTGATTCACTCGATGTATCGGGCGGTTTGCAGATCACTGACTATCTCGCGTTCAATTTCCAGGCAGTGAACTTGCTGGATTCTGTTCGTCGCGACTACGCTGTTCTGGAAGCTGACCAAGCTGTGCCTAACGCCATTGCGGGAGAAGACCTTTCACTTGGAGGTGCTCCCAATGATCGGACACTCTTGGTGGCGAACACCGGTCGCATCTATCGCTTCGGTCTTCGTTTCACCTTCTAACGATTTCCTCTCCCAGGGATGAAAAGCGGCTCGGCAGCAATGTTGGGCCGCTTTTTTGTTGGGAGCACAGCGGAAAGGCCTATTCTGACCGTCCGCAATTGTTGGTCGGAGATCGAGGCGGAGCTGAAGCAATTTGCTGCAGCGACAACAGAAACTGGCGATATAGGTTTGAAGGTTGAAAGCTTGATTACTTTATTGCGATGCGTAGCTTTGAGCAATGATGCGTACGCTCCTCCCTGACGCCGTGGAATGGTATTCAGATGCTCAAGAATGGGCCGAGTTTTCTGAATGGAGGGAGAAACCAAAGCCGATCATGCTTGATCGAAACGGTCGTTTTCCCGACGTACCTCACGAGCTTGCCGACCATCTGTTTGATCGAGTGATTCAACATTTACGAACAGGCGATCTGGTAGCGCTTGGCCGATGGGGCCAAAGGTCAGCGTTTGAAGAAATCGAGCCGGAGCATTGGCTCACTTCATGGTACAATATCTGGTTCAACGAGCTTGGCTACGGCGATGAAGGAAGGGTCGGGTTTAGTGGCATATTGGTTGAACAGCGGCCAAAGACTGTCGCCGATCCTCCGCTACAGGCTAAAAGAACCGCAGTTAAGCGCTTTATGAAAGATTGGTGCGAAGCAAATCCTGATGCGAAGATCACTCGAGCAGATATGCTTGAGAAAACTAAATCTGAACTTTCGACCATAGGTGGAATTTCGACCAACATGTTTAACGAGACCTGGCGTCGGGAATTTCCTGCTGAGCACAAGTTTAGGAACCGGCCTCCGCTAAGTTGAGACAAAAAGGGTGAGGAGACTTTTAAGCCTTTAGCCACTTTCCTTCCTCTTAATCGATCTGGATCTGCTTAAATCCTCTCAGCCTCACTTATCAAAAGAGGCTGAAATCATGGCGAAAGAGCCAAGAACGTTCTTCACCACCAATGAGTTGGCGGACCGCTGGCGAATAAGCCCTCGTACGCTAGAGGGTTGGCGTGACAAAGGTATTGGTCCGACCTTCACACGAATTGGCAATCGGGTCCGATATCACATCAGTGTGATCGAGCGCGCTGAGCACGATTGGTCGTCAGTCGACCCCGCACACTTCTGATCGAATTCGCACTCGCGGCTTTGCCGCGGCTGGCGCATTCGTTTGGTTTGATACGTTTGGGGGTGCGCCCAACGATTTCCGCTACCAAATGGGGTGAGGTCACAGTGGAAACCCGAGTCCGAAAGGCAGAGCGGGGACCTCCGGAATGGCACATAGTTTCGTAAGCAGCTGCTAAGTGTGTGGGCCGGTGCCGGCATCACTCGCGCCCGAATGCGACGGCCGGCTCCGAGGAGCAACTGATACGCACTAGGGGAGGACCAACCCGGCCAGTTGGCGGGGGTTGGTCGTCCTATGCCCTCCGCTCTGACCTCACCAAGGATCATCAGGCAGATAGAGCAAGTTCAAACCGTTGCTTAGGAAGGCCTGTGACGCGGGAGCCATCCAACTAGCGGAGCGGCGCAGGCCTTCCAAGGCGCATCGATCATAAGAATAGAGACACTCCGGTTCCGCGCATGCGCATGCATGCGCGCCCTCTCGGCACTCTCAACACTCATGGGGAGGGGGGAGGTCAAAACCTTAGGCCTTCTCAATTGGACACCGGCGGGGTGCGAAAAAACTTGCATGGTTGAAATTCCTAGGGGGGGGTAAGCGTACCTGGGCATGCGAGATGATACGCAACAATTCGCTGTAGTGCGTAAGTCTTAGCTGTGAGAGTTCTGGCTGGCCTTGGGCCGAGAGCGGACTGTCGGCTTTTTGAAGAAATGCTCAGAGAACAGAAGGAGTTTTCTCCGGGCAGAATCCACCTCCTCATATTCAATCATTCTGTCAGTGCGGATCGTCAAAGTGGGGAATTCCCGCAGTTCTTCCTGGCTGCCATATCGGACAGGATTTGAGCTTGTGGTCTCTGTTTTCGGAGGGAAGCGCTCTATCCAGCTGAGCTGCCAAACTACCGTATTACAATCAGTTAATCACTCACTCCATTTGATTACCTAGTGGCAAGCGGCACCGTTCCCAATCCTGCTGCTTCAAAATTACTACGACTCCGACGAGCCCCTTTTGACGATTTTTCAGGTTCTCTTCGTTGGGCCAGTACTCTCACGATCCTACCCCGCGGATTGAACCCCAAATCGTTTGTACCTCCTAGAATGGAACCAGCGAGGATTGAGGCGCCAACGGCTGCACCACGGTGGGGCTCTTTAGCTTTGATCGTCGGGGCAATAAAACGCTGCGGCCTGAGGGTGCTTTGCCAATTGTGGTGGACGATATGAAGCTGTGCAATTCGGATGCGGGGCAGTTGTTGCCTCGAGGCGATTCAACACAGAAGGATGAAGGCGGAATTGCTCTTCCACCTCTCGCGGGGCAACTTTCCAAGGGATATTGATCGGTCCGAATTGAAGCATAGACGCTTCCTCGTGCTGAAGGCCGAGAGGGTCGGGGTTCCTTACCAGTTGGCCTTCGTTGATCTGAATGTCAGGTACGCAGGCCTTCAGCTCCTCCACCATCCAGCCCAATGCAATGTCACTCAGCCGAGACTCGTCTTCTGCATAGCTTCCGCCAACATCGCTATGGCATCCCGCAAACCACACCTGGTCGAGCCAGCGCGGTTCCTTATCGGCGTTCTTCGCCACTTCGCTTTGTGAAGCCCACTTAACGCGTGGAAAATCAGCGCGATTTTCGTCGATCGAAAGTGCGTGACGCGCGAACCCCACATCGCCGTCAAGCCAGCGATCGTAGTTCTTCTTGTCCCAATATGCGCGATGTGTGTGCCTATAAAGAGCTGGCCAGTGCGTCGGGTTCCACCATTTCAACGGGTGGTCAGGATTAGGCTCGTAAAATCGAATCTGAGATAGGAATGTGCGAATGTAGAAGACCGCTGTGCCCACAACACCGCCGACCAGAATAGCTTTCGTCAGTGTAGCCCAATCCCAAAAGAATGCTGCGGCCGCAGCCATGAGCAAACTCCAGAAGGTCACTCGAAAGATCCAGGTTACCGCCGAATTTTGGAGTGCGGCCACCGTATCGAAGACTCCGATGAAGTGCGGCTGGACGTTGCCTTGCACATCCTCGCCATGCTCTGGCTGGCTACCGTATTTGGCGCGGAAGCGCTTTCCTTTGGTTTCGCGTTCCGGCATGTACTGCTCGTGGCCCCGAGGTTTTCCGGTCCCGTGGCTGTAAACTTCATTTACTGCCTCGCGAGCGATCGCGCGCAGCATCGGACCAGACTTTGGTAGAGGCAAGCCGTCTGGCAATTGTGTTGGTATACCGCACAGGTTCATCACGTTTGCCAATGCACGAACGGTGTAAGCACCGCGTGAGAAGCCGATTAGGATGATCCGATCACCACTTTTGTAGTGTGAGAGTATCTTTGCATAACAGTCGATCATGTTTTCTTCGATTCCGACCCCGACTGCCTGCTCAAGAATCCTCTGCACTCGGCCCCACGTTGAGCCGGACTGTTCGCCTGCGCCCAAGCCTGGGTCGTAATATGCGACTTGCCTTGAGGTAGGGATCGGTGAGGAAGGGCCGGGCCGCATCGCACGGTACATCTTGTACACGTTCGATAGCTTTTGATCCGGGCGCATTCCTCCGATTTGGCCGGTGCCGTCGGCGAAGATCAGAATGTTTTTTGTCATGCTATTTCCGTGCCTTATTGCCAAGACCACCAGGGTAACTCCTGATGTCTTTGATTATTGACATTACAATATTGGTCGAATGGGGAGACGTGACGTTGGATTTGGACGCGCCTCGCCCATTCTAATGCTCCAGGATCAGTTGCCCCGTTCGGGGTGCTTGATCCGTTCACGCTCAGTCGTGCTCGGATGACGGTTCGCATACCGCTCGGTTACGAAGCGCCCCGTGCGCGAACTGCGATGGGAGGTTTGGGTTGGTACTTTGGCCTTTGCCATTACTGCTTCCACTTCTTAGTTGGCGGATGTTGATCCGCTGATGGAGCAGCCCTCATTTGCGCTTAACCAAAGCCGTGCTAATACCACGGTGCTGCCTTTGATGTAGAGCGTCCCGCACAGGGGCTGCGATCTGCACGAGGATTAGTAGGGGGGCATGGCCTGCACGCCGTGCCCCCCGAATTATAGTAGCTCCTTATGTTTGCTCAGCCGCTGGTGAGCTTGGATGAGACCGGCGGCCTCATATCTTTCAAGAAATTGTTCTACCGTGGGTTTGGATTTCGTCATTGCTTGCCTATGGCGCCTGCACGCGCCAAGGGCCTTGTCCTGATCCAAGTCTATGATATTTACAATAAATGTGTCTGGATGTACCGCTTCTAGACCATACTTGTCTAAGGTTGCTTGCGGAAAGTCTTTGAGGTTCGCTGTGACGATTCCATTGCATCGCCCAACAATTGCGGCGGCCAGAACGTGACGATCATTGGGGTCATGTAGTTCAAGGCCATCGATGAAGCTCTGATAGTTGGTTACTTCAGCATCAGGGAATTGTCTTGTGAAGATCGATTGAAGCTCCAGGAGCTTATCTTCGTCCAAGTCCTTGTGACGGCGAAGCACGCTCCGCCGCCACTCAGCTAGTATGTCTTTGGACCAAACTGGTCTCAGGAGGCGCTCGTCCGCAAACCAAAGAAGTGCCCCCCGCAGGAACGCAGGATGCAAAACATTTGTGTCCAGGAGTGCAGAATAGCGCCCCACTAGCATCGGTCAGCTCTCTTCCCCGACGCGTTCGTCGTCTATGAGGCCTAGTTCTTCGTCCAACTCGGCCATCTTCGTGAGAGCCGCGCGCCGCTCTGCCACAATCTTGTCCCGATAATTCAGAACATCTTTGCCGAGCAGTTTTCTGTGCGTGCCAACCATTCGGTATGGCAGTTGCTCTTCCTTCAGGAGCTTCACCAAGTGTGGGCGAGAGACATTCAATAGGTCTGCTGCCTGTTGTGTCGTAAGCTCAGCGCTCACCGGCACCACCGCAACTGCATTACCATTACCCATCTCGACCAGCATCGTGATGATGGTTCGAAATATGTTGGCAGGAATTGTGATTGGTTCGGTAATGTCCTCCGATTCAGGCTTGAAACTAATCGCCTTACTTTGATCCAGCTTGGAAAATGCGCGAGCAGCCACACGCGCAGCGTCAATGTCTTCGGCGCTAGGCTGGTCCAGTTCACTCATGTCTACAGCTAATGCTGCCATGGCAGTTCTCCTCACGGTGTTTGGGTCTATATAACTCACAGTCGAAATAAGTGCAATAGACGAAATAAACGAAACAACCCTTAACGGATTCCAACATCGCTCTATACTCCATCGATGTACCGGTCGACGCTGGCCCTTCCTATCTCTAGGTGACAGGCAATCTCTGCGGGTCGCATTCCCTCCCAGGAGTGGACGCCAGCCCGCTCGAAGCTGGCGCCCACCATTCGGTCAGATCTCTGTTTTTTCCGCAAGCGTCAGAGCGTCTTCTATGTCGACGCCTAAGTATCGAACCGTATTCTCGATCTTGGAATGACCGAGGAGAATTTGGATTGCCCGGACGTTGCCTGTGGCTTTGTAGATGATTGAAGCCTTGGTTCGGCGAAGCGAATGTGTCCCGTATTCTTCGGGTCGTAGGCCAATCGCCTCAACCCACTCATCGACAAGCCGAGCGTATTGTCGTGTGCTCAAGTGACGGGTTTGATCAACTCGGCTCGGGAAGACGAAGTCCTCGACGTCACCTCCTCTAAGCTCCAGCCAGGCGAACAGGCTTGCACGCGCGTCTGACGCAATCTCAAACTGAACTGGCCGACCTGTCTTGCGCTGGCTAATTGTTGCTCGCGTTCTGATCTCTGGCCCACTTACCAAGTCGCCGATTTTCAGCTCAACCAGATCACAGCCTCGCAGCTTGCTATCGATAGCCAAGTCAAACAGCGCGCGATCTCGAATGCGCTCCTCCCGATCTAGGAAGAAACGGATGGCCCAAATCTGTTTTTGATTGAAGGGCCGTTTGGGGCCTATCTTCGCTCCAAAGTTCCATGGCACCCTGTTCTGCGCAGCGGGATCGAAGTGTGAGTAGGTCATTGTTATTCTCCTTGGCCGGAATGGCCTCAGAGAATGTCCGCTTTCGGGAACTAAGATTTGGAATGGCTACGTCTTAAACTGGGGCGCAAAGCGGACGGCCCAGCGGTCTCGGAAGAGAATAGGGACCAATGGGCTCTAAACCTGCTTTTTCAGTTGTTCATTGATAATTGCCGACACATCATTTGCAGCCTGCAAGACTGGCTGGTTGGCAAGATGCGCGTAGCGTGCTGTTGTCTGGACTTGGGTGTGCCCAAGAAGCTTGCCGATCATTTGCAGGCTTTGACCGTTACTCACCGCGACCGATGCGAATGTGTGGCGAAGGTCATGGATACGGGCATTCTTGAGCCCCGCACGACCCCGTAGTCGCTGCCAGAACGGCTGGAGATCCGTAAGATGGGCACCAGGGTTGCGACCAGCGATAACGAACTCGTTGTTCTCAAGTCTCTCAATGGACTGCAGGACGTCGAGTGCCGCTGATCCAAGATGAACGACTTTCGCCCCAGTCTTAGAGTCCGGTAAGCGTAAGGCATGCTCTGCCATATCCACGTGCTCCCACCGAAGCGTCAAGATTTCGCCTAGCCGACAGCCTGTGAAGAGCAAAAGGCGGACGGCGGCAATCGCTGACGGCAGCTCGATCCGCTCCTCTTCCATCTCTCCAAGCACCCGACCAATGGCTTGCAGCTCTGCTGCTGAGAAGTAGCGCTCGCGTTTCTTTTCTGGATACTTCTTGATGTGTTTGCGCGGATTGGTTCCATCAGGCCGAAGGCCCCAAAGCTCAGCGAGGTTGAACATTTTAGAGATGATCTCGATGTTCCGGTTTGCTTGGTAGGGCCGGTGACGCCAGTCGTGATGATACTTGGCTATGTCTGCACGCGTCACATCGATCACGCGAAGGCGCCCGATTGCCGGGAGAATGAACAAGTCTAAGTTGCGCCGATATTCCTTCGCTGTGCTTGCTTTCAGTCGAACTGCAATATGTTCTTCATCGAACCGCAGGGCGAGCTCGTGGACGGTCACAGCTTGCCTGCGCTCCTGCTTTTCACGCTGCGGATCTACATCTTGTCTGATCTTCACCAAGGCTTCCAACGCCAATCCGCGCGCCTGGTCAGGTGTTACTGCGCCGAACCGACCAAGGCTCATTCTTCGTGAGATCTTTCCGTATCGATACTGCAAGACGAATTGCTTGCGTCCAGTTGGAAAGACACGGATACCTAGCCCCGAGAGCTCAGTGTCCCAGACGAAGTAGTCCTTCTCGGTTGGTTCAAGCGCATCGATTTGACGCTTCGTAAGTTTTGCCATTTTGACCTCCTGTTACCAGTGCCGATTTCGAGGTCCGATCCGGAAGCAAATAGGAAGCAGGCAGGAGCGAACCGTAGCGAAACCGTGCGTAGACACACAGTCGCAAGTCGCGCTCACAGTCAACGTAACACGCTGAAAATAAGGGATTAAGAGTAGGCCTGCGCGTTCAGGCGTAGACGCAGGGGATAGCCCTCATAACCTGAAGGTCGTTGGTTCAAATCCAACTCCCGCAACCACCGTCGCATTGAATTCATTCAAAAAGGCCTCGCTGTTACCAGCGGGGCCTTTTTGAATTTGAGCTGGAAGCATATAGGAAGCAAGCGGTGCGCGGTATTTTGTGCGATGTCCGATTTGCGCCCCAATCCGAGACTTAGCCATCCCAGATTTAGCTGCTGAAAGCGGACATCCCTTGCGGTCATTCCTGCCTGGTAGAATGATATTGACTCACTCACACTTTGACCCTGCTGCTCATAGCCGAGTGCCTTGGAGCTTCGGAGCAAAGGTCGTCCCAAGCGGCCACTAAATCAGGATCAAATTTGGGCCGTCCGTTTCTTCCTCGTTCGTGAATGACCTATTCGAGATCGTCGGTTCTTCGATCTGACGATCGACAGCAAACTAAGAGGGTGCAACCTCGTCGAGCTGAAGATTGGCGACTTAGTCAGCGGTTCTGATATTCGAAAGCGTGCAGCAATCACGTAGCGCAAGATCGGGAGGTCGGTTCAACTTGAAATCGCTGCAGAAGCGCGTGACAGCTTGTTTGTGTGCCTCGAACTCCGAGGTCGACCATTCGCGACGTTAGAGCACGTGCCAGTGTGCACGCCTAGGTTGAAGCAATTGCTCTTCGGTTCGGAGGCTTCCTAGCAGATAGACGACAGTGGTTCGTTCAACTGCGGCGGGTTGGATCGTGCATCGCGAGCGTGCTTGCTGGGTCTTCGTTCACCATCTCGCTGACGCGCTCGACAAACAGCTCTGGCAACTGATACGGCAGCAGCTCACCAGCGCCCGGAACAACCTCGACCGAAATCAACGAATTGAGCCCACGGATATGAGCAAGGTCGCTATCATCAATTGATCCGATTTGCCCTGGCACGAGCCAGTGGATCGGAACCTGAAGCTTGCTCACCCATTCCGAAATCGGACTTTTTGCGCACATTTCCTGCTCGCGTTTGAACGCCATATAGCCCTGCGCGACAACATGCCGGATTGCGGCGCGCAAAAGCGGCTTGATCTCGGGATGTGCAATCGTCTCGCCATCCACGCCGGAATCGTTGTAACCACGTGTCAGGTAGAAGTCGGGTCCGCGCTGCTTGACCATCCGGTATCCTAACCTGCAGACGACATCGAATGCAGCGGGCGCTTCCAGCGCAAGCTTGAAGAAGGTGTGCTGCATCCACGGAAGGCTTTCCCGACGATTTGGCGATATGCTCCACGGAAGACTTACACATAGTAGTGAGGACACCAGGTCGGGCCGTGTCAGCGCGAGATAGATCAGATAGAATTGCCCACCGCGGCTAGTGATCGCCGGAATCGAGTTCAGATTCAGCGCTTCGCACAATTCTTCGATTGCGTCGCATCCATCGACAAGCTGGTCATGATGCGTAACCGGATCAGTGTTGCCATGCCCTGGAAGCGAGGGCGAGATGAGCTTTATCTCGCGCTCCTCAAGCTCGCGGCACATGGCCTCGGGCAGGAACGAAAACGATGTTTGACCCGCAACGAACAATATCGGGCGTCCGTTTTCTGCCCCCATCCAGCTATACGCAAGTTTGCGGCCATCGCGCCGCGTGAGCAGCTTCTCACGACCGAGCGGATCTGACCAGGTAAGATCGGTGCGCTCCTGTTGAAAGGCGGCGCGCGCGCACAGCAACGCGAACAGCCGGATTAGCTCAGCTTTGGAATGGACCTCTGCCTTGCCCAGAATGCGTTTCACCTGCGTGCGCAAAGTCTCAAGGGTTACTCCTCGCTGATCAGCGACCGACCGCAAATCCCGATGGACGAACAGCAGGCGGCTTATATCCGCTTCGGCCTGAGTGAACGCAAAGACCTTTTTGAGCGCCTTCGTCACCCCCGGCAGCCATTCGAGCTCTAAGGAGCGTACCACGGTAAAGGGTGACACGGCCTCTGAGGATTTGAGCTGATAGACTTCGGCCAGCGAACCTTCACTGTCGCCTACGATTGTTCGGATAATTGCGTAATCGACATTGCCTTTCCCCAGTCCGCTCTCGCGGACCGCGCGGAAATCGGCCAATGAATCATCGCGAACCCAGTCAGTCCCAGCTCTAAGGCCGTGCTGTATCCCGAAGTATTCTGATGCGCCTTCATTGAGTGCGGTGACAAGGCCATCAGGAGAGAGAACCATTGCCGGTGCGGGAGTTTGTGAGACTGCGGCCTCGAGAGGGTCCTCAATCCGAACTGCCGCCCGATCTTCGAGCAAGAGCTCTTCGATTGAGGCGAGCTGGCGTCTAAGCACGCCATCGATCATCGGAACGCGAGGCTCATTGCGCGTCGCTGAAAACTTGCGCTCCCAAGCATTCATCATCGAATCGTAAGCCTCGACGTCGCTGAGCGAACGCCAGGAGGCCGAGACGATTTCAAGATCGAGTTCGCGTTCGGTGTCAGCCATCGCTTGCGAGATATAGCACCATGCAAAGCCCCGCATACCCCAGCTGGGATATGACAGAAAACGCGGCTCTCGCCATCCATCCTTCCGAAAGAACGCCAGGAGGAAAAAGCATGCGTAGCGTCACAAAGCCCGATCAATTTCGTCATTCACTGTTGGTTGGAGCAGCCGCATTGACCTGCGGCGCGGCGCTGACATCCTCCCCAGTGCAAGCGGAGGACTGCCTGCTGGATCGCGACAATAATGGTGTCGTTGATGCGGGAACCGACGACGACGGAAACGCGAATTCTAACGATGGCAATGGACGACTCGCTTGCGGCTTCAACGCCGAAGCCGAAGCGGATTTCACAACAGCGCTGGGTGCCGAAAGCGATGCCAAATCGATCGCTGCTGTGGCGCTGGGCTACGCGGCAAATGCCAATGGTGAACACTCGGTTTCAATCGGATTCTCCGCCGACGCTACCGGGCAGGGCAGCATAGCAATCGGCGGCGACGGAGCCGACACAGGCGGCAACGGTGCACAATCCACTGCCGATAGTGCGATTGCGATTGGCAGCGACTCTTTCTCGAGCGGATTGGCCGCAGTGGTTGTGGGTTCAAGCGCTGGCGCCTCTGAATCAAATGGCGTGGCTATTGGCAACGCAGCATCATCGACTGGGGCCGGCGGTATTGCGATAGGCGGCGATGGTGACGCCAGCACTGTGGGAGCACAAGCGGCTGCGAGTGCAGTTGCAATCGGGCAGGACGCGGCTGCCACGACGGGCGCGCTTGCGATTGGCAGCGATGCTTTCGCGACAGGAACATCAGCTTTGGCACTTGGTCAACTGGCATCGGCGACAAGTCTCAACTCGCTTGCCTTCGGCGCTTCGAGCGATGCCACCGCGGACGGAGCGATCGCCATAGGAGGCGATGGCAGTGATACCGGCGCAGATGGCGCGCAGGCGACCGGCCTCGCTTCGGTCGCTCTTGGAAGCGATACGACTTCTGCTGGAGTTCGCAGCGTGGCCATCGGGGACCGCGCCGAAACCGCCGTCGGATTTGGAACAGCCGTTGGGGCCTTGTCCGATGCGACCGGGGGCGACTCATCGGCCTTCGGTTACAATGCGCTCGCACCAGGCTTGGCCGCCACTTCGCTGGGTACATTCTCCTCCGCCTTAGGGGATCGTACGACGGCTGTCGGCGCCGCTGCGCGCGCTGTATTAGGCAACGAGGCTACGGCTGTGGGCTGGTCTGCAGATGCTTTAGCGGAACAGTCGATCGCACTTGGCGCCGCCTCCGATGCAACCAACATAGGTGCGATTGCGATCGGAGCTGACGGGCAAGACAGCGACTACGCAGGGGCTCAGGCAACGGGCGCCCGCGCCGTAGCCATCGGCGCCGATGCTAATGCTGCGGGCGGGAATTCGGTCGTGATCGGGCACTTGGCCACGTCAGCGTTCAGCAACACCTTGGCGGTCGGTGCGTCCGCGGAAACGAGGGGCAGCGGGGCCACTGCGGTCGGATGGAACTCCTTGGGGGAAGGCGTGGAATCCACCGCCCTTGGCAAGGAAGCTTTTGCGTTAGGCAACAACGCGATTGCCCTTGGCTCCAATAGCCGAGCAGATGAAGAGAGCTCAATCGCCATAGGCAGGCGCACCACTGCTTCCAGCATTGGCGCTATCGCGATTGGCGGGGACGGTCCGATTGATGCCGATGATGAGGGTTCTGAAGCGACTGGCGATTACTCGACAGCCATCGGTCCGGATGCAAAGGCCACTGGCCCGCTTGCCTACGCGCTTGGAGCAATCTCCAGTGCTAGCGGTGTCAACTCAACTGCGCTCGGTTCGTTTGCAAACGCTGGTGGTGGATCATCTCTAGCGCTCGGGTCCGGAGCCAATGCTGCAGCAGACTTCTCCTCGGCCATCGGGACGGGTTCAGCAGCATCGCACGCCGCTTCCTTTGCGCTGGGCGCTGGCGCCGCAACCACACGCATCAACCAGATCGTGCTAGGTCAGGACGGCAGCGGCTTTGGTGCCACTGGCCCAGTGACTGTTACAATACCGGGCCTGCCGACATCGGCTTCCAACGCTGCGCAATCGGGCTCGCTATTTTATGTCACAGTTGATGGTGATGGGAACCTGGGATTTGCCGACATGTCGGGCGCAACATCTTCGTCCGCTGGCCAACAGATCAGCGTCCCTGCGGCTTCTAACGCGTCTGCATCGGCTGCATCCATTCAGCCGTCGGCTCCAGATGTCGCAATTGCACCGCAGTCGCCTTCTTCCGAGACTCAGGTCACACCAACCTCGGTTGATGGTGGGCCTGCGGGCGTGCCGGGCGAAGGGGTGATGACGGCTGATGCAGCCCGCACCACGATGGAGCGTCCCGCGCAAGTTGCGATGCTTGACGAGAACCAGGACATCCCCGCACCGCCGGAGAACGCAGACATCGATGCAGGCAGGCGTCGCGTCGCGACTTCGGCCTATTCGCGGAGCGTCGAGCTAAGTCCAGCGGTGGTTCCCTCGATCGCGCAGGTCACGCAGACCCAATTCGACCAACTGTCGAACCGCGTCGGCGCAGTCGAGGGGCGGCTTGACCTTGTCGAAGGTGAGCTTGCGATCATGAATGAAGAAATCGCCAGTTCCACCGCAGTGGCCGTAGCGATGGGAGGCACAACCTTCCTCCCCGAGCAAAGCTTCTCGCTCAGCGCCAACATCGGTACCTATGACGGCGCGCATGCGGGCTCGTTCAATATCGGCGCGCTGGTGAGCGAGAATGTTGCGGTCAACGCCGGGGTTGCCACCGGTTTCAACAAACGCGGCAAGACAGCTGGACGCGTCGGTGTAAGCATCGGATTCTGAAACTGGCAGGTTTTTCACACCTGCCGGGCTTGGTCAGATCGCACGCCGGATCAACGAACAGCTGAGCCATTCTCAATCGCATGATCCTAAACCGCAAAAGGACGCAGCTTGCGCCGCGCCCTTTCTGGTCAAACCTATCTGACGGCCAAAGCGTTATTCGGGTTGCAGCATTTCCCCTGGAAACTGCTCGTCATCATCGCCCTTCTCGACCCCTTGATCATCCGGCGAAAGCATTTCGCCGGGGAACTTTGCATCATCATCGTCCGACAATGCGCCATCGTTCGAGTTCTGATCAGGGATAGTGATTGTCTGACCTTTGGGCCGCTCGATCACAGGCTTGGGGCGCGGCTCAAACGTCGCACGCGGTTTTGGCGTCGTGTTTGACCGATCTGGTAACCGCGATGCCCGTGGCACGCTCATCCTGCTTTTGCTGCCGGAGAGAATGCCCGGCACCGTTTTCAGGCTCAAACTCCCACCCTTTGTGTGCAATGTGCATTGCGCCGGAGCGGATTTGGGAAACCGCGTAGCAGGCTTGAAGGTATAGCTCGAACACGTCCCATCGCGCCAGCACGCGTCAACACAGGCCATTGGATCTTCGTTCGCGATCTTGAAGGAGCCTTTCTCAACGGCGCCATCTATCGTTCGACCGGGATAACTATTGATACCGAGGTCATCGCGTAGAAAACTGAGCTTTGTGCCCGAGACAACCTTGGCATAACCATGATTGCGCCGCGCCTGCACAGGTATTGCCGCTAGCCGTAAGTAGCATAACGGTTTGCGATTAGACGATTCTTGGACGTAGCTATAGGCTTTGCAATTGCCGTCACCATCGCACGCCTTACGGCACGTTGTTTCGTCCTGCCCGCGATTGCTCATCGTGATGGTTTTGATGAGATTGCCTGGCCGGTATAAATCGCCTTCTTCGATATAGCCGTTTGATACGCTGCCAATGGTTTGCGCGACAACTGCGCCACCTAGGCCTAGGCCGATCAGGCTCAAGCAAATGAGTACAAGCTTACGCATGGTGTCCTCCTTTTTGAGGGTAATTATTGTTGCTTCGTGATTTGGATGTTGGTGCCGCCGCTCATCTGCGCTTGCGCGAACACGGTGCAGTTGCCTGCATCGCCGAGAGTTAGCTGGATTGCGGCAAGGCCCCGCGGCCCTGCGGCGGCGGCGCTGCTACCGCGAGCCTCGGCTGCTGCGATGTAGAATGCAGCGGCGACTTCGGGCGTTTGGCCAGTGGTGAAAGTTTCGCCTTCGCCAGCCATAGGCTGCGCAGAGCTGGCATCGGGCATTTGGGGCAACTCGCACGGCATATCGCCCGGTGCGGCCGCAGCCGCTTTCATCTCCTGCGACAGCTCAGCAGAAGCGCTTTCAACCCCTGCCGCCATATCGCTGGCATCGTTGACCATATTAGCGGCGGAAGGTTCTGAGCCGCCGCACGCGGCAAGGCTGGTTGCCAGCAGCGCGATGCAGGTAGGTTTCAGGTATCCGTGTAGCGTGAGAAAACGCATTCGTTTCTCTCCTTAAATGTGGAATTTGGCGACGCTGAATCAGCGGACCTGAACATCCGTGCGCAAGTAGAATGTGAGGTCGCGTTTGCCATTTGGCTCGGCAAATGCCGCCTCAGTCCGATAGCAAGGGATCTCGTCGTTCAGCTTTTCGGGGTCAATTTCGTACTTCGAGACGAAACGGTTCAACTCTGACCACTGCTTTTTGAAGTCTCTATGCCAACCATAGGGGGTAAAATCGATTTGGCTCCAATCAAAGTTCGCAGATTTTCTAGGCGTCAATCTTCTAGTTGCGTTGCGAATAGCCCCCCATTCAATCACACTTCCCGAGTAGCTGATCCGTATTTCGGTAAGAGGATCCGACCATGCGGCTTCAGGCAAGGGGAAGCCCGCTCGTCCAAGTCGAAAATTGGTATTCCTGTCGCAAAACATTTCGATTTGGCGCGGTGGCGATACGAACAAATCAATATCACCGCGCCCTTTGTCGTTGAACTTCACAGCATTTTCGCGTGTGCGATCAAATATCTTGGTGCTGCCGTTTGCAGGGAGGCGGATAGCTTTGCCATTTTGCAGCAGTGACGCTGAGGTGTTCACAAAACCACTAAATTCCAGAACCCTTTCTCGGTTTTTTCGGCCTTCAATATTGGCCCCAAACAAGGTAAGTTGCTGTGGCTCCTTTCCCATGCACTTTGCCACACATGGATCGACCAGTTGCGTCCCGCCAAAGCGCGCAACTTCGGTCTCGCCCCTGATCCACGGTTGGATCGCCGCGTCAATCTCCCTCGTGGGCCAAAGACCGTGAATGGCTGGGAATGGGCTCTTTTTTGCGAGCAGGTTGCGCCATTGTGCTTGCGCTTGGCTGACGCCGAGCAGACGTATTGGGTTGCTATGGAGCTTTGGGCCTGATCCGACCATGCCGGGCTGACCGGGTGCGCGGCCAACCCAAGCGCCGCTAGGCTTGCGATAGCCGATGGAAAAACGCGCTTGCATCGCGGTTGCCGGTTCGCCGCTGGTGCGAACTTCCATCAACCCCCAACGTCCCGTTGCAACGCCGCGTTTCGCCTCCATCCAGATGCCGTGCAGCTTGCGATTGCTGCCCGATTGAACACGGCCAATAAAGATCACATTATTGCGCCCAATCGACGTGCCAGTGACCACGCCATTGCGGTCCGGCGTGCTAAAGGCGAAGGCCTGATTCCGGCTTTCAAAGGGTCCGTATTGCGTGCCTTTAATCGTGATGTTCCAAGTGCCTTGAACCCCGGTGTCGACGGTGGCAGGTGCCTGTTGGACGGCAGCATTGGCGCTTTGGCTAGCGGGGGCCGCAACCGCAACGCTTGAGCCGCGCATATTCTCCACACCGTTGATCCAGTTGCGCACAGCAGAGCTTTGTTCATTCAGGAACGATTGCTTGGCCGCCTCTCGCGCCGCACCAGCAGATGTCTGCCGTGTCGCCGTGCCGTTCCATCGCATCGCCAATTGCGGATTGATGGGATAGCCATTGGCGATCTGGAAAACCCCGCCCCTAAACTTATTCGCCGCGGACAGTTTGAGTTCGATCGTATATTTGCGACCAGATTTCTTGTGCACACCGCGCAGAACTTTTTTGTCGGGGCTCAACACGCCTTGGATGATGTCGCCGGAAACCATCTGTCCCGTCACATAATCGCCAGATTGGATCAGCCCGGTCCGAGTGCCGTTGATCTCCCACGTGCCCTGCCATTGGGCAAAGGCGCTGGTGCTGGTCATCAATGCCGCGCCGATGGCGGCGGTTTTCAATAGTGTGCGTGCAAGTGTCATCGGATTTGCTCCGTTTCGTATGAGAGGTGAGAAATTGCGGAAGAGGGTGAGGCTCAAAACTCCTCGTTGCCCTCGTAATCGACCTCTGGCGGGTCGCAGCTGTCGTAATAATCGCTGCCCAGAACCCAGCGGCGCTGGCTGTCATCGATGGTGCTCCACATGTCGGCAAAGCCCATTTCATTGGCGCGAATATAGACATCCTCGCGCACTTCGAGGCTGGTGCGGGCACCGCGCCAGTTGATCTTGCTGGCAGTTGAAGGGACGCCGCTCTTGGTCCAGGTCCACGTCCCCTCGAAACCGTCTCCGTCGGTACGGAATTCGACAAAACCGTGATTGCGGCGCGGGCTGAAATATTGGAACGTGCCACGCATGGTGGCGCCGCCATCATGCACGCAGCCTTCGAAATAACCGCGCTTGGCATATTCGCCGAACACTCGCCGGCCATTCTGGATCAAACGCAATTCACCATAATTGGTGTCGAACGTACCGGTCCATTCATCACCCCGAATGCCTGTATCGGGATCGTAAGGCGCGTTCTCGCCGGCAAAGACTGGCTGCTGCGTTTGAAACACGCCGTCATTGACCCAGGCGAGACCCATGTTGGAGCCGCGCCAGAAATCGGCCCAATATTCGCTTTTCCCCACGGCATAGACAAGCGCGGGGTAATCGCCGTTTTTGAAACTACCGCTCCAATTGCCGCGCGTATGGGATACAGGGCCATCCTTCGCCCAACTCCATCCGCCGGTAAAGCTGTCACCACTGCGGATAAATTCGATATAGCCGCTGCGGCTTCGGCGGCTGTTATATTGGAATGTTCCGCGAAGCCGGTTACCATCTTGCGAAACGCGCCCTTCGAAATAGCCGCGATTGGCGTAATCGCCGTAAACCCGCTTGCCTTCCTGGACGAGGCGCAGTTCGCCGTGCTGGCTATCCCATGTGCCCGTCCAGTTGGCTTCTACCGCCTCTGCGGCTTCGGCCGGATTGACTAGCAGCACCGCAGCCAGAGCGAATATCGCGAATAGGATGTTTCTTGCTAGTTGATGGGTGGCGCACCTGTCATCTGATGGAAAGGTGTGCGAAGCAAATTCGCTCGGCGGGTGTGTCATCGGTCGGTTCTCCGTATCGGTCCCCACCACTGGTTTGAAGACCGGTAGTGGGGCAGTTCATCGTGACCGTATTCATCGACCCGAGCTTCAAATTGCGCATCACCACAATTGGGTATGGCGGTGCAATTTCCTGATCTGGAGCGTAATTATCCTTCGACTTTCAACGATCTGTCTGACTAGTTGATGGCCGAGTTCGATTAGGGATTTAAAGCATGAGCACCAACGACGAGGACCATGTCTTCGATGCGATCAAGCTGATCGAGAAGACTTACGCTGCGACGTTAGAGCCGGAGCAACTGGTGTCATTCGAGACTTTCTGGGAGTCGTATCTCGACACTTACCGCGCTGATCCGTCCGCCGAGCTGGATCAGCAGCAGATCGATACGCACATTATGCTCGCGCTCGATATTCTGAAGCGCGTCGACCACTCTGAGCCTTCGAGACTGACCGCGAAGAATCTTGTCGAAGGAGACCCCGGCGAAACGTTTATAATGAATGCAAAAGGCGCAATAGTCGCCGCTAATGACCGCGCTTGCGCTATGATTGATGATCGCGGTTCGGTGTTTGATCTGGAACTGGATACTGATGCGGTGCTTCGGCTGCAAAGCTGGATCAAAACGGGCAATTCTGCAACGTCGCGCGCGCCATTATTTGTCCATTCCCACCTGCTGGGCTCTGTTCGAAAGAACTGCCTGTTCGTCACACCCGTCGCGCTTGAGCAGGACGGTGACGAGCATTTTCTGGTCTCACGCATCAACACAAGCTTTGCACCAGAGGCGTTCTCCTCGATTCGGGAAACTTATGATCTCAGTTCTGCCGAAGCAGATGTCGCTAAGAAGCTGGCCGGCGGAATGTCCCCGGCCGAGGTAGCCGAAGACAGGGGCGCTTCAATCCATACGGTTAGGACGCAGATCAAGAATTTGCTTAAGAAAACCGATACGCGGAACATATCGGACTTGGTGGGGATTTTGTCGGGTATCTCTGCCCGCTTGGGCGGCGTCCGGCGAGATGGCCTTGGGTTACCCCAAGATGGAACTGAAGATGGCTCGCTTTTGAGAAAAGGCAGCATGACGCTGGCAGACGGCCGACGATTCGAGTTTTTCGAACAGGGCCATCCGAACGGCTTCCCTGTTATGTTCCTGCACTCGCTGATCACCGATGTTGGGCTATCGCGCAGCGCTGCGCGCCAAGCGGTTTTGGCTGGCCTTCGCTTCATCACTCCGATCCGCGCCGGTTACGGCAATTCAGATCCCAATCCGCAGCAAAATTTGGATGTCGCTCTCGACAACGCTGCTGCCGATCTGAAAAGCCTGTCCGAGCACTTGGGGATTGGTCCGTTTGTAATCGTCAGTGGATGGGCTGCTTGCTTCGCGCAACGTTTTGCCTTGCGACACCCTGAGCTTGTATCCGGGATGTTGCTGCTAAGGTGCGTGCCGCTATGGGATGATGGGTTCTTGGAAAGTATCCGACCGCGCTATCGTAACATAGTGAAATCCTCGATCCATTTGCCCAAAGTGGTGCCGTATCTCGCACGCTTGGGTAAAGTGCTGATGGATACCGGGCGCGAACTCACCTTTGCGCGGGGCATGAACCGTGAACGCCCGAGGGATATCAAATCTCTGGACGATCCGGAAATCATCGAAACCGTCTCACGAAGCTATCATTGCATCTCCCAGCAGGGTGTCGACACATTCGTGGCTGAGATGCGGACCATCCACCACGACTGGGCCGATGACGCCCGCAATTCAGTGGTGCCGACCACTGTGATTGTCGAAGATGACTTCATCGATTTCCCCGAGCGCGCATTTGATAGGTATTTGGAATTGGCAACTCAAACGCGGCTACGCAAAGTCAAGGATGCCGGAGAGTATCTATACCTGACGCACTTCGACATTGTGTTAGACGAGATCGCGCGTCTACGACCATGATGCCGCATCACCTGTTGGGCGCTGTCAGTCATCGAACACGAAGTGCATTTTGAGCAAAAGATACAGTAGGTAGTTATGCTTGGAATTGGGCCGGAAGCGGACTGTCTGGTCGTGATAGCCGACAGGCAGAAAGCTGCCATTGGCCATCCCTCCTAGGCGCAGCCGACAAAGGAGCTGTCTCTCAGACCAAGAGTCTATTCTGATCGACAGGGGTGCTTTACCGGCATACCACACCTTGCTACCCCTGAAGGTAACGGAGGGACTTCTCATGCTCGAACTTAAAAGCGTCACCCATGTCTACGCTAACGGCACACGTGCTCTGAACGATGTGTCGTTGACCATACCAAAGGGGATGTTCGGGCTGCTCGGCCCCAATGGCGCTGGCAAGAGTACTCTGATGCGGACAGTCGCAACCCTGCAGACCCCAACCGATGGCTCCATCACGTTCGGCGACATCGATATTTTGCGGAACCCCGATCATCTGCGCGAAACACTTGGCTATCTGCCACAGGATTTTGGTGTTTACCCGCGCGTCTCCGCTTATGACATGCTGGACCACATGGCCGTTCTTAAAGGCGTCGCCTCCTCCGCGGAACGCAAAGACACTGTCGAAACTCTTCTTGCACAAACAAATCTTTGGGATGTTCGCAAAAAAGCGATTGCTGGCTTTTCCGGCGGCATGCGTCAACGCTTTGGCATTGCGCAGGCATTGATCGGCAATCCTCAGCTTATCATTGTCGATGAACCAACAGCCGGGCTTGATCCCGAAGAACGCAACCGGTTTCTCAACCTGCTCGCAGAGATTGGCGAGAATGTTGTCGTGATCCTATCAACGCATATCGTCGAAGATGTCGCCGATCTTTGTCCCAATATGGCCGTCATCGTTCAGGGTGAAATCAAGCTTGAAGGCGCGCCAAAATCATTGATCGAAAAAGCGCGCGGCACCGTCTGGGCAAAGACTATCGAGCGCGCAGACTTGGTCGCTCTTCAGGAAAAATACGAAGTAATCTCGACCCGCCTATTCGCTGGCCAGACTATCGTTCATATCCTGTCAGACACAGATCCGAATGACGGATTTGAGAATGTCGATGGCGGGCTAGAGGATGTCTATTTCTCTACCCTTGCGCATTCACGCCGCGCGGCTCCTTCATCTGCCGCTGCAGCCTGAGGGGATCGACATGTTCGGTAAAATCACCGCATTTGAGCTCCGCTATCAGCTGCGCAATCCCGTTTTCTGGGTCGCAGCTGTTATTTTCTTTCTGCTGACTTTTGGCGCTGCCACCAGCGACGATATCCAGATCGGCAGTGGCGGCAATATCAACGCCAACAGCCCGCTTGCGATTATACAAACGCATTTGATCCTCACGCTGTTCTTTATGTTCGTGTCGACGGCCTTCGTCGCGAATGTGATCGTGCGCGATGATGAAAGCGGTTTTGGGCCAATGGTCCGTTCAACACAGGTGCGCAAATTCGACTATTTGCTCGGCCGATTCACCGGAGCGTTTTTGGCTTCGGCTGTGGCGTTTGCAACTGTGCCCTTGGCAATCTGGCTCGGGTCGCTCATGCCGTGGGTCGATCCCGAAACGGTCGGCCCCAACAAGCTTTCCTACTACGCCAGCGCGTATTTCCTCTTCGCCCTTCCTGGCATGTTCATGGTGTCCGCACTGTTCTTCGCCGTGGCGACCATGACGCGCTCAATGATGTACACCTATGTCGCGGTTGTTGTGTTTCTTGTGCTTTGGACGATCCTGATCGCGACGGTTCAGGGGCGACCTGACCTGCAGGACATCGCGGCTTTGTTTGAACCATTCGGCCTTGGCGCGCTCTCCAACGAAACCCAGTATTGGACAGCTTCGGAATCGAACACCACGATACCCGCATTCGGCGGAGCTATTCTGGCGAACCGCCTTCTCTGGACCGGCTTTGCACTACTAATGCTTGCCCTTGCCTATTGGCGTTTCAGTTTCGCTGAAAAAGGCGTCTCCAAGCGCAAGCTGCGCAAGGAAGCGAAAAAGCAGGCGAAGCTAAGCGAGACTGAGCCGCGCATTGTGGGCGAGCTGCCCGCGCTCCGTCCGGGCCAAAGCGCTTGGGCGCGCCTTGTGACCCGCACCCGTTTTGAAGTGGCACAAGTGGTCAAGCATCCGGCGTTTTTCGTGCTGGTACTGATTGGTCTTTTCAACTCGACCGGCGGTCTGTTCCTGGGCAATGACCTCTACGGTACGCCGAGTCGGCCGCTGACATTCACTGTCATTCCGATCCTGCTGGGCGGCTTTGGCATCATCCCTGTCATCATCGCGATCTATTATGCGGGGGAGCTAGTCTGGCGCGACCGTGATCGCAAAATGCACGAGCTGATCGATTCAACATCGGTCCCCGGTTGGAGCTATATGGTGCCGAAAACGATCGCCGTTGCGATCGTGCTATTCACCGCGATCCTTGCAAGTGTAGTATCCGCAATGCTGGTTCAAACTCTGCGCGGCGTTACGCCCGAGTTTGGCAAGTTCTTTGAATGGTACATATTGCCGCTGTCTGTCGACATGCTGATCCTCGCCATTTTAGCCGTCTTTGTTCAAGCGCTTAGCCCGAATAAATTCGTCGGTTGGGGCATCATGGTGATCTACATCGTCGCCCAGACTGTGTTGTCCAATCTCGGGTTCCAGCACCCGCTGTATCTCTATGGATCGACAGGCGGCAATCCGGTGTCTGATTTGAACGGCAATGATGTCGGCAACGCACTCGGCTGGGGCCTCAGGCTGTATTGGGGCGCGGTTGCTCTGGTGCTTGCAGTGCTGGCCCATCTGCTGTGGAGACGCGGCGCCGATGCGGCCCTTGCCCCGCGGCTAAAACGCATGCCAGCAAGCTTGAAATCGCCCGCTGGCGGTGTCCTTGCCGCAGGCCTGCTCACCGCGTTTGTTTCAGGTGGGTATCTGTTCAACCAGATGAACCGGGTCGAGCAATATCGCACGAGCGACGCAGGTGATGCGCAACTTGCGGCCTATGAAAAAAAGTATCTGCAATACGAAACGCTGATTCAGCCTGCGGTGACCGAGGTCGAGATCAAAGTTGATCTGTTCCCGCAAGAGACCCGAATGGAGGCCAGCGGACATTATGCAATCGCCAATGATACCGATGAAACCATCGAAGTGCTCCACGTGCGCTTGCCGGATGAAAATGCCGAAATCATCGATATTCAGGTCGCTGGTGCGGCGCTCGAAACGGATGATGAGGAGTTTAAATATCGCATATACCGTTTTGACGAACCGTTGGCGCCGGGCGCAACCACACAGCTCACATTCGAGGTTCGCCGATGGCAACGCGGCATTCGTGCGCGCGGCAATGACACCCGTCTCGTCAAAAACGGGACGTTCCTGAATAACTCCGAATTTGCCCCGCAAATCGGCATGAACCGTTCGGGCCTGTTGCAAGATCGCGCAACTCGACGCGAATACGGACTGCCTGCCGAACTGCGTCCTGCTCCGCTGGGTGATGAATTCACGCGGCAGCGCAATTATGTTGGCGCGGATTGGGTCACAGCTGATATCACGATCACCACGGATGCAGGGCAAACGCCCATCGCGCCCGGTGTGCGTGTGTCGGATCAAATCGATGGTGACCGGCGCACAGCGCGATTCGTTTCGGAAAATCCGATCCTGTCATTCTTCTCGATCCAGTCCGCTGACTACGAAATTGCAAAACGCGAAGTCGACGGTGTTGAGCTGCAAGTTTACTACCATGCAGCGCACGACACCAATGTCGAACGGATGCTTGATGCGCTCGAGAAATCACTCGCCTATTACCGCGCGAATTTCGGTCCGTATCAATTCCCGCATGCACGAATTATTGAATTCCCCGGCTATGCGAGTTTCGCTCAGGCCTTTGCTGGAACGATGCCCTACTCTGAAAGCATCGGCTTTGTCGCGGATTACGCCGATGAGGGCGATATCGACGCAGTAACCTATGTCGTCGCTCACGAAGTGGGTCACCAATATTGGGCTCACCAGATCATCAGCGCCGATCAACAGGGCGGTACGATCATGGTCGAAACCATGGCGCAATATTCCGCCATGATGGTGATGAAAGAGATCTACGGAGAAGACCAAATGCGGCGCTTCCTCAAGTACGAGCTCGACAATTACCTCACCTCGCGCGGCAGCGAAGTCATTGAAGAACTGCCGCTCGTGAAGGTCGAAAATCAGGGCTACATCCATTACCGTAAAGGCGCAGTGGTGATGTATCTCTTGCAGGATCGGCTCGGCGAAGAGCGCGTCAATGCGATGCTATCTGAATTGCTCGACCGGTATCGTTTCAAGGGCGCGCCTTATGCGATTTCGACCGATCTGGTTGAGGGTTTCGAAAGCCTCGCCCGCAATGACGAGGAACGCCAACTGGTCGAAGATTTGCTTCGCAAAATCACTTTGTATGACCTAAAAGTCGAAGAGGCGGAGACCCGTGAATTGCCTGATGGTAATTGGGAAACGACCATAAATATCGCAGCGGCGAAATTCTATGCCGATGGACAAGGTGTTGAGACCAAGGCTCCGCTATCGGACCAGATTGAAGTTGGCGCGTTCACTGCCCGACCAGGATTGGGTGCATTCGACAATTCCAACGTACTTTTGATGGAGCGCCAGGCGATCAAAGATGGTTCGCAGGAAGTGCGCATCGTCACAACAAAGCAACCGGCATTCGTGGGGGTCGATCCATATAATAAGTATATTGATCGCAATTCGGACGACAATGTCTTCGAGATTGATTGAGGTTGCGCCTCATTATTTGCTCAAAAACGGAACTTAAAAGGATAATCCAAACGCCGGATTACTGGTTTACCTATTTGGATTTTACAGTGCAGTTGCATTGACGATGCCGCCTCGGGGAATACCTGCTTTTCAGGGAGGGAAAGGTCGTTTGAATAGCCGATATTGGGGCACATAGCGGCCTTCCTAATCATCCCAGTATTTGAACGGGACCAACTGGCATTAGTTGTCCTTCCTCAACTGCTGATCGATGCGCTCTTCCTCCATCTCTCCGAGGACTCGACCGATGGCTTGAAGCTCGGCGGCAGAGAAGTAGCGTTCTCGTTTCTTCTCCGGATACTTCTTGATGTGTTTGTGCGGGTTCGTGCCGTCGGACCGAAGGCCCCAGAGCTCAGCTAGGTTGAACATCTTCGAGATAATCTCGATGTTCCGATTGGCTTGGTAGGGACGGTGGCGCCAGTTGTGATGGTACTTGGCGATATCAGCGAGGGTCACATCGATTACGCGCAGACGCCCAATCGCCGGGAGGATGAAAAGCTCAAGGTTGCGGCGATACTCCTTCGCCGTGCTGGCCTTCAGTCGGACTGTGATGCGCTCTTCGTCGAAGCACTTGGCGAGCTCATTGACGGTCACGGTTTCTCTGCGCTCGTGTTTCTCTACCTGCGGCTCTACATCGCGCCTGATTTTGACCAGCGCTTCGAGTGCCAGTCAGCGGGCTTGATCTTGCGGGTGAGTGCACCGAACCACCCCAGCCTCATCCGTTTAGAATTCTTCCCAAAACGGTACTGCAAGACAAACTGCTTGCGGCCTGTTGGAAGCAAACGGATACCTAGACCTGACAACTCAGTGTCCCAGACGAAAAAAGTCTTTCTCGGTTGGTTCTAGAGCTTCGATTTGCCGTTTCGTGAGTTTTGCCAATTTGACCTCCCGTTACCAGTGCCGGTTTGGAGGCTCGATCTGGAAGCATATAGGAAGCAGGCGGTGCGCCGCATTTCGTGCGATATCGGATTTGCGCCCTATTTTCAGACCTAAGTTTGACAAAATTGAGCACCTGAAGGCTACCCATGCCGAGCCTCTCGCCGATAGGCATTGTCGCTAGCGGGCTAAGGGCTCCCTCAAATCTCTCTGCATCTATTGGTAGGGGGGGCAACGCGTACCTATGCGATCAAATGCGCCTCTGTACGTGTGTTTTTCTGCGTTGGCCGCGCCAGAAATGCCTCAGGTTCTTCGGCTCATTTGGTGATTGAATTCCATAAGCTGCAACGTTCTTCATCCCGCTCTCGGTTGCCGGAGTTTGCGGCATTTACCTAACGTACAGACTAAAAGCAGTGGCTTTGGAAATGTTTCTCTCCAAGATCAATACATTGTTGCAAATTACTCAAGACGTGGGCGAGGCGTTCTAAAAAAACGACCGGGCGATGTCTGTTAAGGGGTTTAGTTATAGCATTTTGTATGCGGTCGAGAGATCATTTGCTCAAGATGTCGCAATTTGTAGTTTGTTGGCAAAGGGTTTTAGCTCCACGTACTTAATTGACCCTTAGCTAAAAATCAGGTGGGATCGGTCGCGAATGCTGGAAAAGAAGCCCCTTAAAATTCATTTGATCCCGCTCGAACCGCGAATGATGTTTGATGGGGCGGCGGTGGTTACCGCTGCATCGGCTGATTTGGCGCAAAGTGCTCCACTGCAAGAAACGTTTTCGTTCGAGCATTCGGCGATTTCTCCACTGGCCTTGGGTGCGTTTGATGTTTCGCGCAGCGTTGTTGTGGGCAGCAACCCCGACGCGTCAGATAATTCGTCGGCTGATGCGGAGCTCGTACACGCAGCTCAGCGCGATGATGGCCAAAGCGATGACGGCGAAGGTGATGACGGCGTCGCTGCTGACGCAGCAAATAGCGACGAACCGCCTGTTCAGGGCTTCCCTGGTGTTTCCAAGGAGCAGGTGCTCGCTGATGGGCTTGGACTCGGTCTGCCGGGAGAACGCTCGTCCATCGGCATCATAGAGGATTTTTCCGTACTTTTTGGCGGAAATGCTGCGGTTTCAGGACTGAGCCGTGCGGAGGGCCAAGAAGTAAGCGCAATCGCGTTGGACCCGTTGGCGTTCGCCCCTTCTGGCGAACAGCATCAGTCCGCTGATGTGTATCAATATGACCGCGTCCCTATTGATTTGACCGGCGATAATCTTGCGCCGCCTATAGGGGATTCCAGCGGCGCCAATGACTTCATATTTATCGACACGAGCGTCGAGAACTATCAGGAGCTTGTCGAAACCTGGGAGGGTCGTGGGACGATCGTCCTGATCGATGGCAACAGTGACGGTGTCGATCAAGTTCTGTCGGCCCTTGCTGGCGAATCCGATATTGGCGCAATTCATATTGTCAGCCATGGCGAGAACGGAATGTTCTGGCTGGGTGATACCCGAATTGACTCCGCGTCGCTTACTGGTGAGCTGTCATCGGCGTTCGCTTCCATCGGTTCCAAACTCGGTGAAGGCGGTGATATCCTTCTTTACGGTTGCGACACTGGCGCCGGAGAAGACGGGCAGCGCCTGCTCGACAATCTGGCGCTTATAACAGGCGCCGATATCGCCGCATCAATCGATGACACTGGCAGTATTGCTCGCGGTGGTGACTGGACCCTCGAGAATCGTTTGGGTGTGATCGAAACCGCGTCGCTTGTAGCGCGTGAATGGGAAGGGTTGCTCGCGCCGGTCGCACTTGTTGCGACGGGACATGATTCATTCAACGAAAATGGCGTTCAGGTGGCGGACAATACTCGCCTGACAGCGGCCGGTTCTTCGGCTGTTTGGTCGAATGTCGCTACCGTTAACGGCCAGTCTATCAGCGTACGAGCAACTATAACTGCTATCTCTGCTGGAGAGAGTGTCGAATTCAGAACATCGGGTGATGATTTCGGTGTGTTCCTGCGCAAGAACGGCTCCGGGGGAACGGGCACTGCGGAGATCCGCTGGGATATTTTTTTCACGGCAACGGGCGCTCCCGCCAACATTGATATTAATTTTACCGTTGCGGATATTGATGGAAATGGAGGACCGGAAACCCGCGAATATCTGGTTATTGATACTGACACGCTGTCATCATTCCAGGCTGCCAATGGATCGCGCGTTTTGTTCGATACCTCAGTGCCGGGTGAAGTTACTGCGTCAGGCTCGGCCAACGAAAACAGTGGGGTGCCATCAGCCGCACGCTTCAACTGGCTCGATACCAACAGTTTCACAATCGAATATAATCTCGCACCCGGGTTTACAGGTGCGTTCTTTGGCCACGATGGTGATGCCGATTTTAATCTCGGTACTGGCGGCACGACGGTTTCTATTCCGCGCCTTGATCTCGACAATAACAACAGCACCGCCAACGGCTCCGGCTATATGGGCACATTCGTCGAGAATGGCTCTGCCGTTTCGATCGTGGACAATGACGTCCGGATCACCAACCCCGACGGCTCCGTTGAGGGCGTTACGGTTACGCTGACGAACCCTGAGACCGGCGATAGCTTGCTGGTGAACGGCTCCGACGCGGCGATAGGAAGTTTGAACGGCGGAATTACCTATACTCGGACTGCAACCGAGATCATTCTGACCGGCGCGGCGAACGCTGCACAGTATCAGAACGCTTTAAAAGCGATCACATTCACGAGTGCAGGTGAGCGGCCCAGCGAGACTGATCGCACTATCAATATCAGTTTCCAGAACGCAGCGCTCAATTCGAACGTCGCGACCTCAACCATCAAGGTCGTCGAGGTCAACGATCCGCCCACAGCGGTGAATGACCCTCAACAGACGATTGATGAAGACACGTCGATTACAAACCTCGACGTACTTGGGAATGATTCTGATGGGGATGGCGACACGTTGAGCGTGATCAGCGCCAATGCCAGCAATGGGACCGTCACGATTAACGCTGATGGTACTTTGGATTACACACCAAATGCCGAGTTCAGCGGTACCGACACGATCACATACACGATCAGCGACGGGCGCGGCGGGACCTCTACTGCCACCGTTCCGATTGTCATCGATGCGGTTAACGATAACCCAACGACCAATGGCAATTTGCCTCCGCAGGCTCATGTCGACGCGCAACAGGGCATTTTCGTAAACGCGGCCAGCGGCTTCAGCGATGTTGAAGACCCAAACGGATTGACCTTCACGGCAACTGGCTTGCCGCCAGGCTTATCAATTGACCCAAGCACCGGTTTTATAACGGGCACTATCGATAACTCAGCTAGCCAGGGCGGCTCTGGCGGAGTGTATAATGTCTCTGTGACTGCTACTGATACTGGCGGTCTAACAGCGACCCAGAATTTCAGCTGGACTGTCACCAATCCTGCGCCTCAGGCCAACAATGACGGCGGCTCTACTCTCGAAGACACGCCGATCACGTTTGATGTCTTGGCCAATGACCAAGACCCCGATGGCGACGATATCCGCGTCGTTTCGGCCACTGCGCCGAATGGCAGCGTAGTCATCAACGCAGACGGCACGATCACATATACGCCGAATGCCGATTACAGCGGGCCCGAGGTCATAACCTACACTATCAGCGATGGTGAAGGCGGCACGAGTACGGCGACCGTCAATCTGTTCGTAACCGAGCAAAACGACCCTCCCGTCGCGGTCGATGACACCGCATCCACCGATGGAACAACGCCGGTTAACGTGAATGTTCTGGCCAATGACAGCGATCCCGATGGCGGCACACTGTCTGTCACATCGGCGACTTCGCCTGACGGCACGGTCACGATCAATCCGGACGGCTCGATCAACTTTGTAGCCAATGATGGTTTCACCGGACCAGCGACCGTAACTTACACGATCAGCGATGGGCAGGGCGGCACAGATACGGCCACTTTGACGATCAATGTCGCCGAAGTGATTATTCCGCCCTTTGTTGATCTGAATGGTCCGGAGTCCGAAGGGACTGCGGTCGGTTGGGAGCACAACAATCCGGCCAACACGACAAATGCCGGGCGGTTTGACAATGGCACTGTTGCGAGCGGCGAGCCAGAGATTGTCGGCCCCGGTATTTCCGCCAGTTACAGCAATACTCGCGTGGTCGTATCGGGTGCGGATGAGGCGACTTTTGAAGCGGCGAAAGCTGCCGATGATTATTTCGAATACCGTTTCACCACTGCCGGCGATATCTCTCCAGATACGGTCATTTCAGGTCTATATAACGCCGATTGGGATGCCAGCGGCACGTACAAAATCGCAGTTGAAATCTCGACGGACAACTTTGCCACCTCGACTGTCCTGACGCGCGATTTCGAGGCGACACAGGCTGGAGGGCCGGTTTACGATCCGACCGTCAACGATATCGCGGATGATTTCACGCTGCAGCCCGGCACCAATTATCAGGTCCGCGTATATATCTACGATGCATCTGGCGCGCCGCCGATCTTCGACGATTTCCAGATTTTCACGATTGAGCGTGACACCAGCTTCGAAGACACATTTACGGAAAACGGTCCGCCTATTTCCATCGCTGATACCGATGCATTTGTGTCGGATACTGACGATGTAAATATGGAATCAGGCCGCATCACTCTGACCAACGCGATGCCCGGTGACGAGCTGCTGGTGAATGGCTCCAACGCGGCCACCGGGACACTCCCCGGCGGCATAACATATACCAACAATGGCACTGAAATCACGCTGACCGGATCGGCGAGCGAGGCGGATTACGCTGCTGCTATTCAAGCCATAGAATTCAACAATACCAGCGATACTCCAGACACGACGCCGCGCACCATCGAAGTCACGGTGAACGATGGGCAATCGGATTCCAACACGGCAATTTCGACCATCAATGTTGTGCCTGTCGATGACGCGCCTGTCGCGGGCGCGCTTCCGCCGCAAACAAATGTTGATGCCGATAGCGGTGTTTCAGTCGATGTCTCTGGAGCGTTCTCGGACCCCGAAGGCGGCGCACTTACATTTAGCGCGACCGGCCTTCCAACAGGTCTCACAATCAATGCGATGACCGGTGAGATCACTGGAACAATCGATAATTCAGCCAGCCAGGGCGGCACCGGCGGCGTCTATAATGTGGTGGTCACTGCATCTGATCCGGGCGGTCTGTCTGTGGATCAGGACTTCACCTGGACTGTCACCAACCCTGCCCCTGTCGCCGCTGATGATACCGCCAGCACCGATGAAGATACGCCTATTATCATAGACGTACTGCCGAATGACAGCGATCCTGATGGTGATGTTATCACTCTGATTTCGGCATTTGCCTCTGTCGGGCAGGCAACGTTGGTTGGTAATCAGATCAGCTATACGCCGCCCGCGAATTTCAGTGGAACGGCTACGATCAGCTACAGGATCAGCGATGGCGAAGGCGGCACGTCTGAGGCGACCGTCACGGTTACGGTGAATCCGGTCAACGATGATCCGGATTCAGTTCAGATCCCACCAGTCGATGCGGTCGATAGTGAGACAGTCTCTGTGCCGGTTGCGGGTGCATTCAGCGACGTCGACGGAGACACGCTTACCTTTAGCGCGACTGATCTGCCGCCGGGCCTGACGATTGATCCCGATACAGGCGTCATCTCTGGCACGATCACGCCTGATGCCAGCCAAACGGGTGGCGGTGTCTATACCGCGACCATCACTGTTGATGATGGCAATGGCGGCACCACCACAGAGACAATCACATTCAATGTCGCGAACCCTGCGCCAGAGGCGGTGAACGATAACGCCTCTACCGATGAGGACGTGGCGGTCACCATCGATGTGCTTGGCAATGACAGTGATCCGGACGGCGATCCGCTGACGGTGACTTCGGCTGATGCGCAAAACGGGACCACGGCCATCAACGCTGATGGCACAGTTACCTACACGCCAAATCCGGGCTTCAACGGCACGGACACGATCACTTACGAGATTTCGGATGGCAATGGCGGTACGTCGATTGCGACGGTCACCGTGGTGGTCAACGACATCAATGACATACCTGTCACAAGCGGATCGATTGGCGATCAGACCAATCTTGACGCCCAAGATATCAATCTTCCCGTCGCAGGCGGCTTTGCCGATCCGGACGGCGATGCGCTCAGCTTTACGGCGAACGGCCTGCCTGCGGGTCTGACGATTGATCCTGATACGGGCGTTATCACTGGAACAATTGATAACAGCGCGAGCCAGGTGAACGGTGGCAGCTACAGCATTACCGTGACGGCTGACGATGGGCGAGGCGGCACCGTTTCCCAGACATTCAATTGGGATGTCAGCAACCCCGCGCCTGTCGCTAGCAATGATACGGCAACCACTGACGAAGACACCCCTGTCAATATTCCTGTGCTGGCCAACGATGTCGATCCAGACGGAGATGATCTGACGGCAATTGAGGCCAAAGCGGGCAATGGCACGGTCACAATTAATGCCGATGGCACATTGGTCTACACGCCAAATCCAGATTTCAACGGTACGGATACCATCGTCTACACTATTGATGATGGCGAAGGCGGGGTCTCATCGGCCAGCGTCGATGTAACCGTCACTCCGGTCAATGATGGGCCGACGACTGTCGGACTGCCCAATCAGAACGGTGAAGACAGCCAGGTTGTTTCCATCCCAACCGCTAGCGCGTTTAACGATGTCGATGGCGATGTCCTGACGTTTAGCGCAGAAGGCCTGCCGCCTGCGCTCTCGATTGATCCTGATACGGGCGTCATTTCTGGTACTTTGGCCTCGGATAGCTCGCAAAACGGCCCGTTCGTCGTGACTGTGACTGCGACCGACCCGTCCGGTGAAGAGGTCAGCACGACATTCGTCTATTCGGTGCAGAATATCCCGCCGATTGCGCAAAATGACGCCGCGACCACGCCGGAAGATACGCCGGTTACCGTGGCGGTTCTGGCCAATGACAGCGACCCTGATGGCGATCCTCTGACCATTACCAGCGCGAGCGCGGACAATGGCTCAGTTGTTGTCAATGCAGATGGCACCGTTACCTTCACGCCCAACGATGATTTTAACGGCGATGCGACGGTCACATACACGGTCAGCGATGGGCAGGGCGGGATAGCGACCGCGACATTGGTTGTAACGGTTACTGCCGAAAACGACGCGCCCGTGGCGGTCGATATTCCTGACGTCACCAATGAAGACAATCAGTCGGTTTCCATCGCAACGGAGAGCTTCTTCAGCGACATCGACGGCGATGATCTTACGATCACGGCGGCAGGCCTGCCGCCAGGTCTTTCGATTGATCCGGCGACCGGCATTATTTCGGGCACACTCGACATCGATGCAAGCCAGGGCAGCCCATACACCGTCACGCTGACGGCGGATGACGGAAACGGCGGCACCGTCTCGCAAGACTTCGTCTGGACCGTCACCAACCCCGCACCAACTGCCGTCAATGACAATGCGAGCGTTGATGAAGACAGCAGCGTCAATGTCGATGTGCTCGGCAATGACAATGATCCCGATGGCGATCCGCTGACCGTAACCAGCGCGAGCGCGCCGAATGGTACAGTAGTGATCGAGGCCGATGGCACGCTGACCTATACGCCAAATCCCGATTTCAATGGCGAAGACACGGTCACTTACACGATCGATGATGGCAATGGCGGCGTCTCGACCGCTGCGGTTATCGTCACTGTTAATCCGATCAACGATGATCCGGTGGCTGTCGATGATGCGGTCACCACCGATGAAGACACGCCGGTCACCATCGGCGTGCTGGGCAATGACAGCGATGTTGATGGCAATGATCTGACCGTCACGACCGCGGCCTCGCCGGATGGTACAGTCACGATCAATCCAGATGGCACGCTGGAATTCACGCCGAACCCGAACTTCAACGGCACAACCACGATTTCATACGAGATTTCGGATGGCAATGGCGGCACGGACACCGCGACCGTCACCGTTACGGTCAACCCGATCAACGATCCGCCGGTTGCAAACCCTGATGCGGCGACCACCGATGAGGACACGCCTGTCAATGTGCCGCTGATCGCCAATGACACCGATGCCGATGGTGATGCGCTGACTGTGACTGCTGCGACAGCGGCCAATGGTACGGTTGTGATCAACCCGGACGGCAGTGTCGATTACACGCCAAACCCGGACTTTAACGGTACGGATACAATCACTTACACCATCAGTGATGGCAATGGCGGGTTCTCAACTTCCACCGCAACCATCACAGTGAACCCGGTCAATGATGATCCTGTGGCTGCCCCAATCGCGCCGCAAACCAATGATGACAGCACGCCGGTCACGCTCGATGTCAGCGGCAATTTCTCTGATGTAGACGGCGATGACCTGACGTTTAGCGCCACTGGCCTGCCGCCCGGTCTCAGCATTGATGCCGATGGCAATGTTACTGGCACGCTTGATCCAGACGCTTCGCAAGGCGGCCCAGCGGGCGATGGGGTCTATTCCGTCACCGTGACAGCCGATGATGGCAATGGCGGTACGGTCGATACGACATTCATCTGGACGGTGAACAACCCACCGCCAGAAGCCGTGGATGACACTGCGGCGACCGATGAAGATACGCCGGTCAACATCCCTGTGCTCGCCAATGATAGTGATCCCGACGGTGATCCACTGACCGTCACGGCTGCGGATGCGGGCAATGGCACGGTTGTGATCGAGGCCGATGGAACGGTCACTTACACACCGAACCCGAACTTCAACGGCACCGATACGATCACTTACACGATCAGCGATGGCAATGGCGGCACCTCCACCGCAACTGTCACCATCACAGTCGATCCGGTGAATGATGATCCGGTCGCCACGCCGATTGCGCCGCAAGACAATATCGACAGCGCGAATGTGTCGCTGCCGACGGCGGGCAACTTCAGCGATTTGGATGGCGATACGCTCACCTTCAGCGCCAGCGGTCTGCCAGCGGGTCTTTCTATCGATCCCGCTACTGGCGAGATTACCGGCACTATTGCTGTAGATGCCAGCCAAGGCGGTACAGGCGGCGTCTACAACGTCACTGTTACAGCCGACGACGGCAATGGCGGCACTGTTTCAACCACCTTCGCATGGACGGTAACGAACCCGCCACCTGTTGCCGTGGATGACAGCGCGGCGACCGATGAAGACACGCGGGTCAACATTCCAGTGCTCGCCAATGACAGCGATCCTGACGGAGATCCGTTGACGGTCACTTCGGCCACCGCGCCAAACGGTACGGTTGTGATCGAGGCGGATGGTACGGTCACATACACGCCGAATGCCGATTTCAACGGCACTGACACGATCACTTACACGATCAGCGACGGTAATGGCGGCACCTCGACTGCGACTGTCACGGTAACGGTCGATCCGGTGAATGATGATCCGGTCGTCGGCACACCGCTTCCAAACCTTGCCAATGTTGATAGCGCGGCGGTGAATGTACCGGTTGCTGGTAATTTCAGCGATCTGGATGGCGACACATTGACGTTCAGCGCGAGCGGACTGCCCGCCGGACTCAGCATTGATGCAAACGGCAATATCTCCGGCACGATTGATCCATCCGCTTCGCAAGGCGGCCCGGCTGGCGACGGTATCTATACGGTTTCGGTCACGGCGGATGATGGCAATGGCGGTACGGTTACCACCAGCTTTGCCTGGACAGTCACCAATCCGCCGCCTGTCGCGGCAGATGATGCGGCGTCGACCAATGAGGATACGCCGGTAAACATTCCGGTTCTGGCAAATGATAGCGATCCCGATGGTGATCCGCTGACCGTGACCTCTGCAACCGCGCCAAATGGGAGCGTTGTGATCGAAGCCGATGGCACGGTTACCTACACACCGAACCCCGATTTCAACGGCACCGATACAATCACGTATCAGATCAGCGATGGCGAAGGCGGCACGAGCACCGCCAGCGTCACCGTTACGGTCAATCCGGTGAACGATGATCCTGTGGCTGATCCGCAGCTTACCAATCAAACCGATCAGGATGCCGATGTCATTTCACTGGATGTGTCAGGCAATTTTGATGATGTCGATGGCGATGCGCTGACCTTTACGGCCACTGGCCTACCTGCCGGACTGTCAATCGACGCCAATGGTCTGATCACAGGCACGCTGGACCCATCCGCCTCGCAAGGCGGGCCGAACAGCAATGGTCTCTACACTGTCACTATTACGGCGGATGATGGAAATGGCGGCACGGTCACATCGACATTCGTCTGGACTGTCGGCAATCCGGGGCCAAGCGCTGCGCCGGATACGGCTTCAACGAACGAAGACGCACCTGTCACGGTCAATGTGCTGACGAATGACAGCGATCCCGATGGCGATACTCTGACTGTCATTGCTGCGGACGCGGCGAACGGTTCTGTGCTGATCAATGCAGATGGCACTGTCACCTACACGCCTGATCCCAATTTTAATGGCACCGACACGGTGATCTACACGGTCAGTGATGGCGAAGGCGGCACAGCGACTTCGACTGTTACGATCGCGGTTAATCCGCTGAACGACGCGCCCGAAACTGTCGGCCTGCCGGATCTGACCGATGGCAATAACGAAGTCATCAATGTGCCGCTCGCTTCCGCATTCAGCGATGCGGAGAATGACGCGCTTACATTCAGCGCGGTCGGGTTGCCCGCAGGCTTGTCGATTGATCCAGCCACCGGCGAAGTCACTGGCACTACTGATGCCACGGCCTCCACCGGCGGACCTCTTGGTGACGGCGTCTACACCGTGACTGTGACTGTAAGCGACGGCAATGGCGGCACGGTCGATACGACCTTTACCTGGACGATCAACAACCAGCCGCCAACCGCAGTCAATGACAGTTACACCGGCACCGAAGACACGCCGCAAGTGCTCGATGTGCTGACCAATGATATTGATCCGGATGGTAATGCCACGACACCAATCGTCATCATAGATGCGCAGGCGACCAACGGTACGGCTGTTGTGAATCCCGATGGTACAATCACATTTACGCCCGATCAGGACTTTAACGGCACGGCGACCGTGACCTACACGATTGAAGACGCGAACGGCGATCCAGCCACTGCGATCGCAACAATCGTGATCGCGCCGGAAAACGATGCGCCAGACGCAGCGACTCTGCCAAACCGGGATGATGCAGATGGCGATGCAATCACCATTGATGCAGGCGCGCTGTTCTCTGATCCGGAAGGCGACACGCTGAGCTTCAGCGCAACAAACCTGCCCGCAGGCCTTTCGATTGATCCGGTCACTGGACAAGTTACGGGCACAATCGATGCGGATGCAAGCCAGGTGAATGGCGGCGTTTATCAGACCACGATTACTGCCGATGATGGCAATGGCGGCACAACCGATGTGACATTCGTGTGGACTGTGACCAACCCCGGCCCGACCGCTACAGATGACACTGCATCTACCACAGAAGATACGCCGATCCCTGCGATTGATGTACTCGGCAATGATGTTGACCCTGACGGCGATGATCTCACCGTCGTTTCTGCAAGCGCGCCTAACGGCACGGTTGTAATCAACCCGGACGGAACGCTTGAATATACGCCGGACGCGAATTTTAACGGCACAGACACGATCACCTATCAGGTTGATGATGGTCAGGGCGGCACCTCCACTGCCATTGTCACGGTGACTGTCGGTGCAGAGAATGACGTCCCAACAGCGCCTGCTCTGCCCGCTATCGGTAATGACGATGCCGATGTGATCGCACTCGACCTTTCGCCGGGCTTTGCCGATTCAGATGGTGATTTGCTGACATTTACGGCCACCGGCCTACCGACCGGGCTCAGCATTGATGCAGCTGGCAATGTTACCGGAACGATTGACCCTGCCGCCTCGCAAGGCGGGCCGAATGGCGATGGCATCTATCAGGTCACAGTCACTGCGGATGACGGCAATGGCGGCATGGTGGATACGACATTCACATGGACCATAAGCAACCCTGCACCGCTGGCTGTGAATGACAACGCGACCACCGATGAAGACACACCAGTCAACATCCCCGTGCTCGCCAATGACAGCGATCCCGATGGCGATCCGCTTACCGTAACGCAGGCCAGCGCCGGCAATGGCACAGTTGTGATCGAGGCGGATGGGACTGTCACATATACGCCAGATGCTGACTTTAACGGCACCGACACCATCACTTATGAGATCTCGGATGGCAATGGCGGCACCTCGACGGCGACTGTTACTGTCACGGTCGGACCTGTGAACGATGATCCGGTCGTCACTCCGCTGCCCTCGCGCGACAATGTCGATAGCGCAGCTGTTAGCGTGCCGACTTCTGGCAACTTCAGCGATGTGGATGGCGATACCCTTGCATTCGATGCGACCGGCCTGCCCGCCGGGCTGACCATTGATCCCAGCACTGGCGTTATTTCCGGCACGATTGATCCAGCGGCCTCGCAAGGCGGCGTTCTGGGCGACGGTGTCTATTCCGTCACCGTTACCGCTGATGATGGCAATGGCGGCACCGTTTCGACCACATTTGCTTGGACTGTCACCAACCCACCTCCGGTCGCGGTGGATGACACGGCTTCGACGACAGAGGACACATCTATCAACATTGATGTGCTCGCCAATGACAGCGATCCCGACGGCGATACGATCAGCGTGGTAAGCGCGTCTGCTGCAAACGGTACTGTCACGATCCTGCCAGACGGCACCATTGACTACACACCGGATGCCAATTTCAACGGCACAGACACGATCACCTATCAGATCAGCGACGGCAATGGCGGCACGGCAACTGCTACCGTGACGGTAACGGTGGACCCAGCGAATGATCCGCCGGTTGCTGTCGATGACAGCGCGACGACCGATGAGGATGCGCCGGTTACTATCCCGCTGCTCGGCAATGACAGTGATGTGGATGGCGACACCTTGACGGTAACGGATGCAACTGCGCCGAACGGGTCTGTTACGATCAATGCGGATGGCACGGTGACCTATACGCCCGATCCGGACTTCAACGGCACCGATACGATCACTTACACGATTGATGACGGTAATGGCGGCACCGACACCGCAACCATCACCGTTATCATTGCGCCCGTGAATGATCCTCCAGTTGCAACGCCGGATACGGCGACCACGGATGAGGACACTCCGGTCACCATTCCTGTTCTGGGCAATGACATTGACGTCGATGGCGATCCATTGACGGTTACCGATGCGACATCGCCAGATGGCACCGTTACGATCAACCCGGACGGCACGATTACGTTCGCACCGAACCCCGACTTCAACGGGCCGACCACAATCACTTACACAATAGATGACGGTATGGGCGGTACGGCGACAACGACAGTTACGGTCAATGTAGCTCCGGTCAACGATCCGCCAGTAGCGGTCAATGACAACGCGACAACACCGGAAGACACCCCTGTCACCGTTCCTATCCTCGCGAATGATAGCGATGCCGATGGTGATGCGTTGACAGTGACCGACGCGACCGCGCCAAACGGCACGGTTGTGATCAATCCCGATGGCACGGTGACCTATACGCCCGATCCGAATTTCAACGGCACGGATGTGATCACTTACACCGTCAGCGACGGGATGGGCGGTACGGATACAGCTACGCTGACGATTACGGTCGATCCGGTGAACGATGTGCCTGTCGCTATCGATGACAGCGCCGCCGGTACGGAAGATCAGCCGCTGACTATTCCAGTCCTAGCCAACGACAGCGATCCCGATGGCGATCCACTGACAATAACCGAGGCAACTTCGCCTAACGGGACGGTCACAATCAATCCCGATGGCACGATCACTTTCGTTCCGGATCCGAACTTTAACGGCCCAACCACCATCACCTACACGATAGATGATGGCAATGGCGGCACAGCAACAGCCACGGTTGATGTCACAATTGCTGCGGTGAACGATCCGCCGGTGGGCGAGCCTGATCCTGCCACGACTGACGAAGACACGCCGATCACGATCCCTGTTTTAGCCAACGACAATGACGTCGATGGTGATCCGCTGACAGTCGTATCAGCCAATGCGCCAAACGGCATGGTCACGATCAATCCTGATGGCACGATCACTTACACGCCGAACCCCGATTTCAACGGGACCGACACGATCACCTATCAGATCAGCGATGGTATGGGCGGGTTTGACACAGTGACATCGACAGTCACCGTCAATCCGGTCAACGATCCGCCTGTTGCAGTGGATGACATCACCAGCGTGCTTGAGGACAGTCAGGTCACCATTCCGGTGCTCGTCAATGACACGGATGCAGACGGCGATCCGCTGACTGTGACAGATGCCAGTGCGAATAGCGGCACGGTGACGATCAATCCCGATGGCACGATCACCTATGTGCCGAACCCCGATTTCTTCGGCACGGACACGATCACTTACACGATCAGTGATGGAAATGGCGGTACGTCGACGGCGACCGTAACAGTCGAGGTGATCAACACCAACGAAGCGCCAGTTGATGAACCCGAAGCCGTTCAAGTCATTGGCGGCACGGATACAATCATCAATGTGCTGGACAATGCCAGTGACCCGGACGGTGATCCGCTCGAAGTGATATTTGCCAGCGTCGATGCTGGCACGGTGATTATCAATCCTGATGGCACGCTGACATACAGCGCGCCTCCCGGCTTCTTTGGCGAAGCGACAATCCGCTACATCATCTCCGATGGCGAAGGCGGTTTTGTCGAGAGCTTTGTGACGATCACAGTGGTCGAAGCGAGCGCCGATCTGAACTTCCTGTTGGGCGATGAGCCAGCACCGGGTATTCCGGATGCCTATCTTGTCGACCGGGTGCTTGATCAGACCGATAGCTTTATCAGCACTCCGCTCATAATCCTCGATACGGTCAATGATTTCCGTTCATTGGGCGGAACAGGCAGTCTCAACGTTGATATGCCTCTGCTCAACGCGGTGAACAATCTGCGGTCTCTCAACGGTATTGGCGGATTTGATCCAAGCGGACATCCGATTGATGATGTTGTCGCTCATATCGATCATATCCGCGATCTGCGCTTTGGTGTGGACCGCCTGTTCGATCCGCGCTTTGGCGATTTCCAGGTCGAGAGCCTTACCGGCTTCTCCGTTCGCCAGCTTGATACCGGCAATGATCAGGTGATGATCGAAAGCATTGTTCGTGACCGCGTCGTTTATGTCGAAATGCGCGATATCGGCAGCGATGAGGCTCCGCGGATCATTGAATATCAGCTCCTCACCCGTGATGGCACACCGCTGCCGGACTGGATCCGGATGGATGCGCGTGGTCTCGCGATCATCGAACGTCCTGTGGATGCCGACACGCTGAGGCTGATCGTTCGCGCCCTTCGCGAAGATGGCGAGGTGATTGAAATCCCTGTTGTTATTCAGGGTGCGACTGGTGAAATCCAGCTCGATGAAGCTGCAACAGAAACCGCCATGAAGGCTGAAAAACTCGAAACGATGATGGCACAAGCAAGTGCCGAAGCTGATGATGAGGCAAGCAAATTGCTTGCAGCTTTTTCTTGAACTTAGAGAACGGATGAAGGTGGCCAATGAATAAGGGACTAGCACTGCTCGGCGCGTCGACACTCACTTTGGGTGCGTGCACGACTGTACCAGAGCCGTTCACACCGGCGGAGCTCAATGAAACCGCGACCAGCAATTTTCAGCGGGTCGATGCGGAACAAGAGCCGGTGTCGGCGCCGATCGACCTTTACGAGGCGATGGCGCGCTCGCTGAAATACAACCTCGACTACAAGGTTGAGCTGATGGAGATCGCGCTGCGCGACCGCGAGCTTGATTTACAACGTTACGATATGCTGCCGCAATTGGTGGCGAGCGCTGGCTATGGCGGGCGCAACAACTTTGCTGGTGCTAGTTCGCTGTCGCTGATCACCCGGCGGCAATCGCTGGAGCCGTCGACTTCGCAAGAGCGCGATCTGTTCACAGCGGACCTCGCGCTCAGCTGGGACGTGCTCGATTTCGGCCTCTCTTATGTGCGCGCAAAGCAGGGCGCTGACGAGATTTTGATTGCGCAGGAACGTCGTCGTAAAGTTGCCAATCGCGTCATAGAGGATGTCCGCTCGTCATATTGGCGCGCGGTTAGCGCAGAGCGCTTGCTTACGAAGCTACAAGAGCTCGAAGGATCAGTTTCGACCACGCTTGAGAATTCAGAGCGTTTGGCTGAGCGGCGTCTGTCCGCTCCGCTGACAGCGCTGACATACCAACGCGAATTGCTCGAAATTCAGGCGCAAATCCGCAAGCTGCAACGCGAATTGGTGGTCGCCAAGGCGCAATTGGCGGCCTTGATGAACTTGCGTCCAGGCACGCAATTTTCGCTCGTCTTGCCTGACCGCACAACCGAATTGCCAGCGGTGCAGTATGCTGGCGAAGACATGATGATGACAGCCTTGCTCAATCGCCCCGAGCTGCGCGAAGTCAGCTATCGCCAGCGGATAAATTCGCGTGAACTGGATGCTGCACTTCTCTCTGCTTTGCCGAGTTTCCGCGGCATTTTGGGTGTGAACGTCAATTCCAACGACTTCCTGTTCAACAACAATTGGGTGAATTACGGCGCGCAGGCGAGCTGGAACGTGCTCAACCTGTTCCGTTTGCCTGCCCATAAAAAGGCGGTCCGCGCACAGGACGACTTGCTCGAGCAGCGCGAATTGGCGCTCACCATGGCTGTGATAACGCAGGTCCATGTATCGCGCGCACGGTATGGCCATTTCAGTCAGGAGCTTGAAACGGCATCACGGCAGATGGCGGTGCAGGACAAGATCCTTGGTCAAATTCGCTCAGGTTACAAAGCTGGGGCAATGAGCCGTCAGACATTACTTCGTGAGGAAATGAACACGCTGGTTTCCGAGGTGAAGTACGATATCGCCTATGCTGAAGCGCAAAATGCCTATGCCAACTTGTTCGCATCGATGGGGATTGATGAATTCGCCCCTGATCTGACGGGGCAGGAAGATGTAGCGACGCTGCAGACTTCGCTTGCGAAATTGTGGCAAGACCGCGAAGCTGCGATGAAGCTATCTGGGCAGTAAGTAATGACCGACATTGATGATGCGACTGCAGAGGTGCCGCAGGATCAAAGCGATAAGAAAAAGCTTTTGATCGGCGGCGGTGTACTGGCGGCTGCGGCAATGGTTGCGGGGATCGTCTACGCCAATAGCGGCGATACCAATTGGTCGGAGGACCAAAGCGTATCTGCAGCCGATGCAGAAGCAGGAGCGGGCGAAGATATTGCTGCCGCTCCAGAACCCGAGCCGGAGCCTGTGCTCGATGCGCGCGGGGTGATTGCGGCCAAGAACACATCGACGATTGCATCGCGTATGACGGCGCGGATCACAGCCATGCCGTTCCGCGAAGGACGCAGTTTTCGCCGGGGTGCGCTGCTTGCGCGTTTCGACTGTTCGACGATTCAAGCAGAACTGAGAGCTGCACGAGCAGCCACGGTCGCATACAAAAAGTCCTATGAAACCAATGTCGAACTGGATAGCTATGAAGCGGTTGGTCGCAACGAGGTAGCAATCTCACAAGCCAATCTGGGCCGCGCTCAGGCTGAAGCAAACGCGATTTCCGCCCAACTCAAGGACTGTTCGGTTTACGCGCCGTTCGCAGGCACTGTGGTAGAGGAAATCGCAAGCCGTGGCGAAGTCGCCGCCAGTGGTCAGCCTCTGCTGCGCATTCAGAGTGGCGGCGATCTGGAGGCGGATCTGATCGTCCCAAGCAATTGGCTGACTTGGCTTCGGCCCGGCGCCGCTTTTGATTTCGTCATCGATGAAACGGGTGCGACGATTACGGGAGAAGTCACACGTCTTGGAGCCTCTGTTGATCCCGTCAGCAAGACGATCCGCGTTTCGGCGAACATCGTACCCGGTGATGCTATGGTGCTTCCGGGGATGAGCGGCACGGCGACCTTCGAGGAACCAGAAGAAGAGCCCGCAGAGGATACGACCGAAGCGGAAAACGACGCCACCGAGATTGGCGGCGACGGCGAGGCTGAGAGCAGTGGCAACGAGCCGTCCTGAGCCTGTAGAGGCGAAGCCTCCGGTAAGCGCGATTGCTGCGCCTGCGGCCAAAGGCGGGACGCCGGATGCCGCGAAATTAGCGGCTTTGCTCCAATTCGAGGCGGACATCCGCCGTCAGGAAACGGTTCAGGAACTTCAGTACTTTGTCGCAAACGAAGCGCGACAGGTTCTGCCTTACGGGCAAGCATTTGTGCTGCTCCAATCGCGGATCGGGCAGGGTTTTGAAGTCCGATGCGCATCGTCCCTTGCAACGGTGGATCGGCATGCACCACTCATCCATGTGCTCGAAAAGTCGGTCGAAGCGCTGGCTGATAAGCATGGTCTGGGAAAGGCCCACGCTTTCCGCGCTGGCAGCCTCCACTCTGGTGAGGCGATGGATGAGTATCCATACCGAGAGCTCCATTGGCAGCCGCTGCTTGGCAGAGATGGAGGCGTGTTTGGCGGACTCTTGATCGCCCGTGAAGAGCCTCTGCGCGAGGGTGAGAAATACCGGGCGGCGCGGATCGCTGAGACAGCCGCACATGCATGGCTGGCGCTGAGCGGCGGAAAACCGGTTCGCCGCCTGCCTGTGATCGATACTGCAAAGAAGAAATGGATCGCGGCGGCTATTCTGATTATTCTGTTATTCCCGGTTCGCCTTACCGCGCTGGCTCCAGCAGAGATTGTGGCAGAGCGTCCCTATATTGTCGCGGCGCCATTCTCGGGCCGGATTGCCTCAATCGAAGTAACGCCCAACGCTCCGGTCAAGGCTGGGCAGGTGCTGCTAAAATTCGATGATGTGAGGCTGGAAAACGAGCTGGAACTGGCCGAGGAAAAACTCGCTGTGGCACGTTCACGGCTGGAGCGATCCACCAGCTCGGCCTTTGGCGCGCAAGATGAAACGTCTGATATTGCGATCATGCAAGCAGAGGTCGAGGTCGCGCAGGCGGAATATGACTATGCCAAGGAGCTGGCCGGGCAATCGGCCATCACCGCACAGCGAGATGGCATGGCGTTGTTTAGCGATCGCCGCGATTGGGAAGGTCGCGCGGTGAATGTAGGCGATCCAATCATGCAGATCGTCAATCCGGATGAAATCATGATGCGGATTGATTTGCCTGCAGCAGAGCAAATGTCGCTTGAGCAAGGCGCGAAGATCAAAATGTGGCTGGATTCCCAGCCTCTATGGGCCATCGACGCTCGGCTTGACACGGCGAGCTATCAGGCGCGTCAAACGCCAGACGGGACGTTGGCCTTTGCACTGACGGCGAAACTCGACGGTGACAATCCGCGGATCGGGTCACGTGGCACCGCTCAGGTCTATGGCCGATGGGTGCCGCTCATCTACTCGCTGCTGCGCCGTCCGATCTCTGCTTTGCGCCAATTTATCGGACTATGACCGCCGCAGCGATCCTGATTGACCTGCCAGCGGCCTCTCCGCCTCCGCTTCCTGCTTTGCGGCAGGAGCTGCGAATTGAGCCTGGTGCACCGCTCATCAACGGCGCCCCGAGCTGGACATTGTTCGACCCCGTCCGCCATGCTTTCTTTCAACTGGGGCGGGTGGAATTCATCATCTTCTCCCATTGGGCGAGCGGGAAGTTGGTGCGGATCGGCCCAGATCTGGAGCGGCGCGGATTGAGTGCCGATGATGCGAATGAAGCGCTCAACTCTGTGATTGAATTCGCCGCGACCAACGGACTGACCGTTGGTCCGGTCGGCCGAGACAGTGTTGCCGCCTTTATGGAGCAGAGCACCAGCAACAAAAAAGCGGCGTGGAAATGGCTGCTCGACAATTACCTGTTCATCCGCATTCCGCTGGTGAAGCCCGCGCGCTTTCTTGATCGCACCATAGATGCTGTGCGGCCACTTTGGTCGTTCTACAGTCTCGTGTTCTTCGTTGTTTTGGCGCTAACGAGCCTGTTTCTGGTTTCTCGCCAGTGGGATGCGTTTATCGCCTCGTTCCTCTACTTCTTCAGTTGGCAGGGTCTGATCGCTTATGGCGCGGGTCTGTTCTTCGTAAAAATCCTGCATGAGCTGGGCCACGCCTACACCGCGACCCGATATGGCTGCCGGGTGCCTACAATGGGTGTCAGTTTCCTTGTCATGATGCCTGTCCTTTACACAGACACAACATCGGCATGGCGGCTGACGTCGCGCAAAAAACGGCTTGCGATTGATTGCGCAGGTGTCGCCACCGAATTGATGGTGGCCAGCGTTGCGACGATGGCGTGGGTACTCTTGCCCGACGGGACAGCTCGCAGCGTTGCCTTTATCCTTGCGACGACCAGCTGGATCATGAGCCTTGCGATCAACCTCAATCCGTTCATGCGGTTTGACGGATACTATGTCCTCTCAGATTTCCTGAACGTCCCCAATCTGCAGCCGCGTGCCTTTGCTCTGGGCAAATGGAAAATGCGCGAAGTCCTGTTCTCTCTTGGCGCTCCCGCACCAGAAGCGGTGCCTGACAAGATGCGCAATGGCATGATCCTCTATGCCTATGGCACATGGATATACCGGCTGTTTCTGTTCACCGGCATTGCGATCCTCGTCTACAATCTGTTCTTTCAGCCGCTGGGTCTGATCCTGGCTGTCGTTGAATTGGCAGTGTTTATCGGGCGGCCCGTTTACGCGGAATTGCGCGAATGGAACGGATTGCGAGAGCAGATAGTCAGCTCCCGCCGCGGCAAAGCATGGCTCTGGGTGCTCGGCGGATTGTTGATCGCAGCGTTCCTGCCGCTTGATAGGCACGTCGATGGCTATGCAGTCTTAACGCCTGTTGGTGCTGCTCCGATTGTCTCGGGAGAGCCCGCGCGCGTCGTCAATGTGATTACCGCCAATGGTCAGCGCGTTGCAGCAGGGGACCCGATCATCGAGCTCGAAGCGCCTGAACTACGGGCAGAGGCTGCATCGACTAAAGTGCGTATCGCTCAACTGGAACTGCAAATGGGCCGATCTGGGTCAGACGACCGGGATCGGTCAAACCGTGCCGTGATCGAGCGGGAGCTGGCCCGCGAGCGCAACAAGCTGAGTGGATTGGAGCGGCGCGCGGACAAGCTCATCCTAAGGGCTGCCAGCGCAGGAATTGTGTCGGGGCTGACTCCAGACATCCATGTCGGCAGATGGATCAGCGGCGAAGAGGTCCTCGCTCATGTCGTCACGCCCAGCGACTACGATGTTCAGGCTTATGTACCCGAAGACGAGATTTGGCGGCTGGAGCAAGGTGCGCTCGGCACATTTGTTGCGTCGGATGCGGGCGGGCCCTCCCGCTCAGCAAAGCTGGTTGAGCTGTCATCCAGCGCGGTTGCTCGGCTCGAACAGCCTATTCTCGCCTCGACCAATGGCGGGCCTATCGCTGTCGATAAGAGTGGCGAGGAGCTTGCTCCAAGAGAGGCGCTTTACCGTGTCCGTATGATTGCGGAGAAAGGTGCGGTGAGAGGAGATGGCTATCAGATTCAACTCATTCCCGGAACGGTGCAAATTCGCACTGAAGGACGCTCATTCGCACAATGGGCAGCAACTCAGCTAGCGCGGATGGCTCGGCGAGTGTTCTAGTTAGCACTGACCCGCGCATGACTTATCAGCTTCGATGTTACCAAATGACATGAAACTTGATGTTTTGATCGTTGTCACTCCGGTCAGCTGGTTTGCGCTGCACGCGTAGACGTTGCCATCCAAGATCTGCGATCCTGAAAACGACAATCCGGATTTTGAAGTCAAAGATGTCGCAGTTGTCAACGAAGTGCACTAGGCAACTGCATTCAGGGTCTGGCTCCACGCATCCATGCCTCAAAAACTTCCTTCGATGCGCAGCCGGAAAATTAGCCCTTCTCCCAGCATCCTGCTTTCGCTGAATGCCAGCGGGTCAGTTCTGCGGCCGTTAAACACCCGCCGCTCACCTGCTCTCTTATCATCAAGCACATTTACGGCTGCAGCTCGAACGGTGAGGCCCATGAAGTTCTTGTGCTCGACAAATAGCTCAGCATGGCCCGGAGTGCGCGTTTCGCGGAAAACACTATCTAACCTGACTATCGCCGCATCGCGATCATTCTGCCAGCTTGCACCCCAGGCTATATCACTGCGCGGGATGTCGTGACGGAAATCGATTTTCAGTCGTCGTTGGCGGTTGCGAGTTATCTCGCGTCTCGCGCCTGTCAGGGGATCGATGACTCTGCTGCGCTCTAAGGCAAGCGTCGTGTTCAGTCTGGCTCCGGGAATACCGACTGCATCGCCCAAAATTGTGCTGGTCCATTCAAGACCATAACGGCTCGCGGTATCGATGTTGCCGGGGGCTTCTCCATCAGCGCCGATGGGTACCTGATCAACGATGTCGCTGATCCATTCTCTGTAGGCGCGTAGCGTGATGTTACCCGCTTTACCGAGCGCCCGCGTTGCTTCCACATCCAAGACCCAGCTTTGTGGCGGGCGGAGGTTCGGATTGGTCCCGACGTCATCACCGTTGTTGGGATCAACCGAAGCGATGAAATCGAAGAAGTTCAATTGACCGACTTCACGTTCCAAGCTGGTTGATACATCAAGGTTCGGCGACGCGCGCCATGCCAGCGCGAGCGAGCCTTTCGGACGTATAAAGCTACGCGTCAGATCGGCAGCGCCAGATTGTTGAATCTGTGAGTATTCTCCGCCCAATGCCGCCTGCAGCGACAAGTTTGGCGATAATGGGCGAGCATAGTTGATGATCGCTTCGGCGCGCTCTTCCTTCACGCTACTGTCTGGAAAATCGATATTTTGTAGTGCGCCGTTGGCATCACGCACTGCAAGTGCGTTTTCCACGTCCAAGCTATTGAGCGCCCCCTCTACACTAATCTCCCAATTGGACTGGCCCGCCGACCACGCGTATTCTGCCCGTGCAATGCTCTCAATGGCCCGGGCGTCTCGCCGAAATTCGGTTCCTGCGACGGGGCTAACATCGGAAAAACTGGTAACAACTGCGGGCGCGCGGAATGTATCATCGGAGGTATGAAGGCCAATGAGCTTGAAGCGACCTTCGCCAAGGTCAAATGCATAATCGCCTCCAATTTCGTATTTCGTACGCCCCTCATCTCTGATCAAGTTGCGTGTTCGATCTGGCGCAGTTTGGAGACCATCGCTGCCAAACCGTTCTGAATTCTCGGAAAACTCGAACGATAGTAACTGTAGTTCTGCGCTAAGATTGAGGATGTCGCCGCCAGGCCCGGTGCGTTTGATGCTCCCAGAAAGCGTCGGTTGATCACCAATGAAGAATTGCTCGTCTATCCGCGAGTCCAACAAATTTCCGGCCGGGCCGCGGACAACTTCCTGGCCAAACAGTCTTGAGCGAACCTGATCATGAGCCAATGCTACGGACCAAGATAGTCGGTCAGTGCCTCCGTTCACGGCTAAGTTTGCTTTGCCAAATTGCGGCGGCGCATCGTCGGTCCCGACACTGGCTTCATAACCGAAACTGCCGCTTATGCCCGAGCGCCGTCGGATCACGTTTACTACCTGCCCAACAAGACCGGAGATCCCGAGTGTCGTACCATCAATTACCTCGATGCGAGCAACGTCAGCAGCAGCAATACGTGACAGAGCATCGAGCGCATCTTCAGCTTTTCCTGGAATGCGCTCCCCATCGATCAACACATTGGCGCCGCCCTGACCCAGCCCTCTGCGATCATCGGCCAACACAATTGCAAAGCCGGGCACTTGGCGCACCATGTCTAGTGATGTGCGCGGTGCGAATGGCGCAAAATACGCTTCATCATAGACAACGGGATCGGTTGTTGCGGATCCTGCTTCGTCCTGTGCGTAGGCTGGCGAGCACGCCACGCAACTCGCAATTGCGATATGGGACAGCGTTCGCGCAATGCGCGCTTTTAGAGAATTCATTAGGCAGCACCTTTATGGAGGACAAGAAAGGTGGCCCGCTATCATGTGTGCTGATCTCAGCTATGGTTCGATTTGCGCTGAAGGTGGTGCGATTTCTCACCGCGAGGATAAATGCTAGAGAGAGTTGTCGCGCGGCAAGCGCCCCTCAATAAGGTCACGATGCCGGGACAGTCGTTCGTATAGGAAGCTCATTGTCTGCGAAATGCGCGGTACCTTTTTCAGGTCGGGATGTGTGAGCACCCATAAGTCTGCAAGCGGCTCAGGCGTGCTTCCAGCAATACGCATCATGCGCGGATCGGAATCCGCGATATAACATGCTCCGAAAATCATCCCTTGACCGCGCGCAGCGGCTTCGTGACGAAGACCGATATCTTCGATCACAGGGCCCAGGCCGGCATCGGGAAAGGGAGATCGAGCTATCCACTCGAGATGAGCGGTATCGCGCGAACGCGTCAGCCATACACGATCATTCTCCGGCACAGCCTCCAAATATCCACGCTTGCAGTAGTGGCATAAAGCGAGGGGGAACAAGCGCCTGCCCACGAAATGATCGGGCGGTGAAGGTGTGTTCCTTACAACAATATCCGCCTGTGAACGATTGAGGTCGGCAAAGTCATAAGACACATCGATCGTCAGTTCGATATCTGGATATTCCGCCACCAATTCATTCAGGTCATCAAGCAGAAGGTGGCGGCCGATTACTTCCGGGATGGATAATTTTACCGGCCCCCTTAGGTCGCTCGACAAAGCGCGCGATCGCCTCTCCGCCTCTGTAGATACAAGTTCCATCTTTTCGGCTGCGGCGACCAATTCATTGCCAAGAAGCGTGGGTCGATAGCCCCCAGCGACCCGTTCAAACACCGGGTCGCCAATGGCATCACCCAACTGAGCTAGGCGCCGAGATACGGTGGCATGGTTGACAGATAGCAGCGATGCCGCCCCTCTTATCGAGCCCGCCCGGGCCATGGCGAGCACCAGACGATAATCATCCCAATTCATCATGTGGTGTGATTTTGCACCAATGGTGGAGGATGTCTATCCAAATATTCGGGTCGAAACCTGTTAGTGCCTAGCACTCATGCAATTCGATTGAAGGTGAATTTAGTGCTCCAGAACCAGTGTCAGCGAAGCTGCCCACGAATGCTTGCTATCGGTCTTTTCTGCTTGGTAGGTGCATCCTGTGCGCAGCAGCCTTTGACTGCGGATAGCAATCGCGCCGCCACGATTGCCAACTCGGAAGGGACAGCAGAACCGTCTGCCGCCACGGTTCTGGAATACAAGGCAGGCCAAAGCATATCGTTTGTTTTTCCAGACAACCGCGAGGGCGGTGAGGCGGCTGTAGCAGAATATTACCGCCGCGCCTTCCCATTGGCAGAGTCCTTCGGGTTATCGCGTGACGTTACGCTAAACATTGATCGGGCTATTGTTGGCGAATACCCTGCTACCTCATTGACTGTATTTTCTTGGCCGAGCTCTGATGCGGAGCGGCAATTCACAAGTCATCCTGATTGGCCTGAAATCAAGTCACTTAGAGCCAAGGGCTGGGATGACCTTCGGATCTACTCCGATGAACTTGAAGAGGATCTGACACTGCGTTTTGATCCCGACAAGTTCTATACACTGGCGATTGCGTGGCTGAACCCAGACCGTTCAAAGGACTATGCGCGGTACTTTGAAATTATTGAAGACGATGTGGGCAGGGCTGGTGGACGGTTCATGTACAAGATGATCGCTCCGACATTCGAAACTCACGCATTTCAAGGTGGTGCGCCCGGACAGCTGACTCTGGTGGAATGGGACAATCCCGATAGTCTTCGCGCGCTTCAGCAAACAGAAAAGTACCGCGAAGCACAGCCGTTCTTTCGTTCGGGCGTTAGGGAGTTTGAGTTCTACGTGCTCTCACCCGGCCCGAGAACACGGTAGCCGAAAACACCGGCGTCAAAGTGAAGGCAGCATGCGCAGTCTAATGCGTTTTAGGCCGTAGGTTGGTCTAGCGTTTTCTGTGCGCTTTAATCTTGGTCGATTGCCGCACATAAAAAGGGGCGGCTTTACCTGCGAAGGTGAGGCCGAAGCTGGGCTGCGTGCGGAGTATCCCCCATCGGTTTACCAATGCCAAAAGCGGTCACTCCCCGAGCTCAGGCAGCTTTGAAAAATCTGGGGCTTCGACAAATATTCGACCTGACCTCGCCACTCCGCCGCGCATAAAGGTATGCATCGCCTCGCCAACTTGCGGTGACGTCATGAACAGATTGTGGCCTGCGTTCTCGACAATGATCTGCTCGACATTGCTCAACCCTGCGGTCGCCTCGGCATGCCCCTCGGGATAGGTTCTGCCGTCCAAAGTTCCGGTTAACATCAGGACCGGCGTGTCCCCGAATGGGCCATCGCGAAAATCGGGACCCGCGTCGATCTCTTGTAGCTCGCCAAGGATCTGCGGCATCGGAAAGTTCAGATAAGCTCCCACGGGAGAGGCCGCGGTCTGCTGTTCAAACGCTTTAAGCCGGGCGGGCGTGATGCCTGATGCGCGGTCCATCGCCATTGACATGGCCGACAATGTAATCGGCTCATCCGGGGTCCAGAAACGCTGCAAAACAAAGGTGATCAAAGTCGGATCGCCCTCTTCAAGCTGCCGGTACATCATCAGCATCACAGCCGCGAATTGCGGATCGGAAATCATTCCGCCCGCAAATTGCTGCAAATGCCTTTTTTGCAGGAGGATGTCGTAGGTCGTTCCATCACGCTTCGGCACGGTGACCGTCATCGGTTCCGCGTCTAGCTTGGCGTGAACGCGGCTGATCAGGCCCAAAATGTCGGGGTAGAGCTGGGCTGCTTCAGGCTGCTGATCAACGGCGGCCTGCAGGCGCTCAAAATAGCTGAGTGTGCGAGATGGCAGTTTCACCGTTTGGTCAAGGCCCTCGGTCGCTGCCATGATCACGCGGTCGAGCTCGTCCGGAATTGCGGCCAGCGCCGCCAGCGCCAAGTGGCTGCCATAGGAAATCGACCACAGCGAAATTTGATCCGCCCCAAGATGCTGTCGGAGGTCAGAAAGGTCCTGCGCGCTTTCGGCCGTGCTGAAACCGCGCAGATCAACGCCTTGCTCAGCCCAGCGCCCCGCGCATTCACGCACCGCCAGCCGATAGCGCATGGCATGGTCTGCGTCGTTGATCCGCTCCATTTCACCGATTGTTACGCTGGACGTGCAGCGTTCTGGTTGTTGAGATTGGCCGGTGCCGCGCTGGTCAAATGCGATCACATCGCCGTGCTGGCGCATCGCCATGAACAGCGGGAAACGCGGTCCTGTCGCGGTGCCAATTCCAGAGCCGCCGGGGCCGCCTGATAGATAGACGATCGGACTGCCGGGCGTGTCGGTCGTCGCCGGGAAGCGTACATAAGTGAGCTCTGTGGTGCCGCTTGCCGGATCGCTGCGGTTCATCGGCACGGTCAACGTGCCTTGAAAGGCCTCCACGCTCTCGCCGCTGCGCGCCTCAAAGGTGATGGCTTCTTCATAAGGCGCAGCGTGCGCCGCGCTGGGCGTGAAGGCGAGGGCGCCCAGCACGAGGGCAAGGGCGCTGATCAGGTGTGGTTTTTTCATTGCGGCTGTTTCCGATTGGTTGATCGTGGATTGAGCCTGAAACTGGCGGAAATCGGCGCTTTGAATAGGGGCCGATCTGTTAACGGGGGGTTCTAATCGGTGAGCGGGGGGACTTCCCGTTTATCGGAAGCTATAGGAATTGCAGTGCTGCGTTTTGCAATCTTCTTACTGTCACTCCTGACGTTTTCTGCCGCTGCACAGGCGCAGGTGCAGGCGCAGGATTATCAGAGCTTTATCGATCATCCCGCGCGGGTTTGTAATGCGGATACGTCCTCTGATGCGGCCCCGGATTTTGCAGGCACGAATTGCCGATCTGTCCTGTTTTATCAGGCCGACCCGCAAGACCGGATGTTGTGGGCGGAAATCGTGTTTGAGGCAGAGCCAGCCCTGCTCGAAGGCACTAGGCCGCTTGGTCTTTTCGTGAGCGCCAAGGCCTCTAGTGAGGCGACCCTCAATGGGGTGCCGATTGGCACGAACGGCAGGCCGGGCGTATCGCAAAGCAGCGAAAAGCCCGGTGATATGGATGCTGTGTTCTTCGTGCCGGAAGGCACGCTGAAGCCGGGTCAGAACCGTCTGGTCTTGCGGCTGTCCTCGATGAACGGCGGCATCACGCTCAATTCGCCGATCCACAATATTGCCCTTGCGCCCTATCGTGATCCGCGCAAGCCCGGGCCTGCGACATGGTTCGCAATGATAACATTGGGGCTGTTTGCCGCAGGCTTTGTGTTCTTCGGTGTGCGGTCCCTGCGCGGCGATGATCGTGAGGGTTCCGCGCTAATCGCAGCGCTATCGCTCGCCGCCGCGTTGCAACTCGCGGCCGAGGCGGCGCGCGACGTCATGCCCTATCCCTATCCTTTGCATGATTTGCGGCTGTCGCTGATCCTGACCTTTGCGATTGGTCTGGGCCTGAGCTTTGTCGCGTACGTACTGCTTAGACTGTTCCGTGCATATCCGCGGCGGCGTCTGCTGGCCTTGGCGGCGGTGCTTGCTGTGATGCTGGGGATCAGCGCGTTTCAGCCCGGCTTTGACCTGAAAACCGGCTTTGTTTTGATCACCGCCTTGCTCGCGGCAGGAATAGCCGGCGCCACCGCATATTTCGGGCAAGGCAATCGCGGCGGAGCATGGCTTGCGCTAGCCAGTGCGGCACTGGCGGCGGCGATCTATTGGCTTGGCGGCTTCTTTCTCGACACCGTGCTCTATCTGGTGGTCGCGGCGGGCCTGCTGTGGCTCTTCTTCAAGCAAGCGCGCGGCGGCGATCTCACCGTGGCCCCGGTCGCCGAAGACAGTGCGCCAAAGCGGATTGAGCTCACCAGCAATGGCAAGGTCGAATTTGTCGATGCCAGCGACATCGTGCGCTTCAGCGGGGCGGGCGATTATGTCGAGGTGTTCCTGCGCAGCGGACGCAGCGCTCTGTACAATGCCAGCCTTGCCGCGCTGGAGCGAGAGCTGTCGGACGGCTTTATCCGTGTGCACCGCTCCCACATAGTCAACGCATCCTGCGTCAAATCGCTGACCCGCGAAAGCGCGGGCACGGGGAGTCTGGAAATGTCCGAAGGCAGCACCGTGCCCGTAAGTCGCCGCAACATGGCGAGCGTCAGGGATGCACTGACGCAGGCGTAGGCGAAAAACACGTCGATCACAGGCTTGCTGCATCTAAGCGTGGATTTGCAAACCTGTTTTGACCGCACAACGCGTTGGCGAAGTTTACCGGGCTTGAATTCGGGTGGGAAGCGAACATCGACCATTCCGCTTACTCCCGAATCTCAGCCATCACCGTTCAACACTGGCCAAGATTTGTCTGTCGGGTTTCGTTTGAGAACACTGTTCCCGTGGTCAAAATGCACCTTCCGTTATCAAGCGAAATCACCTCGTCAAAGACCACGGAACCCTTAGGAAGGCTCTCAACATAAACAATCACACGAACGCTGTTACGCGCAGCGTGGGGTATCACCACCTGCCGTTTCTGACCTAACAGAACCATCTTCTCTTCAGCGGCGCGCGCCCAAAGCTTGCCCGGCTCCTGAAAATTTACCTTGTAATGAACCGAAAGCGCGCTGTTTTGAAAGAGTGTGAGGATTGCAGGTGGTTTCGTCGCTGGAACAGGCGGCGTGCTTGTTTGTGGAACAGGCGTGGTTGTCTGGGGAGGCTCGGATGCACCATCTAAAACGTCGGTGCCGTCCAGCTTTTTGACGCTCCACTGCGCAGACAACCAACCTTTACTAGCGCCTCCCGCCACCAATGAGCTGTTTTCGATATGGAGCGTTGCATCATTGTAGAGGTTTATGAACCGGAGAAACGGTTCGTTCTCCACTCCCTCGATCTTCCATATCGCACGTCGATCATTTTCTTCAATATCGCCTGACAATGTGACGGGGCCGCTGCCATTTGAGTTGACCAGATAGGTCTCGGTCCAGCGATTGCGAATTCGGAAGCAACACATTTCAACTGGTTCGAGAACCCATTGCGCTCCCCAATATCCATCGGGGGCAACGCGGGTAATCACTCTGGTGCCATTGGGCGTGTCTATTCTTTGATCGGGTTTCCAACGATTTTCGAACCGATGCAAGCCGAATGCCTCAACCGATTCGTCGAAATCCGGTTTCCAATCCGCCGGTGTGGTTGTTGGCGGTGTGCTTGTAGGTGGAGTGCTTGCTGGCGGAGCGCTGGCAACTGTTGGTGGCCGCGAGGTAGGCGGCTGAGCCGCGGGCACGCGCGGCGACGGTGTTTGGCCGGTATTGCCGCCGGTGCTTGTGGGAGTGTTTGTGGAAGTTCTGGGCCTTGGATCACGATCATCTGCTGCGACCCTTGGGGGCGGGTTCGTTTCCCAAGGCGCGCGCGGTTCGCCTTGCGCGCCTTGTTGTGAAGTGCTGCGCGGCGGGTTGCTGGCCCATGCGGTGTTCGCCGATGGATTGCTGGGATCAAACCCGATAATGCCAAGCCCAAGTAAAACTTGGCCATCGGTGCGCGCTGTCAGTCCGCCAAATTCGCGGTTGCGACCGATATCGATTGTGCGCCGTCCATCGAAATTGCGAGAGAACACACCATACCCTTGAACATTGGTGCCCAGCTGAACACCGGCGAGCGCACCGTTGCGGCGGGTCCAAAGGTTGATCCGATTGACCCGTTCGTCGGCGCGCGGAGTGAATTCGAAAGTCTTACCAGCAGCTGATCCCATCGTGGCTGTCCACGTCGCTTCGCCGGTGGCGGGGTCCTGATACCGCAATTTGATGCCATAGATTTGTCGGTCGCGTGAATTCTCGTCTGCATAGACGCGCACCCCAATAATATCGGCGTCAGGCGGCACTGTAATGACCGTGTATGTGCCGCCTGGAGCGCCATGAGGCCGCGCCAATTCGTTCATGCGCTGAACATCGCTTTGGGCAAAGGCTGGCGCATCCACGCTGATCGACATGCCAAGGGTCAAAGCACAGGCCAGGCCGATGCTTTTGGTGCATTTGGCGCCCATGGTCCGCCGAATTCTTGCGGCGATGCTGCTTTGCTCTTTGATGTACTCGTTCGTCATAAAGACCCTTCGTTAGAATGTCGGTCAGGATTGCGCTGCGCAGAGGCAACGTCATGCCCTGATCAATAATTTGGCGTTACCCAGAGCGGTGCATCAGCGCCCCACATCTCGTAGGTCGAGCTGGTGCAGACGTCCGATATGCCCACAACCCCTGCCTCAATCACCTTTTCAAGCGTGGGTGTTGGCGGTTCGCGGCCATCCAGAGCCACATCCTTGACGGTTTTCTGGATAAGCTGACTGAGGTCGGATTGCTGCGATTTGGCGTAATCTTTGAGAGCCACGAAAGCTTGGCGAAACCAATTCAGATTGTTGTTACGGTTTGATTTGATCTGATCGTCAAACACCAGAACATTGGTGAATTCATATGTCGTGGTCCGCATGCCTGGCGATCGCAGTCGCGCAATTTTTGTTTGCCCACGGCTAACGACGAAGAATTGAGATCGCGGCAGCTTGACCTTACTTAGTCGATTGTAATTTGTGCCCACAATCGTCACGAAAAGCGTGCGGTCCGACTCATTCTTTAAGGTCAGTGTCCGATCGCCACTGCCTTTTTTAAGAGTGAGCGCGCCGTGATTGCATGGCCGCGTCGTATCAGACAGCAAGGGATGGCGTATCGCGTCTAATCTTAAAAAATATGCCTTTTGCGCGGCAATAGCACGGTCTTTTTCCTCTTGTATTTCCTCTGGCGTCCGCTCATCTTGACATCTTCCGGGCCCGTAATTGCGGTTAGGGTTGTTCGCGGAAGCTATCTGGTTCGAAACATAGCACCAGACCCGATTGGAAATGTTGTACGTGTTGGGCACACCGACACAATATCGCTTTGCCTCTTCGCGTTTTTTATAATTTCTATCGTAATCAACCGACAGATTTTTGCCTTGCTGCAATTGCAGCCACTGGCCGCGCATTTCTTGCATTTGGTCATAGGTTAGCTTGCCCGGGGCTTTACTCCATCCGTCGATATTGGCCTTGGCATAGTTGAAGATAAAGTTATAGAATTCCTGAGGCACCCGGCTGTGCGGAATTACACCATCGATCATATCGAAACACTGCTGTTCAAGCGGAGTTATTTTCACATTGTTGATCGGATCCGAAAGCTCCGTAAGTCGCCACTGTGCTGGCAAATAGTTGGGATAGGGAATTTCTCCCTCGGCCAGCAATCCATCATCATCCAAGTAAAGATATGTGCCCTTCCAACGGTTCTTTAGCCGGAAAAAACCACCGCCAACATCTTCGGACTGCCACATGGCGCTCCACCAACCCGGCTGTGCCTCGCTAAGCTCCAGCTTGCCGTTCTGGTTGTGAATGTAAGTGCCGCGCCATGCGTTTTTGAACCGGAAATATCGGCCTCCATCAGCGGATTCGACAGCCCATTTCGCACTAGCCCAGTTGGAAAGAATGGGGCCGGCTTCGGCTTTGCCATATTGGTTGTGGACATAATCGCGGCTCCAGCGATTCTCGATCCGCATGTACTGCGCGTTGGCGACAGTGGTCCAAAGGAAAAATACCGCTACAATCGACAACAGTATCATGCGTGGTGCCATTATCGAAGAACTTGTGCGCTGGATTGCAATCATAGAAGGCTCCCGTCCATTACCCGATGCGCTGAATGCCATGAATTGCGCAGAACGAAATCACCTGATCAGGTGATGGCCATCAACAGGCTCTTCTGCGATTATCCAATGCGGCGTGAAGGGCACCGTTCCAGTCATGAGGTGCAAACGATGATTAGCGTCGCAATTGTTGAAGATGATCCCGTGCTGCGGGCGGTATTGGCGGATAATATCAATGCGTCACGTGACATGCGTGTTGTCGCCCAAGCCGCCAACGTAGCCGAAGCGACGCCGCTTATTGCTGCGGGCGGCTATGATGTGATGTTGTGCGACCTTGGGCTTCCGGATGGCAGCGGCGTCGATGTAATCCGTAAAGAAGTGGCGTGCGGACGCGACACGGACATCCTTGTCATCACTGTATTCGCCAGCCAGAACAAAGTGCTTAGCGCAATCCAGGCGGGAGCGCGCGGATATCTGCTCAAGGATGAACGCATCGAGGAATGCTTGGATTCCATCCGTAATATTCGGGAGGGCGGGTCCCCTATCAGCCCGATAATTGCGCGCCAGCTTTTGGGGCAGATCAGGCAAGCACCCTCCCAATCAGAAGACGTGCAAGAGGGCGGCAATCAACACAGCCAAGATCATGCGACCGATGCACACAGCGCCCCGCAGCTGTCTGCGCGCGAATACGAAGTGCTCAATATGTTCGCGCGTGGGTTTTCTAACGCCGAATGTGCGGAGATATTGAACATCTCAGCCAACACCGTCGCCACTCATATCAAAAATATCTATCGCAAACTGGAGGTGAACAGCCGGGCAGAAGCGCTGTTCGAGGCATCATCGCATGGTTTGCTTTCACGTTAGACCGGGTAAGGCGTGATCCAATGGTCCGGCTCATCATCTTTTGCTTTTTGATCTTGGGCGCCCCGGCCTTTGCTGCGCCGAGCGCTTTTGCGCAGTTTGAGCATTCTGATGGTCAGATTATCGAATTCACTCAAGGTCAATACAGCATGGCCCCCGGCAAAATTGCGCCGACGAGCGGCTTTGCACCCGCCGCTACTCCCAATGTCTATCAGATCAATTGGGAGGGTTGGAAATTTGGTGACTATCACGCGGTAACAGGGCGCTTCCAGATTGAACGCACTGACCTCCCTGATGGCCCGTTGGCGCTTTATACGATCAGTACGCGCGACCAGTTTGTCGTGCTGATCAACGATGCTGAAGTGTTTCGCAACTTCGCAGATGTGAGTAACAAAAAGTTATCTTGGAACCGTCCCTATTTTATCTCTTTGGCCCCAGGCACCTTTAAGGAGGGCGCAAATACGATTGAAATTCGGACAGTATCGCAAGGGTCCGTTGGAGTCGGGCGGTTAATGGTCGGCGACAGTGCGGCTGTTCAATCCTATTACAGTTCGCAGTATTTCTGGCGCATCACCGCGCCGCAAATCGCCAATTACACCATGCTTTTGCTCGGCGTTTTGGTGTTCTTGTTCTGGATCGGGCGCAGGCACGAAATCGAGCTATTGTTCCTCGCGCTCTCAACATTTTTTTGGTTCGCGCGATATTATCATTTCTTCGCCGAGGATATTCCATTCGATCTACAGCTCTTCTCGGATATTTCCGAGAACGCTTCGTTGTATGGATCATGGTCCACGCTGGCATTCTATTTTTACTTTATCCGCGCTCGCCATGTTCAAAATATTGTAAGTGGCTTTTTCGTGATGGCGCTGTCGATCACTGTCATCCAAAAGGTCTTAGGCTTGGATTGGACAGTGTACTATTTATGGTCGTTCCTGCTGTCTGTTGCCATGGCGTTAGTCGGCATAGCTAGTCTGTGGCGCAATCGTAATCTGGAATATGGTGCGTTGGGATTGGCTATGGCTGCCACTCCGTTGTTTGCGATCATCGATATTTACGCAGCCTACCAATATGGCGGGTCAGGTGGGGCAATCTATCTCAGCGTCTTCATGCCGTTTTTATATACTTTCGCGTTCATTTTATCCTTCGGGAAGCGTGCTCTGGATGCTTTCGTCAGTGCTGAAAATGCTAACACCGTGCTTGAGAGCCGGATCGCAGAAACAAGAGCCGAACTTGCCGAAAGTGAAGAGGCGCGGCAGCAATTGCGTGTTGAGCAAGCTATTGCGACGGAGCATGGCCGTTTAATGCAGGAAATGCATGATGGTATAGGTTCAAACCTGGTGACCGCTTTGGCCGTTGCAAGGCAGCAAGACATGCCAAGCAGCACGGTGAAAGTCCTTTCAAATGCTCTCAACGACCTGAAATTGACTGTCGACTCGTTGGAGCCAGTTGAGGGCGATGTCGTTGCTCTGATTGGGAATTTGAGACACCGAATGGCCGCAGATTTGAAAGCGGCTGCGATCGAATGCAAATGGGAGGTGGAGCCTTGCGGCAACCTGCCATGGCTCGATGCGACCAATGCCCTTCACGTCCTCAGGATTTTCCAAGAAGCGATAAGCAACGCGGTCGCACACTCTAAGGCGAGCGTGATGAGTATCGGATGCAAGGAAGCGCAGCATGACGATGTATCTGGCGTCGAAGTTCATATAATCGATAATGGTGTGGGCTTTGCTCCGGACACCGTGTCTCAAGGCAAAGGGTTGACCAGCATGAATGCGCGGGCCGAAGCTTTGCATGGTGTATTGAGACGCCACAGTTCTATCGGCAGTGGCACTCAAATCACGCTTTGGTTGCCGTACAAAAGAAGTCGCTGAGAAAATATAAAAAGAACAAGCACTTATGTGGTTTTAGCAGAGCGCACTCGCTATGCCATTCCTGACGCCATAAGCGAATGATGCCTGTCCTGGATCTGGTTTGGGTCTATTTTAACAGACCGATACGGGTCCGCTTTTCGTCCCAAGATCAACGGGAAAGCGCGTTATCGCAATGGAATTTAGCGTGGTTTTGACGCGCCGGTTGAACATTGCTGGAAACGCTCGACCCGAAGGGGCAAACGGATTGAGCACGCATCCGATGAGCGACAGCTCCGGCTTCATAAGAATGGCGCGACGTGCAAGGTCGGTTTCAGTGTCGGTCTGTCAAACGGCTATCCACTTTCGGCGGACGGCCGCGACGATTTGAAATTGTTGCCGCTATTCGAGCTGATCGAGAAAGCCTCTGACCTCCGTAGCAAAGACGCTGCACCTCGGAATTGAAACGGGCTGTTTAAGCGAGGGCTTTCCTCAAAGCAGACGATCCGCAATCGACCTCAGTTTGAGCTATCGGAATATGACCGAACTGGGGGCACTTCGCGCTACCCATGTTTCAGGAGGCTTGCTGACTGATTTGCAATGGTGTGGGTCGACGCTTCTTGCGTTCCCAAGCCGGTTAATCCGAGGACTATCATCTCTTGCAGTTTTCCAGCCGCTTCAGCCTGTGAGAGGCTATTTTCAACAACGAGGGCCATCAGTGCGACGCACAACCCGAGCCAATAGAGAACAGCCATTTCCACGCTTTGCGTCCTGATTAGATCAGCGGCGCAGCACGCCTCGATGTCTGCGAAGATCCCTTCGTTGAGAGGATAGTCCTTTGTGGTCGCGCCTGCGTTCATCCGTAGGAGGACCAAGGTCCGAGTACGGTTCTCAAGCGCGTATTTCGTGACTTCTCGCATGCCGCCAACCAATCTCTCCAACGGGTTTTCGACATCAGAGTTGGCGTGGCTGATTTGCGCTTCGATTTCGCCGCGAATGTGTATGGCGATGGCGGCTTTGAAGCCATCTTTGTCACCAAAGTGATTAAAGAAGCTGCCTTTCCCCACACCAGCCGCTGAGATGAGGTCGTCAATCGGGATCGCTTCGACCGAACGATCCGCCAGCAGTTCAAACCCGGCATTTAGCAAGGCGTTTCGGGTCCGCGTTGCGCGATCGGGCTTGGCTTCCTCCATAAGCGCGCTTCTAGTTGAGAGTTGACTATTTGGTCAAGTTTCGTATTTGACCAGATAGTCAACTCAGTTTTGGAAAGGGAATCGGGCCATGAGCGTCATCACAATCGAAGACATCGCACATGTCCGCTTCGCCGCGCCTGATCTTACCAAAATGCAGGCGTTCTTGACGGATTTCGGGCTTGAGAACTGGATGGATAACGACGGGTTTCTGTACGGGAAAGGCAGCGATGGGGCGCCATTCAGTCACTCGACAGAGCAAGGCTCGGCTGGATTTCGCGGGCTTGGACTTCGCGCAAATAGTATTGAAGAGCTTGAGCGCTTGGCGCAGCACGAAAACGTTCCGGTCCAAGCGCTTGAAGCTCCGGGCGGCGGCCATGTTGTCCGACTTCAAGACCCGGATGGGTTTTGTGTTGAAGTGGTCTCGGGACAATCTTTCTCCTCCGTCCAACACCTTTCTGAAGGCCCAGCGCGCAACTCGGCGGCGCACAAAGCACGCCTGCGCTCAGCCGTGCGCCTTAAACCGGGCCCATCGCATGTTCGGCGCCTCGGTCACTGCGTGCTCAACGTTTCAGACTTCCGCACGTCAGAGCGGTGGTACAAAGATCGTTTCGGCTTCATCACGTCCGATGAGATTGAAGCCTCAAGCGGGACAGCGATTGGTGCGTTCATGCGCTGTGACCGCGGGGACCAGCCGACCGACCATCACACATTGTTTCTTACACAATTGCCGGAAAAGCCGGGCTTTATGCATGCGGCCTTTGAAGTTGCATGTTTGGACGATCTTATGCTTGGCCATGCGCACCTCAAAGCGCAAAAGCGCCAAGCGGCTTGGGGGATCGGGCGCCATGTTCTCGGCAGCCAGATATTCGACTACTGGAAAGACCCATGGGGCCACGAACTGGAACACTGGACCGACGGTGATCTGTTCACGGCCAGCGATGGCTCCAACACAGCGACGGTCGACGATTTGCTGTCGGTCCAATGGGGCATGCCCAACCCGGTTTTTGCTGGAGCATTGAGACCCAGTCCGGGCGTTCTCAGCTTTGTCTTGAGCCTCAATGCCAAGCTCAGAAGCTTTTTCCGACGCTCGTCCGCCCAATCCCAAAACAACCGGGCCTAATCAGCGTCCAGAGCGCCGCCCGACAGGAGAGATTTAATGCCAGTGAATATCGCTCGATTTGAGCACAAGTCTCGAACAAATTGGGGCGTAGTAGAGGGCGACCATGTCAAACCGCTGGAAGCCAGGTTCGCGACCACGGGCAGTTTTGTCGGAGCCGCCTCGATCGAAGCGATCAAGGCGACGAAGAGCGAAGCGATCCCGCTTGCCAATGTCAGGCTCTTGAGCCCCGTCACCCGCAACCAACAATTTGTTTGCCAAGGCGCCAATTATCGCCAGCACATGCTGGAATCAGGCATCGATCCCGATGCTAAGCACTTCAACATGATCTTCACCAAGGCAGCGAGCTGCATCGTCGCGGCGGACAGCCCCGTTGTGATGCCCAAGGCGGTCCGCTTTCTCGATTACGAGATTGAGCTTGGTCTGATCATGCGCCGCTCAATTACAGTCCCCACCGAAGTCACCGCTGAGAATTTGGCGGATTACGTGGCTGGCATCACCGTGGTGAACGACTACTCCGCGCGCGACATCCAGATTCCGCAGATGCAGTTCTATAAAGGCAAGAGTTTTCGCACCTTTGGCCCGATTGGTCCGTGGCTTACGCTTTTAGAGCCTGACGACTACGCCAAGCTCGATCAGCTGGAACTCACACTAAAAGTTGATGGGGAAGTGCGCCAGCAAGACACCACCGCCAACCTGGTTTACGGACCGGCCGACACGCTGACAGAGCTAAGCGCGGTCCAAGACTTTGCGCCTGGCGATTTGCTCGCCACTGGCACGCCAGCCGGGTGCGCGCTCTCAATTCCATCGTCTGGGAAGCAAAAGGTCGCCGCGCTTCTGCCCGAAGCCAAGAAGTGGGAGCTGTTCCTAAAAGCACAGGCAGGGCGGACGCAATATTTGCGCCCCGGTCAAGTCGTCACATCGCATATCGGATCACCCGATGGGGCGATCGATCTTGGCACCCAACGCAATGTAGTGGTCGCGGAAGAGCAAGGAGTGGCTTGAGGTGGCCTTGCACTCACCCCAAGGCGCATCACAGCTCGACTACCGCGTGGCGCAAAAGGTCCTCCATTGGCTTATTGGGATCGCGATCATGCTTGACCTGTTTATCGCGCAGAAATTCGGCGGGGTGATGGAGGATTGGGACCGATTTGAATCGCGCAGCGACCACGCCTCTTTGGGCACGCTGGTTGCGGTGTTCTTTGCCATCCGCCTTTATCTCAGAATTAAGCACGGGGCGCCTCCGTTGCCAGATGACATTCCTGCTTGGCAGGCGCGGTTGGCCCATACGGCGCATTGGGCGTTGTACGGTTTGATCGGGTTGTTGATTGTTTCCGGCATCGCCGCAGCCATTAACGCGAACTCGGCGGTCTCGCCTTTCGGGTTATTTGTTTATGGCGATGGTGTTGGCAACGCCGACTTGTTTGCCGCGATCCGCACCGTGCATGCGTTGGCTACGGAAGCGATTATCGTTTTGATCGTCGTGCATGTAGCCGCCGCGCTCTATCATCTGGCCTCAAAGCACCATCGGCATTTGACGCTGCGCATGCTGCGTTTTTGGCGAAGCGAGACGCCCAGATCATGACCGTTCTAGGATGCGCACTTCTTGGGTTGATAGCCCTTGCGCTCGCATGGTTTGCCATAGAGAAATCGCGCCGCCGTACGCACCCTGTAACAGGCGGAATTGATCGCTCCATTTCGCTGCCACACTCTGCCGAGGTCGAGCTATACAGTAACGCCTTTTCGCATTGTTCGCGCAAGACTCGGCTGGTTCTCGCTGAACTCGGCATCGAAACCAAACACCACGCCGTCGATCTCATCGAAACTGGCTGGTATCAGACGATCAGTGCCGATTATCTAAAGGTGAACCCGTCGGGCCTCGTGCCGACTTTGGTCCATCAGGGCCATCCCGTTTTCGAATCCGACGACATTCTCGCCTACGCACAAAACATCGCGCGCGCCGGCGCACTGCGGTTGGTTCCCGGAGATCCAAAAAAGCTTGCGGAGATGAACGACTGGCTGGATTTCTGCGCGATCTCGAGCGGGGATGCGATGGAGGGCATGGAGAGCCGCGCCGGAGCGTGCATTCCGGGCCTCACCATGCCGCTGTTTGTCACCGCCATTCAGCACATCCCGCTGCGCAACATTCTCGTGGGTTTTCTGTTTCATTTCGACAAAAAGCGCCCGGCGCTCTTCACTGCATCCAAGCTGCTTGGTCTGCGATTCATGATGGAACGCTCACCTGCACGCGCGATCATGCACCAAAGCCGCGATCACATGCGCGCGCATCTGGTGCGATTAAACGCGGCGCTTGACCAGGATGGGCGCGACTGGATTTTGGGGGGCGACTATACGCTGGCCGACATCACGCTCGCCAGTGTGCTTCTGCGTCTTGATGAAACGGGGTGGCTCGAATGGTTCGAACAGACTGAAACCATTGAGCATGTCAGCGGCTATTACAGCCGATTGAAAGCGCGCAGCGCTTGGACTCAGGCCATTACCGCGCACGCTCACCCCATTGTTGAGCAAGCAAAAAGCGAACTGCGTGAGGCTGTTTTTCAAGATCCGGCGCTGGGCGAGATGATTTACGGGCGCATCGGCTCTGCATCCGTCGTATCGAAGGGGTCGCCCTGATGGTGATGCTTCAGGAATGCGATATCCAGACAAAAGAAGTGCTGGATTGGAAAGGACTACACCTCTTCCATTTCAAAGGTTCGACATGCTCGCAAAAGATCAGGATCTTTTTGCGGCTTAAGGGCATCGAGTGGACCTCGCATCATCTGGATCTGGCGCGCAAACAGCATCTGACGCCCTTCTACATGGGCATCAATCCGCGCGGGCTCGTCCCCACATTGGTGCACGATGGAAAGGTGATTATCGAGAGCAACGATATCCTTGCCTATCTCGAAGCGCAGTTCCCCGAGCCAGCGCTCACCCCCAGTGGCGAGAGCGGGCGCATAGCTACGCTGCTCAAGGCGGAGGATGATCTGCACCTAGATATACGCGCGCTGACCATGCGTTTTGTGTTCCCGTCCTTCCTGACCAAGCGGCTCGAGAAGGACATCTCAGCTTATGAGCGCGCCGGCAGCGGCACAGTCGAAGGCGAGCGGGATGAGCACCGTGAGCATGAGATGACGTTCTGGCGTGATATGAACACCAATGGCGGGATCACAGATGGGCAGGCTGATAAGGCGGTCGCGCGCTTTCGAGAGGCGCTCAATCGCTTCGAAGAAGGGCTCGGTCATCATCGCTATCTGGCGGGTGATAGCCTGACTTTGGTCGATATAGCTTGGTACATTTACGCGCGGCGATTGCTTGCGGCTGGCTATCCGATGGCTCGCTGGCACCCGTCCTTCTCGGCATGGTTTGATCAACTCGATGCGCGCTCCGAATTTCGCGATGAAGTTCCGTCGGGCGGCATTGTAGGCGCGATCGCCGCGACGCTGCACGCGGCGCAAAGGCTCAAAGGCAGCACGCTCGAAGATGTCATCACAAAATCACAAAGGCCGGCAACGTGACGAGCTCCGCTACAATCCAAACCGATGTCGCGATAATCGGCGCGGGTCCAACCGGGCTCATGCTGGCCAATCTGCTTGGTCTTCACGGCGTGCAAACGACCGTCTTTGAAAAGCGTAAGACGCCGTTCAGCGAACCGCGCGCCATCGCGTTCGATCCGGAAACCTTGCGCCTGTTTCAGACAGTAGGCTGCTATGAAGCGCTTAGCGAAACGCTCGAACTGGACGTGCCGGTCCACTACTTCAACGCCAACGGCAAAACCCTTGCGCACATATCCGACGGCCCTCCTTCGTTCGGCCATTCAGGACGGGGAACCTATTATCAACCCGAGCTTGAAGCGGCGCTGATCAAGGGATTAGCCGACCGACCAAGTGTCACACTAAAGCGCGGTATTGAGGTGATCGGGCTGGAAAACGGTCGCGATGCAGTCGATCTGAAGCTGCGATCAACCTCTGATCAAATGCGATCCTGCTCCGCTTCCTATGTGGTGGATTGCAGTGGGGGCGCGAGCGCTGTGCGAGGTCAATTAGGCATCCAGTTCGAAGGCAGCACATTTCGCGAGAAATGGCTCGTCATCGATGTGCAAGGCGATGATTATGAGGGGCGCGAAATCCGTTTCTTCTGCGATCCCAAGCGCCCCGCTGTGACCTTACCGGTCTCAAAAAACCGTCGGCGCTGGGAGTTCCTGGTAATGCCGGGCGACGACGAGGTTGAGCTCGCCAGTCACGAAAGCGCGCGGGCCCTTATGGCGGGCTATGGAGCAGGCAAGGCGGACAGAATCGAGCGGAGCCTAGTTTACACCTTCCATGCGCGCTTTGCCGACCGTTTCCGCGAAGGGCGCGTGCTGCTTGCGGGGGACTCAGCGCACGTAATGCCGCCCTTTGCAGGCCAAGGCCTCAACAGCGGGATGCGTGACGCGGCAAATCTCGCTTGGAAGCTGGCAGGTGCTGTATCCGGCGTGTTCAGTGACGCTATTCTCGACACCTATGAACAAGAACGGCGACCCCATGTGAAGGCTATGACCGACCTTGCCATTGAGCTTGGCGGCACCATCATGCCGACAAGCGCGATCAAGGCGTGGTTTCGCGATCGGATTATGCTGACCTCATGGCGCTTCCAGCGCACTCGGGACAAGATGAACCGCGGCGATATGATCCCCAAGCCGAGCATCGCAGGATCCCCGCTCGTAAACTGGGCCCGTTCAGAAGCTGTTGGCCAAATGATTGACCAGCCGATGGTTCAGAACGGCGATCTCCGCGCGCCGCTCGATGACCTGCTGGGACTTGGGTTTGCTGCAATTGGTGTGAATTGCGACATCAACGAAGAGCTCAGTTGGGAAGACCAAGCGGTGCTCGACCAGATAGGCGCAAACAGGGTTTCGCTCTCCAGTGGTTCAAACGCCGCCAATCGGCGCGACGGCAATGAACAGGCGGGCTTGCTTGCGGAGTGTTTTGGACAGGGAAAGACCATTGCGCTTGTGCGGCCTGATCGATTTGTGATCGACGCGTTCGCACCTTCGAAAGGTCCGCCTCAGCTTGCGTGGATTTCAAAAAACTACGCCGTAAACCAGCCGACCGAACCACATGTCGCTGCGAAACCGCCAGTCGAGGCTTAGTAAGCCGAGGTCAGTGAGCCCTTGATCCTGTGCACTCCAATCGATCAGCGTATTTGGATCCAAGAAACCCGCGCTTACATCACCGCAGGGACGCGCCACGATGCTCAAGGCTTCTTGCTTCGGTACTTGGAGTTGTAATTGGTAACTCAAACATGTCCGGACCGCTCATGCATCTCCCTCATGAGCACGCCTTGGTTGGAAATCCCTGGCGCCGCCGAAATACTTTGCTCGTCCACTGAAAATGCCGCCCGTGCCTCGCTTGGCGGTACACCGTATAGTTTCTTGAACGCTGTCGAGAATTGGCTGGATCCGGCAAAGCCAAGCTCCCGCGCGATCTGGTTCACCGGAGCATCCGGCTGGTCGAAGAGCATCACGCTCAGAGCACGCTCAAGCCTGCGCCGGGAAATGTACCGGGACACACCGCCAAATTCCTCGAAAGTGCGATAGATGACGGCGCGCGATGCCGGGAATGACTCGATAAGCATTTCAGCCGACAATCCCGAATTGTGCAAATTTTCCTCGATGAAACGAAGCATCGGGGCCTGCCATTTGGGTCCGCCGACAGAAGTCAAATCAACGTCATCCAGTAAGCCGTCTAGGTGCGTCTCCAGCACACCCCGCAGCATTCGCGCCAAACGTTGCCCGGTGAGCAGGTCCACTGATTTAAGGCTATTGATGAAGGTTTCGATCGAAGAAGCGATGAACTTTGTTTCAGGATCGTCTGCGCGCAAGATCTTGTATCCAAAGCCGCTCGCACGTTCATCGCCGAGTGAGGCGACCGACATGCTGACGAAACGGCCCGCATAGGCTTCCACATCGGCGACGAGGGGGACGGTGTTCGACATGACCATTATATCGCCCGGCACAAGCTGACCCATCTCACCGTCGATAATGCCGTCGAGCCGACCTTCAGTGGCAACATGATAACGAATGGCATCAACAGGAGGCGTGCCGCGCTGACGTGACCATCGAAGATTCATGTCGATTTGGGTTGTCGCTGCAAGCTCCGCGAAAACCCACAGCTCGCCGCTCAGCGAAAATTTCTGCGGGTCGCCCGGAAGTGGAAGAAGGGTGTTTCCTCCCCCGAGAAGATCATGGCCAAGCCGCAGGCCCTCCTCGAGCGGGAGCCCGCGCGTATCCAACCGCATCGGCTGAAGTGGTTTATCTTCAATCGTCATCGTTTCATTTTCTGGACTTTTGTCCAGGTTGTTTTCCGCCCGGAGTGCGAACCCGAAAGGCGAGGAGCATCATTCTGTGATTGGGACCTTACCAGTTTCACTGAATGCGGAAAGCCTCGGATCGGCGAGAGTTTTCTCAGCGTCTCTTTTTCGTTTAGCGAGCGTCTCAATCTGTGGGTTCAGTAGTCTTCCCAATGATTATATTAACCTTCATCGCCATAGCCCCGTCCCCATCACTCACGCGCTCTGGCGCGATCAGAACTGACGGGAACCGTACACCATGAAGACCACACATCTGCTCCTTAGCGCCAGCGCTCTTGCCCTTGTTGGAACCGCCACGCTCGCGCCTGAAGAGGCCAAGGCCGAAGAATGCCTTCTCGATACCGCTGACGATGATGAGGTCACCGAGTTTGGAGATACCGATGGCGGAGCGAATGGCAGCGGCAACAATGCCTTGGCCTGCGGACCCGATGCCGTCGCCACAGGTGACGACGCAACAGCGCTTGGCAATTCTGCAGAGGCGACCGGCGACGATTCGACAGCGCTTGGCTCCAATGCTGTAGCATCAAGAGTGGGCGCAGTTGCGATCGGCGGAGACGGCATGGACGCGGACGATCCCAACGATTCGTCAGTTCAAATCGGCGCGCAGGCGACTGGCAATTTTTCCGTGGCTCTAGGAACAGACACCCTCGCCAGCGGTTTTGGCGCGGTAGCTGTTGGCAATGCCAGCAGCGCGACCGGCAATCGCTCAGCCGCTCTTGGTGATTCCAGCGTCGCAAGCGGACTGCGATCATCAGCATTCGGCTATCAGGCCTCAGCGAACGCTACCGACTCGACTGCCGTGGGAACGGCGGCAAGCGCCTCCGGGTTCGGGGCGCTCGCACTGGGCAATGCCAGCAGCGCCAGCGGCAACCGCGCCGTCGCCGTGGGCGATGCAAGTGTTGCAAGCGGCCTGCAGGGCACTGCCGTAGGCTATCAGGCGAGCGCGACGGGTTTAGGCGGAGTGGCGCTTGGTGACGGTGCCGACAGCCGGAATTCCAGATCCATTGCGATCGGCGCGGCGGACGCGACTCATATATCGGCTATTGGCATCGGAAGCGGCGCGACGGCAATTGCGGATCAAGCTATTGCGATTGGTGACACTGTAACTGCGGATGCAAATCGCGCAATTGCGATTGGGCGGTTTGCCTACAGCAATGGAACAGCAGGTATTGCGTTTGGCAACTCCGCTGTGACCCTCGAAATCAATGGCGTTGCGATTGGCAGCAGCGCCTTCAGCAATGCCGCAGGCGCGGTATCTATCGGTGGATCATCCAACTCCGAAGGGCTCAATTCAGTCGCGGTTGGTGCCGACACTTACGCCAATGCCGACGGGGCAATTGCAATCGGTGATGATGCAGAAGGACAAGGAACGGCCTCCATCGCGCTGGGTGCAAGTGTCGCCAATGGACAGGCGAATGACGGCAGCGCCCTTTCGAGCAACACCCAGGCCGACGGTTTCCGCTCCACGGCTCTCGGTGCCGGTGCCACCGTCACAAGCGGCGCGGATGACGCGATCGCTTTGGGCACCTTCGCCGGAAGCTCGGGTGTGGGCGCTATTGCCATTGGCGCGGACGGCGCGGATGCAGAGGATACCTTCTGCATCACGCTCGACGCAGATGGCATCACGTGCCTCGATGAAGGCACCGGACCGGCAGTTGGCGCTCAGGCGAGCGGCAATTACGCCGTCGCTCTGGGGGCGGACAGCAGCGCAGCTGGATCGAGCGCAGTGGCTATTGGAGACCAAGCGAACGCAAGCGGCCTGTCCTCAATCGCTCTGGGAGGCGACGGAACGGATAGCGATTCCAATGGCGCGCAAGCCACCAGCAGTTTCGCCGTCGCTATCGGACCCGACGCTAATGCCTCTTCGGTCAGTACAGTTGCACTTGGCACCGGCGCACTCGCCTCGGGCCTGACAGCCACCGCCCTTGGCGAACGCTCCGAAGCGACAGCTACAAACGCTACTGCCGTTGGATCGCGTGCTTCGGCCAGCGCGACAGACTCATCGGCTTTTGGTGACAGCGCGGAGGCTACTGCTGTAGGGTCTGTCGCTCTCGGCGCCGATGCTAGCGCGCAGGCGGCTGGCAGTATCGCTATGGGCTTCAGCTCGGGCGCGTCCCACGTTGGGGGCGTTGCCGTTGGCGATGACGCCGATGCCGAAGGAACAGGCTCGGTGGCCCTTGGCAAAAGCTCCTCTACAATCGATGACTATTCGATTGCTATCGGAGAGCGTGCGGGCACAGCAGGTGAAGGAGCCATTGCGGCAGGTTATCGCGCCAGTGTCGAGGGTCTGGGGGCCATCGCGATTGGTTCAGAGATAGCAAACGGACAAAACGCTCAAGGTGATGAGATCGGAGAGAGAACCTTCGCCGAAGGCGATCGCTCCATCGCTTTTGGCGCTGGCGCGATCACATCCGCCGACGCGGATGATGCGATCGCTTTGGGCACCTTCGCCGGAAGCTCGGGTGTGGGCGCAATCGCAATCGGCGGAGACGGTGATGATGCAGAGGATACCTTCTGCATTACACTTGACGCAGATGGCGTCACTTGCCTTGATGAAGGAACAAGCCTAGCCACCGGTGCCCAGGCGAGCGGCAATTACGCCGTTGCTTTGGGGTCAGACGCCAATGCGAGCGGATTGCGCTCTGCCGCCATTGGCGACAACGCCGCCGCCACGGGCGATTTCGGCATTGCAATCGGGTATAACTCCGTTGCCAGCGGAAATGACACAGTTGCTATCGGCATTAACGCTGTGGCCCCTGCAAATGACGCTGTCGCGCTTGGCAATGCGGCATTGGCTGGTGGCGCTGATGCTACTGCGTTGGGTGCAGGCGCTTTTGCAGGTGCAAGTGATGCGACTTCAGTCGGTTCAGGCGCCTTGGCTATTGGCGAACGCAGCATTGCTCTGGGTCGAGCCATCATTGCATCAGGCGAAGGCTCCATAGCCATCGGCAGCGACGGACCGGACACCGACGATCCTAACGACAGCTCGGTCCGCATCGGCGCTCTCGCCACGGGCGACTACTCCGTAGCTCTAGGCGCCGACACGGAAGCCAGCGCGGAAAATACCGTGGCCATTGGCGTCGGATCATCGGCCACAGCGGCCCGTTCCGTGGCAATGGGGTATGGCGCAGCAGCGTCGTTCTTTGATGCCATCGCAATCGGCACCAACGCCGTTTCTTCGGGTAACAATTCCGTCGCTATTGGGGAATCAAGTGAGGCCATCGAAGGGTTTTCCGTCGCGCTCGGCGCATTTGCTTCGGCAACTGAGGTCTCGGCAGTCGCGCTAGGGAACGGAACTCTGGCAAGCGAAGGAAGCACAGTGGCCTTGGGTAGTCGTGCGCAGGCAACTGCGGAAAGATCGATCGCGATCGGCTCTCTATCGGTGGCTGATGTGGCCGACACAGTCTCCTTTGGCCGCGCTGAAGTTCTTGATGATCCCGCGACCTCCGGGGTCGACGAAAGTCGGCCAGGCATCACTCGCCGCCTGACATATGTTGCTGATGGCACGGCAGACAGCGACGCGGCGACTGTGGGCCAGCTCAATGCAGCTGTCGCGGGCGCAGGCTTCGCCAGCAGCGACTATGTGATTGTCAATTCGACCGGCAATCCCGCTAGCGCTTCCGGTAGCGATGCGATTGCCATCGGCAGCCAGACCTCCGCAGGTGGAGCAGGGTCGACGGCGATCGGGTTTGATGCTTGGGCCGCAGGCGATGGCGCATTTGCTGGCGGCGAGAACGCCGATGCGCGCGGGACGGCGTCCATTGCTCTCGGCTCGGAAATTTTGAACGGGCAGACCGGAGACGGCTCTCTTGTGCCCTCAAGAACGCTTGCGCGCGGCAATCTCTCCATTGCCTTGGGCGCAGCCGCCACCGTATTCCCTGGTGCTGATCGTGCTATCGCAATGGGCACATTCGCTTTCGCCAGCGGGGAAGGGGCGGTCGCGATTGGCTCTGACGGGACAGACGCAGAGGAAACCTTCTGCATCACTTTCGACGCCGACGGCGTCACCTGCCTTGTCGAAGGGGTCGGTCGCCAGGCCGGGGCGCAAGCCTTGGGAGCATATTCTGTGGCACTTGGGGCAGATAGCTATGCAACCGGCGGCAGTGCAGTTGCCATCGGCGACAACGCCTATGCCTTCGCAGACCAAAGCATAGCTGTGGGCAGAGGCAGCGAGACAAGGGCATTCGATGCCATTGCAGTCGGGTCCAACAGTTTCGCGTCCGGCGTTGGCGCTTCCGCTTTCGGTGTCGATTCAGAAGCGAGTGCGGGTACCAGCCTTGCTCTGGGTTCTTCGGCCCTGGCCAACGCAGTCGATGCGGTCGCGCTGGGATCTGATGCTGTTGCTACTGCCGAAGGAGCGACTGCTATCGGCTTCGCTTCTGTTGCCGATGTCGAGAACACCATTTCGGTTGGTTCGAGCAGCAATCAGCGCCGCATCCTGAACTTGGCCGATGGCACGGCAGACAGCGACGCGGCGACTGTGGGCCAGCTCAATGCGGCGGTCGCGGGCGCTTCCATCCCGCAGATCGCCATCAGAAGTGGTGCTGCCGCAACGGCAACTGGAACTGACTCAATCGCGATTGGTATCAATGCCGTCGCACGAGAAGACGAGACAATCGCATTTGGAGATGGCGCCAACACAAACGCGGAAGCGTCAATCGCAATCGGTGCGGATGCGTCCACAACCGGAAGCGGAAACAACATCGCATTCGGTTTAGGCGCAAGTTCCACAGCCAGAGACTCGGTGGCGATCGGTTCTTACTCGGTTGCGAACCAAGCAAACACGATCTCTGTGGGTTCAGCCGGAGCAGAGCGCCGGATCACCAATGTGGCTGATGGTACAGCCGATACCGACGCGGCGACGATAGCCCAGCTTAACGCTGTGGCGGCGAGCGCAGGCTTCGCCAGCAGCGACTATGTGATTGTCAATTCGACCGGCAATCCCGCTAGCGCTTCCGGTTCCGAAGCAATTGCTATCGGCAGCCAGAGCTCGGCAAGCGCGACACGAACCGTTGCATTAGGTGCCGATGCCTTCGCAAGTGGGACCGGAGCCGTAGCCATTGGCGAAGGCGCCGCTGCTTCCAGAAGCAGTGCGACCGCGCTTGGTACAGGCGCCAATGCGGCGGGCAACTCGGCATTGGCCGCGGGCTCAGGTGCATCGGTCACCGCGGCCAATTCCGTTGCATTGGGCACTGGTTCAGCTGCCTCAGCCACTAGCAGTGTGGCTCTGGGACACGGATCGGTCGCGGATGTCGCGAACACCGTGTCAGTCGGTGACGCGGGTGCGGAGCGCAGGATCGTCAATGTTGCAAATGGCACCGCCAACAGCGATGCGGCGACGGTCGGTCAGGTTAACACGGCAATTGCCGGTATCGCGGCCAATGGCTCCACCTATCTGGCGACCAACTCGAGCGGCACGGCGGCGAGTGCTACTGGCACCGATGCGCTAGCCCTCGGCACCGGAACCACTGCTTCGGGCAGTAACTCCACCGCAATCGGCGGGGATACCCCGGTTGAGAATGATGGCGACGGCGCGGAGGCGACCGGAGACTTTGCAATTGCAGTGGGCAACGATGCCACGGCAAGCGGCGCGCTCAGCTATGCGCTCGGCGCGTTGACCGAAGCGACCGGGATCAACTCGACCGCCATCGGCACTTTCGCGCGCGCGACCGCCAATGGTGCGGTGGCGCTGGGCGGGTCATCAACAGCCTCGGGCGTTAACTCGATGACAGTCGGGCAGGCCGCGACAGCTGCCTTTGACCAGTCACTAGCAATCGGTTTCCGGGCGTTCACCACGCGGGCGAACCAGATCGTGATAGGCGGTCCTTCGGCGACGATCACGATGCCGAGCCTGCCGACCTTAGATTCCAATGCGGCGCAATCCGGATCGCTGTTCTATGTCACGGTCGATGCGGACGGGAATCTTGGCTTTACCGACATGATAACCTCCCCTGGACTGACTACGCACGCTAGCCCAGCTGGCACATCTGCTCCGGCCATTGTAGCTGCAACCCAGCCGACATCGGCACCGACGTCGGTATCGGTACCGGCAACTGCAACTGCAACTGCACCGGCAACAGCAACGGCACCATCCAACGCCCCCGTAATCAGCGCAACCAGCGTGGATGGCGGACCAGCTGGCGTGCCGGGAGCAGGCATCGCAACCGCCGATGCGTCGCGTTCAATCCAGACCAGCACGCCGGCACAAGGCGGCGAGGAATCGGTCGCCCCGGGACGCCCAGTGACGGAAATCGCATCCGAACGCATGCCTGCACGCGTAGCAATGGACGATGCGACACAGAATGTGCCGGAGCCTCCTGCCGATGTTGATTTTGATGCAGGGACGCGGCAGGTCTCCACTCCAGCAAGCAGTGCGCTTGCGGCGGCCAACACGCCAAGCCTCGCGCCTATCGTGAGTCAGGTCACAGATGCACAGTTCAGCCAGCTTGCAAGCCGGGTCACCACTCTCGAAGGGCAGGTCGACACGCTCTTTGACCTTGCCGGAACGATCGACCGCGACGCACAGCGTGGCATCGCGTCGATTGCCGCGCAGGCGAACCCGCACTTCCCGAGCGAAGCTGGCAAGACCAGTTACGCCAGCAATGTGGCGACCTATCGCGGTGAGGTAGGAGTATCGCTGGGTCTGACGCATCGCTTCGAAGGTGACATCGCGATCACCGGCGGGGTCACCTATGCGGGCGGCAACTCAACCGCAGTGCGCGCCGGGATCGCCGGTGAGTTCTGACCGCTTGGAGTCTCACGGTTCAACTCTGGATGGAGGGGCTCTCATGGCCTCTCCATCTTCGTGTGCGAATATCCAATGAGTGCCCTAGCTCGAGACCGTTGAGCGTCATTGATGGTCAGCCTCATCAGCTCGAGCCCGAACTTCTTGTCCCAAGGCTATCCAGTGTAGCGAAGTTGCCGCGCTAGCCCTATGATCTGTCTGGCATCGGATCCGGGAGCCAGCGTCCATCTGCGCCGGCTGAGCGCTGCTTAGTTAGGGACCGAGCGTCGGCAGTAGAATCGTTTCCGTCGAAGGAACACTCCACGAGGACGATCTCCTAGCAGTCTGTCGTAGCACTCTGCGGTTCGATCAGCGTCGCGTTTGCGGGGAGAATTGGAGGATCGTGGACTGCTACGATGTAGCAGATGGTCGGAGCAAGTGTTGGATGAGGATCGTCTCTCAGACGATTCATCAGCGCTTTCAGGATCATAGGAAAATCTGGTGCCAGAAGAGGACTCGCAGCTTTAACATAAGCTACTGTTTGAACGTCTTTTTTTACCGTTATTTCCACGTTTGACCCCCAAACCGACCCCCAAGGCGGCGTTAAAGGGCTCATATCACAATGATGTCTGGCTCTGAGCTAAACAGAGGTGTCGTCCCACTCTCCCGATTGAGATGGACCGACGGTCCAAAAATGTGGTGGCAATGGAAGGCGATAGTGTCGGCATGCCATCATTATGACCGGCCACAGGTTAGTTCGTGATGCTGATAGCTCGTAAAAAGCCTGACTTGCTTCGATTTCTTTCTCGATCAACTCGATCACCTTCTCAGACCCATTTTCGAGATCGAAACCATCCAGTCCAACACCATGCCTCGCGGAATTCCGGTAGAGGTGATCTTCGGTTGCGCTGTCGGGAAGCCAAAGCTGAAACGTACAATGTTCCATACCCTTGGCACTGAAGTCAGCAATGTCGCTCAAAGCTTGCTCGTGGCGCAAGATCGCCAACCAGATCGCAAGTGTGGGATAGAGGATTGAGCCGGCGGTTACTTCTTTTCGATATTCGTCAGATGGCTGCGGGTGCTCCGCCAAGTCGGAATATTCCTGCAAAGTGCATGGATAGTAACCGCCACGCCGGTATGCCATCATCGTTGCGTAGGCGATCTGTTCGACCCACTTGTGAATGGAATCGTGGCGTCCCTGTTGAGCAAGAAACAGGCACGCCAGCATTATCTCGATGGCGTGGTCATCTTTGATCGGCGTGAAATAGACAGGGTTGTTCTCAACCATATTGATGAGCGTTCGCTCAACTCGCTCTATCTCCGCATTGAACTGGTCAAGAACCTCATCGGCTGTATCGTCTGGAAGTCGGTTTCGCGTCAACAATATCCAGAATCCGTGTAGCGCAACCCTTCCCATCGCATCGAAGAGCTTCAGATTAACATCCAGCGGCGAAGACGATGGCACCGAGGATGCAAGAGCATCTCTGGCTTCGGTCAGAGGAAAAACGTGCTTTTCGAGATAAGCCTCGCCAATACTCCGCTGGAGCTGAATGATCTTATTGACCGCGCTTTCTAACTCGGTTGCTACCTTCGACCGCTTCTCAAATTGATCGCGAGTCAGGTGCCATGTCCAAAGCACCGCAAGCTCACTGCATAGGTAAGCTGCTTCGAGATTCTTCACATCGCGGCACCAAACAAAAATAGTCCACGCTGCGAGGTAAATCTGGCGAACCGCCGTTAGCCGGGCGGCCTTTGTCTTGAAATCCTGAGAAGCGAGCTCAGCAATGACGCCATAGAAATGTGTTAGGCAAACTTGAGGTTCATCAACAAATGCAACTGCCTTGCGGAAGTTCGACTGGACTTCCTTCGGGAATATCTTCTCACGCAAGAGTCCCGTTGCGATCAGGTCTGCAAGATGATCTCCGTTCCACTCCTCGAATTCGATCTGCTGAGCAACGGTGTTCTTATCGACAAAGCTATCGACCGTTGGACGAATGTCCTCATGGATATCACCGCCAAAACACATGGTAATTACGACCGGGAGGTCCTGATAGCGTTTCGGAATGTGTTTCGGGATGTAGTAATCGAGTATTTCGTTGAGTGACGGGCGCAGCGCCTGCTGGCCGACATCCCAATCTGTGCGCTTCAAATCGCCAGATTTTATTGAAAGTAGGAAAAGTGCCTTGTCACCGGTCTTTGGCCAAGTGCCGATGGCTGCAACATCTACGCCGTATTGCTTCGTCCCCCTCTTGGGGCGAGAGATCACATTAAAACCGACTTCACTCAGAATGTCTGGCAATACGACATCCAGCTCATCGCGTTCCTTGAGCGACGTTAGGTATTGTTTGAGGAGTGCCTTCATTGGGGTCGTTCCTCCAACCGAAAGCGCAACCTCAAATAGGCAAGCCTTTCCGGACAGTGAACTTCCATTCGGGGAATTGGCGTCGAAGACTCGTGCGATTGGTAAAGCATTTCATGCCTAGTCGGTTCATCCGCCCCAGACCCATAGACATAGGACACTGCACCACGCCCGTAGAGCATCGTCTTGGTGTGGATCAAAGAAAGGAAGACCGACGATTTGTGGGCTTGCTTCGCAATCTGATGCTGCTCTTTGCGCTTTCGATCCCATTGGGCTTGACGCTCTGGTGGCGACGGCTTGAATGCATCGTTGCCTTGGCCATCAGAAAGACCGTTCAGGTATTCATCTCTTGCTTTCTTAAGCCGCTTCACCGACGGCTTCAATTTCGATGAAGTGTCGAGCACACTTTCAAACAGGGCAATATCACCTGGGTAATTCCCAAGCCAGAATGACGCAATTTCGTCTTCCATTGCCTTGAGCGCGTCTCCAGAAAGGAGTTCGAGGCATGCCGCCAGCAGCGAGACCGCCGGTCCGCGATAAAGCATCAAATAGGCGAAAACCTTCTGGACGAGATAGAAGAGCTCATCCTCCGAAAGGTCATGCGGGGCTAGATCGAAGGGATAGAGCTTTACATCAAGCGGAGGGAAAACTCTCGCCGCCGCTTCGCCTAAAGTTTGGCGTCCATCAAGCAGAAGTTCGACGATATACCAGCAAAGGACACTCGGAGGTTCCCCGGCCAACTTGTGCTTCGTCGAATCAATTGCATCAATTCCGATGGCCTGCGGGTCGCCGGTCAGCATCCCCTTGATGACGCGCAACACCAAGTCACGCTCAGTATCAAGATCAAGCCCGTAGAGTACCATATCGATCAGATCGATGGTTTGCGCCTGATCCGCCTGGACATTGGGGATGAGGGCGAAGATGCTCTCTTTGAGAGAGGTGGGATGCTTGATCTTTTCAAGTATCAACCCGTGGACAAGCTCGTTAAGAACTGCAGGGGGCGGGTTGTTGCACGCTGCTTGTAGAGCCTCAAACAACTGCGGGGGCTTATCTTTTGGGTCTTCGATGCCCTGCAAACGCCGATGAATAGCGCTGATGGCATTCACACGATCGCTTTCCAACGATGCGGGGCCAGAGCGCTTCACAAGGAAGTCGTTGGCCGATTGCAGGTGTTCTCCACTTAGCTCCATATAGCCAAGCGCCATTACGGCGTGGCGGCGCATGACCGGACGTTGATCATCGCAGATGGCCACAGAACGAGTCACCGCCTCATCAGCGTTCACCTTGGCGAGAGCTAGTAAAGTGCCTAGCAGGAGTGGGCTATCGCGCGAGTCAGCCTCCAAAGCGGCGAGCACTTCCGAGCTTTTGGAAGTGCGAGAATCCAGCCATTTCTCGAACATGGAAATGGCAGTGTGCTCTGATCCCGGCTGCTCGCACAAATCAATCAACACGTGACTGATATCCATCGCCACGGATGGCTCACAATCAATCTGCGGCAATACCTCTGCCAGAACCTGCTCAATCCGGCGAGATGTTGTTTGTGTCAGCCCAGAAAGTGTGCGCGCGCTGAACTCGGACATGAAGTCCAACTCGCCATCCTGGACAAGGCTTACAAAAGCGGAAGCGACATTTTCGACCTCACCATAAGGCACTTCTGCCAAATGGCTAAGCAGATGCTCGTTGGCAATAGCATCGCGCAAGTCAGAAATTTGGCTGTTTATTTCGCTCATCCATATCCCCCGCAGTAAATTAGCAGAACAACCATCTGTAAATAGGGCAGCTTGTGTGGAATGCCAGCAAGACAGATGTCTGCTGGCACATTTGCGATCAGTCGTATTACGATCAAGTTTGGTGAGTGATGCGATCACTCGTGCATGAACTAGGTACAATGAAAGCGGATCGATGGATGGCACAAACCATTTTTCTTACGCCCGATAGGCGGCATCAGGATGCGGTATGGCAATCATCCCTAGGACTTCTCTGTCGCAACCAATTCATGGAGACGGTTCCGTGACCTCTGCTAACTCATTCGCGTTTGACCGCCGCTCCTATCGAAAACTGAACGGTTCAGCGTAAGCGCCCGCCTTGTTCCAAAACTTCGTCGATTGCGTGTGGATCTTCTTGAGTGAGGGGTTGGCGAGGTCTCGCTCATGAAAAGGTATAACCACATGCGCTTTGGCGCGTGAGAGTGCCACGTTGATCAGCCGCCTCCCTTCGGCTCCATTGAAGAATGTGCTTGAAGCATCGACGGGGTCAACAATAACCAAGGTCTTCTCACTGCCCTGTGCACGGTGAATAGTGCTCACGCTGATCTGAGGGTGGTTGCGGCGGAGAAATTGTCGGATCAGTGCAACTTGCGCTCGATAAGGCGTCAGGACCGCGATGTCAGTAGGGTCTACGTATGACCCGGCCAGCTGATCGCAGGCGTTCAGCACCAGCTGCGCAGACTCGAAGCGGATGAAGCCGCCATACTTGGTCGAGTAGGTCGCCGGCTCTTTGACTTGATCAAAACATATCCGCGGGACCTCACGGCCATCGACAAAGAAAGCGCTGCGCTCGCGTTTCCAATCTGCATCCTTCACTGCCTTTTTGCACACACGCAGGTCGCCATCATAAAACGTCGTGCCAATCGCGGTGCAGATCGCTTGCGTCATGCGCGACTGCTCGTTTAGCCTTATCGTATGAACGTGATCGAAGATGTCGAAGGCAGTTCGCGTGAGCCTTCTGTGCACGCTCTTGTTGTCGGTGCGCGCGATCGGGGAGAGCTGGTGGGGGTCACCCGCAAAGATCGTTTGCTGGCCGAGCGCGGTCACCATCATAGCCGCTGGGCCGAGAACTTGTGACGCCTCATCACACAGCACGAAGGGAAACGCAGGCTCGCGCAAGAACTCATGCCAGCGAACAGCCGTCGCTACGGTGACGCCTACGACGCGCGCAGCAGCTGCTGTTTCCTGTATGTCAGCGCCAAGGCTTCGTCTCGCAGCCGCTAGCTGATCCTTCCACTTCACGTATTCGACGATCTTACTCTTAGGTGGTTCGCTTGCTTCGAGCATGAGATACTCAGTGACGCGGTCGGCTATTCCGTCAGCGAGAAGATGCGGTCGATCGGCATATTTCTTTGGGTCGAAATGTGCTCCGACACGCTTCACCTGCCTCGCGAGATCATGCCGCCCCAAGCGCTGCAAACAGTGATCGATCGCAAGAATAGCAGTATCGACAGCGACGTTTGTAGGACCGACAACGAGAACACGCCCCTTCTCCCACCTCCGCAAGAGGTAAGAGGTCATCGCGCCGATCGTATAACTTTTACCCGTTCCCGGCGGCCCGATCATTATCGAGCAACGGTAGGCAGTGCCCTGGACCGCAAGCACCTGACGTTCTCGCAAGTCGCTGTAGTCGTCTGGTAACGGCTTAATCAGCTGGAGCGGCTCCAACTGCTTTTTTGATTGCCGCAGACGTTTGGCGGCGAGATTCGCCATTGGGCCATTCCACATGTCGATAAGTGGACCGAGGAAATCATTCTGGAATACCCATGCGGTTTTGCCTGCATCGGGCATGCGGCCCTCGACCAGTTGGAGGACGATGCGCTCCTTGTCGGGATCAACCATCTTGATGAGACCGCCTTGGTCCAGCTCTACACCCCAGCGGATGCGAGCACCTTCGAGACCTTCATCAAGCGGTAGCTTGTTGCGTGACTTGCCCGGCTTGACAGAGAGAACGATCAGATCCTCCTCCCACTCCGCGTTCAACACCTCGAACGGTGCGCCCTGCATATTGATCGCACGTTCACCGGCCAATGCATTGACTATGTCAGCGCGGGTCAGCGCCATGCATCATCCCCCAACAACCACCCGTCACAAGTCACTAACATCTTTATGTTTCTGTTTATGCACTCACGCAATACTTGTCTTGCTTGGCGACTGAAAGAATTCGCCGTAGGGGTATGCACATGAACCCCGTAGAGATTGCAGACGCTGTATCAGAGCTTGTTGAGCGGCCGTTCGATGCTGCCGAATTTCCATTTCAGTTCCTGACTGCTTTCGGGAACAAGAAAACCACGATCGATCGCCTGCGTAAGGGCTCCACAAATCAGTCGGATGTCGCAGGCGGCGTTCTTCAGCGCAGCAACATTCACATTGCCACCTGCGCGGCTGGTGCGACGGCGGATACGCTTTCTGCGCTACGTGAGAGCCCCAAAACGGCCAGCCAGAAGGCGAAGTTCATCCTCTCCACTGATGGCGAGCACATCCATGTGGAAGACCTCTCAAGCGGCGAACTGATCGTCTGTGAGTATGAAGATCTGGTCGAGCATTTTGGGGTTCTGCTGCCCCTTGCCGGCGTCACCACCGTTCCGCAGATCAAAGACAGCACGATCGACATTCGTGCGACGGGGAAGCTGAACAAGCTCTACACGAAGCTGCGTGAGGACAATCCAGATTGGGAGAACCGCCGCGAGGACATGAACCATTTCATGGCACGGCTCATCTTTTGCTTCTTCGCCGAAGACACGGACATATTTCATCCAAGCTATAAGTTTACCGAAACGGTTACGACCATGAGCGGCGGCGGTGCGGACAACACTGCCGAGGTTATCCAAGAGCTGTTTCGCGCCATGAACACGCCGATTGCCGATCGCAAGACGGCCGGCATCAAGAGCTGGGCTGACGGCTTCCCATACGTGAACGGCGAGCTGTTTAGCGGCAGCATCGACGTTCCGTATTTCAGCGGGACATCGCGCGGTTATCTCACGCATATTGGCGGTCTCGACTGGACGAGGATCAACCCCGACATCTTCGGCTCGATGATTCAGGCGGTCGCTGATGATGAGGAGCGCGGCGCGCTCGGCATGCATTACACCAGCGTGCCGAACATTTTGAAGGTCTTGAACCCTCTGTTCCTCGATGACCTGCGAGCGAAGCTGGAGGAAGCCGGCGATAACGGTCGAAAGCTTGCTAATCTACGCAACCGGATGGCGAAGATTAGGGTGTTCGACCCAGCCTGTGGCAGCGGTAACTTCCTCGTCATCGCCTACAAGCAGATGCGTGAGATCGAAGCGGAGATTAACTGTAGGCGCAGCGAACCCGACCGCAAAACTGATATTCCAAGTACCAATTTTCGCGGAATCGAGCTCCGCGATTTCCCTGCCGAGATTGCGCGCCTTGCGCTCATCATCGCCGAGTATCAATGCGATGTGCTCTATCGCGGTCAGAAAGAAGCCCTGGCCGAATTCCTCCCGCTCGACAGCGAGAACTGGATCACTTGCGGCAACGCTCTTCGCCTCGACTGGCTGAGCGTCTGTCCTCCGACAGGAACAAGCGTGAAGGTTAGAGCAGATGACCTTTTCGAAACGCCGCTCGATCAATCAGAAATCGACTTTGAGAATGCTGGTGGGGAAACCTACATTTGTGGTAATCCGCCTTACAAGGGAAGTAAGTGGCAATCGGATGCGCAGAAAGCTGATCTCGCCAAGGCTTGGAGCAAGCATCGGCAACTTGCGCGAAAGACTGACTTTGTGTCTGGCTGGATTGCGCGCTTCTTGGAATACGCACACGTCGTGCCAGGGACGGTCGCTGCATTTGTGACTACGAATAGCATATGCCAAGGGCAGCAGGCTTCGGATATTTGGCCCGTTGCGTACATAAGCGACATTGAGATTCGGTTCGCACACACCCCATTCAAATGGCAAAATCTTGCAAGTCATAATGCCGGTGTGACGGTCATAATTGTGGGGCTTGGCCGCAAATCAAAAAAACCGAAGTTCCTCTTTGACGATGCAGGTATGGTCCGCGAGTGTAATGTAATCGGGCCATACCTTGTGCCAGACCAGAACGGCGTGGTCAGAAAATCAAATCTCCCAATTGGCCCTCAATCGACGATGCTATTTGGCAACATGCCCCGCGATGGTGGACACCTATTTTTGACATCTGAAGAAGCTAAGCGGCTCGCAGATGATGCATCAAGCAGGCGGTTTGTCCGACGTTTTGTCGGCTCAGAAGAGCTGATCAATGGAAAGCTTCGATATTGTCTTTGGATCGAAGATGACGACGTGGAGGCGGCACACGAAATCCCTTTCATCAAAGACAGGCTGTCCAAGGTTGCTCAAAATCGAGGTCAATCACCTGCAGTTTCAACGCGTGAATTTGCTAAACGACCGCACAGGTTTGTTCAAATTGCAGGCAGAGCAGAGAATGCCGCAATAGTCGTTCCGCGAGTATCGTCTGAAAATCGGGATTATTTGCCAGTCGATTACCTAGCTGACAACTACGTCATCGGTGATCGCAACTTTGCTCTCTATGATGCACCGCTGTGGAATCTCGCTGTCATAGCTTCAAGATTGCATTGGGTATGGATCGGAACTGTATGCGTCAGGATGCGGACTGACTTTTCCTATTCAAACACTCTGGGCTGGAACACATTTCCTCTGCCATCTTTGACCGAAAGACAGATGGCAGATCTTACACGTAGCGCGGAACGCATTTTACTAGCGCGTGAAGCGCACTATCCGGCTACCATCTCGGATCTATATGCTGCTGGCGAAATGCCTGACGATCTCAAAAGGGCTCACGAGCAGAATGATGAAGTCGTCGAAAGAATCTTTTTTGGTAAGAAGATCCCAAATGACACGGAAAGGTTAGAACGATTGTTCGCATCGTATGATGCTGCAGAAAGTAGAGGTGATGAGAGCTTATGACTGCCTTTGCTCACGACTTTGATGATGATGTCTCCACGCTCTCTGAGTTGCGTCGGATGGCAGATTCCCTATCACCTAGTGAATTTTTGGGCTGCTACGCTTATGCCCGCCAATCCGGCTTTAGAGCGTTTGATCTGGCTTTCGGGACGGATTTTTGGAATGACACCAGCTCTCGCTGGCTATTCGGTATTGACTATGGCCGAACCGACCCAAGGGCTTTGCGCGCAATCTCGGATCAGGCGAACACAGAAGTCAGAATATTCGACGGTAATTGGGTCCTTGAGCAGGAGGGTTTCCAGCCCCGTAGGGATTTCCATGCCAAGATCGCGTTCATGAAGGGTCAAGAAGGCACGGCAATAGTCCTAGGTTCAGGCAACTTCTCATACAACGGCTTGCGACGCAGTATCGAAGCGGGAGCTTCACTTTTTTCGGTCACATCTGCCGACCCGCCTGTTCTGGGAAATGCCAAACAAAGGTTTGAGGAACTTTGGACAGTCTCGACGCCCCTTGAAGATATCCTTGAGCAGTATGAGTTTCGTCTCGCGGCCAGCAAATCCGAAAAGGACTCCAAGGTCCCCAAGGGGAAGGCAAAAGTTACAAACCGATTTTGGATCGAGGCTGGTTACGTGACGAAGAACCGAGGTAATGACAAACCTGGGAATCAAATTTTCTTCCCTAAGGGTTTTCACACCTTCTTCGGGCTGAAAGGGAAGAAGAACCCAAAGAAAAATTCAATCATCGGATCGGTTACATTCAGAACCCCTGTCGGCGACGATGTCACTAATGTGCTGCGTTTCAACAGAAACGGCATGGAAAAAATCTCACTCCCAATGCCTGAAACTCATGGCTTCGGAGTCTATGATGGTAAGGTCTTGGTCTTTGAGCGATCTTCAAAAGGTGTCCTGATGAATGCTCTTGAAGCTCAAGAATTTGAGAACCTTTTTGGGAGCAAGATCCATAATGTCATGCAAATGACGGGCGGGCGTCGCTATGGAGCAATCAGCTAAATGTCGAAAGTAATACCAGCCGTCAGCTTCCAGACAGCACGCACCGGGGCATCTGCCAAAAATAATGAAATGGGCATGCGCCCAATGCAGGAGCGTGCTTACGAATACCGCGGCGAGCAATACCTGCTGATCAAATCACCACCAGCTTCGGGTAAATCGCGCGCGCTTATGTTCATCGCGCTCGACAAGCTGCATAATCAAGCGGTGATGCAGGCGATCATCGTGGTGCCGGAGAAGTCGATCGGTGGCAGCTTCGCCGACGAGCCGCTCTCGAAGTTTGGCTTTTGGGCAGACTGGAACGTCAAGCCGAAGTGGAACCTCTGCAACACGCCGGGAGAGGACGAAGAGCGAGCCGACCCATCAAAAGTGCGCGCCGTTGGGCAGTTTCTCGAAAGCGACGACAAGATCCTTGTTTGCACACACGCGACCTTCCGGTTCGCCGTTGCGAACCTCGGCATAGGGGCATTCGATAACCGTCTCATTGCTGTTGATGAATTCCACCACGTATCGTCAAACCCAGAGAACAGGTTGGGCAGTCAACTCGCCGAGTTGATCACACGCGACAAGGCGCATGTCGTCGCAATGACGGGTAGCTATTTTCGAGGTGACGCGGAACCTGTCTTGCTACCGGAAGATGAACTCAAATTTGAGACGGTGACCTACACGTACTACGAGCAGCTGAACGGTTACGAGCACCTGAAGTCGCTCGACATTGGTTACTTCTTCTACACCGGAAAGTATCTCGACGCGATCGAAGCGGTGCTTGACCCGACCCGCAAAACGATCGTGCATATACCCTCGGTCAACGCTCGCGAAAGCACGAAGGACAAGGTCAAGGAAGTCGAACACATTATGGAGAGTATCGGGGAATGGCAGGGCGCCAATTCTGTCACCGGATTCCATGAAGTGAAAATGGAAGATGGTCGGCTGGTCAAGGTAGCCGACCTGGTGGATGACAGCGATCCTGCTCGCCGCTCGAAGGTGCTGGCTGCGCTGAAAGACCCCAAGCATAAAAACGATCGCGACCATGTGGACATTATCATTGCACTCGGCATGGCCAAAGAAGGTTTTGACTGGATCTGGTGCGAGCATGCGTTGACCGTCGGCTATCGATCCAGTCTGACAGAGATCATTCAGATTATTGGCCGCGCGACGCGGGATGCACCAGGAAAGGCAAGCGCCACTTTTACCAACCTGATTGCTGAACCTGATGCCTCAGAAGCGGCAGTAGCAGATGCGATCAACGACACCTTGAAGGCGATCGCTGCGAGCTTGTTGATGGAGCAGGTTCTCGCGCCGCGCTTCAATTTCACGCCGAAAGACATGGGGCCGATTGAAGATTTTGATTATGGTCCCGGTGGTTACAAAAAGGGCGAAACCAACTTTGGCGTGAATGACTCGACGGGGCAGCTGCACTTCGAGATCAAGGGGCTTGTTGAGCCAAAGACGCCTGAAGCGTCGCGGATTTGCCGCGAGGATCTGAACGAGGTCATCACCGCGTTCGTGCAGGACAAGAGTGCCCTGGAGCGTGGCCTCTTCGATGCTGAGCACGTAGGCGGTGAAACCATGCCGCAGGAACTAACCAAACTGAAGATGGGGAAAATAGTTCGTGACCGCTATCCCGACCTCACTGATGAGGATCAGGAAGCCGTGCGCCAGCATGCCATAGCTGCCCTCAGCATTACTCAGAAGGCCAAGGAGCTGGCTGCAACAAGCGATACCGCCGACGATGACCCGAACCAGGAACGTGCCAATACCGCTTTAATAGATGGTGTTCGCAAGTTCGCCATGGACGTGCGCGATCTCGACATCGATCTTATCGATAGCATCAACCCGTTCCAAGCCGCCTACTCAGTGCTTGCAAAATCGATGAGCGAAGGCACACTCAAGCAGGTCGCATCTGTAATTTCAGCCAAGCGTACTACTATCTCTGTAGATGAAGCGAAGGACCTCGCTTTGCGCGCCGTCCGTTTCAAGCGCGAGCGTAGCAAGCTTCCAGAGATCAGTTCTACGGATGCTTGGGAAAAGCGATTGGCAGAAGGTGCAGCCGCGTTCGTCCGGTATAAAGATGAGGGTCGCTATGACTGACGACCTCGACGCTCTGCGCACAGAACTGGACGCTTTCGCCAAGTCAAAGCCGAAGCGAGCCAACTTTACGCCTCGCGAAGAGCGCATCATTGGCGGGTTCGAGGATATTCTACGTTTCTTCGAACAGCATAGTCGCGCTCCGCAGCATGGGGAAGAGCGTGACATATTCGAGCGGCTATACGCGGTGAGGCTCGATCGTCTTCGCTCATCCGAGGAATGCCGAAACCTGCTTGCCGATCTTGACGCCGATGGTCTGCTTGACGTCCAAGGTCAGCCGTCTGCCCTATCTGCTGAAGAAATTGATACTGATCAGTTGCTCGCCGAGCTGGGCGATGGGCTGGAAAGCGGCGATATTCGGAACCTTCGGCATGTTCAAACCCGCGCCGAAAAGAAAGCTGCCGAGGAAGTTGCCAGCCGTGAGAAGTGTCCCGACTTTGAAGAATTCGAGCCTCTGCTGAACCAAGTGGCTGCCGATATTGCAAGCGGAGTACGTGAGACGCGGAAGTTCGGGCTGAAGTCTGAAATCCAGCAAGGGCGCTTCTTCATCGTTGGCGGGCAAATCGCGTATGTGGCTGAAATGGGTGAGACCTTCATCACCGATCATGGGCGCTCCGATGCGCGACTGCGTGTTATCTTCGACAATGGTACGCAGAGCGAAATGCTCATGCGGTCGCTCCAACGTTCCCTCAACGCCGATGGCGATGCCGGGAGGCGCGTAGTTGAGGCTGACGCTGGACCATTGTTCTCTGGTGAGCACGAAGAGGGCGATCAGGCGAGCGGCACGATATATGTGCTCCGTAGTAAGTCTGATCATCCCACGGTAGTGAAGCACCAAGAGGTCTTGCACAAGATAGGGGTGACAAACGGAAAAGTTGAGCAGCGCATCGCCGGAGCTCGTTTACAATCGACCTACCTGTTAGCCGACGTCGAGATCGTAGCCACCTATGAGTTATTCAACGTAAATCCTCACAAGCTGGAGAAGCTAATTCATCGGTTTTTTGCTGATGTTGGTCTAGACATCGAAATACCCGACCGTTTCGGTAATTTCGTTCGGCCTCGTGAGTGGTTCTTGGTTCCGCTTCCGATCATCGACAAGGTCGTGGAGCTCGTGAAAGCACGCACGATCACACGGCACCGCTACGACGCCAGCACCGCAAGCATATTGCCCGTTTAGAAGAAAGACCTTGCCGTGAAGTGGTGTTCCATTCACGGCAAGGTCATTGTGATCGATTACTTCATCGACCAGCCGACATCATCATGCCACTGCACAAGTCCGATGGGGCCAAATTCGAGCAGTGCTGGCAATCCGCGCAGCCCCTCATTCTTGAGGCCGATGGTGCCGTCTTGGACATTGAAGACACTATCCCCACCCTCTTCAAGCTCCATGCAATCGCAGTAAACGGCCACAGCGAGATCAAAGGTCGGGGCGATGACAAAGTGTGTGCCGCCCACCATTTCCTCGATCCGATACAAGCGCAGCTTTGGTGCCGGAATGGCATGAGCGATCCAACCGATTGGCTCGCAATAGCTCGCCAGACCTACTGGAGCGCTCTCAAGAAGCGCATCAAGACCTTTGCGCTGATCAGGTGGGAGGGTCTCGTCAACGCGCTCCAGAGTAAAGCCCTGGTTCTCCTCGTTGAGCGCCAGTTCGTTTGCGGTGACGATCTCTTCGGCTCGCTGCGGGTCAGGGGCCAGCACAAAGCCTGTGACCTGCCGCTGTGCACGAGAGATGGTGACCTGATACAATTCAAATTTCATTGAGCATTACCTTCTTGGTTGGTGATGCTCGTTTGGTAAGCGATCTGCGTTTTGGACGCGGGTGGGCAATGCAGTGGCAGCGGTGGGAAGTGGGCGCCGGGAAGAGGTTGAGCGATTCAACCAACGACGATCACTGAAATTCTTATTAAAGAGCTGTAAAATAAGAATTAAGGTTCCGAGCCGGTGAATGTGTGAATGCGCCTAGCTGGAAATTTTTGCGTGAATCAGGTCAACTTTTGTACAACCACTCTCAACTTGGCCACGGATTGAAATCCTCCCGAAAATCCTAGCGGCGGTCAGATGTTTGCTTACCGAGATGAGTAATCGCCAGCCCAAGCCCTCTGCCGAACTCGCCTCTAAGCTTAGCATGGATTGCCGGGCAAACTCCGCGCAAGACAAGATCACTCCGTAGGATTCTTGCCTCACTCCGAGAGGTTATTGTTTATCAATAAGAAAATGCGACAAAAAGAAGCACCGCTTCCATACTCTGTAAGAGTATACATTATGGTGAGTATATGTGAGTTATCTTATATAGGTTACATGTGAGTATATGATTCCATGGAGCATATTCGCGCGCAACGCGCACGCACACGTATACGCGCTAGGGGACAACAACATTCGATTGATAACATCCGGCGCTCAAACAGCCACCCTTCAGAGTGACCAGTTCAGGCCGCCATTCCGACGATGTGTGTGGAGAGGCACACAGATTGTTTCTTAGCGCCTTTTTGATTGTCGCGGCACCCAGGTAGCATAAACGTTCATTTCGCCTTTCAGAGGCGATCCTAGGCTGCCTGACGGCATGTTCAACCGCTGACGTGAGCGCCATTTCATCGAGAGCGTACCTTTAGCGCCAAGATATTGTCGGAGCCGTTTCGATGATAGAACCGTCACACGTCATGCAATCTTCTCACACTCCGAGGAGTTATTGTTAATCGATAATAAAATGCGACAAAAAGAAGCACCGCTTCCATACTCTGTAAGAGTATACGGTATAGTGAGTATATGAACTATGATTCTATGGGTTACATGTGAGTATATGATTCCATGGAGCATATTCGCGCGCAACGCGCACGCACACGTATACGCGCTAGGGTACGAAGACTTTTTACCTTTTTGTCCGGCGTGGAGGACGGGGCTGCTCGAAAAAGAAAGATTTCAGTGAAACGCGGTCATCACTAGATAATCCATTTTCTACGATACCTGGCCGCCATTGGCGAACGAGCTCCATTACGGGTAACTCTTGGACGGAAAGCCAACGACGTGCTGCCTCTGCGTCACTTGCTACCTCTCGCAAAACGCGGCGCTGGCTCTTGGAGAGATCTTTAAGCGCCTTGCCCAAAATGACCTGAAGTTCTTCGGCAAGCGGGTCACTCCCAGTAGCTGGGTCAACGGCCGCACCCGACAACAACGACCATTCCACCTCTGGATGCCGCTGCTCCAGAACGGCGCGCAAGAAAGTCGGCTTGTCGATTCCGAGCACATCCGCGAACTGCTCCGCTCTGTCGAGGGGGATCGGAACCCTGCCAAGCGACATGTGACTTAGCACCACAGCCTGTTTGTATTCCATCATTTTTGCAAGCTTGCGAAGGCTCATGCCCCTTTCTTCGCTTGCGCGCTTCAAAGCCGCTGACAGCATCTTCGCAGCGGCAGTTTCCGCTAAGCTCTGATCTCTAACACTCATTGGATCTGTGTCAGCCAACACGCTCCGTGTGTCAATTCGCTATCGACTCTGAACACGGTGTGTGTTAAATAGCACTCACATCAACGTTCGCCTGAGCCAAAGGGCGCCCCGATGGCGCAAACGGCGACCAATCAAGGATTAAAAGAAATGCAACGCAAGACTCTCAAAGTGAAAGAAGTGGCCCAAGCATTGGGTATAAGCAGAACGACTATCTACAAACTCATCAGCCAAGGCGAACTCCAGCGTATCAAGCTGGGTGCAAGTACACTCATCGCCGCGGAATCGGTTGATGCCCTCCTCCAACGACACGCTGTCTAAGGGGAGTTGACTTTGGCACTAACAGTTAAAGCAATCGAGAGCGCACAACCTGCCCTGAAAGATCGCAAACTCGCCGACGAGAAAGGTCTATTCCTCCTGATCGCTAAGACCGGCTCGAAGCGCTGGCACCTGAAATATCGTTTCGACGGTAAGGAAAAGCGGATCGCGTTCGGCGCATACCCGGAGGTCACCCTTAAAGCAGCTCGATTCAAGCGCAATGAAGCTCGTGCGCTGCTTGCGGACGGGATTGATCCTTCTGCAGATCGCAAGACACGCAAACTTGAAGCACAGCTGACGCGCGGCGATACGTTTGCCGTGATCGCTCGCGAGTTGATTGCAAAGCGAGTAGCGGACGGTGAAGGAGGAATCTCTAAGACCACCGAAGATAAGACCGTTTGGTTGCTTTCACTGCTTGAACCAAAGCTGGGAGCCATCCCGATCCGCGAAATCAGCGCACCTATGCTTCTCTCGGTTATTCAAGATGTTCACGAGTCCGGTCGGAGAGAGACTGCAAGACGCTTGCGTTCGTTCGCAGGGCGAGTGTTCCAGTTTGCCATTGTGACGGGGCGGGCCGAGAACAATCCGGCGCCTGCGCTCCAGCGCGCACTGGCTACGCCCGCGGTCCGCCACCATCCAGCGATCATTGATCGCAAAGAGCTCAGCCAACTTCTACGAGCCATCGACAATTATCGCGGTCACGCCTCCACGAATGCCGCGTTGCGCCTTTCTGCGCATGTTTTCCAACGTCCCGGCGAAATCAGGAAAATGAAGTGGGCAGATGTCGATCTCGATCAGGCGGTGTGGACGATACCGGCCGCTGAGACAAAGATGAGGCGGGAGCACCGCGTGCCTCTTTCCCGTCAAGCAGTCGAAATCATTCGGTCGATGGAGCATGTCGCTGATTACAGCATCTATGTGTTCCCAAGCTTCAATCCTAAAAAGCCGCTATCCGAGAACGCGGTCACCGGAGCACTGAAGCGCCTTGGCTATGAGGGAAGGATGACTGCACATGGCTTTCGCACGACTGCCAGCTCCCTGTTGAATGAAAGCAACAAGTGGAACCCCGACGCCATCGAACGCAGCCTCGCCCACCAGGACAGCAATGCTGTGCGCGCTGCTTATAACCGCACAGCTTACTGGGAAGAGCGTGTCGAAATGATGCAGTGGTGGTCCAACGAGCTCGATGCAATTAAACACGCGAACGCGCCGACCTCGTGAGAATGTGATGCCCCCAATTGACCCCCAAATCGACCCCCATTGGGGGCATCAACACGCGAACAACAACGGTCAGCCGCGAACAATCACGTTTCTATTTTTCTATATCTTTCAGCATTTTATTGGGCATTCACGATCAGCGGTGAATGTGAAAATGGTGCCCAGAAGAGGACTCGAACCTCCACATCCTTGCGAATACATGCACCTGAAGCATGCGCGTCTACCAATTCCGCCATCTGGGCCCATCGACGTTCGGTACATTCGTACGAACGTTCAGAAGGAGCGCGCGGATAGCCATCAGGCCTGCGCTATGTCAACCAATATATCATAGATCGCACCCTCTCCGCTCACGCAATTCGCAACCGGTAGCCCTCCGCCAGCCTAAGAGGCCTTTAAAGCGCTATGCCCAAGGGCCCTTGATCGCCAATGTTCGTGTCGGCGCATATGCGTTTACAAAGAACCATTTGCCATCGGGAGAGAAACACCCCCCGGCCAATTCGGTCTGCATTCTAAGGCGTGCAAAGTCATAGGGCCTGCCATCAGGGGTGATGCCGCGAATGTGGTTGTCGACGACATCGGTGTATTGGTCTTCGCACACAAGCAGGTGGCCGTTCGGTGCAACGCACAGATTGTCACCGTAATCGAACTGCTCCTTGCTTTCGCTTTCGAAGAACAGTTCAACCTGATCCGTTGCCGTTCCGCGGCCAGGAATGAACCGGAATATCTGGCCGAGATTGGCCGCTCCGCCACTGGTGGAGCAGAAATAGAAGTCGTTCTTTCCCATATGGAGGCCTTCGCCCCGCGCAATCAGTGCGGCGCCTTGCCCAGCGGCGCGGCTACGTAAATCGTCTTCAGGAGCCTCGACATTATCCAGATCAACCCATTGGACATTGAATGTCTGGCGTACCGGCATGACTGCACCGTTCCAATTGCGGGTATCGGTAAGGCCTTCAATAACCATGGCTTGCAGACGCCCGCCGTCTGATAGCTTACTGGGCGTTTTGGGCAGGAACCGATACAGCACGCCGTTGTCACGGTCTTCGGTCTGATAGACATAGCCTGTTTCGGGATCGACACAGGCAGCTTCGTGGTTGAACCGGCCCATTGCGCGTAGCGGCTCCGGATCAACCAGACCGGTGGCATTGCCGGGGATTTCAAAGGCCCAACCGTGATTGACGGCCAATCCATCACCATAACGCTGGCCCGGGCCGGTGGGTGCCTCCTCACATGTGATCCAGCTTCCCCATGGGGTAACGCCGCCGGAACAATTGCGGATGGTCCCGCCCAATGTCCTGAATTGTCGTTTGACCTCCAAGGTCGCAGCGTCGAGCACAATGTTGGTTGTGCCGCCCGGAACAATTTTCCCGTTATGCGTTCCAAACCCTTTCGCGATTGGACCGCCGGCATCATCGCTCGGTATCAGTTCGTGGTTACGCACCAGCACGATTTCGCCATTACCAATGTCGAGACAGCCCATACCATCTGCTTTGTCAGGGACCGTTCCACCATCGCTCATCGCGTCGCCAAGGCTGGATAGAACGCGATAGGAAAAGCCTTCGGGAAGATCCAGCATGCCGGACGGATCGGGCTGCAGCGGGCCGTAACCTGATGTCGATATGCCCTGCGGGGCGAGCGCAGCACCGCGTGTCATACATCCACTCGCGAGAAGCGCGGCGAACGCTGATCCGGTTGAGGCCAGAAACTGGCGGCGGCTCGTATTTGGCAAGGCTTTCATAGCGGCTCCGTGAGCGAGTGTATCAATTCTGGCGTCTTCTAGCAGTATCGCAGAACTGTGAGAGCTTTTTTTGATGCAGAGGTTGCGCGGCCGAGATTACTGCTCCTCGCTATCGCCCGCTTCTGCTTTGTACTTTTCAAACCAAGCGAGGGTGTAGTCTGTCTTGGCATTCAATCGCGACGGGCGACTGGCGATGCCATGATTGGAGCCAGGAATCCTGATCATCGCGCTGGGCACGCGTAGCAGCTGGAGCGCCTGATAGAATTGCTCGGTTTCCGAGATCGGTGTGCGATAATCAACTTCGCCTGTGATCAGCATCGTCGGTGTTTTGACGTTGCCGACCAATGATAGCGGTGAACGCTGCCAATAATGCTCCAGATGCTCCCATGGCGGACCGGGAAACTGATTGGCAATCTGGCCGATATAGCTGTCAGCGGTGAGGACTTTCGAGACCCAGTTGATCACCGGCTTGGCGGCGACAGCTGCATTGAAGCGATCGGTCAAGCCGACGGCATAGGCTGTTGCAATGCCGCCCGCCGAGCCCCCAGCAATGAACAGGTTTTTCGGATCGGCAAACCCATTGTCGATCGCCCAATCAACCGCCGACATATGATCGGCGAAGTCATCCGGGCTGGAATACTTGTATTTCAGGAGGTTGGCGAATTCGCTGCCATAACCGATTGAGCCGCGATGGTTGTCGTAAATTACGACATAGCCAGCCGCCGCCATGCGTTGAAGTTCACCCGAGAAATGCGGACCATAAGCGAGGTGTGGACCGCCATGAATTTCGATGATGAGCGGATAGGTATTGCCCTCTTCATAACCCGGAGGGGTGATCATCCAACCTTGCACTTCAAGTCCGTCCAGCGACGACGCGTAGGTGAACGAACTGACTTCACCGAGGTCCCGGTGCGCCAATAGATCCTCGTTAAGCGAGGTGAGCCGCTGTGTCCGCCCGTTCTTGAATGAATACAGGTCTGCGGGGCGGTGCGCGCTACCTTTGGTGTAGACCACCGCGCCAGTTCGGCCCGCGTCGTAGGTGCCACTGACATACGGTCTGCCGATGGAGGTGCCCCCGATACCTTCGACAACAGTCCTTCGCTGACCGCTGAGGTTTACCGCGCCGATATTGTTCAACCCGCGGTTCTGGAACGAGAAAGTGATCTCGTTATTTGAAAGCCAATCGATGTCACCGGCCCGTCGGTCCAGACCTTCGGTAAGGTTGCGAACTCCATTGCCATTGCGGTCCATCACAAACACATTGGTTGGAAGGAACGGCTCGCGTTCATTGCCTGTGCCTAGATACGCCACCCGTTTGCCATCTGGTGAGACTGTAGGGCTCGTTTCTGTGCCAGGCGTTTTCGTAAGCTGCCTAAGCGCGGCAGTCTCGACATTCACGGCGAAGACATCGGATTCTCTGGATTGCAGCTCCCAATCGGCGTTGCGATTGGCGGAAAACAGGATTTCGGTCCCGTCTGGTGAGAAGGAGAGTGAACCGCCATGATTGAAATCGCCTGATGTCAGCTGGCGCGCTGAGCCGCCTTCAGATGGAATAACAAACACATGATTGTAAGCGAGGTCGAGAAAGCCCGAGCCGTTGGTTCGGTAGCGGGCGCGGTCGATAACAACCGGGGGCTCCGCCCATTTCGCGCCCTTGGGCTTTTTGGGCTTCGAAACAAGCTGCTCCCCTTTTGCCTCGACCGCCATCGAGAAGGCGAGCGATTGACCGTCGGGTGACCAAGTGAGGCCGCTCGGAGATTCTTCGAACGAGCCGATCAGCGCGGTTCTGCCCGATTGCAAATAGTGGACGTGCAGTGCAGATCGCCCATCTACTCGGCCTATATAAGCGAGCCGATTGCCGTCCGGTGACCAGCGCGGCGAACGGTACGAATTCCCATCGGCCAACAGTGGCTCATGCAGCGTCCCGTCGAGATTGACGAGCCAGACCTGCGACACCGTCCGGTCAGCCATAATGTCGTTCGAGCGGCGGATATAGACCGCCCGCTGACCATCAGGTGAAACCTGCGGCTCATCCGCCCATTCCAGTTCGAAGACATCCTCCGCTGAAAAGAGGCGAGGTTCATTTTCAGCCGCCGCTGCGGAAGCCAATCCGGAGACTAGGAGAGCAGGAAACCAGAAATGTCGCATGGGGAGGCACCTTCGTTCGTTGAGGTCTTGTTGTGTCGCGTTGTGATGAGGTTCAATATCCGGCGGCCTGCCCGTCTTTGCGCATTTCTGTTGCGCCTGAAAGGACCCCGGTTTCGGGATTGCGGGCAATCGCCTGATACCCGCCGAACATAATGCCATTGCTGACCACGCGGACATTGTGACCCATTGCGCGCAATTGCTCGACCGTCGCGGCGGGTATACCCGGTTCGACATTCAATGTGCCGAGAGGGTCGGACGCAGGGCCGCCCAAGGCCTCGGTCGGTTGTCTGCCACCATCGTGGTTTATCCGTGCGGCATCGCCAGCTTCTTGGATATTCATGCCGTAGTCGACAATATTGACCAGCACTTGGATGTGCCCCTGTGGCTGCATCCCGCCGCCCATCAGACCTAACGTCATATATGGCTTGCCATCCTTCTTTACAAAGGCAGGGATGATCGTGTGAAACGGGCGCTTGCTCGGGGCGTATGCGTTGGGATGATTCGGATCTAGGCTGAAGAGTTCACCGCGATCCTGAAACATGAAGCCGAGGCCATCGGGCACAAGCCCGCCGCCCATGCCGCGATAGTTGGACTGGATCAGGCTGACCATCATGCCGTCTTTGTCTGTTACGGTGAGGTATGTCGTGTCGCCTTCGCCTTCCAGCTTTGGCTCGCCCGGGCCGAATTCGGTTGTGGCCCGTTTGGGATCGATCAGTGCGAAGCGTTCCCGGCCATATTCCTCACTCAGCAAATCCATTGGAAATCCGAAGAAATCCGTGTCGGCATAGAAACGCGCGACATCGGCATAGGCCAACCGCTTTGCTTCGGTGATGTAATGGATCACCTCAGGGCTGCCGCGTTCCCATTGGCGCAGATCAACGTTCTTCAGGATGTTGACCATTTGCAGCGCGGCAAAGCCTTGCCCGTTCGGCGGAAGTTCGCACAGCTCAAACCCATCGCGATATTCAGCGCAGGCGGGCTCTACCCAGTCGCTTGAATGCGAGGCGAAATCGTCCAAGGTATAGGCAGAGCCCTGACGTTGGAGATAATCCACCATGATCTTGGCTAGGTCACCCTTGTAAAAAGCGTCGCGTCCGTCCCGGCCAATCGTTTCCAGTGTTTGCGCCAAATCTGGGTTCTTGAACACTTCGCCAACTGCGGGAGCGCGATCGCCTTCAAAATAGGTCGCGCGGGCATTGTCGAATTCAAAGTCGTAGCTCTGGAGACGTGCATTGTAAGCGGCACGGCTGCGTTCCAGATACATGGCGATGACAGGCGCCACCGGATGCCCTTCGCGCGCGTAAGAGACAGTCGGCGCGAGGACATCGTTCATCGGCAACCTGCCAAACCTTTCATGCATCGCAAACCACGCATCGACCGTGCCCGGTATTGTTACCGGTAACGGGCCAACCGGGGGAAGGGAGGTCCGGTCGCCCAGCTTGGCGAGAAGATCGTCGAGCGTTTGTCCCTTGGGAGAGCGGCCAGAACCATTGATGCCATAAAGCTGGTCGGTCTTTGGATCGTAGATGATCGCATAGAGATCGCCGCCGATCCCGTTGCCGGTCGGTTCCATCAAACCCAATGCGGCGTTTGCAGCAATAGCGGCATCGACAGCGGTGCCGCCGTCTTTGAGGATATCAAGTGCGATCTGGGTTGCCAGTGGATGCGCAGTGGCAGCCATACCATTGGGGGCAATCACCGGACTGCGTGACCAATTCGCACCGACCGGTCGTCCGCCTGAACCGATTTGCTCCTCGACCGGCTTTTGCTCTTCCGCCGCAATCGGCGTCGCCGCTAACCCAATAGCGGCGAAAGTGGACATGACCGCGAAACGCATAATGCTCTCCCAAACAGGTGTTCTGGATGAGTTATGCATGATTGAGCGCCGTTTGCACGCAAACGTTCTCGAACGGGGAAACCTTGTTATGGCGCGAGCGGCCGTGGTCTAAGAAAGCCGCTCCAAATTGGTCGGCCTGGCGCGACGGGTTTCAGCGAAAGATCACGTTACCGCTCGCGCACTTGCGCTACGAATGCGTCGATCTGTTGATCAAGGATGCTGGCTTGCTTCTCGAGGTCATTCGCGCTGCTCAGTACCTGACTCGCGGCGGTGCCAGTTGAAAGCGAAAGCTCCCTTACATCATCAACGTGACCTGCAACTTTCTCTGTGCCTCGTGCGGCAAGATCGATGCTGCGGGCCAGATCCTGACCGGCTACGGATTGCTGATCCACAGCGCTGGCGATGGAAACGGCTGAAGTTTCAAGCTCTCTGACTTGGTCGGCAATCGATCGCAGTGCTGAAACACTCGCGCCAGTTGTGTTCTGCATCGCGCGAATCTGATCTGCGACTTGCTCGGTCGCGCGGCTGGTTTGCATCGCAAGTTCTTTTACTTCGCTTGCGACGACTGCAAAGCCTCGGCCGGCCTCGCCGCCGCGCGCTGCTTCGATAGATGCGTTAAGCGCCAGAAGGTTGGTGCGCTGCGCGATCGTCTGAATCAATTCGACAATCTGTCCAACCTGATCGGCGGAATCTGACAGTGCGGAGATTGTTGTGTCGGCTTCCTCTGTCGCATCGCTCGCCAGCCGTGCAAGTTCGCTGGATGACGTGGCCTGACGGCTGATTTCGTTGATGGAAAGAGCGAATTCGTCGCTGGCGGCTGCTGCAGAGGTGGCTCCTGCATTGGCCTCCGCCATGTCCTGCGACAGTTCATTGGTGCGCAGACTGGTATGTTCCGCAACGTCCTTCATTTGCGACGCGGTCGTATTCAATTCGGTCGATGCCGTTGTGACCCGATCGACAATTTCGCCGACAGACTGTTCAAGCTGCCTTGCGATATCAGCTAACAGATTGGCTTTGCGCTCTTGGGCTTCCTCTTGCTCGCGCGCGCGATCCAGCTGCGCGCGAATTTCAGCATCCGCTCGCTCTGCGCGCTCGCTGGCCCAGACCTCCATCTGTTGGCTGGCTCGTTTGAACAGGGTCAATGATTGAAGCATATCCCCGATCTCGTCTTGGCTTTGGCGCCCAGAAATTTCGAAGCTGCGGTCTCCCTTGGAAAGCCGTTTCATGGCCGTGCTGATCTCCGACAGGGTGCTTGAGAAACCACCCGACAGGTAGTTCAAGCCGGCGAGCAGAATGAGCACACCTATCAGACCAAGCGCGATGACAATGGCGATCATGGTGTAAAAGTAGTCGAGACCCGTCTGTTTGATATCCGAACCGAACACCGAAAGGTCTTGGGCAAAGCGATCCGCCTGAGAATAGAGATCGTCGCCCTGTTCGGACAATTGATAGGCGAGGGCGGTCACTTCGGGGCTGCGCCCTTGCGGACCAAGCCGCTCGGTCAAAGCCACAAATGTTGCGTTGTATTCAGCCAAGTTTGCGCGCGTGTCATTGAGACGCCCAGAAAGCTGCGGTGCATGCTTCTGGATTATTGTTTCAAGTTCGCCGAGCTGTTGCTGCGCGGCTTCGAACGTTTCGCTTTGTCGTTGAAACGCGTCGCCTTCTCCGCCGAAAATGGTTCTAACTGTGTTGTAGCGTAGCTCTCCGGTCGCACCACGGAACTCTACCGCAGCCACCACCCCAGCGTTCACATCAGTAGATGCCTGATACCGGACAAGAAGCTCGCTCATGCCCAGTGTCAGCACTAGCGTCATTGCGAAGCAGACACCGAAAAAGGTGCCGAAGACGGCGTGGATCTTGCCTCTAATGCTAAGATTGCCGAACCATGTGAAGCGATCGAGAAAGCTCGGTGGAGCTGTTGGAGAATCTGCATGCCCGCCTTCGGCCTTAAAATCGGCCTCAAGCTCGGTGACATAATCAGGGACGGCAAATTCTTCCCGCTGATCCCGATTGCTGATCATATTCATTGACGACGTACCCTGTCCGGAAAAGCTCTACGGCTATTCCTGAACGAGAATGCTTTCCAAAACCTTTCCAGCGGCATCGGAATATGACCGCAAACGGCAGTTATCCGGCGCGAATGCTGCCGAGGAATTCATTCACATGACTGCGCAAGGTGGTGGCTTGTTCTTCAAGATCGGTAGCGCTCGAAAGCACTTGGCTGGCAGCCGAACCTGTTGACAGCGATAGCTGGTGAACTTCGTCAATGTGACCAGCAACCTGTTCGGTCCCGCGTGCGGCCAGATCAATACTGCGAGCAAGATCCTGACCTGCGACGGATTGCTGATCAACTGCGCTAGCAATTGAGACAGCCGTTGTTTCAAGCTCTTGAACTTGGTTCGAGATGGATCGCAAGGCTGAGACACTGGCACCTGTCGTGTCTTGCATCGAACGGATTTGCTCACCGACCTGCTCGGTCGCACGGCTGGTCTGCATCGCGAGTTCTTTCACTTCGCTTGCAACAACTGCAAAACCGCGGCCAGCTTCTCCGCCCCGAGCTGCTTCGATAGATGCGTTAAGCGCCAAAAGGTTGGTGCGCTGCGCGATCGTCTGAATCAATTCGACAATTTGCCCAACCTGATCCGCTGAATCCGCCAATGCGGAAATGGTCTGGTCGGCCTCGTTCGCGGATTCTGTGGCGCGCCGCGCGAGTTCCGCTGACGATGCAGCCTGCCGGCTGATTTCGCCGATCGACATCGCGAATTCATCGCTTGCGGCCGCAGCTGCTGTGGCGCCTGTGTTTGCTTCGCGCATTGCCACGGCGACTTCATTTGTGCGTTCGCTGCCCTGTTCGGCAGAGCTGGCCATCATGGTCGATGTGGTTTGAAGTTGAGAAGATGCCGACGCAACGCCGCTGACGACATCGCCAACGGTGCGCTCGAATTGATTGGCAAGGTCGCGCAACGCCGCTTCGCGTTCCATTTGCGATTCTTCGCGCTGCAATTGCAGCCGGGTCTGTTCTTCCAATTCTAATGTCGCGCGATCTGCACGTTCGGTATTAAGCCGTGCGAGCTGAATACTGGCGAGACGAATTTCTTCGATCTCATTGCCCAGAACGCCATATTCATCGATGCGATCCCGGTGGGGCACAACGATGTCGCTCTGGCCTTGCGAAATCCGCTGAAGACAATCGATGAGCTGCCGTGAGGTGCGGACGATATCGGTTCGAATTATTGAAAAAAGCACCAGTGTTAGCCCAACACCAACAGCGACGGAGCCAATCAGAATGTAGCGGAGCATATCCGCCTCGGCAGAAGCTTTGGCGATAGATGCCGCATCGCCTGCCTTCAGATGATGCGAAACATCGCCTAGCAAAACAAATGAGAATGCCGCGGTCAGGATTACCAGCGAAAGCGGAGCACCAACTGTCAGCAAGAGTTTTGCCATCGTTCCAAGGCGCCGGAAACTGTTTGTGACAAGGCCAACGTCCTGATCATACCGATGCGCATCGGCGCTCGGTTCGTGCGAGTTTGGCGTGGCCGCTTCAATCGCGCTGGTTTCGTCTTCGACAGAAATTTGCTGCAGTTCGCTCATGCGGCCTGCCCCCCCTTTAATGCTTCGACAGGATTCGCTGCCTCGTTCTGTTGATTGATCAATCGATCGACCTCTTCAGCAGGCATGGCTTTGTAGTAGAGCCACCCTTGAATTTGATCTGCACCGGCGAGCCGAACCATGTCAGCTTGTTCAGCCGTTTCGACACCTTCAGCGGTCACGCCCATTTTTAGCGCTTGCGCGAGTGCGATACTGGAAAGCATCATCGCTCTGCTGCCTTCGTCTTCGCAAGCCTGAACAACCAGACTTCTATCCAGTTTCAGTTTCTCAAACCGGAATTGACGCAGGAACCCGATTGATGCGTAGCCGGTGCCGAAGTCATCCAGCGAAATGCGAACGCCAAAGCCGCGGATCACGTCCAAACTGCGCTCAGCAACCACCGGATCGAGCACGAGGCAAGTTTCAGTCACCTCAAGCTCCAACTGGTGCGCTGGATAGCCAGTCTCTTCCAAAATCTCACCGAGCTTGATTGGGAATTCTGGATTGCGCAGCTGTGCTGCCGAGATGTTCACAGACAGCGAGATATTGCCCCAACGCATCGCATCGCAGACCGCCTTGCGCAGCACCCAGAGCCCGATCGGGTTGATAATGCCGCTTTCCTCGGCGACAGGAATGAACACATTGGGCCCGATTTTCTTGCCGTCTTGACGCTCCCAGCGGAGCAAAGCTTCAACGGCGACGATGCTTCCTTCGTTCGCATCAACAAGCGGTTGATAAGCGAGTTCGAACTCACCTTCGGCAAGTCCTTTGCGAAGGTCTCCTTCAAGCTCGCGAACAGCTTCACGGCGTTGATCGAATGTCTCGTTGAACCACGTGCACCGCATTTTTCCGCCGCGTTTTGACATATACATCGCAACGTCGCTTCGGCGGAGCATTTCCGATGAACTCAAACGATTGTTGTTATCACAACGAGCAAGGCCGATGCTGGCACCAACCTGGATGTCGCGGCCATCAATGTCGATTGGTGTGACAAGCTGTTGCAACAACGAACGGCACATCCCTTCAAGGATTGTACCAGCGGCTTGACCGCCCATTACAACTGCAAATTCATCACCGCCCAATCGATAGCAATTGGCTTCGTCACCGCACACATCGCTGATCAATTCAGCGCATTGTGTGATCAATAGATCGCCAACCGCGTGGCCGTAGTGATCGTTGACCTGTTTGAAGGAGTCCAGATCAATCAGCGCGAGTGCGACTTCGCCTTCTTTGACGGAAAGTTGTTCAATATCACTGTGCAAGCTGCGGCGGTTTGGCAAATCGCTGAGGCCATCGTGGCCGATGACCTCTTCCAATTTTTCGATATGGGCGAAGCCATTGCGACCAAGAAGGACGAGCGTTGCGGCGTAAACGAGCAAACCAGCGATGAGCAAAGCTGCCGGCGAGGCGAAAGCGATTTGGTCGCTTGCAATCACCACAAGCACGATGAGTGCGGTGACAATCGAAAGGACGGCAAGTGGGGTCAGCACCAAGCCAGCTTTTGAAAATCGAAGAGGCTTTCCCTGTGATAGCACAACTGCTTCCCGTAGTTTGCGAACGCCAAAGATGCCGCGCGAACGTGACATCCGAATTTATACGTAGATTCCTAAAGAGCATTGGCTAACGAAGCGTAAACCAAGCCAGTCAAAGTCGCGTTTTTGGCCAGTTGAGAGCTGAGCTAAGGTTAAGAAACTGCTGTGTGTGGGATGCGAGCGGAGGCTCGTTCAACTGTGTACATGCTCGCCCGCTTGGGCAGCGGCCTGAATGCCGTTGTTTGGCCTACTACCGTTTCGCCCGCGCCAAGCATCAAGACCCCGTCATCTGCCAACGCGCTTGAGAGTCTGGAAAACGCCCGTTCGCGCATTGCTTGATCAAAGTACAACAGAACGTTGCGGCATAAGATCAGGTCAAAACGATGACGTGATGGCGGTTCCGATAGTAAGTTGTGCTGTTGAAAACGCGATAGAGCCCGGGTTGCTTCGTGGACTTGCCAACCTTGGCTTGTTTCTTCGAAGTGACGCAGCATCTGAGCAATCCCGAGGCCGCGTTGAACTTCGAACTGGCTATAGACACCATTGCGTGCGGCGTTGATGACTCGGTGCGAGACATCGGTGCCCAGAATTTCAATCGTCCAGTCTTTCCAGCGGTCTGCTGAATCCACAAAGAGCATGGCAAGCGAATGAACTTCTTGTCCGGTTGAGCAGCCCGCGCACCAGATTGAAATGCGTTTCGTGTCTTTCCGGCGCTCGGCGATCTCCGGTAAGATGTTTTCTGGAAGCTGGTCAAAGGTTGGTTTGTCGCGGAAGAAATAGGTCTCGTTATTCAGCAAAGCTTCTACGACTTGCTGCGACAGGTCCGGTTTGCCTGGACTTCGCATTGGTAAATCCAGCAGACAGACAAGCTGATCCACGTTCGTGATACCATGTTCGCGAAATACACCGGACAATGCCGTGCCTACGCGCCATCGACGGCTCTCGGTCAAATGCTGTCCGGTGCGCGCCTCCAAGAGGTCCGCGATGATCTGATATGATGCCTGACTGACTTCCATGGTCCTATTGCACCTGCATCATCTGGAAACCGTTGCCGGTGCAAAAGACATGATGGCTTCGCCAAGCTCTTCGGGCGAACCTGTCAAGCTGACCAATCCTGCTTTTGTTACAGCTCCGGGCATACCCCATACCGCGCTGGTTTCGGCATTCTGCGCGTAGATGGTGCCCCCTTGACTGGCCAGTTCGTTTGCCCCCTCCAATCCGTCTCTGCCCATGCCCGAAAGGATAATTGCAAGCACACGGCCACCGCAGGCGTGTGTGAGGCTGGACAACATTGGATCTACCGACGGCATACAACCGCTCCGCGCGGGATCCGCAGATGTCTTTGTGACCAGACGATCGCCAATCTTCCGCACGATCATATGACCATGACCAGTTGCAATCATGACTTCGCCTCGGCGGATTTCGGCGCCATTCTCGGCAATCACGGTCTTGCGGCCGCAAGCGACCTCGACCTGGCGGGCGAAGACAGGCACGAAAGACGCGGGCAAATGCTGTGTGATCAGGATCGGCAGGTCAAAGTCGGGCGTCATCTGCCGCAGCATCAGATTGAGGGCGTGGATGCCACCAGTCGACGCACCAATGGCGAGGACTTCGGGTTTCTTGCCACGCGGAGCATGTGCACCCTTTGCAGCGGAGGTTTTGTCTTCGGATTCAGAGCCTGATGCTTCTGCTGCTGTTCCACCCAGCGCGCGAATTTTACCGAGAAGCTGCGAGCGATAATCCTCGTTGAACCCGCCGGGACGTGGCTTCAACATAGTTTCGGCCGCACCCATGGAAAGCGCGGTTACGGTCGCTTCTGCACCATCATCGGTCAGGGAAGACACGACAAGAACCTGCGCGCCGCCTGATGTCTCAAGGAGCGCCGGTAGAGCTTCTAGTCCGCCCATACCGGGCATTTCGAGATCAAGGAGGATAACGTCGGCGGGGGTATTCTTAAGCTGGGCAATTGCCCGTTCGGCGCTGCTGGCTGTTCCAGCAATGCTCATTGCCGGATCGCTTTCGACCATGCGCTTGAAGATGGTGCGTACGGTGAGCGAATCGTCCACGATCATCACACGCACTGCGTCGGCCTGAACCGGCTTCGACGGGGTGGTGGAAGTCGGTTCGACCTTTAGTATTCTGCTGGTTCGAGGCGGTTGTGCATTCAAGAGAAGCCAACCAACTGTAGCTTAATCTGCAAAGTCTCGTGATCGAACGGCTTCATGACATATTCGTCTGCACCGGCCTGAATTGCTTCACGAATATGGGCAACGTCGTTTTCAGTCGTGCAGAATACGACTTTTGGTGCATCACCGCCCGGGCGCTGGCGCAGTTGAACGATAAATTCGATACCGGTCATGACAGGCATGTTCCAGTCGAGCAGAACAACATCGGGCATGCTTGCATCACAAGCATCAAGACCCGCTTGACCGTTCTCAGCTTCAGAAACTTCAAAGCCGAGGGTCTCGAGAATATGTCTCGAAACTTTCCGGATGACCCGCGAATCGTCGACTATCAGGCAAGTTTTCATGAAGACCTCTAAATTATTTTCGTATCCTGATACGCCCAAGCCGTAACCAAGGGATTAAGCTGCGTTTGAGAGATCACCCACAATTGATGGTGGACCAGCGATCAGTTCCGCGAGATCGATCAACAATGCGGGGCCGGACGATGTTTCAATCATGCCCGTGGCCACGCGTGACCATTCCGAACCAAAGCCACCGGTAACCTGTGCTGGTTCGCCAATGCTGGTCGTGATGTCTTCAATTGCATCAATGACCAGCGCATAAGAATACCCGTTGATCGAGACGACAGCTGCGCGCGAGTCAGTGTGCCATTCAATCGCAGGGAAACCCAAGGCAAGTCGGCAATCAATCACGGTCAATGCTTGGCTGCGCAGCGCGGTGATGCCCGCGATGAATTCCGGTGTCTGGGGAACAGGGGTAACCTTTCCCAGCTCGATAACCGATTGCACATCATGCGCAGGGAGAGCGCAGCGACGCCCAGCAATCTGGGCCATTACCATCAAATCAGTCATCAGCGACCTCCTCCCGAAGCGCGGGCTTTGTGTAAGGCGGCGACCAGTGCTTCGCGATCGTATCGGTAGATCGTGTCTTCACCCGGTTTCTCTTGTGGCAAATCGCGTAGGCGAATGACCGAGTCAGGCATTGGCATTTCAAGCGCGGCAGCGGCTTCGTACTCTTCTTCAAGCATGATGCAGATTTCGCTGCCGTCATTGCTTGGATCGCTGTTTTCGTCGGCGATATCATACCCTGCTGATGTCACGAGCGGCCCGAGGATTGTCCGTGACCACTCGCTTCCGGGCAAGCGGCAAAGAGGTTTTTGAGTCAATTCAGGAGGTTCGCCGTGCCGTGCGAAAAGCTCATGCCCGTCAATCAAAGAGATTGTTTGATCACCAACAAGGGTGACCGCTTCGATCAGCGGATCATCGCTAACAGGTTTCAGTTTCTCAGTCAGTTCAACGGCATCGTCGATCTCGCGAACGGCATGGAGCAATTCGCAGTCGCCATCGCTCAGCCGGAGCAATCGTATTTTCTCGGACGGGAACGGCCCATCGGGTAGCCCGATCAAAGGAAGTATTGCGTTGTCGATGACTGCCCGCGTGCTTGCGGACGTACGATCAATTGCGGAAACCGGCGCGGTTTCGATCCGTTTGACTAGTTCCAAACGCACGGCACAGCGGCGCCCATCGAAATCAGTGAAGAGCATCGCGCGGCAGACGTCTTTTTCGGTCTGCGTCTCGGCTTCTTCGGCGTTTTGGACCACTCGGCTGCGCGCATCCGATACTAGTCCGTATTCGTCGGCAATATTGGTGACATCAAGCAGCAGAATTGGCTGGCCATCGTCGAGCAAGGTCGATCCGGCATAATAGCCGCTTTGCATGACGGCAGGCGCAAGTGGTTTCACCACAAGATCACCATGCGTATGGATGCGGTCAACGGCGAGAGCGAAGAGATCGCCGGAAGCAAGCCGCAACAAGACCATTGTGTGATCGCCCTCGGCGATATCGTCCGCGTCAAAGCCCAGAACTTGAGCCAGCATTAGGCAGGGCACACGCTGTCCGCGGAAAGTGACCAACGCAGTTTCGCCAACGCGGGTGAAATCGAGCGCCTTGGCTGATGAATGGATGATTTCTTCGACATAGCTTTGCGGAATGGCAAAGCGTTGATCGCCGACCTCGACTGTAAGGCCGGCGATGATGCTGAGGGTCAGCGGGATTTGCAGCGTGAAGAGCGTGCCAACGTCTGGCTGGCTTGAAACCTTAATGCTGCCGCCGACTTTTTGAAGATTCTCGCGAACGACATCCAATCCCACACCGCGACCAGACACGTTGCTGACTTCATCTGCGGTAGAGAAACCGGGCTCAAAGATCAGCTGAAGAATTGCCTCGCGGCTCATGTGAGCGCGCTGTTCTGCGGTGATCAAACCTGTGCTCACGGCCTTGTTGGCGATTTTATCCTCGACAAGCCCGCGACCGTCATCGCTGATGACGATGGAGATTGTGTTGCCTGACTGGCGCGCGGCGATCGAAAGCAATCCGATCTCGCGCTTACCCTTTTTGATACGATCGGATGGCGTTTCCATCCCGTGGTCAATCGCATTGCGAATAATGTGGGTGAGCGGATCGCGCACCATTTCGACCATTTCGCGATCAAGCTCGACATCACCACCTTCCAGATCGACCATCACCTGTTTTCCAAGGTCGGCAGAGAGGTCGCGCACAAGACGGGGAAGGGCGGCGAAAACGGTTTCAATCCGTTGCATCCGCATGCGGGTAATCGCGTCGCGAACGTCGGATAGGATAGTAGTCAGACGCTCAAAAGGGCCGTCAATTGTTGGCTGAGTGCCAGCCTGGCGAAGTCGGTGGCCGAGATCGTTGCGGGCCAAAACCATGTCGGACACACCGCTCATCACCCGGTCGAGCAGGTCGACTGGTAAGCGGATGCTGCGCTGGACAGATGCCGTTCCTTCAGGCCTTTTCGCTGAGACGGTTTCATCCGATGCAGCAGCATTTTCTGGCGTTGCGCTCGCAGGGTCATGTCCGCTGATTTCTTCGACTACGCTTATTTCATCACCAAGATCTATGCCGAGTGCGGCGATTAGAGCCTCATCACCACCATCGGCAAAATCCTCGCCTGCTTCGATGGCATCAACCATCAATGCAATCCGATCAATGATTGCGAGAACTGCGGTTACCAAAGCAGCATCCGGCTCGCGGCGGCCTGCGCGGCAATCGGCCAACGCATCTTCCGCAGCGTGGCTTAGCGCGGCAAGGCGCGGAAAATCGAAAAAGCCGCAATTGCCCTTTACCGTGTGAACAAAGCGGAAGATTGTGTCGACGCGTGCGGTGTCTGAAGGATCAGCTTCCCAGGCGACAATTTCGCCCTCGCTGGCCTCCAGCATCTCACGTGTTTCTGCGACGAAGTCCGTCAGCAGGTCATCCATGGCGCGCATGCCCCCAAAAGAAATACTCTTGGTCTCTCTATGAAGGCGGATGGTTAACGAAGGGTAACGGAGCCGTCATTCCGGCGCGCGCCTATACAAAATGTAGTAGATCAGAATGACGGCAGTCAGCCCGCCAAACAGGTTCGCCGCGAGTTCAGCGGTGTAGATCGCCTCGCTGCCCCAACTGCCTTGGAGCAAAATTGCCACTGGCAGCATCACCAAGAATACACGCAAAGCGGACTGGCCCAGTGCATATCTGGCCCGGTCGACCGAATTCAGGATGCCGTTGGCTACGATCAAAAGGCCAAACCCGGCATATCCCCAGGCAGCAATTTGCAAATAGAGCGCAAATTCTGCGATCACTTCGGGATCTTCGCTGAATAGGTCGGCAAACCATTCTCCGCCGGCGACCATGGCCACGGCGATGCCAAGGCCCCAGATGATGCAAAAACCGCCAGCATACATCGCGGCCTCGCGGGCGCGACCGTACTCCTTCGCGCCCCAATTCTGGCCCACGATCGCTCCGATAGAGCCGGACAAGGCGAGCAGCGGGACGGTTGCGAAACTTTGCAGGCGGCCAGCAGCACCGAACCCGGCGACGGCGGCTTCGCCTTCGAGCGCAACAAGTGCTGTGAGGATTGAAAGCCCGATGGGATTGATCGCATTGGACATGGCAGCGGGCAGACCGACGCTCATGATTGCTTTTGCCGGATCGACAAGGCTGCTTCCTCGAAGTTTGCCGAGATCAATCTGGATGGCTGCCGAGCGGGTCAGAATTAGAGCGACCGCAATACCGACCATCCAGCCTATGATAGTAGCATAGGCAGCGCCTGTTATACCGAAACCTTCAAATCCGAACGCGCCGGTGATTAGGATCGGGTCTAGTACCCAATTAGCGGCAGCATAGCTGATCGAAACGGTGCTGGTCTTGCGCGCTTCCCCTTGCCCGCGCAGCACGCCGTTCAGACCCATGATCGCAAGGATCAGCGGAAAGCCAAGCGCGTATGGCTCCATGTAAAGCCGTATAAGAGGCAATAGATTGTCTGGCGCATTCATAAGCGCGAAGATCGGATTGAGCAGGGCATAAAGCGCAAGGCCCATCACGACCCCGCTGCCGACAGCAAACACGATCCCGAAATTGGCGCGCTGCGCGGCTTTATCGTCATCGCCTTCACCAAGAGCCCGCGCGACGACCGAGTTGATGCCGACCATAACGCCAACGCCTAGGCTGGAAAGAGCAACCGAGATCGGAAAGATGAATGAAATCGCTGCTAGTGCATCGCTTCCAAGTTGTCCGATGAAATAAGCATCGACGAGGCCGATCGACATGATTGCAGCCACGCCCACAATCGCGGGCAAAGTTTGGCCAATCAGATGTCCGGTGATGCTTCCCCGAACGAGCTTTGCCGATGAGTTGTCGGGGGCAGTGTTGTCATCGCTCATTACAAGAGGTCGCCTAGCCGCGCGTCATACCATTGGCAAAGCCAAAACCGCCGAAATGCTTGTGCAGCAGCCCAAGTGCGTGCGATATAGGTTTCAAAGACGAACAGAAACAAAGGATTCCTGATCATGGCAACGCAGCTGAAACCGACAATCGAATGCAGCAAAGAAGAGTGGCAGGCGCGCCTTGATCTCGCCGCTTGTTACCGTATTTTCGATCATCTCGGCTGGTCGGAATCGATCTACAATCACATCTCTTTGAAGGTTCCGGGCGAGGAAGATACGTTCCTGATCAACCCGTTCGGCCTGCTGTATGACGAAGTGACCGCGTCGAACCTCGTGAAGATTGATGTCGAGGGCAACAATGTCGGCCCGTCGCAATATATGGTCAATAAAGCGGGCTTTACTCAGCACGCCTACTTCCACAAACATCTGGGTGACCGAGCAGATGCCATCTGTCACGTCCACACCACCGCAACGATGGCTGTATGCAGCCACGAAGACGGGCTGATGCCGACCAACTTCTATGCCTGCAATTTCCAGGACCAGATCGGCTATCACGATTTTGAAGGCGTGACCGTTCGCGAAGAAGAAGGCGAGCGTCTCGTCGAAAACCTTGGCGATCACACCATCCTGATGCTGCGCAATCACGGTCCAGTAGTGATGGACAAATCGATCCAAGGTATGTTCGTGAAAATGTGGGCGCTTCAGCGTGCTTGCGAAATTCAGGTTGCGACCGTTGGCATGGGTAAGCCCAATGTCGTTCCTCAGGAAGTCGTCGATGTGCATCAGCGTGACCTTTCTGTGATGCAGGCGCAGGGCGGGGCTGGCGTGTTTGATTTCGAAGCGTGGAAGCGCCGGATTGACCGGATCGACACGACCTGGCGCAGCTAATTCAGACCTCAGCACAAACCTAGGATGCGCTTATGCCGCGCATGACCGTGAACAATCGCCCGGTCGAGTTTGATCTCGATGCCGATATGCCGCTGCTTTATGCGTTGCGCGAGGCTGCGAACCTTACGGGCACAAAAAGCTGCGGCGGCGGTGATTGTGTTGGCGCGTGCATGGTGCTGGTCGATGGCACCGCGCTGCGATCCTGTCGGATCACACTGGCCGAGGCCGAAGGGCGCTTCATAACCACGATTGAAGGTTTGAGCCGCGACCGTTCGCATCCCGTGCAGCAGGCGATGGTGGCCGAACAAGCTATCCAGTGCGGTTATTGCACGCCGGGGATTGTGATCGCAGCGGCTGGCTTGCTTCAGCGCAATCCTGCGCCTTCCAAAGAAGAGATCGAAACTGCGATCACCAATCTGTGCCGCTGCGGTGTTTATCCGCGTCTCGTGAGCGCAATCCAGCGCGCAGGGCGCGTTATGCAGCGCGGCGAAAGTATCAGTGCTGCTCCTGCTCCCGGAATCAGCGCAGAGGACGCTGCGGCGAGTGTGCCCGCTTTGCGTCCTCTGCCCGCTGAAACCGAAGACGGTTCCTAGAACCGGCCCGTAATTGCGAACCGCGCATTGAGCGGCGCGCCGACGGTTGCCTGATGTGTCGCATGGCTGTTTGGGAAATACAGCGTGTCGGTCAGGTTCTCGACATTCACCTGCAGGCGGAACTGATCGGTGATGTCGAAGTAAGCTGCCGCATCAACCCGCGTGTAAGCAGGGAGAACGGCACTGTTGCCATTGTCGATGAAGCTTTCATCCTGATGCGTCAGGCCGAAGCCCACGCCAAAGCGGTCTGAGACCTCGATATTGTTCCAGATCGAGAACATGTTTTCCGGCAGTTCGCGCGGGCGCAGGCCGGTCGGTCCGGTGCGGCTCACTTGTTCGCCATCCAGGAAGCTGTAGCCCGCAGAGATGGACCAGCCTTCGGCGACTTTGCCCTGCAACTGCAATTCGAAGCCCTGAATTCGGGAATCGATCACATCCAGCGTCGCAGGGTCATTGTCATTCGGCTGAGGAGAGCTCTGCTCGATCTCGAAGATGGCAGTGGTTAGCGAAAGACCCTGCGCAAAGTCCCACTTTACGCCCGCTTCCAGATTGGTGAAGGTATCCGGCGCCAGAGCATCATTGTCGCCGTTGATATTGGCAAATTGTTCCCCGGAACGCGGCAGGAAGCTTTCCGAATAGCTTGCATAGATTGAAACGTTCTCTTGCGGCTTGATGATGATGCCGCCGCGCGGGGAGAATTCTTCATCCTTGCGCGTGCGGATCTCACTATTCGGGACATTGTTGACGGTGATGTCAAAGCTATCGAAGCGCCCGCCAACAACCACGTTCAACCAATCGGTAAGCTTGATCTCATCTTGAACGTAGAGCGATACGACATCGATTTCGACCTGAGTGAAGTCGTTAAGGTCGGTGAACCCGAAATTGGTGGTCCGGCCATCCGCAAGCGTGCCGGAGAAGCCATTGAATGAAAGAGGGCGCTGCGCGACGAAGTTCGCGCGATCTGGTCTGGTTCGGCCGAAGATATTTGTGTCAGTCGCGCCACCTGCAATCGCAGTAAGATCGGCGAGTGACGTATCGAATTCAGGGTTGAACCGGTCCTGATCGGAAGAGGTGCTGATATACTCAGCGCCGATCAAAAGCGTGTGCTCGATGGCGCCAGTCTCAAATTCACCGACGAGGTTCGCCGAGAAGGTCAGATTTTCGCGTTGAGTTGTGTCGATATAGCCATCGAGCTCAGCGATGTTGGTGACAGGGTCATAATTTGACGCGTAAAAGTTCGAATAAACCTTGTCGTAATCGCCATAGGCACCGCCGGCTGTGATTTTCCAGCCATCCGACAATTGATGACTCAGGTTTGCGCGCAGCAAGTGCGCTTCGAGAGTGGTGAAGTTTTCGCTCGGGTTGCCAAAGACAACATCTTCGAGCGCTTCAACCGGACGGCCATCGGCACCCGTTGGAATGCCGCGATCAATGAAGCGTTCGTGATTGGCGTATTCGTAAGACAGATCGAAAAGCGTATCGTCGCCCAATTCAAACCGCACGGTCGGATTGAACCCGATGCGATCACCGTCATAGAAGTCGCGGTGGTTCGCGAGGCTTTCGTAAGAAGCGTTCAAGCGGACAGCCACGCCTTCACCTGCGGCGAAATTCAGATCGCCCTGAATGCTGGTCTCTCCGAATGTATCGACTGCAATCTGGCCTCCGCCGAATGTCTCGCCGATCACGCCTTTCTTCGTCACACGGTTCAGAATACCGCCGGTGCCACCGCGCCCGAAGAGAAGAGCGTTGGGGCCGCGCAAGATCTCGATCTGCTCAAGGTTATAGAGCCCGCGATAATACTGAACATCGTCGCGGACACCGTCGATGAAGAAGTCTGCGGTTGAACGCACGCCGCGAAACACGATGGCGTCGCGGTGCCCTTCGCCCTGCGATGTGTTCACACCCGGAGTGTAGTCGACGATCTGGCCGATGCTGGTGAAACCGCGTTCAAGGATGTCTTGCTCGGTCGTGATGGTAAGGCTTTGCGGTACATCGATGATCGGCGTGGGCGTCTTGACTGAGTTGATCTGGCTTGATTGGAGCACGTCACCGCGCACTTCGATTTCGCGATCCCCATAATCGACTGCCTCGCCGCTTTCTTCCGACTTGTCTGGCGCCGTCTCCGCGAATGCTGGGAATGCGAAGGTTGCGCAACCTGCGAGCAGAGCAATGCGCGAGAATCGAAGTGTCATTAAAGCATCCCTTTTCGTCCGTTGCATTCTCGCTATTGCAACTTATTCGCAACTGCAAGGGTGAAATTGAGAATTATTCGCAACTTGCGTTGCGTGTGGCGAAACAACATCAATCGCGTTAGGGCGAGGCCACACATTCAAGCGAGGAGCGATCAATGAAGGCAACAATCTGGCACAACCCAAAATGCGGTACTTCCCGCAAGACTTTGGCCATTCTTGAAGAAGCGCCGGGTGTGGATGTGACCGTTGTCGAGTACCTGAAGGCTCCGCCCAGCCGCGAAAAGCTGGCACAGCTGTACAAAGATGCGGGGATCACACCTCAGGAAGGGCTGCGTATTCGCGGTACGGACGCAAAGGAGCGCGGCCTGCCTGATGCTGATGCCGATACTGTCTTGAATGCGATGGCCGCTGAGCCGGTTCTGATTGAACGCCCATTGGTTGAGACTGATAAAGGCGCGGCGCTATGCCGACCACAGGACAAGGTCCACGACCTGCTCTGACTATTCGAAGGTTTCTTTTTCGGTCGTGAGGACCGCATCGCTTGTGAGGCCGCGCCAACCTAGCGCGAACACGGCCAGACACAGCGCGATGATAAGGCCAAAGCCAAGCCAGTCATCGATGTTGTAGAGCCAGACACCAAGCGCGGGCGCGTAGATAAAGCTTGCCCCGGCAACACTTGCCACGACACCAGAGGCTTGGCCTTGTTCGGCCCGTGTCACGGCGAGCGATGTGCCTGCTGTGGTCCCAGGGCGGAACAGACCGAAGCCCAATGAGGCAATGGAATAGCCAAGCGCAATCTGGTGCAATTCCTGAGCAGCGCCAAGAATTGCGGTGCCCACGGCGGCAACAAGGATACCGGATAGCGTCGCCACTCGCGGACCCATATTGAAGCGCGGGATCAGGCCCCATTGCGCGAGTAGCGTTGCTAAGGCCCCGAACATTAGAACGAGCCCGACAGGCCCTGCACCTTCGGCTGGTGCGTCGCGTAGGCCGAGGCGATCCAGAACCAGAAACCCTGAAATGCCAAGGATCATGGCCTGTGCATGGCCGCCCACAAGACCGGCGATCACCCATGGACGAAGCCTAGGCTCAAACCATTTCAGGTTCCGGACAGGGATTTCATCTCCGTCGAGCTCCTCATCGTGACTTGTATCGCTCGGCGCACCCGATCCGCTTGCATAAGGTGTTGTTTGGCCTCTGGCGGCAAATTGTGGCTCATCATTGGGAAGCCGTAGCCGCAGCACGATCAATGCGGCCAGCCCAACAAGCGCGAAACAGATGAATGGACCCGTCAGGCCCAAGCCCAAGAATGGGAATACCATTAAGGGCGCAAGGGCCGGGCCGATGACTGTGCCAAGACCAAAGCTGGAGGCGATCAATGACAGCGCCCGAGTTCTATCTGCACGGGGTGTTCGAGAGGCGACATAAGCTTGGACGGCTGGAGGTGCAGCGCTGCCAAAGCCGCCATAGAGGCTGCGCGCTGCGGCGAACGCGATCAATGCCCAGAATGCCGTAAGCCAGCCCGACAGGCCCGCCCAAAGCGCCGCCCCGCAAAGCGCCATTGATACCACGAACCCGACTAGACCCAGCGCCATCATCGCTTTGCGCCCGCGTTTGTCAGACCGGCGGGCCCAGATCGGGGCACAAACGACCCAGAGAAGCGCTGACCAGCTGTAAGCAAGGCTGATCCAGACATCGCTGACTTCTAAAGCGGTCCCGATGGACGGCATTACCGATTGCATTGCGGTGTTGCCTGCCGCCGTCACGAGCATGACAGTAAACAGCAAAGCCATTCGGCCATTGGAAATAGCCTTGGCGGAGACATCAGCTGGTTGATCTTGTAGGTGGGCCATCTCGGCAAACCGCTAAGCCACCGCATTGCCACTTGCAAACGGATATCCCGTCTGCGACTTGGCCTTACGTAGGGTAAAACAAATTGGGGTCGCACCCATAGGAGAAATGATGACAGGCAATATTTCAGCAATCGGCAAACGTTTGGGGCTGCGCTCACGCTGGCGCCGATACGCCGATCAATGGTCTGTTTTCTTCCGTGGTTTCGTTGAGCATCCGCGTATGGTGGGGTCGATCATTCCCTCATCTCGCTTCACAATCGCAAAGATGCTGCAACCGGTCGATTGGGGCACTTGCGAGGTGTTTGTCGAGTATGGACCGGGCGCTGGTACATTCTGCCACCCTGTGTTGGAGAAGCTGCGCGGCGATGCGGTGTTGATCGTGATCGACACAAATCCGCTCTACATCGATTACCTGACCCGCACGATCCGCGACAAACGCTTTCATGCGGTTCTTGGTTCGGCAGAAAATGTTGAGCAGATTCTGGCCGATCTTGGCGTCGAAAAAGCGGACTATGTCTTGTCTGGTCTGCCGTTCTCAACTCTGCCTAGCGGCGTGGCGCCGGAAATCGCAGAGGCCACTCACACCGTTCTAAAGCCAGGCGGCGGCTTTTTGGCCTATCAATTCACTTCAGCTGTGCGCGATGAATCCAAACCATTCTTCGAACGCATTGACGAAGGCTTCGAGTGGCTCAACATCCTTCCATGCAAGCTGTATTGGGCTTGGAAAGCGCGCTGACCCTTATTCAAAGGTAGAGGTGACTTCTGCCTCGTTCGGCCCAGCAAGCTGGCTGTAAATCGAAACCGCCAACGCGCACTGAACGATGCCGACGATGATCGCCAGTATTCCATTGCTGATGCCGAGTATCAGTTTGGACGCGATGCCCGACCCTGCCATTGCTGCGAAGACACCGATCGCGCCGCTTACGAGCAGCAGGATCACGATGTAGGCGATGACCAATATTCCCCAGAACGCCATCACCCGCCATTGCTGCGGGCCGGTCAGATCCCAAGACCGCTTCATCGCGCGAAACGGATTAAGCGTGGCCTCGATCATCACGACTGGCATTGTGAGAGAAAACCGGGTTGCTAGGAATATCGCGACCAGCAAAATCATAACCGGTGCGATAGCCCCGATGGCCGTTACCCCGGTAGCTGCAGCCAGCAACGCAAAAGGGATGACGACCGCAACGCTGGCCAGCATATATGCGACCATAAAAAGAATGAATGCCGCAATGATGCTTGGCACGGACTTCGCGCCAGCTCCCAGTGCCTGTCCAACAGTCGGACGATCTCCGCCCATCAGGCCGACCATAGCGTTGTAGCCAACGAATTGGATCAACATGATGGGGAGCATCCAGCCCAAAATAGGCGTGAACAGCTCGGCCATCTGTTCCGGCGTCATATCAGGGTTCGCCGTGGGATCGGCCAATGTCGCCATGTCAGGAATCATCAGATAAATCGCCACCGTGGGCAGCATCAGAAATATTCCTGCGATCACCACTAGAAGAGAAAAATTCTCGCGGGCCAAAACCATCGCGCGCGACCAAGCGGCGTTCATATCGAATGTCATGCGGATCCCCTATGCGCGCGCCATAAATGCCAGCGGCGCTTATCCCTTGATATCGGAATGCAATGCCCCCACCAAGACCCTATGGCAAGTTCCGCTCCAGACACATCCACCATCCGTCCGATCGAATGGCGGTGCGAAAATGCGCAGGTCCCGTATCGCAGGGCGCTTTCGGAAATGGAGACACGCAACGCGGCAGTTTCTGCTGGCGAAGCGGATGAGTTGATCTGGATGTTAGAACATCCGCCAGTCTACACCGCCGGAACCAGCGCTGATATCAGCGAACTGGTCGATCCGCGCTTTGAAGTGATCGAGGCGGGACGCGGGGGGCGATACACCTATCATGGACCAGGCCAGCGGGTCGGCTATCTGATGCTTGATCTCAATAAGCGCGGCAAGGACGTGCGCTGTTTTGTCCATTCGATCGAGGGCTGGGTGATCGACACGCTCGCCGATTTCGGGGTCGAAGCATGGCGGGCCGAAGGGCGCGTGGGCATTTGGACGCAGGACATTGACGGGCGTGAGGCCAAGATTGGAGCCATTGGCGTGCGAGTGCGGCGCTGGGTTACGATGCACGGTTTTTCCGTGAACCTTGATCCTGACCTTTCGCATTTCGGCGGGATCGTACCGTGCGGGATCGATGAGTTTGGCGTCACCAGTCTTGCAAAGCTGGGCAAGGCTGTGACGCAGGATGAATGGGACGAGGCCTTGATGGCACGTTCACAGGAATTTCTTGACGCGCTTGCCAAAACCGGGCGAGGAGCCTGCGCAACATGACGTACAGACCACTCTTTGCTCTCGCCCCTTTGGCACTTCTCGCTGCGTGCGGCGATCCTGAACCCGCTGGAGAAACCGCAACCGAACAAGGCGGCGCGGCAACTGGTGAAGTATTGGGCGGCTCGATCAGCGACGATATGATCCCGCTGGATCAGCTCACATCGACATCCCCGCCAGCCGAGCCCACTGCATCAAGCGACGGCGACAGTTCGAGTAGGACAAGTGCTCCTGCAGCCGAGCAAGAACCTGACGCGGAAAGCCAAGAGGCCGAGCCAGCTTCCGCTGACCCGGCCCCTCCTGTTGCTGCGCCTCTGGAAGAGTAAGTTCAGGCCGCGTTGGCCGCAGCCTGCTCTTCTTCCATCGTCGGATAATCGATGTAGCCTTCCGGAATAGGGAAGTACCAACTCTTCGGCACATTCGTGTTTGGGTTGAATTCCGCGCCTGCCGCGATCCGCTTTTCCAGATCAGGGTTGGAGATATACGGACGGCCAAAGCTGACCGCTTCGCAGCGACCGCTTGTTACGTCATCATCGGCTTCTTGTGCGCTGTAGTCAGAGTTCAGGATCAGTGGGCCGGTGTAGTTCGCGCGGATCACATGGTCCTGCTTGGGAACATCGGTGCGGCCGAAAGTGCCGTCTGGTCCTGGCTGGCGCAGTTCTACGAAAGCCAGACCCAGCTCTTCGCAAACCTTGGCCGCCGCGCCAAAGGTTGCCTCGGGATTGCTATCGTCTGCGCCTTGAGAATCGCCGTTGGGCGAAAGACGGATGCCAACGCGGTCCGCGCCCCATACGTCGATAATCGCTTCGAGCACTTCGCGCATAAAGCGCGTGCGGTTCTCCGGTGATCCGCCATAGTTGTCGGTGCGCAGGTTCGTGTTGTCGCGCAGGAACTGGTCGATCAGGTATCCGTTTGCGCCGTGCAATTGCACACCGTCAAACCCTGCCTTTTTGGCGTTTTCCGCAGCGCGGCGATAATCGCCGATCGTTCGCTCGATGTCTTCCTGCGTCATTTCACGAGCGGTCGCATATTCCTGTTTGCCGACGGGCGTGTGCGCTTCGCCCGGCGCCTTGGTCGCGCTGGCTGAGAATGGTGCTTCGCCCCCGAGGAAGTGCGGATGAACGATCCGGCCCATATGCCACAGTTGCATTACGATCAGGCCGCCTTTTTCGTGCACAGCTTTGACGATTGGTTTCCATGCCTCGGTCTGCTCGTCGCTCCAAATACCCGGGGCCGATGGCCAGCCAAGCCCTTCGACGCTGATGCCCGTTGCCTCCGTCAGGATCATGCCCGCGCCCGCGCGCTGCTCGTAATAGGTCTGCATCATCGCGTTGGGCGTGAACATCGGATCAGCAGCGCGGCCGCGCGTCAGCGGGGCCATAAAGATGCGGTTCTTCGCCTCAAGCGCGCCCATCGTGAGCGGCTGGAACAGAACGTCATGCATGGGCGGAAATCCTCTTTTCAGTTTCGATTGGCTATTCACTTGGCGTTGATCGGGTTAGTGCGCAAGCATGGAAAATGACGGCACCTCCCAAGAAAAGCTGTTTGATTGGAAGGCGGCGCTGCTGCTTGCCGCGCTGCTTTGCGGGAATGTTGCCCTTGCTTTGGGGCCGTGGCTGGTGCGCCTGACCGATACAGGACCCGTAAGTGCAGCATTCTGGCGGCTATTTCTGGCGCTGCCGTTTCTCGTCGTCTTTGCACATATGGCGGGACAGAAATTGTCCGGCATGCCGCGAAAGACACTGGTGCTGGTCGCGATTGGCGCGTTTGCTTTCGCGGGAGACCTTGCCAGTTGGCATATTGGGATCGGCATGACGCGGCTGGGCAATGCGACCCTGTTCGGCAATGCCGGGTCTATCATCCTATTGTTCTGGGGCTTCATCATCGCTCGGGCACTGCCACGCGGGGCCGAGTGGCTGGCGATCGTCTGTGCGTTGGCAGGCGCGGGTATCTTGCTGGGGCGGAGTCTCGAGATTTCCGCTGAGACATTCGCGGGCGACCTGTTCTGTATCACAGCCGGACTGCTCTACGCGGTGTATCTGCTCACACTGCAAGGGGAGCGGGCTCGGTTCGGATCGTGGAGCCTGCTGGTGTGGGTGAGCATTTTTGCGGCACCCGTATTGTTGGTGCTCGCACTGGCGCTGGGAGAACCCGTCTGGCCAACCAATTGGACGCCGATTGTTGCGCTATTCATTACGAGCCAACTGATCGGGCAGGGGCTGCTAGTCTATTCACTAGGCCACTTCCCGCCGCTTGTGATCGGTCTCGCACTGCTAACGCAACCCGCGATTGCGGCGGTGATCGGGTATAGCGTGTTTGGCGAGGTGCTTACTCCGCTCGATATTGGCGGGATGGTGCTGTTGGGGAGTGCGCTGGTGGTGGCGCGGGCTACGCAGAGGAAGAATGCGAAGCATCGACTATGAGACTATCGAACCCAGCTGCACAACTATCGCGACAGACGTGCCAGAAAGAAAGAATGGCCACCGACATTGGAGGATCAACAAAGCGGTCAGCGCAATGAACGGATTTTTGGAGTTCGCTATTTCGCGAATTATGCCTGCATCGTGTTTATTCATGCATCCAAAATATGATTGAGACTGGAAGCTGGCAATTGCGCATCCCTAAGCGATAGTCTCGCCTCAATCCGCCTTAAACGGCACCTGACCCAAATCGCCCAGCCCGACAGTCCCGCCAGCCATGCCGAGCATCCGGTCGAGGCTCTCTTTGGCCTTCAGGCGGACGTCTTCCTCAATCACAATCTGCGGTTCCAGATCGCGCAGGGCGGTGTACATTTTCTCCATCGTGTTGAGCGCCATGTAGGGACAGATATTGCAGTTGCAGTTTCCGTCCGCGCCCGGTGCGCCGATAAACGTCTTTTCGGGCAGCGCCTTTTCCATCTGGTGCATGATGTGCGGTTCTGTCGCGACGATCAGAGTGTCGCCTTCAAAGCTCTTCGCGAATTTCAGGATCGAGCTGGTGGAGCCAACGTGATCGGCGTGATCGATAATCGCAGGTGGGCATTCCGGGTGCGCGGCGACCGGTGCATCGGGGTGTTGTTCTTTCAGCTTTAACAGCTCGGTTTCGCTGAATGCTTCGTGCACGATGCACACGCCCGGCCAGAGCAGCATTTCGCGGTCGAACTTGCGCGAGAGCCAACCGCCAAGATGGCGATCAGGGCCGAAGATGATTTTCTGATCTGCTGGAATCTGTTCAAGAATCGTTTCTGCGCTGGAGCTGGTCACGATGATGTCGGACAGCGCCTTCACTTCGGTCGAGCAATTGATGTAAGTCAACGCGATGTGATCGGGATGTGCTTCGCGGAAAGCCTTGAACTTCTCCGGCGGGCAGCTGTCTTCTAGGCTACAACCGGCATCCATATCGGGCAGGATCACGGTCTTGTCGGGCGAAAGGATTTTGGCGGTATCCGCCATAAACTTCACGCCGCAAAACAGGATAACGTCCGCATCGGTTTCCGCCGCCTTGCGCGACAGCTCCAGACTGTCGCCCACAAAGTCGGCAATATCCTGAATATCAGGCGTCTGGTAATAATGCGCGAGGATCACCGCATTGCGCTCTTTGCGCAGGCGATTAATTTCAGCGAGCAGATCGTCGCCCGATGGGATTTTTGTCTCGATACTCATGGCTGTGATCCCGCTGTCTAAGTTGCCGCCTACATAGGTCTTTTTCGCAGATTTGCGAGGCCGTGCTAGACGAGTCGGGTGGGGAGAGACAAGATGTATCAGCTCGAATTGACCGAAGCCTATTGCCCGGCTCAGGCGGACACCGAATATCGCGAGAGAACTATTGAAGAGGTGTTGCGCGAACAGGCTTCGGTCAGGGGCAGTGCGACGGCTTTGCGGGAATTGTTGGCAGACGGGTCTATAGGACGGGAATGGACGTTTGCTTCACTGCAGGCAGATAGCGAGAAATGCGGGCGGGCGCTGGCCGCGCGGCATCCGGCGGGCACACGTATCGCGATCATGGGCGGCAATTGCCCTGAATGGGTGCTGGTACAGCTGGGCGCGGCGATGGCGGGGCTCACCATTGTAACCGTCAACCCGGCCTTTACACCGCGGGAAGTGCGCTATGTGCTCGAACAATCGGGAGCAGGTGCTGTATACTACCAGCCCAATGTGCGCGGCACGGCTTTGCGCCCCGTGGTGGACGAAGCTGCAGCCGGCCTCACCGCTGCTGATTACACGATCGATATTGAGGATCACGCCGAACTGTTCGCGGGTGAGGGAGACGGTGAGCTGCGCCCCACCAAGCCGCATGATATTGTGATGATCCAATACACATCGGGCACAACCGGTTTTCCCAAAGGCGTTCTGCTGCATCAACACGGTCTGGTGCAAAGCAATGCAGACGTGTTTGCCCGCTGGAACATCACCACCGGCAAAACCGTGACGTGCCCGTTCCCGCTGTTCCATACGGCTGGCAGCGCGGTGTGCGTGCTGGGCTGCATCGCGCAAGGGGCGGTGTTGCTGCTTGTATCGGTGTTCGATCCGGTGGCTGTGGCCAAAGCCATTGAGCGCGAAAAACCCGAGGTCGTGGCCGGCGTATCGACCATGATTTTCGCGATTATCGAGGCTGCCAAGGCAACCGGAACGGACGTATCCGGTGTCGAAACCGTGATCAGCGGCGGCGCTATGGTGCAGCCGGAGTTGAACCGCGCGGCACAGGATGTGTTCGGCGTGCCGATCCTGATCGTTTACGGGCAGACCGAAACTTCGCCCGCGATCACGGCGGCTTGGCCGACCGACACAGGGTTAGACCTGACGGACACGATTGGTCAGCCATGCTCGCATATGGAAGTTTCCATCCGTTCGCCGAATGACAATTCCATCTGCGCGCCTGACGAGCAGGGCGAGATATGCATGCGCGGGTTCAATATGATGGCGGGGTACAACGACAATCCTCAGGCCACAGCTGAGACAATTGATGCTGATGGCTGGCTGCACACCGGCGACCTCGGCACGATGGACACGCGCGGCTATGTGAAGATCACGGGCCGCGTGAAAGAGATGATCATTCGCGGTGGAGAAAACCTGTTTCCGGCGGAGATCGAGGCTGCGCTGCTTGAACATCCAGCCATCGCCGAAGTCGCTGTTGCAGGTGTGCCGGATAAAAAATGGGGCGAGATCGTCGCTTGCTTCATGCGCGCGCCCGAAGGCGTCGAGAAACCTAACGAAGACGAGTTGAAGAGCTTTATCCGCCAACGCCTTTCCCCGCAGAAAACGCCAGCGCATTGGGTCTGGGTGAAGGAGTTCCCGCTCACCGGATCAGGCAAAATCCAGAAATTTCAGCTGGCAGAGGCTTTTGTTAAGGGTGAATTTGGGGAAGCCGATTAAAGCAAACAACAGGCTACTGCGGCTCCAAAGTCCCTTTGTAGGCGCAAACTAGTCCTATTACGGGAGCGGCGATTTCAACGTCAAAGTGGAAAGATCCCCCTTCTTCTGATTCAAAGCTGTTCCCTTTCGGAAGAAGGCTTTGCGGCAATGGAAAGCCCATAAGCGACCAGTGCCTTGGAACCAGCTTGAGCCGTTCATCCTCTATCACCAGTGCGAGCGCCACCTCGACCACGCCAAACCGTTCCATGATCAAATGCGTGTTTTTGCCAGTGCCAAGGCGTTGGTGAGACTTGAATATCTTGCCCCCGAAGTTGCGGATCCACCACTCCCCTTTGTCGTCAGGTTTGAAGGTGACGGTGACGGGTATGTCATTTCCACTGGGAGGAGCGCTGATAAACGCAGCCAGAATTCTACCGAGTAGGCTAGAACCTCTCTGAATCTGGGCGGTGCCAACCCATTGCCGTTCCGATAAACTGTCGTGCAATGCCACAACTTGCTGAGGTAAAGTGGCGAAGGCCGGACCAAGGGCGGTGCGATAGATTGGACCTTGCTCCAAATCATCGCGAAAGCCGGTGTAAATTTCCCTGCCCCTGAATAGACTATCATAATCGGATAATTCCAACGCATTGATAGCAGGCCGCGAGCCGGGCGGCGGCCTGTCGCCTGCCACAGTCTTACGAACAATGGCCTCAATCGCCATCGAAGGAATCAGCGGCCCATCATCAGCCTCAGCTAGCAGATGCCAGCTTCTCTCAACCGGTTTACCGTTCGCTTGTCCTGATGCGGTCACGAACATCCCACCTCGATGTTCCCCAAACTTCATGAGGTTCAAAATGCGGTAGAAGAGGCGTGAAAACGGAACCAGTGATGCCAGGCGGAGTGCATGTTTCGCCTTGGCCAAGAGATTCAGAATTCGGTGCAACACTTCTGGAACTGGCCCGGCACCCATCCAGATGTCGGTCATCGTTGGATGCTGCGGGGGGATCACTTGCAAATCGGGAACATCGACGAGCGAAAAATGGATGTTGCGCAGCGGCAATCGGCCTGGGACCGCGATGGTGAAACGTTTGCTTTCAGCAAGGCCAATGCCGAAACTCTCTTTCCCGTCTCGCAGCAGTTTAACGGGCGTTCCTGCATAACCTATCACGGCTCGCATAACGTTTAGACCGATGCCAGCGTGAGGTGACGGCGCGATACCGCCAATCACCTTTTTGATATCCATTGTCTTGGCGAATTCACGCAAAACAGCGGCTGTGAGGACAGGGAAGCTGCTTACACCGGAAAGCAAATAGATACCTGCTGCCTTGGCCGCATCGTCATATTTTGAAACCCCGAAAACAAAGTCAGCGCCGTCCGCGAAGTCGAGGTAATTTACGCGGGCATCTATGCATGCCTCAACCACAGAATACGGGTTGCTGCCATATTGTTGAAAGGGGCCAGTCGCATCGACCAAGAGGTCGGGTTCAATTTCGCTAAGTGCAGCGCCGATGTCTCGCCGATCAATGGCCACTGGCTCGAATTTGGCTTGCCCCTTTATCGAGCTGCAGAATTTGCGCGCCTTCTCTCCGTCTCTCCCGGCGATGAATATCCTCAAATCCGGAACGTCGCGCAGCAATTGCGCTAGGCGTCCTCCAAAAACTCCATATCCACCAAGGATAATAACTTTCATCAATTCTGTCCGTTGTGCGATATGATTGAGCGGTCCACTCTAATCGGAATTGCGGGCAATCACACCGTCCGCCAAATATCTCCATCCAGCGTCACTTGCCCGCGCTTTTCGAGGTCAATCAGATGCGCGGTTACGCTCATTTCGGCGGCCCCGATCAAGCGCTCGTCCAAACCTTTATACATCGCGGGAATGAAGGCCGAGACTGCGCGTGCTTCCTCGCCCAGCAGCCGCAAGATCTGGTTCTCGCGCTGGCGGCGGTGGCCGATCATGCCGCGCACCAATTGCTTTGGTTTGGTGATCGCTGCGCCATGGGCCGCGTGGTAGACAGTGTCGTCGCGCGCCTGCAGTTTTTCGAGGCTCGCCATGTAGTCGCCCATGTCACCGTCGGGCGGGATCACGACGCTGGTGGACCAGCCCATCACGTGATCCCCTGTGAAAAGAGCGCCGCTTTCTTCGAGTGCGAAGCAGAGGTGATTGGACGTGTGACCGGGTGTTGCCACCGCCGTCAGCGTCCATCCGGTGCCCCGCATTTGTTCGCCATCTTCGAGAACGCGGTCGGGTTCGTATGTGGTGTCAAACGCTTCGTCTGAGCGGGGCCCCTCCACTTCCAATACCAGCGGGGCGCAGCCAACGACAGGCGCGCCCGTTCGCTGCGCGAGCGGCGCTGCAGCGGGCGAATGATCGCGGTGCGTATGCGTGCACATGATTGCGAGGATCTTTGCATCGCCCACAGCAGCCATGATCGCCTCGATATGTGCAGGATCATTGGGGCCAGGATCAATCACCGCCACATCATCGCCCGCGCCAACCACATAGGTTTGAGTGCCCGTGTATGTGTAGGGCGATGGGTTAGGCGCAAGTACGCGCCGTACCAGCGGTTCAAGTTGCTCGGCCTCGCCAGTGGGCCACGGTTTGGGCGGGATACCTGCCATGCACTTTCCTATGCAGTGGCTAGCGCAGACTGTCGAGGATTCGCGCGATCTGCGGCTTGCGATGATCGCGCAAGCGGTTAGGAATGCGGGCCAAGAAGAGAGGGATTATGGCCGACTATATTCTGGTGCTGGACGAAGGGACGACGTCGACCCGCGCGATGCTGTTCGCGAGTGATGGGGTGATGATCGCGAGCGCGCAGCAAGAGCTGACGCAGCATTATCCGCAGGGCGGCTGGGTTGAGCATGACGCGGCTGAAATCTGGGAGAAAACACTCGACTGCGCGCAGGAAGTAATCCCCAAAGCAGGTGGCGCGGCGATGATTGCGGGCATCGGCATCACGAACCAGCGTGAGACCGTTGTGGCGTGGGACAAAGAGACCGGCGAGCCGTTGACGCGTGCAATCGTTTGGCAAGATCGCCGGACAGAGCCTTTCTGTATTGAGCTTCGCGAGGCGGGACATGAGGCCGACGTGCAGAAACGCACCGGCCTGCTACTCGACCCTTACTTCTCCGGCACGAAAATGCGCTGGATGCTCGACAATGTGCCGGAGGTGCGCGCGGCTGCGGAGGCCGGTACGTTGGCCTTTGGAACGGTGGAAAGCTGGCTGACGTTCAAACTGACAGGCGGTGATCATATCACCGATGCAAGCAATGCGAGCCGCACGCTCTTGCTCGAACTGACGGGTGCGCAATTTGACGAGGGGCTTTGTGAACTTCTCGGTGTGCCGCATTCGGCATTGCCCAAGGTGGTCGATATGTCGGGCGCATTGGCAAAGACCAAGGCCTCGCTGTTCGGGCGTGAAGTTCCGATCACCGGGCTTGTCGGCGACCAACAGGCAGCAACTATCGGGCAAGCGTGTCTTGCTCCGGGTCAAACGAAAGCGACCTATGGCACCGGGCGTTTGTGCTCACCAATCAGGGAAGCACGGTCCCGCATTCCGATAACCGTTTGCTGGGCACTGTTTTGATGCAGATCGGTGGCGAACGGACTTACGCTATCGAAGGATCGGTGTTCGTCGCGGGCAGTCTTGTCCAATGGCTGCGCGATTCTTTAGGCATCGTTGAAGTGGCCAGCCAAACAGAAGAACTGGCGAAATCCATAGCTGATACGGGCGGGGTTACGATCGTACCGGCGCTGGCTGGATTGGGTGCGCCACATTGGCGGGCCGAGGCGCGCGGGGTGATTGCCGGGTTGAGCTTCGCGAGCGGGAAAGCAGAACTGGCCCGGGCTGCGCTTGAGGCGATGGCCCATCAGACGCATGATCTGGCGCGGGCATTCGCCGCAGACGGCACTCCCTGGGAAACACTGCGTATCGATGGCGGCATGGCGGCGAACACGTGGATGGCTCAGGACCTTGCGAATATGCTGGATGTGCCGGTGGAGAGGCCCGACTTTGTCGAAACGACTGCTCTGGGCGCGGCCATGCTCGCTGCGGCCGGGGCGGGGCTGTATCCCGATCTTGCAAGCGCCGCCGAAAAGATGCGCGGCAAACTCACCCGGTTTGAGCCTGAAATGGGAGAGGACGTTCGTCAGGCGCGGCTTGCGCGTTGGCAGAATGCCCTATCTGCTGCCTAGCGCTGGCGAGGACCGGACTGGTGAATTCTGATCGGCTGTTCTGATCCTCCGAGCTCGCGCCCTATGCGATCTTGAAATGCGCGGACGGGTGAGCCCATTTCGAATTGCTGGCGCCACGCTTGATCAAGTCGTGCGATACGCTGATGAAGCGCTTCTGTCTCGGCGATCAGTGCGCGAGTTTCGGGCTCAAGCAACTCAAGCTGTGCGGGTTCAGACGGACGATCCGCAGGAAGCGTACCGTGATTGCGCACCTGATTTTCTGTCATCTCGCCGGCGAAATAGGCGCGCTGATTAAGCAGCCACGCGAGCAGATGCATCATCCGCGTCGTTGTTTTCAGCCCTTCTGTTGAAAGCGCGAGGCGGACCATCGCGTTCTCGCCAGACCCAGGTTCTTTTGTGCCCAAAGCGAACACTGCTCGCACATCGTCAGCAAGCACGAGCGCTTCGGTATACAGCGCCTCGATAATCGGGCGAGAAAGGTTTGTCGCAGGAATCATGACTGATGACCCCGCTACGCTCCGATTGCCTTGGCCGCTATGGTAGTAAGGTTATTATCCAGACGGAATTCCGCGTTGTCTCCCAGCGGGACAGAATCGCCGATCCGTTTACGAGACAGACTGTTCCGCAATGGCGGCGAAGCCAATCCGATTTGGAGCCAATTAGGCGATGATATCGGGCAGCAGGGTGTCTTCGACGATTGCTATCTGATCCTTCAGATGCAGCTTGCGTTTTTTAAGCCGGGCGATCTGAAGCTGATCTGTTGATCCTGCTTCAGTCAGGGCGATGATTGCTGCGTCCAGATCTCGGTGCTCTGTCCGCATCAATTCCAGTTTCTTGGTGAGCTCTTGCTCGTTCATCTGGCCTCACGCCCCTTTTGTGCTTTGCCGGAAACATCAGGTGGCCATCCAACCGATTCACCGCGCAATTATGCGTTTCCATCGTTTCACTCAAATGAAGGGCTTTGCAAGTCAGCGTCTGTATGGTTTCTTGGAAATCAGCGGCTCGCCCGCTTTGTGTCGAGTCGTTTCCCTCGGGGGTGCACCCCCGCATATCAGGAGAACACTCTATGGCATCGTCCCACATCAATGCGCTCCAGTCCAAACATGCCGGTCTTGAGGCGAAGCTTCGCCAAGAAATGGCCCGCCCCGTGCCTGATGCTGCGACGATTCAGGATCTCAAGAAACATAAACTGCGATTAAAGGAAGAAATCGCCAGCGCCTGAAACAATTGCTTCAGAACGCGAAGGCTGAACCTTCCGATTAATTGTGGCCGATTAAACGCTGTTCAGGGGCGGGCATCTCGTTTGCCTTTGATAACGACGGTCCGGTAGCATGAAAGCTGACTTGCGGGCCGCACCGCTTGCTTTTGCTTTTGTGCGCCGGACTGCCTAAGTCAGAAATGCAATGACTGCTGCCGCCTCCGCCCGACAGATCCTTACGCGCCTTCACGAAGTGATGGCTTCGCGCATGCACGCGCAGGGCAAGCTCGACCGTGTCGTCGAAATCGTCGGAGAAAGCCTGACGAGCGAGGTGTGTTCAATCTATCTTCTGCGTGAGAGCATGCTCGAATTGTTCGCCACACGCGGCCTGAATAAGAGCGCGGTTCACGTCACCCGTATGGCGATCGGTGAAGGCCTGACCGGTGTGATCGCGGAGAATGTCGAGACCCTCAATTTGGCTGAGGCCAAAGCGCATCCAGACTTTCAATACCGCCCGGAAACGGGTGAAGAGAAATTTCATTCTTTCGCTGGCGTCCCCATAGTTTACCGCGAACGCGCTGTGGGCGTACTTTGCGTTCAGCACGTCGAGCCCCGCCGATACGAAGACGTAGAGATCGAAGCGCTCCAGACCACGGCCATGGTTCTGTCGGAATTGATCGCGAATGCGGAATTGGTCGATGAAGAAGAGGCTCTCGGCCTGACTATTCAGGAAACCGGGCCGCAGAGCATTTCTGGCCTTACTTTGGTGAAAGGACTCGCGGTCGGGCAAGCGGTCTACCATCAACCGCGTGTTCAAATCATGCAGGTCGTGGCGGATGATATTGAAGCCGAACGTCAGCGGGTTTACCGAGCATTTGATAAGATGCGGGAGCAGATCGATACGCTCACGGGGCAAGCTGAATTCGGCATAGGCGGCGAGCAGGAGGAAGTGCTCAAAACCTACAAGATGTTCGCCTATGACGAGGGGTGGTCACGCCGGATCAATGAGGCAATCGATAGCGGGCTAACCGCGGAAGCGGCCATTGAGCGCGTGCAGCAGCACACCCGCATGCGGATGCGTGAAATCGATGATCCGCTTCTGGCAGATCGGATGCACGATCTTGAAGATTTGGCGAACCGGTTGTTACGAATTGTGTCAGGACAGCTTGGTACGGCTGCATCACAAGGCCTTCGTAAAGATACGGTTTTGATCGCTCGCAATCTCGGCCCGGCGGAGCTGCTCGAATATGATCGAAGGCGGCTTAAAGGCGTAATTCTGGAAGAAGGCTCGTTGACCGCGCATGTCGTGATCGTAGCCCGGTCGATGGGTGTGCCAGTGCTTGGCCGTGCGGGCGGTGTTCGCGGCATTATCCGCGACGGCGACGAAGTTTTGTTGGATGCTTCAGCCGCAACCGCAACCGTCCGGCCAACGACCTCGGTTGCCGAGGCATTCGAAGCGCGCTTTGCCAAGACACGCGAAAAGCAAGCTGCCTATGCCAGCCTTCGCGATGTTGAACCATTCACGCGCTGCGGCACTCGAATTCAGGTCATGATGAATGCAGGCCTGCGCGATGATATTAGTTCGCTGGCCATGACAGGCGCGGACGGGGTTGGACTGTTTCGCACAGAATTTCAGTTTCTTGTCTCGGCAACATTGCCGCAGCGTGAACGCCAGACACGCCTCTATCGCGATGTGCTGGATGCAGCAGGCGAAAAGCCGGTTATTTTCCGGACAGTCGATATCGGCGGTGACAAATCGGTACCTTACCTCGCATCAGACATTGCAGATAAGGATGAGAACCCGGCAATGGGTTGGCGGGCATTGCGCCTTGCTTTGACCCGCAAAGGGTTGATGAAGGCGCAGGCCCGCGCATTGTTAGAGGCGAGCGCTGGTCGATCGCTGCATGTAATGTTCCCAATGGTTTCTGAGCCATGGGAGTTTGATGCTGCGAAGGCTGTGTTCGACGAGCAGCTTGCATTCCTGCGGTCCAATAAGAAACAATTGCCTGAATCGATCAAATTCGGCGCCATGCTCGAAGTGCCTGCTCTCGCAGAAGTGCTTGATCTACTGCTGCCGAAGTTGAGTTTTCTCTCGATCGGGACAAATGATCTGACGCAGTTCCTGTTCGCTGCAGACCGCGCCAATCCGAAATTGGCGCAGCGCTACGACTGGCTTAGCCCATCAATCCTCCGCTTCCTGCGCCGTGTGATACAGAACTCTGTCGGCAGCGATGTGGACGTGGGAGTTTGCGGTGAAATGGGGGGGCGCCGTCTTGAAGCGCTCGCGCTCTTGGGTATCGGCTTTCGGAGGCTGTCCATAACGCCTGCGGCAGTTGGCCCGATCAAAGAGTTGGTACGCAAGGTCGATCTGGCGGAGATCACCACAGCTATGACCGATTGGCTGTCAGACCCGTCGATCAATATACGCAGCGAGCTGACTACATGGGCGGAAGAGCGCGGCATAGAGGTCGATTGATAGATCGATTGGTGTGCTAGCTGGGCTCAATTTACGTTTGCCAGCGCAGCGAATCCTTGACTCGGTGTCTCACAAAGTTTCTCTGTGAGACACCGAACAATCTAAAAACCACATTAAAGTGGAACGGGTCATGGATAGCGAGCAAGATAATAGCAGCGAAGAGCTGACCGAAGAACCTGTTGCAGAAGCACGGACTGCGGGCGACCGTCTGCGCACCGCGCGTGAGGAAAAGGGGTTGGAGTTGTCGCATGTTGCGGCTGAAACTCGCATTCCACTCCGTCATCTTGAGACTATCGAGAACAGCACCTTCGATAAACTGCCATCGCGCACCTATGCGATAGGATTTGCCCGATCGTATGCGCGGGTGGTTGGCTTAAACGAATCAGAGATCGCCGATGCCGTGCGAGAAGATTTGGCGGGCGGTTATAGTCGGCAGTCTGCCCTTGCGGGGGGCATGGAACCCGGCGATCCAGGTAAACTCCCATCGGCTGGTCTTGCTTGGTTCGGTGCGCTCGCGGCTCTCATCCTCGCGGTTGGAATTTACTTCTTCTACAGCACCTATTTCGGGGCTGGTGACGGCCTAGAGCCTCTTATCGCGGAAGGCTCTGCGGATGATTCCCAGACCGGCGAAGCTCTCTCTGGCGAGAATGCCGCCGAACAGAGCGCCGCAGCGAGTGCTCCTGACGCTTCGGGTCAAGTTGTATTCACTGCCATGGATGAACTTTGGGTCCGCTTTTATGACGCCGATTACGAGCAAACACGCGAACCTATTTTCGAAGGTCTTATGAGCGCGGGCGATTCATTCGATTTGCCGGCAAATGTCGCCGAACCCCGTATCAACACGGGAAGACCAGACGCGTTGGTCATTACAATCGGCGGGCGTGAAGTGCCCAAATTGGCCGAAGAACCCATAGCAATCGGCGATGAGCCCATATCGGCTACGGCGTTGTTGGCGAGAGCAGATCCCACCGAATCGGCCGTAAACTGAACCCTTTCCCACCGATTTAGTGCTGTTCACGCTCGACTTGTCGCCTGTCAGGCGGCACAGATTCGGGTGTCGTTCATGCATCATATGCCACGGTAAACGGCATGTACAATTGATGCGAAAATGCGCGGTGGCCTTTCGGCATGAGCGCGCACTTAAAACGGAGCCTGAGACCAATGAAATTCGCTCTTCGATCACCGTTTTCTTCAACTACTATCCGCTTGGCAGGTGCTCTTGCAATCGCGGCGACTGTGGCAACATCGCCTGTCCCGTCGATGGCGCAGGACGCCAACCCCGAGGCCCGGTTGCGCAAGATGGAAGCAGAGATCCGCGCGCTTCAACGCAACGTTTTTCCGGGAGGCGATGGCCGGTTTTTTGAACCGCAAATCTCGAATGATGGATCGGCCACGCAGCCAGCGAACAGAACAACATCTTCGACCACTGCTGTAACCGATATTCTGGCCCGTTTGGACGCCATGGAACTGCAATTGCAGCGCCTTACTTCGGTAACGGAAGAGAACTCAAATGCGGTGTCCCAAATCCAAAGCCGTTTGGCTTTACTGGAGGCATCGCCTGCTGCTGGAGCAGGTCTCGCCGGTACTATCGAGCCCGAACAACCGTCGGTGACGGATAGCAACCTCTCAGCGATGACTGGCGGTGAATCCTCACAAGGCGGCCAAGAAGAAGCGACAACGGCCACAGCTGGTCCAAGCGCCGAACGTCTGGCTGCTGTTCAGGAAATCACCAAGCCGCAAACCGATGACGCGGCAGATGATGAGTATTCTTATGGCTTCCGCCTTTGGAATGCGGGCTTCTTTCCTGAAGCTCGTCAGCAGCTATCGAGCTTTATCGAGAGCTATCCGTCGCACTGGCGTGCCACTTATGGCCGCAACTTGCTTGGCCGGGCGTTCCTAGATGACGGAATGCCGGAAGAAGCAGCGCGCTGGTTCCTGCGTAACTATCAGGCGGATCGTACCGCACCTCGTGCAGCGGACAGTTTGCTGTTCCTTTCTGAATCCATGATCGCAATGGAAGATACTCGCCGCGCCTGCATTGCATTGGCAGAATTTGGCGAAACCTATCCAGCGCTGGCCAGTGGCCGCTTGATGGATCGCTATGAGGCCAATCGCCGCAAAGTCACCTGCGAAAGCTGATTGTCCAGCGGATAGGGGGCAACGATTGATACGGATATCCATGCTGATTTGATCGCGCGTTTTCGCGCCGATCTGGAGCGTTTCGGGTTTGCCGATACGCGGCTTGCCATCGCAGTTTCGGGCGGTCCGGATAGCCTTGCCCTGCTGTTGCTGGCGCGCGAAGCCTGCGGAGCAGATGCAATCGAAGCGGCGACGGTTGATCACGGTCTCCGCCCGGAGAGCGCAGCAGAAGCGGCGTTCGTTGCCGAGATATGCAAGCAATTGGGCGTCGCGCACACCACGCTGACGGTCGAAGTGCCAAAGGGCAATGTTCAGTCAAACGCTCGCGATGCGCGGTATCTCGCGCTTGGGCAATGGCACGATGAAGTGCGCGCGGGCGTTCTGGTTACCGCACATCATGGCGATGACCAGGCGGAAACGCTGTTGATGCGGCTGAACCGGGGAAGCGGTGTTCCTGGCCTCGCTGGCATTCGCTCAACGGCAGAAATCCCAGGTTGGGGAGGCACGTTGTTCCGGCCGTTGCTAAGATGGAGTAAGCGCGAACTCGAGTCTGTCGTTTCCGCGTCACGAATTGAACCGGTTCGCGATCCCTCGAACGTCGATGTAAAGTTTGACCGAGCGCGCGTGCGACGGTTTCTTGCGGAACAGGAATGGATTGACCCCGATGCTCTTGCTGCCAGTGCAGAGCATCTTGAGGATGCATGGCGTGCGATTGAATGGTTTGCGGCAGAAGATTGGGAAACGCACGTGGTTCCTGATTCCGACGATCAAGGGCGCGGCTTTCTATATTATGCCAATGTCCCGCGCGCGGTCGCGATTGAGACCATTCGCTCCATCATTGAGGAACTTGGGCGTGAGACAAGCCGCAGCGACGCCGCGCGCGCTTTTGATCGTCTTTGGAAAGGCGAGAACGCGTCGCTCGCGGGAGTGCTTGCAATTCCCGGGACAGAACAGATCGCCGACACTGGCGTAACCTTACGCGTGTGGCGGTTCAGCGAAGAGCCTCCTCGAAAGACCTAATCCGGCCTCAACCTGAAATTTTATCGCCTATCCCGATCAGCGAGCCGCGAGTGATCACTACACGGTCGCCGCGCTTTGCGATTTCAAACAGCTTCTCGGCGAATGGATCCGGCACACCGATGCACCCGTGGCTGGCATAGCCATTAAGGACAGGCGAACCGTGGATTGCAATACCATCCCAAGTAAGCCGCAACGTCCATGGCATCGGGGCGTTGTTGTACTTCTCGGAAATGTTATCCTTTTCCTTGGTCAGGATTGGGAACGTACCGATTGGTGTCGGGTGCTTTTGCGTACCAAGCAGAGCCACCGCAGTGCCAATTTCGTGGCCATCGCGGAATACGCTGATGACGCGCGCATCGAGATCGACTGTCATCACCAACTTGCCGGTTTTGGGTGCGTTGCTTTCGTCCCAGTACCATTCGCCGTAACGGATGGTCCCTTCGATCGGCAGAATGCTTTTCACGACGAAGGGATCGTCAGCGTCATAAGCTGGCGCAGTTTGAACGATTGGCTCTGCAATCATTCGTGCCGCTGGTCCGCGAGGCGGAGCGGCACTTGGCAAGGCAACTGTCGGTGTCGCGATTGTCGGTGCAGGCATGCTGATCGCAGGTGTAACGGCTACAGGAGCCGTCGCAACTGGCGCGACCGTTGCCGCTGGCGGCAGCTCTGGAAGTTCGGATACGGACAGTTCTGGCGCTTCAGTCGCCGCAATATCTGCGCCATAGGGCGCAGGAAGGCTCGGATCGACCACCAGCGATTGTCCGCCGGTTGTTGGATCAATACGCCGAATCTCGTTTTGAGCTTCTTGTGCAACCTGTTCTGCAGCGTCTGCAGCATCATCCGGCGTAGCCTGATTGTCGGCCAGCGCGGATTGAGCTGAAAGCGCGGTGAGGGCCAGCGCGGCAGTGATTCGGGCGTGAAGAGCGATCTGTTTCATGACCACCGTTATGCCGGATTTTTGCGTTAACTGCCAGTGACTAACCTGCCCCCGTCTCGCGAAGGGACGGGAGACAGGGGCAAATGTTAACGCGTAAAATTGTGTTGTGGCTCGCTAATCTTGCGCCGGGATCCTATCCGTGCGCGCCAAACTGGTTGGCGATGCTGATCGAAAGCCGCAGCATCAGCGAGTATGCACGCTCGATCGGATCGATGAAATCCCGTCCGATTTGCGCGTAGCCTTCGCTTGACGAGTCCGGATAATCGGCTGGCGCGTCCATTGCGAAATCGCTTGTTTCTGGGAAGTGCGTAGGAAAGGCGCGGCGCATTTGTGCAAGTGCATCTTCGATCCGCAAACTCAAAACCATCTCAAGCACATCTTCGCGGCTAATGTCGTTGGCGCGGCTGAAAACCGGCACCGAAACCGCTTTAAGGAAGATATGCTGCATCAAAGCTAGCCGCACCGCTTGCGCGGCCCCGATCATGCGGCGTGTATTCTCGCGGCCCGTATCGCGGTTCTCAGCCGGCAACAGGTCAAACAGACGATAGAGCTTCAGCGCATCGACCCGCAGGCGTGATGCCAGACGGCGATAAACGCCCGTGCGATCATCTTTGGTCAAGAATTCCGCGAGCGTTTCGCAGGCTCCAGACAGATGCGGTTCTGTCCCGCGATAGGGACGGCTCGCCCAATAGGCGGAATTGAACAGTTCGCCATACGCAGCGACGGTCTTAATGCTGGCGAGACCGTTGGAAGCGCGAGCCAAGCTTATGAGTTGCTGCCCGCGCGGGCTGGCTTCAATCAGGCTCGCAAGTTCTTCATAGTTGCCATCAGCCGCGCTGCCGATGCCGGAGATAACATTCACCGGATAGCCAAGCTGTTGCAGAACGGAATTATGCGGGATCGCGCGGATTTGGCGCAGGTTCATATCGCGATCGGCTGAAATATCCGACTGGCGGCGTGAAACGCGGCTTCCGGTCGAGTTCAGCAGACCAAGCCCGAATGCGGTTACGGCACGGGAATAGGTCGAACTGCGCAAGTGCTGGCGCTGATGCGCGCGCACCGCGCGGTAGAAATCGAGGCTGATATCAGTGCGCGAATAGAACGGATCCTCGGCAGCCTCGGCATTGCTAACCGGCGCGCAGATGATGCGCGACAAAGTGGCGAGAGCCAGTTCGGGGCGGGAGAAGAACATATAGCCGTCCCCGCCTTGGAAGCTGACTTCCGGCTCCAACTCGATGCCGGAACTGGCAAAGCGGTGACGCGCCCAGCCGCTCATCGGCCATGTCAAACGCTCGTCAAAGCCGCCCGGATGCGCGCCGCGGCCCATGCTTTCGCCGTGGGTGTTGAAGATTAACGCCGCGACATCGGTAAGCTGATTTTTGGCCATCGCTTGGGCAAAGCGACCCTGCAGACGCTCAATGGCAAGGCTGGCTGGAATCTGCCCGACAAATCGGCCAGCGTCAGAGAAACCGGTCTGGATGCAGGCACGCCCGCGAAGGCGGACATATTCACGGTACTGCTCTTCTGCGCAGAGGGAATCGAGGAAACGGCCACCATGCTCCAGCGCGCTTTCCGTCTCGAACAGAGGCGATACGTCGACTTTGTCTTCGATGCCAAATGCACGGGCGAAATACAGTGCGGCGAGAACCGTCGAAGGCTGCTCGCATTCCGCGATAAGCATCCGGATGGGCGTATCGGCGTCGATATGTTCGAGAATTTGCGCCATCGCCAGAAACTGCCGTGTCGCTGTTGAGCTTTCGATGGCGAGGCTGGCGAAGTTGGTCCGCATCGACTTCTGCCCGGACAGCATCCGGCGCAGTGTCGCCACAGCACCTTTGCTAGCGAGGTCGAGTTCGGGCGTCTCGTGCATATGGCTACGGATGGCGTTGTGAAGCTGTTTCGCGTTCACTCTGAAGTGGACATGCCCCATGCCAAGACCATCGGCGCGCATGCAGGACGCTAGCGCCTTGAGCGCGATTGCTTGGTCTGCATCGGTCGCGCTGCGTGCCTCGTCTTCAAGCTGCGCGATGATCGCTTCGAGCGAGGTAAGCTTGTCTGGATGATCGTAAGTCAGTCGGTTGGCGGCTTGTGACAGAGCCTCTGGCTCGCTCAAGTCTTCGCCAAAATCCTCGGCACTGCGTGCGGCATGATCCGCACCGAGCCGCAGGGGGTCGATCAATTCGTGGTCGGCAGAGATTGCCTCCAGATCGTCGGCAAAACGGCGCAGTCGCTGCGCCTTCTCGCTCAAACGGAAACGGATCGAGGTGTACCATTTGATATCGGTCCGCCCGTCCATGTCATAGCCAACCCAGCTCGCAAAGCGGAACGGCAGAGGAGCGAGCTCCAGCCACTTGTCTGGCCAAGTCTTCGCAGCGTGGGTGAGCGTGTCTTTGACGATTTGAGCGCGGGCATCCTGCGCATTGGCGAGTGCTTTCGTCACTTCACCGTGCTCGTATTCGAGCGTGATCGCTGGACGATCGGCATCGGCGGCACATACGGCGCGGGTGATTGGCGCATCGGTGCTCGCGGCTTCGGCCACAGCAGCCGATTGGCCAGGCGTCATCAGGAATGTCGGGTGCGCGGTAAAGACTGCATGCAGACGCGGGGATTCCCATTGCGCACGAAACGCATCGAAATCTGTCGTGGAGGCCAAAGCCGATCCAAGCGCGGTCTGATTGGCTTCCGGTGTAACCGGAGCGACGAGCCTTTGCAGACGGCCAGCGCGCGCTTCCAGACCGGCGCATTCCAGCTCTTCAACTAACGCTTCAAGCGCGTCCAGATCGGTCGAGCCACCTTCCAGCGCGCGTGAAAGGTCCAATCCCAGTTGAAACACTGGATTGAACAATGGCGTCTCGCGTGTGCGAGCGTGAAGTTCCTGAAGCCGCGCGCTGAGATCGGCGGTGGATTTAAGCGGCAAAGTCATGCGCGGGATTCTCCGAGGTGTTCTTGTGCAAATGCAGCCGCCGCGCCGAGCAAGCCCGGCTGAGGATGCGTAATCAGTTTGACCGGCAATGTTGCCATCAGACCGGCGAAGCGGCCTTTCGCGGTGAAGCGTGATGCAAAGCCGGAAGCGATGATAGTCTCACGAATGCGATAGCCAAGACCGCCCGCAATCACGACACCTTTCGCCCCTTGTATAAGGGCTATATCGCCTGCGACCGACCCAAGTGCGAGGCAAAAGCGGTCCACTGCAGCAGCAGCGAGGCTGTCCGAACCATCGGTGCCCGCTGTCCAGATCTCGATATCGGTCGCGTCTTTTACCGCGCGGCCTTCCATCGCAGCCAATGCTTGATAGATATCTACAATCGCAGGGCCAGAGACAACGCGTTCATCCGAAACACGCGTGTGTCGCTTGCGTAGCCGTGCGAGGATCGCATCCTCAATCGCGTCAACCGGAGCGAAATCGCCATGCCCGCCTTCGGTCGCTTGCACACGGTAGGTGCCGTCTGGCCGGCGGTAGAAATAGGCTACGCCCAAGCCGGTGCCCGGGCCGAGCACGCTGATCGTTCCGGTGTCGGGCAGTTCACCCTCTGGCCCGGCAAGGTGGATGAATTCATCGGAAGGCGCGCGGGCCGCTGCATGGGCAACAGCGCCAAAATCATTGATGATCGTGTATTTTGAACAGCCCAGTTTGCTTTCAATCAAAGGTGGCCGGATGATCCACGGGTTGTTTGTGAAACGGATCACATCGGGTTTGATCGGTCCGGCTACCGCCATTGCCAAAGCATCTGGCAGTGATCCGCCCATGCGATTTTGATAATCTTCCCAAGCGGTCTGAAAGCTGGCGTGATCCTCCGTATGAAGGGTCGTCGGTTCACCCAGTAAGATTTCGCCATCCGCTTTGATCGTAGCAATCGCAAATCGGGCGTGGGTGCCGCCAATGTCGACCGCAACAATGTCTTTGCTTCCGCTCATCCTAAAGGCCTGCGCTGGCCAGCATGGCTGATGCGCCTTTTTCGGCGCCATCGGCTTGGGTTTGCAGCATCCGGTACATTTCTCGCCCGACGCCCCATTCGGAAACCGGATCGGGTGCGGGGCTACGGCTCGATAAATCGGCGGTCGTTGAAAGCGCGCCGGTTTCTGCGCAAACCCGGATAACGTCCCCATCTTGTAACAGCGAGAGCGGGCCTCCGCCCAATGCCTCTGGTGTGCAATGGATCGCAGCTGGCACTTTGCCAGAAGCTCCCGACATCCGGCCATCGGTGACAAGAGCGACGGAGTGACCGCGATCCTGAAGGACAGCGAGCGACGGTGTGAGCGAATGCAGTTCCGGCATGCCATTGGCGCGCGGTCCCTGGAAGCGGACGACGACGACAACATCCTTGTCGAGTTCGCCCGCTTTAAAGGCAGTCACGACATCAGCCTGATTTTCGAACACACGGCACGGCGCTTCGACTGTGAAGCGCTCGCGAGCGACGGCCGAGGATTTGAAACAGGCGCGGCCCAAATTGCCAGTGACGAGCTTCATCCCGCCATCGGGCAGGAATGGATTGGAGGCAGGGCGCAGCATCGCATCATCGCGACTTTCGCTGACGGGGGACCATGCAAGCGTATCGCCCTCCATCACAGGTTCCGCAGTGTAGGCTTCCATCCCTCCATCCCAGACGGTGAGGATATCACTATGCGCAAGACCTTCGTCGAGCAGCGTGCGTGTGACATAGGCCATGCCACCAGCAGCGTGGAAATGGTTCACGTCACCCAATCCGTTGGGATAGACGCGGGCCAGCAACGGCACGACGCTTGAGAGTTCGGCTAAGTCATTCCAATCGATGATGATACCCGCCGCACGGGCCATTGCCGGAATGTGGATCGCGTGATTGGTCGATCCGCCAGTAGCGAGCAGGCCGATCACTGCGTTGATTATCGCCTTCTCGTCGACAACCTTCGCCAATGTGCGCTCGCTCGTTCCGGCCAGCTCGGCAAGACGGTGAACCGCTGCGCGATCGAGTGATTGACGCAACTTGGTGCCGGGTTGGACGAAAGCGCTGCCCGGAATGTGCAGACCCATCATCTCCATCATCATCTGATTGGAATTGGCGGTGCCGTAAAAGGTGCAGGTGCCTGGCGAATGATAGCTACCAAGTTCGCTTTCAAGCAGAGCATCACGGCCAATCTCACCCGCGGCATATTTCTGGCGGGTATCTTGTTTCTGCTTGTTCGAAATCCCCGAAGGCATGGGACCAGAAGGCACAAAGACGGCTGGCAAATGCCCAAACCGCAATGCCCCCATCAGCAATCCCGGAACGATCTTGTCGCAAATGCCCAGTGCGGCAATGCCGTCATACATTTGGTGCGAAAGCGCGATCCCCGTCGACATTGCGATAACATCGCGGCTGAACAGAGACAGTTCCATCCCATCTTCGCCCTGCGTTACGCCGTCACACATCGCGGGCGTTCCGCCTGCGACCTGAGCCGTCGCGCCGACTTCACGGGCGAAAATTTTCATGCGGTCGGGATAGCGGCCATAGGGTTGGTGCGCAGACAGCATATCGTTGTAGGCGGTCACGATACCGATATTCGGCCCGCGACCAGCCTTCATCGCGTCCTGATCTTCCAGCGCGCCTGCAAAGGCATGGGCAAGGTTTGAACAGGCCACATCCTTATGCTCGGGCTTTCGGTCGGCCTCGCGCTGCATGAGCTCAAGATAGGCCGAGCGGGATCCGCGCGAATTCTCGATGACGCGCTGTGTAACGCGATGGATCGTGTCGTTGAGCTTAGTCATGCCAGCTTACTCCGTCGCGTTCGGTCAATGCTATGGCGGCGCTCGGCCCCCATGTGCCCGCGCTGTAGGTTTTGGGCGTGATGCCTGCCTCTTCCCAGACTGCGCGAATTGCGTCGATCCACTGCCACTGAGCCTCGACTTCGTCGCGGCGTACAAAAAGCGTCTGATCACCCTGGATCAGATCAAGCAATAGCCGCTCATACGCAATCCTGCGGTGCTGCCCTACAAAAGCGTCCGGCATCGTGATTTCCAACGGAACCTGACGCAGTTTCACACCATCAACGCCAAGGCCGGGCACTTTGGCCATTAACGAGAGCGTGATGTTCTCTTCCGGCTGAATCCCGATCAGCAGCTGATTGGGTTGCATTCCTGCGCCCATGCCTTCGAAAATCGAATGCGGCACGCTGCGAAACTTGACGACGATTTCCGTGACGCGCTCTGGCAAGCGTTTGCCCGTGCGCAGATAAAACGGAACGCCTTTCCAGCGCCAATTGTCGACATGCGCCTTGATCGCGACGAATGTTTCGGTGTTGCTGTCTTTCCCTAGCTCTTCGTCATATCCGGGCACGGTTGTCCCATCGACCGCGCCTTTGCGGTATTGACCGGTGACTGTCTCGTCAGCGCCAACTTTGCGCAGTGCACGGAGCGCTTTGACCTTTTCGTCGCGCACGGCCGTTGCATCGAAACTTGTCGGCGGCTCCATCGCAACCAGCGCCAGCAATTGCAGCATGTGGTTCTGAACCATATCGCGCATCGCGCCGCTGCCGTCGTAATAGCCGACGCGGGATTCGAGACCGACCGTTTCACCGACAGTGATTTGGACGTGATCGATATAGTTCGAATTCCAAATCGGTTCGAACAGGATATTGCCAAAGCGAAGCGCGAGCAGGTTCTGGACGGTTTCTTTGCCAAGATAGTGATCGATCCGGAAAATCCGGTCTTCTGCAAATGCCTCGGCAACGGCGTCGTTGATCGCGCAGCTGCTTTCGAGGTCAGTGCCAAGCGGTTTTTCCAGGCCGATCCGCACATGATCACCGGTCAGTCCGGCATGCTCCAATCCGCCTATCGTAGGGCCGAACAGACTTGGTGCCGTTGAAAGAAATATCGCCAGACCGCCATCGCTATCTTCGCTTGTGGAAGGCCCGACTTTCTCGGCCAGTTCCACAAATCCATCGAGCGTTGTCGCATCGAGTGCCTGATAGCTTAGCCGGTTGAGGAAATGTGCCATCCCGCCCCGGCGTTCGGCTGGTAAGAATTGCTCCAATGCTTCGCGCGCCATATTGCGAAATTCGCCATCGTCGATATCGCTTCGGGCGGTGCCAATAATACGCAAATTCTCTGGCAACAGCCCGTCGGCATCAAGCGCGCAGAGACTTGGCAAGAGCATGCGACGAGCAAGGTCTCCGGTTGCCCCGAACAGCAGCAGTCGGTCCGCAGAAATCGCCGGTGCTTCCATGTGTCTGATATCCCTCGGTACGGCCGTAGCCTAGTTTGCCCTGAGGGTTTAGCGCGCCGTGCCGCCAACCTCCATAGCGCTGCATAGCTATTCAAATATTGGGCCAATAACCGTTTGCTTGTTCTGCCCGGTGTACCCGCGAGCGATTAGGTGTGTGCATCCCGATTGAGAACGCTGGCATACGCTGCGATTGTTCGGCATAGCCATATGCATAGCTATGCAATGCCCTTTGGAGGGGCGCCTGATGGAAAATGTCCGCAAACCAGCGCGGGTTACCAGTTTCGATGTCGCTGAACATGCTGGCGTAAGTCAGTCGACCGTCAGCCGTGCCCTGTCGGGGTCGGCTGTGATCAGTGAGGCTACCCGCGAAAAGGTCCTAGGTGCGGCGCAAGAACTCGGATATTTCGTCGATGAACGCGCAGCGCGGCTTCGCCGCGGGCATACGGGCACAATCTCAACCGTCGTGATCTGCAAACCCGGTGGCGGTGCGCGCGATGTGAATCCGTTCTCATATGCATTGCTAGGTGGTATCTGCGCCGCAGCAGCTGAAAGAGGATTAGAGGTCCTCGTCTCGCTCCAAGCGGAGGAAGATCGCTTGTTCGGCCACTATGTCGAGCGCGGCCAAGCCGAAGGCATGATCGTGATAGGAACCACCGCCAATCGCGTGGCTTGGGATTATTTCCGCAAAGTGGGGGAGAACACTCAGCCTGTCGCCTATTGGGGATCGCCGCTGGGTGATCTTGATTGGGTGTCTTCGGACAATGAGGCGGGCGCGCGTTTGGCGGCCGAACATCTGATTGAGCGGGGTTGCAAACAACTGGTTGTGGTCGGTTCTCATACGAGCACTCAGCGCCAATTTGCGGAGCGGGTCGATGCATTCGTCGCCCGGGCAAAAGAGCTTGGTGTCTCAGCCAGTCTAGCAACGATTGAGCCCGGTGGCGCAAGGCGCGCGCAAGGAAGAATGGCGACTGAGGCTTTGCTTGAAAGCGGCGAAGAATTTGACGGGATATTCGCAGTTTGCGACGCGCTGGCATTCGGCGTCATGGATGCTTTGCAATCCGCAGATCTCAGCGTCCCAGACGATATCAAGCTGGTTGGGTTCGATGGCATTCCCGCAAGCGAACTGACTACGCCGCCGCTAACCACAATTGAGCCTGACCTTGATCAGGCAGGACGATTGCTGGTCGAGGCAATCGCAGATGGCAGCGAAGAACCAAGCACGCGCCGGGTCCCTGTCAAACTGCTTGTTCGCGGCAGTTCTTAAGCGGTTTCTTCCACTCGAACCGAAGAATATTCAAAACTGCTCGGTCCGAAACTTGTCAGGAAGCTCACGTCCGCTGCATCGCGGCCCACACCGATCTTCACAATGTCGCGAGGGCTGGCCATGCCGGTCCCGTCAACCAAATGCCATTTGCCGCCTTCTTCGTGTTCGGGATCAGCAAGAAAGACCTCGGCAACAGCGTGGAAATCGGGTGGGCTTACACCCGGTGAGTAGCAAGCGACATAACGCGCCGGAATGCCTGACGCGCGGGCGAGGGTGATAAGAACGTGAGCATAGTCACGGCACACCCCCTGACGCGCGATGAAAGTGTCGCCAGCATCGGTGTAAGGGCCGCTTGCGCCGGGAGCATAGGTCAGGTGTTGTTCAATCCAGTCGCGGATGGCTGAAACCCGAGCGCCGCCCATAGTGCCTGCAAACTCTCTATCGGCGAAGTCGTGGAATTTCTCCGCTGCGCAGTAACGGGATTCGAGCAGGTATTGCACCGCTTCACCGGGCAATTGATGCAGGGCGAGGGCCGAAAGTTTCTCAAGGTTCGCAAACTCACGCGAGATTTCGATTTCTGCAGAGTACGTGACTTCAATCCGTCGATTGGCGTGCAGCCATATGCGTTCGCCGATGGCATCATGTGCTGGCACACGATTGAAGGTTTCGGCCCCATTCAGATGTGTCTTGGAAGCAAGAATTGTTTGTCCATCCGACGCTACAGCTTCGAATTGAAGCAGTGCATCAGTTGGAGAATCCACTTCGAAAGCGAACGAGGCATCGATGGTAATCGGCATCTGACACGCGGCCGCTATGGCGCGATTACGCCGTAGAGATCGTGTGCGTCGGCCTCTTCAATATGCGCGTCTACAATGTCTCCAGGTGTGAGCGTCTGCGGGACATTGCGTAGATAGACCGCTCCATCGATTTCGGGAGCATCGGCTTGTGAACGCCCTGTCGCGCCAATGTCCCCGTCTTCGTCGGGCTCGCCAACTTCATCGATGATGACTGGAATGGACCGGCCCACTTTGGCTGTGAGCTTTGCCGCGCTGATCCGCTCGGTGACTTCCATCAATCGAGCGTAGCGCTCTTCTTTGATTTCTTCCGGAACGGGATCGGGCAGGTCATTCGCCTTCGCGCCTTCAACAGGTTCGAACCGGAACGCGCCGACGCGGTCGAGCTGAGCTTCTTCGAGCCAGTCGATCAGGTATTTGAAATCATCTTCTGTCTCACCGGGAAAGCCGACGACAAAGGAGGATCGCACGGCGATGTCCGGGCAAATGTCGCGCCAGCCCTTGAGACGTTCCAGCACTTTCGCCTCGTTCGCCGGGCGGCGCATGCGTTTGAGAACGCTCGGCGCGGCATGCTGAAACGGGATATCGAGATACGGCGTCAGCAGGCCTTCCGCCATGAGCGGGATGACCTTGTCGACATGCGGATAGGGATAAACGTAGTGTAGCCGCACCCATGGGGCGGCATCATCCGATGTGCGAAATTGACCAAGCTCGCGGGCGAGATCGGTCATATGGGCGCGAACTTCGCGGCCTTTCCATTGGCGCGGATCATGTTTTGTGTCGACGCCATAGGCCGATGTGTCCTGGCTGATAACAAGCAGTTCTTTAGTGCCCGCTGCGACCAGCTTTTCTGCTTCGCGCAGCACGGCATCAATTCGGCGGCTCGCCAGCTTCCCGCGAAGATCGGGGATGATGCAGAACGAACAGGAGTGATTGCAGCCTTCTGAGATCTTCAGATAGCTGTAATGGCGCGGGGTCAGCTTGACGTCCGGCTGCGGGATCAGATCGACATATGGCCCTTGCGAGGGCGGGGCGTGGGTGTGGACCGCCTCGACAACTTGCTCGTATTGATGCGCGCCAGTGACGGCGAGAACCTGAGGATGGGCAGCGCGGATCGCATCGGCCTCTTCGCCCATACAGCCGGTCACAATCACGCGGCCATTCTCAGAGATGGCCTCGCCAATCGCGGCAAGGCTTTCTTCCTTCGCGCTGTCGAGGAAGCCGCAAGTGTTGACGAGCACGACATCGGCGCCCGCATAATCGGGGCTCATCGCATAGCCATCGGCGCGAAGGCGCGTGAGGATCCGTTCGGAATCGACCAAAGCCTTGGGACAGCCAAGCGAGACCATGCCGACACGTTTCTGGTCAGGGAGAGAGGTGGTTGCAGTGTTCATCTTGGCCGCGCCCCTACACGTAGGCGGGCAATTGCGCTAGATCACTTCACGGGGACGCAAAAACAAATGGGAGGGATCAATGAATCTATTTGATGTGAATTGGATCGGCGTGGTGCTGGCTGCGCTCGGCGGATTTGTTGTCGGCGGCATCTGGTATGGGCCGGTCATGGGCAAGAAATGGATGGGAGCTGTCGGATTAACCGAGGAACAGATCAAAGAAGGCTCCATGGGCCTGATCTACGGCGGGGCCTTCGCATTTTCGCTCGTCGCCAGTTGGACGCTGGCCCACACATTTCAAAGCTATGCGGATCTGGGCGCAGACTTGTCAGTATTCGCGAAAGTGATGACATCGTTCGGCGTGGCATTGGGCTTTATCGTGCCGGCGATCGGGACGAACTATCTGTTCTCTCAAAAGAATAAGACGCTGTTCTTCATCGACGCCGGATATTGGCTGCTATTCTACACCGCGATGGGCCTGGTTCACGCCTATCTGCCTTAACAACGGCCTAGCTACTCAGGGTGCCCGTCACCCTGAGTGGTACCGTTTTCGCTCGGTACGATTTCGACAATCACATCACCGGGCTGAAGGTTCTGACACTCTTCTTCCCAATAGCCGATTGCGCGGCCATTGCGGTAGATGCGTAGCCCGCGCCCGCCGCTGCTGAGATCGGCAATCGAGCAACCGCATTCCTCTTTGGTCACGACCCGTTCTACCAGCTGAACGCGGCCATTCACCGATGCGAGATCAGCGAGATAATCGGCGATGTGCTCACCCTTGGCCGATCCGGCTAACAGCAAGCCGGTAAAGCGGACCGGGTTTATGACATTGTTCGCGCCCGCCTGCCGCGCGAGAAGTTCGTTATCGTCAGCGCGCACAACCACGCTGATCGGGACTTTTGGAGCGAGGTGGCGCACCGTCAGCACGATAAGGATCGACGTATCGTCTCGTCCGGCGGAGACAAGCACGTTGCTCGCTTCCTGAATGCGAACAGCTTTGAGCGTCTCGTCGCGTGTCGCATCCGCGCCCATGATGTTGACGCCAAGTTTTTCGGCAGAGGCCAAGCGCTCTTCGCTTGGGTCGACAACCACGATCTGGTTTGGGTCAGTGCCGCGCTCGATCAATTCTTCGACACTTTGCGATCCTGAGATGCCATAGCCGAGCACGACCACGTGATCGCTTAGTTTTTCCTGGATACGGGCCATGCGCCATTTCTCCCAGCTACGCTTGATAATGAAATTGTAGGCGGTGCCCACGAAAATGAAAAAGACCGCAAAGCGGATCGGTGTGACGATTACGGCTTCGATCAATCGCGCACTGTCGGTGACCGGGGCGATATCGCCAAAACCGGTCGTCGTGATTGAGATCATCGTGAAATAGACGATGTCGAGGAAACTTACTTCGCCATCGACGCTATCCACCAAGCCATCGCGGTCGAGCCAGTGGATGAACACCACAATACCAATGAGAAACAGCGCCAAGCCCAGGCGAATGCTCAAATCGCCCCAGACAGGAATTTTGACGGCCCGCCGCAGCGGCTTAAACTTGCTAGCAGCAACCACCCGGTCTGATTTGCCGGACCCAATCCTGTCGATCTTCTTTTTTGCCATGAATGCCCTAGCCTCGCGGCTTACCCCTCAAACCGCTCTGCCATCGCATTAAGCGATGCATGGTGGGTCAGGTCAAGCTGAAGCGGGGTGACAGACACATATCCATCGTCAATTGCTTCAAGATCGGTGCCATGGTCCAGCGTGTGCTCGATCGCGTGGAGGCCGAACCAGAAATAGCGATAACCGCGAGGGTCTTTGCCCTCAACCACGCTGCCGCGCGAATAATCATGGAACCCTTGGCGCACGACGCGAATGCCTTTTACTTCGCTGGCGGGAAGCGGCGGGAAATTCACATTCACCAGAGTACGCGGTTCGAACGGTGCATCGAGCAGCGGTTCGATCACTTTCGCGCCCAACTCCAAGGCGGCGCCGAAAGGCACCGTGTCCGCCATGCCTTCGCGGGCATAAACCTGACTGAGTGCAATCGAACGAATGCCCGCCAGCGCGCCTTCGATGGCCGCAGAAACAGTGCCGGAATAGGTGATGTCATCGCCCAGATTGGCCCCGCGATTGACGCCGGACAGGACCAGATCGGGTGGTCCGTCCATAACTTCGCGCAATGCCATCATCACGCTGTCTGTCGGCGTGCCTGTCACCGCAAACCGGCGCTCGGCGAATTGCTGTAGCCGTACGGGTCTGTTCAGTGTCAGTGAGTGGCCTGCACCCGATTGCTCCTCCGACGGTGCGCAAATCCAGATGTCGTCAGAGAATTGCCGGGCGATCTTTTCGAGCACCTCAAAACCGGGCGCATGATAGCCATCGTCATTGGTTAGCAAAATGCGCATCAGGCGATAGGTTCCAGCTTCGTCACACCGCCCATATAGGGATGCAAGGCCTCCGGTACGAGCACGCTTCCATCGGCCTGCTGGTAATTCTCGATAATCGCCACCAACGTACGACCCACCGCAAGGCCGGAGCCGTTGAGCAAATGAAAATACTCGCTCTTTTTCGAACCTTCTGGGCGGTAACGCGCATTCATCCTGCGCGGCTGGAATGTTCCGCCATCGGAACAAGAGCTGATCTCGCGATAGGCGCCTTGTCCCGGAAGCCAGACTTCCAAGTCATAGGTCTTCATCATGTTGCCCATATCGCCAGAACACAGCTCCATGACGCGGTAATGCAGACCAAGCGAACGCAGCAGGCCTTCGGCAATGCCGGTAATCCGTTCGTGTTCTTCCGCCGCTTGTTCGGGCAATGCCGCGCTGATTAGCTCAACCTTCTCAAACTGATGCTGACGAATAAACCCGCGCGTGTCTCTACCAGCTGCGCCCGCTTCAGAGCGAAAACAAGGCGTGAGCGCGGTAATCCGCATTGGGAAATCGCTTTCCGCGAAGATTTGCTCGCGGAAGGAATTACCCAGTGTCATTTCCGAAGTGGAGATCAGTAGGCGGCCGTCCGTTGTGCGGAAAAGATCTTCGGCAAATTTGGGAAGCTGACCTGTGCCATATCCCGCTTCTTCATTGATCAACAGCGGCGGATTGCACTCTGTATAGCCGTGCTCGCTCGTGTTCGTGTCGAGCATGAACTGGCCAAGCGCGCGGTGCAGACGTGACATCGCTCCGCGCAAAAATGTGAAACGCGCTCCGGAAATTTTCGTGCCGGTTTCAAAGTCCATGCCCAGCGCTGGCGCGATATCGGCATGTTCTTTCGGTTCGAAGGCGAAGTTCGGCTTTTCGCCCCATTCACGGAGATAGACGTTGTCTTCTTCGCCCTCACCGTCAGGAACACTTGCAGCAAGCATATTGGGAAGATTCAGCATCACCGTTTCGAGCTTCGTTGCGACTTCGCGCTCTTCTTCTTCAAGCGCGGGCATCGAATGCTTGAGTTCGCTTACTTCGGCTTTCAGCTTTTCGGCTTGTTCGGTGTCGCCTTGACCCATGGCTTTGCCGATGGCTTTGGAGGCCTCGTTGCGGCGGCTTTGTGCTTCCTGCAGCTTGGTCGCAATCGCGCGACGTTCCTCGTCCAGCGCCAGAATCTCCGGCGATACAGGGGCAAGCCCGCGCCGTGCCATTGCTGCGTCAAATGCTTCGGGGTTCTCTCGGATAAATCGAATGTCGTGCATAGTTTGAGCCTATGCCCGCTTCGCTTGACGATTGAAAGAGTTCGTAGGGGCGGGGCCGGAGAGTTTTTTCGGGAAGGTTTCCGGCCCCTTCGAGAGACAGGTTAGAAGTTGATTTCAGCCGTCACAAAGATCCTGCGCGGGTCGCCGTAGAAGCCGGTAAGCGTACCTTCGAGGCCGAGTGTCGGCGCAAACGGAACGCCGCCTGTGCCGCCAGTTACAAAGTTGTAGCCCGCGACGATGTATTCCTTGTCCAGCAAGTTCTTGCCGTGAACGCCGATGGAGAACAGGCCGCTGTCGAGGGTGTAAACCACGCTTGCATCGACCAGAACAAAACCATCCTGATCCAGAAACGGATTAGGCGTTTCAAATTGGCTGGCATCCGAACGGAGCGAGGCGCTGCCGAGGAAATCGACCATACCGCTCGCCACTGGTAGGCCAAGGACAAAGCCCATATGACCGGTGATCTCTGGCGTGTTCTGGAAAACGCGGCTGTCGGCCACATCGACGCCAAAAGCATCGATGAAGGTGTTGAAATTGGCATCAAGCACACCGAGCGACCAGTTCACATTGAAACGGCTGCCATCGCCGGCGAAATCGCGGCCCACAAGTGCGCTGCCTTCGAATTCAAAGCCATTCACGTCCGCCGATGCTGCGTTAGATGTGATGCCGATAAAGCTGTCATTTACCCCATCACCGGTTGAGTCGAATCCGATCGAACCGGGGATTTGCACGTTGTCATATTGCCCAAGGAACGCCGCGAGCGAGATATTTAGACGATTATCGAGCAAGGACGCTTTCCAGCCGAGCTCATAACTGTCGACCGTTTCCGGCGCGAAGCGGAGAAATTCAAACTGATCGTCGAAGTCAATGTCGCCATCGCCATCAAGATCAGGGGCTGCGGTCGTCTGGCCGCGCGGGTCGAATCCGCCGCCTTTGAAGCCCTGAGAATAGGTAAAGTAGAGATTGTGATTTGCGTCAGGTTTCCAGCTGATCGAGGCGCGTGGATTGAAATCCTCGAACGTCTCGCTGCCTTGAAAATCGCTGGTGACAGCAATCGGGATCGCCGGGCTGTTAGGGACGAACAGATCAGAAAACCCGCCGATAAAGGTCGTACGAAGCACACGGCTGGTGCGTTTGTCGTTGGTGTAGCGACCGCCCACCGAGATGCTCAGACTGTCCGTCAGGTCATAGGTGAAGTCACCGAAGACCGACCAAGTCTCTGTACCCACGTCACCCAGTGTTTGGGCGTTAAGTCCCGGCAGGTTAATCAATGTGCCAGTGTTGAACAAAGCCACGTCAAACGCAGTGAACGCATTGGCACTTAGGTAATAGGCACCGAAAACCCCGGACAGCCTGTCCCCTTCGTAAAGCAGCTGCAGTTCCTGACTGAACTGGTCGTTTTCGTAAATTGCCGGAACGTCGAGATCGGCGCCGGGAAGGCTATCGAAATCGATTGGAGTAGTAGAGCTATCCTCGCGGTAGCCAGTGATCGATTTGAGCGTCAGCGTGTCGGACAGCTCGATCGCGATGTTAAGCGCGCCGCCATAGGCTTCGACTTCCTGATCGACCACGTCCAGCCCCGCACGCGTGTCAAAGACGCTGTCGAGAACGGGCGCCCCGGTGAACAGGCTGGTGATGAGCCGCGAACCTTGCCGCGCTTCGCTTTGGTCGAGCACGTAGTCGCCCGATAGACGTACGAAAATCGGGCCGTTGTCGAACTCTATGGTGCCGCGCGCGGCCCACACATCCTTGTTGTAGTTCTCCGTGCCTAGATTGAGGTTTTCACCAAATCCGCCGCGAGAAAGGCGTGCCCCGCTGGCACCGATCTTCAGGCTATCGCTGATCGGCGTGGAAGCGGTTATGATGAGATCGGCTTGGTCGTAGGAGCCGTAGGTCCCGCGAACGGAAAGGCTTGGATCGTCAGGAAGTTCTGCCGTGACGTATTTGATCGCTCCGCCAATGGTGTTCCGTCCGTAAAGCGTGCCTTGCGGACCCCGCAGAACCTCGATCCGTTCGACATCATAGACATCGAGGACGGCGGCCTGCGGACGGTTGATATATACGTCATCGACATAGAGGCCGACGCCCGCTTCAAAACCCGCGACAGGATCCTGCTGACCGACCCCGCGAATAAACGCGGTTAAGGTGGTGTTGGTGCCGCGGCTCACCTCCAGTGTGATATTCGGCACCTGCTGGGCGACCTGAGTGATGTCTTGGATACCCTGCTGTTCCAAAGCTTCTCCGGTCAATGCCGTTACCGAGAGCGGAACATCCAGCAATGCCTCTTCGCGGCGGCGCGCGGTAACGATGATACCCGGGCCTTGCGCCTCAGTAGCTTCGTCGCCGGAACCATCCGAATTGTCCTGAGCGATTGCTGGCGCGGCCATCGAAGCCACACCCGCGCATCCAACCAAAAGCAAAGCGCGCGTCATAGTCGTATTGATCATTTCGGGGTCCTCTCCAAACCTGTATCGTGCCCAATATTGAAAGTTGAACCAACTTTCAAGTTCAGACTTGTGTGAAGCGAAGAACCTGCCTAGGCGTCAGGAAAGAAAGCGGGCGGGAGTGCGCATGAGCAGTCAGACAAAGACCAAAGCGGACAGCGACGGTCAGAGCGCAAGCGTAGGCAAGGCCCCGCGGACGGAGCGTGGGCGCAAGACATTGCGGAAACTGCTCGATGCCTCGGCGATCGAGTTTGGTGAGAAAGGCTTTCACGAAGCTTCCGTGAGCTCCATCACGCGGCGCGCTGGCGTCGCGCTTGGCAGTTTCTACACCTATTTCGATAGCAAGGACGCGCTGTTCCGCGCGCTTGTCGCCGACATGAGCGCCACTGTGAAAAGCAGCGCTCGGGCTGCGTTGTCGGACGATATGGATGCGTTAGAGATTGAGCGTGCAGCGCTGGCGGCATTTCTGGATTTTGCCCGCGAGCACAAGGAAATCTACCGAATCATCGATGAGTCTGAATTCGTCGACCCGGAGAGTTATCGCACGCATTATGAAACGATCGCTGAGCGGATCAAAGGGCGCCTGGCTATCGCCTCAAAGACGGGTGAGTTCCGCGATGACCTTGGCGAAATCGAAGCTTGGGCGATTATGGGCATGAACGTCTTCGTCGGCCTCCGCTTCGCGGTTTGGGGCGATAACGATAAGGGGGCGCAGCATTCGGCCGAAGACATTGCTGGCGTGGTCAATCGCCTCCTTTCCCAAGGTGTTGTGCGGAAATAGCTGAACGGCGCTGGCAAGCGCGCCTTGTTTTGGTCGCGATAGATGGGGCTAGGTTTTTGGAGGTATATCTGCAGTGGCTGCAGCCACGCGATGTCATGCTCGCTGTCCGAGCGGCTCGATAACGGCGGAGTCTATGGACCACCGAGCAACGCCGCCGCTAAGTGCAAGGCGCGTTTTCTTGCACCATCTACGCATACAACTCGCAGACCACCTTGCGCCTTTGTGCTGGTACCTTGGGTTACTAAGTAGGGCTAGCTTTGAGAATTGCCTTCGACAGAATTTCCCGCGATGCGTTGCAAGGGCTTGCTTATCCGACAATAGGTGCCACGATGCATGCTGGTCTGAGGGGGTAAGAGAATTGACGGGAATACGCCGCAATCACACTTCGCGTGTCACTGCTTTCACCGTTTCGCTTTTGCTCTTTTCGTCGTTGCAGGCTTGCTCGCTCCCGAGAATGGACGCTCCGACGCTTGAGCAAGCTTTGCCAATTCCGGAGCAATGGGCATTTCCGGATGTCGCAGGGGAGCAGATTGAACTTGCTGCTTACTGGCATCGGCTTGATGACCCGCTCATAGACGAATACGTGGCTCGCGCCCGAACGGGCAATCTCGACATTGCCCAAGCATTGGCGCGTTTGCGAGCTGCGAAGGCCGGGTTGCGCGACGCGCGATCGGCGCGTCTACCGTCCGCTTCGGCAGGTGGCGGTATTGGGCGTGAAATCGGTGACTTTGCGCGCGACGAAGCTCAATTCTCAGTCAATGCCGACGTCTCGTGGGATGCAGATCTGTTTGGCAGGATCAGCGGATCGATTGATGCTTCCCGTGCGAATTTTCGCGCCGCGGGGTACACTGCTGCTGATGCCGAGCGCGTGATCATCGCCACGGTTGCGACCCAAGTTGTCACGGCACGGTCGATTGCGGCGCAGCTTGAGATTTCTCGCGCCTCGCTCGCCAATCAGGACGACAATCTGATGATCGCGCAATGGCGCAATCAGGCAGGGCTGGTTTCCAGCCTGGATGTCGAACAGGCACGGACCCAAAGAGCGCAGACCGCAGCATCCATTCCTTTGCTTGAAAGCGATCTTGTCGCGACAGCCAACGCGATCTCAACTCTGATTGGTGAAGCGCCCGGTGATGTCTACAACGCGCTGCTTTCTGATCAACGCGGCGTTCCCTCGGCGATCAGTTCTGTCGCGCTTAGTGCTCCCGCAGACACATTGCGGATGCGGCCAGATGTCAGAGCTGCGGAATTGCAGCTTGCTGCTGATATGGAGCGTATCGGGGTCGCTCGGGCACAATTGTATCCGCTTGTCCGCTTAACGGGGTCTATTGGTAGTACGTCATTCGGCGTCGGTGATCTGTTTGATGTCATCACGGGCAATGTATTGGCGGGCGTTACGCAATTGTTGTTCGATGGCGGGCGCACACGGGCGCAGATCGAAACGGCAGAGGCTGTCGCGGATGGATCGCTGGCGGCATGGCGTCAATCCATTCTGGTCGCGTTGGAGGATGTCGAGACTGCATCGTTTGACCTCAAAGCGAGTAACGAGCGGGTGATCAGCTTGGGTGAAGCGAGCGAAGGCGCGCGCAACGCGGCGCTGCTGGGTCGTAGCCAGTATCAAGCCGGACTTATCGACTTTCAGGTTTTGCTTAGCGCCGAAAGTCAGCTGTTGAACGCACGTACGGCCGAAGTTTCGGCCAAAGCCGCTCGCGCGGCAGCGTACATTCGATTGGCGCGTTCGATGGGCGGAGGTTGGCGTCTGCCAGCCGAAAACATGATCCTTGAAGGGAACAGTGGGCAATGAGCATGGCATCGGATAATTCTGAACCGATCGAAAACGACGAACCTGAAAGTGTCGACGAGTTTTTGGGTCAGAAAGAACGCCCGCGTTGGCGCCGTTGGATGAAATTCTGGCTGCCTGCGCTCATCATTGTGTTGCTGCTTTTAGCGATTTCGCGATGTTCCGGCGGCGATGCCGGCGTGTCTTACATCACCGAGGAATTGACTGAAGGTTCGCTGGACCTGACAGTCACGGCAACTGGCAATTTGCGGCCGACCAACCAAGTAACCGTCGGCTCAGAAGTGAACGGCCCGGTGGAACGGGTATTGGTCGATGTAAACGATCAAGTGACGCGCGGTCAGGTGATTGCGGTGATCAATACCGAGATTATTGATCAGCAGATCGCGCAAGCGCGGGCTAACCTTAATGCGGCACAGGCCGGTCTTCTTCAGGCGAAAGCTACGCTTGATGTGAATAAGGCTCAGTTGACCCGGCTCAAGGAAGTTCGGGAACTCTCCGGCGGGCGCGTGCCTTCGCAGATTGAGTTCGAACAGGCAGAGGCGGCCGTTGCGCGGGATCAGGCGGCCGTCAGGTCCGCTCAAGCCAACATACAAGCCGCTCAAGCGACTTTGCGGGCCAACCTGACTACGCGAAGCCGGGCGGTTATCCGCGCGCCCGTCACCGGGGTTGTCCTCGCACGCCAAATTGAACCCGGTCAGACTGTTGTCGCCAGCTTCAACACTGTGACGCTGTTTGTGATCGCGGAAGATCTCGCTGCGATGCAGCTACGGGTTTCGATTGATGAGGCTGATGTCGGTCAAGTCGAAGCGGGTCAGGAGGCAACGTTTACAGTCGATGCTTATCCGGGGCGCCGGTTTCCAGCGCAGGTTCAGCGTGTCGACCTCGCATCTGCCAATACGGTTGAAACGCCGGGCGCTGCGGCGGCTGGAGGAGCGGTGGTGAGCTATGAAGCGCGCTTGATCGTCCAGAATCCGGAAGGTTTGCTCCGTCCGGGAATGACAGCAACCGCAACTGTGGCGATCGATTCCACGGGCAAAACTTTGCTCGTCCCCAACGCTGCGCTGCGGTTCCGCCCTGATCGTGAAGATGAGGAAGAAGGAGGTGTGCTCTCGGTGAGCGTGGGGCTGGAAGAACAAGAGCAGGAAGCGGGCATCGGTGTCGGCAGCAAACAACAAGTGCAGATATTGCAGGAAGACGGCACCTTGCGCGCAGTTCAGGTTGTGACCGGCAGAAGTGACGGACGGCTGACCGCCGTCACATCGAACGAACTTGAAGTCGGAGCAAAGGTCGTAACCGGCGTGAAAGCGCAAGCTGAATGAGTGAAGCCCCGCTCATCGCGCTAGAAGGAATTACCAAGGTGTTCGGATCGGGCGCTGCGGCCTTTCAAGCTTTAAAGGGCGTGGATCTGACGATCGATGAAGGTCAGTTTGTCGCGATCATGGGACCTTCGGGCTCGGGCAAGTCGACAACGATGAATATTCTTGGCTGTCTCGACGTGCCAACCGATGGCATATTCCGTTTTCGCGGCGTCGAAGTTCAGCGGCTTGATCGCGATCAACGCAGTCTCTTGCGCAGGCGCTACCTTGGATTTGTATTTCAAGGGTTCAATCTGCTCTCGCGGACAACCGCGCTCGAAAACGTTGAATTGCCGTTACTCTATCGCGGTGAGAAGAAATCGGTTCGGCGGGATGCAGCAATGCACGCTCTGGATCAGGTTGGTCTCGCGCCATGGGCGACGCATACTCCGGCCGAGTTATCGGGTGGGCAGCAACAGCGCGTAGCCATTGCCCGCGCGTTGGTTTCTGACCCAAGCGTCTTGCTGGCGGATGAGCCAACCGGAAATCTGGACACTGAGAGGTCTGTTGAGATTATGGAGCTGCTGGCCCGGCTTAACTCCGGCGGTATCACGGTTATCATGGTGACGCATGAGCAAGAGATGGCTGCATTTGCCAAAACCATCATCCATTTCCGCGATGGTCTGGTTGAACGGACAGAACGCGGCACGCGCAGTGTCGAAGGCGCAATCGGGGATCACGCCTGATGTTTGGCATATTCGGCGCAACCCTCTTATTGGCTCTTCGTGAAATCCGAAGGCATTTGCTGCGTTCGATCCTGACAACCTTGGGTATCATCATTGGTGTCGCGGCGGTCGTAACGATGGTGACACTCGGGAATGGTGTGACGGCATCGGTGCAAGACGAAATCTCGTCGCTTGGCGCCAGCAATTTCATCGTTTTCCCGGTCAGAACCGATCGCGGGACTGTTCGGCCTTTCGATCAGGATGATGTCGACGCAGTGGAGCAACAGATTGCTGGAGTGGAGGTTGCTGCCGGTAATGTAAGCACGAACGCCACGGCCTTTTTTAACGGTCAGGATTGGGACACGCGCATAACCGGAGCGGATCGCGCATTCCTTCAGGCGCAAGCTATCGAAGTGGTTGAAGGGCGCGCGTTCACGAGCGATGAAGAAACGTCGGGCAAGAATGTGTGCTTGCTCGGCCCGAAAGTCCGCGAGGAGATATTCCTACCCGATGTTAGCCCGGTCGGTGAGAGGATGCGCCTGAGCGGGGTGTCTTGTACGGTCGTCGGTGTTCTCGAAGAGCGAGGCCAAGGCGGCAACGGGGCTGATGACGATGATACCGTCATGATGCCCATGAAAACTGTGCAGCGGCGATTCCGTGGGACGGACACAGTCGACTATTTCGTGGTGAAATATGACAGCGCCTATCTCTCGTCTGCTATCCAAAAATCATTGGTTGATTTGCTACGCGAGCGACGATTGCTGCAGGCGGAAGAGGCCAATGATTTCAACGTGATCGATACGGCGCAGGTCAATGATGCTCTGGGCGCAGTGACCGGCGCCCTTACTGCGATGGTCGCGGTGATTGCATCGATCAGCCTGCTCGTTGGCGGCATCGGGATCATGAACATCATGCTGGTTTCGGTAACAGAGAGAACTCGCGAGATCGGCATACGATTGGCTATCGGTGCGCTCGCCCGCGAGGTCCGGCTGCAATTCTTGACCGAGGCGGTTGTGCTTTGTGCGCTTGGGGGCCTCGTCGGGCTGTTGCTTGCGTTTGTCGCATCGGTCTCTCTGGCGGGAGTGATCGACGTGCCGTTCGTCTTCGATCCGACCATCAACATTCTGAGCTTTGTTTTCGCGTCTGCAATGGGAATTGTCTTCGGATATTATCCTGCCAGACGAGCCTCAAAGCTCGATCCTATCGACGCATTGCGTCACGAGTAGCCGTCCGGAGTAAGCGGAGCGAAAGCAGCGCGAAACTCCGAACGAACTAAGGCTCTTTAGTTGGCCACCAGAGCGCGAAAAACTTCGATCATTCCCGCTGCAGTTTTGCCAGATTTGGGCCGAAGATCTGTCGGGCATTCGAGGCAATAGGCCTGAATTCCCCTCGCATCGGTGAGGCGTTCGACGTCCGCCGCAATGCGCGAAAGCATCATTTCGCGATTGATTGCCGCACGGGCGAACAGGTCAGTGGAGCGGGCCGCTGGAGCCGCATCGGCTGAAACGAGCTGGCGGATGAGCGAATTGTAGTCGGCAACTTGTTCACCAAGGAAAACGGGATGCCAGTCTCCCTCTTCGAGTTCGGCTTGGCCAGCTACCCATGCGAGCGCATCGTCAAGACCGCCGAATTGATCGACAAGTCCCAATTGACGCGCCGAGCCGCCGTCCCAGACGCGGCCCTGTGCGATCGTGTCCACTTCTGCATTGGTCTTGCCGCGCGCCTTAGACACGCGGTCCAGAAAATCGCTATACGTGTCAGTGACCGAGGCTTGAAGGATAGCATCGACTTCCGGCGTCAAACCCGCGACCAAATCGGGCTGACCCGATAGTGGAGTTGTGCGGAAACCATCGGCGTTCACCCCGATTTCGCCAGCCGCGTCTTCGAAGGTTGGCAGCACGGCAAACACACCAATCGAACCGGTGATTGTTTCCGGCTGGGCGAAAATGCGGTCGCTCGATGTGGCGACCCAGTATCCGCCGCTCGCCGCGACATTGGCAAAGGAAACCGCGACTGGGATGTCCTTGGCACGGTGTCTGTCGATGGCGCGCAGGATTTCTTCAGATGCGAGAACCGAACCACCCGGCGAATTTACGCGAACCACTAGCCCGGCGATGTCATCATCAAGAGCGTCATCAAGCAAATTCGCGATGCGGGTGCCGCCAGCAGTTCCTGGTCCAGCCTCTCCATCAACGATCACGCCGGCGACAGTCACCACCGCGATTGCTTTGCCACTTTTGGAAGGTGCTGTGTCGGCGAGAAACGGTGTCAGATCGCTTTTGGCATAGGCGCCCGGCTTCTTGCTCCAATCATCTTCGCCAGCGACTTCGGCGACACGTGTTCCAAATTCGACTTTGTCGCCGAGCTTGTCCACCAATCCCGCAGCGAGCGCGGCCTTGGCCAGATCGCCGCTGCTTTCTTCGACCCAGGCGACCGGGTCTTTCGTGACACGGTCCAGATCAATTGACGGGCGCGCTTTCTTGACATTGGCTTGCCATTCTTCCCACAGCGCTCCGTAGAGCGCGCCAATATTTTCGCGAGCTTCATCAGACATGGAGCTGCGCGAATAGGGCTCTACAGCCGCCTTGAATGTGCCGACGCGGTAGATGCGAGCGTTGATATTCAGTCGCTCGAGAAGGTCGGCGTAATACAGGTTGCTGCCGCCGGGGCCGGCAATCATCGCGCCGCCAAGCGGGTCGGCCCAGACTTCGCTGGCATGGGCGGCGAGGTGCATGTGATCATCACCGTAAGCGAGGGCGTATGTGAAAACCGGCTTTTCGGTTTTGCGAACGCGGTCCATCGCTTCGCCAATTTCTTGCATGTGAACCTGACCACCACCGATAAAAGTGGTGAGATCCATCACAACGGCTTTGATCCGGTCATCGCCTGCGGCGGCGTCCAATGCGCGGACAAGATCGCGGGCCTGATGCTCAATTGGCGGGGCTTGGCCGCTGAGCAAGGTCGCGATCGGATCTACTTGAGACCGTTCTTCGACAACGTAGCCAGACATATCGATGTACAGCGCACCGTCGCGGACCTGGCCGGGGTTCGGGCTGGCGGAAAGAAGGCTAAAGAGAGCGAGGAAAAAAAGCAGCATAAAGATCAGGACAAGACCGTCCTTCACTCCGACCAAAACTTTCCAGACTTTGCCGACAAAACTCATAGATTTAGCCCCTTTGGCGGCACCTTAGCCGCGCTTGTTCACCCCACCTAACCACCATTTGCATGAAATTCCATGCCATAGGCTTCGCGCAATGGGTTGAGTGACAGATACGGCTCGACTAAAGGCATGGCTTTAATGACAGCTTCGGATTCTTCACAGGCGCAAAACCGCTTTCCAGCGGGTCGTCTGGCATTCCCGCATCGCGATCTCACCGGCATCGGTCAGCTAGAGCGACATGAAATCTTCTATCTGCTCGATCAGGCAGAGCAATGGGTGGATCTGAACCGCCAAAGCGCCAAGCATGCCGGGCTGCTGAGCGGGATGACAATCATCAACGCCTTCTTCGAAAACTCCACCAGAACGCTGCTGAGTTTTGAGATCGCGGGCAAGCGATTGGGCGCGGATGTGGTCAATATGCATGCCGCGCAAAGTTCGGTGAAAAAGGGGGAGACGCTGATCGATACCGCGATCACGTTGAATGCGATGCGCGCGGATGCCATTGTCATCCGCCACGGATCAAGCGGCGCAACCCAGCTGATCGCGGACAAAGTTGACTGCCCGGTTCTCAATGCAGGCGATGGCCAGCACGAACATCCTACACAGGCGCTGCTCGACGCACTTGCACTACGACATAAGCTGAAAGAGCGCGGGGAGAGCGGCGAAGACTTTACCGGCATGACGATCACGATCTGCGGGGATATTCTTCACAGCCGGGTCGCGCGCTCCAACATTCTCTGCCTTCAAGCGCTGGGTGCGAGAGTGCGAGTATGCGCTCCGCCTGCTTTAATGCCTGCAGGGATCGAAGCGGTCGGCGCGGAGCCATTCTACGACTTTGACGCAGCATTGTCGGGCGCGGATGTTGTTATGATGTTGCGACTTCAATCGGAGCGAATGTCTGGTCAATTCATCCCGTCTGAGCGCGAATATCATCACCTCTACGGGCTTACGAAAGCGCGGCTTCAGAAAGCTGCACCCGAAGCGATTGTTATGCATCCGGGCCCTATGAACCGCGGCGTCGAGATCGACAGCGAAGTCGCCGACTTGCTCGACCGGTCAATCATCACACAGCAGGTTGAAATGGGCGTCGCAATCCGGATGGCCTGTCTCGATATTCTCACGCGCAGCGCGCGCAAGGTGGAGGGCTGGGCATGAAACAGGCTAAGCCTCTCACCATCGCCAATGGCCAGCTTGTCACGCCAGAGGGGATTATCAAAGGTGCTCTCCGCATTGTTGATGGCACGATTGCCGCTTTGGGCGCGGATGTCAGCGCGCAAGATGGCGACGAAACCTACGACGCAAGAGGTAAGCTGATCGCACCGGGCCTTGTCGATCTTGGTGTGTTTGCAATCGACAAACCTGCTTTTCATTTCGGCGGGATCACCCGTGCGGCATTGATGCCCGATCAATCGCCGCCTCTCGATTATCCAAGCCGCGTGAACTTTATCGCCAAAAGCGGGAAGCCCGATCTTTGGGTTCATCCATTGGGAGCGGCAACGTCCGGCCTAGAAGGCAAGGCGCTCGCCGAAATTGCTCTTATGAAAGATGCCGGCGCGCGCGGCGTCGCGACGGGGCGCAGCTGGATCGCAGATAGCGGTGTGATGCTGAGGCTGCTGCAATATGCGGCAATGCTCGATCTGGTTGTCGTATCCCATCCCGAAGATGGCAATCTGACAGGCGCAGCGGCGGCGACCGCCGGAGAGATCGCCACAAGGCTTGGTCTTCCAAGCGCCCCAGCAGAGGCCGAAACTCTCGCTCTTGCCCGCGACATCGCGCTGGCAGAAATGAGCGGGGCGAGGGTGCATTTCCGTCAGGTTACGACCGCGCGGGGGTTTGAACTGGTACGAGATGCGAAAGCTCGCGGGGTGAACGTGACCTGCGGGATCACTCCGGCGCATTTCATGCTGTCCGATCTCGCCAGCGCCGACTTCCGCACATTCACCCGCTTGTCTCCGCCACTACGCAGCGAAGCGGATCGCCTGGCTGCACGCGAGGCGATTGCCGATGGCGTCGTCGATGTCATTTGCAGCGGCCATGATCCTCGCGGTCCAGAGGGCAAGCGTTTGCCATTCGCCGATGCCGATCCGGGAATGGCCGGCGCAGCAACTCTTCTGGCGATGACGCTCGGGCTGGTCCGAGATGATGTGATCGGTACGGCTCGCGCTCTCAAACTGCTCGCAGCCAATCCGGCCGGATTGCTGGGAGTGAAAGCTGGCGCGTTGATTGAAGGGTTTGAAGCAGACATCGCGATCATTGACCCTGACGCCCCCTGGTTCGTCGACCGGACCAAAATGGAGGCGAATTCCGATAATACCCCGTTTGATCGCCAAGGCGTTCAGGGCCGGGTGAAGGCTCTCTTCAAAGGCGGCGTTCAGATATAAAAAATGCCCCCGGAGCTCGCGCTCCGAGGGCAGTCTCGCTGAAAACTGTAAATCTGGTTTAGCGTGTACGCGCTGCGATGCGGACACCGCGATCAACCGCGCCTTTTGGTGGACTTGATGCGGCATAGGCAAAGCAACCGCGACCGGCAGATTTGACAGAGCCGCACATGCTGCGCGCGCTTTTCGATGTGAAGCCAGCCGCTGCTACACGGAAGTATGTTTTTCCGTTCACGCGAGCTTCGGTGATGACAACATCGTGACCCTTCAGCTCAGGGTGCTTACGCTGAATTTCGTCCCATTTTGCTTCGGCAACAGAGCGCTTGCTAAAGCTGCCAAGTTGGACGAGGTGTGTGCCAGCTGGTTTGGCTGCGACGGCCATGCGGCGCTGCGACGATTTCTTTTCGACGCGTGTCGGAGCGTCAGCTGCCGGTGCCGCGAATGACTTTGAAACGTCTTGCACGACCGCTTTTGAAACAAAGCGCGGTGCAGGCTTGCTCACTGGTTTGGCGACTGCTGCTGGAGCAGGCTTTGCTTTGGGAGCGGGAACGGGAGTTGCTGCGGCGACGCGTACAGGACGGCTTGGCGCTGCACGTTTGAGGCCTGCCGAGGTATCAGTCAACGTTGCTGCCGAATTCGGAACCGTTGCCAATGCTGGAGCGGCCTGAGCAGTTTTAACCGGAGCTTGCGCTTCGGATTCTGCGACCATCATTTGCTGGCTTGGGAAATTTGCTAGCGCAAGACGCTGCGGCTGACCGCCGTCTGAAACCGGAGTGACATTGAGCAGGTTCGCAACGCGGACCTGGTAGTCTTCTGGACGGGCATTGGAAGCCCAATCTGAAAGGCGGCCATCGAGCTGGTCGACCGGCACATCTTCTGCAGCCATAACACGGGCAGCACGCCAGTTTCCGGCAAGTGCATAAGTATAGGCTAGGTTCTGACGCACCTTAGCGGTGTTCTGACCTTCGCGGAGAGTGTTCGTCAGCACGTGAATGCCGCGCTCTGGATTGCCGGCAAGCGCAACGGCCAGACCGTAATCTGCTGGATTGATTGCGCGTTCCCAATCGCTGAGCTTGGCCAGTGCGGCCTTGTTCTGACCCAGTGCCACTTTTGCAAGCGAATAGCTGAGAACAGTACGAGGATCTTCGTCACCGAGTTCAAGCGCGTCTTCGAAGCTGGTCGCTGCCGATTGGAAGCGACCCGATTCAAGATAGGCAGCGCCAAGCATGGCGCGGAAACCGGAATTGCGAGGTTCGGCGTAAACAGCCTCTTCCGCAAAAGCGATGGCCTTATCAACCTGACCCTTTTCAAGCGCGACCTGCGCTTTGTTAAAGGAAGTCGCAGCTGGAGCTGCGGCAGACGTGGTGCAGCCCGAAAGAACGACGCTTGCGAGCGCTGTCGTGACGACAAGGCCGATTTTCGGCGTGCTAATGCGGCTCTTGGTGCTGCTTTGCTTTGTCATGGCCATTGTCTTGGTTCCCTATCGTATCGCTTAGGTGCGTTTCATACGCTCGGCGAGCGCATCAAGTTCTTCAAATTCGGTAAGCATTGCGTCCAGCGCATCGGTGACGAACGCTTGTGCGCTCACACCTTTCATGGTCGATGCCAGACGCAGTTTGAGATGACGGTCGGCGTCAAGTCGCAGCGTGAACGCCGCACGTTTGCCGGATGCCTTTGATTTCTTGGCCTTCGCTGCCTTCTTGGCTTTGCGTTTGACCGGTTTGACTGGCTCGGCCGTGACCTCTTCGTTCGCTGGCATTGCCGCATCGGCAAGCACGCGTTCGGACAGGTCTTTTTGCTGGCGACGCACAATCGGACTAGGCGCCTCGATGACGTCTTCATTGGCTGCGCTCGCCGTGATCGAGACAACATCGGCGCCGGTTTCGGCATCCGAATTCTCGTTCTCTGCGTTTTCGCTACCCATGTCGTTCCAGCCGAGATCTTCGAGCTGTTCGTCTGCCATAGCCGCCATCGCCGCCGGATCTTCCGGAAGCGGGGCAAGTTGTGGACGCATGGCAGGCTTCGCCCCGCCCTTACGAGCGAGCAGAGCCGGGTTTAGAGAGGCAAAGCTGGCTTCGGACATGGTTCGAACAGCCTTTTACTGAGCGACCCGGCGGCCGAAACCACCACCCTGACGCGCGGCGGCAGCTTGCGGCTGACCACCACCCGGAGGTGCGGCGAAGACAGTGCGTCGGAAATTCTTTTCAAGACGGTCTGAAATATACTTCCAGAGCGCAGTCAGTTCGGCGGCGCTGCGGCCTTCCGGTTCGACTTCCATCACTGTGCGGCCATCAATCATAGAGGCTGCGAAATCTGTGCGATGGTGAAGAGTGATCGGAGCAACAGTGCCGTGCTGCGACAGCGCGACGGCGGCTTCCGATGTGATTTTCGCCTTTGGCGTTGCACCGTTGACTACGAAGACCAGCGGTTTGCCAGCGCGTTCGCAAAGATCAACAGTTGCACCAACAGCGCGCAAATCGTGAGGACTTGGGCGGGTCGGTACTACGATAAGTTCCGCAACGCTGATCACCGACTGAATAGCCATTGTGATCGCGGGCGGCGTATCAATGACCGCCAGTTTGAAACCTTGTTGACGCAGAACAGCAAGGTCATTTGCGAGGCGTGAAACGGTGGTTTGCGCAAAAGCGGGATATTCCGCTTCGCGTTCATTCCACCAATCAGCCAATGAACCTTGAGGGTCAATGTCAATGAGTACGACCGGGCCAGCGCCTGCGCGCTGAGCCTGTACGGCCAGATGTCCGGAAAGGGTCGTTTTACCCGATCCACCTTTCTGTGATGCCAAAGCGAGTACACGCAACGCCAGGGTCCCCCTAATTGTGACCATTTGTGCCGCTCAATTGCGACTGAGTGACCTTGAGATCGCAGACTACCCCTAATTTTAGGTTAACGACGCGGCTGCAATCGGCGCTTCCCGAGGCAAAAAAGGCGGCAACGAAATCCTAACTGTTTGTTCACTATAGTGCGGACAACGCGAGATAATCGCCACGCGACCTAAGGGTTGGCTTTATATTCAGGAGCGCACTGCACATGGCAAAACGCATCAAAGACTCATCCGGATTGATCCGCAGTACCGCATTAATCGGTGCAGCTGGCTTGGCTTTGATCGCTGGCCCGGCGCTGGCTGATGTAAAAGCGGGCGTGGATGCATGGAGCGCCGGAGACTTTAACCGCGCTGTTGCCGAATGGCAGGAGCCTGCGCGTGCAGGTGACCCCGATGCTTTGTTCAATATGGCCCAGGCATACCGTCTTGGCCGCGGTGTTGCAGCAGATGTGTCACGTGCGAAACAGCTCTACGCTGAGGCTGCTGAAAAAGGGCATGTGAAAGCTGCCGACAATTATGGCCTGCTGCTGTTCCAGCAGGGCGAGCAACGAAACGCCATGCCGCTTATCACGGCCGCTGCTGAACGCGGGGATCCGCGTGCGCAATATGTTTTGGGCCTTGCCCATTTCAACGGCGATTATGCCGATAAAGATTGGGTCAGGGCGTATGCGTTTCTAACCCTGGCTCAGTCCGCAGATCTGCCGCAAGCACGGGCGGCGTTGTCGCAGATGGATCAGTATGTGCCTGACGAAGATCGCCAGAAGGCGCAAATTGTCGCGCGCGAGATTGAAATCGAGGCAGGAAAGCGCCGTTCAGCCGAATTGGCAGCAGTTGACCTTGCAACGCGCACGCCTGCTTCGTCGCCAGCACCCGTGGCTCAGCCCACACGCATCGCTGCCGTTTCAATGCCGGTGCCAGTCGCGCGGCCAAGCGCTCCTGCACCTCTGCCAGCAACTCAGCGTTCGCATTCTGGGGGCAAGTGGAAAGTTCAGCTCGGCGCATTCGGTGTGTCCAGCAATGCAGATCGCCTTTGGACAAAGCTCTCCGGCAATCCTGCTCTATCGGGCACGCGCAAAGTCCTTGTGCCCGGCGGTAAAGTAACCCGCCTACAGGCTGTCGGATTTGCCTCGCGCGCCGAAGCCACCGCTGCTTGCGCCTCGCTCAAGCGGCAAGGGCAGGGCTGCATCGTCGCCAAGCCCTAATTTATCGCTTTGATTTAGCGGCATGATCGTGGCGCTTTGATATATCGCTTTCCCTCATGTGAGGCCCTGCTAGATTAGAGGCAGGGATCATTTGGGGAATATATCATGAGCGACGCTCCAGCCGTGGCAGCCGCAGAAGATATTGCGGAAGACGCAGTAGCGGAAATCGCGCCTGTTTCTATTCAGGAACGTATATCCAGCCTAGATTTCATCCGTGGGATCGCGGTGATGGGTATCCTCGCGGCAAACATCGTCGCGTTTGGACAGCCGACTGCGGCCTATATGTTCCCCGAGGCTTTTCTCACCCCGCACGGTGAAACGTCCGAGTGGCTCTTGATTGCCCAATTCGTGCTGATTGATGGCAAGATGCGTGCGCTGTTCACGTTGCTCTTCGGCGCGGGAATGTATCTGTTCATGGAGCGGACATGGGCGCGGGGCGGAACCCGCTGGCGCCAGATGTGGCGCCTTTTCGCTCTCCTGCTTTTCGGCCTGATCCACTTTTTCCTGATCTGGTACGGCGATATTCTGATGTATTATGCGCTGATCGGGTTCGTGGTGGTTCCATGCCTGAAATGGGCGGCAAAGACCCAGTTTGTGATGGGTCTCCTTGGTTATATCTCGGGCGCCATTCTGTATGCAGCGATGCTTTCGATGCCGTATCTGGCCGCCGATACGAGCATGGGGGAAACAGCACCGTTTCTAGAAATGAGAGACGGCATGAATGCGGCAAAGGATGTCGCGTTGAAGGATAGCGCGGTTGAAGCCGAGCTCATCCAGTCGGGGGACTATGGAGCGCAGGTCGCTCACCGGGTCTCTGAACACTGGGCTGACCCGATTGGGAATGTGCTGCTGTTTGCCTTGGAAACGCTGCCTCTGATGTTGCTGGGCGTGGCGCTGTATCGGATGGGCTTTTTCAGTGGCGGTTTCTCGTCGCGAAAAATGCGGCTCTGGGGCTGGATCGGATTGGCGGTTGGCGCTGCTTGGTATCTTGGCCTTGGACTCTGGCTGAAATCCGTGGGCTTTACCTACTATGCGATGCTGGCGGCATTCGTTGGATGGACCGCTGTTCCGCAATTCCTGATGATGCTGGGAATGGCGGCGTTGATGGTTGAATATTCATCTGGTTGGAACGGCTGGTTTGCTGAACGGGTCAGGGCGGCGGGCCGCGCCGCTTTCACAAATTATATCGGGACATCGATCGTCTTGCTGTTTGTGTTTCAGGGCTGGGCGCTGGGGCTATTCGGTGAGCTTACCCGCCCGCAGCTTTACATCGTGATGCTGTTTACCTGCGGACTGATGCTCGTTTGGTCAAAGCCGTGGCTTGATCGGTATCGTTATGGTCCGCTTGAATGGCTGTGGCGATGCCTGACCTATGGCAAGATCTTTCCGTTAAAGCGGTAAAGTCGCTTCTTTCGCGTGGGAGCAGAGGCGGTGTTGTAACCAAAAAAACTGCACATGCCCCTTGCTATTGAGAATAATTCTCATAAATTGCTTTTGCAAACGCTTCGCAGGAGTGATTCTTAAGCCCAATGTATATCTGCATTTGCAACGCAATCCGTGAAACGGACCTTCGTAAGGCGGCTTTGACGAGCGGCGGCGATGCAGAGGCGACCTATGCGTGCTTGGGAAAACGGCCCAATTGCGGCCAATGCCTTGGAAAAGCGGGCGAAATCATCGATCAAGAACGGGCTCTCGCAGGTGTCGCTGCTTCTTGCGAAAAAGTCGCAGTATAAGTTAGCGAAGCGTTATTGCGAATTGATCGCAAGCACCTGATTTCTAACGAGAAATTTTGAACACGACCTTGCGGAATGGGGTTTGAGCGCGCATATAGAGTGTGCTCAATCACACCATTCGCTGCGTCTATCGCAGCCATAATTCAAGGAAAACAACGCCATGAAGGGCGATGCCAAGGTTATCGAATTTTTGAATAAGGCGCTCACCAACGAGCTGACTGCTATCAACCAATATTGGCTGCACTACCGCGTGCTCGACGATTGGGGTGTGACCAAACTTGCAGCATATGAACGCAAGGAATCCATCGAAGAGATGGAGCACGCCGACAAGCTTGCTGAGCGAGTGCTATTCCTCAACGGATTGCCGAACTTCCAAGCCATTCATAATCTGCGTGTTGGCGAGAACGTCGAAGAAATCCTGAAAGCCGATATGGCTCTGGAAGAAGACGCTATCCCTCTGCTGCGTGATGCCGTCGAGTATTGTGAGAGCGTGCGCGATTATGTCAGCCGCGATCTGTTCGCGCACATCCTCGATAACGAAGAAGAGCATGTCGACTTTCTCGAAACCCAGTTTGATATGATCAAGAATATGGGTCTGCAGAATTACGTGCAGTTGCAGAGCAAGGCCGCTGGCGAGGAATAATCCGCCTCAGCGCATCGCGAAAATTATGGGAAGGCGAGACAGTGATGTCTCGCCTTTTCTATTTGCCCTCACGCTGGGTGTGATCCGGACCGCGCGCAGCCAGCCAAGTCTCGCGCAAGAAGTGGAATAGCGCGGTGATGAGCAAGCCCATCGTCACAATCCAAAGCACCGCAACGACAGTGCCGATCTTTGTGTCGATATAGACCGAGCTGAACAACACGGCGATCACAACACTGATCACAACCGCTGCAGCCGTCGCAAGCATGATTGCCCGCCGCGCCAATAAGCGGCGCGAACAGAGCCAATCGATCTCGGCCTCGGTCTTTTCGCTCTGCTGCTTTTCAACGGCTTCAGAAAGCCGTTCGATCCGGCCCGCGATCCAGTTCAGACGGGTCACCATCACGTTCATGATGCTGCCAATACCGACCAACAGGAATGCAGGGGCGAGGCTCAGCTGAACCGCGCTCAGCGTATCCGGCGTGCTCGATGTCCGTTCCAGAATTTCTGCGGCGATATCGGAGGCTGCAAACAGATCCAGCATCACGTCTTGTCCGATCCGCCGCTGTAGTTTCCGCCTCCGCCTTTATTGGCGTTGTAGGGGTTTTTCGGGCTCTTCAGGCTCACGCGAACCGGCACGGCGTCAAAGCCCAGCTTCGCGCGGATGCCATTGACCAGATACCGCTCATAGCTCTTGGGAAGATCATCGAGCCGTGTGCCGAAAATAACGAAGCGCGGCGGGCGTGTGCCAACCTGAGTGATGTAGCGCAGCTTGATCCGGCGTCCGCCTGGCGCGGGAGGCGGGTTGGCCTCCATCGCATCGTCAAACCAACGGTTAAGAGCCGCTGTAGGGACACGCTTTGACCAGTTTTCGCGCAGCTCAAATGCTGCGCTGAGCATCGTGTCGAGCCCTTTGCCAGTCTTCGCACTCACCGCGAACAGCGGAACGCCGCGGACTTGCGCAAGGCCATCGTGCAGTGCGGCTTTGATACCGTTGAACAGGCCGCTTGGCGTGTCGTGGCCGCCTTGACCCGCGATATCCCACTTGTTGATGGCAATCATCAGAGCGCGGCCTTCTTCGAGCGCAAGGCTCGCGATCTTAAGGTCTTGGTGCTCCAACCCTTGAGTGGCGTCGAGCAGAAGCACGACAACTTCGGCAAAATCCACCGCGCGCCGTGCATCGGCGACAGATAGCTTTTCCAGCTTTTCGGTCACATTGCGCTTTTTGCGCATACCGGCGGTGTCGATAAGGCGGATTTCCCGCTCGCCATCATCATCTGGCCCGGCTTTGGGATCGGTCCATTTCCAATCGATTGCGATCGAATCGCGTGTAATCCCGGCTTCCGGGCCGGTCAGCAAACGGTCTTCACCGAGCAGTCGATTGATCAAAGTCGATTTGCCTGCATTCGGGCGCCCGACAATGGCCAGCTTCAATGGGCCCATCGGAGCGTCTTCATCGAACTCGGCGTCATACTCGGCAGCTTGCTCAGCTGCGTCGGCTTTTTCGCCAATAATCGGCCATAGACCGCCAAACAAGTCGGCGATGCCTTCTCCATGTTCGGCAGACAGTGCGACGGGCTCGCCAAGGCCCAGCGAATAACTTTCCAACACGCCCGATTCGCCAGCGGAGCCTTCCGCTTTATTGGCCACGAGCACAATCGGCACTTCATTCTCGCGCAGATACCGCGCAATCTCTTCGTCGAGCGGGGTTAGGCCTGCGCGCGCATCGACCACGAAAAGCGCTGCATCTGCTCCCTCAAGACTTGCCTCGGTCTGCTTGCGCATCCGACCGGGCAGAGTTAGCTCATCTTCGTCTTCCCAGCCGGCTGTATCGACGATGGTGAATTGCAGACCAGCAATCTCGGCATCGCCCATGCGCCGGTCACGGGTCACACCCGGCTGATCATCAACCAGCGCGAGCTTTTTGCCGACGAGCCGATTGAACAGCGTCGACTTACCCACATTGGGACGACCGATGATGATGACCTGAGGTTTCATAGCGCCAATCAAGTGGCCCCTATCCTGCCACTTGGCAAGAAATGGGCGCTCTTAGTCCTTCTTAGCAACCGGTGGATTGTCGCCGAGATCTTCGAACCACGCCTCTACAGGGCCAGTCAGCTTGATTGTCAGCGGTTGGCCTTTGCGGTCGACAGTCTTCCCGGCCTGAACGCGGACCCAACCTTCGGTGATCGAATATTCCTCGATATCGGTGCGCACGCGGTCTTTGAACCGAATGCCGACGCCGCGTTGCAAAGCGTCCGCATCAAAGGCGGAGCTGCGCGGATTTACCGAAAGGTGATTGGGCGGGACGTCGTTTGCAGACGGTGCCGGTGACGGTGTAGGTGTGTTTTCTTCAGACATGACCCGCCCATTAGTCTGCAAGGCTGTCCTAAACAAGCATCCAATATCACAGCTAAGCTTGCCCTTTTGCTCAAGCGGCGATACAGGCCCAGCGCAGATGCGCGCGGGGGACCTTAAGTCTTCCGCGCGGCTTCGTCTGGGCATGCGGGCGTGGCGGAATTGGTAGACGCGCTGGTTTTAGGTACCAGTATCGTAAGATGTGGGGGTTCGAGTCCCTTCGCCCGCACCAATGCCTCGCCCCGGACTCCGGATAAACGAAGACACACAAACGAATTTTTGCTCAAGAAGGCTGTAGTTAAAACCCCATGCAAACCAAGCAGACAACAAACGAAGGCCTCAAGCGCGCCTACACGATCACCATTACCGCCAAGGAATTGAGCGATAAGATCGATGCCGAGATCAAACGGATTGCTCCGCAGGTGCAGATGCCGGGTTTCCGCCCGGGCAAAGTGCCTGCCAATCTCGTCAAAAAGATGCACGGCGAACAAATCCACGCGCAAACCGTCAATGACGTGATCCGCGAATCGGTCGACCAGCTGATGAAGGACGAAGAATTGCGTCCGGCGATGCAGCCATCGATCGCGCTGAGCGAAGACTATGAGGAAGGCAAAGACGCTGAAATCACGGTCGAGCTGGAAGTGCTTCCTGCGATTGAAACGCCAAGCACTGATGGTCTGAAGCTTGAAAAGCTGGTTGTTCCGGTTGCAGACGAGCAGATCGACGAAGCGATCCAGAACATCGCGGGCCAGAGCAAGAGCTATAAAGACGCCGCCAAAACCAAAAAGGCTGCCGACGGCAACCAGTTGATCATCGACTTTGTCGGCAAGCTGGGTGACGAAGAGTTCGAAGGCGGCAAAGCCGAAGATGCTGCGCTGGTTATCGGATCGGGCACATTCATCCCGGGCTTTGAAGAGCAGTTGGTCGGTGTGAAGACTGGTGATGAGAAAACCATCACTGTGACCTTCCCGAAAGATTATCAGGCCGATCACCTCGCTGGCAAAGTAGCGACTTTCGATGTGACCGTGAAAGCGGTGAAGGTCGAAACCGAAACCAAGATCGACGATGAGTTTGCGAAACAGCTCGGTCTCGACAGCATCGATAAGCTGAAAGAGATCATGAAAGGCCAGCTCGAACAGCAGACCGCTGGCCTCACGCGCACACAAATGAAGCGCGCACTGCTCGATCAATTGGCAGCAGGTCACGATTTTGATGTTCCTGCCACTATGGTCGATGCTGAATTCGAACAGATCTGGCAGCAGCTTCAACAGGAAGCTGCTGGCGAAGAGAGCCCTGAAGAGGCTCTCAAGCAGATCGAAGACGAAAAAGACGATTACCGTGCAATTGCCGAGCGCCGCGTGCGTCTTGGGCTGCTTCTATCGGAAATCGGTCAGGCCAATGGCGTTGAGGTAAGTGCGCAGGAAATGCAGATGCTGATCCAGCAGTCTGCGCAGCAATATCGCGAAGAAGATCGCGAACGCTTTGTCCAGTACGTGCAACAAGACCCGATGGCTGCGGCTCAGCTGCGCGCACCTCTTTACGAAGACAAAGTTGTCGACTTCCTGTTCGACAAAGCCGACGTAACCGAGCGCGAAGTGACGCAGGAAGAACTGCAAGCGGCGATCGAGGTAGACGACGAGGCAGAAGTCGACAAGGCCAAAGCTGCGCCGAAGAAAAAAGCTGCGGCCAAGAAGCCAGCGGCGAAGAAGGCGCCAGCCAAGAAGCCAGCCGCTAAAAAAGCGCCGGCGAAGAAAGCTGCGGCCGAGGAAAAGCCAGCTGCCAAAAAAGCACCTGCGAAAAAGGCCCCGGCTAAGAAGGCTCCGGCCAAAAAGCCAGCAGCCAAGCCAGCCGCTGCGAAGAAAGCGCCCGCCAAGAAGCCAGCAGCGAAGAAAGCACCTGCGAAGAAGGCTGCAGCCAAGAAAGCTGACTAAGCAGGCTGTTCAGGGCTGTACCGAGCCCCGAAATGCTAACAAAATCAGAGCTGCGTCTCATTCGAGACGCAGCTCTTTTTGATTCATTAGCTGGACGCATTGCGCGTCGGAACAGTGTTACTCAAAATTAACCTTGTGATCCTAACAAACTGGCAATGACAACGTCAGACAAAGTCCGGAACGTTACGTTGTCGGACTGGGGAAATGTGATGGAAATGGGTGTCGATGGTAATGGCGGGTCCGAGGGACGGATTCTGGGCTGGCTTCAGCAGGGTTCAATCACCCAGCAAGTTGGCAAAGTTTTCAACCTGTTTGCGATCCTCGTATTGGCGCTGGGCGCAATTGCGACCGTCGGCGCTATAAGGATCGAGCAACGCTCTACGACCCTTGCTGACCTTACAAATGTTGCATTTCTTACTGCCAACATGACCCGTAGTGTGGCGCTGTCCAAGGACGATATGGGGGCATATCGCGCTCGTGGGTATGAGCCTGAGCTTATTGAAGCCTCGATTCAGCACGCTCGCGATGCGATTGCAATGAATGGCGAACTGCGCGACTCCGCTGGATCAATTGACCCGGCATTTGTTGCACGGGTCGACGATCTCGAAAACAGTCTCCAACGCATCGTTACGATTTTGGAAGAAGTGCGGGATGCACCGCGCGCGATTGTTGTAGAAGAATCTTTCCTTGGCCCACGCTATGATGAGATTGATACGACTGCGCTGCAGATCGTTGAATTGCGCGACATTGCAGCGACCCGGACCGAGCAATATTCGGGCGAAGGACTGTATGAAATTCAGTTCCTTATTGCTGCACTGGCCCTTGGCGCTTTGGTGGCGTTGGGCCTTGTCTTCTTTGGCAAGCGGCTCGTGGCGCGCAGAATTGTGTCACCGATTGTGAATATTGCCGATGCAAGTGAGCGGATCGCAGCGGGCGAAACCGCGCTTGCGATGCCAGAGGCGGATCGGGACGATGAAATCGGTAAACTTGCTGATTCATTGACCATTCTCCGCAAAGTGCAGGAACGGTCTGCGGAACAAGCCAAGCTAGACCACGATCAAGAATTGGAACGTGAACGCGAGCTCCAACAGGAACGCGAGAACCAACGTGAAGCGCATAGCCAGTTGCTTCAATCTCTCGCAGACCAGTTTGAAGAGACTGTCGGCGGCGTAGCCAGCCAGGTTGCAGCAGCATCCAGCGAAATGCATCTCGCTGCCAATACTCTCGCCGAAAACGTCGAAAGCTCGTCAACGTCGGTCGAGAACGCCAATTCCAACCTTAAGCAATCGTCTGCCGGAATCACCGGTGCAGCATCAGCAACAGACGAGTTTTCTTTGTCGATCAACGAGGTCAGCCGGCAGGCGGGTTCATCCTCTGAAAGGGCTCAACGCGCGACCAAAGCCGCCAAACAAGCGGATAAGACAATCGCCGGCCTAACCGATTCCGCTGGGAAGATTAGCCAGATCGTGGAAGTGATTGCAGGCATTGCTCAACGCACCAACCTGCTTGCATTGAACGCGTCCATCGAAGCCGCACGCGGCGGTGAGGCTGGTCGCGGATTTGCCGTTGTCGCATCGGAAGTCAAAGAGCTTGCGATGCGAACTGGACGGGCGACCGAAGAGGTCGAAACACTGATCCGTGAAATGCAATCTGTTACTGCCGAGAGCGCATCGGCGTTGTCGCAAATTTCCGAAGAGGTGGTCGAACTCGAGTCTGCAGCCTCTGCTATTGCGACAGCGGTCGATCAACAGGCTGTCGCCAGCCAGGATCTCGCCCGCAGCATCGACATTGCGGCCCGCAACACTGAAAATGTGAGCGCGACCATCGACGAAGTCAGCAAAGTCACGAATCAATCGGGTTCGACTGCTACGCAGGTTTTGGAAAGCGCGTCCGGACTGAACGATCAGGCAGAATTGCTACGCGAGCAGGTCAGCGATTTTCTGAAACAGGTTCGCGCAGCGTAAGAGCACTCGGGCGCTGCGCCGGTTCCCATCGCTTGAAAGAAGGCACCGGCAGTTTTGCGGTTCGGGCTTTCTCATAGGCTGCGCCCAGCTTTAGGACTTTGTGGTCATCCCACTTTGCTCCAAAAAAGCTGATGCCAACAGGTAAGCCTTCAATCGCTCCCATTGGCACGGTGAGGTGCGGATAGCCCGCAATCGCTGCGGGTGATCCGAAGCCGATAGAACCGTTGAAATTGTCACCAATCACCAAGTCACTGACCCATGCCGGACCTCGCGTCGGGGCGACTAGGAATTCAACTTGGTTGTCGGCGAGCAGGGCATCGAGTGTTTCCTCACCTGCAATCCGCACCGCACTCTCTCGCGCCTTCTCATAAGCTTCGCGGTCAGTGGTCCGCTCGGCAACCTCGAATATCCCTTGATCAAACCAACGCATTTCCGCGTCCGCATTCGCTTCGTTGAACGCGATCAGATCGGCAAGGCTGCGCGGCGTTGCCTGTCCTTGTATCTCTGGAATTGAGGATAGGTATTCGCCCATCTCTTCGCGGAGTTCGAACAGCAGGACGGTGAAGCTGTCTTCGAAAACTTGAGTGTTGAGATCAAATTCGATGTCGACCAGGACGGCGCCTGCGCGCTCCAGATCGGTAAGGGATTGTTCGAAGACGGCGCGCACATCATCCCTGTTGCCAATTTGATTGCGCATCACGCCGATACGAACGCCTTGCAGCGAGTAATCGCGCAGACCTTCGGCATAATTGGTTCGGTTCTGTGCCGTTAAGGTAACGCTGTCGGATGGGTCTTCTCCGGCCATCGCGGTTAGAAGCAGTGCCGCATCGTGCACCGTTTGCGTCATTGGCCCGGCCGTGTCCTGTGTGCTGGAAATAGGCACAATGTGGGTTCGGCTGACCACTCCGACGCTGGGCTTGAAACCGACCACTCCGTTGACCGAAGCAGGGCAAGTGATCGATCCGTTCGTCTCTGTCCCGATTGCGCCCCAAGCGAAACCCGCTGCGACCGCAGCACCGCTGCCTGAAGAAGAACCGCATGAGTTGCGATCAATGGCATGCGGATTGCGGGTCAGCCCGCCGACGGCGCTCCAGCCGCTCGTTGAATCGTTCGAACGGATATTGGCCCATTCAGACAGGTTGGTCTTGCCGAGGATTACCCCGCCACTGCGCCGGATATTGGCAATCAGGGGGGCGTCGCGTTTCGTGAAGTTGTAACGCAAGGCAAGACTACCTGCAGTCGTGGCCCATTCCTCGGTCTCGATATTGTCCTTCACCAGGACCGAGCGCCCTTTGAGGATACCTGTTTCTTGCGCTGCGCGCGCTTTGAAGCCTGCCGTAAGCGAATGCACGAGCACTGCCTGAATACCATTCTCGCCATAATCGAGGGTCTCGATGCGTTCGACTTGCTCGGCAATCGCTTGGGCGGCGTCATAGTCGCCTTTCGCAGTTTGGTCTTGAGCGAGCGCTGATGTGCTGGCGAGGAGGGCGGCGATGGTTGCGAGTGTGCTTTTCATGGAAGCATTGATCGCGGTTTTATGGCTAGCGCGCAAGAGGACCGCAGACACGCTTGGTAACCATTTGGAAGGCTCACGTCTCAATAATGGACGCATGAATTCGTGCCATTGTCGCTCGCCTCATGCCGCGTAAGTCGGCATCTTCCAGCCACCCCTTCATCTGGATCGACATGTCAAATTCAATGCAAGCACCACCTGCACGCAAACACTATCATGATATTGATGGCGCGCGTTCGGTTCTGATGTTTCTTTCAGTAGCTCTCCATGCAGGGACTGTTTACGCTCCCGCGCGGCCTTGGATAACTGGCAACACAGACCGTGCAGATTTTTTTGACTGGCTGATTTTTGGTTTTCACCTGTTTGTGACCCCGACGTTTTTCTTCGTTGGAGGGTTCTTCGCTGTGCTGCTGCTGACACGGCGCGCCGCAGGCGATTTCATCTCCAACCGCTTGCTGCGTACGGCGGTGCCGCTAGTCGCGATCGCGCTGACATTTAACATGATCGAGCACTATCTGCGTTGGACTGATAGCGGCGGCCAAGGATCGATGCTCGATTGGATCGGCAGTCCCGCTTTTGTAGCAATCTGGGCCGACGGTACGTGGCAACTGCATCTTTGGTTTCTTGTGAGTCTGCTGCCGATGTTCCTGCTGGCGGTGGTCGTCCATTCATTACTGCCGAAAGAATCGCGCCTGCGCAGCCTCGCAGTGGCGTTTTCTGACAAGCTTGCCGGTTGGATTTCAGGAAGCGCCGCCTTTGCCGTCGCGCTGCTGGTGTTCGCGCTCGCCAACACAGCAAACTATTCCGCAGCGGCGCTGGTGCCGGGCAGCTATGACCTGATCTTCCCGGGTTTCCAAAGCTGGTACAAACTCGTTTCGGAATTCCCGTTCTTTGTCATTGGCGTCATGGCGGCGCTTTCACCGCGCCTTCTCAGCGCTCTGTTTGAGTGGCGCTGGTGGATGCCTTACGCGGCGGCGGCGGCGCTGTTCTTCCAGCCTTATCCTGACGCTGCACAGAGCTTTGAAGTCAGCATCACTATGCTGTTCCTCAATCAGCTCGCGATCTGGACGATTGTGCTGTTCATTCTTCAGTTTTTCCACCGCTTCTTCAGCGAGGGCGGACCTCGCACCCAGTGGCTCGCCGATTGCGCGCTTTCGATGTATCTGTTCCACCACTGCTTCGTGTACATTTACGGACAGATGCTGACAGAGGTGGAATGGCCCATCGCGGTTGAATTCAGCGTGCTGACCATCGCAGCGGCGGGTACTGTGATTGCCATCCACGAAGGATTGGTCCGCCGTTTTGCAATTATACGGCTGTTGTTCAACGGCAAGACCGACATCGCGGCTGTGAAGAAACAGCCCGGTCTGATCGCGGCTTTCAGCGCAAGCGCGCAACCGGTAAAATCACCCGCTCAATCCGGCGCAACTGGCTCCGGCGCGTCTCTTTCCCCCAGATGATTGCCATCTGAAAGGTTAAAGCCCTTGAATCCCAAGCGGCCTGACCCGACATTGTTTGTCCGATATTCAAGAGGGTTTTCCATATGATCGATCTGCTCGGCAATTCCGGCGAAACATACGGCTCGCAAGGCCAATTCACGCGCGATCCACTTACCGGCGCATTGGTGCCGGTCGTGGTCGAGCAGACCAGCCGGGGCGAGCGCAGCTTCGACATTTTCTCGCGCTTGCTGCGCGAGCGCATCGTTTTTGTGACCGGTCAGGTCGAAGACGGCATGGCCTCGCTTATCACTGCGCAGCTGTTGTTCCTTGAAAGCGAAAACCCTTCCAAGCCGATTTCGATGTATATCAATTCACCCGGCGGCGTTGTGACCGCTGGCATGGCGATCCATGACACGATGCAATACATCAAGCCGCGCGTTTCGACCGTGTGCATGGGCCAGGCTGCATCGATGGGCAGTTTCCTCCTCGCCGCTGGCGAGCCGGGCATGCGCGTCGCGTTGCCAAATGCCCGCATCATGATCCACCAGCCTTCAGGCGGTGCGCGCGGCATGGCCTCAGACATTGAAATTCAGGCGAATGAGATCCTGCGGATTAAGAAGCGCATGAACGATCTTTACGTCAAATATACCGGGCAAAAGCTCGATGTGATTGAAAAAGCGATGGACCGCGACACCTTCCTCGAAGCGGATGAGGCCAAGGAATTCGGTCTCGTCGACAAGGTTTTCGAGACTCGTCCTGAAAATGAAGAGGGCGATGATAAAGAAGGTTCCGGCGGCGCACCCGAGTAAGTCGGTTACGTTCCGGTCGGTTCCGCCCCATGGCGGGACAATCGGCAATTGAAGTAGACAATTCGGCCACATGGGTAGCGATTTCCCCTCCCATGCGGACCGAAAAACCATGCCTTTGAGTTGATTCATTCGGCATGGGAGATAATGTTGACGAATCCCCTTGGGCTGGCTGGCGTGTCGGAGCGAGGGATTCGAGGATTACAGGATGACCAAATTGAGCGGATCTGACAGCAAAAGCACACTCTATTGCAGCTTCTGTGGGAAGTCGCAGCACGAAGTGCGCAAGCTTATTGCCGGCCCTACCGTTTTCATCTGCGATGAATGCGTTGAGCTGTGCAATGACATTATCCGCGAAGAAACGAAGGCGGGCATCGCGGGCAAAAAAGAAGGCGAAGTGCCTTCGCCGCGCGAGATTTTCGAAACGCTCAACGATTACGTGATCGGCCAGAACAGCGCGAAACGGAACCTCTCCGTCGCGGTTCACAACCACTACAAGCGACTGAAGCATTCCGGCAAATCTGGCGGCGATGTGGAGCTTGCGAAATCCAATATCCTGCTCGTAGGCCCGACTGGTACGGGTAAAACATTGCTGGCTCAGACTTTGGCGCGCACGTTCGACGTGCCGTTCACGATGGCTGATGCCACGACCCTGACCGAAGCCGGTTATGTCGGTGAAGACGTCGAGAATATTATTCTGAAACTGCTGCAATCCTCCGACTACAATGTCGAAAAGGCGCAGCACGGCATCGTCTACATCGACGAGATCGACAAGATCACCCGCAAGGCGGAAAACCCATCGATCACGCGCGACGTATCGGGTGAGGGTGTTCAGCAGGCTCTGCTGAAACTGATGGAAGGCACGACCGCCTCTGTTCCGCCGCAGGGCGGGCGCAAGCATCCGCAGCAGGAATTCCTGCAGGTCGACACGACGAACATCCTGTTTATCTGTGGCGGCGCGTTTGCGGGTCTCGACAAGATTATTGCTGACCGTCTTCAGAAACGCTCAATCGGTTTCGGTGCGCATGTTGCCGACCCGGACAAGCGCAAGGTTGGCGAACTCCTCGAAAAGAGCGAGCCGGAAGATCTGCTGAAATTCGGCCTGATTCCGGAATTCGTTGGCCGTCTGCCAGTGATTGCGACTTTGCATGACCTTGATGTCGATGCGCTGGTTACAATCCTGCAAGAGCCGAAAAATGCTCTCGTGAAGCAGTATGGCAAGCTGTTCGAACTCGAAGATGTCGAACTGACCTTCACCGACGAAGCACTGGTCGCCATCGCCGAACGCGCAATTCTGCGCAAAACTGGCGCTCGCGGGCTTCGTTCAATCGTCGAAGGCATCCTGCTCGATACGATGTTCGATCTGCCGGATATGGACGATGTTTCTGAAATCGTGATCGATGAAGACGTCGTATCAGGCAAGAAAGACCCTATCCGTGTCGTTTCCAACGATGACGATAAGGGCGAGAAAGAAGAAGCGGCCTGATAGAGCCGCCGCGCGGCCCGCGCCGCTTTCTGTTCGTATGCACCAAAAATAAGCTCCGCAGTCCGACTGCGGAGCAGGTATTCTCACAAATCGAAGGCATCGAGGCGTTTTCGGCTGGTATCAGCCGCGATGCCGAAGAGCCTTTGACAGATGAACTGATAGAATGGGCGGATCACATCTTTGTGATGGAGCGCGCCCATCGCGCCAAAATACAGAGCAAGCACCGTGTTGCCTTGAAAGACACACGCATCGCCGTCCTGGGTATTCCTGACGAATACAGGTTTATGGACCCTGCTCTGATTCACATCCTTGAAACGAAAATGCGGCGCTGGCTTCCCGATACCTAAACACAAAACCCCGCCTGGCCGGAGGAATGGCCAGACGGGGTCGTGAAATGCGTCGCCCCGATGGGAGGGGGGAACGATGGAGCGACGCGGTGGGGGGTAAGGCGTTATGCCGGGAGGAATACTCCGTCGGTCACGTGGATCACGCCGTTTGATGTCATGACGTCTGTTGTGGTGACAGCTGTTGCGCGGCCTGCGCCGTCGGTGATTACAACGGTGTCACCGGAAAGGCGCGCGGTCAGCTTGCCGCCGGAAATTGTGTCGATTGTGGCGCTGCCGCCGTGCTTTTTGATCAGCGCGACCAGATCACCGGCGGTCACTTTGCCCGCGACGGCGTGGTAGGTGAGAATGTTCGTCAGCGTGCCTTTGTTCTCTGGCTTGATCAGCGTTGCAACAGTGCCGTCGGGCAGCTTTGCGAATGCGGTGTCGGTCGGTGCGAAGACGGTGAACGGGCCGGGGCTCGACAGCGTCTCGCCAAGCCCGGCAGCAGTCACAGCTGCGACGAGCGTGTTATGCACGCCAGTGCTTTGAGCGGTTTCAACGATGTTTGGCGCGGCTTTCTTGTTGTGATGATGCGCAGCTACTGGTGTGGTCGCTACTGCGGCGATTCCAGTGGTTGCAGCAATCGCAGCAAATGCTGCAGCTTTAAGTGTCTTCGGGGTCACAGGCATTGGTTTCTCCTTTGTCTGCAAGCCCCTCCCGGATCTTGCATGTGGAGCTACGCATCGCCTGTAACTGCGGATGCGAAAAAATCACAAATATTTGAAAAAATTGCTGAATTGATTGATTTCTCAGCGGAAAATGGTCGCTGAGAGAATCCGGTCAAACCTGAGAAAATGCGCCCTCGGCAACAACCGGGCCCGCATCGACACCTTCCGGCTTTCCGCCGATAGGTTCGCGGGTAAGCACCAGTTGCACACCGTCATCAACGTTGCGCGCAATCGTCTCTGGCAGTTCCATTGAAAGCACTTCGCCCGGAACGACCACGCCAAGCGATTGCAGATCACTGCCATCGGCGGGAACTAGCCACAGTTCATGATCATGCACGCCGTCGGCGGTTAGACCGATAGCCCCGACCAGCATTTTTTCGCTTTCGGGAATGTAGGTCACATCCAGACGGAGCCCAGTGTCGCCAATCGGGACCTGAGCGACCAGCGGATCGGCAGATGCGAGTTGGGTCGACGGAATGTCATTAGGCGCTTCGGTTGCGCCCGGGCCGAATGCGGCAAAGGCGAGGGCGATCGCTGCGGCTGCAGATGTCAGGCCAGCGGTCCACTGCCAGCGGTGCAAGCGCGATTGCAGGTCGATAACATTGGATGCCGCTTCGGTGCCTTCGCTTGCTTGTGCCTCCGTCTTGGCTTCAATACTCGCTGCGATTTGCGGCCACAGATCGCTGCTCGGCTCCATCGGAGGAATCTCATCAAGCAGCGGCGCACAACGCTCTTCCCACAGAGCAACCTCGGCTGCGAAAGCAGGATCAGTCGCCACACGGCCGCGCGCCGTCATCAATTCTTCACCGTCGAGCAGGCCAAGGCCGTACTCCAGTGCGATCATCGCATCGTCGCGTTTGATTTCACTCTTATCAGTCATTCGCCCGCCTCCAGGCAGGTGCGCAGCTTCATCATGCCGCGGCGTATCCAGCTTTTCATCGTGCCGAGCGGCACATCAGCGGCCTCTGCCAATTCGGCATAGGTCAATCCGTCGAAGAATGCCGAGCGGATATTGCTGCGCGCGGGGTCTTCCAATGTCTCAAGACAGGTGTGAACGCGCGCTGCACGTTCACCGTCAATCATCAACTGATCGGCAAGCGGCGCGGCGTCTGGCAGAGGAGCGGCCTCTTCAACTGGCACCGCGCCGCCGCGAACTTTGCCAGTGCGCAGCCGGTCAATCGCGCGGTTGCGCGCAAACGTCGCCAGCCACGAAATGGGGCTTGCGCGCTCCGGATCGTAGCGGTCAGCCCGCTGCCATAGATTTACGTATACGTCTTGCAACGCGTCTTCTGCCTCTTTTGTGTCCCCCAATATACGGAAGCAAATCCCGTAAAGTTTCACGCGAGTGGCGGAGTAAATCTGTTCGAGCGCCGCGCTGTCCCCATCCGCAAGTCGAACCATCGCATCGCGAAGCGCTTCGCGCGCTTCCGTGGTTGCCGGTGTTGGGCCGCTTACCATCAGCAATCCGTCTCGCAATCGGTGCCGCGCTCAACCTGAATTGTCGCATGTCCGATACCGAACTTATCCTCAAGCGAATGGGCGATCTTGTGAAGGAATTCGTCACTGCAGGGCGCACCGGGCATCACCAGATGCGCGGTCAAGGCCGTTTCGGTCGTCGACATTGGCCAGATATGCAAATCGTGCACGGCTTCCACCCCTTCAAGACCTGCCAGATGGCCGCGCACTTCGCCCACGTCAATCCTTGCAGGAACTGCAAGTAATCCAAGTTTGAGGCTGTCCTTAGCCAGCCCCCAAGTCCCCCATGCAATCATTGCAACAATGCCGAAGCTGACAAGGGGATCAATCCACCAGAAACCCGTCAAAAGAATGGCAAGACCAGCGATAACAACACCGGCCGAAACCAACGCATCAGCCGCCATATGGAGGTAGGCGCCTTTGATATTGAGGTCTTCCTGACCCCGCATGAAGAGGAAGGCCGTAAAGGCATTGATCCCGATGCCGATGCCCGCGACGATCACCATAACCATGCCTTGCGGCTCTTGCGGTTCCATCAAGCGGTGGAGCGTCTCAAACAGGATCGCTCCAATCGCGACGGCTAGCAAAAGAGCATTTCCAATTGCCGCCAGAATTGTCGAGCTCTTGAAACCGTAAGTGTAGCGTTCGGAGGGCGGTCTTTTAGCGGCGACGCTGGCCGCCCATGCGAGCAGCAGAGCCAAGACATCGGATAGATTGTGTCCAGCGTCCGCGACCAAAGCCATCGAGTTGTAGAGAAAACCGAACACAGCTTCGATCACAACGAATACGGTGTTCAGTGCGATTCCGATCAGAAACGCATTGCCGAAATCAGCCGGCGCGTGATGGTGCCCATGGTGATCGTGCAGGCCATGGCAATCGGTATCGCCGTCGCCCCGGCCCGGCGAATGATCATGCCCGTGATCCTGGCTGTGAGAGTGTGCGTGCCCCATCGGCTTCAATCGTAGACGCAGGAATCGAGGCCGTCACCCTTCACGACCCTCATCCGTGCTTCGATTGTGTTGCCATACCGCGATAGCCAGCCGCCGGGATTGGTGACAGAGCGCGTCTTGGGGCTGGGCAACGCGACCGCCATACGGCTCGCTTCATCGGCGGAAAGACGCGCGGCGGACTTATTGAAATATCGCTGTGCACCTGCCTCTGCGCCGTATGTGCCGATGCCGGTTTCCGCGACATTGAGGTAGACTTCCATAATCCGCTCTTTGCCCCAGATGTTTTCGATCCAGAACGTGAACCATGCCTCCAATCCTTTGCGGAAATAGCCGCCACCCTGCCATAGAAAGACGTTTTTGGCGGTTTGTTGGCTGATCGTGGAGGCGCCGCGAATTTTCCCGCCCTGCGCGTTGTTCTTGATCGCTTTTTCGATTGCTTGGGTGTCAAAACCTGAATGCTCGCAAAACTTCGAATCCTCTGCCGCAATCACGGCAGCGACCAGGTTGGGATCGATATTGTCGAGGCTTTCCCAATCTTTCGTGATGCCGTTCTCATCCATCAACATCGTCGCGGTGACGGGCACCGGGATCCATTTGAATGCAATCACAAGCAGCAGGCTTAGGCCGACGAACCACAATATGATTTTGGCAAGGATGCGAGCAAGTTTGATGACCATGACTGGTCGATAGCATCCCAGATTGGCAGCGCAATTGCCTGCACGATTGACTGCACACACTCGGCCTCTCACACAGCCGAAATGATTATCGTTGCAGAAGGGATCAGCGCCGCAGGCAAGACCACTTTCGCCAGTCAGTTTGGCGAAGGCCGGTGGCTCCCTGAAATACCTGTGAAAGCGCAGCGCCCACCAGACGATGCCCCCGCTCGGGAGCATGCGAAATTTTGGGCGGATAACAACGCCGCGCGGTTTCAGATGGCCATTCAGATTGAGCGCGAACACGGTTTTGTCATATGCGATACGGACCCTCTCAAGATTCACTATGCGTGGTGCATGGAGCGTGCGGGCTTTGATTGGCCGGACCGGTTTGAGCTTGCGGCGCAGGAAGTGCGGAGAGCCATCTCAGAAGAAAGGCTCGGATTTGCTGATCTCTATCTCGTAAAGCGCATAGACGAGGCTGCGGTGCGATCACAAAAAGAGGGCGATGTTACCCGCCGCCGAAGCAATTTTGATCAGCATCTCGCATTGCAACCGCATCTGATCGACTGGTTCGCAGCGATGTCTCGATCATTGCCGGGGCACGTGCGATTTGGCTTTCCCAATATGGCTGATCTTTTGAAGGAAACTGAGCAGCGCGGTGCAAAGCGCAGTCGTTATCGCTTTGACGTCGGTGCCTTCGACAGATTGATCGAGGCTTTGCCGGCATAGAACAGATCGGCATTCCCTTGCGGACGGCTGGATGCCGTGCTTGGGTGCGGCCAAAGCACTTTTGAGGGGACTTACCAATGCGCACTTTCCGTAACGCCGCCGCTGCCATAGCTCTGGCTGGCGCGACACTATCGGCTCCGGCTTTCGCTGATGATCACAGCGCGTCGGATGCAATTGAGGCAGATTACGACAGCTATCTCGCGCCGCTGTTTGTGCATTTTCACAAGAACCCTGAGCTGTCCTTCTTGGAAACCAAAACCGCAGCCCGCATGGCGCAGGAATTGCGCGCTGTCGGGATGGAAGTGACTGAAGGCGTCGGCGGCACGGGTGTGGTTGGCATGATGCGCAATGGCGATGGCCCTCTGATCCTGCTGCGCGCGGATATGGACGGTCTGCCTGTGCCAGAGAAATCGGGCCTCGATTACGCTTCCACTGCCACTCAGGTTGGCCAAGATGGCAAGGAATACCCTGTCATGCATGCCTGCGGCCATGATGTGCATATCACGTCCATGGTCGGCACCGCGCGGCGTTTGGCAGCCATGAAGGACCAGTGGAGCGGCACGATCATGTTCGTTGTTCAGCCCGCTGAAGAGCGTGTTGGCGGGGCAAAGGCTATGCTCGAAGACGGGCTCTATGACCGGTTCGGTAAGCCAGACTATGCGCTGGCATTTCATGTCGGCTCGCAGCTAGAGACTGGCAAAATTACCGCATCTGAGGGCATCCAGTATTCCAGCGCGGACTCGGTCGACATCATGGTGCCCGGCATCGGTGCTCATGGAGCCAGCCCGCATACTGGCCGCGATCCAGTCTACATTGCCTCGCAAATCGTCACCGCGCTGCAAAGTATTGTTAGCCGCGAAGTCGGACCACTCTCGCCAGCGGTTATTACAGTCGGTTCGATCCATTCAGGCACAAAGCACAACATCATTTCTGACCGTGCTGACCTTCAATTGACCGTTCGCGCCAATGACGAAGAGACCCGCGCGCAACTGCTTGCCGCGATTGAGCGGATTGCGATCAATATGGGCAAAACACACGGCCTCCCCGATGATCTGCCGGTGACAGTCAAAGTGAGCGAAGGCACGCCGGTGACGAACAATGATCCGGTGCTCGCCCGCAGACTGAATAATGTCATCAAACGTGATCTCGGCGAGGAAACCTTCCTGCCATTTGAACAGGGTGGCATGGGCGCGGAGGACTTCGCCTATTTCGTCGCGGAAGAATACGGCGTCCCTGGATACTATTTCGCTGTGGGCGGAACGCCCGCCGAAGCATTCGAAGCAGCGGACAATGGCGGCCCCCGGGTGCCTTCACACCATTCTCCGCTGTTCAAAATCGCCCCGCGTGAAAGCGTAACGCTCGGCACCCGCGCGATGGTCGCAGCGGTGATGGATCTGGCGCCGGTAGAGTAGCCCATAGAAAAACCGCCGCAAACCGGGGAGGTTTGCGGCGGTTTCTATTATTTCAAATCGCGCAGGTGCTTACGCCATTCCCGGCAGCAAGCGGTCTCCCGCGATCCGCTGCATTGCCTTTTGCAGCTTTTCAAAGGCGCGCACTTCGATCTGGCGGATACGTTCGCGGCTGACTTCGTAAACCTGTGACAATTCTTCGAGTGTCTGCGGCTTTTCCGTCAGGCGGCGCTCTGTCAGGATGTGCTTTTCGCGGTCATTGAGCGAATCCATCGCTTCGACCAGCATATCGTGACGCACTTCGGATTCCTGCGCATCTGCGACAAGCTCATCCTGCAGCGGACCGTCATCGGTCAGCCAATCCTGCCATTCACCAGAGCCGTCTTCGCCATTGCGCATCGGCGTGTTGAGCGAGCCATCGCCGCCCATCATCATCCGGCGGTTCATGTTGACGACTTCCTGCTCTGGCACGCCCAGATCAGTGGCGATTTTCGTCACGTCTTCAGGGTGCAGATCGGAATCTTCGTAAGCTTCGAGTTGTTTCTTCATCCGGCGAAGGTTGAAGAACAGCTTTTTCTGCGCCGCGGTCGTGCCCATTTTGACGAGCGACCAGCTGCGAAGGATATATTCCTGAATCGAGGCTTTGATCCACCACATCGCGTAAGTCGCGAGGCGGAAACCGCGATCGGGTTCGAATTTCTTGACGCCCTGCATCAATCCCACGTTCCCTTCGGAAATGAGATCGGACACAGGCAGGCCGTAACCGCGATAGCCCATCGCAATCTTGGCCACGAGCCGCAGGTGGCTCGACACCAGCTGCGCTGCGGCATCGGGGTCTTCATGTTCGGAATAACGCTTGGCGAGCATGTACTCATTCTCAGCCGTAAGCACCGGGTACTTCTTGATCTCCGACAGATAGCGGTTGAGGCCTTGCTCACCACTCAGGGACGGGACCGTCGTTCTTGCTTTACTCACTTTTCCCTAACCTTTCTTGCGTCGACCTCTGTTGATGGACCCCTAATGGGCATCCGTCTTTTCGGGCCACATGGTTACATATAGACGTGTTTTCGCCGGTTTGAACCGGATTACATGTCATTCATCTAATTCAACGCCCAAGTTGGTCGATTAGTTCCCTCATATCGATGGGAACATCACTCGAATAAGATACGGATTCGTTCGAGATTGGATGCAAAAAGCCCAATTCGGCTGCGTGCAGTGCCTGACGGGCAAATCCGAGCTGTGAAATCATAGTTTTCAAGCCCTTGGGTGTTTTTCCGTAAGTCTGATCTCCTATTAAAGCATGACCAATTGATGCGCAGTGAACGCGCACCTGATGTGTGCGACCGGTTTCGAGTCGGCACTCGATCAGAGCGCACCCATTCATCCGGTCTAAAACCTTATAATGGGTAACCGCATGCTTCCCGCGCGAGGAATTCTTGTCGAGCACAGCCATTTTCTTTCGGTTCGCGTCGCTTCGACCGATTCGCTCATCAATCGTGCCTTCGGACGGGGACGGATGGCCGCCAACCACGGCCAGATACCGGCGATGGATGGAATGGTCCGCGAATTGCGCGGCGAGACCTTCATGCGCAGCATCGGACTTGGCCACGACCAGCAGCCCGGAAGTGTCCTTGTCAATCCGGTGCACAATACCGGGCCGGGCAACGCCGCCAATGCCGGACAACTGGCCTGCACAGTGATGCAATAGCGCATTGACGAGAGTCCCGTCTGGATTGCCCGCCGCTGGATGGACCACCATGCCAGCGGGCTTGTCGACCACGATCAGATGCTCGTCTTCGAATACGACATTCAACGGAATGTCCTGCGGCTTCGCTTCGGCTTCGATGGCAGCAGGGATCGAGATCAGAAACTCATCACCTTCGCTAACCTTGGCTGACGGAGATGAGGCGGTTGTGCCTCCCACTTCGACATGTCCCTCCGCAATCAGAGCCTGGACCCGCGCGCGCGACAGATTGGTGGCATCCGCCAGCGCCTTGTCGAGGCGGGTAGGGACGGTGATTGTGCCAGTGATGGTTGCAATCTCAGCCATGTCCGTTCGTCCTGAGCTTGTCGAAGGACGAAACTGCGCTACGGTTCGGCCATGCCGTTTTACACCTATATGCTGCATTGCTCGGATGGGTCATATTACACCGGTCATACGGATGATCTCGAACAGAGAATTTCCCAGCATCACGCCGGCAATCTCGGTGGTTATACCAAATCTCGGCGGCCTGTGCGCCTCGTTTGGTCACAGGAATTTGGTGAGCGATATGAAGCGTTGCGCGCTGAAAGACAAATCAAAGGGTGGAGCCGGGCGAAGAAAGAAGCACTGATTGACCGACGTTGGGATGAGTTAAGCCGATTGGCGCGCTCACAGTCGCAATTCACCCTTCGACAGGCTCAGGGTGAGCGGGTTTCTATCGTCGCAGATGCCTTTGAAGCGATGCAATCGGCGGCCCAAACCGCCCATCCGCGCGAGGCCTGCGGATTATTGCTGGGCGAGGGGGACTGCATCACTGCGGCTCTCAAGACGCGCAATGTGCACCCAAGCCCCGAAACGCATTTCGAGATTGATCCGCAGGCTTTGATCGACGCCTACAGATCAGAGCGCGAAGGCGGTTTGCGCGTTATGGGATATTTCCACTCGCATCCGACGGGCAGCCCGTCCCCTTCCGAAACTGACAAGGCCATGGCCGCGCATGACGGAAAAATATGGGCAATCGTTGCAGATGACGATGTGATGTTCTGGGCGGACGACAAGGATGGGTTTCATGCGCTTTCCTACGATGTTGGAAGCGGCTAGGGTCCGCTAAATCAGTGGGTGCATGCGGGCCGATTTTTTGCTCTATTCACCCCTCGCAGCGCTAAAGTCACACTTGGCACCGAATGAATTGATGGGATCAGAGCAATAACAATGGCTTATCAATCATCGGCAAGAATTCGGCGACTGCGTTCTGTGTCACCTTTCCCCTACACATTTGATCAAGAGATTTCTGAATGACCTCGCAAACCGATCTTGCTTCCATGCTATGCTCGCGGCTGTGCCACGATATGCTTTCGCCCGTTGGGGCGTTGGCCAACGGGCTGGAACTTCTCGCTGACGAGCAAGACCCGGAAATGCGGGCCCGCTGCGTCGAGCTGCTTGAACAAAGCGCCAAGATCAGCACAGACAAACTCAAATTCTTCCGTCTTGCTTTCGGTGCCGCCGGAGGGTTTGGCGAAAACGTGCCAGTCGAAGAAGCGCAGGATGTTGTGAACGCGCTCGCTTCTGATGCCAAGCGGGTGGAACTGAACTGGGCTATTGCCGAAAGCAGTCTGCCAAAGCCTGCCGTAAAAGTGATGCTCAACCTGTCCCAGATCGCACTTGATGCTCTGGTACGCGGCGGAACGCTGGACATCGGAGCGGAGAAGCGGGACGGCAATGTTGAGATTGTGGCCCGCGCCACCGGACCCAAAATCGCATTCGACGAGACAATCGGGAAGGCGCTGCAAGGCGAACTTTCGGAAGCCGACATCTCCAGCCGGACAGCAGCGGCGCATATGATCGCGTTGCTGGCCGAGGAGACAGGAGGAGGGCTGCAATATGCGGTCACTGACGAAGCGCTTGTGCTTGGAGCTGTTCTCCCAGAGCCTGAAGGCATGATTGGATGAGCGAAATGGAGATCAATGAGCTGGTTCATGCGGTGAGGCCCTCACCGAATTACAACGAGCGCACATCTCCCATCACGATGCTGGTGTTGCATTACACCGAAATGAAACCGGTCGAGACAGCATTGGACCGCCTGACCGATCCGGAAGCCGGTGTTTCTGCGCATTATTTGATCAGCGAAGAGGGGGTGGTTACCCAGCTGGTGCCCGAAGAAAAACGTGCATGGCATGCGGGTACGTCATTCTGGCGCGGCACAAAGGACGTTAATTCTGCCAGCATCGGGATTGAACTTGATCATCCCGGCCATGCGGGTGGATATCGCGAATTTGCGGACGTTCAATTCGAAGCGCTGCTGCCGCTAGCCGCGCGGATCGTGAAGCAATACGACATTCCTCGTGCCAACGTCGTCGGCCATTCGGATGTTGCGCCGTTGCGCAAAATTGATCCGGGCGAGCTGTTTCCGTGGGACAGGCTGGCGGAATATGGGCTGTGTTTGCCAAAACCCGAGAAGATCGAGCAGGTCGATCCATTCCATAATGAAGGCGCATTTATCCTCGGTCTGGAACGGTATGGATACGACATTACCGAAGGCCGCAAAACCATCGAGGCTTTCGAGCGGCGCTGGCGACCTGACAAGATCGAAGGTCGCTATGACGCGCAACTGGGCGCTATCCTGTGGCATTTGCTGTTGGAGCGAGACCGGGGAGACGCGCGGTAGAGAGAAAGCAGTTTACAAAGGTTTTCAGCAGGCATGGGGGAAATATGCTCTGCTGCCACAAAGACCATCAACAATGGGAGGGATCTGAAATGATGAGAAAACTGGGAGCCGAATTTATCGGCACATTTTGGCTGGTGTTTGGAGGCTGCGGTTCCGCAGTGCTCGCAGCAGCCTTTCCTGAACTCGGCATCGGTTTTGTTGGCGTTTCGCTGGCATTTGGTTTGACGGTTCTGACCATGGCTTACGCGGTCGGCGGCATCTCCGGAGGGCACTTTAACCCGGCAGTTTCGCTCGGCCTCGCATTGGGTGGACGCTTTAGCTGGGGCGAATTGGTGCCATATTGGGTTGCACAATTGCTTGGGTCATTCACAGCGGCTGGCGTTCTGTTTCTTGTCGCGAGCGGAGTGGCCGACTTTGAAGCAGGCGGCTTTGCCTCCAACGGCTACGGCGAATTGTCGCCGGGCGGATTTTCCATGACGGCCGCTTTGATCATTGAGATTGTCCTGACCGCAGGCTTCCTGATCGTGATCCTCGGATCGACATCGTCAAAGGCACCAGCGGGCTTTGCGCCGATTTCAATCGGTCTTGCGCTGACGCTGATCCACCTGATTTCCATTCCGGTGACGAACACGTCGGTCAATCCGGCGCGTTCAACCAGCGTGGCATTTTACGCCGATACGGCAGCCGTGCCGCAGCTTTGGTTGTTCTGGGTCGCTCCGCTAATTGGCGCAGCCATTGGCGCGGTGATTTGGAAACTGATTTCGCCAGATGAGCCAATCGATAACATTGGCGGGCAAGAATAAGCTTCGCCAAATATTGCAAGAGTGAAGGGCCGGCTTTCCTAAAGCCGGCCCTTTCTGTATGCGCAGATCCGTCAGGGGGCCGAGGCAGTCGCGGGGTCGCAAGACCGCGAGGAAAGTCCGGGCTCCACGAAGCAAAGGTGGCGGGTAACGCCCGCCGAGTGTCTGCTTTTGGGCAGGCATTTAGGGAAAGTGCCACAGAGAGTGTACCGCCGATGGACCTAACGGTCACAGGCAAGGGTGAAAGGGTGCGGTAAAAGCGCACCGGGGCTCTGGTAACAGCGTCCGCATGGTAAACCCCACCTGGAGCAAGGCCAAATAGGGGTCTCGCGCCTTTTAGGCAGGAGTGTTTCGCTCCGAGAGGTCCGGGTTGGCTGCTTGAGCTGTTCGGCAACGGATGGCCTAGATGAATGGCTGCCACCGCGTGGCCGGTCCCCTCGGGGATACCGCGCGCGGATACAGAACCCGGCTTATGAAGCCCCCTGACATATTTCGTTTCGCCAAGGTTTCCCGCAATTGCTGGAACGCCGAGCAGCGCCAGCCGTTAAAGTTCCATGCAAGCAACATTGTCAGCCAATCGCAGCGCTGTTCAGCGCGCCGTTATCATTCTTGCCGTGGTCTGCCAGATCGGGTCGTCTTTCCTGCCAGCCTTGGGATTTGGCGAACAAATCGGCGATCGCTCGGATTCGGTGCGAACAATGATCACGCCATCGGGCTGGGCTTTCTCGATCTGGGGATTGCTGTTTCTTGGCTCAGCGGTATTCGCAATCTGGCAGGCGCTCCCCGCCGAGCGCAGCAATGCGTTGCTTGATCGGATTGGCTGGCCCGCAGCGATTGCTCTTGGCGCGCAGGGCATTTGGGCGGCGTATACAGGCTACAACAATCTCACCGCAATTTCAGCGATCATCATATTTGTATCTCTGATCGGCTTGCTCGCCGTTCTCCGCACATTGGTGCAGCATGACGAATTCGCCTCGAAGGAGCGCTGGCTGGTGGCTCCCGTCTTTAGCGCGCTAGCGGCTTGGCTGACCGCAGCAAGCATCGTGAATGTGTCGGCGACGCTCAAATTTTACGGGTTCGCAGATGGGGGGACATTCCCGCTTGTTACCGCAGGCATGGTTGCAATCAGCGGTGTGATTGCTGCGCTTGCCGTTGTGAGAAGCCGCGGTAACCCGTGGTATGCTGCGGTGTTCTGCTGGGCGCTCACCGCGATCCATTTTCGCGGGGGGCAAGAGAACGAAGCAATTGCATGGGCCTGTATTGGTTCAGGTATACTGGTCGTGCTTGCTGCGTTCCTAGGGTTGTCTAAGACCAGAAATCGCAAGCATTGGCTTGGCTTCTAAGCCACCTGCTTGGTGGCCGAAGGATATAGCTCATCCAACGGACGTGAGCGACCATCAGCACAAACGAGGCGCACGTGGTATCGCTTCATCCCGCGGGGGTTGGTAACGCCGACCGAATGGGCGATCACGCCGACTTCTTTACGCATTTGCTTCACAAAATTCGCGACCCGCACAGACTTGTTGGCTGGATCGAGGCCGCGCTGAAGGCTCGGGTCGTGCGTGGTGATGCCTGTTGGGCAGGTGTTCTTGTTGCATTTCATCGCCTGAATACAGCCAAGTGCAAACATGAAACCTCGCGCCGAAATGGTGAAGTCTGCACCCGCACAAATCGCCCATGCGACCTCGCTGGGAGTTACTAGCTTACCGCTTGCGACGATCCGGATTCGATCTTTCAGACCAGCTTCGTCGCGCAAATCGACTAGCATCGGAAGGGCTTCACGCAGAGTGAGGCCGACATTGTCGATCAAAGGCATGGGGGCAGCGCCTGTTCCACCGTCGCCGCTATCTACAGTGATAAAATCTGGCGCGCTTTGTGGGCCGCGTTTGTTGATTTCTTCGAATAGATTTTGCAGCCAGCCATAGGCACCGATGACCGTCTTGAAGCCCACCGGCTTCCCGGTCACTTCGCGGATGCGGGCGATCATATCGAGCAGCTCTTCGATGCTGCCGATATCCGTGTGCCGGTTCGGAGAGATCGATGCTTCGCCCTCTGGAATACCGCGGATTTTGGCGATTTCTGCATTGACCTTGGCGGCAGGTAATATGCCGCCTTTGCCTGGCTTTGCGCCCTGCGAGAGCTTCAATTCGAACATGCGGACCTTCTCGTGAGCGGCCACTTCGCGAAGCTTTTCGTCGGACAAGTTTCCGTCGTCATCGCGAACGCCGTATTTTGCTGTACCGATCTGAAATACAATGTCGCAGCCACCTTCAAGGTGATACGGAGAAAGCCCGCCCTCACCGGTGTTCATCCAGCACCCTGCTTTCGCCGCGCCACTGGAAAGCGCGCGTACCGCCGGCGTGGATAGCGAACCGTAGCTCATCCCCGATATGTTGAATATCGAAGGTGCATCGTACGGGGTACGGGCTGCGCCCTCACCAATGCGCATTGGCGGCGCTTTGACGGCATCCCGCTCCAATGTGGGCCAAGGGCAATTGACAAAAATCGGCGTGCCAACCGGATCAAGATTACGGGTAGAGCCAAAAGCGACATTGGTTGATTTGGCCTTTGATGCGTCGTCGACCCAATCCCGCTGTGCGCGGTTAAACGGCATTTCTTCGCGGTCCATCGCAAAGAAGTACTGGCGAAAAAACTCGCCAAGCTCGGACAGAATATGCCGCATCCGCCCAATCACCGGATAGTTCCGGCGCACCGTGTCATTGGTCTGGTAGCGATCGATAAAGAACAGCACGATCAGGGAAAGAACCACCAATCCTACAACAAAGATGAACAGGCTGGTTAGCCCATCAAGTATGGCAGTCATCGTGCTTCCCTCCCAAAAGTATTTACAGCCCGTGGTTCGCCAGCCACGGCATTCGGGTTACATTGCGAACCGCTCAGCGGCTGTCCACTATCAAACAGGTTAGCGCGTGCTATCAGCGGAGCGAATTTCGATTGTGTCGCCACCGTCATCGGTCTGGATGATCCGCCGGTCCTCTCCTTCGAGAACGAGGGCAGTCAGTACGCCAGAACGGAATGCGCCAGTATCGACCCCGATACGGTTGCCACAATCCATCACACTGTCAAAAATTGTATGGCCATGCACCACGACCTTTTCGAGCGGGCCTTCGTGGTTGAGGAAACGGTCGCGGATCCAGAACAGGTCACTGCGCTTTTGCGCGTTCAATGGTTGTGTCGGATCGACACCAGCATGCACGAACGCATAGTCGCCAGCGATGATCATTTCCTCGAAGGCCTCGATATAGTCGCGGTCTGACTGCGGGATGATTTTCGGGAGCATTGCGTGCATTTCTTCTAATGTCATCGCGTTGAATTGCTTCTTGGAAATGCCATAACTCAGAATTGTTTCTCGGCCGCCATGCTTCAGGAAATGCCTGAGAATATCCGGCTTCTCGAACGACTGCAGAAACATTTCCTCGTGATTGCCGGCGAGCACGCGCACATTGCGCTTTTTCTGCCATTTGCGGGTCAGTTTGATCACACCGGCGCTGTCCGGTCCGCGATCCACCAGATCTCCCAGCAGGATTATGTGCGTGTCTGCTTGCTCTCTTGCGTTGTCGTCTTCTTCAATCGCTTTGATGAGCGCTGCATAAAGGTCGAGCCGGCCGTGAATGTCGCCAATCACGTAATAGCGTGTGCCTTCCGGTACGCTGGGAAGCTGTGGGCGGGACCGGGCCGTGAAGATTTTGCTAAGCTTTTTCAGCATGACTTGGTTCTTGAATTTGCAACGTCCCGATCGCATCGCGCGACCGTTCGGCAGTGTGCGACCTTTAGCAATGCGATACGGACGTTCGACATAGCCATCGTGTCACCGAACCGCAAACTCTGTGAGCATGCCAAGCCGAGTGATGCAGAAATCACACATTTGTTCCGCTCATAGTGAGGTGGCGCAATTTCTCTTGTGCACTGCATCAATTCTGTGCACGATTGTTTCGCATTCGGATGAGATCGTCGCCTAAAATGATGACCGGCGAATGTGCAGGTGGGACGAGGCAACAACAAAACTAAGGAAGTTGTAATGCTCACGTCCATCCGCGGTCTCTCGGCCGCTACTCTCTCTGCGGGTTTCCTCCTCTCTGCGGCACCCGCATTCGCCTCTGACACAGTTTCGGAAGAGGCAAACACTTCAATTGAATCCGGTGATGTTGAAATCAATGCGGAGCTCCTCGCAGCTTCTGTAGAGATCGACGGAACCGAAGCTGGCTTGGTGCTGACCCCGGCTTTCGATCGCGCAAATGCGCCGATTGATGAGCTCGAAGTCAGCAACATCCAGGGCGAAGAAGATGAAGAAAGCCCGCTAACATTCTCTGCCAATATCGCGATGGCGACCGAGTATCGTTTTCGCGGTGTCGCGCTGACAGACGGCAACTTTGCGGTGCAAGGTGGCTTTGATGTTTCGCACGAATCTGGTCTGTATGTTGGCACTTGGGCATCGAACCTTGATGAACAAACAGTCGGCTACGGATCAATTGAGCTCGACCTTTACGGCGGCTGGAGCGGCGATCTGACCGACGGAATCTCAGCCGATGTCGGTGGTATCTTCTACCTCTATCCCGATGCCGGTGCCGGTGATTTTGACTATTACGAATTCTACGGCTCGCTTAGCTTCGGTATTGGCCCAGCTTCGCTAACCGGGGGCATTGCTTATGCGCCTGATCAGGATTCGCTCGGTGGTACAGACAACCTGTATCTCTATACAGACGTCAGTGTGGGTATCCCGGACACACCGATCACTTTGAACGGCCATGTCGGCTACACTGATGGTTTCTTGACCTTCACCACAGACAGCGAAGCGATCGACTGGTCGATCAGCGCCGACGTGTCATTCGGTCCAGCAACGCTTAGCGCCGCTTATGTCGGTGTCGAAGGCGATGTACTGGTTGATCCGACCGGCACGTTCACCGACGACGCTTTCGTCGTTACGCTCAGCGCCAGCTTCTAAACAGTTGCTCAGTCGCAGGAGCGAACGCCCTATCCGCGTATAAGCGGAATAGCGGGACCTCTAAAGAGACGCGGGATCGGAAACGGTCCCGCGTCTTTTCGTTTAGTCCAGACTGAAATTGACTGTCGTGACAACCCGGACCTTTTTGTAAGGGCTGTCAGACTTACCCCATCCGCCTCCATCACCGTCACGCGCCTCGATGGAGAAGTATCCTTGGGTCGCATCCTTGATCGCGCCGACACCGGCTCCTGAATCTTGCGCGAACTGTTGTGCCGAATCGCGGGCATTCTTCGTCGCCTCTGCCACCATTTCAGGCTTGATGTCGTTGAGGCCCGTGAAGGTGTAGCTCATGCCAGACCCTTCTTCGAGGAAGACTCCGCGGCTCACCAGATCAAATTGCTGGGCCACTGCCTGTTGCGCCCGCTCGATGTCATTTGTTCGCAATGAAAGCCGCTGACGCACGGTATAGGTGGTGACGCCGCGATTGGTGTAGCTTGAAACATTGGCGCCAGTGGGCTGAAGTGCGTTTTCGGGAAATCCAAGGTCTTCGAAAAAGCTCTCAATTGCATTGGTGTCGCTTCGCACTTTGCCTTGAGCTTCGCCAAGATCGGTGGCGCTGGCCGAATAGGATATCGTCCAGGTTGCAAGATCAGCGGTGACGTCACGCTCAGCCAAGCCGCGAACCGTTACCGACCGTTCGGCTTCTTTTGCGCGTAACAGTCCATCACCCAAAAGGTACCCGCCAAGCACCATGCCGATTGATGCAATTGCGGCGGTTCCAAACCAGCGCGTTGTAGTCCTGCCAAGGCCGCCCTTGCGCGAGGGCGCATTGGCCTCCATGTCTGATTGAGTAGTCTTGTCTGCTCCGTTCATCGTGTCCTCCTCTTCGCTAAGCCTGCGATGAGTTGTGCTACTGCGTCGATGAACCGAGTTTGAATTGCTGCCAGATGAACCCGCAGGAGCCGAAATGGTCAAATATCTCCACTCAATGATCCGAGTCACCGATCCAGATGCCACGGTCGACTTCTTCAAGTTGATAGGACTCGAAGAGGTACGGCGCTTCGATGTTGAAGCGGGGCGGTTTACGCTGATCTTTCTCGCAGCCCCTGGTCAGGAAGGTGTGGCCGAGGTGGAGCTCACCTATAACTGGCCGGCTGAAGATGGCAGCGCGCCTGAAGCCTATGATGGCGGGCGCAATTTCGGGCATCTCGCATATCGCGTGGATGATATTTACGATACCTGTCAGCGGCTTGCCGATGCGGGGCATACCATTCACCGTCCACCGCGCGATGGACATATGGCATTCGTCAAATCACCTGATGGTGTGTCGATTGAATTGCTTCAGGAAGGCAATCTGGAACCCAAGGAGCCATGGGCCAGCATGGAAAACACTGGCACTTGGTGAGCGCCTTCCAACGTCCAAGCGGGAGCGCCGCCACAATAGCGTGCTACTGATTAGCGGAGCGGATCGTCTGGATACGGATCGATCGGCATATCGCCTTGGTCATCGCATTCTTCGTCAGGGTGGGTCGTCGTCAGCCGTAGGATAGCATAGCCCAATACCGCCGAGATCGCCGATCCCAACAGGATGCCAATTTTGGCTTCTTCAACGAAAGCGGGCCTGTCCGGGAATGCGAGACCACCAATAAAGATACTCATGGTGAACCCGATCCCGCATAGGATCGAGATTCCCCAGATCTCCGGCCAGCTCGCTCCGTCGGGGCGTTTTGCAAAGCCTGTTTTGTCGGCGATCCAGACCACCGTGAAAATCCCGAGTTGTTTGCCGACAACCAGACCTGCGGCAACAGCCAAAGGCAATGCTGCAACAAGCGCTTCTGGCCCCATTCCGGCAAGCGAAACGCCTGCATTGGCAAATCCGAACACTGGCACGACAAGATAGGCGCTCCACGGCGCAAGGCTGTGCTCTAGGCGTTCGAGCATCGAGTTGCCGTCTTTGCGGTGAAGCGGGATTGTTAGCGCGGCGACCACGCCTGCAATCGTGGCGTGTACACCGGAGTTAAGAGCGCAATACCAAAGCACTAGCGCAAGCAATATGTATGGCCAGAAGACGGAAACCCGCATCCGGTTCAGCGCAAGCATGAGGCCGAACACGACAACCGCAGCCAAGAGCCATTCAGGATAAAGCGATTGCGTGTAGAACAAGGCAATCACAACCACCGCGCCAATATCATCGACGATGGCGACGGTTAGAAGAAACAGTCTGAGGGAAGCCGGTACTCGGCTGCCTAGCAGCCCCAAAACACCCATCGCAAAAGCGATATCGGTCGCTGCGGGAATAGCCCAGCCATCAGCGTAAACGCCGCCGCCCGTCACCACCATGTAAACACCTGCTGGCACCAACATACCCGCGGCTGCCGCGAGCATTGGCAGACGCCTTGCTGCAGGATTTGCCAGCTGCCCGGCAACGATTTCGCGTTTCACTTCCAAACCGACGACGAAGAAGAAAATCGCCATAAGACCGTCATTGATCCAGTAGTGAAGGTCCTTCAGTTTTGCGATCGGCGTCCAGGACAACTCCCCGTAGAACAGGTCGCGATACTCGCTCGCGAAGGCGGAATTTGCTGCAAGCATCGCCGCAGCGGCGACAACAATCAGCAATATCCCTGCCGACGCGTCGCCAACAAAAAGCGCGCGTACCGGAGCAAAAATTCTGCGAAGTGGCGGGGTGGTTGTGGAATTTTTTTCTGACATGTTGGTCGCTCTATTTGAGAAACTTGAACTGGTTGCAAGGGCAATCAGGGCGCGTTAGTCTCTTTTTCTATCTGGGGTGGGGGTCGCCTTGACGTTTCTTGGGTTTGACGTTTGGCAATGGTTGGCATTGGTCCAGCACGAAATGTTGTTGTTTGCTGGTGTCTTCTTTCTGATTGGCGCGGCAGATGACCTTGCCGTCGACCTTGTTTGGGTATGGTTGAAACTAACGGGCAGAGCGAACACCAGAACAGTGGATCGCGGCGCAACTCAAATAAGCGAATTGCATGGTCCTGCCGCTATATTCATCCCGGCTTGGCATGAAGCCAGCGTTATTGGGGACACGATTCGTCACGCGCTATCGGGTTGGCCGCAATCAAACCTCCGTCTGTATATCGGTTGTTACAAGAACGATGCAGCCACGATCAGCGCCGCGATGGCTGCTGCGCAAGGTGACGCCCGCCTGAGGATCGTCATTCACAGTCAAGCCGGACCAAGCACCAAGGCGGATTGTCTCAACAGGCTCTATGAGGCGATGTGCGACGACGAACGACGCATCGGCGTGCCATTTTCGATGACAGTGTTTCACGATGCCGAAGATCTCGTCGACCCGGCCGGATTGGTGCTTCTTGATCAAGCCATCTTTGAAGGTGCCGATTTTGCGCAACTGCCTGTCGAAGCGTTGCCTCAAGCCCAGAGCCGTTGGCTAGGCAGCCACTATTGCGAGGAATTTGCCGAAGCGCATGGGAAAGCCATGGTCGTGCGCGATGCTCTTGGTGCTGGCCTCCCAGCTGCGGGCGTCGGTTGTGCCGTTTCGCGGGCAGCATTGCATGGACTTGCCGCTCGGCGTGCAGGTGCAAAGCCTTTCCGCGAAGACTCCCTTACGGAAGACTATGAACTCGGCCTTGCGGTGGCTCAGTCAGGCGGCAAATGTTCCTTTGTCAGGGCGCGCGGAAATGATGGGCTTTTGATCGCGACCCGAGCATATTTTCCTGCAAGGCTAGATGAAATTGTCCGACAAAAAACCCGCTGGGTACACGGCATCGCGTTGCAGGGGTGGGACCGGATTGGATGGGGCAATGGCCTGATCGAGACATGGATGCGTGCCCGGGATCGTCGCGGACCTATGACAGCCTTTGTGCTGTTGCTGGGCTATGCCTTGATTGTTCTTACCGCGCTCGGCTGGGGAGCCATAAGTATGGGGTATGGTGAACCGGTGGTTCTTTCGCCTGCCTTGAAATGGCTCCTTATCGCCAATTTTGTCGCATTCGTTTGGCGTGCGACGTTTCGGTTTGCCTTCACCGCTCGTGAATTCGGGATTGGTGAGGGTTTTCGCGCGATTCTACGCATTCCGTTGACCAACATAGTATCAATTATGGCAGGGCGTCGTGCTGTCTTTGCCTATGCTAAAACCCTGATGGGCAGCGCAATCGTATGGGACAAGACACCGCATACCACGCACCCAGCTCGGATGGTTCCAGCCGGATCAGGTTCGCAATGAACGCCTTTGGTGGCACCACGAGGCGCGGCGGGCCGATTGCCATGCTCGTGCTGGTATTGGCGGTTTGGGGCAGCGCCAGGGTTATGACATGGGAGAACCCGTTTCCAACGCTTTTAGAGCTTGCCGGCGCAGAAACGCTAATTGCAGAAAATGCAGGATCACCCACTCAGACGGACAGTCCAAATGCCATCACAGCCGTTGCCAATGCGGATACTCGCTCTCGCGCAGGTCAGACCTTTCCGAAAAAAGGCATGAGTCCGCTCTTTTCAGTCTTAACGACTGCGACGACGGTTCCGTTTGACAAAGATCGCCCGCTAACGACCTTTCAACATCAAGTGCTGTGGTCGCACACTATGCGGTCCCGGTTACCTTATACCCAAAATGCGTCTTACATGCGTGATCGACCCATGCGGCTTCGAGGGGTTACTCCTCTGTCCCAGCCAGAGGGTGATCCGAAAAATCTTGACCGGTTGAGTTTCGATGCATGGGGTTTTTGGCGTCAGGGCTCCGGTTCTACCGCCGTTTCGCAAGGTCGGGTGCCGATTTATGGGGCCAGTCAGATTGGTGCGAACCTGCAATACCGGGTTGCACCGTCTTCACAGCACGATCCGCGCATCTATGCGCGCGCATACCGCGCGATGATCGCAAATGGAGAAACCGAGTTCGCGGTCGGGGCATCGGCCAAGCCACTCGGCTCCATCCCAGTACGGGTCGGCGCTGAGTTGCGCGTCACCGAGACCCGATTTGCGACCAATATCCGCCCGTCAGTTTTGGCGACAACCGAGCTTGCACCGCAGGTCTTGCCCGCTGATTTCAAGCTCGAAGCATATGGCGGGGCAGGCTATGTCGGCGGCGCAGGTGCGACTGCTTTCGTTGATGGTCAGGCCGCCATCACCCGGGAAATTGCGAGTTTTGGTGGCCCTTCAAACACCAGTGCGCGCCTCAGCCTAGGTGCAGCTGCTTGGGGAGGCGCACAGATCGATGCGAGCCGGGTTGATGCCGGTCCGACAATGCGTCTCGACCTGACGGTTGGAGATGTCCCTGCACGCCTCGCAGTCGATTGGCGTGAACGTGTTGGCGGGGATGCGTCGCCTGGATCAGGCATTGCGGCAACGCTATCGACGCGTTTTTGATTGGCTGGCCTTATTGACGGGGAACACAGCCAAGCTGTGTCTATCATCAAAGCCTCGCGTGGAGTAACGCTGCGATCATGGATGTTTATCTTCCCATTGCGAATCTTTCGGTGAACGGTCTGTTCATCGTCTTGCTGGGCGGATTAACGGGCATCCTTTCTGGATTGTTTGGTGTTGGCGGCGGGTTCCTTACGACACCGCTTCTCATCTTCTACGGGATTCCACCCACTGTCGCTGCGGCTTCAGCCGCGACGCAGGTGACGGGCGCAAGCGTTTCCGGTGTATTGGCGCATTCGAAACGCAACGGCGTCGATTATCGCATGGGTGCGGTCATGGTCGGCGGCGGAATTGTAGGCGCATTGATTGGTGCGGTCTTGTTCAATGCGCTTGAGGCGCTTGGCCAGATCGATGTTGTCATCAATATTCTCTATGTGGTTTTGCTCGGCTCCATCGGAACATTGATGATGCGCGAAGCTGTCACCGCGTTGCGGCCGGGTGCTGAAACATCTGGGGTCCAACCCCGCAAACGACGTCACCACCCACTTGTAGCGGGTCTTCCATTCCGGTGGCGCTTTTATCGCTCCGGGCTTTTCATTTCGCCGCTTGCGCCACTTATTCTAGGGACAGTCGTTGGAATTTTGACGATGTTGATGGGTGTCGGCGGTGGTTTCTTGCTGGTGCCTGCAATGCTGTACCTGCTCGGTATGAGCGGCAACGTCGTTGTGGGGACATCGCTTTTCCAAATTCTGTTCGTGACAATGGTTACCACCATGACACACGCTTTGACGACCAAGGCGGTTGATATCGTTTTGGCGGGTTTACTGCTTCTTGGTTCCGTACTCGGCGCGCAATTTGGCACCCAAATCGCCATGAAAGCCCGGCCAGAGGTGCTGCGATTGGTGCTAGCAGCAATTGTCATTCTGGTTGCGCTGCGCATGCTTTATGGATTGGGTATCCAGCCCGATGAAATCTACACCGTCAGCCCGCTATGATCTACGTCGCGATTGGCCCGACCCTTAGGCTCGCATTTCTTGCTTTGGCGATGTTCTCGCTGACAGCACAGCGCGAACCTATTCTGGTGCCAGAAGTCAGCCAATCGCGCATTGAAGTGCGGCAAGGTTTCACGGGTGCGAATCTGTTGCTGTACGGCGCAGTAATTGATCCCGTCGGCGGGCGGCAAGGTCTTCAATATGACATTGTCGTGGTCCTTAAAGGTCCGACCGAACCGATCAGATTACGGGAAAAGGATCGGATCGCAGGCATCTGGATGAACGCAGGCTCCAGTGATTTCAGGTCTGCTCCTTCTTTTTTCGCGGTGGCATCATCTCGGCCCGTTGACGAAATCGTCGACGAGCGAACCGCCGCTATTTACGAGCTGGGCACCAACTTTATTCAGCTAAGCCCCAGCGGTGAGATTGAGCCAGAGGAACAGGCTCGTTTCGCAGCAGGTCTTGTTGAAATGCGCCAGCGCGCCGGGCTCTACAAAGTGGACCCTGACGGTGTACGTATCAGCGAGGGCGTGTTGTACCAGGCACGCATAGCGCTTCCATCGAACGTCATAACCGGGCCCTACACTGCGGAGACTTTTGCCATCGCTGAAGGACGTGTCTTGGCCAGTGCCACCGCAGAAATCGAGGTTGAAAAGGTAGGACTGGAAGGTCAGGTGGTGGACGCGGCAGAACGGTCCTCGTTGCTTTACGGCTTGTTTGCTATCTTCCTTTCTCTCGGCATGGGGTTGATCGCAGGACGTTACTTTAACCGTTCGTAGCGGACCTTTCCCTAGGATCGTTGACGCGAAATTAACCGAACGCCGGTATCCATTTCGCTTCATGATTGCGCCGGAGTTTGATGCTCCGCGTGCATGGCTTTGCAGTCAGGGGACCGCCGACAATGAACGATATGGCCAACCAGAATTTCGCCCAAGGCGCCGACTCTGCCGCTAGCGGAGCGAATGCCGCTCCTAGCGATCAAATGGATAATGCGCGCATGCCGATCGGTGTGGTGCTCGAAATTGCCGGTTCGGGTTCTCAGATTGCGATTGATCTCCAGCGTTTGAATGAATGTATGGAAGACGAAGATCCGTCGATCAAACTTGCCGGGCAAGTCGGCAGCCAGATCAAAATTCGCGTTGGCGACGCTTGGTTGCTGGCCAGTGTTCGCGACCAACGCAAAGACCGCCGCAGCGACAACGGCATTATCGCCAACATCGATTTCCTCGGTGAGGGCAGCGAGGAAAAGCTGACTGGGCGGATCAACGGGTTTAAACGCGGTGTGACCCGTTACCCTGTACCCGGCGCCATGGTGTTTCCTGCCAGCACGCAAGATCTCGAACAAATCTATGCCAGCGATGGTCGTGCAAACATTACGATTGGCAAGGTGTTCCCGACCAAAGATATTCGCGCCGGTCTCTATATTGACGCGATGCTGGGCAAACACTTTGCGCTGCTGGGATCGACTGGTACCGGTAAATCGACCAGTGCCTCGCTCATCCTTCACCGCATCTGCGAAGCCGCACCGAACGGTCACATTGTGATGATCGATCCGCACGGCGAATATTCCGCTGCTTTTCGCCAGACGGGTCAGATCCTCGACGTATCGAACCTTCAAATGCCGTACTGGCTGATGAACTTCGAAGAGCATTGCGAAGTGTTGCTTTCCGGCTCCGGCGATGAACGTCAGGTCGACTCCGATATCCTTGCCAAATGTCTGCTCGCCGCGCGGTCCAAGAACCGCCTGGCAGAGACTATGGGCAAGATCACCGTGGATTCGCCAATCCCATATCTTCTGTCTGACCTTTCCAACATCATTCAGGATCAGATGGGCAAGCTCGACAAGGCGACGTCTTCTGCACCGTTTATGCGGATTAAGGGCAAGCTGGACGAGCTCAAAGCCGATCCGCGCTATCAATTCATGTTCTCCGGAATGCTGGTCGGCGACACGATGGCTGACTTCATTTCCAAAGTGTTCCGTATGCCAGGTAACGGCAAACCGATCTCGATTATCGACGTGTCGGGCGTTCCGTCTGACATCACATCGACCGTTGTTGCTGTCCTTTCGCGTCTCGTGTTCGACTTTGCGATCTGGGGCCGTGAAGAACGCACCCGTCCGATCCTGCTCGTTTGCGAAGAAGCCCACCGCTATGTCCCGAGCGAGAAAAACGCGGACGGTTCATCGGTCGGCAAAATTCTCAGCCGGATTGCCAAGGAGGGCCGTAAATACGGCATCTCGCTTGGCCTGATTACTCAGCGGCCATCCGACCTTGCCGAGGGGGTCCTTTCGCAGTGCGGTACGATCATCTCGATGCGTCTGAACAACGAGCGTGACCAAGCTTTTGTGCGAGCCGCCATGCCCGAGGGCGCGCGCGGTTTCCTCGATTCCATTCCCGCGCTGCGCAATCGCGAATGCATTGTCTGCGGCGAGGGTGTGGCCATCCCGATCCGCGTGAACTTTGACTTCCTCGAAGAACACAAGCGGCCAGCATCCGAAGATCCGAGCTTTGTTGAGCTTTGGAACAATGGCGGTGGCGAAGAAGAAATCGTCGAACGCACCGTTCTTCGCTGGCGTTCGCAGGGGTAGTTGGGGATTTCCACGAGGGCCGGCAGCGAACAGTAGCCTGCTGCGCTCCGGTTCTCGCAGTCCACCATTCTCGCTCCACTCTCGCGAAAATCGTCTGCAAGCGGTAAGTCTTGCGCGACAAGTTCATGGCTTGGCAGCGGAGCTCGGTCCCACAGCGACAGCAAGGGCGACCGCCCGCCCGCAGCGCCGAAGGCGCGAGGACATCGCGCGCCGGATGGCGTGCGGCCACAATCACGTTCCACGAGTGTCGCCGTATAGATGGATATGCATCCGGTCTGACATTCGGAATCCGTGTTCCAAGCACAGCGGGGCGAGCCATTTTTCGCGGCTGCGTAGGGTTTCGCTGTCGGTGCCTTCCGGCATCAGGAATACGTGACCGGGTTTGAAGCGGTAAGTACGCTGCAACTCCAGCACTTCGTTTACGTCATCAGGACTGGCGATCACAAATTTGAAATATGCGCGCGGGTCGCTGGCGTAGAAATCGAGCCGCTCCGGGATCAGCGCGAGTTCTGCGGCATTGCCGCTATGCGAAAGCTTTGGGCTGACATTGTATTGATCGACGCGGATATCGACGTGGCTCGGTGCTTTGGTCGTGCCGTTGGTCTCAATCTCCACACTGATATCGGGCAGGTGCGCCAGCATATCGGCCAGCGCGCCGCCTTGCATCAAGGGTTCCCCGCCGGTGATGACCAACCGGTTCTGTCCCAAAGCCGCAATCCGCTCCGCCGCATCCTTTGAATCAAGCGACACCTGATTGGCTTTGCGATCGAAAGTCACGCCGTCGCGGTGTTCGCGTTCGTCGCCTTCAAAATGCCACGTATAGGCCGTGTCGCACCATGTGCAGGCGAGGTTGCAGCGCGAAAGGCGCACAAATGCCACCGGCACGCCCGCGCTTGGCCCTTCGCCCTGAAGCGAGGCGAAAATCTCCGGTCCGCCGGTGTCGTCAGTGGCGAGGACTAAAGCCATTGCGGCATTCTCCAATTCGAAACGCTGTAGGATACGGGTGACACATTCTCCAACATGTCATTCGGTTCCTACAGGCCCAAACCCGCAGGATTGAGCCATTTCCGCCGTGTAGGACACGGGTGACAAGTATCCAACTTTTTTGCGGTTTCGCTTGGCTAACATTACCCCGCCTTAGAGCGATTGGTGCAGGTAGGAAATCGCCGTGCCGATAAAACGCTATGCCCAATCCGCCGGATCAAGCGCCAGCAGCTTTGCGAGCTCTCTATACAAATCCGGCTTTTCGCGCTTCAGCTTTCGCGGCTTTTCGAAAAAGGTCACGATTGCCTCGGCGAAGAATTCTTCATGGTTGGTCGCACCATAGGGATCGATCAGAGTGTGGCTGCCGTGCTCAACGCTTTCGACATGGTCATGATAGGCGTCCAGCATGGCTTTCTCCCATCCGGCATAGGCTTGACCTTTGCGCAGGATCGGGATGCCATTGGTTTGTCCGGATAGGCCGTCCAACTGGTGCGCGAATTCGTGGATCACGACATTGTGTCCGTCCGTCGCATCGAGGCCGCCATGCAGCGCATGATCCCATGACAGGATGACCGGCCCGCGCGCCCAGCTTTCGCCAAGCGTCGCGTGCCTGTTCTGATTGACGATATAGCCATCGTGGGAATTGCGGTGGGTTAGGAAGGCCGAGGGGTAGATCAGCACATTGCGGAGCGTGTCGTACCAGACCGGACTGTTGACGATCAGCAGACACGCCTGAGCCGCGATGGAAAGCTGCATCGCCTCGCTGACCTCAACACCGTTTTGCCCGCGAAACGTGACTTGGTCGAGGAATAGGTTGATTTTCCCTTCGAGCGATTTGCGCAAATCATCGGGTAGCCGCCGCACGAGCGGCACGAGACGCTCGACTATCGCGCGTTGCTCCTGTGAGAGCGGGGTAGCCAAAAGCGCGTCGCGTTTTTGCTGCTTCGCGCGGCGGCGAAAGAGCAACCACGCGGCGATCAGCAGCGGGATAATAAGGAGGGGCCAAGGCGACATATTAGAGAAATAAGATCGCGCTCATGTTTTTGTAGGGGAAGGGCACTGCGGTGCGAAAAGGAAGCATTTCTGCCTTCGACCCATTTGCGGACGCTTTGGGAGTTGCTATCCTGCCACAATGTCTAAAGCAGCACGGATTTCGCAACGAATTGACCAATTGGAGACGGAATATCGTGCCAGCCTTGTCGCGGCCCTCTCGGAATGTTCCGAAGGCCGATGGGGCTTGTTCGGGCAGAATGAACATCTCGGTAATCGAATGCAGAACGAACGCTTGGACGGGCTTCGTGGCTTGGCTGATATAATCAACTCACTGAGGAAGCGGATTGGGGACGCGCCATATCCGCTTCACGAAGAGTTCGAGTCTGCTCGTGGTCGTGGTGACCCGCATCAGATCGGCGAACCAAAACTGGCTGAGTATTGGTTGGCGCGGCTTGAAGTCGAGTAAGGCCGCTCTCACCCCAGCCGTTTCAGCGCCCCTTCGAGCCGTTCGACCTCCGCCGAATGATGCGCAAAGTCGGCCTTGGCTTTCTCGACTGCTTCCGGCTTCGCGCGTTCGACGAAGTTCGCATTGCCGAGCCGCCCTTCGAGCGATTTGGCCTCTTTCTGCGAAGCGGCGAGTGCCTTTTCGAGCCGCGCCTTTTCCTCGGCGATATCGATGATGCCTTCGAGCGGGACGATGAACACATCGCTGGCCCCGCCTGCTTGGGCCGTGACCTGCATGGCGGGGCCATCGGGCGCTTCGCCAACGGTTACTGGCGTCAGGCGCGCGAGGCGTTCGATCGCCGCGCTGCTGCGCTCGATTGTGCTGCTCGCAAGGTCTGATGCGGCTGGCAAAAATGCGGTGAGCTTCGCGCCCGGCGCAATGCCAAGCTCGTTTTTCGCGCTGCGGACATTGGTGGTGAGGTCGATCACCCAATCAATCGCGTCGGTTGCTTCCTTGGACACTTCCGCGCGCGGATTGGGCCAGCTGGCGACGATCAGATCGTATTTACGCTCGCCCTGCGCGTGCCACAATTCTTCTGTGATAAACGGCATGAACGGGTGGAGCATGACGAGGATTTGGTCGAGCGCCCAGCCTGCAACCTCGCGGGTTTCCACCGCAGGCATCGCGTCCGGATCGCCTGCAAAGACCGGCTTAATCAGCTCAAGATACCAGTCGCAGAACTTGCTCCATGTAAACTGGTAAATCGCATTGGCCGCCGCATCGAAGCGGAGGTCTGTCATGGCCTGTTCGATCTCGGCGCAGACCTGTTGAACTTCGCCAATGATCCACTGGTTCGCGGCGAGGCGCGCGGTTGGAGCCTTGATCGTGGTGCTCTTGCCAATGCCGTTGGACTGGCAGAAACGGGTCGCGTTCCAAAGCTTAGTCGCGAAGTTGCGGTAACCCTCGACCCGCTTTTCATCCATCTTGATGTCGCGGCCCTGGCTTTCCATCGCGGCCATAAAGAACCGCAGCGCATCCGCGCCGTATTGGTCAATCAGGCCTAGCGGATCGACCACATTGCCCTTGGACTTGGACATTTTCGCGCCGTCGGCTGCGCGCACAAGGCCGTGCAAATACAGTTTGGGCCACGGGGCCTGCCCCATATTGTACTGCCCCATCATCATCATCCGCGCATCCCAGAAAAACAGGATGTCGAAGCCGGAGATTAGCAGGTTGTTGGGGAAGTGTTTCTGGACAAGGTCGGTTTCGTTTGGCCAGCCAAGCGTGGCAAAGGGCCAGAGCGCAGACGAGAACCATGTGTCGAGGACGTCATTGTCCTGCGTCAGCGCAACGCCTTCGCCAGCCTGCGCCTGAGCGCCAGCTTCATCCTCGGCGACATAGGCATTGCCATCACCGTCGAACCAAGCCGGAATCCGGTGGCCCCACCATAGCTGGCGCGAAATGCACCATGGTTGGATGTTTTCCATCCAGTTGAAGAACGTCTTTTCCCAAGTTTGCGGGACGATTTCGATCTCGCCGGATTTGACCTGTTCGATAGGCTTGGCGGCGAGCTTTTCTGCGTCGACATACCATTGATCGGTCAGCCATGGCTCGATCACCACACCGCCGCGATCACCGAATGGTGTTGCGATTTGGCGCGGTTCGGCGTCGTGTTCGACTTCCTCGCCCTTCTTGGTCTTGGCGATGTGCGGGATGAGGTATCCGTCCGCTTTCAGACGCGCGACAACCGCTTCACGGGCGCCGTCTTTGCCGTCTTTCTTAAAGCGGTGCAGGCCGAGGAACGCCTCCGGCACCAGCCCGTCAGCGGTCTGGCAGACATTCGCATCGCCATCGAGCATGTTGAGCATTTCGCCCGCGGCAAAGCCTGCGCGTTTGCCGACTTCGAAATCGTTGAAGTCGTGGCCCGGCGTGATCTTCACCGCGCCGCTGCCAAGCTCGGGGTCGGCGTGTTCGTCAGCGACAATCGGAATGCGGCGGCCTGTGATCGGCAGCACAACATGCTTGCCAACAACGCTCGCATAGCGCTCGTCAGATGGGTGAACCGCAACCGCCATATCGGCGAGCATCGTTTCGGGCCGTGTGGTCGCAACCTCGATGTAGTCGCGTCCGTCAGAAAGGGTCACACCGTCTTCCAACGGGTACTTAAAGTGCCAGAAACTGCCCGGAATGGTCTGCGTTTCAACCTCAAGGTCCGAAATCGCGGTCTTCAGCTTTGGATCCCAGTTCACCAGCCGTTTATCGCGGTAGATCAACCCGTCGTTGTAAAGATCGACAAAGGTCTTGAGCACGGCTTTCGTAAAGTGCTCGTCCATCGTGAACTGCTCGCGCGACCAGTCCATTGAACAGCCCAGACGGCGCAATTGTGTGGTGATGGTCCCGCCGCTTTCGGCTTTCCATTCCCACACCTTGTCGACGAAGTCTTCGCGGCTGTAATTGGTGCGTTTATCCTGACGCTCCTCCATCTGGCGCTCGACCACCATCTGCGTCGCAATGCCCGCATGATCGGTGCCGACGACCCACAGCGCATCCTTGCCGCGCATCCGTTCATAACGGATCACGATATCCTGCAGCGTGTTATCGAGCGCGTGGCCGATATGCAGCGATCCGGTAACATTCGGCGGAGGGTTCACGATCGTATAGGGTTCGGCATCGGGGCGCTCGGGCCGGAAACCGCCGGTTTCTTCCCAGTGCTTATACCAGCGCGCTTCAATCGAAGCGGGATCGAATGTGGTCGGCAGAGTATCGGTCATTGTTTTGCTTTTGTCTCTTGTGCCGCGCGGGCGCGTGGCTGAATCTCTAATCCCCTCCATTACAGCGCCGATTGTGCGACGCAACGGAGAGTTTTGTGCCTGAGCCCAACTGGCGGCTTGTTTGCGCTGCAATTTGTCCTCATAGCTTGGGGCGTTATGGACGGTGCCGCGCAATTCACGCTCGACGAAGATGAGGCAGGACGCACGCGTTTATCGCTGTCCGGTCCGTTGCTTGTATCGAGCGTTGGCCCGCTTGATCGGGAATTGGAAGAGCTCGATGCAGACCTCAATCTCATCGATTTGAGCGGTGTAGAGGCAATCGATACGATCGGCGCATGGGTGATGTGCCGCCTTTCCGGAAAGCACGACGCCGAGATTGTGGGCGCGAATGACCGCGCGGCGAGATTGCTGAGCGCGGTTCAAAATGCCGGCAGCGATGCGGAGTTGGTTCCCAAGCGTCAGCCTGTGTGGATTCGCGTGCCAGAGGCAATGGGCGAACTTGTATATGATATGCGCGGCGGGATCATTGGTGTGGTCGCGTTTCTTGGCCGCATCCTGATCGGGATGGGGCGATTGATCCGCCGCCCAAGCACTTTCCCGATGAAAGCACTGGTGCGCCAGATGGAACTGGTTGGCGTTTCCGCTCTGCCGATTATCGGGTTGATGAGTTTCCTGATCGGAATTGTCATTGCGCAGCAGGGCGCAGTGCAGCTTGAGCAATTCGGTGCCGAGGCGCTGACGGTGAACCTTGTCGGGCGGATTACCCTGCGCGAATTGGGCGTTCTTATGACAGCGATCATGGTCGCGGGCCGGTCTGGCAGCGCCTTTGCCGCGCAGATCGGCACGATGAAATTGACCGAAGAAGTCGACGCGATGCGCACAATCGGTATTTCCCCGGCAGAGCGGCTGGTGATCCCGCGTATTCTTGCCTGCACGTTCATGATGGTGCTGCTGGGATTCTATTCCTCTGTCGTTGCGATTGTGGGCGGTGCGGTGGTTGGACAAGTTGCGCTTGGCATCCCATTTTTCACCTTCCTCGAACGGATACAGGAAGTTGTGCCGATGCATGATGTGTGGGTCGGCCTGATCAAAGCGCCTGTCTTCGGCCTGATCATCGGCTTGGCGGGCTGCTATCACGGGATGCGGGTAGAAGGGAATTCAGAGCAGGTTGGCCTGCGCACAACCATGGCAGTCGTCTCCGCAATCTTTGCAGTCATCGTACTCGATGCGTTTTTCGCGGTGTTCTTCACAGAGATCGGGTGGGGGTGATTCATGGATGACGAACTCCATTCCCGCTACAGCGGAAAGCCTCCGGTTGTGGTCGACGGGCTGACGAACCGCTTCGGCAATTTTGCCGTCCACGAAGACCTCTCGCTGGAAGTGCGCGAAGGCGAGATTTTGGGCGTGGTTGGCGGGTCGGGCACCGGAAAATCGGTCCTGATGCGCTCCATAATCGGCCTGCAAACGCCGACAGACGGGCATATCTCTGTATTTGGCCGCACGATTACAGGCATTGATCCGGATCAGGATTTGGGCGTCCGCTGCCGTTGGGGCGTCATGTTTCAGGGTGGGGCACTGTTTTCGACACTGACAGTGGGCGAGAATGTCGAGGTTCCTCTCAAGCAGTTCTATCCCGATATCGCGCCTGAGCTCCGCCGTGAGATTGCCCGCTACAAAGTGCTGCTTTCAGGCTTGCCTGAAGATGCGATTGCGAAATTCCCCTCCGAACTTTCCGGCGGGATGAAGAAGCGCGCAGGCCTTGCCCGTGCGCTCGCGCTTGATCCCGAATTGCTGTTCCTTGATGAGCCGACCGCGGGCCTTGATCCGATCGGCGCGGCGGCATTCGACGAACTGACCAAGGAATTGAAAGAGACGCTGGGCCTGACTGTGTTTCTGATCACGCACGATCTCGACACGCTGTATGAAATCTGTGACCGGGTCGCGGTGATCGCCGATAAAAAGGTGGTTGCGGTTGGCACCATCCCTGAACTTATCAAGACCGGTCATCCCTGGATCGAAGAGTATTTTAACGGCCCGCGTGGCCGGGCCGCGCAGGCGTCACAAAAGCGCGCGAACGGATAGTCCACGTGGATAAGGCAATAGACACGCACGCCATTGGGCGTTCATAGGGAAGCGACATGGAAACAAGAGCTAACCATCTCTGGGTCGGTGCGGTCACGCTGGTTCTCCTGCTGGGCCTAGCGGCGGCTATCGTCTGGATTGCCCGACTTGGGCAGGGGCAACAGAACGAATACGACATCTTCTATGCACAGTCGGTTTCCGGCCTCGCGAATGGTAGTCAGGTCGCCTATGCTGGCGTCCCGGTTGGCCAAGTCGTTGATATTTCTCTTTCCGAAGAAGACCCCGAATTTGTCCGCGTGCGTGTGAAGGTGAAAGAGGATGTTCCGATCCTGATCGGAACGACTGCGACCATTCAAGCAAGCTTTACCGGCGTATCAAGCATCCTTCTGGACGGTGCGCGCGGCGGTGCTCCTGCGATCACGTGCGAAACAACCGCTTGCCCCGAAGGCGCTCCTGTCATTCCGCCGAAAGATGGCGGTATCAACGCCTTGCTCAACAACGCACCGCTTTTGCTAGAGCGCTTGGCAACGCTGACCGAGAATTTGAACATTCTCCTCGGCCCGGAAAATCAGGAACAGCTTTCTGGCATCCTGCGCAATTCCAACGAGCTGACCGAGCAACTTGCGCGCACTGCGCCGCAGCTTGAAGGGACATTCACCGAGCTGCAGTTTGCTTTGAGAGAGGCGGGTGAGGCGCTGGACGCTTTTGAAAAAGTGACTGCGACGACGGACGATTTGATGAACAAGCAAGGCCCTGCGTTGGCAGACGAGCTGCGCGGAACTTTGAAATCGGCCAATGCGGCGGCGGCGTCCTTGGCGGCAACGCTGGAAGACACGCGGCCCGCTGCGCGACAATTGCGCGAAACGACTTTGCCGACGGCAGAGGCGACGTTGCAGGATCTTCGCGTGACCAGCCGCGCGCTGCGCACGCTGACCGAGAAACTCGACAACCAGGGCGTCGGCGCGCTGGTGCAAGGCCAATCGCTGCCTGACTATGAGCCATAAGGATATGCGCATGTTGAACCGCATCACATTTGCCCCGATCCGTATCGGTGTGCTGGGCGCAGCGGCGCTGGCTCTTTCAGGCTGTGTCAGCTTTGGAACCGAGCTTCCAACCAGTCTTCTGACGCTGAATTCGACCGCGAGCGCTCCTGCCGGATCGGGCGCGCAAGCGGGCGGTGAAGGCGGCTCTGCGGCTATCGCGGTGCTGACGCCTGAAACACCGGCCAAGCTCGACGTGGTGCGAGTGCCTGTCACAGTCAGCGCGACCGAAATCGCTTACCTTCAGGATGCGGTGTGGGTGGAAAAGCCTGCGCGGCTTTTCCGCCGTTTGCTTGGCGAAACGCTGCGCACTCGCAGCCCCGCACTGATCGTGGACAGCGATGACACGCCGACGCTCGCAGGCAAGACGGTTCGCGGCACATTGCTCGATATGGGATACGACGCGAGCAGTTCTTCCGTAGTGATCCGTTACGAAGCGATTGTTGCCGATGCCGATGGCAAAGCGACTTCGCGCCGATTTGAAGCCATCGAAAGCGGCGTTTTGCCCGAAGCAGGCTCGGTTGGCCCGGCACTGAACCGTGTGGCCAATACGGTCGCTGTTGAAGTCGCCGATTGGGTCGCTGGCGGTTAAGCCAGCTCTATCCGCGTGCGGCGCGGATAAATTCCCACGCTTTCAGGAAGTCGCTCTGCCGTTTGGCGCGGCGGTCCTCCGCTTCGAGATCGCGGCCCCACAGATCGGCCTGCCATTCCTCTTCGAGGCTGGCAGCGCGCCACAATTCGATAGCATCAGCTTCTGCCCCGGCATCAGCGGCCGACAGCGCGATCACCAGTGATGCCGCGAGCGACGTCATGCTTTCAAGCGCGGCCAGTTCAAACCTGCCCATCGCCTCCAGCCGGGCGCGCAATTTGCCCAGGGCTTCGTCTGATTGTGGCCTGTGCATGATCCCGCTGACACGCACCAATTCCACGCCTTCGCGGGCCTCAAATGCGGCGACAATCGGTTCCCACACTTCTTGCTGCTTGGCATACAGATGCTCATCGGGATCGGCGCGATAGAGCAGCGTATCGGTGTCACCGAATGCTGTGATCTTTTGGGCCTGAGCCGCAATGTCGGTGCCAACCACATCAATCGCGTAATCGGTCATATCGCGCAGCGAGAACTGCGCCGGGTCAAGCTTTTCGCCCTGAATATCCCATTCGGCGGCAAGCTTTTCCGCGAGCGTGGCGGTGGGAACTATTTGCGGCACGCCTTTGACCGTTTTAAGCCCGCGTCCATCCAGAGTAACCTGCCAGCCGCCGTCTGCTTTCTGGACGGCGACATTGTCGTAAAACCGCTTCACTTCGTTTCTTCTCCGGCAGACGATTTCCACTTTTTCGCAAGCGAACGCGGGCCAAAATAGAAAGCGAGCAGTCCGCCCACTGCCAATGCAACGCCGATTGGATAGGGCGCATCAATGATGGATCGCGCAATCGCAAGGCCGACCAGCAGCGCGCCGAGCGATCCGATGCGGACCATATTCATGACGATGAAGCGTTTTTTCGCGAGCGTATCGCCCGCATCTTGCGGCGTATTCAAAACAATTGCTCCAATGCGACGTGCAACTCGCTGACCTGATCGACAACCTGCCGCGCGCCGGTCGCCAGCAACTCTTCCGGTGGGTGATAGCCCCAAGCAACCCCGACTGAGTGGACACCCGCTGCGCGGCCCATTTCCATATCGAAACTGGTGTCGCCGATCATCACCGCTTCTGCAGGCTGCGCACCTGCTTCGAACAACGCCGCTTCGAGCATAGCGGGATGCGGCTTGGAAGGATGGCGGTCGGCGGTTTGGAGAGAGACGAACAGATCGGTGAGGCCATGCGATGCGAGCACAGATTGCAGCCCGCGATCCGATTTTCCGGTGGCCACTGCCAATGTCCAGCCATCGGTCTGAAGCATACCCAGCAGCTCAGGAATGCCATCATAAAGCGGCTCGTGGATGAGCCCTTCCTGACGACGCGCAAAATAACCGCTTTTGTAAAGGTCCACGACCTGACGCGCCGTGTCTTCATCAATGCCGGGCGCAAGGCGCCGGATCGCAACCGGGAGACTCAGGCCAACGATCCGGCGCACATCGTTTGCATCGGGCGGGGTAAGCTGCGCGCGCTCGAAAGCCTGCACCATCGTCTGGCAGATATCGGCCTGACCATCGACCAGCGTTCCGTCACAATCGAATACCGCCAGCTTCATGGTCATTTCTTCCGGCGGTCGGGCCGGGGTTTCCCTTTGCCCTTACCTTTGGCGGCGGCTTTGGCCTTCTTCTTTGTGGTTACGGCCGAGGTTGTGCGCGATTTGCGTTCGCCGCGGCGGTCTTTCCGGTATTGCTTGGCAAAGCGGCGCGCCGCCTGCTTTTTCTCCGCCGGTGTGCGCTCCGGCGCTTCATCGCGAACGGGCGATGCGTCGGACAATTTCTCGTCAAAGCCGAGCGCTTCCATGCTCGAAGCAAAATGTTCGGGCAGTTCGGCGGTCACATCCAGTTTGCCGCCGCCGGTCGCCGCGCCGGCTGCATCATTGTTCGGCTGGGAGATGATCAGACGCCGCGCGTGCAGGTGCATTTTGCGGCTGATCGCTCCGGTCAAAAACGCATCCTGCCCGCCATATTTGCCGTCGCCGACAATCGGGTGGCCGATGGCTGCCATATGGACGCGCAATTGGTGCGTGCGGCCCGTTAGAGGCTCCAGCTCCACCCATGCGGCGCGCATCCCGGCACGCTCGACAACGCGGTAGCGCGTTTTTGCCATCGCACCATTTTCTTCATCGACATGCATCTTCTCGCCGCCTGTGCCCGGCTGTTTGGCGAGCGGCGCATCGATTGTGCCTTCGCGCACTTCGGGAATGCCGACGATCAACGCCCAGTAGATTTTACGCGCGCTGCGGCCCGCGAAGCGCCGCGAATAGGCCGCTGCGCTGCCCGGAGTGCGCGCCACGAGCAACACGCCCGACGTGTCTTTATCAAGCCGATGAACGAGGCGCGGGCGCGGCGTGTTCTCATCCGTCACAAATGCATCAAGCAGCCCGTCGACGTGCTTCGTCGTCTTGCTTCCGCCCTGTGTCGCAAGGCCGGGTGGTTTGTTGAACACGATCGCGCTTGGCGTTTCGCGGATCACCATCGCGTGTGCCTGTTCGATTTCGGCCTCGGTCAATTCGCGTTTCGGCTTTGGTGCCTTGTGCTTGGCTTCGCCGCCTGGCGGAACGCGAAGGGTTTGACCTGCTTCCAACCGGTCTTCCGGCTTTGCGCGCTTGCCATCGACACGGATCTGTCCGGTGCGCGCCCAGCGCGACACCGTTGCAAAGCCGATCTGCGGCAGGTTGCGTTTGAACCAACGGTCCAACCGGATACCGCTATCATCGTCCGTCACAGTAAACTGGCGAACGTCTTTGCTTTCGCTTTTGTTGTTGTTTGTTTCGTCGGCGCTCATGCCGCACCTCGCATAATTAGGAGCCCGATATACAGCGCGGCGAGACCCGCCAGCACTGATATTCCGGCGTAAAGAACCGCGAGCCCCGCCGAACCGCGCTCTATCAAGAGCAGCATTTCAAGGCTGAACGCGCTGAATGTTGTGAAACCCCCAAGCAGCCCGACGCCAAGGAACAGGCGCATCGTTTCGTTCGCCCCGCCATGCCGGGCCAGCCATCCGAACACCAGACCCATCGCCAGACTGCCGACCACGTTGGCGGCCAGGGTCGGCCAGGGAAACGCGCTGCCCGCGCCGACATAGTGTGTGACCATGCGGCCTAATTGATACCGTCCGACAGCGCCGATAGCGCCGCCAATGGCAACGGCGGCCGATGCGGCCATGGGAGAAAGGGCGAGCGATGTCATTTGCAAGCCCCTTAGCGCCGCGCGGCCTGCCTGCATAGCGCCGCGGGCTTTTCGCGGTCCGATTTGAGGCATTGAATACCTTGCCATTTTTACCATGCGGCGTTATGTGGGCGACAGTTTCAGCGCGTTCCAAGCCTTAAATGGCGGGAAACGCGCCGTTTTTAGCGTCAAATTTACGCGTTTGTACCGCGATTCGGTTGCGGTCTTTCGTGCTTTTGGAATGAGGTAATAGTCGTTTATGCAAATCATGGTTCGCGATAACAATGTCGATCAGGCTCTCCGCGCGCTTAAGAAAAAGCTGCAGCGCGAAGGTGTTTATCGCGAAATGAAGCTGCGTCGCCACTATGAAAAGCCGAGCGAAAAGCGCGCCCGTGACAAGGCTGCTGCTATTCGCCGCGCTCGCAAGCTTGAGCGTAAGCGTATGGAGCGCGACGGCGTAAAGTAATGCTGTTGTTTGAGTGTTTCGACGCTTGAACGCTCACAACGGATAAGCCATTAGGGCGCGGTATCATTCCGCGCCCTTTTGCTATCTGGATTCTGTAAAAGCGCGCGCATCCGATCAGGGAATTGAAATGACCGAAGTTACCCGTGTTCCTATTAAGCCAGTAGCCAAAGGCTCACTTACCAAGCTGTGGCTCGGTGTTATCGTAGCCATTGCGCTGGGCGCTGGCCTTGCATGGTCCGCCACACCAAAGACTTTCAGCATCGACACCTTGGTCGCTGGAGAAGGCGAGACCCCGAATGTGGGCGACGTCGCTTTCGTGAAATACAAAGGCAAGATGGCATCGAACGGCGAAGTGTTCGACGAATCGCAGGATATTCCGCTGCCGGTTCAGGGCTTGTTCCCCGAAGGCACCCCTTTCCCGATTGAGGAAGGCGCGACGATCGACGGTTTCTTCAACGCGCTCCAGAAAATGCAGAAGGGCGGCAAATACGAAGTCTATATCCCGTCCGAGCAGGCTTACGGCGCAGAGCCGCCTCCCGGCGCGCCGATCCCGCCCAATGCAGATCTGATTTTCGAGATTGAGCTGGTTGATTTCATGACCAAGGATACGTTTGACCGTAACCTCGGCATTCTGCAGCAAACGATGCAGCAGCAACAGGGTGGTCCTGGCGGCCCCGGTGGACCGGGCGGTCCTCCTCCAGGAGGCGTGCCGATCACGCCTCCCGGTCAGTAACTCAAAGCAACCCCTCAAAGGGACAAAGCGATGTCGGTAGACAAACAGACCGTTGCCAAGATCGCGAGCCTTGCTCGGATCAAGATGGGTGACGAACAACTCGAAACTATGGTGCCAGAGCTGAACAACATCCTTGAATGGGTGGAGCAGCTGGGCGAGGTCAACGTGGACGGCGTGGAGCCGATGAGTGCGGTCATCCCGAATGAACTGCGTTTGCGCGATGATGTGATTGACGCCGATCCGAAAACTGCTGGCGGGCGCCGCGATGATGTGCTCGCCAATGCGCCCGCTGCTGAACACGGATTTTTCGGCGTTCCTAAGGTGATCGAATAATATGACTGACCTGACCTCTCTCGGTGTCAAAGCCATCCGCGACGGTGTTCGCGGAGGAGATTTCACCGCGCGCGAAGTCGCGGAAAGCTTTAACGCAGCCGTGGCGGAAGCCGCCGCGCTCAACGCCTTTATCGTCACCACGCCCGATCACGCGCTGGCCGCAGCCGATGCCGCCGACAAAGCGCGTGCCGATGGCAAGGAATTGGCCGCGATGGCCGGCGTGCCGATTGGCATGAAGGATCTGTTCGCGACCAAAGGCGTGCAGACCACCGCCGCCTCACACATCCTCGAAGGGTTTACCCCGCAATACGAGAGCACCGTCTCGCAGAACCTGTGGGATGCGGGCGCGGGTATGCTGGGCAAGCTGAACCTTGACCAGTTCGCGATGGGCAGCTCGAACGAGACAAGCTTCTTTGGCAATGTTTCCTCGCCGTGGCAGAAATCGGGCAGCAATGCCGCGATGTCGCCGGGCGGCTCATCTGGTGGTTCGTCGTCGGCAGTGGCAGCGCGGATTGCGCCTGCCGCGACCGGCACAGACACGGGCGGTTCGATCCGTCAGCCGGCGGCCTTTACTGGCATTTGCGGGATCAAGCCGACCTATGGCCGCTGCTCGCGCTGGGGCGTGGTGGCGTTTGCCTCCTCGCTCGACCAAGCCGGTCCGATGGCGCGCTCGGTTGAAGATTGTGCGATCATGCTCGGCGCGATGGCTGGTTTTGACGCGAAAGATGCCACTTCGCTGAAAATGGACGTTCCCGATTGGGAAGCTGCGCTCGACGCAGACCTCAAAGGCAAGAAAGTCGGCATTCCCAAAGAATACACGATGGAGGGCACCGATCAGGCGATCCTCGATAGCTGGGAGCAGGGCAAAGCGTGGCTGAAGGATGCAGGCGCTGAGATCGTCGACATCTCGCTGCCGCACACGAAATACGCGCTGCCGGCCTATTACATCATCGCCCCGGCAGAGGCGTCTTCCAACCTCGCGCGCTATGACGGCGTGCGATACGGTTTGCGCGATCTGCCAGAGGGCGCTGGCCTGCAAGATATGTATGCCGAAACCCGCGCGGCTGGCTTTGGTGACGAAGTGAAACGCCGCATCCTGATCGGTACTTATGTGCTGTCGGCAGGTTTCTATGATGCGTATTACACGCAGGCGCAGAAGGTCCGCACACTGGTCGCGCAGGATTTTGAAAAGGCTTGGGCGCATTGCGATGTGATCCTTGCGCCGACCACTCCGACAGCGAGCTTCCCGCTCGGCAGCCTGAACGATGATCCGCTGACGATGTATCTGAACGATGTGTTCGCTGTGCCAGCCTCGCTTGCGGGTCTTCCCGCAATGAGCGTGCCTGCGACGATCAACGCTGACGGTCTTCCGCTCGGCCTACAGCTCGTAGGCAAGCCGTTTGACGAGCAGATGGTGCTGAACGCAGGCCTCGCGATCCAGCAACGCAGCGGCTTCGATCACGCTCCGGCGAAGTGGTGGTAGCCAAAGCTGGATTGCAACTCAAAGCGCGCGCTGCGCTCGGACGCTTTCCAAAAGCCTATCTTGCGATCCAGCGACTACGCTACCGGATTGGCGGTGAGTCACACGCGCTCAGTCTTTTTCGGTTGCTGAGTGATCAAACCGAAATCGTTATCGAAGGCTTCCCGCGCTCGGCAAACAGCTGGACAGTGCGTGTGTTCCGCCGCTGGCAGGGACGACGGGTGCATATCGCGGAGCATCAGCATTCCGAGGCGCATATCCTTGCCGGATGCAAGCGGGGCCTGCCTGTGATCGTGCTGATCCGGCCACCGCAAGACGCTATCCGCAGCTGGGCGCAGCATGATGGCGGATTGGATTTGCAATGGGCGTTGCGCCGCTGGATCGGGTTTTATCAGGCCGTAGAGAGTGTCTCTGACAAGGTCGTGATCGCGACGTTCGAACAGGCGACGCAGGCGCTTGGCAAAGTGGTCAAGAGAACCAACGCGAAGTTTGGCGCGAAGTTTTTTCACGGCGCGACGACAGGTAAACTGCGCGAGGAAATCACAAGCCAGATGGCTGACACCGCGCGGCCCGATCCGGAGCGGCGTGCAAAACATGAAGATGTCACTGACCAACTCGATCCCGCGACGCTGCGGCAAGCGATCGCACTTTATGAAAGACTGGCGGCAAAGGCGCATTGATGATGTTGAACCACGTCGCAGCAGCGGGTAAATGATCGTCATGAAATGGAAGCCGATCTACTTCGCGCTATACGCGACATTCCTGAGCGTCTGGATATTCTACGCTCGCCCCTGGGAAAACGGTTTGGAACCGCTTTTGAGTTCCGCCCCTTTTGTGCTCGCAGGAATGCTATTTCTGGCTTTGGCGGATTATATCGGCAGCAACTACGGCATTGCCGAGGCTCGCTTCGACAGCGAGACAGGAAAGTTGATTGAGGAAGAGCAAGACAAATAATGCTGTTCGCGACGATCTTTATGGTGGCGTTCGTGCTTTTGGGCGGAGTGGTGCTTTATCTCTCTAAAACGATTGACCACGGCGAAGCGCGGTTCGATAGCAGCGGCAAAGTTATCAAGGATAAGGCCGACGCGCCGAAAGGCGATGCAAAGCCTGCGCAGCGGCTTGATAAAGACGCCACGCCAAATCAGGTGAAAGACGACAATGAGTAAGTACATAGTTCAAGGACAGACCGGCGATTGGGAGGTTGTAATCGGCCTCGAAGTGCACGCGCAGGTCACATCCAAGTCCAAGCTGTTCAGCGGCGCTGCGACCGAGTTTGGCGCGGAGCCGAACAGTCAGGTCTCCCTCGTCGATGCGGCGATGCCGGGCATGCTGCCCGTGCCCAACGCGGAATGCATCCGTCAGGCGGTGCGTACTGGCATGGCGATCGAGGCGGAAATCCACAAATGGAGCCGGTTCGACCGCAAGAATTACTTCTACGCCGATTTGCCGCAGGGTTATCAGATCAGTCAGCTTTACCACCCGATTGTCGGTGAAGGTCAGTTGGTCATCGATGCTGATGACAAGGGCGGCATTCCCGAAGACAAAGTGATCGGGATTGAGCGCATCCATGTCGAGCAGGATGCGGGCAAGCTGATGCATGATCAGCACCCGACCATGTCCTATGTCGATCTCAACCGCAGCGGCGTTGCGCTGATGGAAATCGTGTCAAAGCCGGATATGACCTCGCCTGCCGAAGCGGGCGCTTACGTGCGCAAACTGCGCAGCATCTTGCGCTATGTCGGATCGTGCGATGGGAATATGGAAGAAGGCTCAATGCGGGCCGACGTCAACGTCTCCGTGCGCAAGGTCGGTGATCCTGAGCTGGGCACACGGACCGAGACGAAGAACGTCAACTCCGTGCGTTTCGTCATGCAGGTCATCGAATACGAAGCGAACCGTCAGGTTGATGTTCTGGAAAGCGGCGGCAGCGTCGATCAGGAAACACGCCTGTTCGATGTCGCGACCGGCACAACACGGACGATGCGCTCCAAAGAAGACGCGCATGATTACCGCTATTTCCCTGACCCCGATCTGCTTCCCGTGGTTCTGGAGGATGATTTCCTTACGGAATGCCGCGCCAGCCTGCCCGAACTGCCCGATGCGAAGCGCGCGCGGTATGAAGGCGAGCTGGGTCTGACAGCGTATAACGCCCGCGAATTGACCGCCGAAGTTGAAACCTTTGCGCGGTTTGAAACGCTGTTAGGAGTGGTGGCTGCAAAGATCGGCAAGCCCGAGGCCAAGGTTGCGACGCAAGTGGCAAACTGGACACTTTCGGTCGCACCCGGCGTTGTGAAAGGGTTGGGCGATGAAGCCAACCTCGCCAATTCCACGCCTGAGGCGCAGGCCGCTATCCTTTCGATGCAGGATAAGGGCGAAATCTCCGGCAGTCAGGCAAAAGAGATTTACGAGATCGTCCTGAAAGAAGGCGGCGAGCCTGAGGCTATCGCCGATGCGAAGGGCCTGAAACAAGTCAGCGACACCGGCGCGATTGAAGCCGCCATCGATGAAATTCTCGCGAATAACGAGGACAAGGTCGAACAGTATAAGGGCGGCAAAGACAAGCTGTTCGGTTTCTTCGTCGGTCAAACGATGAAGGCGATGCAAGGCAAAGCCAATCCGGGCGTCGTGAACCAGATCCTGAAAGACAAGCTCGGCTAAACCTTCGACACGTCACGGGAGATCGCGAATGAAATGGGCATTCTTCATCTTCACGGGAGTGTATGTCGCTGCGCTGGCTCTATTGGCGATCGGGACTTTCGGATTGTTCGAACAGGATCGCGATCCCTTATCGGGAGTGTTCCTGCTCCCGCTGGGAATGCCTTGGAATTTTCTTGCAGATTGGCTCGGTATTTCGGGCATGGCCACGGCATTGGTGGCCCCTGCTATCAACGCCGCCGTGCTTTTCTGGCTATGGCGGCGTTGATCGAAGCAGGCGTTTAGTCGCGGGCGAAGACGTAAACCGCCTCGCTTGCCCTGATAATAAGGCTGCTGCCGTCCGGGGTGAGCGTAAAGCCATTTGCGGTCGGCAATTCCGCTGCGAGTTCTTCACCGTAAGTAGGGCGAGGGCACAGCGCCTTCGTTGAGGCCACCGGGCCAATCGAAATCGATCCATTGCCAACCTGCGGCATGGATGCGGACCAATCCGCATTGCCCCGGTTACAGTCCAATTGCAGAACCAGCCGGCCGCCATCGCGGAATGTCAGCCGATGGCGGGAGGATAGCTCCTGCGTCAATTGCGTGGAAGTTCCGGATGTTTCGACATCCGCCAACCGCCAGCTCGTATCATCCAGAGGGTGGGGTGGAGGTCCATAGCTTTGACACGCTGACAGGAGCATCGCTCCGCCAATGACTGCGCTTATTCTTCCAATCATAGGTTCAATCCTTTTTATCCGCCCGCAACAAACGCATCGACAATCACGTAGGTTTCCGGACCGTAGGTGATGGTCACGCGGTCCCCATCGCGGGAGTGTGTGAAGTCCCATCCGGCCGAACCGTCAGCTTGGGAACTGTCTGCGCTGGTCGGAGTGGTCCCGTCGAAAAAGATGGCGCGCTTTGTGCCATCGGGCTTTTGCACCTCGACCAGAATGGTGCCGTCTTCGCCCCAATCACGGATGACGCCAGCAGAACAGGAAGAGGTCGGAGCGGCATTGTCAAAACCGCAGTTGATCGGTGCTGTCGCATTGTAATCGGTGCCAGCAACCAGCGCATCACCGCTATCGGGCGGAGGCGGCGGTCCGTTATCGTCCATGCCGACATTGGCATCGCCCATCGAAACCGAAACAAGCCGGACGCCGTCAACATTGCTCACAATCTCGCCGCCAAGTGCTTCTGCCGAAGCCTCGTCCGGACAGCCGACCAACACGGCGCTGTCATCAAGATAGTTGGAGGTCGCCTCGGATTCGCCAAGCTGGCGGCACGGATCGCCCGAATTGGGATAACCGTCACCGAAAGGAGCCAGACTTTCCGGTATCTCCGCAAGCGTGGCGGTATCCGCGCTTTGGCTTTCGCTGGCGGTGCTATCCGCCGCATCCGCACCGCATGCAGCGAGCGCAAAAGCGCCCGCTGCTGCAGCAAGAATTGCCGTTTCTTTCATATATGACATGCCGGGATCACCGGCATTCCGGGTGCCGACCAATATCGCGCAGGTCGTAAAAACGACCGTCAGCGATGGTCACCTGCAGACATTGCCGCGTCTGTGGCTGCCATTGGATCGAATAACGGGTCTCACCCGAGGCAAAGTTGTCGACCTGACGGAAGCCGCGCTGTTCAAGCGCTTCCATGCCGCCGCGCGCTCGGTCGCCCTGAAGGTCCTTGAACTGTGCGGCACGCTGGTAACCACCGCGGCGATGATGGTGGCGCAGATTGGCTTCGCGCTCGTCCACACCCTTTTCGTAGCCATGCGAATACGCGTTTGACCGGTCGTAGTTGTGATAGGACGCGTTGTGCAGCCCGTCTTGATAACCCCGCTCAAAGTGGTTGGTGTCTTCGTTGTTGTATTCCTTGCCTTCGCGGTGGTGCGACTTGTGGCCGAATAGGCTGCCCAGCAGTGCCGCTCCGGCAACCACACCGACTGCGGCGAGTGCATCGTCGCCTTTATGTTTGCCGCAATCCTGATCCGACGCGTCATTAATCGTCATGACGCGGCCGTCATACACCTCGACGGTGACGCATTTGTCGTCCCCTTCATCCCACCAATAGGAATTGACGTAGCCGGAGGAGCTTTTGTGCGTTGAGATGTGCGCGAAGCCGCGGTCTTGCAGCTGACGCTCCGCATCGCGGCCCAATGATCCGTTGATGAATTGCAGATCGCGCGCCTTTTCAGCCAAAGCCGGCGTGGCTGCCATTGCGATTACCGCTGTAGTGCAAGCAAATCTCGAAACAAAATTGGTTTTCATCGTAGTCCTCCCAATGCCGAAGGTAATCGACTACCGATTCCCCCAGCTGTAGAAGAACACAAAGCCTTTGAAAATGAAATGAAAATATCTCAAACTACGAGATATCTGAGATTTACATGTGATCCAAAGCAGGGGCAGTTTTGTTAGTTTGGTCGTCTAAAAACACACAATTGCGACTGGATAAGTTGTTAGTTCAGGAGGGGGTGTTCCGTTATTGTGAGGCCACATCTACGATCGAACGTTGCGCTTGGTTTATCGGTGCAAATGTCGCCCAAATACAATTGCTTCCAAGCATTCTCCCGTTAGTATCCGAGCTGGGTAATGGACAGGGGTCTCTTATGAGGAAATTGGTAGTGGCGCTTGCCGGCGCACCGCTGCTCGCGCTTGCATTCGCAGCGCCTGGTGCGGCTCAGGCACAAGATAAATCTGAAATGACCGATGAGGATTGGCGCGAGTGGATGCCGGATCAGTCGAAGCTTTCGATGCCGGTGTTGGAGTTCGAACCGTCAGACAATGACGTCAAGAATTACAAGAAATATTACTATTTCAACCGCGCAGATACGAGCTTCGAAGAAGCTTTGACCGATGTCCGCTTTTGCGATGAATTGGCCCGCGGATTGGCGACGGCCAATTACTACGGTTCTGGCTATGGCGGCGCGATGTATGGCCCTGCCGGTATTCTAGGCGATGCTATTGGCGGCGCCATTGCGCAGGCGATTTACGGTTCTGCCGAAAAACGGGCCAAGCGCCGCGTAAACATGCGCCGATGCATGCATTTCAAAGGCTATGCCCGCCACGGCCTTTCAAAAGAGCTCTGGAAAGAGTTCAACTTTGAAGAAGGCCTTTCCGGTGTAGGCGAAAAAGAACGCCAGCAATACCTCGCCACGCAGGCATATGTCGCCTCAAGCGAACTTCCAGCGACGGAGAATCTCGGGCTATGAATATCGCAAAGCTTTCTCTCACCGCCGCCAGTGCGGCATTGATCGCTGCGGGCTCTCCTGCGGCGGCGGATGATGATCTGCCGGAGATCGAATTTGAAACCCGGGTGATGAAGGACAAGAAGGAGGTTATCCTCGATTCTTCAAAAGCCTATATCCTACTGCAATCGCCCGTCGCCGTTCCGGCCACTTTCTTCAAGGTGCCGACCGACGAAGAGCGTGAGATTGTCGCCAATCAACGCGCTGCGGAATTGGCTGAGGCGCGCGAGAAATGGGCCAAGAAACAGGCGAGCTATGACAAGCACGCAGCCTGGCACGAGAAGAAGGGCACCAAACCCACTCGCAAGAACCCGGTTGAGCCGACCGAAGAGAACTTCTCTTGGATTTCACCGGAACAACAGATGATGTTCTCGATCGGGCCGCTCAACCGGTTCGAAAAAGGCAAAGGGCTCTCGCTTTATCTGCAGGAAGTGCCCGCCGGCGAATATGTCTATTACGGCACCACCAGTTTGGGACTCGGCGCATGCGCTTGCATGGGCACGGTAAAGTTCGAAGTCGAACCCGGAACGATCAACGCTCTGCGTTATGACGGGGTCTGGCTCGACAAGGATGGAGAGCCGATTGGCCGGGGCAAGATGCCAGAGGGCGTAGACACGAATGATGCCCTTGTGCGGGTGGCGATGATCATCGAGCCTGTTGACGAGGCCGCTTATGATCCGCGCTTGCCAAGCGATTGGTTCCGCGATGCCGAATTGGTGCCGATGCCATTCGTGCCGAACTGGATGGGGGCGGAGATCAACCGTATCGCACCGATCCCCGGTGTGCTCGCCTATAACCGCGATGAAGTGATCGATGTTCAGGCCGAGCTTGCCCGGAAAAAAGCGGAAGAAGAGCGCGCTGCTGCGGAGGAAGCCGCACGGCTTGCTGCTGAAGAAGCGGCTCAAGCCGAAGCAGACCGTCTCGCTGCCGAAGCAGCGGAAACCGTCGTAGAGGGCGGTGAAGATGCTGCGGTCGACGCGGTTGAAGACACTTCCGGCGACTAACGCCGCATCTGCTTCGCCAGAATTGAAAGGGCCGCCCAAGCATATCGCTTGGGCGGCCCATTTGCTGTGTGATGGAATTGGCAGGAGCTGGAGCATTGCTCCCTTAGTCCCTTGCGATCTTGCAGCGCGCAGGTGGCGCCCCATCTAGGCCCAACAATAGTGACGGAGAGCAAGGCGATGGCGACTATTCTGATTACCGGTGCAACAGATGGTATCGGCCTTGAAACGGCGAAGCAGCTGGCAACTCGCGGCCATAATCTCTTGCTCCACGGACGTAGTACGGAAAAACTGGACGCAGCTGTTGCCGTGGTTCGGGACGCATCCCCGCACGCAAAAGTGCAGACATACCGCGCGGACTTCACTGATCTTGCTCAGGTCGCGGCGATGGCCTGGCGGATTGTGGAGGAGCATGAGACGCTCGATGTACTAATCAACAATGCAGGCGTCCTGAAATTGCCTCAACCGGTTCTCGCGAGCGGGCACGACGCGCGGTTTGTCGTGAACACCTTTGCTGTTGATGTGCTGACATCCGGCTTGCTCCCGATCATACCGCAGCAAGGGCGCGTGGTGACACTGTCCTCCGCTGCGCAGTCTCCTGTCGATACCGATCTGATGACCAGCAAACGGAGCGACGCAGAGGCGATGGATGCCTATGCGCAAAGCAAGTTGGCGGTGACGATGTGGTCGCGCGCTATGGCTCTTGCGCATCCGCAAGGCCCAGCCTTTATCGCGGTCAATCCCGGCTCTCTGCTGGCGAGCAAGATGGTTCGTGAGGGATTTGGCGTTGCTGGCAAAGACTTGTCAATTGGCGCTGACATTCTGGTGCGTTCAGCCGAAGATGCCGAGTTTGAAGGCATGAGCGGACGGTATTTTGACAATGATGCGAGGGACTGGGGCCGCCCTCATCCGCATGCGGAGGATGACGCGCGTTCAGATAAACTGGCTCAGTTGATCCGGGAAACTGCTGCCTCGCTGCTCTAGCGGAAACAAAAGGGGCCGCCGGAGCGATATGCTCCGGCGGCCCTTTCATTATCCGTTAAAGCGCAGCTTAAGCGGTTTTCGTGCCGGTTACCGGCATCGCACCAAATGCGCCTGCGTTCACGTTACCGGCGAGCGTGTCGCCTTCAATGGTTGCTTCGCAATCCAGCGTCATCGGCATCGGAACAGTCATGTTCATTTTCCAGGTGAGGGTGTTGCCATCAACCTTGCCGTCTTCGACATCCATCGAACCCATTCCGCCGGCCATATTGCCGCTGAATGTGCCGTCGCCGTTGTCAACAACGGTGAAAGTGCCAGCTTGGTCGCCCATCGGGCTTTTAACTGTGGTGCTGTAAGAACCGGAAAGTGACATCGTGTTTCTCCTTGCGTGTCAGGCCGTTTGATCGGCCCTGTTTGACCCATCGGGTCTGAGGGTGTTCGAGCGTGGCGGGTCAGAGACCCAAAACTCAAGTAGAGTTGTTTACACGTGTGTCAGTGCCGTTCAACCGGATTCCGGCCTAATTGAAGGGCGCAAAACAAAGGGCGGAGGTTGCTTTCGCAGCCCTCCGCCCTTCGTTTCTATTCAAAGCCCTGCGGGCCGTAACGTCACTCTTCGGTAGGCAGTTCGCGCACTTCCAGAGGTAGGCCTAGCTCTTCGAGCTGACCTTGCACTTGGGCAGCATCGCCAACGACAACCCAGACGAAGTTTTCAACGTCGAGCGCTTCGCGCGCTGCCGCATCGAGGCTTTCCGCAGTCTGCGACTGATACTTCTCAACCAGCGTTTCGTAATAATCGTCCGGGCGGTTGTAGAGCGCATTGCTGCGCATCGCGCCCAAGACAGCTGGCGAGGTTTCGAAACGTCCAGGCAATTCGCCGACTTCGGCGGCGACATTGCGCTCCAGTTCTTCTGGCGTAACGCCATTGGTGCTCAGGAACTCTTTCGTTTCACGGATCATCTCGGCGACGCTGGGGCCGGTTTGGTCCTGCTGGACCCCGCCCGAAATCGCATAGACAACCGCGTTTTCCTGAGCTTGAGGCCCGCCGCGAACGCCATAGCTCCAACCCTTCGTCTCGCGCAGGTTCATATTGAGCCGCGCGAGGAAGTTTCCGCCAAGCGAATTGTTGGCGTTGGTGAAGTCGATGTAGTTCTCATCGCTCGCATCCAGACCGGTCAGCTGCGCGCCGACGATTACGCTTTGCGGCGAGTTCGGGCGGTTGATCAGGATGATGCGATTGCCCGCTGTGGCTTGTCCGGTGCTTGCGAAGGATTTGGTGCCTTTCGCAGCTTCAGGTGCTGACCAATCGCCAAACACAGCGTTGAGAGCATTGGCAACTTCGGCCATCGGACGATCAGAGATCACAAAAACCTCGCCATTGTCCGGACGGATCCAGCTGTCTTTGAAGCCGAACAGATCATCGCGTGTGATCGAGCTGACGCTCGCAACGCTGCTGCTCTCACCATAGGGGTGATCGCTACCAAAGATTTCCGGGCCGATTGCGCGGCGAGCAATGCCTTGCGGCGATTTAAGCTGCTGCCTGATGCCGGTGACGGTCTGGGTGCGCACGCGCTCCAGATCGGCTTCGTTGAAGGCAGGGTTGCGGATGATCGAACTCATCAGCTCAAGCGACGGTGTCAGGTTTGATGACAGCGCCGACAGAGTGAAGGTCGAACGGTCTGCGCCGCCGCCAGTACCGATAGTCAGGCCTAGACGCTCACGCTCTTCGGCGATTTCTTGGCTCGACATATCGGCGGTGCCTTCGTCGAACAGCGACATGGTCAGGTCTTCGAGACCGCGCATATCGGTTGGATCAGCCGCGCTGCCTGCATTGAACGACATGGTGACATAGGTCGCAGGGACAGCGTCGCGCTGCGCATATGTCATCTGCATTCCGTTCGCGAGCGTGGTGCGCTGCAGATCGGGGAAGTCGAGAGTGGCAAGCGTGTCGATCGGAGGAGCAGTGCGCTCTACCGAAACGGTCAGCGTGTTGTCAGCAGGGGCGGCGTCTTCCGCTGCTTCCGCTGTTTCGACGCTGGCTGCTTCTTCGTAGCTGTCATCGCGCTCACCCGGCTCAAGCACCAGAGTGAAGGACGGACGGGTCATCCAGTTCTGCATCGCGGCTTTCACATCAGCCGGAGTGAGCGTGGCGAGAACATCGAAGTTCTTCTTGTAGTTCGCCGGATCGCCAGCAAGCACTTCTCCGCGAGCAAGCGTAACCGCTTTGCCGCCGAACCCGCCGACCTGTTCAAGACCGCGAATAGTGCCAGCAAGGCGGCTGGTTGCCGCGCGGCGCACTTCGTCTTCGTTCGGACCTTCCGCGATATATTCTGCAATCAACTGATCGAGACGCGCTTCGAGTTCAGCCAGATCACCGCCCGGCTTGAGCGTTGCGCTGACAGTCAGGATGCCGACGCGCTGGAAGTCGAAATTGCCAGCCGATACGCCAACGGCCAATTGCTCGTCACGCACAAGGATTTCATCGAGACGGCTGGATGCGAGACCGCCAAAGACGCTGGCGCCGATATTGAGTGCGGTCAGCTCGTCACTGGTGATGCCCGGAACCGGCCAGTATTTAGTCACGGTTGTCGCTGCGACCTGATCTTTCATCACGCTGCGGATGTTTTCAGGCAGAACCGGAATTTCAGCTTGAGCCGGATTGTTGACCGGACCGCGCGCGATCGGGCCAAACCACTTTTCCATCATCGGGCGGGCTTCCGCCGCCGAGATGTCTCCGGCGAGAACAACGGTCGCGTTGTTCGGGCCGTATTTGTCGCGGAACCAGTTACGCACATCTTCCATCGACGCACTGTCGAGGTCCGCCATCGAGCCGATGACCGAGTGGCCGTACGGGTGGCCTTCGGGGAACATCTTGTCGAGGATTTCATAGAATACGAGGCCGCCCGGCTGGTTATCGCCCTGACGTTTCTCGTTCTGGACAACGCCGCGCTGGTTATCGAGCTTTTCCTGTGTCACCGCGCCGAGCAGATAACCCATGCGGTCGCTTTCCAGCCATAGCGCGCGTTCAAGCGCAGGGCGGGGCACGGTCTGGAAATAGTTCGTACGGTCGAAATTGGTCGTACCGTTGTAATCGGTCGCGCCCATTTCCTGCAGGTACTGGAAGTAGTCAGCAGGGGCGTTTTCCGATCCGTTGAACATCAGGTGTTCGAACAGGTGGGCAAATCCGGTTTTGCCGGTCGGTTCGTCTTTGGAGCCGACATTGTACCAGACGGCGACGCCGACAACGGGCGCTTTGCGGTCTTCGTGAACGATCACGGTCAGGCCGTTTTCGAGTTCAAATTCTTCGTAAGGAATCGCAACCTGCGCGACGAGATCGGTCAGATCGCCGGTCGCGGCCTGTTCGCTTGCATGGTCATCGGCCAATGCGGGCGTGATCGGTGCGACGGTCGCCAGCGCGATTGCGGCAAGACTGGTGGTGGCAAGGCGTGTGCCTGCTTTTAGAACGGACATAAGGTACTCTCCCCTGAGACTTAGATTGGCCTGAACGTGGGTGTTAGAAACGTGTATTGCAACGGTAAATCAGTCCCCGTTGCTCACAGTGTATCGCTGTTTTGCGTTAGCGATCACGTCTTCGCGCCAGAAATAGACCGGCTTCAATTTGTGATCGACGAACAGCTGCATCTGGTCGGTGTGATGCGGACTTTCAGGCCGCGTGATTGCGGCGCCGAATGGCTGGATTGAGCGCGAGAACACAGGCTCGCCATCGGTCCATTCAACCCACTGGATGAAGCTGTCACCATGAACGAGGCTGAGACGCCCGTCATCGTGCACTTCCCACGTGGTGGATGCGCGCAGAGTATCGGACCCGCCATCAAGCGGCAGATCGACATCGCCCTGGCGCAGGCGGAGAAGGTCGCCCATCGGCGGATCAATCCGGCCAAAATGCTCCATCAGATGTTCGACTGCTGTGGTCAGATGCTCTTTCACATCGGGCGCTTCGCCTTTATTCTGATATTCGGCGGACATAAAGTCGCGGATCATCAGCAGCGCGAGCGCATCGGCTGGGCCTTCATTGTCAGCGGTGAAGTCCCATTCGAGGAGCAGATCGCGGGCGCGCTCCAATTCAAACTGGCCTGTGTCTTTCATGCGAGGCGGAAATTCCATCGCTTCAAGCCCGTCGAACATGTCTGCGACATAGCCTTCGCGTTCGTAAGCCATGTCGTATTTAATCCGCTCAAGATTTTCGCGGTCAAGCAGGCTTGATTCTGACAACAGCTTGTAAGCGCGGCGCGAGCGGTTCGTTTGTTTCAGCTCTACGCCGAGAATGGGCGAGATGCTTTCGGGATCAATGTCATCGCCTGCTCCGGCGGCGGTGTAGGGCTCATTGTTGGCGTTATAGAGCCAGCCGGAGGATGGATTGATAACCTTCGGCAACTCCTCGTAATTGACCGCGCCTTCCCAGATCAGGTCACTGCGATTGCCATCGAGAACGCTGCGCCAGTTGGCCTTCACATCTTCGGGACGATCAGGGATCGCCGCGTTGTAGATATAGGCAATGTTGCCCGCTTCATCTGCGTAGATGAAGTTGGTCGACGGGATCGCCATGCGGGCCATCTGCGTCTGCCATTCTTCGAAATTGGTCGCTTTGTTGATGCGATAATAGGCGTCGAGCTGATCGACACTGTCCATCCCGCCATAGCGGACCGCGAAAAAGCCGTTATCGTTTTCGATCACCGGCCCGTGTACGCTGCGGTGAATCTTGCGAGGGATCGGCAGCACCAACGGACCCATGCGCACGGGCAGGAACACCGTCTTCGTTTCGAGATCGCGCCACTCGCCATCGAGCCTATATTGATCGCCCGCTTCATTCATCTCCAGCTTGTAAATATCGGCCATGTCGGGGCGGTTCACCGTGTTGGTCCAGCCTAGGTGCCGGTTATGGCCCAGAAACGGGAAGGGCGATCCGGGGAAGTTCGCTCCAGTGAAGTGCCAGCCTTCTTCGCTTTCAACGGTCAGCTCATACCATGCCACGCCGCCGCGTAGCGGCTGGTGCGAGTTTGAAATGAGCGTGGTCGGTCCGCCCGATTTTTCCGGCGATACGGCCCAAGCGTTGGAACCGAGCATGCCCGCATCATCACCCCAAGGCAGCGGGTGGACGCCCTTCATTGCCATATCTTCTGTACCCGCTTCCTTGGCCGGCGCAGAGCCATCGCGAGGGAAGCCGGGAATGTCCGGGCCGAATTCCCTGCGCAGATCATCACCCGCAACCAGTGGTCCGACAACGTTGGCGAGGCCATAAAAGAACGGCTGGCGCAGGACGAAGCCTGCCGCCACATCTTCTCCGTTTACCGGGAAGAGATTGGTGAGTTTGACCTCGTCAGGATGCTCGTCTGCATATTGGTTGAGACCCGCAGCAAACGCTTCAAACAATGCGCGGCTGTCTTCTGGAAGTTTAGGATATTCCCGCTCCGCCGTGCCACGTGCATCGAGCAGGTGATAGACATAATCGAAGGTCGCGCCTTCTTCGCCTGCAATCGCGCCGTAACGCCCGCGGCTCATCGCAACCACGTCTTGCAATGTGAAGAAGTCATCCTCCGCCTGAGCCATTGCGACACCGAAAGCGACATCGGCATCGGTCTTTCCGTAGATTTTGGGAACGCCGAATTCATCACGGATGATCTCGGCTGAATAGGTGCGTTCTGGCGGAGCCTTGCCGCTTCCCGCTGCAATCGGTTCCCATGTCATCAATACGATCGCGACGATCAAAACCAATACGGCAACAGCAAAGCCGGTCCGTGCAAACCAAGTACGCATAAACTCTCCTCTGGTGATCAGGCTAGCGCGCAAATGCACATCGGTGAAGGGCTGGGGATTAGAAACTCATCAGCCCTTCCGTTTTTCGGAGTCGGCTCGCTACGCAGATCATGTGAAAGCGCAGATCACCATTGGCCATGAAGCCACCGGCAACCCGGTGCAGTTCGATATCGAGGAATTGCTGGCGACCCGTCTGCTTGTTCAGGGCAATTCGGGCAGCGGTAAATCGCATTTGCTGCGTCGCTTGCTCGAAGAGAGCTCGCAAATGGTCCAGCAGGTGGTGATTGACCCGGAGGGAGATTTTACCTCGCTCGCCGATGAGTTCGGTCATATCGTGATTGATGCTGCAGCTTATTCGCCAGCGGAGATCGAGGCGCTGGCGCGCCGCATTCGCGAACACCGCGCCAGCGTGGTTCTTGCGCTGGAAGGGCTTGAGGTTGAGCAGCAAATACGCTGTGCGGCGCAGTTTATTGCCGCTTTGTTCGATGCGCCGCGCGAACACTGGTTTCCCGCACTGGTCGTTGTTGACGAGGCGCAGATGTTTGCGCCCTCCGTCGCGGGTGAGATGGCAGAGGATACGCGCCGGATGACGCTTGGCGCTATGACGAACCTGATGTGCCGCGGGCGCAAGCGCGGCTTGGCAGGGATCGTCGCGACCCAGCGCCTTGCGAAGCTGGCCAAGAACGTCGCGGCAGAAGCATCAAACTTTCTGATGGGCCGGACATTCCTGGACATTGATATGGTCCGCGCTGCCGATCTGCTTGGTATGGACCGGCGGCAGGCGGAACGTATCCGTGAGCTGGAGCGCGGGTATTTTCTGGCTCTAGGTCCGGCGATCAGCCGCCGCCCGGTTGCAGTGAAAATCGGATCGGTCAGATCAGGCAAAAAAGACGATGTGGGCGGATTGATGCCAATGCCGTCAGAAGCGCCGGCTGCCATGGAAGCTTTGCTGACCGAGGATTTGGCTGCCGAGGCTGCGCAAGCAAATCCGACACCCCCACCGCCGCCAGTCCCGCCGGTAGACGCGGTTGCACAAAGCATTGCGCAATCCGAAGAAGCCATTGCAGACGGTTCGGACGCCATGCCGCAATCCGACATTCAAGACCGCATTGCTGCGATCATAAAGGAACTGGCTGCTTCCGCTGATGCGGCGTTCCAATCCTCCAGCTCGCAATATCAATCCTTCCTCGCGCGGTGCAGGCGGGATCGGATCATCGGCCCGATGCCCGACATGCAAGCGTTCCGCCGTGATTTTGCGATTGCAGGCGCAAGGCTTGATGAACTGGATGAAGGTGTCCGTGCGCGGATCCTGCAATTGGCTGGTCAGGTTGAAGAGGACTTGCTGGCCCCCTGGCTGGTGATTGCCAGCGCGGCCCACGCCGGTGAAACGCAGGTTGATGAGGATGCTCTGGCGCGCGCTTATGGCACCAGCTCGCCCGGACGGATCAGGCGGCTGCTCGATCATCTTGAAAAGCAAGGCGTCGTTGTCGTGCGTGAGGATTTCGGCGGTGCCCGCACGATAATGGTGCCCGGACTGGAAGACGTTTCGGCGGAGTAGTTCGCTCTAAGTTGGACGGCCAGAATTGCCAAGGTTTCCCGCTAAAATGGCACCAAATTTGGGCTACCCCCTCGCAACAATCGGGCTTACCCCTATATGTGACTAACACACCTGCAATTGATGGAATGCGGGCACACAGATAGAGGGAAACAATCTGATGAATCTCGAAAAGTTCACAGATCGCGCCAAAGGCTTCCTGCAAAGCGCGCAAACTGTCGCGATCCGGATGAACCACCAGCGCATTACGCCGCTGCACTTGCTTAAAGCGCTGCTTGAAGATGATGAAGGCATGGCCGCCGGATTGATCCAGCGCGCTGGCGGCGAAGCGGCATTGGCGGTTAGCGCCGTTGATGCGGGTTTGGCGAAGGTGCCCGCCGTTACCGGTGGAGGGGCGCAGCAGACACCGGGCCTCGACAATGATGCAGTCCGCGCGCTCGATCAGGCAGAGCAGATCGCCGAGAAAGCCGGTGACTCTTATGTGACGGTTGAGATGCTGCTCGTCGCTTTGGCGCTCGCGCCCGGCGCGACTGGCGAGGCGATGAAGGCGGCAAGCGTTACGCCGCAGAGCCTCAATTCCGCGATCGATCAATTGCGAGGCGGCAAAAAGGCAGACAGCGCCAATGCGGAAGCCAATTATGACGCGATGGAGAAATTCGCGCGTGATCTGACGCAGGCGGCACGGGACGGTAAGCTTGATCCGGTGATCGGCCGCGACGAGGAAATCCGCCGCGCGATCCAGATCCTCGCCCGCCGGACCAAGAACAACCCTGCGATGATCGGCGAACCGGGTACGGGTAAAACCGCGATTGCAGAAGGGCTGGCGCTGCGAATTGCCAATGGCGATGTGCCGGACAGTCTCAAAGGCCGCACATTGATGAGCCTCGACATGGGTTCGCTCATTGCAGGCGCGAAATATCGCGGCGAGTTTGAAGAACGGTTGAAGAGCGTGCTTGATGAAGTGAAGGGCGCGGACGGTCAGATCATCCTGTTCATTGATGAGATGCACACTCTGATCGGGGCGGGCGCATCGGAAGGCTCAATGGATGCATCCAACCTGCTGAAACCGGCTCTATCGCGTGGTGAGCTGCACTGTATCGGTGCAACAACGCTCGATGAGTACCAGAAATATGTCGAGAAAGACCCAGCGCTTCAGCGGCGGTTCCAACCCGTCTATATCGAAGAGCCGAGTGTAGAGGATACGATCAGTATTCTGCGCGGCATCAAAGACAAATATGAGCTGCACCACGGCGTGCGCATCACCGATGGTTCGATTGTCGCGGCGGCGAAGCTGTCTGATCGTTACATTCAAAATCGCTTCCTGCCAGACAAAGCCATCGATCTGATGGACGAGGCTGCTTCGCGCATCCGGATGGAGGTTGAATCCAAGCCGGAGGAAATCGACGAACTCGATCGCCGGATCATCCAGCTAAAGATCGAAGAATCCGCGCTTGAAAAAGAAGACGACGCCGGATCGCGCGACCGTTTGAAAGCTCTACGCGAAGAGCTTGCCAATCTTGAGCAGGAATCATCCGAGCTTACGACCCGCTGGCAGAATGAGCGCGACAAGATCGAAGCTGAAGGCAAAATCAAGGAAGATCTGGATCACGCGCGCCTCGAACTGGAGCAGGCGCAGCGTGAAGGCGATCTCGCGAAAGCGGGCGAGCTGTCTTACGGCACGATCCCCGATCTCGAAAAGCGGCTGGAAGCGGCTGAGGAGCTTTCCGATGACGCGCTGCTGCGCGAAGAAGTGACCGAGGAAGACATCGCCAGTGTTGTCGCCCGCTGGACCGGCATCCCGATGGAACGGATGATGGAAGGCGAGCGCGAGAAGCTGCTCGATATGGAGAACATCCTGGGCAAGCGTGTGATCGGCCAAAGCGATGCAATCACCGCCGTGTCCAAAGCTGTCCGCCGTGCGCGGGCCGGTTTGCAAGATCCCGGGCGCCCGCTTGGCAGTTTCCTGTTCCTTGGCCCGACCGGCGTCGGCAAAACCGAATTGACCAAAGCGCTCGCTGGATTCCTGTTTGACGACGACAGCGCGATGGTGCGGATCGACATGAGCGAGTTTATGGAGAAGCATTCCGTTGCCCGTCTCATCGGCGCGCCTCCGGGCTATGTCGGCTATGATGAGGGCGGGGTGCTGACAGAAAGCGTGCGCCGGCGTCCATATCAAGTGGTGCTGTTCGACGAGGTCGAAAAAGCACACACCGATGTGTTCAACGTATTGCTGCAGGTGCTCGATGATGGCCGTTTGACAGATGGGCAAGGGCGCGTGGTCGATTTCTCGAACACGCTGATCATTCTGACATCAAACCTCGGCAGTCAGTTCCTCTCCAATCTTGGTGATGATCAAAAGGTCGCCGATGTCGAGGATCAGGTGATGGATGTGGTGCGCGGACATTTCCGCCCAGAATTCCTGAACCGTCTGGACGAGATTATTCTGTTCCACCGCCTGGCGATGGAACACATGGCCCCGATCGTCGCAATTCAGGTCAAGCGGGTGCAAAAACTGCTTAGTGATCGCAAGATCACGCTCAACCTGACCGATGCTGCGCTCAGATGGCTTGGCCGGGTCGGATACGATCCGGTTTATGGCGCAAGACCGCTTAAGCGAGCTGTTCAGCGCTATCTGCAGGACCCGCTGGCTGAGATGCTGCTCGAAGGCAGTGTTCCAGACGGCACGACTCTGAACGTTGATGAGGGCGATGGAGAGCTGATGATGACGCCAGTCGAGTGAGTCGCGGCTCAGCAACTTGCTTTCGCGAATTTGGCATAAATGCATAGAGGGTGGATTGTTTCGTGCGGCCCGCCCTCTTTTGTATTTATCGCAAAGTCATAATCACAAAAAATTACGAGAGCGAATTCTGTCTGTGGGATTAACGCAACACAGGGTTTAAAAGTTGTGAACGCGCGGCACCCGCTTTGACATCAAACAGTCACTATTGCACACCTCCACCACCGCAGGGGCTTTGTTGCGGCGCGAGCAGGGGATTCGCACGTCACGTTTGGGTAAGATGTGATTCGCGAAATGTGTTTGGTCCGCAAAGCAAAGTTCCAGTTGTCGCAACTGGAGTTATCATGAAAAAGTTTCACAGCAATTCCGTGAAGGCATTGGCGTTTTCGGCTTCGGCCCTCGCTTTTGTCGTCGCAGGTCCGGCTTACGCGCAGGACGAAGGCCAGGATCAGGCCGAAGATGAAGAAGAGCAAGTCGACGTAACGTCTGACGAACCAGAAGCGCAGGACCAGGGCCGTATCACGGTTACCGGTTCGCGTATTGTTCGCGATACATACAGCTCGATTTCGCCGCTTCAGGTTCTTACCACCGAGCAATCGCAAGAAGCCGGTCTTTTCGATCCTTCGCAAATCCTTCAGCGTTCCGAGAGCGCCTCTGGTCAGCAGATTGATGCGACCTTCCAGGGTTTCGTTCTCGACAACGGTCCGGGTTCGGTAACGCTGAACCTTCGTGGTCTCGGTGCTGACCGTACCCTCTTGATGATCAATGGTCGCCGTCTCGCACCTGCTGGTGTTGAAGGTGCTCCAACTGTTCCATCGTTGAACCTGCTTCCAGGGTCTTTGATCGACCGTTACGACCTGCTGCTTGACGGTGCGTCTTCGGTTTACGGTTCGGATGCTGTTGCCGGTGTTGGTAACGTGATCCTCCGTAAAGACTTCGACGGCCTCGAGCTGTTCGGTCGCGGCGAAATCAACCCTCAGGGCTCCGGCGAAGACTACTCCGTCAGCGCCGCTTGGGGCTTCAACACTGACCGTGCCTTCTTCGGCATCGGTGCAGAATACGATCACCGTGACGCGATCCGTCTGAGCGATCGTGACTTCTTCCAGGGTTGTAATACTCAGCTGGAAATCACGCAGGACGGTGAAATCCGTCGTCTTGGTATCGATAACCAGGCAAACGCTCTTGCTGACTCGGGTGGTACGATCACCACCTCGACCAGTGAATGTGCGCAAAACGGCTTTAACGGCCGGATCATTATCCCGTTCACTAGCGTTGGCTCGGTGTACTTCACCGAAGGCCCCAGCAACAGCGGTATTCCAAACTTCAACGAATCGTTCTTCGGTGGTTCGCCAATCGATGGCGACGGTGATGGAATTCAAGACGTTGACTTCCTCAACGAGCAGAACCTGAACGGCATCAACCCCGAGCAGATCTTCCTCAGTGAGCAGAACCTGTACAACATCATGGCTTATGGTGAGTACACGTTCCCGGGTGAGGCGAACATTACGCCTTACTTCGAAGCGCTCTACTCACGTGCTGAAATCTCGGCGGATAATGAATTCTTCGCTCAGATCTTCCCGTTTGTTCCGGATGATAACGCATTCAACCCATGTAACACTGCTGTTACCGGCGTTGATTGCCGTGCGGATACGGGAGCTGCGCTGCCAGGCTCAGCCCGTAGTGCGCTTGGTCCGATCGCGGTTCGCCCAGTCTTTGCGATCCAAGGTGACCGTAACAACACCGATGTTGTTCAAGAACAATATCGCGGCGTTCTCGGTGTTCGCGGCGATCTGCCGTTCATTGGCTCAAGCTGGACCTTCGATGTAGCGGGCGTTTACTCGCGTGCCGAAGGTACTTCGAATGTTCGCGGTATCCGTGAAGACAAGCTCGCTTTTGCACTCGGCATCGATCCTACCCAGGATTTCGATGGCGACGGCATCTTCGACAACAACGGCGATGGCATTGCTGATGACTACATTTCGGGTCAGGCATTCGGTACCGGTCTGATCGCTGGCATCGTAGGTGATCCAGCGTCGATCACACCATGCGACGCTTCGGCACTGGCAAACCCGGATGCGGCTCTTTCCGATCTGACTCAGGGCTGTGTTCCGGTAAACCTGTTCGCGCCAAGCGTTCTTGCGGTTGGCCTTGGTGATTTCGAAACGGCAGCAGAGCGCGATTACGTGTTCGGCGACCGTTCGTTCCTCACTACGTATGAGCAAGTCACGTTGAACGCGTTTGCGACCGGTGACCTGTTTGAACTTCCTGCTGGACCAGTCGGTGCAGTGGTCGGTGTTGAATATCGTTTCGACCGGATCAACTCGCAAGCCAACTCGGTTGCTTCTAACGGCCTCTTCTTCGGTTTCTTCGCCGATAGCGGTGCTGTTGGTTCGAAGCGTATCTTTGAAGCATTCGGTGAAGTCGACATTCCATTGATGGCTGGTAAGCCGCTGGTGGAAGAGCTCAACGTGAACCTCTCGGGTCGTGTGACCAACGAGCAGTTCTACGGTACGAACTTCACCTACGCGATCAAAGGTGGTTGGCGTCCGGTTTCGGAACTGCTTGTGAAGTTTAGCTACGGTACTTCGTTCCGTGCGCCGAACCTTCGTGAGAACTTCCTCGGTTCGCAAACCGGCTTTAACACCCTGTTTGACCCGTGCGCGGTTCCGGATGATGCCTTTGATGATACGACTGGTACGTATGATGCGACACAGGATGATCGTGAAGACTTCATCCTTGCAAACTGCGTCCGCGAAGGCCGTGATCCAACTTCGGCTGGTCTGCAAGACGATCCAGCTGGCGGCGGCTCGCTTCCTCCGGTGCAGAACGCCAGTGTTGAAATCGCTCGTGGTGGTAGCCTCGACATTCAGCCTGAGACTTCGCGTTCGATCACTGCGGGTATGGCGTATGAAGATACCTGGGGTAGCGATTTCGACGTGAGCTTCGGTGTCAACTATTTCGACATCAAACTCGAAGATTCGATCATCTCGCCAAACGGTCAGTTCATTCTGAACGACTGCTATGGCCGCGACGATGGAACCGTCAGCCCGTTCTGTGATCGTATTTCGGTCTCTACAACTGGCACGCAGCTGGTCTCGGACGTATTTGCCGGGTTCATCAACCTGAACGAAGAAAACGTTCGCGGTCTCGATTTCAACGCCACTTTCGGCAAGGAAGTCATGATCGGCGGGACAAGCGTTGACCTAGGTGTTAACGTCCGCGCTAACCACCTGATCGAGCGCAGCACGCTCTTCATCAACGATGATGGTTCGCCAACATTTGATGATGATGCCGGTGAATTCAGCCTTCCACGTTGGACCGGTACGGCCACGTTCACAGCTGACATCGACGATCTGCGTTTCACTTGGCAGACCCGTTACACCGGCGCTGTTGAGCAAGATGTTGATGGTATCGATGCATTCTCGGATGCATTCGGCTTCGGTCCTGACGGCACAGCAACCGGCTTCGTCGGCAACACCTGCCTCGGCGGTGGTTCGCGTGATGCCGCTGGCAACCCTGATGGCATCGTTGTAGGTGACGGTGTATTCTGTCGTGACGTAGGTTTCGCTGACGAAATCTTCTACCACACAGCATCGCTGCGCTACCGTGCTGATAACTTCACCGTTATCCTCGGCGTCGACAACATCTTCGACACATCACCACCACAGGTTGATGGCGGCGAAGTGCTTGCGATTGCCAACACCGCGATTGGTAACGGCTACGATTACGACGGACGCGAGTTCTTCGGTTCGATCCGTTTCGAATTCTAAGGCATAGCCTGCGAATTTAACGAAAAAGAGCGGCCCCTCGCACTTGCCGAGGGGCCGCTTTTTTGTTTTACTGCATATGTTCGAGGCGCTGGACGGGAGGCCAGGCGACTCATGAAGAACATCCATTCTTTTCAAACTGGAAGAGTTCAAACCATGAAGCTTTTAAAAGCACCCTTGATGGCCGCAATGGTCGGCGTATCGGCGTTAGGTCTCAGCGTCTCCGCCCCCAGCGAGACACAAGCGCAAGCCAGCGTGCCGATCGACGTCTGGGCGTTGCGCGATGTTGTAAACGCCGTGCAAGTCTCGCCCGATGGGAAGCACGTGTTGGTGCACATCAACCCAAGCCGCGACGGCGAGTATCTTCTGCAGGTCTTTAAAACCGATGATCTGACGAAACCATTCCGCACGATCAACGCGGACCCGATGGAAATCATCGGCGCACGTTGGGTCAGCAACGAGTTCATCTTCGGCACTGCGTGGCAGGTTCGCCGCGACCAAGTGAAGCGTCCTGAGCAGGACATTCGCGATTACCTCGCGTTTTCGTACAATCCGATCTCTAACAAGATCAATAAGGTTGAGGGCGATTTCAGCATCGTCAACACACTGCCAACCGATCCTGACAAGGTCTTGATCGGAACAGGCAACGCGATTCCGGATACGAGCGGCGTTGATCCGTTCGCAGCGTTTCGCCCACGTGCATATTACAAGTTCGATCTGAAAAAGGGCAGCAAATCCCTTGTTCTGAAAGGCAATAGCAAGTTTCCTCAGGTCCAGCTCTGGGATAATGAGGGCAATCCTCGTTATACCTCGGTCCTCGATCGCGGCGACGGAATGCTGAAGGAATATTACCGCAAGCCGGGTGACGGTTCTTGGACGAAGTTCCAGGAAACCGACATGAACGAGCAGGGTAACCTGTACCGGATCCTTGGCGGTTTCCACGGTCTTGCCGGTCTGGATCCGAACGACCCAAACAAAGGCTATTTCATCGACAACCGCGATGGCGAAGACAAAGCGGCGCTTTACCACTTTGACTTCAACAACGGCACTGTCGGTGAGAAGATCTTCCAGGCTGAAGACGCCGACGTTACCCGTATTCAAACGCACTCGATCCCGGGCAACGACAAGCTCGTCGCGGCGCGTTACTCCGGTGCAAAGGGCGAACGCCATTGGTTCGACGAAGACGAGAAGGCACTTCACGAAGCGCTTGAGAAGCAAATTCCGTATGCCCATGATATCGGCATTTCCAGCCGTTCTCTCGATGGCCGGACGATGGTTGTCCAGAACCGCGGTCCAAAAGATCCGGGTTCATTCTGGCTGGTCAAAGACGGCAAGCTGGCAAAACTTGGCAGCCGTAATCCGCTGATCAACCCGGAACAGCTCTCGGAAGTTAAGTACATCCGTTACAAAGCACGCGATGGCTTGGAAATTCCTGGCTATATCACAGTACCAAAGGGCAAAGGTCCGTTCCCTCTAGTGGTTCAGCACAATGGCGGACCGCACGTAAACGGTCGGGTCAGCTATGACGAATGGGGCCAAATGCTTGCGAATGCGGGCTACATGGTATTCCATCCTGAAAACCGCATTTCGACAGGTTGGGGTCAAAAGCACTTTGACGCCGGCTATGGCGAACACGGTGGCCGGATGCAGGACGATAAAGATGATGGCGTTTTGCACCTCATCGAGCAGGGTCTGGTCGATCCTGACCGTGTTGCGTTCTTTGGCTGGTCGTATGGCGGTCAGGCCGCGCTTTACACGCTTTCACGCGATCCGCAGCTGTATCAATGTGCCATTGCGGGTGCAGCGGTTGCCGATGCCGAAAAGCAGTATATGGGCCGCCGCGATACATCGCTTAAAGCGCTTGACGCGTGGTCTAAACGTCGCGGGATGATCGGTGTCAATCCGATCAACGAGGTGTCAAAGGTCAACATTCCGTTGCTGATGATGCATCCTGAACAGGATCGCCGCGTGATGTATTACCACTTCAAAGACTATAAGAAGGCATTTGAAGCTGCAGGCAAGGATGGTCAGTTTGTGACCATCGAAGGTGCGGATCACTTCTACAACACGCACATGTACACTCACCAGCAGCAGATCATGACCAAGATCCTTGATTTCCTTGCGAACGATTGCGGCCCAGGCGGGCTCTGATCACTCGATAAAGAAGTTGCTTAGAAAAATGGCCCGCTCTGCGCATAGCAGGGCGGGCCTTTTCCATTGATTGGGGTTCAGCGCCTTATTCGACGCGTTTCCCCCGAACTCCAAGCTGGCCGTTAATCCGCACAAAAAATGTGCCCATCGACGCTTGCTTGAAGACCGCTTTATCGCCGGACTTGATTTGTTGGAGCCGGCGCGGGACGTTCTTCATCTCCCAAACTGCGCCCTCAGCCGTGGTGAACCGGATTTTCTTCCCGGAGAGATAGCGAGCGCTCGTGATTGTGGTCTCGAACAATTCGTCCTCTTCATCGTCACCGCCGCCGAAAATGCCAATATCCGGGAGCGCGAAGCCAAACAGGCTGCGGCGAGTTTTCTTGGCATCTTCCTTGTTTATGACCGTAAGCTCGCCTGTCTCGGTCGCCGTGACAATTTGGCCTACCGCATTGTCGAAACACGCGAGACGCTCTGCATTGTCAGCAATCTTCTGACACACTTTCAGGCCATCCAGATTTGCACCGTCAGAAGCGGTATCCTCTGATTGTGCGGCAGCGCTCGATGCGAACATCGCTGCTGCTAGACTTAGACCTATTCTCAGCCCTCTGGCTTGACCAACCGACGAATTTTGCATCCCGTAATCTCCAAAAGAACTTGTGATTTCCTGGCCACAACTACCTCAAAAACCCTCGTTCCGTTAGTTCCAAGTGGCGACAAAGACCAAGAGAATTGAGCCGTGGCAACATGTGTAGCGTGAATGTCACACGTTGTAATCAACCTTCGTTAAGCACGCTTGTTGCGATTGCGAAAAAGGGTTCGCGTGTCTTAAGGCCGCCCAATCCGGGTAATTGCCCGTGATTTTAGCCAAATGCGAACCAATCAAGGTCGCAAACTCCTAAGGGGACTAAAATGAACCGTTTTAGCAAAGGCAGTCTGCTTGCGGGTACAATCATGGCTGGTGCCATGGTTGCAACGCCAGCATATGCTCAGGACCAAGAAGAGCCGGTATCCGTCGGCACTGATGGTTCGGCCGAAGCTGCTGATGACAACTTTATCGTTGTTACCGGCTCACGCATTCAGCGTCGTAACGTTGAAACTGCTGCTCCAGTAGCAGTCGTTGATTCCGAAGAATTCCAACTTTCTGGTACGGTCAACGTTGAAAACGTAATCAACACCCTGCCGCAAGTTGTTCCAGGTACGACATCGTTCTCGAACAACCCAGGTAACGGTACTGCATCGCTGAACCTTCGTGGTCTTGGCGCGACACGTACCATGCTGCTGGTCAATGGCCGCCGCTGGATGTTCTATGATACCAACCAAATCACCGACTTGAACACCATCCCGCAGTTCCTTCTGGAATCGGTTGATGTTGTTACCGGTGGTGCTTCGGCCGTCTACGGTTCGGACGCTCTTGCAGGTGTTGTGAACTTCCGTCTTCGTGAAGTTGAAGGCGTTGAAATCGGTGGTCAGTACTCGCTCACAGAGCGCGGTGATGGCCGTCGTTACCAGATCCATGGTGCGATCGGTTCGAGCTTCGATGAAGGTCGTGGTAACGTCACCGTATTCGGTGAGTACTTCAACCGTGACGAAATCTTCCAGGGCGACCGTGACTTCTCGTTCTTCGCTCTTGGTGGTTCGCCACTGCGTCAGCTTGGTTCGTCGCTTCCACCAGAAACACGTCTTCGCTATGATGGCGACGGCGATGTAACTGGCACTTCGTTCGAGCCTAACAGCAACCTCGCGATCTTTGGTACTCCGGGCTCGCTCCGCGACTACCAAACTCCTCGTGACCTTTATAACTACGCTCCAGTTAACTACCTGCAGCTCCCGCAAGAGCGGTATCTGCTTGGCGGTAACGCGAGCTACGAGGTTTCGGATGCACTCGAATTCTACACGGAAGTTGCATACACCAACAACCGCGTTGATGCAGAACTGGCTCCAACACCAATTCTCGTAAACACCTTCCTCGACATCGACTCGCTTGTTGCAAACGGCTTCATCGATGCTGCGACAGAAGCACAATTCCGTCAGCTTGATGCTTCGGAAACTGGTGCGGACGCAAACAACGGCCTGATCGACGTACAGATCCGTCGTCGTCTTGAAGAAGCCGGCGGCCGTCGTAACCTCGACGAACGGAACGCTTTCCGTATCGTAACTGGTGCGCGCGGCGACATCACCGATTACCTGCAGTACGATGCGTACTACATGTACTCGCGTACTCGTAACGCCAACATTCAGCAGGGTAACGCATCTGTTTCGCGCTTCACTGCTGCGGTGAATGGTACTGGTGACGAGCAGATCAACATCTTCGGTGCTGGTACGCTTACACCTGACATGGTCGACGTATTCCGCATCCAAGCGCAAAACGGCGATATCTCTACTCTTGAAGTCGCTTCTGGCGTTATCTCGGGTACTTTCGGTGACTTTGCTCTTGGTGCTGCAGAACCAGTCGCTTTCGCGGTAGGTACTGAGTACCGTTCGGTTAGCTCGCGCTTCATCCCTGACGAGTTCCTCGCTTCGGGTGACGTAGCTGGCTTTAACGCTGGTGAGCCAACTGAAGGTGCGTATAACGTAACCGAGTTCTTCGGTGAGCTTAACATTCCGTTCGAAACCGAAAGCGGTATCCGCTTCGAACTGAACGGTGCGGCACGTTATTCCGATTACTCGCTCGGCACAGTCGGCGGTGTTTGGACTTATGCCGGTGGTGCGCAGTTCCAGCCGATCCCGGACATCACGCTCCGTGGTCAGTATCAGCGCGCTGTTCGTGCTCCGAACGTAGGTGAATTGTTCCAGGGTACAGCCATCGGCTTCCCAGGCGCAAACGATCCATGTGCGGGTGACGGCGGTGCTGGTAACGCTCCAACTCCTACCGGTGCTCTTCTCGCGCTGTGTCAGGCTAACGGCGTTCCAGCTGGTAACATCGGTAACAACGCAGTTGTCCAGCCAGACGGCCAGATCGCTGCTCTGTTCGGTGGTAACCCGAACCTCGGTGAAGAAACTTCGGACAGCTATACCTTTGGTATCGTGCTTCAGCCGTCGTTTATCCCTGGTCTGACGATCACAGCCGACTACTTCGACATCGTCGTTGAAGACGCGATCACCACGATCAGCCTCGAGCAAGCTCTGGACCTCTGCTACAACCAAGCACAGGATCTGAGCGACCCACGTTGCGCTACCTTCGTTGGTACACGTGACGCGCAGGGTGCATTCAGCCGTGACAACCCACCAGTACTCGGTGGCGCGAACATCGCTGAATTCAGCACTTCGGGTATCGACCTTCAGGTGAACTACGGCACTTCGGTACCGTTCTCGATCACTGGTGACGGCGACTCACGTTTCGACGTGTTGTTCCTGGGTACTTGGACGGAATCGAACGATACCCGTCCAGACGTATCGGATCCTACGATTGTTGATCAGTGTGCTGGTCGCTTCGGACTTACCTGTGATGATCCACAGGCATCGTTCAAGTGGACTTCGCGTTTCAGCTGGTCTGATGGTCCTATGACCCTCTCGACACGCTGGCGTCACCTGTCGGCAGTGAACGACGATACTGATGCAGACGACAACTTCGTTGAGCGTATCGATGCATACGACCTCATCGATCTTACGCTGTCGTTTGATGCGTCGGAGAACCTGACCGTCTCGGCTGGTGTCAACAACCTGTTTGATACTCTGCCATCGTCGCCAATCTTCGATGCAGCTGGTAACGTCATTAACGACACGAACACGCTGCTTCTTGGTGACTTTAACAACGCTGAGCAGTCGAACACATACCCGAGCACATACGATGTTCTGGGTCGTGACTTCTTCGTTTCGGCACAGTTCCGCTTCTAATCAGATTAGTGTCCCCGGCTTCGGTCGGGGACACAATCGAACAAAAGGGCGCCAGACTTTCGGTCTGGCGCCCTTTTTGTATTCTGTCCGTACGTGGACGTGCGTCGGAGCGGCGTTTATTCGAACCGGACAAAGTCCGCGAATTCGCGGCCGCTCTTTTCTGTAAGATGGCGTGTTTCCATCAATGCCAGACCCCGCGATGCAAAGTGGTCGACAATGGTCTGGCGATCATCGGCAGTCGCGCAGGCGCCCGTAAGCGATTTGATCCTGCCCAGCTCATTCTTTGCGTGGCCTTCGATCGTCCCGACAGTCTCGATAATGGAACCTACACCAGAGCTGCGCCCCATCAGGCACGTGCGGCGGATCGCCTCGGGAATTTCCCAAGCGGGTGATTGCTGACCGAACTTTTCGGCGCCCTTTTGCGCGATTTTCCCAGCAAATTCCGCAGCCTTGTCGATTGCGGATGGACCTTTTTTGAGCGCGGTCTTTACCTTGCGAGCGACCGCTTTCTCTTTGAGCGGCCATAGAAGCTCGTCACGGCGCGCGCGATTATGCGCCAGGATCGGGCCATCGCCGCGATGCATAATCAAACCGACTTTGCCGCCAGGCTTGAGTATCCGGGCAATCTCCGCCGTTACTTGACCGGTATCACCATATTCAAACCCAAATTGGCTCACCACAGCATCAAATGTGCCCTCTTCGAAGGGCAGTTTCTCCATCGGGATACCGCTGAGAGTTTCTGTTCCTAAGGGAGGTTTGGGCAGTGTCGGTGAAAGATCAACGCCTGTCAGAATGAGATCAGGACGTTTGGCGATCATCCAGCCAAGGACCCTCCCATCACCGGTCGCGAGATCGAGGACCTTTGCTCCCTCAGGCAGATGTTCGGCAAAGTCATGCCATACCCCGGATTGCGCCTGCTCGATGGCTGCCCATCTTTGTGGCAGGCAGCCTCCACCTTCACCGCTGGTGTTTCCGCGTGCGTTGAGCGCCCAGAAATCGCCCCAAGCATCCTGCGATTGAGTGTTGCTCATTTCGGGTATGACTTTCTTTGGCTGACAACATCGAAGGCCACCGTCATTCGCTCCGATGCCGCGAATGGGGTGGTGCCGTGATACAAAGTGCTAGGGAACAGCGCGAGATGCCCCGATTTTGGCTGGATAGCCTTCACGGGCTCCAAATCCAGCCCCAGATCAGGAGGAGGGCGCCCGATTTCAAGCCAACCGTTACGCGAGCTCTCGTCAGCGCAGTCATCGGGCGTGATCAGATACAGCGCCGAGGATACAATCCCCTTAGGGTGTATATGGGAGGTGTGAAAATCGCCCCCGCCAGTGAGCCTGACGGACCATGACCCATCAAACCGCCAATCTGCATTCCGGTGCCGAAGCAGCGGATGTTTTTCATCCCGCTTTGGCAATTGGCTGCGATAGGTCTCAACTGTCTCGGCAATCGCGTCTCGAAGCTCCCGGATGAGCTGCTCAGTTCGATAGAAGAGTATACCGCGTGTCTGGGTGCCTCCGCGAAGGCTCTGGCCAAGTGGCATCGCCGAATTCGCGTGCAATTCCCGAAGGAAGGAGACGCATCTCTCCACCAGGTCCTCTGCGCCTTCGAGCGGTAAGAACTGGACCAGACCCTGCCGCTCATGCAACCATTCAGCGCGGGGATCGCCAGAGAGGCGCCAGACGATGCCGAGTAAAGCCCAGCTTGCGATATCCCAGCCATCGCCGCTTAGCGCCTTTGTCAGCGAGCGTTCGGCAGCATCAAGATCATGCTTGCGAAGGCGATGGCGGGCTTCATTGAGATGCCGGATCGGTCTGTCATCTCGCAGGTCGGCAAAAATCGCGTCAGCCCGGTCCCAGTCGCCAGCTGTCCCGCTATGGACTGCCTCTGAGAGCGCGAAGTGTTCGACATCTGGAAAGGCTATGCGCGCGTTGGCGGCAACCTCTGCCGCTTCTTGTGCCCGGTCCAGGCCGGACAGCACATCGCAATGCGCAGCTGGAATATTGGGGTCTTGCGGATGTTTCGCGGCGGCATCGGCGTAATGGGAAGCAAAGTTCTCCTCGCCTGCCGCAAGCTTCATTTGCGCAAGGAAAGACTGCCCCGGCAGGTAAGATGGCGCTTGTTCAGCAATCTGGCGGGCAACCGTCATCGCGCCTTGTGCATCCCCCGAGACATCCAGCGCGTTCGCTTTGCCAAGCCATACATCGGCATCACCAGCATTGACTGACAAGGCCTGATCAAATCTGGCAAGTGCTTCTGCTTCGCCGCGTTCAAGTGCGACACGCGCGCGTCCATGAAGCGCCCGCGGATGCTGTGGTTCTATCGAGAGCGCGACATCATACCACTCTGCGGCCTCATCCATCTGGCCGAGCTCTTTGTGCGATAATGCCCGAATACTGGCATATCGTACCGCTTTGCGCCCGGCGTCCTCACGCGCCGCAAGTCGCTTGATCACGTCCTCATGCTGCCCCAGTTGCTGGAGAGTAATTGCAAGATCGAGAGTATAATCAAGATGGCTCGGCACGCGCGTGGCAGCGGTTTCGAAGTGCTTGCTCGCCGCCTTTGGATCGCCCGCTTTCAGAGCCAGATTGCCAGCCATATGGGCAAGCGTGACATCGCGTGGATTGGCGCGCAGTGCCGTTTTCGCAATTGCGCGTGCACCCGCCAAATCGTTTGATCGCAGTGCCGCTTGAATGCGCATCTGCGCGTCCTGCACAGACATGGCCACGCTCATTGGGAACGGAGCCATCCGGTTACAGCCATCCTGCCAACCGGCGCAAATGGCGGAACATAACTGACCATATGGGACTGCGGCACGCGGAAGAGGTTGAGCGCGTTGAAGCGAGGCCGGAAGCCTTCCACGACATCGCCATCATCATCCATGAACAGCAAATACCCGCCCCAGTCTGGATGCCAGTTGGGCGGGGCGAAGTTCAACACATAGGCAACCTCCCACCCTTCTGCGACGTGGCTGTCGATGTGGCGTCCGAGATAGTGGTTGGGCGCGAACAGGCTTGCCTGACCGTCTGCCTTCACCAAAGCATTGATCCCTGTAACCTCGCGCGCCAGACCGAGGAACTCGGGGGCATTGAGGTGTTCAATCAGGATTTCGTGCGGGCCGCCGGGGTTCCGCCCCTCCTGAACAGCTGTCAAAATCGGATAGTGAGCGAAGCGGAAGCCATATTCGCCGCGGGCGGAATTCTGCGCCGCTTCGTTTGCTGCGGCGTTGATTTCCTGCTGGCCTTCGCGCGTTCGCATCATCTCCGCCGGGAAGCTCTGGCGGTTTTCATCGCCTGCACCGGTCGCCATCCCCCACGGTGTACCCTTGGTCAGAACAGTCAGGATTTCCTGTGCTGCTTCCTCGGTCAGAACATCCCGAATCTGCACGCGGCCTGTGTCAGCAAAACGCTGTGCCAGCGCACCGCGATCGAGCGCGGGATTGAGTTCAAACAGTGTCTTCATTTCGCCATTATCCGTAGCCAGACCAAGCGGGAATAAGCAACCCTTGCAACGAGTCTGCGCCTGAGGTTTCGGATGCCGTAGCGGCAAGTTCGCCCTGCGCCGCAATAGCGTCAATTCGCCCATTGATTTGCCGTTCGCGCTCACATAGTCAGTGGCAAAGAGCAACGTTTACGTAAACGAGAGGATAATCCAAATGGCCACAGCCTATATCGTCGACGCCGTTCGTACAGCCGGAGGTCGCCGTGGTGGCCGTCTCGCAGGCGTGCACCCTGTCGATCTGCTCGCCAAATCGCTAGATGCGGTGGTTGAGCGCAGCGGCATTGATCCCAGCGCGATTGACGATGTTGTTGCAGGCTGTGTCAGCCAAGCCGGTGAGCAGGCAGGGCAGGTGGGCCGTATGGCTGTGCTTGCTTCGAAACTTCTCCCGCAATCCACCCCGGCTGTTTCGATTGATCGCCAGTGCGGGTCTTCGCAGCAGGCCATCCAGTTCGCCGCGCAAGCTGTAATGAGCGGCACGCAGGATGTGGTGATCGCATGCGGCGTAGAAAGCATGACCCGCGTTCCGATGGGCAGCAATATGACGCTGCACATGAAAGAGGGGCTTGGCAATTACATGTCTGACGGGGTGAAGGCGAAATATCCTGGTGTGCAATTCAGCCAGTTTATGGGCGCGGAAATGATCGCGAACAAACACGGCTTCTCCAAAGACGATCTGGATGCATTCGCATTTGAAAGCCACAAGCGTGCAATCGCTGCGACAGAGGCTGGCGCCTTTGCCAACGAGATCGTGCCAGTGGAGATCGAAACTCCCGACGGCACGGAGATGCACACGATCGATGAAGGCATCCGTTTCGACGCGACGCTGGAAGGTATTGCGGGCGTCAAATTGATCGCGCCTGAAGGCAAAGTGACCGCCGCCAGCGCCAGCCAAATCTGCGATGGTTCATCGGCCGTGCTCGTTGTTTCGGAAGAGGCTCTGAAGAAGTATGGCCTGACCCCGATGGCCCGCATCCACAATCTGACCGTGACGGCAGGCGATCCTGTGATCATGTTGGAAGAGCCGCTGTTCGCTACCGATAAAGCGCTGAAGCGGGCGGGCCTCAAAATCGACGATATTGACCTCTACGAAGTCAACGAAGCGTTCGCGCCGGTGCCGATGGCTTGGCTCAAGCACACGGGTGCAGACCCGGAAAAGCTCAATGTGCATGGCGGCGCGATTTCGCTCGGCCATCCACTGGGCGCGTCGGGCACGAAATTGATGGCGACTTTGGTCCACGGACTGAAGCGCCACGGCAAGAAATACGGCCTGCAAACGATGTGCGAAGGCGGCGGCGTCGCCAATGTCACTATCGTTGAATCGCTATAAGCTACCTTAGAATCTGAGAGGAAGACCCCATGGAAGTATCAGCAAACACCCCTGCCGTCGTAACAGGCGGCGCATCCGGGCTCGGCGCGGCAACCGCGCGTGCTCTCGCGGCCAAAGGCGCGAAAGTCGCCATCTTCGACATGAACGAAGAAAAGGGCGAAGCCATGGCTGCCGAAATTGGCGGCGTGTTTTGTAAGGTCAATGTGACCAGCGATGAAGACGTTGATGCAGGCTTTGCCAAGGCCCGCGAAGCCCACGGCCAAGAGCGCATTCTTGTGAACTGCGCTGGCATCGGCAACGCGATCAAAACCGCCAGCCGCGACAAGCAAACTGGTGAAATCAAGCACTTCCCGATTTCGGCATTCGACTTCGTCATTCAGGTCAACCTGATCGGCACATTTCGCTGCATCGCCAAATCGGCGGCTGGCATGATGAGCCTCGACCCAATCAACGAAGAAGGCGCACGCGGCGCGATGGTCAACACGGCTTCGGTGGCTGCTGAAGACGGCCAAATCGGCCAAGCGGCTTACTCTGCATCCAAAGGCGGCGTTGTTGGCATGACCCTGCCAATCGCGCGCGATCTGATGCGCGAAGGCATCCGCGTGAACACCATCCTGCCGGGCATCTTTGAAACCCCGTTGATGAATGCTGCACCGCCTCAGGTGAAGGAAGCGCTCGCTGCATCGGTTCCATTCCCGAAACGTCTGGGTAATCCGGAAGAGTACGCGAAGCTTGCCATGTGCATGATCGAAACCGGATATTTCAACGGCGAAGATGTGCGTCTCGACGGCGCGATCCGCATGGCACCGCGGTAATTTTGCTGGGGCTGCGCTTGCAAAAAAGCGCGGCCCTTTCCGCATCCGATCGGGTGCCGGAAACGTACTTGCCTGAGCGATCAGGCAAAAACGGTCTTTAGGAGAGAACCCCATGAACCTTGAATTCACGCCCGAAGAAGTGGCGTTCCGCGAGGAAGTTCGTAACTTTATCGAAGCGAACTATCCCAAGCATCTCGGCGATACAGGCCTGCGCGAAGATCTTGCGCGGGAAGATTTCGTCGCGTGGCACAAGGTTCTGGGTGAAAAGGGCTGGTCCGTTCCGGCTTGGCCAGAGCAATATGGCGGCACCGGCTGGACCCCGACACAGCGCTATATCTGGTCGGAAGAGAACGCCCGCGTGAACGCGCTTATGCCGCTTCCCTTTGGCGTGTCGATGGTTGGTCCGGTGATCTACACCTTCGGCAATGAAGAGCAGAAAGCTCAGCATCTGCCAGGTATTCGCAGCGGCGAAACATGGTGGTGTCAGGGTTACTCAGAGCCGGGCGCTGGCTCGGATCTCGCCTCGCTGAAAACCACCGCCGTGCGCGATGGCGATCACTATGTGATCAATGGCCAGAAAACGTGGACCACTTTGGCGCAGTACGCCGACTGGGGTTTCTTCCTGTGCCGCACCGATCCAGATGCAGCCAAGCCGCAGGAAGGCATCAGCTTCATCCTGCTCGACATGAACACACCTGGTGTTGAAGTGCGCCCGATCAAGTTGATCGATGGTGGATACGAGGTCAATGAAACGTGGCTGACGGACGTTCGCGTTCCGGTCGAAAATCTTGTCGGTGAAGAGAACAAGGGCTGGACCTACGCCAAGTTCCTTCTCGCGCATGAGCGCAGCGGAATTGCTGGTGTTGCGCGTTCCAAGCGCGGCGTCGAAAAGCTGCGCGAGATTGCAGGATCGGAAATGCTCGACGGTGAGCCATTGATGAGTGACCTCGATTTTGCCCGCAAAGTCAGCCAGCTTGAGATTGATCTCGCTGCGCTCGAAATCACTGAGCTGCGCACGCTGGCCGGTGAGCAGGCTGGAAAAGGCCCCGGTCCGGAAAGCTCGATCCTGAAGATCAAAGGTACCGAGATCCAGCAACGCCTTACCGAGCTGACCCTGGAAGCTGTCGGTAGTTACGGCACGCCGCTTTATGGCAATATCGCCAATGTGCCGGGTGATGCAGGTTCAAACCAGTATCCGATAGGGCCGGACTATGCGCAGCATGCCGCATCGACCTATTTCAACATGCGCAAAACGTCGATTTATGGCGGATCGAACGAAATTCAGCGCAACATCATCACCAAGATGATCCTCGGCCTCTAAGCCGCAAGCGATACCGGAGAGTATAAGTGGATTTCAATTTCACCGAAGAACAAGACATGGTTCGCGACGGCCTGACCCGTATGGTCCGCGAAAACTATGATTGGGACACCCGCCGCGGCGTGGTTGCCAGCGAAGCCGGATGGCGGCCCGAAGTGTGGGCGCAGCTTGCCGAGCTCGGTATTCTGGGCATGCCTTTCAGCGAAGACGATGGCGGTTTTGGCGGCGGTGCCGTCGATTCCATGGTGGTCATGGAAGAATTCGGCAAAGGCCTAGTGGTTGAGCCATTCGTCCCGACTGTTGTCTGCGCAGGCGGCTTTCTGAAGCATGCTGGCACAGCGGCTCAGAAAGAAGAGCACATTGGCGCTATCGTCGATGGCAGCCGCGTTTTTGCATTTGCCTATGCAGAGCCGCGGGGCCGGTATGACTATGCGAACCTCGAAACCACCGCGAAGAAGTCTGGCGGCGACTATGTGCTGAATGGCCACAAATCGGTTGTCATCGGTGCGCCATGGGCGAGCCATCTGATTGTCACCGCACGCACATCGGGCGAGCGTACGGACAAGCAGGGCATTTCGGTATTCGTAGTCGACAAGTCCGCCGATGGCGTCGTCACACGCGATTACCCGACCGTTGACGGGCGCCATGCTTCCGAAGTCTATTTTGAGAACGTCTCTGTTCCGGCAGAGGCTCTGATTGGTGAAGAGGGCAATGCTCTGCCGCTGATCGAGCGCGTCACGGATGAAGCCATCGCTGCACAATGCGCGGAAGCCTGCGGTGCGATGAAAGTCGCCCACACGATGACCGTCGAATACTCGCGCCAGCGCAAACAGTTCGGCGTGCCGATCGGCAAATTCCAGGTGCTGCAGCACCGCATGGTCGACATGTATACCGAATACGAGCAGTCCGTATCGCTGACCTATCTGGCGACGCTGCGCCTCGACGCAGATGAGCGGACCCGTAAGCTGGCCGTTTCCGCTGCTAAGGTTCGCCTAGGCCAGGCAGCGCATCATATCGGTCAGGAAGCGATCCAGATTCATGGCGGCATGGGCATGACTGATGAGTTGGCGATTGGTGCTTACTTCAAACGTCTGACGATCTTCGATTCCGAGTTCGGCAATGTCGATCACCACATGAAACGGCATATCGCGCTTTCATAAGCGGCGATCTTTGCAGAATTAGGGAAGGGCGGTTCTTCGGGGCCGCCCTTTTCTATTGCGGCGTGAAAAGTGTTTGTTTGAGCGGCAGAGGTTGCCCAGTCTGCTGAATGATCATGCCAACCCACTGCGCGACTTGAGCGATTTCTTCGGAAACCGTGTCAGACAGCGCTGCCTTTGTTGCAGTCGGATCGCCATCGAATCCGCCGCCTAGTTTGGAATGGCTGGCAAAGGCCGGGCCATTTACGGCGTTCTCAACGTGCGTATCCTGATGTCCCACGCCTGCGAATTCCAGCACTGACTTGATCGTGGCGGCGCGTTCCTTGTTGAACACGTCGCCATCAAGCACCCTGAGCCTCGGCCCGAATGCGCTGCTGGCGAGGGCATGAAAGTAATTCTGGTTCAGGAACCATGCGAGGCCCGCTGCCTGCATGTCTGACATGCAAAACAGCTCGCGTTCGTCCATCCCGAAATCCATCCCGGCATAGCTTTGCATTTCCAGCAGAAGATTTCGCGCCCATCTGCGCCCGTGCATCCCCTTGCGCGCGACGCTTTCCAAAAAGGTCTCAAGCGGATTGCTCATCAGGATCGCTTTTGCATCGGGGCACGATTGCAGCAATTGCGGGATCAGCCGGTTGGAATGGTTGGTCGGCTTGACGAATACAGCCCGAGCATCGCTGCGCGCGCGCGCGAGGAGGCGCATGATCGGCTCCACCAAAGGAGCGGCTTGCTCGCCTGCACCATTGAGGTTTGCGAAGATGCCCGGTTCGCTCATTCCAACAGACACACCCTGAATATTCAATGCTTTGCTGAGCAGAGTGGAGCGGCAGAAAGCGGTGTGGAAAATGAAGTGGAGCGGGCCAGTGTCGGCCTCCATCGCCATCACATCGGTCGCGCTGATTACGGCTTTGTCGCTAGACCCAGCCGGCTGAAAGTCTGCCAGAAAGCCTGGCTCCACAAATTTGCTGCTCGGAATTTTGAGGAATTCGACCTGCCGCGTGTTCCAATCCACGCGGTGCGGAATCCAGTCTGAGTTTGCAGCGATGTCAGCAGGCAATGTCATAACTAGTACCCTATCCATTGGCTCGCAGTGTGTCAGCCACGCTTATGTGCAAAACAGCCTCCGCAAATCGATGGCGCGGGGTTTTCTGTCTCAGACCAGTGTGTCAGATACGGTTTCAAGGAGAGACTGAAATGACCGACCACACCCAGATTCTTGTCGAGAAAGCCGATGGCATTGCGACCATCACGTTAAATCGCCCAGAAAAAATGAACGCCTATACGCGCACTATGGGCGCGGAGATCATGGTGGCGATGGACGATATTGACGCGGATGATGGCGTTCGGGCGGTGATCTTCACCGGTAGCGGCGATCGGGCCTTTTGTGCAGGCGCGGATTTAACGCCGGAAGGGGGAGGGCATGTGTTCTCCGACCCGAATGAGGTTGATGATCTTTCCGATGAGCGCGTTCGCGACGGGGGCGGATTGCTGACGTTGCGTTTATTTGAAAGCAAGAAACCGCTTATCTCGGCCTGCAACGGTGTCGCCGTAGGTGTGGGTGCGACTATGCAACTTGCGATGGATATTCGATTGGCAAGCGACAACGCGCGATACGGCTTTGTATTCGCGCGCCGAGGGATTGTGCCCGAGGCTGCTTCAAGCTGGTTCCTCCCGCGCCTTGTTGGCATCAGTCAGGCCCTAGAATGGTGTTACTCGGGCCGTGTTTTCGATGCCGAGGAAGCCAAAGCGGGCGGATTGATCCGCTCGATCCATTCGCAAGGCGGCCTAATGCAGGCGGCCCGCGAGATTGGCCGCGAAATCGCTGACAATACATCCGCCGTGTCCGTTGCAATGACGCGGGCGATGATGTGGCGTCTGATGAACACCGACCATCCTATGGAAGCGCACAAGATTGATAGCCGCGCCATCTATCGCCTTTCGCGCGGCGCAGATGCGAAAGAGGGTATCGCCAGCTTCTTGGAGAAGCGCACACCGGAATATCCCGCGAAAGTCAGCGAAGACATGCCCGATTTCTACCCATGGTGGGATGAGCGGCCTTACTCGTAAACGGGCGGGGACTTGCAAAAGGCGATGGTTTCATGAGAAACCATCGCCATGAGTAAGACTGCAAACGACAATTCAGAGCAATCGCAAACCGATTGGCGGCTGGCGGAGTTTTTGCCGTACCAGCTTTCGATTACCTCAAACGCTGTCAGTGACTTAATGTCCGAACGGTATCGGCGGCGCTTTGGCCTCAAGGTGCCAGAGTGGCGCGTGATGGCTGTGCTTGGCGATAGCGAAACCGACGCTGCGACGCAGCAGGCGCTTACGCAGGCCACCCTAATGGACAAGGTTGCGGTGAACCGCGCGTGCAAGGTGCTGGAGGAGCGCGGTCTGATCGGGCGTGTGCCCAATGAAAGCGATGGGCGCTCGCACTTGCTGGAATTGACGGAAGAGGGGCGGGCGATCCACCGCGAGGTGATGCCACTTGTTATCGCCAGCGAGAGCGAACTGTTCGAAGGTTTCACTCCGCAAGAGCGGCTCCAGTTCCGCGAGCTGCTTGGCCGGATGCGCAAACGCGCTGCACAAATCGGTGAACTGGCGGAATAATCCCGCTCCAATTGCAAAGGGGCCGCTCAGGCGAACCTGAACGACCCCTTCGTTTATCCGAGTAATCGTGCCTCGATTTACTCGTAACTTTTATTCCTTGTTGATCAGAGCATCGGAGATCGAGCAGGCCGCTGGGCCAAGGATCACGATGAAGAGCACAGGAAGAATGAACAGAATGAGCGGAACCGTCATAATCGCCGGCAGACGCGCGGCTTTTTCTTCGGCGCGCATCATACGCTCGTTACGGAATTCAGCCGACAGCACGCGGAGTGCCGATGCCAGCGGAGTACCGTAGCGTTCCGTTTGAACCATGGTTGTCACCACGCCTTTGACCGCTTCGAGATCGACGCGGTAGGCGAGGTTGTTAAACGCCTGACGCCGTTCGTTGAGGAACGACAGCTCAATTGCGGTAAGTGCGAATTCGTCACCCAGTTCGGGATAAGCCCGGCCCAGTTCTTTCGCCACGCGGTTGAACGCTGCGTCGACCGTCAGACCGGCTTCGGCGCAAATCACGAGCAAATCGAGCGCGTCTGGCAAACCCTTTTGGATTTCCGCCGTCCGCTTGGACGATTTGTTGGACAGGAAGATTTCCGGGCCCTTGTAGGACAGGAACAGGATCGCCGACATCGCGCCGAGACGCTTGATCGGGCCCCAGTCTGGGAAGAAGTCGATCCAGTAGATCACCGCAAAGCCGAGAATGCCGAACACAATTGGAAGAACCGCGCGTGCACCAATGATGTACACGGCGAGCTCTTTATTGCGAATACCGGCATGGGCCAGCTTTTGCTGGATCACTTCAAGCTGGCTCTCCTGCAGCACTTTCATGCTGTCGAGCCGCTCTTTCATTTTATCGGTGCCGTCGGTCTTACGGACCAGGCTTGCGCGTTTTTTCGTACCGGCTGTGATCACGCCAGCTTTCAATTCGTCGCGGCGTGCCTCAAGCGATTTGACGCGCTTGGCCATAGGGTCCTTGATCGTGACCGCAGCATAGATTGCCATGACAACGGCAAAAGCGGCGAGTCCGGCCAGAATGGTGCCTACGACGACGACGTCGAAGCCAAGCAGCGTTGGTCCTGCGGGTTGTTCAAGCATTGCTAATTCCTTCCCGCATCAAATTTCGAAATTGACCATCTTGGCCATGATAAAGACCCCGATGCTCATCCAGACGAGCCCGCCAAGGCCGGCGATGATCAAACGGTCTTCGTAGAAAAAGCCGCCGATATAGCCCGGGTTGATCATGTAGATCAGGCCGAACACGATGAAGGGCAGGGAGCCAACGATGTAGGCGGACGCTTTTGATTCTGAGCTCATCGCTTTGATCTTCAGCTTCATCTGCGCACGTTTGCGCAGCACGTCTGCGAGGTTCGACAGCGTTTCGGCGAGGTTACCACCGGTTTCGCGCTGGATCGCAAGCGTGATGCAGAAGAAGTTAAACTCTGGGATGCCGAGACGATCCGCGGTATCCTGCAACGCGTCTTCCATCGTTTTACCGATCTTGATGCGTTCCACGATGCCTTTGAATTCGATGCCGACGGGGCCGTCGACTTCCTGAGCGACAACGCCAAGCGTCTCCGTCACTGGCAGGCCGGAACGCAAACCGCGCACCAGCAATTCAATGCCGTCAGGGAATTTCTCGTTGAACCCGGCGGTCCGCTTGTTGATGAAGAAGCCGACGACTAGGTGCGGCAAGCCAGCACCGATCACCAAGCCAACGCCCAGCGAAAGCAGAATTGCACCGCTTTGCATAAACACGGCCATCGCGATCACAACGGCCAGGCCAAGCGACGCGTAGACGTATTGTGTTATAGTCCAGCCTTTGCCGGTCCGGTCCAGCCGAACGGCCAAAGCTTCCATACGCGAACCCGATCCCGCGACATGGTGGGCTTTCGGTTTGCGCGCAGCGATCGCTTTCTTGAGCTGCGATTCCATTTTGGTGTTCGCATTCTCGGAATGGCGATAACGCAATGCATCGAGACGGCGTTTTTGCGCAGAGCCGACGGCCGGACCGCTAAAGGCCAAATAGGCCAGCACGATCACGGCAAAGATGCCGACTGTAATGAGCAGGGTTTGGGTAAAATCCATTGTAGTTTCCCGCCTGTTTCAACACGTTGCGCTGCGCGGTTCGCAGCATTGCCTCATTGGGCCGACGAAACGGCCCGCCGCAGCCGAACCTGAACCGAAATGGTCAGGGTCGGATGCCGTGGAAGACTGCTTATTCAGCTGGCTCTTCCACTGGCGCTTTGTCTTTCTTCGCGAGCAGCGATTTCAGATCAAAACCGCCAAGCAGCGATTTTTTCTCTTCTGTGATCGAAGACATGTCGTCCTCGCTCGCGCCCGTGATACGCTCGGCCAGCTGACTGATGACAGCGGTAGCCTTGCTCGATTTGTTCGCTTCGACAAACACCTGGCCCAGCTTGGCTGCGTTGGCGGCTGCCTTCGCATCGTAAGGGACGACGAAATCGATTTTGCGTTCGATTGAGGCTTCGAAATCAGTCTTGCTGATCTCTGCCACACCCGGCTGCACCTTGTTGCAAACGATCATCGGATGCGCATGCGCAGCGTTCGTTTTCAACCATGACAGGATACGGATTGTATCGCGTGCCGATGCCAGCGTCAGATCGCACGTCAGAACCACAAGGTTCACGTCTGCAAGCAGATGCGGGAAGTTGATCAGCATGTTGCGCGGCATGTCGATGACGGTCATCTCGAATGCAGAGCGGAACTCTTCTTCGAGCTGCACGAATGCAGAACCATCGGTCATTAGCGGTTGGCTGATCGGTGCCTCTGCCGACAGGATCGACAGCGTTTCACTGGCACGCGTCATTGCGCGTTCAATGAACAGTCCGTCAATCCGGCTTGGATTGTCGATAGCGTCGGTGAGACCTCGGCCCGGCTCCAGATCAAGCGCGAGCGCGCCTGTGCCGAAGTGGATGTCGAGATCCAGCAGCGCAGTCGGAGATTCATGCTCGCCGCTGAACAGCCACGCCAGCGAAGTTGCCAGCGTTGATGCGCCAACACCGCCACGTGTACCCACGACTGCAGTCGAAATGTGCCGCTTGGCAGTTTCGCCATCGCCCGCTTTAGGTGATGTGAAGACAGCCAGCGCCTGATTCAATGAATCGTGCAGCTGCTGTGCGTTGAGCGGCTTCAGCAGATAGTCGTGGATGCCGCTGGCGACGAGGTCGCGGTACAAGCGTACATCATTGACCTGACCAATGGCGATCACAACGGTGCCCGGTTCGCAAACTTCGGCCAGTGCGTTGATGTCGTTGAGCGGATCACCGCTTTCCGAAAGATCAACGACCAGAATGGCCGGGCTCGCGCTAACAGACAGCGATTGGATCGCGTTACGAAGGCCGCCTTTGTTACATTTTTCAGGCTGCCATCCCATTTCGATGACGACTGGACGCAATACGTCCAGAGCAGCATCGTCGCAGATATAGGCAGCGAAGGCGTCGCGGTTGCCGGGTAGACCTGATTTCCATGGAGCATTCATGACTTACTGTCCCCCTTCGGCTTGCGCGCTTTGAAGGCCACCGGCCCCTGTTGGCGGTGTTTCGCGATATGTGTCGATGGCTTTGGTGCCAGTCACGATGACTGTCTCGCCCGTACCCTTTTGACCTTCGAGAAGGTCTTCCGGATTGGCGATCATTGCCGCCAGATTGCTGTTAACGCCGCAGCCATATCCCGGGCTGTTTGCGTTCATATAGTTAGTATCCGATTTGGCTGACCAATCGGGGCAACCCGGAACCGATGCCGAAGACCGTGTGATAACCACACGTGCCTGACCCGGCTGGAGATAGCCTGCGGTGGTCGGCGCAACTTTGCTGACGATAATGCCGTAGCGGCCCGCCAGATCGTTGACCGCGGTCGAAACAGCCGTGCTGTTCGCAGGATCTTCGATAGTGACACGATCACCATAGCGAAGGTCCATCGCTTCGAACCAACCGTTCAATCGCGATTGCTCGCCGATTGGAAGGCCAGATGCGTTGGTCTGCACATCGAACGTGAAGTTCGTGCGTTCCACCACCGCCTGTTTGGTGCTGTAAAGCGAAGTGTTTGTCGCAACACCGCCGCAGCCTGCTGTGATCAGGCCAATCGAAAGTGCGAGAGCCCCCGCGAGTTTGCTTTTCCGTGCAATGAGCATCGTTCTCACCTTTCTCGAATTAGAGGCTGAAGCCAGGAGCCGCTGCGTCTGCTGTGCGGTCCTTCTTCTTGCGATCTTTGTTGTCCGCGCGGCGCGGTTTTTTCGGAGCGTTGTTTGGAACAATCGCTGACGGATCGGCGTCGCTTACATCGGGAAGCGGTGCTTCCTCATCTGCGGCGCGTGGTCCCGGGCGCTGTTCGCCAGAAACACCGTCATGCTGTTTGTTCAAAAGCAGCTGTTGCAGCTCGGTCGACGAACGATAGCCGTCGGTTGGCAGCTTGATGTCGCTGGCGTTGACCGGCTTCACCAGGAACGGCGTAACAACGATGACCAGCTCGGTTTCACCGCGACGATAATCGCGTGAACGGAACAGGTTGCCGAGGATCGGAATATCGCCAAGACCTGGCGCCTTATCCAAGGCATTTTGTGAGTTGCTGCTCATCAGACCAGCAATCATGAAGCTCTGGCCTGAGCCGAGTTCCACGGTTGTTTCAGTGCGACGAATTGTCAGCGCTGGAACCTGGAAGCCGTTGAGCGTTACCGAACCTTGTGTCGAAAGCTCGGACACTTCCGGGCGAACCCGAAGCGAAATCCGGCCATTCGATAGCACGGTTGGAGTATAGGCTAGGCTTACGCCGAAATTGCGATACTCGATCGAGACGTTGCCCAGACCCTGACTGATCGGGATCGGGAATTCGCCGCCGGCGAGGAATGTTGCAGTTTCGCCCGAAAGAGCGGTCAAGTTTGGCTGCGAAAGCGTGGTGATAAGACCGATACGTTCGGACAGATCCATTGCGCCCAGCACATCCAGACCGAACAGGCGGCCCAAACCACCAAGAGTGGTGTTGCCATCAGAGTTGATGCCTGGACCTTCGATGGTGATGTTTTCTCCGGTAACCGGATCAACGCCCACGATAAGAGCCGGGTTAGCAACTCCGTTGCCGACCGCAATCGGGCCATCGACGCGGAATGCGCCGTTGCCCAATGGACGACCGGTGCCGAGCGCACCGCGGAATCCGCCGGTCGAGAAATCATAGGTTGAAAGGTTGCCGCCGATCTCGCGAACGAGGCTGCGGCTGACTTCGGCAAACTTCACTTGCAGGTTAACCTGTAGCGGCGTTGCCGTTTTCAAGCGGGTGATGACATTGGCGTCTTCACCAAGGAATGCCTGAACCAGACGCTGCGCTTCGGCTGCATCTTCAGGCGCGCTGACTGTACCCGTAAGCAATACAGTGTTGGTGCCCATTGTTGCGACATTGATTTTCGCTTCTGGCATAGCAAGGGCCATCATCTGATCGATGCTGCCGATATTGTTGCCGACGCGAATATTCGCTGCGAAGACCACATCACCGCGAGCATTGCTGGCGTAAATAGTGGTTTCACCGCCCGCTTTACCAAAGACATAAAGCTGGCGCTGTGATTTGACCTGAACGTCTGCAACGTTCTCGTTAGCGACGAAGACATCAGCCATCGAGCCCGGAATAGTCACCAGCTCGCCTTTGCCGATCGACAGAACAATTTCCTGCGACGGTTTAACGACCTGCTGGGCTGTGGCGGTAGCCACCGGCACCGCTGCAAGCGGGGCTGCTGCGATACTCGCAAGCAGCAATTTGGCAGTAAGTTGGCGCTTCATTTTAAGGCCCCCTGTGGACTTTCGTTGTGCCGCGAAGGCGGACTTCGGACTTTGTGTCTTGCGAAACATGTGATGTCCCCTCAGCGCACGATTTGTGGTGATGGCGCGTTGTTGGGTCGGCTCGAGCTGCGAAGCGACGAATTGGTGCCACGGCCGCGTGTGGTGCTGACCGGAACTTCGCTGGTCGCTTTGCCGCGGGTTACGCGGACGGTTGGACCGGTGCGAACCGGCTCACCGCGAGCCGAAGACGAAACGCCGATTGCAGGAGGAGTTGGCTTCATGGCCTGCAACGCTGCTTTGGCCTTAGCTTCTTCCTGACGACGGAACTTCGATACGTCGAACGCAGTCTGGTAAGTCTGCTTGCCATCAACCGGACGGGTCACGGCCGCACGCAGCAGACGCTCTTCCTCTTCAGGCGTGGCTCCTTCAGGGATTTTGACGTCACCGTTTGCGATAGCGCGATCAAGCTCGGCCTGATTGTCGGCGAGTGAACGAAGCACCAGGCTGAGAGTGCCCATGGTTTGGGCAACAGCAATTTTCTCGGCCAGTTTCGGAGTGACTTCGAGTGTAACTGTACGGAAAGCGCGAACAACCGTCTTGCCTTCTTCGTTGGTTACGGTTTCGGTCGACTGGTCAGTCGCGAGAACGCGAAGGTTACGAAGGATGGTTTCCGCGCCTTCGAAATCAACGTCGGTTACCTTGTTTTCGTATTTCTGGGTCAGCAGAAGATCCACGCGGTCACCCGGGAATACGAAGCCGGCAACACCGGTACGGGCAGACACAGGAACAGTAACAGCTCGCATACCGGCACCAAGCGCCGCAGCGAGGAAGCCGCGATCACCAGGGCTAACGAGCGACCCTTGGGTCACAGGCTCACCAGCGGTGACAGGATGACGGACAACAGTGCCAATCAACTGGTTCACATCAGATTCGCCTTCAATGAAGTAGGCGTCCTGAACAAGCTCTTCTGGCCATTGCTGATATCCCAGCGCGTCGGCTGTGATGATCGTGCCTGCGGGCAGACCGCGATTGGCAACCAGAACTTTCGGGCCTTCTGGCTGAGGTGCCGCGAGGACCTCTGGCGCAGCGCCTTCCGCGAACATGCTCCGCGCAGCAAAAGCAGTACCGACCGCGATGATCAGTGCTCCGAGCAGCAGAACTAGTTTCTTCCTATCCATGGCTTCTTAGCCCCCTAATTGATGCCCTAAAACGGTTGTTGGGCGGGTATGGTTTAACTTCGTACGTCCTGATTGGTTAAAATCAGGTTCACGCGAAGCTTGCCGTGTCCGGCATGTAGTTGACGACCAGCACCCAAAGACCGCCAAATGCGATGGCCACGCCGTATGGAATGGCGAGCCGTTCTTTTTGCTGTTTGAGAAAATGCCAGGCGCCCATGACGATGGTCAGGACGCCGCCTGCGATTGCCATGATGACAAGCAGTTGAAGAAATGCGTTGGGTTCAATCCACAGCGCGAGCGCGGTCAGCAGCTTCACATCGCCGCCGCCCATCATGCCGAGTGCAAACATTCCCGCGAGAACGGCAAAGGCTGCAACGGCGACGCCAACTTGCATGGCCACATCCGGCCACAGGGCAAGGCCGCTGCTCCACCAGAAGACGGGCGCAAAGATCGCGATTGCCAGATTAAGCTTGTTGCTGATCTGACGGCTGCGAATATCTGTGAATGCCGCAAACAGCAGCGCGATTGCCAAGGCAATCAGCAGACCGTAGTGAACATATGTTGTAAGCATCAAAGCCCCCAAAGGTGGCCCGCCGGGTTGTCCGGTTGGACCTCTTGAGGGTGTTGCTACAGGTGAGTGCTTACCAAAAAGTAACCAAACCCAGAGGCGCGAAATTATCCACGTGAGTCAAGCACACTCCTCAACCAGCCCGGCGAACGCGGCTGTGATCGATCGCCGGGTGATCCCACCTGCGGCCACCGAAACCATTTGGCATGCGCCCGATGGCCATGCTGTGCGCCGGATTGATTGGCCGGGTGCAGAGCCCGAGCCGCGTGGTTCGATCCTGTTTTTGCCGGGGCGCGGCGATGCGTATGAAAAATACCTTGAGTCACTGGAAGAATGGCACCGGGCCGGGTGGCGGGTAACCGGCGCGGATTGGCGCGGGCAGGCTGGCAGTGGGCGATTGGCCGACGACGCCGTGACGGGCCATATTTCCGATTTCAATGTCTGGGTCGATGATCTTTCCGGCCTTTGGAAGGATTGGGTCGCGAGCACTCCCGGACCGCATGTTTTGGCAGCGCATTCGATGGGCGGGCAGGTTGTGATGCGTTCTCTTGTCGAGAAACGTGTCGACCCTGACGCCGTTTTCTTAAGCGCGCCAATGCTGGGCATGTCCGGTCCGCCATTGCCATTGCCTATGCTGCACGGTGTCGCGCAGTTGATGACGAAGATCGGCGATCCCAAGCGGCAGGCATGGAAATGGAGCGAAAAACCGGGCGAATTGCCGCTGGGCCGGGCAACTTTGCTGACCCACGACAAGGATCGCTATGAAGATGAGGCCTGGTGGCGGGATAAGCGCCCGGAATTGGTGATGGGCCCGGCAAGCTGGCACTGGGTTGAGCGTGCCTATGCTTCTTGGCGCGAATTGGAAGAAGATGGCGCGCTGGAAAGTGTGCAGACGCCTGTTCTGATTATCTCGACCAAAGCTGATAAACTGGTGAGCCACGATGCCAATGTTCGCGCCGCTGAGCGTTTGCCCAATGGTGAACTGATGGAACTGGGCAATGAGGCTGCGCATGAGGTGCTGCGCGAAGTGGATGCTGTGCGCGATCCGATCATGCAGCGGATAGCCAGCTTTCTTGACCAGCATGCACCGGCTAAAGCCGACTGAGCTTACATGAGCGACAGGGTCTACGATTTCGCGATTGTTGGCGCAGGGATGGCGGGTGCGAGCCTGGCTGCCGAACTTGCGCCGCACGCAAAAGTATTGGTGCTCGAGGCGGAAGACACGCCGGGTTACCATTCCACCGGGCGTTCGGCTGCCTTCTGGGAAGAGTGTTATGGCGGTCCGGGGGTAGTCCCGCTTACTCTCGCATCAGGGCGTTATCTGCGCGAAAACGGATTTCTGCGCGAACGCGGCGCGCTTTATGTCGGGCGCGGCGAGGATCGCGAATTGCTCGATGAATTTGTCCAGACCTTCGACGGTACCGGCGTAACTATCGAACGGCTGGATGCAGAGGAGCTGAAGCAGCGCGTGCCCGCCATTCGCAATGACTGGTGCGATGCCATCTGGGAAGCGGCATGCGCTGACATAGATGTCGCGGGCCTGCATCAGGACTATCTCAGACGCCTCAAAGCAAGCGGTGCTGACATAGTGTGCCGCGCTCAGGTTGGCGAATTGAAGCGGTCAAAAGGCGTTTGGCAGATCACCACTGTGGTAGGGGACGTGTTCTCAGCGAGCAACATTGTAAACGCCGCCGGAGCGTGGGCTGACCCTATAGCGCAAATGGCCGGTGCCACACCGCTCGGCATCACTCCATATCGCAGGACCGTGGTGCAGTTGCGCGTCACGCCGCAGGCACCCGCTGATTTACCCTTGGTGCTCGATATCAATGGCGATTTCTATTTCAAATCGGACAATGGGCGGCTTTGGCTTAGTCCGCATGACGAAATACCCACACAGGCCTGCGATGCAGCGGCTGAGGAGATCGACGTCGCCCGAGTGATTGACCGGTTCCAGAGGGTGACAGACTGGAACATTGAGGCGGTTGAGCGTCGCTGGGCTGGCCTCAGAAGCTTCGCACCGGACCGGTTGCCCGTTTACGGAGCCGATCCCGAGGTCGATGGCTTTTTCTGGTTTGCGGGCCAAGGAGGGTTTGGCATCCAAACCGCGCCAGCAGCCGCACGCTTGGGTGCGCAGATCATTCTCGGCCATGAAGCGGACGAATTGACGAGGGGGATTGATCGCACGGCTTATGATCCACGAAGATTTTTACATCTTGAGCGAGCGCCAAACCCTAGCCAAGTCTCAAGTGATATGTAACAAACTGCTGTGAGTTTGAACCACCAATGATGGGAGATAAATGATGGGCCACCATTTCGAAATCTACAAAGACAAATCTGGCGAGTTCCGCGTACGCTTTAGCTACAACAGCGAAGTGATGTTCTCGACTCAGGGTTATTCCAGCAAATCCTCAGCGCAGAATGCGATCGACTCGATCAAGAAAAACGGCCCTGGCGCCGACGTTGTCGACAACAGCTAAGCCGTCATCTGACATCAAATCTAAAACGGGCGTGCCCTTCGCGGGGTGCGCCCGTTTTGATTCTGGAAGGACTTTATTCAGCGTCCGGATCTGCAGTGGCGATCCGTTCCGCTTCGTCGCTGGCGAGTTTGTCGACCCGCTCATTTTCGACATGGCCGGAATGGCCTTTGACCCAGTGCCAATCGACTTCATGGCGCGCCACAGCTGCGATCAGCTCGTGCCAAAGGTCTTCGTTGCGCACCGGCTTTTTACTGGCCGTGACCCAGCCTTTGCGTTGCCAGCCGTCGACCCATTTGGTGATGCCATCGATAACATATTTGCTGTCGGAATAGATATCGACCTGACACGGCTCGATCAAAGCGCCGAGGCCTTTGATCACGGCGGTCATTTCCATCCGGTTGTTGGTCGTGTCGTCTTCGCCGCCGGAAAGCTCTTTCTCATGCTTGCCCATACGCAGCAAAGCGCCCCAGCCGCCCGGGCCGGGATTGCCCTTGCAGGCGCCATCGGTGAAAATTTCGACTTTCTTCATGGGAGGCTCCATGCCGCGATACGTGTTGTCACGCAAATAGCTGCGCGCCAAAATCCTCATAATAGTGCCATCGAGAGACGAACTGCATCGGGTCCTTGCGGATTACCAAAGCGTCATCCGGCGTATCGAGCCAATCCTCGGCGCGGCTCGCGGCAAAGCGCAGCGCAGCGCCTTTTGCGATCTCGGGAAGCAAGGCGCGCTCTTCCTCGGTGAGCGGTCGCACTCTCTCGTAGCCCTCCAAAATCGCGCCGCCCACATCCGCACGGTAGGTGTTCCGATCATCAAAGCTCCAAGCGGCATGAGTGGTTGCCAAATCAAGCGCCATCGCCCCTGTACATGCGAAGTAGAAATCGATGAGGCCAGTCACATTGTCACCAAGCATCAGAACATTGTCAGGGAACAGATCGGCGTGAATGTTCGCTTGCGGCAAGATCGACAGATCAATTGCCGCTGCAGCTCGCGCAGGCTCAAGCATCGCTGGCAAATCGGGGTTAATCGAGGCCAGGCCGCTTGTACCGCACGCCTCGAGCACTCTGAGATTGTCTGCAAAACCCATTGTATTTGCGCGGCTCAGAGAAAAATCGCCGCTGGCCATATGCAATTTCGCCAGAACCTCTCCCAACGCGCGTGCTTGCTGCGGGGTCGGGTGCGTCGGTGAAACACCAGGCAGAAATTCGATCAAAGCGACAGCCTTGCCGTGCTCCATTCGAAAGGCATTGCCGCCGCGGTCATGGATCGTGCGCGGAACGGGGCAGTTCTTGGCCGCCAAGTGATCGAGGAGGCCAAGGAAATAGGGCAGATCATCGATCTCGATCCGGCGCTCATACATCGTCAAAATGAATCGCGCGCCATTCCCATCAGCGCCTGTGGTTTCAATCAACCAGTTTGAATTGGAAACACCCTCAGCGATGCCTTTGGCAGAAACCAATTCGCCAACATCGTAATGCGCGATGAGCTCCGCAAGTTCTTCTGCGCCGAGATGGGTGTAGACAGCCATACGAATGCGTGGACCGGATTAGTCGGTCAATTCGCGGGGCAGCTTGAAAATCATCTTTTCCGTCGCCGCAGTAATAGTTTGCTCTTTGACCGAGCGAAGTTGACCAATCGCATCGACAACTTCGCGTACAAGAATCTCAGGAGCCGATGCCCCGGCAGTCAGGCCCAGAGTTTTGACGCCATCAAGCCATGCGGCGTCGATCTCATTCGCGCGCTGAATCAGTTTTGCCGGAGTTCCAAGCCGCTCCGACACTTCGACAAGACGAAGCGAGTTGGAAGAATTCGGCGCACCGATGACCAGCACCAGATCGCAATCAGGTGCAAGATCCTTCACCGCAGCCTGACGATTGGACGTTGCATAACAAATGTCCTCCGCCTTTGGCCCCTTGATATTCGGGAAGCGCAATTCGAGCGCGGCGATCACCTCTGCCGTGTCATCAACCGAAAGAGTCGTTTGTGTGAGATAGGCAAGCTGTGCGTCTTTATCGAAAGGAAGCTTCTCCACGTCCTCAAGATCTTCAACCAGTGTCATTTGCCCTGGTTCAACCTGGCCCATTGTGCCGATCACTTCGGGATGACCTTCATGACCGACAAAGATGATGTGGCGGTTTTTCTCGATCTGGCGTTCGGCCTGACGGTGGACTTTGGAAACCAGCGGGCAGGTCGCATCCAGATAAATCATGTTGCGCCGCTCTGCCTCGGCTGGGACCGATTTTGGCACACCATGCGCGCTGAAAACAACCGGCGCGTCTTCGGGAACCTCATCCAGTTCCTCAACAAAGATCGCGCCTTTGGCCTTTAGCCCTTCGACAACATATTTGTTGTGGACGATTTCGTGGCGGACATAGACTGGCGCGCCGTACCGCTCGAGCGATTTTTCGACGATTTCAATGGCGCGATCGACGCCTGCGCAAAAGCCTCGAGGGGCTGCAATCAGGAGATTCAGCGGAGTACGCTCTGTTTGAGCGTCTGATTTGTTAAAGGGCGCGTTCATATCCCACCCTCTAGCGCTTTGCTGCGCGCGCCGCTAGGGCGAGTGCAAGCGCTGCAAAGATTGATTTGCAGCACATTGGATCGATAATTCGAGGACGTGTAATTCATGGCTTTTCGCACCCGTGTTCTTTCTGTCGCTGCACTTGCTGTAGGTCTGGCAGGGTGTGCCAGTGAAGGTGAACTGGTGGTGGATCAGGGCGTCGGCGTGACGGCTGTCCTGAGTTCGTGCCCGGCTGTAGGCATTCCGGACTATACTGGTGATGTGACGGTTTTCCGAGCTGCTGGCGATCCCACGATTGCTAACCTCGATATGACTGCTTCGATGACGAATCTTCGATCGACCTGCAATGACACGGGTGATCGCGTTTACAGCGAAGCATCGTTTGATGTGCTGGCCCGGCGGACGGATGTTCGCGGTGCGCGGACCGTAACTTTGCCGTTCTTCGTAACAGTCCTGCGCGGCGGCAGCGCCGTTGTGACGAAACGCGTTGGCGAAGTGACGATCAACTTCGCCGATGGTCAGGAACGCGCGAGCGGCACTGGCAAAGCCGGATCATTTGTCGATCGCAGCGCAGCGACACTGCCGGAAGATATTCGCGAGAAAATCACACGCAGAAGGCGGGCCGGCGATGTAGACGCGGCGCTTGATCCGCTGTCCGATCCAGAAGTGAAGGCGGCGATCGCGCGAACACGCTTTGAAATGTTGGTGGGTTTTCAGCTGACCGAAGATCAACTAGCTTACAACGCTACGCGCTAGTTTTATGCACCCCATCCGGGGTGCGATTTCCTCGCTCTCGCGGCTTAAAGGCCGCATCGCTGCGGGCGGCCTGTCGGCCTTGCGACGCTTACAGCGTCGGCGGGCTTTCCAGATTCGGCCTTTGTCCCTTATCTGTTTTCCGCTAAATGCGCCGGTGAAATGACCTCAGAAACAACTCTCTACGCTGCCTATGCGGCTATCGTTGAAACCGCCTTGTCAGAGCTTGCGGGCGAAGGCGTGCTGCCCGCTGACGCAAGCTTTGCCAATGTGACAGTGGAGCCACCGCGTGATCCTTCGCATGGCGATCTGGCGACAAACGCGGCGATGGTGCTGGCAAAGCAGGCGAAAACCAACCCGCGCGCGCTCGCCGAGCAGATCGCGGCGAAGCTCGAAGCCGTGGATAGTATCACCAGCGCGGAGATCGCTGGGCCGGGCTTTATCAATCTGCGGCTTGATCCTGCGGCGTGGCTGGGTGAGCTCGCGGCGATTGCTGACATGGGCGGCGATTATGGCCGGTCGACGATGGGTGAAGGCCGGACGGTCAATGTCGAATATGTCTCTGCCAATCCAACCGGCCCGATGCATATGGGCCATTGCCGCGGCGCGGTGGTTGGCGATGCCTTATCCAGCTTGCTCGAATTTGCAGGCCACAAAGTCACGCGCGAATATTACATTAATGATGCAGGCGGCCAGGTCGATGTGCTCGCCCGCTCCGCACATCTGCGGTATCGCGAAGCATTGGGCGAAGACATCGGAGCAATCCCGGAAGGGCTCTATCCCGGTGATTATCTGAAGCCTGTGGGCGAATCGCTGGCGAGGGAATTTGGCGACAAACACGCCGCCGAAGGGGAAGACGACTGGCTGCCGATCTTCCGCGCAGAAGCCGTCACGCGGATGATGGAGCTAATCAAGTCCGATCTCGCGCTGCTTGGCATCCATCATGATGTGTTTGCATCGGAGGCCGCGTTGCATGCTGCTGGCAAGCCCGACGAAGCAGAGGCTTGGCTCCGCGAGCATGACTTCGTTTACGACGGCGTGCTTGAAGCGCCGAAGGGCAAGCCTCCGCCAGAGGATTGGGAGCCAGTCGAGCTGCCGCTGTTCCGCTCAACCAAGTTTGGCGATGATCAGGATCGCCCGATCAAGAAATCGAACGGGGCGTGGACCTATTTCGGGGCAGACCTCGCCTATCACATGCAAAAAGCCGCCGAAGCGGATGCGCTGATCGACATCTGGGGCGCGGACCATGCTGGGACGGTGAAGCGGATTAAAGCTGCTGTTGCCGCTCTGTCAGAGGGGCAGGGCAAGCCCATGCCGTTCGATGTGAAGCTGGTTCAGATGGTTGCGTTGATGCGCGATGGCGAGCCGATCAAAATGTCCAAACGTTCGGGCAATTTCATCACCATCGCTGACATGATCGAGGAAGTGGGTAAGGACGTGGTGCGTTTCACCATGCTGACCCGCAAACCCGAAGCGCAGATGGAATTCGATTTCGCCAAAGTGGTAGAAGCGTCGAAGGACAATCCGGTATTCTATGTGCAATATGCCCATGCCCGGATCCGCTCGACCATGCGCAAGGCGGCTGAAGCTGGCTTTGCGCCTTCAGCAGATGCATTGGCGCAGCTGGGCGACGAAGAAATCGCGCTGATCCGCAACGCCGCACAGTTCCCGCGCATTATCGAAGCCGCTGCAAAAGCGCGCGAACCGCATCGTGTCGCCTTCTATCTCTATGATTTGGCGGCTGATCTGCACGCATTTTGGAACTTGGGTAACGATAATCCGCAAAAGCGCTTCATCGTGGAACAGGACAAGGGTTTGTCGCAGGCGCGGCTTTTCCTCGCGCAATCAATCGGGCAAGTGATTAAAAATGGCCTCGCTGTGCTAGGAGTTGAGGCAGTCGAGTCTATGTAACCAGCCTAACGCGGCGCGTGATGGTTGACTGTGAGGGGTAAGAAACCGTGATTGTCGAAGCTGATTTCGGTGAAACCGAAGACACCGCAGATACAGGCGAAGAGCTTGATCTGTCTGAATCCGATAGTCTTCCTTGGCTCGACGCCGACGAAGATGAGGACGAAGGCGGCCTCGATATCGGGCAGATAGTCGGGTTTGGTGCGATTTTGATCGCGCTATTGCTGGGCATTGTCGGCGTATTTTACCTCGTCGCCAATAGCGCTGGCGAAGACGCGCCGATCGCGGACGGAAGCACGATTGAGGCCCCAGAAGGCCCTATCAAAGAGCGCCCGGAAGATCCGCAGGGCAAAGAGTTTGCTGGTACTGGCAATGTTGCTCCAGCCGTGGGTGAAGGCAAAACCCGCGAAAGCCAGATTGGCGATGGAACCGCCAGCGATGGCACTGCGACAGCGAGCGCTGCGGGGGCATCAGGCAGCACTGACTCCGGTTCGGGCGGCGAATCCAGCGGCAACAGCGCGGCATCGACTTCCGGCGTTGGCGTACAGCTCGCGGCGTACAGCTCGCGGGCCCGCGCAGAGCAGGGCTGGGCACAGCTTGTTCGCCAAACAGACGCGCTTTCCGGTGTGCGGTATCGCGTTGTCGAGGGTGTTGTGGACAGCGGCACAGTCTACCGGCTTCAGGCCGTAGCTGCCGACCGTGCCGCAGCCGATGCGTTGTGCCGTGCGATCAAGGCGGATGGGCTGGATTGCGCCGTTAAATCCTAAGCGTTTCGGCCAAGTTTGGCGGTAAACCACAACCTGTCGTGTTTGGCAGGCGTTTTCCCCCACAATAGGTGGTGAACGCGCTTGCCTGACCGCGCCTCTGCTGTAACTCTTTTGATATGATTCCAGCGATCTTTGGATGTTCGGGCCATACTCTGACGGCCGACGAGCGCGACTTCTTCCGCGATGCGGACCCGGCGGGCTACATCCTGTTCGGTAGGAATTGCGACAACCGAGATCAATTGCGCGCTCTAACCGATGAGCTGCGCGCGCTTCATGGCCGCGAGCGGTTGCTCATTTCGATTGATCAGGAAGGCGGCAGGGTCGCCCGGCTGCGTCCGCCGCATTGGTCGCCTTATCCAGCCGGTGAAGCATTCGACAAGCTGTATGCCTTCGCGCCAGCCAGCGCGATTGAAGCGGCGCGTGCCAATGCGCATGCGATGGCGCTGGAATTGTCGGCAATGGGCATCACCGTCGATTACCACCCACCGCTCGATGTGCGGCAGGCCGGAGCACACGACGTGATCGGCGATCGTTCGCTGGGTCACAATCCGATGCAGGTCGCCGCGATTGGTCGCGCGATCATTGATGGTCTGGCGGCAGGCGGCGTGACGGGCTGCATCAAACACATGCCCGGCCATGGCCGCAGCATGGTCGACACGCACAAGGAAATGCCGACGGTCCACGCGAGCGCGGAGGAATTGGAAGCCGATCTTGCACCGTTTCGCGCGCTGAATTCCGCGCTGATCGGGATGACGGGGCATCTCGTATTCCCGGTTTGGGATGCGGACAATCCGGCGACGCTTTCCGAAACGGTCATTCGCGATATCATTCGCGGCGAAATCGGGTTCGATGGGCTGCTGCTGACCGATGATATCGATATGGAAGCGCTCGATGGGACTATCCCTGAACGTTCGGCCCGCGCGCATCAGGCAGGGTGCGACATCGTGCTCAATTGCTGGGCCAAGATGGATGATATGACGGGCATTTGCGAAGCATTGCCGGCGATGTCAGATGCGACCGCTCAACGTCTCGACCGCGCGCTTGAAGGGACCCGCATAGCGCCTGAAATGGCTGCAGGACAACCGGAATTGCTCGCCAAGCGTGACGCGCTGCTCGCTTTGAAGGAGGAGGCCGCATGAGCGATCTCGACCATCAGGATGCGAATGTCGTCAAGAATGAGGCTGAAGAGACTTCGCCAAAGCAGCAAGGCTTTATGCTGACGGGCGGTTCGTCTGAGCCAACTGCCGTATGGCCTGAGGATGAAGCCGCGAAACAGGGCGCAAAGTCGGGCGACAAGGCGCTCTATCTGGAGTTGGACGGGTGGGAAGGGCCGCTTGATCTGCTGCTTGATCTGGCCCGCCGCCAGAAAGTCGATCTGCGTCAAATCTCGGTTCTGGCCTTGGTCGATCAGTATATCGGCTATATCGAGCGCGCCGAGGCCCTGCGGCTCGAACTCGCGGCTGATTATCTCGTGATGGCGGCGTGGCTGGCCTATCTGAAATCCGCGCTTCTGCTGCCCAAAGACGAACAGGAAGACCCGAGCCCCGAAGAGCTCGCTCTGCGCCTGCAATTGCGGCTTCAGCGACTTGGCGCGATGCGCGAATCTGCCGCACGTTTGATGGGACGCGACCGGATCGGGCGCGATATCTTCTTGCGCGGCAATCCCGAAGGCTTGCGGATTGATCGTAAGAGGCTGTGGAAGAGCGACGCCTATTCGCTGATACAGGCCTATGGTCAGGTGAAAGCGCGCACGGCGCCGCGCATCTATCATGTTGCCGACCGTCCGGTCATGACGCTCGACAGCGCACTCGACCGGGTTTCGGCGATGTTGGGCGTGACGCTGGAGTGGATGGAGATCCGCGACTTCCTGCCCGCACATGCCAATGCGGAACTGCGCAAATCGGCACTCGCATCCAGCTTTGTTGCTGCGCTTGAACTTGCGCGGCTCGGAAAAGCCGAAATTGCCCAAGACGAAGCCTTCTCTCCCTTGCGCATCCGACGCATGAAAGAAGGGGCCGCGGCGTGAGTGATCAAGTCACCGAAGACTGCGTTCCGAGCGATGATGTCGCACCAGAAAGCGCGGCGCCAACCATGGAACCGGATGAGATCGAGCGCGCGCTGGAAGCCACTTTGTTTGCTTCCGAAGAGCCTATGAGTGTGGACGCGCTCGCCAAGCATCTGGGCGGCTTGGCGAATGGTGACGTCCGCGAAGGGTTGAATTCGCTCGCGGCGCTTTATGAGAAGCGTGGCATTCATCTGGTTGAGCGCGGGAAGCGCTGGCATTTTGAAACCGCGCCTGATCTGGCGCACTTGCTGCGCAGGGAGCGCGAACAGGTTCGCCGCCTGAGCCGCGCTGCGACTGAAGTGCTTGCGATCATCGCGTACCATGAACCTGTCAGCCGAGCTGAAATCGAATCGATCCGCGGTGTCCAGACCAGCGCCGGAACGCTTGATGTGTTGATGGAGGCGGGCTGGATCAAAATGGCAGGTCGGCGCGAAGTGCCCGGCCGCCCGGTTATCTACGCCACCACGCCAGAGTTTCTCGACCATTTCGGTCTCGAATCGCGCCGCGATCTTCCGGGTATGGATGAACTGCGCGCGGCTGGTTTGTTGGACCCAGTCGACGATGCGTTCGAAGAGGCGATGGATGCCGCCGGCAATCCAGACCCCCAAGGCGATCATGGTGATGATATTGAGCCCGATGAGATGCCCCAAGAGGACGCTGAAGACAGTTGATTTCGCGCGAATTGCCGCGATGACTGGCGTAGCGGTCCGTTCGCCCCTATATTGATACGGTAATTTTAATAGAGAGAGACCTCATGGGCGGTATCGGCATCTGGCAAATCCTCATCGTGGCGCTTGTCGTCCTCGTCCTGTTTGGGCGTGGCCGCATTTCCGAGATGATGGGCGACTTTGGAAAAGGCATTTCCAGCTTCAAAAAAGGCATGACCGAAGAGGTCGACGATACGCCTGCATCCAAAGGGCAGATCGAAGCGCCTGCAAAGGATGCGACCACCGAAGCGAAAACGAGCGAGAAAAGCGACTCGTCCAGCTGATTGAACGTCCCGTGTTCCGCGCGTCAAAGCGTGGGCCGCACGGATAGAGGTATGTAATGTTCGATATCGGCGCCGTTGAATTGTTGGTTGTTGTGATCGTCGCGATCCTTGTGATCGGGCCGAGTGAAATGCCGCGCGCGATGCGAACTGCAGGCCGCTGGATTGGCCAAATCCGCAAAGTTTCTTCCCATTTTAGAGCCGGTATCGACACCATGGTGCGCGAGGCCGAGCTCGAGGACATGGAAAAGAAATGGAAGGCGCAGAACGAAGCGATCATGAAACGTTCTGCGATCAAGGCGGAAGATGAGGTCGGTGAGCCTGTAATGACCGGACCGCCGCCTGTTGAGGGACCGGTCGCCACAGACAGCATGCCCGATCCGATGGCCGATGATCCGGCACCTTCGCCGAAGGACGCCGCGCCCGAGCTTCCGCTCGATCCTAAAAAACCGACAAAGGATTGACCGGTGGCGTTCGAAGTCAAAGACATCGATGAAACGCGTGCGCCGCTGCTCGAACATTTGGTTGAGCTGCGGACACGGCTGGTGCGCAGTGTGTTCGCGCTGCTCGTAGCGTTTGGCATTTGCCTGTATTTCGCAGACCCGATCCTCGCATTTCTGGTTCAGCCGCTGAAAGACGCTTTTCCTGATGGGGAGGGGCAGTTGATTTTCACCAAACTGCCCGAACTGTTCTTCGTTGATTTGAAAGTCGGGCTGTTCGCTGGTTTCATGGTCAGCTTCCCGGTCATCGCGAACCAACTTTGGGCGTTTGTCGCACCCGGGCTCTACGCGCGGGAAAAGAAGGCGTTTCTGCCATTCCTGTTGGCCACGCCTGTTCTGTTCATAGGCGGCGCTTCGCTCGCCTACTTTGTGGTCATGCCGACAGCGTTCCGGTGGTTCCTCGGTTTTGGCGGGGATGCGGGCGGGCTGACGGTCGAGGCACTGCCAGCAGCGGGCGAATACCTCAATCTCGTGATGCAGTTCATCTTGGCGTTTGGCCTGACATTTCTGTTGCCGGTTCTGCTGATGTTGCTCCACCGGGCGGGCATTGTCAGCCGCGCCCAACTTGCAGGGGCACGCCGCTATGTCATCGTAGGCGTGGTCGCGCTGGCTGCGATTGTGACGCCGCCTGACCCCGGCTCTCAGATCATTTTGGCGCTGCCGCTTCTGCTACTGTTTGAAGGATCGCTGATTCTTATGCGCTTTCAAGAAGGCGCTGTGGCTCGCGATGCGGAGGTTGAGAAGGCGAAGGATGCAGGCGACGCCGAAGAAGAGGCCGAAGCATAGGAGCTTTGCTGCCGTTCTTGCGGGGTTAGAGTTGCAGGCACTCCACTCCACTACGCGAACCTCATTACGCGCAATCTGCAGAGGATATGCGTTTCAACGGCGCTTAACCGAAACACACACAAAAAAAGGGGCCCGCGAACGGACCCCTCTGAATTCTTGTTCGAACAGCCGAATTATGGGCTGGTCGGAAGGTCTTCACCATCATCGCTAGCGATGACAATGATACCAGCAATCACAGCTGCTGCTGCGAGAAGAGCGATAAGGATACCGTTCTCACCTTCAAGCTGGCTCTCTCCTTCAACCGGTGCAGAAGCGCGGTCAAGTGCTGCTTCAGCGATGGCAGGCGAAGCAGCGAGAGATACTGCAGCGGTAGCCAGTGCAAGGTTACGGAATTTCATCGAATCGTCTCCTAATTGAGCTCTTAGTTAATTTCGTTCAGCTGCTTACTACTCAAATGGTCCTGCCGTGACAAGTCCTTATTTGTATCAACGCATCATCCATGTCTTCAAAAGAATGTTTTCCATTCAATATCTTACACGGCTCATCGCGCAGAAGCATCGGGTTGCCGTAGGCTAAGGTCACACATTCCTCTCGCAGTTGCACAATTGCAACTTTGACTGACTGTGTACTTGAAACCGTGATTCGGACCCTTTGATTTGCGGACACTTGGCGGTCCATTACCCAAAATTGATGACGCAATTATGAATGCGCGGCCCGAATCAAGGCACTAGCTGGGATTACTCTTGAAACGGCAAAGCAAAGCTTAGCGCATACGCTTGCCGCCAACCCAGACTTCCTGGATTTTCGTTTCCCGGATGTCGCTTGGTGAGGCGAGCAGAGGATCGCGATCAACGAGCAAGAAATCTGCCCGTTCTCCTGCGATCAAACGGCCAAAATGCCCATCTGCAAAGCCGGCAAAGGCCGCATCCGCGGTGAACGCTTTGAGCGCTGCCTCGCGGCTCACGGTCTCGCTCGGCAACCAACCGCCGAATGGCTGGCCATCCGCGTCAGTCCGGCTGATCGCGACAGCGAAGCCCGCAAATGCATCTGTCGGTTCAACGGGCGCATCAGAGCCGAAAGCCAGTTTGCCTCCGACTTGTAAGACACTGCGCCAAGCATAAGCTCCCTCAAGCCGATCAGGACCAAGGCGCGCCTCTGCCATGGTCCGGTCTGATGTCTGGTGAAGCGGCTGCATCGAAGCGATGATGCCGTGCTTGCCGAATTCTGCGAGTTCAACCGGATCGACGACCTGCGCGTGCTCAACGCGCCAGCGACGGTCGCCTTTATATGTCTCCGACAATTCCTGAACCGCCAAGAGCACATCCGAGTTCGCAGCATCGCCAATCGCGTGGATCGCCGTCTGGAAATTATCGAGCGCGGCGCGGCTCATTGTGTTGCGCAGCTGTGCAGGTGTCATAAGCGGGAGGCCGCGTGTCTGCGGCTCATCGGCATAGGGTTCTTTGAGCGTTGCACCGCGCGATCCAAGCGCACCGTCGAGATAGAGCTTGATCCCGCCCATGCGCAGCTTGTCATCATAGAGCCAAGGCGTCGGACCAGGCCCAGCGATAAGGTCCATCGTGTCGCCATCCGTCGCGTAGGACATGATGCGCACATTCAGAGTGCCCAGATCGCCAGCGCGCCGGAATGTCTGCCAATCCTCGATACTGGTGCCCATGTCGGCCACAGCCGTAATGCCATTGTCCAGCAGGATTTCCTGAGCCTTTGCCAACGCAGCATCGCGGTCTTCCGGGCGGGGTTCCGGAACCACTTTGTTCACCAGCGCTTCGGCTGCGTCTACGAATACGCCCGCTGGTTCCCTGCTGCCAGCCTTGCGAATAATTCGGCCCCCAGCAGGGTCCTCATTCGCTGCGGTCACTCCGGCGAGTTCGATTGCCATTGTGTTGCCCCAACTCGCATGACCGTCCACCCGCTGTAGCCAGACAGGGCGGTCAGAAACGATTGCGTCGAGCTCTTCTGCGGTCGGGAAGCGTCCGAGACCCCATTTCTCCTGATTCCAGCCGCGGCCCAATATCCAGGGACGGCCGGGGTTCTCTTTGGCAAAGGCGTCAATTTTGGCGAGGGCTTCTTCGAGCGAGTTCGTGTCCGATAGATCAAGCAGCAAGGCTCCAAAGCCGATCCCCATCACATGGGCATGCGCATCGATCATCCCGGGCAGCATGACACGGCCTTTACCGTCCAGCGCGAAATCGACATCGGTCGGACGGTCATCGCCGCGCTTCAAAACTTCGCGCACTTTGCCGTCATCATCGAAGACAAGGCCGGTAAATCGCACGACATCGCCGCTTTCATCAACAGTGATGCCGTTGACATTATCGACCAGCGTATCAGCGGCGGCAGGCGCAGCCAGCAATGCGGCGACAGCGGCCAATGTGCGGGAAACAAAACGCATAGAGATTATCCTTGGTCAGAAATTTTGCGCGGAAGGCGGGTGATGAGCGCGCTGGTATCATGCCTGCCGCCGCCGGAAGACTGAACATCGGCATAGAATTGATCGACAAGCGCCGTCACCGGAGATGACAGCCCCAGTCGCTTGGCTTCATCAAGAGCATAGCCAAGGTCTTTGCGCATCCAGTCAATCGCAAAGCCGAAATTGAATGTGTCCGACGTCATCGTTGCCCAGCGATTGTCCATTTGCCAGCTTTGCGCCGCGCCGCCGGAAATCGCTTCATAAGTCTTGTCGAGATCAAGGCCGGCAGCTTCGGCTAGTCGGACTGCTTCCGACAGACCGCCCAGAATGCCTGCAATGCACATCTGGTTGGCCATCTTGGCGGTCTGCCCCGCGCCAGACGGGCCGACATGGACGATAGCTTTGGAATAGCACTCCATCACTGGGCGCGCGCGTTCAACAGCGTCTTCACTGCCGCCGCACATCACCGCTAGCTGGCCATTCACCGCGCCTGCTTCACCGCCGCTTACGGGCGCATCGACAGCAGCAATGCTGCGCGCACTGGCTTTCTCTGCCAGCCGCCGCGCCATATCGGCAGAGACGGTGGTGTGATCGACCAGTAGCGTCCCCTCGCGCATGGTCGCCAATACGCCGTCATCGTCCAGAGTTACTCGGGCGAGATCTTCGTCATTGCCCACACAAATAAAGGCGATATCTGCGTCTTTGGCAGCGTCAGCGGGCGTATCAGCAAATGCAACGCCCAGGCCTTCTTCCGCCCATACTCTGCGCCATTTTTCAGCGCGTTCTGGCGAGCGGTTATAAGCGGTGACTTTGTGGCCTGCGCGGGCAAGGTGGCCGGTCATCGGTCCGCCCATAACGCCAAGCCCGATAAAGGCGACAGATTGAGTTTTAGTCATGAGGCGTGTCCTAATCAGCTTTCGCAATTATGCCAATGCGCTGCGACCCCGATCTTGCCTTCAAAGAAATTCTTGTGCCGACGCCTTTTAAATCGAATTGCCCTTGCTTCGCGTAAGCCCTAACTCGCGTGTCACTATGACAATAGAGAATGCATCTGTGGCTCTCACGAACCCAACCGAAGCGGGCGCTGACGCGCTGACCATCGAAACCATTCGCGCCGCCGCTGCGCGAATTGAAGGTGCGGTTGTCAAAACACCGATGATGCATTCGATTACGCTGTCGGAAATTACCGGCGCGGAAGTGTGGCTGAAGTTTGAAAATCTTCAATTCACCGCCGCGTATAAAGAACGCGGCGCGCTCAATGCGCTGCTTCATTTAAGCGAAGAGCAGAAAAAACGCGGCGTTATTGCGGCGTCGGCTGGCAACCATTCGCAAGGGCTCTCCTATCACGGCACCCGTCTGGGTGTTCCGGTTACGATCGTCATGCCCAAAACGACCCCGACTGTAAAAGTCATGCAGACTGAAAGCGTCGGCGGCAATGTTGTGCTCGAGGGCGAGACCTTCGACGAAGCAGCCGCGCATGCCCGCACGCTTGAAAAAGAGCTGGGGCTTACCTTTATCCACCCGTTCGATGATCCCCTGATCGCGGCAGGGCAGGGTACGGTTGCCCTCGAGATGCTTGACGTAAAGCCGGATCTCGATTGTCTCGTCACGCCGATTGGCGGGGGCGGATTGATCTCTGGCATGGCCACCGCCGCGAAAAGCCTCAATCCCGATATCGAAATTGTCGGCGTTCAGGCCGCTCTGTTCCCGAGCATGTTCGCAAAGATCAAAGGCGAAGAGCGCGATTGTGGCGGCGATACTCTGGCTGAAGGCATCGCCGTCAAAAAGCCGGGCGAATTTACGAGCAAGGTTATCGCCGAGCGTGTCGATGACATTTTGCTGGTCGATGAGCCTAAGCTTGAAAAAGCTGTCGCGCTGCTGCTTCAGATTGAAAAAACCGTGGTCGAAGGCGCTGGCGCTGCGGGTCTCGCAGCAGTGCTGAGCAATCCGGAGCGCTTTGCAGGCAAGATGATCGGTCTGGTCCTGTGCGGCGGCAATATCGACACACGTTTGCTCGCAAATGTTCTGTTGCGCGATCTGGCGCGTCAGGGGCGCCTTGCCCGTCTGCGTGTCACTTTGCAGGACCGCCCCGGCGCGTTGTTCAAAGTGATGAGCCTATTCGATCAGCACAACGTCAATATCATCGAGATCTATCACCAGCGCATCTTCACCACGCTGCCGGCGAAGGGATTGATCACGGATATCGAATGCGAAGCACGCGATGCCGATCAGGTCGAACGGCTTATCAAAGCGCTGCGCGAGAAAAACTACGCAGTCGAGATGGTTGAGCTGAACTGATCGAGCGTCTGGCTGGCTCTGACAGAGACTAGCGCAACGCCTTGCAAATTTGTGTCCCGCTTTGAATCACTTGTGCCGGGTGACACGATGCTCTGTGCAAAGTAAGCCTTTATTCACCACGATTCATAGTTAAGACTCTTTTACCGCGCCGCCCAAGCAGGCATAAGATTGTCTTAACGCGGCCCCGAGCCGATTCCCGCTAGAGAGGACCAAGCCGACCCGTGACGGCCCCAATTCGCTTCCCCCGGTTTTTTGTGACGAGCCCTGCGCCGTGTCCGTATCTACCCGGGCGCCAAGAGCGTAAGGTATTTACAGAGCTGAAGGGTGAGCATGCGGATCAGCTGAACGAGGCGCTTGGCCGTATCGGTTTTCGTCGCAGTCAGACTGTCGCCTACCGCCCCAGCTGCTTGGACTGTCAGGCCTGTGTATCGGTGCGTGTTGCCGCCAGCGAATTTAAACCGTCCAGCACACAAAAACGCGATCTGAAGCGCAACCGCGATCTGGTCGTAACAGAATGTCGTCCATGGGCGACCGATGAGCAGTTTGAACTGCTGACCAAATATCTGTCGGTTCGCCATCCTGATGGGGGCATGTCGGCGATGGATGAAATGGATTATGCCGACATGGTCGAGCATACGCCGGTCACCAGCAGCCTCGTCGAATATCGCGAGCCAACCGTAAATGGTGAACCGGGCAAATTGATCGGCGCATGCCTGACAGATCGTCAGGGCGATGGCCTTTCGATGATCTACTCGTTCTATGATCCTGAACACACAGCACGCGCCGGGCTGGGCAATTACATCATCCTAGATCACATTTCCCGCGCACGCGAAACTGGTCTGCCTTATGTCTATCTTGGCTATTGGGTCGATGGATCGCCGCGCATGCAATATAAAGTGCGTTATCGCCCGCTCGAACAGCTCACGCGAGACGGGTGGAAGCGGATGGACAGCGATCAGCAAAGCAAACTGATCGCCGAGGCCACAGCACCTCGCGCCGAAAAGGCTGGAACAATTGGCGGTCGCAGGGGTAAGGACGGGCAACCGGTCAAATTTCCAGCGAGCTAATATTTGCCCTACTTACAATTGAATATGGTCCTCGCGGCTCGGCTGTGCGCGGCAAGCGCACTGGCCTTGGCGGGAAGCTATGTTCATGCGCAAGAGGCAGGCGGCAGTGATGAAACCGTACAGACAGAGCAGCCGAGCCAACCGCCAGCGCCCACGCTCAATGATCTTTCTCTCGATGAGCTAATCCCGCGTGATGCGGTGACCAATGCGGAAGAGTGGGCCGGACAAGACAACGCTCCTGCCCGCTCCGAAGCCGATGTGGCTGACGTATCGGAAGCGGCGGAGGATCAGTTGGAGAGCCCGACCGATCCGGCGATATCCGCTGCACTGGACGGGTTTGAAATCCCGGAGCCAGACCGTCTTGAACCCGATCCCGCTGTCACCGCGATTGCCGAAATTGATGCGCCCGATCTTGTCGAGCTGCCCGCGCTGGAAGAGTTTACGATCAGCGATGAATTGATCCTCGCTTTTCCGGAAGACAATGATCTCTTTCCCGAACGCACCAACTTTATCGAGCGGTTCCGGGCGCTTTCCACCATTGAGGCGTTAGAAAGCGGCGATGACACGGTGCCGCAGCTCGCGGCGCGGGCGCGGGCGGATGAAACCCTGCTGACCGATATGCTGCGCACTTACGGTTATTACGATGGCGAAGTTGTGCGCCAGCTTTCAGGCGGACGTCGCGGCGGTGATGAAGGCGGAGAGGCCGTGGACACGGACCCTCAGGTTCGCTTCGATGTGCTCCCGGGGGATAGGTATACCTTTGGGGAAATCGATTTCGGCGCGCTCGACACCGCTCCCGATTACGGCATCCTTCGAGACAGTTTCGCGATCCAATCGGGCGACCCTCTGCAGTCAGACCGGATTGTCGCTGAAGAAACAGACCTTCGTCTCGCATTGGGCGAGAATGGGTATCCATTTGCCGAAGTCGATGCGCCCGAATTGCTGATTGATCATGCTCGCACCGAGGGCGACCTGTCTTTGCCCGTGCAGCCGGGCGGGAAATATGTGTTCGGCGGGATCAGCAGCGAAGATGCGCGGTTCCTGTCAGGCAGGCATCTGTCGCGCATTGCCCGGTTCGAGGAAGGCGATGTCTATCAGGCCAGTTTGCAAGCGGACCTACGCCGCGCGATCCTGGCTACCGGCCTTGTCACCAGCGTCACTGTCCAGCCGCGCGAGATCGCGCCTCCGCAGGACGGGGCACCTGGGCAAGTTGAGCTGAATGTTGATTTCGAGCGTGCACCACTGCGCACGATTGCGGGCGCAATCGGTTACGGCACCGAAGACGGCGTGAAGCTGGAGGCGAGCTGGGAACACCGCAACCTGTTCCCGCCCGAAGGTTCGCTAAAGTTGCGGGGGATTTTCGGCACGCGCGAACAACTCGCCAGTGTGACGTTCAAGAAGAACAATTTCCGCGACCGGGACCAGATCCTTACGGTTGATGCTTATGCCAGCGATATCGAGACCGAAGCGGTTGATGCGCGCACAGTGGCATTACGCGGTTCGTTTGAACGGGTATCCAACCTGCTTTTCCAGAAACCATTGAGCTGGCAAGTTGGGGCAGAGGCTCTCTACACCGATGAACGAAACCGGATCATCGGCGGGATCGAACGACCGCGCCAGACCTACACAATCTTTGGCTTGTTCGGCAGCGCTACGCTTGATTCCAGCGATGATCTGCTCGACCCAACCGAGGGGTACCGTGTGACGGGCTTCCTCGCGCCAGAAGTCTCGCGCTCAGTCGGTACGGAAACGTTCTATCTGCGCGCGCAGGGTGATGTGAGTTACTACCAATCGGTTGGCGACACGGTCTTCGCAGGGCGCGTCCGAGCCGCGAGCATCCTAGGCGCCGATGCAGGGCTGATCGCGCCATCGCGCCGGCTTTACGCAGGCGGCGGCGGTTCGGTGCGCGGATATGGATTCCAGGGTATTGGCCCGCGCAATGATCTGGGCGAACCGACCGGAGGGGGCTCGCTAGTCGAGCTGTCTCTGGAAGCGCGCATTCAAACAGGCTTTCTCGATGGTGCTGTTGAGATCGTGCCGTTTGTCGACGCCGGATCGGTTTCCTTGGGCTCAACACCCGATTTTCGCTTCATCCAATATGGCGCCGGTGTTGGTGTCCGCTATAAAACCAGCTTCGGTCCCATCCGCGTGGATGTTGGCACGCCGCTTAATCCGACTGAATTCGATGCGCCCGTCGTGGTCTATGTCAGTCTCGGTCAGGCGTTCTGATGGAGAACGAAGGCGCAATTGAAGCGGGTGAAGATCAAACGCCCGAGCGCAAGCGTAAACGCCGCTGGCTGAAACGGCTCGGCTGGCTGCTCGCGATTATCCTAGCGCCGATCCTGCTGGGCGCGTTGTTCCTGAGCTCGCCGATTGGAAAGCGCTTCGTCGCGGATCAGATTGCACAGGTGGCACCTGCATCCGGATTGCGGTTTGAAGTGGGCCGGATCGAAGGCGACATTTATGGTCAGGCCGTGCTACGCGATGTGGTACTGAGTGATCCCAAGGGCGAATTTCTGGTCATCCCCGAAGCGGAAATCGACTGGAACCCGCTGGCGTGGTTATGGAGCGGCCTCGATGTGCGCGAGCTTACGGCGCGGCGCGGCAGGCTGGAGCGCCTGCCCGAATTGCTTCCCGGTGATCCGGATGCGCCGCTCCTGCCGGACTTCGATATCCGCATCGACAAGCTGGCTATTGAGGACTTTGTCCTCGCTCCCGGTGTTGCTGGCGATCAGGCTCACAGCTTCAATTTTTCGAGCGAAGTGGACATCCGGTCCGGCCGCGCATTGATTGATGCGGACGGAGCCTTTGGCCGCGAAGATCGGATTGCGCTCCTGCTGGATTCAGAGCCCGACGGTGATCGGTTCGATATTTCGCTGGATTACAAGGCCGCTGCAGATGGGCCGATTGCCCAGATGGCGGGGCTAGGCTCCGGTTACGAAGCGCGCGTCGAAGGCGAAGGCACTTGGACCCGCTGGCTGGGGCACGCTTTGGTGACGCGCCAGCCAATCGAAGGCGAAGCGAGCCGGTTTGCCGCGTTTCAGATCACCAATGATGCCGGCACTTATGGCCTGCTGGGACAGGTCGATCCTGATTTTACGCCTGGTACAATCCTGCGAAGAGCCTCCGGACGCGCTCTGTCTCTCGCACTGACCGGCACGCTGGAAGACAGCGAGTTTGACGGTCAGATTAGAGCGGTTTCGTCGGGAATAGACGTGCGCGGCAACGGCAATGTCGATCTTGCCGGAAACAGTTTCTCCGATTTCGATGTCGCGGCAATTGTTCGCAATCCGTCGATCCTCGGCGATGCCGTAGAGCTTCGCGGTGCGCGTCTCACCGGCGTGATTGATGGATCGTTCAACGATCTGACAATTCAGCACAATCTGTCTGTGAGCGAACTGCAGGCGGGCACCACTGTGCTGCAGAATCTTGCGCAATCGAGCTCAGCCATATTTCGCGACAGCATCCTTTCTTTGCCGCTGGACGCGAGCGTTGAGCGCGTCGTCACCGGCAATGAGAGCATAGATCCAGAGCTCGTTGGCGGCACACTTAAGGGCACACTGACCTATGCGGGCACGCGTCTGACGACCGATGAAGCGAGGCTTACTTTTCCTTCGCTAGATGCCGGTTTGGCGCTGCGCGGGGATACCGCAAGCGGCGTTTATGCGCTCGCTGGTCCAGTGAACGCGCGCGGTCTGGCGCTCGACGGGATTGGCACGGTGAATGCCAATGCCAAACTTGTGGCGAGATTTGGCACGCAGACACCGTGGAGCATCCGGGCCAACCTTGCCGGACGACTGGATGACGTCACCAATGCCAGCGTCGCCAATGTCGCTGGTGAGCGGCTGACGTTCCAAGGCGCCTTCGGCATGGCTGCGGACCAGCCGATTGTGTTGCGCGATGTTGAGTTGGATAGCGAGCGGCTAGCCGCCCGCTTTGACAGCCGGATTGTCGGTGAGCGGACCAGCCTCGCAGGGAGCGGTCGCCATGTCGATTATGGCCCGTTCACTGTCGACGCCGAACTGGCAGGCGATGGGCCGCGCGCGACATTGATTCTTGCTGATCCGTATCCGGCTGCGGGCCTGGCGGATGTGCGCTTGGCCATCGCGCCTAGCGACAATGGCTTTGCGATTGATACAAGCGGCGGATCGCTGCTCGGGCCGTTTGACGGCGCGCTTGAACTGGTCCTGCCCGCAAATGGTGCGACGCAAATCGCGATCGAGCGTTTGCAGGTGTATCGCACGAACGTGACAGGCGACCTCTCGCTTGCCGATGCGGGAGTTTCGGGCAATCTCGCGCTTTCGGGCGGAGGTCTCGATGGGACTGTTGCCTTGGCCCCCGCAGCGGGCGGCGCGCAAGGCTTCGATCTTGATCTCACCGCAAGACAAGCGCGTTTCGGAGGCGACACGCCGATCTCACTGACGAACGCGGATATTGACGCAAGCGGCACCTTTGGCGGCGGGGCCAGCCGCATCCTCGCCGATGTCAGAGGCTCCGGCTTTGCATATGGGGCGTTGTCGATTGCGGAGTTTGCCGCCAATGCGGAAGTGGTCGACGGGCGCGGCGATGTAAAAGCTTCCATTGCTGGGCGCCGCAGTGATCGATTCTCACTGAAGTTTGACGGCGATGTTACGCCAGAGCGGATCGCAGTGCTGGCGCGCGGCGAATATGGCGGGCGTCCGATCACCATGCCGCGCCGCGCTGTTCTGTCAGCCCAAAGTGATGGCGGCTGGTCGCTCGCGCCAACACAGATCGGTTTTGCGCGTGGATATGCCATTGTCGAAGGCGAACTGGGCGGCGGAGAAACCTCTCTCAAGGCGCAATTGTCGCAAATGCCGCTGCGCCTTGCCGATCTGATCGGCAGCGAACTCGGCCTCGGTGGTAGGCTCTCCGGCATTGTGAACTGGAACCAGAGCGGAAACGCCGCACCCACCGCAAGCGCTCGCGTGCGGATCGACGATTTCACGCGGTCTGGACTAATCCTGTCCTCTACGCCGATGGATGTGCTTGCAGTCGCCGATCTAACAGGCAGCTCGCTGGTCGTCGGAGCGCGCCTGCGCGAAGATGGTAACCGCCTGGGCCGCCTCGATGCGCGGGTCACATCTTTGAGTGGTGGAAGCGACCTTGCGCGGCGGATTATGAATGGCCGGCTTGATGCCAGCTTTGCCTATGACGGCGCGGCCAGTTCCTTGTGGCGGCTCGCGGCCATCGAAACCTTTGATCTTACTGGCCCGATCAGCGTGAACGCCAAAGCGGTTGGCACGCTCAACAATCCCCGTATCACGGGTAATCTCGCCAGCGATGATCTGCGATTGCAAAGTGCGATTTCCGGCACTGACATTGATGATGTCACCGCGCGTGGTCGCTTTGCCGGATCGACCCTGACTTTGACCCGCTTTGCCGGCACAACGCGCGGCGGCGGGAAGGTTAGCGGCAGCGGTACTGTAGACCTTGCCGCGATGAGCGGCAGCCGCGGTCCCCGGCTCGATTTGCGCGCCGCAGCGTCAAATGCGCGATTGCTCAATGCGAGCGGTCTGGATGCGACGATCACAGGGCCGCTCCGTATCGTCTCTGACGGAGTCGGCGGCACAATCGCAGGGCGCGTTAAAATTGACCGCGCAAGCTGGGCTCTCGGGATAGCGGCGGAGGATATGTCGCTTCCCACAATTGCCACGCGCGAAATCAATCGCCGCGACACAAACGGCGCGACCGCACGCAGCGCGGCAAGTTCTTGGCGGTATCTGATCAATGCATCGGCGCCGAGCCGGGTGGCGGTGGGCGGCCTTGGCCTCGATAGCGAATGGGGCGTCGACATCGCTTTGCGTGGCACAGTGAATGACCCTCGCCTCGGCGGGGAGGCGCGCCTGGTGCGCGGCGACTACACCTTCGCTGGCACGCGGTTTGATATGACCGAAGGCCGCATCACATTCGATGTGAACCGGCCAATTGATCCGCGTATCAATATGCTTGCAGAAACCGACGCGAATGGAACCGATGTCACGGTTGCGATCACCGGAAATGCCCAGACGCCGCAAGTCACCTTCTCTTCCGAACCTGCTTTGCCCGAGGAAGAAATCCTCGCGCAATTGCTTTTCGGCGGATCGGTCACGTCGCTCTCGGCGACCGACGCGCTACAGCTTGGCGCGGCGCTAGCCTCGCTGCGCGGTGGCGGAGGCGGGCTTGATCCTATCGGCGATCTGCGCCGGTCAATCGGCCTCGACCAGCTGCGGATCGTCAGCGCCGATCCCGCCATTGGGCGCGGCACCGGCGTTGCCCTTGGCAAGAATATCGGGCGGCGTTTCTATGTTGAAATCGTGACCGATGGCCGCGGCTACAGCGCCACGTCGGTCGAGTACCGTGTCACCGGCTGGCTTGCCTTGCTGGGCACTGTGTCGACCATCGGGCGTGACAGCGTGCTTGCCGAAATCAGCCGGGATTATTGACGGCGGTACAGCGCCATTTCGGCGCTGCGCCGCCTAATCAATCCCTTCAGCACGCGCCCACCGGCTTTGTTCCAGCGTGCGAATTCTGCCGCAGCGCCTTCGTAATCACCTGCAACATGCTTCTTGGTCAAGGTCGCGCGGGCGATTGCTCCGGTGTTGTAGTGAAAGCTGACCATGGCATCGAATTGCGGCTGAGTTGTGGGCGTGCTTCCAATCGCGCGGGCAACGTCGGCGGCATAACGTTTTAGGTCTTCCTCTAAACGCTCGTCGCATTGCGCCTGTGTCCAGACGGTATCTTGCCCGACAAATCCGTGAAGACCGCCGCGCGTTGCGCCCCAGCCGATCGTCCACGGCGCGCCGCCAGTTCCGGGATCAGGATAGGCTGCGACCAAGCCATCACGGCGCAGCCGCGCGCAGCCTTCGAATTGCTTGATGATGGCAATGCCATCCGGTCCGATTGTGCGCGGCGTATCTGCTGATATTGGCCGCGAGGGTTTGATATGGGGGACGCCTGATGCGCTTTCACCTTTGCGTTCAAACACGCGGTCAATCGCGGTGTCGATGGCGTCGACTTCGGACTGGCGAAAGCCACGTTTGAGCACGGAGCGGACGGTATCGAATAGAGGCTTACGGCTCTCTGGCATTGCTGGATCTCCGTTTGGGGGAAGGGGAGACCGGCTCAGTTGGCAGATAATCTGTGAGTAGGAAAACGCATATGAAGAAGGGCTTGAACAAACACGCCCGCTTTGTCAGCAATGCGCCATGCCGTTCTTTAAACCCAAGCCGCCGATTTCCCGGGACGAGTTCGACTGGCTTGTCGCCTGTTTCGCCTGGCTGCGCACAGTGTTGGGCGATGCGCATATCCGGCCTGAATTCGTGTTGCCGGATCATCCCGCGCTGCTCGAAGCGCGGACAGGGCCAGAGCTGTTCGAGGCAGTGCGCGGCATCGCGGGGATGGAGGAATGGCCGTGTCGGTTGCAGAAAGTTGCTGTCGGCGATCCCGTCTCGTCCCCGCATCTCACGCATGAAGGCGGCGCTGCTTGCGGGACATTCTCGGTTGAAAATGGGGAGGCTGTGATCCGGTATTCGTCGCAAATGCTTCGCGATCCGGATGCGCTTACCGCGACATTCGCACATGAGCTTTGCCATTATCTGCTCGTGAATGCCGGCGATCCTCCGGGCGGCCCGGACTTGCTGGAGCATGCAACAGACTGCGCAGCGGTCTATATCGGTTTCGGGGTGTTTCTTGCCAATTCGGCTCGCAGTTTCGAACAGTTCACCGATGGTGAGTGGGCCGGGTGGCGATCGTCGGCGAACGGCTACCTTTCGGAGCAGGCATTGGTCACGGCAACGGCTTTGTTCGCCGCCTTGCACGGTTATGGCACTGGCCCAGCGGAGGCAGCGCTAAAGCCCTATTTGCGCGGCGGCATGAAGAAAGCTGGCAAGGCGATTGCGCACATCCATCCCGACGTAAGCGGAGCGATGGACAGTGTCGATTTGCTTGACTGGGCTTACACCTGATCTCCATGCCGCCTGTAAAGAGTCCTTGACTGACAAGAGATCTTTACAGTAAAGAGCTCTTTACAGGCACGAATCAGCCTGCGCAAAGAGAGGCTTGTTGGGTCTTGGAAAACCGTTTGAAACATCACCGTGAGCTGCATGGCTGGAGCCAAGGCGAACTCGCGAAAAGGCTGGGCGTGTCGCGCCAGACCATCAACGCGGTTGAGACCGACAAGTATGATCCATCATTGCCTCTCGCATTGCGCATGGCGAAGCTTTTCGAAGCGAGCGTGCCCGATCTGTTTATTGACAATTGGGAGCCGGAAGCATGACTGAAGCAAGCAGCAATGAAATCCCACTGAAACGCAAAATGGTCATCCCTCTGATCTCCGGTGCGGTGGCCGGCGTTGTCAGCGCAGCGGCGGTGATGACGTTTATGGATGCCAATTTCGACGATACACTTTCTGCCTCGCGAATGATCGCTGCTGTGGTGGGCGGGCTCTACATGATGATCGCGATCGGTGTGGGTGTCGGGGCGGCATCACCGGCGCTTGGCGAGAAATATCTCAATACCGAGGACGCCGACGAAATTCGCGAGATGCGGGCCGTCTTGCTGTATTCCGCCATAGCTATGACGCTGTGGGGAGCTGCGCTGGTATTGCTGGCGCTAGCCGCACCCGCCGGCCCCGTTCCCGCGCAAGTTGCTCTGATCATTGCCACTGCGATGATGGCGATCGGTGCTTGGCTCGGGTGGAAATCGCATAAAGCTTCGGATGAGCTCTATAGCCGTGTCAATATCGAGGCCACGGCGGTCGCATACTTCGCGACCATTGTGATCGGCGGCGGTTGGATGATGCTGGCCCATCTTGAACTGGCAGACGCGATGGCACCGCTCGACTGGCTTACAATGTTCTATGTCACCGGCTTGGCTGCAACGTTCATTGTGACAGGGCGGCGCGGCATGTTGAAAGTGGCGTAAGGTTTCCGCCGTTCGGCCTCCCATGTCACCCAAATAAGGGTGAGGGCAAACATTGTGAGTAGCGTAGATAAAAAGCTGGCCACTCAAAACCTTGGAGACAGCCCGGTAATAATACGTCTTGTTAATTAATAACAGCTAGTTGCATCGCGCCAGGAGGCGGGGCGTGATGCGAGATCGCAATCAAAGATTGGGCAAGGAAGCCGAGCTGACGGTTCGCGATATCTATCGCCCCATTCTGCGCGGCTATTTCTGTGCATGGATGCTCTACTATGGCGCGATGCTGCCGTTGAATTTCATCGGGCCCGACTGGCCCGGTTTCATCGCGCTCCAGACGATGACTTTGATTTCTGTCAGTATCGCGATGTTCGGCGTGTATTTTATGCGCAAAGCTGAACCTGCCCACCGGGTCGACGGCTTGCTGCTGCTGATGAATGTTTCAGTGGTGCTCAATATTGTCGTCGCGTTGAACGTAAGCTTCGCACCTGAAAAGCTGACCTACTTCATTATCGCGGCCGTTTCTTTCAGCCTTGGCAGCGTCAACTTTAAACAGTCTCTGATCTCGCAAGGGGTAATGGCTGTCGGAATGCTGACATTTGCGCCGCAGCTCGATGAAAACACTCTTTGGCTCTATTGCTTCCTAACATTTGCCGCCGTCATCGCCGCATCGTCGATCGCGCTCCTCATGAGAAAAGCCATCCGCAAGATTGCCGACGCAAAGGTTCAAGCCGAAGACGAACTGGAGAACGCCAACGCGCTGAGCGAGGAGCTGCGAGAGCAATCGCTTTCAGACAGCCTTACCAAACTGCCAAACCGCCGAGCCTTTTTCGCGAGGCTCAAGAAAGCCAATCGAGAGTGGGCCGCTGCTGGTGATGAAACCGGCAATGGAATGGATGTCTGGCTGGTTCTGATGGACCTCGACGGCTTCAAAGCCGTGAACGATATTCACGGCCATTTGGTTGGCGACCAATTGCTGCAAGAGGTTGCTGTCCGGTTGCAGCGGGCAGCTGACGACAAGATGTTCATCAGCCGTATGGGCGGAGATGAGTTCAATCTGATCTGTCTCGGCGTTACCGATCCAGCTGAAGTTATCGGGCGCTGTGAAAGACTGCTGACCGAGATTTCACAACCCTATCTGATCAACGAGCGCACCATCGCCATTTCCTGCTCGCTTGGTGTGACCCTCGTAGAGCAGGGCCGCAGTTTCCGTTCGCAAATTAGCCATGCCGACTATGCGCTGATGGTGGCGAAGAAAAAGGGCAAGAACCAGCTGGTTTTGTTCAACGAGGAACATGCGCAGGCCGCCCATGCTCGTTTCCGCGTCGAAGATGCGCTTCGAAAAGCTGACCTTGCGAAAGAACTCAATCTCGTTTTCCAGCCGCAATTCAGACTCGGATCGAAAACAGTAGTTCGCGCCGAAGTGCTGGTCCGTTGGCATAGTCCGGCGATCGGGCATGTTTCGCCGGACGGGTTTATCCAGATCGCCGAGGAAAGCGGCCTTATCACTGGCGTAACTTTGATGGTCGTGCAAAAAGCGCTCGAAGAGCTAACCTCATGGCCGCATGCGGTGCCGCTATCGATCAATCTGTCGAGCTATGATCTCATTTCCAATCCCACGATCGACCAGATCATATCGCTGGTGAAAGAGCACGGCGTCGATCCCAGCCTTATTGAGTTCGAAGTCACCGAAACGGCGATGATGGCCGACATCGCGAAAGCGACTGCCAATCTGGATCGACTGCAGGAGATCGGTTTCCCGATCGCGCTTGATGATTTTGGTACGGGCTATTCCAATTTCAGCTATTTGCGCTCGCTGCCCATTCAAAAGCTCAAAGTGGACAAGAGTTTTGTCGAAAATCCCGGCGATCCGATGGCGGAAAAAGTTCTGGCATCGCTTGTGGGCATGGCCCGCGTACTGGGTGTGCATTGCCTGCTTGAGGGGGTTGAAGACGAAGTTGGCCTGTTGATGGCTAAACGGGCCGGCGCGGAATCCGTACAGGGTTACTTGTTTGGAAAGCCGATGACTTCTGAAAATCTGATGCGATCGATTGATAGCGCGGGAGACAATGATGGATCAGATCGTTGCGCCGACGCCAGCGACGTATCGCGCGCGAGCTAGGCTACATAACCTAAACCGAAAACAAAATGGGCGCCCGCATCGCTGCGAGCGCCCGTTTCTGTTTGGTCGTTGTCCGCTTAGAAGCGGAAAGTCGCCGATGTTGTGAACGCATATGCGTCCGCCGACGCACGGCCCACCGTGGTGTCAAAGCCAAAGCTCACATTCACAGGACCATCGCCAAGTGTCGCGGCAATGCCCAGCTCAACCCAGGTTTGATCCGCTTGATTGATGACAAAATTCGCATTCGGGCCAGAGCCCTGCGCGAATTGTGCGCCCAGCAATTGCGGGCCTTCTTCAAGCTCCCAAACAAACTGCGCCGTGCCGTTGATCTTCGCGAAAGAGCCCGACTTTTCATAGTCGAATCCGGCGCGGGCCTGAGCGCTGGTGAAGTCTTCACGATCCACCTGAAGCGCCAGATTGCCACCAGCTTCGGTGACCGGTGACAGAGAGGCGCGGGAATACCGGCCCTCTACGCCTGGCGAAATCGTACCGATTCCGGTTTCCATGTCATAGGAAAGCGCCAGTCCGGTCGAGAACAGCGTGTCATCAGTGTCCGATACCAGCGTCTGGTTTGTGCCGAGGAATTGGACATTGCGCTGTGACGAAGTGCCAATGCTGCCGAAGCTCGCCTGACCATCAATGACCAGACCGCCGCCTGTTTTGTGGCGCGCATAAACCGAGCCACCGATCAGATCGCTTTCAACTTCCTGGCCAAGAATAACATCACCTTCGAGCGAGCTGAAATAGCCAGAAACGCCGATCATGGTTTCTTCAGCTGCGTAGAATTCGACACCGCCTGCGACATAAAATCCGCTGACATCGGTTCTGCTTGCGCCGAAACCGGGTAGCGAATCCGCGCTGCCACCGACAAGGCCGCCAGCGACGTAGATCGCGACATCTTCTGAGATGTTCGCATCAGACAATTCGGTGTCATCGCCGCCTTGCATAGCCATCGCGGCGGGGCCAACACCCTGCGTCGCTGGCATCAGGCCAATTTGCACAGTCTCAAGCGGAGCGCCGATCTTCGCGATCTTACCGCCGGCTCTGCTGCGATTGGCAGCATGCAGACGGCTGTTGTTGAAGTTCTGCATCGTGTTGAGCGACATGCCCGTCAACGAACGAACGGCTTGTTCCGAAACAGGAGCAAGTCCCGAGAAGGTCGCACGGATTGTGTCCGCGTCGGCCAGATCGAGTGCGTAGAGATCGTTCAGCAGACCAGTTGTACGGTTCTGATCGAACAATTGCGCATAGGCGACTTGGTTCGGATCGTTCGCGTCAACCACCGTGCTATAACTCGCCGCCAAGATTTCCATCATGACCGAGTTTGCGTCGTAGGTGAACGACTGGCTGAGAATGGCGGACAGGTTGCTTTCATCAAACGCGCCAGTCACGCCGCCATCGGCAGTCAGGATCGTATATTGCTGGCCGTTGCCAGCGGGCTGATTGAGCACCCCGCTGCCGACCATTACTATACCGCCGACATTCGCTTCGCCGGTGACGGCGAGAAGATCCGAAGCGCCTGCGCCGTCGACGTCGATCATCAGCGTCGATCCCGATGATAGCACGGCGCTGCCGTCAATCGTCAGAGTGTCGATACCGCCAATTGTGCCGGGCGAGATTGCACCAGTGATGTTGGTGACAAATGGCGCAACAACCGTACCCGATCCCTGCAGCGCGCCGCCGAAGAGGGTGTAATCACCGACCGAGTTCAGCGCGCCATCAACGGTGACCGTGCCGCCAAACTGGCTGACATCGATCAATGTGGTCAGATCGCCTTCCTCGGCAATGTTTAGCCCAGCTCCGCTGAGAACGGTGAGCCGATCAATCTCAACCTCGCTGCTCAGTGTGGTGGTGCCCGAATTGCCCAATGTCACGTCGAAGTAACGTGGATCAACGTTCACATTTGCATCGGTGCTGATGATTGGATCGATGTTGTCAGGAACAAAGTCCGACGCACCGGGAAGCCCGTTTTCCAGAGTCGCTGCGGGCAGCGCATCATCGGAAAACTCCGGTCCGCCGCCATTGATGCCCTGCGGGGCATTTTCGGCAAATTCTGGCGCCAGCACCTGCTGGTCCAGAGCAACGCTCAATTGAGCCCGCGTATCATCCGCAAGCGTGACTGCGTTATCGCCAGTTGCTTCGCTTAGAGCATCGGCGCCTACGCGGCCGATATTCGAAGAAACGATAACATCTTGTGTGTTGCGAGCCGGAGGTGTCAGGTTTCCTGTGGCAAGATCCTGACAGCCGTCGCCCGGATTGGTGCCTTCGGGATCGAAGCAGACCTCACCGAAATCGGGTGATCCGCCTTCTGGGCCAAGCCCGATGCTGGTTGGAATGCCATTCACCACAGCGCCGCTATCATCAATGATGCGGTATGCCGGATCAAGCGTGGTTTCCCAGTGCGATGCGTCTTCCCAATTGCCGTCACCAGCTTTGGCGGTGACATAACGGTATGGGTTCGTCGCCGCGATATAGTCCCAATAGAGATAGAGCGGCTGGTAAAAGCTGGCTGTGCCGTAGCTTGAAAACACCTGTGCCCCAAAGAAGCGTGAGCCACCGGACAGAACGCCGATGACCAGATCTTCATCGGACAGGGTGTTGTTAGCCGCGTCGAGGATCAGCGGGCCGCCGGAATCGCCGCCAGCTGTCGTGCCTTCGCGTTCGAGCGGTTCGTCCTTGAACAGGTTGAAATCGAACGGGTTGGTCTTGTTGGGATCGTCAAAATCCAACCAATAGAGGCTTTGCGGAAGATCGCCGAATGGCTGGCCGAACAGGAAATTGTTCCGTTCGTTAAATGACGTCAGCGCGCCGAGCATGTTCTCGGCAGACCGGCGACGCCAGTCGATGCCCTGTGATGCGCCGGTCGTGCCGGAGCCGGAGCGGCCATAACCGGTGATGTTTACATGGTAACCTGTGCCGTTGACGTCATCGATCGCGCCGGGATCGGGGAGCGGTGAAAATAGCAGCGACCAGGTCGGCAAATTCGCTGCCGGTGTATCAAGGCTGGCAATCGCAATATCGGCTTCAAGGAAACCTTGCGCAGCAGGATCATCAAGCGAACGCGCATCGTAATAAACGCGATTGCTATTGTAGACTGCGAGATCGGGATTGCTCGCGAAATTATTGTTAATCCAATTCACGAAACCCGGCAGCGCATTGACGTTGAACGACCAAGCGGTTTGGATAGTCGTCTCGAAATCTGTCGCGGGGCGATTATTCACACAGTGGGCGGCAAATAGGACCGTGCGCGGATTGATCAGCGTACCGGTGCACACAAAGCCATCATTGCGAAAGAGCATGCCGACGCCGCTAAACTCGTCGTCTTCATCGACGGCTTCTTCGGGAGTGACGTTATCATTCGGCACCACCGCTTGAGCCGGAACGGCTGTTGCCGCTGCGACGAGTGCAAGAGTGGCTGAACCAGCCAGAAGAGAGCGCTGGCTAAACCGCGCATTCGAAATTTTCATGATTTTCCCCAATGTCAGTCTGGACCCTAACAGAGCCCCATGATGTAAAATCTACCGCAAGACCGAATTGGCTCAATCAGAAAGCATGGTTAACCCAATGCTTTATGAATCGTGTGACAAGATGGTTACGCAATTGTTAGGCAAGCAATAAAAGGCGGAATTAGGCGATTGAATGCGTCTTTATATTACGCGACTCACCAATATCGTGACTCTGGACTGACGTAAGCAGCCGTACCTTTTGGCGCGCGCGTTCGACAAAGCACAAAAAAGCCGCCGGGATTTCTCCCGACGGCCCGTATTTCGTTGAAACCGATTCGGATCAGCTGCTGTAATACATGTCGAACTCGACCGGAGCCGGCGTGGTTTCGAGGCGGATGACCTCTTCCCATTTGAGTTCCATGTAAGCGTCAATCTGGTCTTTGCTGAACACATCGCCTTTCAGCAGGAATTCGTGATCGGCTTCGAGCGCTTCGAGAGCTTCGCGAAGCGAACCGCACACGGTTGGAACTTCGGCGAGTTCCGCTGGCGGCAGATCGTAGAGGTTCTTGTCCATCGCTTCGCCCGGGTGGATCTTGTTCTCGATCCCGTCGAGGCCAGCCATCAGCAATGCCGAGAAGGCAAGGTAAGGGTTGGCGATCGCATCCGGGAAGCGGAATTCGACGCGCTTGGCTTTCTCGCCCGAACCGTATGGAATACGGCACGATGCCGAGCGGTTGCGCGCGGAGTAAGCGAGCAGAACCGGTGCTTCGAAGCCCGGTACCAGACGCTTATAGCTGTTGGTGGTGGCGTTGGTGAAGGCGTTCACGGCCTTCGCGTGTTTGATGACACCGCCGATGTAGTAAAGGCAGTTTTCCGACAGACCGGCATATTCATTGCCTGCAAAAGTCGGCTTGCCGTCTTTCCAGATCGACATGTGGCTGTGCATGCCGCTGCCGTTATCGTCCTTGATCGGCTTTGGCATAAAGGTTGCGGTTTTGCCGTATGCGTGAGCAACCTGCTGCACGACATACTTGTACACCTGCACCTGGTCAGCCGCAGTGGTGAGCGAGGAGAAGGTTATGCCGAGCTCATGCTGGGCAGCTGCCACTTCGTGGTGGTGCTTGTCCATGTTGAGGCCCATTTCCATCATAGTGGAAACCATCTCGGCGCGGATATCCATGGCGCTGTCTACCGGCGCCACTGGGAAGTAGCCGCCTTTGGCGCGTGGACGGTGGCCCATATTGCCCATTTCGTATTCTTTGCCGGTGTTCGTCGGCAGTTCGATATCGTCGATCGCGTAACCCGATCCGGCATAGCCGTCTTCAAAGCGGACATCGTCGAACATGAAGAACTCTGGCTCTGGCCCGACATAGACTGTGTCACCGATGCCGGTCGATGCGAGGTAAGCTTCGGCGCGTTTCGCGGTCGAGCGCGGATCGCGTGAGTAAAGCTGGCCATCGGAAGGTTCGACAATGTTGCAGAACACCGAAAGCATCGGCGTGGCCGAGAATGGATCGACATAAATTGCATCCAGATCCGGTTTCAGGATCATGTCCGATTCATTGATCGTCTTCCAACCTTCGATCGAAGAACCATCGAACATCAGACCATCTTCAAGCGCGTCTTCGTCCATGACACTGGCGGCCATGGTGAGGTGCTGCCACTTGCCTTTGGGGTCAGTAAAGCGAAGGTCGAGCCATTCGATTTCCTCGTCCTTGATCTGTTTAAGGACGTCTTTGATGCTTGCCATGTTCGTAGTCTCCAGCTGATAGAATTGCGTGTGGTCCCCGCCTCAAGGCGAGTGTAATTGAATGCGGATTAAATCGCGTCGTCGTTGGTCTCGCCCGTACGGATGCGCAAAGCGGTCTCGATAGGGCTGACGAAGATCTTGCCGTCACCGATCCGGCCGGTTTGTGCTGCGGCGGCAACCGCCTCAACCACGCGTTCGGCCTGATCATCGGAAACGACGACTTCCAGTTTTACCTTGGGAAGGAAATCGACGACGTATTCAGCGCCGCGATACAGTTCGGTGTGGCCTTTCTGCCGGCCGAAGCCGCGGGCTTCGGTGACGGTGATACCGGACACGCCGATTTCGTGGAGTGCCTCTTTCACTTCGTCGAGTTTGAAAGGCTTGATGATCGCTTCGATCTTTTTCACGTGTGGCTACCCCACCCCTTGGTCCGTTTGTGACACACACCAATTCTATCAAGAATCGTGCCATGTGATCCTACAGAGGGGGCGTCTCGGCGCAAGCATTGGAATCGCTTTTACCGCTGCTTATTCTGAATCCAACAACTGCCTAAATTTTGGGCATTGTATACTTGACAAAGCAGGGCATTCAGTGCATTGATAATGCATGAAAACCGCAGTCGACATTTTTGCCCCTCGCTTTCAAAACGAAGATGCAGCACGTGAGCACCTAGAAGCCCTTCATTGGGCTGAGGGTCCGCTGTGCCCCCATTGCGGATCGGACAACGCTAAACGGCTTCCACCGCAAAAGCGTAAGTCAACCAAAGCGCATCCCGGCGGCACCGTCCGCAAGGGCGTCGTCCAGTGCAATGATTGCCGCAAGCAATACACTGTCACAGTCGGCACCGTGTTTGAACGCTCCAAGGTGCCTCTCAATAAGTGGCTTCTGGCTACACATATGCTGTGTGCGTCCAAGAAGGGCATCAGCGGGCATCAAATGGCGCGTATGCTTGGTGTTACCTATAAAACCGCGTGGTTCATGATGCACCGCATTCGCGAAGCCATGAAAGACACCGATAACGAGCCGCTAGGCGGGTTTGGCAAATTCGTTGAAGCCGATGAAACTTATGTCGGCGGCAAGTCCAAGAACCGCAATGCCAAACAGCAACGTCGCTTTTCGGCTAATCGTCGCTCCCCATTTGCGAACAAGCAGCCTGTCGTCTCGCTTGTCGAACGTGGCGGTAAAGTCCGCTCAATCCACGTTGAGCGCGTAACTGGCGAAACCTTGCGCCACGCTCTCGTTACCAACGTTGACCGCTATTCTTACCTCATGACCGACGAACATGCGGGCTATACGAATGTCGGCAAAGAGTTCGGTAAGCACAGCATCGTCAAGCACTCACTTGGCGAATACAAGCGCGGCGAGCATTCTCACACCAACACAATTGAAGGCTTCTTCTCCATTCTTAAGCGCGGGATCATCGGTGTTTATCATCACGTCTCGGCAACGCATTTGCACCGCTACACTGGCGAGTTCGACTTCCGCTACAACACTCGCAAGCTGACTGACTTTGAACGCGCTGACGAAGCCCTAAAGGGTATCTCTGGCAAGCGCCTGACCTATCGGCGGACTAGCGCAGTCGCAGCCTGATAGGTTGAAGCCTCCCCGAAAGATTGGGGAGAGACGCAAGCGCTGGAATCGCTAAGAACGCATTTATCCCCAGTTGAATCGCGAATCCAGACAGTCTCGTCTCGCGCCGAGCAAAGTTTTCTGTTTTGTTTTGGATGGTTGCCTCAAATGGCAAGGCCTCCGGTGCTCGAACACCAGAGGCCTAGTCGAGGCAACTCCTGCTTACTTTTGTCCGGCTAGCAGGAGCGAGATAGTCCCCGTGATGCATGCATCTACACATAGGGGATTCTCGTCGTCAAGCCGGTCGTTACACGGAAAGGATAAACCGTGATTTTTGTACGACCCAAACGCCCAGAAAGGGCACCATACTCTCCTGAAATCTTCTGCGAAGTTAAGCAAAGGCTCGCCAGTGGCGAGTTTCAGCATGACATTGCAGCCGATCTTGGTTGGAACCAAGGACGTGTGTCCGAAGTGAAAACTGGGAAGCGCGGGACTGACCCCAATCAGGCCGAACTTTTCTGACTTTTAGTGGGGTGGGCTTTCGGGCCTGCCCCCCTTTTCTTTTCCTTTGGTTTAGGCGGTGTCCGCAACATCCGCTTAAGCACTTCTTTCTCTTTTTGATCGGTGTTTTTCATGGATTTCCCAGATCACTCTTTCGCAGGTTATTGGTATGCGCTCGGCAAATTTGTCCATCGGTACGCCGAGATCGAGGCCACTATGCACCAGATACTCCGGATTGTCTCAGGCACCTCAGTGTTGACTTCTAAAGTGCTATTCTCTGGCGTTCGTGTTCGCGGAGCAGCGGATACCATTAAGCGATTTTATTCTGCCAGCGGCCAACTGGTACCTAATGATCTAGAGCGAGCATTTGAACGGATCGGGGAAATAACGAAAATACGTGACCGCCTGTTGCACAATGGAATAAATTTCGAAGACGGAAAAGCGATTGTCACAGATGAAAACAAAAATTTCAGCGCGAGAGCGTTTAAGCATACGATCTCTATAAAAGCCCTTGATGACCTTGAATCTGATGCGATCACGCTAAACGCCTGCCTTGTGAAATTCTGGATTGAATGTGAGAGGCCCGATCTCATTGAATCCGCTCAGTACCAGAACACTATAGAGGCCGCACAGCGGCCATGGCTTTATAAACCTCCAAAACCAATGAAGCAGCGGGCAGTGCCTCGAGACCCTGCTCGAGAGAACAAATCCCCGCCTCAATCATCTCAGGCGTAACCTCAATTTCTTCGATTCGTTGCTTTGTCATGTATACCATTGCCTAAATTTTGGGCAGAGGTAATAATTAGAGCCGCAAGCCGGTCGTCTCCGGCACGCCGCACATAATGTTCAAATTCTGGATCGCGGCGCCGCTTGCGCCTTTGCCGAGATTGTCGAGCATGGCGATCAGGCGGGCTTGTGTGCCGTCTTCGCCGGTGAAGACATGCAGCGCCAGACCGTCCCAAGGCTCGGCATCCTTGCCAAGAAGCAATTCGGCGGGCGGGGTCGGATGCGAATGGACTTTCACAATGGCGCTGTCGCCGTAGTGGTCCGTAAGCCCGCTTTCGAGGGAAGTGGCCGATGCTGCGCCGGGCATTGCCGCCAAAGGCAGAGGGACATCTACCAGCATGCCGCGATGGGCGGGCACCACGCTGGGCGAGAAAACAGGTTCGCTGGTTAGCCCTGCATATTCACGCATTTCAGGAAGATGCTTGTGCGTAAGAGCAAGCCCGTAGGCACGGAACGCAATGTTCTGATCCTCCTCAAACCGATCGATCAAAGCGTTTCCGCCTCCCGAATAGCCGCTGACGGCGTTGACGGTGTAAGGCCAGTCGGCTGGCAAGGCTGAGGCCTGCACAAGCGGTGCGACGAGCGCGAGAAAACCAGTTGGATAGCAACCGGGGTTGGAGACAAGTTGCGCGTTCGCAATCGCTTCATGCCCGATCAACTCAGGAAAGCCATAGGTCCAGCCATCAGCCACGCGGTGCGCGCTGGATGCATCGATAATGCGGGTGCCCGATCCTTCGGCCAAGGCCACCGCATCGCGCGCGGCATCATCGGGCAAGCACAGGATCGCAATATCGGCTTCGTGTAGCGCGTCGCGGCGAGCGGACTTGTCCTTGCGGCGATCATCCTCCAGTACCAGCAATTCAAATTCGCTGCGCCCGGCAAGCCGCTCGCGGATTTCCAGACCGGTCGTTCCGGCAGCGCCATCGATGAATATACGGATTGTCATGGCCGCGCTTGTAGCGGCTTCAGCCAGCGAGACAAACGGCTTTGCAATATCCGCTTGGACCGTCTGCGCCGACACAGATCCAAACCCAATCGCCAGCTACATCGAGCACCTCGATTGCTGTTCCGGCAGCCAGAGTGTCGGTCACGTCGCTATCGTCACGGGGGACCAGATGAAGCTCGACATCTACGTCGCCAATGCGCCCTGGATGAGGAATTACATAATGCGCGGCCAGATGTGTTCCGGCGAGCGCGATATGGGCAAGGTCCCCGCGCAGGGGCAATGTGCCGGGCGCAGGCTTTTGAACTGGGCCTTTCAGACCCAGAACGCCATTTGGCACGGTGTATTTGCTTGCCTGCACGTCGGTGCCGCTCATTCGCGTAGGTATCCTTAGTCCCCCGGTGGCGCGCGCTTAGCTGTAACTTACCAATCGGGCAAGTTTGCGCCTGTAGAAACCGTGTAACGCGCACCGCACGATTACGGTTCCTTTACGCGCCATAGCGGTCTTTCAGCATGTGCCATGCTGCGCGCAGACCGTAAGCTGTGCCGCCTTTCGACCGTCCCGGTTTGGGGTAAGGGCGCCACGCGAATGTGTCGAAGTGTACCCAGTCGATACCTTCGCCCACAAACCGATCAAGGAACAGGCCAGCGACACTCGCGCCTGCATATGGGTTGCTTTGCGCGTTGACGATGTCGGCGATGTCGGACTTCAAATAATCGCGATACGCCTCTGGCAGCGGAAGCCGCCACGGCTCGTCATCATTGGCTTTGCCCGCTGCAATCAATGCTTGTGCGGTTTCATCCTTACGCGCCATCATCGCTGCGTAGTCCGGGCCGAGCGCAACGCGCGCCGCGCCGGTTAGCGTGGCGAAATCGATGATAAGGTCAGGCTGTTCCTCGCTTGCTCGAGTGAGAGCATCGCCCAGGATCAGGCGGCCTTCAGCGTCGGTGTTGTGGATTTCAACCGACAGGCCTTTGCGGCTGTCCAAAACGTCTCCCGGCCGGAAGGCGGGGCCGGAAATGGCATTGTCGACCGCAGGCACGAGCATATGCAAACGCACCTTCAGACCGGCAGCCATGATCAAACCAGCAAGCGCGATCACATGTGCCGCGCCGCCCATATCTTTCTTCATCAAACGCATGCCGCTGCCCGGTTTGATGTTCAAACCACCCGTGTCGAAGCACACGCCTTTGCCGACCAATGCAAGCACGGGGTCACTTTCCTTGCCCCATGTCAGGTGCATGATCCGCGGTGCGTGGTGGCGGGCGGCGGCGCGGCCAACGGCGTGCACCATGGGATAGCCCTGTTCCAGACTATCACCCTTTGTCACATCAAGCTTTGCACCATGCGCCTTGGCGAGCTTCTCGCACTCGGCCTCAAGTGCGGCTGGCCCCATATCTTCGGCAGGAGTGTTGACGAGATCACGCACCAGCATCTCGGCCTCGGCTTCGGCCATATAGCTTGGTAGGCGACCGACCTGTTCGGTCAAAAGCACCCTCGGGCCGACTGCTTTTTCATCATCTTTATAGCGCGTGAAGCTGTAATGCGCGGTGAGCCAACCGAACATCGCTGCGCCCGCTTCGGCATTGGCAAGACGGTAGGTACCTTCGGGCAGCTTGTCCGCGAGAGCAGCAAGGCAATAGCTCGACAGGTTTTCAGGATCGACCACGCCCCCTACGGCAAAGAAACCATCGCCATCTGTCACAATCCCAACCTGACCCGCGCCGCCTTCAAACTGTTGCGCAGACAGGCTGGCGCGCTGACCAGCGCTTAAGGTTTTGGCGTATTCGTCAAAACCCGCCGCCGTGGTGAGGTGGATGGGGGTTGCGTCTTGCCCGCGATCGGGCTGGATCAAATCGGTAATTTCAGTCATGATTATGTAATTAGGTGCGATCTGCGGCTTGTCACGCGCGAATTGAGATTTGGGAGGGAATATGATGATCAAACATATGCTTGCAGGGGCCGCGACATTGGCATTGGCGGCGTGTTCCTCTCCCGAAGATGTTGGCGAGGAAACGGGCGTCGAAACACCCGATGCCGCTGCGAATGCTGATGCAACTCCGCCCGCGCCGCCGGAAACGCCGGATAAGCCAATCGCCGGAAGAGTGACGTACGAAAATAACTCCAAGGGAGACGCTGGCGGCGAAAGAGGTTCACGCGAGTTTTCCTATTCCTGGCCCGGCGAAGTCGCCGAAATCCCTGCTTTGGCAGCAGAGCTGGAGAAGCAGCGCGATAAACAGCTGGCTGAGCAAAAAGAATGGTGGGCAGAAGCGCTTGCCGATTGCCCGGCTGACTCGGCATCCTGCCGTAACCTTTCATTCGAATTGAGCTGGGACGTCGTTGCCGACTTGCCGCGTTTTCTGAGCCTGTCGAGTGGGTTCTATATGTATACTGGCGGCGCGCATGGCAATTCCGGTCGCGGGTCGATAGTCTGGGACCGGGAAGCGGAGGCTTCGATCGAACCGAAAGAGATGTTTGCGTCTTTGGACAGCCTTGATGCCGCGATCGGCGATACGGCCTGCACCATGCTCAATAAAGAGCGCGCGAAGCGGCGCGGCGAACCGGTTACCCAAAGCGACGGCGAATGGCCTGATCAATGCGTGACGATGGACGAAACCGTGCTGTTCATCGGATCGTCGAATGGTGCAAAGTTTGACCGCCTCGGCGTTTATTACGCGCCATACATTGCGGGCGCATATGCAGAAGGTGATTTCGAATTCACTCTGCCCGTAACGCAGGCGGTTATCAGCGCATTGAAGCCTGAATATCGCGAGGCGTTCTCGGCGAAGTAGAAATCTTCGCCGACCTTCGCTACATAACGCGCATGACTGAATATCAACTCGTAGAGTCCACCGACACCGTTTACCGCGACGGCACGATCAAGCTGCACACCGAAGAAGGCTTCGATGGGATGCGCAAGGCAGGCCGCCTTGCCGCGACGATCCTTGACGAAGTCGCCGATCTGGTGGTGCCGGGCGTAACAACTGCGCAAATTGATGATCGCGTGCGCGAAATGACGCTGGATGCAGGCGCGGTGCCCGCGACGCTCGGCTATCGCGGCTATGCGCATTCCTGCTGTATCTCGATCAATCATGTGATCTGCCACGGTATTCCGTCGGATAAAGTGCTGAAAGAGGGCGATATCCTCAACGTGGATGTGACCCCGCTGCTGGATGGTTGGCACGGCGACACGAGCCGCATGTTCTATGCAGGCGAACCGTCGATCAAAGCCAAGCGGCTGGTCGATGTGACATACGAATGCCTGATGCTGGGTATCGAAGCGGCGGGCAAACCGGGCGCGCGGCTGGGCGATATTGGCGCAGCGATTGAGGCGCACGCGAAACAGTTCCGTTACGGCGTGGTGCGCGAATTTTGCGGGCATGGTCTGGGCCGGTTGTTCCACGATGCGCCCGAAGTGGTGCACGCAGCAAAGGCAGGCACGGGGCCGGAGCTGAAACCCGGCATGTTCTTCACCATCGAGCCGATGATCAACCTCGGCAAGCCATGGGCCAAAGTGCTGGGCGACGGCTGGACCGCCGTAACGCGCGACAAGTCGCTATCCGCACAGTTCGAGCATTCACTGGCGATCACCGACGATGGCGTGGAGATTTTCACGAAAAGCCCGACGGGACGGGATAAGCCGCCTTATGGCTGATTATTGTTGCGAACGGTTTTCGTACGATCAAAATCAAGTCTGTGATCAACATTCAGATCGTGATGCGTGTCCTGATGCGTTAATCAATCCCGTTCGGGGCGGCTATGGATTGCCAGTTCGAGATGGAAAGGATGGTTATGCTTCGAGCATAATCGCTATCAGCTTTTGCCCCTTTTGCGGCACTCAACTGCCGCCTATTGGCGATCTTGATCTCGATTAGATCGCAAGCTTTGCAGTAACCATATTGCTCTGACTCATGCCATTATCAAGAGAGCCTGGCGCCGAGTCTAATGGCCAACTAAACCTCCCTTGCAGCCCTAATCGCGGCCCCTGCGGCGAAGGGAGCAATCGCCACCAGCGCTAGACTGATCGCAGCTACAAAGCCGAGACTGGCCTGGTCCTGACGCGCCAGTGCCCCTGCGCCGAAAATGAGGATTGGCAGGGCCAGCGGGATCAGCATCAGGCCAGACAGAGCAGCGCCTGCGCGAAGCGACGCGGTGAGCGCGGCGATGATTAGGCCGATGGCTGCAAGACCCGGCGTGCCCACGAGCAATCCGAGCAGCAGAAGATGCAAGCTCGGCCCGTCCAGCGCAAGCAGGGCAGCAGCGGGGAAAGCGGCGAGGATCAGCGGCGGGCCAAAGCTGAGCCAGTGGGCGAGAAGCCGCACCGCCATCATGATCTCTTCGGTCAGCCCGCGCAGGCGCAGCTGGTCAAACGTGCCAAGCTCTATGTCCTGCGCCACCAGCTTTTCGAGCGGCAGGATCGCGGCGAGCAGCGCGGCGATCCAGACTATTCCGCCGCCAGTGCGTCCCAGCAAATCCTGATCTGGCCCCACGGCGAACGGATAAAGCATCGCCACCGCGACAAAGAACACCACGGGCAGGGCAGCGCCGCCGCCTGCGAAGGGGAAGAATTTGCCCAGATCGCGTTTCAGCAGCGCGCCGATCATGCTGGTTCATCCATCGCAGCGAAGTCTTCAATCGCGAGGCTGCGCAGACCGTCAATCGCAAGGCTTTGGTGCGACGCGATTAGCGCGATACCGCCGCCGCCGATGTGCAGCGCGATGAGCGCGGTGACTTGCTCAATCGCCGCCGCATCCAGCCCGCTCAAAGGCTCATCTAGCAACCAGATCGGCACTTCGCGATTGAGCAGCGCAGCGAGGCCCGCCCGCTTGCGTTGGCCCGTCGAAAGATACCGCACGGGCACATCCAGCAGCGGCTCCAGCCCGAGCACTTTAAGTGCGCCCGAAGGATCGCTGCATCCGTCAATTCGCTGCCAAAACTCCAGCGCTTTCCCGAGTGGTTGATCTGGATCGATGCCGGTGCGTTCATCCAGCAAACCCATCGCGCCTTCGTTCGTGACCTCGCCTGCATACGGGGTAGTCAGGCCCGCCAGCGCGCGGATCAAGGTGGTCTTGCCAGTGCCATTCGCGCCGGTGATATGCAGCGCCTCTCCCACGCCCAGTTCAAACGACAACCCGCGAAACAGCAGCCGGTCGCCGCGGCGGCATGCCAGTTTGTTTGCGACAAGCGATGGAGCGTGAGAACCTTGCATCGCTTCACGCGTTAGGCAAAAGCGACCTCGCAAACAACTCTCACTTCAGGAGCCCCCATGGCCAGTGTCACCGAGCTGAATGAAAAAGAACGCGCCACCCTGCTTGCCGACCATCCCGAATGGGAGCTGACGCGCGAAGACAAAGCGATCACGCGCACGTTCCAGTTTGCCGATTTTTCCGAAGCATGGGGCTTTATGAGCCGCGTTGCCTTGCTCGCCGACGGTCAGGATCACCATCCCGAATGGTTCAACGTTTACGCCAAGGTGGAAATCACGCTGACCACGCATGATGCAGGCGGGTTGTCACAGCGCGATGCTACGATGGCGCGGGCGATTGATCAGCTGGTCTAAAGCTCGACCCCGACACCGCGGCTGCGCATTTCCTTGCGCAGGACACCGGGCAGCCAGCGTTTCATAAGACGCATCCGTTTGGCCATCTTTCCGACGGTGTAGTGCAGATCGTCTCCATGGACGGCCTGCCAAACGACGCCGGGCACGATGTCCACTGGAGAGATTTCGACGCCTGCTTCGGCCAGAGCCTCTTTGGCGGTCAGGTTCGAATCCTTCTGAACCTTCCCGATGATCGGCGTGTCGATAAATCCGGGGCACAGCGCAGAGACTTTGATCCCGTCATCGGCCCATTCCGCGTCCAGACTTTCTGTGAGCCCGCGCACGGCCCATTTGGTTGCGCAATAGGCCGCAAGGCCAGGTGCGCCGATAATGCCGGCGAGGCTGGCGGTGTTGAGCAGCACAGAACCCGGCGCGGTTTCAACGAGGTATTTGTGCGAGGCCTGCGCGCCGAAGATCACGCCTTTCATATTGATATCGAGCATGCGGGTCAGCTCGTCTGCGTCCTGATCCACGAGCGGGCCGCCATCGCCGATACCGGCATTGTTGAAGACAACATCGATGCGCCCGCCAGCGGCTTTCGCAAAATCGGCCAGCGCCGTGTCCCATTGATCGCGGAAACGCACATCGAGCGTATGGGTGGAGGCTCTGCCGCTGGTGATCATAGACAGCGTTTCCGCCATGCCCGCTTCGTCCACATCCGCGATGCCGACAAACCAGCCGCGCTCAGCAAAAAACACCGCAACCGCGCGGCCAATGCCCGATGCGCCGCCGGTGATGAAGATGGAACGAGTGGGTTCGCCTGTGGTCATGCTGTTGTTTCCCTACTTACCGAGGAGTGCCGCGCCTTCGCGGTTCTGTTTGCGCACTTTGCCCGGCATCCAGCGCTTGGCGAAGTTCAGTTTCTTGGCAGTCTTGCCGACGAGATAGTGCAGATCATCGCCGTGGACAGCTTTCCAGATCGTCTCGGCTACCTCTTCGACAGGCGTGATCTCCAGACCAGAGGCTTGAACGCGGCTGCGCACATCTTCGTTAGATTTGCGATTGCCGGTCCCATCGAGCAGCGGCGTTTCGATAAAGCTGGGGCAGATCGAGCAGGACTTGATACCCTCCGGTGCCCATTCCGCATCTAGGCTTTCGGCGATGCCGCGCACAGCGAATTTGGTCGCGCTGTAAACGCTCATGCCAGTGCCGCCGGAAATGCCCGCCGCGCTGGCGATGTTGACGAGCGCCGAACCGGGAGCGGTCTTTTGCAGGTAGGGATAGACAGCTTGCGCACCGTAAAGCACCCCGCGCAGATTGATGTCGAGGCAGCGATCGATCTCCTCGGTTTCAAGCTCTGCCAGCGGGCCGCCGGTGCCGATACCGGCATTGTTGACCATCGCGTCAATCCGTCCACCCGCAGCGGTCGAAAACGCTTCCAGCGCGGTGTCCCACGCGGCGCGATCTCGCACGTCGAGCTTGTGCATGTAGGTAAAGCCGCCCGAGATCAGGCCGAGCGTATCTTCCATCCCCGCTTCGTTGATGTCGGCAATCCCGACAAACCAGCCGCGCTCGCCAAAATAGCGCGCAGTGGCGCGGCCAATGCCGGAGGCACCGCCCGTAATGAAAATGCTGCGGCGCGGTTCTGTGGCGCTCATGTAATCCCTCTCCGATTGCGATTTGAAACTTGTCTATCGCGCAGAGGGACGCTTGTCATCAGCTCAAAGCGGCTTTGAGCCCCTTCACGTGATCCTCGCCTTCGACGATTTCGGCGGTCGAAGGCTTCAGCACATCGCCCAAAGGCTCCGCCCGCCCGCCGATGCATGCGGCAAGGAAATTCTCGGCCACGGCAAAGAAGGAGATGGAGTTCGCAGGCTTGGCAAAGCCGTGGCCTTCATCGGGATAGAGCACGTAAGTGACCGGAATACCGGCATCCTTCATCGCACCGACGATCTGGTCGCTTTCATCCTGCTTCACGCGTGGGTCGTTCGCGCCTTGCGCAATCAGCAGCGGCTTGATGATCTGATCGGCCTTGTAGAGCGGGCTCGCGGCTTTCAGCAGCGCGAGACCTTCTTCGGTTTCTGGATTGCCCATCCGCTCGTGGAAAATCTTCACCATCGGCGCCCAGTATGGGGGGATCGTGCCGAGCAAGGTCTCAAGGTTGGATGGGCCGACAATATCGACGCCGCATGCGAACACGTCCGGTGTAAAGGCAAGTCCCGCCAGCGTTGCGTAGCCGCCATAGGAGCCGCCCATGATCGCGACCTTGTTCTTGATCGCGATGCCTTCTGCCACGGCCCAATCCACGGCATCGATCAGATCGTCGTGCATTTTCAAACCCCATTCGAGGTTCGCCGCGTTTAGGAAATCTTTGCCGAAGCCGGTTGAGCCGCGGAAATTCACAGACAACACCGCATAGCCGCGATTGGCGAGCATCTGGTGCGTGGAATTGAACCCGTATCCATCGCGCGCCCACGGACCGCCATGGACGAGCAGCACCATCGGCACCGGCGCGGAAGGACGGCCAGAGCCATCTGCATCGCTGCCGGCGGGCAGGGTGAGGTAGGAAGGCAGAGTCAGCCCGTCGCGGCTGGTAATTTCGATCGGGTGGAGTGGCTGCAGAGGCGTGCCTTCCAACTCTGGCCGCGCGACATAGAACGGCGTCAGAGTGCCCGCATCGCGGTCATAAATATGGGCGGCAATCGGCTCGCTCACCGGATCATTCCAGACAATCCATGTGCGATCATCCTCGGTCCGGCTCATAAGGCCGTATTTGCCATCAAACTGCGTACCGAGCCAATCGAGCGAAGCCTTTATCTCCGGATCAATCGCGGTCCATTCTGTCTTGAGATAGTTGACGGCATAGGCCTGTATCTCGCCGGTTTTCGGATTTTGCATCGCACCGCTGATATCGGCTTTGTCGTCTTCCGCGATCAGGGTGCGTTCCCCGGTCGCGGTATCCTGAGCATAAAGCGCGGCGGTGTTGCGGCCGCGGCTGTCCATCCAATAGAGGATTGAGCCATCTACCGTGTAGCCGGAGGGCGATGTGGTCATCGCGTCCTCCATTTCGGTGCTTTCGAACGGCTCGGCCTCGACTTCGCCACCCGCAAACCGGAAGAAGTCGGTGCCGCCTGCCTCATTCTGCTGAAACGCCATGCGCAGGCTCAAACTGTCATCGGCCATAAAGCCGGCAAAGCCGTTGTTCTCGTAAACCAGCTCAAGCGCGCCAGTGTTGAGGTTAAGCCGGTGAACATCATGAAACTGCGGATCGCGATTGTTCAGGCCGACGAGCACTTCATCCAGAATGGTTTCCGACGACCCGACAATCTGCACCCGCGTTTCTTCAAACGGGGTCAGGCAAATCTCCTCGCCGCTGGCAATATCGATGCGGTAGAGCAGGAAATTCTCATCCCCGCCTTTGTCCTGAATATAGCCGACGCTTTTGCCATCAGGTGCCCAGAAATGGTCGCGGATCGGGCGATCGGTGGACGAAGTGATCGCCTTCGCATCATCGGGGTTATCGCGCGGGGCCAACCAGATATTGAGCGTGCCATCCACCGGCGCGAGCCAGCTGAGCCATGTGCCATCGGGGCTGATCTTGCCTTGGGCGCGGGTCGGATTGCCGAACAAGGCATCGCGCGGGATCAGCGGAAATTGGTCGATAGCAGTCATGGTGTCTCCCTTTGGTGTGGGTGACAGCTAGGTATCGGTGGCGGGATTGCAAACAACCATCCCGCCCACACCGTCAGAGCGTTACCCTTTGCCCTTGGTCTTGGTCGCGCCGGCTTTGGCATTGCCGGCGATGAAATCGATGATCTGCCCGGCCACATCTTTGCCGGTTGCCGTTTCGATCCCTTCCAGTCCGGGCGACGAGTTCACTTCCATAATCACCGGCCCATGATTGCTGCGCAGCATATCCACGCCGCAGACATTCAGGCCCATATGCTTGGCCGCCCTAACAGCCGTGGAGCGTTCTTCCGGCGTGATCTTGATCACTTGAGCGCTGCCGCCGCGATGCAGGTTTGAGCGGAAATCATCGGCTGCGCCGGTGCGCTTCATCGCCGCGACAACTTTGCCGCCGACGACCAGCGCGCGGATGTCTGTTCCGCCCGCTTCCTTGATAAATTCCTGCACCAGAATGTTCACATTCGCGCCGCGAAATGCCTCGACCACGGATTTCGCGCTCGACATGGTTTCGGCAAGAACAACGCCGATGCCCTGCGTGCCCTCAAGCAGTTTGATGACCACCGGCGGGCCGTTCACCGCTTTGATGATTTCCTCCGCCTGCTTCGGATCATTGGCATAAGCAGTTAGCGGAAGGCCGAGGCCATGTTTCGAGAAGATCTGCATGCTGCGCAGCTTGTCGCGGCTGCGCCCGATGGCGACGCTTTCGTTCAGCGGCCAGACGCCCTGCATTTCAAACTGGCGCAAAACCGCCAAGCCATATTGCGTAATCGACGCTCCGATACGGGGGATCACGGCGTCATATCCGGTCAGCGTTTCGCCTTCATATGTGATCGTCGGGCGGTGGCTCGCGATGTTCACGGTGCAGCGTGTGGTGTTGAGAATATCGAGGGTGTGCCCGCGCTGTTCGGCCGCATCAACCAGACGTTTATGCGAATACAGTTTCGGGTTGCGGGCAAGCATTGCGATTTTCATCGGCTTCGTGGGTTCGTTCATGGCTTGTGCCCTTTGGTGGTTTGCATGCTTGCGGTCTGCAGCCAGGAATACCCGCTATCGACCAGAAAACGCCGCCGCAGCGAGGACCGCCCGATAAGCATGGGGAATTTCATATCCGACCGATCAGCGAGGCTGATCTCGGCCCGGAATTCGATGCTACCGATTTTAAGCGGCGTCTTGATGACATAGCGTTGCTGCGTCTTGCCATTCGAGCTTGTGATGCCGCGAATATCGACATGGATCGCCTCGCAGATGTGCTCTGCACCATCCCAATCGACCGCAAAGCGGACGAATTGTTTGCCGTCCCGCTCGATCTCTTCGATCACCCGCCCATGCAGCGAGGATGTGCGCGCGCCGCTATCAACTTTGGCTGGTATCCTGCTTAGCCCAAGTTTCGGCAAGTCAACAAGCTCGCGCCAGCCGACAATCGGGGAGGAATTATCCATTGCGGTTGGACCGATTGAAAACCGATGGCGTGTGCATATCAAATTGTGTCCTAGACTTACCGGTTGTCAGTTTGACCGCCAGTTTTTGCGTGTCTGGTTTCTGCGTTTGAACGCCAGCAACGCGAACCTTACAAATAAGCGCTTTCTCTGGACGCTGCAATCGGTTTCGGCGGACAGAGGAACTCGGGAAACTCAACGATAATGTGATACGACTGCCGCCTGATTTCAGAATCCCGATTTTAGGCTTTTCTCGAGCAAGTAAGCTACTAGTAGTGCGAAAATTCGGATTTTCGAATTGACCGAGTGGGCGGTTCCGTTCCCGTAAGACGATATACAAGAGACAGAAAGATCCAAAAACTTAGTCTATTTTTGATCCTGACCGTTCTGGCAAGCGGATGTGCGGTATCGGCATCGGATCACCACGCCCCGCCACCGCCGCCAAGTTTTGATGGCCATGGCGATTATCTTAGCGGCACCCCAAACACTTCTCGTATGAGCTATGTTTGGACTTGCGGAGACGTTAAGCGCGAGGTTGTGTTCGCTCATTCATTTACCAAGTTTGATGGCGCGGATGGTATCCCTCGATTGAAGGCGGCTTGGCGGCTTGAAAGTTACGCAATCGACGGCAAAGACCGCACTGCTGCTGTGCCGGAGATTAGCGAATTCTTAGCCAGCAAATCGGCCCTCAATTACGCCTCAGGTCGTTGCTTTCCAAACGAAAGTGCCGAATTCAGACTTGGCGTTGTAAGCGAAGGATCAAGCGAGAGTGAGCAGAAGATATTCAGGGTGCCATAAAGCTGGAGGCTTTAAAGCGCCTTGATCGAGCTTCATAGTTGGAATTTCCTACAGAAGCGCTTGTTGCTATCAACTCTGCGGCTCTTTCATATCGTCGACGCTCGATTTTCTAGGCAAAACAGGCCCACAAAACCCTCAAAGAGTTGGACACTTGTCATCCGTATCCTACATCATTCTTTCGCAATACAAACAGTTCTCTAACCCTGTAGGCACCGCATGACATGTTGGAGAATGTGTCATGTGTGTCCTACACGTTTCAGGCCGTTTCTGCGGCTTCCAATTTTTCGCTGAAGTCCATCCATTCCGCTTCGACCGTGTCCAATTCGTCGGACAATTCGGAGCGCATGGAGAGCAGTTCGCTCATGCTTTTATCGGCGAGGTGCTTGGCGGCGTTGACCGGTTCGTACATCGCCTGATCAATCGCGGTACAATCGGCCTGTAGTTTGGCCATCGCTTTTTCGGTGCGGGTCACGTCGGCGCGAATGCTGCGGATGGCGGCTTTTTCCTTGGAGGATTTGCCGCGCTTCCCTTTTTCAGGCTTTTCGCCCCGCTCTTTCTTCGGCTGGTTCAGGCCCAGAACGAAGTCGATGTAATCCTCCATGCTGCCGGAGAATTCCTTGGCCGTGCCTTCGTCCACCAGCACCAGCCTGTCTGCGCTGAGTTCGACCATATGCCGGTCGTGGCTGATCAGGATGACGGCGCCGTTATAGTCGTTAAGCGCTTGAACGAGGGCTTCGCGGGCATCGACATCCAAGTGGTTGGTCGGCTCATCGAGGATAAGCAGATGCGGCGCGTCGCGGGTGATCAGGGCAAGCGCGAGGCGGGCGCGTTCGCCGCCCGATAGCTTGGCGACCTTTTGCGTCGCGCGGTTGCCGGAGAAACCAAAGCGGCCCAACTGCTCGCGAACCTTGCCCGGCGGCATGCCCTCCATCGCGTGGGTCATATGTTCCAGCGGGGTTTCGTCGCCTGAGAGTTCTTCCACCTGATACTGGGTGAAGTAACCGACCTTCATCTTGCCCGGAGCGTTCACTTCGCCTTCCATCAGGGGAAGCTGGGCGGCGAGCAAGCGCGCCAAAGTTGTTTTGCCGTTGCCGTTGCGCCCGAGCAGCGCGATCCGGTCATCCGGCTCAATCCGCAGGCTAACCCGTTTCAGGATCGGCACGTCCTTTGTGTAACCAACCGCCGCCATATCCATTGTGATCATCGGCGGTTTCAGCTGGCTGGGGCTTGGAAAATCAAAGCTGAGCGAGGGATCTTCCATCAGCGCGGCGATGGGCTGCATCTTCGCCAGCATCTTGGCGCGGGATTGGGCTTGCTTGGCGGTTGAGGCGCGGGCGCTGTTGCGGGCGACGTAGTCTTGAAGCCGGGCGCGCTGGGCGTCCTGCGCAGCTTTTGCGGATTCAAGCTGAGCGGCGCGTTCGGCGCGTTGTTTTTCAAAGCTGTCGTAGCCGCCGGGATACAAGGTCAACCGCCCGCCTTGCAGGTGCAAAATATGGTCGGCAACCTTGTTGAGCAGATCGCGTTCGTGGCTGATGACGAGCAGTGTGGCGGGATAGCTTTTGAGGAAATTCTCCAACCACAAGGTCGCTTCGAGATCGAGGTGGTTCGATGGCTCGTCGAGCAGCAGGATGTCAGGTTGTGAAAACAGGAGCGCGCCCAATGCCACCCGCATCTTCCACCCGCCGGAGAAACTGTCGAGCGGCTGGCGCTGCATCTCTTCGTCAAAGCCGAGGCCGATCAGGATGCGAGCCGCGCGGGACGGAGCGCTGTAGGCATCAATCGCCAGCAGCCGCTCATGTACATCGCCGAGCCTGTCCATGTCGGTGCAGGTTTCGGATTCCTCCAGCAGCGCCGCGCGTTCCGTATCGGCGGCCAGAACAACCTCTTCGGGTGTCGCATTTCCGCTCGGCGCTTCCTGCGCGATATAGCCTAGGCGCAGTTTGGATGACTTCGTGATCGCGCCTTCATCCGGCTCAATCTCGCCGATCAAGGCCTTCATCAATGTTGATTTGCCCGCGCCATTGCGGCCGATCAGACCGACCCGCGCGCCATCCGGAATTGCGGCGCTGGCATGTTCCAGGATCGAGCGGCCGCCAAGCCGGACAGTAATATCATCGATGGTTAGCATGGCGCGCCTCTAGCAAGCCTATCCGCCGTGCCCAATGAAATTGAACGCGGAGAAAAACGAATTCGCAAAGCTTGCATCCTTGCCACAGACGTCTAGCCAAGCGGCATGGATATGGAACATCTGCTGCAACGCTATTTTGGCACAACCGATCTGGGCGAGGTTCAGGTCGATGCGATCCCTGCCGCGACCGACCGGATGCTGGTCGATTTCGGGTTGGAGAAAGATCGCGGGAAGCGGTTTGCGCTGTGGAGCCTATTGTTCATGCTCGACGCCGCACCTGCATTGGATGTTGCGTTCGAGGACGAGGAAGAGCGTGAGGCAGCGCGCAATTTCATGGATATGATCTCTGCCGCCGGTCAGATGTAGTCAGGTCAAAGCGCCGGAGCGTCGTAATATCTCCACGAGAACAGCGCCATCGCCGCCCTATGCGGAGACCAGCGTTCTCCGATCTCCCGCAATTCCTTTTCCTTTGGCCGCTCGTCCAGCTCAAGCAGGCGTTTGACGCCTTCCTGAACTGCAAGATCGCCTGCGGGCCACATGTCGGCGCGTCCCTCTGCAAACATCAAGTATATCTCGGCCGACCAGCGTCCGATTCCTTTGATGCGGGTGAGCTCTTCGATGGCGTCTTCATCGCCCGCAGGCAGATCATTGAAATCAATCTCGCCCGCCGCGACCAGTTCGCACAATGACCGCGCGTACCCCTGCTTTTGCCGCGAAAGGCCGCAGGCTCGCAGAGTGTCAAAGTCCCGCTCCAGCAAGCAGGAGGGTGTGAACTCTTGGCCCAGCTCGCCTTCCAGCTTGTTCCACATTGATGTGGCTGCCGCGACCGAGACTTGCTGGCCGACAATAGTCCGCAGCAGCGTTTTGTAACCGCGAGTCCGCAGGCGCGGCTCAGGATAACCGACCCGCTGCAGCTCGCTGGCAAGTTTGGGATCGTTCGATGCCAGCTCATCGAGCCCGGCGCGAATTTGCTCTGCAGAGATGCCCACTTGGATGTTCCTTGGCTTGCGTTGAAATTCGGAACGTCCTAGCAGCCCGTCTGTTCATTCGATAGCGCGCGTTCTTGCGCTCAATGTCATTGCCAAAGAGGAAGCCTGTCCATGCCAAAGCTCGTCGTCACCAATCGTGAAGGTGAAACAAGCGAAATCGATGTCGAAAATGGCCTCACTGTGATGGAAGCCATCCGCGACAATGGCTTTGACGAATTGCTGGCGCTGTGCGGCGGCTGCTGTTCATGCGCGACGTGCCACATCTATGTTGATAACGGATCGACTGGTAATCTGTCGGAGATGAGCGAAGACGAAGACGACCTGCTCGAATCTTCGGATCATCGCAAAGAAACATCGCGTCTTTCCTGCCAAGTTCCGCTCACGCCGGAGCTCGACGGGCTTAAGGTAACTATTGCCCCTGAAGATTGATGTTGGCGCTTTGGGTTTGAGTGCTCGCATCCGCGAGCACTCCTCGGTGCTATTCCTTCGCGATGCTGCGGGCACCTGCGGACGGGCGGTCGCCCTTGCGGATGCCAAGCATCCGATAGCCCATGTGTTGCACACGCAAAGCAATCTACATTGCGACCACGAGCTGGGCGTCCTAAATCCGCAGCTATGAACATCACTCAACCACTCGGCGATACGCTCGCCCTGATCGGAAATACGCCGCTGGTGCGCCTTGCTGGACCCAGTGAGGCGGCTGGCTGCGACATTTGGGGTAAATGCGAATTTGCCAACCCCGGATCATCGGTAAAAGATCGCGCCGCGCTTTATATGATCCGTGATGCGGAAGCGCGCGGTGAACTAAAACCCGGCGGCACCGTGATCGAAGGCACTGCTGGGAATACCGGCATCGGCATCGCGCTGGTGGCCAATGCGCTGGGTTACAAGACGATCATCGTCATGCCTGACAACCAGTCGAAAGAGAAAATGGACACTCTGCGTGCGCTTGGCGCTCAGCTTGTTCTCGTTCCTCCGACCAAATATGCCGATCCCTGCCACTTCCAGCATGTCTCTCGCCGGATGGCCGAAGAAACCGAAGGCGCTGTTTGGGCAGGCCAGTTTGACAACACCGCCAATCGCAAAGCGCATATCGAGAGCACGGCCGAGGAATTGTGGGCTCAGACCGGCGGCAAGATCGATGGCTTCACTTGCGCAGCTGGGACAGGCGGAACGATCGCAGGTGTTGGCATGGGTCTTAAAGAAAAGTCGGACAATGTCCGCATCGCGCTGACAGATCCACATGGCGCTGCGCTCTATAACTATTACGCGAATGGTGAATTGAAGGGCGAGGGCTCTTCGGTGGCAGAGGGTATCGGGCAGGGCCGGATCACCGCCAACCTCGAAGGTGCGCCGATCGATACGCAATTCCGTATCTCTGACGAAGAAGGGCTGATCTGGGTTGAGCGGCTGCTTCGCGAAGAGGGACTTTGCCTCGGCCTGTCGAGCGGGATCAATGTTGCCGGAGCAATTGAGCTCGGCAAGCAATTGATCGCCGAAGGCCGCGAGAACCCTCAGGTCGCGACGATCCTGTGCGACACCGGTTTCCGCTATCTATCTACGCTTTACAACGCTGAATGGTTGGCCGCGAAAGGTCTGCCGGTCTTTGATTGGCTGGCGCAACGGGACGACGCCTGATATTCAGCTCCTATGGCAGAGAAACAATTCTTGAGCCGCTTCGTCGGTAACAATTCCAAAAGTGAAAGCCCGCCAGAAAGCGCGCCTTTGGGTGGCAATCGCGAAGAAGCGATGCAGCGTCTGCAAGTTGGCTTGTTCGGAATTGGCGCGATGATCCTGCTTGTTGGCCTTGCCAGCGTGATCGGAAATCAGGCGCAACTGACGGAGGCGAACGCGGTGCCCGATGCGGCTCCGACGACTGAACCTACCGATGCATTGCCACAGCGTGATCCTCTTGCCGATGCAGGTGTTGTTCCGGATATTCCGGCTGAGCCGAGCCCGACTCCGAGCGGTGACGAGCCTATTCTACCCGAGCAGGGTGCGGAAAATCCCGCAGGGCCGCCCGATGATACGCCCGCGCAATAACACGCTCGCATTCCTGATCGCTGCATTCGCACTCGGAGCGTGCAACGAAAATCCTTCCGGCGGAATTGAAGCAGGCAATGCTTGCGGCGTGGAAGAGCCACTGCCCGCGCTAGGGCTAATGACCAGCTTGCCGATCTATTGGCCTGCTGACTTCTTTGCTGTCGATGTGAAAGAGCCGAAGCTTCCCTGGCAAAGGCTTGCCCTCGAAAAATGCAACACATTGGTTCCGCTTGATACTCTTTCGGTCAATGAAAGCGGTTACGATCCACTCGCCGAGCTTGACCGCCTAGCCGTGATCCAGCCGCGCGGCCTTTCGCCGTCGGACAATGTGGCGTTGGATGAGTGGGTTCGGGCAGGCGGGCAATTGTTGCTCGTATTGGATCCGATGCTGACCGGAGAATATGATCTCCCCCTTGGTGATCCCGGTAGGCCAGTGGATGCGGCCCTGATCCCCCCGGTTGTAGAACGATGGGGCATGCAGGTGGTATTCGATGAAGACCAGCCCTTCTCCAAAAGCGTAGATGTGCCCTTCGGCAGCGGCCGTTATCGCGTTTCCCTTGCGGGTCAGATCGAAATCGGAAATGGCAGCAAACAATGCGACATTTCGGGTGAGGGCGTCTTTGCGCGCTGCGCAATAGGCGAAGGATCGATCTTCTTGCTTGCCGATGCTGCAGCGTTTGAGCACGAGCTTATCATAGAGCGCGACTATACCGGAGAGCGCCAGCCGATCCATCAGCTGTTGCAATACGTTTTCCGCTGAATCGTTTTTGGGAAAATCACGGGAAAGAGCATGAAATGCTCAATCTTGGTTAAGACTCGCATGGGAAATTCCGGGATTTCGTCACAATTCAGCGGCTTCTTTGAGGGTTCTACGGGAAATTTCGGGTTCCCAAGGGGTGTAATTGAAATGTTACAACTCTAAAAAATAGATATAAATCAATAACTTTGCACGTAATCCCTAGATTTCCCGCAAAAAGCCCTTTCCTCAGTGCTGCGTTAACGATAATACCGTCTTCCATCAAACATAACTGTTTGCCTCGCGTCGCCTGTTTCGGTTGGCGCGCTGCCCCCGCTCGCGCGGTGGCGGCGGTGAGGAAGTCATGTTTGCAGTGAAGCCCAGTCAGGGGATTTTTGGCTGGTCAGGGATGTTAGGGGATAGGCGCAAGTGTCTGCGTTTGAAGGATATAATGGCCAAGCTTTTTCGCCTTCGGGTGATAAAGGCCGTTTTGTCCTGCCACCAGCATTTCGCAAAGCTGTAAAAGAAAGCGGCGAGGGCAAGAAGACACTCTGCCTCGCTGTGCATGACAAGTTTGATTGCCTGATCGGCTTTGGCCTGTCCCGCATCTCTGAACTGCATGCTAAGCTCGATAAAGAAGAAGAGCGCGCGATCCAAATGAAGGATCTGGATTGGGAGCGTGATGTCCGTGCCCAGCAGCTGTTTGGGTTTGAGCAACTGCCGTTCGACGACAGTGGCCGTTTTGTCATGCCTGAGCATCTGCGCGATCTCGGCAATGTTGGTGATGGTCTCTATTTCCACGGCGCGGGCGAGTTCTTCTTTATCTGGAACCCAGAAGAATTGGCGCGGATGGATCGTTCGTTCCGCGGTGCGCAGGTTACCTGCAAAAAATTGATGGCGGAGGCTGCGGCCAAAGCCAGTTCGAAAGGTGCGAGCAAATGACCGTACCTCATATCCCTGTGCTCCTAGATGAAGTGGTCGGCGCGATTAATCCGCGTGCGGACCTGTCTGTTGTCGACGCGACCTTTGGTGCGGGTGGCTATTCCGCTGCGTTGCTATCTGGCGGCGCGCGCGTCTACGCGTTTGACCGCGACCCCAATGCGATCCGCGATGGTGAGGCAATGGTCGCCGAGCATGGCGGCCGGCTTTCTTTGCATCAGGAGCGCTTTTCCGAAATGCGGGCCGAGCTTGAACGGATTGGTGTGGGCCAAGTGGACGCCGTTGTCATGGATATCGGCGTATCCTCGATGCAGCTTGATCAAGGCGAGCGCGGCTTTGCGTTTTCGAATGACGGGCCGCTCGATATGCGGATGAGCCAGTCGGGCGAAAGCGCGGCGGATTTCCTCAACACCGCAGACGAAGCAGCGATTGCCGATGTGCTGTATGAATATGGTGAAGAGCGCCAATCGCGGCGTGTTGCTCGTGCGATTGTTGCAGCGCGCCCGCTTGAGACGACCGGAGAGCTTGCCCGCGTGGTTCGCCGCGCTCTGGGCCATAAGCCGCATGATAAAAAAGACCCTGCGACGCGTACGTTTCAGGCTGTTCGCATTCATGTGAATGATGAACTGGGTGAGCTTCGCGCTGGTTTAGTCGCCGCCGAAGCGATGCTGAAAGAGGGCGGTGTTCTTGCTGTGGTGAGCTTTCACAGTCTCGAAGATCGTATCGTCAAACGCTTCTTTAAAGAGGCGTCAGGTGCCGGGCGCGCTGTATCGCGCCACTTGCCCGGCGAAATTCCCGGCCCCGATCCGGTTTTCACCAAAGTGTCCAAGGCTATCCGGCCATCCGACGCCGAAATCGGGCGCAACCCGCGCGCCCGTTCATCAACATTGCGCCACGCAATCCGTACGGCGGCACCAGCAAGGGAGGCTGCATTATGATCGTAACAAATTCACAACTGCGCTCGCTTGGTTGGGCTGCATTGCTTGCGATCTGTGTTGGCATGTTTGTCGTGCTCAGTCTCCGCGTCCATGCCGTGAACAGCGAAGTGCAACTGGCTGAACGAAAAATCGTATCTCTCAAGCGTGAGACTTTGTTGCTCGAAACCGAGTTTCAAACCCGTGCGAGCCAGCGTCAATTGGCCAATTGGAATTCTGTCGAGTTCGGCTTTGAAGCACCGCGCGCTGATCAGTATTTCGATAATGAACGTCAATTGGCGAGCCTCGGACAGCCGCGCGGCCCGAATGCACCAAGCCCGATCCGTGTTGCCCGTGCCGATACTGGCAATTCGCCGGGCGGGCCGGTTCAAGAACGCGAAATGGTCTCGCCGCTTACGGGTGAGGCAATTACGCTCGCTTCTGCGGCTGTAGAGGCGGAGGGCGGAGCTGTCTTCGCAGATGCCTTTGGTGATTTTCTGATCGAGGCGTCCCCTATCCGCGCGGCCAATGCGCAAACGGTGACGGGTGAGGCTGCGGCTGGACTGGCACAGGAAATGGCCGGGGGCGGCGAATGAATGCGTTTAGCCCTCAACTGGGGCTGGACTTTGGCTCAGAGGCGTTCCTTGACACTGAATTGAAATCAAGCGGCGCGCGCGCCGCGACGGGGCCCGCTATCCCTGCTGGACGTGTGCAATTGGTGCAGCTGCGTTTCCAATCGGTTTTGACCGCACGCATGCGTGTGCTCTTGATCGCGGCAGTTTTTGCGCTGGTCGCTCTGGCTGCGATCACGCGAATTGTGTGGCTCGGTTTTGCCGGTCACGCACCGAGCCAATCGAGCGTTGCCGATCAATTGCTGCCACCTCGCGGTGAAATCACCGATCGCAATGGTGCGCCGCTGGCGCGTGCCTTTCCCGCCTACGCCTTGTGGTACGATCCTGACGCGATGGGCGACGGCGGCGAGCCTCTTGTCGCTGCGCCGAAAGAAGTCGCGGCAGAGCTGAAAGCGATTTTCCCTGACATGGACGAGGCAAAGACGGCTCAGCGCCTTGCATCGGGCCGTGCTGGCTATCTGCGTCGCCGCGTCCTGCCAGAGGATGCCAACAGCGTTTTCGAACTTGGCGAAGTTGCTCTGCAGTTCCCTCAGGAGACCGACCGCCATTACCCGCAAGGGTCGCTGGCCGCGCATATCCTTGGCTATGTGGTCGAACAGCAGGGCGGCAAACTGGGCATGGAGCAAGTGCTGGAAGAGCGCCTTTCCGATCCGGAATTGCGCGCCGAGCCGGTCTCGCTTTCTATCGACGTTCGGGTGCAAGGCGCGCTCGAAGATGAGCTGCGCCGCGGAATGCTGGCGACCGACGCTATTGGTGCGGCAGGCGTCGTTCTGGATGTCGACACCGGTGAAGTGATGGCGATGGCATCCCTGCCGGAATTCAATCCCAATATCGTGGGTGCGGATGGCGCCCCGAACGTGTTCAACCGCGCGACCAACGGTGTGTACGAGCTGGGGTCGACCTTTAAACCGCTGACCGTTGCAGCTGCCATTGATGCCGGCGTCGTTCGCAACCTTTCAAAGGATTGGAACGCGCGTCCTGTCGAAGTTGGCACGCGGACCATTCAGGATTTGAAGCCCAAGGGCAGCACGCTCAATGTGCCTCAGGCGCTTGTATACTCTTCCAATACGGTGACTGCACGGATCGCCGACGAGATGGGCGCGGATCGCCTTCAGCAGATGCTGGTTGATCTGAGGATGGACCAGCGTCCGTTCATCGAATTGCCTGCGAAGGGTAAGCCGCTTTGGCCACAAAATCCGAGCAATCGCCACACCAATATGGTGATCGGTTACGGTCACTCTTTGGCCGTGACGCCGCTTCATCTGGCGAATGCCTATGCGGCGATGGTGAATGGCGGCATTTGGCGCCCGTCGACCCTGCGAAAACTTGCACCTGAAGATGTGCCGCGCGGAAAGCGCGTTTTTAAAGCTTCGACTTCGGCCCGCATGCGTCAGATGCTGCGTATGATCTCGATCTACGGCACCGGACGCAGCGCGAACGCTCCCGGCTTTCGTGTTGGCGGCAAAACGGGTTCGGCAGAAAAGCCGAATGCGCGCGGCGGCTATAGCGAGCGCAAGATTATCTCGACCTTCGCTGCGGCTTTTCCGATGGATCGCCCGCGCTACGTGATCGTCACAATGATTGATGAGCCACGCGGAACCCGCGCGAGTTCATTCCAGCGGACCGCAGCGTTTAACGCTGCTCCTGTCGTTGGTCGTTTGGTTCCACGGATCGGCCCGATGCTCGGTGTCCGGCCCGATGCCAACCGTGATGTCGATATTTCGGACCTTCGCTATCTGGTCGAGGGGCGCAAATGAAGCTCGCCGATCTGATCACTCGTGCCGGAATTGCCGGTGTTGAAGCCGGTGACGCCAGCGTCACCGGCTTTGCCATTGATCACCGCAAGATCGCGCCGGGCACCGTATTTGGCGCGTTTCAGGGTGCCAAGTTCAATGCCGAAGACTTTATCCCGGCTGCCATCGAAGCAGGCGCGGTAGCCATCGTAGCGCGGCCCGAGGCAAAAGTAGAAGGCGCGCTGCATATCGCCAACGACGAGCCGCGGCAGACCTTTGCCAACCTTGCTGCCGAGTTCTTTACGCCCGTTCCTTCGACAGTTGTTGCGGTCACCGGAACCAATGGAAAGACGTCAACGGCGGAGATGACCCGGCAGATCTGGCGCATGTGTGGCGAGCGCGCCGCCAGCATCGGCACATTGGGCGTGACTACCCCCGATGGCAGTATTTCCACCGGCCTGACAACGCCGGATATAGTCACGTTCCTTTCGAATATGAGTGGTTTGGCGCGCGAAGGGGTGACCCATGTCGCCTATGAAGCCTCCAGCCACGGCCTTTCGCAGTTCCGCAACGAAGGATTGCGGGTGAGCGCAGGGGCTTTCACGAATTTCAGTCGCGATCACCTCGACTATCACGGCACGATGGACGAATATTTCGCGGCCAAGATGCGCCTGTTTGATGAAGTCGTCGAAGACGGTGCACCGGCAATCATCTGGAGCGGCGGGGAAAATAGCGAGTGGACCCGCCGCGCCATCGAGCATGCTGACAAGCGCGGCTTGCAGGTGCTCACAGTGGGTGAGCAAGGCGAGTTCCTCCGTCTTGCCGCCCGCGAGGCGAGCCAGCTTGGTCAAACGCTAACGATTGAGCATGATGGCGAAACGCGAACTGTGAAACTGCCGCTGATCGGTGCCTATCAAACCGCAAACGCGCTGGTTTCTGCCGCACTGGCGATGGCCACGGGAGCGGATACAGCTCAAGTATTCGACGCGATTGGCCGGTTGCAGCCGGTTCGCGGGCGGCTTGAACGCGCGGTTATCACCGCATACGGCGCGCCCGTTTATGTCGATTACGCCCACACTCCTGGCGCGCTTGAGGCCGCGATTATCGCGCTTCGCCCTCATGTGGATCACACAAAAAGCGGCAAGTTGATTGTGGTCTTCGGCGCAGGTGGAGACCGGGATACGGGCAAGCGCGCGCCGATGGGCGCAGCCGCTTCGAAACATGCCGATGCCGTTATCGTGACCGACGACAACCCTCGCGGCGAAGATGCAGCCAGCATCCGCGCAGAAGTTTTGTCCGGCGCCGATACCAATGCCCGCGAAGTGGGCGGCAGGCGTGAAGCCATCGCAGCAGCCATCGCCGAGGGCGGGCCGCAAGACATCATTCTAATCGCAGGCAAAGGCCACGAAGAAGGCCAGATAATCGGGTCAGGGGACACTATGCGAGTATTGCCGTTTAACGACGTACAGGTCGCGCGCGAATGCGCGGCGGAGATGGTGGCATGAACGCCGCGCATGCAATGCTTCGCGCTTGGCCAGTCAATGCGCGCGACACATTACCGCTCGCGCTCTGGAACTCTGCCGAGATTGCGGACGCCACGGGCGGCAATGCAAGCCACGCGTTTCAGGCATCCGGTGTCGAGATGGATTCCCGCGATGTGCGCCCCGGCGATTTGTTTGTCGCTCTAAAGGGCGAAGCAATGGATGGTCACAAATTTATCGCAGTCGCTTTTGCCAAAGGCGCGGTTGCAGCCATCGTCGATCGCCCGGTCGATTTTCCGCACGTGCTGGTGAAGGACACAACTCAGGCGCTTCACGATCTGGCCCATGAAGCCCGTGATCGCTGCCAAGGTGTACGGATCGCCGTCACTGGTTCCGTCGGCAAGACCGGCGTTAAAGAGGCCATCTTCAACAGTCTCGACCGCGCAAGTCGCGGCGCGGCACATCGCAGCGTGCGAAGCTACAACAATCATGTCGGCGTTCCGCTTAGCCTCGCGCGACTTCCTGCTCGGGCAGAATACGGCGTGTTCGAAATGGGTATGAACCACGCGGGCGAGATTGCGCCGCTTGCCGATCATGTCCGCCCGAATGTCGCTGTCATCACCACAATCGCGCCTGCTCACATCGAAAACCTCGGTTCGATGGAGGCGATTGCTGACGAAAAAGCACAAATTTTCAAGGGCCTTGCCGAAGGTGGGACCGCTGTCATTCCGGCGGATAGCGAATACACCCCGCGCATGGTCGAGCACGCCCGCAAGCTTGGCGTGAAGGTCGTCACATTCGGGCGCAGCGCCGATGCGGATGTCCGTTTGCTCGACGCAATTCCCAGCGCCAATGGCGGCTCGCTTGTCACTGCCGACCTCGGCGATCAGCGGCTATGCTATTCAGTCGCCGAGCCGGGCGAACACTGGATTGCCAATTCGCTCGGCGTCATGGCGGCGGTTCGCGCAGCTGGCGGCGATCTCGCCAGCGCTGGACTGGCTCTGGCGGAAATGGGTGGTCTGAAGGGGCGCGGCGCGCGGTTCAATATCACCGTTCCAGGCGGCAAAGCCCTGCTCATTGATGAAAGTTACAACGCAAACCCTGCTTCGATGCGGGCGACATTGCGCGCCATTGGTCAAACACCAGCGCATCGCCGCGTTGCTGTGCTTGGCAGCATGATGGAATTGGGTGATTTTGGCCCGAAATTCCACCGCCAACTGGTCGAGCCGATTAGCGAAGCAAAAATCGACCATGTGATCCTTGTCGGCGACGAGATGCGCGCTCTTGCAGGGCAGTTGGGGAAAGCCCCCGCCGGGCCGCTTGGCTTTGTTCCTAGCTTCGCCCATTGCGAAGGGCCTGCCGAAGCGATTTTGGCACTCGAAGAATTCGGTCTCACACACGGCGACGCTGTCCTCGTAAAGGGTTCCAATTCCGTCGGTCTCGGCAGGCTGGTGACACACTTTACGAACGCTTCGGCTTGATTGCCGGGCGAGGGGTCTGAATGCTCTATCTACTTGCGGAATGGCTGGGATTTGAAGGCGCGCTGAATTTGGTGCGCTATCAGACGTTCCGTTTCGGTGCGACGCTGATGACGGCGCTTATCCTTGGCCTGATTATCGGTCCGCGCTTCATCAATATGTTGCGTGTGCGCCAGGGTAAGGGGCAGCCGATCCGGGAAGACGGACCGCAAACCCACCTTGCCAAAGTCGGTACGCCGACAATGGGCGGGTTGATGATCCTTGTTGCGCTTGTTCTTTCGCTCTTACTTTGGATGGATTTGAGAAGCCCGCTCGTCTGGGCGTGTCTTGCGGTCACCATTGGGTTCGGCCTGATCGGCTTTCTCGACGACTACGACAAAGTCACAAAGAACAGCCATGCAGGCCTTTCGGGGAAAATCCGTTTGCTCGCCGAATTTGCGGTCGCAGGCGTCGCCTCGTATCTGATCGTCAGCCAGATAAACACCAATCTGTATATTCCGTTTTTCTCCGATGTCAGCATTCCGCTTGGTCCAGCGTATTATGTTTTTGCTGCCTTTGTGATCGTTGGCGCTGGCAATGCGGTGAACCTGACCGACGGGCTGGATGGTCTTGCGATTATGCCGGTCATCATTGCTGCGGGCACGTTTGCGATCATTGCCTACCTTGTTGGGCGCACAGATTTTAGTGAATATCTCGGTATCCCTTATGTAGAGGGTGCTGGCGAGTTGGCCATTTTCTCGGCGGCGATTATGGGGGCGGGCCTCGCGTTCCTTTGGTTTAACGCGCCGCCTGCTGCGGTTTTCATGGGCGACACCGGATCGCTGGCTCTGGGCGGAGCGCTTGGTGCGATTGCTGTCGCGAGCCATCACGAAGTGGTACTTGCCATCGTTGGCGGCTTGTTTGTCCTCGAAGCGGTATCGGTGATTATCCAAGTGTTCTGGTTCAAGCGGACGGGCAAGCGCGTGTTCCGCATGGCGCCAATTCACCACCATTTCGAACAACTCGGCTGGAGCGAGAGCAAGGTCGTGATCCGGTTCTGGATCATCTCCATCATTCTCGCGCTGATTGGCCTTGCCACACTGAAGCTGAGGTAACGGGCTACGCGTGATCACTTCCCCTGCCTTTGCCGGAAAACGCTATGCCGTCCTAGGTCTCGCGCGCTCCGGTGCGGCGACAGTGGAGGCATTGCTCGCGAGCGGAGCCGAAGTCACTGCTTGGGATAGGCAGGACGTGGCGCGTGAGCCATTCGCAAATCGCTGCACCATTGCTGACCCGCTGGATACTGACCTTAGAGGCTTTTCTGGTGTCATTGTGTCACCCGGTGTCCCCCTCAACACGCACCCGATCAAGCCATATGCCGAAAAATTTGGCGTACCTGTGATTGGTGATATCGAGCTGTTCGCGCAGGCACGTGCCGATTTGCCGCCGCACAAAGTCGTAGGAATTACGGGAACGAACGGTAAATCGACCACCACGGCGCTGGTGCATCACATCTTGGAAGAGGCTGGCGTGCCGACGACGATGGGCGGCAATATTGGCCTACCGATCCTCGCGCAGGAACCTTTGCCAGAAGGCGGCATCTATGTGCTGGAACTGTCGAGTTACCAGATCGACCTGACATTCAGCCTCGATTGCAACATTGCGGTGCTGCTCAATATCACGCCCGATCATTTGGATCGGTATGGCAGTTACGGCGATTATGCAGCGTCAAAAGTTCGCCTGTTGCAGATGCAAACGGGCCAGCACCTGAGCTTTGTCGGCAGCATTCTGCCAGACGGGCTGGAAATCAAATTCGGCACGAACCCCATTCCAACAATCGAACCTGCCCGGCAGCTGCATTGGCCATCGCTTGCTGGACCGCACAATGCGGAAAACGCGTCGGCTGCTATCCAGACTTGCATCGAACTTGATCTGGCACCGGATGAAATCGAGCAGGGTCTTCGCAGCTTCAAGGGCTTGCCGCATCGGACGGAATTGCTGACAGAGCGTGAAGGCGTACTTTATATAAACGACAGCAAGGCGACCAATCCCGACAGCACAGCGCCCGCGCTTGCAGCCTATCCGCCCGCAGCAGATGGCCGCCCGCGTATTCACTGGATCGTTGGTGGCTTGCCGAAAGAGGATGGCCTTGGCCCGTGCGAACAGCATCTTGCCAATATCGCCGCGGCCTACACAATCGGAGAGGCCGGTCCCCGCTTTGCCGAGCTGCTCGAAGGGCGTGTACCCAATGTTGAGCGCGCCGAGATGCTTAATGAAGCAGTGCGGATGGCGCGCGATGCGGCGAGGCCTGGCGATGTTGTCCTGTTTTCCCCCGCCTGCGCCAGTTTCGATCAATTCCGCGATTACGAGGCGCGCGGCGAGCATTTCCGAAAGCTTGTCGGAGTGATTGACGAGCTGGGCGATTGCAGCCCCTCAAGAGAAGCATCATGAGTGGTGACGGAACAATCGCCGTTCCACGCGGCGACAGGGCATTCCACGCGCCTGTCCCAACGAACCGGAAGCTGAGCGAGCATGTCCGCATCTGGTGGCGTGAAATCGACAAGTGGCTGTTGTTCCTGATCTTGTTGGTCATGGCCTTGGGCACAGTGGCAGTCGCTGCTGCCGCGCCGGCAGCCTCGGAACAGTTGGCGCGCCGCGGGGTCGAAGTGGGTGAGTTCCACTATTTGCGCCAGCACATTATGTGGCAGGTGATGGGCATTGGTGGGATGATCTTCGTGTCATTTATGGACCGCGATACGGCTCGCCGACTTGGAATTCTTGTCTTTGTTGGGTTTCTGTTACTGCTTTTCCTCGTGCCGATCATCGGTGTGGAAAAGAATGGCGCGCGCCGCTGGCTAGAGTTCGGCATGTCGCTTCAACCATCGGAGTTTCTAAAGCCCGGTTTTGCAGTGATGCTCGCATGGATTCTTAGCTGGAAATTGCGGGATCAGAACTTGCCAGTGCTGACTTTTGTGACGGCGATCATGGCTCTCATAGCTGGTCTCTTGATGCTGCAGCCGAACCTAGGTGCGACAATCCTGTTTGGCGGTATCTGGTTTGTGCTTGTGCTACTTGCCGGTGTTTCCATTCAACGGATAAGCGCGCTTATCGGGGCTGGGCTCGTGGGTCTGACTGCAACCTATTTCCTGTATGACAACGCGCGCTACCGCATCGATTCCTTCCTTGGCGGAGGCACTGCCTTTGATCAGGTCGATCTTGCCCAGCGCACTTTGCTTTCGGGCGGATGGACCGGTAGCGGCCTCTGGCTCGGTGTTCGCAAGATGAACTTGCCTGAACCTCACACTGATTACATTTTCTCGGTTATTGGCGAAGAATTCGGACTGTTAATGTGCGGGCTCATTGTTCTCCTTTATCTGGCCATTATCGGAAAGGCGTTGATGCGTTTGGTGGACGAGGAGAACCTGTTCGCCCTCCTCGCAGGGGCGGGGTTGGTTACCCAGATCGGTGGTCAGGCGTTCATCAATATTCTGGTGAACCTGCAGCTGTTCCCATCAAAGGGAATGACACTGCCTTTGATCAGCTATGGCGGCTCATCCACGCTGGCCGTGTGTTTTACGGTAGGGCTGTTGCTTGCGATTACTCGTCGCAACCCGTTCCTTGAACGTGAAAGCAGCGGGCTGAAAGACTTATTCGACCGGCCCAAGAGTGGTCACAGGGAGGAACGCGCATGAACAGCGAGACAACGCAGACAGTGGCCACTGGCGCCAGTCGGCATTTCGTCCTCGCCGCAGGAGGCACGGGCGGGCACTTGATCCCGGCGTTTGCGCTTGCGACCGAATTGGAGGCGCGCGGACATCATGTTGCGCTGATCACCGATGATCGCGGGGCCAACATTCCGGGGAAGCCGGACAGCCTGACCGCGCATGTCCTGCCTGCGGGCCGGTTCGGGAAGAACCCGCTGAATTGGATCAGCGGCGTGCGCGCGGTTCTTGAAGGGCGCAATATGGCGCTGCGGCTGTTCGAGAGCTTTGAGCCAAGCGCTGTCGTCGGCTTTGGCGGCTATCCGGCATTGCCTGCATTATTGGCCGCAACATCGGCCAAGATCCCGAGTATCGTTCATGAGCAAAACGCGGTGCTGGGACGGGTCAATCGCCTCTTGGCCAGCCGCGTGGAAGCCATTGCGACATCCTATTCAAAAGTAGAGCGGCTTAAGCCCGCAAAATACGCTGGTAAAACGCATCTGGTGGGTAATCCTGTTCGTGAGGAAGTTCTGGCTCTGCGCGATCAGGAATTCCCACCATTCAACGAGGACGGGTTGCTGCGTGTCCTTGTAACCGGCGGCAGCCAAGGCGCGAGTGTTCTATCTGATGTGGTGCCAGACGGGCTTTCGATGCTTCCCGATGGATTGCGGGCGCGCCTTCAGGTGACACAGCAATGCCGCAGCGAGGATGTCGACCGCGTGCGTGAACGCTATGCCGCTCATGACATCGCCGCTGAGCTCGGGACCTATTTCGAAGATATGCACGAACGGCTCGCCGATACGCATCTGTTTATCGGGCGCGCAGGCGCATCAACGATTGCAGAGCTGACGGCAGTGGGTCGGCCGGCAATTCTTGTGCCGTTGCCGATCGCAACCGACGATCATCAGGCGGTGAATACGCGCGATGTGGTGAAAGCGGGTGGTGCGCGGATGATCCGCCAGAGCAGCTTTACTCCCAAGGAGCTCGCGAAACAGATACAGGCGATGGCGCAGAATCCGTCGAGCCTTGCCAACGCCGCGCATGGCGCATGGAACTGCGGTTACCCTGATGCGGCGAAAGATCTGGCCGATCTGGTCGAAAGCATGGCGGGTATAGATCTGATGGATGTTGTTCGCGTGGGTGAGGCCAATCCCCGCGCGGTCACGGTCGCAACGAAAACACAAACGGCTACCCGTGACCCGGCAAAGGATGTCGCAGCATGAAAGGTGTCGGCACCGACATAGGCACGATCCACTTCGTCGGCATTGGCGGCATCGGGATGTCGGGCATCGCTGAGGTGATGGCCAATATCGGCTATTCGGTTCAGGGCAGCGATATCAAAGAAGGCCCTGTGGTTGAGCGGCTGCGTTCACGCGGCGTGAGAATTGAAATCGGGCACGCTGCGGAAAACGTGGAAGGCGCAGCAGTAGTTGTGACCTCAACCGCCGTGCGCCGGACAAATCCCGAAGTCGCTTACGCGCTCGAAAACCGCATTCCTGTCGTTCGCCGGGCTGAAATGCTTGCCGAATTGATGCGTTTGAAGTCGACCGTAGCTGTCGCTGGCACGCATGGGAAAACCACGACAACCAGCATGATCGCGGCTCTTCTGGATGCGGGCAATGTTGATCCGACCGTCATTAATGGCGGGATTATTGAACAATACGGCTCCAATGCGCGTCTCGGCGATAGCGATTGGATGGTTGTTGAAGCCGATGAAAGCGACGGCAGCTTCCTGCGGCTCGATGGTACGATTGCTGTTGTCACAAATATCGATCCCGAACATCTCGATCACTACGGTGACTTTGACGGTGTGAAGAAGGCTTTTGTAGAGTTCATTCACAACGTGCCCTTTTATGGCGCAGCGATCCTGTGCGTTGACCATCCAGAGGTTCAGGCTGTCATCGGCAATGTGCGTGACCGTAAGGTTGTGACCTATGGTTTCTCTCTCCAAGCCGACATTTGCGGGGTGAACGTTCGCCCCAATGAAGGCGGAAATACGTTTGACGTGATCGTGCGTCAGCGCGGCGAGGAAGATCGCCGGATTGAAGGCGTGCATCTGCCGATGCCGGGCCGACACAACGTCCAAAACGCGCTTGCCGCCATCGCTGTCGCGATCGAAATGGGCTGCGCTGACGAGGTTATCAAAAACGGTTTTGGTAGCTTTGGCGGTGTGCGCCGCCGCTTTACCAAAGTCGGGTCCATTGACGTCGCAGGCAGCGGCGTGAGTGTGATTGATGACTATGCTCACCACCCTGTCGAAATTCGCGCGGTCCTTGGTGCGGCGCGTGAAGCGGTTCCTGATGGGCGCGTCATCGCGGTGGCTCAGCCACACCGATACACGCGTCTCAACGATCTGATGGATGACTTCCAAACCTGCTTCAACGATGCGGATATCGTCTATGTAACGCCAGTTTATGAGGCAGGCGAGGAACCGATTGAGGGCGCCGATGCTGCCGGCTTGGTCGCCGGCCTGAAATCACGCGGGCACCGATCTGCCGCCACAATCGCCGATGAGAATGAGCTTGCGAGCACGCTGGCACACGAAATCGAGCAGGGCGATATTATCGTTTGTCTTGGCGCGGGGGATATCACCCGTTGGGCGGCTGGCCTTGCGTCCGCGATTGAATCAAAGCGGGGCTCATGATCGCAATGGAGCAACCTGACGACTGGTTTGACAGAGACACTGGCGCGGCGCCGACATGTACGGTCGAAGGCGCGGTTGCTGCGCCTGTCTCGCTCGATGACGTTCGAGGCAATCTGACCTGTAACGCGCCATTGGCCAAACTCGTTTGGTTTAAGACAGGCGGTAAGGCCGATTGGCTGTTTGAGCCGGCTGATCTGGACGATCTCAAACTGTTTATGGAGCGGCTCGGCGGGACGATGCCGGTCATGGCGCTCGGGCTGGGTTCAAACCTGATTATACGCGATGGCGGCGTACCAGGCGTTGTTGTTCGGTTGGGCAAGCCGTTCGCTGGCGTAGAAGTCACTGGCGAACTTGAAGTGACCTGCGGAGGCGGCGCCCCCGGTATTCTCGCAGCTTCGAAAGCCCGCGATGCGGGCATTGCCGGATTGGAATTCTTACGCGGTATTCCGGGCACAGTCGGCGGTTTTGTCCGTATGAACGGCGGCGCGTATGGCCGGGAAGTTGCCGACATCCTGATCGATTGCGATGTTATTATGCCCGATGGCGAGCTTGCGACACTGCCTGTTGTCGATCTTCAGTACACATACCGTCATTCCGCATTGCCGGAAGGCGCCGTTGTTGTCTCTGCGCGCTTTAAGGGCGTTCCAGGGAAGCCGGATGATATTGGCGCAGAAATGGACCGGATCGCGCAGGCTCGCGAAGAGTCTCAGCCACTGCGGACGAAGACCGGCGGCTCTACATTCAAAAACCCCGAAGGCGGCAAGGCGTGGCAACTCGTCGATGCAGCCGGTTGCAGAGGCTTTCAGATTGGCGGGGCGCAAGTGAGCGAAAAACACACCAATTTCCTGATCAACACCGGCAATGCCACCAGCGCAGATATCGAAGCCCTAGGCGAAGAAGTGCGCGAGCGGGTCTACAAACAATCCGGTGTCACGCTCGAATGGGAAATCCAACGGGTGGGTCGGCCATGAGAAATTGGTTCAAGAAAGATAATTTGTCGAAGTTTGAACGCGATCTCATATCAAACGTTGAAAAGCATGGTTGCCATCTAAACGGAGTTTTCGATCCTGACGACGAACACCCCAACTTCGTATACTCGATCGGATTTACGAAGACTTTGGCGAAGACAGGCCGCCCCGGCGTGCCTGAAGTTGTTATCTTCGGCCTTCCCGGTGATTTTTGCGGTCCTGCCATCAACCAGCTTCTTGCGCTGTGCGCGGCGGGTCAGAAGCTCGACGAAGGAACGCGCCTCGACAGCTTCTTCGGTGACTATGATGGGATCGTAAGAATGGTCGATCCGAGCAACATCACTGACGCTTTCTTTAATTCGGCTATCTGGTTCCATCGGACCCAGATGAACTCTGATCTCGAAGATGTTGCGATGCTGGTTTGGCCGGATTCAAAGGGTGTCTTCCCTTGGGGAGACGGCTGCGAAGGTTGGGTCAAAGCGGACCAGCCGGCACTGTATGAGGCAGCAATATGATCGATAAATCGCCTCTCCACATTGCCGTCTTGATGGGTGGCTGGGCCAATGAGCGCGAAGTGTCTTTGATGAGCGGCGCGGGCGTTGCCGATGCTCTCGAAAGCAAAGGGCACCGCGTTACCGAAATCGATATGGGCCGCGATGTGGCGCAGAAAATCGCGGAAGCCGCTCCCGACGTTGTGTTTAACGCTCTCCACGGGGTCCCGGGTGAAGACGGCACAGTTCAGGGTATGCTCGATCTGATGGGCATACCCTATACCCATTCAGGTGTGGCGACCTCCGTAATCGCGATCGACAAGCAACTGACCAAACAAGCGTTGGTCCCGCATGGCATCCCGATGCCGGGTGGACGCATCGTGCCTTCCAATGAGCTGTACGAGCGCGATCCGTTGCCGCGTCCCTACGTGCTCAAACCTGTCAATGAAGGCTCATCAGTCGGCGTTGCGATTGTGACTGAAGACAGCAATGTCGGAAATCCGATTGCGGCCACCGCTAAAGGGCCGTGGCAGGAATTTGACGAGCTTCTTGCCGAGCCCTTTATCAAGGGCCGCGAACTGACGACCGCAGTGATTGATGGCCCCGATGGTCCTCGCGCGCTTGGCGTGACTGAGCTCATTATTGAAACCGGCTTCTACGATTACGAACACAAATACACCGAGGGCCGCACTCAACATGTTTGCCCGGCGGCAATTCCCGCTGAAATCGCCGCTCTGTGCGAAGACTATGCTATCCGCGCGCACAAACTGCTCGGTTGTCACGGGACGAGCAGAACCGACTATCGCTGGGATGACGAACAGGGCGAAGAAGGCCTTTTCGTGCTAGAAACCAACACACAGCCGGGCATGACTCCGCTCAGCCTTGTACCCGAGCAGGCCCGTCATGCTGGTATCGACTATCCCGAGCTATGCGACATGATCGTTCGCGAAGCTCTCCGTGTGCACAAGGCAAAACAGACAGAAGGCGCCCATGGCTAAAATCAAGCGTTCGAGTGGCAAAGGTGTTCGCCGCGCAGCGAAATCGCAAAGCCGCGCCGCTGGCGCTCGCCGGGCCAAAGCGAAGACAACCGGTTTTGTCGATGGTGCAATGGGCATTCTGCCTTTCACCGAAGAACAATGGAGCCGCATCTGGCTGGCGATCATCATCGGCGGAGCGGTGGCTCTGGCGTGGGTCATTGCGAACCTTGCTGGCGTTCCGGCAATGGCTCAGGCGCAAGTCGCTCAGGTCGCCGCCGATGCCGGTTTTGAAGTGAGGCAAGTCCGCGTTACCGGCACCAACCGCATGGATGAACGTGAAGTCTATGCCCGCGCGCTGGCACGCCGCGATCAGCCGATGCCGCAAGTCGATATTGAACAGCTGCGGGACGATCTGCTCGAACTGCCATGGGTCGCGGATGCGCGCGTTTCGGTGCAGCTGCCGGATACACTGGCGATTGATATCGTGGAGCGTGAACCGCATGCAGTTCTGGAAAAGGCCGATCGGCTGGTGTTGATCGACGCCGAGGGGCACGAGCTTGCCCCGGTTGCGGCGGACAAGGTTGAAGGCCAGCTTCGTATTTCCGGACTAGGTTCGGCCAAACAGGTCAGTAACTTGGACCGCCTCCTCGCCGCAGCGCCTGCATTGCAGCCGCAAGTTGCTGGTGCAGAGTGGATCGGAAACCGTCGCTGGAACGTGACCTTTAAAAGCGATCAGGTGCTCGCTCTTCCCGAAGGCGAAGACGAAGCAGCCTCGGCGCTCGTCAAATTCGCTCGCATGGACGGACAAAACCGTTTGCTAGGCGGGAAGGTTGCGAATTTCGACATGCGCGATCCACCGCGAATTTACATGCGCGTGCCCGGACGCTCAGAAGAAGTCTCTCTTGCTGGAAATTCTCAATGAGCATCGCGGCCAAGACCAAACCCAACATCTCTCGCGCGCGCCTCGCCAAGGTTTTCGGCGCGGTGAACATCGGTTCGTTCCGTATTTCCGCGATGATCATGGGTGAGACTGAAACCGGCGATCTGATCGTCCTCGGATCCGGCCACCGCGCCAGCCAAGGTATCAAGCGCGGCTATGTCACCGATATGAAGGCCGCCACATATGCTATCCGTGATGCGGTCGAGCGGGCGGAAAAGAATGCAGGCCAAAGCGTGCAGAGCGTTTGGATCGCCTGCGCGGGTGCTGGTCTCAAAAGCCGTGTTTCAAAGGTTGAAATCGAGATCGGCGGCCGCCGTATCGAAGAAGACGATGTCGAGCATTTGCTGGTCGCAGCGCGCGATATGATCCAGCCGGATGGCCGCACTGTGCTTCACGCTCAGCCGGCGCATTACACGTTGGATGGCGCGCATGGTGTGGCTAATCCTCGCAACCTGCACGCTGAGCGACTGGGCGTGGATGTTCACGTGATGCTGGCCGATGGTGCGCCTGTGCGCAACCTGATGGAGGCGGTGCAAAGTGCACATCTTGAGGTTGAAGGAGTCGTCGCGGCTCCGCTCGCATCCGGCTATGCCTGTCTTTCGCTCGAAGAACGCGAGCTGGGCGTCGCTTTGGTCGAAATCGGATCCGATGTTACAAATGTTTCCGTTTTCGCAGGCGGCATGCTGTTGGGCCTTCGCGCCATCGCGATGGGGTCGGGCGACATCACCGATGCAATCGCTAGTGCATTTGGCATCAGGCGGTTTCAGGCAGAGCGTTTGAAATGCGTATCTGGTTCCGCCATCGCCAGCCCGTCTGATCATCGCGAAATGATCCCGGTCAATGGCCCGAATGACGGTTGGGATGAAGATGGCTCCGGCCCTGTCGCACGCGGTGCTGATGAGAAAAACCGTATCCCTCGCGCTGAATTGGTCTCAGTCGTGACTCAACAGCTTTCACAGCTGACACGGGAGGTCGGCAAGTCTCTCAAAGAAATGGGTTTTGTGGGATCCCGTGCAGGCCAAGTTGTGCTGACAGGCGGCGGCGCAGAGCTGGCGGGCCTTGCAGAATTCACCCAGAGTGCGCTTGGCATGCCGGTGCGGGTTGGCAGAGCGCCTTCGCTTACGGGACTGCCGGAAGCACATTCTACACCAGGCTTTGCAACATTGGCGGGGCTTTGTCTTTATGCTGCTGACGATCCAATTGACATTCGCGCGATCGGCGCGCGTCATCGAGAGTATCGGGGCAGCGCAACAGGCTTGGCCAGCACGTTCAGTTTCACGCGTCTGTTTCGAGCTATGAAAGAGTATTTCTGAAAGCGATTGAGATTTTAACACGACGCTGCGTGCTCTATGAGGGTTAATAAGCCACTGTGGATAAGGAATTCTGCGGTATAACGGGCGCCTATCGTATGTGGCACAAGCGAATTGAGTAAAAAGCAAGACCAGGCGGCAGATAAAACAGGGGCGCCCCGTCGGCTTAGAGGAAAAGCAAAATGAGCATCAATATCGGACCAGCAGTCATTGACGATCTTCGCCCCCGCATCACTGTGGTCGGGATCGGCGGCGCGGGCGGCAACGCGATTGCGAACATGATCGCTTCAGAAATCGAAGGCGTCGAGTTCATTGTTGCGAACACCGATGCGCAGGCATTGAGCAGCAGCCCTGCCGAAAAACGCATCCAGCTTGGTCCTGATATTACAGGCGGCCTTGGCGCGGGTGCCCGGCCAGAAGTCGGCAAAGCCGCTGCTGAAGAAACCGTAGCCGAAGTCGAAGAAGCGCTTGAGGGCGTCAACATGGTCTTCATCGCGGCTGGCATGGGCGGCGGCACCGGTACGGGCGCTGCTCCAGTCATTGCAGAGGCCGCACGTCGCAAAGGCGTGTTGACCGTTGGTGTTGTGACCAAGCCATTCTTGTTCGAAGGCACGCGCCGCATGCGTGCTGCGGAAGCTGGCATCGCCGAGCTTCAGGACCACGTCGACACTCTGATCGTAATTCCGAACCAGAACCTGTTCCTAATCGCGAAAGCTGAAACGACTTTCAAAGAAGCTTTCGAGCTTGCTGATGAAGTCCTGCAACAAGGTGTTCGCTCGATCACCGATCTCATGGTTATGCCGGGTCTTATCAACCTCGACTTTGCCGATGTCCGCTCTGTTATGAGCGAGATGGGTAAAGCGATGATGGGTACGGGCGAGGGTGAAGGCGAAACGCGCGCTCTGGATGCTGCAGAGCAAGCCATCGCCAACCCGCTGCTCGACGGTGTCAGCATGCAGGGCGCCAAAGGTGTGATCATCTCGATCATCGGCGGCGAGGACATGAAGCTTCTCGAAGTTGATGAGGCTGCGAACCATATTCGCGAGCTCGTTGATGAAGATGCAAATATCATCTGGGGAAGCGCGTTTAATCCTGACCTTGATGGTAAAATCCGAGTTTCTGTTGTCGCTACGGGAATTGAACCTGGCGCTGCAGGGCAAGCTGATAGCTCTGCGGCGGTTTCGCTTTCCAGTTCGCGCGCGCCAAAGCGGCCTGTGCTTGAGCTTCCCGAAGATAATGAGGTGGCCGAAGAGCCAGCACCGGTGGAGGTTGAGGAGCAAGAGCCTCTGACGCTGACGGCTCCGGAAGTGCCGGAATTCGAAGCCGAACCGGAGCCAGAACCAGAACCAGAGCTGGAAAAAGAACCCGAACTCTCCAACGAAGCCGAGCCGTTCGATTTGAGCGGCATGCAGGCTGGTGACGATATGGGAGAGGAAGACGACGATGTTGATGGCATCGTCGATCCACTCGCTGGCCTTCGCGGTGTCGAAGAAGAGCCATATGATTTGTCGACAGCTGACGACGCAGAACTGGCCGATCCGGCTGATGATAGCCTGTACGGTCAAGCCGATGATGAAGGCTTTGCTGAGGGCGCCGACGAGGGCACGCTTGACCTGACAGGTGAACTGGCAGCGGGCGACAGCAACGACGAAATCCTTTCTGATGCCGATCGTTTGGCAGAAGAAGACAAGCCGGTTGAGGCACGTCTTGGCGGACGCAGACGCAGTCTCTTGGGCGGCGGCGCTGACGGTGAAGCGAGCGACGGCGGTGCCGATGCAGGTCAGGCTGGTGGCGGCGGAGCTGCTGGTGGAAGCACGCTGTTCGAGCGTATGGCGAACCTTTCGCGGACTGGTTCGGACGAGAATGAGGACGGCGAAGATGATGATAGCGATGGTGATGATGCACCAGCGCTCAGCATCCCGCGTTTTCTTGGTCGGCAAAACAATCAGTAATGAGAGAAGCTGACGGCTGCTCTTCGGTTCGCCTTAGCATTTGAAGTTCTCGGCTCGGCGTGAACGCAAGGCTATTCGCCCTGCGTTCAGACCCATGGGGCTATTCGCATTCTCAGAATTGATTAGCTGACATTGAAATGACGAGCGTTCCGATGATTACTCCGCGTGCCTTATCGTTAGCTGTCGCATCTCTTTCGGTGTGCATTGCATTGCCGACGAATGCGCAGGATTCGACATCACGCGAGGTGGTTCAGGCCCTGCCGTCCAAAGACGCGCAATTGCTTAATCGTGCTCTGTTGCGTCTCGCCAAACGACCCGAAAATGTAGCCGCGCTTTTGGAGGCTGGCGAAGCTTCCACAAAGGTCGGTGATTTGGACGCGGCAATGGGTTTTTATGCCAAAGCCAACGGTATCGCGCCGAACGATGCCCGGGTAAAACTTGGCATGGCAGGCGTGTTTCTCAAATCCGGTAGACCGGTCGATGCGCTACCGCTTTATGCGGCTGCGCAAAGTGCGGGAGCGGATGCGGGCGATTTGTTAAGCGACCGCGCGCTTGCGTTCGATATGGTCGGCGATACGGTAAGCGCGCAACCGGCCCATCAGCGCGCAATTTCGCTCAGGCCCGATGACACTGAGGCAAAGCGCCGCCTCGCTATCAGCTATGCTATTTCCGGCAATAAGGCGGGCTTTGAAGACGTTTTGCGTCCGATGCTCGACCGCCGGGATTTCGCGTCATTTCGCACCCGTGCATTCGGGCTCGCAATCATGGGGGAGCAGGAACGCGCTGCGGCGATTGTTGACGCGGTGATGCCGCGGGATCTTGCAAGCAGGATCAACCCATATCTTGAATTCATGCCGCGCCTGACCAAGGCCCAGCAAGCCGCTGCAGCCAATCTGGGCATCTTTCCGCAGGTCGCCGACATAGGCCGCGAAGACCCGCGCATTGCCGCCTATACTAGCGGTGTAACGAGCAGCGATTCTGCGATAGCAAGGACTGCGGATAGCAAGCTAGAGCCATCGGGCGCACCTTTGGGTGAGCGAACCGAAGCCGTAGCTCAGGTCGCCGCAGCAGCCCCGGCACCCGAGCCCGGGTTTGACCTAGCTGATGTTGCGCAAGCTCCAGCAGAATCGCCAAGTCCTGCAACAACACAGGTTGCGATTCCGACCCCGCAACCTGCGAGCGTCGCCGATGCTTTCGCCGATCTTGGTGATGCGGCGTTGCCCGCGACAAAGGCTGGCGGTGAGGCCGTTGATCTCGCTGCGATTGAGATTCCGCGCGAAACCAAGCCAGAACCGAAGGCGGAAGAACCAGCCAAACCCGCCCATCCAAGCCGCATCTGGGTGCAGCTTGCAACAGGGCGGGATGTCTCTGCGCTGAAATTCGATTGGCGCCGGTTTAGCCGTAAGGCCCCTGACTTGCTCGATGGTTTTGAGCCGCATGTGACCCCTTGGGGGCAAGCCAATCGGTTGCTTGCAGGGCCGGTTTCATCTCGCAAAGCGGCAAATGAACTGATCAGTGCGCTAAAGCAGAAGGGTGTCGACACTTTCCGCTTTACAAGCCCAGAAGGTACTGAAATTAAAGAGTTAAAGTAGTTCTTTTGAACCATCCCCGCCTTTCTGTGCACAAGCTTTAAACAAGCGAAATCGGTTCTCCCCAGCCGCTATTGATGCGCGCATTGCCAAGCAGTGCGCTGGACAGGCATTCCACAAGCCGATGTTACAAATGGCACCCAACCAATGAGAACGAGCGAACACGATTTCGTTGCGCAAGATGACGCGGCTCCTGTCGAAATGCTCGCCGCTCTATTCGAAGCGCGCGGATGGTCGTTCGAGATAGTCTCGGACGATGAAATGGCGGGCGAAGTTCAAGGCAGTTGGGCGAAGTACAAACTCAAAGCCATTTGGCGGGCTCAAGACAGTGTACTGCAATTCCTTTGCCTGCCAGAGATCCGCGTTCAGGATGATAAGAAAGAATGCGCATACGAGCTGCTCAGCCTGATCAATGAGCAAATGTGGCTGGGCCATTTTGATATTTGGTCGAACGGCGACGTACTGCTCTATCGTCATGGCGTGTTGCTGGGCGATGACGGTATGTTGAGCTTGACCCAGGCGCAATCGCTCGTCGAAAATGCGATTGACGAATGCGACCGGTTTTATCCCGCTTTCCAGTTCGTTTTATGGGGCGACAAGGCCCCGAAAGCAGCGTTGGAAGCGGCAATGGTTGACGCAGCGGGCGAGGCATAGCCACTAAGAGGTCTTCAACGCTTCAAACAAGGGTCGTTCGCAATGTCCGGTATCAAGCAGCTCCTCATCATCGGTTATGGCAATATGAGCGGCGCGATGCTTGCCGGTTGGCTAGCTGCTGGCGAGGCACCTGAGCGATTCGCAATTCTCAATCGGAGTCCGAAATCCGCTCCTGATGGCGTGAAGGTTTATCGAGATATTGCAGACGCGGTTGCCGCCGGAGGCCACGATGCTGTCATGCTCGGGTTTAAGCCCCAGCAACTGGGTGATGTGGCGCCGGAATTGCAGGCTCTCACTGGTGGTGGCGTTGAGGTATATTCGTTGCTCGCCGGGCTTACACTTGCGCAGTTAAAGAGCGCATTTCCGCACGCTGAAGCGCATATTCGTGTGATGCCGAACTTGGCCTCACGCATCAATAAATCACCGATCATTCTTCTTGAAAGTGGCCTTGTTTCCGAAAGACGTGACAGCACGTTCGGGCTGTTTGATGCGCTCGGGACAGCCGTTTGGCTGGATGACGAGGATAAGTTTGACCTTGTCACAGCGCTTGCCGGGTCAGGACCGGGATTTGTTTATCGATTTATTGACGCGCTTGCGAGCGCGGCGATCGAGCTCGGAATCGAAGCGGCTCAAGCAGAGGCATTGGCGGTAGCCATGGTCGATGGTGCATCATCGCTGGCTGCGGGCGAAGCGCTTTCTCCCGGCGACCTGGCAGATCGCGTCGCCAGCCCGGGCGGAATGACACGCGAAGGTATGAATGTACTCGATGCCGATCAGGCTCTGCACAAACTGCTGGTAAGAACCCTGAAAGCAACTGCAGAGCGCGGCGCGGAATTGTCCGCTGGAAACGGTTAACACCCGTCAACATCTCAGGATCGGTTTTGCTTGAAATTGGGCGATAAAACACCGATATTGATTGGGACAGGCGCGTATTGTCGCGCCGCATTTGGAGACAAGGGATCCATTATGTCTGATTGGAATGACACACAGCGCACCGGCTTTGGCTCGGTGCCGCGCGCTGGCGGCGATGTTGCTGGCGTTGCCTATGATCAGGGCCTGCGCAAGCACATGCTCTCGATCTATAATTACATGGCCTCCGGCGTTCTATGGACCGGTATCGTAGCACTTATGTTCTCATGGGGCGGTGCTGAATCACCTGCGTACTCGCTCGCCATCAATGGCGGCCTGCTTTTCTGGGCAGTAAAGCTCGCTCCGCTAGCGTTCATTCTAGCCATGAGCTTCGGCCTTCACAAGATGAGCCAAGCGACACTCCAAATCGTATTCTGGGCGTTTGCGACTGTCATGGGTCTATCGCTCTCGACGATTTTCCTCGTCTACACGGCTGAATCAATCGCCGTTACGTTCTTTGCAACGGCTGGCGCCTTCGCCGGTCTCTCGCTGTGGGGCTACACTACGAAGAAGGACATTTCGGGCTGGGGCAGCTTCCTGATCATGGGCGTGATCGGTCTGATCATCGCCATGGTCATCAATATTTTCCTCGGTTCCGAAACCATGGCTTTCGTCATTAGCGGTATCGGCGTGCTGATCTTTGCGGGCCTCACTGCTTACGATACGCAGCGTCTGAAGAACGAGTATCAGTATGTGCGCGGCACTGACTTTGCGGGCAAAGCCGTGATTATGGGCGCAACCAGCCTGTATCTCGACTTTGTGAACATGTTCATGTTCCTGCTTCAGTTCCTCGGCAGCCGCGAATAATCGCGCTTCCGATACGGTCCGGATGATTGAATTCGGATCAAACTGGTGAAATCTGCGATGCCCGGAGCCTTTCATTAGGTTTCGGGCATTTGCTTTGCTATCTCAGGTGACTATCGCTTTGCACTTCATTTGCGAGCAAGGCGGTTTCAGGCATGATGCCAGCTGGTCACTGAGAGAGAGCGAATATGAAAAAAGCGGATGCAGGCAATCGAAAGCCCGCCGGACTGAAAATTACCAGCGTAGCGGTTGCCATCGGCATGCTTGCCGCGTGTACAACTCCGCCGCCTCCACCGCCGCCTCCACCGCCTCCGCCGCCGCCGCCGCCAGCAGCTGAGATCATTCCGCTTCGACCATTGCCGCCAGGCGGCGCGTCCTATGTGATGAAGATTCCAGCCAAGAGTTCGCTCGGTGGCCGAATGACGGTCAATTCGGGGATCAGCGATGATGAAAAAGTGTGGCACTTCCGTTCGGCATGGAACGTTGCTGCTCTCAATTGCACCGCTGCACGGTTCCAACCGATCCTCGATGCTTACAGTGTTTACATCAAAGACCATGCGCGCGCCCTCAAACGGGTCAATGATCGTATCGATCGCAAGTATCGCAGCGAAATGGGGGCACGCCGGGCAGGAATCATTGCCCGCGAAGGCAAGATGACCAGCGTCTACAATTACTTTGCTTTGCCGCCGGCACGTCGCGGTTTTTGTGCGTCTGCGCTCGATATCTCAAATAGGGCACTGACGACGCCGCCGACCGATCCGATTGCCTTTGCGATGGAGAACTTCCCTCTACTCCAGCAACCATTCCTGACGTTCTTCGACCAGTATGCTGAATATCAGAATCTGTCGGCGAGCTGGGATGCCAAATATGGTGCAAAATATGGCCCCTCGCAGCCTGGTTGGGTGGCCGTCCAAAATGCTCGTGCCAACGGGGTTGTTGTCCCGACTGCCGGGGCGGATCCCGTAACCACTCTGGCATCTCCTACCGCTGTGGGAGGGACTGTGGTCGACAGCCAAACGGGTGCAGAAGTGCCGGTCGTGCCTGTTCAGGACGGCTTCGTTTCTCAGCCCGTTGTTGAACCTATCCAGACGGAGGGTGACAGCACCGAGGATCAGACCCCGGCGCCTGCACCGCGCGGCTTGCGATAAAGCGCCTTCGCGGGTAACGCCGCGCAATCACTTCGGTAACGGGAATGCGGTTAGATTCCGCAGCTGTCCCTGCAACTGTAAGCGGTGAGCGATTGTTTCGCGTGATCTCGCAAGAGACGCAGCCACTGAGGGAAACCTTGGGAAGGTGAGAAACAAGCGCGCTGATCCGTGAGCCAGGAGACCGACCGGAGCGTGTCGCTTGTTGCCCCTCTCAGGGATTGGAGAGGCGCGAAAAAGACTTTCGTTTCGAGCGACGAATAGCTGGCCGTGCGGGCATTTTCGTGCGGTCATTTGTGTTGCTCATTCGGAAGGAATCCGAGAATGAATACGAAATATTTGTGCGGTGCTGCGGTTGCAGCGCTGTGTTTGGCTACGCCCGCTTTGGCACAAGACGTTCGGGCTGATTACGACGAAGCCGAAGATGATCGAAGTATCACGTTGCAAACGAACATTCGGATCGAAGGCATTCTAGTCAGTGCAAATCGGGATGACAGCCCAGGCTACATAGAAGACTACACCGGTTCAGCCACGATCATTGAGCGCGAGGACATTGCCAATAGGCAAACGCGCGATATTGCCGATGTGCTGCGCGATGTACCGGGCGTCGCGGTCAGCAGCGTCGCAGGCCAGACCCAGATCCGGCTCCGCGGTTCGGAGGCGAACCATGTGCTCGTGCTGGTGGACGGGATCGAGGTTTCCGATCCCTTTGCCGGTGAGTTCGACATTGGCACATTGCAGACCGAAATCGGCAGCAAAGTGGAGGTGCTGCGCGGCCCGCAGTCTGCGCTTTATGGCGCGGACGCTATCGGTGGCATCGTCGCTTATGAAAGCGCACGCGGCGCGCAAGTGAATGGCTTTGGTGTGCGCATTGAAGCCGGTACTAACAATACGATCAACGGTTCAGCACAGTTTGGGATCGGCAATTATGACGCTGACCTTGCGATCAATGCGACTGTTGTTAGCACAGATGGTGAGCCAAACGCTCGCGGCGGTACGCGCAATCTTGGCCGCGACAGCTACACTGTATCAGGCAAAGGATCGGTACGCCTTGCAGGCGCACTGGAAGCCCGTGTGGCGGCACGGTTTATCCGAACCGACGGCGACTTCAACAATTCGGATTTTGACACGACCAGCCCGACTTTCGGCCTCATTATCGACACACCAGAGACGCGGTTTGAGAACGAAGCGATCTATGCGCTTGCCGGGCTGAACCTTACGACTTTTGACGAAGCATGGACGCATGACATTTCGGCGCAACTCGCCGATATCAATCGCGACACGTTTGGAGCTTTTGGCCGAAGCGGCGGAAGCGAAGGAGATCGCCTGAAGGCATCCTATGTCAGCGCGGCCCAGTTCGGTGCCGGAAACCAAAATCATTTCATCACACTCGCGACCGACTGGGAGCGGGAACAGTTCCGCAACAATGACCCCTTCGGAACGGCGTTTGCTGGGCGGCGCGAAATCGAGAATGTTGGTTTGGTCGGCGAATACCGATTCGCCGGCAGAGACGTCGATTTCTCAGCGGCGGTTCGTCACGATATCAATGATCGTTTTGCGGACGAAACCACTTTCCGCATCGGAGCTGGCTACAACATCACGGACACTACCCGCGTGCGGACCAGCGCAGGATCAGGCATCAAGAATCCCGGGTTTTTCGAGCTGTTTGGATTCTTCGACGGGCAATTTATCGGCAACGAGGATCTACAGCCTGAAAAATCGACCGGCTGGGAAGTGGGCATCGACCAGAGCTTTGCAGACGGGAAGGCGAGCGTTTCGCTAACCTATTTTGACAGCACTCTCGAAAATGAGATTTTCACGACCTTTCCAGCGCCCACTTTCATCGCCACGCCTGCCAATCGGCAGACGGACAGCATTCGCCGCGGCGTTGAAGTGTCCGCGAGGGCAGAGCTCGGCAATGGGTTCTCGTTCGATGCGGCCTATAGCTACCTCGATGCAAAGGAAGACGGAATTGAAGAAGTCCGTCGCCCTGATCACATCGCAAGTGCATCGCTCAATTGGACCGCTCCGGACGACGGAGCTTCAGCCACGCTGGTTATACGCCACAATGCCGAGACCGAAGATCTTGCTTTCACCGACCCAAGCTTCATCCCTGTTCGCGAAACACTGGAAGATTTTACGCTCGTCAATTTCTCTGGCGAAGTACGCCTCACCGAGGGTGTGAGCCTGTTCGGACGGGTCGAAAATCTGCTTGATCAGACATATGAGCAAGTGTTCAGCTTCGTCTCGCCGGGCCGCACAGCGACCGTCGGAATCCGCGCTAAGTTCTAATCTTCTCGCAATTCATCGAGGAAATGCATAGGTGCGTCCCATGCATTTCCTCGATCAAGCCAAAATCTATCTCAAATCCGGTGCCGGAGGGCCAGGAGCGGTCAGTTTCCGGCGCGAGAAGTATGTCGAATATGGCGGTCCTGACGGCGGCAATGGCGGCAAAGGCGGCGATATCGTGTTCGAGGCGGTTCAGGGCCTGAACACGCTGATCGACTTTCGCTACGCACAGCATTTCAAAGCCAAGCGCGGCAATCACGGGCAGGGCAAGGATCGCACTGGTGCGGCTGCGCCTGATCTGGTGATCAAGGTCCCGGTGGGCACTCAGGTTCTCTCCGAAGACAAAGAAGAGGTTCTCGCCGACTTTACTGAGATCGGTCAGCGCATCGTTTTCCTTGAAGGCGGCATGGGCGGGCGCGGCAATGCGTCTTACAAAAGCTCAACCAATCGCGCCCCGCGTCAGCATCAGCCGGGCACTCCGAGTGAGGAGATGTGGGTTTGGCTACGCTTGAAATTGCTGGCCGATGTGGGCCTGCTTGGCCTGCCCAATGCGGGTAAATCGACGTTCATCAATGCCGTTTCAAATGCTCAGGCGAAGGTCGGTCATTATGCCTTTACGACACTGGTCCCGAAACTAGGTGTCGTCTCGCATAAGGGGCGCGAATTTGTGCTCGCTGATATTCCCGGTCTGATCGAAGGCGCTGCGGATGGTGCAGGGATTGGTGACCGGTTCCTCGGTCATATCGAGCGCTGCCGTGTGCTCATTCACCTCGTCGATATTGCAGGGGATGATCCCGCTGAAGCGATGAAGATCGTTCAGGACGAACTGGCCGCTTACGGTTCTGGGTTGGAAGACAAGCCGCAATTGATTGCGCTGAACAAGCTTGATCTCGCTGATGCTGAACTCGGCGATGCCTTTGCCAAAGAGCTGATGGACGCTGGCGCGGACAAGGTTTTCTCGATTTCAGGCGCTACTGGTGAGGGAATCTCCGAACTGATGGATGCGGTTCTCGGGTACCTCCCCGACCGAACATCGACAGAGACGAACACCGTCGAAGTCGAGGATGAAGACGAGGCGGGCGGGGAATGGTCCCCGATCTAACTCTATGGCGATAGGCACGATTTCAGACCTCGCTACGGCGCGCAGGATTGTCATCAAGATCGGCAGCGCGCTTTTGGTGCGATCGGGCGAGCCTGCCAGCGAGTGGCTCGATGCTCTTGTTCAAGATATTGTGGCACTGCGCGCAAACGGAGCCGAAATCATCATCGTAAGCTCGGGCGCGATCGCACTTGGTGCCGCGCGTCTTGACTTGCCGAAGGGCGGCAGAGCCAGCCTTGCAGATGCACAGGCGGCAGCTTCCGTCGGGCAAGTTGCCTTGGCGCAGCTCTGGGCAGGTGCGCTGGGCAAGCATGACCTGACTGCGGCGCAAATGCTTGTGACATTGGACGATCTGGAAGACCGCCGCCGCTATCTCAACGCAGCCGCTACCTTAGAACGCTTGCTTGAAGCGGGCGCTGTGCCCGTGGTCAACGAGAATGACAGCGTTGCGACCGAAGAAATCCGTTTTGGCGACAATGATCGTTTGGCAGCGCGGGTGGCGCAGGCTGCTGGTGCTGATGCAGTGATGCTGCTGTCTGATGTTGACGGCCTGTATGACCGCCCTCCTGAAGAAGACCGCGCAAAGCTGATTGAGCGCGTCGAAGGCGTAACTCCTGAAGTTATCGCCATGGCCGGAGCCGGATCGTCCTCTGGTTTGGGCTCGGGCGGTATGCGCGCCAAACTTCAAGCTGCACGGATTGCTGAGCGAGCCGGAATAACGCTCGCGATAATCAACGGTACGGATAGTCACCCGATTGCAAGTTCCATGAAAAACGGGCTTGGGACGGTATTTATACCTGTTCGCGCGGATAGTGCGCGCAAGAGCTGGCTTGGCGGCCGGTTGGCACCCGAAGGTGTGCTGACAGTAGATGCTGGCTGCGTCGAGGCTCTCGAAGGCGGTGCGAGCTTGCTTGCTGCAGGTCTGATCGAGATCGAAGGAGAGTTTCAGCGCGGCGCATTGGTCAGTCTGCATGGCCCGAAGGGGCAGCGATTGGGGCAAGGGCTGGTCGAGTACAGTTCCGATGAATGCCGCGCGATTATTGGCCTTAAACAGGACGACCAAGAGGCGAAGCTGGGGTATGCTCCGCGCGCTGCAGTCGTCCATCGTGATCATATGGTAAGCGGATAGGCATGAGCACAATTGCAATCACCGGAGCGACCGGCTTCGTCGGCAGTGCAACTCTCGAAGTGGCGCTGCACCGCGCGTATTCTGTCCGTGCGCTGACAAGGCGTGTGCAACCGGCGCAGAGCCGCGTTGAGTGGGTGCGCGGTACGTTGGATGACACAGCCGCTTTGACTGAACTAGTCGGCGGGTCAGACGCGGTGGTTCACATTGCGGGTCTCACCAACACGCCCAATCCAGACCGGTTTGAAGCGGCCAATGTTACCGGTACGGCAAATATGATCGCAGCTGCGAAAGCGGCCGGTGTAAATCGTTTTGTTTTCGTGTCGTCACTGTCTGCGCGCGAACCAAACCTGTCTGCCTATGGCGGGTCAAAAGCGCGTGCTGAAGAGCTGGTGAAGGCGAGCGGTCTCGATTGGACCATAGTGCGGCCACCTGCCGTTTATGGCCCGCGCGATGTCGATATGTTCGAGCTGTTCCGAACTGCAAAGTACGGGATCGTTCCGGTTCCAGCGAAGGGGCGTACATCGATTATCCATGTAGAGGATCTTGCGCGGTTGCTCATCGCGCTTGTTCCCGCAAACCCGATCACAAAGGGCCAGACCTATGAGCCATGGGATGACAATGGCTTTGGCTATGAGCATTCTGAGCTCGCCAAAATGATTGGTGAGGCGATGGGCAATGACCACGCAAAAGCTCTGCCCTTGCCGCCAGCGGTCATGCGGTTTGCAGCGAAAGCTGACGGGTTGCTACGCGGATCAAAGGCAAAGCTGACGCCAGACCGGGTTGGCTATATGCTGCACCCCGATTGGGTGTGCGACATGAAGAAAGCGCCGCCGCTATCAGTGTGGCAAGCGGTATGGTCGGGAGCCGATGGGCTCAAGATGACCGCTGACTGGTATAAAGAAGAAGGCTGGCTTTAGTTTTCTAGACTAGGCGAGGTAGAACAGTCTCGGTTACCATAAACGTTTTCGTATGACTCTTCCCAACACTTTGCGAAGCCTTCGAGTACATTCAGGTTCGGTGGCCATCTCATCTGCACGATTGATCCATCCGGTTTTTTGAAGCTGGCACTCTCGGGCTTTGGGACCAATTTCAGGTTCTTGATCGCATTGTCGAGGCGCTCACGATCTCTCTGCAGAAAGGCAATTGTGCCAGCGACGTAGTGGTTCCAGCCGAAATCAGCATCATCTTCCGCGGCTTTATAGGTCAATTTAAACAACGCGATGGCCTCATCGGTTTGGCCAGCCGAGGCGCGCATCTGTCCCTCATGCCAATACAGGATGGAGGCATGGTCGCGCTTTGCATGGCGCCATTCCCGGATAAGCTCGGCGGCAGCGGCCTCGCAGCCTCCAGATTCGCCGATTCTCCGCCAACCGCTGTTCATTTTTTGATCGAAGTCATTTCGATCAAGCTTGAGCATTGCGTCGAGATCGTAAGAGCAATCGGGCGCGTCCGAAGGCACATCCGTTGGTTCAGGTAAAGCAGGCTGAGCAGCGGCGAGCATCAGTGAGATCAACATGGGGAGTAGCTAAACCATGAGCGATCTGAACTCAGCTCTAACGGATCAAAGGAACGGTTCCTCGCCCGGCTGGTGGATGCCGCATTCGACCTTGTCCCAGCCTTTCCAGCGGCCCGAGCGTGGGTCGTCGCCATCTGCCACCTTGTGTGTGCATGGCTCGCATCCAATCGACGGGAAACCTTCGGCCACAAGCGGGTGACGCGGTAGATCGTGCTCTTCCAAATAGGCGTTAATGTCTTCCGCAGTCCAATCGATCAGCGGATTGATCTTGAGCCTGCCCTGCGCGTCTGAAGTGTCCACTTCGAAACGCGGCAAATTTGCGCGTGTCGAAGATTGGAACGCCTTGCGGCCCGTAAAGCTCGCATCGTAATCGGCGAGTGCCCTTGCGAGCGGAATGACCTTTCTGATTTCGCAGCAGCCATCCGGATCATAGGACCAGCGCAAACCGGTCTCGTCTTTGGCCGAAAGGTTGGCCTCGTCCGGTGTCAGCACCACGAGATTGGTCAGGCCAAGCCGCTCCACCACTTCATCGCGGTATTTGATCGTGGCAGCAAAGTGCTTTCCGGTGTCGAGGAACAGGACGGGTACCGATGGATCGACCTGCGCGATCAGATGGAGCAGGACGACACTTTCCGCGCCAAAGCTGGATACGGTCGTCACATCGCCGGCAAGGCTGCTTTTGATCACGGCATCGAGCATTTCCTGTGTCGAGGAGCCGCGAAACATCCGGTTGAGCCGCACGGCATCGTGCTCTGTAAAACGCGGGGCAGTATCGATGCGGTCAATTTTGCGGACTTCATTCATGACGCAATTCCTGAATGGTTTTGCGGCCATCGATCGTGGTCTGGTACACATTATCCCACGTTGCGAAGGCACGCTGCGCATCGTCTTCATCCAGCGGTGTATCGGGTGCAAAAGCATCAAAGCCGCAGCGGCGCATATGGCTGAGTTGATCGATCAACACATCTCCGACCGCGCGCAACTCGCCTGTATATCCGGCCTCGCGCAGGATGCGCGCAGAGGAATAGCCTCGCCCGTCAGCAAAGCTAGGGAAGTTCACTTCGACGAGCGCAAGCCTATCAAGAAACGGCAAGAGCGCACGCGCATCGTCGCCTGGTTCAATACGCACAGCAGTTGCGTTGGTCTGGTCGCAGCAGGCATCGACCGTGACAGTGCCGTGATCGGCGACCTCATCATCGCGGAAACGGAACTGCACTTCGTCTGGGGATGTCCCAAGATCGTCACGATCAGTCATAAAGCGCCTCCTTGAACGGGGCCATTCCGATGCGTCGGTAGGTGTCCAGGAACCGTTCCTCTCCCTCGCGCTGATCGAGATAGACATCGGTCACTTTCTCAACCGCTTCGATCACGCCGTCTTCGTCAAAGCCGGGGCCAGTGATCTTCGCGAGTGAAACATCCTCCGCCTCGCTTCCGCCAAGGGAAAGCTGGTAGTTTTCCTTGCCCTTCTTATCGACGCCCAAGATGCCGATATGACCGGCATGGTGGTGTCCGCAGGCGTTAATGCAGCCCGAGATTTTGAGCTTCAATTCGCCCAATTTCTCGGTCTTGCCAGACGCATCGAATTTTTCCGAAATGCGCTGCGCAAGAGGAATAGAGCGGGCATTGGCCAGCGCGCAGTAATCGAGGCCGGGGCACGCGATCATGTCTTCGATCGTGTCCATATTCGGAGCGCCAAGATCAGCTGCGTCGAGCTGCGTCCAAAGCGCATGAAGATCGGCGATCTTCACATGCGGCAGGACGACGTTTTGCGTGTGCATGATGCGCAGCTCGTCAAAACTGTACTGCTTGGCCAGCTTCGCCATCACGCGCATCTGATCGCCGGTTGCATCTCCGGGAATGCCTGCAACAGGTTTGAGCGATATAACTGCACTGGCATAGCTGTCGTGTTTGTGTCGGTGCGTGTTGCGATCCACCCACAAAGCAAAATCGGGATCAGAGCGATCCACTGTTTTGGGACCATCCTCAAAGGCGGGATCGGCAAAGAACGGCTTGATACGCTCGAGTTCCTCGCGCGGAGGCTCAACGCCCTGTTCAAGCATGTGCGCGAATTCTTCCTCGACCTGACGCGTATATTCGTCCTTGCCTAGCTCATGGACTAGGATCTTGATGCGCGCCTTGTACTTGTTATCGCGCCGTCCGTAGCGGTTGTATACGCGCAGGCACGCCTCGGCATAGGTGATCAGTTGATCCAGCGGCACAAAGTCGCGGATCATCGGGGCAATCATCGGGGTGCGACCCATACCGCCACCGACAAAGAAGCGTGCGCCCACTTCGCCGTCTTTCTCGACAATTTGGATGCCGATATCGTGCAGGCGCATCGCAGCACGGTCTTTTTCCGATGCAATCACGCAGATTTTGAACTTGCGCGGCAGATAAGTGAATTCCGGATGGAAGCTCGACCATTGCCGCATCAGCTCTGCGTAAGGGCGCGGATCGACAAGCTCGTCATGTGATGCGCCAGCAAAGTGATCGGACGAAATGTTGCGAATGCAGTTTCCGCTGGTCTGGATCGCGTGCATTTCGACTTTGGCCAGATCGGCGAGGATGTCCGCCGCATCCTCCAGTTTGATCCAGTTATATTGCAGGTTCTGACGCGTGGTGAAGTGGCCATAGCCGCGATCATATTTGTCCGCGATATTGGCGAGCGCCGTCATCTGCTCGCTGTTCAGCGTGCCATAGGGAATGGCGACGCGCAGCATGTATGCGTGGAGTTGCAGGTACAGGCCATTCATCAACCGCAGCGGCTTAAACTGGTCTTCGGTCAGTTTGCCTTCGAGGCGACGACGTGCCTGATCGCGGAATTCTTCAACGCGGGCATCGACCATTTGCTGATCGTAATTGTCATATTTGTACATGTCAGATTACCCAGTCGAGAGCTTCGGGGTTTTGGGGGTTGAGCGTGAGATCAGGCCGAACGGTGGGGCCAACCGCGCGCACACGGTCTTTGATATGGGCAGGGCGCACGCCGGCTTCGGTGCGTTCCGCTTCGATGATGTAGGGCACGTTGACGCGGCGAAGAGCTTCTTCACGCGCGAGGATCTCTTGTCCCTGCTCACCGACATCGGCAGCGCAATCGACATAGATTGACCAGTTTTCGCCATCCCACCAGATGACGGCGCCGGATTTAAGATCGTTTCCAGTCAGGATTTTCACCGGGCTGCCTCCAAAGCTGTTTGAGTAAGCGCAACATTGTCGCGAGCGGTGACTTCACCGATCACGATCAGAGCGGGGCTTTTGATTTTTTCGTTTGTGACGAGATCGGGCAGACCGGCCAGCATCCCGCGAACCACCCGCATATCGCTACGCGCAGCGTTTTCGATCACGGCTAGTGGCATGTCCGGCGCAAGGCCGTCTGCCATCAGCTTCTCGGCAATCTGCGGTGCGGTTTTGACGCCCATATAGATCACCAGCGTCCGGCCAGCACCGGCGAGGCCAGACCAGTTCTGATCCGAGAGACCTTTGCATTGGCCCGCGACAAAGCTGACGATGCTGGAAGCGTCGCGATGGGTGAGAGCAATCTGGGTCGCCGCTGCCGCGCCGTTGGCTGCGGAAATGCCTGGCACAATCTCCACGTTAACACCGGCGGCTTTGGCATCTTCTGCCTCTTCACCGCCGCGACCGAAGATCAGCGGGTCGCCGCCCTTGAGGCGCACAACATCGCGTCCGGCGAGAGCTTCTCGAACCAACAGGGCGTTAATCTCTTCCTGTGGCAGCGTGTGCTTCGAGCGCTGCTTTGCGACAGAGATTAGGCGAGCGGTTGGGCGAGCCATCGCGAGTATCTCGCGGCTGACGAGACCATCATGGACGATCGTCTCGGCTTGCTCGATCAATCGAGCGGCTCGTAGCGTCAAAAGGTCGGGATCACCCGGCCCTGCGCCAACGAGAAATATTGTTCCGGTGTTTTCCATGGGGCCGAGATGATCGACCCATCGCCCATTCGCCAGTGAGAATGGGTTTGCGCGTGCTAAGGAAAGCTTTTGCGGTCTATTTCTTCGCGCTGGTTTGAGCGGACATGGCTTCAATCAAACGATCGATCTGATCGCTTGAGCGAAGGTTCAAATCGCGCTGCGGGAACGGGATTTCGATATTGTTTTCCTTAAACAGCTCCCAAATCCGCATATATACGTCGGAGCGGATATTCGCGAGGCCTTCCTCGGGGTCCTGTATCCAGAAACGCAAATCGAAATCGACGGACGAATCCCCAAAGCCCATAAGATTTACGCGGGGCTTTGGCCGCTCAAGAACGCGCGGCGTGTCGTCTACGGCTTGATAAAGCAGCTTCGTGACAAGATGGAGGTCACTGCCATAAGACACACCGACTGGGGTTTTTACCCGGACATCACGCGAGGAATAGGACCAGTTGACCACCTGATTGATCATCAGATTTTCGTTCGGGATCAAATGCTCGGTCTGATCGCGAGTAATAACGGAAATGGCGCGGATGCCGATCTTACGGATTTGCCCGATCGCTTCGTTACCCGCCTGATCGGTTACAGAGATAACATCGCCTGGCTTGATCGACTTGTCGAGCAACAGCAGGATGCCTGAAATCAGGTTGCCGAAGGTTTTCTGCAAACCAAAACCAATGGCCAGACCAAACGCACCGCCGAAAAAGGCCAGCGCGGTCAGATCGATACCGAGCATGTCGATCCCGATCAGGAACGCGAGCGCCCAGATCGCAACCGTGCTCAGCTTTTCAGCGAGCAGTTTCTGCGTGCTGTCAAACCGCGTAATTTTCCTGATCAAGCCGCGGCTGAGGCGCGTCGCCACCCAGGCGAGGGTGATAACGAACAGGATAACCCCGATAACGAGCAGCACATCGAGCAGCGAAATCCGCATATTGCCAATTTCGAAAGCAAAATCCTGAAACGACTGCAGCACAGCGCCTGCCGTTTCGCTCTTCTCGCCTACACCTTCTACGATGTTCTGGGAGGCCTCGATTGCCTCGACCGGCTCTTCCGGTGTCGGCTCCGGTTCGGGCGTTGCCGCTGTTTCCTCCGCAGGAGTTCCCTCCGCGCCAGTTTCGCCTTCGGCAGAAGGGTCGGTCGTCTCGGTCACATCAGCGGGCAACGAGGCAGAAGCGGTCATCAATCATCCAATTTTTCAAGCGCCTGTGCGAGGTCGGCAATCAGGTCATCTGTGTCTTCGAGGCCGATGGATAGGCGAATGGCAGGTTTAACGCCAGTATCGCTCGCGGGCTTTGTCGGTGACGCCATGGCGGCGCGGTGATCAAGCGGAAAAATCGGAAGTGCGAGGCTTTCAAACCCACCCCAGCTGTATCCAATACCGAACAGCTCCAGCGCATCGGCCAGTTTCCCGCTAGCGTCAGGATCGCTTGAAGCCAGAACAAAGCTGAAGAGGCCGCAACCGCCAGTAAAGTCGCGCTTCCATAGTGGATTCCCTGGATCGTTCGTCAGCATCGGGCACATCACCTGCGCTACTTGCGGCTGATCGCAGAGCCATTCGGCGACGCGGATGGCGCTGGTGGTCGATTTTTCGAGCCGGATTGCCATCGTGCGGAGCCCGCGCGCGGCAAGCGCCGCATCATCGGGCGAAACGACCTGACCGAGTTCCTGGGACGTGCGGCGCAAGGCGCGATACCACCGCTCTCCGGCGCTGACACTGCCCATCATCAAGTCCGAATGCCCGCCCACATGTTTGGAAAGGCTCATCATCGCGATATCGCAGCCATGATCCAGCGCGGCGAAACCGAGCGAACTTGCCCACGTATTATCGATCAAACTGACCGCGCCGTTTTCTCGTGCAATCGCGGCCAGAGCAGGCACGTCGCTGACTTCCATGGTCAGACTACCGGGGCTTTCCAGCCACACGGCTTTAACCGGCTCATCGAACAAGTGTCGATAGGTATCGAGGTCAAGCGGATCGAAGAAGGTGTGAGCAATGCCAAGGCGTTTCAGCAACCCGGTCGCCATACTTCGTGAGGGATCATAGGCGTTGTCGCTCATCAATAAGCGGTCACCCGGTTTCAGAACCGCGAGCAGGGAGCCAGCAATTGCCGCAACCCCGCTTGGATAGAGCACTGTGCCGTGTGCGCCGGGCTCAATCTGCGTCAGAGCCTCGGCGAGAGACCACTGCGTCGGCGCGCCCCGGCGGCCATAAAAGAACCCGCCGTCGGCATTGGTTTTGTTTGCCGCTTTTCGGTCGGATTCTTTCTTATAGAGATGGGTTGAGGCCCGCCAGACGGGTGTGTTGACCACAGGCCCGGTCCATTCCTCGCGTCTCCCGGCATTGGTGACGCGCGTTGCAGGGCGCATATCTTTCGGGTCCTTACCGCTCATTGCGGACCCTGTTGTTTCGGTGTTGCCGGATCGGCTGACCATTCGGCCCAGCTGCCATCGTACAAGGCTATGTCGTATTTACCGATGAGGTGCAGTGCGAAGAGGAGAACGCTCGCCGTCACTCCGCTTCCGCACGATGTAACGATTGGCTTTGATAGATCGATGCCTGCCCCCTCAAATGCCGTGCGAAGATCATCAGCTGATTTGTAGGTTCCGTCTCCATTGAAGGCTTGGCCGAAGGGCAGATTGCATGAGCCGGGTATGCGCCCATTTTCGCCGCCATGAACGGGATCAATACCATTGCCAAACACACGGTCTGCGGCGCGTGCATCAAGAACCTGTTCTTCCTTGCTTTCAAGATTGGCCAAAATGTCCGCTTTGAAGCGGAGACCCTGGGCTTCTGCGAGCGTACCGACAGCAGCGGCTGCAAACTCTGCTTGACCGGTTTCTAAAGCACGCCCTTCGCCGCGCCATTTCGCTAGGCCTCCATCAAGTATCGCCACGTTTTCGATCCCATGGGCGATCAACATGAACCATGCGCGTGCCGCAGTTTTGACCGCACTGTCATCGTAGAGGACAATCCTGTGGTCCATTTGCACGCCAAGGCGCGCGAGCTGCTGAGCCAATTGAGCGGCATTTGGCAGCGCCTGTGGGACGGGTGAAGCGGTGTCTGTCAGATTGGCGAGATCAAGAAATCGGGAGCCGGGGATATGGTCGGCTTCAAATTCTGCAATCGGATCGCGGTTGGCTGCGGGCAGATGCCGCGACGCATCAAGGATAATCAGATCAGGTGCGTCGAGGTTTGCGGCGAGCCATTCGGTCGAGACGAGGCTGTTGATGTGTTCGCTCATGCCAAGCGGAGTAGCGCGGCCTGAACTCCGCGCCAAGGGAGGTTTCGCTTAGGCGGTCTGTTTTACAGCCGCGTCCTTGATCTCGTTTGCGCGCAAACCCCGCACTCCGCCCGGAGGCGTATCGAGCGGGATGGGATGAAGACGCGTTGAACTGGCCGCACTTGGTAGGCCGAGCACAAATTTGTGAGCCTTGGTGTCTTGGTCAGCTGCTTTTACGCTCATTTCGATCAGCGGGATGAACAATGGCTTTGCGCCTTGCCGTAACGGGCTGATCTCACTCAGCGGCATCTGCAATGTGCCGCTTACCGTGCGACTTTGGTTGGGGCCGATGCGTTCGATTTCCTGCGCGGGTTTGTCGTCAATGGAGGCGGGCATGCTCGCCGAGCGTTTCGCGCATACCAAACGCGCACTGATTGATAGATCGCGCAGCGCCTGATCAGCGCGGTTTGCGATATTGAGCCGGTATTCGACTGTGAACATCATCATACTGCGTGAAGCACTCGCGATGTTCAGCTCAAGCGCCATTTTCGGCGCTATTCCAGCAGCAGGTGGTATCGGTGCCGTAGGCGTCGGAGCTGGCTCGATCGGGGCACTTGGTTTGCGGACGTAAGCGGCAAGTTTAGGCGCTGCGAGCAATTCTGGAGAGCCGACATCACCACGGTTACGGGGCCAGAACCACCAGCCGATCCCTCCCAAGAGCGCTATAAGAGCCGCTAGCGCGCCAAACATTTGCGGCGACCCGAACCAGCCGCCTGTACCGATTGTGCTCTGATTTGTGCTGCTCGCGGCAGCAGCAGCCGGACCAGCGGGATCAATCCGCTCACTTGGAGAAAGGCTATTGTCATCGAAGCCTGGCTGCGCGTCTTCGGCAGGGTCTGGGCTGGCGGTTTGATCGGTTTGTATTTGGGGGGAAGGCGAACTCACCACCGTCGGCGGCGTTCGTGTTTGAGCCTGCGTTCGGATAGTAGGATCAGATGCGGTCCGCTCGGCCGGAGCTGTATTCTCTGTTGCAACTTCTGGAGTTGATGTTGCTGCGTCCGGCGATGGAGCTGTTTCGGTCGGCGAAGGAGTCGGGGGTGCTGCCTCCGTAGGAGTTGCCACTGGCGGCTGGATACGCCGGGGCCCAATTGGCACACCGCTGCGCACATCCACTGGACCCTGCGGCGCTCCCGTTGGCGTCGCCGTCGGAGTGGGATCGGGCAGAGAGAACTCGGGTGGGCTTTCCTGAGCGGAAAGCGTCGTCGCCAATGCCGTTGACGTAGCAAGGGCTAGCGCAGCTGACCACAAAAGTGGTGCTCTGGAAAACAAAGGTGAACGTGTCGGAGCGCGCATGGTGCGGGTCTTGTACAATCGGCTACATTAACGGTCGGCCTACGGGGTCTGGCCGGAGCCCGACATAGATATTGCTGCGCGACAGTCCAGTTCCCCGCTTGCGTATCCTGCACTTTCGCGGCAACAGCGCGGCATGGAAAGCACACCCGAAAACGACCCCAAGCCAGCATTTCTCGGCAAAGACACGCCGCTTCCCCGATCACCGGAAGAGGCGCAACTCGATTACGTGCCCAATCCGCGCAAAGGATCAATGTATCTGGTCCGCTTTTCGGCGCCCGAATTTACCTCGCTTTGTCCGGTCACCGACCAGCCCGATTTTGCGCATCTGGTCATCGACTACGCACCGAACGAGACGATAGTTGAGTCGAAAAGCCTCAAGCTGTTTCTTGGCAGCTTCCGCAATCACAATGGTTTCCATGAAGACGTGACGGTTGGGATTGGTCAGAGGCTCGCTGAGGAAATGAAGCCGCACTGGCTTCGCATCGGCGGATATTGGTATCCGCGTGGCGGCATTCCGATTGACGTGTTCTGGCAAACAGGCGCTCCGCCCGCCGATCTTTGGGTGCCTGATCAAGGCGTAGCCAGCTATCGCGGGCGTGGTTAGTCAGGGCTAGCGACGCGCTTTCATAATCGCTTTGTTGCGGGCTTCGACAGCGCGGAAGGCTTTGAACACTGGATAGCTTTCATCCACGCGCCCTTCATGGCCAAGCATCCAAAGCTGTTCGTAAAACCAGTAAATGCCCGCAAAGCCGTTGAGCGCCTTCATCATTTGCAGGCGTTTCAGAAAGCCAAGCCAGCTTGGGATCAAATCAAGATTGTCCTCATAGCGCGGAAGGGCGTCTAGCCCGTCCATCAACTGTTGTGGAGCATCCGTTTTCAGGCACATCGGGCGGCCCAATCCGATCACATCGGCGGCCCCCATGTCCAACGCTTGCTCCATCGCTGCGCGGCTGCGGAAACCGCCGGTCACCATCAGCGGGACGTTCACTTCGGCCTGCATAGCCTTGGCAAAGTCAACAAAGTAGGCCTCGCGAGCGGCAGTCGAAGGGGCGACATTCTGAACCTCTTCTTCCTCCATTCCCTCAACGCCCATCAATTTGGGTTGTTCATAGGTGCCGCCTGAAATTTCGATCAGGTCGACAGAGGCGGCCTCAAGCCATTTCACCACAGCTATGCTGTCTTCAAACGCGAAACCACCCTTCTGGAAGTCGGCGCTGTTCAATTTAACAGAGATCGGGAAATCTGCTCCGACAGCAATGCGAACTGCGGAAACGGCCTCAAGCAGGAAACGCGCACGATTTTCCAGACTTCCGCCATATTCATCGGTTCGAAGGTTAACTCGCGGGCTGAGGAATTGTGAGATCAGATAGCCATGTGCACCGTGGACTTGCACGCCGGTAAATCCCGCGTCTTTGCAAGCCTTCGCTGCGATTGCCCAGCGGTTCACCAGATCGGCAATTTCTTCTTTCGTAAGCGGTGTGGGCTTCCCAAACTGCCCGCCAGGCAAAGCCAAAGCCACATCGGATGATGATTTGGGATTCGGGTTCACCAGCTTCTGCGTTTGTCGCCCGCCATGGCTGATCTGCGCCCACAAATGGTTGCCGGCGCGCGTGCCTGCTTTGGCCCAACTCGCAAGCCGCTCGGCCATGTCGGCGTGTGGCTCGCGGTCGATCACGACATTTCCCGGCCGCTCGAGGTGATCCTTGTCGATGATGATATTGCCGGTCAGCAACATACCCGCGCCGCCATCGGCCCAAATGCCGTAAAGCCGCTCAAGTTCGGGAGTTGGGCGACCGTCAGGTGTGGCCAACCCCTCTGTCATCGCGCCCTTGGCGATACGATTGGGCATTACGGCCCCGCACGGAAGTGTCAGCGGGGTATTCAGTTCGGTGCCCATCTCGCGCTCCAGTTAAGTCGTCATTTGCAACTTAACTAGCGTATGGCAGAAGATTAGACAAACCAGCTAGTGGCGGGAGCAACTATGGAGTGGGAAAATAGAAATGGTGCCGGCTACACGATTCGAACGCGTGGCCTGATGATTACAAATCAACTGCTCTACCAACTGAGCTAAGCCGGCCCATTTCTGATCGCCTCTTTCGAAGCGGAGCCGTCCTCTAGTCGAAAGCTTCGATCCCCTCAAGAGGCAATTATCAGTCTGGCGCAATGCGTGTGCCGACAAGGTTTGGCGTTTCGTCGATGATCGGCAATTGAAGCTTGCGCCCAGATCATCATCCGCCCAAGAACAGAAGCGTTACAGGGACGAATTATGAACGACAGCGCGCATAAACAAATGGTGTTTGAAGCAAACCGTAAGTCGGTGGGCATTGCCTATCTGCTTTGGTTCTTCCTTGGCTTTTTCGGAGTTCACCGGTTTTACGCTGGTTCAACCAAGACAGGTATTGCGCAGCTGGTATTGGCGCTTTCGGTGATCGGGTGGCTGGTTCTTATCCCATGGTTGCTTGCCGATCTGGTGTTGATTCCTGGCCTGATCCGTGATGAAAACATGAAGACCATCAACATGTTATCACATGGCTCACCCGAAGCCCCTGTGCCTGCAGCCCCCAAAGTCCAGACACAGGCTGATCGCAAACGCGAGGCGATGCTCGAAGATTTGCGCACGACTGGATATCGGAAAGACCGGCGCGATACCTCGAACCTTTATCGGTAGCTATTTCTTGACCCGCCAGTCTTTTCGGTAGGTCGATTCCTCGGTGTGTTTGCGTGTGCTGGCCGATTGTTGCTCGGCAAGTTCATCTTCGGTTGAACCCCGCGCGGTGTGGCCTTTGATCAAGGTGCCGCGTTTGATCGGGATAACTTGAACCATCGGAGATCCAGCCGACAGTCTGAAATCACCCGGTCCACCTGTCCAAATAAACGGGAAATTGATCGTCGTGTCGAAACGGTCGCAATCTACGAGTCCGGAAAAGCAGTAAAATGGCAGCTCCGGCCGATTGGCAAGCGGCTGAAACAACAGAGAATAGCCATCCGGAACTTTGATCCGCCACGGATTGACGAATTTCAGAGGCATGACTTGCGAAAATGGCGGCTCGGGCGCGCCCAATTGTTGCGGCATGTGCGTTTCAAGCGGAGCAAACGCACAATGATCGCTCCAGCCCATCGCGATATTCATTTCATCATCGGGCACGCGCAATTGAACATCGTAAGGCAGCGGAATGACGAAGCCGAGCGAGAACGCATCGGTCATAGGCAGGCATGCCTTCGCGGTGAGACCGGGCAAACCCTCCGCATCCAGCATGTCCATTTCGGGCTTTAACTTGCGAAACCAGTCCGGGGCAAAGCGTATCGCGCGTTCCGGCTGTGGAATTGTCCCCGCCAGCGCCGGATCACACAGAAATTCGATTTGCGGCTCTGTGGAGGATGCGGGTTGGTGCGTCGGTGAACCCGAGCCTTCAAAGCCAAAACTGATAGAAAAATCGCTCATGGTGAGCAGGTTGTCTTAGAGCGCGCCGAAGGTCCAGCCTTCAGTGTAAGCGATTTCGGCTGTTAGGCACTTGGGTTCCCATCTGCGCTTTTCTGGTGCGACTTTCCGCAGCCATGCTGCCGTTAGCAATGCGTCCGAGGAGTGATCGTCGATTTCTCCGGTTCGGTCGATTGCGGGACAATCCAGCGCTGACAATGCCGCGTTGAGGTCTGCGTAAGTTAGCAATTTGGTTCGTGCGCCCAACGCTGCGGTCTCTTTGGAAGCGAGTCCGGTGTAAATTTCCACGAGCATCGATCCGCCTTTGGTGATTCGTTTGTCGGGGATCGGGTCCATCGGCCATACTGGCAATTGACCGCGCAACTGATGCAGCATTCTCATCCCGGTCAGCGAGCTCTTGCCGACTTGCGCAGCGCCGACGAGGTTGAAATTGCTTACGGGGCGGCATTTTTGCGCCCGCTGCGCGGTCTCTGCTTCGCGAAAACGACCTTCTCGTGTGACCGCACCATGCAGCAGGAATCGGTCACCCAGATGGTCTTTCCCATGCCGGAAATATCGCGAGGCGTCGGGATGGGTGACAAAGCTATTCGCGCCCAAATGCGGATCATTGTCGCAAATCGCGTCTATCATCGCCCAGAGCCGTTTCGCACTCTTGGGGCTTCTATCCCAGCCGGGGAAGAAGGCCCCTGCATCATTGAACGGCAGGCTGATCCCCAAGTCTATGCCGACCAGAGAGTTGGCGGGTAGATCACTCCGCAGGATTTCCATCACTTCGGGGCGGGAAAAACCGCGTGTCGGCGGATCGACCAGTACTGGCGGACCGCCTTTGACATCGGCAATGGCAATCGCGATGCCTTTGTGCCGTTCGCCCTTGGCACCGGACCAATCGATGGCGACAAAGTGATCCCAATCGCGCATCACGATGGAGAGCAATCCTTACCAGCACGGATTTTCCAGCCATCGCGAGCGCGCGATACGTATCGGTCGCGCTGGTACTGCGCCAAATTTCTCCAATCCTCAATCCGATCATAAGGAATGCCGGAGAGATGCAAGCAGCCGTCATTCTCCCACTTGTCGATGCGCCAATCAGCCATTGTTGGCAGGTTGGTATCGACATGTATGGGCGTCATGCCGCCAGCGTAGGTGCGCCAGACTGCGAAGCCTTCCAATCCGCCCCATCCCGCATCCGAGAATTGCACTGCGGCAAAGTATCCTCCCAATGGCGAGAACACCGGCTTGGCCCCGGTATCGGTGCTACTACCGGTGCCCGCTGTATCGATCAGCATATAGCCGCCGGCCTCGTATCCGTGCCATTCGTACCCTAAGAAGCGTTCGTTCAATCTCTCAAATTTGTCCGTATGAAGTGCCCATGCGGTTTCGACGCAATGAACTGCGTTGAGCTGGGTTTTTACGGCCAGCCAGTACATCGACATATCGGCAAATTCTGCCCATTCATCAGGCAAAATAAGCGCGGTCTCGCGGTCAGGCTGTGCATCGTCCAGGATGGGTCTATCGGGACATTCTGTGCTTGCGTCTGGGCGCGTTTGCGGCACCTCTTGCGCACCTAGGGGAGCCACCGAGGCAAGGCTTGCAACGGCGGCTGCGATCATCACCCCTGCAATTCGGCGCGTTTTTTCGCCCACCATTCCATTCTCTCCTTCACCTTACGCTCAAAACCGCGTTCTACAGGCGTATAGTATTCCTGAGGCTCCATGCCATCTGGCCAGTAATTGTCGCCTGAAAAGCCGTCTTCGGAATTGTGGTCGTATGAATACCCTTCGCCGTATCCAATGTCTTTCATAAGCTTGGTCGGCGCGTTGAGGATATTGGCGGGCGGCATCAGGCTACCGGTTTCCCTGGCCGCGCGGAAAGAAGCCTTTTGCGCATTGTAAGCGGCGTTCGATTTGGGAGCGGTCGCAAGATAGAGGCACGCCTGAACAATCGCGACTTCGCCTTCGGGGCTGCCAAGAAATTCGTAAGCTTGTTTTGCCGCTAGGCATTGGGTGAGGGCGTTCGGGTCGGCGAGACCGATATCCTCGCTGGCAAAGCGGACCAAGCGGCGCAGGACATAAAGAGGCTCTTCGCCTGCCGTCAGCATCCGCGCCATGTAGTAAAGCGCCGCCTGCGGATCGGAGCCTCGCAGCGATTTATGCAGCGCGCTGATCAGATTGTAATGTCCGTCGCGATCCTTGTCATAGACAGCGACCCGCCGTTGAAGAAAAGCGCCGAGCGCGGCGGGATCAAGCGGTTCCGGGATGGCCGCGTTGTACAGCGTTTCTGCCTGACCCAGCAGGAACCGGCCATCGCCATCCGCGCTGGCGATCAAAGCGGCTCTTGCATCGTTGGCTAAGGGAAGGGGGCCTTCCAATTGTTCGGCGCGTGCAAGCAAAGCTTCGAGCGCGGCATGATCGAGGCGCTCCAGAATTAGGACTTGCGCGCGGCTAAGCAGAGCGGCGTTCAAAGCAAAGCTGGGATTTTCGGTTGTCGCGCCGATCAATGTGACGGTGCCGCGCTCAACAAATGGCAGAAACCCGTCTTGCTGCGCGCGGTTGAATCGGTGGATTTCGTCTACGAATAAAAGCGTGCGTTGGCCCGCTCCCGCCATCTTTTCCGCTTCGGCAAAAGCTTTCTTCAGATCGGCCACGCCGGAGAACACCGCGCTGATCGAGGTGAAGCGCATACCGACTTCATCGGCTAGCAATCGGGCGATGCTGGTTTTACCAGTGCCCGGCGGTCCCCAAAGGATTATGCTCGACAGTTTGCCCGCTGCAACCATTCGGCCAATCGCGCCTTCCGGGCCGGTCAGATGATCCTGCCCGATGATTTCAGAAAGCGCGCGCGGACGCAGGCGATCAGCCAGCGGCGCATCTTCACGCGGTTCATCGCGCTGCGCAGGTGCGGGGTCATTTCCAAACAAGTCAGCCATTCATCGTCCGAAATAGGACGCTCGTCGGAAAAAGCCATGCACCTCTTGTAACGACAGCTCTAAGATATATCTTCAACCTATCAAAACGTATCTGGAGCAATAGATAATGACCTGGCAGAAATATGGAAAAGGCGGCTGGAACAATCTCGGCCCGATGATTGCGATGATGGCGGCATCTGCCGCAAGCGATTGGGACAGCGGTGAACGCCGCCAGAGCCGGGGTCGCAATTGGCAAGACGGCCCGCGCCGCAGCAAGCGCCGTGGCCGCATGTTCGGGTCCGGTGAATTGCGCCTCGCATTGCTTGCGCTGATCAATGAAGAACCGCGCCATGGCTATGAACTGATCCGGGCCATCGAAGACATGACAGGTGGCGCTTATGCGCCAAGCCCGGGTGCCGTTTATCCGACGCTGCAAATGCTTGAAGAAGAGGGCCAGATCAAACAGGCCAAGCCCAAGGGCAAAGGCAAGGATGAGGACGTCAGTAGCAAGAAACCGTTCAAGGCGACCAAAACCGGTGTTGCTGAGTTGGAAGAGCGCAGCGACGAGGTCGATCAGCTGATGGGCCGCATTTCCGAGCACGGCGACCGCGCCGAACGTGTGAAAGAGAAATCCCCCGACCTCTTCCGTGCGATGGGCAACCTCGCCAATGTGCTGAAAAACCGCGCAAGCAACGGCAAGCTCGACAAAGCGGCCATTGATGAAATTGTCGACATTATCGACGAGGTCGCCAAGCGCATTGAGCGCATGTAGCCAAACAACACACTGATGCTGAAGGCGCGGCAATCCTTAACGGGTTTGCCGCGCCTTTATCGTTTCACTATCTTCACTCGTATGGATCGGGTCGCACCGTCTTGGGAGGGATAGAATGAACGAGCTTGGACAGGCGAAAACGCCTTGGCATTTGTGGGTGGTGGGAATCATCGCAACAATCTGGAACGCTGGCGGAGTTGCAAGCTACCTCGCCACCGAAACTGGCAATCTCGATGCGATGGGGATGACCCCTGAGCAGATCGCTTACTTTTCCAGTTTCCCGGCATGGGCCGTTGCCTTTTGGGCGCTCGGTGTTTGGGGATGCTTTTTGGGCTCAATCGCCTTGCTGCTGCGCCGAAAGTTCGCGGTTTGGTTGTTTGGTATCTCGATCATCGGATTGCTCGGCACGACATATTACGAACGCGCCGCTGCCGACATCCCGGAATCGATGCAAACCCATGGTCAGCTTTGGTTCGCTGTTGCAATTTGGGTGATCACCATCGCGTTGTTTTTCTACGCGTCGCGTATGGCTCGCTCGGGCGTGCTCAAATAGTCCGCTATGAGGAGGCGGTTTCGACCGCCTCTTTTGCCTGCAGCGCGCGGCGGTCTTCCACAAGGCGAATATAGGTGTCCGCCACAACCTGATTGATAGCTTCCCAGCTAAACTCTCGGCTGCGCTCTTCTCCAGCCGCGCCGTGGGACATGCGCAGTGCCGGATCGGTGCAATACGGGGCGATGGCTTCGGCGAAGGCGACCGCGTTGGTGTCTTTGTCCTTGGTCGGCGGCACAAGCTGGCCTGTAACGCCGTGATTGACGAGGCTGGCCGCGCCGGTCGCTCCGGCTGCGACAACAGGCAGGCCGCAGGCCATCGCTTCCAATGTGACATTGCCGAATGTTTCGGTGATTGACGGGTTGAAGAAAATGTCGCCGCTTGCCAGCGCCTGACCCAGATCAGGGCCTGTCTTAAAGCCTGCAAAAATCCCGCCGGGTAGGTTCGTTTCAAACCATTCGCGCGCCGGACCATCACCGATCACGAGGACTTTGTGAGGAACCTGTCGCTTGCGCAATTGGACGATAGTTTCGGCAAAGACGTCCAATCCCTTTTCCATGACCAGACGGCCAAGGAAGACAATCGCGACATCATCATCGGCCAAGCCGAGCGAGCGACGCCATTCCAGATCGCGTTTTTCGGACGAAAAGACAGAGCGTTCAACGCCCCGGCTCCATAGACCGATATCGTCATGCATCTTCTGTTCCAGAAGCTCTTCGATCATGCTGTCGGATGGCGCAACCAAGGCGTCGCATCTATTGTAGAACCTTTTGAGCAATTTCACGACCAGCGGCTCGAGAAAGCCGAGCTTGTAATAGCGCGGATAGGTTTCAAACCGGGTGTGAACGGAAGCCAGGACGGGAATGTCGTGATCTTGCGCCCAACGCAGCGCGGCGTGGCTGGCGGGGTCTGGTGAAGACAGGTGGACGATGTTTGGCGCGAACTTTTCCAGATCGCGCCTCACTTTGCGACCGAGGCCTGTCGGGATGCGATATTCACCGCGGCCGAATGGCACGCCTGCGGATGGCACACCGATCAAATCGCCCGTCGGTTCAAACGCTGGTTCATCCACCGTAGGCGAATAGACGCGTACTTGCGCACCTTTGGCCAGCAACGACCCTACAAGCCGATTGAGAGCCTGATTCGCCCCGTCGCGGGTGTAATTATAGTTGCCGCTAAACAGGGCAATGCGCAGATCGGATGTTTCCATATCGCGCCCCGTTTAGGCGAGCCGTGCGCGATTTGCGAGAGGGCACGGGAAAAAGCTCTTTCGGTTGATCAAACCCATTTCGGGCGTTGACTCTCAAACCTGCATCTTTAGTGCGGCCAGTGGGCCACGCGGTCCCAACGCCGCGCGAGCTCTCTGTAAGGAGAGAATATCAATGACTAACGTACCTGCCGAGCCGGCAGTAAAGCCGGCACGTCCTCAATTTTCATCCGGCCCGACTGTTAAGTTTCCCGGATGGTCCCTCGACAAAATCAAAACTGAATCGCTTGGGCGTTCGCATCGTTCAAAGCTCGCAAAAGGCCGGCTGAAATACGCGATTGACCTGACGCGTGAGCTGCTGGGTGTGCCGGACGATTACCTTGTTGGCATCATGCCAGCATCGGACACGGGCGCTCTCGAAGCGGCGATGTGGACGATGCTTGATCCTGCGCGCCCGGCAACGGTCGCAGCGTGGGAAAGCTTTGGCAATGTGTGGATTCAGGATGCGGTGAAGCAGCTCAAACTGCCGAACCTGCAAACGCTTTCCGCCGATTATGGCGAAATTCCCGACCTTTCGACCATCCCGCAGCGCAATGATGTTGTGTTCACATGGAATGGCACGACTTCGGGCGCGATGATCCCGAACACGGACTGGCTTGAGCCGGGCCGTGAGGGCATCACGATCAACGATGCGACCAGCGCCATCTTCGCCATGGAGATGGACTGGGCGAAGCTCGATGCGACGACCTTCAGCTGGCAAAAAGTGATGGGCAGCGAAGCTCAGCACGGCATGCTGATCCTCTCACCCAAGGCGGTGGAGCGGATCGAAAGCTACGATCCGGCATGGCCTCTGCCCAAGCTGTTCCGCATGAAAAAGGGCGACAAGCTCAATCGCGGTATCTTTGAAGGCGCGACAATCAACACGCCTTCGTTGCTGGCGACCGAAGATTATATCGCTGCGCTTGAATGGGCGAAATCGATTGGCGGGCGTCAGGCGATGTTTGACCGCGCCAATGCCAATGCGAACATCGTGAAGGACTGGATCGAGGCGACACCGTGGCTGCGCAATATGGCGTCGGACCCGGCGCTGCGCACCAATACCGGTGTTTGCATGGTGTTTCAGGGTGAGTGGTATGAAAGCCTCTCGGTTGAAGATCAGGCCGCCGTCCCGAAGAAAATCGTCGCGATGCTTGAAGAGCGGGATGTCGGCTATGACTTCAACGGTTATCGAGACGCCCCGCCATCGCTGCGCATCTGGTGCGGCGGCACTCTGGAGCAGGAGGACATTAAGCGCCTCTTGCCGTGGATCGAGTGGGCTTACGAGACCGTCAAGAACGGCTGATTGGTGCGCGGTCCGGCATGTTCGGGCCGCTGCCTCCCCTGTTAATTGAGATTTACAGACCGCGACGCCTGAAAGGGCGCGCGGCTGGCCAAAGGAAAACCCAATGACCAAACCCAAAGTGCTCATCTCTGACAAGATGGACCCGAATGCAGCGCGCATTTTTGAAGAGCGCGGCTGTGATGTTGATGTGATTACCGGTGAAAGCCCGGAAGAATTGAAGGCGCGCATCGGCGAGTATCACGGCCTTGCGATCCGTTCTTCGACCACTGTGACACCAGAAATTCTGGATGCGGCGACGAACCTGAAAGTGATTGGCCGTGCTGGCATCGGGGTCGACAATGTCGATATTCCCTATGCCAGCGGCAAAGGCGTTGTCGTGATGAATACGCCGTTCGGCAACTCGATCACTACGGCTGAACATGCCATCGCGATGACGATGGCGCTGGCCCGCATGATCCCTGCTGCCAATGCGCGCACGCAAAGCGGCGAATGGCCCAAGAAAGACTTCATGGGCATCGAAGTGACCGGCAAAACGCTCGGCCTGATCGGTGCGGGCAATATCGGCGGGATCGTCGCCAGCCGTGCTCAGGGCCTGAAGATGAAAGTGATCGCTTACGATCCATTCCTGACCGAAGACCGCGCGGTGGAGTTGGGCATTGAGAAAGTCGATCTCGACAATCTCCTGTCACGCGCCGATTTCGTGTCGTTGCACACTCCGCTGACCGATCAGACGCGCAACATCCTGAGCCGTGAGCGGCTGGAAAATGCGAAACCGGGCATCCGGATCGTCAATTGCGCACGCGGTGGATTGATCGACGAAGCTGCGCTGAAAGACTGCCTGGAAAGCGGCCAGGTTGCTGGCGCGGCTCTGGACGTATTCGCTGAAGAACCGGCGAAGGAAAATCCGCTGTTCGGCGCTCCGAACTTCATCTGTACGCCACACCTGGGTGCATCGACCACTGAAGCGCAGGTCAATGTTGCGCTGCAGGTTGCCGAGCAGATGGCCGATTACCTCGTCAATGGCGGCGTCACCAACGCGCTCAACATGCCATCGCTCTCTGCCGAAGAAGCGCCGAAGCTGAAGCCCTACATGGCGCTGGCAGAGCGTCTGGGTTCGCTGGTGGGTCAGCTGGCCCATGGCAATCTGACCAAGATCAGCATCGAACGCGAAGGCGCCGCTGCACAGCTTAATGGTAAGCCGATTACGGGCGCTGTTCTGGCGGGCTTTATGCGTCGCTACTCCGACACCGTGAACATGGTCAACGCGCCATATCTCGCCAAGGAACGCGGCCTTGAAGTGAGCGAAATCCGCCATGAGCGCGACGGTGCGTTCAACACGCTGATCCGTGTGACCGTTGAAACCGAAGCCGGACCACGCTCTGTCGCGGGCACACTCTTTGGCAGTGACAAACCGCGGCTGGTCGAGATTTTCGGTATCGGTATCGAAGCCGAGCTGGATGGCCACATGCTCTACATCGTCAATGACGACAAACCGGGCTTTATTGGGCGCATCGGCTCGCTGCTCGGCGATAACGGCATCAATATTGGTACATTCAACCTCGGTCGGCGCGATGCCGGCGGGGAAGCCGTGCTGCTGTTGAGCCTCGACGAAGCGCCAACCGCCGAAACCATTGCCGAGGCCGAAAAGGTCGATGGCGTGAAGACGGTGACATCGCTCGTCTTTTAATTGACTGAAATCTGTTCGGAATGCGGGCTCGGGCTTGACCGGGGGCCGCGTTCCGGACAGGCGGATGCGCGAAATGACTGACAAAACCGATCTTTTGCCTGAAGGCCTAGAAGACCGTCTGCCTGCATCGGCGGACCGGATCACTCAGACTATGCGTGCCTGCCTCGATGTGCTGGACAGCCATGGCTATGACCGTGTGCGTCCTCCGTTGCTTGAATTTGAAGGTTCGCTGAGCCGCCGGATGCAGGGGATTTCGACGCGCTCGATGTTCCGCTTTGTCGATCCGTCGAGCTTGCGCACACTTGCTTTGCGCAGCGACATTACGCCTCAGATCGGCCGTATTGCCGCGACCAGCATGGCAGATGCCGCACGCCCACTGCGCCTCGCCTATTGTGGTGACACCGCCGTGATCCGGGCAAACCAGCTTGATCCGGCGCGTGAGCGTCTGCAATTGGGCGCCGAGCTGATCGGTGCGGATACGGCCGCTGCGGCGGGCGAGATCGTTGTTCTGGCTATCCGGGCTCTAGCGGCAGCGGGATTGAGCGGCATTTCGGTTGATTTCACGATGCCCGATCTGGTGGATACGCTTGCGGCTCAAGACGCGTCGATAACGCTTGAATCGATTGAAGCGATCCGGCGCGAACTGGATACCAAGGATGCAGGCGGCCTTAAGTCAGCAGGCGGAGAAGCCTATTTGCCACTGATCCATGCAACCGGCTCGTTTGCCGATGCGATGGCGAAGCTGCGCGATCTGGATGCGGGCGGACCGCTTGGTTCGCGGCTGGACGGGCTTGAGGCGATTGCCGCGCAGGTAGGCGATACGGCGCGCATCACGCTCGACCCGACTGAGCGCCACGGTTTTGAATATCAAAGCTGGTTCGGCTTTACCCTCTACGCCGCGAATGTTCGCGGAGCAGCGGGGCGGGGCGGCACCTACAAAATCGGCGGAAGCGACGAAGCTGCAACCGGGTTCACCCTTTACGTCGACGCGCTGGCCGACGCCGCGCCGCAAGGGGAGGTGGCTCAAACCGTGTATCTGCCAACCGGTTTCAGCGACAGCAAAGCAAAGCGCCTTCGCGCCGATGGCTGGCGCACAGTTGCGCAGCTTTCAGGCAGCGAAGACCCTAAGGCGATGGGTTGCACCCATATCCTTGAGAATGGCGAGCCAAAGCCGCTTTAGTTAAACACGCGGCGCAGAAACGCGTCGATAGCCTTCGTTTGCTGCGCTCCAGCTTCGGTTCCGATTTCTCGGTTCATGCGGCCATGATCTGTGTTCGAGATCGCGACCGCTTCGGCATTCGCTCCGGCATCGCCAAGACCTGCGACGAGCAATTCTGACTGCGATTTTGAGCGCGCACGTTCGGCGACATAGAGCGCCAACCAATTCGGAGCATCCTCGCTGCCGACATGTGCCACGGGCGACAGTGCCCGGTGGCGCTCGGTGTCTTCGCCAAAGACATTTCTATAAAGCGTTTTTGCCTGCGCATCGGCGTTAGCCAAGCTGCTGGTGATTTCATAACCAGCGCCGTCGAGCAGGATAACACCGCGAATAGCATCAAACGCGTCGCCGGCATATTGCGGATCGGTGCTGACTAGGGCGGCGAGATGCGCGCCCGCGCTGTGGCCCATCACAACGATACGATCCGGGTCGAAGCCGATGGCCGCTGCCTGACCGCGCAGTGCCTGTATCGCCGTGCCGATATCGGCCGCCTGCTGTTCGACAGGAGCATCTGGCATCAACCGGTATCCTGCCGATGCGAAATAGTAATTTGCACTCGTGAAGTGCGCGGGCTTTGATTGGACGAGCTTGTGATTGCCGAACGACCAGCCGCCACCGTGAATATGGAGCACAAGCGGCAATTCATCCACTGCACCTTCTGGCTCGAACACATCGATCTGCTGACGCTGATCATTGCCATAGATGATGGTGCGTTCAGGCCTTTTCGTTGTCTGCGCGGCGGTTTGATCGCGTCGGCCACGCTCGCCGCGGCGCTGCTGCATACGGTCGCGAAGTTCGCTCGAGCATTCGCCTGAAAGCTGGTCCGCTTTTTCCTGCAAACAGCTGCGCATTTGTGAGCGGTCCCGTCCGCATAACTCCCTGACTTCGCGCATACATTCGCGCGATGGCCGGTCGCGTTGCTGCGCCAAAATCGGGGTCGCGATTGCGGCAGTGGAGGCAAGAATTGCCAAAGCGTAGTGCATGCGTTTCATCCGCATTCTCCTTTGTCAGCCCCCGTTGAAATGCAGCTTTGCGCATAGGGGCCGTCCTGCCAAGAACATCTGCGTCGCAAATTGTAATGCCCACGGCGTCAAAGTCCGGCGAGTACAAGGCAGTCGGCATTGCTTGACAGCAGGGCTCTCGCCGCTCTAGTCCGCACCCGCATTTCGGGCCTCTTTGCCCGTCCATTTCATCCCCTACGTCGAGTCCTGTCGAAGGACGTTTGAGGATCCCCGGGCAGGGGTGAAGGAATACCCATGGCTAACGTAACTGTAATCGGTGCCCAGTGGGGCGATGAAGGCAAAGGCAAGATTGTCGATTGGCTCGCCAGCCGCGCTGACGCCGTTGTCCGGTTCCAGGGCGGACACAATGCTGGCCACACTCTGGTGATTGACGGCAACGTCTTCAAACTCAGCCTGCTGCCATCTGGCATCGTATCCGGGACAATGAGCATGATCGGTAACGGTGTTGTGCTCGATCCTTGGGCACTGCGCGACGAGGTGACCAAACTCGAAGGGCAGGGCGTCCGTATTGATGATGACAATCTCGCCGTGGCGGACAATTGTCCTCTGATCCTGCCGCTGCACCGCGATCTTGATGGTCTGCGCGAAACCGCTGCGGGCAGCGGCAAGATCGGCACCACCGGTCGCGGTATCGGCCCTGCTTATGAAGACAAAGTGGGCCGACGCGCGATCCGCGTATGCGATCTGGCGCATCTGGATGATCTGGATTCGCAGCTTGATCGCCTATGCGCGCACCATGATGCGCTGCGTGCCGGTTTTGATCAGCCACCGGTGGATCGCGAGGCTTTGCTTGCCGAACTGCGTGAAATCGCTCCGTTTGTGATGCGGTTTGCGCAGCCGGTCTGGAAGCGGCTCAAGAAAGTTCGCAAAGCGGGCGCGAAGATTCTGTTCGAAGGCGCGCAGGGAGTGTTGCTGGATGTCGATCACGGCACCTATCCCTTCGTCACCAGCTCCAACACCGTCAGCGGCACAGCGGCGGCAGGCAGCGGCCTTGGCCCCAATGCAACCGGGTTCGTGCTGGGCATTGTGAAGGCCTACACCACCCGCGTCGGTTCCGGTCCGTTCCCTACAGAGCTCAACGACGAGATCGGCCAAGGTATTGGCGAGCGCGGCCATGAATTCGGCACTGTAACCGGACGTCAGCGCCGCGTGGGTTGGTTCGATGCGGTCATTGTGCGTCAGACATGCTCGATCAGCGGCGTGACCGGTATCGCCCTTACCAAAATCGACGTTCTGGATGGTCTCGAAACCGTCAAGATCTGCACCGGATACAGGCTTAACGGCAATGTCTATGACTATTTGCCCAGCCATGCCGGTGATCAAGCGGCGGTGGAGCCGATCTACGAAGAGATGGAAGGCTGGAGCGAAAGCACTGTCGGTGCGCGCAGCTATGCCGATCTTCCGGCCAATGCGATCAAATACATCCAGCGTGTGCAGGAATTGATCGAATGTCCGGTCTCGTTGGTCTCCACAAGCCCGGAGCGTGACGATACGATCTTGATGCGCGATCCGTTCGAGGATTAAGCGCCTTTTGCAAAACGCGGTTAGCGAGTCCTTGCATGGGACATAGGCCAACAGGCGCAATTGTGCCGGGCGACCTCCCGCGCTAATCCTTTGGGCATGGAACGCGCAGTTGCCTTCTTGCTCCTGGTTACCCTTGCTGGTTGTTCTTCACCGGCGAATGAGACAGTCAACGCGCCTGTTTCTGAGCCGCGTGTTGCTGCGCGTTCCATTCCTGATTATCAGCCAAACAGGCCCGCCGCGCGGGTGCTGGCCGATTATCTGATCGTTGATAAATCAGAGCGGCTGTTGGTCGCTTATAGCAATGGTCAGCCGATCCGCGCCTATCGCGGGATACAGTTTGGCGACGCGCCGATGGGACACAAACGGTTTGAAGGGGACGAGAGGACGCCGGAAGGCATTTATACGATCGACACCCGCAACCCGCGCAGCAGCTATCATCTGAGTCTGCGTATTTCCTACCCCAATACCTATGACCGCGCCTTTGCCGCGCAATACGGACGCTCGCCGGGCGGAGATATCTTCATTCACGGTCAGCCAACAGGCTATCGCGGGCCGCCACTGCAAGGCGACTGGACCGATGGCTGTATCGCGTTGACGAATGAAGAGATCGAGGAGCTGTGGAGCATCGTGCCCGACGGCACCCCGATCGAAATCCGCCGCTAAACGCGGATCAGCTGTCTTTGTCGTTAAGCATTGCGACCTGAACCTGCAGCTTCTTCACTTCGCTCAACAAGGTCAGCATGTTCATCCGGGCGAACATCCATTCTTTCAGAAATCCCTGCATTACCAGCAAACCGATTACGGTCAGCCCCCAGCCTAACAGGATGTCGGTGCTGTCTGCCGTGACCGCGCGGTAAAAACTGTAGGCAAGGCCGATACCGATCACGATCGCGATGAAAAAGGCAAAGCGCGCCCAGCCGCCCAGCGGCCCGTGCCAGCTATCGCCGATTTGTTGGAACATGCCGCGATCTGCATCGAGGCTTGCGAGGAATTCGTGATCATCGCTGCCCAATGCCTCTGTGATTTTGACGTCTGTTGGGTTGGTGTTGCTCATGGCAAGTCTCCTTCGGTGAAGTCTGGACTAAGCGCCGCTTTCAATTTGCGACGCGCGTGGAACAGGCGGCTTTTCGCGGTGCCTGTCGGAATGGATTGGACATCTGCGATTTCCGCTAGGGTTAGGCCTTCGACAAAATACAGATGCGCGGCGAGGCGTTGATTAGGTGGCAATGTGGCAAATGCCTGTTGCAGAGCGAGGGTGTCATCCTGCGGCGCATCCTGAGTATTCTCGATCACTTGTTCCGACAGCCGATCGCGTTCTCGTATCGCGCTGCGCAGATGAGTGGCGCCGCGCCGGTGCAATATGGCGAAGGCATAGCTGCGAAACCGCGCCGGATTGCGAAGGCCCCCGATCCCTTTCCAGATGCCGATCCAGCATTCCTGCGCAAGATCGCGAGCCAGTTCGGCATCGCCGGTATAGCGATAGGCCGCACGAACAAGTCGTTTCTCCCACCTCGCATAAAGCCGATTCAACGCGCCGCGATCGCCCTGTTGCACCATCACGACGAGCAGCTCGTCGAACAATACGCCTGTTTTGGGCGGAGAAGGTCGGGCGGTTTCGTTCATCACATGGGTAGTCCGTGGATAGGCACAAATGGTTCAATTGCCCTCGTTCAAAAGATAGAAAGCAGCCCATTATCTTGACCTGATCTCTATTTGTTCTACTCTCGTTCTTCAATTTGGAGGCGATTCGATGGCGCAGGCTGAATACACCACTCAGGATTTTTCATATGATGGCGCGCGCGATGCGGCGGGCTTGCCGGCGCGTGTGGCGATTTTTGCCGATCGAGAAGTCACCCGCGCGCAGATTGCGGAGGATTTGGCCGGCGCGGGGTTCCGCTGTGCGCAAGGTGGTGCGATCTCTGACCTGCTCGAGGGGCCGCTGACGCTCCTTGGTGATGTGGTGATGGTTGATTGCCCGATGGTTGATGCAGCGGGCATGGCGGCTCTCAGCAGGCTGGATATGCGAGTTGCGCGCACCGGAGCGCAATTGATTGTCGCCACCTCTTTGAATGCACTGGACGATGTGTTTGCGGCGCTCGATCAATCAAAGCCGCAAATCCTTGTCGAACCTAGTCGTGCTGAGCGAGTCGTCGCCGTCGGTAGGGTGCTCGCCGATGTTTCGAACGAGCGTGTGCGCGAGATGGGCGAAGAGGATCGGATTGCTTTACTGCGTCTCTCGCAGCAAGTGGACGCCATTGCTCAGCAGCTTGATGAAATATCCCTTTCCAATGATAGCGAGCCTCAACGGCTTTCCGATTTCAAACAGAGTTTCCGCGGCAAGAATGAGCCGGTATCTTCGAGGCAGAGCGCGGCGCGGTTGCCGCTACCCGATCCTTCCACCGTTCGGCAGATCATTGCCAATCGTCAGGCGCGTTCGCGTTTCTTCGATGCGGAGCTTTTTGCCGATCCGGCATGGGACATGTTGCTGGACCTGACTGCGGCCCATGCAGAGCATCAACGTGTGTGCGTAACGTCACTTTGCATTGCGGCGGGTGTTCCAGCCACCACGGCGCTGCGCTGGATCAAACAATTGGTCGAAACTGGCGTGTTTGAGCGGGTGGCTGATCCTGCCGACAAGCGCCGCGCCTTTGTCGTGCTCAGCGATCAATCGCTTGAGGCGATGGCGCGATATTTCGCTGAGGTTGGTGTTGAGCACAGATTGGCTGCGTAGAGGCTGGATCAATGGCCGCGAGTTCCAAGACTGATTTTAAAACGACCCTGAAACAGCTCTTTACGGCATCCACTGGCCGTTTCGAGGAGGTGGTTCTTCCTCGTTTGAACTTCCTGATGGTAGACGGGCAGGGCGCTCCCGGAACGTCGCAAGCCTATCTCGACGCGCTTGGTGTTCTTTATCCTGCCGCTTACGGCCTCAAATTCTTCAGCAAGCAGGAACTCGGGCGCGATTATGTGGTCCCCCCGATGGAGGGTCTGTGGTGGTCCGAGGACCTCGACGCATTCACTCAGGATCGCCGGGATGAGTGGTGTTGGACCATGATGATCATGGTCCCTAATTGGATATCTGGGGAAGACTTCGCGCGCGCAATGGAGGGCGTTTCGCGCAAGAAGGCTGATCTCGATTTTTCAGCCCTCAGGATGGATTCGCTGGAAGAAGGGCTGTCGTTGCAAAAGCTGCATATCGGCAGCTATGCCGATGAAGCGCCCGTCCTGAAATATTTGCATGATGACCTTATGCCATCGCTTGGGATGACCTTTAACGGTCCGCATCACGAAATATATTTGAGCGACCCGCGTAGAACGCCACCTGAAAAGCTTAGAACTATCCTGAGGCAACCGATAAAACCGGCTTGAGCTAGCTATTTAGTCTTTAGGCGTGCTGCGCAGGATCACCGTTAACTTTGCATCGGTAAGTAGGGAAGCCGCCTTTGGACAGGATCGGGTTTCAGTCGCTGGACCCCCGGCACTTGGGCAGTCATCCTGATCGCATTGGAAACGCTCGGCGTCAGCGCGGGCTCGGGCGAGGATAGCTGCAGGTACATCGCCGTCGGCGCAGACAACGTCTGCTTCTCCCAACAAGCGCGCTTGCTTGAGTGTAAGATCGTCCGGATCATCACTCGCCAAAGTGAAGGCCTCGGCGCGCGCTTCCGGCGCATCTGCTCCGCCGCTAGCCCAGCTTTCAACCTTGGCATGCGATCCCGCATCAAGTGGATCCAGCACGCCGCCTTCGCGCAGTGCCTCGTCGATCACGCGCCGCCGGTCGGTTCCATCGGGATAGTTCAAACGCAGGGCCGGGCGGGCGGCAAAAAGAGCACGAGCAAGTTTGCCCAGTGTTTCGGGCAAAACCCGCTCGAGCCTGAGCCGCACATGTTTCGCAAGGCCAGCTGACGCGCCCCCGGTTCCAACGGCGATAAGCAATGGATTGCGATCCAAAATGCTCGGCGTGGTGAAATCGCACAGTTCAGGTCGATCGACAACATTCACCAGCATACCAGCGCAGCGCAGATTGATCGCCGCCGCTTCACACGCCTTCGCATCGTCATAGGCGACAAAGGCAATCCGCACGCCTTCATCAATCGCACGTTGGATGTCATCGACGACCACGCCGCCCGCGCGTTTCACCAGTCGGCGTTTGGGTTCGGCGGCTTCGCCTTCGCCCAGAACAAGAACCTGTTGACCCGCAATCTGGTGGAACAGCGGCAGGCTTTCCAGTTCAGGCGTTGAACCTGTCATGCGAGCCAGTCCGGTACTCTTTCGGCATCCATGATTGATCCGGCGTCAATCCGGTCTGCGACGACCGCAAACTGGTCGCCATCGACGAGCACCTCGGCAACAAAACCGCGTGAGTTGTAGCTGGAGGCCATCGTCGCGCCATAAGCACCTGCGGTGCGGAACACGGCAAGTTCGCCGCTCTGCAGCGCATCGCACTCGCGGCCCATGGCAAAGGTGTCGCCCGTTTCGCAGATCGGGCCGACGATGTTCGCGGTCATCTCCGCGCCAGTCGGTTCGACCGCTTCGAAATGGTGGTACGCGCCGTAGAGTGCTGGGCGGGCAAGATCGTTCATCGCAGCATCAACAATCACGAACGGATTGTTGAGCCCACGCTTCACGCGAACCACTCGGGTCAGCAATACGCCGGCATTGCCAGCGATCACGCGGCCCGGTTCAAAGATCAGCGCGACGTCCCAATCCTTTGTGACGCGCGCGACCATTTCGCCATATTCTGCCGGAGCGGGCAAAACTTCGCCTTTGCGGTATGGCACACCCAGTCCGCCGCCCAGATCGACATGCGTGATCGTGTGACCGGCTCCGCGCAAAGCCTTTACCAGCGCGCCAAGCTTTTCAAACGCGCGCTCCAGCGGCGCGATCTCGGCAAGCTGGCTGCCAATATGCACCGCAACACCGCGCAAATTCACGCTCGCGTGCGAGGCGAGTTTGCCAAAGATCTGGCCCGCCTGATCGATGGGCACGCCGAATTTGTTATCGGCCTTGCCGGTCGAAATCTTGTCATGCGTGCCCGCATCGACATCGGGATTGATCCGCAGTGCACATTGCGCGACGAGGCCCATCTCAGCGGCGATTTCTGCCAGCTCCAGACCTTCCTCTTCGCTCTCGATGTTAAACTGGCCAATACCCGCTTCCAAAGCGGCAACCAGTTCAGCGGCGGTCTTGCCGACGCCCGAAAACACGATCTTTTCCGGCGCAATACCGGCAGCAAGCGCGCGGCGCATTTCGCCCACGGACACGCAATCCGCGCCGTATCCCTGCTGTTGAAGCACCCTGAGGACCGCAAGGTTCGGATTGGCCTTCACGGCAAAGGCGATCAGCTTGTCCGGTACCGCGTCCAAAGCCTCTCGGAAAACACGCGCATGGCGTTCCAGCGTGGCGCGGGAATAGACATAAACAGGGGTGCCCACCTCGTCCGCGATGCGCGGCAGCGGTACGTCTTCGGCGTGCATCACGCCGTCTTTGAGTGCGAAATGGTCCATTGTCTCGTGTGTCTATTCGGGAGGAAGGTCGAACGGATCATCGCCGCGTTCTTCGGATCGGCGGCGCAGCTCGACGCTGCGCTCCGGAGCGGCGAGAGCATCAAGCTCCAGCAGTTCGTCGGTCGCGGGTTTCTCAGTCGCGCCGTATGGGGCTGGCGGCAAGCTTGTGCCTTCTGTCGGAGCAAGCGGCGCAACGGTTCCGCACGCCGCGAGCGTCAACACCATTCCCAAGCCAATCAAAGTCCGCATTATCAATCCATACCCAATTCTGCGCGGGCGCGCGATACTTGAATACGTACCTGCTTAGGAGCGGTTCCGCCATAGCTTGATCGTGCGGCGACCGATGCATCGACGCTGAGCGCTGCGAACACCCGGTCATCAATGCGCGCATCGATCTCTTTCAAGTCCGTCAAGGGTAGCTCATCCAACGCAACACCGCGACTTTCGGCGAGCTTCACCGCCGCGCCGGTAATGTGGTGTGCCTCGCGAAACGGGATGTCGGCCTCGGTCACCAGCCAATCGGCAAGGTCGGTCGCGGTCGCATAGCCCAGCTCTGCGGCCTGGCGCATCCGGTCTGTCTTGAACGTGCTGTCCGCAACCATTCCGGTCATGGCTGCAATGCTGAGCGCCACAAGACCCGCTGCTTCGAAAACAGGCGGTTTGTCGTCCTGCATGTCCTTTGAATAGGCGAGCGGCAGGCCCTTCATCGTGATCATCAGGGCGGTGCTGCACCCGATCACGCGCCCGGCATGACCGCGGACAAGCTCGGCGGCGTCAGGGTTTTTCTTCTGCGGCATGATCGAACTGCCAGTGGAAAGCGTATCGGGCATGCGCACGAAACCGTATGGCTGGCTCGCCCAGATGATCATTTCCTCCGCCAGACGCGAAAGGTGCAGCGCGCATGTGCTGGCAACATAGAGAAAATCGAGCGCGAAATCGCGGTCCGACACAGCATCAAGCGAGTTTGCCGTCGGTCGGTCAAAGCCAAGTGCTGATGCCGTCATATCGCGGTCAATCGGGAAACCGGTCCCAGCCAGCGCGGCGCTTCCCAGCGGGCTTTCGTTGAGTCGGGCACGCGAATCCGCAATCCGCGAACGATCTCGGCGGATCATCTCGTAGTAGGCGAGTAGATGGTGGCCGAGCGTTACCGGTTGAGCGGTCTGCAAGTGGGTGAAGCCGGGCATAATGCTGTCCGCATGCTCGTCTGCACGCGTTACGAGTGCGCATTGGAGCGCGGCGAGGCCTGCATCCATATCGTCGAGCGCCTCACGCACCCACAGTTTGAAATCGGTCGCCACCTGATCGTTGCGACTGCGCGCGGTGTGCAAACGGCCTGCTGCTGGCCCGACGATTTCCGCGAGCCGCGCTTCGGTTGTCATGTGGATGTCTTCAAGGTCCCAATCTTCTGGAACGCCATCCTTTTCGTATTCAGCGGAAACTTGGTTCAGGCCGTCACGGATCGCCTTGGCATCGGCCTCGCTAACGATCCCTTGCTTTGCGAGCATGGCCACATGCGCCAGTGATCCGGCGATATCCTGCCGCCAAAGCGCTTTGTCAAACGGGATTGAGGCGTTGATTTCGCGCATGATCGCGCTAGGCCCGTCTGCGAACCGGCCGCCCCACATCGCATTCGATTGGGTGCTTTCTTGCGCGCTGGAAGTCTTGGAGGTTTCGCTCATGATCCGGTCTTTGCTCATTCTCGCCGCATCGGCGTGTGTTCTTGTCGGGTGCGATAGTGAGCTGGAAGACCTTTCGCAACGGGCGGAAGAGGCTGTTGGCCCGAGCTATACGCCGCCGCCGCCCCCGCTGCCCGGTCAGATTGTGCGTTTCAAAGAAGGGACCGAGCTGCCTGAGCTGACTTTCCGCGATCCATCAGGGGCAACATTGAACACCGCCGATCTGAAGGGCACGCCAGTTTTGCTCAACCTGTGGGCCACATGGTGCGCGCCATGCGTGATCGAAATGCCGACATTGGACGCGCTCGGCACCGCGCTTGAAGGCGAAGTGAAAATTCTCACTGTGAGTCAGGATGTCCGCGGGGCCGATGTGGTCGCGCCATTCTTCGCGCAGCGTGAATTCGTCAATCTTGAACAATGGCTCGATCCCGATGCGCAGCTGAACCAAGCACTGAACGAAGAGGGGCTGATGCCGGTCACAATCCTGTTCGATGCCGATGGCAAAGAGGTTTTGCGCGTTGCAGGAGGGTATGAATGGGATTCGGAAGAGGCCATTGCCGCAATACGAGAAGCGCTGTCTGACTAGAGCAGCGCCGATTATCGCGAATGTTCAGGGAAACGTGGTGGGCGATGACAGGCTCGAACTGCCGACCCTCTCGGTGTAAACGAGATGCTCTACCAACTGAGCTAATCGCCCCACGTTGTCTTGCTCATAGCTGAGCGAGAGAGCGCTATCTAGCGGCAAAAGATTCAAAATCAATCGCTGATGTGGTGGAAAATGCACTTCACGGGTAAAGGCGCACCGTATGAGCACCCCAAATCTTCTCGTTTTGGCCACCGGAGGCACCATCGCAGGCGCTGCCGATTCGGCCACACGCCACGATTATCGCCCTGGCCAGATTGGCATTGATGACTTTTTGAACCGAGTCGAAGAGCTGGGCATCGAAGCGAACCTGACCGGAAAACAGATCGCCAATATCGGCTCGGAAGATATGTCGCCCGCAATTTGGAAAGACCTGCATAGGGCTGCCGCAGCGGGAATCGCCGATCCATCATGCGATGGCATCATCATCACGCACGGCACCGATACGGTTGAGGAAACGGCTTTTCTGCTTGATGTCACGCTGCCGACCACAAAGCCCGTTGTGCTGGTGGGAGCGATGCGCCCCGCGACAGCTGTGGGTTATGACGGGCTGCGCAACTTTGCCAATGCGATGCGGGTGGCCAGCGATCCCCATGCAGCGGGTCGCGGCGTATTGGTGGTGATGGGCGACCGTGTGTTTGCTGCGCGAGATATTCGCAAAAATCGCACACGCGGAACTGACGCATTCGCAGGCTTTCCGCGTGATGCTGTTGGTCTGGTCACGCCGAGCGCGCTCGACTGGTTCGGCGCGCCGTGGCGCAGCGACGAGGCGGCGCGGTTCAAATTCAGCACCAATCTGCCAGATGTGCCGGTGCTATTCATCCATGCCGGCATCACGCCTGATTATGTCGACCGGCTGGTGACGCCCGAAACACGCGGGATCATCGTCTGCGGGGTGGGTGAGGGCAATATGCCCGATCCGGTTCGTCAGCGCCTTGTGGAGCTGTGCAAGGAGGGTCTGCATGTGGTGCGGGCCAGCCGCTTGGGTGAAGGTCTGGTCGACCGCGAACCGGAAGACGACGTGAACGGCTTCGTCGCCGCGCGCGCTCTAGGCGCGGCAAAAGCGCGCATCCTGCTGCAATTGCTGGTCGCAGCGGGCATTTCCGATCCCGCCGCAATCCAGATTGAGTTTGACCGGCGCTAACCGGTCAAATCTGCAGCTTACTCAAAAGTCGAAGTTTGATCCTGAGCGTCAATCCGCGCCTGCACTTTACGGGCACCGCGCACTTCCATGATACCAACGAGGATCGCTCCGGGTAGATAGGTCGCGAAACCGAGCATCGTATCCCTGCTCATCCAGTAGAGCAGGGCTGCGAGGAAATAGGCCGCGATTGTCGCAAGGATTTTCCCGTTGAGCGGGTTTTCCATGAAGCGGCTTGTGATCGCCCAATCGATGATCCCTTGCAGCACCCAGACTGCAAGGAAACCACCAATTATCATTGCGGCGATCAGCACCATCTTTGCGCTCCCGCGACCTGCCTAGTCGATCAGCCCCAAGGCGTGACGAGATATTTCTCGCCGGTTTTCATCTGGCGATAGTCCGTGATCGCTTCCTTAGTCAGCATGCCTTCCAGATCGACTTTCGCTTTATAGCTGGAGGCGAATGTGGAGCCGAGGTTCTGCTGAACGCGGGTGCGCATCTTCACGACTGTTTCCATGCCCGCTTTCGCGAGGAACGGTGTGAGCAGCCAGCCAGAGACAGTCCATTGCAGACCGTAAGACGGGGTCAGGATGGTCGGGTTTTGGAGGTCCAGACGGCCATACTGGTACATCTTCTTGTCCTGGTTCGAACCGTAGCGCGAATATTCTTCCATCTGGCTGGAGGCGACTTGCTCCATCGCTTTCAGCACGTGATCGGTGTTCTGACCGCCGCCAATCGGGTCAAAGCCCAGGAACGCACCGGTCTCTTTGATCGCCGCACGAAGCTGCTTCATGTAATCATCGTCAGACGAGTTCACGACATAAGTCGCGCCCTGGCTTTTCAGCAGATCGACATGCTCCTGCTTGCGCACGATGTTGACGAGCTTCATGCCGTCTTCTTGGCAAATCTTGTTGAGCATCTGACCAAGGTTCGATGCCGCAGCGAGGTGCACAATGGCGTCGTGACCTTCCATCTTCGCGGTTTCGACAAAACCAAGCGCTGTCATCGGGTTCACAAAGCTGGATGCGCCTTCTTCGGCGGTGTGGTCGCCCAGCGGCAGGCACATCATGGCATCCGCGATGGCGTACTGGCTGAATGCGTTGCCGGGCACGCAAGCGACCCGCTGACCCATAAGAGCTTTCGCCATGTCGCCGTCGCCTGTTGCAACAACGGTGCCTGCGCCTTCGTTACCGGCTGGCAGACGCTGACCGTGGCGGCCACGCTGTCCCGAAAGGAACGGCTCCGGCATGGTCGCGACAACTTTGCCCGCTGAATATTCGGCATTGTCGAAATCGGCTGCACTGGTCAGGATCGCGAGGTCGGACGGGTTGATCGGCGCGCCTTCCATTTTGACGAGCACTTGGTTGCCGGTTGGCTCCGGGAAAGTCTCTTCGCTGATTTCGAGGGTGAGTTTGCCATCCGCGCTGAGCGTCGAGAAAAGCTGTTTGCCGGTCGTTGTCATTATCCGTCTCCTGTAAATGCGTTGCAGTCGAGCTAGGACACCGCTGCCCGCATTACTAGGGTGACGTTAGGTCAAGTATCGCCTTCAGCGTCCTTTTCACGCGGTATCAATTCGACGAGCAACACCATGAGAGCCCAGACGGCCAGCGTCGGTTGCAGCTTTGGCACTCTTGCGAGTTTGAAGAAGTCCTCGGCGATATACGGAAAAGCAACGATGGTGGCGGCTGTCAGGACGATATAGAACAGTTTGTACTCGCTCTGGCTGAGATACAGGATCATCACCACAACCGCCGCGCTGAGCATCAGGAGTGCTACGAAATCGCGGACAGGCAGGCCTTCTCCGCCAACGAGGACGAAGCCCAGCACTGCTCCGAATACGATATTGATCCCGTCGACATTGGCTTTGTATTCGCCATCGGTGATCCGATAGCTCGGCGGCATCTTATACCATTTCGACATCTTACTTTTGCCCCTCCGGATAGATTGCCTCGACAAAATAGAGACCATGCGGCGGCGCATTCATGCCCAGCGCCTGACGGTCACGGGCCTCCAAAGCCTCCGCAATTCGCTCTTCCTGCCACGTGCCTTGACCCACCAGTTTCAAGCAGCCGACCATTGAGCGGACTTGATGGTGGAGGAAACTGCGTGCTTCCGCGTGGATATGGATTTCCGGCCCGAACAGACCCTCGACCCGCTCGACATCCAGCCGGTCCAGCGTCTTCACTGGGTCTTTCGCCTGGCACATGGTGGAGCGGAACGTGGTGAAATCGTGCAAGCCGACAAGCGACTGCGCTGCGCGGTGCATTGCCTCTGCGTCAAGTTGGGGCACGACTTGCCAAACGCGATTCTTAGCCAATGCGGCGGGCGCGCGGCGGTTGGATATGCGATAGAGGTATCGCCGCCCGATACAGGAAAAGCGCGAGTGCCATTCCTCGCTCACGATCTCGCAGCGGTTCACGCCGATGGGGTTTGGGCGCAGCTGCGCATTCACCGCCTCCATCAGACGGAACGGGGTCAAGTCTTTCTCGATATCGACATGGCTGACCATGGCCATCGCATGCACACCAGCATCGGTCCGGCCGGAGGAAAGAAGAGTCACTTCCTCGCCCGTCACCTTGAACAGGGCCTCCTCGATCGCCTGCTGGACGCTTGGCCCATGCTTCTGGCGCTGGAGCCCCTGAAATGGCGTGCCGTCAAATTCGTATGTGAGCGCGAAGCGGGTCAATCGATTTGCGTCCCTTGCGGAACGGCTCGCCCTCGCAGGAAGTCTTCTGAGCTCATTGCGGGTTTTCCGGCGCGTTGCAGGCGCAGCGGACGGATGGCTCCGGTACCGCAGGCTATGGAGAGTGCATCGTCGAGCACTGTTCCAGCCTCGCCGGAGCCCTTAACCTGCTCTGCCGCGAGCAGTTTGATCCGCTCGCCTTCCAGCGCGAACCATGCACCGGGAAACGGGGCGAGGCCTTGCACATGGCGCACCAGCTCGCTTGCCGGACGGCTCCAGTCGATCCGTGCTTCGGCTTTGTCGATCTTTGGCGCGTAAGTGGTGTCGCCGTCGTCCTGCGGCTCGGCTTTGTAGCTGTCGAGATCAGCAAGCACTTCCACCATCGCGCCTGCACCAAGTTCGGCGAGCTCTGCCGTCAAATCGCCGGTCGTCTTGTTGGCGATCGAAGTGCGCACGATATGCAACATTGGCCCAGTATCCAAACCAGCCTCCATCTGCATGATGGTAACACCGGTCTCCTCATCGCCCGCCATAATCGCTCGGTGGATCGGCGCGGCACCGCGCCAGCGCGGTAGGATCGAGGCGTGGATGTTGAGGCAGCCATGCGTCGGTGCATCGAGCACCGCTTGCGGCAATATAAGACCATAGGCCGCAACCACCGCGACATCGGCATTCAGCGCAGCAAAGTCGGTCTGCGCGGTCTCATTACGCAGCGATTTTGGGGATCGCACCTCCAGCCCGAGCGCCTCTGCCTTCGCCTGCACAGGGGAGGGACGCAGCTTCTTACCCCGTCCTGCCGGTCGCGGCGGCTGCGTGTATACACACACGATCTCATGCCCCGCTTCATGCAGCGCAGCGAGCGCAGGCACCGCAAAATCGGGCGTTCCCATAAAAATTATGCGCATGACAGGTCGCGTCGGCCTTTCTCGTTTCCGCTGCAGCCCCTATCTCTACCCCCATGGCATCGCAAGAGATCGAAGCGCTTTCGGGCGTATTGGCCCGTCTGCCGGGGCTGGGACCGCGCAGCGCGCGGCGTGCGGTGCTGTGGCTGGTCAAGAACCGCGAACAGGCGCTGCCTGCATTGCTCGAAGCGTTGGATGCCGTTTCCGAGACGCTGGTCGAGTGCGAAACATGCGGCAATGTCGACACCAGCAATCCGTGCGGCATCTGCGCCGATCCGCGCCGAGATGTGAAATCGCTTTGCGTGGTGGAGGATGTCGCGGATGTCTGGGCGCTGGACCGCGCGCGGCTGTTTCAAGGCCGCTATCATGTGCTGGGCGGCAGATTGTCGGCGCTGGACGGGGTTGCACCCGAAGACCTCAATATCGCCACCCTGCTGGACCGAGTGTCTGGCGGTGAAGTCGATGAAGTCGTACTCGCCATGAACGCCACCCTCGAAGGGCAAACGACCGCGCATTACCTTGCCGAGCGGCTGGAAGTGCACAATGTCCGCATAACACAGCTGGCGCACGGCCTGCCGGTAGGCGGAGAGCTGGATTATCTCGACGAAGGAACGCTGGCACAGGCGCTAAGGGCGCGGAGACCCGTTGGATAGTTCGATTACTCAAATCGAACCAACGCGCTTGCGGGGCGTATCCCCACGCACTAAATACATCACATGGCTATTCGCGAAATCCTTGAAGTTCCGGATCCCCGGCTCAAAACCGTATCCGTTCCCGTCGAAGCAGACGAGTTCAACGACGATCTCAAAACGCTCGTCGAGGACATGTTTGAAACCATGTATGACGCGCCGGGCATTGGTCTGGCGGCGATACAGGTGGGCGTCCCCAAACGGGTGCTGGTGATCGATCTTCAACCCGAAGACCCCGATGCCGAGCCGGTCGAGTGCGACCACGATCATGGGCATGACGGCCATGCGCATACGCACCAGCCGACCAAGAATGAGCCGCGCGTTTTCATCAATCCAGTGATTGTCGATCCGGCAGATGAGCTGTCGACCTACCAGGAAGGCTGCCTGTCCGTCCCTGAGGTGTATGCCGATGTGGATCGCCCCGCGACCTGCAAGGTGAAATACCAAGACCTCGAGGGCAATACCCATGAGGAAAGCCTCGAAGGTTTGCTCGCGACGTGCTTGCAGCACGAAATGGACCACCTCGAAGGTATCCTCTTTATCGACCATCTCAGCCGCTTGAAGCGCAGCATGGCCTTGAAGAAGCTGAAGAAGATCCGTCAGGCTGCGTAGTTTTCGCTTTCCACAGATCAGAATCTAGCGATGTTGGATTCGTGCAAGCCCTATGATACGTTCGCTCTCTGTTCTTAGTGATGGAGGTGCTCTTGATTTGATGGCACGCCGTGGGGCGAATAATACCAACATAAGGCTGGGTTCTGACAAACCGCCTCGGATCAGACATTTGTGGTGAACCGCATTTATGTGGTGAGAGACACAAGTTCCCCGAGCAATCTTAGAATTTGGCTATCCAGAAGCGCTAAGCATAGGAGAGTGGCATGTATCTGCCGCCCCATGTGGTGCGTCCGAGTTTTGGCCTTTGGTACTGGGTTCTGTTGTCATCCGGCGACACGAAATGTGTGCACCAATCTCCATTCGGGTTCGATACCGAGGACGAGGCAAGGGCTGATTTCACTTGGCATTTCGGTAAGTCATAGAGACTCACCAAGCTAAGACTGACGCGAGGTGGCGGGGCGCAACCGTCACCTCCACAGTCGCAAGGAAATTTGATGGATACGACAGTTGTTGGTTTAGGGGCACTTATTGTCGGTCTTGCAATCGGCATGGGGACAGTGTGGTTCTTTGCTTCACGGCCTGTAGCGGACTTACGCGAACGACTGGAAACGCGCGAAGGCGAGTTCAAGGCCGCCATCGCCGAACTGGGTGATGCGCAGGTGAAACTGTCCGCCGCGCAGGAACGCGCTAGTCGCGCCGATGCGCTGGCCGCTGAGCTCGAATCCGCGCGAGAACAAAACGCCGCGTTCAAGGCTGAGCGCGCTGGCTTTGCCGAACAGAAAAAGCTGCTCGAGGAATCGCGTGACAAGCTGCTCAAGGAATTTGAAAACACCGGTGCTCAGGTGCTTGGCAAAGCGCAGGAGGCGTTTCTGCGCCGCGCGGATGAGCGCTTCAAGCAGTCCGAGGAAACCGGCGAGCAGAAGATCAAGGCGTTGCTCAATCCGGTGGGCGAGCGGCTGGAGAAATACGAGAAACAGGTCGAAACGCTGGAGAAACAGCGTGTTGATGCGTTCGGCCAGCTAAACGGTCTGATCCAGTCTATGCGCGAAGGGCAGGAAGAGGTCCGGCGCGAGGCGCAGCGGCTCGGCAATTCATTGACCAATGCGCCCAAGGCGCGCGGGCGTTGGGGAGAGCGGGCGTTGCAAAATCTGCTCGAGCAATGCGGGCTCGCAGAACACACCGATTTCATGATGGAGCATTCGGTTGATACCGAGGAAGGGCGACTGCGCCCCGATGCAATCATCAATGTGCCCGGCCAGAAGAAGCTGGTGATCGATTCCAAAGTCTCGCTCAACGCCTATCAGGCCGCGTTCGAGGCCGATGATGACGATACGCGCGATTTCCAATTGAAATCCCACGCCAAAAGTATGCGCAATCATGTTCAGACTCTGGGGGCAAAGAGCTACCAGAGCCAGTTCGAGGAAGCGCCCGATTACGTCATCATGTTCATCCCGGGTGAGCATTTTGTGACAGCCGCCTTGGATGCCGATCCGACATTGTGGGATTTCGCATTCGAGCGCCGCGTGCTGCTTGCGACGCCCACCAACCTTGTCGCTATCGCGCGAACTGTTGCGCAGGTCTGGCGGCAGGATGGACTTGCCAAAGAAGCCCAGGAAATCGGCCGGATGGGCGCGGAGCTCTATGATCGACTGCGCGTAGCGGGCGAGCATTTGAAGCGCGTCGGTGGCGGGTTGGATAGCGCGGTTAAAAACTACAACAAGTTTGTAGGCAGCTTTGAGCGCAACGTGCTGTCATCGGGCAAGCGCCTTGCAGAGAAGGGCATCGAAATCGGCAAGGCCGAGATCGAAGAAGTGCCTTTGGTAGAGAGCACTCCGAACTACAACGCTGCAGATGCCGACGATGCCAGTGCGATCGAGGACAAGCGAGACGCGGCGGAATGAATTTTGACCGCCGGCCTGCGCGAATTGGAGGCATTGCCTAAGAAGCCAGGTGATTGACCAGAGCTCAAGCAAAGCTCTGAATACCAATACTGCGAACCGCTCAAGTTGGTACACTTCTCAATTGGTTAACTCGATTGACGTGTGGTGTGATGCTGATACCAGCCCCTTTCCTATTTTAGGAATTGACACATTTGGAGGGGTCAAAATGAAGAAATCAATCGCAATTACAGCCGCACTTTCGAGTGCTCTTCTGCTCAGCGCATGTGGCGGAGCAGCCGAAGAAACCGATGCGACTGCAACTGAAGAAGCAATCGAAGAAACAGCTGCTGCTGAAGATTGCACCGAAGACACCATGGTCGCAAAAGCTACCGAGCTTGGCGAAAAAATGCAGGGCCTCGCGAGCGATCCGGAAGCAATGCAGGAAATGGCTGCAAAGATGACTGAAATCCAAGAAAAAGTAACCGCCGGTGCCGCTGATGGCTCCTTCGGCGTTGCTGAAGCTTGTGCAGCTTATGACGAGCTGCTTGCTGCTTAATTGCTGACAAACATTGCAGCCTATCAGCGCAGACATCCTGCGTTGGTAGGCTTGCGATGTTGCCATTCTAACCAACGGTTTTGACCCGCCGCCGTATAAGGGCGTGTCAGCTACACCTTCTTGAAATTGAACGCTGCGTTTAGGGCAAACACTGCCAACCCGGCGAAAACGGATACGATCACCCGCGCAACGAGATAGTTTATCGCGGTGTATTCTGTGAGTATCCAGAACAGCCCGACCGTCACGGCAAGGCCGACAAGGGCGTTTATGATAAACAGCAGATAACCGGTCGAAACTTTCCGATCGGACCCTGCAAATATCCATGTTCTGCCGAATACATAATGGATCGAGTTCGCGATCAGAAAGCTGATCGCGGTCGCAAGAACCGGGTCAACGCCCGCCATTTCCACTAACAGCCACAACACGCCCAAACCGACGATGAAGACGCCGGTGCTGACGACCGTATTGCGGACCAACATGCCGCCTGCGCGGCGCGTGAAGAAGCGAGAAATCATAGTCTTTTGAATGCGATAATCTTGCAGACCGTTTTAGGCGCTAACAGCGCTGCGTAGGGCAGGGCGCGGGTTATTCTCGCCCGCATCGCGCCATTCGGTGCGGCGCGGCGCGCCAAACCACAGGAACAGCAGGGGCAGCTTGATGAAGAGCAGTTCTGAATGGATCATCCGGTCAATCCAGCGTTCGCGGCTGCTCGGTTGGCGCCGCGCGTTTTTGGCCAGCCAATCATCGTAAGGTTCGAAATGGCTAGGTTCATCAATATGCACCACTTCAAAAATGCGTTTGAGGGCTTTGTCCGAATTCACTAGCGGATGATCAAGCAGGATATCCACCTGCTTCAAACCGCGTTTCTCGGTCAGTGAAATGACCCGGCAGAGCCGCTCGAACAAATCATCGCTCGCAATGATCGCATCGGTATCGAGATCATCGATAGAGGTGCCGAAGGTAATTTCGATAAAGCGATCAATGTGGCCAAATGTCCGGTCGACCGCGATTGGCTTTTTGCCCTGCAATTCAAACCAGCGCTTGAACATCACGTAGTGCTTGCGCTCATCCGCGCGGTGTTTCTCGACTGCGGCGATGAACTCGGTTGCTTCGGGATGCTTACGCCGCACGGCCTCTAGAACACGATCAAGCGCGGTGTAGCCGCGATGCTCATTGTAAATGTAGATCGACCCAAGAATATCGAGATAGCGGCGTGTGAACCATGCTTTCATGGGGCATGAATACTACGAACGCAGAGGGGAGTCACTTTCTTCGCTTCCGTCCGTCTCAACCTCTGCTCAATTCAGGCGTCTTTTGGTCGCTCAGTTTCTCCGCAGGCATAGGACTTAACGATGGCCCGGCGATACATTGGGTCGGTTAACTCGCCGTCGCGGATGTCTTTATCGGCGAACGGAATTTGCTCGCCCGCAGGATCGCGGACAATCACATTGTGTGTCCACTTGATCTTGTAGGCGTGAGCGACTTGCTCATCGGCGAACTCGGTTTCACCGGTCAAAGGGTAATACTCAAACGGCCACGGCTTTCGAAGTTCGCAGCAATCGGGATAATCTGCGAAGTACAACTCGGCCAAATCACGCGGTGAAATATTGGGTTGATCTGCAATCTTGCGAGCGCGGAACTGGCTATAATGTTTCAAGCGCGTCTTATACATTTCGCGCACTTCAATCGCGATTAAAGCGTTGATAATCCGTTCTTGCTTGGTCACTCGCCGCCGCTCTTCGGCGCAAAAATCCTCTGGCAATTCGGGTATCTCGTTGCAGCCCAGGAGTAAGGCTATCAGGCCAATGCCGAGGATTTTTCGAGATGGGCGCACCAGTGGTTGCTTTCAAAAACCGGACCGGCGGGAACAATGGACGTTGCCGATTAACAGTTGCTTACAGCGCTAAAGAGATCGGCGTCGCGTCCCAATTCTTACTGATCTGGCATGTAGCCCCTACAGATTGTCCAGCACTTCATAGGCCAGCACTGCGCCTGCTATGGCTGCGTTCAGGCTGTCGGCACGTCCGCGCATTGGCATGGTTACGCGCAGGTCACATTCGGCTTCGTACGCTTCGGGCAGCCCCTGCGATTCATTGCCGACCAAGATGAAGCACGGCGCGGCATAGGGCGCTGCGCGATAGGGGACCGCGTCGCGCAAAGACGCTGCGACCAATTGACCAGAACCGCTTCGCAACCACGGCACGAAATCTTCCCAGCGTGCCTGTGCAACGGATTGTGTGAACACCGCGCCCATACTTGCGCGCACGGCTTCGGCGCTGAACGGATCGGCGCAATCGTCGATCAGGATCAGTCCGCCAGCGCCCACCGCGTCTCCGGTACGCAGCATTGTGCCAAGATTGCCCGGATCGCGCAGAGCCTGTGCGACCAGCCAGATTTGCGCAGCGTCGCGGTTCAGATGTTCAAGGCCGGTGTCCCATTCGTCAAATACGCCAACAACGCTTTGGGAATTCGATTTGCCGGTGATCTTGGTGAGAATGTCGGGAGTGGTTTCGATGACCTCCCCGCCAGCCGCATCGACGTCTGCTTCGAGCCGGTCGATAAGTGGGTGGGGATCGCGGCCTTCAGCCATCACTATCTGGCGCGGCAACCGGCCGCCTTCGCGCGCATCCTCCAGCAAACGCAAGCCCTCGACCAGAAACTGGCCGGCGCGCTTGCGGTGCTTCTTGTCCCTTAGTGACCGCAGATACTTGACGGTCGGGTTGGAAAATCCGGTGATCTGCCTGCGCATCAGTGTCTGCGTTAATCTTCGCCGAACCCGTCTTCGATCAAGCCCACGAGCTGACCCAGAACGCCCTCTGCATTGTCGCCTGAGACGATGACATCAACGCTGTCGCCTTTGGCGGCACCTAGCATCATTAGGCCGAGGATTGACCCGCCTGCGGCATCATTCGCATCCTTTGCAACGCGTACTGAAACGCCCTCTGGCAATTCCGCCACTGCACCGACGAACTTGGCGCTCGCGCGGGCATGGAGGCCGCGTTTGTTGACGATGGTGACGGTTTGGCGAAGTTCGCTCATTGCCCGATTACCCCTTCGCCGCAGCTGGCTCGGCGCTTTCGCCCAACAGCTCGCTCGCCACGGTAATGTAATTGCGGCCCGCATGTTGGGCAGCCTCGACCGCTTCGACCACATTCATTTTTTTGCGTGCGCCAGCAAGGCGGATGAGCATCGGCAAGTTAATGCCTGCAATCACTTCGACTTTACCAGCATCGAGCAGTGAAATCGCGAGATTTGAAGGAGTTCCGCCAAACAGATCGGTTAGAATGATGACTCCGCTGCCGCTATCGACTTTGCCGATAGCATTCGCGATCTCTTCGCGCCGCAGTTCCATATCGTCACTCGGGCCAATGCAGACTGTGACGACATTTGCCTGAGGGCCAACGACGTGCTCCATCGCTTCGACGAATTGGTCCGCGAGGCGGCCGTGAGTGACCAGGATCAAACCAATCATGCGGGGGTGGGTCCGTTAGTTACCTTGGCGCTTGCCGCGTTCGATTTCGTCTGCAGCACGCGATCCTAAATTGCGATGCCTGACAGTGGGCGAAAATCCAGCCTCACGCAAGCCTTGGGCCATTCGTTCTGCGGTAAAGACGGATCGGTGTCTCCCGCCGGTACAACCAAATGCGACGTGAACATATGATTTTCCCTGCGCCTGATAACGCGGAAGCAGGGTCAGTAGCAGGTCGTGAATTTGCTCAAATGCGGTGCCGAACGCGGGATCTTTCTGGATATGTTCGCCAACGGGGGCGTCCTGTCCGGTCAACTCACGCAGGCCCTCTATCCAATGCGGATTGTCGAGGAAGCGCATGTCGAAAACAAGGTCTGCGAGCGGCGGCATCCCGCGGGCAAAGCCGAAGCTGGACACGGTCAGCGTCATCGCTCCATCATCGCGCTGCTCGAAAAGATCGCGGACATGGCCCTGCAGATCGTTGGCCGACATGTCGCTGGTATCGATTACAATGTCAGCCCAGCGGCGCAGCGGTTCGAGCAATTCGCGTTCTGCCCCGATACCGTCGAGAAGAGGGCGGCCGTGCGTCATCGGGTGCCGGCGGCGAGTTTCGTTATACCGCCGCTCAAGCTCGGCATCGGCGCAATCGATAAACATGAAACTTACCGACAGATCATCGCGCTCGCTGAGATTCTTGAGCTGAGAGATAATGTTCGCAGGCACAAAACCGCGCGTGCGGGAATCAAACCCGATCGCCAGTGGGCCGCGTTCATGGCCGCCCTGATCATCCGGTTTTCCGACAAGACGTTTGAGCAGGCGCACGGGAAAGTTGTCGATTGTTTCCCAACCCAAATCCTCAAGCACATCGAGTGCGGTCGATTTTCCGGCGCCTGACAGCCCCGTAACAAGCAGGATACGTTGCGGACTGGCCGCGTCGGTTTGGGAATCGGAAGGGATCACGCTTTCCATATGGGTAGTCTCGCGGCGATTTGCGCGAATGGAAAGTGACTTTTTCGCTTACTTCTCTTTTGGAAGCGCAATCTGCTCAAACGCTGTACATCGACATGGCGTATTCCGCTCTGACGGCGGGAGCAATCGCGCCGGGAAGAAACGGAAGTACAGGAATGCGAAGTCCGATGATATCGCGTTTCGGGATCGTTCCGGGGAGGCGTTCGCCCTGTTCGCCCAGTGTCAGAATTAATCCCACTGGCGCAGCATCGACGACCGGCATGGTGAACAAGCCAAGCCCGCGAACTTCCAGGCTTCCTCGAATATTCGGCGGCGGTGAAGCGATAATCTGATCTTGCTCGCGGCGGATAGAAACCCCGTCATCTCCGATCAGCATCGCACCGCGATCAATCAGAGCGAGCGCAAGAGAAGATTTTCCAGAGCCCGGTGGTCCTTCCAGGATAAGGGCTCGATCGCCGATTTGTACGGCAGTGGCTTGCATCACGAAAGGTGCGTCAATTGTCATGCCGCCGGCAATGTGAGTTTGAGGCAGGCCCCTTGTTTGCCGTCTGGGCGAGCCTCCGCAATCAGGGAGCCGTCATGGGCCTCCGCAATGGCGCGTGCAATGGCTAGACCAAGACCGGAATGATTGCCGAAATCTTCGCGCTCGGGCCGGACGGAGTGGAACCGCTGGAACACTTTTTCGCGCGACGCCTCTGGAATCCCGGGACCAGAATCGCACACGGTCAGCATCACGCAATTGCCGTCATTGTCGATTGTGACTTCGATCGGAGCTTCAGGCGGAGAGAACGAAACAGCGTTGTCGAACAGGTTTTCGACCACCCGTTCGAGCCGGGCGCCTACACCGACAACCTTGGCGGCAAAGCCAACGGTGTTGAGTTCGATCCGGTGGTTCCGGTTCTCAGCGCGATATTCGCGGTTCCCGGCGATAGCGCGGACAAGGTCTGCCATATCGATCACCTCCCGCGTCGCGCGGGACATTTCGGCATCAATCCTGCTGGCGTCTGATATTTCGGTAACAAGCCGGTCGATCCGCCGGACATCGTGATTGGCGATTTGCTCAAGCTCGCGGCGCGTGTCCGGGTCGGTCACTTTCGGAAGCGATTCAACCGCGCTGCGCAGGCTCGCGAGCGGGTTTTTGATTTCGTGGGCGACGTCGGCAGCAAAACTATCGACGGCGTCGATCCGTTGCCGCAGCGTGCCTGTCATATCGGAAACGGCACGGGCCAGAAGCCCTATTTCGTCGTTGCGCTCTGGCAGACGCGGCACCTCGACGTCACGCTCGCGCCCTTGCCGGACTTTGACTGCTGCACGCGATAGCTGCCGCAGCGGCGTCACGATTGTTCGGGCCAGATACAGTGACAGCATTGCCGAGGCGAACAGGACAAGCAAAACCGCAGTCACCAAGGTTGAACGGGCAGAACGCACTGTCGCCGTAATGTCGACCGCGTTACGCACTGTCAGCAAGGTCGCCCCGTTCAATCCGACGGGAGCGGCAGCGGTGATAACGGGCGTTCCATCGACCCAATCATACAGATTGATCTGGCTCACCGCCTCTTCACGAGCAGCAATCAATTCTGGCCACGCGTCGGCGGTTTGACCTTCGGGTTCGACAAAATCGGTGACCGGTTCGGAGCTAACAATCGCATCAACCGTCCGGTCCATCCAACGCGCAAATTGCTGATCCCAGGTGTCATCGCTGATATCGTCAAATTCGAACGCGGGTTCATCCAGCGCGAAGCTATCGGCCCAAAGCTGACCTTCGGCATCGAACATGCGAAGCCGCATACCCTGTTCCTTGCCGATCTGGACCAGCAACGCTTCTTGCCGTTCGCGCGTCGCCCCGGCGAGCGCCTCTGCAGTGATCTGCGCTTCGATCCGCGCTAGCTTGAAGCGCTCGTCAATCAACTGGTTGCGGTAACTGTCGATGTAGAACAGACCACCGCCAAGCAAAGCGAGCGGCAGGATATTCACCGCCAGAATGCGCGCGGTTAGGGAGAACCGGCCAACCGGACTGAGCGTTTCGTCGCTGACTGTCGGCGTAGATTCTTCAGCCATCGTTGAAGCTGTATCCTGCTCCATAAAGAGTTTCGATCGAAGAGAACTCATTATCAACGCTGCGGAATTTGCGCCGCATCCGCTTGATGTGGCTATCAACGGTGCGGTCATCGACGAAGATATCGTCCGGGTAAGCCGCATCCATCAACTGGTTGCGGCTTTTGATCACTCCGGGGCGCGCTGCCAGTGCCTCCAGAATGAGAAATTCGGTGACCGTCAGGCTGACGGGTTTGCCATCCCAGGTCACGTGGTGGCGGGCCGGGTCCATGTTAAGCCTACCTCGCGCAATCTCGTTCACCGCCGCCGGAACGGCGCTGCTGCTATCGCCGATCACTTCGCGAATAGGATCAGCGCGGCGCAGGATCGCCCGAATGCGCGCGATCAACAGGCGCTGGCTAAATGGTTTGGCGATGTAATCATCTGCGCCCATTTCCAGGCCGATCTCTTCGTCTTCCTCGTCATCCTTACTGGTAAGAAAAATAACTGGAAGCGCGACTTGCTCGCGAACCCGTTTGAGCAATTCAATCCCGTCCATCTTGGGCATTTTGATATCGAAAACACCGAGCGCAGGAGGGTTTTCAATCAACGCTTTGAGCGCGGTCTCACCATCGGAATAAAGGCGGGTAACAAACCCCTCTGCCTGCAGCGCGATTGAAACCGTTGTCAGAATATTTCGGTCATCATCGACCAAGGCGATGACGGGCGCGTCTTCATTGCCCGTTGTTACTGCCATATCTTCGGTCATTCGTGTCCTCTCACGCGCAATCTGTACCGCAGGGGCCGTACCACATGGGCATAGTGCATACGCAATTGCTAGCGGGTTCGATGCGCCGAAACAACGCGTAGGCTTTGTGAATGTCTCGCACCGCCGTGCTTTTCACACAGGATTGGGCAGATGTAGCAATCCGGCCTAGACCTTTATGCATACGTATGCGAAATGCGGCGCGAATCCAGTACCCCACATGATTGCCACCGGCAGTCGATTCATTTTCGCGGAGTAGATACGTTGACGCCTCTCGCCCAATCGTTGCCTGATCAGGGAATTGATACTCAGGCCAAAATTCACCCAAATCTTGGCACACCGGCTTTGGTCGAAGCCGCAGTTGCTGCCGGAGAGGGCTCGCTGTCGAAAAACGGCGCTTTGGTAGTGCAGACGGGCGCTAAAACCGGACGCAGCGCAAAGGACAAATTTATCGTGCGTGATGCGACGACCGAGGACACGGTTTGGTGGGGCAAGGTCAACGCCTCAATGACGCCGGAGCATTTCGCCAATCTCAAAGCCGACTTTATGACTGCGGTTGCAGGCAAAGAAACGCTGTACGTCGCCGATCTGTTCGGCGGGTCTCAGCCAGAGCACCGCGTCAATGTGCGCGTGATTAACGAGCTGGCTTGGCACAACCTGTTTATCCGCACGCTGCTGGTGCGTCCTACTGCGGATGAGCTAGCGGATTTTGCGCCGGAATACACGATCATCGATCTGCCAAGCTTTAAGGCCGATCCTGCACGTCACGGTACAAACAGCGAGACTGTGATCGCTGTAAACCTCACCGAAAAACTTATCCTGATTGGCGGCACGCGTTATGCGGGCGAGATGAAGAAGAGTGTCTTTGGCATTCTCAACTATCTCCTCCCGACCAAGGGCGTGATGCCGATGCATTGCTCCGCCAATGTGAGCGCCGACGGCAAGACGGCGGTGTTTTTCGGGCTTTCGGGCACGGGCAAAACCACTCTTTCCGCCGACGCATCGCGCACTCTTATCGGTGATGACGAGCACGGCTGGTCCGACACAGCGGTCTTCAATTTCGAAGGCGGCTGTTATGCCAAGATGATCCGCCTGTCCGAAGAGGCAGAGCCGGAAATCTACGCCACCACTAAGATGTTCGGCACTGTGCTCGAAAACGTCGTGATGGACCCGCAGACCCGCGAGCTTGATTTCGACGACAACACGCTCGCGGAGAACACCCGCGGTGCCTATCCGATCCACTACATCCCGAATACCAGCGAGAAGAACCTCGGTCCTGTGCCGAGCAATGTTGTGATGCTCACCGCCGATGCGTTTGGCGTGCTGCCTCCGATTGCGCGGCTAACGCCGGATCAGGCGATGTATCACTTCCTGTCGGGCTACACCGCGAAAGTTGCCGGAACCGAGATTGGCGTGACCGAGCCGGAAGCGACATTCTCGACCTGTTTCGGTGCGCCGTTCATGCCGCGTCACCCGAGCGTTTATGGCAACCTATTGAAAGAGCGCATCGCCAGCGGCGGTGTGCAGTGCTGGTTGCTCAACACCGGTTGGACCGGCGGCAAATATGGCGTTGGCAACCGTATGCCGATCAAGGCGACCCGCGCACTGCTCAACGCCGCGCTCGACGGTGATCTGGACAACGTTGAATTCCGCAAAGACGGCAATTTCGGCTTTGAAGTGCCGGTGCACGTGCCGGTTCTCGCGGCCCAAGGCATCGATCAGTCGATCCTTGATCCGCGCAGCACCTGGACCGACAAATCGGAGTACGACGCAACTGCGCACAAGCTTGTGCAATTGTTCATCGACAACTTCGAAGAATTTGCTGCCCACGTCGATGAAGGCGTGCGTCAGGCAGCCCCGGCGACACCCGTCGCCGCGTAAAACCCTATTCCCAGTTGGAGAGGAAGCCCCGCCCGGCGTAAGATCGGTGCGGGGCTTTTACGTTGTTTTACCCTGAGTTTCCGTCACACTTGCTAGGCGAATCGCATCAACAAATTTTTATGATGGAGAACAATCATGAGCTTGCTCGACGGAATTCTGAAAAACATTGGCGGCGCACCTGATGACGTAGCCAACTTGGCCGAGAAAATCGGCATTGATCCGGCCATGGCAGAGAAAGCAATCGCGGTGCTTGGTAAGACGCACCAGCAAGACGGCGACACTGTTGAACTCGCTTCGAAGGAAACCGGCCTCGACAGCGGCGTACTGAGCCAGATCGTTGAGCAAATTGGCGGCGAAGGCTCGCTTTCGAGCTTTGCATCGATGCTGGACCAGGACGGCGACGGCAATCCGTTGAACGATATTGCTGGCATGGCGTCTGGTCTGTTCGGCAAGAAATAAGCGCACAAGACAGGACAAGGAGAGAGCTATGAGCCTAGGACAAATGTTGCAGCAATCCGGAGCCATCGCGTCGATGGCGCGGGAGTTGGGCGTCGATGAAGCGACAGCCAAGTCGGCGGCGGGCGCTCTGCTTCCCGCGATTGTGGCCGGCATGGGCCGCAGCGCGACTGGCGGATCAAGTACGCCAGACCCGATGGGCGGCCTCGGCGGACTTGCCGGAGCCATCCTTGGCGGCGGCGGTTCTTCGTCGGGCGGCGGTCTTGGCAGTGTATTGGCAGGCGGCCTTGGCGGCGGTTTGCTGGATGCGGTGCTCGGCAATGATCCGACGCCAAGTCAGCCTGGCAACGACATACTTGGCAATATCTTTGGCAGCAAAGATGTGAGCCGTTCTGTCGCGGGTGAAGTCGCGGCGATGACCGGCCTTGACGAAGGCATGCTCAAGAAAATGCTGCCTATCCTCGCGATGGCCGTGGCCGGTTACATGGCGAAACAGGCGAGCGGTGGCGGCGCACCCGCTGGCGGATCGTCCGGCGGAAACCCGCTTGGCGGCATCCTGGGATCGATTGTCAGCGGCATGATGAAACGCTGACTTAGAATTCAGTGTTTAAGAGGGCGCGTCGGCTTAGACCGGTGCGCCCTTTTGCTATGAGTTAAGACGCTTCTTCACCATCACTGTCGCCGCCATTGCCGGTTTCTTCAATCTGCTGCCGGACTGCGCCGATATTCACGGGTGTCCCTTGCTCGATATCCGCAAGGTAATCCATCAATGCCCGCGCCATGCTCGCTTGCTTCCCGCCATGCGGGTTGGCGGCCACTGGCGCTAAAAGATACCGGGCAATATCAGGATCGCCTTCGGCAGCTTTCATCGCCGCCGCGTCAACTGCGAGCGCCTTGTCAAAAGGAGCCAGCTGGGTGGCACGCTCTAGCGCAAATTTCGCGCTTTCTGGCGGCTCAATCCCGCGTTGTGCAAAGCTGCGATAATAATAGATCAAAGGCTGCGTGTGATCGGCCTCAATGGCATTAAGCGCTTCGAACGGTTTCATCGCGGCTGAATATGCGGCTTTCTGATCTTCGGCATCCTTTGCCTTGCGGAACAGAGCATAACCTTGCTGGACATAGGCATTGGTCAGCGAAGGATCGGCTTTGATTGCGCGTTTGGCAGCGGCAATGGCGGCGTCATCATTGCCTGCGTCGTATTCCGCCTCAGAGAGAGCCTCCTGAACGGCGGCATCGGCGGGAAATGCAGCAGCCACCTCTCGCGCCTTTGCGACAACTTCCTGCGCTTTCTCGTCGCTAACACCGCGTTTCGACCGGATTATGACATCCATCATCTTGGCGTGGCCATCGCTGATTTCGGAAACAGTGACCGCACCGATCGAGATGTCGTTACCGCTAAACCGCATGCCGGCCATAGACCGCTGGCGACCATAGTCTTTTAGTTCGGATTCGAGCCTTTTAAGGTCGCCGAATATCGCATCCGCTGCCTCCATGCTGTCGGCTCCTGATGCGACAGCCTGCCAATATCGAACCAACTGACCCGAACGTTCAGGATTGAAGCGCAGATAGTGAAACAGCAGCCAGCTTCGACCGTAAAACGCGTCATATCGATTGCCCCGATTTTCCCGATAGAGCTCATAATCGAGCAATTCCTGAACCGGCACGGGCGCGGCCTGACTGATTTCGTAGGCGCGCTCATTATTGGGCAGGCCGATATCGACCGACCCGTCATCATTGAAACGGGCAGACGAGAAATATTCAGCGCCTCCTTCGCTAAGCCATCTGGGCATCGCGTGACGGGCCGATGATATGAGGAAGTGGTGCGCATATTCATGCAACAGGATCGAAAAAGACCGATCGAGTGCCCCACCACTTGAGCCGCGGCTAAAGCGGCTGCCTGTACCCTGGCGGCTTGTATCGCGGGCGCGGATTTTGATGTTCGGTACGAAGGTGACCGATCCATTCGCACGTGGGATATAAAAGCCCGCAACCGATGAATTTGGATTGCCATAGACATCGCGCAGATTGTCTCTGCTGCCGACCATATAGACTGTCAGCCGGTTGGACGGGCTGGGAACCGGGACTTTCCGGCCGCTCTCGAGCTCCATCGCTACATGATAGCGTTCCAGCATCTCGGCAAACTGTTTTAGGTCACCGGCACGGCTGTCAGAATAGATGACGAACCGATCACTTTCAGCCTTATGCCATTCGGCAAAGGCTGGTTGCGCAAAGAACAGACAACCGATGATGAAAGTAATGAATCCGGCGTAACGAATCGAAATCAAGATAGCCCCCTAATCACAGCTAAAGACTGCAATGATTAAGGGGACTATATGAATTTCAGCCGTGTTGGCTAGCCCGAAATGGGCGCAATTACGTGGACTTAGCGGTTGTCTGAAGCTCATCCAGATAAGTCCAGATGCGGCTGACCACGACCGATCCTTCGCCCACGGCGCTGGCGACCCGTTTCACCGATCCGCTGCGCACATCGCCGACTGCAAAGATGCCGTCAGTGCCGGTTTCGAACGGTGTCTCCCGATCCACGCATGCACCGGTCAGAACAAAACCTTTGTCGTCGGTCTCGACCAAGCCGGAAAGCCAATCGGTGTTGGGTGCAGCGCCGATCATGATGAACAGCGCTGTCGTATCTTGCCGTGTCTCGCCATCCGGTGTTTTGAGCGTGACGCCTTCCAGCCAGCTTTCGCCATGCAGCTCGCTTACGCTGGTGTGGTAGTGAATTGTGACTTTGGGATCCGCTTCGAGGCGGCTTGAAAGGTAGCTGGACATGGACGCGGCGAGGGAGCCGGAGCGCACGATCAGGTGAACGTGTTTTGCGCTGCGGGAGAGATACATCGCCGCTTGCCCGGCGGAATTTCCACCGCCGATGACAACCGCTTCGGTGTTAGAGCAAAACCGCGCTTCCATTTCGGTGGCTGAATAGAACACGCCCGCACCTTCGAGTTCTTCAAGCTTTTCAAGCGGCAATCGCCTGTATTGCACGCCGGTGCTGACCAATATGGCTTTGGCGCAGATTTCGTCACCGTCATCCAGCGTAGCGCAGAACGATCCGTCCTCGCGTTTCGTCAGGCCTTTAACGCGGCGCGGCATCACGAACCGTGTGCCGAACTTCATCGCCTGTATCTGACCGCGCCAAACCAAATCGGTGCCGCTGATACCGGTCGGGAAGCCCATATAGTTTTCGATCCGACTGGATGTGCCCGCTTGCCCGCCAATGGCTGTGTCTTCGATAACAAGCGCGTCCAGACCTTCCGATCCGGCATAGACCGCTGCGGCCACACCAGCGGGGCCGCCGCCAACGATCAACAGATCAAAATCGCGCTGTGAGCAGATATTGAGATCGAGGCCCAGATATTGCGCGACTTTACGCGGGGTGGGGTCATCCAATTTCTGATCTGTGCCGAGCATGACGGAAGGCTCGTGGCCTGTCAGATCGCAGACCTTTGCAGTCTCCGCATCGCGCGCATCCATATCGAAGCTTTGAAACGGAATGCGGTTGCGTGACATGAATTGTTCTACCGCCTGAACTTTTGGATCACGATCGGCACCGATGATCTTTACCGCCGAGTTGCGAAGTTCAAATTGCTTCCGGCGCCTCGCAGAAAAAACGGTGATGATGTGATCGGACAGTTCGGGAATGCGGCTCATCAGATCGAGCATCGCCGTGCGCGGCGCTTCGATAACCCGTGTCTCTTTCGCAGCGCGCATTTTGAGATAGTGCACACCGGCGTTGAGGAACCCGATCTCTCCCATAAACTGCGTCGGGCCAAGGCTCGCTTCGAGCAGCCGCTCGCCTGTTCTCGGATCGACAACCTCCAGCTCGCCATCGATCACATAAACGAAAGTATCCATCGGATCGCCGAGGTCGGATACGATTGTGCCCGCAGGATAGGTCTTTTCTACGCCAATCTCGCAAATCGCGTCGACATGGTCGTCCGCCAGCGGGACGCGCCGCATGGTTTCGAGGTCTTGTCCAAGCTGTTCCACGCGCGTCTCCTGCTATTGCCGATGGAGGCTATGTGGGGTCAGGCACTTGCTCCTGCAATGTAGCGGCTTACGGTCTTATCGACGACATCGAGCGGCGCATTGCCGCCGAGGATCACAGCGGTGTTGAACGCTTTGAAATCGTAGGCATCGCCGAGCTCGGCTTCGGCGCGGGCGCGTTGACGCACGATTTCGCTGTGACCGATCTTGTAAGAGCACGCCTGTCCCGGCCAGCTGCAATAGCGGTCCACCTCGCCCGCGACCTCTTGCGGTTTTGAACCGTTGCGCTCGACGAAGAACTGGTTCGCCTGTTCGCGTGTCCAGCGTTTGGAGTGGAGGCCAGTGTCGACCACCAGACGGCAGGCGCGGAAGGCAAGGCTTTGCAAATAGCCGAGCCGCCCGACTTTGAAGTCATCATACGCGCCAAGCTCGTCCGCGAGTTGTTCGCCATAAAGCGCCCAGCCTTCCGAGAATGCGCCAAAGGCGAGGATTGATCGGATCAGCGGCAGGCGGTTTGAGTATTCGCCTTCCCACACATGGCCGGGAATGGACTCGTGATAGGTCAGATCGGCGAGATCGTATTTGCGGTGTAGATCGGTGTCGCGCAGATTGATCCAGAACCGGCCCGGGATTTTGCCATCCTTGCTGCCTGCGCCGCCATAGGCACCGGGCGCGCCCGCTTCCTCATTGATCGGGATGCGGACGACTTCCATGTTCGGATCGACCAGCTCGTTGAATGCACGCGGCATCTGCGCTTTGATCCATTCGATACGTTCATCGATGAAGTCGAAAATCTCTTTGCGGCCCGGATCGCCGGCGGCAAATTTGTAGCGCGGATCATCGCCCAACGCCTGCATCCGCTCTCCGACGGTGCCGCTGGTATATCCGATTTCCTGAAGGATCGGGTCCATCCGGCCATGCAGTTCCTCAAGCTCATCAAGGCCCTGTTGGTGGATTTCATCTGGCGAAAGGGAAGTGGTGGTCGATGCGCTGGTGGACCATGCATACCATTCATCGCCATCGGGCTGCGCCCACATTCCGGCATCGGATTTGGCGTCTGCACGTTGAGATTTGAGTTCTTCGAGTTGACGCTGGAGTGCGGGCAGCAGGCCGTCATTGACCAATTTCGCCGCTTGATCGGTTGCTTCGTTAGCCGCACCGACATCTGACGCTGCGAGCGGCGCTGTGTAGGCGCCGCCTTTATTGGCTGCATCAGCGATATTGGTTTCCATCTGCGCTATGGTTTTGTCGAGCAGGAAGTCAGGCGGGATCACACCGTGCGCGCGGGTCGCCTTCATCGTCTCGGTTTCCGCATCGAGGATGCCCTCAACCTCTCCGAGGCGTGACAGGTAGAAGTCGACATCTTCTTCGCTGCGCAAAGGCTGCGTTGAGCCAAAGAAGCGCGGGAAGTCGATATAGCCGCCAACGTTCTGGATCACGGAGTAGGGCGCGTTGCGCCAGCTGCCCACGGCGACCTCACCGTAAGGAAGGCTCATACCCTCAACTGCTTTGTCAAAGGCGCTTTCAACCACATCAAAGCCGACCTGCTGGTCAGCCGTCAGCCCGTCTTTGGGATAATCGCGCGCTTCATCGCGCAGCCGTGTGAGCGTCGCCTTGTACTTCTCGCGGCCTTCCTCACCGGGAATTCCGAACGTGCCGCGCCATGCCGCATAGTCGCCCGTGTCGACGCCCAAGCCTGTTGCGCGGCCCGGCTCATGCTCCAGCATGTCATAGCCGATTTTCTCAAGCATCGCGTCGGGAGCGAGGGCAGGTGCGCTTCCGAGGATATCCGAGCAACCCGGAATGAGCGCCAAAGCAGAAACGCCGCCAAGCCCCTTAAGGGCGTGGCGGCGTGTGAGTGTAAAGTTTGTGTCTGTCATGACGCGAAGTGATACTCCGCGTCGTTAGACTGTCAATTTAGTTGTTCGGACAAATCAGTTTTTCAGATCGTCAGGAACGATGCCGCCAGCGTCGGCGATTTTCTGCATCACAGCCTTGTGAAGCGCGATGTTCTGTTCTGCAGTGCCTTCGTATCCGGCGATGCCGACTTCGCCTGCGAGTTCTTTGCGGTTGGCATAGCTTGGATCGATCTGAACCAGTTTCATCAGATCGACGATTGAAGACTGCCAGTTGAGCTTGTCAGAGCCAGGGATTGAGCCAATGCGTGCAACCACATCGACTTCGGCGATCGCTGCGCGCTCTTTCGGAGCTTCTGCGGCTGGCGCTGCTTCTGTCTTCTCTTCTTCGTCTGAACCGAAAATTGCGCCTTTGATTGAACTGAAAATTCCCATGTGATCCTCCATTTATGCTGCATGACGGCTTGACCCGATTGCCGAGTCAAACTCTTGCAGCCATGATGTAGAGAGTTTGTTACAAGCGCAAGGACAAGCCGCTGCGCATTTGTAAAATGGGGTAATTGCCGCGATGACCGATATCGTGCTTTCGATTGTTATGCTGGCCGCGTTCGCGTTGATCGCTGGAGCGTTTTTCTTTTGGAGGAGGACGGGTGAGGTGAAGCAGCCTGCGCTGATGGTTATCCTCGCAATCATTGCAATCGGTAACGTGCTGATCTGGACGGTGCCGACCGCTGACGGAGATTCTCCGGCAGAAAAAGTTGAAGCCGGGGCCGAATAGGCCCCAGCTCCTTCATCCTATTGTGGCAGGCGCCAGTTCACGGAATTGCGGTATGTGCCCGCAATCGGATTGCCATAGCTGTCCTTCGCCGGATTAAAGCGCGCGCGTTTTTCGATCAAGGAGCAAGTCCGTTCATCAAGCTGTGCGTGCCCCGTTGAGCTGGTGATCGTGCAATCGCTGACTCTGCCTTTGGTGTCGATCGTGACAGCGAAGCCCGCGACGCCGGACCATTCTCTGCGGATCCAGTTGCTGCGATAGTCGGCATCTGTGACCCAGCGACCTGGTGCGTTGCGCGGCGAAGCAGCAATGGGGTCGGGCAGGGAAGGCATTGGTGCTATGTCGCCTGTGCCTCCGGTTGTGACGACTTCGACAGGTCCGATTACGTAATCATCGGATTCGGTGAATGTCTTGATCGGGCTGCTATTGCTCAGCGTCAATTCGCTATCCGGCCGTGTGGGCGGGGTGACGGTAGCAGGCATATCGCGCGTAACCTCGGTCGGTTCCGGCTTGGTTTCTGGCGGGGGCGGTGGCTCAATATCGTCGATTGGAATTTGGTATCCAGCCAGCTCATCATCCTTGGTTGGCCCTGTGACTGTCACTGCCAATCCCAAGACAAGGACTGCTCCGAAAGCCCCGGGTATCCCCAGAGCGCCAAGCATGGCGGCGGGGTTCGCCCGGTTGGCTGTGTTTGCGTAGCTCATGGCGTTGTTCCTCTCTCTCACTTTTTTGTGTGAGAAGGCGCCAGCAGCGTAGAACAATGGAGGACGCTACAGGCACCTCTCATTTGCAATGTTACAACATTACATTTGCAAGACAAGAACTTTCGCGTTGTTATTTGGGACCTTTTTATATTCCGCACGCCATCCGGCGTGCGATTTCCTCGCGCCTACGGCGCTGCGGGCGCCCGGTCGGGCTTGCGGTCAGCTATGCTGACCGAGCCCCTCAGCTATGTTGTTGAGATGCGCACGGTTCGATGCCACAGGCGTCGCAAGCGCGACTGCGCGTCGCCGCTTATGCGGCGTAGCCAAGCGGGCCGGATGGCCCGCGCCCGGCGCTTGAGGGCGCCAAACAAAAAACGACTAAATAGCTTGTCGCTATTTAATCGGACAATCCGGCGAGAGGCGGAAGTCGAGATAGTTGTCGACCGACTTCATCATGTCTTCGGTTTCGTTTTCGAAGAAGTGATTGGCGCGCGGGATCTCGTCGTGGTGGATCGTGATGTGCTTTTGCGTGCGCAGCTTATCGACCAGCTTTTGCACGGCATTCGGCTGAACCACTGTGTCAGCCGCACCCTGCACAAAGATGCCCGATGCGGGGCACGGTGCGAGGAAGCTGAAATCATACATGTTCGCAGGCGGCGCAATCGAGATAAATCCGCGCACTTCGGGGCGGCGCATCAGCAATTGCATCCCGATAAGCGCGCCGAACGAATAGCCCGCGACCCAAGTGGTCTGCGCTTCCGGGTGGATTGACTGCACCCAATCGAGCGCGCTGGCGGCATCGGACAATTCGCCGATGCCGTTATCAAAGCTGCCCTGGCTGCGGCCAACGCCGCGAAAGTTGAAGCGCAAGGTCGCGAATCCGCGATCAGCGAACGTCTTATAGAGCCGCTGAACAATGCGATCATTCATGGTTCCCCCGCCTTCCGGATGCGGATGCAGGATCATGGCGACTGGTGCGCGTGGGCGCGGTGGAGGCGAAAAACGACCTTCGAGGCGGCCTTCAGGGCCGGGAAAGATGACTGAGGGCATCGGAATCCTTGCAGAAATGGAGTGCGCGAAGTGCCGGCTGGCACCTGCGGTTGAGAGCTCTATATACGAGTCGCATCGCATTACGCAATTTTTTAAGAATCGTTCGCAATAAGGGTATTCTTGAGCACTCGCATCTATCTCGATCATGCCGCTACATCGCCGCTGCGCCCTGAGGCGCGCGCGGCGATGGAAGATGGCTTCGCGCTGTGGGCAAACCCGTCTTCTCCGCATGGGGAAGGGCGTAAGGCAAAGGCCGCGCTGGAGGATGCGCGCGACCGTATCAAAGCGGCGCTCGGGTGGTCAGGCGAGCTGATCTTTACAAGCGGCGCAAGCGAGGCTCTGGCCATTGGTCTGCAACAGGCCAAGGTGGACAGGCGCATTGTCAGCGCGGTTGAGCATGACGCGGTGTTCCGCGCGGCACCCGATTCTGAGATTTCATCGGACGACACTGTCTTCGATGATCGCACCGTCCTTGCCGTGCAGCACGTCAATTCCGAAACTGGCGTTATCAACCCGGTCGATCAATTGGCCCAAACTATCCGCCCGACTGGCGCGCTGGTTCTCTCGGATTGTTCGCAATCCGCAGGGAAGCTTGATCTGCCTGATGCGGACATGCTGGTGATCTCGGCGCACAAATTCGGCGGTCCCATCGGGATCGGTGCCTTGCTGGTGCGCGATTTCAACATGCTTGAGCCGATTGGCGGGCATGAGCGCGGATACCGTCAGGGCACGGAAAACCTGCCCGGCGCGATGGGGATGGCCGCTGCGCTCGAAGCCGGAGCGTGGGCGACGACGCCAGACGATCGGGCCAAGTTCGCCGAGCGGATGGCCGCAGATACGCTCTCTATCGGTGACCAAGCCGACTACATCTTCGCAATCACCCATCCATCCAACAGCGCACAGGCGCTCCTGATCCGGCTCGACGGGCAGGGTTTCGCAGTTTCCGCAGGCAGCGCGTGTTCGTCCGGTACTCTCAAAAAGAGCCGGGTGCTTGATGCGTTTGGCGTTTCGGACGATGTCGCCGCGCGCACAATCCGGGTGAGCATCGGCTGGAACACAACCCCGGAAGATCTGGAACGATTTGCCGATGCGTGGGGTTCGCTTTCATGATCTATCTCGATTACCAATCGACCACGCCGCTCGCGCCCGAAGCGCGCGATGCGATGCTGCGCTGGCTTGATGGGCCGGATGGCTCGGCGTTCGGCAACCCGCATTCGGCGCACAAAATGGGGCGTCAGGCAAAGGCTTCCGTTGAGCTTGCGCGGGAACGTGTCGCGGCTTTGCTACCTCCTGGCGGGCGTGTGATCTTTACCGGAAATGCGTGCGAGGCGCTGAACCTTGCGATGCGCGGTTCCGGCAGCGGCGGCTCCATTTCCATATCTGCGATTGAACACGCCGCTGTTTATGACACGGCCAAGGCTTTGGGAGGAGCGCATATCCTCAATGTCTCGAAAGAGGGGCAGTGCAACACCGCGCAGGACGTGCCCGATGATTGCCGTCTGATCGCGGTGATGCAGGTGAATAACGAGATCGGCACGATCCAGCCAACCATCGATTGGCACCGCAAGGCAAAGCAGAACAATGCCCTGTTCCTGATCGACGCGGTGCAAGCTTACGGCAAAATGGAAATCACCCAAGCCGATATGATCGCGATCAGCGCGCATAAATTTCACGGACCGAAAGGTATCGGCGCGCTGTGGGTGCGGGACGGGGTTGAGCTTGATCCGCAGATTACCGGCGGACTGCAAGAGGGCGACCGGTCCGGCACGCTTTCTCCGGCGCTTGTTGCCGGAATGGGCGCAGCGGCGCATCTCGCGAAAGAACAACGCCAGCGCGACGGCGAGCATATTCTCAATCTGTGGAACCGCGCCCGCGAATTGTTCAGCGAGTGGGAGTTGAATGGCAGCGAGGACGCGCGCTGGCAGGGTAATCTCAATATGCGGCGCGATGGGCTGGACGTGAACCGCCTGATGTCCGAATGCCGCAATGTGATGTTCTCGGCGGGCAGCGCCTGCGCGAGCGGCTCTGGCAAGACCAGCCATGTGCTCAAAGCCATCGGGCTGACCGATGCACAGGCGAAAAGTTCGATCCGCATCGGTTTCGGTCGCTACACGACGATGGAGCAACTCGAAAAAGGCGCAGCTGCGATCAATGCTGCGGTGAAGGATCAGGGCCTATGAGCGTGAAAGTCACTTTCATCGATCCGCGCGGAAATGCGGTCGAGGCGAGCGGTGAGGTAGGCGACAACTTGCTGCGCGTCGGTCAGGCCGCCGGCCTCCCGCTGGAGGGGACATGCGAGGGGCAAATGGCGTGTTCGACTTGCCATGTCATCGTCGGAGCCGAATGGTTCGACAAGCTGACCGAGGCTACTGAAGAGGAAGAAGACATGCTCGATTTCGCCGCAGGAGCGCGCCGGACGAGCCGCCTGTCGTGCCAGATTGATCTGACACCCGAGTTGGACGGAATGACCGTCAGCGTTCCTTCCGAAAGCAACGACGCCCGAAAAATGTAAAGTTGGCTTATCGCACCCGTGACGGCGCGATCAGCACGGCGTTGGCCAGCATCAGATCAAGCCCGTCGAGATAGGCACGGCTGGTTGGATCGTTGGCAAAGCCGATTGTCAGACCATCCCCGCTGGGCTGCGCCATCAGATAGGGTTTGAAAGCCATCTGACGGCGGTTTTCGTCCCAGACATAACCACTCGCGATCAGATCATCGGCAGCGGCAAAGCGCATCACATTGGTGCCTGTCGCGCGGTCCAGCGGAGTGAAGATTTGCGATCCGCTGGCCATAACGACAGCACCATTATCGTATCCCGCAGACAGGAAGTGATCAGGATCGGCCACGGTATTGAGCAATGCGCCCGGCAAAGTGTCGGGCAGGGCCTGCTGGTTTTGGATCGCCTCACGATATTCGCTTTCGCTGCCAAACTCGCGGCCCTCGGCGAGCTTCGGTGCGTCTTCGTCATCGCCGTCCGAGCTTTCAGACGGGTCGAGACCCAATGCGGCTTCGCGTTTGATCGCAAGGAGCGGTGATTTGCCGGTGGCGAAGGCATTCATCGATTGCTCGAACGTCACGAGGACACCGCCGCCCTTCACAAAGTCACTGATCGTCGCGAGGCCGCCTTTGCCCAGCGTTCCTGCCGGGTTTCCGTTTGGTACTATCAGCACATCATAGTCGGACAGATCCGCCTGTGCGAAACGGTTTGTGCGGATGGGGACAACTGGCAGGCCAAGGCGTTGCTCCAGCACATAACGGGTGGCGCCTGCGCTTAGTTGCGAGATGCCATCATCCCATGCAATCGCGACCTTGGGCAGGGTCAGGCGAACGAAACTCTCGCTGCCGAGGTTCGGCCCGTCTTCGACCCAGCTGGAATCGAATGCGACGGTGTGCGCACCTATTTCCCGCGCCAGTTCAGCGAGCCGCGCCATGGCATCGGCGTCGTTAGCAGCAGCGGGGAAGATCACCGAACCGCGCGGATATTCGCGGCCATCTTTGGTGAAGGCGGTGTCGGTAACGCGGCCTTCAATCCCTTCGCGCAGGGCGAGGGTGACGAGCCGCGCTTGGCCGCTATCGCTCCACGGAACGGCGACAGCGAAATCGCCTGACCCTTCGGCTTTGGCCGCGATCGGCGCATTTTCGGAGAGTGCTTCGCCGGAAACCGCGCCGCTGCACAGTTGGACTTCGACGCCAGACATGTATCCGACCGACCATGCGGTCACGTCATAAAGCTCATGACGAAGATCACGCGTACGGCGGTTTTCCTGCTCTTCCAGAAAGTCGCTGGCCAGCGGCGTGTCTTTATCGAGCAGGCTGCGGATTAGGCGCGCTGCGGGCTGCGCCTGTGAAATGGCGAGATAGCCTGACGGATAGCTGCGCCCGCAGGCATTGGCTGGACCATCGCGCCGAACAACAGCGATCCCCTGCGCGGCTAGGCGACGGCCCAACGCTTCGGCATTCCAGCGGCGCGAGGCCAGATCGATCACATAGGCGCCTCGGCCTGCTGCGCCATTGGCGTTGCTGGATCGGTATTGCGCATAGTTCGACAGGAAGCGGCCCGCATTCATCGCCACCGCTTCGGATGTCGAGAAGCTGGCGATGAAGTGATTTCGCACGGTGTCGGCGTAGGTGAGGGTGGTGCCATCGCGGCGATCCCATACGAGGCCGCGCGATGATCCTTGCTCGTATGTGCTGCCAATCGCGCCCTGATGCGCGTTCCATGTGTCGCCATAGCCGGGATAGAACAGGTCATAGACTTCGCGCGTGAAATACGGCTCACCCATCCGGTCAAACCACGCAGCGTTGTTCCGCCCGATCAGCTCGTATGACTGGCGCTGCTGCGAGGTGATGTTCGGGTTCACCGGACGTGCGGCGGGGCTGAAGAAATAAGTGTCATCGCCGCTCATCTCGTGAACATCGACCACCACAACCGGGCTCCACTGGCGGATCGCCGCGACTTTGCCGCGTGTTTCCGGCTGGCTCAACGTGAACCAGTCGCGGTTGAGATCGAACATGTAGTGATTGACCCGTCCGCTGGGCCAAGGCTCGTCATGCTCGGCCGCCTGACGGTCACCAGCAGGCTCAATACCGCGCGCGGTGCGGAAATGGTTGACGAAGCGCGCGCGCCCGTCGGGATTCTGCATTGGATCGAGGATGACGACGGTCTCGCGCATGATCTGAGCCGCGCGTTCGTCTCCTTGGGCAGCCAGCAGGTGATAGGCCATCATCAGCGATGCGTCGGTGGAGGAAATTTCGTTGCCGTGGACGCCATAGGTCAGCCACGTGACCGGCAGGGCATCGCCGTTGCTCGTCCGGCCTGCGGCGATGTTCGCCAAGTCCGCTTTGATCGCGTCAATGCGGGCCATATTTTCGGGCGCGGTGAGGATTACATAGTTGAGCGAGCGGCCTTCCCAGCTTTTCGCATATTCGACCATCCGCATCCGGTCGGGCGCAGCGTCGGCCAAGGCGCGCAGATACCGCAAAGTTTCCTCAGGCGAAGTGATCCGCGTGCCGGGTTCATGCCCGACAGTCTCTGTCAGCGTCGGGATCGAAGCGTCAAAATTGCCTTCGAGAAAGGACTGGGCGTGGGCGACCGGAGCGGCAAACGCGACCACAGCAAGCAATGCCCAAAATCGTGCCAACCAGCTACTGCGCATCAATCAAATCCTTCACCATCGCTTTGAGGTCAGCGTAGTCTCTCAGGCAAGCCTTCCTTCGGGTCAAGCGATAGCCGCGATCAGTCTTCTTCCGTCGCGGTCCCAGTCTCGAGAGAGGTTGCCTCAAGAGAAGCACCGCTGTTCTTTCGTTTCCAGAACTGCAGCCGCAGGCCAAAGCGGTGAAGCAACCAGCGAAAAGCAAACAGCAAAAGCAAAAACGGTAGGAGAGCCGTGAGCACATAAACCATAGCCGCCACACTCACACCTAGAGTGGAGCCAATCGAGCGCAAAGATGTGGTCACCGGGCGAAGGAAACCAATCTGGCTCTCTCCATAGGCCGGTTGGTATTCGAGGCGCACTTCGCTGTATTGAATGCGGATCCGGAATTCCTGCAATTTTGAACGCGTTGCGTCGATTTCTTGATTGACGTCCGCCACGGCTTTTTCCGCAGCGACCAGTTCCGCAACTGATCCGCCATTGGTTTTCAACACCTCGGTCAAACGGTCGCGCAGTATCAATCGCGACTGCAACCGTGCTTCGCTATCGATGATTTTCTCAGAGAGGTCCTCGCCATCGCGCACTGACGAAATCAACGTGCCGCCCAGCTCTTCGGCCGATTGTGAGAGGTCTTCGGCAAGTGAGCCCGTTTTGCTTGCCGCAATCTGCATTTCTACTGAGCCGTAGGCATCCCAGTCATCTGTACGGGCCTGAGAGGACCTGATGACGCGGCAGTCCTTTCCCATCGCGTCGCACATTGCGATGTGTTGGGATTGTAGTTTCTCGATTGCATCGCCGGTGATCTGGAAACCGAAACCGTATGTGTAAGCAATCCTGTCAAGGTCCTGCGGTGATGGCTGAGATTGCTCTGCACTGCGCTCCGGCGATGCCGCATTCGCCCCAGCGTTCATCGCTACGGATCGGGCGCTCGGGGCGTCACTGCCCAACAGGTCGAAGCTGGATTCCTGAGCCTTCCAGAAACCGAATTCGTTTTGAGGCGCGTCAGCGCTGGCTGTCTGCATCGTTTCGATCAACTCGCGCGATTGCGACGGTGGCTCCGACAACTGCTGCGATTCCGAGCAACCTGCCAGCAAGATCGATGTTCCGCATATGATTGCTGATAAAGTGCGCATTGGCCCCCCTCCCGATAGAGTGGGATTTCTAACCGGCTGGTTGGTCATTGCAAAGCCAAAGGTGGGGATGCTGCGGCAGCGTAACAAAAACCCCGCCGCGCAGTCGCACGACGGGGTTCGGAACCGGACAAATGACGGGAGGCCATGACCGGCTTCACTTATAGATACGGATTATGCGTTTTCCGGGATGCGTTCCATCGCCATTGCGTCTTTCAGCGCGGCGGTGAATGCGGGGATGTCTTCCGGATTGCGGCTTGTGATGAGGTTGCCATCAACGGCTACCTCGCGGTCGACAACATCGGCACCTGCGTTGCGCAAATCGGTGCGCAAGGATGGCCAACTGGTGACGACCTTGCCCTTTACGATATCGGCTTCGGCAAGCAGCCATGGGGCGTGGCAAATCGCGGCGATGGGTTTGTCTGCCTTGTCGAAATCCTTGATCAGATTGATCACGGTTTCGTTCATGCGCAGAATATCGGGGTTGATCTGTCCGCCGGGCAGAAGGAGCGCGTCATAATCGCCGCTCGAAACTTCTTCGACGGTAATGTCGACCGGGACGCTTTCGCCCCAATTGCTGTCTTTCCAGCCGGTAATCTCACCGTCTTCCAAGCTGGCAATGGTGATATCGGCTCCATCTTCTTCCAGACGTGCCTTCGGTTCCATCAATTCTGACTGTTCAAATCCGTCGGTGGCGATAATGAGGATGCGTTTCATTGCGCGGTGTCTCCTTATATGTTTTTGTATTTGCTATGTAATTCGAATGGATGGACGGGCAACGCGTTCCGCTGTGGTCGGCGAGCCGTTGCAATGGTAAGGCGAGCTGTTTTGACGCCTTTAAAGCCTGCGACAGTCTCCGGAGTTTTCAATAAATGACATTGCAAGCACGCGCGAAAGCCCTCGTTGAGGCGCGCTGGTTCGAACGTTTCATCATCACGGTGATCGTGATCAACGCGGTTGGTCTGGGCATGGAAACATCGCCGACCGTGATGAATGCGGTTGGCGGAGTTGTTGAGCAACTGGACCGGATCGCAATTGCGATCTTTGTCGTCGAGCTGCTGTTGAAACTGTTCGCGTACCGGCTCGCATTCTTCCGCAATGGCTGGAACATCTTCGACCTTGCAATCGTCAGCGCGGCTCTGGTGCCTGCGGGCGATCAATTTTCGGTCTTGCGCGCTCTGCGCATTTTGCGGGCGCTTAGGCTCGTCTCTGTCGTGCCGAGCATGCGCAAGGTGATCGTAGGGCTGTTCAGCGCAATCCCCAGTATCGGGACCGTCATCGTGATGCTGCTCCTGCTGTTTTATATCAGCGCGGTGATGGCAACGAAGCTGTTCGGCGGAGCCTTCCCGGACTGGTTCGGATCGCTTGGTGCATCGCTCTATTCGCTATTCCAAATCATGACGCTGGAAAGCTGGTCCATGGGCATCGTGCGCCCAGTAATGGAGGTGTTCCCGTGGGCATGGGCGTTCTTTGTGCCCTTTATCCTGCTCACCAGCTTTATCGTGCTGAACCTGTTTATCGGTGTGATCGTCAACGCGATGGCCGAAGCCACCGAAGACGACGCGCACAGCGAGCGCGAGATGATTATCGATGAGCTGCGGGCGCTCAGGAGCGAGATTGCGAAATTGCGGGATCGATAAGGCTAGTCGCGAGAATGTGAGATCGCAAAGCCACCGAGCCAAGAGCCAATATCGGCGAGCTACTTGTCGGTATCCGCCGCATCTGTATCGGGCACATGGCGCAAAATGTCGCCCGTCTCGCATTCGAGATAGTCGCAAATTTTCGAAAGCGTTTCGAACTTCACGCCTTTGACCTTGCCAGATTTCAGAAGCGATAAGTTCGCGTCCGTGATGCCGACGTGAGCAGCCAAATCCTTTGACTTAACCTTCCGCGTGACCAGCATGATGTCCAGAGTTACTTCGATAGCCATCAGACGTATTGCTTCGCCTCTTCTTTGGCAGCTTGCCCTTCACGCAATGCCCGTCCCAATGCCATCAAAACAACGCCGACCACAAGATACAGGAAGTCCAAGTCAAGAAAATACAAAGGCAAGACGAACTTGTTTTCGTCCCAAAAGCCCGGAATGCCAAGCACTGGTACGAGCACGGCGATAGATCGCGTTGTCAGATATAGCATCACCATTGCGATACCCAGGCGCTTCAAAGCGTTACGTGCGGATTCGAGCAGCAGTTCGCCTCGCTCTGCGTGTTTGAGAAATCGGTTTGTCGAAAAGAACAATAGGCCAAGAGAGCTGACGGCCAATACATTCGTCACAGCGATTGACAGAATGGTGGGTGCATTCATGGACAACGACGCTACATCTTCATCGATAAATTCGATCAGCAGTTCCTGCTCACCGAACAATGCCGTGATACAGGCATAGGAAATAACCAGTCCGGCAATCGTCGTCATGATACCAGCGAATGCCCGCAGCAAACGGTACAACAGACGGCTTGGGACTGTCCGGTTATCTTCCATCTCAACCCTTCTCACATAAACTCGGCTTCGGCATACATCGCGTTTCTCGTTTGTGTAATCTTTTCCGCTTCCGGATGGTTTCCCATTTTTCAAATGTCCTTGTGACGACCCTGCCGTGCCTGGAACTAGGCCGCGCATGGCAGGGCGATGTCATGTCGAGGAAAAACGCTAGCAATCAAGATAGTCCTGACGGTCCCGAATGTAATCTTTCGCGGCGCGGTGCTCATCCGCGTCGAGGTCATCTGCGAATGCATCGAGTTCCGCGCGATCCGACGCCTCTCCTTTGCTCAAGAGGCCGGATAACGAATTGAGGGCACCGCTGGTTTCTGCGTCGCGCTGCCCGCGTTGCTCATAGTCGAGCGCCACTGCCAGCTGGCTGCACGACATGCGATCAAATCGGGAAATCTGTTTGTCGCTCAGGCTGACGCAGCCTGTAAGAAGAGCTGCCATCGGCAGCGCGCTAAGAATAATTTTCATTTGAATCTCCATTCTCTGGGCCAATTCAGGCGAGGCTGAGGGGCCATAGAAAAGGCAAGTTTGTTGGGATGGGCGGCGCGTCACAGATTGATGCACCATGCTCTCCGCTATGCCGCTGGGAGGGACCAAGACTGGGGGAAGAAGAGCCCTCCCAGCGACAATGGCCAAGTCAGAATCGCAGTGTCGCACCTGCCAAGACTTGGTCGGACCGGAATGTGTCACCGAAATTGTTGCGGCGATATTCGACCCGCAGCGCAGCGTAGTGTGTCACGGCAAATTCAGCTCCTCCGCCGAACATGACCCCGTCTCCGTTTTCACGTTCGGAAACGGTCGCCGCTGTATTGACGCCATCGAACCGACTGAGTTTATAGCGCGAGCGACTGTAGCCAACCCGGCCATAGGCAAGGATTCTATCATTCAGGACGATCCCGGCACGAACAGACGCATCAGCTGACCATTGAGGGTTCAGCTCAACAGAGCCGCCGCTCGTGACGGTGTCGGTAAGCTTGCGCTCGCTGGGGTTGAAACCCGCTTCGACACCGATGACGAAGTTTTCAAATTGTGCGTCATAGCCGATGTAACCGCCATACGTGACGCCGCTTTGCCGTGCATCTATTGTGACGGCATCGGCGCCTGTAAGGACGGTTTCGTCGATGCGTTGGCGGGAATAGCCGCCTTGTACGCCGACACTGACGCCTTCAAAATTCTCGTCGTCGTCATTCGCATGCGCAGCATGGGGTACAGTGACTGCGGTAACGGCAGCCATAGCGAGCAACAGGGGGTGTTTGTGAATTTTCATTTTGTTTTCCTTGGATTTGATTTGGACGCAGAAATCCGCCGCGCAAATCGGTGCGCGCTGGATCCACATTTTCGGATGAGAGCTGCTGTTTGGGCTGACGCATGCCTTGCGAAAAGGAATGGGTTCAAACCGGTCTTGCGGGGGTCTTCTTAGTATCGAGCTCCAAATGTGACTGCGCGAATCGTACTATGCCCAGATTTCTCGAAATGCAACATGTTTTTATTGTGAAATAATAATTTCATTTTGTTAATCAGAATTATTCTAACCGTCCGGGCATCTCAATGGCCTCGCATCATGCGCCTTTTGCGATCGGCAATTTCCTCTTGTCAGAACAGCGGGACCAGGAGCATCACACATTTCCTACACCAGCATAGGCCCCTAAGACCGCACTGGCTCTTTCCAATCGTCGATGCTCTCTTCTGTGCCAAAGGCTCGCGCGCATCTATGCCGTTCAAGTTGGACATTTGTCACCCGTGTCCTACAGTGCATTTCGTCAATAAAAACAAATCACTAACTCTGTAGGCACCGTATGACATGTTGGAGAATGTGTCATGTGTTCCCTACAGCTGTCCGGCCTCTCGATCTCTCTGCGCTATTCCTGTGGAAATGCCTCTCCCCCCTGAGGAGATGCGTTGCTAAGTCAGCGCGATGGCTGATCCTACGACTACCGACGATTCTGATCCGTTCGACGCGATTGTTGATGCGCCGTTCGATGCCGCGCTGTCCGAGCGATATCTGGTCTATGCGCTATCCACGATCACGGCGCGCTCTCTGCCGGACCTTCGCGACGGGTTGAAGCCGGTTCACCGGCGGCTGCTGTGGACTATGCGCCAGCTAAAGCTGGACCCGTCCAACACCTTTAAGAAATCCGCCCGCGTTGTGGGTGAGGTGATCGGTAAATATCACCCGCATGGCGACACCGCCGCTTACGATGCGATGGTGCGCCTCGCTCAGGATTTCTCGCTGCGTTATCCTCTGGTCGAGGGGCAGGGGAATTTCGGCAATATCGATGGCGATAATGCCGCCGCCTATCGTTACACGGAAGCCCGCCTGACGAAGACGGCAATGCATCTGATGGACGGTCTGGACGCGGGCACGGTTGATTTCATCCCGACCTATAATGGTGAGGAAGAAGAGCCGGAATTGATGCCGGGCCTGTTCCCTAACCTGTTGGCCAATGGCGCAAGCGGGATTGCGGTGGGCATGGCGACCAATATCCCGTCGCACAACGTTGCCGAGATTATTGATGCCACGCTTGAACTGATCGACAATCCGCATGTTGAACATGAGCGGCTGATGGAGCTGTTTCATGGGCCAGATTTGCCGACCGGCGGCCAGATCATCGACAGCAAAGAAGTGATCTCCAACGCTTACGAAACGGGTCGCGGCTCCTTCCGGGTGCGCGGCGTGTTCGAAGCGCCGGAAGCTGAGAAAGCGGAAGATCAGAAGACGGGTATCGAGCGGCTGGGCGGCGGACAGTGGCAGCTGGTCATCTCCGAAATCCCGTATCAGGTCGCGAAGGGCAAACTGATAGAGCAGATCGCTCAGGCGATTGCGGATAAGAAACTGCCGATCCTCGAAGATGTGCGCGATGAAAGCGATGAGACAATCCGCATCGTGCTCGTGCCGAAGAGCCGCAATGTTGATCCTGAATTGCTCAAGGAAAGCATTTTCAAGCTCACGGATATGGAAACGCGGTTTGGCCTGAACCTCAACGTGCTCGACGCAACGCGCACGCCGATGGTGATGGGGCTGAAAGAGCTGCTGCAAAACTGGACGGCGGCTCAGATTGAGATTTTGCAGCGCCGCACGCAATTTCGGCTCGATCAGATCGCGCGGCGGCTGGAACTGGTTGAAGGCTACATCACGGCCTTCCTCAATCTCGACCGGGTGATCGAAATCATCCGGTATGAGGATGAGCCCAAAGCGGTGATGATGAAGGAATTCAGCCTCACCGATCGTCAGGCTGAGGCGATCCTCAACATGCGGCTGCGGTCTTTGCGCAAGCTGGAAGAGATGGAGCTGCGCACTGAGAAAGACACGCTGCTCGCCGAGCAGGACGACCTTCAAAAACTGCTCGATAGTCCGGCTCGTCAGCGCACCCGTTTGAAGAAAGACTTGCGCGGACTTCGCAAGGATTACGCCGAGGACACCAAGATCGGCGCTCGCCGGACACGGATTGAAGAGGCCGAAGCGGTTGTCGAATTCAGCATGGATGCGATGATCGAAAAAGAGCCGGCCACGATCATTCTGAGCCAAAAAGGCTGGATCCGCGCCGCCAAAGGTCACGTCGATCTGGAGCAGGAATTCAAATATAAAGAAGGCGACGCGCTTGCCTTTATCCTGCACGCACAGACGACCGACAAGCTGCTTATCGCAGCGGGCAATGGCCGGTTCTACACGCTGGGCTGTGACAAATTGCCCGGCGCTCGCGGCTTTGGCGAGCCGGTGCGGACGATGATCGACCTCGAAGCGGACACGGGCATCGTCAAAATGCTGGTGCACAAGCCCGGCGGAAAGCTGCTGCTGGCTTCGACCATCGGCAAAGGCTTTGTCGCGGAAACCAACGAGCTGATGGCCGAGACCCGAAAAGGGCGGCAGGTCGTGAACCTCAAAGGCAATGCGGAACTCCGCGTTATCCGCGAAATCGGCGCAGAGGATGATCACGTTGCGTGTGTTGGAGACAACCGCAAACTGATCGTGTTCAATCTCGAAGAAATGCCAGTCATGGCGCGGGGTCAGGGCGTTATGCTGCAGCGGTACCGCGATGGCGGGTTGTCGGACGCAACAACGTTCAAGCTGGAAGATGGTCTAAGCTGGAAAATGGGCGGTTCGGGCGACCGTACCCGTACCGAGAACGAGATATGGCAATGGAAAGTCGCGCGCAGCGCAGCCGGACGTTTGCCGCCGCAAGGCTTCCCAAAGAACAACCGCTTCGAGTGAACCGAATACAAAAGGGCCGCGATCTCTAGCATGAGATCGCGGCCCTGTTTGTTCGCTCATTGAGCGATCGGATTACATGTTGAGACGGCCAGTCGGTCCGTTGTCACGCTCTGCAGCGGCGGCGGCCTGCTTTTCAGCGGCTTGCGCTGGTGTCAGGATTTCGGCGCCTTCGGGCACTTCGACAGTGTTCGCTGCGATCTGTTCGAGCGAGTAGAGCGCCATAAGAGCGCCATTCGCGTCGACGGCCATAGTGTCTTTGGTCAGCGTCATAATGCCGCCTTCGCGCCTAATGATTACGGTGCCTTCGCTGTCGACGGTGTAAACGGTACCAGCAGGCTGGCCGTCTGCGCTGACAACTGCCGCGCCTTCGACAAGAGCGGCGTCACGTTTCGCATCAGCTTCGGCTTTTTGTGCAGCCATCATACCATCGATCTGTGCCTTGGTCGCGTTGACGGTCCATTTGCCTTCGCGCTCGGCCAGAAGATTGGCGGGCAGCGGTGCCTTGTGAGCGCCAGTGTCGACGGTTACGATGCCGCCTTCATTGCTTTCAACGGTGCCGATTGGTGCATCGTCATTGCCGAAGACGGTTGTGCCCGCATCTTGTGCGTGGGCGGCAATCGGGGTCGCGGCGATAGCAGTGGCAACGATGGCCAGCTTTGCAAACTTCATGTGGTATTCTCTCCGTCAGTTCTTCTAGTCAGGTGGCCGCCACGGGGGGAGAGGGCAGCGCACGCATACATGGCGGTGTGGCCCGAAAAACGGACCAGCAATGTAACGCCAAAAGCGGTGAATGCACGCATCAGACCAATGCCCAAAACGCACGTGAGTTCCCCTAATCAGGGTCAGGCAAAGTGGCAAGCACCTCGCTTACGAACGTTAATGACAGCCCGCGAGTGAAGGAACGCTTAACGCAAACGTCAAGCTTCTGGCAGTTCTTCGTTCAATATCTCTTGAACACGAGCCTCACCGGGGAAACCCTCCGCAACCCAACGCTGCTCGACCGTTTGGAGTATCCGCGCCACTTCCGGACCGGCGGCAACGCCGCGCTGAACGATTGCACCGCCTTTGAGCGGAAGTGTCGGTGCCGCCCAGTCCCGGATTGCGGCGGCATCGGCTCCTGCAAGCAGCAATCGGTGAACCGCAATCGCGTTGCCTTCGTTGTAGGCCAGCGCCTTGGGAGCTTCAGCGTCACTGCCAAGGCGCGAAGCCACCCCGACTAGTACGGCCCGCTGGGCTCTCGACAGGCGTAGGCGCGCCGCAACATCGCCTGCGACATCAGGTGAGGGCGGCAGAAGTGCAGACAGACGTCGCAAAGGATCAGGCGCAAAACCTTGTGCAGCTTCGCGGTCAATCACTTCACGCATGATTTCGACATTGCGCAGGCTTGCTTCTGGCAAAATAACCCGCAGGACCGCGTGATTAAACATCCGCTCGACTGTCTCACCCGGATCAGGCAGCGAAAGCAGTTTCAGCAGTTCTTCCGCCACTCGCTCACGGCTCAGCCCCTTCAGCGTTCCGGCAAGCTCGGCGCAGGCTTCTTCGGCTTCATTGTCCAATGCCGCACCAAAGCGAGCCTGAAACCGGTAATAGCGCAAAATGCGAAGATGATCCTCAGCGATACGTTCGCGCGCATCACCGATAAAGCGAACACGGCGCGCGGCAAGATCGTCGAGTCCGCCGAAATAGTCTGAAATCTCCAGAGTTTCCGGATGGGCGTAGAGCGCATTGATTGTGAAATCGCGCCGCGCAGCATCTTCACGCCAATCGTTGGCAAAGGCGACTGTTGCGCGGCGGCCATCCGTTGAAACATCATGCCGCAGGGTCGTGATTTCAACCGGCCCGTCTTCCAGAACCGCCGTGATGGTTCCGTGGTCAATTCCGGTCGGAACGGTGCGGATGCCTGCCATGGCGCAGCGATCCATCACTTCATCAGGCGGGTGGGTTGTCGCGCAGTCGACATCGTGAACACCCACGTCCAGCAACGTATCGCGCACTGCGCCGCCGACCCAGCGGATGTTCTCCGCACCCAGAGCGCGTGTGAGCACACGGAGCCCCTTGCGGTTGGGCCAGTCCGCGTTTGCTAGGGTTCCGGGCAGTCCAGATGCGCTCATTTCAAGCGCTCCCAATCAATCCGCCGCGAAAGGTTCGCGAGGATTGCCGCTGTAACGCCCCAAATTCTGAAACCTTCGTAATCCATTTCCAGATAGCGCCGGTTCGCCCCCTTCCAGAACACTTCATTGACGGTCCAGTTACTCTTATCAAGCAAGAGCGCAAGCGGGGCTTCGAACCATGCTTCGACTTCATCGGGGTTAGGCGTCAATTCGAGGTCAGGCGGAACCACGGCCAGCACCGGTGTCACGGCAAAGCCGGTTCCTGTCTGATAGAGATCACTCGTACCGATAACGCGGACTTGATCGCTTGGCAGCGCAAGCTCCTCATTGGCTTCACGCACGGCGGCGGTGATGGCGTCTTCTCCGGGGTCTATTTTGCCACCGGGAAAGGCAACTTGGCCAGGGTGATCGCGCATGGCGTTGGGGCGCTGGGTCAGCAAGATGCCCGGCGCCTCGCGCTCGGTCACGGCGATCAGGACAGCGGCTGGCGTCGCGCGGCCATCGGCAAAGTGCGCATCTGACAATAGGTCGGCGATATCACGCGCATGCCCTTCTTCATGCAAAGCAGAAAGCTGATCGTAAAGGTCGGTCATTCCGGGCTAGGGTAGCAGAGAGAAGATCGCGCCCTGGCTGGTTACCATCAGGCCTTTGGTCAGATCATCGCCGCTGGTATCAATCGCGATTTGGACGAGTTGTTCATAAGTCGAACGGTTTAGGCGCGCTTCGCAGCCTCGGCGCACGTGCAGATAAATTGCCGGAGTTTCAGGGTCTCCAGCGGCCCGGATGGCATTATCCGGACCAGCCACGACTAGCTCATCTGTGTTGAGCCGAAACGCAATCTCGCCGTCTCGCATCACGCAGTCCACGGCCACAAAGGCCGCGTCATCGACTTCAATGCTGAGTTTTTCAAATGGTGTTGCCAGCCAATGCTGGGCCGCGTCATCTCGCGTCAGCAGACCCGAAAATGCACGCACCATTGCGGGTCGCCGGATCGGATCACCTTCGTGAAACCATGTGCCATCGGCGGCAATCCGCATTTCGCTTTCACCGATCTGCTGCGGAGCCCACCCCTCGACAGGGGGGAGTTTACGTTGCTCAACCTGCTCGGCGATTTGGGCTAGCGTAAGTTCGGCTAGATAGGGGGGAGGTTCATAAGGCATATTCGCATAACGCGATGCCAGAACACCGCGTTCCCGTGAAGTGGAGAAACGCGCAACTGCTTACTAACGATCTAGTCTTTACCGACAATGCCGCCTTCAGGATTCCACGGACCAAGGATCCCGTCTTTCGGCATCATGGAAAGCGCAGGGCCGCGGGCGAGCAAGCGGTCTTGTTCGTATGGACCCGGGCAGCGCCAACCGCCTGTTGCATTCGCATTAAAGCCCCAGCGGCCATAATAGTCGGCATCGCCGATCAGAACCTGCGGGAAGCTGGGCGATCCGTCCGCCGCCATCCGCGCTTCTGCGTCCAGCATTGCCGCCATCAAGCCCATACCGAACCCTTCGCCTTGGCGTTCAGGCAACACGGCCACCGGGCCGACCATTACAAGCGGCACGGGTTTTCCGTCGTCGCTTATCAAAGCGATTGGCCAGCATTGGATCGTCGCGACCAGCATTTCTTGATCATCCAGCGCGGCAAAACTCAACGCTTCCAGCCACTCCATGCCAGCACGGATGCGGTACGCTGTGCGGGCGTGCCGATCAGGGCCGAATGCGCGATCAAGCAGTTCCTCGATCATCGCAGGGTCGACCGCCGAAAGCGGGATGAGAGTGGCAGTGTTGGCGCTCATTCCGGGCGCGTTAGTCGCTTTCGAGCGAACTTCCCAACAAGAATTACTGGGCCGACACTTTAAGAATTCTACCCTCTGGTCCGTCTTCAGCGACCCAGATGCTGCCATCTGGTGCCTGATCGATTGAACGGAGGCGTCCGTCAAAGGCATAGCGTCCGGTCTCGGTTGCCTTTTCGCCGTCGATAGTGACGCGCACAATTGCTTGGCTGCTTAGGCCTGCAATCAGAGCATCACCCTTCCACGCTGCGAACATATCGCCAGTGTAGAAAATCATGTCGCCTGGCGCGATTACAGGTGTCCAGTGGATGGCAGGCTTTGAAAAACCATCATCAGCGCTGTGATCTGTGATCGGATCGCCGTTATAGTGCTTGCCGTATGAGCGGGTGGGCCAACCGTAATTAGCGCCTGCTTTGACAAGGTTCAGCTCGTCACCACCCGCCGGGCCATGCTCCATGTCCCAAAGACGACCCTGTGCATCCCAATCCATGCCGAGGATATTGCGGTGACCATATGACCAGATTTCAGCGGTTACGCCGCCTTGATCCGCCATCGGGTTGCCCGCAGCCGGCGCTCCATCAAGGTTGAGCCGCACGATGCTGCCCAAAGTGTTTGTTGTGTCTTGCGCCGGTTCAAGTTTCTGCCGGTCACCGCTGGCGATGAACATGTATTTTTCATCCGGCGAGAAGGAGATGCGGTGCGAATAATGGCCTTTACCGGTCACTTTGTCTGCCTGACGCCAGATGACTTCCAGATCGTTGATCGCGCAGGCGTCGGTTTCGTCGTTGCAGACCAACATGCCGCGGCCGACAGCGGCTCCGCGCGTATCGTTCGCGCCCGCTTCGGCCCAGCTGAGATAGATCGTGCGGCCGTCTTCACGGTTGGCTTCTGAAGGGAGGAAGGCCACGTCGCCGAAACCACCTTGGCCGCCATAATCGACTTCGGGAACACCGCTAACGGTCGTCGTTTCGCCGGTGCCTGTTTTCATCAGCTTCAGTGTGCCGGCTTTCTCGGTGATCGCCAGCGTGTCGGACCCGGGAATGAACTCGATTGCCCAAGGGCGATCAAACTCGCCCATCGGTTCAATGTTCATGGCAACTTCGGCAGAGGCAGTTTCAGCACTATCCCCCGCTTCGGCGTTCGCGCAGCTTGCGAGCGCGAGGGTGGAGAGCGAAAGGATGAGCGGAGCTTTGGAAATATAGGTCATGGGTTTGATAACTCCCAAAAGTGAAATCGGTGCCCGCCAATACGTCATAGGGGTCGACGAAGCCGGACGAGGGCCGCTCGCTGGGCCAGTTGTGGCGGCGGCGGTGGTTCTGGGCGAAGTCGTACCCAAAGGTCTGAACGATTCCAAGAAACTATCTGCCAAACGGCGCGGTGTTCTCGACAAAGAGATACGCGAAAGCTGCAGTTGGGCGGTTGCGGTGGTCGATCCGGAGGATATCGACCGGCTCAATATCTTTCAGGCAACGATGGAAGCGATGACGCGCTGCGTAGCTGATTTGGCGGCCGAAGTGGGCGGCGAATGCTCGGTTTTGATCGACGGAAACATGACTCCGGAAGGGCGCAGGCCCGCTTGGCGGTGGCCCGCGCGAGCGATCGTTGGCGGGGACGGTATCGAACCAGCGATCAGCGCGGCATCGATCATTGCAAAGGAATGGCGTGATCGGATGATGATTGAAGCGGCGCAAGAACACCCGCATTATGGCTGGGAACGTAACAAAGGGTATGGAACAGCGGAGCATATGGAAGCACTGCGCCTGCATGGCCCGACAGCATTGCACCGGAAAAGCTTTGCTCCAGTTGCGCAAGCCACTTTGATATAGTCGCGCCGTGCCCTAAGCGCCCAGCATGTTAAATGCGATTCTTCTAAGTCTTGCCGGATTGGTCGGCCTAGCCATTGGGGGCGAACTGCTTGTCCGCGGTGCAGTGGGCATTGCGCAAAAGCTTGGCGTGTCGACGCTATTCACCGGCTTAGTCATTGTCGGCTTTGCTACGTCGATGCCGGAAATGGTGGCGAGCGTTCAGGCCGCACTTGCGGGATCGCCAGAAATCGCATGGGGCAATATCGTCGGGTCGAACCTCGCAAACACGCTTTTGATTTTGGGTGTGTCTGCTCTTGTTACGCCGATCGTATTGATCGGAACCGGCAGGCGAGACGCTGTCGTGGCATTGGGGGTGACGCTGTTACTTTGGGCCCTGATCGCGTCCCAGATGGGCGGCCGATGGATCGGTCTTGTTCTGCTGGGCGGTATTCTCGCCTACATCGTATGGCGATACCGCCATCCCGGTGCCAATGCCGGTGAGGACATGGAAGATGATGCGCCAAGCAAAGGCTGGCTTGCGGGTCTGCTCTTCGTTGTTGGTCTCGGCATATTGGTTGCTGGCGGCAACGCGCTGGTAACGGGGGCGATCAGCCTCGCGACCATCTTCAAAGTGCCTGAGACGGTTATCGGTTTGACGGTGGTTGCAGTGGGCACGTCACTGCCTGAACTCGCCGCATCAATCGCGGCGGCTTTGCGCGGCAAATCGGCGCTGGCCATCGGCAATGTCGTGGGATCGAACATCTACAACATTCTGCTGATTGGCGGGGCCACTATGACGCTCGCACCGCAAGCGGCTCCGTTTGAACTGGCGGGTCTGCAGATGGCGCTTCTTACAGCAAGCGCGCTAATCTTGCTGGCATTGCTGTGGAAGGCGAAGAGCATCGGACGTGTTCTTGGCGCTGTTCTGGTCGCGGCTTTTGCCGCCAATGTGGTGCTCGTTTTCAATTAAGTTTGCGAGCCGAGTCCTCCGCGCCACACCCTCCATATCGAGTCCGTTCTTAACACTTGGACTCAACATCTTGTGGTGATCACGTTTCGTTCCGCGCCAGATTTGTGCGTCTTTACCGTTCGTTAACCATGACTCTTCAGAATCTTTGCTTGACGGGTGTGACCTGAGGACTCACCCTGTGGATAACTTTGGGTTCGAAAAAGCAGGGAATTGCGCCGTGGGTGTCATCGAAACAGCGAAAGTGCGGGCCAAACGCACAGTCAAACCGTCCGCAGAGGACGTGCGCGCGCTTTTGCCGCTTGGCCAAATCCTTGACGGCGATTGCATCGAAGCCATGCGTTCGCTGCCTGACAATTCCATCGACTGCGTTTTTGCTGATCCTCCGTACAATCTGCAATTGGGCGGCGATCTCAACCGCCCCGATGGCAGCGAAGTCGATGCGGTCACCGATCACTGGGACCAGTTCGACAGCTTCAAAATCTATGATGAATTTACCCGCGCTTGGCTAACCGAGGCGCGCCGGGTGCTGAAACCCGATGGCGCGCTCTGGGTGATCGGCAGTTACCACAACATCTTCCGCGTTGGCGCGATCCTGCAGGATTTGGGTTTCTGGATCCTCAACGATGTTGTGTGGCGCAAGACGAACCCAATGCCGAATTTCAAAGGAACCCGTTTCACCAACGCGCATGAAACGATGATCTGGGCGAGCCAGGGCGAAAAGGCGCGTTATCACTTCAACTATCGCGCTATGAAAACGCTGAATGATGAAATTCAGATGCGCAGCGATTGGGTGCTTCCGATCTGTTCAGGCGGTGAGCGCTTGAAGGAAGATGGCAAGAAGGCGCATCCGACGCAGAAACCCGAAGCTTTGCTGTATCGTGTGCTGCTCGCGACCACTGAGAAGGGTGACGTTGTCCTCGATCCATTCTTTGGCACTGGCACGACCGGTGCGGTTGCCAAACGTCTGGGCCGCGATTGGATCGGCTGCGAGCGCGAAGATTTCTACCGCGGCGTTGCCTACAAACGCATCGAGAAAGAACTGCCGCTGGATGAAAGCGCATTGAAGACAATGCAGAGCAAGAAATCCGCTCCGCGTGTTGCATTCGGGACGCTGGTTGAAACCGGAGCGATCGCGCCCGGAACGCAGGTTTTTGACAAGAAACGCCGCTGGATCGCGACCGTTCGCGCCGACGGTTCGCTTGATCATCAGGGCAAGGCCGGTTCGATCCATGGTTTGGGCAAGGAGCTGCAAGATGCCCCTAGCTGCAATGGCTGGACTTTCTGGCACTATGAAATTGGCGGCGATGTGAAGCCTGTCGATCACGCGCGGCAAATGCATCTGCTCGCCAACGAAGACTGAACATCCGCGCAAATTTCAACGGGCAACAGCAACACTCCGTCGCTGAGTGGGGCTCACTATCGTTTTCTTCGCACGGCTGACCGAAACAGCCTGAAACTGTTCATGTAGAATCCTCGTAAATCCTTTGATCTCGCGCTCATCCCCCGAATGCGCGAGGCAAAATGTACGAGGAAAGACATGAAATATATCAATAAAATTTCTCTCACCCCCGTCGCCTGCGCGGCTTTGGTTGCGTTCCCCAGCGCAGCTCTTGCCGATGGCCCTTATGTCAGCATTAGCGGCGGTGTCGCTTTGCCCGAAGACAGCACGAATTCAGGTGAATTCGACGAATCCGTGCCCGCCACAGCAGATTTCGATGAGATTCCTGCTGGTACAGAATTGGCTTGGAACACTGAATTCGACACAGGCTACGCTTTGTCGGGCCAAGTCGGCTATGCGTTCGAAAACGGATTTCGGGTCGAGGCCGAGGCTGCCTATTCTGAATATGGCGTAGGCACGCATAGCGGCCTGACCGTAGGCGGTACCGACATCGACGCCGTTGATGTCGCAGTCCTCACGCGCGGAGCGGCAGATGCCGCCAACCCTACCGTCGGCGCGGTTATCGCTGACGGTCAGGGCCAAGTGTCGAATTTCGGCCTGTTCGGTAACGTCTTTTATGACATTGATACCGGATCCGCTCTCAAACCCTATGTCGGCGGCGGCGTCGGTTACCAGTGGGTGGATGTCGATTACAGCCCATCCGGCGTAGCGGTTGGCGAAGACGATGATGGTGCGTTTGCGTATCAGCTGATGGCTGGCGCGAGCTACGAAGTCAGCGATAGCGTCGAGTTGTTTGGCCAGTACACTTGGCGCGACACAACCGAAGACGCGGATATTCCGCTTGCTGTTGTTCCGGCGACGCTGGGCGTCGAATCGTCACAGTCAGTCGTTTCAGCTGGTATTCGCTTCAACTTTGGCGGCTGAAACTCTGATACCTGACACTGCATTTAAGGGGCCTCGCAGAAATGTGTGGCCCCTTTTTTTGGGCTGTGAAAACCTGATGTCTTGCGCTGTCCACTTAGAACCAACAGCGCTAAAGCCGCACCACCCGAATTCACAGGAGCCGCCGAATGAGTGCCAGCGTTTATCTTCACCCCATCGGCTTCGCCTCTGGTCCGCAAGCTGAAGACGGTGCGGCCATCCGGTTGGCTGGGACAATGGTCTATTCCAGTCGTTTTGCATTGGTCCTTCGTGAGAATGGCGTGGCGACTGACCGCCGGCTGTTCGGCGCAAAAGGGTTTGAAGAGGCGCTCGCCGGACTTGAAGGAAGTCTGGAATTGGAAGCGCGTCGGCAGTGGACCAACCTGCAGAAAATTCACGCGCCGATCCAACTTGGCGAACGCACAATCCGTTTGGATCAGCCGCAAATCATGGGTGTGCTTAATGTTACGCCAGACAGTTTTAGCGACGGCGGCGACTTCCTCGAAAAGCCTGACGCGGGCCGCGCGCATGCGGCGGAAATGCTGGAAGCTGGCGCCGCGATTATCGACATCGGCGGTGAAAGCACGAGGCCGGGCGCAGCGGCTACATGGGAAGGGGACGAAAAAGAACGCGTCCTGCCAGCCGTAGAATATTGCAAAAGCATGGGCGCCGCGATCAGCGTCGATACACGCCGCGCGGGCGTTCTCGAAGCGGCCCTGCAGGCGGGCGCACATATGGCGAATGACGTATCGGCTCTGCGCTACGATCCACGCATGTCAGAGTTGGCAGCAAACTCGAAATGCCCCGTCATCCTTATGCATGCTCCCGGAACTGGCGAGGACCTGCATGAAGGCGGCGAATACACCGATGTTGTGAGCGAGGTGTTCGACTTTCTTAGACATGCGCGTGATCGCGCGATCGCTGGCGGTGTTTCCGAAGAGCGGATTATGCTCGATCCGGGAATAGGTTTTGGCAAAACGCTTGCCGATAACCTTGCTCTTATCAATGCGCTGCCGCTCTTCCACGCGCTGGGTTCACCGCTGCTTCTGGGCGTCAGTCGCAAGCGGATGATTGGCGCGCTTTCCAACGAGGAGGCTGCGCATCAACGGCTTGGCGGTTCTATCGCGCTCGCCATGAAAGGGATGGACGCGGGCATCCATATGCTGCGTGTGCATGACGTCAAACAGACTGTGCAAGCGCGCAATGTCTGGCGCGGAATGCGCGACGCAGCGCTAACAGATTTTGCGCAATTGCCGATGGACTAGGCGCAGCAGTCGCAATACCGTCATCTGGATCGGGCAATGCCCGCAACAGATTCTACATGACTGGGAACGCCAATTATGCGCCGTCTTTCGCTTCTCGCACTTTCCGCCGCCGTCGCAGGCCTTTGCGCCGCGCCATTGATGGCCGATGACCACGGCAAGCATAAGCACAATGACGGCCACGTGCCGATGTATGCCGAAGACTTGCTGGATGCGTATTACGCCAAGCTTGAAAAGCGGATTGACCTGCCGGTTGCGCCAGCCAATGTGTCGCTTGCACCGGATGCGACGATTACGCGCCTCGCCTTTGGCAGTTGCAATCATCAGTCGCGCAGCCAGCATATGTGGGCGCAGATCGCGGCGACCAATCCCGACCTGTTCTTGTTTATCGGCGACAACAATTACGGCGATAGTGGCTGGAACGGAGACGCTGCGCTGACAAGTTTGCGGATGGCATACCAACAGCAGGCTGAGACACCGGAACTCACCGATTTCCGCACTAAGGTTCCCATGATGATCACGTGGGATGATCACGATTACGGCGCGAATGATGCCGGCGCGAACTTTGCGTTCCGCAAATGGTCTGAGACTTTGTTCGAAACCTTCTGGGGTGCTTCCAAAGAAGTCCAATCGCGTCCGGGCATCTATGAAAGCCGGACTTTCGGGGCCGATGGCAAGGTTACTCAGGTGATTATGCTCGACACTCGTTTCTTCCGTTCTGATCTGGACCGGATGGAATACACGCCCGAGCGTCCGCCGCTCGGGCCGTATGTGCCAAGCGATGATGCCTCGAAAACGATGCTGGGTGATGCGCAGTGGAAATGGCTGGAGCAGGAGCTCGCCAAACCCGCTGATTTGCGCATCCTGGTTTCCTCTATTCAGGTGATCACCGACGCGCACGATTACGAAAGCTGGGAGGCGCTGCCGCTGCAGCGTGAAAAGCTCTACGGATTGCTTGCTGCCCGCGAAGATAGCGGGTTGGTGATGCTTTCCGGGGATCGCCATGCGGGCGGCATCTATGCCGATACGCCCGAGGCTGCTGGCGGAGAGCAACTATGGGAGCTGACCAGTTCCTCGCTGAACTATTCGTTCTCTTCCACCGAGCGGAACACGGCGCGCGAGCCTGATCCCAAGCGTCTGACAGATTTCATTTCCGAAGAGAATTTCGGTCTTGTCGATATTGATTGGGACGCGAAGACCTTCACCATGAGCATGCGCGGCAGCCAAGGTGAAGTGCGCGTGACCGAAACGGTCTCTTGGTAGTGTCTAAAGCGTAAACCCGCCGTCCGAAATCATGATGTGCCCGGTCAAGTTCGATCCGGCATCGGACAGCATGTAAAGGATAGTGCCCGCGATCTCTTCGGACGTTGCGAAGCGCCCCAAAGGCGTTGTGCTGGCCATATTCTTGATCGTCGCGTCGCGGCCTGATGCCTCAACGGAGCGCTTAAAGTCGTCAGAGCTTTCCCAGATGGCGGTGTCGACGCCGCCCGGCGCGATGGCGTTGACGCGGATATTATTCGGTGCGCCTTCAAGCGCTGCGATCCGCGTCAGGTGCGAAACCGCCGCTTTTGCGACGCCATAAGGGCCGATGCCGGCGATGGGTTTCGTTCCGGTCGAGCTGGATGTGATCACGGCGCTTCCGCCAGATTTCTTCATGGCCCGCATCGCCGCGCGCATGGTTAGGAACACGCCATCGAGATTGACGTCCATAACACGCCGCCATTCGGCAAAGTCGAGCGCGGCAATCTGTCCGTGCCCGCCAACACCGGCATTGGCGATGGCATGGTCTAGTCCGGTGAGTTTGGGCTCAAGAGCAGTCCAAAGCGCTTCATCAGCGACACTTCCGACGACCATTTCGACATCGCAATCGAGATCGAGCGCGCTCATCCCCGTTTCGCTCACATCGACGAGGATTAGCTTGGCGGCGCCGCGCGCAGCCAGTGCTTTTGCGCAAGCAGCGCCAATGCCGGAACCTGCGCCTGTGACAAGAGCAGTGCGGCCTTTGAAATCTTGAATATCAGTCATGTCTGCCGCGCTAGGCGCAAGCAGCTTTCCGATCAAGCAGCGTTGTCGATCCCGAGATCTGACAGTTTGCGATACAGTGTCGAACGACCAATGCCGAGGCGTCGTGCGACCTCTGTCATACGCCCGCGGTAGTGCCCGATGGCGAGGCGGATCACGTCTGCTTCGATTTCTTCGAGAGGGCGCAGATTGCCGTCTTCAGTGTAAAGCATCACGCCGACGCCTTCATGGACGCTGGATAGAGGATCGCTAGCAACTTCACCGAGCATTTCCGAGAGTTGCGGGAAGCTATCGGCAGCCAAAGTTTGGCCTTCGCAGTAAACGGCCGCGCGGAACAACACAGATTGCAGTTGGCGGACATTGCCCGGCCATTCATAGGCTGACAGCAGCGCGAGCGCGCTTTCCGATACTGATAGGTGTTTCAAGCCGGGCTGATCGCCAATACGGCCAAGGAAATGGCGGGCGAGGGCCGGGATATCGCCGGTACGCTCGCGCAGTGGAGGCAGCGCAATTCGCGTTGCACCAAGCTTGTCTGCGAGCTTGGAATCAAAGTGCCCGGTTTCTACCAGCGGTTTCAATCCGAAATTGCTCGCGCACAGAATGCGCACATCAACTCGGAAGCCATGCGTCGCGCCGACAGGGCGGACAATTCCGCTTTCGAAAGCTTCCAAAAGTCGGGCTTGAAGCTCGGGCGTCAGGCGGTCGACCTCATCAAGCACCAGAGTGCCACCATCGCAATGCTGCAGCGCTCCGATCTGGCGATCGAATGCTCCCGGGAATGCGTTGGGTTCATGGCCGAACAGAACAGATTCTATCGAGTTCGGCGGGACACTTCCGACATTGATAATCCGAAGAGATTCTTTGGCGCGGGGACTGGCTGCGTGCATCGCCCGCATCAGCATTTCCTTGCCCGTTCCGGGCTCGCCTTCGATCACGGCATGGCCATGACCGCGCGCTGCCTTCGCCGCTTGGGCAAGGGCGGTGCGGAATTTTGGCGCGGTGCCGATCATTGCATCGAAATCGAGCGTCGCCGACATTTTCTCGGTCAGCGGAGCGAGCTCATCGCGCGGTGTTTCGCGTGTGGTGACGGTGCGCAGGGCCTCCATCAAACGGTCTGGCGAGACTGGCTTGACCAGATAATCGCTCGCGCCCGCCCGCATCGCCTCAACAGCGAGCAGCGGAGATGCGCTCGTTGTCAGCATCAGGATGGGCAGGGCCGGACGGCGCTCTTTCAACTCTGCAATCAACGAGCAGGCATCATCACCGGGAACCCATTGGTCGAGCAGAATAGCGGAAAGCTGCATCCCTTCGCGGGTGCCCAGCATGGCAATCGCAGTTTCGGGGTCGCTGGCCACAATCGTGCGCCAGCCTTCGCGCGATGCGATGGCCGAGATCAACCGACTTTGCGCCGGTTCATCATCAATGAGCATGACCAGACGCATTTCGCCGGAATCGTCCCGGCCATCGTCTGGCTGTGCTTCAAGGCGCGAGTCGATATCCGCCATAGGTTCGCCGCGTGTCCTCTACCCTCCCTGGCAATCGTCCCAGGGTGAAACGTCGATCCTCCATAGGCACGCGGGGTAAAGACGATATTAAGGCTGACGCATCGGATCGGCATTTTTGCAGATTTGGTGAGTTTTTGGGTTCAAAATGCAGGCGGGCTTGAGTGAAACCGCTCGCCGCGATACGGGAACAGTTCAACATTCCGGCGACTTTCCGTCGGGTTCAACGTTAAGGACGAAACCGGAGTATCTTGGCTATGGCTACAAATGATATGGACGACGCAAAACAGACTTACAGCGGCTTCATCAGCTCGCTGAAATGGACAGTGCCTCTAATCGCGGTGATTACTCTGTTTGTCATCATGCTGATCGCCGAATAAAGGCAGATAAAATAACGTGAAAATCGCTGTCCTGAAAGAACGCGCAGCCGGGGAAACCCGCGTTGCCGCCTCGCCCGAAACCGTCAAGAAATTCATCGCCCTCGGCAATGAATTCGCTGTTGAAGCGGGAGCTGGCGTGAGCGCAGCGATTACCGACGAGGCCTATACCGAAGCCGGTGCGACCATCGCCGATGCGAAAAAGACGGTGAAGGATGCGGACATTGTTTTGGGCATTCAGGCGCCGGAAGTCGCGATGCTCAAAGGCGCCAAAGCAGGCGCGTGGGTGGCTGCTTTGTTTGATCCGTTTGCGAAGGGCGAGTTGGTCGAGGCCTATGCGAAGGCCGGTTTCGAAGCGCTTTCGATGGAATTTATGCCGCGGATTACCCGCGCGCAATCGATGGATGTTCTTTCGAGCCAGTCCAACCTCGCTGGATACAAATCGGTGATTCATTCGGCTGACGTCTACGGACGCGCATTTCCGATGATGATGACGGCCGCAGGCACCGTTCAGGCCGCGCGTTGCTTTATCATGGGGGTCGGCGTTGCCGGGCTTCAGGCGATTGCCACGGCCAAGCGTTTGGGCGCTCAGGTTTCGGCGACCGATGTGCGGTCCGCCACGAAAGAACAGATTCAAAGCCTCGGCGCCAAAGCAATCTTTGTTGAAGAGGTCGCGGGTATCGAGGGCGAAGGCTCCGGCGGCTACGCCACCGAGATGAGCAACGAATACAAGGCCGCTCAGGCCAAGCTTGTTTCCGAGCATATCGCCAAGCAAGACATCGTTATCACTACCGCTCTGATCCCCGGGCGCGCCGCGCCCGTGCTGGTTACCGATGCGCAGATCGCGACAATGAAGCCGGGCAGCGTGATCTTCGATCTCGCAGTGGCGCAAGGGGGCAATGTCGAAGGCTCCAAGCCAGACGAAGTCGTCGAGAAACACGGCGTCAAGATCATCGGCTATGCCAACACACCCGCGCATCTTGCCGCCGACGCATCGGCCCTGTTCGCGCGCAACCACTTCAACTTCCTCAGCGCGTTCTGGGACATGGAAGCAGGCAAGCCCGAACTCGATGAAGAGATCGGCGATGCCATCCGCCTGACAAAGGGCGGCGAAGTGGTCAGTGAGAGGTTGAAGGGGTGAGGGCGCTCACCGCAAGCCTTGTTCTTGCTACCGCCGCTGCGACCACGGTTTCGGCGAATGCGCATTTGGGTAACAATCTCGACTACCCCTATTCTCTTGAGGATATTCGCAAGGGTGCACAGCTGCGCGCTGAAGCGTCCATCGTGATCCCTATGGTGTTTAATCCGTGTGGCACCTCGCCTGCTATGGACCCGGTGCTTGAGAGATACGCAGCGTTCGTTGAAAGCCTGACCGAGGCGCGCCAGAAGATTGATATGGATATCGCGTTGGCGGATTATAACTATCAGATGTCGCTCGTAGATATCGCGTGCCCCGAACCCGAGGCCCCCGAGACATTGGAGCGCGAGAAACTCGAAATCTCTGTTGCTAACAGTGTGCTGGATCGAATGGATGCGCTCGTTGAGCGGCAAGCCGGACAGGAAAAATAATGGACTTTATCTCAATCCTATCGATTTTCGTGCTGGCGTGTTTCGTCGGCTATTATGTGGTCTGGTCGGTTACGCCTGCGTTGCACACGCCTTTGATGGCTGTGACCAACGCGATTTCCTCTGTGATTATTGTCGGCGCGCTGATTGCGGCGGCCGAGGCTGGCAGCCCGGCTGCCAAATATCTTGGCCTGTTCGGGGTTGTTCTCGCGAGCGTGAACATCTTTGGCGGCTTTGCCGTGACAGAGCGGATGCTCGCTATGTACAAGAAAAAGGAGAAGTAATAATGGCTTCTCTCTTCTCTAACTTCGTCATTCCCGCGAAAGCGGGAATCCATGCCGTTGCGGAGCGGCGTTTACCGCTCTGGATTCCCGCTTTCGCGGGAATGACGATGCTGCTTGCAGCCCCCGCTCGCGCAGCAGGCGAAGGCGCAGCCGGCACCCCGGCATGGGCGATGCTCGCCTATCTTGTCGCGGGCGTGTTCTTCATCCTCGCATTGCGCGGGCTATCAAGCCCCGCGACCAGCCGAGCGGGCAACCGCAACGGCATTATCGGTATGCTGATCGCGGTGTTCACAACACTTGCGATTTCACTGGATGCAGTTTTTACTTCGGATTCCGGCAATTACGAGACCGGGTTCCAAGCGCTTGAAAGCGGAGTCTACGTTCTCGTTGCAATCGCAATTGGCGCGATTATCGGCGTAACGGTTGCTCGCAAGATCGCGATGACCTCCATGCCGGAACTGGTCGCGGGCTTTCACTCGCTCGTCGGTTTGGCGGCGGTTGTCGTGGGCCTTGCTGCGTGGCTTGATCCGGCAAGTTTCGGGATCACGGATGCGAATGACCAGATCCTGTTGGTCAGCCGGATTGAGCTTGGCCTTGGTATCGCGATTGGTGCGATCACATTCTCTGGCTCGGTCATCGCCTTCCTGAAACTTTCGGGCAAAATGAGCGGGTCACCGATCCTTTTGCCGATGCGCCATGTCATCAATCTGGGCACGCTCACCGCAATTTTGGCTATGATCGGTATATACGCAATGTCGCCAGACGGCGGTGCGGGCGAAGGCTATCTGATCATCGGGATCACCGTGCTTGCCTTCATCATCGGCTTCCTCCTGATCATCCCGATCGGCGGGGCGGATATGCCGGTGGTTGTGTCGATGTTGAACAGCTATTCCGGCTGGGCCGCGGCGGCGATGGGCTTCACGCTGGGCAACAGCGCGATGATCATTACCGGCGCACTGGTCGGCTCGTCCGGCGCAATCCTGTCTTACATTATGTGTAAGGCCATGAACCGCAGCTTCATTAGCGTGATCGCTGGCGGCTTTGGCGCGGATGCGGGCGGTGCTGGAGACGGCGAAGCGCGCGAACAGCGCCCATATAAGCAAGGCAGCGCAGACGATGCAGCCTTTATGCTGGAACAGGCCGAGAAGGTTATCATCATCCCAGGCTACGGCATGGCCGTGGCTCAGGCGCAGCACGCATTGCGTGAAATGGCCGACTTGCTCGAAGCCAAAGGTGTCGAAGTCAAATACGCCATTCACCCGGTCGCGGGCCGGATGCCGGGCCACATGAACGTGCTGCTTGCCGAAGCCAGCGTTGAATATGACAAAGTCTTCGAGCTGGAGGATATCAACTCCGAATTCGCGCAGGCTGATGTTGCCTTCATCATCGGCGCGAATGACGTGGTGAACCCTGCGGCGAAAACGGACAAATCCTCGCCGATCTACGGCATGCCCGTGTTTGACGTGGACAAGGCCAAGCAGGTGTTCTTCATTAAACGCTCAATGGGAGGCGTCGGCTACGCCGGTGTCGACAACGATGTGTTCTATATGGACCAAACCATGATGCTGCTCTCCGATGCCAAAAAGATGGTTGAAGAGATCAACAAAGCACTCGATTAAAGGCCCATGGCGGAAACAACGAAGACACACCCTATGCGTTTGACAGCAATTCTCCTCGCAATCGTGCTTTTGGCTGTTGGCGGCTGGTATGTCTTCCGCGATGGAGGGCTGCTGAATCAGGTGACCGAAGAACGCGTTGAAGACGCGCTCTTGCTCAACGGTGTCCCCCTGCCGATGGCCGAATGCATGGCGCCCAAACTGACCGAACGTCTTTCGATTTCACAGCTGACCAAGCTTGAGCGGCTGGCTCCGGAAGAGGGCGAGGCGCGTGTGCCCCGAAACTTCTCCGAAGCACTCAAGCGTCTGCGCCGTGTGGATGATGACGAGGCTGTGCAGCAACTCGCTGTTGTTGGCGCACGTTGCGGCTCGGAAAGCCTGCTGAATGCGCTCCCGCTTTAGCGGGCTTGCCAATTCTCCCCCTTATGCGGCAAAGTGTTGGCCGGGATGGGAGATACCAGTATGATCAGAATGACAGTAGCCGCGCTCGCGCTGTGCAGCGCCGCGCCAATTCTTGCCGAAACGCACACGATTTCGCCGGGTGAAGGCGCTCAGGAGCGGTTGCAAGAAGCTCTGATCCTCGCCGAACCCGGGGACGAGGTTGTTCTAGAAGCGGGTCGATACACGCTTACTGACGGACTGAGCCTCGACGTAGATGGCGTTACCTTGCGAGGCGCAGGCATGAACGCCTCAATCCTCGATTTCACAAATCAGGCCGGATCGGGCGAGGGGCTGCTGGTCACATCGGACAATGTGACGCTGCGCGATTTCGCGGTTGAGAACGCCAAGGGTGACGGGATCAAATCCAAGGGCGCGGACCAGATCGTTTATCACGCGCTGCGGGTTGAATGGACCAACGGCCCTGATGCAAGCAACGGTGCCTATGGTATCTATCCGGTCGAGGCGTCGAACATCCTCGTGCAGGATAGCTATGTGCGTGGTGCGTCCGACGCTGGCATCTATGTTGGCCAATCAGAGAACATCATCGTGCGCCGCAACCGCGTGGTTGAAAACGTCGCCGGGATCGAGATTGAGAACAGCAACCGCGCCGAAGTCACCGAAAACCTGACGACTAAGAACACAGGCGGTATCCTTGTCTTTGACCTGCCCGGCCTACCCAAAGTCGGCGGCGGCGACGTTCTGGTCGCGCGCAATGCTGTGATCGACAACAACACCGACAACTTCGCACCCGAAGGCAATATCGTCGCGAGCGTTCCTGCAGGGACCGGAGTGATGATCATGGCGAATAAGGGCGTGCATGTGCGCGACAACGCGTTGATCAACAATTCTACATCGCACGTGATGATGGTCGCCTACACTCAAGCTTTTGACGATGATCGCTATGAGCCGCGCCCAGTCGACGTTGTCCTAAGCGGCAATGTCTATGGCTCAGGCGGAAGCGCACCTGATTTCGCGGGCGGCGACATGATGGCAGCCGCAATGGGTGGCGCATTGCCGCCGGTATTGACCGATGGATTGCATCGCAACCTCAACAAGATGGATGCTGTCCCGGTTGTATCGCTTGGCCTCACAAAAGTGGGCCAGCCTTTCGCAGAGGCTCAGCCGCAACTGCTTCCGCCGTCTCCGATGGTCACGAAAGTGACCTTCACTCCGGTTGAACTGCCGGCTGAAATGGAAGCGCGCATCCAGTGAAGAAAGCGCTGCTGATCTTTTCAACCGCGGCGGCGGCACTGGCTGGGTCGATCACTGTAAATGCGACAGTGATCGACGAGCCTGCGGTCAATGATGAAGCGGTCATGGAGGGAATGCCGCGCGCATTGTCGCAATATGGCTTCTTCCTTGATGCCGCAGATCAGCAGCCAAACTACCACGTCACCAGCTATGAACTGAACACGCCGCTTTATTCGGACGGCGCGGATAAGCTGCGGTTTGTCTATCTACCGGAAGGCACTTCGCTCTCGGGTGAGGACGAAGGCCTACTCGATTTTCCGGTCGGAAGCGCGATCATCAAGACGTTTGCATTCGGAGATGGCGATGATCGCAAGCTGATCGAAACGCGGGTGTTGCTTCACCGCGCGGACGGTTGGATCGCGCTGCCCTACCGCTGGAACGAAGACCAGACCGATGCGAAGCTCGCTCTTGCTGGTGCGCGCATCCCGATGACGCGGCCTGATGGCGAAGAGATTAGCTACAGGATCCCGAACAAGAACCAGTGCAAGACTTGTCATAGTAAGGACGGTGAAGTCATTCCGATCGGCCCGAAGGCGCGAAATCTGGATCATGGCTGGCTGACGATGATGGCAAATGACGGGCAATTGCAGTCTGTTCCTACGGGCGCCGATGCTCTGCCAGTCTGGACGCGTGCCGATGATTTCGAAACCGATGCGCTGGCGAGAGCCTATCTCGATGTGAATTGCGCACATTGTCATCAGCCCGGTGGCGGAGCATCCAATTCGGGCCTCGATCTGCGTTGGGAACAGGATGACCCGAGCCAGATCGGAATTCGCAAGCCGCCCGTTGCGGCGGGTCGCGGGGCGGGCGGCCATGCGGTATCGATCGCTCCTGGCGATCCAGATGCGTCTATTCTCGTTTATCGAATGAGTTCGACCGAGGCGGGTATCGCAATGCCGGAATTGGGCCGATCCACTAACGATCCAGATGGAATCGCGGTGGTTCGCAAGTGGATTGAGGAAATGCCTGCATCATGAAGTGGTTTATTCGAATTCTGGCAGTGCTCGTCGCGCTGCTTGTCATTCTATTCCTAGTGTTCCGCACACCGGATACGGATGCGGGTGAGATGCGCGCCAAATACGGCAGCGAGCCTTCGCAATTCGTTGAAATCGGCGATGGCGTGACGGTCCATTTGCGTGATGAAGGGCCGCGCGATGCGCCTACGATCATCCTGCTTCACGGGTCCAATTCTGACTTGCACACTTGGGATGAATGGGCGGCCGGTCTGTCAGACACATACCGTGTGATCCGGTTTGACCAGGTAGGGCATGGTCTTACCGGCCCTGATGCAGACGGAGACTACACCCGCGCAAACTATGTCGAGGATATTCGCGAAGTGGCCGATGCCGTCGGTGCCGAACAATTCGTGCTCGGCGGCAATTCGATGGGCGGAAAGCATGCACTCGCCTTTGCCTCGACCTACCCTGAGCGGTTGACCGGTCTGGTGCTTGTCGACGCAAGCGGCGGGGCGATCCCGCAGGATCACAAAGATGATGACGATAGCGGCAATATCGGTTTCACCATCGCCATGACACCCGGGATCAACAAGATCGCTGGACAGATCACACCGCGCAGCCTGATCGCGCAGAGCCTTGAGCAATCGGTTTCGGTGCAGTCCGTCGTCGATGATGCGATGATCGATCGGTATTGGGAATTGCTTCGCTATCCGGGCAACCGGGGCGCGACCATGGCGCGTTTTTCGGTCGAACGTGAGCCGTTGTCGAATGAACAGGTCGCGGCGATCACTTTGCCAACACTGATCCAATGGGGCGACGAAGACAGGCTTATCCCGCTTGCTGCTGGCGAATGGCTGGATGCGACGATGCCCAACAGCAAGCTGGTCGTTTACAACGGGATCGGTCACCTTCCGCAAAAAGAAGTGCCCGCTGAAACCATTGCAGATGTGCGGGCTTGGCTGGCCGAGTTGGGATCAGCAGAATAAAGGCTGGACACAGACCTAGGCTAGACGCTTCATCAACTTCCCCGCTAAGGCTCCGTTTGAAACTCGGGACTTAAGGAACAGCTTTTGCGCAAACTGGGAATGATCGGCGGCATGAGCTGGGTGTCGACCGGTATTTATTATGACCGGATCAACCGGATCATTCAGAAACGTTCGTCTCCTATGGCCAGCGCCCCTTTGCTCATCGAAAGCGTTGATTTCTGTCAGCTCTATGGCCTGCGCGAAGAGCAAGATTGGAAACGCGCCTCAGAGGTGCTTTCGGAAAGTGCAAAGCGGCTCGAAGATGCCGGAGCAGGCGCACTGATTATCGCCGCGAATTCAATGCACAAAGTGTATGATGATGTCGCTGCAGCGGTTGATATTCCAATCCTTCACATCGCGGACCCTGTCGCGCTCGCGATTAAACGAGCGGGGCACAAGAAGGCCGCACTCATCGGCACTCGCAACGTCATGACGGAGAGTTTCTATCGTAAGCGGCTGATCGCCCATGGTATTGATTTGTCGCCGCCAGACATGGCCAATGTCGAAACGCTGCATGGGATCATTTATGATGAGCTCATGATCGGCAAGGCGAGCCGCGATGCAGAGCGCAAGCTCAAGACGATCATCACCAACAAAGAGCAGGAAGGCGCAGAGGCGATCGTGCTGGCTTGCACCGAGCTCAATCTGGTTGTCGATGTGAATGCCAATGTCCTGCCGGTGTTCGATTCCACGCGCACGCACTGCGAAGCCGCAGCGGATTGGATTTTGCAGTCAGAGTAATCTGACCGAAAGTCTGACCCGTCCGCTCAAAACTCCGCCCGTCGTAATCCCGCACCGCGTTGCAACATTTTACTTTGCTGTATTGGTCACCTCATTTAGAGGCTCGGGCAAGGATTTGGCATTTTATGTACAAAATCCGGGTCCTCGGGTCGCTATGACAGAGGTCCTGGGGCTGTTTTCCACCCCCCCAATGCACCCGGAAAACAGCCCCACTTCTCTTACCCGCTAGAATTTGAACTCGGCGCGATCTCGATAGAGCGGGCGCTGTCCACGGCAATCCCACGACGTTGCCGATCTGTTCCCGTTGAGCGGAGGAGGATCGTCACCTAATCGGGTTGGGTGATGAACCGTGCGCCTTATGCAGCAGACCCGACGAGCCATGGCGGGCGTGAATTCAGGCCGCAGCGCCGTGCTGGTGAGATAGAAAACGGCGGTGAGACCCGCGGGCCGCGTAGCGAGTTTCAACGCGATCGTGACCGCATCATTCATTCGATGAGCTTTCGCCGACTGAAGTCGAAGACGCAGGTGTTTATCGCGCCTGATGGCGACCATTACCGCACCCGCCTTACACACAGCCTCGAAGTGGCTCAGATCGGGCGGGTTCTCGCGCGGACGCTGGGGCTGGATGAAGATCTGACCGAGGCGCTGTGCCTTGCTCATGACCTTGGTCACCCGCCCTTCGGCCATGCGGGAGAGGCCGCACTATCGGATGCGATGCAGCGCCATGGCGGTTTCTGCCACAACGCTCAGGCGCTCCGTACAGTGATGCGGATCGACAATCCGTATCCTGAAAATGATGGGCTCAATCTGACTTGGGACCTGCTCGAGGGCCTCGCCAAGCATAATGGTCCGGTGAACGCGCCAAACTGGGCTTTGGCAGAGCTCGACGCCGACTTCCCGCTTGATCTCGGCAGCTATGCATCACTCGAGGCGCAAATCGCGGCGGTGTCTGACGATATCGCCTATGACAATCATGATATTGATGATGGCCTGCGCGCGGGCTTTCTCGACCTTGATGATCTGATGGAGCTGCCGTTCCTCGAACAGCAATGGCGGGCGGTTGAAAAACGTTTTCCGAATGCACCAAGAGACCGGCTGCTTCGCGAGCTGGTGCGGGACCAGATCGGGCTGATGGTCAATGATGTTATCGAGCATACATCGGCGCAAGTGAAGGGCTTTGCGTCGGTCGCCGAAGTGCGCGCCGCTGGTCGCCAGCTTGCCGGGTTCTCACCCGAAATGGCGCAGCATGAGCGGACGCTGAAAGCGTTTATGTATAAGAAGCTGTATTACCATCCTGAGCAGGTTAGCGCGGCAGAGCGGGCTCGCGACGTGATCGCGCGCCTGTTTGCCGCTTATTCCCAAGATGCGAAGCTGATGCCGGAAGACTGGCATGATCGTCTGCCCCAGCATGACCCGCAGCGTTCGCGGGTTATTGCGGATTTCATCGCTGGAATGAGCGACCGTTTCGCGATTCAGGCGTGCGAGCGCATTTACGGTGAGCGTCCCGAGGGGCTGAGCAATGTCTAACCAGCGCACCAGAAGCCCGCAGCGGCGCACGATGGGCCAGAAGGGCCCCGAACGTATTGCCATGGTCGGCGCGACCGGATTGATCGGTCGCCGCGTTATCCAGATTTCGAGCGCGGGGGATCACGCCCGCATCGTCGGAATTGCGCGACGCGAGTCCACACTGCCGGAAGGCGCGCGGATGGAAATGTTCGTGGCTGATCCAGACAAGTGGGGCGACGTTTTTGAGGACCTTAAACCGCGCTCGCTCATCTGTGCGCTTGGCACCACCTGGAAGAAAGCGGGCCGCGACGAAGAAGCGTTTCGGGCCGTCGATCAGGACCTGATCCTGCAGACAGCCGAAGCGGCCAAGGCGGCGGGTGTGGTCAATATGGTTTTGGTCAGCGCGGCCGGCGCCAGCCGCCAGTCAAAATCCTTTTACATGCAAGTGAAAGCGGAGACCGAGGACCTCGTTTCCAAAGTCGGTTTCAAGCGGCTTGATATCCTGCGCCCCGGCCTGCTGCGAGGTGCGCGCGAAGGCGATTTCCGCTTTGCTGAGAAGGTAGCGATGACGGTCGCACCTCTTATCGAGCCATTGCTGCCTTCCAGTTATGAAATGTACCACTCGATCGACGCCGATATCGTTGCTCAGGCGGCGTTGGGTCTGGCGATGCGGCGCGCAGCCGGGCGCTTCACTCATGACAATGATGCGATGAAACGCGCTGCGAGAGAGTGGCGCGCGAAAGCCGAGAAAGACGAGACAGAATAATGGATTGGAGCTTTGTCTTTAGCGCGGTGAACATCATGGCGCTCATCGCGTGGGTCGGATTGATTGCGTTGCCGCGCTGGCCTGCTTTGCTCTCGGCTATCCTTTATCTTGGTGTCGGGCTGCTTTGTCTGATCTATTCCGTGCTTCTGATCAGCGTGCTGGGCGGCTTTATCCCCGCAGGCGAGGGCGGGGCGGACTTCACCACAATCGAAGGCGTTCGATCCATTTTTGTCAGCGATGTCGGTGTGACAATCGGATGGACGCATTACCTCGCATTCGATTTGTTTGTCGGTATCTGGATCGCGCGCGATGCCGATGCGAAGTTCTTTTCGCGCTGGCTACAGGCCCCGATCCTGCTGGCAACATTCATGGCCGGGCCGCTGGGATTAATCATCTGGTTGATCGTAAGAGAGCCCCGCTCACGCGCATCGGGTCGCTGGTCTTGAAACACCCCGTTCGCGGGCTGGTTTGCTAACTTTATAGACTCGCTAGACTGGCGGCTCAAAACCCGTATCCTCCCACCCAAATACAGTTTGTGGAGAGAGACAGCATGAGCAACCCGTTCCATCACGATTTCACGCATTTCGATGATGTCTTGCGATATTGGGTGAAAGAGCGACCGGACGCCACTGCGCTCGATCAGGAAGGCCGTAAGACGAGCTACCGAGAGCTGGAGGAGAACACCCGCCGGATTATCGCTGTATTCGCGGCTCACGGTATCGGCAAAGGCGACAGAGTCGCCTGGCTCGGTAAGAACAGCGATCTGTATTGTCAGCTCTATATGGCCTGCGCTCGCATTGGCGCGGTTGTGGTCCCGGTCGGCTGGCGGCTGGCCCCGCCAGAGATCGCGTACATCCTGACTGATACAGGTTCGAAGCTTGTTGTTGCCGGGGAAGAGTTCCTCGAAACGGCAAAGACGGTCGCGCATGGTTTGGAAACAAAGCCGATCGTTCTTGGCGAATTGGAAGCAAGAGCCGCAATCGCAGCGCAGGAACCGGCAGAAGGTTTCGCAAAATCAGATGACGACGATCCCGTGCTGCAACTCTACACATCGGGCACTACCGGCAATCCCAAAGGCGTGATGCTTTCGAACGGGAACCTGTTTGCGCTGCGCAACCCGGGCAATGCGGCGGACCTGCCGTGGAATTATTACAACAATGATGATTGCATGCTGGCGGCAATGCCTTGCGCGCATATTGGCGGGACGGGTCTGATCAACATTGCAATTGCCAACGGTATTCGCTGCCGCGTGGAAGCCGAGTTTAATCCTGTCGGCGTGCTTCAGGCGATTGAAGAGGGCGCGACGCACATGTTTATCGTGCCCGCTGCCCTGCAGATGGTGGTGCAGCATCCGCGCGCAGCGGAAACCGATTTCTCCAATCTGCGCTATATGCTCTACGGCGCGGCACCGATGCCGCTTGAGCTGCTCAAAGAGGTCGTGCGCACCATGCCTGATACCGGCGTGATGCAGGTATACGGCATGACCGAGACGACTGGCACAGTGACCCATCTGCCGCCTGATGATCACACGATTGAAGGCAATGAGCGGATGCGGTCCGCCGGCAAAGCTGTACCCGGTGTCGAGCTGGAAGTGCGCGGGCCGGATAACAAGCCGGTGCCCGTGGGTGAGATTGGCGAAATCTGCGTCCGTTCGCCTTCCAACATGGCAGGGTATCACAACCTGCCAGAGGCCACTGCGAGCACGATAGACGCCGAGGGCTGGGTCCATACCGGCGATGCTGCGATCATGGATGCCGATGGCTATGTCTACATTCAGGATCGGATCAAGGACATGATCATCACTGGCGGTGAGAATGTTTATCCCGCGGAAGTCGAAAGCGCGATTTATGGGCACCCGGCAATTGCCGAAGTGGCTGTTATTGGCATCCCCAGCGAAAAATGGGGCGAAGAAGTGAAGGCCTGCGTTGTGTGCAAGCCGGGCCATGATCTCGATGTGAATGATGTCATCGCCTACACTCGCGAACGCGTCGCACCGTTCAAAACGCCAAAGAGCATTGATGTGATCCCGGAAATGCCTCGCAATCCATCAGGCAAAATCCTGCGCCGGCAATTGCGTGCACCATATTGGGAAGGGCAAGACAGGCAGGTCAGCTAGGTCGTATCAATGGCGAAAAAGCACGCTCCGGCGACTGAGCGGAACCGCGAGCATATCGCTGCGGTTCTAGCCGAGGAATTGCCGGATTCGGGCGTGGTGCTCGAAGTGGCCAGCGGCTCTGGTGAGCATGCGGTTTATTTTGCACAGCGTTTTCCGCAGCTTGATTGGCAGCCGAGCGATTTTGAGCAGGATGCCCTCGCTTCCATTATCGCGTGGAGAGAGGAGATGGGCACAACCAATCTGCGAGCTCCAGCTGTGATTGACGCGGCCGTTCCTGATAGCTGGGAGGTCAAACAGGCTGACGCAATTTTGTGCAGCAACATGGTCCATATCAGCCCGTGGGAGGCGACTGAGGGGTTGTTTGCCGGTGCTGCCCGAATTTTGAGCGGCAAAGATTTGCCGATCATCCTTTACGGCCCATATTTTGAGCAGGGTATCGAGGCTGCGCCGTCAAACCTGCAATTCGACGCAGGTCTTCGCGAACGGAATCCGAACTGGGGTATTCGCGATGCTGAAAAATTGGACACATTGGCCCGAAGCCATGGATTCGAGCGGAGTGCGCGGCATGAAATGCCGGCGAACAATCTGATACTGGTCTATCGCCGGATCTGACGGTCAGCTTAGTCGATGGCTTTTTCGCCAGCCTCACCGACCGATTTGATGTCTTCGCCCAGACCTTTGACGGTGTTGCAGGCGGTGGCCGTCATTGTGAGAGCGGCGAGCGTGACGGCGAGGAGTGTCTTGCGGGTCATATCTGTCTTTCCAAAATTGCCTATGACCCTTGTATGCCCGCAGGGCGCCCATGTTCCTATTCTGCGATGGGCTGTGCTTTGGCGCGGGCCAATTGCCGTTCCCGCCACGCGATAAGCAGCCCTGCACCGATGATAAGCGGCGCTCCTAGCCACAAAGTCGTCGACGGAGCACGATCAAAAATCGAATATCCGTACCATGTGGCCCAAAGTAAGGACGTGTAATCGATCAACAGGATGACGCCTGCGGAACCAAATCGAAGCGAGCTGGTCAGCAGAACCTGCGCGAGCGCTCCGGATAGCGCCATGGCCACGATGATGCCCCATGTTTCCGTATCATGGGCGCTGGCAAAGAATGGCATCGCGATCAGAAAGACGGGAGAAGACAGCGCGGTAAACCAGAAGATGATGCTCCAAGGGCTTTCGGTCTTGTTGAGGTCCTGAATCTGGAAACTGATCATTGCGACCATAGCGGCAGCGGCCAAAGCCACGCAGACGCCGAACAGGGTTATGTCTTCGCCCATATTTCCCGGCTGCATGATGATCACCACCCCGCAAAACCCGACAAGAACCGCCGCTGAGCGGTAGAGGCCAACTTTCTCGCCGAACATCGTCACGGCGATAACGACTGCAAAGAATGGTGCGGTGTAAGAAAGCGTGGTCGCCTCAGCCAAAGGCAGAAGAAGAACCGCACCATAGACAAAGAACATGCAAAACCCGCCAAGAGCGGCGCGGCTCGCGTGGCTCTTTATCCGCTTTGTACGCACAGTCGCGAGCTTTCCGAACAGCACCAAGCCTGCTGTGATCAGCGCGAAGGTTATGATTTGCCGCCAGAAAAGCATCTCGACGAGGTGGACGCCGCGTTCACCGCCCAGTTTTACCAGCATGCCCATTGTCGCAAAGACCACAGCGGTGAGGAGCCGCAAACCGATAGCGAGCATAGGGCGGGGGCGGGCGACGGATCCATCCATGAATGGCGGGCTTTAAGCCGCGGTGGGGATTGCGCAAGCACGTTAGTATTGCGCAAGCGCAATGCGTGGCTACATGCGCAGTTATGACGAACCTGTGGGTCCAGTTTGAATTGCTGAGCGATGCGGCGCAGCTTGCCATAACCGGCGGGGCCTTTTGGGTATTCGCAGCGTTCTGCGCGCTGATGGAGCGTCGCCGGAACAAAGCGCGCAATCTCGCACGGCTCGAGCGCGTCGGCTTTATGCCGTGGACGACCCTGTTCGTGCTGGGCGCGATTATCGGAGGCGGGTGCCTGGCTATGAGCCTGCCGGTTGTGCTGGGAAGTTTGTTGTAGAGAACGAGAACGGCGCGCAGCGTCGCAAGCGCGACCGCGCGTCGGCCGGTTAGGCCGCAAAAATGGGGCCGGATGGCCCCATTTTGCGTGTTACAAACACGCCTCCAAATACGCCTGATCGAAGCCGTACTGGCGCGCTTTTTCTAACGTGTAAGGGCGCAGGCCAGAGGCACGGAATTCACCGATAATCTTGCCGTCTTCGCTCTCGTCCAGATATTCGAACTTGAATAGGTTCTGCGTCACGATCACGTCACCTTCCATCCCGATCACCTCGGTAATGTCGGTGGTACGACGCGAACCATCGCGCAGACGTTTTACCTGAACGATGATGTCGACAGATTCAGCGATCTGAGTCGAAATCGCCTGTTTCGGGATCTTGATGTCGCCCATCAAAATCATGTTTTCCATACGGCCAAGGCATTCGCGCGGGCTGTTGGCGTGAAGCGTACACATCGAACCATCGTGGCCCGTGTTCATGGCGGCGAGAAGGTCGAAACATTCCGCGCCACGAATCTCACCCAGAATAATCCGGTCAGGACGCATACGCAGGGCGTTTTTAACCAGGTCGCCAATCGTAATCGCGCCTTGCCCTTCAAGGTTAGGCGGACGTGTTTCAAGCGGCAGCCAGTGTGGCTGTTGCAAACGAAGTTCGGCGGCATCCTCAATCGTGAGAACGCGCTCACCCGGGTCGATCATTTTCGACAGGGCGTTGAGCATAGTCGTTTTACCCGAACCCGTACCGCCGGAAATCACGATATTCATCCGTGATGCGCCAGCGATTTTCAGGGCCGTACACATCTTTTCACTCATCGAACCGAAGTCTTTGAGCATATCGAGCGTGATCGGTTTCTCGGAGAATTTACGAATCGAGATCGCGGTGCCGCGCAGCGACAGCGGCGGAACGATGACGTTCACACGCGAGCCGTCTTTCAAACGGGCATCGGCCAGCGGTGTGGTCTGGTCAACACGGCGGCCGACTTGGTTCACGATGCGCTGGGCAATCTGGAAAAGGTGCTGTTCATCGCGGAATTTGATCGGCGCGATGGTCAGTTTACCCTTTTTCTCGATGTAAGTCTGATCCGGGCCGTTGACCATGATATCGGAAACGTCCGGATCGTTCAGCAGCTCTTCGAGCGGACCGAAACCCAGAAGTTCATCGATAAGAACTTTTTCAAGCGCGAATTGCTCGCGGCGGTTCAGTGTGACCTTCAGTTCGGCCAGCACTTCCATGATGATCGGACGGAATTCTTCCGACAGCTCTTCTTTGGAAAGCGTCGCTGCGGCTTCTGGGTCAACACGTTCGAGCAGGCGCGGGAGCACCTGTTCTTTAATTTTGTGAACGCTGGCTTCGAAGCCGCCCTGTTCTTCCTGAACGTGGGTCGCGTTCATCCGCTCGGTCAGACGATCCATCGCCTCGGCGGTGGTTTTCGGTTTGCCGTTACCAGATGGCTTTTCCGCTGCGGGAGCAGGCTCCGCGCTGGGCGCGCCATCTTCGCCGGGTAGGGGCGGGAATTGTTCGCCGCCCTTGGGCTCTTCGCTGGAACTGCCGCCACCCTTCATCGGGCGCGCTACGCCAAATGCAGGGCGTCCGCCGCCCTTCATGCCGCCTGCGCCGCCTTTTTTACCGAATGCGCTCATTCCAAGCCCCCAAGGACAAAATTCTTAGTGTGTGCACTGCTCGATTAGAACGAACAGTGCCTCTCGATGTTTGGTGAATAAACCGGAAACCTTATTTTTTCCCTAAATTCGGGAGGCAAACGTCAGTGGCTTTTATGTGATCCGAAATTGCGGGCTTGGCCCCGTCTTATTGGGTTGCCCACGGTCCGATGGCTGACTGAATTTGCTTGCCCGTCACGTTAGGCATTAGAGTTCGATCTGCGCCTTCTTTTTTGGAATTTCACCGCCGCATGACAGCAAAAATCATCGCATTTGGGGGATATGACACCCGCAAGCCGCGTGTGCGGCTCTTGGTGGAGGCAATCCGCCGTCAAGGCGCGCTTGCCGAGGAGATTCACGTAGCGGGCTGGGAAGATGTGGCGCAGACCAATATCCCCTCGCGCGGCGCGTTTCTGAAAGTGCTCGCGAAATTGATGCTGGGTTATCCCCGCGCGCTGTGGCGATTGCTCCGCAGCGAAAAGCGGGCTGCCGTTTTGTTGCCCTATCCAGGGATCATGGAGATATTCCTGATCGCACCGCTCGCCCGATTGCTGGGACGCCAGGTGGTGCTCGATGCATTCTTGCCGATTTACGATACAATTGTTGTCGACAGAGCTTTGGTGAAGCCGACTGGTTTGATTGCAAAAGCGATCTGGATGTTCGAACGCACCGGTCTTCGGCTCGCGGATGTGATCTTGGTCGATACCGATAGCCATGGGGACTATTTTTCCAGCGAATTCGGGTTGAAGCGGGGTCGGTTCCATACTGTTCTTGTCGGGGCGGAAAGCCACTTTGTGCCTGACGCAAAACAAGACCGGGTTGAAGATTTGTTGGGACCGATCGACGAACGCCCAATCGTGCTGTTTTATGGTCAGCTGATCCCGCTCCACGGCGTGCCGACCATCATTGAGGCGGCGAAACAGTCACAGGGAAAGGGCACGCGCTGGGTAATTATCGGGCGCGGTCAGTTGGAGCCTTTAATGCGCGAGACCATGACCAGCGAGGATGGAGCGGCACTCGAATGGATCGAATGGGTAGATTATGAGCGACTGCCTTCGGTGATCGCGCGTGCGGACATCTGTCTTGGTGTGTTCAGCTCGTCGGATAAGGCCGCGCGGGTCATCCCGAACAAGCTGTTTCAGCAATTGGCGGTAGGTAAGCCGGTGATCACCCGGGCAAGCCCGGCGGTCGAGACGCTTGCACAGGAATTCCCCGCAACGTTGCGCACGGTGCCTGCCGATGATCCGAAAGCCTTGGCAGATGCGGTTGCGGCAGCACTGAGCGGCAAAAGCGCGCTTGCGCCCCTACCGCAGCAATCGCTGCGAGAGCTAAGCCCTGCGGCCGGTGTCGATGCTTTGATCAGCCGGCTCTGTAGAGCCGAAGACTGAACCGATCACGGGCGTTCGAAGAACAGCTCGAACGTGCCACGATCGCCTTCTTTGATCTGTTCAAGGAACGATCCTTCGCGGATCAGGGACATGCCCGGACGGTCGTATTGGATGACCAGTGACGGTTTCAGCCCGCTTTCCTCAATATTGTTCAGAACTTCGCGGATTTCGTCTTCGTTCAAAAGGCTGCCGTGAAGCTCGATAAAGAGATGGCGGATTTTCTTGAGCGTTTCCTTCGCTCCGCGAAGCACTTCGAGTTCGAAGCCCTCGACGTCCATCTTGATGAAAGTCGGTGTCTCGTTTGCCTCAGCAAAAGTATCGATCCGGTGGCAGTCAACTTCGATAAAGTCGGTTGGCGAACCAGGGTTTTCCTTGGCTGTGTGCCAGTTCGAAAGCTCGGATGTGTAGAGTTTCAGCTTGCCGTCTTCCTCGCCAAAACCGGCATGCTGGACTTCGATATTGTCGTAGCCGTTGAGCTCGATATTGCGCTTCAGGCGTTCAACATTCTCCGGGTGCGGCTCGATCGCGTAGATTTTTTTGCAGCGGCTTGCCTCCATCAGGGCATAATATCCGATGTTCGCACCCACTTCGAGAACGACATCGTCTTCGCGCAGGATCGACATGATGTGGCCAGTCGCGACCGGTTCGCGGATGCTATCGAGCAGGAGATCGCGGTCGAGACCTTCTTTCTCCGGCATCAGCTCCATTTTTGAACCGAGGATTGTGCGGACCTGCGGGCCTTTTAAGCCCATGCGAGCAAAGTCTTTACGGCGTGATCGATCTTCCCAACGGGCGCGGGTGAAGTTGACTGTTCGCTCCAGAGTGGGCTGAATTCCGCGCGACTGCACCATTTCGACTGCGGCGCGAATTTCGTTGGCGTATTTCATCGATCAATCAATCCTGTTCAATTTCGGCCCGACGGGGGCGCGTGTATAGTGTCTGTTAACCATAAAACGTTGCCAAAAAGGAAACAGAATTTGAACTTGTGAAATTCAGTTCGGTCGAATGTGTGTGCGGCTTAGGCGGATGCCTTTGCCCTCTTCGGCAATACGGTGATGATCGCTGTTGCGACACCGCTAACGGCGAACCCGATCAGGCGGTTGATTGCGACCGCCAGAAACGCGGCCTCTGGCGGTATCGTTGAAAGCGTAGCTATGGCAGCGGCTATCGCTTCACTTATGCCAAGACCACCGGGAGCGATGGAAGCAGCCGACCCAAGGATCGCTGCAAAAACGAACGGGTAAAGATCGAAAAACGCGATTGAGACGCCGATCACGAGAAATCCGGCGAGGATGCGCAGACCCGCAATGCCAAGGCCGACGATACGCATGGCGAGGGCTGCCATTGCAAGGGTCGGCCCGGCCTTCGACCAGAGCCATCCGGTGCAGATGACTATTCCAGCGATCCCGCTGCACGCGATGAGAATTGCGATTAGATTGTTCAGACCCAGCGCTAAACCGGCCGTGAGCGCAGCGCATGCGACCCAAAGCACGGCATTGACCATCACATGAGCGGCGGCATTCGCTGCGCCTGAGCCGTCGCGCACAAGAGCGCCTCCACGCACAATGGCGCCGCCGGGAATGGGCAGAAATTCGGCAAACTGCGCGACGCATGACACTTTGAAAGCGGGCCAGAAAGCAATGTTCTGACCGGCACCGCGCGCCATCACCATAAAGTTGAGCGCGCCATACAGAAACGCGATGGGAATGATCAGACCTGCGGAAAGCAGGATGTAGGGCAACGACAAATCGCTGAATTTCAGATCGAGGCTCGATGCCGAATAAGCGAGTCCGCCGACGAAAATCACCACTGCAACCGCTATAATCACCGTGCGGTATTTGCTGGCGAATGCCTGCAAGCGTTTCATCGCAGCCGTAAGGCGATCCACGGCGCTGCCACCTGAGCCTTTGGCATCAGAGGAGGAAATGGGAAGAACAGGCTCGGTGCTCATGGCGGACTTAGAACGCTGTCCAATACGCGTCTGGCGCCGTCGCAGTTGGGCGAACTAGGCCTTCACCCCAGATCAGGCCTGCATCATCGCCTTTAGCGTTTTCGAGAACGTGACTGCCGCGATCAAGTGTGACGATTGAACCATCAGACCATTCGCGGCCATCGATGATCAGTGTGCCGGAAACCGTGTATGGGCCGGGAACGAGAACGTCCCATGTTTCGGACGTGCCAGCGGCCACTTCTTTGCCGGCCAGAAAGATATCTCCCCAAAAGCGGACATATGTGTTTGCGAGCGCGTCGGCATCGTCAGGATGGAATGTGCTGTTGTCAGTGCCCAGGATAGCCTTGGAAAATTCGCGGTTGTTATCGAGTAGGAAGGGCACGGGCGTTTCCCGCATCGTCTGCAAGAGCGTGGGTTCGCCAGCCGCCAGATAACGCTCTACGCCAAAGCCGGTTCGGAAAGTGTTCTGCTTTGGAAATGTCGCGATCATTCCGCAGCAGTCGAAATAGTTCACTGGCTTGTCAAAGGTCTGGTGCACGGCGTTTACGAGCACTTGCTGGCGGTCGGTCACTCCGCGGGCATCCACGGCCCAGATCATTAACGCACTGCCTGCAATGACTGCGGCGATGAGCGCTCCGCTGTAACGCTGCACGATCATTCGAAACGCCCAGACCGTTACAACTACGACAGGCGGCAGAATGAACGGATAGAAATAGGGCAGCGAATTTCGGTAAAAGAGCGGCGTCAGCACTGGTAGCCACATCGCGGCCAAAGCCAATTTGCGTTGCCATGTCATCGTGTCTTTCGCGATCACCCATGGCGCAATGACGATAGCAATGGCGAGCGGCAGCGCGGTGAAAAGCGCTTTTGCTGCCGCGCCAAGATGGGGGCTCGATGCGATGCCTAGCATCCCGCTTGATGACCTACCAAGAGTGCCTGCGGCGGCCTCACGTGCTTGCTCTTCAAATCCGCTGGCATGCAGAGTGTAGAGCAGGGCGAAAACGCCCAGCGCGACTAAGCCCGCGGCGATCCAGCGCAAGGGATAGCGCCAGTCAAACCCTTCCTCTTCCCAGCAATACAGCGCGATTCCGGCAAAGGCCGGAGCCCACAGGACAAACTTGATCGTGACCATACCAGCGAGACCAATCAGAGCGCCAAGCGCGATGATCGACATCAGCCGAAGCCGTGTCAGGGCCGCAACCGCGAAACCGCTGGTCAGGAGCGCAGCAACTATCGGATCAACGCGAAAAGCCGTGCCATGTTGCAGCACAAAGCCAGCGCCCAGATAGGCGGCAGTCGCAATAAGAGCGACGCGGCGATCAGAAAATTTCTGCGCAGTCAGGAAGATGCCTGTGGCCGTAATCGCTAGGCATGCAAACATGAACATCCGCGCGATGATGATATGGTCAATCTCATTGCCGGGCATGTTTGGCAGCCACCACGCGAAGAAACGGGTGTGTATGGTCTGAAGCGGTTGGATGAACTCGCCCCGCGCCACCACTTCGACCTGGCTATAAAACCAAAACTCGTCCCAATTGACCGAACGGCCAAAGACCATCGACACATGCATCGCGGCCATCACCCCGATCAAGGCATAAAGCCACGCAGCCGAACTCGCCGCCGGAAGCGAAAAGCCCGGACGCTGCGATGTTTCGGCCGTGTTTGCGGCGGTGGTCATTGTCAGGAGGCTTTGCGACGGGCTGGCGCAGTGTCAACATCGCCAAAAGGCGCTTCTGTGCCTTTCTGTGCCTTCTCAAGCCGATCCAGTTTCTCGTCCATGCGGCGCAGTTTCAGGATGCTGGCTTCCATCAATTTGCGGTTCGTCGCGATTAGGTCGGCGAGGATGCCGAGCGTTGCAACCAGCACGCCAACCGTCAGCAGTGCACCGCCAATGACAAGCGATTGGATGTGGCCATCGCCCTGACCATTCGCAAAGAACCACACGAAGCGCGCCATCGGCAACAGACCGACCAAGGTCAAAGCCGCGCCCAACAGTGTGAAGACCCGAAGCGCGTTAAACGTCGTGTAAGCGCGGGTAATCGTCATGCCCTGCGACATGATGAAGCGCGGGATCGATTTGAACAGCCGGGATGGGCGCGTGGCGCTGTTGGTGCGGATCGGCACGGATTTGATCGCGAGCCGTTTGCGGCCCGCCTGGATCAGCATATCGGTGGTGTAGCTGAACTCGGTGGTGATATTGATGCGCTGGGCGGCATCGCGGCTGATCGCGCGAAATCCGCTAACCGCATCGGTGATGTCGGTGTTGGAAAGGGTTCGAACAACGGTGCTGCCCAGACGCTGCAACAGGCGTTTGAAGAAGGAGAAATGCGCATTGTCGGCAACAGAGCGGTCCCCGATTACAATGTCGGCTTCCAATGCGACGACCGGGGCAACGATCTTTGCGATGTCTTCCCCGGCATATTGTCCGTCGGCATCGGTGTTGACGATGATGTCTGCGCCCTCGGCAAGGCATTTGTCGATGCCGTTGCGGAATGCCTCTGCAAGGCCGCGATTGCGGCGGTGGCGCACAACATGATGCACGCCCCAACGCCGGGCAACGCCAGACGTGTCATCCGAAGAGCCATCGTCGATGATCAGGTATTCGATCACATCGACACCGGGCAGGCTGCGCGGCAGCTTGGCAAGCGTTTCGGGCAGCACTTCTGCTTCGTTAAGGCACGGGATCTGGATGATCAGCTTCGTCATTGCGGTCGGTTTGCCCCCGATTTGCGCGGAAAATGCGCCCAAATTGCGTATCTATTCAGCCTCGATACCGTGAGGGGTTTAATCAAACGTAAACCATGAACTTTTGGAATTGAGGGCTGGGCTTGCGTTTGGTGCACGCGCGGTCCACGGGGCGGCATGGGATTGCAGAACAGGATTTCGCAGTGACGGGAGAAGAACGCACAGGTTTGGCCTATGCCGTTGCTGGCTTTGCGACGCTGTCTGTTGGCGATGCCGTGGTGAAAAGCATGGCGGGCGATTGGCCGCCTTATGCTGTTGCGGCGCTGCGCTTTGCAATTGGCGCGATTGCGCTGTCGGCCTTGCTGCTGAAGAATGAAGGCGTGAAGGCGTTCAAGCCCACCAATCCGTGGCTGCAAGTGGCGCGCGGCTTTTGTCTTGCTGCGGCATCCACATGCTTTTTCTCCGCGATCTATTTGATGCCACTGGCAGAGGCGATGGCCATCGGGTTTCTTGCGCCTGTGCTGACGCAGCTTCTCGCCGGGCCACTGCTGGGTGAGAAAGTGCGGCCCGCTGTTTGGGCCGTGTCACTGGTCGCGCTGACCGGAGTGGGAATCATTCTCCGCCCGAATTTGGCGGAGCTTGGCTGGGCTGCGTTCCTGCCGCTGATCTCGGCATGTTTCTTTGCTTTGATGATGATCGCAAACCGCGCGAGCGCGGGGCAGGGGAGTGCGCTATCGATGCAGGTATTCATTGCCGCTGTATGTGCGCCGCTCCTGATCATTCTATGCCTCGGGATCAAAGCGACAGGCGTGTCAGAACTGGATTTCGGCTGGCCAAGCTGGGACGTCGTCGGGCGCTGCGCAATCGTCGCATTTACGGCGAGCACGGCGCACTGGCTCGCCTATATCGGCACATCGAAAGCGGGCGCTGCGCAGGTTGCGCCTGCTATTTATGTGCAGATTCTGATCGCGATTGTGCTGGGTTGGTGGTGGTTTGGTGATCGCCCCGATCTGCTGACCTTGGGCGGTGCAGGTTTAATAATTGCAGCGGGTCTTTACCTATGGCGTGACGGGCTGAAAGCCGCCGCGCCTATCAGTTCAGGACCAAAAACGCGTTGATCCAAAAATTTGCACTTGCTTCAAGCCTCTGTTCACCAGACATGCTTAAAGGGGCGGCAATCATACCGGTCAGGCACCAATAGGGGATTCGTTCGAGCATGTGCGGCATTATCGGAATTGTAGGCAGTGAAGCGGTATCGGACCGTCTTGTCGACGGCCTGAAACGGATGGAATATCGCGGCTATGACAGCTCCGGTATTTGCACTTTGCATGATGGGCAACTGATCCGCCGCCGCGCTGAAGGCAAACTGGCCAACTTGGTCAACGTCTTGCGCCAAGATGACGCCCCCGGCACCGTAGGGATCGCACATACACGCTGGGCCACACACGGCGCGCCCACCGCTGCCAATGCCCACCCGCACGCCACCGGCGAAGTCGCCATTGTGCACAATGGCATAATCGAGAATTACAAAGCACTGCGCGAAGACCTGGCGGGCGAAAACAGGGTTTACGAGAGTGAAACTGACACCGAAGTGGTCGCGCATTTGATCTCTTCCGGGATCGAAAAGGGCATGGAGCCGCAAGAAGCGGTCGGCAATGTCCTGCCAAAACTGCGCGGTGCTTTCTCACTGGCCATTGCTTTCAAAAGCCATCCTGACCTTTTGGTTGGCGCGCGGCTCGGCTCGCCTTTGGTTGTCGGATATGGCGACGGCGAGATGTATCTTGGCTCTGACGCATTGGCGCTCGCGCCTCTGACGCAGAAAATCGCGTATCTTGAAGAAGGCGACTGGGTAATCATCTCAAAAGATGGTGCCCAGATATTCGATGCTGCGAATGAACCTGTAACTCGCGAGATACAGGCTTCGGGAGCTTCTGCCGCGGTGGTTGAAAAGGGCAATTACCGCCACTTCATGCAGAAAGAGATTTTTGAGCAGCCGACCGTGGTCGCGCAAACACTCGGATCGTATCTGCGCCGTGACAACAACTCGGTTGCACTGCCGCAGTTTGATTTTGACCTTTCAGCGGTGAAGCGTTTGACAATTGTGGCGTGCGGAACGTCGTACTACGCCGGAATGGTTGCGAAATACTGGTTCGAGCAGTTTGCTCGCGTACCCGTCGATATAGATGTGGCCTCCGAGTTTCGCTATCGCGATCCTGTGCTGGAAGATGGCGGCCTTGCGCTGTTTATCTCCCAGAGCGGTGAAACTGCGGATACTCTGGCGGCATTGCGCCATTGCAAGGCCGAAGGGCAGACTATTGGCGTGGTCGTTAACGTACCGACCAGTTCAATGGCGCGCGAGGCAGACTTGTTGCTGCCGACCCATGCCGGGCCGGAAATCGGTGTCGCCTCGACCAAAGCGTTCACCTGCCAACTGGCGGTTCTCGCGGCGCTCGCTGCCAATATGGCGGTCGTGAAGGGACTGGTTTCGCGGGATGAAGAGGCGGAGATTGTGCGCCACTTGCTCGAAGCACCTGCTGCGCTCAACGCCGCGCTCAATCACGATGATGATATTGCCGAGATGGCACCATTGATCGCGCCAGCGCGCGACGTGCTGTATCTTGGACGCGGACAGGACTATCCGCTTGCTCTTGAAGGGGCGTTAAAACTCAAAGAAATCAGCTATATCCACGCAGAAGGTTATGCGAGCGGTGAGATGAAGCACGGACCGATTGCTCTCATCGATGATGACGTTCCTGTGGTCGTGATCGCGCCATCAGGCCCGCTATTTGAGAAGACAGTTTCCAACATGGAAGAGGTTCGCGCACGCGGCGGTCAAGTCGTGCTGATTTCCGATGCTGAAGGTATTGAGCAGGCTGGCGAAGGGTGCATCGCTACGATCGAAATGCCGGTGGTTCATCCGCTCATTGCGCCCCTCGTTTATGCGATCCCTGTGCAGCTGCTCGCCTATCACGTTGCTGTCGTGAAAGGCACAGACGTTGATCAGCCGAGAAATCTCGCGAAATCAGTCACCGTCGAGTGATCAGGAAAAGTTGTAAAAACGCGGCTGCTTGCCGCCATTACTTTACGGGGCAATAACCTTTTCCATTTAACCCGCGTGCCTGTGAGCGATCAGGATTCCTCTTCCCGGGTGACACCATCGAACCTGTCTGTATCTGCCGTTCTCGGTTTTTGGAACCGAGGCGATGCAGAATGGTCGCGGCTGCGCGGACTGCAATTCTCGGCGCTAAAGAACCAGACTAATCGCCGCGTTTACGCACATGCGATCATGGCGGCCCTCGTTACGTATCTGTATTTCGGTCAGATTCCTCTCTTATGGTTAGCCGGCTGGCTGGTTGCATTGGTTCTTATTAACCTACGCGGCACGTTGTTTGACAGATCCCTGGTCGACACAGATCGCAGGTCTGTTCGCGCGGCTGAACACACCCGGCAAACAATAACATCGGTTGTGTCAGGGATGCTGTGGTCTGTCCCGGTTCTATTCTTTGCACAACACGGTTCGATTGCAGACTTGGCTGCTTTGCTGGTCATCACAGGAATGTTGGTGACTGGGGCTATCGTATTCTATCCCGCTGCTCCAGCGAGTGTGGCCTTGTCGACGGTCATTCTCGGCAGTGCGACCGTGACCCACCTCGTGACGGCTGAATTGTGGGTCCTCGCGGCCGCTAGCACGCTTTTCACGCTCACGGCATTGGCAGGCACCATTTCGGTTGGGCGGACGTTCCTGTTGGCACGTCTAACGGAAAGCGATCTTGCGGAAAAAGAAGAAGTCGTTTCGCTTTTGCTGCGCGAGTTTGAGGAAAACGAAGCTGATTGGCTTTGGGAAGTTGATACTCAGCGGCGCGTCCGCTCAGTCAGCCCGCGTTTCGCGTTTGCACTCGGCAGACCTCAGGCCGAGGCTGAGGGACAGTCGCTCATGCAGCTTATCTCGCAGAAGGATTGCGATCCGAGCGACTACGCACCAAGCCTCCGCGCGTTGGCGTCAGAACTCAAGGGCCGCGAAAATTTCTCAAACTTGATCGTCAATGTGATGATTAGAGGCAGAGAACGTTGGTGGGAGCTTTCGGGAACGCCGTTGCGCGATGAGAGAGGGCGATTTATCGGCTTCCGCGGCGTCGGATCCGATGTGACAGAACAGCGGGAGTCGAGCGAAAAAATCGCCTATTTGGCCCGCTACGATACGCTGACATCCTTGCCCAACCGCCTGCAAGTGCACGAAGCATTGGGCGAGGCCATCAGGTATGCTGAAAAATGGCGTACGCGCTGCGCATTGCTGATGATTGATCTCGATCGGTTCAAAGCGGTCAACGATTCCCTTGGCCATTTGACTGGCGACAAGTTGCTTGCGCAGGTTTCGGCGAGGCTCAAAGCCAAGCTTGGCGAAGGCCAGATGTGCGGACGGCTTGGCGGAGACGAATTCGCAGTGGTCATTCGCGATGCATCGGATGGCAACAAAATCGAACAGATTTCTGCTGAGATAATCGCGGCTCTATCGGAGCCATACGAAGTTGATCTGCAGACGCTTTATGTAGGCGCCAGTGTCGGTTCGGCATTCGGTCCGCGCGATGGCAACACCGTTGAGGAGCTCATGCGGAATGCCGACCTTGGCCTGTACCGTGCAAAGGACGCTGGAGGAGGCACCTATTGCCGTTTTGAACCGTCTTTACATGCTTCGGCTGAGGAACGCCGCACGCTAGAAGTCTCTTTGCGGAAAGCGATCAACGGTGAGGAGTTTGTGCTCCACTACCAACCGGTCGTCGATGCGCGGAGCGAGAATATTGTCAGCTTTGAGGCGCTGGTTCGCTGGAGCAGCCCGGAACACGGCTTTGTCAGTCCCGGAAAATTCATCCCGCTTGCGGAAGACACCCGTCTGATTGTTCCGATCGGCAAATGGATTTTGGAGCAGGCCTGCCTCGAAGCACGCAATTGGCCTGACCACGTAAAGGTGAACGTCAACGTTTCACCGGAGCAATTGCTCGAACCCGGTTTCCATCAGGACGTAATCAACGCTCTCGCGGCCAGTGGTCTGCGTCCCGAACGTCTTGAAGTTGAAGTTACGGAGAGCATTTTTGTTCGCGATGCGGCCACCGCGCGAAATTCGCTTGAGCAGATCATGGCGCTCGGCTGTTCTGTTGCACTCGACGATTTCGGAACAGGCTATTCGTCGCTTGGCTATCTGCGGACGCTGAGATTCTCGACTATCAAAGTCGATCGCAGCTTTGTTCAGGGCGCTGCTCAGAAGAGTGATGAAAGTCTTGCGATCATTAACGCTGTGGTCGCAATGGCGAAAAGCCTCAAGATGACGACCACGGCAGAGGGTGTAGAGACACCCGAAGAAGCCGAGATGATCCGGAATCTCGGCTGCGACAAGATACAGGGCTTCTATTTCGGCAGGCCGATGTCGAGAGACGACGCGAAACGGTTGTTTACGAAAAGCCCGTACGAGTTGAAGGCCGGTTAGGGGCCTTCGACCCCGGCTCTATCAAGCATCAACCAGAGCTGCGATCACACTTTCGAAAAGGCGTTTCCCGTCTTCCCCGCCCATGGTTGGGTGCGCAGCTGGTGAAATTGCACGCTCAGGGTGAGGCATCATGCCGAGGACGCGGCCATTCTCGCTCAGGATGCCTGCGATGTTACGGCGCGAACCGTTTACTGCCTCTTCGTAACGAAAGGCCACACGGCCTTCGGCCTCAAGCGCATCCAGTGTGGCTTCGTCAGCGAAGTAATTCCCATCGTGATGGGCAACAGGAACGCGGATCGTTTCGCCTTCAGCATAGGCGCCAGTGAACAGCGAGGAAGTATTCTCGACCTTCAGAGGAACAGTCCGGCAGACAAAAGTCTGTCCGGCATTCCGCATTAACGCACCGGGCAACAAGCCGCTTTCTGTGAGAACTTGAAAACCGTTACACACGCCAAGAACCGGAACGCCGCGCTCTGCTGCGGCCACGACAGCCCGCATGATCGGGCTTTTCGCCGCCATCGCGCCCGAGCGCAGATAGTCGCCGTAAGAAAATCCGCCGGGTAGCGCGATGAAATCCAGACGATCAGGAAGATCGGCATCGCCGTGCCAGATGCGGAGGGCGGGCTCTCCAGTGACCTCTTCGAGAGCAACAGCCATGTCGCGGTCGCAGTTGGAGCCAGGGAAGGTGATGACGCCAGCTTTAAAGGCCATCAGGCTGTTTCCTTCTCGCCCTGCGATTCGGAAGGGGCAAGTTTTTCAATCGCGAAGTCTTCGATCACCATATTCGCAAGCAGCTTCTCACACATGGTGTTTAGCGCTTCGTCGCTGGTGCCATCTGCCACATCCATTTCGATCATTCGGCCAATGCGAACGTCCTCTACACCGTCAAAGCCGAGCCCTTCGAGCGAGTGATGCACTGCGCGACCCTGTGGATCGAGAACACCTGGCTTGAGCCGAACGAGGATGCGAACTTTCATGGGCGTTTCCTGATGAGTGGTGCGGTAACTTTGTGCGACCCTATAGCGCGACCATTGCCGAGCGCAATCATGCGCCGCAGCTTGCCCACTATAGCGGCTACGTTCGCGCTGTTTCAGCCTGCTTGAACGGTGTCTGCGTCCGCGCGGGCGTTTTCTCCGGGCAGAACATGAACTTCGATCGCCGCATCCGGATCAAGATATTGGATCGCTTCGGCCTGAATATCGTCGGGGGTAATGGCTTTTAGCAAATCCGGCGCCGCGAACCACCGCTCCAATCGCTCCGGCTCGCTCTGTGCACGCGCTGTTAAGCCCATCCAGCCACCCAGATTCTTGAGGGCGTTGGCATAGGATTCGAGGATTGGTTTACGAGCCCGTTCGATCAAATCCTGATCCACAGGCGCTTCACGGAGATCGGCAATCAGGCCGCGTACCGCCGCACGGGTCGCCTCAATTTCCTTTACGTCGACGGAAGCAGAAATCGAAAACGTGCCGTAATCGTCGTAAATCCTGCTGGTCGAACTGCCGGCAGACGGGGAGTATGTTTGACCCAGCTCTTCGCGTAGACGGTCTGTCAGTTCCAAGCGGACAACGCGGCCGAGCATCGAAAGACGCAGTGCTTCCGCAAAATCCTCGTCATCGGTTGTGGGCCAGATCATCCGCAGCAATGCCTGATCCGCTTCGCCTTCGTGTTCGAGCTTTGTCAGGCCGCGGTTGGCAGTGAATGTACGTTTGCGCGCTTCATCGCGAGGAACGAAATCGGGCTCTCGCGCAGGCAAAGCTGCGAGCGTGGAGGCTACAGACGCAATTGCTGTGTCCTCATCAAGATCGCCGACCATAGCGACTTCGATCGCTCCATTTTCGAGGCGGTCGGCAATCGCGCTTTTCAACTTGTCATAATCAAGCGCGAGATAGGCTTCTTTCGGCTGGAGAGAGAACCGTGGATCACCATCGGATAGCTGCGCACCAATCGCGGTGCTGTATGCTCTGCCGGGAGTGGAATAGAGCGTCTCAAAGAAGTTATCGATGCCCTTGCGGAAACGTTCGACGCCTTCACTGCGATATCCCGGATCGGTCAAGATCGCGGCAAACACCTTCATCTGCAGATCGAGATCGCGCGCGGTGGTCGTGCTGCCAAGGCTAAAGCCGTCCGCAGAACTGCCGAAACCGGTGGAGACGCTTCTGCCGGCGAGCACGGTTTGCAATTCGTCGATACTGTGCGCGCCAAGCCCGCCCGACATCAGCGAATCCGCAAGATAAACGCGCAGCGGATCCTCTTTGGTCCGCATCAAATTGCCGCCGTCGACGCGCACAGAGACGCGAATACGGTCTTCGCGAATATCGGTCTTTTTCAGATTGAGCCGCACGCCATTGGCAAAAACAAGCTTGCGGATGCCGAGCTCTTCGTTGGTCTCATCAGAAACGACGGAACCGGGCTCGCCAAACTCGCTATATGCAAATTCGACGATGCCAGTGTCTTTCGGTGCGTCGATTGGCAATGCCATCCCTTCGGCAAATGCGCTGCGCAGACCCTCTTCAGCGCCTTCAGGAGCGGTCCGGCCAGTGAAACGGATCAGCGGGTCATCCAGCGGGACCGCGTGCTCCATCACCGCTTTGTGAACAGCCTCGGCAGTTACCGAAGGCGCGAATGCCTCAAATTGCTCAAGGGTGTAGGCCGGGGTGGCGGGAACGCGCTCATTCGCGACAAGGCCCAGCGCCTGCCCCATAAAATACCCATTCGAGAAAGTGTTGTAGCCAGAGACTGCATTTTCGGCTGCGGTCCGGCTGCGCTTCAATTGCTCATCGACTTCGGCTGCGGTGAAACCGTAGGTCAGAGCCTCATTTACGATCTGGACCGCCGCGAGCATGCCTTTGCGCCATTCGCCATCGACACTGCTGATGCCGATACCCGTGCTTAAAGCGTCTTCGAAAATGCTGCCGGTGCCATAGCTGGCCCCGCGATAGGGGGCGTCTGCTTCGCGAGCGAGTCGCGCCAGACGCCGGTTGATAATCGCATAGCCGATTCCTCGCACGAACTGCTTCTTGCGGTTCGCCAAAGTGTCGGGTTCATCGGACCACGGGCCCAGCCGAGAGATTTGCACGCTCTCCGATAGAGCAGGGTCGAGGTAAATATCGGTCAGGCCTTTGCGGGTGATATCAATCGGGCCCGCTTCGGGTTCTTCGGGGGCAGGGGCTGCTTTCCAGTCGGAGAACTTTGCACGGATCGCCGCCTCCATAACCTCCACGGGATAGTCGCCAACGATCACAAGAACGGTATTGGAAGGTGTGTAGGTGCGTTCATAGAGCCCGCGCATTTGCTCTGCCGTCGCGGTTTCGAGGCGTTCGATTGTTCCGATTGGAAGCCGGTCTATAAAGCGCGCGCCGGGGCTCGAAAATTCATAACTGTCTTCGCGGTTGCGCTGCGCAAATCCAGCGCGGTCACGCCGCTCGGAAAGGACCACACCGCGCTCCCGGTCGACTGCGTCGGGCGCGATGGTCAATTCGCTTGCGGTTTCCCGCATCAACATGAGTGCCGTGTCCAGCAGATCCTCATCATTGCGGGGCAGATTGAGGATGTAGGTTATCGCGTTCAGACCGGTTGTCGCGTTGGTATCGGCGCCAAATGCCAATCCCTCGCGTTCCAGCAGTTTGATCATCTCGCCTTCGGGGATACCCTTCGATCCATTGAAAGCCATATGTTCAAGGAAGTGCGACAGCCCCCGCTCGCTTTCGGTTTCGTCAAGCGAACCAGAATCGATCCGCATGCGAACGACGGCTGTGCCTTCCGGCGTACCATTCTGCCGGACGATGTAGCGCATGCCGTTGTCAAGCTGACCAAAAGTGTATCCTGGGTCGACTTCAACATCGCTGTCTTCGAATGCCCAGACTGGCTCCCTAGCGGGCTCTGAAGCTTCGGTTTCTTGCCCAGCCAGCGCGGAAGTGAGCGCAAAATTGGGCAATGCGAGCAAAAGCCCGGCAGCGAATACGCGTGCGTTCGATTTCATGTTGTTTGGCAGTACCTTCTCATCCCCGTAAGGTATGCAGCTTAGCGTCTTAATCTACGCTGTCAGCCATAGAATGTAATTGTCCCGTATAGCTGCTTATTCGAGCATGTCTGGTGGCAGGCACGGCGTATCTCGACCCGCCCAATCAATCTCGTAAGTGGCAGGGACTGAGCGCAAATTCCCCCACGCTTCGATTTCCTGACTGGGATCGTAACTCAGGATCGCCTTCGAATTATCGAAATTCTCGAGCCGTTCATTGTCGCGCTTGGCCCGTGCTGCTGTGATTTCAGGGGTTTCGACCCGCCTGCCGCGCACCATGCGCAATGTGCGATCATCCCGTTTTTCCATCATCCGATAATAGACCTCGCCATAGAGCATCGTATCGAAGACCGAATTGAACCCCCAGTTCTTGAGCTCGGTCCCTTCTGGTAGCCGAACAGTAGTGGCGTGACAGGTATAACTCGGGGCCTGATAGAAAGGAATTTTGCCAGATTCCTGACCGTTACGTTGGCGCCGCGGAGGTGGGGTGAAGCCGCCTCTCGGGAGGAACATGTATCGACCATCAAGGCTGTCACTTTCCCATTCGACAGGGCCAGTTCCGGTTATTGTCAGAATGCTTGCTTGCGTCGCCTTATCAAATCGCCACTCAACCGAGTCGACGGAATTCCACATCTGTGTGCCTTCGAGCTGGTTGCGCAGAGCGCTTTCCAGTTGGTTCGGGGAAACGGACGAAAACGTGTAGTATTCTTGAAGGCCGGCTGACCCGCGTATGACGGATTTGAGGATTTTCTTGGAAGGTACGTCAAAACCTGCGGTTGCATCGATCTCCTCAATGCCCATTTCCTGTGGTATATCAAACGGTTCGAAAGCCAGTTGCTCAAGCTCCCCGCCGGCTTTCTTGAGAGGAAGAACCCAATCATACTTGAAGAACGGTTTGGTCCGCCCTTCAATGACAGGTGGCATTGTCCCATCCAGCCAATATGCCTCTCCATCGATAGTGGCGCGCACCAGAACGTGATCAAACGCTCCGGGGCTTGCCAGACGTTTGTCCAAGCCATCGGTTGAAAAGTTGTTGTTCACGAGCACCGCCTCGGCCTCGATACCCAGCTGGTCGAGCAATGCGAGAAGCATGGCGGTCTTACCCTTGCAATCGCCATACCGCCGTTCCCACGTCTCATCCGCGCTCGCAGGCGTGAAATTGCCGCCATTCAGGCCAACATAGATGTAGCGCACCTGCTGTTGGACGAGCGTTAGAGCGGCCTGCGCCTGGGCCAATTTCTCCGAGTGTGTTTCGGCGATTAGCGCGGCTTCGTCCTGCAGAGGTGAACCCGGTGCGATCTTGCGCGCTTCGTCAAACAAAGTGTGAAACCGTGTGGACACGGAAGCCCAATCCTGAAAATCGGAATATTGCAGCATTCTGATCAACGAATAGCGCGGCGGTGCTGCGCGGGGCGGGCTTAACACTTCGGGATTGTCGAATGTCACTGAGATCGAATTGTCGCCGCGACGTGCCGCTTCTTCAAACGTCGGTGTCAGCTGCAACGCCGGCTCTTGTTCATCTTCCCATTGCAATTCGAGATGAAACCGGCCGCCGGGAGGAGAATGTGCCAAGAACAGGATGCCGCTATTGGCCGACTGCAAAGTGGGATCGTGAGACGGAATCGAATATGACAATTCAAGATCATCGCCGACGCGTAAATCGGGCACCTGCAAGACCGCTGTCAGCAATCCATCAAGCATCGCCGTTTCCAGCTGGTCTTCGCGGCGAAGTATCTCGAATGTGCTGGTTTCGAGCACGTCGATAACTCGGCTGCCCCGGCGGATTTTTAGGGAGTGTACGTGCGCACTGCCTGCGGCGGGGTTCCATGTGATCCCAATGTTACCTGCGCTAAGCGCCTGCGGTTGGAGAATGCGCATGATTTGAGCTTGAAACGTGCGCTCGCCATCATTCGTTAGCCGTACGACTGTATCTTGTGCCCGAACGAAAACTCCGCCTTGGGCATTATCGGGAACTGCTAACGGTTCGCTGAGGGTGATCCAGTCGGGCGTCGGTGTGATTTCAATGTCCGGCGCTTCAGCCGTCTGAGCCTGCGCAGTGGACGCCATAAGCATGGCAGCAAAAACCAATCCGAAACGCATGAAACCCCCAACGCAAACCTAGAAGCCAACATCTACATGCATGGCAGCCAGGCGCAAACCACTTGTTTGCAACGGTTTATTGGGGCGTTAGGTTTGGCGCCTACTTCTTAGGCGTTGCAGGGGTGCCGCGCAGGCGGGTGCGGTGGCTCGACAGATCTAGCACTTCGCCCGGATTGCTGTCTTCGTCTTGCAACAGGCCCAGGCGACGCGCGACTTCGCGGTACGCGTCTTCTTCGCCGCCCAAATCGCGGCGGAAACGGTCTTTATCCAGCTTTTCGCCCGTTTTCATGTCCCACAGACGGCAGCCATCTGGGCTGATCTCGTCAGCGAGGATCACACGGCTGAAATCGCCATCGTAGAGGCGTCCGAATTCAAGTTTGAAATCGACCAAGCGGATGTCGATGGCGGCAAACATACCGCACATGAAATCGTTGATGCGGATCGCCATCGAAGAGATGTCGTGCATTTCCTCATTGGTGGCCCATTGGAAGCACGCAATGTGCTCTTCAGAAATCAGCGGATCGCCCAGCGCATCGTCTTTGTAATAATATTCAATCAGCGTGTGGGGCAGCGGCTCGCCTTCTTCGAGGCCAAGCCGTTTGCAGATCGAGCCAGCCGCGACATTGCGCAGCACGACTTCGATCGGGATGATTTCGACCTGACGCACCAATTGCTCGCGCATATTGAGGCGGCGGATGAAATGGGTCGGAATGCCGATATGAGACAGGCGGCTGAACACATGCTCGCTGATGCGATTGTTGATCACACCTTTGCCGTTGATCGTGCCCTTTTTCTCGGCATTGAAAGCGGTCGCATCATCCTTGAAATACTGGATGATCGTGCCGGGCTCAGGACCCTCATAAAGGATCTTGGCTTTGCCTTCGTAAATTTGGCGACGACGGGACATGTGGGAACCCCCTGTTCAGCGAATGGTGCCCGGGGGCGGAATCGAACCACCGACACGCGGATTTTCAATCCGCTGCTCTACCCCTGAGCTACCCGGGCATTCGCTGCGGCGGCGGTCTTTCCTGAATCGGCCAGACCGGCGAGCAAATGAGAGCGGGCCTATGGCGAACCCTCGCGCGCTTGGCAAGAGGAAATGGCCATAAACCTGCGGTTGTTTCCTCAGTCCTGCTTGTCCCAATCGGTAGTGGCAACCTCTTCAGGTGAGGCTGGCCGTCCGGGGACAGCATAGCCATCGCCAAACCACTTGGCGAGATCGCGGTCTTTGCACCGCGTAGAGCAGAAGGGGGAGTGTTCTTCACTGCGCGGCTTTTTGCAGATCGGGCAGGGTTTTTGCGGCTTGGTTGTCATTGCGCGATTATCTGGGCCTGAGCCGCTTCGAGCGCAAGAGAGGGGCTCGTTTCAATCCGCACTTCTTTGCCGGTCCGCTCCGATAATTCGACCAGCCATTCCTCTTTAAGCTTGGCTTTCAGCGCGGAATGAACAGTCAGTAGAAGCACTCGCCCGCTTCCCTCTGCCATTTCACCACGGCGCAGAGCCATCCGCGCGCACGCGCCGACGCGTGAAGTCGCGAACCGGTGAAGCAAGGATGGCCCTTCGAGCCGGGCAACCAATTGCACAAAGCCAAAGCCGTTCATTGCAGTGCGTTCATGCGGCCAGTTGGCCAAAGCCGCTTCGAGTGCAGCGTCAACTTCCTTACGGCCAAGTTTGTCCTGAATTGTCGGGAAATCGATGCCGATAGAACCGCCAATGTCGAACCATTGCAGCGCCTGCGCGATGGCTGGCACCGCTGCCAAGGCAAGTTCGCGGGGGCTTCCTTCGCCGTCAATATCGATAAGGGTCATGGCAGGCGTAGTGCTGATCAGTAGTGACCCCTTGGCGAAGTCGATCTGACCCGAAGAAGCCGCATCCCATACTTCTTCCCAGAGGCCGGATGGAAACCGCCTAATGATGGTGCCCGTCGCGAATACCGAAGCGGGCGGAATATGGGGATTGTCGTCGCCAAAATAGCGCGCCTGTGCCCGTTTCAACCGGCCACGTTCAGCGATTGCCTCGCGCGTGATGATAAGGCGCACTTCGCTGCCCTCGGTCGCATCGCGAGGAAGGCCGCTGGCGTTGATTTCGGTTCCGCGCGGGCTGACGCACAAAGCGCGGGATGATCCTGCTTTGCGAGAAACGATCTTCGCCATCAGGATCGTCCGGGCGCACTCTTTGCTCAGCCAAAACAGTTTGGCGCCGATTACGTGATCGTTCTCGATAAACAAGGCGCGGCTTTCGCCGATGCCCTCTTCGATCAGCCACTCAGCCAATTGGAAAGCCCGCCGATTTCAATAGGGCGCGGGTTTCGTAAAGCGGCAAACCCATAACGCTGGAATGGCTGCCCCTTATCCACTGGATCAAGCCCTCGGCGGCGCCCTGGATAGCGTAACCACCCGCTTTGCCGCGCCATTCGTCGCCCGCCAGATAAGCGTCAATTTCTTCGTGGCTGAGCGATTTGAAGCGGACGGTGTTTTCGCTCAAACGCGATTTCACCGATCCGTCAGGCGAGCGCAGAACGACGCTGGACAGCACTGTGTGCCGCCTGCCGGATAGCAACTCGAGGCAAACTCGTGCTTCATCTGCTTCCTCGGTCTTCGGCAGTATTCGGCGTCCAGCCGCGACAACCGTGTCGCCAGCAAGCACGAAACCGGGCGCGTCGATGGCTGCAGCCTTTTCCTCGCCCATACGCAAAGCGTAGTCGCGGGGCCTCTCGGCACCGTGCGGGTTCTCGTCAATATCAGCGGGCGAGATGGCGTCAGGCGACAACCCGAGCCGCGCGAGAAGATCGCGCCGCCGCGGGCTTGCCGAAGCCAAAGTCAGGTGAAGGGCGCTCATCAGCGCACCTGCGTCTTAAGGTGTTGGGCCAGGGCCCTGACCGGGGCCGCCGCGACCGGGCATAAAGCGATAGGTGATCCGAGCTTTGGTCAGATCATATGGGGTGAGCTCGCACAGCACTTCGTCGCCCACCAACACACGGATGCGATTCTTGCGCATTTTTCCCGCGGTGTGGCCGAGCACTTCATGGCCGTTTTCAAGCTCTACCCGGAACATCGCATTGGGCAGCAGCTCAACGACGCGCCCGCGCATTTCGAGGAGTTCTTCTTTGGCCATGTAATCCCTTCAGATTTTGAGCGCAAAACAGAATGCGCTGATCGATACTGGCGCGGCATTTAGCGATGAGATGAGCAAAAGGGAAGCCTCCAGCGCTAATAGCTTGAGAGAAGCGGAACCGGACGCGATGCCAAGGGTTCATAATCCAAGCCGTAACAAGCGGTGCAATTCGATACAATTCAGGTGCTTGTGTCTGGCAAGCGTTTCCTCAAAAGGGCAACCATGATCTTCTCTCTGTCCCCCTCAGCGACGCTTAGATCGGGTGTCTGTGCTGCTTCGATCTGGACATGTCTTGCGACGACATCCGTCTCTGCCCAAGAACAACAATCGTCAGAAGCACAGTCTACGCAGGCGCAAAGCGAGGAACCACGCAACGAACGCGGAACTGGCACCGGTGAAATTGTCGTGCGTGCCGAACGGATTCGCGGACAGTTGGATGTTGAGCAGGCTCCGTTGCTGGAGCTGGGTGAGGAGGACATCGCAGCCGAGGGCGTGACGTCGATTGCTGACCTAGTAACGCAGATAACCAACCAAACAGGCTCGGCGCGTGGTCGTGGTGATGGCGGTCGTCCCGTTATCTTGATCAATGGCATCCGCGTCGGATCATTCCGCGAATTCGCCAATTACCCACCCGAAGCATTGGCGCGGGTTGAAGTTTTTCCAGAGGAAACTGCGCAGCGTTTCGGCTTTCCGCCTGATCGGCGCGTGATCAATCTGATCCTGAAGGAAAACTATAACAACGCGGAAGTTGAATTCGAATTCGAAGGGCCTTCGCGCGGCGGGTATCATCGGCGCGAACAGGAATTGGGCTTTCTACAGATCGCCAATGGCGGGCGGATAAACGTCAATTTCGAAGCCAGCGATACCTCGCTGATGACCGAAAGCGAGCGTGACATCATTCAGACTGCGACGTCTGTGTCCGATCTCGCCGGAGATCCCGACCAAGCACCGTTCCGCAGCCTGATCTCTGACAGCCGTTCGCTAGAGGGCAATTTAAGCTGGGCCAAAGCCTATATCGACAGCGGCACTTCTGTGAGCGCAAATCTGAACTATGCCCGCAATGATAGCCGCTCTCTGCGTGGATTAAACTCCGTCACTTTGACAGATGCAGGCGGCAACAGCGCATTCCGCGTGTTCGGAGCGGACACGCCGCTGCAACAGATCAGCTCCACCGATACGCTTTCCAGCTCAGGCTCATTGACGAAACGCATCAATGCCTTTCGCCTGACCAGCACCTATAATGTGAGTTATTCCGCAACGGCGCAGCAGATTGACCAGCTGTTCGATACCAGCGGCTTTGAAGCGTCTGCATTGGCTGGCGATTTGGCCATCGATGGCCTGTTGCCATCGGGCGTCACGACACGCTTTGACACAGCCGATACGCGTAACATTTTTGGCAGTACGTTCAACACGCTGCGCGGCCCGATTGCCAATTTACCGGCAGGCGAAGTGTTGGCGACATTTGATGTCGGGTACTCATGGACCAATTTGCAAACATCAGATTCCCGTTCTTTCCAAGATGTGTCGCTCACACGCGGCAATCTTTCCACGGGCGCAAACCTGACAATCCCGATTACCAGCCGCCGGACCGGCTTTGCGGATGCCTTGGGCAGTTTCACGCTGAATGCGCAAGCCGGTCTCGATAACCTTTCCGATTTCGGCACGCTGGGCGATTATACGATCGGCCTGACATGGGCGCCGACTGATAAGCTCAATTTGTCCGCGACATATATCGAACGGGAAGTCGCGCCGTCTTTGTCCGCTCTCGGCAATCCTGAGGTCATCTTCTTCAACACGCCGGTGTTCGATTTCACCAAAGGCGAGACTGTGCTGGCCACGGTGACCACAGGCGGCAACCCCGATCTGCTGGCCGAAACACAAAGTGATTGGAAGTTTGCAGCAAACTGGCAGCTGCCGTTTTGGGAAAATACCCGCTTTACAGTTGAGTATATCCGTAACCGTTCAAGCGATGTGACGCGCGGTCTTCCGATTATCACGCCTGAGATCGAGGCTGCATTCCCGGATCGGATTACCCGCGATACCGCCGGCCAGTTGGTGGCGCTTGATACGCGATTTGTGACATTTTCTGAGACGCGCGCGGATCGGTTGCAATTCGGGTTGTTCACACGCGGAAGCATTGGCGGTGGGCAAAGCGGCGGCAGACCAGGCGGCGGACGCCCCGGTAGAGGCAGACCGCAAGGCAATGCTCCGGGCGGCGGCCAGAGCAGCAGTCCGGCGCCGCAGCAAGCCGAAGGGCGTCCCCAAGGCGGCCCGCCAGAAGGGCGCCGCGGCGGCCCACCTACCGCCGAACAACGCGCGGCCTTTATGGAATTTCGCACGCGCATTTGCGCCGATGATGGTCTCGATGTTTTGACCCGACTGGTCGAAGCGGTCGAGAATGGCGAAGATTTGTCCGCGACTATTCCCGGTTTTGACGCCCAGCGCTTTGAGCGGCTGTTGTCGCGCGTTCGCGACGAGAATGGCGATGTCGATCCCGAGCGGCTGGCGGCTGTGCGCGAGCGCATCTGCAGTTTCGATCCGGAAAGCATGGGCGGACGTCCCGGCGGCCCGCGCGGTGACCGACGCGGCGAGGAGCCACCTTCAGGTGCTCCCGCAGACGCGCCAGAAGGCGAACGTCCGCAAGGATTCGCGGCATTCCGCGCTATCGCATGCGCCGAGGATGGCCCCGCGCGCATCCGCGCTCTCATCACGCGTATCGAAGCGGGAGAAGACGTCTCCGACGAGCTTCCCGGCTTTGATCCGAGCATGGCGGAGATGATGCTCGGGCGTTTGCGTGACGAAAACGGTAATATCACGGATGAGCGGATCGCTGGCCTGCGCGAGCGTTTCTGTTCGAATGAGCAAAGCGGCTCCCAACAGGGCGGCCAAGGCGGCCAGCAGGCGCGCGGTGGCGGTGGACCTCCCGGAGGGTTCAACCCGCTCGCGCGCCGATCTTTTTCGGGTTTCCGTTATTTCCTTTCGCTCAACCATACGATCGAGCTCGAAAATGAGATCATCATCGCGCCCGGTCTTGCACCGCTTGATCAGCTAAACGGTGATGGGACCAGTGCATTCGGTTTCCCGCGTCACAGCACGCGGCTTGAAGGCGGCATATTCGGCGCGGGCGTCGGCATGCGGGTTTCAGGGCGGTACACGGGGGAGACGCGCCTCAATGGCTCTGGTTTTGCGGGCAGCAGCGACTTGTTCTTCGAAGATCTGCTCCGCTTTGACCTGCGCCTATTCTCCAATGTCGGCGAACTCGTCGGCAAGAACGAAGGAGCGCTCAAAAACCTTCGTATCAGCTTGCGTGCTGATAACATCTTCGATGCGCGGCGCGACGTCACCGATGACAACGGTGATACGCCGATCAATTACCAACCATTTCTGATCGATCCGACTGGCCGTTTCATCGGGATCGATATTCGGAAGTTATTTTAATTCATACTGGTTTTTGGAAACAGGATGCGCTGATGCGGCTTGGGCAGGAATGGTGACCACTCACCCTCTTTCTGCGCCAGCCTGTCAGCGAGTGCCACCATCACGCTCGGATTGACGCCAAGGCCGCAATGGCTGGCGTAAACCTCGATATTCTCGAATGGCTGGTTTTCATGCCCTTTGTGAGGGTGCTGAACGCTTCCGCGCCAGTGAACCACACCGTCCGTCTTGGTCCAGATTGATGTTGTGGGAACCGGCGGAGCGATATCAAGGCCTTCGAACTGGCCACCGCGAAGTTTCTCTGGCTCATCGCCGTTGAACAGTTTGAACAGACGCGCGGCGCTGGTGTGATTGCGATCATCCGAGATCGGACTGCCTAGGCTGATCACCTGACGCACTTTTTCCGGATGAAGTTTTGCGAGTTCGCGCGCAAGCACGCCGCCAAGGCTCCAACCGACAAGCGAGACCTTGCGCCCGCTTTCCTTGTGCTGACGGGTCAATTGATGTTCGAGACTGGAGAGCAATTCTTCATTCACACGGACATTGCGTCCGGCTTCCCAGCCATGCGCATCGTAGTTCAGCCGCTTGAGCAGGCGCCGCATCGGAATGGTCGAGCTGTTCGTCGCCATAAAGCCGGGGAGGGTCAAAACGGAGTGACCGTCTCCCTTGGCGAGGTTCATCAAAAACGGGCTGCTCGCGTAAAACGCGCCCAGTTCGAAAAAGGCGCGGCCTTCGGCGAGAGTCCAGAACCGGTTGGGCGGAACTGCTGCGGGCAATTCTAATCCACCGGCGTGCGGGCTGGGTGCCATGCTTGCCATTATTTCGTCTCCTTGGGCTTGCGACCGATTGTTGTTGTTGGTTTGCGTTTTGCGACCGTTTTGCGCGCAGGTGTTTTGCGTGCTCCCGTTTTAGGGGCGGTCGTCGTTTTTGTAGGTGCGGCTTTCTTAGCGGGCGCTTTACGCGCCGCGGGCTTACGAGCAGGCGCTTTTTTGGGCGCTGCCTTTTTTGCGGGCGCTTTTGCTGCGGGCTTCTTTGTTGCGGATTGGGCATCCACGGCCTTGGCCGCAGCGAGCAGGTCTTCGAAGCTTTCCTGCAGGCATTCCGCGTAGAATTCGGGGTCCGGCATGATGTCGCGGCATGCGGTGAAGCTGATATAGGCTTCATCGACATAGGATTGCACGACATGGGCGAGGCCCAATCCATCGGTCAGGCAGATCAGCGAGAGCGCCATGCTCTCCATCCGTGCGCCCGACGAATAGATATGAACCGGCGGGCCGGGTACGTTGGTAACAACAGTGTTGAACGGCATCGCCAGCTTGTGCGCGATGCTAACCCGGCTAAAGAGCTGCGCGCCCAGCGCCATGTAGAGCAGCGGATTGACCTTGCTCACCTCGGTCATGGTGCGCGCGCCCAGAGCGTTTGTCATCGCTTTGGAATTGCTGGTCTGGCCGAACACATATTCAAGCCGTTCCTTAGGATCGGAAAGATGCGTGCCAAGCGGCGCGACCATGGCCGCGACCTGATTGCCCATATCGCCCTTCTCATCCTTAGATCGGACAGAGATTGGCGCCATGGCTGTCATCGTCGTTTTGGGCAGGTCGCCTTTCGATGTGAGATATTTGTTAAGCGCGCCGCCAATGATGGCAATGGCAACGTCGTTGACCTTGGCATCGGGCAAGAGTGCGCGGATCGCCTTCATATCGGCCAGCGGGAAGCTCGCTCCTTCGACCACGCGATGCGGTGAGATTGTCCGGTTAAAGCGGGTGCGCGGCGGCACCATATCAGTGCTGAGCTTGAAATCGCGCGTCACCAGCCCTTTGATCGCGCTCGCAACACCGGGGACGGCCTGGGCGGCGACCTGCGCTTGTTTCAGCGGGTTGAGGATCGCGTTGAAGTAGGATTTGCCGAGCAATTCGACCGGACCGGGGACCTTCTCAGGTTTCCAATCATCGGGTTTATTGGGCGGCGCTGCGTTGGGTGTGACCGTGTGGAGCGCCTCCATCAGGTCAATCCCGCTCATACCATCAATCGCCGCGTGGTGAACCTTGGTAACGAACGCGAAGCAGCCCGGCGGATAGTCGCGCACATTGTCGAGACCCTCGACCACGGTAAATTCCCACGGCGGACGGTTCAGATCGAGCGGACGGGCGTGAATGCGCGCGGCCTGAATGCACAGCTGACGCCAATCGCCCGGCTTGGGCAGAGCCACGTGGCGGACGTGGTATTCCAGATCGAAATCGGGGTCTTCGATCCAATAGGGATAATCGAGGTCAAACGGGACGCGCACAAGACGCTGTCGCATCGTCTTGGAAAGCTGCATCCGGCTTTCGATGAAGCCAAGAATGTCTTTAAACCGAACGAAGCCGCCCGGGGCGGTCGCCGGATTGTAAATCAGTACACTGCCGATATGCATCGGCGAGTTTGGCGATTCCATCGCTACAAACGATGAATCCATGCCCTGCAATTGCCGCAAGGGTTTCTCCCGCAAGCGAACCAAGAACTGGCCCGTTTCGGCCCGTTTTCGAGCTCTGGAGTAATGGGTAGGTGCGTTTCAGTCCCGTGACAACCTCACGCGCGCGGAAGTGTTGCCGTTTCAACAGCTGCTTTGAAACTTTCGTGCGTGCGCTTTCGGTTATCCGGTGACAGCTTTGTCGCTGCGCCACCAACCTGCGCTAGACAGACTGCGTGCGGGCGAGAAGCCTGCGAGAACCAGCAGCCCGGCCAAAATGCCAAGGTTTTTGATAAAGTTCTGCGTTTCGCGCTCGACCACATTTTCGGTCACGCCCCAAAAGCCATGCAACAACACGTTGACCAGCAGAATGTAGACCACACAGCCATAGGCGACGAGCTTCACATGCCTCCCGGCAATCAGCAGCAACCCGCCGATAATGTTCGCCGCAGCGGCGAACCACATCAGCGGCTCGGCAAAGGCGATGTTGTGGCTTTCCATGTAGGCGATGGTTTGCGCTGGCGCCGCGACTTTCATCAGGCCGGGCAGCAGAAAATATAGACCCAGCAGAATGCGCCCGGCGGTGATGCTCACTTGTGACATGTGATCCCCTTTAAGAGTGTTTTGCTTGCGCCAAGGCTTCCGCTGCGGCGACCCCGCTGGCCCATGCCCATTGGAAATTGTAACCGCCCAACCAGCCAGTGACATCCACCGCCTCGCCGATCGCGTAAAGACCGGGCACCTTCTTGGCTTCCATCGTTTGAGATGAAAGCTCGGCGGTAGAGATTCCGCCTATGGTCACCTCCGCCTTGGCAAAGCCCTCTGTGCCGTTCGGGGAGAAGCGCCAATCGGCAAGCTGCGCGCCTGCGCTTCGCAAAGCTTTATCAGGCACATTGCTAAACTCGGTTTCGATGCCGATCCGGTCTGCCAATGCGTTTGCGAGCCGATCCGGCAGATGGTGACGCAGCACGGTGCGCAAGTTGGCGCGGGGGTAATCTTTCTTGAGGCCGATCAGCCATTCTGCTTCGGCTTCGGGTAGGAATTTGATCCCGATCTCTTCGCCGCTGCGCCAGTAAGACGAGATCTGGAGGATGGCAGGGCCGGAAAGCCCTCGATGTGTGAACAAAGCGGCTTCGGCAAATTCGGCTTTTGTCTTTCCCGCGCCAGTACGTGCGGTGACCGGAGCGGATACGCCGGAAAGCTCCCGGAACAGCACATCATCTCCGCCAAGAGTGAGGGGGACCAGCGCAGGGCGCGGCTCAACCACTTTCAATCCAAATTGCCTTGCGAGATCATAGGCGAAGCCGGTCGCCCCCATTTTGGGAATGGACGGACCGCCGGTTGCGATGACAAGTTTGGGAGCGGAGAATATCTGCCCGCTCGCCATCACAGCAAAGCGATCATTGTCGTGCTCAACAGCAGTAACTTCGGCATCGCAGATAACATCGACGTTTTCGTCCGGGCATTCATCCAGAAGCATTTGCACGATCTGTTTCGCGGAACCGTCGCAGAACAGTTGACCCAATGTCTTCTCATGAAAGGTGATTTCGTGCCGCTTTACGAGGTCGATAAAATCCTGCGCGGTGTAGCGGGCCAATGCGGATTTCGCGAAGTGAGGGTTATCGGAAAGGAAGTTTCCGGGGCCGGTATTCACATTGGTGAAATTGCAACGCCCTCCGCCCGAGATCAGGATCTTCTTGCCGGGCTTTTCTGCCTTTTCGAGCACCGCGACGCGCAGGCCCTTTTGCCCCGCACGCGCTGCGCACATCAGGCCAGCGGCTCCTGCGCCGAGGATTATGACATCATATTGGTTTTGCACCCAGACGCCTTTACAGATCAATTTCAACAAAGCGAACAAACTGAATGGAAAAGCAGTTGCCGACCGGGATAGATTCGAATGCGCCGGACCTCGATCCGCGCGATGGGACGTGCATTTATGGCAATCTGACAAACCCGAACTGCGGATTGACTGTTCGGATGACCAGCTCGCCGTATGGGGGAGATGGCTTCCATGTTAGTTGGAAAGTGGATGCTTATTACAAGGCCACGCTCACCGAAGAGAATGCCCTGAATGAGATCCCGCTTCAGGAAACCGGCCCATACAAGAATATCAAAGCGCTCTATGGAATAGGTGGCGCAACCCATCTGTTGAGACTGTCGTGCAGTGAGCGCTATCCTGACGACAACCTTTGGCTGTTTATCAAGGGAAACGCCATTCAGGAGCGCGGCCAACACCCACGCGATGTTTTTTATGACCCAATTGATGGGCCGTTCAGTGCTGAACAAATTTTCCGGTACACGTTGCAATCCTGCATCCACCTGATGCGCAACCAGCGGCTTTGGGAATACGGTGGGTTCCGATTGTTCATTCCCGATGAGCAGGCCGAAAGAATTGGCGGTGTCTTTGGCGAGCATTTGCGCCCGCGCATCTATGGCGAAAAAGAGCGCGAATACTGCGAAGTGCTCTACGAATTTGATTGAACCACAAAAAAGCGGAACAGAATCCGCCGGGGCCGACGGTGTTCTGCTCCGCTCTGTGAAACAGTGACCGGTTTAGGGCTGGGCCACTGTTACAAGCTTGCCAAGTGTGTTCCACTCCTCACGCGGAGACCAATTGCGGTTTGCGCCGAGATAGGCGTGATCGTCCAGCTCAAGCAGGCCGATGATGACCTCGGCAACGATAGTCGCGCCGACGGGGCCAAGGCCTTCGCCTTCATTGGTGCTGCCATTCGGTTCTGCACGGCCAATCACTTCGGCTTCCGCCAGGATGTAGAGCCAGAGCGGGATACCCTCATCGCCGAAATCGCTGTTGATATCGTTGGCTTTCTTGATGACTTTGTCGATGTCCTTCTGCTCGCAGCCCATCGCTTCGGCCACTTTCTCACCCGCTGGCAGCAGGAAGGTGTTGCCGCGCAGCATATTGCGTGTGGCAAGCGATTTCTCCGCAGCGCTGCCATTGACGAATGGCAGATCGAGCAGATCGCCTGCGAGCAGTGTGTCCATTTTCTGCGCGCGTTCGACGATGCGGTTTTCCGGTGTGAACAGCAGCTCATGCCAATCAACTACCGCATCGGCATCGCTGAGCGCATCAAACCCGCGTCCCAGTTTTGTGCCGAACAGCTCGAACCGGTTGCCGCCTTTTTGCACCTGAACCTTCATCGGGATCATTGAATGTCCGAAGCGATAGGCCGCGACGGAAAATTCGATCGGGATGAACGGCACATCGCTGCAATAAAATTCGCGTCCGCAGCCAAGGATGCGTTCGACGACCGGCTTGCCGCAAATATCGGTCAGGAAGTCATTCACGACTGCCCACTGATAGTGCCAGGTGGTTGTCCGGCGGGCCTCTTCGTAAAGGTCATGCCCTTCCAACCCTTCTTCGTCGTGCAATGTTTGTGCAACGCGGTTGTGGAAGCGGATGATGGCCAGTTGGATCTGGCTGATGATCCGGTTTTCATCGTTGCGCGGGTCGCCGATGATCGCGCGGCCATTCGGGCTGCGCAGCAGGTCGCTCGCCGGGATGCCCGCTTGGCCGGGATTGTCCGCACCAGTCAGCAATTTGACGCCCGCAAACGCGCCGTCCTGACTGAACAGATAGGGCTGAGCCTCCGGGCCGAGGCCGTAGATGCAGTCCAGATCGAGCGTGGGCGTGCGGACATTCGCCACTTCGCCCGGATTGTCGATGACGCTGTCAAATGTGGTCGATGCATCCAGTGTAATGTCGTGATCGACGAACTGTCCGAAGAAGATCATACCGACGGGCACGTTGTCGGTACGGCCCTTGTCGTTCGGGTCTTCCATATTTCCGCCAGCTTTACCGGCTTCGATTAGAATGGCAGGATTTGTGTAGTTTGGTGCCAAGTCACCGAATAACCGTCCAAAACGATCATCCCGTTGTTCTTGACCATAGTTGCTCATACGGCAGTAAGGTGAAAGACCTTCTAATGGCTTCATGCCATGATGTTCACTATTACTCATGCGATTGCCTCCAGTTAGTGTCGTTAGGCAACCCATTATTATTTTTATCGTGATCAGATTCGCTGATTTTTGCAGTAAATACCTATTTCAATCATCCGTATTGTATTTTTTGGTCGTTTCTATTCAATTGCGTCGCGATAGGGCTCTATCGAGCGCCTGTGGGATGATGTGCTGCGGCGCTTCCATCGCGGCGCCATGCGCCCTATCTGTGGCCCATGGCTAAAACCCCGGCAGGCAAACCTTCCAATCCGCACGGGGCCGAGCGTTTCAATGAGGAGCGCGCGGCCTATACCGTCGCGTCTGCTCAGCCGAACCTTGAAGCGGGTGTCGAGGCGATCCGGGATACGGTGAAGACGCTGAAACCCGTGCCCGGCGTGTACCGCATGCTCGATACGCGCGGCGATGTTCTGTATGTGGGGAAGGCCCGCTCGCTCAAGGCGAGGGTCGCGAACTACACGCAAATCAACGGACTGACAGGCCGGCTGCAGCGGATGGTGAGCCAATGCCGCAGCATGGAGATTATCACCACCAATTCCGAGGCTGAGGCGCTGCTGCTCGAAGCGCAGCTGATCAAGCGGTTTCGCCCGCCGTTCAACGTGCTGCTGCGCGATGACAAGAGCTTCCCGTTTATCCTGCTGCGGTCCGATCACGCCTTCCCGCGCATCCACAAACATCGCGGCGCACGCAAGGCGAAGGGGAATTATTACGGCCCATTTGCCAGCGCGGGCAGCGTCAACACCACGCTCAATGCCCTGCAAAAGCTGTTCCTGCTGAGGAATTGCACCGACAGCTTCTTCAACAACCGCGATCGGCCATGCCTGCTGTACCAGATCAAGCGGTGCTCCGCGCCGTGCGTGGGCCGCATCAGCGAGGATGATTACGAGGGGCTGGTCAAACAGGCGAAGGACTTCCTCGCGGGCAAATCTGGGCAGGTTCAAGCCGACCTTGAAAAACAGATGGCGAAGGCTGCAGAGGAGCTGGACTTTGAAACCGCTGCAATCCTGAGAGACCGCCTGCGCGCGGCAACCTTTATTCAAGGGTCGCAGGCGATCAATGCCAGCGGTGTGGGGGACGCGGATGTCTTCGCGCTCGCGGCCAAGGGCGGGCATATCGCGGTGCAGGCGTTCTTCATTCGCGGTGGGCAAAACTGGGGCCACCGCGCCTTCTTCCCTAGCCACACGAAAGACGTGGAGGAGGCGCAGGTCCTCTCCAACGTCATGCTGCAATTCTACGAGGAAGTGCCGCCGCCATCGACCGTGCTGGTCGACCGCGACTTGCCCGAAAGCGAGCTGATCGAAGCGGCCTTGTCGGAAGTGGCCGAGAAGAAAGTGCAGCTTTCCGTGCCTCAGCGCGGCGACCGGCGCAGGCTGATGGAGCAGGCGAGCCGCAACGCTGTTGAGGCGCTGGAACGGCGGCTGGCGGAAAAGGGTACCCGCGCCAAGATTGGCCGCGAAATGGCAGAATTCCTTGAACTCGACGCGCCGCCGGAGCGGGTCGAGGTCTATGACAACTCGCATATCCAGGGCGCGAAGGCCGTGGGTGCGATGGTGGTTGCGGGGCCGGAGGGCTTCGAGAAATCGCAATACCGCAAATTCAACATCAAAACCGCGCAGACCAATGACGATTTCGGCATGATGCGCGAAGTGATGGAACGCCGCTTTACCCGCGCGATGAAGGACGATCCCGACCGTGAGCGCGACGGCGTGTGGCCCGATCTTGTCCTGATCGATGGCGGCAAGGGCCAGATGTCGAGCGTGCAATCTGTGCTGGGCGAACTGGGCATTGATGACGTGCCGGTGATCGGCATCGCCAAGGGGCCGCATCACGGGCGCGAGGGGCGCGAAGTGTTCCACTTCCCCGATGGGCGGGAGAAGATGCTGCCGACCAATTCGCCGTTATTGTTCCACCTGCAAAATCTGCGCGATGAAGTGCACCGCTATGTCATCGGCGCGCACCGCGCAAAACGCAGCAAAGCGATCACCGCCAGCCCGCTGGACGAAATCCCCGGCATCGGCCCGGCCCGCAAGCGCGCACTGCTGCTGCATTTCGGCACAGCCAGCAAAGTGCGCGCAGCGGCGCTAGAAGACTTGCAACGCGCGCCGGGCGTGAGTGAGAAAGTGGCGCAGCAGGTCTACGATTTTTATCACGCAGGTGGGTGAGTGAAAATGACCTCGCGGGTTACTTGCCAGCGCGCGTTCTCGTGGATCAGGTCGATACTCAGGGTGATATCCTGCTCATCGTCGAGCAGCTTCACCCGTCGGCGTATCAACACATGGGCGGTGTCACCATCTGCCTCGATATGGTCAAAAGCAGCCCATGTGTTGAGCGGGGCCTCACCCGCTTCGCGTTTCGATTGAAACAACGATTTGAACGCTTGCTTGTCAGCGATGTTGGTCTCCCCCTCCGCATTCGTCATAACGACCTGCAAGGAGGGGTGATAGATACGGTCGAGCTGGTCGACATCGAATGTCGTGCCGGCCTGAATCAGCGATTCAATTGCTTGGCGAACTTGCGTCGCAGAATTGTCAGAATGGCTCACTTGCTTTCTCCTTCACCGGGCTGGCCTGTCCACCGACCAAAGAAATTGCGTTGCGGGCGGCCGCGCACGGAATTGCCCAAAAGATAGGAGATCGGAATGGCGATCAATCCGACCACAGCATGTCCGTAAAAATCGCCATATACGATGTGGCCAACCAGCGCCAAGATCATGTTGAGGAAGTAGGCGGCGTAGACCATATCGCGCAGGTCATTGTAGCGGTGGCTCACGATCACCAGCACCGCTATAATTTTCAAATATGCGAGCGGGTAGACGAGATATGTTGGGTAGCCGAACGCCTCGAAGAAGCCGGCCTGCGTTTCGTGGATAATATGATAGGATCCGGCTGCCCAGCTGAGCAGGAAGATCAGGATGCCAGTGGAGAGCCAGTAGGCCGCTTTAGTCGGTAGGGACATGACAAAACTTTCTGTTGATTAGGAAGAGAGTTGGTCCGCTTGATCAGGCAAATGTGCCGCGGATCGGGTAATTGTTTGCAGGATTACGGACGAAGCCGATGCCTTGAACCATTGCGTTTAGGTCAGGCCGCGCGAAGGGAATGTTTGAGAGGTCGACGATCTGGAGATGGCCTTCCTCATTTACGACGAACAGACCCGGTTCAGCGAACGGCCTATCGGATTCCTCTGGGGAGCGAGGATGGGAAATATACAGCCCAAGCTGCTGCATTTGCTCGATTGAAAGATCAAATCCGACCGGGAAGCTGTGCGGGATTTCGGCCAGATGCGTCATCGCCCGCTCCTGCGGGTCGGCAGACACCGCCACCACTTCGACGCCCAACTCGGCCAGTTGCGGAACGACCGCCTCCAATTCGTTGAGGTAACGCGTGCACAGGGGGCAATGCTTGCCGCGATAGACGACGACCATCTGCCAGTTTTCTGGCTTGGCTGCTTTGCCCAATGCAATCTCACCACCGCTAAGCAGCGGTACAATGATGTCAGGGAAGGGTGATTCAGGCTGGGGTTTAACGGATTTCATAGCAAGCTCCTTGATTTATGTAACGATCCATATAAAATAAGAAATGAACTAGTCAAGAGAAATGTAATGAACGATACAAAAAAGATCGGAAGACCTCGGAAATTCGACGCGGACGAGGCGATGATGGCGGCGGTCAGCACCTTTTGGACCAAGGGTTATGACGGCGCTTCTATGAAGGATTTGACCGATGCTATGGGGATAAGCGGCCCCAGCCTCTACGCTGCATTCGGGGACAAACGTCAGCTCTACCTCAAGGCAATCGATGCTTATGCTAGCAACGACGCCTGCGCCCCACTGGTCGCGTTTGAGGCTGAGCCTGACATCGGCAAAGCCGTTCGTGCATTTATGATTGCCGCAATTGATTATGCCACAGCGCACGAAAGCGGTGCGAAGGGGTGCTTCCTCAGTTCATGCGTGGCGACCACCGCCGGCGAGGTTGAAGGAGTTGATCAGCTGCTTGCAGATGCGATCAAAGACACCGACGAAAGACTGGCCGCTCGGTTCGCGCAAGAAGTCGAGCTGGGAAATCTTGCTAGCGACTTCCCAGTTTTGGCGCGCGCACGGTTGCTGTTCGATTTGCGCCAGGGTTTTGTGTTTCGGGCTCGCGCTGGATTGGATGCGGCCACGATGAAGGCCGAACTTAATCAGAGGTGTCGTATGATTCTGGAGTGAGGTGCACAGCCCGGTATTGTCTCCGCCATCGTCCTATTCAGCTTGACCCGACTAGCCTGCGCGCTACCCGCAAGGGGAACGACTATCGGAGCAGCATCACATGGCCACCGGGCAATCCACCCCAGAGAACAACGCAGCGACCGCGCAGCCAGCGAAGAAGAACGCTTTCACACGCTTCCTCGACGGGGTGGAATGGCTGGGCAATTTGCTGCCGCATCCGGTGACTTTGTTTGCCCTGCTGGCGGTGGGCATCGTGCTGCTGTCCGGCCTGTTCGGATATCTCGGTGTGGCGGTGGACGATCCGCGGCCATTGGGCGCAAAGGGCGTGGCCGAGGACGGCATGATCCGCGCCGTCAGCCTGATGGATGGCGACGGGGTGCGGCGGATATTCACCGGGCTGGTCGATAACTTCACCGGCTTTGCGCCGCTGGGTGTGGTGCTGGTCGCGATGCTGGGCGTGGGCGTGGCGGAGAAATCGGGCTTGCTGAGCGCGGCTGTGCGCAGCCTCGTCATGGGCGCGCCGCCCAAGCTGGTGACGGTCGCGATTGTGTTTGCGGGCATCATTTCGAACACCGCGAGCGAGGTGGGCTATGTTGTGCTTATCCCGCTGGGCGGGGCGATCTATTATGCGCTCGGGCGGCATCCACTAGCCGGCATGGCGGCGGCCTTTGCGGGCGTTTCAGGCGGATACAGCGCGAACCTGCTGATCGGGACAATCGACCCGCTGCTGGCCGGTATCACGCAAGAAGCCGCGCAGCTGATCGACCCGGATTACACCGTGCTGGCGACGGCAAACTGGTATTTCATGTTCGCCTCAACCTTCCTCGTGGCGATCATCGGTTCGCTGGTGAGCATCTATATCGTCGAGCCAAAGCTGGGCGAATACGATTCGAGCAAGGCGGATCCGACGATCCTGGATGACGGGATGATGCAGCCGCTGACCGATACCGAGCGCAAGGGGCTGCGCTGGGCTGGGATCGCTCTGATCGGGGTGCTGGCCCTGATGGCGATTACGTTGATCCCGGAATGGGGTATATTGCGCAATGCGGAGGATGGCGACCGGATGGACTCGCCGTTCTTTGATGGGTTTGTGGTATGGATTTTCATCTTCTTCGTCGCGATTGGATACGCCTATGGCCGCGCGACGGGCACGATGAAGACCGACCGCGATGTGATTGACGCCATGGCGGCGGCTTTGTCGTCGCTCGGCCTTTACATCGTGCTGGTGTTCTTCGCCGCGCAATTTGTGGCGTTTTTCGGCTGGACCAATCTGGGCGCGATCACGGCGGTGACGGGGGCAACGTTCCTCGTCGAAACCGGCATGACTGGTCCGATGATCTTCTTCCTGTTCATCCTGCTATGCGCGGTGATCAATCTGTCATTGGGTTCCGCGAGCGCGCAATGGGCGGTGACCGCGCCGATTTTCGTGCCGATGCTGATGCTGATCGGATATGCGCCAGAGACTATTCAGGCGGCGTACCGGATCGGGGACAGCACGACCAATATCATCACGCCGATGATGAGCTATTTCGGGCTGATTCTGGCTTGGGCTACGCGGTATAAGAAAGATTTGGGCGTGGGCACGCTGATCGCGATGATGCTGCCCTACACGATGTTCTTCCTCTTTTTCTGGTCGATCTTCTTCTATCTGTGGACGTTCGTGCTCGGCATCCCCGTCGGGCCGGGATCGCCGACTTACTATACGGTCGCGGGCTGACTGGTGCGGGGTTAACCGGGCCGTTCGGCGGCCGATCCGTCATTCCGCAACAGCGTTGTGCTTTCGGCGATTGTGTTCGCGACGCCGTTGCTGCTCAGTCGCTCGCGCACATCGCGTTTCGATCTGAGGTCGCCGAATGCGAACGCGACATCATTGGTCGCGCTGAAGGTGGCCGGATATCGCCTGCGCAAGGAATCAAACGAGTCTCCGATCACGGTGGAGCCGACCAATCGCAGGTTGAAGAAGCCTTCGCTGGCCCCGCCAGATCCGATCTTAAACGCAAAATCCGGGTGAAGCGGAAGCGTGCAATTCTCCAGCGTGAGGGTGGGCGTTCGAGACGGCACGCCCTGAACAATCGAAAGGTCCCGCGTGAAGTCACGCACGGTGTTGTTCGGGGAAAAGAACGTGATGCCGCGATAAGTGTGATCGGCATTGCCATTGCGCATCGTTGAAAGGTTATGTTTGTTCTTCTGGATCGAGCTGTAAATAACGGTGCCGCCATTATCCAAAGATGCAGGTCCTTCGGTTCTCATCGCGACCTCGACATCTGTGATATCGACTTCGCATGTTACGCTGATGCCTTCGGGGACCACGGTGTTGCCATTGTTGGCATCAAATTGGATTGCGGTGCCGCAATTGCGCACTCGGAAAAGTGCAAAACCCTCTTGCTCGGTTTCGGTGACATCGACCCGTTTCGCGATCGTCTGACTTTGAGAGCTGGAATGCCCGTAAAGCGCCGTACCAAACCCTTCGATATCCAGACCGCGAACATCGATGACCTGGTCAGGACGATTCAATATGCTGAACAGGTTCAACCCAGCGCCTGCGGATCGACCTTCGTCGAAGCCGAACATTCCGGGTCTTGGCAGACCGCGCGCGCGGTATCCGTCGACGTTGCAGGGGCCGACCCAGGCATGTGTCCCTGCGCCCAAAATTTCGACGCGTCGCAAAGTCGGTATCGCTGTGCTCATCGGGTCGGTTCCCGCGGTGTCTTTGGACCAAGCATCTCTCAGGCAAAGATCCTGCAAGAGACCCCGCTCCCAAGAATAGACAGCGGGATGTGACATCGCGATGAGCGGTAGACCTGACGGATCGCCGCCATCCTGAAGCCGAACGAACAGGTCAAACTCTGTGCTGGCCGAGATGTCGTGGCGCAAATCGGGGGTGCTTGATCCCGACACATTCATGCAGAACGCTGGCCCCGAACGGACCGCCAAAGCATTGAGATTGTCTGCGATGGTGGGTTGCCCAACAATCCATTCGAAATATTCGTCGCCAAGCCTTAGGAATGGATAAGTAGTGGCAGTGCCGGATATGCCCGAGCCGCCGGGTTGATGCGCGCGTGCAAGTGAAATTGTCGTCCGGTAAATGCCGTTGCCTTGAGAGATAAACCCTAACCGAAGCAGTGATTGGCCGCCGGATAAAGTCGCCGGAAGAACGGAGTCGCCATACCCCACCACGCTCTGGGTGATCAAAGATCCGAGAGTAGAGCTGGGTGACCGGAAGTGCGTTTGCCCCCGATGGAGACCGATCACATCCGTTGATCCAGCTAATTCGCGCGCCCGATCGAGTGTGCGCAGCGGCGCTGCTTCACTACCCACCGCACTATCATCTCCATTGCTTGCATCCACGAACCAGTTGATGTCCATGCCGACTTCAAACGGCGCGGCCGGAGGAGCCGATACCTGTTCGGTATATTGGGGCCGGCTAGGTCGGATTGCCGCCGTTGAAAAAGGGGGCTGAGCAGGAGGCGGCCCTCCAGGGCCAGAAGTTGGCGGCGTAGGGTTGGAATTTGATCCAGAGCCTCCGCACCCTGTCAGCACAAATGCACCAGCGCCTGCTGCTCCGCGCAAGACAGATCTTCGAGAAGTTTCGAACACATCAATTTCCATTTTCGACCCATACGCAGTTTAGTCGATATGGTGTGAGATGGTCTAGGAACCGTTCTATTTTTCAGTTGATTAGTCGGTAATCAATTCTGGAGTTCGGTCCAAAAATGAAAACCCGGATCGCATCGCTGCGACCCGGGTTTGAAATTCAACAAACTATCTGAGTACTTATGCAGGATAAGTCCAAGCAGATCCCCGAGCGAGGTTTTCGCTAGCGAATGCCCAGTTGAGCTTCGATCCGACAACCGCATCCAGATAGGCCGGGCGCTTGTTCTGGTGATCGAGGTAGTAGGCGTGCTCCCACACGTCGACGGTCAACAGCGGGTTGAAGCCGCTGTCGGCCAGCGTGTCGCCGTCATGTGTTTCTTCGATGCTGAGCTCGCCATTCTTTTCGGCGAGCCAGACCCAGCCGCTGGCGAAGTGGCCAGCACCGCGATCTTTAAGCTGTGTCTTGAGCTCTTCGACCGAGCCGAATGCGGCGTCGATCTTGGCCTTCAATTCATCCGAAGGCGCGGTTTCTTCGGCGGCCATTGAGTGCCAGTAAAACGCGTGGTTCCAGCTTTGCGCGGCGTTGTTGAACAGCCCTTGGTTGCTGCCACGAGCAGCGGCAACGATGTCTTCCATCGATTTATCCGCGTGATCGGTGCCCTCGATCGCAGCGTTCATCTTGTCGATGTAGGCCTGATGATGCTTTCCGTAGTGGAACGAAAGGGTGTTTGCCGAAACGGCTGGTTCCAGCGCGGTGTCGGGGTAAGGAAGATCAATCAGTGCGAATGCCATTTTGGGGCCTCTCTTATTGGAGTGATAGGTTTGGTGTTTGAACGCGCAGACGCGCTAAAAGTTTCAAATCCGTCTGACAATCCTTTGCATCAGGCGGCGAGGCTGGCGCGTTTGAATTCTCTGTCGCTACGAAGCTGGGAATGCTCGACCCAAGTGGAATGCACTCCGCTTGAAATTTTATGCGGCAATCGAGCGCGGCAGATCGGGCCTTTCGTCACATCGCTGGCATCCAAGATGGCGAGTTCGGACGCGCCGCTATTCTCGTCAATTAGGAAGGTGACGAGGTATCCGTCATCCTCTGATTGCGCATCCTTTCGAGGCACCATCGGGCTTTCGCTCGCATAGACACCGTCGGGGAGTTGGAAGACTTGGTCCGCGCCAGTTTCGGTGTCGTGGCGGACATAGCCGTTGAACAGGAACCATCCGGGCCGCGTGGTGGTCGACCAGATGTAGCGGCTTTTCTTCATCAGATAATCCGGGTTGATCATGCCGAATTCGACGATCTTGTCGCACAACCGCTCTTCGGTGGTTTCGCCCGTTTTCAGATTGAAACGCCAGCGGTGCAGGCGGCTTTGGAAAGAATGCTCGTCAACATAGGCCATCATGTGGCTGTATTCGCCCGCTTCCTCGATCGGATCGGGCATTGGCTTGTCCTGATAATACCCTTCGAGCACAACCTCGTCGCCGTCTTCCCAAGCGTTCGTCCAATGCAGCACATATGTTGGAGACGCCTCGAACCAGCGAATATCTTCTGGCTGACCGTGTCGCGGGATCAATGCGAAGCGCGTTGGTATGCCTTCGTGAATGCGCGCCGCATGGATATCCCGCTTGAGCAGCTCTTCATCCCAAAACAGCGGCATATCGTTGAGGATCGACCAGTTCTTTGTGATCGCCATATCATGCGGCAGGCGCGGGCCGGGCAGTGGAATCGGGACGTAATGCGCGAGCTTACCGGCGCGATCGACGACCCCGTAATGCATGTAGGGCGCGTGTTTGGAATAGTTGAAAAACATCATCTCGCCAGTCGCTTCATCCACCTTTGGATGCGCTGAGATGCCGTCAATCGGTCCCCAAGATGCCTTTCCGAGACTTTCCAGCGTGATCGGGTCCATCTGCCACGCTTCGCCGCATTGATAGAGCGTCGCTATGGCGGTGCCGGCATGCACGATGATGTCGGTGCTGGCAGTGTCCTTCAGGCTGCCATGCGCGCCAAAGCCCGGACGTTTCGAAAGGGCAGGCGGATCCATCAATCCGCCCCACAACGCGCCGCCCGCGATCTGTTCCTGCGTGAAGCAATTGGTCCGCACAAATCGGTTGCGATAGCTCGCCTTGCCGCCGCTGATGCTAACCTGATGGATCATCGCATCCCCATCAAACGGGTGGTGCCGACCTAACGGCTGATGCACCGGATTTTCCGTATTGCGCAGATAAACGCCATCAATGTCGGCGGGTATTTCGCCTTCGATCACTTCGAGCTCGTCTACGTCCAACTCTTCATGCACCGGCGTCCATGGTCCGGAGAGGTAGGGGTGGTTCGATGGCTCAAGGGTCGTTTTGACCGGCGGCTGACGTGTGATCTGCATGGTTGTCTCCCAAGCCAACTCTAGCGCGCAACATGAGCAGAGCAAACCCGCGATGTTTCAGCCGAATTTGATCTGGATCAATGCACGCGGCTTTCGGCGGGCGCATTCTCCTCCACACAACAAGGAGAAGCCCCATGAAATCGATCCTCGTTCACGCCGCTGATGACAGTGCAATGGAATCGCGCATGCAAGTCGCGCTCGACATAGCCCGCGCCACTGGTGCGCACATCACCTTCCTTCAGTCAGTGAGCTATGAAGTCTTCGCACCGGGCGACTTCTATGGCTCTGCGATGGCCGCCGCGCTTCCTCAGATCAAACAGGCAGCGGAGGACTTTCGCGCCAAGACCGAAGCCGATCTCGCCAATGAAGACGCCGTATGGGAGTGGAAATTTCTCTACGGCATGGCAGAAGATCGCCTGCTGGAACAGTCCGCGTTGCATGATGTGATTCTTGTCGGTCCGCATGACGTTGGCGAAAACGGGAAGCGTCCCTCCCGCATGGCTGGCGAGCTTGCTTTGAAAGCACCGGTTCCCGTCTTGGTAGTGCCGGACGAAGCGAAACGTTTCAATCTGAGCGCACCAGTGCTTGTGGCTTGGAATGGCTCGTCCGAGGCCGCCGTTGCCCTTCGCGCAGCAGTTCCCATGCTCAAATATGCAAGCAACGTGTTCCTCGCCTGCGTTGCAGAAGACAAATCACGGGAGCGGCATGATTTCCGGCTGGATGAGGGTGCGAAATATCTCAGTCGCCACGGTGTCGATGCGGAGATTGTAGAGCTGCCTAGCGGAAAGCTGAAAGTCTCGGATGTGCTTTTCTCTGCTGCCGAGAAGCGAGGATGCTCAATGATGGTGATGGGCGCATATGGCCATTCACGGTTTGCGGAAATGCTCTTTGGGGGCGTCACACGTCGCTCATTAACCGACCCGCAGATGCCGATATTCTTGGCGCACTAGCCTAGGATAATATGCGGTAGGAATCGGGCGAGATCCCGTGTGATCGGGCTGGCATCTTCGCGGATGGACATGCCAGCCGGATCATCGCCAACGACCCAGCTGCCGATAACGGCATGATTGTCACTGTGGCGGGCGATCGGAGCGTAGGCCTGAATGATTGCGCCCTCTTCGCCATACCCTTGCTCTGGCCCTTTGTGGTGCTGAGCGCCGTCAAACAGTTCTATATCCGCGCCTTCGCGACTGAAAAACGGTTTGGTGACGTGAGGCTGCGCTGCCAGCTCTTTGGCTGCGTCTGAACCTGCGACCGCTGCGGGGAGCAGGTTACGGTGGCCTGTGTGCCGTTCCCACAGCAGGGGCAGCATAGCTTTGTTTGAAAGGATCGCTTTCCAGGCAGGTTCAACAAAGCTGGTGTTTGACATTGCGACCTGCTGCGCAAACTCCTCGCGCATCATGTCTTCCCACGGATACAGTTTGAAGATCGCACCGATCTGATAGCCTTCGGGGTCAACAAACTGGCCGCTTTCATCAATGCCGACTTGATCGATCCCGACAAAGCGAGGCTCCAACCCTGCTTGGCCCGCGACATCCTCAAAATACGCAACCGTTGCGCGGTCTTCGATATGGTCTGCCACGGCCGAGAAGTGGACAAGGCTGCCAGCGGTGAACATCTGACCGAAACGTTCAACCAACGCCTCATGCAGTCGATTGAATTGGTCGGTTTCTGCGGGCAGTTCGCCTGCCGCGATCTTGTCTTCGAGCCAGCGCCATTGGAAGAATGCCGTTTCATAGACGCTGGTCGGAGTGTCAGCGTTGAATTCCAGCATTTTGGCCGGGCCGCTGCCGTTATAGGCGAAATCGAAGCGGCCATAGAGAGACGCCTCTCCGCTGCGCCATGAATTGGCAATCAGATCCCACATTGAGCGCGGGATCGCGAGTTTCTCCATCAATTCTTGTGACGCGCAGGCATCATCCACCAGCGATAGACACATTGCGTAAAGCTCGGTCGTGGGATCTTCGATCTCGTCTTCGACTTCTTGCAACGTGAACTGCCAACAGGCGCGTTCGTCCCAATAAATTTCGCCATCAACATGGTGGAACACAAACCCGTTTGCCTCGGCAATGGCTTGCCAATCTGGCCGTTCATCCATGGTTTTGCGCAGCATAGGTCCCTCATTCTGCAGCTTAAAAGGCGCTTGTGCACCTTGTGATAACCATTTCGCGCTAAGCCAACACTGATAGCCGCGTAGACGGGGGATATTTGATGGAAATGCCAGTAGTTTCAAAGCGCTCCAAGCGTTCTTCAAAAGTCGCATTGACGACAATGGCCGCGATTGGTGGCGGCGCAATGCTCTCCGCATGCGGTAGTGAGCCCGCAGCGCCGATGGCCAATGCGATCACCGAAGACACGAACCAAACAGAGGTTCAGGTCTTTGAGAACATCTTTGCTTGCGCAAAAGAGACCGGTAAGACTCGCCAAGAATGCGACGACATGCGTCAGGAAGCGTTGGCAAAGGCTGATGAAGAAGCTCCGCGCTTCGCGGCGCTTCAGGATTGCGAAGCACAATATGGCGCAGGCCAATGTGTGGAAGCCGGTGTAGGTACCGAAGAAGCCCAAAGCGGTCGGCGGCACTACTCGCCTTTCGTAGTCGCATGGTTCTCAAGTAACCGGAACGCCAGCGCACCTTTGTTCAACAGCAAGGCGGGCGGATACCAATCTGCCAATGGCTCACGCGTCAGCTTTGCCGGCCAGCCCGGCAAATACACCACATCCAACCGCGCGTTTGAACGTCCAAAGTCAGTGCCGAAGGTAAAACCCGCTTCGCGTCTCGCGAAAAAGGGCGGCTTCGGCGGACGCAGCACGGGTTGGAACTTGTCTGACCGTGATGGCGGCAAATCGAAACGGACTGCAAGCGCAGGTGGATCGACGCGTAGTAAAGGCGGCTAAGAAGAAGGCTAGGCTTTCTTCTTGCGCTTGCGCATCATGCCTTCCTGGGCGACGCTCGCGACCAGTTCCCCTGACTGGTTGAAAATACGGCCACGATTGAACCCGCGACCGCTGCCGGACCAAGGCGCGTCGGTCGCGTAGAGCAGCCATTCGTCGGCCCGCGCTTCCTTGTGAAACCAGATCGTATGGTCGAGGCTGGCTCCGACGAGTTCGCCGCGCATCCACGATAGACCGTGCGGCAATGCGCTGGTGCCTAGCAGAGTGTAATCGCTGGCATATGTGATTACTGCGCGGTGCAAATCGGCATCATCGGGCAGGGGGGCTGCGGTCTTGAACCATGTATGCGCGCTCGGCTCTCGCGGCTCTGAATTCATCCAATGCAGCCGATCAATAGTGCGCATCTCTATCGGGCGCGGACGCAGCATAAGTGCGCGCTGGGCATCGGTGATCTTATCACCCATCGCGTCCACCATTTGATGGCGCATTTCCATGTCCGATTTAAGATCTTCAGGCGGCGCAACATCGGGCATTGGCGAATCGAGATGCTCGAGCCCGTTCTCCGGTGTCTGAAAGCTTGCGGTGAGGTTGAGGATCGGCGTGCTGACGCCTTCGTCATTTTCCTGAGAGGCAACGACGCGGCGATTGGAAAAACTGCGCCCATCAAAATCGCGCTCGATCCGGTATTCGATCGGAATGCCTTCTTTGCCGCCGCGTAGGAAATAGGCATGGAGCGAGTGGGCCGACTTTCCGTCGCTGACGCTCGCCTGCGCGGCTTGAAGCGCTTGAGCCAAAACTTGGCCGCCGAATACCCGACCCATTCCGCCTTTTTGCGGGCTACCTGCAAAGATGTCTGATGCGCGTTTGTCGACAGTCAACAGCCGAACAAGATCGTCGACCAGCTCTTCTGGAGAAGGGGTTTTGCTCATGCCTTCGCCCATGCGGCGCGGGCGGGATTAGGTCAAGATTGGGTGATCAATCCAAGTTTACGCAGCGCGCGGTAAGCATATGCCTTTGTGCGATTTTGTTCTGGCCAACGGGCGGTCGCTTTGGGGGCCATCCCGCGCTGGCGTAGCAGATGGTTGAATGCGCGCGCGTCGCTTTCGCGGTAGCTCCACTCCGACCGCCAAGTGATCGACAGCGAGATTGAGCTGTCCTGCCCGTTTTGCACATAGTGCGGTGCCATAACCGGAACATAGACTGCATCACCCGGACCAAGCGCGTAGGGCGTTTTGCAGTCGTCAAACGCATCATCCCATGTCAGTTCGCGCGGGCCGCCTGTATGATAACTTTCATGGGTGGTGTCGGGCGCAAAACGGGCATTGCCGGCCGGGAACTGGTTCATCACCTTGATACCGCTGACCTGTAGCAAGATGTTGTGCTCCGGATCGAAATGATACGGTGTGACGGCATTGGGGCTGGAGATGAAAATATAGGCCTGTGGGGTGAGCATTTCGCCGGTGGCTGCCTCAATCTCGCATTGGATATCACCCAGCAGATCGACCAACAGGCCGTGATAGGACGGGACTTGCTCTACGTTCTTTAGTACGGCCCAGCTGTTCGTTTCATGCACGCGCCGGATCGTCTCGCCAATCGACAAGCCAGTCGCGTCGGGCTTGCCATCGATGCCGATGGGCAAATCGCCGCGATTATATTCAACGCTCTTTTCGGAAAGGAGCTCTGCCAGATCGGCGAGCGCTTCGATTTCGAGCAGCGGATGATAATTGAGCTTATGGCGCAGCAAATGCGGCGTTTCGGGATAGTTCTTTGCGAAGGTCGCGCGCGCATCCTGATCGAACATGCCCAGCGATGCGTGCGGTGCCTCATTCCCATCGCAATCGAAAGTTGCCGGAGAGTTCATCACGAAGCCTTTCTGCGGGTTTCAAACGCCATCATCTGGCGGAAAGCCGCTCTGCGCACCGACCCACCAATTGCGATATTGCGACTGACGAGTTGGCGCCGTTCTGTCCAAAGCCGGTCGATCATCGGGTGGCCTTCTGCGGCGCAGCTATCGATCCATTCGGTTTCCGAGCGATCAAGCGCATCGAGGTTTTCGATTTGCAACTGCAATCCCGGAGAATTTGCAGCGTAGCGTTCATCAAAGGCAGTTTTGAAACTGTAGCTGCCCGATGCGGAGAGAAAACTTGCGAGCATTGCGACAGGCTTCCCATCGAGGCGCAACGCCAATCGTTCCAGCTTGCCCGCGCGCGCCGCGCCCTGAATGATGCTGGTGAAGAAGTTGCGGGTAGCTGCATTTCCGGCAAGGGCGGATCCCGCGTCACCTTTCCAGCCTGCGGATTCGAGCGCGAGAAATTCAGCGATCCATTCGCCAGTGGCGAAATCATCAGTACGGCGATGGACTGTCAGACTGCCTCCGTCCGCCAAGCGGCGTCTTTGGCGCCGCAATTCCTTGCGGTGTTTCTTGCTAAGCGCTTGTGATAGGTAATCCTCGGACGAAAGTTCAGATTTCAGCATGGCGCGCTCTCGCCGAAGCACGATCTCGTTTGCCCGAGAAGAGGATGCCAGAACGGCTCGTAGAGCACGATCAAGAGGTCCGCCTTCTTGCAGCAACGGCATATGAAGGAACAGCGCGAGACCAGCGGTTTGATCTGAATGGTCAAGCACAGCGTTCCAAAACGCTTCTTCAAATCCTGTTGCGACCAGCGGCGCGCCGTAAAACGCGTTGTCATGCAGCCAACCTCGGCAATGTGGCACTGGATATCCGTAGTAGTTGTGCGATCGCTCGACTGGCAGGATTCCAGCCAATTCACCTTCTTCGTAGAAAACCAGTACCGAAACGCGCGCGCCAGCTTTGGCGTTCGCGCCCGCATAGGCAGCGAGCGAGGGGATGAGGAACCACGGTTCGAAGAACGGATTAGGCTCGCTTGCCCGCGCAGCAAGATTTTTCCATGCGGAAAGGAACTGCGGGGTTCGCAATTGTTCCACGCTTACCACGCGAAGCCGCGCGCGTCGCTCAATCGCTAGATCGGCGGTTCTTGCTTGCTTCTTAAGGTAAGGCGCATTGGCCAAATCCATATCGGTACTCTCGCCTTGGAGCGCGGCACTGCACGCCCGCATTTTCTATGCCACTAAGGGGTAAAGAAAGCTTATCCGCCGAGGGGAGTGTCCAAGACTTGGACGGACTTCAGGCAAAGAATAACCCCGCCGGAATTGCTCCCGGCGGGGTCAGATTGTTCAGTATTGAACTGAGATCAGATCAATGCCCAGCAAGAGCCGCGAGCAGAAGCAGCGCGACAATGTTGGTGATCTTGATCATCGGGTTCACAGCCGGACCTGCGGTATCCTTGTAAGGATCGCCAACAGTGTCGCCTGTCACGGCAGCTTTGTGGGCTTCGGAGCCCTTACCGCCGTGATTGCCGTCTTCGATGTATTTCTTCGCATTGTCCCATGCACCGCCACCAGCGGTCATGGAAAGCGCGACGAACAGGCCGCCGACGATCACACCAAGCAGCAAAGCGCCCAGCGCAGCAAAGGCATTTTCCTGCCCAGCAAGGCCAAGGATCACGAAGTATACAACGACAGGAGCGAGAACCGGCAGAAGCGAAGGAATGATCATCTCTTTGATCGCAGCCTTCGTTACCAGATCCACCGTACGGGCGTAGTCAGGCTTCTCGGAGTAATCCATGATGCCCGGCTTCTCTTTGAACTGCTCGCGAACGTCCTTCACAACGTCACCAGCAGCGCGGCCCACGGCGGTCATGCCCATCGCACCGAACAGGTACGGGAGCAGTGCGCCGAGCAGCAGACCGACGATCACATACGGGTTCTCAAGGCTGAAATTGACGTCAGCGTTCGGGAAGTATGCGCGAAGGTCAGCGGTGTAAGCGGCAAACAGCACGAGTGCTGCGAGACCGGCAGAACCGATGGCATAGCCTTTGGTCACAGCTTTCGTGGTGTTGCCAACCGCATCGAGCAGGTCGGTTTTTTCACGCACGCTGTCATCAAGGCCCGCCATTTCAGCGATACCACCAGCGTTATCGGTGACAGGACCGTAAGCGTCGAGCGCGACAACCATACCGGCTAGCGCCAGCATCGCAGTTGCGCCGTATGCCAGACCGATCAGGCCAGCGAGCTGGTATGCACCGATGATCGCCGCGATGATCGCGATGGTCGGAAGCGCAGTCGATTCCAGGCTGATGGCGAGACCTTGGATCACGTTGGTGCCGTGGCCCGTTTCAGAGGCTTTGGCGATCGAGCGGACCGGACGGAAATTCGTGCCCGTGTAATACTCTGTGATCCAGATGATGATGCCCGTCAAAGCAAGACCGATGATCGCGCACAGGAACAGATCCATTCCTGTAAACTCAACCATACCGGTGCCCGCGTTCAGAACGGTGTTCATGTCAGTGCCGACAGAACCCAGCGCGTATTGCATAACGACATAGATCAGCGGGACGGACAGGACAGCGGTGACAAGGAAGCCCTTGTACATCGCGCCCATCACATTCGTGCCGCCGCCAAGACGCACGAAATATGTGCCGATGATCGAAGTTACGATGCAAGCCCCGCCGATAAGCAGCGGAAGCGCCATCATTGGCAGGAGAAGCTCACCAAGCTGGGTCAGCAGAAGCGCGGTCAGAACCATCGTCGCGCCAACGGTGACGACATAGGTTTCGAACAAATCGGCCGCCATACCGGCACAATCACCGACATTGTCGCCTACGTTATCCGCGATAACAGCCGGGTTACGGGGGTCATCTTCCGGGATGCCTGCTTCGACTTTACCGACAAGGTCGGCGCCCACGTCAGCGGCCTTGGTAAAGATACCGCCGCCCAAACGCGCAAAGATCGAAATCAGCGATGCGCCAAATGCGAGGCCAACAAGACCGTCGATGACTTCGCGGCTGTTTGCTTCGAGTTCCATCGGACCGACAAGAACGTAAAAGAACACGGCGATTGCGAGCAGTGCGAGGCCAGCCACCAGCATGCCGGTGATCGCGCCAGCGCGGAATGCGAGCGTAAGGCCCTCTTGCAGGCCGGTACTAGCCGCCTGTGCGGTGCGCACGTTCGACTGAACAGAGATGTTCATGCCGATATAGCCCGCAACGCCCGAAAGCACCGCGCCGAGTACGAAGCCGACGGCTGGGATGACACCGAGGAACACCCCGACAATCACCGCAACAACCACACCGACAATGCCGATGGTTGTGTACTGACGGTTCAAATAGGCTTGAGCGCCCTCTTGAATGGCTCCAGCAATTTCCTGCATTTTTTCATTGCCGGTGCTTGCAGAAAGCACCTGAGCGCGGGTCACTACGCCGTAAACCACGGCGAGCAAACCAAGCCCGATTGATATAAGAATTAAGTCCACGAATTATCCCCTCTCGTGACGCGGAAATGTATGGGAACTGCGCCTTTTATGAATCCCGCTTTTTGTTTTTACGGCGCATTGGGACGGGACCATACGGTCTTGCGTAGGGCTGACAAGACTCAAACAGGTCTGGTTCCACCGCTCCCAGTCAAAAGCCAATGATTTTGAGGGGTTAAGCGCAGCGTGATCCGCTACCCGTGTTGATATCCAAGGCCTTCGGAATTCATGACCGGTTCGCTGTCAACGAATATCGGCGCAAATCCGCGCTGCTCCACAGTTCCGATCCGTGCAGCGGGCACCGGAGGTTTCACGTCATGCGGCAGAGTGAAGAGCAATTCGTAATCATCGCCCCAGCGCATGCATTCATCGCGTCGTTCTGGATCAGCAACCGGGATCGCATTGGTTTCCAACGCGATCGAAACGTTGCTCGCTTGAGCCATCCGAAACGCATCGAGCAAGAGGCCGTCCGACACGTCCATCATCGCGCTTACCAAGGGGGCGAGAGCGCGGCCTTCGCTTAGGCGCGGCTTTGGACGGTTGAAGGAGTCAAGATGCTGATCAACTCCCTCAAATCCGAGCATCGCTTCACCCAAAGCTCCCGTGATGAAAAGGCTGTCACCTGGTTGCGCGCCTGTGCGCGAAGGAACTGGGGTCGAAGTCGCTCTGCCTATCGCCGTCAGACTATAGGTGCTTGAACCGGTCGCAGCGATTGTGTCGCCGCCCATCAAGGGGACTCCACAGGTGGTCAGGACATCGCGCAGGCCGTCGATAAAGCGCTGATCATTGCCGCCTAACGAATGGCCAAGAAGCACGCCCACGGGTTCCGCGCCTTTCGAAGCCAGATCGGACAGGTTGATCGCGACCAGCTTCCAAGCGACATCGGCCAAGTCGGCTTCAGGGCGGAAATGCGTGCCCTCTGCCATGATGTCGTGATTGAATATCAGCGTTTCCCCGCCAATTTCGATCACTGCGCAATCATCATTGAGGCCGCGAGCGCCGCTATGCAGAGGCAGCGCGCGCAAGGCCGCTATAAATTCGCTTTCGGTCATCATTGCCGCCGCAATACCATGTCGGTGCGTATCAAGCGACGTTAGGACCGGGCCTCTTTGGCGACCGCATCCAGAACGCCGTTGACGAATTTCGCTTCGCGATCGTCGAAGAACGCTTTTGCGACATCGACATACTCGCTGATTACGGTGGCTGTCGGCACATCCGCGCGGGCCATAAGCTCATAAGCGCCGCTGCGCAGCACCTGAACCATGGTTTTGTCGAGCCGCGCGATTGTCCAGCCATCGGCGAGTTTGGACAGCAAAAGCGCGTCAATCTCGTCACGGCGAGCGTCTACGCCGCGAACCACATCATCAAAGAACTCAACCTCGGCATCGGCAAAGACTTCGCCGTCGTGATCTTCATCATCGACTTCGCGGCCCAGACGGTGCTGGTGAAATTCGTTGAGCAGCTTGGAAAGCGCGGTGCCTTCCATCTGCTGCTGATAAAGCGCCTGAACCGCAGCGAGGCGGGCAGTCGAGCGGGCTTGTGATCGGGCAGGCGTGTTCATTTGCGGCGAAGCTCCACCGATTTGGCGTGGGCGGGAAGGCCCTCTGCATGGGCAAGAGTGGCCGCGGCTGGACCGATCTTGGCGAAAGAAGCCTCATCAAGGCCGAGAAAGCTTGTGCGCTTCATAAAGTCGAGCACGGAAAGACCGCTGGAAAAGCGTGCGCGGCGTCCGGTTGGCAAAACGTGGTTCGGCCCGGCAACGTAATCGCCGACAGCTTCGGGTGTCATCCGGCCCAGGAAGATACTACCCGCGTGGCGAATGCTTTTCAGCATCACTTCGGGATCGTCCACCGCCAGTTCGACATGTTCGGCGGCTAGACGGTTGGCGAGCGCGGGCGCTTCGCTTTCCAGATCATTGACGACGATGATCGCGCCGTGCGCATCCCAGCTTGCCTTTGCGACTTTGCCGGTAGCCAATTGGGTGAGCTGGATCGCGACACTGTCTTCGACGAGAGCGGCAAAACCTGCATCATCGGTAATCAGGATCGATTGCGAGGTTGGATCGTGCTCGGCTTGCGAAAGCAGATCGGCGGCGATCCAATCCGGATCGTTCTTACCATCGGCGATGACCAGAATTTCTGACGGGCCTGCAACCATATCGATGCCAACCACGCCGTAAAGCTGACGCTTTGCCTCGGCGACATAGGCGTTGCCGGGGCCGGTGATGACATCGACCGGTTTGATTTTGTCCGTACCATAAGCGAGCGCGCCCAAAGCGTGTGCCCCGCCAACGCGCCAAATCTCGTCGACACCGGCAAGGTGCGCAGCGGCGAGAACGAGCGGGTTCGAATTGCCTTTGGGTGTTGGCGTCACGACCACGGTGCGCTTTACGCCAGCGACTTTCGCTGGGATCGCATTCATCAGCAGCGATGATGGGTAGGCTGCACGTCCGCCCGGCACATACAGGCCAGCGGCATCGACCGGCCGCCAGATCGCGCCGAGCCGAACGCCAGCATCATCGGTGTAATCGCGGTCCTGCGGCAATTGCGCTTCGTGATATGCGCGGATGCGGCTTGCGGCGAGGTCGAGAGCATCGCGTAGATCGCTATCCAGTTCGCCGTAGGCTTGTTCACAGCGTTCTGGCGTAATGACCCAATCAGATTCATCACCCAGAGCATATCCGTCGAAGCGCTGACTATACTCAACCAATGCATCATCACCGCGGCTTTTGACGGCGCTTAGAATACTGGAGACTTGGCCTGCGACGTCTTTGTCAGCCTCACGCCGGGCATTGACGAGGCGGTCAAAACGCTTTTCGAAATCGGGATCGAGGGAGCTGAGCGATTTCACTTTGCTGCCTCACTCGCCCGTGCTTCGGCATCGGAGCGGAACGCCGCAACCAGCTCAGCGACACGCGGGTCTTTTTTGAGCGCCGCACGGTTGACGATCAGGCGGGCTGAGATGTCGATGATTTTGCCGGTTTCGACGAGGCCGTTCTGTTTCAGCGTCGCACCTGTCGAAACAAGATCAACGATCTGGCTTGCGAGGCTCAGCACGGGCGCAAGCTCCATCGCTCCGTTGAGCTTGACGCATTCGGCCTGAATACCCTGTTTTTCAAAGTGTCTGCGAGTTAGGTTCGGATATTTGGTTGCCACACGAAGGTGGCTCGCGCCGGAGCGGTCTTCGGTGTCATCGGCGAGCCGCGCAACCGAAAGTCGGCAATGCTGAATGTCCAGATCGACAGGTGCGTAAAGATCCGCGTAGTCAAACTCTTCGACCACGTCAGAGCCGACAATACCAATCTGCGCTGCCCCGTGCGCGACGAAAGTCGCAACGTCGAAGGCGCGCACGCGGATCAGGCGCATGTCAGCGCGCGTCGTTTCGAAAGAAAGCGCGCGGTTGGACTTGTCGTGAAAGCTATCATGGGGCACCACGCCTGCACGCGCCATCACTGGCAGCGCTTCGTCGAGAATGCGTCCCTTGGGTACAGCGAATGTCAGCTGCCCGAATGTATCAGTGGCTTGATCGGTGGTCATCAGGCGCGGGACTTAGGGATTGCGCCCGCAAAGGGCAACACAATCGAGACCGTCAAACGCAAGGAAATCGCACATGAGCAAGACCGGGATCATGGCTATCGAGGAATTCACTGAAGCGCTTGATTGGCAGGCGACCCATGCCGAGCAAAACAACGCACCGTGTACCGCGCGTATTGTTCGGGCGCTGGCAAAGGTCCGAGCAAGCGACACGGCGACGGGCCGGCGCATCGCAAATTGGGAAGGGCTCACGCTGAAAGACGCGATGCCTTTGCGCATGGCGGGCGGTCTGCATTACCTGCTTGTTTCGGGGCAGGATGACAGATTGGCTCGAGTCTACAGCGGGCAAATCGCCGATCAGGCTCAGATTGACGCGCTGGTCTGCGAGCTGGTTCAAACCTACGATACGCAGCTGTTGCCATGGCTTGATGGTCCGCCTCAGACCAACGAAGCAGGACGCGCGGCGAGCATCATGGGAGGTTTGCTCTGGCTGGCACAACGGACTGTTCCGAAATTTGAACTGTTCGAGCTTGGTGCGAGTGCGGGTGTTCTGACCATGCTCGAACGCTACAGATTTCATTTGGGCGAAACCGCTGTCGGACCGCTGGGGTCGCCGATGCAGATCGAGCCGCTTTGGAAGGGCGATGGATCGCCGCCAGCTGCGCCGAATAACTTTCAGATATTGTCTGTTCGGGGATGCGACGTCGCTCCGATCAATTTGGCTGATCCGGACAGCGCTTTGCGGCTTAAAAGTTATGTCTGGCCGGACGCACCGGGAAGGATGGCGCGGATCGATGCCGCGATTGCGCTCGCAAGTGCACGTCCGCCCGATCTGGTCAAGCAGGATGCGGGTGAATTTGTCGCCGAAATGCTTACTGAACCGCAGACGAAGGGCGTGACGCGCGCCATGTTCCACTCGATCATGTGGCAATATATGTCCGCTAGCACGCAGGACGCGATTACCGAGGCGTTTGAGGCAGCCGGTGCAAACGCATCACCGGAATGCCCGCTGGCGTGGGTTTCGCTTGAAACCGATCCGGCGACATTCCGTCACGAATTGAAAGTGCGGCTTTGGAATGGTTCGCCGCAGGATGGCGAAACGCATCTGCTCAGTCATGCCCATCCGCATGGCGCATGGGTTGAGTGGTTAGCTGGCTAGAAACGCGTCCATCGCGGCGTTGAACTTATCGGGTGCCTCCCAAGGCACAAAGTGACCGCAATCGGGCACTTGCACAACGGTCAGCGGATCGATGATGTCGTCCAATCCTTCGAGATTTTCTGGAGGTAATGCGAGATCGTCCATCGCCCAAATGACCAGTGTCGGGATCGTCAGGTCTGGCAGGGTGGGCGGCGTGTAGCCATCCGGCAGTGCGTAAGGCGCATCGACCGGCGGGACATGCATCGAACTGCCGCGATAGTAATTGATCATGCCGAAACACGCATCGCGGTCTTGCCAATCCTTCAGCAACTGCGCGCGCTCTTCCGGCTCCATCGTTGTCGGCTTGTCCCAATTGACCTCTTGCAGCATCAATCCTGTAAGCCCTTTTTCGCGGATCAGAGGATCATTGGCGGGATCCCGGAAGGCGCGAATGTACTGGCTCGCTTCGCGCTGGCCTTTGTGGGTGTAGAGCAGTTTTTGAAAGATCATCGGATGCGGCGCGTTGGCGATGATCGCGCGTTCGACCCGCATATGTTGACCGCCAAGTGCCACGCCCCACGCAATTGCTCCGCCCCAATCGTGACCGACAATGGTGAACTTCGCGATGCCGAGTGCATCGGCGAGCAAGAAGATGTCACCGATCAATTTATCAGGGGTATAGGCCTCAACCTCTTGCGGTTTCGACGATCCGCGATAGCCGCGCTGATCGGGCGCGATGCAGCGATAATCTTTGGAGAAATGCGGGATTTGATGCCGCCAAGTTCGATGGCTTTCGGGAAAGCCGTGGAGAAAGATGAGGGCTGGGGCATCGACCGGCCCTTCATCGACAACATCCAGCTCAATCCCGTTGGCAAGCGCGACGCGCTTTTGCTCCATCGCGATCATGCGCTGTCTTCCATTTTTTCCATATATCCGTTTGCGACCATGGCGGCGACCTGATCGAAGAGCGCGTCGGGTGTGCGGCGCATCTCGCCCATGCCGGCCTCCATGCCCTGCGCGACGATGATTTCACGCTCGCCAGCTGCCATGCCATCGAGCATGGTTTTGGCTGCGTCGATCGCAGGAATGCCTTCGTCGATCACTTTGTCGCTGACGCCGCGTTTGGAGCCATCCGCAACCATCGCATTGCGCGCAACATCGGTGGCGACGGAGCCGGGATAAATCACATGGACACTGACGCCGGTCTGCGACAATTCGCCGCGCAGCGCGTCTCCGTATCCGGCAAGGCCGAACTTCACAGCGCTGTAGGCGGTGCGCATCGGCACACCGACTTTGCCCGCGATGGATGAAATAAAGGCGAGTGCTCCCGAACCGCGCTCTGCCATGTGCCCGATAAGCCCCTGGCTAAAGGCGATTTGGGACGTGAGATCGATATCGATGATGTCGCGGTAAACCTGCATGTCGGTCTTTAGCGCGCGGCTGCGCTGCGAAACACCAGCATTGGCAAACGCGACATCAACACCGCCTTTCCATGCAATTGCTTTGGCCGTCGCATCGGCAAGAGCCGCGTCATCGCGCACATCGAACGGCAGGATCAATGTCTCGCCGCAATCGGCGGCAACCTCAGCAAGACGCGCTTCATCGCGGCCAGACAGCGCAACATGCGCCCCGCGTGATGCGACATCGCGGGCAAGCGCCGCACCGATGCCTGATGACGCGCCCGTGATCCAAACAACCTTGCCAGTGTAATCCATATCTCTGTCTCTCCTCGCCTGTCGGGATAGCGAGACAGATCGTGCGCGGCAATCAGGTTGCGATATGAGACGCGATCAGATCGCCAAGGTTTTCCGGAAACACCAATTCATGCCAGCTGGAAAGCTCTTCCAGCGCGAACCATCGGTGTTGTGTCATCAGCTTTTGCTCAAGCTCGGTGTGGCCAGCCGTGTCGATCTCTGCGCCATCGACACGAACGATAAAATACCGCTCATCAGCCTGTACCGGTTCGCCTTCGACGGTGATGAATTCGGGAGTGGTTCGCGCAATTTGCGGTCCGGGATCAGCCGCTATGCCCGTTTCTTCCATAAGCTCTCGCCGTGCTGCGTCTTCGAAACTCTCGTCCGGTTCGCATTCGCCCCCTGCCGTCACCCAAAAGGGTGGTCTGCCGGGTACGTCAAAACGGAACATCAAGGCGCGGCCCATCGGGTCGAGCACTATGACACGTGCTGCTCTGCGTACACGCAAACCGCTGTCGAATTCACTCACTGGAGAAATTCCCCGCATATCCATGGTTGCGGAACAGCCTTCTCAACCGGAAGGAATGGCTTACGCGTCCAGCGGGAGACCGGCGATATTGGTCGATCTGGTCGGGGTCGGCACCAGCATCCAGAAGGATCGCAATCAATTGCACATTTACGGGCAACGGTAGAAATGGTTTTGATCGGCCTGCGTTTCGAACTGCACTGGTCAAAGGGCCTGCCTCATCATCATTGACGATATTCGGGTCAGCTCCAGCATCAAGCAGAATCCGGACGATTTCTGTCGCCTTGACGGCAGCGGCTATCATCAGGAGCGTTTGACCGTACTCGTCCTGTTCATTGACATCTATGCCTTCCGCAATCGCATCTTTGACCGCTTCACAATCGTTTTTCGCAATGGAACGCTCAACAGAATTCGAACCGCCCCAGACCGGCGGCTTTCGCATCGGAAAGTGCTTTTCGAATTCTTCGCGCGACATATCAGGGCGCAGTAGGCGCGCTGGCTTTGATCGCGACGGCGTGAACCCGCTGCCCGACAATGTCGCCGAGCGCGGCAATCACCGCGCGTTGGCGGGCGAGACGGTTCATTTCCGCAAAGGCCGGTGCTTCGATAACAACGGTAAAGTGCGACTCCCCCGATCCATCATCACCCGAATGGCCGGAATGCTGCGCGCTATCGTTGATGATATCGAGTGCAGTCGGGGCAAAAGCCTCGGTCAAAAGCGTTTCCATTTCCTGTGCTACGGTTCCGCTCATTTGGGCTTGTCCTTTTTGCAATAATGATTGGCTTGGAATTTGGGGGCAAAGACACCATTCTCAAGCCCCTATGCCTTCTGCAAAGTTTCATGGCCGCCACGAAGACGCGGATCGAGTGTGCGAACATCCCACTTGCCGCGAGGCGGGTGAGTTCCGCGCGCCGGGCTATCAACCCAATGGTTTTGACGGGCCGGGCATCTGGCGTTGGTTCTGCCTCGATCATGTGCGCGAGTTTAATGCAGGCTACGATTGGTTCGAAGGCATGAGCGCCGATGAAATCTTGTCGGCACAAAGCCCCGCGAGTGGCTGGCGCACCGAAAGCGCAGCATTCTCGCCCAAAGCCGCGGTTGATGGAGTGCCGCGCTGGGCCGATTACGACGACCCGCTTGAGGCGATCTCTGCCCGCGCCGGAGGCATTCGTAGCCGTGCCGAGCGCGAAGCAAAGATGGCGATGAGCGGGCGTTTCTCGAAAGACGAGGCAGCGGCTCTCGAGACTATGGGGCTGGGCAGCGACACCGACAGACGCCGCTTGCGTCGGCGCTATTCAGAACTCGTCCGCCGCTATCACCCGGATCGCAACGGCGGCGATCGCCAATATGAAAACCGGCTCAACCGCGTGGTCGAAGCGTATCAACTGCTCAGGAAAAGCACTGTCATCGCCTAGCGGCTGTGAAAGATATTCTCGAAACTACCAAAGATCATGCGTCCGCCATCGAACGGCATTTCGGCTGGCATTTCCTGCATGCGAGGGTCGGTCATCATCTTTTCATGCGCTGCGTCATGGGTCGCTTTGTCGGGCCACACTATCCATGAGAACACGATCTTTTCGCCGTCCTTGGCTTTAACTGCTTTGCGAAAGTCGGTTTGTTCGCCGTCCTTCACATCCTCTTCCCAATTCTCCGAAACCTCGAGTGCGCCGAATTCGCGAAACATATCGCCCATCCAGCGCGCCATTTCGAGATAGGCCGCTTTGTTGCCTTCAGGCACGGCCAAGACTGCTCCCATCACATGCATCACTTCTCTCCCTCTGGTGGCTTTATACCACGGAGGCGGAGGCTCGGCACATCAATTCTGTTTGAAGGCCCAGCGCAGTGTGCGCCCCACGCCCCACGTCGCCGCGCGGGCGGGGATGGCGGAGAGGACCGGCTTTTGCAGCTTGAGCATACTGCGTGCCCAATCGGGCAGCATCGCGACCGATTCCGCTCCTATCACTTTTTGCAGCGCGGGCGGCGTGCCCTTTGGGCGCTGGCTCAACACCAATTGCGCGACTTCTCTCGCCTGCGGTGAAGGACGCAAATCGCCGCGCAACTCGCGGAAAATCGCGTCCGCTTCGCTGCGCGTTTCCGGGACCGGATCGGCCCCAAGCAGGCGAGCGATTACCGCAAACTGGCGGTAATATTCGTCCTGTTCCGCAGATGGCATATCAGGACGGACATGACGCAGATAACCCGCGAGGAAGCTCTGCGCCTCGGCAACATGCACCCACGCCAGCGTGCGCGGATTGTTGGCGATGTAAGGGGTGCCATCTGGCAAAGTGCCGCCAACTTTGGCGTGAATGCGGTTCACACGCTCAATCGCCTTCATGGCGTCGTCGCGATCCCCGAAAGACGTGACCGCAATAAACTTCGCGGTGCGCTGCAACCGTCCATGCATGTCTTCGCGAAAGTTGGAATGATCGAGCACACCTTGCAAGGCATGCGGGTGCAGCATTTGCAGCATCAAGCTGCGAATGCCGCCGGTCATCATTCCGACCAGATCGGAGTGCACCATTCTGATCGGCGTATCCCGCTCAAACAGAGCGTTGTCGGACGGTGGGGTCGGCTTCTGTCCCTTTGAGGCATCGTTAAAAACGCCGCGCACCTGCTCAACAAGGCGAAGTCGCAGGGTCTCGATTGGATCAGCCATTTTGGCAATGTAATCACTGTGATCGGGAAATTCGAGCGTCAGTTGCCTTAAATCTCGCGAGCGAAACACCCATATCCGGTTTATGGAAATCAACGCGCAATTCGATCAGCCCGTCCTGACGCACACCGACCAGATTGACTGGGTGCCTTCGCCTATGGCGGGCGTGGACCGCCGCATGCTTGACCGGATCGGTGATGAAGTCGCACGTGCCACTTCGATTGTGCGGTACGCGCAAGGGAGTTCTTTCCCAGAGCATACCCACTCGGGCGGCGAGGAATTCATTGTGCTCGAGGGCGTGTTCCAAGACGAGCATGGCGACTATCCAGCGGGTACATATGTCCGCAATCCTGTGGGCACACACCACGTTCCCGGTTCGGCGCCGGGATGCACCATTTTCGTAAAGCTATGGCAGTTTGATCCAGCGGATCAGGAGCAAATGTCGGTTGATCTGAACACGCTGGAAACAGCGCCTGATCCGGCTCGCTCTGGTGTCTCGAGTGCTGTGCTTGCTGCGCGCGATTACGAGCATGTGTCCTTGGAAGTGTGGGACGCAAATGCCGAAGTTGCTTTATCGGATAAGGGTGGGTTTGAGCTGCTTATACTCGAAGGCACAATTACGCATGACGGGCAAAGGTATAAGCGACACGATTGGATTCGCTGGCCAGCAAACGGAACAGCCAATTTCACCGCTGGCGCAGAAGGCGCGAAGGTCTGGATCAAGCGTGGCCACCTGACAAACATCACCGCACCCGCAAAATAAGTCGCAAAAACGCACTGACTTGCAAATTTAGCAGGCACGCGCGTCTTGCCCCATCGCGAAACGCTCTTTAACGCGGGCCTCGCAATGAACTCACATTCCTCAGAAGAATTCGCCGGCTCCAGCGGCCTCCCCACGACGCCAGACGCGATGATCGATGTGCGCGATACATTCGGTATCGATATCGATCTGCAGGTTCCGGCCTTCGCAGAGGCGAGCGAGCATGTGCCCGAAATCGACGATGCGTATGTTTTCGATGATGACACGACGCTCGCAATTCTCGCTGGTTTTACGCACAATCGCCGTGTCATGGTTCAGGGTTACCACGGCACGGGTAAATCCACCCATATTGAGCAAGTCGCAGCGCGCCTGAATTGGCCGAGCATCCGCGTAAACCTTGATGCGCATATCAGCCGTATCGATCTGGTTGGCCGCGATGCAATTGTCTTGAAAGACGGTTTGCAAGTCACGGAGTTTAAGGAAGGCATCCTTCCGTGGGCGCTCCAGCATCCGGTTGCTTTGACATTCGACGAATATGATGCGGGACGCCCCGACGTTATGTTTGTGATCCAGCGTATTCTCGAATTCGATGGCCGCCTGACGCTGCTCGATCAGAATCGCGTTATCACACCGAACCCGTATTTCCGTCTGTTCGCGACCACCAACACGGTAGGCCTTGGAGATACGAGCGGCCTTTATCACGGCACTCAGGCGATCAACCAGGCGCAGATGGACCGTTGGAACATCGTTGTGGCGCTGAACTATCTGCCTGCGGAAATCGAGCAGCAAATCGTGAAATCGAAAACGCCAGAAGCCGATGACGCGATGATCGCGGACATGGTCAAGGTGGCCGAGCTGACACGCCAAGGCTTTATGACCGGCGATATTTCGACCGTGATGAGCCCGCGCACCGTGATCACATGGGCGCAAAACGCGGCGATTTTCAACAATGTCGGCTTTGCTTTCCGGCTCTCATTCCTGAACAAATGCGATGAAGCGGAACGAACATTGGTAAGCGAATATTACCAGCGCGTGTTCAACGAAGACTTGCCGGAAAGCGCAGCCAGCGCCGCGTAAATCTTGCGTTCAGGCGTATTAGTCTGATAACACAGTCGATATGGGCCTGTTTGCGCGATTCCGGAAACGTTCGAATGATGAACCGCGTGGCGGCGATAGGGGGTATTATGCCCTTTACGAATCGCAGCGCGCCTATGACCCGGATGACGATTTTGACCCCGCGCCAAAGATGCGGCCCGCGCCAGATTACGGTGCGTGGGACCAGCAGCTTTCTGACCTAGACAATAGCGTTATCCGTGAAGAGCAGCGGCGGACACCGTGGTGGAAACCCGAGCACTATCGCGGGCGCAGAAAACGCTGGTGGGCGTTACGTATCGTCGCGGCTGTCATCCTGATGTTCTTTGCGCTGGTCGCTTGGCTCGCCATTACCGCGCCGCTTTCCAAATCGCTTGAGCCAATTGCGGCTCCGCAGGTCACTTTGCTTGCGAGCGACGGCACGCCGATTGCGCGCAGCGGCGCGGTGGTCGATGCACCTGTTGAAGTTGCCGAACTGCCGGAACATGTGATCCAGCCATTCCTCGCCATCGAGGACCGCCGGTTTTATTCGCACTGGGGCGTTGATCCGCGGGGAATCGCCCGTGCGGCATGGACGGGCACTGGTGGCGGCAGCACGATCACACAGCAACTTGCCAAGTTTACGTTTCTCACCCCCGAACAGACTTTGACTCGCAAGGCACGCGAAGCGCTGATCGCGTTTTGGTTGGAAAGCTGGCTTACGAAAGACGAGATACTCTCTCGCTACCTTTCGAACGCATATTTTGGTGACAATCAGTACGGATTGCGCGCCGCCAGCCTGCACTACTTTTATCGCAAGCCGGAAAACTTGAAGCCGGAACAAGCAGCGATGCTCGCTGGCCTGCTTCAGGCTCCTTCGCGCTATAACCCGACCAAGCACTATGATCGCGCGAAGAGACGTATGGATTTGGTCGTCGGGGCGATGGTGGCGACGGGATATCTGACCGAGGCCGAAGCAGCCAAGATGCCCGCTCCGAAAATCGATGTGCGCGCGCGAAACGACCTCCCGACGGGCACTTACTTCGCTGATTGGGCGTTGCCGATTGCACGAGAGGGGATGGAGGCGAGCTATTCCAAGCAAGTGATCACCACCACGCTCGACGCGCAGCTTCAGGCGCTGGCTAGCCGGGTGACCAGCCGCGCAGCCTTGGGCGACGCGCAGGTCGCCTTGGTGGCGATGCGCCCGACCGGAGAAGTGGTCGCGATGGTTGGCGGCAAGAGTTATGCGGAATCTCCATTCAACCGAGCGACCCAGGCAAAACGTCAGCCGGGCTCAACGTTCAAGATGTTCGTCTACCTCGCGGCACTGCAAGCGGGCTGGGATCCGGAAGACACAATCGCGAACACGGCCATCGAAACCGGAAGCTACAGGCCAAAAAATTCTCGCGGGAATTATTCTGAGACCATTACTTTGGAAGATGCGTTCGCGACATCGAGCAATGTTGCCGCTGTACGGCTGTTTAATGAAGTCGGCAGCCAGAATGTAATCCGCACCGCTCGTTCGCTTGGGGTAACATCGCCAATGCCAGAAGGTGATCCCAGTCTCGCGCTGGGCACGTCTTCGATGACTTTGTTGGAACTGACATCGGCCTATGCTGGTGTGGCAGCCAACACTTTCCCCGTCCGTGCGCATCCTATCCCGGATGAGGAAGAGGGCTGGTGGGAGTGGATGACCACCCGAGAAGACAGCGTGTCTGGCCGCGCGCACGAAGATTTGGAACAGATGCTGCGCGCTGCGATCAATCGCGGCACCGGACGCGCAGCCACGTTGCCGATTGCGAACTATGGCAAGACGGGCACCACTCAAAACTACCGAGACGCTCTGTTTGTCGGATATGCAGGCGATCTGGTGGTTGGCGTGTGGGTCGGGAATGACGACAATTCCCCGCTCAACAAAGTAACTGGCGGCGGGATGCCAGCACGCATCTGGAAAGATTTTATGCGGTCGGCGTTGGAATTGCCCGCGCCGAAACCGTCATCGGTGCCTGATCCCGAAGGTCCGGTTCAACCGCTCGACATCGATATTGAAGAGGGCGAGGAAATTCCTTTGGGCGAAGAAGGCACATCTATTCGCTTTGAACAGGATGGAATTGTTCTCTCGCAGGACGGTGTGCCGATTGAGCTGCGGCTTGATGAGAACGGCTTTAACGTCGAAGAGCGTTAGCAATCACGCCATCAGAATATTCATGATCGCGGTCGCTATCGGGCGGTCGCGATTATCCTGCCACGCCTCAACAGTGATATTTGCGTTGCGCCTGCCAAGCCGCGTGATCCTGCCCTTGGCGAAACTGGGCTGAGTTTTGCCAGCGGAGAGATACTGAACCGTGATGTTGACGGGCTTAAGCTGGGCCTCGCGCCCTTCTTCGATCAGGCGAGCCCGCAAAGCAGCGTAGCCAGCATTTTCCAGCAATCCTGCGGTCGCGCCGCCGTGATAATGTGCCGGGCGACCTTCTACCGATGGGCCGAAGTCGACCGTCAAGACAGGAACGCCGTCTTCCATCTCGTGCGGGCGAATGCCGAGCGCGCGGGCATAGGGTGGCAGTTCAAGCTTACTCATCGCCGGTCCCCGCTTCGCTTGCTTGCGCTCCGCCTTCGGGCACTTTGCCTTCGCGTGGATCATTGCCGATTGTCATGAACACGCCCGCGATGTGCGCAACGGGATCATTGCGGTCTCCGTCGTGTGCGATCCCCCGCACAAAGGCGGCAGAGCGCGTGATACGGTAGCATTCCACGCGTCCCCAAACCGCGCTTCGTTCGCGGGCAGGACGTTGATAATCGACGCGTAGATCGAGCGTGGCGATCGGTGTGAAAGTGCCTTTGGTCTGCCAGATCGACATGCCGCTTGCCATATCCATCAGGCTGATAATTGGCCCTGACGCGAGGACCGCGCGTTCCGCTTCGCCCAGCAAGTCCTCTCGCCACGGCAATTCGAGCTCAACCCAATTGTCGGCATGTGCGCTGTATTTCAGCCCAAGCCAGCCTGTGTGGCCGTGCTTGAAGAAGAACTTTGCGGCTTCGCTGGGGTCAAATCTGGGGAGCGGCGTATTCACGCTGAGCCTCTTGGAAGCGCTCGCGGCGCATTACAATGATTTAATTTCTCAGGCGGCTGCACTGACGTCACCTTGCTTTTTGCGCTTCAGCAATTCCGCTGCAGCGCAGGTGCAAATGGATACCTTCAATGAACCTTCCAACAATTGATCTCGCGACCATTCCCGGCCTCGAAACAGCGCAAGGGCTATATGGCTCTGTTAGCAGTGCGGGGGCGGCCTACGAAGACACTATCGTGGCCATTATGGTGTATGTTTACGACAACGTTCCGCCAGAAACGTTCCTTTGATCGGTTTCAGGGCAGAACTGTGAATATTCACCCCGATATCGCGGCGTTGCAGGGTGATACCGCTTTGCAGCGCCGTATCGTCTGCCGAATGCAGCAGGCACAGCGCGAATGGCGTGAATTGCGTGCGACACGGCAGGTCCTGAAAGAGCTGGAGCTCTACTGTGGGGGCGCGGCAATCGAAGAATGCCCCAATCTCCTGGCAATCGCATCTGAACACGCAACCGCTTTGGATTTCGTGGGGCCCTTTGTCGCGATCCTGATTGAGGCGATGCGTGACGAGCCGCTTGGCGAGATGCCGTTTCGTTACCGGTGCTCGGCTGGGTTTTCGAGCGTTCAGATTTTGCAGCACGGAACGGCGACGATAAATCTGGTCGCATATGAACGGCAACAGGATTGCAGGGTTGGGACCCCGCAAAGTGCGTTGTTTGCGGATCAAGAGAGTAGAGAGATCGTCCTGACCGGGACGGCGGCTGGATTGATGCATGACATTCGCTCTGATCCAGCGGGAAACCCGTCTATCCACACCGCAGAAATTACGCTTGCCCCTGGCAGCACAATTACGCTCGATGGGCACGGTCAGACTCGTCAAATCACTTCGGTGGATGGTGCTTTTGTCATGCTCCAGATTTCGCGCGTACCGCAAAAGCCGATGCCTTCGCTAGAATATCGACTGTCGGACGGCGCGCTGCTCCGCACGATAAGCGGAGACAAAGCTGCTAGCCAAAGGCTTATGGCGCTGTCCGTTCTCGGCGCCTTGGCCGGTGACGTTGAGCGTGCTCGATCCACAATGGAGAGCGTCGCGCTTGATCAAATTGAAGACCTCGATGTTCGCTGGGAAGCTGTCAGGCAGATACTCGCAGCTGACAGTGTCCGAGGTTGGGACGTACTTGGCCGATTGGCGAACGATCCCGCTGATGATTTGGCTCCACCTGCTGGTCGTTTCCGCGAGCAACTCCTCTCGCAAAGCCCAGCTTTCGGACAATTGCAGGCGGAGAATGCCTAATGCCGCGACTTATCGATAACCCCTCGACCGAAAGCTGTTCACTGCCTGAATGTATCCAGGCACTTTCGACCTGCGGGTTTGATCCGCGCGATCCGCAAAGCACATCGGTCGCTGCAGACTGGCTCAGACAGCTCACGAACAATCGCGAATTTCTGGCGGACATGATAATCGACAGGTTGGCAGGGCGGACCGCCGGCGATGTCGATAGCGGTTACGGTCCCCAAGCGATCGTGCTCAGTCCGAAGCGCGGCAACATGTTCTTGCGTGCGAACATCTGGCCAGCAGAGCATGATCTGTGTTTTCGCAACAGCGGCGCCAAAAGCTTTGTCTATGGCGAGCCGCATGATCACAACTTTTCGTTTTTGACGAGTGGCTATTGCGGTCCCGGCTATCGCAGCGATTACTTCGAATATGATTACGAGGCCGTCACCGGGTTCGCCGGAGAGGCTGTGCCGCTCAAATTTATCGAGCGCAGCGCTCTGCATGAAGGCAAGTTGATGCTGTACCGTGCGCACCGTGATGTGCATTCGCAATTGCCACCGGAAAGCCTCTCAGTTTCGCTCAATGTGATGCATGTCGATCCTGCGCAAGGTTGGTTCGATCAATATGGCTTTGATCTGGAACGAAGCGAGGTGACGCGGGTGCTTAGCCCCAACGCGACCGAGGCGTTTCTGCGGGTTGCGGTCGGACTTGGCGCTGAAGAGGCATTGGGATTTGCCGATTGGGTCGGTCGTAACCACCCGAGCGAACGGCTGCGATTGGCCAGTTTTGAAGCCCGCGCAGCCAGAATTGAGAATGCGGAAATGGTGGATGCACTCTGGCGCGAAGGCGAATTGAGCGGAAGCCGGATGGTTGCCACGATCGCCAAGGATCGACGCCAATAGCTTGCTAACTAAAGTATTCCGCCAGCCAGCCTGTCGATGGCACCTTGCAGGATCACAGCCGCCGCGTGGCTGTCGATGGCTTCGGCGCGTTTGGCCCGGCTCATATCCTGACCGATCATGGCCGCTTCGGCGCTTTGCGTGGACCAGCGTTCATCCCAAAGCAGGATTGGGAGAGCGAAGGCTTCGGAGCAGTTGCGAGCTAGGGCGCGGCTGGCCTGTGCACGAGGACCCTCGCTGCCGTCCATATTGCGCGGAAGGCCCAAGACGATCCCTTTGATTTCGCGTGATGCGATCAATTCTGCGAGAATTCCTTTGTCACGGGCCCATTTGCCGCGACCCAATGTTTTGCCGTTGGTCGCAAACCGCCAACCAGCATCGCATGTGGCCACCCCGATAGTCTTGGTGCCCGGATCCAGACCAAGCAGTACGCCGCCATTCGGCAGCGCATCTGCAAACTCCAATGCAGTTTCGGTAATCAGCGCGCCGCTGCCCATGCTCTCGCGCGCCTGTTCACGTCAGCTTGCGTGTTTGCCCAGAACAGCGGCACGTCATAAACATGATAGTTGTTACCGGGCAGGACATATGATCCGAGCTCGGGCGGGTCGCCGATCAGCAGCAAGCCTCGGTCATCGCAGCGAGCGGGCACTGCGCCTCTCACCAATTCACCCGTGGACATCGCGTCATCTGGAACAAGTGTCCCAAGGTTGGCACTTTCATCTGCAGCGCCGCCGAAAGTCCCGGTAATAGGGTTGGTGCAAAGAATTTTGCTCGTGCCGCGCTTCTCGCCGTCGAACCCGATCGAATTCGCATAAGTCTTGATAACGCGCGATGGATCTGCTGGCTCGGCAAAGCTTGACCATGACAAGATGCATCCGGTCTGGGCCGCTGTTGCGCAGGCGGCGAAGCCAAGCGATGGCACATCATGCTCGACAGAAATCGGCCAGCCGATGACATAAGCACCGACAAGCCGGTCTGCGACGGGCGTGTCCTTCACTTCTTCGCGGAGCAGCCGAAGAAGATGCAGCGAGCCCTGCGAATGGCCCGCAAGCACAATCGGCGTTTCATCATCAACCGAGCTCAAGAAATAACGATACGCTTCGACCACGTCGGCATAAGCGGCATCGATGGCCTGCTCTGCCTCTGGCGCATCTGTCAGAAACGATCCCATGGTCGCTTGACGATAACGCGGTGCCCAGATTTCGCTGGCTGAGTTGAACGGGCTGGCCATGCCGCGCACATAAAGACGCGCAATCCGCTCCGCCTCTCCTTCGCCAATCGGAGCATTCCAATTGTCGCGGCTAAGGTAGCTGGTCGGATGAACAAAGAAGACGGCGTAGTCAGGAACAGGCGGCATCGGGCGTCGATCGGCCTGCAGCGCGATGCTCGCGGCTTCTGCGCTGACAGCGACCTGCTCGGCTGCTGCGTCTTGGTTCGCCTCAGCATAGGCGGGCTGCCAGCGTGCAGGATCATTTACGCCGATACCCGGGCGTGAATACCACATTGCCGGGTCTTGATAGGCGTTTGCCTCCATCGGCTCGGTCGGAGTGAACTCGCTGGAGGGAACGAACGCCAGTTCTGCAAGCTCATCTTGAAACATCTCATAGCCGATCCGGCCTACGAGAAAGAGCACGATGCAGATCGCGATAAAATAAAGGAATTTCTTTGCCATATTACTCAGCTAACGTGCTGCTCACTCTTCGGTTTCATAACCTTCGGCGATTGCCGGACGCAGCGTGGTCCACGCGCGGTCGCCGCGCATGCTGGAGAACCAGCTACCCGGATTCCAAGTCGTCGATCCATCAAGCGAGAAGGTAATGAACTCTGCGCGGCCGCCGATGTTTTCCATCGGGATCGGACCGTCCAGACCTTGCGCGCCAGCGGCTGCGCGGCTGTCTGCGCTTTCATCGCGGTTGTCGCCCATAACGAAAACGTGGCCTTCAGGAATGACTTTGGGACCATAATTGTCGAGATCGTCAGGACCGCTTCTGAAGTTGCTTTGGTCAACATGATCAATGACCAAGTACGTGGCACCATTGGGCAGCGTTTCACGGTAAGTCTCTGGCTCGAAATAGTCGTTACCGTCGGCATCCGTCTTGCGGTAATTCTCGAAACTTTCGAGACATGGGCGTGTTCCCATGCCGCTTTGGCAGGTTAGTTCCGGCTCAAACGGAATCTGTACCGGCGGGACCAGTTCGCGCTTGATCATCTCACCGTTCAAAATGATGCGGCCATCGCGCACTTCGATTGTGTCGCCAGGCAATGCGACAACACGCTTAATGTAGTCCTCATCGCGGGTTGGGTGCACCGGGATCACGATATCGCCATATTCCGGCGTCGAGGCGAAAACCCGCCATTTGCCTCTAGGGAGCAGGTGAAAGCTCGCCGATGCCCAAGACCATCCATACGGATATTTGCTCACGATCAAACGATCACCGACGTGAAGGCTCGGCATCATTGAAGTGGACGGGATATAGAACGGCTTGGCGACCAGACTGTGGAAGACAAGCACCGCGAACAGCATGATCGCGAGACCGCGCAGTTCGGCGAACCAATCGATCTTTTCTTCGGTCTCTTCTTCGGTTTTCGTGTTCGAGACAGCATCGCCAGCCGGCGCCGCACTGGTGGGGGCTTCACTGGGCGTACGGGTCTCAGCCGGAGTAGGGGTAGGCTCGGTCACGATGTTGGTTTCAGCACTTTCATTTAACCGTCGATGATACGCGTGGCTTCGATGATTACGAAGGCCTGCGCCCATGGATGATCGTCGGTTAGGGTAAGATGAATATGGGCCTCATGGCCTGACGGGATCATTTCTTCAAGCCGCTTTGCCGCTCCGCCTGTCAAAGCAAGAGTTGGCGCGCCCGAAGGAGCGTTCACGACTCCGATGTCTTTCATAAAGACCCCGCGGCGAAATCCGGTGCCTACCGCTTTGCTGAACGCTTCCTTGGCGGCAAACCGTTTTGCGTAGGTTCCTGCGATGGTGAAGGGGCGGCGCTGTGCCTTGGCGCGTTCAACATCGGTGAAGACCCGGTTTTCGAACCGCTCACCAAACCGGTTGAGCGAGTTTTGAATGCGCTCAATATTGCACAAATCAGAGCCGAGACCGATGATCATATGCCCAGTCCGCCTGTGAGGAATGCAAACACAGCGACTATGACGAGCACGCTGACGCCGCACAATTGATAGGCGGCGCGTTGTCGGCCCGTATTCCAGCAATAAAGCGTGGCGGCGAGCAAGGCAGCCGATACCAGAAACGGCCCTACAATGATCGCCAATTCAATGAACGGGATCGGTTTGTTTCGATAGGCTTCAGATCCGAATGCAAGGCCGAGCAGCGCCAACCCGCCCGATCCGAGCAGCAGGACACCGTACCAGATGATTATAAGGGCAAGATGCCAAGCGGGTTTGGGTGTGTTGTTCATTGTTCAATCTGCCTCATGCTGCGCGAATAAATAGCGCAGCCAGCAATCCGAGCACAATCAGATGAAGCATGACCTGTGATTTGAACAAGGGATGCGCGATTTCACCCTTCGCCATTTTGAGAGCGCCGATATAGCCGAACATCTGCAAGGCGACCCAACCAATGGCAAATGCCAGCATGAACCCTTCGGCGAATGCAAACCCCAAAAAACCAACGGATGTCAGGAACAGCGTTGATCCAAGAAAAGCCCAGCGCTTTTGCTCTGAAGTCAATTCAGGGGCTTGGCTGGTGTTCACCTCAGCGGGCCTCATCCATCAACTCGCGCATCCGCAATACGGCGCTTTCCAATCCGACGAACACAGCTTCACCAACAAGGTAATGCCCAATATTGAGCTCGGCGATATGCGGGATGGCGGCGATTGGTTGAACGTTGTAATAGGTGAGGCCGTGGCCCGCATGCGGCTCGATCCCGTTCTTGGCGGCGAGCGCAGACATATCCGTGATCCGGCGCAACTCGCGCTCTGTGCGCTCGCTATCCCCGTCCAAAATCGCATGCGCATATTCACCGGTATGAAATTCGACGACCGGGGCGCCGAGGCGGAGAGCTGCATCAAGCTGGCGCTCATTCGCCTCGATGAAAAGCGAAACGCGGATATCTGCGCTGCGCAATTCATCGATGATCGGGACGAGAGTGTTGTGTAAGCCAGCGGCGTCCAAACCGCCTTCAGTCGTGCGTTCTTCGCGCTTTTCAGGCACGATGCATGCGGCATGCGGCTTGTGACGCAGGGCAATATCCAGCATTTCTTGCGTCGCTGCCATCTCAAGATTGAGCGGCAGATTGGTTGCAGCCTGAATACGCGCCAGATCTTCATCGCGGATATGGCGTCGGTCTTCGCGCAAATGCGCCGTGATGCCGTCTCCGCCAACGCGGCTTACGATTTCGGCAGCGCGCACAGGATCGGGATGATCGCCGCCACGCGCGTTCCTGATCGTCGCCACGTGATCGATATTCACGCCGAGACGAAGCGGATTGGGGTGGAGCGATGCGTTCATCTGGGGCTATTCCTTGCGGCTTCCGGGCTTTGTAATAGCTACGCTGGCGAGGGTATCGGGGATGCTGTCTTCTTCGTATGTCGGAAAATCAAAAGCGGCGAGCGGATAAAATGGCACGCCCAGATCGACCGAACCCAGAGAACGGTCGATCAGCGAACATTCTGCAATCACTTCGCCGCCTTCCCGCGCCACGGCTGCGATGGCTTCGCGGCTGGACAGTCCAGTTGTGACGACATCTTCGACCATCAACACTTTTGCACCCGGTTCAAGCGCGAAGCCGCGGCGCAAATGGAACGTGCCTTCGGGACGTTCAAGGAATAGCGCGTCTTTGTCCAAGACCCGGCCAACTTCGTGCCCGATAATGATGCCGCCCATTGCTGGAGAGACGACCACATCTACTTTGTCCACGATTTCTGCAGGAATGCCAGCGACCACTGCTTGTGCAAGTCTTGCCGCGCGAGCCGGGTTCATAAGCACACGGGCGCATTGGAGATAATGGCCGCTATGTTTGCCTGAAGACAACTTGAAATGACCTTCCAACAGGGCGCCGCAACCGCGAAATTCGGCAAGCACGTCTTCTTCAGTGCGCGGCAGGGAGGGGGCATAATTCATTGATCAATTGCCTTCATTTCATGGGGCCTTACGGGCGGGCTTGCGCACGGATCATGGTGCATTGCATAAAATTCTCCCTAGAACCGCTTGAGGCACGGGGCAAGCGCGGCTAATAGGCCAACCAAGTTGACAGTAATGTCAGCAAAATCGCTGTCCGATTCCGCTTCACTGCGAAGCATGGGTTACGGGCAGCATGGGATAAAATCGAAAGTTAGTTTGGGCACATTTATGATGGGGCACATCCACACCCGTTTGAAATTCGGCTTCATCGCGTTGTTTGCCGCGATGCTTGCTATCACGGCTCCGCAGACGGTGTTTGCGCAGGAAACTGTTGGGGCGGATGTTCCGGCCATCGCAGGGCCTGACGAAGTGCCTGCTGGTGAAACCGAAGCTCCAGATGGTTCTGGTGCCTACACCCCGCTTGAGCCTGTCGAAGGCAAGGGCATGCCCACTGCAGCAACAGACGACATGCTAAAGAGTATGACGTTTCAGGATCAGTATACCGACAACGGTATCTATGCGCTCAACATGCACGATTACATCCTGATGCCGGTTATCACCGCGATCAGCATTTTCGTCCTTGCGCTGCTGCTTTGGGTTATCGTGCGCTACAATCGCCGCGCTAACCCGGAACCTTCGAAGACCACCCACAACACTTTGATTGAAGTCGTTTGGACGATTGTCCCCGCGCTCATCCTGGTCGTGATTGCGGTTCCTTCGATCACGCTCCTCGCGCGCCAGTATGAAACGCCGCCAGAGGATGCGATCACGATCAAGGCAACCGGCTATCAGTGGTACTGGGGTTATTCGTATCCTGATCACGGCGATGTTGAGATCATTTCCAACATGCTTTCCGATGCGGACGCGATTGCAAATGGTGAGCCTGCGAAGCTTGCCGTTGATAACCGTATGGTCGTCCCAGCTGGCGTTCCGCTTCGCATCCAAACCACTGCGGCTGACGTAATTCATGCATTCGCAGTGCCATCGCTGTGGTTCAAAATGGATGCAGTGCCGGGCCGTTTGAATGAAAAGCTGCTCACCATCAAGGAGCCGGGCCTGTATTACGGTCAGTGCTCCGAACTGTGCGGCGCGCGCCACGGCTATATGCCGATCGCGGTCGAAGCACTGCCGATGGAAGAATTTGAAGCGTGGGTTCTTGAGCAGGGCGGTTCACTGCCCGGCGCTGAAGAAGCCGCTGCTGAAGAAGAGGTCGCTGAAGACACTGCAGAAGCAGCTCCAGCAGCTTAATCTGACGCCGAACCGAATACGAACACGATACGAACCGAGAGAATCTGAACCATGGCCACTACCGCTGAAGGTTTCGACACCCACACCGAAGACCACGCTCATGATCATGCTGATCATAAGCCGAGTTTCTTCAAGCGTTGGTTCATGTCGACCAACCACAAGGATATCGGCACACTCTACCTGATCTTTGCGATTATCGCGGGTATCGTTGGTGGTGCGATGTCGGGCGTTATGCGTTTGGAACTGGCTGAGCCGGGCATCCAATATCTTGGTGCGGCTGTGGAATTCTTCGGCGGCACAGCGGAGGAAAATGCCAACCTCCATATGTGGAACGTGTTTATCACGGCTCACGGTTTGATCATGGTCTTCTTCATGGTCATGCCGGCCATGATTGGTGGTTTCGGTAACTGGTTTGTTCCGTTGATGATTGGTGCGCCTGACATGGCGTTCCCACGCATGAACAACGTTTCGTTCTGGTTGACCGTTGCTGGTTTCGTAAGCCTTTGTTTCTCGCTGTTTGTGCCGGGTACCGGTGAAAACGCATTGGGCGCAGGTGTCGGTTGGACGGTCTATGCGCCGCTTTCGACGACTGGTAACTCCGGCCCAGCGGTCGACTTCGCGATCTTCTCTTTGCACCTTGCGGGCGCTGGCTCGATCCTTGGTGCGACCAACTTCATCACCACCATTTTCAACATGCGCGCGCCCGGTATGACCCTGCACAAAATGCCGCTGTTCGTATGGTCGGTGCTGGTCACAGCATTCCTGCTGCTGCTCGCGCTTCCGGTGCTTGCGGCTGCGATCACAATGCTGCTGACAGACCGTAACTTCCAGACCACCTTCTTCGATCCAGCAGGCGGTGGTGACCCGGTTCTCTACCAGCACCTATTCTGGTTCTTCGGTCACCCTGAAGTGTACATTATGATCCTGCCGGGCTTTGGCATGATCTCTCAGATCGTCGCGACCTTCAGCCGTAAGCCTGTGTTTGGCTATCTCGGCATGGCCTACGCCATGGTTGCTATCGGCGTTGTCGGCTTCATCGTGTGGGCGCACCACATGTACACCGTCGGGCTCGACGTAAACACGAAGATGTACTTCACCGCTGCGACGATGGTTATCGCTGTACCGACCGGCGTGAAAATCTTCAGCTGGATCGCCACAATGTGGGGCGGCAGCATGGAGTTCAAATCGCCAATGGTTTGGGCGATGGGCTTCATCTTCCTGTTCACCGTGGGCGGTGTGACCGGCGTTGTGCTCGCCAATGGCGGCATCGACGACAACCTTCACGACACATATTACGTGGTTGCTCACTTCCACTATGTGTTGTCGATGGGTGCGGTCTTCTCACTGTTCGCCGGTTTCTATTACTGGTTCCCAAAAATGAGCGGCCGGATGCACAGCGAATTCCTTTCGCACCTGCATTTCTGGGGCTTCTTCATCGGCGTGAACGTGATCTTCTTCCCACAGCACTTCCTGGGTATGAACGGGATGCCGCGTCGTATCCCTGATTATCCAGAAGCCTTCGCATACTGGAACGAGATCAGCTCGTACGGTTATATGATCATGGCGCTTTCGATGGTCGTGTTCTTCGTGAACCTCGCTTACGCGTTCACTGCTGGCAAAAAAGCCGCTGCGAACCCATGGGGCGAAGGCGCGACGACACTGGAATGGACGCTTTCGAGCCCTCCACCGTTCCACCAGTTCGAAACGCTTCCGGTTATCGAAGACCACCACGATTACCACGATCACCGTCCAGCCTCGGCCTGATGGTGACTGATCGGTGGTCGGCGCTCAATGCCCGGCCATCTGATCGCAAAAACGAAAACGGGGGAGGGCGTGCTGGCAATGGCGCGCTCTCTTTCAAATAGGACAAACGCCTGAAAAGCTCTCGATGGATACGCTTTTAACCCCGACTGCCAAACCGCACCCGATGCCGGCCGATTGGCGTGATTTTTTCACGCTGACCAAGCCGCGGGTTATGACGCTGGTGATCTTCACCGGCATTTGCGGTCTGCTTGCAGCACCGGGCACTATCCATCCGGTTCTCGGCTTTACGGCCATTCTTGCTATCGCAATGGGAGCAGGCGGTTCGGCTGCGCTCAATCAATGGTGGGAAATGGACCTTGATGCGGGCATGAAGCGGACGGCCAATAGGCCGCTGCCAACTGGTCGTATGCTTCCAAAGGATGCGCGCGATTTCGGCGTTTTCCTGTCGGTCACTTCGGTCGGCCTGATGGGGGTCGCAATCGGTTGGTTGGCGGCAATCGCGCTTGCTGCGGCGATTGTCTATTACGCGGTCATCTACACAATGTGGCTTAAGCCGCGCACGCCTCAGAATATCGTGATCGGTGGCGGCTCTGGCGCGTTCCCGCCGTTCATCGGTTGGGTCGCGGTGACTGGTGAGATCACGCTGATGCCGGTCCTGCTTTTCGCAATCATCTTTATGTGGACGCCGCCGCATTTTTGGGCGCTCGCGCTGTTTATGAAGTCTGACTACGCAAAAGTGGGCATTCCGATGATGCCCGTCGTCGCAGGCGAAAAATCGACCCGCATCCAGATATTGGTTTACACCGTGCTGTTGGCACCAGTGGCGATCGCTCCTTGGGCGATCGGCGAGGTGAGCTGGGTGTATGGATCGATTTCTGTCGTATTGTCTCTATTGTTCTTCGCGCTGGCTATGCCGGTTGGCACACGGGAACGCGCGGCTGAAGATCAGATGCTTCCCGAACGGAAGCTGTTCAAATTCAGCATCATTTACCTGTTCGCTTTGTTTGCTGCATTGGTCGCGGACCGTTTGCTTGAAAACAATGGCCTGATCGGCGGAGGTATGTTCGCATGACCCCTGAAGAAGAAGCAGAAACGAAGCGCCGGCAGAAAGCTCGCAACCTTGTGGTTGGCGGCACGCTGCTGTTCTTCGTCGTATTGTTCTACTTGATCACAATCGCCCGGATTGGAGGGCAATAATGAGCACCGTGCAGCCATCCATTGATGATCGCAATCTTCGCACTGGCGGCCTCGCGCTTCTTGGCGCGCTGGCGATGCTTGGTCTCGGCTATGCCGCAGTTCCTTTGTATGATTTGTTTTGCCGGGTGACAGGCTTTGGCGGAACCACGCAGGTCGCCACCGAAGCAGAAGCTGCGACAGCAGCGAAGGCAGGAATTGCCAAAGAAATCTCAATCCGTTTCGACGCTTCAACTGCGCGCGACGTTCCATGGACGTTCAGCCCTGCGCAGGCGACCGATACCGTCCGTATCGGACAGCGCGATCTCGCATCCTACATCGCTCGCAACGATAGCAAATATCCGGTAACGGGCGCTGCGACGTTTAATGTAGAACCTGCGCAAGCGGGCCAATATTTCCACAAGATCCAATGTTTCTGTTTCACACAACAGACGCTTCAGCCTGGGCAGGAAGTGAGCATGCCCGTGCTGTATTATGTCGATCCGGCCATTCTCGAAGATGAGTTTATGGCTGATGTTGAACAAATCACTTTGAGTTACACTTTTCACCGCGTGAAAGAGCCCGTAAAGACGGATTCCTAACGCGAAATATGATTGACCACGCATCCTAAGGGACGGGAAAGCAGACCATGGCTGGCAACGTAAACCACGACTATCACATCCTTGAACCCGATATCTGGCCGCTCGTCGGTTCGCTATCGGCGGTGACATTCACCACCGGACTTGTGTTCAACATGCACGAAATGTTCGGTGCGACCGGATCAATTGTAATGTGGGCCGGTCTCGCGGGTCTGATCGCGACCTTCTTCATGTGGTTCAAGAACATCGTTGTCGAAGCCGAACGCGGTGACCACACTCCCGTTGTCCAGCTCCACATGCGTTACGGCATGATTCTGTTCATCGCTTCGGAAGTGATGTTCTTTGTCGGGTGGTTCTGGTCATTCTTTGATTTCGCACTGTTCCCTGCACCGCTTTCCGTCACGGACGCTGGCACGGCTGCGCAGGCGACCGCCAATGCGTTTCTGACAGACAACACCGCCACTGGTGGTGCGCTCGTGCCAGAGGGCATGGAAGTACTCGATGCGTTCAGTCTTCCGCTGCTTAACACCCTGATCCTGCTCTGCTCGGGTACTACCGTGACTTGGGCGCACCACGCGCTAATCCACGGTGATCGTGACGCTCTTAAGCAAGGTCTCTGGGCGACCATCGCTCTCGGCGTTTTGTTCAGCGGCATTCAGGCATATGAGTATAGCATCGCGCCGTTCAACTTCGGTCAGAACACATACAGCTCGGCGTTTTACATGGCGACCGGCTTCCACGGTTTCCACGTTCTGATCGGTACGATCTTCCTCGCGGTATGCCTGTTCCGTGCTTACAAAGGGCACTTCACCCCGCGCCAGCATTTCGGCTTCGAAGCGGCTGCGTGGTATTGGCACTTCGTTGACGTGGTGTGGCTGTTCCTCTTCATCGCCATCTACGTATGGGGCGGTTGGGGCGCACCGGTCCATTGATCGAACCGGGCACCAGCTCGAAACACAAGAAAGGGCAGCCTGGCCAAGAGAAATCACTCTTCCAGGCTGCCCTTTCTGGTTTGTGCCCGCGTTGCGGCACAGCGACCTTGTTTGAGGCGCCTGCACGGATCGCGGTGAAATGCGAAAGCTGTGATCTGGACTATTCTGAACTGGAACGCGGATCGCGTTGGGCCGGGTTACTGACCATTCTGATCGCGGTGCTGCTCATCTGTGCAGCGATGGGTATCGATATCCTGATCCAGCCCCCATTTTGGCTTCAGGCGGTATTCTGGAGTGTAACGACGATTGCAGCGGTTCTAGGTGGGCTTCGTCTGTACAAGACCGCGCTTCTCTACGCTCAATATGAAGCCAAGCTGGAAAAAGAGAACGCGGACATATGACCTCTCGTATTCCCATCATTCCGACGATCATCGTGGTGGCCGCAATCATTACGATGATTGGTCTCGGTATATGGCAATTGGGCCGGATGGACGAGAAAGAAGCGATGCTAGCTGCCTATTCCGAGGCGACACAGGAAATCGATACGGTTCCATTCCCCATATCGGGTGAAGGGAAAGACGTATGGTTTCGCCAGAGCACAATCGAGTGCGTGGATGTGACCAATATCGAAACTGTGGCGGGTACATCGGACAAAGGGCAAAAAGGATGGGCTCAACGCGCTACCTGCGCGGTTGGCGAAAATTCGACCGTGTTGGTTGATCTTGGCTATTCGCGCAGCTTGCAAACCCCGCAATGGACAGGAGGCACGGTTGCTGGCGTGATTGCTCCGGGTCCGCGTCTTGTCGCCAACCCGCCGCAAGCCGGGCTTCAACCGCTCGCCAAGCCTGATCCGAGCAGTCTTCCCAATAACCACCTTGCTTATGCGGGGCAATGGTTCTTCTTCGCGTTGACAGCCTTGCTAATCTACGGATTCGCTGTTCGATCGCGGATCAGAAAGAAAGACTAGGGCAACCGTCAGGCACCCTTGCTTGCTCTCACAAACACAGGGCGCTAACCGCAGCATCATATGGAATATATCTCCACCAGAGGAAGCGCGCCGACGCTGGATTTTGAAGGCGCAACATTGGCCGGTCTTGCGAGCGATGGCGGATTGTATCTGCCGCGCGAATGGCCACGCTTTAGCGAAGCGCAAATCCGTTCGATGCGTGGATTGGAATATTGGGAAGTTGCCGTGGAGGTAATGACCCCGTTTGTGGGAGATAGTCTGACTCCGGATGAGCTCTCTGCAATCTGCAGGGAAGTTTATGGTTCAGAATTCAGCCACGCTGCGGTCACGCCTTTGGTTCAGCTCGATAGCCAGCATTGGTTGCTGGAATTGTTCCACGGCCCGACGCTGGCGTTTAAAGACGTCGCACTGCAGATGCTCGGGCGGTTGTTTGATACCTTCCTGAAACGCCGTGATGAGCGGCTGACCATTGTTGGCGCAACTAGTGGCGACACGGGCTCTGCTGCCATTCGCGGTGTTGCCGGGTCTGAGCGGGTCGAGATATTCATGCTCCACCCTCAAGGCAAAGTCAGCGACGTTCAGCGTCGCCAGATGACGACGGTGCGCGCGCCTAATGTCCACAACATTGCGATTGATGGCAGCTTTGATGACGCACAAGCGCATGTGAAACGGATGTTCGGTGATCCGGATGTCACCGGCACGCTCAATCTGGGCGCGGTGAACTCGATCAACTGGGCGCGCCTGATGGCTCAGGTGGTTTATTACTTCTATTCGGCGCTGCAGCTTGGCGCTCCTGATCGGAAGGTTGCCTATTCCGTCCCGACCGGAAATTTCGGCGATGTGTTTGCAGGCTATGTCGCATCCAAGATGGGGCTGCCGATCGAAACGCTGGTGGTCGCCACGAACATCAATGACATTCTGCGGCGCGCTATCAATGAAGGCGACTATTCCGCTGGCGGTGTCACGCCAACGATCACACCATCGATGGACATTCAGGTTAGCTCCAATTTTGAACGGCTGCTGTTTGACGCAAGCGGGCGTGATGGCGCGGCCATTGCCGAGCAGATGCGCGGATTCGAGCAAACAAAATCGATGCAGCTTACCAACGCGCAGCGTGAGGGTATGAAGGACCTGTTCCTGAGCTTCCGCGCGGATCAGGATGAAACCGCGCGGGCTATGCAATGGGCCCATGCCGCAGGCGGCCAGATTATCGATCCGCACACGGCCGTAGGATTGAGCGCTGCCCGCGCTGCGGTCACCGATGACTCCATCGATCCGCGCGTTCCTCTTGTTACACTTGCGACCGCTCACCCCGCGAAGTTCCCTGACGCGGTCGAACGTGCTGTCGGTGTGCGTCCGGCGCTTCCGTCGCGCGTCGGCGATCTGTTTGGCCGAGAGGAACATTTCACAGAACTTGCGGGTGAGTACGAGGCAAGCCGCGACTTCGTGTTGCAGAATGCTGCCTCCGCCTGATGGCCACAATCGCGCCTCAGCCGATGGTGATGGAATGCACCGGATGGGACGCATATCGCCTGCTCGATAGCGGGGCGGGGCGCAAATACGAGGCGTTCGGGCCGCATGCCTTTGTCCGCCCAGAGCCGCAGGCGCTGTGGCAACCTCGGCTAGACGACTGGCCAGCGGCTGGCGAATTCGTGCCGGGCTCTGATGAAGATGGCGGCGGGCGTTGGCAGTTGGAAACCGAACTTCCCGAAGAAGGGTGGCAGCTCGCCTGGAACGAGGTGAAGTTCACCGCGCAGCCCACGCCGTTCCGGCACCTGCAATTTTTCCCCGATATGGCGCCCGTTTGGGATTGGATGCGCGAACAGCTTGCGGGCCGCGATGACGCGGAAACCATGAATATGTTCGGCTATACGGGTCTGGGCACGCTTGCGCTTAGCGATCATGGCCGTGTCACGCATGTTGATGCCTCCAAAAAATCGGTCGCTCAGGCGCGCGAGAATGCCGCGCTGTCCGGCATGGATGACCGTCCGATCCGCTGGATGGTGGATGATGCAGCGAAGTTTGCTGCACGCGAAGTGCGGCGCGAGCGGCGCTATGACGGGATTATCCTTGATCCGCCCAAATTCGGGCGCGGGCCAAAGAATGAAACCTGGCGGTTGGAGCAGGGCCTGCCGGAATTGGTGGGCGACTGCGCGAAGCTGCTCGACGAGAAAAGCGCGTTTCTGTTCCTCACGGTCTACGCGGTTCGCATGAGCTCGGTCGCTTTGGCTGGATTGCTCGAGGAAAAGCTGCGCCATTTGCCGGGCGTCATTGAACACGGCGACCTTGCCGTGCGCGAAGAGGGTGAAGGCGCACGCCTGCTGCCAACTGCCATTTTCGCCCGGTGGAGGCAGGATTCGTGAGTGTGCTTGCTCTGATAGCCTTGGCGGCGGTGGTTGAACCCGTAGCGGATGCAAGCGAGCTTTTGCGGTTCCGAATTGATCCGGTCAATAACACCCTTCAAGTGAGCGAGTTCGTTCTCTGCTCACCCAGAGTCTATGATGCCCAGATCGACGCCGATGAGCGCACAAGAGAACTTGTTCTCAACGTAGAGCTTGGCGACAGCGGCAAGGCGTGGCTCGCTGAGAAAACGGCCGAAAATGTCGGGCGGCAGATGCACATCATGATCGGATCGGAGATCGTTTCTTCGCCGGTTATCAATGAAGCGATCACTGGCGGCACTTTAAGCCTGACGGGACTTACCGTTGAAGAGAATAAGCGCGTGCAGAAAGCTCTGCTAAAGCCCTGCAAAATGACGAAGGTCTCACCCGAATGAACGATTCGCTTATCCTTGAAGTGGCTGACCTCGAAGTGAATGTCCTGACCGGCATCTATTCCGAGGAGACCGGTAAACCGCAACCGCTGCGGATTACCATTCAGGCGCGCTATGACATCGCGGATCGGTACGATCCCGATACGCCGCTGGAGGCGAGCAAGAATTACATGGACCTCAAATTTGCAGCCTCCGATGGGCTGCCAAAAGATGTTCATTTCAAACTGATCGAGGCAGTGGCTGATCACATTTGTGAAAGCCTGTTTGTGCAGGATAAGCGAGTGCAGGCCGTGACAGTAAAGATTGTGAAGCTGGCGATTGCCGAGGCGAACGAGAAGATCGGGATCACAATGCACCGCGAAAGGCCTGCGGACTGATGCAGGTTTTGCTGACCGTCGAAAGTTTGCCGGATAGCGGTATTGCCGCGAGCGCCGAGTTTTTCGGAAAGCATCTCGAACACGCCAGAATCAAGCTGGCGGATCAAGGAACAACAGCGCTCGCCATTGTCCTGCCCGCAGCTGATAGCGCCCATGATGATTGGCGCAGATCACTCGCCGCAGATCTGGCGCGCGAATATGCACCCAAGCGCGTGAATATTGTGGGCGTGGCCAGTGAAAGCGCGGCGCGCGGGATCATCGAGTATTTAGAGGATGCGCCCGGCGTCACAGGGCAGTATTGTCCCGCGCATGAGTGAGCTGGCAAACCGAATTCCTGATCGGATCGAGATTGGCGCTGATGCTGTGCCGCTGGTCGATACGTTCAAGCGCCAGATTTCCTATCTTCGCCTGTCCGTTACGGATCGCTGCGATTTGCGGTGCACCTATTGCATGCCGGAAGCGATGAAGTTTCTGCCCCGCAAAGAGGTGCTGTCGCTGGAGGAGTTATACGAGCTTGCGAACGGCTTTATCGAGCGCGGCGTCACAAAAATCCGTATCACGGGCGGCGAGCCATTGGTGCGCCGCGATATTATCGATCTGATCAATGCGCTCGGCAAGCGCATCGGATACGGCCTCGAGGAGCTGACGCTCACCACTAACGGGACGCAGTTGGCCCAGCACGCTGACGCTTTGGCCAAGGCCGGAATTCGCCGGATCAATGTATCGCTCGATACGCTCAATCGGAATTTGTTCGCCAAGCTGACACGGCGCGATGCCTTGCCGCAGGTTCTTGACGGCATTGGCGCTGCGAAGGAGGCGGGATTAAAGGTGAAGCTCAACGCGGTTGCGCTGAAAGGCGTCAATGAAGATGAGCTTCCCGATCTGATCGCATGGGGGCACGGCCAAGGGCATGATGTCACCCTGATCGAAGTCATGCCGCTGGGTGATATTGAAGAGGAACGGCTCGATCAGTTCCTCTCGCTGGCCGATGTGCGTGGACAACTCGAACAGCGTTGGACGCTCACGGAAAGCGATCACCGCACAGGCGGGCCTGCTCGCTATGTTGATATTGCCGAAACTGGCGGTCGGCTTGGGTTGATTACGCCGCTCACCGGGAACTTTTGTGCTGGTTGCAACCGGCTGCGTGTGACCGCGACGGGTCAACTTTACCCATGCCTTGGCGGCGCAGAGCGGGTCGATCTGCGCGCGGCGCTGCGTTCCGAAGAGCCGGTGCGCAATCTTGCCGAAGCACTGGCAAAGGCAATGAAGATCAAACCGGAAAAGCACCATTTCCGCATGGATCAGCGCGGGGCAGAACCCGCTCAACCGCGCCACATGTCGATGACGGGAGGATAGGCGAGTGACAGTGACGATACATTTCCTTGGACCGCTGCGGGATATGACGGGTGAAGACAGCCGAGAAGTCGATGGACCGCTCGATTGGCCGGGTTTGCTGGCCACCGTCGGTCCTGAGATTGCGGGGCAATTGGGCGAAGCGCGCGTCAATGTCGCCTGCGCCGGAAAGGTCTTGTCGGACAAGACTACGCTGAACGCCAAAGACGGCGATGAAGTTGCGTTGCTGCCTCCTGTCAGCGGCGGCTAGACTGGCGATGCACCGCGACATCCGCCTGCTGACCGAACCATTTATTCCTGGCAGTTTGATCGGGCCATTCACCCAAGCCTGCGCAGGGCTGGGCGGTGTTTGCACTTTCGTTGGCGAAGTTCGGGGCGAGGATAATGTGGAAGCGCTTGAGCTGTCGCATTACGAACCGCTGACACTGCCGGGTATGGACGAACTGGCGGATAAGGCATCAACGCGGTTCGATTTGATCGGTTTATTGATGGTTCACCGCGTCGGGCAAATGTATCCCGGCGAACCGATTGTATGCGTGTCGGCGGCGGCAAATCACAGGCGCGACGCGATCGATGCCGTTGATTTCTGCATGGACCATTTGAAGAGCGCCGCGTGGTTTTGGAAACGCGAGCTTCGCAGCGGCAAATGGAGTTGGATCGAACCGCGCGCCGATGATTATGCCGATCTTTCACGCTGGAATTGAAAATATCCTGCGCAGTTTGATCTGGATCAAGGTGGCAGGAAAAGGCGGCGGCTAATTCTCTTTCCAACGAAGGAGAAAGCCCCATGAGTAAACTAGCACATGACATCATCGCCCGAGGCGAAGCTCGCATTGTCGATGCACCTGCCGCTGCGCGCACTCAGGTTGAATCCGATCGCAACTTCGAAATGCCAACCGCTTTGTATGGCGCGACTGTCGCCTGCTATCTTGCGTTCATTGGCATCCTGGGCGCGGCATTTTCCACTCCCGGCCTGATCATTCCTATGGCGATCTTTGCAGGCTTCATTATCGCTGGATTCGGGGTTCCCGCAGTTTGGACCCGGCTTAAAGATAATGGCAGCAAGCCCATGACCATGGGCAAGTTTCAACAGACCGGAATTATGACCAACACCGGACGTCTCGCTCCCCGAGATGCCGCGATCCAAATGTTGATTTTGCCAGTGCTGATCGTGCTTTGGGCCTGCACTGTCGTTGTGATCGCCGCTTTGGTGTGATCGAGGGGCTTTGATCGCCCCTAAGGAAGAGAGACAACGACTGGCTAGGCCTGAGCAGCCTGGCGCCCAGACAGGGCCTGAAGGAGCGCGGGATCGATCAGTTCGATTCCGCGCTTTCCTTTGCGCAGGATCGCCCCGGTGTCTTCGATCTCGCCAAGTTTGCGGCTGACGGTTTCAATTGTCAGGCCTAGCATATTGGCAACCTCACCGCGCGTAAGCGGCAAATCAAACTCGCGTGCGACATGGCATGAAGTGTGGCTGGCCGCGGCAGCGAAATCGTATAGCAGAGCCGCAAGACGTGCTTCGGCATCGGCTGTGGCGTTCAGCTCCAGCAGGCTACGTGTTGCCAGCAGGTCTTCCTGACTGCGGCGCAACAAGGCGCGGGCGAGGGCAGGATATTGCTCTATCGCCCGGTCAATGTCAGCGCGCGCAAACGTGCAAAGCTTGCTTTCGGTCAGCGCGACTACATCGTGATGGGCGAAAGGAGAAAACAGTTCACCGATAAAACCCGACGGATGGACCAATGCAAGGATTTGCTCGTCTCCGTCACGGTTGATAGCCGAAACTTTGAGGGCGCCTGATACAAGAGTTGCGCAAGCTGCGTCTTGATCGCCTGCCGCAAAGAGCATCTCTCCGCGTTTTAGAACCCGCGTCCGTCCAGCGGCTGCGAGAACATCGCGTTCTTCCTCCGTAAGGACTGCGCAAGCCGCGCTGTCTTTCACCGGGCAGGCTTCGCAGGCGGCGTTCATTGGTTCATTGTTTCAGAAAGGCCCGCGAGAGTACCGTCCTGACCAGCGATCAGCGTTTCGACTTTGGCGCGCGCGGCGGCTATTTCTTCTTGCGGGGCAAATGTCGTCACGGCCTCAGCTGTCAGACGGTCTAGGTCAGCCAGCACGACGGCTGTTTCGCTGCGGATTGCTTGCAGATTGGCAAAGGCGACGAGGGCCTCTTGCCGGCGGTTGCTTTCGATGCTGTCATTCTGCGCCATTGCGACAAGAATGATTGTCCCCATCTCAACCTGTTCAAACCGGCGATAAGCATCCACGGCGCGCGCGACCAATGCATCCAGATCTTCGCTCGAGGCGACGGGGCGAATCGGAGCTTCAGGCTCACCGGCTACAGGCGTGAACTGACCCTGCGCCCGCTCAAAGTCGCGGATCACCAGCGAAGGATATTTGTCGCTGCTGCCAACGCAGGCAGAAAGCAGAATTGCTGATGTCGCGGCGATCAATAAGGAGGCATACGGGCGTGTCATTGTTGGCTGGGCGAATATCACGATGGTTTGCTCCCGCAAAGCCAGATAGATGCAAGTTCTTGAAAAAGAGTCGCGTCAAAGGCAGATTCTGCGCCAGATAGCGTTGACTTGCCCCAGTGTTTCCCTTAACGGCACCGTTCTTTCCGGCGCTGTATCCAAACGGCGCCGCAATGCCGTTCGGTGGTGCGAGCCTTTTGCATAAAGCCGGACACGCCAAGAGATTGAGAGTATATAGCCATGTTCGCGATAGTGCGCACAGGTGGCAAACAATATCGGGTTGCCGCCGGAGACAAAATTGCCGTTGAGAAGCTCGCTGGTGAAGCGGGCGACACCATCACCTTGGGTGATGTCTTGCTTGCAGGTGAAGGCGATAGCATCGCTGACGCTGCCAAAGTGAGCGTATCGGCTGAAATCATCGCGCAAGCGAAGAGCGAAAAAGTCGTCGTTTTCAAAAAGCGTCGTCGCCACAACTACCGCCGTAAGGCTGGTCACCGTCAACAGATGACGCTTCTGCGCATCACTGACGTTGGTGAAGGCAAGAAAGCCCCGGCTAAGAAGGCTGCTGCTCCTAAAAAAGAAGCTGCACCGAAAGCTGAAACCGAAGCCAAGGCAGCACCTGCCAAGAAGGCTCCGGCGAAAAAAGCTCCGGCCAAGAAAGCCGCTCCGAAGGCTGCAGCCACTAAAAAGCCTGCAGCGAAGAAAGCACCAGCCAAAAAGGCACCGGCTAAGAAAGCCGCGCCTAAAGCTGACACGAAGTAAGGATCAGGACCCATGGCACATAAGAAAGCAGGCGGTTCATCGCGTAACGGTCGCGACTCAGCAGGTCGCCGCCTTGGTGTGAAGAAATTCGGCGGTCAGGACGTGATCGGCGGCAACATCATCGTGCGCCAGCGCGGCACCAAGTTTTATCCGGGCACCAATGTCGGCATGGGCAAAGACCACACTCTCTTCGCACTCGGCGAAGGCGTGGTCCGATTCCATAAAGGCAAACTAGGCCGCAAATTCGTGTCGGTAGACATGATTGCGGAAGCAGCTGAATAACCGGACGGTTCAAGAAAAGGATCGTCCACCGGGGCGGTCCTAGCCGATAACACAATCGGCAGCGTAGAGGGAGAAGGGCCACCCCATTCGGGGGAGCCATCTCCCTCTTCTCGTTTCTCCCTCGAAAACCCGTGGAATAATAAAATTCCACGGCAACGAAATTGTCATGCAGCCCGCCTATCGGCGCGGTGAGGGGCAATTGAGTTCTCGCTTGGGAGAAGAATTGTGTTCCATCGTAGCGACAGATTGCTGCTCAGACCCATCTGGCCAGAAGATTGGCAGGGCGTGCTTTCGGGCATCGCCGATGAGGGTGTCGTGCGAAATCTAGCCAGCGCCCCGTGGCCCTATGCCGCAGAGGACGCGCGCAAGTTCGTGTCACTCCCGATTGATCCCATGTTTCCGCGCTTTCTGATCACTCGCGCGCGCGATGCACAGGTTGTCGGTTGCATCGGGATTGATCCGATGGATGAAGGTGCGGTTGAACTCGGCTACTGGATCGCACGCCCTTATTGGGGGCAGGGCTTCGCAACCGAAGCGGGTGCTGCAGCGCTCAAAGTTGCGCGCACTCTCGGGCATCAACGGCTGGTGGCGTCGCACTTCCTCGACAACCCGGCATCGGGCGCGGTTTTGCGCAAGCTTGGCTTTGAGCCAACTGGCCGCGTGGTCGAACGGCATTCCTGCGGGCGCGGCGAGATGGCGCCAACGGCGGAGTACGAGCTGTCTTTTGCCGGCACCGCCGGATTTGGAGCGCCAGTAGCGGCCTGAGTTCGAAGCACTTTGACCCATCCAAAGCCTCGGTCGCGATTGCGTGTGCCGGGGCTTTTTTGATTCGCGGTTCCGATTGCTTGTTCATTTCGGTGCTTTTCACTAGGGACGACAGGTAATGACAGTCCGTAAGAGATTAACTCCTGAGGAATCCCGCAAATCCGCCCTAGAGGCCGCGCGTGCACTCCTTATCGAAACAGGTCCGCAATCCGTCACGCTGAAGGCAGTGGCGTCGCGCATAGGGCGCACGCATGCCAATCTGCTCCATCATTTTGGATCGGCATCGGGGCTGCAAAAGGCTCTGGCAGAGCATCTGGCAAAGACTGTGTGCGAGACGATTATCGAAGCCGTGCACGCGAGCCGCGCGGGGCTTGGTTCAGCGCGCGAAGTTGTGGACCTCGCCTTCGACGCGTTCGACCGCGAAGGTGCGGGTGCGCTCACCAGCTGGATGCTGCTCACGGGTAACGAGGATGCCCTAAACCCGATTATCAGCACAATTCACGAGCTGGTCGACGAGATTGCGCCGGGCGAAGCGGATCATTCCGAGGACGAAATGCATGTTCATAAAGACACGCTCAGCCTCGTGTTGTTGGCCTTGGGTGATGCGTTGATTGGCGGGGCGCTGGCAAAGTCGCTTGGCCTGCCGAGAGACACGGCACGTGAGCGTGCTGCTGCCAACCTCGAGGCATCAATGGCGCAGCATTACCAGCGTTAATCGGCAATACCCGTCGCCTGCCAGTCGGGCAGGGCCGCAGGATCAAGATCGGCAACGCGCAAGTGATCGACGGCCAATTCCAGTTCAGGATAGACCGCCTTGCGCCGTTTATCTTCGGACCTGTCAATCGGCACAACGACCAGTCTCCGGTTGACCTTTTGCCGCCAGTTCATCCGCGCGGTGTTTTCCTGACCGATGTAACAGCCTTTCTCAAAGCTGACGCCGTTCAGCTCGACCGCATTGGTTTCCAGCCAAAGAATATCACCCAACTCGCCGCGACCTTCGGGCACGCCAAGATTGAGGCGGTGTGCAAGATAAGTCGCGTCAGCAGCATTAGCGTCATTCGTAGCGGCAACTGCGCGAAAGCCGAGTTCAGACAGGCGAGGATCAGGGGTTCCGCCATCGAAGGCTTCGATGCTCCAGAACACGCCAAGCGTTTCATCGCGGGCTATGTCGATCTTGCGGCGCAGTCGATAGAGCGAGAGGCGTTTGGCGAGATCATCCGCGACCTCTGCTTCGCAATCGAGCCGCAACGCGCCATTGTCGCCCGCCCAAACAAAGAAATCGAACATCGCCTTGCCCTGCGCGGACAATAGCGCGGCATAGACTGGCAGATCGCCGCTCACATCATTGGTGACGAGACCTTGCAGAAAACCCCGCACATCCTCTCCATCCTCCAGTGGGACGAGGCGGATAATGGCGCGGTTGGCTAAAGTCCTGGCGGTCATGTTCTCATCCGGTTGGCTATGGCCCCGGCCAGACGCTTGCCCAGACCCGGTCCCTGTTCGGGATAGAGATAAGGTTCGATCAGCTCGGCTTCCATAACCATCAACGCGCCATCTTCTGCCCGCAGCATATCGATACGGGCATAGAGCGGCGCGGGGAAAGGAAGTGCGGCGATTATCGCTGCCGCAGCAGCGGCCTCTTCCTCGCTAGGTTGATGGACGTTCTCCGTCCCGCCATACAGCGATTGAATGCGGTAATCGCCATTGGCCGGAAGTTTACGCAGCGCATGGCTTAGCTCGCCTTCGATAACGACAAAACTCAGCTCGCCTTCTTCGGCAATAGCGGGGAGAAAGGGTTGCAACATTGCCGGATGCCCGAATGACCAATCGGCATCGGGCATCGAGCCGCGCGAAATCAGCTCTTGGCCCATTGCGCCTGCGCCAATCTGACGTTTCACTACGATCCGGTCTGTGTCGAAAACCTCCATGGCCTCCAGCGCACCCTTGGCGGTCACATTCTCGCGCCAAAGTGTAGGGATGGTGCGGGCGCCCGCGTCGGCGAGATCGCGGAGATAGGTTTTCTTGGCGTTCCAGCGCACGATGTCTGGCGGATTGCAGACTGTGATACCGCGCTCGTTCAGCGCTTCGAGTTTTTCAAGGAAGGCCTGGGGCTTGTCCTGATAGTTCCACGATGTGCCAAGCATTACGAGCGCGATGCTCTCAAACGCTTCCAGAGGGGCTTCCCAGTCGATCACGCACAAGTCCAAACCCGCCGCTTCAAAGGCAGGCGCAAGCGAAGAGATCATCAGGTCATGTTCAAATGCGTCTCCGCGTCGTTCGCCTGCGCTTGGAACGGTTGTTTCGCAGGCCAGAAATCCGATTTTGGTCATACAAAGCGCTGTATGAGTGTCCGGCGGGACTGGAAAGACTTTACTTGCCCGACTAAGGCTCAGGCATGACCGATACGCTTACGATCCGCCGCCCTGATGATTGGCACCTGCATTTCCGCGACGGTGATATCATGCGCGGCGTTGTGCCTTACACAGCGCGGCAATTTGCCCGGGCGATTGTGATGCCGAACCTGACGCCGCCGGTCACCACTGCTGCGCTGGCGGCGGAATATCGCGACCGGATCAATGCGGCGGTTCCGACAGGGGTGGACTTCAGTCCGCTGATGACATGCTACCTCACTGACACGACTGATCCCGAAGATCTTGCGCGCGGCTTTGCTGAAGGCATCTTCACAGCCGCCAAACTCTATCCGGCGAATGCGACCACCAATTCCGCGCACGGTGTTAGCCACGTAGCGAAGATTTATCCGGTGCTAGAACGGATGGAGGCCGATGGCATCATCCTGTGCATCCACGGTGAAGTGACCGATCACGACATCGATGTATTTGATCGTGAAGCGGAGTTTGTCGAGCGGCACATGCGCGCGATTGTTCGGGATTTTCCGAAGCTTAAAATCGTGTTTGAACACATCACTACAGCCGATGCGGTGGAATTTGTGGAGCAATCCGGCCCCAATATCGCCGCGACAATCACCCCGCAGCATCTCCATATCAATCGCAACGCGATGCTGGTCGGCGGGATACAGCCGCACAATTACTGCCTACCGGTTGCCAAGCGGGAATTGCACCGGCTGGCGCTGCGCAAAGCGGCCACGTCGGGTTCGCCCAAGTTCTTCCTCGGCACTGACAGTGCCCCACATCTTCGCGGTGACAAGGAAAGCGCCTGCGGCTGTGCAGGCATTTTCGGTGCGCCATACGCGCTGGAAAGCTATTGCACGGTTTTCGACGAAGAAGATGCATTGGAGCATCTCGAAGCGTTTGCCTCGCTAAACGGCCCGGCTTTTTACGGTCTGCCCGTAAATGAGGAAACCATCACGCTGGAGCGCACTGAAGTTGCGGTGCCGGAAGAGCTGGAGCTTGCCGGACAGACCATCGTGCCTTGGCATGGCGGCCAGACGATCCACTGGCGGATTGCCGACTAGCTATGCAGCCGCTTTTGCTTTGCGGCTGCGCGCCCACAGATCGAACATAAAGATCGCCACAGCCGTCCAGATCAGCAGGAAACTGCCGAGTTGAACGGGGCGTAATTCCTCGCCGAACACCGTGAGCCCGAGCAGGAAAACGATCGTCGGGGCGAGGTATTGGATGAAACCGAGCGTCGAATAATTCATCCGCTTGGCTGCGATCGCGAACAGCAATAGCGGTACGGCTGTTACGACGCCTGAGAATATGATCGCGCCGCTCAAAAACCAGTCATCACCGAACGCCGAACCAGCGGGCGCTTGCGCATACCACCACGCGATACCGGCTGCGGGCAGCAGTAGAATTGCGCTCTCGATGGTCAATCCGGGCAATGATCCGACATTAACCTGTTTGCGTACAATGCCATACAGCCCAAAGCTGAAAGCGAGACTCAGGCTGATCCAGAGCGTTGTAAGCGCACCCGCCGCCAACAGAGCCACTGCCGTGAGCGCAATCGCGACGGCGAGCCATTGCCACCTCGAAAGTTTCTCACCTAGCAGCACCGTCCCGAGCAGCACATTGAGCAGCGGGTTAAGGTAATAGCCAAGGCTCGCGGCGTAGACCTGATTTTCCATGATCGCCCAGATGTAGACGAACCAGTTGATCGCGATCAGCACGGCGCTGGCGAACAAGGCAAGCAGCGTCCGGCGGTTGGTGAGCGCTTCCTTCAACGCTGGAAACTGCTTCCGCAGGGCAACGATGATCAGGCAAAACGGCAGCGTCCAGATGATCCGCCAGCCAACAAATTCAAACGGTGGCACGCTCGTCACCAAAAGCAGATAAAGGGGCAGGAAGCCCCACATCAGATACGCGCCCAAAGCCGCTGGTAAGCCGGAGGGCTGTTCGGTGCTTTGCGCGGAGGTGCGGGGAGGTGTCGCCATGAAGCACGGCCCGTAGGCTTCGCCAGTGCTCAGCGCAAGCGCGGGCGGGTTTACACCGCGCTACAAGGCTGAACCGATGCTTTCGGACCTGATTGCAGGTCGTTCAGGTTCATGCCTCTATACATGAACATATCGAATGAGGGGCACGGGGCAATCCCACCTACGCCGCGTGCCTTCTCCTCCCAACTTGGGCCAACCCACCAACGGCCTAAGCGCGGTATCCACCACCGCGGAAGGCGCTCTCATGTCCTTGCGGCATGGGGGCGTTTTCATTTTGCGTGCCCGGCATAGCGAATGTTAACCTTGTTGCGGCAAAAGGCGGCCATGTTCACGCGACAAATCCGCATTGTCTTCATTGGCTCAACAGCTCTGCTGGGCTTGGCGCTGTCTGCTTGCGCGCCTGAAGCCGAAACAGTGGTCGAGCAAAGCGTGGTTGCAACCGATCCGTTGATGGCCAAGGCGTTGAATGATCCACTGATGGTCGATCCTGATCTCGCCTATCGCAATGAGGCGAATGCGGTGCTCACACTGCGTTCCGATCACGCACTGCCACCTCTGGTTGCAACAGACGAACTTGCCAACCGTGCGCGCGATGCGGCCCGTGTCGAATTGCTTGCCGAAGGACAAATCCCTGCATTGCCATTCCCGTCGAGTGATGCAGGCCCCGCAGATCTATCCGCACTGACCAAAGCCGATGCGATGCTAGTCGCCGTTGGCGGACCGCAGGAATGCGTCAGCTCGCTGTCTGAGGGTTTGAATTGGTCAGTCGACATGCCCGGACCATCGGCGGTTATGCCTCACGGGATGGTCCAGCAAGCCGCTGGCTCATCAAATGCTGACTGCAATGTGCGCATTGTCCGTTATGTCACGCCTGTCGATATCGAAGATGCGATGGGGTATCATTTCACCCGTGCAGACCGCGCTAGACTCCGCCCGGTGACATATGAACAGCCCGAGCATTCAATTGTCGGAGATGGCCGCACCGAACATTTCGTGGCGCACTTCCGCGAAGGACCAGGCGGGATGACCGCAGTCGACCTTGTTTACTGGGCCAAATAGCCCCGCAATCAGTTCTTGATACCGATCGCGATATTTGCGCGCGGCTGATTCATTTCTGTGCTCGCCACCGGATATGCGCAGTAATCCGCCGCATAGAACGCCGCTGGACGGTGGTTGCCCGACAGCCCGATCCCGCCAAACGGTGCGGAAGATGATGCGCCATTTGTCGGTCGGTTCCAGTTGATAATACCCGCACGAACATTGGCCCAGAACCGCGCGTAATCATCGGGCGAACCGCCGATAAGCGATGCAGACAGACCAAACCGGGTGTTGTTAGCCTCTGCAATAGCCGCGTCGAGATCGGGCACGCGGATGACTTGCAAGATCGGACCGAACAGCTCGATATCGGGCCGATCTGGAATATCCGTGGTGTCGATAATTCCGGGTGTCAGAAACGGTTTGTCGGGATCAAGACGCCGCATATGAGTGATCGGCTTACCCCCCGCAGTCACCAGTGCGAGGAAACTTTCTCCGAGCAATTCGGCGGTCTCATTGTCAATCACCGGGCCCATAAACGGTTGAACGTCGTCCAATGGATTGCCGATCAGGAGGCTCTTGGTCAGCTTGACCAACTCTTTCATCAGCGGATCGAACATGGAATCGACGATGATGAGCCTGCGCGCAGCGGTGCAGCGTTGGCCCGCAGTCGTGAATGCGCTCTGGACGATTAACGCGGCTGCGTCAGCCAGCAAGGGCGTGTCTGTTACGACGAGTGGATTGTTGCCGCCCATTTCCAACGCCACGATTTTGCCCGGGTTTGATGCCAGCTTGCGGTTGATGGCGATCCCCGCATTGGCCGATCCGGTGAACAGCACGCCGTCAATTCCCGGATGGGCGACGAGAGCTTTGCCTTCTTCGGGGCCTCCAATCACGAGCTGAACCACGCCATCGGGAAACTCTGCTTTGCGGAAACATTCGACCAAGGCAGCGCCGACTGCTGGCGTTTTCTCCGACGGTTTGAACAGGACAACATTGCCCGCAATCAATGCCGGGATCATATGCCCGTTGGGCAGGTGAGCCGGGAAGTTATACGGCCCCAACACAGCCATCGCGCCATGCGGTTTGTGACGCAGAGCAGCGGATCCGTTTAGCGCGCTATCCAGCTTCTTCTTACCAGTCCGTTCGGCATAGGCATTTACCGAGATATCGACCTTGTTGATGACAGCATCGACTTCGGTTCGAGCTTCCCAAAGCGGTTTGCCGGCCTCCCGCGCGATCAATTCGGCGATGCCATCGGCCTCTGCACGCACTTCGTTTGCGAAGCGGCGCACCATTTCGATACGGTTGGCAAGCGGGCGAGCGGCCCATGCCGGAAAAGCTTTTCGGCCAGCGCTGACAGCGGCATCGACATCGCCGTGTTCGCCGCGCCACAATTCATCGCCAGTGGCGGGATCATGAGAAATCAGAGTTGTGTTAGTCACTCTTCGAAACTTGCCCCTTTTGTGAGGTTCCTCTGTCGGCGGTGCTCTTCGTGGAGCGCCGCTCTGTGTCGAAATTCGGGTAACGCTGCTTTACTGGAAAAGATAGGGTTCACGCCAATTTTACAAATGCACGATGTGCAAGAGTCCGCGCTGATATAGCGGAAATCACGTAGTTTTTGCGTGTCCTCTGGGCTCCGGCGGTTCTCCATGTGCTTGCCCCATCCGCCTTAGTTGATCGACTTTGGCGTAGAGTGGAGACCAGTCATCATTGTCGGCGATGGCTGACCAGATGGCTTCGACCTCTTCGATCAGCATGCTTTGCGGGGCCTCATCGGCCCAGTAATTGTGCGAGCTATCGGTCGGCGTATAGGCCGTCAGAGCGTCACCCAATGGACCACTCGGGTCGCCGCGTCCGCCGCGATGCGTGAAGAAAAACGCGTCCGGGCCCATTTTGTGTTCGCGCATATATTGCTCGCACACGCCGACGAGAGCCGTATCGGCATCACTACCGAGCGGTTCAATGCCCAATCGCCAGCACCACCGCCTAGAGATCGCTGCCATGTAAAGCTCTCCGAAGCGGTTCATCGCCGCCACTAGCGGTTCGGAATCGGTCAGCATGCGCAGTGCAACCGCCAATTGACCGCAATTCCAATGCAGCGCCTCCGGTTGGCGACCGAAAGCATATAGCCCGCTGTGATCGAAATAGGCAGCGGTGAAACCGGGGTCCCATGTCGGCAACCACCGCCACGGACCGTAATCAAAGCTTTCGCCTGTGATGTTCATATTGTCGGTGTTGAGCACGCCGTGAACGAAACCGGCGACCATATAACTGGCGGCGAGGTCAGCCATCCGCTCGACAACCTGATGCAGCAGGATAACTGCGGGCTCATCGCGGCCAGGCGCATCCTCGGGCGGCATCGGTCCGGGAAACTGCTTCAGGCAATAATCGACGAGCTGCGCCATCTGATCGCGTTCCTCAATCGCAAGGAGACGCTGAAACGTACCGATGCGAATATGCGAGTTACTCAACCGGACCATCACGGCGGAGCGGGCAGGCGAGGGTTCATCCTGCCGGGTCAATTGCTCGCCGGTTTCGATGATGGAGAAAGTCTTTGACGTATTTACGCCCAGCGCTTCCAACATTTCCGTCGCCAAAATCTCGCGAACGCCGCCTTTCAGCGTAAGGCGCCCATCACCTGCGCGGCTAAAGGGCGTCTGGCCCGATCCTTTGGTGCCAAGATCCATCAATCGGCCATCACCATCGCGCATCTGAGCGAACAGGAATCCGCGTCCGTCGCCGATTTCGGGATTGTACACGCGGAACTGATGCCCGTGATATGCCAGTGCGAGAGGGTGGGGCAGGTTGCCCTCCAGCGGCTCGAATCGCCCGAAATGCTTGGCCCAATCCGCGTCGCTGAAATGGTCCAGCCCGACGGTCGCCGCCCAGCGATTATTGCGGAATCGCACTTGGGTCTGAGGGAAATCGGCGGCCTCCACGGGCGCAGCAATCCAGTCGGTCAGCTGCGTTATGGCGGTATCGGCGCGATATTCGGAAGGTTGCGGTTCGGATCGCATCCGGCGATAGTGGGGATAAGTGGAAGCGTGCGCAAGCGCGCGGACCAGACAATCTGTGAAGGATGACTGCCGAACATGGCATCGAATTATGAAGACCGCTCGTGGACCAGCGAAGACGGGCTAAATCTGCATTACCGCGACTATGCGGGACCGGAAGGATATGACGGACCGCCGGTCCTGTGCCTGCACGGCCTCACACGCAATTCGCGCGATTTCGCGGACCTGGCTGACCACCTGTGCCAGACCCGGCGAGTGATTGTGCCCGAAATGCGCGGGCGCGGGATGAGCGATTATGCGCCGTCATCTGACACCTATAATCCGCTGCAATATGTTGCAGACGTCGAAAAACTGCTTGCTGAGCAAAGCATTGACCGGTTCATATCGATCGGCACGTCGATGGGCGGATTGATGACCATGCTGATGGCGCCGACAAGGCCCGGACGCATTGTTGCGCTGGTGATGAATGATATCGGGCCAGAGGTGAACATGGCCGGTGTTGAGCGCATTGGCACCTATGTCGGCCAAGGTGGCAGCTATCCGACATGGATACACGCGGCGCGCTCGCTGGCCGAGGCGCATGGAGCGGCGTTTCCCGATTTCGATCTCGACAAATGGCTCGAAATGGCAAAGCGCACTCTGGTCGTCAGTCAGAATGGCCGGATCAGCTACGATTACGACATGGCCATTGCAGAGCCTTTCAAACAGCCCGGCAACGCCGCCCCGGCAAATCTGTGGCTCGCCTATGAAGCGTTGCGCAATGTTCCGATGTTGCTCGTTCGCGGGGAGCTATCCGATTTGCTGACGCCCGAAACTGTCGGGCAAATGGGTGCGCGCAACCCTGCGATGAAGACCGTCACCGTGCCGCGCGTTGGCCATGCGCCGTCGCTGGATGAGCCGGAGGCGCGCGCTGCGATTGATGAATTGCTGGCGAGCGTCTGATGGTTGAAACTGCAAAAGTTCTTCACTGCCATTCGACATTTTCGGCAGGCGGCAAGGAAGTGCGCTGTGCCAAGCTGATCAATGCGTTTGGCAAAGGTCTGACCCACCATATTGTATCGGCAATGCCGGATCAGATGGGTGCACGCTCCCTGATTGATCGCAAGCGCGCTCTGGTAGGCTATCCTGACAATTTCCCGTCGCTGACGGGTCGTCCTACGCCGGGGCGATTGGTCGGGATTGCACAGGCGCTTAAAGACTATGACCTCATCCTCACATACAATTGGGGGGCGATGGATGTGGTTATGGCGCACACCGTGTTTGCGCAGCAATTCAACCTGCCGCCGCTCATCCATCACGAAGACGGGTTCAACGAAGACGAAGCCCATCAGTTGAAATGGACGCGCAATTGGTATCGCCGGATCGCTTTGGGCCGCGCGCATTCTTTAGTCGTGCCAAGCGACACGCTCGAAAAAATTGCTCTCGATGCCTGGAAACAGCCGCGCGAACGGATAGTGCGCATTCCCAACGGGATCGACACGAAAGCCTTTGCGCGAAAGCCCGATGCCAAGAAATTGCGGCTGGTGAAGCGCGAAGGGGAGCGTTGGATCGGCACGCTCGCTGGGCTGCGCGCCGTTAAACAACTGCCCATGCTGGTCGAAGCGGTCCGGGACATGCCCGAAAACTGGCATCTGGTTATCCTTGGCGAGGGGCCGGAGCGCGATGCTATTCTGGAATCGGCCGTGCGGCACGATGTTAGCCACCGCGTCCACTTGCCCGGCGCAATTGATGATCCAGCCTCCGTTGTCGGGCTGTTCGACATTTTCGCGCTGTCTTCAAAATCGGAACAATTCCCGCTTTCCGTGGTGGAAGCGATGGCGGCTGGGCTGCCAGTTGCGGCACCCGATGTGGGTGATGTGAAGTCAATCGTGGGAGAGAAAAACCGCGGCTATATTGCGGTGCCCGATGATGTCGATGCGCTTGCGACGGTGATCGGCGAACTCGTCGAAGATCCTGATCTGCGCGCGGAAATCGGAAAGCAAAACCGCAAAAAGGCAATGGATATGTTCGATGCCTCGCGCATGATCGAACGCTATTCGGACCTATATTCGTCTGCCCTGAGCGGTAAATGGAAAGGCGTAAAATAGGGTGAGCGGCTAACCGCTTAACCCGCCATTCAACTTCGCGGCTCCAATTTCCGGCCAACAAATAGTGCAACCGAAGCGGGGAGAGCAAAGCCTCGCATGCGCGCGCGCCATTGCGGAAGATCGCAGGCCCGCCTAAAGACGCCCGCACACACTGAAATGACATGAGGAATAGAGCTCCGTGGCGCTCAAACCGACTTCTGGATCAAACAAAACACCGTCAGTCACCGTCGATGACCCAACGCCTGAGGACGAAATCCTCATGCGCGAAATCGATGAAGCTGTGCGTCAGGATGATGCGACGCAGTTTTTCCAAAAATACGGCGTAATGCTGGGTTCTGGACTCGCCTTGTTGCTGGCAGCGTTCGGCGGGTATCTCGTGTGGGATAACTACACCGAAAGCGGCCTTGAGGCGCAGTCGGAAACGCTGGTTCAGGCATTGGACCAGTTCGAAGGCAGCGATTTCGCCGGTGCAAGCGCGACAGTCGAAGAATTGACGAGCGCAGACAATGATGGCGCCCGCACTTCGGCTCGGTTCATGCAAGCTGCGGCTGCATTGGAACAGGGCGAAACGGCCAAGGCAGTCGAACTGTACGGCACGATTGCATCTGATGAGAACGCGCCGCCCGCGCTGCGCGATCTGGCCCGTATTCGCGAAGTCGCCACAAATTTTGACGACCGCGAGCCAGCGGATGTTATCGCCAAGCTCAAAGACTTGGCCGTGCCCGGAAACCCATTCTTCGGCAGTGCGGGCGAATTGACCGCAATCGCGCAGCTTGAAGCGGGCAACCGCGATGCGGCCGGCGCGCTGTTCGGTGAGATTGCCAAAGACGAAGAGCTTCCCGAAACACTTCGATCACGCGCACGCCAAATGGCTGGGCTGTTGGGCATTGATGCGGTGGACGACGTGGAACAGCTGCTCGAAGATCAAGGGATCGATCCAGAAGCTGGGCTAGTCGAACAACCGCAATAATCCGCCCGAACGGCGCTTTTGAAATTTATTTGGACGGACAAAGAATGAAACAGCACACTTCAATTCGAACAGCCATCATCGCAGGCGCGATGGCCGCTGTGCTGACCGGATGTGCCGGTGATGGCAAAACCACGCCGACCGTTGGCGAACGTATGCCAATCCTTTCACGCATTGAAAGCGGCGCGACGGTTGATCCGGCTCTCGCCAGTGTCAGTGTTGTTCTTCCGCCAGCGCGCAGCAACGCCGAATGGGCGCAGGTCGGCGGCTCTGCCAGCAAAGCCTATGGCCACCTTGCTCTGGGCGCGAATCCGGCACCGGCATGGACTGCCAGCATCGCTGGCGCCAGCAACAGCGTGCGCCTCGCCGCGGCTCCAGTAATCGGCGGCGACAAGCTGTTCGCAGTTGGTTCCGACGGCACGATTCACGCTTTTGACAAGAACACTGGCGCGACCATGTGGCGCTCTGATGCGGTGATGGAAGATGACATGCGTCCGTCCGCTTTTGGCGGCGGTGTCAGCTTTGACAACGGCATCCTGTATGCGACCAATGGCGCGGGTGAAGTGAAAGCACTGCGCGCGGAAAATGGCGAAGAGATTTGGAAAGTGAAACCGGCTGGCCCGCTGCGCGGATCGCCGACCATCGCTTTCGGTCAGATCTTCGTGATGACGCAAGATAACCAGATCATCTCGCTGCAGGCTTCCGATGGTGAGCTGGTTTGGGACGAATCCGGATCGACCGCGCAATCGGGCGTTTTCGGTGTCGCAGCCCCCGCAGCAGGGCAGGGCACAGTGATCGCAGGCTATTCCAGCGGTGAGCTGAACGCTTATCGTTACGAGAATGGCCGGACGCTGTGGGCCGATGCTCTCGCGCGGACCAACATCTCGACACAGGTGAGCTCGCTAACCGACATCGACGCCGATCCAATCATCGATTCCGGCCGCGTTTACGCGCTGGGTCAGGGCGGACGCATGGCGGCATATGAACTGGTCACGGGTCAGCGTATCTGGGAGCTCAACCTCGCGGGCATTTCCACGCCAGCGATTGCAGGCGAATGGATTTTTACTCTGACCGACGATGCCCGCTTGCTGGCGATTGCTCGTTCGAGTGGACGGGTTCGTTGGATCACCCAGCTTCAGCCGTTCCGCAATGTCGAAAAGAAGAAAGACCCGATTTTCTGGACTGGCCCTGTGCTCGCTGGAAACCACCTTTGGGTGGCTAGTTCACGCGGCGAAATCTGGCGCGTGAGCGCGGGTGAAGGCTCTTCGCAATTGTTCGCAGAGATTGATGATCCCGTCAGCTTGCCTCCTGTCGTCGCAGCCGGTCATCTCTATGTGCTGGACGATGGCGGCACGATCCACGCCTATCGTTGATCCTGAATTTGGATGCGCTTGGCGGGATTAATCTTTCTGCCACGCCTGTCCCGCCAATAGACGCGCGTCTTTCGCAAGCTGGCTGTTAACCCTTTCCCGCTATGGCGGAGGGGTGATGGACGCGAATTCTCAACCGAGTGCGGCAGCGCTGCAGAGCGAACCGCCCGTAAGCGATGTTTCGGCGGGCGTTGGCCTTGCCGGATTGCTTGGCCTGTTTGGCTGGATCGCGTTCTGCCGTGCCTTTCCCCTGATTGCGGAAACATTCGGGTTTTCCGGGCCATTTTCGCCTGAGCGCGGGGTGTTGTCTGGTCCCTATGCTGCACTGGCCGCATTGCTGTTTATCGCTGGACCAATGGCGATTTGGTCAATCTTGGTCGACCGAGTTCATTTGCGCCCTTCAACCGGCATTGACTGGAAATTGAAACGCAGCGTCGCGGACGTTCTGCCGGTTTCAACCGTCAAGATCGCAGGTATCTGGGCGACCTATGCCGTGCTGGCGGGCCTTTATGGCCTGTGCCGCTGGTATTGGGACGGATCGTATCTGTTTGCGATGGAAGTTCTGTCGGTCGCGGTGATCCCGATGGTTGTGCTCGCGGTTCCCTACATCATCTGGCTCGACCGGTTCATGATCGATCCCAGGGATTCAAGCTGGCATTTCGGTGCCATGCTGATCGGCAGCGAGGAATGGGACGCAGAGCAAATCAAGAAACACTGGCGTGCCTGGCTGATCAAGGGGTTCTTTGGCGCCTTTATGATCTCCATCCTGCCGGGCGGTTTCGCCTTTGTGGTTCAGGCCGATCCATCGGTCATCACCAGCAACCCGGTCGAGCTCGCCGTTCTGCTGATCACGCTGCTGTTTATGATCGATGTGCTGGTCGGAACGGTCGGTTATCTCTTCACGCTGCGTCCGCTCGACGCGCATATCCGCTCGGGCAATCCATTCCTCGGTGGTTGGCTCGCCGCGTTGATCTGTTACCCGCCGTTCGTGTGGGGCATCATCGGCAATAACAGCCAAGTGCTAAGCTATGAACGTGACATCGCCAAATGGGATTACTGGATGGCGGACAACGAAACCCTGCTGTGGGTCTGGGGCGCATGGCTGGTCGCGCTGACAGCGGCCTACGCATGGGCAACGGTGGCATTTGGCATCCGCTTTTCAAACCTGACCTATCGCGGCGTGCTCACCAACGGTCCGTACCGTTACACGCGCCATCCGGCCTATCTTTCAAAGAACCTCTATTGGTGGTGCCTGCACCTGCCATTTCTCGTGACCAGCGGATCGCCAGCAGAGGCCATTCGCAATTGCTTCTTCCTGCTGCTCGTCAATGGTATCTACTATTGGCGCGCGCGCACCGAAGAGGCGCATATGCTCGCCGAAGATCCGAAATATCGCGAATATTACGACTGGATGGAGCATCGCGGCCTGATCACAGCGCCGCTCGCACGGCTAAAGCGCCGCTTGCTTGGCCGGATAGACCGGCGGGGCGGGGCAGCTGGCGAAGCCGCACCCGAACCCGCCGAGTAATCTATCGGATAAACGGATCGGTGAAGCGCGCATCGGCGGCCAAAGTGTCGTCGGTTAGCGTTTCCATGAAGTCGACCAGAGCCTCTCGATCATCAATTGTCAGGTTGAGCCGCCGCGGCACGCCGCCTTGCTGCAACCTGTTGTCGAGCGCCGGGCCCGCTTGCACGCCGTCGCTGTAGTGATCGACCACTTGCCGCAATGTCGTGAAACGACCATCATGCATAAAGAATGTCGATCGCCCGACATTCTTGAGTGAAGGCGATTTGAAGACCTCCGTCTCGCCCGCATCAAGTCCATTCGAACGGCTGTTTGCGTTCAGAGCAAAAGTAGGAGGCTGATGGCATGTCTGGCAGCCAGCGCCGCCATTGTTCACGCCCGTCATAAACAGCTCGCGCCCGCGCTGTTCGCTCGCAGTAAAGCCCGGCAGCGCTTGATTCAACGCGCGGCCCGGTGCGCCAGCGGCGAAAATCTGCGCATAGGATTGATCCCAGCGGCTATCGGAAGAGATCATCGCGCGTTGGAATTGAGCAAGAGAGCGTTCGATTCGCGCTTCGGTGATCGCTCCATCGCCGAACACAAACTCGAACAAGGTGGGATAGTAGGCAAGGCCTTCCATCTTCGTGATCAGGGCTGCCAAGCCGCCATTTGCGGACCAGCCCATTTCAGTCGCATCGAGAATAGGCTGTGTCGCCTGATCCTCAACATCGTCAGCGCGGCGATCCCAGAACATCTCGCCCGGCTCATAATATCGGATATTGCCGAGCCGCATGGCGTGCGCGCTGGTCAACCCGCCTTGGAAACCGGTTGAAAGACGTTCGTCATCGTCAAAGCCGATATTTTGCTGGTGGCAGGTCGCGCAGCTTGTTGTGTCGTTCACACTCAATGCGGCGTCGTAGAACAACACGCGGCCCAATGTGGCGATTGGATCGGTCACAGGGTCATTGGCGGGGGTGTTGTCGATCGCGTCGACGGTGTTGTCGTAATAGGCGGGCAGGGTGGGGGCCGCGTAATTGTCGAGATTGGCGAGATCGAGGTTCAGGAATTGCTGAACAACAGCATTCGCCTGAGCCGTTGAATCTGTGGGGGTGGGGGTTGGAGTAGGTGTGGCGGTAGCGGTCGTTGTGCCCGGGGTGGTAGAGCCGCCTCCACCGCAGGCGGTTAGTGCGGTCATTAAAGTGAGCGCGAGCGCTGTTGATCCGGCGCGCCCGTTTAGCCTGATTGTCACGTAAGTCCCTCCATATCCACTTCGGATACGGGAAAAAGACATGGATGGCGTGTCGCTTAGATTAACGATCGGTCAGGAATGCGCGTCTGCGACAAAGCGATACAAACGGACGCAATTCTGACACCAAACCACCCCGTTCAGGCGGTCACATCAAAGGCGTGCCATCGTCGGCCTGAAACTTCAGCACTTCGCTGATTGTCACATCAAGATTGCCAAGCGCTTTCTGGAATGCGGCCATATGCGGTGTTTGAAAATGCGCCACCAACGCGGCCTCATCCACCCACTTTTCGATAATGTGCATCGTTGAAGGATCAAGAATGTCAGTCGCGTAGGAATAATCGACGCACCCTTCTTCCGCGCGCGATGCCTCGATCATGGTGGCGAGCGCCGAGCGGCCAGCATCCAACGCGCCGCTACCCAACTTGGCTTTTCCTACTACGATCAGCATTCCATTCTCTCCCTCAGAACGAGTATTTGTAGACCTGCGTCACATCGCCGTTCCATTCGCCGTGATAGGCATCGAGCAGACGTTGAGCCGGCACTTTGCCGGTGCTGACGATTTCATCGAGCGTTTCGAGATAGCCGGTTTCATTGTCGCCGCTTGCATTCAGACGACCACGTGCCGCGAGGCCCTTATGCGCAATGGCGAGCACTTCGCGGCCCAGATCCTGCATCGTGCCAGTGCCACCGGGAAGTTTGGTTTCCAGGCCAAGCCGCGGGACTTCATTGCGAAGCCGCTCGCGCTCTTCCATGGACCAGTCTTTGACAAGGTTCCACGCCGCATCCAGCGCGCCTTGATCATACAGCAGGCCAACCCAGAACGCGGGCAGAGCGCAAATGCGACTCCACGGTCCACCATCCGCGCCGCGCATTTCGAGGAAGCTCTTGAGGCGCACTTCTGGGAAGGCGGTGGAGAGGTGATCCCACCAATCGCTCGCGGTGGGACGTTCGCCAGGAAGAACAGACAATTTGCCGTCCATAAAGTCTCGGAAGCTCAGGCCCGCCGCATCGATATATTTGCCGTCGCGGAAGGCGAAATACATCGGCACCTCGAGCATGTATTCGGCCCAGCGCTCATACCCAAAGCCATCTTCGAATACGAAGGGCAGCATGCCAGTGCGGTGCGGATCGGTGTCTGACCAGATGTGGCTGCGATAGGAAAGGTAGCCGTTGGGTTTGCCTTCGGTGAAAGGCGAGTTCGCAAACAAAGCAGTCGCGAGCGGTTGCAGTGCAAGGCCGACGCGGAACTTCTTCACCATGTCCGCTTCGGAAGAATAGTCGAGATTGACCTGAATGGTGCAGGTCCGCAGCATCATATCGAGGCCCAGATTGCCGACCGTCGGCATATGCTTCAGCATGATACCATAGCGGCCCTTTGGCATGATCGGCAGCTCTTCGCGGGTCTTGTCCGGCCACATGCCAAGGCCAAGATAGCCCGCATCGCAGCGTTCGCCGATGGCTTTCACCTGTTCCAGATGGCGTCCGGTTTCCGCGCATGTCTGATGGAGGTTTTCTAGCGGCGCACCGGAAAGTTCAAGTTGGCCAGCAGGCTCAAGGCTTACCGCGCCGTCTTCGCCTTTCAGGGCGATAACGTTGCCGTTTTCTTCAACCGGCTGCCAGCCATATTCCTGAAGCTCGCCTAGGATGTCCCGAATGCCGCAAGGCTCATCATAGGACGGGGCGCGGCGATCTTCGCGTTTGTAGACGAATTTCTCGTGCTCGGTGCCGATGCGCCAGTCGCTTGACGGCTTTTCCCCGCCGGCCATCGGAGCGATCAATTGCTCCATGCCTTCGATCACGGGCTCGGGGGCGTCGGATGTCTCTCTTGTGCTCATTAGGGTAGGGCACCTTTCTGTCTTGTCAGTTGCCCTAGAAAACCGATTCCGTTGTGGGAAGGGTAAACTGACTTTGGACGCACGAAGTCATTCTTCCTCGTCCGCTTGACCGAGCCAGTCTCCGGCTTCGGCCATCCAGACGGATAGGGCCGCAATCGCGGCGGTTTCTCCGCGCAGGATACGCGGACCGAGCGATATGGGTTTGGCGGATGGGTGAGCGCGAATGGCCTCTCGCTCGGCATCGTCAAATCCGCCTTCGGGTCCGATCAGGATCGCGGCTGGGCCTTCGTGATAGCAAAACGCGTCTGCCACCGGCTCGCCGCCCAATTCATCGGCAAAGAACAGCGCGCGTTCCGTAGGCCAATCGCGCAGCATCGCGTCGAGCTTTTGCGGTTCGCCGATTTCGGGAAGCGCGGTGCGGACGCATTGCTCGGCGGCTTCGGTCGTCAGAGTGCGGGCGCGATCAAGGTTCAGCTTATCGGCGACACAGCGGCGCGTGATAACCGGTTGAATGCGCGCGGTGCCCAGCTCGGTGGCCTTTTCCAGCACCATATCGAACCGGTCTTTCTTTAGAAGCGCGGGGCACAGCCACAGGTCCGGCACGCTTTCACGCTCACGCAAGTGCTCTACCACGGTCACATCGACGCGGCGCTTGTCCACTTGGCCGACACGGGCCGCCCATTCGCCGGTGATGTTGTCGCATAGGATCACGGCATCGCCTTCGCGCACCCGCATCACTTTGCCTAGATAGTGCGCGTGTCCGCCATCGAGCGCAAAGGTGCGGCCTTCGGCGAGTTCGTCTTCGACGAACAATCGCGGGGCGCTTCGGGGCGGCCAAGATGGTGTGGCTGACATGGGCTTTCCCCTAGGCGCGGCGGACGCTAGAGAGCAAGTCATGACAGCAAAAATGGCACAATACGGGATCGCGGCGGTGTTTCTGCTGCTTGGCGGATGGGCGCTGTTTGCGCCTGCCAACGTGATCGAACTGGCTGTGACGCCCGAATATCGGGACAGCACCTATCTTACGACCTTCACGATGGCGTGCTTCGGATCTCAGGCGGTCTTGTTCGGCATTATGGCACTGGTTCTGGAATGGCCTTCGCGAGCGTTTCTTGTTTTCGCTGCGGCGCTGCTGCCGTTCTTCTGGTTCAACTACCATTTCCACTATGTCGAGCCGGTTCTGACCTCGATCGGGATGCTCGATTTCGCCGGTAACATCACGATGCTGGTGCTGGCCTTGCTCGGCTGGCGCGCGGCGAAGCGCGATGAGGCCGTGTGACCGAAGAGATTGTTCCCGACACCGAGCACCGCGGGCTTGTTGAACGGTTGCCGCAATTGCCGCGCGATCTCGCGCAGCTGGCACGGTTTGACCGTCCGATTGGTTGGTGGCTGCTGTTCTGGCCCTGCGTATTCGGTGTGTGGCTGACGGGAGCGGGATGGCAATTGCCGCTACTCGGCTGGCTTTTGCTCGGCGCGATTGCCATGCGCGGGGCGGGGTGCGTGTATAACGATATCGTTGATGCCGACCTTGATAAGAAGGTTGCGCGCACCGCCGCGCGGCCAGTGGCGAGCGGGCGTATATCCAAGAAGCTCGCGTGGGGTTGGCTGCTTGCCTTGTGCCTCGTCGGGTTGGTCGTATTGCTGCAACTCCGGCTGGAAGCGCAGTTGGTCGCGCTGGCCAGCCTCGCCATGGTCGCAGCCTATCCGTTTATGAAGCGCATTACGTGGTGGCCGCAGGCGTGGCTGGGCATGGTGTTCAACTGGGGCGTGCTGGTCGGCTGGACGCAATTGCGCTGGGACAATTGGGATGTGCTCGCTTGCATCTATGCGGGCTGTATTTGCTGGGTGATTGGGTTCGATACGATTTACGCTCTGCAAGACCGTGAGGATGATGCGCTGGTCGGCATCAAATCCTCTGCGTTGCGTATGGGCGCAAAAGTTCACGCGGGCGTTGGCGGGTTTTACGCCGCGACCATCGGGTTGTGGGGGCTCGGCATCTGGCTCTACCGCCCCGATTGGCTGGCGCTAGTGGCGCTCCTTCCCGTCGCGCTACATTTGCTGTGGCAGGTCTCCACGCTTGATCCCGAAGACCCTGCGAACCCGCTTGAACGGTTCCGCTCAAACCGCTGGGCAGGCGGATTCATGGCGGCGGCGTGTTTCGTCGTCGGGAACGCCTGATTGGGTTTAAGTGCTTTAACGACCGTGGGCGGGCGAGCTGATAATCAGCCGTACAGACCAGCCATGGGTGAAGGGCAAACCGATCCAGAAAAGCCTTCTGTAGGGCCTCCGTTTCGCGCTCTTCGGCGCGGGTGCAAACATCGGCTCGCGCGGAATAATCTCGTTCATGACGCATCTCCGGAATAGCTGACGACTTCGAATTCGATCCCGTCCCAATCGAAAAAGTAGAACCTTTTGCCGGGATCATAGTCATCGTGGCCAAAGGGTTTCAGGCCCGCGGCGGCGACTACATTTTCGGCTTCGTTCAGATCATCAACGACAAACGCGACGTGATTGAGCGGCTGCCCTTTTGAATAGCCTCCCTTCACATGGTCGCCAGTATAAAGCGCAAGATATGTCTGTCCGTTTTCAGGATCGCCGACATGCAAGCTCCACCCGTATTTTTGACTTGGACCGCGCCAACGCTCTTCCCAGCCGAGCATTTGCTTGAACAGTTCCGCGCTACGCTCTGGCTGGGTAACGGAGATATTAGCGTGCTCTAGGGTGCCTTTGGGCATTGATGTGATCCTTTCAAATAGGCTGATCCGAATCAGCAGACTTGAGTATGATGCAATCTCAACCTAACTTGAGGTCAAGAAAATTTTGAAAGGTGTCAAACATGGCGCAGGCTCTACGCAAAACCGACTTGATCCCGATTGGCGAAATGGCACGCCGCACGGGCCTCTCAGTGTCCGCTATCCGGTTTTACGAGGACAAGAAATTGGTTGAGCCTGTGCGGACCGGCGGCAATCAGCGGCGCTTTCTGCGCTCGGACATTCGCCGGGTTAGCTTCATCCGCATCGCTCAGCAGCTTGGCCTGACGCTCGGCGAGATAGAGGCGGAATTTTCGAAATTGCCGCATGGCCGCACGCCGACCGCGCGCGATTGGCAGGGCATCAGCAAGGGTATTCGCGGTGTGCTGGATGCTAAAATCGCGGAGTTGCAAAGGACACGCGATGCTCTTGATGGATGTATCGGATGCGGGTGCCTAAGCCTGAAGAAATGCGCGATTTATAACGACAACGATCACTTGGCTGAGAAAGGTCCGGGGCCGCGACAATTGATTGCAGACTAAAACTCCGGTCCCAGATCAGGGTCCAGATCGCGCGGGCGGGCAAAGTGGACGAGCTTCGCACAGTAGTTTTTCAGATCCGCCCAGCTGTCGATATTGCATTCCAGAACGGCAAAGGTTGCTGTCGGGAATTTGACCGATGCCTCCTTGAATAGATCGTTCTCATGCGCCGGTGAAACTAGATCGAGCAACACTTCCTGCAGGCCGGGATTGTGGCCGGAGATTAGCACGGTGTTCGGTTCAGCATCGGCCCCGGCGGCATGTTCCTGAACCGCCTCTAAAATCGTGTCCGAAGCCGCCAGATACAGCCGCTTGTCATAGATAGGTTCAAGTTCGGGCAAGCCCGCTTCAAGAGTGGCCGAAACGCGCACGGCAGGGCTGGCGATCACGCTGTCCCATTTGATCCCGTGCTTACGGATATGATCACCGATCACGCGCGCGCCGCGCCTGCCGCGATCGTTCAGGCCGCGGTCGAAATCGCGCTGGGCGGTATCATCCCAATCGGATTTGGCGTGACGCAACAGTCCGAGGATTTTGGTCACCCGCTTGGCTCTCCGTTCTCATTAAACCACCAACGCACCATGCGCCGCGATGCCCCTACAGCACGACAATCACGGCTGTGTAAAGCAAATGCGGCAGTCTCATGACGCGCCCATCGGAGGCGTCAAAAAGACTGCCGCTTGGCCTGCGCGAGGAGTGCGCTGACCGCTGGGGACTGGTTAAAGGAGCCTACGCGCTTTCGGGCGCGGCGGTATCGGCAGGTTTCGCCGGGCGGCCAAACATGATCAGCGGCTTGGCGTTCTTGCGGAATTCTTCTTTGTAACGCGGATGCTCGGTGCCCATCATCTTGTCCCACCAGGTGAAATAGAACCCATAATTGTGGCCGGATGAATGGTGCAGATCATGGTGCGTCGTGGTGCTGATCCAGCTGGTGAGCGGATTGTCCACCCATCCAGCAGGGAACAGCTCGCTGCCCGCATGCGCCATCACATTGCGGATGATCTGATGCCAGAGGAAGAACAGGATTGCGTAACCGGCATAGGAGATACCAAGTTGGCTTGTGACCAGCAGGAACAACGGGACATAGGCGGCTTCTAGGAAGGCTTCGGTGCTGGCGAAGCTGTACGCAGTCCACGGTGTTGGCGTGCGCGATTTATGGTGATGCATATGAGTCGATTTGAACAACGCCTTTAAATGCATGCCGCGATGCAGCCAGTAGAAATAGGCATCATGCACCAAGACCATCAATGCGAACTGCCACGCGATTGTGAGCAGCGCAGGATTGTCGAGGTGGAAGTTGATCACACCCATCTCGCGCCCGATCAGGGTTGCGAGGGTGGTCACTGCAAAGACCAGAATGGTGCGGCCGGATGACAGAACTTCGCGTTTATAATCGGCGGCACCAGCTTTGCGCTTGCGCTGTATACGCCGGTTGGTCGCCCATGTGTTGAAGACCAGCAAGAATATTGTCAGCGCGCCCGCTGCGATCAGATAACGGCCACCGTCAAAATATATGACTTTCATGAAGTGCTCGCCCACCGTTTCAAAGGCGGTGGCAAAATTCACAGTCTGTTCGGGTGCCATCATGGCGCGTCTCCTAAGCGGTTGATATCCGCTGTATGAAGCAGGCTATCACAAACCTCTCCGCAGACCCGCAAAATCCGCATCAATTCCGAAAACGCACACGCTTTTTCAGTTTTGACCAGTGGCATCACCCCATACTTCTTCGCTGTCACTGAAGGATAAGCGTCTGAATTCACTAGGGGTTGTGCCGGTTTCGGTCCGAAATGCGCGGTTGAATGTCGGAAGCGAATTATACCCGAGATCCATCGCGATTGTGAGCACTGGCAGATCAACATCATCGGGATTCGATAGCTTTTCGCGCGCCTCGGCGATGCGATGACGGTTCAGGAAAGCGGAGAAATTGCGATAGCCCAGTCGCCTGTTGATCAAAGCGCGCAAACGGTGCTCAGGCGTGTCGAGATGATCGGCGAGGGCGGCGATGGACAGGCCGGTCTCCCGGTATGTCCCGTCTGCCATTGCGGCCTTCAACTTGTCGTGCAGCACGTGCTCCGATGGCGTCAGGTCAAGTGGCTGAGGCAATTCTTCGGGCGGAGAACCCTGCTCTTCCTCTGCCGGCAGCAATTCCGGCTGTGTTCGAAACAAAGCCATTGCCGAGAAAAACATCATAACGAGGATGATGACGGAGTTCAGAAGCGAAGCAGGAGGATAGGTGCTGTCGAAGTCTGTGACCATTTCAGCCAGTTCGGTGAGCAATATCTGCCCTGCTTGAGCAGCGACCAGTAATGGGAGCCATAGACGTACGATCCGGCGTTCTTCGACCAGATCATCTTCGCGTTCGAAGACGCCGATCCGGACAAGATCAACGATCAGGGCAAGCGCTACGAGGTGCAGAAAAACGAAACCTACAGAGCTCAGTACCGTCACGAAATTTGCCAGAAACCAGCCAAGGAACATTGCCGCGGCGGCGCCCAGCATGATCCTGCGTTCCGGTTCACGCTCAAACAACCGGCGGCCAAACAGCCAAATCCAGAACGGGGTCGATAGCGCCACGAAATCTACCAATGGATCAATCAGGGTTTCCGGCGTCATAAGCGGCGTCGAATTGAGCAGGTAGCCGATCACGCCAACGAGCATTCCGACAAGCGGCACTCGGATTGATAACCGCACTTCGCTGGCGACAACCATCGCAATCAGTGTGAGGCCGCCGCCGACGGCCAGCACGCGGACAAGAAAAACCCATTGCTCGATCATGGCACCCAATCTGGCGGTTCGAGGTCGGCATTTCCAGCGTTTTGGGCAGGTTCCACCATGCGTTCGCCGATTTCGCCGCTTTTGATGCGCTCCAATGCTTCGTCGAGAGTGACGCGGTGGATCGCGGTGCCTTCGGGAAATGCGCTGAGCAATCGGCTGGGGAAGGCGGAGGACAGCACGACGAAATGGCCGTGATCGTCCTTGTTGCGGATCAACCGTCCGAATGCCTGTGCGAGCCGCGCGCGGATTATCCGGTCATCATATTGCCCGCCAGCACCTGAGGCCGCGCGGCGCGCTTTGTGTAGAATGTCGGGCCGTGGCCATGGCACGGCTTCCAAGGCTACGCAGCGCAGCGAGCGACCCGGCACGTCCACTCCGTCACGCAAGGCATCGGTGCCGAGCAGGCTAGCGCGCGGATCGTCGCGGAAAATGTCTACCAGCGTGCCGGTGTCGATCGGGTCCACATGCTGCGCGTAAATGGGCAGGCCTTCGCGGGCCAAACGGTCTGCAATTCGGCCATGCACGGCGCGCATCCGGCGGATCGCGGTGAACAGGCCGAGCACGCCACCTTCGGATGCCTCGATGATACGCGCATAGGCTCCGGCGAGCCCCGGCAGATCGCCTTTCTTCACATCGGTGACGATCAAAACTTCGGCGCGGGCCGCATAGTCAAACGGGCTTTGCGCGGCGGACAGCAGAGGCTGCGTTTCGACATGCGCCGCGCCGGAACGATAGATGGCGCTTTCCCACGGGTCGCCAGCTTGCGAACCGATCCTGTCAGTCAAGGTGGCACTGGTCAGCATCACACCGTGGGCCGGTTCGAGCACGACCTTTGCGAATGGCTTCATCGGATCGAGCCAGCGGCGATGGATCGCGATATCGAACTCGCGCGCATCGGAGCGGTCAACCGCAAGCCAATCGACAAATTCAGGGTCCGCCGGTCCGCCGAGCCGTGCCAACAACGCTTCCCATGCGGCCAGCAAATCAATTCGCCATGCCAGTGAATGGCGCGCGCCTTCGATCCGATTGCGGCCCTGACCGTCCAGCCAATCGGGCGGGTCCGCCATCACCGCCTCCAGCCGTCCGCCCAGGCGGATCAGAGGAGTGCGGATCGCCGCGAGAGCTTCGGCAGCGCCGCCTGCGGCTTCGATCACGTCGCCCGGCAACCCGCCTGCTTCGGTTTCGATACCATAGCCTGCTTCCTGTCCGCCGCTTTCATCGCGGGCATATGTCGCGCCGCGCACTGCTGCGAGCAGAGTTTCGATGGGGCCGGAAGGTTCGCCTTCGACCAAGCGTTGCAACCAGCCTTCACCGGGCAATGCTGCGCCAGCCTCGCAGGCGGCTTCGATGGCTTCGCCGCCTTCATCATCATAACTTGCAACATCGGCGAGCCGCGCAGCAAGACCGCGCCTGCGGCCTCTGTTTTTGCGCTCCGGCCCCATGATCCAGCGGCGCAGTTCGATCGCTTCCTGCCCTGAAAGGGTAGCAGCAAAGGTCGAATCTGCCGCTTCGAAAACGTGGTGGCCTTCATCAAAGATCAGGCGGGTGGGGCGCTGTGCATGGTCGCGTCCGCGCGCTGCGTTGACCATTACGAGCGCATGATTGGCGATCACCAGATCGGCCTGCGCGCTGTCGCGTCCGGCGCGCTCGATAAAGCACTTTCGGTAATGCGGGCATCCAGCATAGATGCACTCGCCGCGTTGATCGGTCAGCGCCGCGATCCCGCGTTTGCGGAACAGGGTGCCGAGCCAGCCGGGCAAATCGCCGCCGATCATATCGCCATCGCGCGTAAAGGCTGCCCAGCGCGCCACCAGCTGCGCCAATATCGCGGGCCGTCCGGCAAAGCCGCCTTGCAGCGCGTCCTCCAGATTGAGCAGGCAGAGATAGTTCTCTCGGCCCTTTCGCACGACCACAGGCGGCGTGTTGTCAGGGCGCTTTGCAGGCCATGCGCGTTTGCTTTCGCTGCGCAGCTGACGTTGCAGGTTTTTGGTGAAGGTCGAAACCCAGACCGTGCCGCCCGATGCGCTCGCCCATAGCGAAGACGGCGCGAGATAACCCAGCGTCTTGCCGATACCCGTGCCAGCCTGCGCCAAGGCGACATGCGGCAATTCGCGCTTGTCACGCGGCACAAAGATACGCGCCGCGTCCTTCGCATATTCGCGTTGACCTTCGCGTTTTTCAGAGCCTTCGCCGGTCAGATGATCAAGCTGGGCAAGCACGTCCTCATCGGGCAATTCCACCTGTCGCGGCGAACCGCGTTCGGGCGTTTCTTCCCATTCCGGCAAAGTCGCGAACAACCACTTTTCGGCACGCTCCGGCTTGGCGATATGCGGTTTCAGGACTTGCGCCCAAGGCCAGCGCAGCCGCTCCATGCTTTGCAAAGTGCTCCACGCGCCTTGCCGTTCAAACCATTCGGGGTCTTCGCAGGCCGCAATCATTGCGCCTGCTGCGCGCTGCAGGAATGCGGGCACATGTTCGTCGCCCTTGGGCTCTTCCAGCTCCAGCGCCTGCGCCAAGCCTCGCGGTGTAGGCACGCAGAACCGGGCGGGATGGACGAAAGCGAACAGCTCCAGCAGGTCGAGACCCGAAAGATCGGGATAGCCGAGGCGGCTTGCCACCAAAGGAGCGTTCAGGATCAGAACCGGCGTGTCAGACGCTGCCATGATCGCGTCGCCCTTTGACACCGCTCCGGTGGAGCCCGTGGGCGAACGCAGCCAGTTGCCGCCATGATTGGCATGCAATGCGGGTAGCGGAACAGGCTCAGGCGAAGGAGGTGCAGGGGCGCTCACCGAATTAGGAATGCGCAAATGCACACCAAAAGTAAACGATTGCGCGCGATACTTTCGGGCAGAATTCTCAGATCATTTTTCAGGAGGGTGGGATGCGTTTCAAAGTGATGATGGTCGCCGCAGCAATGATGGCTGCTACCCCGAGTGCCGTGGCTCAGGAAAACACGCAAACACCTGCGGCTGCTCGCGCGGTTCAAGCACATGTCGATGCCTATCGTGCCCGTAACCTGGATCGTTATGTCCGCACTTTTGCCCCGAACGCAGTTGTCACAATGAACGGCGTCGTTCTCGCCAATGGTCACGAAGAAATCCGCGCGCTGTATCGTCTCAACTTTACAGAGGACGCTCCCAAAATCCGCATCGATGATAGCGGTATGACCGGCGATCGGGTTTATCTGTCGGTCGGGTATGTGTTTGCCAATGGAAGCGAGGAGTGTTGCTCCTATTCCGAATACACCGTCAGCGGCGGCAAGATTACCCGCCTCGATACGAACACCTGAGACGCTAAACCCGGTTTTAACGCCCACGAGATATAGCTTTCGACAAGATATTCAGGGGTTTGATATGAGTTTCGGTCGCAAAGGATTGGCACCGGGTGCAACAGCCGCTGCGCCAGCATTTGGAAAGGCGCAGGGCTTTGGCGGTGCAGCAGAACCGGTAGACGATGACATCGCGGCCAAGCGCGAGGCGTTCATTGCTTCAGAGAGGGCCCGCAAAAATCAGGCACCTGCTACGACAAGTTTTGATCCAACGGGTTCGAAAGCGCCGCGCTCGACCAAATTCGATCATCTAGCAGGCGGCAATCGGGCGGCGTCGCCATTGGCAGCGCGGATGGAAGGCGCAGAGCCAGCATCTTACAGCCCCCGGCCACGCAAGAAATTCACCGCTTTCGATGCAGCGTTTGGTGTTCCCGAAAAACGCAATGTCGCGATCGCATATCTCTTCTGGTTTGTCCTTGGCCAGATTTCCGCGCACCGGTTTTATTGCGGGGACAGGAAAGGTGCTGTCGCGCAGCTCACGACCTTTTTCATCTCTATCTTCGCGATGTTCTTTGCGCCGTTCATTGGCATGGTCGGTATGGTGATCTGGGTGTTCTGGATCATCGCGGACCTGTTTTTGATCCCCGATTTGCTGAAAAAGTACAAAGAACAGCATCGCAGCGATTTCAGCAGCGTTTTTGCCTGAGCCAAAATGGAAAGAGGGACAACGCACGCATTGCTGCGGCGCTGCCCCTCTCCTGCGACCCTAAAGCGGGGGGATGCCTTAGGGCGAGCCGTTAAAACGCTTTCTGAAGGCCAACCGTCAGAGTGTAATCGGTGGGCATTTGCGGGCCATTTAGATCCTGAACGATCGGCAGCCCGCCTTCGATCCCGAGACGCCAACCTTTGAGCGCGCCGCCGGTCGCAGCAAAGTTAACACCAGCCAGCGCGGTTACAGTTTCACCACCTTGGAAATCGGGATTGGCGGTTTGAACCGGGCCGACAATGGCCGGATCAATGCCGTCCACACGCCCTACAGTTTCCCCCTGAACACGAGCTGAAAGCGCGACGCCCGGCGTCAGCGATGCCTGAACCCAGGCTGTCGCCATGCCGCGATTGCCGAGCGAATAGCCTTCATCATTATCGCCGAGCTGCACTGTGCCTCTGATCTGCGCGCCCCAAGCGAAGCTGTCATTGCGATCCGAATAGGTGATGCCCGGCTCCAGATCGAACGTGCCCGACCCGATCTGCATCGGATATGGTGTGCGCACGGTCGGAGTGCCGCCCATCGGGGTGAGGATTTGCGCTTCCTCCGTGATCGCGCCTGTCGGGATCGAGATACCGGCATTGATATGCACCGTGTCTGTTAGGCCGATCAGCGCGGAGACTTTTGTATCGCCAATGTCCGCAGTCGTGGTGCGAAACTCGCTCAAGCGAGTGGTGCCCATGCCGCCTTGGAAAGTGATGTGGTCCATCTCTTTCGTGACGTAATTGCCCATCACCATCAGCGTCACCTGATCAGACAGGCCGTACATGATGCCCGCCATATGCATATCCATCCGCATGCTGGTCGGCACAATGCGAAGGGTGGGCGGTTGACCGGGCGCGCCGAAAAAGCGGTTTGGCACGGTTGTCGCGACCGTTTCGGGCGTCACATCGTCGGTTCCGATCTGGATACCCGCCATGTCCATATGCATCAGGCGGTAGCTGACCATCCATTCGCCCTGTTTGTGGCGGTGATCGCCCATCACGCCGATAGGCGCATGGCCCAGAGCGTTCACTTCGTAAGTATCGCCGTCTTCGTGGCCTTCATCGGCGACAGCGGGTGCGGCGCCGAAAACGGCACCAGTGACGGCGAGCAAACGGCCCGCCTTGAAAAACGTGTTCATTGTATTCTCCTGAAATCTGAATTGGGGTTTCAGATCAGGAGAGGCGGCCCCGTGGCTTCGTAAGCAGGGTAGGGCGGGCGCGTGGCAAGCGCGCGGATCGGCGCAGGCTGCGGCACTTCGCGCGGAGCAGTCGCAGCGGTGAACTGGGCGGGCTCTGGCGGTAAAGTCGGGCCACATGCCGAACAGCACGGTTTTGCAGTGTTGCTATCCGAATGCCCGCTGTGAGCGTCCTGGGGCGCGTTTTCGGGCGCGTCAGTGTGATGATTGTGGCTTTCACCCGCCGCATGAGCCTCAACCGGAGCCGCTTGCGCCATATCGAGACAGCACGGCGCGCCCAACACCGTGCGGACGGCAATTGCCATCAACATCAGGGTCAACAGAAAAGGGCGCTTGCTTTGATACACTGTCTCTTGCCTTAGCGCGTAGAATGGTCGCTGCAAGAGGTGGTTTCACCAAAGCGCTATTCGATCAGCCGACGGCCTTCAACACGCTGAAACCATCGCGGGTTTCTGCTCCGACAACACGGTCCCGTCCGTCCGCTTTTGCGCAATATACGGCCTGGTCGGCGCGCCGGATTGATCCTGATACTGGCTTGCTGCCCTCGCGAAGGTGGTATCCAATGCTCGCAGTGACTTTTGCCTTGGCGAGCACACCGTCGAATTCGATCGTGGCGATGGCCTTACGAATAGCCAGCGCGAGCGCCGATGTGCCGGGCGAGAAATCGGACTTGATAAGGACGACAAATTCTTCACCACCGATACGGCAGACCTCCCCAAACGGGTGCAGCAGGCTGAGAAGCCGCTTGCCGACTTTGCGCAGCACAATGTCGCCTGCATCGTGGCCATAGAGGTCATTGATCTTCTTGAAGTGATCGAGATCAATCGCGATCACAGATCCGATGGCTTGGCCCCCGTCACCATCCTCGCTGATCGCGCGCTCCATTCTGCGGCGATTGCCAAGCTTGGTGAGCGGGTCGATCTCTCCCTGAAGGATCTGCCCCTGCAACATATCGTGACCGATCGCGACCATCAAAAGCAGGCCAACCAGCACCGCCATAATGGCGCTGCTCGTGTGAAAGATCATTGAAATCCAGCTGTAATAGCTGTCGATTGCGGCGCTTCCCTGACCCGAAGGGTAGAACAAAGCCACAAAAACACGCGCCGCGTAGAGCACGCCGGATACACCAGCGACGACGAAGGCAATCATATCGACCGGCGTTTTTCCGCGATGTTTCATCATCACGCTTGCCCCGGCGAGAATAATCCCCGCGCCGATGCCCTGCACGGCCATCGTCCGCATCCAGGGGGATAACTCCCACGGAACCCCGGGCAACAGCAGCACCGTGCTCAACAGAACCAGTCCCGTGGCGGGTTTCGGTATCCACGGTTGATGCCGAACGACAAAGGCCTGCATCATCGCCCACAGTGCGACGTGATGACACACCACCGTGAACCAGCCGATCCAGTCGATGGTTGTAAGGCTGCGCAATCCATCAATCGTGATCGAGACGCCGGCGACAAAGAATCCGAGCGCAGCCCATCGCGCGGCGACGATCTTTCGATCCATTACAGCGATCACAGCGAGGGCAAGGGCAAAAAGCCCGTAAACCGCTGGGATTACGATAAGGATTGAGTCTGCACCCGTCATACACCTGCGGTTAGGCAAACATGGTTTCAAATAGACTAATGAAATCCCAAAATATGGGAAAGAATAACCAGCGGCGCGGATAGATGGGATTTGGCAGTTTTCGGCGCCTGTGGAGGCACCGCATTTTTAGTTTACGAGATTGAAAAACGATGGGCGCGGCGGGATTGGCATCTGAAGCGTTGCTGGCGCTGTCCTACACGCCAAGAGTCGACTAAGTCGGAACCTATATCACGGCCCAATCATTCGGAGTTTAAGTTGGACAAATGTCAACTGTGTCCAACAATGCCAAGTCTATGAAAAGTATGCTGAAACACCTGTAGGGCACGGGTGACACTTCGCCGATTTGTCAACTGTGTCCTACATTCCTGAAACGCTGGATAAGCCTTCGCGCTTGCAACATCGCCAACCTTCCATAAAAGCCGCCACACTATGACAGACACAATGCTCCAAGAAGCCGCTCGCAATTCCAAGGCCTGGCCATTTCTGGAGGCACAGCGCCTCGCAAAACGGCTGCGCAATGGAAAACCGAATGGCGAGGCTGTTCTGTTTGAAACCGGATATGGCCCTTCGGGTCTGCCGCATATCGGCACTTTTCAGGAAGTGCTGCGCACCACCTTTGTCCGCCGCGCCTACGAAGCGTTGACGGGGCAAAAGACCCGCCTTGTCGCGTTCAGCGATGATATGGACGGCCTGCGCAAAGTGCCGGACAACCTGCCCAATCAGGCGATGCTGACCGAAAACCTTGGTAAGCCGCTGTCGCAGATCCCCGATCCATTTGAGAAGTACGAAAGCTTCGCGCATCACAACAACGCGATGCTGCGCGAATTTCTCGACCGGTTCGGATTTGACTATGAATTCGTCGCGTCTTCGGATCGTTACAATTCCGGCGCATTTGACGACGCTCTGAAGAATGTCCTCGCGCACAACCAAGACATTCTCGACATCATGCTGCCGACATTGCGAGCAGAGCGCGCGGCGACATATTCACCGATCATGCCGATCAGCCCGACGACAGGTGTCGTGCTGCAGGTGCCCGTCGAAATCGTCGATGCCGAGGCGGGCCTGATCCGCTTTACCGATGAAGATGGCAGCGTGGTCGAACAAAGCGCGCTGGGCGGCAAAGCCAAGCTGCAATGGAAGGTCGATTTCGCCATGCGCTGGGTCGCGCTGGGCGTCGATTACGAGATGTACGGCAAGGATTTGACCGACACTGGCGTGCAATCGGGCAAGATTGCGCGGGTGCTCGGTGGAAACAAACCAGAGGGTCTGATTTACGAGCTGTTCCTTGATGAGAAGGGCGAGAAAATCTCGAAATCGAAAGGCAATGGCCTGACGATTGAGCAGTGGCTGAAGTACGGAACGCAGGAAAGCCTTGGCTTTTACATCTTCCCGAACCCGAAAAGCGCAAAACAGCTTCACACCGGCGTGATCCCGCGCGCGGTCGACGATTACTGGCAGTTCCGGGAGCGGCTGACCGATCAGCCGCTCGACAAGCAGCTGGGCAATCCGGCGTGGCATTTGCTGCGCGCCAACGAGACGATGACATCACCCGAAGCACCGGGGGCAGGCGATACTGTGCCGGTTTCATTCGGGCTGCTGCTCAACCTCGCCAGTGTTTTGGGCGCGGAAGCGACTGCGGAAAACGTCTCCGAATATCTCACCAGCTATCTGGGTGAGCCGGTCAATGATGCATCCGTTGACGCAATGATTGATGCAGCCGTTGCTTACACACGCGACTTTATCGTGCCGACGCTGAACAAGCGCGCGCCTTCGGACAACGAGGCGGCGGCGCTGCGTGCGCTCGATGAGGCGCTGGCGAACGCAGCAGGTGATGCGGACGCCGAGACCCTGCAAACGGCGGTTTACGAGATCGGTAAGCGCGAGGAGTTCGGTTTTGAGAACCTGCGCGACTGGTTCCGTGCGCTTTACGAGACGTTGCTCGGCAGCGAGCAGGGGCCGCGCATAGGCAGCTTTATCGCGCTGTACGGTGTCGAAAACAGCCGCAAGCTGATCGCAGAGGCCCTGGCTCGAGGTTGATTTTGGAAGCTGGGTTTACTCCCAACTTTCCTACTTCCACGTTCGCGTGCGATACCATTTGGTGATGATGTACTTGCTCCCCGCCAATACGGGGGTGCCAGCGTGCATTGTGTTTTGGTTCGGGATGCCGTCATGGGTCGCGTTGTTCCATGCCAGCAATACGCCGGGTTTGGGCTCTATATTGATGCCGATATCGGTGAAGTGTGTGCCGCCGCCTGCTTCAACTTCGTTCAGGTAAACCATGGCGGTCCAACTGCGTTGACCGCCGCGTTTCTTCTCCAGCTCCCAGTATTTTTCGGTGGTGTAGAACCAGTCATTATGCGGTTTGAATTGTTGTCCGGGAAGATAGCGCTGACCCTGAACCGCTTCGCCGATTTTCGATGGCACGCCGAGCAAGTCATCGATGCGGCGCGAAATGCCCATCACGAAACTGTCGCCCGGATCAAGATCGCCGGAATAGGAGGTGCGAAAACCGCTTTCATAACCGATTTCATGCAGCGAAGATGGCTTCGCTATCTCATCAATCATCAGGCACAAACGCTCACATTCTGCCGCCGTCAGGAAATCACCGACCGCGTACATATCCGCCATATCGGTGGGGATCTGGTACACGCCGGGATCAGCCTCCAACCGCTCTCGCACGCTTTTGCCAAAGCGCTTTAGGCCGGCCTGATCAGGGATAGTTTCCGTCTTCGTCATGGGCGCTGCTTACCAAGTCGCTCGGTTGGTGCAAACACTTTGGCAGGCAAACAAAAAACCCCCGCCAGATTGCTCGGGCGGGGGCAGTTTGTGCCTCTGGCTATTCCCTTGTCGGAATTTACCAGAAGAAATCGTGGATCACATCGACCACTTCGCCGGTGTAAATATCGACGAGCACTACGTCGTCATAATACCGGACCCAGCGATATGGACCGTAGACCGCTGGCAGACGATACTGCCATGGGTCATTGATGTAATAGCGCGAGCTGAAGAACAGGCTGTCGAGGTGGAACCCGATTCTCAAGCGGCTGTAACGGTGCGAACGATATGGCGAATAATACCGGCCGAGGCGGAAAATGCTCCGGTTGGAATACCGGTAGTTGTTCCAGTTATACCGGTGATTGTTGCGCCAAGTGCGGTTCCACCGGCGATGATCACGGCGCGCCTGACGCTGTCCGTTGCGATAGCCATTGCGGTAGCTGTTGCGCTGATCGCGGCGGATATCCCGGCGACGATCTGCGCGGCGCTCTGCTCTGCGGTCTGCACGGCGTTCTGAACGCACTCCGTCACGGAAACCATCGCGGCGCCCATTGTTTGCGCGCCTATCGCTGCGGCGGTTAACCCGGTTGTCACCGCGGCTTTCGAACCGATCACCACGACGTTCTACGCGGTTGTTGCGACGGTCCGCGCGGTTTTCGAACCGGTTTCCGCGACGTTCGGCCCGATTGTTCGCACGATTGTCACGGCGGTCAGCCCGGTTCTCAGCGCGGTTACCACGGCGTTCGGCACGGTTGTTTACGCGCTCGCCGCGACGTTCGAACTGCTGAGTCCGGCGCTGAGCGTCACGCCGCTCTACAGTCCGCTCGTCAACGCGGCGCGTATTGCGACGCTCAGACTGCGAATTCTGGCGCGAACTGCGGCGTTCTGCGCGGTTGTCCTGACGGTTTGCGCGGCGTTCGCTGCGATTGACCTGACGGTCCTGCCGTCGCTCAGCGCGGTTGCTCTGCCTTGCAGCAGGACGCTCGGCGCGTCGTTCCTGACGGGCCTGCGTGCGCTGGCCGCGATTGTTCTGACGCGTCTGGCGACGCTCGCCGCGGCGGTTAGCGCGTCGTTCCCGGCGAGTGTCGGGCTGTTCGGATTCAAATTCGGCACCCGCTTCGACCGCTCCGGTCGCAGCATGTGCTTCTTCGGGAGGTGCGACAAACGCCAGCGCAAAAGCGAGAGCGGACAGCGCACTACCCTTCATCAATAGGGATAAATTCATAAGTGCCTCCAGTGTCGCCGCCCCACCACTTACGGCATTATTGATACGTTTCGATACATTGGGTTCTACCGCCGAGTCCATGACCCGATCCTTAACCACTCGTTTAGGCTTACGTTAATGTTGAGGGCTTGTTTTATGAATGACTTGACGGAGGGTATGAATCAATCACAAGCGCGACCGAGATGTTCGATAATCTAGACACTGTCCGTGAGGACATGACCTATCGCCTGATACGTGCAGGCAAAGATCGCAAGACGCCTATGCACGTGCCCACGGTGGTAACCGCCGATGTCGATGCGCGCGTTATGGTGCTGCGTGAGTTCGATCCGCAGGCCTTCACCCTCAGGTTTCATACGGACACCCGCGCGCCCAAGGTTGCGACGATTGACGCCGATCCGCGCATGGCGGTGCTGTTCTATGATCAACCGGAAAAGGTGCAGATCCGGGTTAAAGGACGCGGCAAGATCCTGCGCGATGCGCCAGTGACACAAGCTGCATGGGATGCGAGCAACAATTTTGCACGGCGGTGTTATCTCGGGGATGGTCCGGGCAGTGCATCAGACACGCCGACATCAGGTCTGCCGCCTGAGTTTGAAGGTGTCGAACCGACTGACGAGCAGGTTATCGCAGGCCGACCGAATTTCTCCGTATTGCTGATCGAGCTGGACGAGATTGATTGGTTCTATCTGGCGCATACCGGCCATATCCGGGCTCAGTTTACGCGCGATGGCGATGATTGGGCAGGGCGCTGGGTCTCGCCATAAGGCGAGCAGACTGGCAATTACGCCTCTGGCTCTGACCAAAGCACCAGTTTCAGGCCCGCCAATTTGCCTCGCGCTTCGGCAGTATTGCGCGTTTCTTCGTAAGACAATGATCCCTGCAATGCGCCGACGCTCAGTTTGACATCAAGCAACACACATTCCCCTGCTGCCAATGAAACGGTGTGCGTCGCGGCGGTGCCTTTGGTCTGGCTCGCCATTTGCGCGGTGATCGTGTGTTCGCCCGGTTCGACTTCAGCCTTTGCAAAGCGGCCCGTGCGGAATTGCGTGGTCTGACCGCCGTCTATGGTGACATTCATGCCTTGCTGCCCCGCGACAAAGCCTTTGCGCATCACATAAATCGCCGCTTTGCCTTCGCTGGCCGTGAACTTGCGCGCTTCCGCGGCAAGGCTTTCGTCTGCATCGGCTCCGCCCTTATTGCGCAGGAAGACGATTGCGACGAATGCAATCACCGGGATGATCAGCAACAATCCGAGCATCGGGAATTGAAAGCCCAGCACCAGCCCGACGACAATTGCAGCTGCGATGAGAATGGTGTTGCGAGTGGCGTTGTTCATGCCAGGCCTCCTGATCTGTTCTTTTCCCGAACTTAACGGATCAAATTGCGAAATGCCAGAGCGTCACGAACTTCCCTAGGGTCTTTCTAAGCCAGCAAAAACACGGAAGAAAATTCGATCCGGTTCGGCTCTGCAGATGTCATAAACTGTTTGCGCGTCCAGCCTTTTGCCTTTGAAGCCATCCGGACTGGCCAAAAGTAATGTTCCGGTTGAAAGGTTCCATATCCGCATTTTATTGATCGCGGAATCCGGGAAGGTCACCAGGTGCCAGTCGGCTTCGGTAACGAAAGCTCCGCATGTTTTCTGGCCAAGCGAACCCTTAGCAAGCGTATCAATCCAAAGACTGAGCGGCAGATTGACGCGAACGTCGATAGGATTGCCATCGGCATCGCGCCCGACTTTGGCTTCAAACGTTTCGATATAGGCGGCACCAACAGCATCGAGCTCGTCAGAGCCGGTTGATCGCACGGCCTCGACATCTGTGATCGAGCCATCCGCGCGCACAACAAACTGGTACATCGGCTCGCCCTGCGCACCAGTTGCCTGCACTTCCTTGAGGCCGGGCACTTCTTCGGGAAAACCTGTAATTTCCGGCTGAGTGCCGCCTGCTTCTTTCAGCTCTTTGGGAGAATAGATTTTGGGCCCGGCGGGTGCCGGAGCCTCTGCGGACACAGTCTCCGCCTCGGTCGCTTCAAGGAAGTCGCCCAGCTCGTCTTGCGCAGTGACGGGGGAGGCGAGGAGGGCGAGGGTTGTGAGGAGGGTGAGGTGTTTCATGGTCCTACTTCTACATGCCATCACAGTTTGTAAAAACTCAAATTGAAAACAGATTGTTATTTCAAAACCAAAACCTTCCCAAGGCCTTCAACAACCAGTGCCAAACGATCATAGTCGAGCGTCTCGGGCACATCGCTTTCGCGGTGGTAATGCGGGTTTCTGAAGATCGCAGTGTCGGTCACCATGAATGCGGGAATCCCCGCTTCTGAGTAAGCCCAGTGGTCTGACCAATCGATGCCTTGCACGACCGAAGGAACGGTTCCGCCCACTGACGGAATTTTGGCATGGTCGCGGAATTCTCCCACCATTTGCCTCAGAAATTCGCGCGAGGAGGTGTCACCCGCAAAGGCAATGAAATTTCCGGTACTCGGATATCGTAGTGAGAGCGGAAACGGATAATTCTGGCTATCCGGTTCGTCCGAGAAATAGCCCATCGTCTCTAAGGACATCATACCCTCAATACTTTCGCGATTTTCAATCGATTGCGCGTGAACATAGCTGCCCATGGCTGCGGTCTTAAAGTACGGTGGTTCTTCGTTGGCGTAGAACACGATTTCGATATTCGTTTTTGCCATTCCCTTGCTGGATTTTAACAGTCGCGCCAGTTCGAGCAGAGCAGCAACACCGCTTGCATTGTCATCCGCTCCCGGAGACCCGGGTACGGTGTCATAGTGAGCTCCGATCACGAGCGTTTTTACGTTTGGTTCGACCGCTTCAACCTTCACAATCAGGTTGTTTGCTGGCGGGACAACCCCCTGCCGCTCGACTGTATACCCAAGCGAGGCAAGCTCGAATTCGATATATTCCTGTGCGCGCATTATGCTTGTTGTGCTTGCCAAACTGCGCGGTGAGTTGGCGAGCTGTAGGACATGCGTTTCTAGACGTGCTGGAAGCTCTGTATCCTCGGGATCGCCTACGGCTTCTTCCCAAGATGTTCCCGGTGTGGCGGTGGCCCAGAAAAATCCTGCGACCAAGAACGTTAGAAAGCCGAGCCCCAGAAACAGAAAAACGCGGCGAGCAAGCCCACCGCGTTTTTCAGATTGCTCGATAAAGCTCACGGCTTACCGAGTCAGTTTCTTATACGCCAACCTCGTAGGCCGATCAGCCGCATCGCCAAGACGGCGGCGTTTGTCTTCCTCGTAAGCCTCAAAGTTACCCTCGAACCATTCGACGTGTGAGTTGCCTTCGAACGCGAGAATATGCGTTGCAAGGCGATCTAGGAAGAAGCGGTCGTGCGAGATAACCACGGCGCAGCCTGCGAAGTTTTCGATGGCTTCTTCCAGCGCGCCGAGTGTTTCCACGTCGAGATCGTTGGTCGGCTCATCGAGCAGAAGCACGTTGCCGCCTTGTTTCAGCATTTTGGCCATGTGGACGCGGTTACGCTCACCGCCGGACAGTTTGCCGACAACTTTCTGCTGGTCTCCGCCTTTGAAGTTGAACGCGCCGACATAGGCGCGGGTCGATGTGTCGTGGCCGTTGACCTGCATGTAATCGAGCCCGTCGGAGATTTCCTCCCAGACGTTTTTCTTCGGGTCGAGGTCATCGCGGGACTGATCGACATAGCCCAGATGCACGGTGTCACCGATTTCGATGGTGCCGCTGTCGGGTGTTTCCTGACCTGTGATCATGCGGAACAGGGTGGATTTACCCGCGCCGTTCGGCCCGATCACGCCGACAATGCCACCGGGGGGCAGCATGAAGGAGAGGTCTTCAAATAGCAGCTTGTCGCCGTAAGCTTTCGAGATGCCCTTGGCCTCGATCACTTTACCGCCGAGGCGCTCTGGCACCTGAATAACGATCTGCGCTTTGCCTGGCTTACGGTCGCCTTGCGCGTCCTGAAGCTGTTCAAACTTGCGCACGCGGGCCTTTGACTTGGTTTGGCGCGCAGCTGGCGTTTGCTTGATCCATTCGAGCTCGCGCGACAGCGCTTTCTGGCGCCCGGATTCCTCGCGGCTTTCCTGCGCCAGACGCTTGGCTTTCTTCTCAAGATAAGTCGAGTAATTGCCCTCATACGGATAGTAGGAACCGCGATCGAGCTCGAGGATCCATTCCACCACATTGTCAAGGAAGTAGCGATCGTGCGTGATCATCAGCACGGCGCCAGCATATTCTTTCAGGTGGTTTTCCAGCCACTCAACCGATTCCGCGTCGAGGTGGTTGGTCGGCTCGTCCAGCAGCAGGATTGAGGGCTTTTGGATCAGCAGGCGGGTGAGGGCGACACGGCGTTTCTCACCGCCGGAAAGGTTGGTAACAGGCGCATCGGAAGGCGGGCAGCGCAGCGCCTCCATCGCGATCTCAAGCTGGTTGTCGAGCGTCCAACCGTCGACTGCGTCGATCTTCTCCTGGAGCACGCCCATCTCTTCCATCAGCGCGTCAAAATCGGTGTCATCGCCCGGATCGCCCATTTCGGCAGAAATCGCGTTGAAGCGTTCGACCATTTCGGCGGTTTCACCAGCGCCTTCGCGCACGTTTTCGATGACGGTTTTGCTTTCATCAAGCTGCGGTTCCTGCGGCAGGTAACCGACGGTGATGTTTTCACCCGGCCATGCTTCACCAGTAATGTCGGTATCGATGCCGGCCATGATCTTGATCAGGGTCGATTTACCCGCGCCGTTAGGGCCAACGATACCGATCTTTGCGCCTTGGTAAAATTGAAGGTTGATGTTCGAAAGCACCGGTTTTGGGGCACCGGGGAAAGTCTTGGTCATGTTCTTCATGACATAGGCGTATTGCGCGGCCATCGGGCGGGTCCTTTGTACGGATAATATCTGATTGGATTCTTGCCGCGTGAGATAGGGGCATGCGCGCGCCGGGGCAAGGTGGGTTCGCGGAGACAATTATTTGTAAAAGACACTTGAAAAAAATGCATTCCACGTGCTTCGCCTAAAGACGGCGTTAACCTTATCGGTTTAACCCGCAAGCAAGGGAGCCGAACGGGTCGATGCAAACGCAAATTCTTGGACTACTGACGCCGATGATGGCGCTGCTGTTTGCGGCGACATTTGCGGTGTTCTGGAAGCTTGGCAAGATGAAGCGCCATGTGCTCGGATTTGCGCTTGGCTATGTCGCATTTGCGACCGGATTTCTGGTAACCCATTTCCTTCCTGGCGATGCATTTTACACGTTCCATACAACGCAGCTCTTTTACACAATCGGCGTGACGTTCTTTCTGGGGTCACTGTGCGAACGTGTAGGGCAACGTCTGCATCTGCCGACCATCGCGGTTATTTATGGCATCACCGCGTTGGTGTTGGGGCTCGCGCTTAACTTTACCGACAATGCGAGCCCGGCGCTCGTTCTCGTCAATATCGGTTATGGCGCGATGTATATGGTTGGCCTGACAACGCTGTTGAGCGCGCAGCGCCGCCATATCAGCGATTACGCAATTCTCTTTTTGGTTGCCTTTTCAGGCGCCGATTTCTTTATCCGCCCATCGCTGACGGTGATGTTTGAAACGACAATTCCTGCTGGCGAGTATCAGCAATCGCTCTATTATTCGCTGATCGGACTGGTGCTTGGCGTCAAATCGATCATGGGGGCGATGATCCTGCTTGGCGCGACTATCTTTGAATTGACCTCTGCTCTTCGCGAAGACAGTAAGATGGATCCGCTGACCAATCTGCACAACCGTGCTTCGTTTGAACAATCCATGCTCACTATGCTGCCGCGCGCGCAGTCCGAAGGGCGCCCGCTCAGCCTGGTCGTTGCAGACATCGATCACTTCAAACAGGTCAACGATATATGGGGGCATCAGGCAGGTGATCTCGCGATCACCGGCTTTGGTCGTATCATCAATGATATGGTTCGCGGCTGTGATGTTCCTGGCCGGGTCGGCGGCGAAGAATTCTGTATCGCGGTCTGGAACTGCGAAAACCTGCCTGCGGAACGGTTGGCTGAGCGGATCAGGCAAGCGTTTGCTCATCTCAAACATCCCGGCCTGAATGATGATATTCGCCTGACTGCCAGCTTTGGCGTGGCAACAGCCCGCGAGGGTGAGAATTACGAAAGCCTGTTCGCGCGGGCGGATGAGTCGCTTTACCTAGCGAAATCGAGCGGTCGGAACCGTGTCGAGAATGCAGAGCGTCTGGTTCAAGATCATGCGACACAGGGCAACGGTGATGAGCCTAAGGCCCAAAGAGCTGAGCCTCGGGCCCAAGAAGATGCAACACTGGATCAAAATGCCGAGCTGGTTGCGCTGAAGCGCGCAGCATCGAACGGATAGTCCGCTGGACACCGCGCAGTCGCCGTATTAGCGATTGCGTCCATGAAAAAGACCCTAATCGCGCTTGGCGCACTTTCGCTTTCCATCACACCTGCATTGGCTCAATCCGATGCTTCGATCGGCCTCGACACCGTTGCTGATGCGGCTTTGGAGAATGACGAGATTGCTTGGGATTTCGTTGAAGGGATCACAACCGAAGTAGGGCCCCGGCAAGCGGGTACAGAGGCAGAGGCCCGGGCTCGCAATTGGGCGATGGATTGGCTCAAGGCAAACGGCTTTGCCAATGTCGCGAACGAGCCGTTTGAAATGGACACTTGGGTCCCCGGTGACATCCACCGTGCAAATCTGGTTGCGCCATATGTCCAGAACCTTGTTGTCCAACCGCTCGGCAACAGCGCGGCAACGCCGGTAGGCGGGCTTGAGGCGGAGCTTGTATTCTTTCCCACTCTCGATGATCTGATCGCCGCGCCTGAGGGCAGTCTCGATGGCAAGATCGTTTACATCAGCCACGAAATGCGGGTGTCGATGGATGGTTCGCATTATGGCTATTATGGCGGCGCCCGGTTCGCCGGCCCGGGTATTGCGGCATCGAAGGGCGCTGCGGCTATCGTGATCAAATCGATTGGCACCGACGAGCATCGCAATCCCCATACCGGCGTCACGCGCTTCCCGGAGGGCGTCGATCCCATCCCGGCCGCCGCGATGAGCGTTCCGGATGCACAAAACCTTGAACGGATTTTTGAGCGCGCTGGCGATACGCCTGTGATGATGAACTTGGAACTCAACCCGCGCCGCCTTGGCATGACTATGAGCGGAAATGTCGTTGGTGAGATCGTGGGCAGCAATCCCGCTCTCCCGCCTGTCCTTCTGGCTTGCCACATCGATAGCTGGTGGAACGCACCGGGTGCGTTTGACGATGGCGCAGGCTGCGGCATCATCGCAGCGGCGGCTTTGAATGTAAGCAAGCCTGGCCAACCATTGCGGACGGTGCGTGTATTGTTCGCAGGCGCTGAAGAAGTCGGGCTCTGGGGCAGCCGGGCCTACAGCGAAGCCCATATCAATGAACCTATCGCGGTCGGTCTGGAAAGTGACTTCGGCGCAGACCGTATCTGGCGTTTTGAAAGCAATTTCCGCGAGACCAACGCCGATCTCCACATCAAAATTGCCAAGTCTATTGCGCGATACGGCGTCGCAAATTCGACGATCCGTGCAAGCGGCGGGGCAGACCTTAATATCGTTCGCGATCAAAAAGGCGCGATCATCGATTTGCAGCAGGACGGAACACGCTATTTCGATCTGCATCACACGCCGGACGATACGCTCGATAAAATCGATAAAAGTCAGCTTCGCCAGAATGTTGCGGTCTGGACGCAGGTCGTCGGCATCCTTGCAAATGAGCCCCGTCCGATCCTTACTGGCGGTGTGAATCCGAGTGCGCCTGCGACGATGGAACAATAGGCAAAGAGTAAGCTGGCGTTCATGCGAGGGCTCACAATGGGACCCAATTAGGGGACTTTAAGTGTCGCAAATGCCCCCTATCTAGGCGAGCATTCGGTTGCATGAATAGCAACCGCCCCCCTTGCAGCGTAGGTGCTGTGGTCTCTAAAGCACTCGCAGAAAGCAGATGGACGTAGCTTATGACGCCGAACCGTCCCGCAATTACTCCGGCAAACGCTTCCGGTAACAGCACCGCTTTGCCTGAAAACACCCTGGTTTGTGACCTGACACAAAGCTGGTCTGCGAGCGGCGGTGGCGGCATTTCGACCTATCTCAAAGAGAAGCGCAAGTACTTCCTTGAGCATTCCGAGCACCGCTTGCTGCAAATCGTGCCGGGCGCCGAAGATAAGATTACCGTCGAAGGCCGGACCATCTTTGCCGAAGTCGGCGCGCCGCAAGTTTGGGGCAGCCCGAACTATCGCTGGATTAATCGCAACGACAAAGTGTTCGAGCTTTTGCGCGAATACCAGCCGAACATCATCGAAAGCCAGTGCCCGTGGGTGCTTCCGTGGTTGGCGATCCGCCACCGCTGGCGCTTCCCCGATACCGCGCTTGTTGCGGGCTACAGAACCGATTTTCCTAATTCTCAGATTTATCGCGTGATGAAGGATTTGTCCGGGCACTACCCGGCGACATTCTTCAAGAACCTCGGCTATTTCTACGCTTGGATGACGTATAACCGGTTTGACCGCGTCTATGCGCTCAACCGCGAAGCGGAGAGTATGATCAACAAAGTTGGCCAGAAGAACACCGGCGTGTTGGGCCTGGGTGTAAACATCGATCAATTTTCGACCGAACATCGCGATCCGAATTACCGGACCAAAGTCGGTCTGCCTGAAGGCGACGGCCCACTGCTGATCTATGCGGGACGGCTCGATAACGAAAAGCGCGCTTACACGCTGGTCGATATGTTCAAGAACCTGCCACCGGAGCTCGGTGCGGGGATGGTGCTTCTGGGCGAAGGCAAGCTGCGCGAAAGCCTGATCGAACAGTCTCAGGGACTTCCGATTGCGTTTCCAGGCTATGTGACCAACCGCAAAGACCTCGCGACTGCGCTCGCTTCTTGCGACATCTATGTCAGCGGGATGGCGGACGAGACATTCGGCATCTCTGTGCTCGAGGCGCAGGCTTCGGGACTGCCCGTGGTCGGCGTCGCAAGCGGAGCGATGCCCGAACGTGTTCCAGACGGAACAGGTTTGCTCGGACCGGTCGACGATTTCATCGCAATGGCAAACAATGTCACGAAAGTGTGGCGCGGTGATTATTCTGCGATGCGCCGCCGCTCTGTGGAGCTCGCCAATTCGCACAACCGCTGGCAGCAGACTTTCGAGCAATTGATGAATGTTGAATACGTCGAGGCGTTGAACGCACGCGACGCACGCCGTGAGAAGGCCTTTGCCGAACCTCTGAAACGGGTATTGAGCTTCTCGTGAGCCAGGATATTCCGCCCGACAACTCGGTTTCTGACGAGAATCCAATGGTCAGCCATTGGCGCAATATGCCGCGCCGTACGCTGACAATTGCACTGTCGATCCTGCCGCTGGTTGCGCTCGGCAATGTCGCGGTGCTGATCTATGCGCTTGGCGGTATTGATCTCAGCGAGAAGCTGGTGGCACCCGGCCTGCTTGGACTTGTCACGCTTTTAGTGTTCGTCCCGATGATCTCCAACTCGATCCGGCTTGCTATCTGGGCGCGTTTTCTGAACCTTGATTTTGGGTTCATGAAGGCGTTGAAAGTCATAACCGGCACGATGGTGACCAATTCGATCACTCCATCTTCGACCGGGGCAATGCCGATCAAGGTTCTGTTCTTGCTTGGTGAAGGGGTCGATTCACGGCGCTCAATTACCCTCATATCTTTTCAAGCTGCCGAAGATACGTTCATGACGCTTTCAATGGTCGCACTATGCCTTGGCGTCACGGGATATGCGATGTTGGGGGTTGTCGGATCTGATCCTGAAATTGTTACCCGGCTCAATGGTACGATTGAATCCGCTCTATGGATAGTTGGCGGAGTGGTTCTGGCAATTGCGGCTGGGCTTACACTGATTGCAACCGGAGCGTTTGGAGCGACCGTGCGCGATTGGTCTTTCCGAATTCTGCGCCGGGCAAAAATCCACATCATCCAGATTGCGAGCGATTGGGCCAGCGTGTTCCGTCAGGGCAAGGGACTGGCTCTGATCAATTTGGGCCTGACTGCATTGCAATGGGCGGTTCGTTTTTCGATTGCTGGCCTCGTTCTGGCAGCCTTTGGCGTTGAATGGCAGCCGGCTTTGTTCTGGCTCTTGCAGTGGCTTGTCCAGACGATCAGTTCGATCGTTCCCACCCCCGGAGGCGCTGGAGGCGCGGAAGCGGCGTTCCTGCTCCTATTTGCCCCGTTTGTAGTGATGGGTGTGCTGGTACCTGCTATGAGCACATGGCGATTGATGCACTTCTATCTGCCTTTGGTTGGGGCCGCGCTTACGTTCTTCCTGCTGCACCGCCGTGACCGTGCAGAGGCGAAAGCGGCGAAAGCCCGGGATCAGGAAAACGAAGCCGATATGGGGCTGGCACAGCCGGCCGAGTAGCTAGCTTTCGTTTAAGCGCGCTCAAACGCCCGAACTGCTGCCATTCCCAGCAACATAGAGACTACAAAGATCGCTGCTGACATTGGTTCGATGGCCAGTGCGGCCAGACCGGGGCCGGGGCAGAGCCCGGCGATTGCCCAGCCGATCCCGAACAGCGCCGCTCCACCGATCAATCGCGGCGTCAGATCGCTGCTATCTGGCAGGGCAAAATTCTCTGCGAAGACGGGCTTGGCCAAACGGCTTTGAGCTTGCCATGCGATAACCATCGTTATCACCGCGCCGCCCATCACAAATGCGAGCGTCGGGTCCCAATCTCCGAATATATCCAGAAATCCGCGCACTCTTGCCGGATCAGTCATTCCGCCGATTGTGAGACCGGCCCCGAATACAGCGCCGGAAACTATCGGGATCAGTGTACGGCCAATCATGGCAGCACCTCCAATCCGATAGCGTTCATGATGGCTACGGTCGCAAAGCCGGTGATCATGAAGGTTATGGTGGCGACGATAGAGCGTTGGGAAAACCGGCTCATCCCGCACACGCCATGCCCACTGGTGCAGCCGCTGCCAAGCTTTGTTCCGATGCCCACGATTAGCCCTGCGAGCACGAGATAGATTGGAGATGCGAAGTCGGGCGCTGGATCGCCGGAGAGCGCCGAAACGATAAATGCGCCGAGCGGTAATCCTATCAGGAATGACCATGCCGAGAAACGCGGCAGGGAGCTTTCGCTGAGCCCAAATGCTCTTGCGGCAATTCCCGAAACGCCGGCGATTCGTCCGACGCCGATCAGCATCACCGCCGCTGCAATGCCAATCAGGATGCCTCCGGCGAGCCCCGCCATCGGAGCTGCGTCAGGGAATCCGGGAATTGTTATCATGGGTTTGGCCTCACATCGCCGCTTTGCTTTGTGCAGATAAGCGGCAGTTTCGGCTGTATTTCAAGAGATGGTCGGGGAGAGAGGATTCGAACCTCCGACCCCCTGTACCCAAAACAGGTGCGCTACCTGGCTGCGCCACTCCCCGACATTCATCTCTTCGTCCGCCGCCCGTAAAGGTTGGTGGGCCCGGCAGGATTCGAACCCGCGACCTAGCCGTTATGAGCGGCCAGCTCTAACCACTGAGCTACAGGCCCATAGGGTATCGGCTGCGCGAACGAGGATGGCCCCTACAGCCACCTTTCGATGGATACAAGCATGAAGCGCGCTTCTTTTGAATTTTTAGCGATTAACTGAGGAAATAACGTCATTCAGAGTGGCGCTGGCGACACCTCTTTGGGCCAGATAGGCGTAAACCTGCCGAAACCAGTCATAGAGGCGTTCGACATCTTCATCGCTGTTGCAATAGGGCGTGTGTCCCGCCGCGAGCGATGGGCTGTGAAAACTCAACACCAAAAGCGGCAGGCCATCGTCGAGGGCAATGTCGATTCCCCGAAGGGCTTCTTCAGCGGTGACCCCTTCCGGTGTCAGCGCAATACGTTCGAGCAGGTTAAGCCGCGAAAATGCTGAAAAGAGCGTCGGTACGTGGCGCTGGGCACGGTGTATCTGCTTTCCCAGCTGGCGCAGCACGCCCCAATAGACGCTCGTCACCGGCAATTCGAGCAAGGTGCGCTCTTCATCGACCCAATAGGGCACGAGCGGATGGTGGGTGTAATCCGGGCCGCCTTGCACGCTGTAATCGAACAAAGACCGCACGGAAGTATCGATCGAAATGCCGGATGTCTTCAAAAGGTCGGCAGTTTCGTGCCCGAGCCCGTATCGGCCTGCGCGGTAGACAATCGGGGCGATGCCGAATGCGGATTCGATAGCATCCCGCAGTCCCGTGAATTTGGCGGCTTCCAAATCGGTTGGAAGGTTTCCGGCGAAGGAATTGCGCGTCGTGACGTCCTCGTCAAACGGAGGATTGACCCATGGGTGCAGCTGAACGCCGACCTCTGCAGTTCCCCTTCGAACCGCATCACCGATAATCTCTACCGCGCGGCTGTTCTGTGTAATCGGCCAATCGACAAGGTAGACTGGGTGAGCCCCGATTTCTTCGCAAAAGCTCTGGAACCGTGTGAGCTTTTCGACATGCTCCAAACCATAGCCATCGCGGCGGAATGGTGCGTTCCAATCAAACTCTTCTTCTGTATCGACAGTCAACAAGACGCGCTGTCCGAAATCGCTCGCGAACTCAGCGGTAGCGTTCGGTAATGGAGGGGTCAGCATAGAGCCTTGGGCCATGTCAGACGCTTCCGGCGTTGATCGCCATGCCAGGGCACAGCGCGTTGATCTGAGTGCGCGATCCGATCAGGCTACGTTGTCCCGCTCCCCGCGCTCTGTTTGGCTAGGCAGGGCCTGTCGGGCGGTCAAGAGCGGCAGGGTGAGTGTCACCGTATCATCCTTGATCGAAAGCGCGCCGCCCGCTGCCCGTGCTTCTGCGCGGGCCAGCCGTAAGGAGAACCCCGCGCCGAACAGACCAGCATTGATGGTGTCGCCAACGGGCTTGGCCTCTGCGGCGAACACGTCCTCCTCAGACATAAGTTGGGCCGGCAGATCGCAGGTAAGGCGCGCTTCGGTGAAACCGGCTTCTAGGGAGGCAACCAAATTCTCTCCCGACGCGCAATTCCCGCCGAGCGTTGCCATCAATCGCCACAAAAGTGCCTCTGCGTCTTCGCTGTCGAGCGCAACGAAGACGGGGCCTTCCGGCTCTTTGCCAAACTCGATCCCTGCCATACGGGTGCCAAGCACCTGAGCGAGTTGATTGCTGGTCGCATGGGCGATTGCAGAAAGGTCTGCCTCGCCCGGCTCCATAGTCATCGCCCCGGTTTCCAGCTTCGCCAGCCGGTCCAGCTCTTCAAAACCCGATAGAATACGCGCGGCGTCAGCGGCGATTGCTGCGGCGAGGGCACGGTAATCGTGCGGGGCGGGGCCAAACAATTGCTGTTGGATCACCTCGGCATAGCCTTGGACCGCGGTAACGGGAGTACGAAGCTCATGCAGCAATTGGCGAATCCGGTCCGCTTCGCGTGCTTCGGCCGTGGGAGCGTTCGGATCATCATTGGCAGGTCGCCGGAACCGCCCAAGATAGCCCGAAAAACTTCCATCGTCGGTAAAGCTTGGCTGCGCATCGACGATCCAGTCACCCTCGATTGCGGGTGCTCCTCGCAAGCTGAACTCGCAATGGGAGATTGGAAGACGCCGGTGGAATGCCCGCTCGACTTCGTTTTCGTTGTCGCGCCCGCCCAGAACAGAAGGGCGGGTCAGGCGCACACCCGTTACCATCGCAGCTGCTTCTGTTTCGGCCCAATCGATCCTGCCATTCGCATCTGCAGAAAAGCCGAAGGCGCTGATCCGGCGGTCGCCCGCCCCCGTGCGCTCTTCTAGGCCTAGCGGGAGTTTTGGCGAGCGCTCGACATCGCTAGGCGCGACATCGCGTGTCTTGCGGAACTGGGCAATGCGCTCAACCAGCGCAGAAATCTCGCTCCGGCCGCTGTCAGCAGGATCGAAAGGGTCTTGCAGTTCGGCAACGGGATCGATTTGATCGCTTGTTGCTTCTGGTTCCGCTTCGAACTGTTCCCGCTCAGCTGCCGCTTCGACTGGCGCAGCAGGTATCCGTTCTTCAGGTGCTTCTTGGCGAGCATGAGGCGAAGGCAATCCGCGATCATGCACGCCCAGCCGCTCAAGCAAAGCTTCGGTATCGACAGGCAGATCACGCCTTAGCCGTAAGAAACCGCGCGCTCGCACTGGCAGACGCGGTATCAATGCCTCCCAATCTTCGGCTGATAAATGCGCACGGTTCAAGGCGGCGGAGGCGACCTCTGGTTCATGATCCGCGAGATGCGCGGCAAGATCGGGGCTGCGAAAGCGCCAGCCGGTTTCACGTATCATTGCTGCGCGGTCTGCCGGCGGCAATTCCTCGGCCAGTGCATCCATCCGCAACCACGCAGCTGCGATCAGGCTTCCAGAGCGTTCATCCTGCGGTGCGAACTTTCGATTGCCCAGGATGTCGAGCAATTGCCTGAATTGCGTGCGCGCGCCCGCCTCGCTCGTGGCGCGTTGGCGCAGCACAGTGGCAAGGCGGTCATCAAAAAACATCAAAGCTCCCTATGGCAGGACCCGCACGCAATGCTTCGGGCGCACCGAATCCAGATTAGACCATTACACCATGCCGCATATGTTACAGGTGCACAGTCACACTGCGTTGCAAAGCGGGACAATTGCTGGCAAACCTAATAATATTATCCATGCGCGTATTGATGCGTGCATGTTGTTTCGCGAGAGAAGTCTTACATTAGCTGCCTTCACAATGCTGGCAGCGCACGCAACGGAGAGTTTGCAGCCGATGGCCAATCTGGACGAGATCGACAAGCGCCTACTATCTGAATTGCAGGCCGAAGGGCGCGTGACCAATGTTGAATTGGCCCAGCGTGTCGGACTGACCGCACCGCCGTGTCTTCGCCGCGTTCGCGGGCTTGAGGAAGACGGCGTGATTCGCGGCTATCACGCCGATCTGGACCCTTCGAAGCTGGGCTTTGCGATCACGGTTTTCGCCATGGTCAGCTTGAAAAGCCAGGCCGAAAGCGCCCTTCGCGAATTTGAAGATCACATGGCGACGCTTGCCGAGGTTCGCGAGTGCCACATGCTCAATGGCGAGATCGATTTTATTCTCAAGATTGTGAGCCAGGACCTTCAGAGTTTTCAGGAATTTCTGACGGGCAAGCTGACTCCGGCTCCTAATGTCGAAAGCGTGAAAACATCCCTCACGATCCGGACCTCCAAACAGGTCCCGGGTGTCCCGCTTTAAAGTCTTCCGATGAGCGACGCCGAACGCATCGATGAACCTATCAAAGGGTACTGCCTGTGCGGTGCTGTGAAGCTGACCCTGACGGGCGCTCACAAGGAAATCGACGTCTGCCACTGCGAAATGTGCGCCCGCTGGGGTGGATCAATGTACGCAGGTATAGAAAGCGATGGCTTCACTGTTGAAGGGGAAGAGGCCGTTTCGGTGTACCAATCAAGCGAGTGGGCCGAACGAGCCTTTTGCTCGAAATGCGGCAGCAACCTTTGGTACCATTTAAAGCCGACCGGAGGCCGCACCTTTCTGGCCGGACTGTTTGATCTGCCGAAAGGCCTTCCGATCAAGCATCAAATTTTCATCGATGAAAAACCGGATTGGTACGATCTGGTTCAAGAAAGCCCGATGAAGACCAGCGCAGAGATCATTGCCGAAGCAGAGGCTGCGGGCATGACATTCGATTGATCGAATAGCCTGCTTTTAGAGCAGTTTCCAGGCAATCGAACCGCGCGGTTTGTCGTAACGACGCTGAAGGCATTTTACGCTGTTCAGCGATGCCAAAATAGTGATCTGAGTTCGCGTCGCAGGCTTTCTGGCAACAACTTGTACTCGGCTTCGCTGATGCCGGAGCCGCGGTAAAAGCGGGTGTGGGCAAAGGAAACGTCGGTCAGATTATGACTGGAATTTAGCTGCAGTGGTGCCGCCAGTGCATAAGCATTCTGACCAAACGCTCGAAATTTTATGGATCCGTCTGGTCCGACGATCTCTGCGTATTTGACCCAGACGCCGGGCCGATATGGTCTGTAAGATCGATAGCCGGGACCATGGCTGAAGCCGAATATGTTGATCGGCGCATCGCCAATGTCGGCGGCAGCTTCATTTCGCCACCCGCCAAAACGCATCTTCCAAGCAAAATCCGTAGGAGTTGCCTGCTGAATCACGCAATTTTGCGTCAGTTCCGCGCGCCACGAGCGCCATTCTTTCAGAGCAATTTGATTGGCAGTTGTTCGGCCATTGAACCCCTCTCGGTATCGCCGCAGTAAATCTTGGCAAGCCGATGAAGGCGAAACGCTAAACGTTGTTTTTGCACCGTAATGTCGAGCGTCAATGTCCGCGCTCAATGCCTCGAAATCGGTTGGCTCGTATTCCGCGAGCGTAACCGAACTGGTCTGTCCATAGATAAGCAACATATCCAGCGTTACGCCAGATGGCGCCAAGCCATCGTCGAGCAAAAATCTCTCCAATTGGCGCGGGCCAGTCGCGATCAGCAAGTCGCCGTTCCATTCTATCTTTTCGGCCAATGTTACCGACGGGCGATCATATTTACCGAGATCAGAATACACGATGAGCTTTGATACCATCGGGATGCCGAAAAAGATCGCGGCGAGAAAGGTAAATCCCGCGACGATGGTAGTCCGCCCAGCGGCTCCAGCTCGCACGAAAATGAGCGGAACCGTCAGAAGGAGGACGAGAACGACAGTAAAGGGGGCAATCGCGGTCATCACTACCGCCAGCAAAGTGAATAGGCCCATGACCACCGCTGGCCACCAAAGGCTGCTCAGACCGGTGAGAGATTGATACCGACGATTATTATCTGCCATTACAGCAGCGTACTACCGATCTCGTGATTTCAAAATGGCTTATGCAAATTGTCCCGCGCACTTACGCTCTGCGTGCGCTCACCCCTCGCGTGTCTCCAGCCACTCTTCAAGCCATTTGATCGTATAGTCGCCGTGGAGCACATCATTCTGCTGGAGCAATTCCTGATGCAGAGGGATGTTCGTTTTGACACCTTCGACGACCATCTCTTCGAGCGCGCGGCGCAGACGCATGATGCATCCTTCGCGGTTGCGCCCATAGACGATCAGTTTGGCGATCATGCTGTCGTAATATGGCGGGATTGAATAGCCTGCATACAGCCCGCTATCGACCCGTACATGCATGCCGCCAGCCGGGTGGTAATACGTCACCTTGCCCGGTGAAGGGGTGAAGTTGAACGGGTCTTCCGCGTTGATGCGGCATTCGATGGCATGGCCATTAAACTCAAGCTCTTCCTGCTTTACCGAAAGCGGTTTGCCAGCGGCAACGCGGATTTGCTCGCGCACCAGATCGACGCCGGTGATTGCTTCGGTCACAGGGTGCTCAACCTGAAGACGGGTGTTCATTTCGATGAAGTAGAACTCACCGTTTTCCCACAGAAACTCAATCGTGCCCGCGCCCCGATAGGCCATATCGCGCATCGCTTTGGAGCAGACTTCGCCCATCCGCATCCGTTCATCATGGCTGATGACGGGGGAGGGGGCCTCTTCCAGAACTTTCTGGTGGCGACGTTGCAGCGAGCAATCGCGCTCACCCAGATGGATCGCATTACCTTTGCCGTCGCCGAACACCTGAAATTCGATGTGGCGCGGATTGCCGAGATATTTTTCGATATAAACGGTCGCATCGCCAAATGCTGATTTCGCCTCGTTACCGGCGGCCTGCATCAGGCTGGCGAGCTTGTCTTCGCTTTCGCAGACCTTCATCCCGCGCCCACCGCCGCCGCTCGCAGCTTTGATGATCACCGGATAGCCGATTTCGGCGGCGATTTTCTTCCCTTCTTCGGGGTCGGAAACCGCGCCAGCCGAACCGGGAACCAGCGGCAGACCAAGGTCGCCCGCAGTCTTCTTTGCCTGAACTTTATCGCCCATCGTGACGATATGCTCAGGCTTTGGCCCGATCCATTTCAGATCATGCGCTTCCACGATTTCCGCGAACTTCGCGTTTTCGGAAAGAAAGCCATAGCCCGGGTGGATCGCATCTGCGCCAGAGACTTCGGCAGCGGAAATAATCGCCGCGTGGTTCAGATAGCTGTCGGTTGCCGATGGCGGGCCAATGCAGACCGCGTGATCGGCAAGGCGCACATGCATGGCATCGGCGTCTGCGGTGGAGTGCACCGCAACTGTCTCGATCCCCATTTCGTGGGCTGCACGGTGAATGCGCAGCGCGATTTCGCCGCGATTGGCAATCAGGATGCGGGTAATGCTCATGGTGTCGCCGATCAGCCGATTACCACGAGCGGCTGGTCAAATTCGACCGGCTGCGCGTTGTCGACCAGGATGGATTTGATCGTGCCGGATTTGTCGGCAGTGATCGGGTTCATCACCTTCATCGCTTCGACGATCAGGATCGTGTCGCCTTCGCTCACCTTGTCGCCAACCTTCACAAAGTTTGGCGCTTCCGGTTCGGGAGCGAGGTAGACTGTTCCAACCATCGGTGACTTCATCGCATCGGCATTGTCCGCTGCGGCCGGAGCTTCCGGAGCGGGAGCCGCAGCTGCGGGTGCAGGAGCCGCTGCTGGAGCGACAGGCGCAGGCGCTGCCATAGGCGCGGCAACCACGCCGCCGCGTGCAACGCGGATCTTGCGATCATCGTCCTCTACTTCGATTTCGGTGAGACCCGTCTCGTTTAGCAGTTCGGCAAGTTCGCGAACCAAAGCGGAATCAATATTCATGCCGGATTTTTTTCCGGCGGCCGGCTTACTGGTAGCCATGCATACCCCTTGTGTAGTTTTGGGCCGTAACCCTTACCTTCGCCTATTCACGCCAATTGCGGCTGGCAAGTGGCAATTGGCGAAATTCGTCGATTCAATAGTGTTTCTCAGACGTCGCCTGACGCTACGGCTTCGAGAGCGATGCGGTAGGAATCCGCCCCATGCCCTTCGACAGTCTTGGCCGCGGCCATCCCCACAAATGAGGTGTGCCGAAAGGCTTCGCGTGTTTTGGGATCGGACAAATGCACTTCGACGACAGGCGTATTGATCGCCTTGATCGCGTCAAGAAGCGCTATCGAGGTGTGGGTGTAGGCCGCTGCATTGAGCAAGACAGCGCGCGCTCCTTCGGCTTGGGCTTCATGCAACCAATCGACCAGCATCCCTTCGTGATTGGTCTGGCGCATATCGATAGTGAGGCCAAGCTCGCGAGCGCGATCTTCCAGCATGCTTGCAATATCATCGAGCGTTTGCGAGCCGTAAATCTCGGGCTCACGCAGGCCGAGCAGGTTCAGGTTTGGGCCGTTGAGGACGTAGACTGTGTTGGTCATCGTCACGGGTTAGACCGTGAAGCGAAAAACGTGAAGAGTTAGAAACCCGCTTTTACATCGCCGGGGTAGTTTCTCTCAGACGGTCAAAAACTGGCGTAAAGCTTTTGTCGCCTTGCTCGATGTGTCTTTTAGACTTGGAATGGTCTCTTCAAGTTCGGCGATGTTCGTGACAGCGGGCACCCGCTTCATCCACCATTTGGGGAACGCACGATCCTTGATCGGGCTGCGGTCGAGGATTTCTACGGAATGGTGGCGCGGATCGTCTTTCAGTACCGCCATCAGGGTATCAACAGTGCCCGGGTCGCCTTCGAGAATCTGGAAAAAGCGATTCTTCGAAAAGCATAGGAATCCGGTCAGGTTACGGTCGGCATTCCTGCTCGCGGAATGCGAGACGATGTTAAAGACTTCGCCTTGCGGGAGGTCGTCGGCCGCAATGCTTGTGTAGATAATCTGGATCATGCTTTTCGTATTTCTGTTAACGAGGCGGCTAACCGGATAGTCGAATAACGCGCTTTCTGCTCAAGAAAGTAACTCAATACGCTTACGAAACTGCTAATCTGATTCCTAATAATCTACCGATCCACGCCCTTAACCTTTCCCCACTGACGCGCCGCTGTGTAGCCGAGATAGCCTGTGCCAAACAGTGCATAGAGCGGTTCGGGCAAGCCATTGAGATAGGCGTTCATACCTCGTGCAATTTCTCCTGCGGCGGCGGGATTGAAGGCGGCAAGGATGCCCATGGGGAGTGCCCACAGGATCATCGCGTACATCACATAGAGAAAGCTGGGGCGGGCGCGGCTGGTCCATGGGTCATTTGACTGTGCCTCGGCGACGATAGCTTGCAGGCGGGCCTCGATCATCCGCATGTCCTGCGTACCTTCCAGCTTGATCAGCTCAAGCTTGGCTTTTGCGCGGGCTTCCTTGTCGGGAATGATTTTGTCGATGATTGAGGTGATCGGGCCGATCAGGGATTCGAGAATAGCCATGTGCCGCGCTCCAATTGGGATGAGTCGCGACGTTGATAACCAAATTGGTTAGTGTAGGAAAATGAGATAACCTTTTAGGGTTCACCCGCCTCAACCAACAGACGCTGAGCAAGAACCAAATGCGGGCGATCGAGCATATTTCCATCCATCGAAACTGTGCCAGCACCGGGATTGTCAGCAAAAGCCTGAATTACCGCGCGGGCGTGGTCCAATTCCTCGGCGCTCGGCGTGAAGGCTTCGTTGATCGGGGCGACCTGAGCCGGGTGGATCGCCAACATTCCGCGAAAGCCTTGCGCACGGACGCTGCGGGCACGGGCGGTGAGTTTGTCGAGATCACGGAATTCTGGCTGGACCGTTTCTATCGGCGCGACGCCTGCTTTCACCGCGCCGAGCAAACACAGACTGCGCGCCATCTCGTAAACATGGGTGTATTCGCCATCCGGGCCGCGCTGTTCGCGTGCGCCAAGTTCGCTGGACAAATCTTCCGCACCCCAGCTCATCGCCACTAGCCGCCGCTGGCCATCGATTGCGCTGTCATACGTTCCGGTGGTGAACATCGCGGCGGCGGTTTCTGTCACCAACGCGGCAATTCTGATCGCGCCATCATCTAAGCCGGCAGCAACTTCGCGCGCAGACAGCATCGCATCAAGGCGTTCGACATCGTGTCCGCCTTCGGCCTTGGGCAGGAAAATCCCGCCCGGACCAGCCGCGACGACGGCGTCCAGATCGGCTTCTGTCCAATCGCCGGAAAGCGGGTTGACCCGAACCCAGACACGCGAACGATCCGGCGCGCCTGCAATCGCCGTCGCCACGCGCAGACGCGCGTCTGCTTTATTTTCGGGAGTAACAGAATCTTCGAGGTCGAGCAGCGCAATGTCTGCCTCACTCGCAATCGCCTTTCCCATCTTCTTGTCGCTATCACCCGGCGCAAAAAGCCACGAGCGCATACGGGGAAGGGAGGGGGCGGTGTCGGTCATATCAATCATCCTCTGCCCCACCGACTAGGCGGACAAAGAAAGCTACGCAACCGCTAGAACGAACCCTCGATATCGAAGGAGTAGATCACGCCGAAGACGCGTCTGCGCTCTTCTCGCAGATCGACGATGCCATTCAGCCGGTCGGTAAAAATTGTGCGATCAAAATTGTCTTTCTGGTTGATCAGATTTCCAACGCGAAAACGCGCGGTCATGCCGAGCACATCTTTGTGCTCTACAAATACGCGAGCGAAGCCCGGAGTTTCCTCCCTCAAAGCAATTTCGCCAAGGCGTACATTCGGACGGTTTTCGCTATAGCGATAAGCACCGCCAATCGCCCAGTCCGATCCAAAGAAATCCTGGCGCGCTTCGACGTCAATCGAGAAGTTGCGGAACCCTGAGATGTCCCGCGGCGTGCCTACGAGGGGATCTATGATTTCGCTATCTGCGAACCTGAATTCAGTATCTATTCTCAGCCCGCGCACCCCAACAGGATCGAACAGGAATGTGACTTCCCCTTCGACGCCTTTGATTGTGGCTGCATCGATATTGCCGGGCGCCTCGCCGCCGCCATCAATCGGGATCTGGTCTACAAAATCGCTCAAATCCTCATAAAAACCGCGCAGGTTGATCGAGCCGAAAGCGCCAAGGCTTTGCGTGGCCTCCAGCTCGAAAAGCCAGCTTTGCGGAGGGACGAGATCGGCGTTGGTGACATTCACGCGGTCTTGATTGAGGTCAGTCGATGCAATGAAGTCAAAGAAATTAAGTTGGCCAACAACCCGTTCGACGCGGCCCGAAAGATTGAGCGTGTCGTTCGCTTTCCAATCAAGCGCGGCGAAGCCTTTGGGACGGAAGAATGAACGGGTTTGACCGAGCGGCCCGCTTTGGCTGATCGTCGAATATTCGCCGCCAGCGGATAGCTGCATCTGAAGGTTTTCGGCGAGCGCGCGGCCATAGGTTACGCTTCCCTCTGCGCGGTCCTCTTCAACGCTGGCACTTGATCCGTCGAATTCCTCGGGCTGCAAGACACCAGCTGCGTCTCGCACTTCCAGTGTGGATTCGATGTCGAGCGAGTTTTTCACGCCTTCCAGCGCGAATTGGATATCGCCGCCCAATCCATCGAAACTGTATTCGCCGCGCAGGATCGTTTCAGCTTCGTCGGCATCGCGAATAAACAGCGATCCTTCCGGCGGCGTGCCATCCGCGAATGTGGTTGTAACTTCGGATGCTGTCGGGCTGTCTTCGAACCGGCGATAACCGATCACTTTCAAAGTGCCGCCGCCAAGGTCAAAACTGTAATCGGCACCAAATTCGTAATTGAATTCGTCTTCTTTCGAAGTGAACAGGCGAAAACGATCCGTCGGTGAAATGGACCCGGTGCGGATTGATGTCTCGCTTCGATCAAACAGATTGGCCGCGACGCTACCCGTCAAATTCAGAATATTGCCATTCTCGGCAGTGCGGGCGAAGGAGCCAGACAGACTGGGCCTGTCGAAAACAAATTTTGATTGCTCGTCCCGTGTGTCGATCAGGATGTCAGCGGCGTTAAATACCTGCTCGATGCCTTCATTTCCGCGCCGGCCGGCGTCATTTTCAAAACTGAGCGTCCATTCGGTTTTCTCGCCACCACCGGCGAGCGAGATCTGGCCATCTCCCCAACGGAAGGGGACGCCGAAACTGCGCCATTCAGCGGAATAACGGAATTGACCGGTCACACCGCCAGTCGAATTTGTGATGACATTGAGGACCTGACCGGAAAGCCCGCCAATCTCGAGGCTGGCCCCGTCAACGATTTCGAGGCGGACAACCTCATCAACCGGAATGCGTCGCAACGCTTCTACAGGGCCGTTTGATTTGCCCGAGATACGTTGCCCATTGATGATAACATTGGTGCTGGCCTGACCAAGCCCGCGACCACCATCGTCTGACTGGATTGAAAAACCGGGGATCTGTTGTGCCATGTCGAGCGCGTTGCGCGGCGCGAAGCGTTCAAAATCTGCAGGCGTGAACACGCGTCTTGTGCGGGCGGATTCGGTTTCGTCTGACCCTTCCTGCGCCGCGATTGAAGCGTTGTTGTCGGCTCCGGAATCTACCCGCACTTCGTCCTCAGCCGCCAATGGCGCCGATACACATGCTATCGCTGCCGTTGAGGTAAGGAGGTATCGGTATTTCATCAGACGTGACAACGCAGGCCCCTTGCGCAAGTTCCGTGCGGGCAGTTGAATAAAAATTGCCGTGCGGCAATCACCTTGCGGCGAACGTATGTCTCTGTCCGATGAATGTTCCACTGGTCGGGAAGACAGGATTCGAACCTGCGACCCCCACACCCCCAGTGTGATGCGCTACCAGGCTGCGCTACTTCCCGTATCCAGTGGAGGCGCGCCGTATAGGGCGGGGGGCATGGCCATGCAAGCATCATTGGCATCGAAAGCGTATTGTGTTTTCCACCAGCGGTGGCGAAGGTGTTTGGCCCGCTGATTGCGGGGCGCTTGCAATGCTGCTACGCGCGCCCACTTACATGGAATAGGGGAGGCCGGACGGGCGCGTTATTCGCGCGGTGTTCATTCCGACCCAAATACTGAGACATCAATTGGGCGCTTTTGGCGTCCCGTAATTGCAAGGTTCGATAGGGCATGATTGAGATTTTCGCCGCAGCAGGTGGGGCCGCATCAGGATCGGGAAGTCCAATGGGCTTTATCTTGAGCCTGCTTCCTTGGATCGGCATTTTCGGCATTTTCTGGTTTCTGATTTTCCGTCCGCAGATGAAAAAGCAGAAAGAGCATCAGGAACGGATTGGCGGCCTGAAAAAGGGCGATCAGGTTGTCACAGCGGGCGGTCTTGTCGGCAAAGTTGCCAAGGTTGATGACACCTATGTTGAAATCGATCTGGCAAAGGACGTCCGCGTGAAAGCGGTCAAGCACACAATCGGCGACATCATCCCGCCGGGCGGCAAAGCCGCAAACGACTAATCGCGATTTTTTAAGAACAAGACTGAGAACACGCGGCAATGCTCGATTTCCCTCTTTGGAAGAAGATTATGCTGTGGGGTATCACCCTCACAGCGGCACTGATGGCATTGCCTTCACTGTTCAATGCAGGTGGAGCCGATTGGCCCGACGCACTGCCCGAACCGACTGTCAATCTCGGGCTCGATCTCGCGGGCGGTTCGCACCTTCTGCTTGAGGCTGAGGCCGAAGAAGTCGCTGCGCAGCGACTGCAAAACATGGAAGAGGCCGTGCGTCAGGCGATGCGCAACGCCGAACCGCGTATTCGGATTGGCGATATTTCGACGGCGGACGGCAGATTGTCTTTCATGCTAAGCGACGCGAGCGATATTGATCGTGCGCGAGGCATTCTGGAACCGATGATGCAGGGTCAAAACCTTGTGCGTGAGTGGGATCTGGAAGTCGTCGATGGCCAGCGCATGGTGCTCGCACCAACGGCTAGTGGCACAGAAACGGCCGTGAATGATGCGATGGAAAGCGCGACCGAAGTCGTCCGCCGCCGTATCGATGAACTGGGCACTCGCGAGCCGACAATCATTCGGCAAGGCGCAACGCGCATCGTTGTACAGGTGCCGGGACTGGACGATCCTGAGGCTTTGAAAGAACTGCTTGGTCAGACTGCGCAGCTTGAATTCAAACTTGTCGATCAAAACGCGCTGCCAACCAACGTGCAGGCGGGCATTGCGCCTCCGGGAAGCCAGATTTTCCCTTACGCTGAAGGGAGCGATTTCGAAGGGCAGTCAATCGCAGTGCGGCGTCTTGGCGGCATTCGCGGAGACCGCTTGACCGGCGCGACCGCCGGTGTTGATCCGCAGACCAACGAGAATGTCGTCAACATCCAATTCGACGTTCAAGGCGGCACCCGTTTCTGCACTCTGACGCGTCAGAATGTGAACAAGCCATTTGCGATTATTTTGGACGAAGAAGTGCTTTCGGCGCCGAACATCAATGAGCCTATTTGTGGCGGTTCGGCGCAGATTTCGGGCAGCTTTAATGCCGACAGCGCAAACAACCTCGCGATCTCGCTGCGCTCGGGTGCTCTTCCAGTGCCTTTGACAGTGATCGAAGAGCGCACCGTCAGCGCCGAGCTCGGTGCAGATTCGATCCAGCGCGGCCTTCTCGCCATGTTGATCGGCAGCATCGCGGTTATCGTATTGATGATCGCAACTTATGGCCGGTTCGGCGTCTATGCGACCATCGCTCTGGTGTTCAACGTGCTCATGCTGCTCGGCATCATGGCCTTTGCGAACAGCACGCTAACGCTGCCGGGCATTGCCGGTTTCGTTCTGACAATCGGTGCGGCGGTGGATGCCAACGTGCTGATCAATGAACGCATCCGCGAAGAGCGTAAGCGAGGCCGGCGCGTGATCGCTGCGGTCGAAAATGGCTACAAAGAGGCCAGCCGCGCAATTTACGATGCAAACATCACGAACTTCATTTCGGCCTGTTTGCTCGGCTTTTTCGGGTCCGGTCCGATCCGCGGCTTTGCCGTGGTTCTGATCATCGGCCTGTTCACCAGCGTTTTCACCGCGCTTCCGTTGACCCGCATGTGGGTCGCCGGATGGCTGCGGAAAAATCGCCCTAACGACATCAACGTTTGAGGAGGGACACGACCATGAAACTGCTCAAACTCGTCCCCGCTGACACGAACATCAAGTTCCTGAAACTGCGCGTACCGTTCTTTGCCATCAGCATGTTGCTGATTGTGGCGAGCTGGACCGCTGTTATGACACAGGGTCTGAACTACGGCGTCGACTTCGCTGGTGGCCAAGAAGTTCAACTGACCTTTGAAGGGATCGACCAAGCACCCGTTGCCGATCTGCGCGAGAAGGTGGCCGGGCTCGGTTACGGTACGCCTGTCGTCCAGGAATTTGGCGCGCCGAACATTGTGTCCATTCGTGTTCCGCTGCCCGAAGACGTCGAATCCACCCCCGGTGCTGCGACCGAAATCGGAAACGAAGTCATCGCTCTGATCGATAGCCAGTATGAAAACGTCCGGACGGACGGCAACAACACCGTATCGGGTAAAGTCGCCGAAGAGTTCCGTTCAAGCGCCGCTCTTGCCCTCGCGCTCGCCATGATCGGCGTCGCGATGTATATCTGGATCCGGTTCGAATGGCAGTTCGGCGTCGGCGCGTTGTTTGCGCTGTTCCACGATGTTTCGCTCACCCTTGGCTTGTTTGCGGTTTTCCAATTGGAATTCAGCCTGCAGATCATCGCGGCTATTCTGGCCATTATCGGTTACTCGCTGAACGATACGATCGTCGTGTACGACCGCATTCGTGAGAACTTGAAGAAGTTCCGCAAGATGCCGCTGCCCGAGCTGCTCGATCTGTCGGTCAACGAAACTCTGGCCCGTACAGTTATGACGTCGTTGACTCTGCTCGTCGCGCTTCTGCCGCTGCTGCTGTTCGGTCCGGCAAGCCTGTTTGGTCTTGTTTTCGCGATCACCGTCGGACTGTTCGTCGGTACCTATTCCAGCGTTTATCTCGCTGCGCCGATCCTGATCTGGCTGGGTGTGAATTCGGACAGTTTCGTCCCGCAGGAAACCGAGGCTGACATTCAGGAACGCAAAGCGCGCGGCGAAGGTCAGGCGCGTCCGGCCAGCCCCATCGAATAATCGGACAGCCGCTCTGCGTGGCTTTCCCAACTGAAGTGCTCGACCAGATCCGCAACCTCTTGCGGGTCTGGCGGCGCGTTCAGCACAGCATTGACCGCTTCGGCAACGGCTTCCGGCGTGCGCTCAGTTAGCAACCGACCTGCAGTGTCATTGACGATCAACTCGCGCGCACCGCCTACATCTGTCGTGACCACAGGCGTTCCGCAGGCGAGCGCCTCGACCCAAGCGTTTGCCAGGCCTTCGTTCTCGGTCGGCAGGACCATGACATCGGCTGCCGAAAGGATCAGCGGCAACAGATCATGGTCGATCGATCCGGTGAAATGCACTCGATCCGTAACGCCAACGCTGCGCGTCAATTCGCGGCATTTCGCCTCATCCTCTCCCTTGCCAACAATCACGAGCCTGGCGCCCTCAATTGAGGGGAGGGCAGCGATGATCCGGTCTTGCCCCTTTCGCCCCGTAAGTGCGCCGACACAGGCGAGCATGGGCACAGTGTCAGGCAGATCAAAGCCGAGCTCCTGCCCGACCTGACTGCGCAATTGTGTGTGATCGAGCGGACGGAAACGGTTTCTGTCCAGCCCGGTGTAATGCACCGTGATTTTATCGCCCGGCATCCCGAGAGAAATCATCTCGCGCTTCAATGCTTCGCTAACAGCCAGCAGGCCGGTCGCTTGCTCTGCAGCATCCTTCATCTGCTCCAGAATGGCGTCTTGCTGACCCCAATAGGTGATGTCGCTTCCGCGCGCCTTAATCGAGAGCGGCAGGCTCATTTCCTTGGCCACGATTGCGGCTGCCGGTCCATCGGGAAAGAAGAACTGCGCATCAATTAAATCGATTGGCTGCTCGGCATGGATGGCCCGAATGGCTGGCAAAATAGCCTTTGCGATGGTCGCAGCATTACGACGCGCGCCAACTTTCGGGATCAGGGTAAATCGGGGGCGATGAACAGGAATGCCTTCCTCGATCGAAAGGGGATCAAGATCGGCAAGCGACTGATATCGCCCGAATACAACCGGCGGCAATCCAATCGGATTCACTACGGTCACGCGCCAGTCGCCGCGCTGGGCCAGCCCTTCCAATGAGCGCGCAACAAAAGTCCCGAAACGCGGATTGGGGGCGTTGGGATACAGCGTGCTTATGGAAAGGATGTGCTTCAAATGATCTCCTTGTGCGTTCACGATCAGGATCGCGCGTCAGCTGGTAAGATGCGTGAAACAAACACGGTTAAAGCGGGCGCACGAGCATCACGGCCATCGCGATCCAGGGGGGATTATCCACCACCTGTTGTTTTTGCCCAGCGCCCGGCGGCAACAATCCGACAAGAGTGCCTCTGCGGTCGATCAGCCGCCCGAATGCAAACCGCCCGCCGGGACGCGGGATAAGACAATCACGGTTGATCGCTTGGCCTGCATCCTCCGGATCAAGCTGACTCAGCCAGATCAGATCACCGGGGCGAAACTCGCCCGTGCTTTCCTCGACCTTCAGAACAATCAGCGGTCTTTGATCGCCCTGGCTTGCAAGATCGGTCGGCAGCACCGCTTCACGCGGTGTGTCCAGCGCCTGTGCTCCGCTACCGGTTAGCTGTGCCACAACCTGCGGCTGCGGTGCTTGGTCAGAGCGTACCAGATTTTCCGGATCAACGCCGAGCGCGGCCGCAATGCGGTCCATCCATTTGATTGAAAGGTTCCGCATCCCCGTTTCAAGTCGACCGATAGTCTGAGCGGTCGTCGCCGGCTCGCAAGCCTCGGCCAGCTCTGCCATCGTCAGCCCCTTCGCCTTTCGTATATCGCGGATTCGGTTAATCAATGGCTTGCTCCGTGACTAGAAAAACCAATTTGGTGATTTGCGACTTTCCTACAGATGTGGATGCAATGCAAGTCCATTATCACCTATTCGGTTCAAATGGAGTAAGTGATATGCGTAAATTGGTGGAGCGAGAGCTGACAAGCGAAGGCCCCAAGAGGGCGGGGGCGGCCAAAGGAAAGCGCCGCACGGTAACAATGAATGTGGGCGAAAGCCCGATTGCTTGGCTCCATTCCCGCGGGCACCTTGAAACCCGGTTGTTCGAGGCGGGTGAGGCCTTGCGGCGCGATTATGAGCGGGCGCAGCTATCACCGAATGTCACCATGCGCTGGGATCCGGTGCGGGTCAAAACCACCGGCGATCAGGGATTGTCCGCGACAGAAAAGCAAATAGCGGCGAAATCCCGCTTCGACGCTGCGCTGGCCGAAGCGGGGAGCGGATTGGAAGATGTCCTATGGCGCGTGGTGTGCGCGGGAGACGGTCTGCCCGATGCGGAAAAGGCGCTGGGCTGGCCAGCGCGCAGCGGCAAATTGGTGCTGAAACTGGCGTTGGAGCGTGTTGCGAACTTCTACCGGATCGGGTGAGCGAGTTGGACAGTTGTCATGTGTGTCCTACAGCGCAGAAAGCGCGGCATTCTGGGGCTTACAGCCTGTAGGACACGGGTGACATGTTGGAGAATGTGTCACCCGTTTCGCACGTGTCCCTCTGGCTTATTCTTCGGCGGCGTAGAGGAAGCGCTCTTCCACGATCTTGCCGTCTTTCAGCGTGTAAATTCCGACTTCGCTGGACTGGCTGCGTTCGCCAAACATCGTGACATCCATTGTGAAACGGACAGCGAATTGGTCGCCGAAGACATAGGGGCCGTCGGTTGAAACCGAGTGCATTTCGGCGTTCTCGTTCCACCATGCGTGTTTCGCCAGCAAGGCCTCGCGCCCTTCCACACGGGCCATCTCGCCCTCTTGCGGCTCAAGGCTAACGATATCATCGGACCAGTATTCTTGCAGGCCGGCGTCATCTTCTTCGATAAGGAGTTTGACAAATTCGCGGGCAATTTGGGTCGTATCGGTCATGGCAGGGTCTCCTTGATTGGGTAGGCTGCAACCTGCCTTCGAATTATGGCAAATGCGAGACCTTATTGATGGCTAAGTTGGGTAGCGACGCGGGTTTTGAGTGTGGGCAAAAGCTCGCTTTCAAACCATGGATTTTTCCCCATCCACATTCGCACCCGCCATGCGGGATGCGGCAGCGGGATTATGGGCGCAAACTCGCGATGGTTGCGGACTCGTTCGGTCAAAGAGACTTTGCGGTTTTCCGGTAGGTAATGCGCCTGGGCATAAGAGCCAACGAGTAGCGTGAGGCGGTCTTTCGGAAGGCAGTCCATAACGCGTTGATGCCACTCAGGCGCGCATTCCTTTCGCGGCGGTGCATCGCCGCCTTTGGCTTTGCCCGGGTAGCAAAACCCCATCGGCATCAGGGCGACGTTGTCAGGATTATAGAATGCAGCTTTGTCGAGACCGAGCCAGTCGCGAAGGCGGTCTCCGCTGTCATCATCCCACGGAGTGCCGCTGGCATGGACCTTGGTGCCGGGGGCCTGACCGATGATCAAAATGCGCGAGTTTGGCGAGAATTGGACAACCGGACGAGGACCAAGCGGCAGATGCTCTGCGCAAATGGTGCAAGCGGCGATCTCCGAATGGAGCTGAACGGCCTGCGCGTCGGTCATCCTTCGATCTGTTCGGCGATGGCCAGCCAGCGTTCTTCGGCGGCGTCCTTTTCCGCTCGGGCGTTTTCGATGCCTTTGGAAATGGTCGCAAACCGCTTTGGATCGGAGGTGTAAAGATCAGGGTCAGCGAGGATTTCCTCACCCTTTGCGATAGCGGTTTCAAGCTCTTCGATCCGCTGTGGCAGAATCTCGTAGTCACGCTGATCCTTGTACGAAATCTTGGTGGATTTCGGGGCCGAGGAAGCGGGGGTGGGTGAGGGCGCGGGTTTGCTCGGTTTGGATTTGCCGACAAAGCGGCGGGATCGTTTGGCCTCCCAATCCTCGTAACCGCCCGCAACGATATCGACGCTGCCCGATCCGTCGAGGCCGAGAGTGACGGTGACGGTGCGATCAAGGAAGTCGCGATCGTGGCTGACGATCAGAACGGTGCCGTCGAAATCGGCGATCACTTCTTGCAGGAGGTCGAGCGTTTCGAGGTCGAGATCGTTGGTCGGTTCATCGAGCACCAGCAAGTTGGCTGTGCGCGCAAATTCGCGGGCGAGAAGAAGGCGCGAACGCTCACCGCCGGAAAGGATTCCGACCTTGGTGTCGACGATTTTCGGGTCGAACAGAAAGTCTTTGAGATATGCCTGAACATGTTTGCGCGCGCCGCGTACATCGATCCAGTCGCCGCCTTCGGCAAGGATATCGCGCACACTTGCCGTCGGCTCCAGCAGCTTGCGCTGTTGGTCGATCATGACACCGCTTAGCGTGCTTGCGCGGGTGATTTTCCCGCTGTCCGGCTCCAGTTCGCCGGTGAGCATTTTGAGCAGCGTCGTTTTGCCAGCGCCATTGCCGCCGACGATGCCGATGCGGTCGCCATTCTGGATCCGCAGAGTGAAAGGTTTGATGATCGCGCGGCCATCAAAGCTTTTGGTGATGCCTTCAGCGACGATGACGGATTTCGATTTGAAGTCCTCATCATTCGCAAGCTTGAGCTTGGCCGAACCGCTATCGGTGATCATCGCTGCGCGGGCCGCGCGCATCTGCCCGAGCTTTTCGAGCCGCCCTTGGTTGCGCTTGCGCCGCGCCGTGACGCCGCGCTCAAGCCAATGGGCCTCCAGCTTCAGTTTCGCGTCCAGCTTTTCAGCCGCGCGCGCCTCCTCTGCGTATACCTGCTCTTCCCAAGCTTCATATCCGCCAAAGCCGACTTCCTTACGGCGCATCGTCCCCCGATCGAGCCAAAGCGTCGCTCTGGTAAGGCGTTTCAGGAATGTCCGGTCGTGGCTGATCGTGATGAACGCGCCCTTGTACCGGGTCAGCCAGTCTTCAAGCCAGTCAATCGCGCCGAGATCGAGATGGTTGGTCGGCTCGTCAAGCAGGAGCAAATCAGGATCTTGGGCAAGAGCACGGGCAATTGCTGCACGCCGTTTCTCGCCGCCGCTGGCCGTGCTGGTTTCGCGGTCCATTTCGATGCCGAGTTGGCCTGCGATGCTGTCCACTTCATGCTCAGCAGGCGCATCATCGCCGGAAAGGGCGAAATCCATCAACGTTTTGAACCCGCTGAGGTCCGGGTCCTGTTCAAGAAAGACGACCCGCGCTCCTGGCTTTACTCGCCGGATACCCCGATCCATTTCGATCTGGTCATCGACGATCTTCAACAGCGTCGTCTTGCCTGCACCGTTGCGCCCGATCAGCGCAAGCCGGTCACCGGGAAGCACGTGAAGATCAATCGGCTCTGCACCTTCTCCGGGATGTGGCCCGCCAAACAGCCAGCGACCGCCTTGTTGCAGGCCGAGCCCTTCGAGGCTGAGGATTGGTGGTTGCGCCATAGGCCGCGCCAAGTAGGCGAGGGCGGTGGTGCCTGCAAGGCTGCTTGTGCTTTCCGGCGCCTATTGCTGCGCGGCTTTCTGTTCTTCAACCATTTGCGCAACATCCGCGAGCAGCTTGGGTGCGTCAAACACAATACCGTCTTTGATCGTCCAGCGAACGCCGCCTACGGTTTCGAGGCTGTTCGTCTCGCGGTTCAGACGGGTGTGGCCTGTTCCATAGAGAACCTTGAGGTTGGCGAGCGGATTTTCGGGCACAATCACCAGGTCGGCGAGCTGGCCGACTTTGATGGAGCCCATCGGAGCAATTTCGCCTTTGGAATCGTAGATTTCCTGAGCGCCATCAATTGTCGCTGCGCGGATGACTTCCAGTGGCGTAAGCCCAGCCTCGCGCAGCATCTCAAGCTCGGAGATGTAGGCGAAACCCCATGTCTGATAGATATAGCCCGGGTCAGAACCCGCCGTGACGCGTCCACCGCGATCCTTGAACTCCCGGGTCAGATCGAACCATTTGCGATAAAACCCGCGCCAGGCGACTTCATCTTCGCTGGTCCAGTCGTGGTAATAGCTGCCGTGATTGGTGAGGCTGGGCGCGTAGAACTTCATCAGCGATGGCAGCGTGTATTTGTCATGCCATTCCAGATTGCGCGCTTTCATCACATCACGGCTCGCCGCGTAGATATTGAATGTCGGGCTAAGCGTGACGTCATTCTCGATCAGATAATCGATGTAGTCATCCCATTCTTCGCTGCCCGGTTCGCCGACCTGATCGGCGAGCCGCGCCACCCACGCAAAGCGCGCCTGTTCGTCGAGGTAGTTATAGTCCGCCGGATATTGCGGCAGACGGCTGCCATCCAGCAGGCTTTCAAAATGACCGTAGAAGTGGGTTACGCCATCCATGCCGAGCTCTGCGGCTTTGCGCGCATTCACATCGGAAACGCCGCGCTGGCCCAGGTGTGCGACCGAGCCGAGGCCGAGCTTGTCGGCTTCGTCAAGGATCGCCTCCATTACGGGCGGAGTTTCATTGTTGAAGAACTTGATCCCGTCATATCCGCGCGCCTTTGCCCACCGGACCCACTCCCTCCCTTTCTCGGGAGTGTCGGCGACGCCTTTGTCCCAGACCGTGCCGGGCACCTGATAGGCAAACAATCGCGGAGCAGTGATAGTGTTGGCAGCACTGCGGGATTTCTGGCTGAGAGAGGGATCGTTCGGCCCCCATCCAAATCCGACGCCGCGAACAGTTGTCACGCCGTGAGCAAGCCACAGTTTGAATCCATAGGAAGGCTGCGGCGCTTTCGCCGGATCACCATTGTGGCCATGCGTATCGACGAAACCGGGGAGGACATACATGCCGCCTGCTTCGATAGTGCGGTCGGCTGCGATATCGGCTCCGCCGCCGCGTATGATCGACGCGATGCGGTTATTTTTAACAACGATATCGACTGGTCCCTCAGGCGGTGCGCCGGTGCCATCGATCATGGTCGCGCCTTTGATCAAGAGCGTTTCGAACGGCCCTTCGCCTTCGCCAGCTGGGCGATCTGGCACACGTTCCATAGTGGTCTGCGCCGCCACCGGCAGAGCAAGCGTAACGGCAATTGCGGTCAGAAACGTCTTGAGCATTTGGTCTCCCCTGTTCACCGTGTCTCTAACCGCTCAAAAGTGTTTTGCACATATCCCGTTCAGCCCGGCGACATGGCGGGTCACCAATTGAGACTTGCAGGAGGTCACTCATGAAATTCTTTACCGCATCCGCCGCTGCCGCTTTGGCAGCAATGGCCGTATCGCCTGCTGCCGCCACCAATGTTGAGATAGAGGCCGAAGGCCCCATCATCGAACTGACGGTTTCAGAGCAGGTCAAGACGGCACCTGACACTGTGACGATTGGAGCAGGCGTGACCAGTGAGGCTCGAACCGCTGTTGAAGCTCTAAGGCAAAACTCGGTTGAGATGCGCCAGGTGATTGAGCGGATCAAATCGCTGGGCGTTGATGAAAAAGACATTCAAACAACCGGCATCAATCTGAATGCGCGTTACGACTATAACCGTAACACACAGCAACAGGTTTTTCGCGGCTATCAGGTGTCCAATCGTGTGAACGTAAAGCTGCGCGATATCGATGAGACAGGACGGGTGCTCGACGCTCTTGTTAGTGCGGGTGCGACGGATTTGAACGGTCCGACATTTCTGATCGATGATGACACAGCGGCCAAGGATGAGGCACGCAAACGTGCCATTGCAACGGCCCAGCAACGCGCTGAAGCTTATGCCGAGATGCTCGGTTATGACGGAGTTGAGGTGCTTTCGATCAGTGAAGCGATAAGTCGCAGCGGCCCAATGCCTCAGATGATGGCACGCTCAGGAATTGCAGAGGAATCGGCAGATGCTTCCGCTCCAGTTCAGCCCGGACAGGTGAGCACCGGGGTCAACATCACAATCACATATGAAATGACGAGTGATGATGAGGAATAGTTGCATTACGCTTGCATACAACGCTGAACCCATGACAACGTAGCCATTCACAGCTTGTTCAACGCTCCTCCTTTAGGCATGACCGCATTATGAAACATCTTCTTGGTCTTGCTGCAGCGTTTGCGCTGGTATCTTACGGTGCCGTTCCCGCGACTGCTGCCCATAACGGCATGCAAGAGCAATCTCGCAGCGACCAGGGGCAGGCTCGCAAGGAAATGAAAGCGGGCAATCAGCTTTCACTGCGCGAGATTGAGCGCAGGGTTCTTCCGCGTATGCGTGGCAGCGAGTATCTCGGGCCGGCATATGATGCGACCGCCCGGGCATACCGCCTCAAATTCATCAAAGATGGCCGCGTTACATATGTTGATGTGGATGCCAAAAGCGGGCGGATCATAAACCGTTCAAGATAGGGCGCTCATTTCCTTCAAAACTCTCCGGTGGACAGCGACGGGTGACAGACATCACCCTTGCTTGACGCGATGCGCTCAAAAGCGCACCAACCTTTCAATTCATTTGCAGAAATCTGGTGGACTATGCGCATCCTGATCGTCGAAGACGAGCCCACACTGGGCCAACAATTGAAATCTACGCTTGAGCAAAACGGCTATGCCGTGGACCTCTCGACCGATGGTGAAGACGGGCACTTCCTTGGCAGCACGGAAGAGTATGATGCCTGCGTCCTTGACTTGGGCTTGCCCGAAATTGACGGGCTTTCAGTGCTCGGCATGTGGCGCAAGGAGGGGCGCGATTTCCCGGTTCTCGTGCTGACGGCGCGAGACAGCTGGTCCGATAAAGTTGCCGGACTGGATGCAGGCGCGGATGACTATCTCGCCAAACCATTCCAGACCGAAGAGCTTATCGCCCGCCTGCGCGCGCTTATTCGCCGCGCTTCGGGTAACACATCTTCGGAGCTGACGGCTGGCAACGTCCGGCTGGATACACGCTCCGGCCGTGTCACATTGGATGGCGAGCCCGTGAAGCTGACCGCACAGGAATATAAGCTGTTGTCTTACCTGATGCATCACAAAGGCAAAGTGGTCAGTCGGACTGAGTTAATCGAACACATTTATGATCAGGACTTTGATCGCGATTCGAACACGATTGAAGTTTTTGTCACCCGTATCCGTAAGAAACTTGGCGCAGAGGTAATCACTACGATCCGTGGCCTCGGTTACAGCCTCGACGATCCCGCAGACGCTCCAAGAGCGTAAGGGCGCAAATATGCCTGCTGCCGCGCCGGATTCGTCCGGAGCTGAGGGTGTGGATGAGGCGCATCAGGGCGATGCGCCTTCGCCCAAACCCCGTCGCGGCAGCCTTGCCCGCCGGATGGGGCTTATCGCGGCTGGCTGGATTACTATGCTGTTGCTGCTTGGTGGTGTGGCTCTTGACCGGACGTTAGCCAGTCAGGTTCGCAGCAATTTCGACGAACAGCTCGAATATGTTCTGACCGCGATGATCGCATCGGCGGAAATCGATCCGTTCGGCGATGTTTATTTCTACCGCAGCTTGGGAGACCAACGGTTTCTGGAGCCTAACAGCGGCTTTTATTGGCAGATCAGCGGCGGCGAAACCGAACCATGGCCATCACGCAGCCTATGGGATCGAACAATCGAGGTGAGGGGCGATCATTTCGACAATGATGCGCATTTTTATGATTCAGATCAATTTGCTGGTGAGCCGCTGAGGATCGCTGAGCGGACGATTATTCTTCCTGGTAGCGAAACACGTTGGACCTTTGCAGTTGCAAGCGCGACCGAAGAAATGGACGCTCAAATCCAGCAAGTGCGGGCGATATTGATCTGGAGTTTTCTGGTCCTCGGCCTTGGCTTGATTGCGATGGCGCTTTTGCAAATTCGGTATGGACTGCAGCCATTACGCCGTGTTCGTGCCGCAATTTCCCGCCTTAGGACGAGCGGAGAAAACCGGATTACAGAGCCTTTGCCCACAGAAGTGCAACCACTTGTGGAGGAGCTCAACGGGTTGCTCGAACATTCGGAGAAGCAGGCCGAAGAGGCGCGCACGCACGCTGGCAATCTAGCGCACGCGCTGAAGACGCCGCTTACGGTTCTCACTAACGCGGCCACCGCGCGATCGCCAGACCTCAACGAAGCGGTGTTCCGCGAAACGCGCACAATGCAGCGGCACGTCGACCACCACCTTGCGCGGGCGAGGGCGGTCGGACGCCGGGCTGTCGGTCATGCGCGAACGGATATTCGCGCCAGCGCCGAAGCCGTGCGCCGCGCAGTCGAGCGACTCTACCCAAGCGGACGGTTGGACATTGCGGGCAAGAAAGACACGATGGTCGCCATTGAGCGGCAGGATTTGGATGAGATCCTCGGCAATCTGATCGAGAACGCGGCGAAATATGGCGGCGGGAGTGTTTTCGTTACTATCGATACACAGCCGGATAACGCGGAATGCATAATCTGGGTCGAGGATGACGGCACCGGGATTCCTGAGGAAGAACGCGCCCGCATTTTTGATCGCGGTGCACGGCTGGACACGGGTAAACCCGGTACAGGCCTCGGCCTGGCTATTGTGCGCGATGTTGCCGAAATTTACGGCGGCGGAGTTACGCTTAGCGAGAGCGAGGACCTTGGTGGGTTGCTGGTGGAGCTTCGCCTGCCGAGGGCATAGAGCACCATTCATAGGCAGTTAAAGCGTGCTGGCAGAGGTTCGCGGACCGATCAGTTGTTTGGGGACTGGATATGCGATGCAGGGTAGCACTGGCTGGACTCTTTGTTCTGGCGTTGTCGGGATGTGCAGGGTCCAATTTCGATTCCTCACGGACGGTCTTCAACAATCCGTACGGCGCATTGGAAACTGACAACGGACCAGTCGGGCCGGAATGCGATGCCAGCAAACAAAACGACCCTAAGTGCGGGAATAACGACCGGCCATATCCGGCGTCCGAATATATGCGGGATGAAAACGGCAATCTGGTGCGGTTAACTCGCGCCGAGCGAAGGCTTTTTCGTGAACGGCGTGAAGCACTCAGATCTCGGGAAGATGTGTTCGAGTCGCTAGAAAATGGAACACCCATCCCACCCGATTCTCCCGCGCTTCCGGAAAATCATGGGATACCCGCGCCTGCTCCAGAATCAGTCGACGATTAGAAAATACGTCATACTTCGCGGGCCTTTTCGTGGTGGCGAATGACCTCTTCGATAATGAAGCGCAGGAACTTTTCGCTGAACTCGGGGTCGAGGTCGGCGGCTTCGGATAGCTTCCTTAACCGCTCAATCTGTCGTTTTTCGCGCGAAGGATCGGCCGGCGGGAGTGTCGCCCTTGCTTTATACTCACCCACAGCTTGCGTGATGCGAAAGCGCTCCGCGAGCATATGAATGATTGCGGCATCGATATTATCGATGCTCTTGCGGAAGATCGCCAATTGCGGATCGTCGGCAGGCGGCTGGTGCGTTTCATCGGACATCGCTTGCAAAGCTAACAGCAAATCTGCGCTTGCCAAGCACAAGGCGCTGCCCCAAAGCGCCTTTTTATGAGCGCAGAAGTCGTCCCTCTTCCTCGCAAGCATCCGACGCTGGACCCGATGCTGTCATTGACTGCCAACGGCATGAACTCGGTGAACTCCGTAATTCTTGACCGGATGCAGAGCGAAATCCCGCTTATTCCAAGACTTGCAGGTCATTTGATCTCAGGCGGTGGCAAACGGCTTCGCCCCATGCTCACACTCGCCGGTGCAGAACTGGTTGGGTATCAGGGTACGCGCCATCACAAGCTGGCAGCTGCTGTCGAATTCATCCACACGGCAACACTTCTGCATGATGATGTAGTCGATGGAAGCGAGCTGCGACGCGGCAAAGCGGCGGCAAACATCATCTTTGGCAATCCCGCTACGGTCTTGGTCGGTGACTTTCTGTTTAGCCGCGCATTCGAGTTGATGACCGAGGATGGCTCTCTCAAGGTATTGAAGATATTGAGCCATGCGAGTGCTGTGATCGCAGAAGGGGAAGTTTCGCAGCTTTCCGCCCAGCGCCAGATATCGACCAGCGAAGAGCAATATTTGCATATCATTGGTGCGAAAACCGCAGCACTTTTTGCTGCAGCAAGCCAGATTAGCGCCGTCGTTGCGGAATGCAGCGAAGAGCAAGAGCGAGCACTCGAGGAATATGGGCGCAATCTTGGCGTTGCATTCCAACTGGTTGATGACGCGATCGATTACGATTCTGAAGCCGCCGAAATGGGCAAGGATCAGGGTGATGACTTCCGCGAAGGCAAGATGACTTTGCCGGTCATACTCGCGCATGCTCGCGGTGACGACGAAGAGCGCAAATTCTGGAAGGCGGCAATTTCGGGCCACCGCACTTCGGACGCCGACCTCGCACATGCGATCACCTTGATCGACAGCCATAATGCGGTCGAAGACACGCGCGAGAAAGCGCGCCATTTCGCGCAACGCGCAATTGATGCGATTTCGATCTTCCCCGAGAGCAAAGCGCGTGCTGCGATGGGCGAAGCCGCGCAGTTTGCTGTAGCGCGGGGCTATTAAGCGGGGCGGTGTCCCGCTTGCTTCCCATTCACGCCGTATTACCGGAGATATGCGCCGCGCTTTCTAAGCGCGGGGCCGCTGTCTTGATTGCCCCGCCTGGGGCAGGCAAGACGACTGCAGTCGCGCCTGCCTTGATCAGTGAAAATTGGTGCGAAGGTCAGATCATTATTACATCGCCCAGACGCGTTGCGGCGCGTGCTGCCGCTGAAAGAATGGCCGAAATGCTTGGCGAAAAGCCGGGGGAAACCGTCGGCTATATGACGCGGCTGGATACGAAAGTGTCCGGTACAACCCGCATTGTCGTGATGACCGAAGCCATTTTGGTGAACAAGCTCGTTGATGATCCGGAATTGCCTGGCGTATCCGCGCTTCTGTTTGACGAAGCGCATGAGCGGCATTTGGACAGCGACCTTGGACTGGCGCTTGCATTGGAAACGCGCAGCGTTTTGCGTGAAGATCTGCGCGTGCTTGTCATGTCGGCGACGATCGATGGCACACGTTTCGCGCAGCTGCTTGGCGATGAGGCACCAGTCATCGAAAGCGAAGGGCGCAGCTTTCCTTTAGAAATCAAATGGCTTGGCAGCAATCCCTCGCAATCTGTCGAGGAGCAGATCGTAAGTGGAGTCATGACTGCTTGGCGTGATCAAGATGGAGACATACTCGCATTTCTTCCCGGCGTTCGCGAAATCGAGCGAGTTCGCGAGAGACTGGAGACGCGCCTTCCAGAAGCACCAATTTTGCCTCTGCATGGGCAGGTGGAGCCACGTGAACAGCGTCTTGCGATAAAGCGCGATCCAGATGGACGGAGGCGGATTGTCCTAGCAACAGCCATTGCGGAGACCTCATTGACACTGGACGGCGTATCTATTGTCGTCGACAGCGGTCTCGCGCGCCATGCCGAGTTTGATCGGGCGGCTGGCACCACCCATCTTGTGACCCACAGAGCGAGTCAGGCCGCTGCAACCCAGCGTGCAGGGCGCGCCGCTCGTCAAGGTCCGGGCATTGCCTATCGTCTTTGGGAAGAGGGCGGGCATGGCGGGAGGCCGGAGTTCTCTCCACCCGAGATCGAAACTGCAGATTTGGCGCCGCTCCTGCTCAAGCTCGCGAAGTGGGGTGCGGTCGACCCGGTCTCGCTCGCTTGGCTGGATTCTCCGCCAAGCGCCTCAATAGAAACTGGATACGCCAGTCTGCGCGCAATGGGAGCGCTCGATACCAATAACCGCATCACAGCTTGGGGCGAGAAAATCGCGCGGCTTCCGCTCGATCCAGTGTCGGCTGCGGCGGTCCTGTTTGGCGCACGCAGTGGTGAAGCGCACGAAGTGGCGGAGCTCATAGTGCTACTGCAGGAGAGAGGGCTGGGCGGACGCGGCGAAGATTTGTTGCAACGCGCCTCTCGCTGGAAGAGTGAACGTGGCAAGCGGGCCGATGCCGCGCGTAACCTTGCGCAACGCTGGAGCAAGCACGCACAATCTCTGGCGGAAAAGGAAGCAGAACCACTCTCAAATCCAGGGCTACATGTCGCAATGGCGAAACCGGATTTCGTTGCAAGACGCCGTGATGCGAGCGGCGAGCAATGGCTGACAGCTGGCGGAAGAGGATTCCAACTTGACCCGGCGTCACCCCTTTCAAGAGCGGAATGGATCGTGATCGCCGATGCTCAAGGTCAAGCTAAGGGAGCTCGGATCACGTCGGCGGTTGAAATGAGCACGCATGAAGTTGAGACTGTGCTTCGGAATCGAATCGAAAAGCACTCGACAATACGCTGGAACGAAAAAGAAAAGCGGGTTGAGACGCGATTGGAGAAGCGGCTTGGTGCGATCACCATTTCGAGCGGCCCTGATCCCGAACCAGACGCGGCGCAGGTCGTCAGTATTCTTGTTGAAAAAGCTCTCGACGATCTGGTGACGTTATTGCCCGAGGGATTTCTGGCTAGAGCGTGTTTCGCTGGCATCGGTGTGCTTAGCGAAGATGCGCTGCTTGATAGCGCTCAACTTTGGCTTGCGCCTCTATTGGAAGGGCGCCGCGACCTCAATCTTCCTGCGCACCAGTTCGCCGAAGCAGCGCTGGGGGTGTTGGATTGGGACACAAGGCAGGCTTTGGACGAACGCGCCCCGCAGAAATTCATTTCGCCAGCGCAGACAAGCCATGCTGTCGACTACGCCAGCGACGATGCGCCGAGCATAGAGGTCCGCGTGCAGGCATTGTTTGGTCTAGACCGTCATCCGATGATCGGCAGCACGCCGCTTTTGCTCAAGCTAACCAGTCCTGCAGGACGGCCAATTCAATCGACGCGGGATTTGCCGGGCTTTTGGCGCGGGAGCTGGTCCGATGTCGCGAAGGATATGAAGGGCAGATACCCCAAACATCGCTGGCCCGATCAGCCATGGGTGGAAAAGCCGAGCCTCAAGACGAAAAACGCCTTCAATCGAAGCTAGGTTTGCATTACTGGATACCCATGACCGCAAGAATCTACCAACAACCGAAAAGCGCGATGCAATCGGGCAAAGCCAAGACAGACACTTGGGTGCTTGAGTTTGAGCAAAGCGAGGCACGTAGACCGGATCCTCTGATGGGTTGGACCGGAAGCGGCGATACGCAGGCTCAGGTGAAGCTGAATTTCCCAACTAAAGACGCTGCGAAAGTCTATGCCGAAAAATACGGTATAACCGCGCGCGTTCACGCTACGCCGCCAAAGTCGCTTAAGCTTCAGGCCTACGCCGATAATTTCAAGTGAGCGCATTGCGATCTGTGCCGGCATTTCCGGTGTTGAAATCTCAATGAAAGCTCGCCATATGCGCGTTCGGGAGTCGGGTGGACGTTTGCGTTCGCTCACCGGGTCAGGTCCGGAAGGAAGCAGCCCAGGTGAATTGCGACGGGTCGCTCGGCTCCTTTATTTTTCCCCAATCATGCGAATGACAAATGGCGCGCAAGCGCCTAGCCTGTTCGTGTGACTGATTCCGATCCAGATCTGACCGAGAACGGCGAAGAGAATACGCCCACTGCCGCCGAATTGGAGGCTGCCGGGCAGAACTCAATGTTTGGTGATCCCGCACCAGCTCCAGAGGAGCCTGCAAAAGCCGAACCAGCGGCGGAAAAAGCGCCCGAAGCGGCTCCGCCTCAAGAGGCACCTAAAGCGACAGAGACTGACACAAGTCAGCCTTACCGTGTGCTTGCGCGCAAATATCGGCCGCAAACATTCTCTGAGCTTATCGGGCAAGAGCCGATGGTGCGAACGCTGGCCAACGCGATCGAGCGTGACAGGCTGGCTCATGCGTTTTTGATGACTGGCGTTCGCGGGGTTGGTAAAACCTCAACCGCGCGCCTCATTGCCAAAGCTCTCAACTGTGTTGGCTTAGACGGCGAGGGCGGTCCGACAATCGATCCATGCGGACAATGTGAGCCGTGCACCGCGATCGCCGAGGGCCGCCACATTGATGTTATCGAGATGGATGCTGCCTCGCATACCGGCGTTGATGATGTTCGCGATATTATTGAGCAGGTCCGTTATGCGGCGGTTTCGGCGCGCTATAAGATATACATCATCGATGAGGTTCACATGCTTTCGCGCAATGCATTCAATGCGTTGCTTAAGACGCTTGAAGAGCCTCCTGCCCATGTGAAGTTCCTTTTCGCGACGACCGAAGTCGAAAAGCTACCGGTCACTGTTCTGAGCCGGACTCAGCGTTTCGATTTGCGGCGCATTCCGTCTGACTTGCTGGCTTCGCATTTCGGAAAGGTCTGCGCGCTTGAAGGCGTTGAGGCCGAAGACGAGGCGCTGCGGATTATCGCAGCCTCTGCCGAAGGCTCAGTGCGCGATGGTCTTTCGATCTTGGATCAGGCGATCGCGCATGCCGATCTTGATGAGGACAGCAAGGTCACTGCTGACCGGGTCCAAGATATGCTCGGCCTAGCGGATAAGAGCGCGCAGCGGCACTTGCTCTCGCATCTGCTCGAAGGCGATGCAAAGGCTTTGCTTGCCGCGATTGATGAGCAATATTCTTTAGGCGTCGAACCCCTTGCCTTGATGCGCGCCCTGATGGACATCGTCCACAAGATCACAGTCGCTCAGGTATCAGGCGCAGAAGCGGACGCCCCTAGCGAAGAAGAGCGCGCCGCATTGGGCGAGTTTGCAGCGAAATTGGGCGCAGGCGAACTTCACCGCCTTTGGCAACTGATGCTGAAAGGGCATGAAGAGGTCAGGCAGGCGCCGGATCCGCTGGTCTCGCTTCAGATGGCGTTGTTGCGCGTTCTCCATGCCGCGGAAATGCCGGACCCCGGGAAACTGGCAAAGCGGATTGAAGAAATCGCGCAAAACGGACCAGCTCCCGCAGCGGTTTCCGCCGATGGAAGTGCCCCAGATGCGTCTTCGACATCAGCATCCAGTGGAGCGCTTGATTGGGCGGCATTGGTCGATGAAGTTGATCGTTCGGGCAAAATGCACGTCGCAGAATTGATGCGCAGCCGGGTGCGCGTGATCGAACTTGGCCCCGATAAGTTGATTTACGAACAAGCGGATAACTTTCCGGACGATCCCGGACCGGAAATTCGCGACGCCTTGTTCCAGATCAAGCAACGTCGGTGGTTGGTCGAAAAAGGCACGGGCGATGCGCAGCCGACATTACGTGAGTTAGAACAAGCCGAAGCGAGCGCCGCGCGAAACCGCATCTTGTCTGATCCGCTGGTGAAAGCCACATTGGAGGCATTCCCAGACGCCAAGCTTTTAGAGGCGGACGGATCAAATGGCAAAATCGCTCGCGCTGCGGGCAGCAAATGGAATTGATGGAGTACCCCCTATGAAATCGATGGAAGAAATGATGCAGGCGGCACAGAAAGCTGCTGAAACGATCCAGTCCCAAATGAGCGACATGCAGGTCAAACTCGACAATATCGAAGTCGAAGGTGCCGCTGGCGGCGGTCTAGTGAAAGTGCGGGCTACGGCAAAGGGCCGCATTTTGGGCGTCAACATTGATGACAGCCTGATGAAGCTCGAAGAGAAGCACATGGTCGAAGACCTCGTGACGGCAGCATTCAATGACGCACGCGACAAGGCTGATCGAGTGTCAGCTGATCAGATGAAAGAGATGCAAGGCGGGATGGGACTGCCACCGGGGTTTAACCTTCCGGGCATGGGATAATCTGAACGAGACGGGGCGCGATGACTGGCAAGAAATTCAACCCGAACATGGGTGGCGGATTGCCCGGCCTTGTCGGTAACCTCGCACGGCCCACAGTTTTGCCTGGAATGGCGAGCAATGTTCCGGGACAGATCAATGTCCAGTCGGCACCGAGGCCCAAATCTGCGGATGAAGTGCGGCATGCCCGAACTCTGAATGGTAAGCCCATCGGCCTCGTCCCCGACTTCATCACCGAAGAAGAGCGGGCAACTCTTTACGACTATGCAAGCGATTTCAATGCCCCTTGGGAAACGTATCTGCCTGAAAGCGATGTATGGCATGGCCGGATGATCAACCCGCGTTCTATGTCGCCGAACATCCTGAAATTGATGGAGAAAATCCGCAAAAGGACGGTTGCGCATATCAAGGCGGACTATGAGATCGACGATCCGGTTTATGCCGATACGCTGCAGCTTGTTCGTTGGAGGCCGGGTGACAATCAAAAACCACATGCCGATTGCGAAGAGCCAGATGGAAGACCCAATGGCACTCCATGGCGCGCCTTCGCCTCGATTATCTATCTGAACGATGGATATGAAGGCGGCGGTATCCATTTTCCGGATCGTAAGCTGAAACCGGAAATCAAGCCGCGGATGCTTGCCTACTTCCCCTCTACCAACAGTTATCGGCACGGGGTTGAGGCGATCACATCAGGCCTGCGGTACACGTTCAGCTGTTTCTACACATTTGATCCGCGCCGGCATGACGGGCATCCGGTTTAATCGATATTGCTAGACGCCCTTGCGACCGAAGCCTGAGCGCGCCGCCGGACCATTTCTTTGAGCCGGTTGGTGCTTTGCCGTTGCGCTCACGTCACTGGGGCGACTTTTCATGTATCGCTCAAACGCGGCATCGACATCAAATTCGGTTTCAGTCTCAGTTCCGTCGCTGTCAGTTTTCCGCGTTGCAGGCACCGCTTCGGTTGATTGCGATGTTTCTTTGTTCTTAGCCCATGGGAATTCTGCCGCTGCGCCTCGCCACCCCTTAAAAAAGCAAAAACCTGCACCGACCAATATGGCCAAAGCGGTGAAGTAGAACGGCAGCCGGTCTTCTGGACCTGCGCCGAGATCTCCGTATCCTTCGATCAACCCGGACAGGCCCAACAAGGCAAAGCCACCGATAATCCAGATGAAATAGTGCACTGCATCCTCCAACTTGTGCGCGGTCGGCTGTCTATCACAACCGGGTTAACCGTCCGTTTGTGTCACTCCACAGCTTCCTTAAAGTAGGCATTGCGGGGAGCGAATGGGCTACCCATATTCACCACAAAGGCGCGCCCCAATGGCGGCCATGGACTTGAATCAATGACACAACACTTTCCGATCCTCCCGCTCCGCGACATCGTGGTGTTTCCCGGCATGGTCGTCCCACTGTTTGTTGGACGCGATAAGTCGGTTGCCGCGCTTGAAGCAGCGATGGAGGCCAGCAAGGATATCTTCTTGCTCGCACAGCTTGATCCCGGATGCGACGATCCGGAGGGCGATGATCTATACGATGTTGGTGTCGTGGCGCAGGTGCTCCAGATGCTGAAACTGCCCGATGGCACTGTTCGTGTCATGGTAGAAGGCACGCACCGGGCGAAATTGGCGGGATTGCGGGCTGAGGGCGACTATGTCTTGGCCGAGGTCGATATCCTTGAGCCAGAGACTGTCGCTGGCAGCGAAGTGACCGCATTGATGCGGCAAGTTTCCGAGCAGTTCGCGGAGTATTCCAAGCTCAACAAAAAAATGGGCGATGATACGACAGTCGAGCTTGGCGATGTCGATGATGCTGGCCAGCTGGGTGACATGATCGCGGCTGCGATCAACGCGAAGGTTTCGGACAAGCAATCCCTGCTGACCGAAGCGAATCCGTTGAAGCGGCTGGAGCTGGTGATGGCCTTCATGGAAGGCGAGCTTTCTGTACTTCAGGTGGAGCGCAAAATCCGCGGGCGTGTGAAGCGTCAGATGGAAAAGACCCAGCGCGAATACTACCTCAACGAGCAGCTTAAGGCGATTCAGAGCGAGCTTGGCGGCAGCGACGGTGAGGAAGGCGACGAGATCGCTGAACTGGCCGAAAAGATTGAGAAGACCAAGCTTTCCAAAGAAGCAAAGACGAAAGCCGGTGCGGAACTGAAGAAGCTCAAAGGCATGCAGCCAATGAGCGCTGAGGCGACAGTTGTGCGCAATTATCTCGACATCCTGCTTGGCTTGCCATGGGGCAAGAAATCCAAGGTCAAGAAAGACATCGGCAAGGCTCAGGAAATCCTTGATGCTGATCATTACGGTCTGGAAAAGGTCAAAGATCGCATCATCGAATATCTTGCCGTTCAGGCGCGCACGAACAAACTGAAGGGACCGATCCTGTGTCTCGTCGGCCCGCCCGGTGTGGGTAAGACCTCGCTCGGTAAGAGCATTGCCAAGGCGACTGGGCGCGAATTTGTGCGCCAGTCACTCGGCGGTGTGCGCGATGAAGCGGAAATCCGGGGCCATCGCCGGACTTACATCGGCTCCATGCCGGGTAAGATCGTCAACAATCTGAAGAAGGCGGGGACCAGCAATCCGTTGTTCCTGCTCGATGAGATCGACAAGCTCGGTCAGGATTTCCGCGGCGATCCGGCATCGGCATTGCTCGAAGTGCTCGATCCGGAGCAAAACGACAAGTTTCAGGATCACTATCTTGAGCTCGATCTGAACCTTTCGGACATCATGTTTGTGACCACTGCAAACAGCCTCGATCTACCTCAGCCGCTGCTGGACCGGATGGAGATCATCCGTCTTGAGGGTTACACGGAGGACGAAAAGGTTGAGATCGCCAAGCGGCACCTGATCGACAAGCAGGTTGAGCAGCACGGGCTTAAGCCGGAAGAGTTTGAGCTGACCGATGAAGGTCTGCGCGACCTTATCCGCTATTACACACGCGAAGCCGGTGTGCGGACTCTCGAGCGCGAGATTGCGCGTCTGGCGCGGAAGAGTTTGCGCAAAATCCTTGAGAAGGAAGCGAGCAGCATTGTTATCACTCCTGACAATCTCGGTGACTTTGCAGGTGTTCGCAAATTCAAACATGGAATGAGCGAAGATGAGGCGCAGGTTGGCGCTGTCACGGGGCTTGCTTGGACATCCGTTGGTGGGGAACTGCTCACCATCGAAAGTGTGACCACGCCCGGCAAAGGCGAGGTGAAAACGACAGGTAAGCTCGGCGAGGTGATGAACGAATCTGTCGCCGCGGCCTTCAGCTTCGTGAAAGCGCGCGCGCCCGCTTACGGGATCAAACCGTCTCTCTTCCAGCGGAAAAATGTGCACATCCACTTGCCCGAAGGCGCTGTACCAAAAGACGGCCCCAGCGCAGGGATCGGAATGGTCACGTCGATCGTCTCCACGCTCACAGGGACACCAGTTCGCCCTGACGTTGCGATGACCGGGGAAGTCACGTTGCGCGGCCGCGTCCTTCCGATTGGCGGACTTAAGGAAAAACTGCTCGCGGCGCTGCGCGGCGGTATCACCACGGTGTTGATCCCCGAAGAAAATGTGAAGGATCTCGCGGAGATTCCGGACAATGTGAAGGAAGGCCTGGAGATTATTCCGGTCTGCCATGTCGACGCGGTTTTGGAGCATGCTTTGACAGATGTGCCCGAACCGATTGAGTGGACCGAAGCGGATGATCTGGCCTCGCAACCCGGCGCTCAATCTTCCGGATCGGGCGGCTCGAGCGGTTCGGACGTGCCAACCGCACATTGATCAGCTAGAGAACCCTCAGCATGCAGCGAATCGCAGCCGGGTCGCACCAGCTCATCACAAGCAGCATGTGTTGCTGGGAGGGAATAGCGATTGCGCGCGCCTTTGCAGGCGAGGTGTCGCCAGTTCGAATGTAAAATCCGTAGTTTTCTGCGATATTTGCCTTTGACAGCCTCCTGAAACGGGCTCAATCTCTGAGACTTAGCGTCGGCGTGCTCTCGCCATCGCCGAAGCGCTCAATTTAACGACACGAATTTTTGAAGACGAGGGGGTTCCCAAGATGAACAAGAATGATCTGATCGGTACAGTCGCAGAATCAAGCGGCCTTTCTAAGAACGACGCAGCAGGCGCCGTTGAAGGTGTGTTTGATGCGATCACAAAAGCTTTGTCGAATGGCGATGAAGTGCGACTGGTCGGGTTTGGAACATTCTCGGTAGCGCGTCGTAAGGCTTCGACAGGTCGCAACCCGCGCACAGGCGAACCAATGACCATCAAGGCATCAAACCAGCCGAAATTCAAAGCGGGCAAGGGCTTAAAAGACGCCGTCAACTAAGAACGGCGTTGAGCTTTAGCGTAAGGAACGCTGAGGCGTGATCTTCAAAACAAAGCCCCGCCAGACGATATGTCTGGCGGGGCTTTGTTTGTTGAGACCGGTCTGACTTATTGGCCGATAGCAATGAGTGCAGTGGGCGCTGCTTTCGTACGGGGCGAAATGTCCCAAGCGAGCTTTTCTCCGTCAGACGTAGGTGACGAGCCTTCATCGGTGTTGTTGGCGCGGATACTCATTTGTCCCTCCGTGAGAATAGTGAAGGTGCCCTCGATCTTGGGAATGTCAGGCATCGCTTGGCCAGCGCTTTCACCGTCGGCGCCCATAGCAGCAAGGCCGGCCATACCGCCCATGCCGCCCATCATTGCACCCATTGGATTCTCGTCATTCTGAGCGGCGAAGCCAGGCGCATTCACTCGAACCACATTGTCATCACGTACAATGATCTGAACAAACGGGTTGGATGGCGGCATGCCTTCAATAATTGGGAACATGAAGTCATGGCCAAGCGTGCCATTGACCGAATAGCTCACATCGAAGACGCCATTGCCTTTGTCCTCGACACGGTTCCAGCCCTTTTGACGGAGTAGCATTTGGCGAAGCGATTCGGCAGCTTCCGGGTCGGTCGGATCAATATCGCCCATGATCGCGGCCATTTGATCGCTTTCGCGCTGAGCTTTGGCTGCTCGCGCTTGTGCGTCGACTTCCCAATTTGCCCGTTGATCATCAATTTCGATTTGAGTGCATTCGCGGTCTTCACCGGTGTCTTCATCGTAGCATTCTGCTTCGAATTTCGCGTCTTCAGCAGCCGCCATTTTCGCAAGTTGTGACAGACCTAGGAAAAAGACTTCGCCTTCATAGGTGAAAGAGAACTCATTCGCGTCTGTCAAAACAAGCTCGGAAGTGAATTTTCCGGGTGTTATGAAACAACCTGATAGCAGGAGTGATAGTCCGGCGAGCAGACTTGCTGCGCCCATTCGGATCGAAGTTGGTTTTGTCATGCGAGTTATCCTCCAGCAGAGACGTTACGATCTGGTTGCCACGGCATAAAGCGAGATCGCCGCTGCGTTTGAGACATTGAGGCTTTCGATTGACGAAGAGATCGGCAGTTTGGCCAATGCATCGCAATGTTGCTCGATATTGTGGCGCATACCTTCGCCTTCTGCGCCCAGGACGATGGCAACCGGTCCTTCCGGCATTGCCTCTGCAAGCGTAGCCTCTGCCTCACCGGTCATTCCGATGCGCCAATATCCGGCCTCTGCAAGCTCATCGAGCGCTCGGGCGAGATTGACGACGCGGATCCACGGAACTGTCTCAAGCGCGCCCGACGCTGATTTCGCCAGCACTCCGCTTTCCGGCGGGGCATGGCGGTCTTGAGTCAGGATGCAGGCCGCGTTGAACGCTGCGGCGGATCGCAGAATTGCGCCGACATTGTGCGGGTCAGTCACTTGGTCGAGAACCACCACTGGCCGCGCCTTGTCGCCGTTTGCAACATCATCGAGGAAAACGCCGTCCAGTGGCTCGCATTCGAGCACGAGGCCTTGATGCGGGGCGTCTTTTGCAACCAGACGTCCGAGGTCTGCGACCTCGGCATATTCCACGGGGAAGTCGTCAGGCAATTCGCCGTCAAGAGTTTCGATGGCTTCGCGCGTTGCCCATAACTTGCGATGCTGACGGATGGGATTCTTGAGCGCGGCCTCAACTGGATGCCGCCCCCATAGGCGGACATGGCCCGAAGTTCCTTTGCCAGAACCGCGTCCGCCCTTCATCCGACCAGCGCGCCCTCTTAGCGCACGTTTGCGGTCACCCTTGGTCATAATTGCTCCTGCAAATGCATTTCATATGGCTCCCCTGCCAGCAGCCCCATTGACAGGCAAGCGCCGCTTCGCCAAAGGGGCGCCTCTCGGCTGCGCATAGCAATTTTTGTTGATGCGCAACTCCCGGCAAAGCAGCGATTAAATCCTGCATGGCATGGTGTGGACAGGTGGCCGAGTGGTTAAAGGCAGCAGACTGTAAATCTGCCCGCGCAAGCGTACATAGGTTCGAATCCTATCCTGTCCACCACCGCCGCTTTCTCCCAATAGAGCAGTTTCGCCGAATTTCTGATGTGCGAAGACAAGTCGCGTGCTCTTGATAGCGGTTGGTCTGAGGCCTATTGCGCGCATCCCAGTTACATAAAGGCTTAGGCAGCATGCAGCTTACCCATCGACCTGTCATCTCATCCACCGGGCTTTTTACGCCGAGCGAGTCGATCACCAACGAAGAGCTAGTCGCTAGCTTCAACTCTTTTGTGGACCGCCACAATGAACAGAACGCAGATGCAATTGCTGCAGGTGATGCCGAAGAGCTGAGCCATTCGTCGGTTGAATTCATCGAAAAGGCGAGTGGTATCAAGGCGCGGCACGTCATGTCGAAAGAGCCGGTGCTGAACCCGGAAACCATGAGCCCGCGTTGGGAAGAGCGCACCAATGATGAGCTGTCTATGATGGCCGAGATCGGCGTGATCGCTGCCAAGCAGGCACTGGAACGCGCTGGCCGTGATGCAAGCGACGTTGACGCGGTCTTGTGCGCGGCTTCCAATATGGAGCGGCCATATCCAGCGATGGCGATCGAAATTCAGCAGGCATTGGGTATCGACGGATTTGGTTTCGATATGAACGTTGCGTGCTCTTCCGCGACATTCGGCATCCAAACCGCCGCAGACTATGTTCGTGCAGGCAATGCTAAGAGCGTCCTTGTCGTCAGCCCAGAAATCACATCTGGTCACCTGAACTGGCGCGACCGCGACAGCCACTTTATCTTTGGTGATGTGGCGACTGCTGTCCTGGTCGAGGATGCGGCTATCGCGCCGGAGAAACACTGGGACATCCTCAGCACCAAGCTGAAGACTGTTTTCTCCAACAATATTCGCAATAACTTTGGATTCTTGAACCGTGCTGCGCCCGAAAATGCGGACGGGGCGGATAAGCTCTTCGTTCAAGAAGGCCGTAAGGTGTTCAAGGAAGTGGTCCCGATGGTCGCCCAGATGATCATCGACGAAGCTGAGAAGCTTCAGATGGATCCGGCTACTTTGCGCCGCCTCTGGTTGCATCAGGCAAATGCAGGAATGAACCGGCTGATCGCTCAACGTGTTTTGGGCCACGAAGCCAACGACGATGAAAGCCCGACTGTGCTCGACACATACGGCAACACGTCGAGCGCAGGCTCGATTATCGCGTTCCACCTGAACAGCGACGATCTTGCCGGCGGCGACACCGGCCTAATCTGCAGCTTTGGTGCGGGCTATTCGGCCGGCACGGTGTTTGTGCGCAAGGTCGCCTGACGGGTAACAAGAGCGTCCCATGCTGCGATGATGCGGCCTGATGCCCACCAGATGCCGATCACGGCGATCAGCGAAACCAGCCCGTCTACTGCATAGTGGTAGGCGAGGTGGACGCTGCTGATCCATGTGATGATGAAGAACGCGCCGAAGAACTTGCCCCAGCCACTATGGATTTGGCGCACTGCCAGCCAATAGATGAAAGCGATGGCGCAATGCATGCTGGGCATCGCAGTGATGCCGCTGCCAAGGCCGCTCGATGAAGCTCCATGCCATTCAAGCAGCAGACCCTGCACACGCAGCGTCATGATCGGGATCTGTTCATTCGCGGCATTGAGATAGTCCATTTGCGGATTGAAATGGCCATTGCCCAGCATCGGTTCGAGGAAAACGGGGCCGACCGAAGCGAGCCATGTCGCCATGGCTCCGCCAATCAGTGACCAGCTGAGCATGTAAGTGAGGAAAAACTGGCGGCGCAGTTGGCTGTCCATGTTCTTGTAGAACGCAAAGAACATGACGCCTGGATAGAGCAGCAAGAACCAGATGTGATAAAGGAAGGCGAGGAAGGCTGTGATAATCGGAAAGCCGAGGACCGGTTGCATTACTTCCCAAGCATCATATCCGAAAAAAATTGCCTGATCCCATTCGATGAATGTCTGGTCCCACGTATAGTCATTGAACAGCGGGATGGCGGACTTCATTTTTGAGAAGAATGGCAGCACGACAATTGCGATTGCCATCATGGGAAGGCCGCAAGAAATGACGTGCCACAGAGGCCTTGCAGTGTAACGCTCTCTTAGAAACGCGGTCGGGCTTTTCGGGCGGTTCCGGTTAAGCTGCCAGGCTGCGTCGAATGCTACCAGGATCAGCACAAACAATCCGAAAATACGGGCATTTTCAATGACACCGCTAACGCTAGGGGAGACCCCGTGCGAAAGTAGAAGCCCGATGCAAAGGGCCATGATTGCGACACCGATGACATAGATCGGCATCTCACCAAGCAAGCGCGCAGCGAGTTTCTGCGCGGAATTGCTATCCGAAGGGATGTTCGCGGAAGTGTCCATTTCGGAGCCGGGAATTAAGGTAAATATCTTACTAAGTGGTGAAGGCGAGGAGTGTGCATCGTCTGCCGAAGCGGAGCCCAAAAACGGACGTTGGGCCGAACTGCGATGTGCCCAGTTAAGTGATAAAGCCGTGCGACCTTGCTTGCCGGGGAGCGGTTCAGCCCCTAAATGCCAGCTTATGACAGGCGAAATTCTCGATAACCAAGGGCGCGGTGAAGCTGGATGGAGCTGGCCTGCGATCCATCCTGAAGGGCGCAAATATGGCGTGATTGCGGTTGCAATCAGCTTGGTGCCCTTGCTGATATTCGACTGGGAAATCATCGGTTGGCCGATGTTGCTTCTCTCAGCTGGAGTATTTGCATTCTTTCGCGATCCCGAACGGGTGGTGCCGCAAGCAGACAACGCGATTATCGCGCCTGCCGATGGTATTGTCTCGCTCATCACTCAGATGGAACCGCCCGAAGAGCTGAAGATCGATGATGGCTCGGGATTTCGCGGTCTTCCCGATGGGCCAGTGACGCGCGTCTCCATTTTTATGAGCGTCTTCGATGTTCACATAAACCGCGCACCAATTGCTGGGACGGTGCGCCGGTTGGTTTATATTCCGGGTAAGTTCATGAATGCCGACCTCGACAAAGCGAGCGAGGAAAACGAACGTCAGCATATTCTGATCGAGCGGACTGATGGCTTGGCTGTTGGTTTTACGCAGATTGCAGGGCTCGTCGCGCGGCGTATCATCCCCTCGGTGAAACCGGGCGATACCGTCGCCGTTGGGCAGCGAGTAGGCCTTATCCGGTTTGGTAGCCGAGTGGACGTGTATCTTCCGGCGGGCATGGAGCCCAAAGTTCTGCTTGGGCAGCGCTGTATCGCGGGTGAGACGATTTTAGCAGAAGTTGGTTCGCAGACGGGCCTGCTCGAAGGGATTGCGCAGTGATCCTGATTGCAAAGAGCGTGCATTGAAGAAACCCAGTTTTCGCAAACCCGCGCGCTTGGCTGCGCCTCGTGTTGGTCCCAAAGCGGCCGAGGATGAGGGTGCGGTTGCTCCAGGCGATGTACGAGGTTTGAGCCTGCGCGCGATGTTGCCCAACGCGATCACCGCGGCCGCGCTGTGTTCGGGCTTAACCGGCATACGCTTCGCTATCGAAGAGCAATGGGCTTACGCTATACTTGCGGTTCTTCTTGCCGGCATTCTCGATGGGATCGATGGCCGCATCGCTCGGCTGCTGAATGCACAATCACGGTTTGGTGCAGAATTGGACAGTCTGGCGGATTCGCTGTCATTCGGCATGGCGCCCGCAATCATCCTTTATATGTGGTCGCTTCAAGACCTTGACCGCTTCGGCTGGTTTGCGGCTCTTGCATTTGCGATTTGCTGCGCATTGCGACTGGCGCGGTTTAACGCGCAGATCGATGTTGATGAACAGCCACATAAATCAGCGGGATTTTTGACAGGCGTTCCTGCGCCAGTGGGGGCGGGGCTAGCCTTCATGCCGTTCTATCTTTGGATGGCGACCGACATAGAGGCGTTTCGCGACCCAATCCTGCTTGCTGTATGGCTAAGCCTGATCGCGATTTTGCTTATTTCAAACATGGCCACGCTTAGCTGGATGGCGATCCGTCCGCGCAGAGGCATTCGTCTGGGACTGATTGCCTTTACCGGTTTGGGCTTCGCAGCCCTCATTCAGGAGCCATGGTGGTCGCTAACGGTAATCAGCGCCGGCTATTTGCTGCTGATGCCTTACGCTTTGATCAAATACGGTTCGATCAAGCGGCGCCGAGCACACGAACTGGACCATCCGACTGACGCGGCAGGCGACGTGCAAACGGACGCGTAGTGCCCAGCGGACGCGGCGCTGCCGGACGCAACCGGACGAAGTGCGCTTCCACCTGAGGTACAAACCCAGCTTTCACCAAATCGCTTTGGCGTTTGAGCGCAGAATAGGCCGAACGGGCCCGCAGCCAGCAATCCACCAATGTGATCGCAGTGGCTATGGCGACTACCGAAAACAAGATTGTAAGTGTGGTCGCAAGCATCGGGTAATTCCTTCGTTCGATCTTTGTTCTGCCTCGTTTGTTCTATAAGTGTTCTCATCAGTCAAGCACTTTTGTTCCACTTGTGTTCCAAATGGCGGAAATGCACTAGATTTTGTGGAGGAAGGGGGCTAAGTGCCCTCGCATCGCCGCAATGGTCGCCCGAATCATCGGGTTTCAGGCGCGGTGAAATTCACATGGAAAGCGCATCATACCGGTGCCGCAGCGGGATCTCCGCCAGCGGTTCCATGCTTTCCAGAGGACAAACCGGAAGGGAATTACCTATGGCGGCCACTACCGTCACAATGCAGCAATTGATTGAGGCCGGCGCACACTTCGGCCACCAGACCCACCGCTGGAACCCGCGGATGAAGCCGTACATCTTCGGCAACCGCAACGGTGTTCACATCATCGACCTGTCGCAGACTGTTCCGCTTTTCGCGCGTGCGCTCGACTTCGTTGAATCCACCGTTCGCTCGGGCGGCAAAGTTCTGTTCGTTGGTACCAAGCGTCAGGCGCAAGAGCCGATTGCTGAAGCTGCTCGCGCATCGGGCCAGCACTTCGTCAACCACCGTTGGCTCGGTGGTATGCTCACCAACTGGAAAACCATCAGCGGTTCGATCAAGCGCCTGAAAACGCTTGAAGAGCAGCTTTCGGGCGAAACAAGCGGTCTCACCAAGAAAGAAGTTCTCCAGCTGACGCGTGAGCGTGACAAGCTTGAACTGTCGCTTGGCGGTATCCGTGACATGGGCGGCGTTCCGGACGTGATGTTCGTGATCGACGCGAACAAAGAAGACCTCGCCATTAAAGAAGCGGCGGTTCTGGGTATTCCCGTGATCGCAGTTCTCGACACCAACACCGATCCGACCGGCATCGCGTTCCCTGTTCCAGGCAATGACGATGCAAGCCGTGCCGTCCGTATGTATTGCGATGCGATTCGCGATGCTGCGATGGCTGGTAAAGGCGGAGCGGTTGCGGATTCGGGCCAAGATGTTGGCGCGATGGCTGAGCCACCTGCTGAAGCTTAAGTCTACGGACTGAACTTCAAGACATGCGTAAATCGCGTGTCACAATCATTCTCTAGCGCGCCGGGTATCCCCCAATAGGGCCCCGGCGCCCTCACTACTATTTGAAGGAATTCATAATGGCTGATTTTTCTATCGCCGATGTGAAGAAACTGCGCGAAAAAACCGGCGCGGGTATGATGGATGCGAAGAAGGCACTGGTCGAAGCTGGCGGCGATATTGAAGCTGCTATCGACGGCTTGCGCGCCAAGGGCCTCGCCACCGCGCAAAAGAAATCCAGCCGCACTGCTGCTGAAGGTCTCGTCGGTGTTGCCGTTGAAGGCACCAAAGGCGTTGCCGTTGAAGTGAACTCGGAAACGGACTTCGTTGCGAAAAACGACAAGTTTCAAGACTTCGTGCGCCACACCACTTCGGTTGCTCTCACATTGGGCAGCGATGATGTCGAAGCGCTCAAGGAAGCGGACTACCCAGAGGGCGGAACCGTTGCTGACAAGCTGACTGACAACGTTGCGACGATTGGTGAGAACCAGCAAATCCGCCGTATGAAGACCGTCTCGGTCGGCAGCGGCTCGGTTGTTTCCTACATGCACAACGCAGCGGCTGAAGGCCTCGGCAAAATCGGCGTTCTGGTTGCTCTCGAAAGCGATCTTGGTGCGGACGTGCTTGAGCCATTCGGCAAGCAGCTGGCGATGCACATCGCTTCGATGTTTCCGCAGGCTCTCGATGCAGACGGCCTTGACGCTGCTCTGATCGAGCGTGAGCGTGCTGTTGCACAGGAAAAGGCAGCCGAAAGCGGCAAGCCTGAAAACGTGCAGGAAAAAATGGTCGAAGGCGCTATCAAGAAGTTCGCGAAAGAGAACGCCCTGCTCAGCCAGATGTTCGTGATGGACAACAAGACTTCGGTCGAAGACACTGTTGCCAAGTTCGGCAAGGACAATGGCGGCTCGGTCAAACTGACTGACTATGTCCGCTTCCAGCTCGGCGAAGGCATCGAAGTCGAAGAAGAAGACTTCGCCGCAGAAGTCGCTGCTACGCTCAAAGGCTAAGCCTCAGCGTTTCTTCGCTGTCGAAGACGAAATTCCGGCCGTCGCAGCTTATCGCTGCGGCGGCCTTTTTCTGTTGAGTATCCCGCATTAGGGACGCAGCGCTGAGATGGGAGAGGCGTTTGAAGTGAGTTCAGTGGTAATAAAAACGCTACTGAATACCTGCGATAACTAGAATCTGCAGAAGATTCGAACCATTGCGCGTACGGCTTGATTTGGTACGAGATTTCGAATCTCTTCATCTGATAGCGGCTCTTGAAACAGATTGCCGCTGTGCCAAAAGTACTTTCCATTTTCACAATTTAATTGGATCACGCCCGAGAATTCTACAGTTTTGCCTTCACCACGGATTGTCAATTCTGGCGAACTTCCGGATCGGATCGGGTAGGCTGTCCAAAAATTAGAATACACGCCTTCAACTGGATCTTCGTATAAAAACGTGCCTTCTAGGTACTGACCTTCCTTTTCCAATTGCTCTTGTTCGAGACTTCGTTTGATCGATTCTACGCTGGTTCTTGTGTCGTCAATCTTTGTGTCAGTTTCAGAAAATCCGGTTTCGATCTGATCTGAAGTCGCCCGAGCATCCGAGCGATCCTGCTGATATCCAACAATTGAAACCCAAAAACCCCCGATTCCGAGCAATGCTAACAATCCTGTCGCAAGTGGGTGCTCTCCGATTGTTTCGATCCACCGCTTGATCAATTTCTTCTCCGTAGAATTGCGCCTTACTGTAGTCTCTAAAAATCCGAGTGGTTTGACAAGTATCACGCGAAATCGCCTCGGCGACCTCGGGATTTTGGCCAACGGTTGAACACAAGCCTGCAACAAGAACGTGCTGTCGGGTTCATATCAACTCGGCGGCGGCCGCATTTCTATCAGCCATACCTCAGGATGCGTGAACAGGCGGATCGGTAGCAGGCTGGTTCCTAGCCCCGCGCTGGTCACCAAAGTCTTGCCATGCTGCTCGTAAACCCCGCAGGCGTAGAGCTCTCCGTAATCCGACATTGTCGCTGGTGAGCCGCCCCATGGGTAGACGATCTGGCCGCAATGGGTGTGTCCGGCAAGAGTCAGATCGACATCGACCGGCACCTGCGGGAATATGTCGGGGCTATGCGTAACGACAATGCGCGCGCCTGTTAGCGGGGCCATCGCCCCAAATGTCGCCTCCAGATCATCACGCCCGGTAAAGGCATCGTCCGCTCCACCGACAGCAAGTGGCCCGAACTGCGCGGCATCGTTGGCCAACACGGTAAGGTTCGGATGCTTTGCTATCTCAGCGCTAAGGGCAGGCCAATCGTACCAATGATCATGATTTCCTGGCGCGATCACAACGCCTAGCTTTGCTTGCAGGTTGCCAAGGGGCGTGACGACCTCTTCGGGTGAATAGATATGCGTCGCCGTGCGTTTTTCGCTGACCAGATCGCCTGCAATCGCGATCAAATCGGGTTCAAGCGCGTTTACCTGCTCGACGATCCTTTCCAGCCGCGATGGCGGCATATCGGGGCCTGCCACGTGAATGTCAGTAAGAAACGCTATGGTAAGTGGCTCAGAGCCTACGGGCAGCTCATCACTGGTAATCGCAACCCGCTCAATTACCGGATCGCGCATCGTATCGTACCCGGCTTTGACCGCGCCGATTGCAGCGACGAGGAACCCGGCAATGATCAGTTTGCGCAGCATTACTTCTCTCAATCAGCGTGCAGCCCCTTGGCAGCGCGGTATGTGCCGGATAAGGGCGGCAAAGCAAAAATTCCACCACGGAGTATCCTCAGGCCATGGCTCTTCCCAAAATCAAACGCGTTCTCCTGAAACTCTCGGGCGAGGTTTTGATGGGGGAGCAGGAATACGGGATTGATCCGGCCTATGTCGCGCGCCTCGCGGAAGAAGTGAAGGCAGCGCAGGAAACCGGTCTGGAAGTTTGCCTCGTAATTGGCGGCGGCAACATCTTTCGCGGGGTTGCGGGTGCAGCGCGCGGGCTTGATCGGACGACAGGCGATTACATGGGCATGCTGGCAACAGTTATGAATGCGCTGGCGATGCAGAACGCGCTGGAACAGGCTGGCGTGCAGACGCGCGTACAATCAGCCATTCCGATGAGCAGCGTGTGCGAGCCTTACATCCGTCGCCGTGCAGAACGTCACCTTGAGAAAGGGCGTATCGTTATTTTCGCAGCGGGAACGGGCAATCCGTTTTTTACCACCGACACCGGTGCGGCTTTGCGCGCAGCAGAGATGAATTGCGATGCTCTGTTGAAAGGCACCAGCGTTGATGGTGTCTACGACAGCGATCCCAAGCACAATCCGGAAGCGAAGCGTTTCGAAACGATCGCCTACGATCAGGTGCTTTCAGACAATCTCAAGGTAATGGATGCAACCGCAGTTGCACTTTGCCGCGAGAACGACATTCCGATAGTGGTGTTCTCGATCCGTGAAAAAGGCAATGTTGCCACCGTCCTCGCGGGCGAGGGCACACAGACGATAGTGCAGAAGGAAGCGTAAGCCATGCCGCAATATGACAAGGCCGATATCGAGCGCCGCATGAATGGTGCCGTTGAAGCGCTGAAAGGCGATTTGGGCGGTCTGCGTACCGGCCGTGCCAATGTGAGCCTGCTCGACCCCGTAGTCTGCGAAGTCTATGGTGCGATGATGCCGCTAAGCCAGGTCGCAACAGTGTCCGCTCCAGAGGCGCGCATGCTCAGCGTTCAGGTGTGGGACAAAACCAATGTTTCTGCCGTAGAAAAAGGCATCTCCAAAGCCAATCTCGGCCTCAATCCGATGACGGATGGCCAGACCATTCGCCTGCCGATGCCCGATCTCACCGAAGAGCGGCGCAAGGAGCTTGCCAAGCTCGCCGGTCAGTATGCAGAGAAATCAAAGATTGCGATCCGCAATGTACGCCGCGACGGTATGGAAGATCTCAAAGCTGACGAGAAGAAGAAAGAGATCTCCGAGGATGATCGTAAGCGGTTGGAAGATGAAGTTCAGAAGTTGACCGATAAATTCGTCGCCGATGCTGACGAAGCAGCGGTCAAAAAAGAACAAGAAATCCTGACCCAGTAAGGCACGGGCAGGTAGGGGAGAGCCAATGGGCGAGGGTCCCGCTCAGACAGACGGACGTGCGCGCCATGTTGCCATCATTATGGATGGGAATGGCCGGTGGGCGAAGAAACGCGCGCTACCTCGCGCTGTCGGGCATCAGCGCGGAGTTGAGGCAGTGCGCCGGCTTGTTCGCGGGCTTGAGCCGATGGGCCTCGATTGCATAACGCTGTATGCGTTCTCTTCGGAAAACTGGAAGCGATCTGAAGATGAAGTCGATGATTTAATGAACTTGATGCGCAAGTTCATTAAATCGGACCTGCCAGATTTTGTCGCCAATGACGTGAAGCTCAAGATTATCGGCGACTGGCGCGGTCTTGCTCCGGACATCGTGGCAATGCTTGAAGACGCGCTGGAGCAGACGTCGAAAGGCACGAAAACACTTGCGGTCGCTTTGAACTATGGTGGGCAAGACGAAATCGTTCGAGCCGCGGCCAAAGCCGCCGAGATCGGCGAAGTCACGGCGCAATCCATCGCGGCTAACCTAGATACGCATGATCTTCCGCCGCTGGATCTGTTGATCCGCACCAGCGGTGAAATAAGGCTGTCCAACTTCCTCTTGTGGCAAGCTGCCTATGCTGAAATGCTGTTTGTCGACACACTATGGCCGGACTTCAAACCCGAGCATCTCGCCGAAGCGCTCGATGATTTTGCCAAGCGGGAGCGACGTTATGGCGGGCGTTAAAGACCGTTTGGACGAAATTACCAACAAAGCACTCGAAGCTTCGGGTGCAAAGCCCGCCCGAGAAGTGAAGGGCGTGGCCGACTTACCGCTACGTCTCGTCTCCGGTGTCCTGATGGTCCTGGTAGTCAGCGTAGCGCTGTGGCTCGGCGGCTGGTTCTGGGTTGGATTTGTATCGCTATTGGCAGGTCTGGTTCTTTGGGAATGGAACCGACTGGTTCACAAATTTGGCGTTTCGGCCTTGTCAGAGGTGACATGGCTGTTTTTTGGCGCGGCTTATGTCAGTGCTGCGGGCTTAGCCTTGATCCAAGTCCGAATGACACACAGTCCAATTGAGGTTCTGTTGGTCTTCCTTGCCCCCGTGGTGGCCGTAGACGTGGGCGCATATTTCATGGGGCGCGCTGTTGGCGGGCCGAAGATTGCCCCCTCGATCAGCCCTTCGAAAACATGGGCAGGATTGCTTGGCGGTGCACTCGCCGCGAGCGCGCTTGGAATTGGTATCGAGCTAGCTGATTTTGGCCCGGCCGCCGGTGATGGCTTTGCTTGGCTCAGTGTCGGAACGGCTATCGTAGCAGGCACGCTCATCGCTGTGCTCGCGCAAACTGGCGATTTCTTTGAAAGCTGGATGAAACGCCGCGCCGGGGTGAAGGATTCGAGCAATTTGATCCCTGGGCATGGCGGCGTGTTTGATCGGGCAGACGGGTTTCTTGCTGTATACTTCGTGCTGTTTGTGGTGGCGGTAGCGCCAGCTTTGCTGGGGATGTGATCCGGGTGAAACGTTCAATCACAATTCTCGGCGCTACTGGATCAATTGGTGCATCGACACTCGATCTGATCCGGCGCAATCCGGACAAATGGCAGGTTGATACGCTCACGGCGAATTGTTCAGCGGCGGAGCTTGCGAGCCTAGCGCGCGAATTTGGTGCAAAGTGGGCGGCCGTCGGTGACGAGAGTTGTCTCGGTGAACTGCGTTCTGCGTTGGCGGGCGCCGATACTGAAACCGCTGGCGGTGCGACAGCGCTTTGCGAGGCAGCGGCACGTCCAGTCGATATGTGCGTCGCCGCTATTGTAGGCTGTGCAGGGCTAGGTCCGGTTATGGCGGCAGTCGAACGCGGCGGTACCATTGCATTGGCCAACAAAGAGGCACTTGTCTCTGCTGGTGAAGTCCTGACGGCGGCGGTTACGAAGCATGGCGCGACGCTGCTTCCGACAGACAGCGAGCACAATGCCATTTTCCAGTGCCTTGCGGGCAATGACTTAAGCGAAGTGTCGCGGATCACCCTTACCGCAAGTGGTGGTCCGCTGCGGACCTGGACGCCTGAGCAGCTTGAGGCCGCGACCCCTGAGCAGGCGGTCGCGCATCCTAACTGGTCCATGGGCGCAAAGATCAGCGTCGATTCGGCGACGATGATGAACAAGGGCCTCGAATTTATCGAAGCTCATCACCTTTTCCCGGTTGGTCTCGATAAGCTGCGTATCGTTGTGCATCCGCAAAGCGTGATTCATTCGATGGTTGAGTATCAGGACCGCTCAACTCTGGCACAGCTAGGTCCATCCGATATGCGCGTGCCGATTGCGTCCTGCCTTGCTTGGCCAACGCGGATGGAGACGCCGCTTGAGCCATTGGATTTGGCGGCAATCGGCGAACTGACTTTCCACCCAACCGATGAAACCCGCTTTCCTGCGACGCGGCTGGCCCGCAATGCGATCGAAGCAGGCGGGGCCGCTCCCGCAATCCTCAATGCGGCAAACGAGATCGCCGTTGCTGCATTTCTCGATGGTCAGATCGGGTTCATGCGCATTACGGCAGTGGTAGAGGACACGTTGAGCCGTTATACGGCCACCGCGCCAGCCAATCTGGAAGATGTGCTGGCCATCGACGCGGAAGCGCGCATCCGCGCCCGCCAATCATTAGAGAGCCATGCCCTTGTTTGAATCGCCCCCTTTCTGGATGTACATCGTCGGGTTCCTGTTTGTGTTGGGTCCGCTCATCACGCTTCACGAACTCGGTCATTATCTCGTCGGGCGCTGGTTCGGCGTGAAGGCAGAAGCATTCTCGGTCGGGTTCGGCAAAGAGATTTGGGGGCGCACCGATAAACACGGCACACGCTGGAAGTTGTCCGCATTGCCGCTGGGCGGATATGTTCAGTTCAAAGGCGATATGAATCCCGCTTCTGCGCCCGATACTCAGGGTAATGCCAATGCCACTCCGGAACAGAGCGAAGGCAATTTCCATCACGCGGCACTATGGAAGCGCGCGCTGATTGTTGCTGCTGGGCCGGTCACAAACTTACTCATTACCTTCGCGCTCTTTGCGACGCTTTTTGCTGTTTACGGCAAAGTGACCATCGTTGGTGCTGAGGATTCGCGCATTGTCGGTGAGTTTTCTGAGACGTCTGTTGCGAAGGCGGCTGGCATTGAACTCGGCGATAAAATCGTTGCTATCGACAAAGAGCCGGTTGAGGATTTCGAATCTATCCGACGCGAAGTTGCTCTTTATCCAGAACGCGCGATGGTCGTAACTGTCGAGCGTGACGGTGCGACAATGGACTTTCCGCTCACCACTGCGCGGGTCACGCAGACGGACACATTTGGCAATACGAGCGACATCGGCTTGCTTGGCGTCGGCCCTTATGGCGGCGAATATGTGCTTGAAGAAGTGGGCGTTCTTGAATCGGTTCCCGTAGCAGTTGCGCACACCGGTGATGTATTTTCAATGATGCTGACAGGCATCAAGCAAATCCTAACTGGCGAGCGCTCGATCAAGGAATTGGGCGGTCCGATCAAGATCGCAAAATACTCTGGCGAGCAGATGAGCCTTGGCCTTACGACCTTTGTGAATTTCGTTGCTTTGATCTCGCTTAACTTGGCATTCATCAACATCTTGCCAATCCCCGCTCTCGACGGAGGCCATCTCGCTTTCTACGCAGCCGAAGCGGTGCGGAAAAAGCCGGTGGGACCGCAAGCAACAGAATGGGCATACCGCACAGGCATTGCGCTGGTGTTGGTGTTTATGGTGGTGGTCACGTTCAACGATGTAACGTCGTTGTCTATCTTCGGGGCGATCTTTGGCTAGCTGATTGGCAGTTAGTCGGGGACAGGAAACGGACGATCTGGCTTTGGCCAGGGACTCCGCTTGATTGAGAACGCTGCATGGGGCAGAGGCAAGTGCGGACCGAATATGGGCCGTGAGAATACGCGTCGCGGGGAAGGCGTGCGTAATTTAGACGGGTTAGACGGGAACTTTTACTCCATGAATCGACGCAACCAGACGGGCAGCAAACCTGTCACCCCCCAAAAATACGGCAATGCTGGCCGTTATGCTCTCGCGCTGTCAGGTGCGACGATGCTTGCTGGCGTGCCGTATTCTGCATCCGCACAGGATACGACTGGCGATGCTACGGCTGCCGGTACAGCGCAGCCTGCGCCAGCACCTGCACCGGCGCCTGCTCCATCAGCAAACGTCATTCGCACGATCAGCGTATCGGGTGCCGAGCGGTTGGAGCCGACAACGATCCTGAGCTACATCCGTATGCGCGTCGGCCAGGAATATACCTCGGCAGCAGCGGATGAGGCTCTCAAAGATCTCGGCGCGACTGAACTTTTCTCAAGCTTCTCGATCCGAAACGACAGCGGGAATGTTGTCATTACCGTCACAGAAAATCCGGTCATAAACCGGATCGTTTTGGAAGGTAATGATCGGCTGAAGAGCGACAAGATCCTGCCAGAGATCAAATTGTCGCCGCGCCAGATTTTTACCCGCTCCAAGGTTCGCGCCGACGTGGCCCGGATTGTTGAGCTTTACAAACGCCAAGGGCGCTTTGCCGCTGTGGTCGAGCCAAAAATGGTTCAGCTTCCGCAGAACCGCGTTGATGTTGTGTTTGAAATTACCGAGGGGCCGAAATCTAAGGTCCGTCAGATCAACATTATCGGCAACGAGGTGTTTTCTGACAGCAAGCTGCGCGGTGAAATGGTCACCAAGCAAGCACGCTTCTCTCGCTTCTTTAGCTCAAATACCAGCTACGATCCCGATCGTCTCGCGTTTGACCAACAGAAACTGCGCCAATTCTACCTGACCGAAGGTTATGCCGATTTCCGCGTGGTTTCTGCGGTAGCTGAGCTTACGCCGGATCAAGAAGACTTCATCATCACCTATGTCGTTGAAGAAGGTGAACGCTACAATTTCGGCAATGTCGAAGTGGAAAGCCAGCTTCGCGACTTTGACAGCGATTTGATGAGCACGCAGCTGCCGATGCAAAGCGGCGATTTCTACAACGCGAAATCGGTTGAAGACACGGTAGAGCAACTGACCGAGCTAGCGGGTCGGTTTGGTTATGCTTTCGCAGACGTGCAGCCACGTTTTAATCGCAACAAAGACGATAAAACGATGGATATCACCTTTATCCTTCGTCAAGCGGACCGCACCTATGTTGAGCGGGTCGATGTGAACGGCAACACGCTGACGCAGGACAAAGTTCTGCGCCGTGAGTTCCGCCTGTCGGAAGGCGATGCGTTTAACTCGTTGGGTGTCCAGCGTACGACTGCGCGTATCAACTCGCTCGGGTACTTCCAGGAAAACTTCGAGGTCACCCAGACTGAGGGCAGCGCGCCTGACCGGATTATTCTCGAAGCGAACGTGGAAGAACAGCCGACCGGCGAATTGCAATTCTCCGCTGGCTTCTCGTCGATCGAACAGTTCATTCTTGCCGGTTCAATCCGCCAGAGAAACTTCCGTGGGCGCGGTCAGACAATCGGGCTGAGCCTGAACTATTCGCAGTTCTCGCGCTCAGCGCAGATCAGCTTTACTGAACCGTATGTGTTTGATCGCAACATCTCGGCTGGTATCGATATTTACCGCCGCGATATCAGCAGCTTCAACTTCAACAACCGGGACCGGAATACAACCTTCGAACAGGCGACCACTGGTTTCGCGGTTCGTCTTGGTGTGCCGCTGACCGAGTTTATGTCTCTCGTAGGCAGCTACACGTTGAATTATGATGAAGTTGGTCTGGACGAGAACCTCTTCTTCTCCGATTTGAACGGCGACGGTATCAGAGAATGCGACCCGCTTCTGGCTGGACGGTTCCTGTGTGATGCGCTCGGTGATCGGCTTAGCTCAATCTTGGGCGTTAGCCTGAGCTACAACACACTCAACTCGCGCCTGCGCCCAACACGCGGTCGCAATGTATCGCTCAGCACCGAGTTTGCAGGTCTTGGCGGCGATGTGCGCTATCTGCGTTTCCGTGGCCGTGCCCAGCAGTTCTGGAATGTACGCAATAGCGGCTTTATCTTCTCGCTCTCGGCTGAGGGTGGCACTGTTATCCCGCTTGCCGATCGCGGTCCGGGCGTCGACGATGTGTTGCTTACAGACCGTTTCTTCCTTGGCGAACCCCAGTTCCGCGGGTTTGACATTCGCGGTGTAGGTCCGCGTATTCTGACCCAGCCATATGTGACCGATGGTGATGGTAATCGTGTGCCAATCACAGACCGCGATTCGGTTCGTGATGACGCAATCGGTGGTCGCAATTATTATCTTGCACGCGCTGAACTCGAATTGCCGCTTGGCACTGGAGCACGTGAGCTTGGCCTGCGTCCTTCTATCTGGTTGGATGTCGGCGCGCTGTGGGGCGTTGATGCGCCATTGCTTCAAGATAACCCCAACGGTCTTCAGAATGTTGATGGTAACGGTGATCCGATCTTTATCGAAACTGTCACAACTACAAATACTGACGGTACGACATCGACCACACAGGTCGCGACGATCAATCCGATCGCAGCTGACGGCGTGACCGCTAACGTCCCAAGTATTCGCGCGAACAGCGCGATCCGCGAGGTATTCCTCGGAAATTCACCCACTCCGCGTATTACCGCGGGCATCGGGGTAAACTGGAACTCGCCATTCGGGCCGTTCCGTATCGATCTCGCTCAATCGATCCGCAGTGTCGAGGGCGATGATGAGAAACAATTCACGTTTAACGTAGGAACTCAGTTCTAATGAAATCAGTAGTCAAACTTCTCGCTCCTGCTGGCCTTGCGCTCGCAGCTCTTGCCACCACCGCGCCAGCAGTCGCTCAGGTAGAGGGCAAGATTGCCACGGCAAATGTCGCCCGCGCCATCCTCGGCACGACTGCCCTGCAAACCGCCTACCAGCAGGTCAACACGACCTATGCGGCACAATTGGAAACGCGCCGGACCAAGCAGCAGGAGCTCTCTACGTTGCTGCAGCCGTTCGATACCAATGGCAATGGCCAGATCGAAGATGCAGAGCTTCCAGCGGTTCAGAGTTCTCCGAACGTCACACAGATCGGCACGCTTGAAGCGGAAATTGCGACGATCAACCAGCAGGTGAACAACGCGCGCATCTTTGCTGTTGAACAGATCCTTCGTCAGTATCCTATCGCCCTTCAAGAGATCGCGACGGCTCAGCAAATCCAAGTCGTCTTCGAACCGGAAGCAATTCAATTCGGAGGTGAGAATCTTGACATCACCCCGCTCATCGTAACTTCGCTGAACACCAAGATCCCGACAGCCGGTATCGTTCCGCCTGCAAATTATCGTCCAAGCCGTCAGGGTGCTACGATCTTTCAGGAGATCCAGCAGACTTTGATCACTGCACAGCTGATTCAACAGCAGCAAGCGGCTCAGCAGCAACAGCAGCCAAGCACGGAAACGCCGCAGGGCCGCTAAGGCTCCGCGAGACCAAGCGCATAACGGGGGCAGGGTATGAGCGACCAACCGGAAACATCGGAAACGCCAAAAGAGCCAATTGTGGATTATGACATTCACAAAATTCTGAAGGCTCTGCCTCACCGTTACCCGCTTTTGCTGGTGGATCGGGTCAAATCGATCCACCTCAACGAACGCATCCATGCGGTGAAAGCCGTCAGCATGAACGAGGAGTTTTTTCAGGGGCATTTCCCTGGCGCTCCGATTATGCCTGGTGTGCTTCAGATTGAGGCTTTGGCTCAGGCGGCCGCGATACTTGGCATTGAAACGCTGGAGCTTTCCGGCACCGGCAAGCTCGTCATCTTCATGGGTATCGACGGCGCAAAGTTCCGCGCTCCGGTCACGCCGGGCTGTTTACTCGACCTTGAAGTGGAATTCCTCCAGCAACGCCGGACGATCTACAAATTCAAAGGCAAAGCGAGCGTCGAGGGCAAGACAACCTGCGAGACTGAATTCACCGCAATGATCGCTGATCCGCCTCAGGGCTGATCGCGACTCTGCTTGCAATTCCCCCGAATCCCGCTAAATGCGCCGCTTCCCTATTTTATAGCACCGCCGGTCGGAACCGGTGAACGCTAAGAAGGACCAGAGTTATGAAAGCCGAAGGGCACCCACAATATCACACCATCAAGGTCAAAATGACCGATGGTACCGAGTTTGAAACCCGCTCGACTTGGGGCAGCGAAGGCGACACTCTCGCTCTTGAAATCGACCCAACCAGCCACCCGGCATGGACCGGTGGCAAACAGCAGCTTCAAGAAGGTGGCCGTGTTGCCGCGTTCAACAAGCGCTTTGGCGGACTCAGCCTCAAGAAGTAATTGGCGCTCAAGAAATAAGTGGCGCTTACGAAGTAAGCAAAACACCAGTTTGCAGCCTCGTGCTGTAAGGGAAAGGCGGGCTGACGGGCTCGCCTTTTTCTGTTTGGGGGCGGGCTGCAAAAGTGGGCTCAAATTCGCCCTTACCCCCAAGGCTTTTCACGATACCACTTTGTGATCACGTACTTCATGCCCTTGCGGACCTTCATCGCGTGATGGAGCGTGTTCACATTACCGCTTCCATCGGGGTTGCGGTTGTTCCAGCCAACCAGCTTACCCAGCTCTGGCTCAATCTTCTTGCCAATTGACTTGAACCGTGTGGTTCCGCCTGCTTCGACAGTGTTGAGGTACGCCATAAATGTCCACGTGCGTTGGCCTGCCGTACTGCAAAACTTCTCCCAATCGGGGCCATCGGGATTGAACCAGTCGGTGTGCTGCTTGAACTCTTGCCCAACTTCATAGCGTTGTCCTTGCAACGTCTCGCCATGCGCCGGGTCAATACCCGTCAATTCATGGAGCAATCGCTCGACTTCCCGCACGGCGGGCTCTTCGGCCTTCATGTCGCATGTCTCGCTGGTGCGGAATAAAGCGTCTCCGTTGTAATCGGCCAGAGTGGAAGGGCGGCGGTCGGTTTCGATCAGGTGAATCAGATCGGCGCACAGATCGGCCGGTAGAAACTTTGGCACCACAACCATTTCGATTTTCGGAGACGGTACGCGGCGCACGCCAGGGTGCGATCGCAGAACTTCTATTGAGGAATCACCGGGTACAGGCATGGTATCGGGATAGCCAAGCAAGCCCTTCTCGCCAAGGCTGCCCAAGAGACCCGCGTAAGAATATTGCGTGAACTGGCATTTGAATCAGTTTTCGCTTCCCAACGGCGGCACTTTGTGCAATTGGCTCGCGCCGCCCAAGCGTAGCCTTGACGGCCCACGCAACAGGCGTATCACGCCCCCCTTGCACGGGCTTGGCAGCAACTCAAAAGGTTGCACCGGGATGGGCATGTGGCGATCGTAGCTCAGTTGGTTAGAGCGCCGGTTTGTGGTACCGGAGGTCGGGGGTTCAAGTCCCCTCGGTCGCCCCATTTTCCCACTCTTCCCGATGATCCCTCTGTGGGTCTGCTGTTCTGTGTGCGCGTATCATTGGGGCGTTTTTGTATATGACCGCATTCTGGACAGAACCGGATTTTGACGATCACGAGATGGTGCACATCGTGCGCGATCGAGCCAGTGGTCTGATGGCGATTATTGCGGTCCATTCAACTCATCTCGGCCCAGGTGCTGGCGGCACACGGTTCTGGCACTATCCCGAGCCAAAGGACGCTGTTCGCGATGCGTTGCGCCTGTCGCGGGGCATGAGTTACAAGAACGCGATGGCTGGCCTGCCCATGGGCGGCGGCAAAGCAGTGATCCTTGCCGATGATGCCCGCACCAAGACACCGGAGTTGCTCGCTGCGTTCGGCGATGCAGTCGAAGGGTTGGGCGGCAAATATGTGACCGCAGAAGATGTTGGCATTAGCGAAGCCGATATGGTTGCCGTGGCAAAACGCACCGCGCATGTTTCCGGCCTTCCAGTGTCTGGCAACAACGCAGCGGGCGGCGATCCCGGCCCGTTCACGGCGATGGGCATTTATCTCGGCATCAAAGCCGCCGTCCGACATAAGCTCGGCAAGGACAGCGTCGAGGGCGTGCATGTCGCGGTGCAAGGCACTGGCAGTGTCGGCGGCGGTGTCGCCAAATTGCTCGCCAAGGACGGCGCGAAATTAACGCTTGCAGATATCAATGCCGATCGCGCCGCAGCGCTTGCTGAGGAAATCGGCGGTAAGGCTGTCGATGCCGAGGCCATCCTGACGACACCGTGCGACGTGCTCAGCCCGAACGCGCTGGGCGCTATCTTGGACGAAAAATCCATCGCATCGCTCGACACGGCAATTGTTGCGGGCGGGGCGAATAATCAACTGGCGCGCGCGCATCATGGCAAGGCTCTGTTTGAGCGCGACATCCTGTTTGCTCCAGATTATGTCATCAATGCGGGCGGTATTATCTCGGTCGCAACAGAATATCTTGCTCGCCGTGACGGGAAAACTGCGCGCGTAAGCGAAGTGAACACACGCATTGCAACGATCCCGGAAAAGCTTGAGCAAGTCTGGCAGAAGAGCGATGAAACACGTGTTTCGCCAGATGTCGTTGCAGACCGCATGGCTCAGGATTTGATCGGGCGCGGATAAAACGCTGCGGTTGCACGATTTGAGATAGGGTATTGCGCAATTTCCGCCCTTGCAGGCGGCGCAGGGGGCATTAGAACGGCGGTCAGGCCAAACAATGCATATTTACGCCAACCCCAAACGATTCCTGTCACTAGCAAAGTGGCTGACACCGCTTCTCTTCTGGAGCGGTTTGGTTTTGTCGTTAGGTGCGATTGCATGGGGGATGATGAACGTCTCCCCAGACCGCTTAATGGGCGAAAGCGTTCGCATTCTGTTTATCCATGTGCCGTCTGCGTGGCTTGGTATGGGCGGATGGGCTGGCATCGCGATCTCCTCTGCTATGCTGCTGATCTGGAAGCATCCACTCGCGAGCATCGCAGCGCGCGCGATTGCGCTGCCGGGCATGACATTCACCGCTATCTGTCTTGCCACCGGTTCGATCTGGGGGCGGCCCACATGGGGCGCGTGGTGGGTGTGGGACGGAAGGTTGACCAGCATGTTGGTGCTGTTGTTCCTCTATGCCGGATATATCGCACTGGCTCAGGCGACTGCGCGCGAAGGCGGATCGACCAAGATTGCTGCGATTTTCGGGATTGTCGGCGCGGTCAATATACCGATCATCAATCGCAGCGTTGTATGGTGGAATTCTCTGCATCAACCGCCCAGCATCACTGCAGGCGGATCATCGATTGATGCAAGTTATCTGTGGCCGTTGCTTGCTGCGGTCATCGGCTTTTCCCTGCTGTTCGGCGGGATAGTCTTGATGCGAATGCGCGCTTTGATAGCCGAACAACAGGTTGAGGCACGGCTTCGTCGCCGGGCTTTGGACGACGATGCGCCGCGTGCAGTAACGCCTAAAGCGGAGACTGCCTGATGCGTGAGGCGCTGGATCATTGGGATTTTGTGGTCGCAGCCTATGCAATCGGGCTGGGCGCGCTTGCATTGCTAATCGCGTGGAGCTGGCTGACGATGCGCAAAGCCGAGAAACGTAGGGATGAGGTGAAACGCCGATGAAAGCCAAGCATCAAAGGCTGGCGCTGGTTGTCCTTGCGCTGGTGGCGATCATCGCCGCAGGGCTGATTGCGACGTGGACGCTGCGCAATCAGGCGAACTATTTCTATTTGCCCGAACAGATGGCGGCTGAGCCGCCTGCGGTCGGCCAGGCTGTGCGTTTGGGCGGAATGGTTCAAGCCGGGTCAATTGCGCCGCAACCAGACGGCATCACCGTCAAATTCGTTGTCACAGGCAACGAAGCCAGCACCATTCCCGTCCAATATAGCGGCATCCTGCCTGACTTGTTTGTGGAAGGTTCTGGCGTGGTCGCCGAGGGTAGTCTTGGCCCGGACGGGGTGTTTCAGGCGACCAACCTCTTAGCCAAGCATGACGAGAATTACGTCCCGCGTGAGCTCGAAGGGTTGGAAGCGCATCAGGCCGCGGATTACGCCGCTGAGACGACGATCGGAGTGGATTAGCTCCTATGCTCGCTGAACTCGGTCTCGCTGCTCTATGGCTCGCAACTGCGCTGGCAGTGCTGCAAATTCTTTCCGGCGTGATGGGCTTGCGCGGCGGCGACAAAGCTTCGGCGCTGGCGATTTACGCGCGGCCTGCTGCGGTGGTTCAAGCGTTCCTTGCGGTATTGGCCTTCTGTCTTTTGCTATGGGCGTTCGCGATCACTGATCTGTCGATCAAACTCGTCGCGACGAACTCGCACTCGATGAAGCCGATGCTGTATAAGCTGACGGGCACTTGGGGAAATCACGAGGGCTCGATGCTGTTGTGGGTCGCCGTTCTCGCTTTGTCGGGCGGCTTGCTTGCTGGGCTTGAGAAGAGGCTCCCGCATAAAACGATGAGCGCCACTCTGGCCGTACAGGGCTTTGTGGCGCTCGGCTTTTACGCGTTTCTTCTGCTCAGTTCGAACCCATTTGAACGTTTGCCTATTCCTGCTGTTGAAGGGACGGGTCTCAATCCCCTGCTTCAGGATATCGGTCTCGCGATCCATCCGCCGACTTTGTATGTCGGTTATGTTGGTCTGTCGGTCGCGTTTAGCCTTGCTATGGGCGCGCTGATTTCGAAGCAGGTCACACCAGATTTTGCGAAAGTTATGCGCCCGTGGGTGCTTTTCGCATGGGTGTTTTTGACGCTCGGCATTACCGCCGGGTCTTACTGGGCCTATTATGAGCTTGGCTGGGGCGGCTGGTGGTTTTGGGACCCGGTTGAGAATTCCTCTCTAATGCCGTGGCTCGCAGCAACCGCTTTGCTGCATTCGGTCAGTGTGCTCGCCGCGCGCGATGCGCTGCGAACATGGACGATAATGCTCGGCGTTCTGGCGTTTTCAATGTCGATGCTCGGCACCTTCCTTGTCCGCTCTGGCGTTTTGACAAGTGTGCATGCTTTTGCTGTTGACCCTGAGCGCGGCAGTTTCATCCTTATCCTGCTTGGCCTGTATATCGGCGGCGCGCTCGCGATCTTTGCAGTTCGGGCTGGTTCGATTGCAGAAGGCAAACGCTTCACCGCGACGAGCCGCGAAGGCGCGCTCGTGTTCAACAACGTGATGCTGTCGGCAATTCTCGCAATTGTGCTGCTTGGCACGCTTTACCCTCTTTTGACCGAAGCGTTCGATGTTCGCGTTTCCGTCGGTCCGCCATACTTCAATCCAGCCAGTGCGATCTTCGCGATCCCGATGTTCATTGTCATGGCAATTGGACCGCTGCTCCGCTGGAAGAAAGACAAGCCGGCGCGCATCCAATTTGAAATCTCGTTGATTGCAGCTGTGGCGATCGCGGTTGTCTCGCTGGTTGCGATCATTGGGGATTATTCGATCCTTGCGGTTCTGGGACTGGCCCTTTCAGTCGCGCTTGGCATTGGCGCATTGCTGCCGCTGAGGGGACGTAACATTCGCACGGTTCCGCTTGCGACCTGGGGTATGATTATGGCTCATTTCGGCGTTGCAGTGTCGCTGTTTGGTATGGCCAGCGAAAGCGCGTTTACACAGGAACGGCTTGCTGCAGTAACGCCCGGCTCGACCGAGCAGCTTGGCGACTGGAACATTGAGCTTCGCAGTGTAGACCCAATTGCAGGGCCAAACTGGACTGCTGTTGAAGCGCGCATTGCCGTTTCACGCGGCGGGGAAGAGCCCATTGTCATTACTCCTCAAGCACGCAATTTTTGGGCGCCCGCCCAGGCGACTAGCGAAAGCGCGCTGGTTACGCGCTGGGATGGCCAGCTTTACGCTGTGATCGGTGATCAGGCGCAGGATGGCCGCTGGCAACTGCGTGTGTGGTGGAAACCGTTTGTCACCTTCATCTGGTATGGTGGATTGCTGATTTCGCTTGGCGGAATCCTCTCGATCGTTGGCCGCGTGCGCGTTGACCTCAAGCGTCGAACTGCGATCCGTAAGGGTAAGGAACGCCGAGACGACAAAGCAGCGCTGTCGAATGAACCTTTGCCGGAGCCAGCTGAATAATGCGCCCAGTCTTTTTCATTCCGCTCGCGCTGTTCCTGTTCTTTGCAGGGCTGGCGGCGTACATGCTGGCAAATGGACGGTTTGAATCGGTGCCGTCGCATATGGTCGACAAGCCTCTGCCGGAATTCAGCCTGCCACCAGCAGTTGACGGTCTGCCAGGAGTGTCACGCGCAAACTTTGTCGGTGGAGAGCCCAAGCTGCTCAATGTCTGGGCGAGTTGGTGCCTGCCTTGCATCGCTGAGGCTCCGCAGCTTGAAGCGTTGAAGGAAGAGGGCGTTGAAGTGATCGGCATCGCGATCCGTGACAAGCCAGAGGACGTTGCTAACTTCCTCAACCGTTACGGCAATCCGTACACTCGCATTGGGGCTGACGACATTTCACAGCTGCAAATCGAGATCGGCGCTGCCGGTGTGCCGGAGACCTTCGTGATCGATGCGGCGGGCAATATCCGCTATCAGCATATTGGCGATATCCGCGCGGATGATGTGCCCAAGCTGCTCCAGATCTTGGAAGATGTGCGATGATCCGTTTAGCACTCCTCTTTCTAGCGTTTGTCGCAGCTCCATTGTCGGCTCAGGATACGATGCCGCCCGCGCCTTATGCTTACACGCAACTTGAAGACCCCGCGCTTGAGGCGAAGGCGACCGAGTTGATGAGCACGCTTCGCTGCCTCAAATGCCAGTCGCAGGCTATCAATGACAGCGATGCGCCGATGGCGGGCGATATGCGGCATCAGGTTCGTACCAAGATCCTTGCTGGTGAAGAGCCGGAGGAGATCAGGGCGTGGTTGATCGACCGTTACGGAGACTATGTAAGCTATGAGCCCAAGGTCAGCTCGACCACATGGCCGCTCTTTGCCGTTCCTGTGTTCCTGATCCTGATTGCTTTGTTCGTGCTGCTTCGGCGTTTGGGCCGCCGGCGCAAGGACGAGAGCGCGTAATGGGCGGTTGGCTGGCAGTTGCCGCACTGGCGCTCGCGTCCTTTGCGCTCGCGGCGTTTATGCTGCGCCTGCCCAAAGAGGGATACGCGCTGTTCGGATCGGTTCTGCTGTTCGGCCTTGCCGGATATGCGTGGCAAGGCTCCCCTGCGCAATCCGGGAGCCCTAAGGCTGCGATGGTGCAAGAGCCGCGCTCTGGCGAAGACATGGTCCAAGCGCGCTCCGCATTGTTCGATGCGACCCAACCAAAGCCGAACTATCTTGTCACGTCCGATGCCTTTGCCCGGCGCGGACAGTTTGACGATGCGGCGGGTCTGCTGCGTAAGGGGCTAACTGATAATCCCGAACACATTGAGGGTTGGCTGGCACTCGCCATGTCGCTGACCGCTCATGCCGATGGTTTCGTTACCCCGGCCGCTGTCCATGCTTACGACAGGGCTCGCTCAATCGATCCGACCAATCCGGCGGCTGATTTCTTCCTTGGTTTCTCATTCCTGCAATCGGGCGAAGTCCGGCAAGCCCGCAACATTTGGGCAAGTTTGCTTGCGCGTTCGCCCGAAGATGCGCCTTGGCGTGAAGACCTGGAAGCGCGCGTGACACAGCTTGATGACATGATCGCCAACGCACCGATGCTGCAATAGTGTCACAGTGCGAACGAGGCGAAATGTTGCAGGCGCGAAAACGCGGTGCTAGGGGCCGCGACCTTGCGGTAAACCGCATTTCGATGGGCGCATCGTCGTTGGTAATTTACGATGTGTTTTAGGGCAGTACCGAGGATCGGGAAATCCAGCTGATATGAGCGACACAGCACCGGCAAAAGCGGCACCTGCGCACCAGGCTCCCAGCGGGGGCCATGGGCACAGCGCGTCCAAGTCTGCACTGGCGGTTGGCGCCATTGGCGTTGTGTTCGGCGATATCGGCACCAGCCCGCTTTATGCCTTCCGCGAAACCTTTGTCGGCCCGCACCCTCTGGCGCTGGATACCCCGCATGTTCTTGGCGTGATCAGCCTGATTTTCTGGTCGATGACGCTGGTCGTGTCGATCCAGTATGTCTCGATCCTGATGCGCGCCGATAACAAAGGGCAGGGCGGCAGCCTCGCTCTCGTTGCTCTGATTTCGCGCAGCATTACCAAGACAAAATATGGCTGGGTGGCCATTCTGCTCGGGGTGTTTGCGACATCGCTGTTCTACGGCGACAGCATGATCACGCCAGCGATTTCGGTCCTTTCTGCGGTTGAGGGTTTGACGGTCGTCGATCAGGGGCTTGAACAATATGTGATCCCCATTGCGCTCGCTCTTCTTGTCTTCCTGTTTGTCCTGCAAAAACGCGGCACGGCAAAGGTCGGCGCGCTGTTTGCGCCGGTGATGATCGTCTACTTCACGGTGATTGCGGGCATGGGATCGTGGCAGATCATCAACACGCCGGAGATTCTGTGGGCGCTGAACCCGTATTACGCGATCAACTTCTTTGTGATCGACGGCTGGCTCGCCTTCCTTGCGCTGGGTTCCGTGGTTCTCGCAGTGACCGGCTCGGAAGCGCTGTATTCCGACATGGGCCACTTTGGCCGCGGCCCGATGCGGCTCAGTTGGTTCGGCTTTGTCATGCCGTGCCTTCTGCTCAACTATTTCGGCCAAGGCGCGATGATTATCGGCCTGCCGCCCGAACAAGCTGCCGAAGCCATCCAAAGCCCGTTCTTCTTCCTCGCATCGGAGGAATACCGCCTGCCGCTCGTCTTACTCGCCACAATCGCGACATTCATTGCGAGCCAGGCCGTGATCTCCGGCGCATTCTCGATCACCCACCAAGCGATCCAGATGGGCTATATTCCTCGCTTGAAAACTCTTCACACTAGCGAGACCGAGGGTGGCCAGATTTACATTCCGTTCATCAACTGGGCGCTTATGGTCGCGGTCATCATTCTGGTGCTGACGTTCCAGAACTCGTCCAACCTCGCCAGCGCATACGGTATCGCGGTGACGGGTGCGGTGACGATTGATACGCTATTGATGGCTGTCCTTTTCGTCGGCGTGTGGAAATGGAAATGGTGGTACGCGCTGCCGATTGTGCTGGTCTTCCTGATCGTCGATGGCGCTTACTTCGCGGCGAACCTGACCAAGGTGCCAGAGGGCGGCTGGTTCCCTCTAATGGTCGGCTTTATCGCCTTCCTTCTGCTCACCACATGGGCACGCGGCCGCAAGCTGATGCGGGAGAGGATGAGCGAGCACGCGCTGCCGATGGAAATCTTTGCCAAGAGCGCCAAAAACTCGGCCTTGCGCGTGCCCGGCACCGCGATCTTTATGGCCTCCAGCAGCTCTGGCGTGCCATCCGCACTGCTTCACAATATCAAGCACAACAAAGTGCTGCACGAGCGGGTCGTGATCCTGACGGTCGATATTCAGGATGTGCCTTACGTCGATCCCGAGAAGAGGTGCGAATACACCGATATGGGCGACGGGTTTTATCGCGCGGTGCTGCATTACGGCTTTATGGAAGAAACCAACGTGCCGATCGGTCTGAAGAAGATGGAACGGTGCGGCGGCGAGTTCGATATGATGCACACCAGCTTCTTCTTGTCGCGGCAGACGCTGCTGGCGAGTGACAAGCCGGGCATGCCGATCTGGCGAGAGAAAATATTCGCATGGCTGCTGAGAAACTCGGCCAGCGCGATGGATTTCTTCAAACTGCCCACTAACCGCGTGGTGGAATTGGGCAGTCAGGTGGAAATCTAGCTAGGCCTTAGCGTTGTTGGATTCGGTTGACACATTCTCCAACATGTCATCCGGTGCCTACACGCTTTTTGGTATAAAATTGAACGCTTTGGCCTGATCGGACGCCGTTGACACTTGTCCAACTTTTACCGTGTGCCGGGATGCAATTTTCAAAGAGCCGCGCGCAGTTTGACGCTGGACATTCGAGTAGGAAAGTTTGAGATTGGCCCGAGCGAAGAGGGCTGAGATCATGAAAGACAAATTCACTTTAACCGCAGCAATCGGCGGCCTTTTGGCCTGCTTGATCGGTCTCGCTTATCTCTATGTTGCCAGCGCGCCGGCCAGCATGATCATTGTCAATTTTGGTTCGCTCGTAATCGGCCTGTTACTGCTGGCCGTCATGCGTTTCACTGTGCCGATGACGGATCGCTTGGCGGCGGCGATTGCCCTGGGCGGAGCGCTTGTTCTGGCCGGAACCGCGGCGTTTGGATACGCTATCGAAGGGGCTTCACGTTGGGTTCTGGTCGGCCCGTTTTTTGTCCAGACCAGTTTAATTTTGTTGCCAGTGATCGCGCTTGCCTATGCGCGAGTTCAAAACATCACATCTGTGATCGCCGTAGTCATTGCGGCTTTGGCCATTGCGTTTCAGCCGGACCGGGCTGGGGCGGGGATGTTGTGTTTGATCGCATTGGGCGTGTTCGCGATGCAGCGCAGTATGCGCAGTGCAGCGCTTTTGGCGTTCTGTGGCATGGCATTTGGAGCTACGCTCCTGCTGCCCGACCGTCTGCCAGCTGTACCCTATGTTGATCACATTTTATGGACGGCGTTTGACGTCAATCCCTTGGTCGGATTGTCGCTCTGGCTGGGTTCCGCGTTGCTGGTGCTGCCGGCATTCGTAATCGCCGGAAAAGAACGGACGCAGGCACACTACACATTTGCGCTCTGCTGGGTTGCCTTGGTTGGCGCGGCGGCCATAGGCGCCTATCCAACGCCAATCGTCGGCTATGGATCAAGCGCGATTATCGGATACTTTCTGAGCGTCGCGTTTGCTGGGCCGCGGATATTTTCGCATTCGGGAAAGACATCGTCGCAGGATCGGCGGGAGGCTAGCGATGGCAATCCGCCGGTTTCGGAAAGGCTCTTTCCCGCCTAGAAAAAGCCGGGCTGGTACCCTTCGCAGGTGAGAAATTTGCGCTAAATCTCTCCGTTTATCAGCTTGAACTTGCGGCTTTGTTTGACGCGGGCCTGCACGCTTTCCATGCCGCGGACAAAGATGACGTTGTGCAGCTCGCTTTGGCCTAGCTGGACTTGGGTAAGCTTACGCGTGAACGGGTTGTAGGAATGCGGGACGAAGCCCGCGCCGGTTACGATCTCGGCGGCTTCATCCTGCGCATCATCATCATACCGGTCTGCGCTGTCGTTGGTCTCCATCACAATCGCCGCCAGCGACGGGTTGGCAAGAGTGCGTGTCATGCCGCGCAAAACATTTGCCTCCCACCCTTCGACATCGATTTTGGCGAGGCTGGGCGATTCTGATCCAACAATATCATCCGCGCGGCGCACAGGCACATCGATCGTCGCGACGCGCTTGGCTTCTTCTGCAGAAACAACATGGTTCATCGTGTCGTTATCAGCGGTGAATTTCAGCGTCCCATCCTCTGCGCCAAGCCCGATATTGTGACGCTGGGTTTGCGTTTCGATCCCGTTCGCTGCGACGTTTCTCTCGAGCTTGCTGAAGGTTTCTGGAATGGGTTCAAACGTCATGGTGCGCGCGCCGACCGCCCCCGATGCAAGCACGGTGTATGTGCCGATATTCGCACCGATATCGAGGAACAGATCATCTTCGCGCAAAAAATGCAGGACGAATGCCATTTCGTCGGGTTCGTGCAGGCCGCAATAGTAATTGCCCGTTGCCCCGGTCATTCCGCGTTCCATGCTCAATAAAGTGTCGTCGACAAACGGGACAATTTTGGGTTTGGAGGACAATCGTGACGTGATTTGCCAACCTAGATACCGGCTCAATGCCCTCGCTTTCCCATTTCTGTTCAGCGGGTGAGACATGATAAACGGAATGGTACGGAGCATCGTTCGCAGGCCTTTTCTTTTCAGACTAGCTACACTTACAGTGCCCGTCCAATCAGCCCGGCTCTCGTTTCTCAGCGATTACAGTTATTTCTGGTTGCCACGCACCAATGTATCGCACGGTCATGCCTTCAAATAGGTCTCTTCCCTGATGCGGGCATCAATGCGCTGTCCGGCCTATTTAGGGAACTCGGAAAGAGATTTCAGTCTGACGGACTAGACTGTGTTGATACGGATCGGCCCTGAAAACATCACGCCTAAGGTCTGGGCGGCGCGTTTTCTGCGGCATCACCTTCCTGCCCGATATCGAGCCCGTGTTTGAGCAGCATCGGCAGGTTGAGCATCGTGAAGATCAGGCTGAGCGGCATGAACACCCATATTTTCGCCCAGAGCCATCCCTCGAATGACATGTAGGCGACCAGCGCTTCATTGAGGCCTGCGAGTGCGAGGAAGAAGATGCCGAAATTGCGCGATATTTTCAGCCAACCTTGCTCGTCCACACCTTCAAACGCAGCCTCAAGCAGGATCTTGAGCAAAGCTTTGCCCATGACAAAGCCGCCGAGCAGCATGACACCGAAAAAGCCGTAAATGATTGTCGGCTTCAATTGCACAAAGCGCGGATCGCCGAAGAATACTGTGAGCGCTCCGAACCCCACGATAAGCGCGGTCGAAAGCATCAACATCGGTGAAACATGGCCGAGTTTGAACTTGCTGAAACCAAGCGCGATAACCGCTGCGACCATAAAAGCGATAGTGCCGTAAATGACCGGTGCGATATCGCCGAACTGGGAATCCGCCGGCACAGGATAGAGCTTAAACACTGTGAGGAATATGATCAGCGGCCCGTAATCGACCAGCATGTTGAGCCAGCCCGCTTTCGGTTTTGCGCTGGCCGCTTCGATAGCGTCTACTGCGGTGTTTTCTTCAGTCATTGTGCGACCCCTGCGATAACGCGCGCGACCAGATCGGGATCGAACGGGCGCAAATCTTCCATTTTCTCACCCACTCCAATGGCGTGGATCGGCAGGCCATATTGCTCCGCTGCTGCGACGAGCACGCCGCCGCGCGCTGTGCCGTCCAGCTTGGTCATGATCAGGCCCGTCACTCCCGCGACTTCTTTAAACACGTCGATCTGTGAAAGCGCGTTTTGTCCGTTTGTGGCATCTAGTACGAGGACAACATCGTGCGGAGCCTCCGGGTTGAGCCGACCAAGGACCCGGCGGATTTTCTCCAGCTCGTCCATCAGCTCGCGTTTATTCTGAAGCCGTCCGGCTGTGTCGACCACCAGCGCATCGATGCCAGTGTCGGTTGCTTGCTTTACCGCGTCGAACACGATGGAGGCGGGGTCGCCGCCTTCAGGACCGCGCACGATGTCTACGCCCGCGCGCTCTGCCCATGTCGCGAGCTGACCGATGGCGGCGGCACGGAATGTGTCGCCCGCCGCAAGCAGCACGCCGTAATCATCTTCGGTGAAGAGATGTGCGAGCTTTGCGATGGTCGTGGTCTTGCCCGATCCGTTTACGCCGATCACTAAGATCACTTGTGGGCGGGGGAAGGCTGTGACTTCGAGAGGTTTGGCAACGGGTCGCAGAATCTCTGCAATTTCCTCGGCCACGGCCTCTTTCAGCTGTTCCTGAGTAATCGTCGTGCCGAACTGTTTTTCGGAGAGTTTTGCGCGGATACGGCCCGCGGCCGCAGGGCCAAGGTCTGAAATGATCAACGCGTCTTCGATATCGTCCAGTGTCGCATCATCCAGCTTGCCGCCGCCAGCAAGACCAGTGAGGTTTTCGCTGAGCCGGTCGGAGGTTTTGCGAAAGCCGCCAAGCAGCCTGTCGCTCCAACTTGTCTCGCTCATACCAGCAGGCCTTCCTCGATACCGCGCACGGTCACATTGACGATTTGCCCGGCTTCGGTGCCTTTGGAAAGGCGCACGCGGGCATAGTTCGGCGCATAGCCCGTTCCGTCGCGCTCGGCGAGGACGGGCAGCGTTTCGCCCACAAGACTGTCGAGCCACGCGCTGCGCACTTCGGCGACGGCGGTGCGCAATTCAGCGGCGCGTGCTTTTATGATTGAGCGGTCCATTTGCGGCATCCGCGCAGCTGGCGTGCCGGGGCGGGGCGAGAACGGAAAGATGTGTCCATGCGCAATGCCAAGCTCGTGGATGATCGAGAGATTCTCCGCATGATGCGCGTCGGTTTCGGTCGGGAAGCCCGCCATCAGGTCAGCACCCACGGTGATTTCAGGGCGGCGCGCTTTCAGGCCGAGCACCAGATCGACCGCGTCACCGCGCAAATGGCGTCGCTTCATCCGTTTCAGGATCAAATCCGCACCGTGCTGAAGGGAAAGGTGCAGATGCGGCATGACGCGCTGCTCGCCCGCGAAGAGTTCAAACAGCTCCTCGTCAATTTCGATCCCGTCGAGTGAGGACAGGCGCAGGCGGGTGAGCTCGGGAAATTCCCCCAAGATCGCGGTCGCCAATGTGCCGAGTTTGGGCTCGCCCGGCAGATCATGCCCCCAACTGGTGAGGTCAACGCCGGTCAGGATGGCTTCCTTTGCGCCTTGGGCAAGGTGCTGTTCCACCTGGCGCAGTGCCTCTGCAACCGACAGCGAACGGCTTTTGCCGCGTCCCTGAGGGATGACGCAGAATGTGCAGTCGTGATCGCAGCCGTTTTGCACCGCGATGAAGGCGCGGGTCTTTGTCGGCGCGATGGGTGTTTCCGCGACAGGGACGTTCCATGCTCGCGGATCAAGCTTGCGCTCATTTGCGACCAACCCGTCGACTTCGGGCATATCGGCGATCTGGTCGCGTTCAATATCGGCGGCGCAGCCTGTGACGATCAGCCGAGCATCGGGGCGCGCGCGGCGAGCCTTGCGGATGGCTTGGCGGGTTTGGCGCACGGCTTCGGATGTGACGGCGCAGGAGTTTACGACAATGACATCGCCGCTATCGGCCAGCATCGCGCGCATCCGCTCGCTTTCGGCGATATTCAGGCGGCAGCCGAGCGAGATAATTTCAGGCTTCACATCAACCGGCGCGCTCACGAATAGTCATCCCATTCGAATGATCCGCGATAGGCTTCGGTCGCGGGGCCGGTCATGCGGATGGAGCCGCCTTGCTCCCACGCAATCGTGAGATCGCCGCCGGGCAGGGTGACTGTGACGGGACTTTGCGCGATGCCCTTGCGGATGGCCGCAACCGCCGTTGCGCAGGCCCCCGTGCCGCAGGCCCGCGTAAGGCCGGCGCCGCGTTCCCACACATGCAATGTGAGGTGATCCTCGCCAGCACGGCTTGCGACATTCACATTGATCCGTTCGGGGAAAAGCTCGTCGGTTTCGATGACAGGACCGATTGCTGCAAGGTCCACGGCATCGGCATCATCGACGAAGAAGATGACATGCGGATTGCCGACATTCACGGCCATCGGCGCGGCTAAACCGTCCCAACCCACTGGCATACTCATCGTGTCCATCGGGTATGCGAGCGGGATTGCGTCCCATTCAAATTTCGGAATGCCCATATCGACGCTTGCGCCGCCAGCTGCAGGCTCAAGCGCAATTGTACCGCCAGCGGTTTCCACGCTTGCAGCTGTTCCGTGCAGCAATGCGACCGCGCGGCTTGCATTGCCGCAGGCTTCGACTTCGCCGCCATCGGAATTGAAAATGCGCATCTTGAAATCGGCTGCCTGGCTGGGCTCCAGAACGATCATCTGGTCGCAGCCTATCCCTTCGCGCCGGTCGGCAATCCGCGACGCGAATGCTCCCGAGATAGCGGGCAGGGCGGTTTTGCGTGCATCGAGCACCACGAAATCATTGCCGAGGCCATGCATTTTGATGAAGGGAACGCGCATAGTGATTGCGCATTTATGCACCCGCAGGCGCTCCGTCTAGTGTGAGCGGCTCTTGAAAGCGGCTATTTGCTGGCGCTTTGAAGGAGAGGATGCTCCGCGCGGATATCCGCCTCTGTCGCGGCTCCATCGGCATTGGGCTCAATCGAGCGCGCCAGTTTGTTGAGGCGGCGCAGACGCTCTAGCACTTCCTCAGCGCATTCTGGCTTGCCGTACAAGTACCCTTGGCCTTTGAGATCACCCATTTTCTTTAGCATCTCGAGGACGTCTTCACTCTCGATGCCTTCGGCGGTGATCGGCATATTCAACCCTCGTCCAAGAGAGACAATTGCGTCTACAATCGTGCTGTTGCCGTCTGAATTGCGAAGCTCGTTGACGAATGACCGATCAATCTTGAGCCGGTCAAATGGCAAGGTCCGCAGTTGCTCAAGACTGGAATAGCCGGTGCCGAAATCGTCGAGACTGATCGCTATGCCCTGATTTCGGAGGCTGGTGATCATAGAGCGCACCATGCCGATATTGTCATGCAGACAGCTTTCGGTGACTTCGATTTCGAGGCGGTTCGCCGGGAACTTATGTTCGACCAGCATCTTGAGAAGTTTCTGCGCAAACCATGGATCACGCAGCTGAACCGGTGAGATATTGACTGATAGGGTCAGATTCTCGTCCCAATGCCGCGCGTCGGCAAAAGCGCGCTTGATCAATTGTTCGGAGACTTCGGCAATCAGGCCGATTTCTTCTGCAATCGGAATGAAGACTTCGGGGCTGACGAGGCCGAGTTGCGGGGATTGCCAACGCGCGAGCATTTCAAATCCGGCCAATTCGCCAGTGGCGATGTCGACCTGTTGCTCATAGAACGGGACAAACTCGCCTTCGGCAACGCCGCGCCGGATGCCGGCTTCCAATTCGTTGCGGAAACGCAATTCGTTTTCCATGCTTGGTTCAAACCAGAAATACCGGTTCTTGCCTTGCTTTTTGGCGTGGTACATCGCGATGTCAGCGCGGTGCATCAATTCTGCGGCGTTGTTTACGCTCTTGTTCTGGACGGCTTCGTCATGGTCCGTTGCGATACCGATCGACATCGTCGCGTCGATCACGAGCGATTCCAGCCTGAATGGCAGGATCACATGATCAAACAAGCGAATGACAAGCTCGTCTATGCGGCTGCGCATGTTCGGATCATAAGCCATGACGAACGCGAATTCGTCTCCGCCAAGGCGGGCGCATAGGGCATCATCGGGAAGATGAGACACGATCCGTTCGGAAAGGCTCACCAATACCTGATCGCCGATAGAGTGCCCGTGCATATCATTGATCTGTTTGAAATTATCCAGATCAATCATGGCGTAAGCGACAGCTTGGCCTTTTTCCATTGCCTGTTCGCGCAAGTTGTCTGTTGCGATGGCCATACTGCGACGGTTGAGACGGCCCGTCAGCGGATCGATTTCGGCAAGTTCGCGGGCATGGGCCTCGGCACGTTTCCGCTCGGTGATTTCAATTGTGAGTTGGGAATAGCGGCGCCATCCGAAAATGATCAGCGCGATGTTAAGCAACATAGCGTTGACCAGCAGCTTGTCCGGACCGCGGCCATTGGCAAAGACTGCATCGATGACGCTCGGCAGAACACTGCCGCCGGTGCCGACGAACATGATGATCGCAGCTGTTGCGATGCCCAGTGCGATTAGATCTTTTTCGGCTCTGCCGAAGCGATCCGTGTTTTTATTGTCGGTCACCGTCTCTGCCTTACGCACAGATTGCGCGCCCTCCCCGATGGACTGATGCTCCAAGGCTTGAAGCAATAGTTGCGCAGGTATGCGGGCAGCCTCTAAAAATCGGGTTAATTCGATTGTATATGGTGCATTAGGGTGGCCTCGTATTGACCGAAAAACTACGCAGCGCTGCAATATTACCTGTGATCAGGAGAGAATTTCATGGCTGAAAAGAACTACTGGCTGATCAAGTCCGAGCCTTTCAAATACAGCTGGGATGATCTGGTCGCCGAGAAAGAAGGCACATGGGATGGCGTACGCAACCATCTGGCCAAGAACAATTTGAAAGCCATGAAAGTCGGCGATGAATGTTTTTTCTACCACTCGCGTGAGGGCTTGGAGATTGTCGGCATCTGCACGGTCAGTGTCGCAGACATTCTCGATCCGACGGACGAAACCGGCAAATGGGCGGCGGTTAAGGTGAAGCCGACGCGCAAGTTCGATAATTTCGTATCTCTCAAACAGATCAAGGCCGAACCGAAACTGGCCGATTGCGAACTTGTGCGCCTGTCGCGCCTATCCGTCGCCTCGATAAAGCCGGACGAGTGGACGCTGATCTGCGCAATGGCAGAAGGCTGACCACTTAAGCCTTTGCGCGAAGTCCGCTGATCGTTGCGCCGCTCGCGGCGAGTTGTTCGATGTCAATCTTCATATGAATGAGGCGCAGACCGGTGCGGGTTTGCGCATCGGCTAAGGCGTCGGTGAATTCCTGCGTGGTCGTTGCCGTGGCGCTCCAACCGCCGAATGCTGCACCAAGTATGGCAAAGTCAGGATTGGCGAGCTTCGTGCCGGATACGCGGGCAGGATATTCGCGCTCCTGATGCATGCGGATCGTGCCGTAGGCGCCGTTATCGATCACCAGCACCAGCATGTTCGCGCCGTGCTGAACCGCCGTGGCGAGCTCTTGCCCATTCATCAGAAAGTCCCCGTCTCCGGCCACTGCAACAACCTGACGCTCGGGATGGCGAAGGGCGGCTGCGACTGCGGCTGGCACGCCGTAGCCCATCGCGCCCGCGGTCGGCGCAAGCTGGCTGGGATAGCCGGCATAGCGCCAATATCGGTGCCACCAGCCGGCGAAGTTGCCGGCGCCGTTGCAGATGATGCTGTCTTCGGGGAGCACTTCGCGCATGTGAGCGACACAGGCGGCCATATCGAGCGCGGGCGCGTTGTCTGACGGCTTAGGCGTCGCCCACTCGCTCCATTCGCGGTTTGCTTCTGCGCCTGCATCGAACGGGATGACACTGCTGTCCTCCCACAATGCGGCTGCCTCCGCAAATTCATCGACGCTGCAGCACATTTCGAGATCGGTTTTGTAAACGCGCCCCAACTCATTGGCATCGGGATGAATGTGGACGAGCAATTGATCGGGATGCTCCAGTGTCGGCACCTCGTATCCGTCGGTTGTCGCTTCACCCAACCGCGCACCGACTGCGATTATCAGATCGGCGTCTTTCACCCGCTGGACCAGCTTCGGGTTGGGGCCGTATCCCATATTGCCGGCATAGACGGAGGAGGACGGCGCAATCGCGTCCTGCCTACGAAATGCGGTTGCCACGGGAAGGCCGATGTTCTCGGCGAATTGCTGAAAATGATCCCGCGCCTTCGCATTCCAGCCTGCGCCGCCGATAATTGCAACTGGGCTTGCGGCATCCGCGATCAGGCCGAACAATGCCTGCATCGCATCAGGGCACGCGGCCTGAGCAGGGCGGTGAGTAAGCGGACGCGGTTTTTTCGCCGGATCAACTGCATCGCACAGCATGTCTTCGGGTAAAGCGATGACAACGGGGCCGGGGCGTCCGCTGATCGCGACCGAATATGCTCGTGCGATGTATTCGGGGATGCGCGCTGGATCGTCGATGCGCGTTGCCCATTTGCAGATCGGTCCGAAATAGGCGCTGAAATCGACTTCCTGAAAGCCTTCGCGGTCCCGCATCCCGCGCGCGACATCGCCCACAAACAGGATCATCGGCTGGCTGTCCTGATGCGCAACATGCACGCCGATGCTGGCATTTGTCGCGCCAGGGCCGCGCGTTACGAACGCTACACCAGGGCGGCCAGAACCTGCCGCACCCATTGCGCCATCCGCGCAGGCCATAAACGCCGCGCCGCCTTCCTGACGGCAAGTGACGGTTTCGATTGTTGCGGTGTCATGGAGCGCATCAAGCACTGCAAGAAAGCTCTCGCCCGGAACGGTGAAGACGCGGTCGGTGCCTTGTTCGGCAAGGCATTCCACCAGCAGTTCAGCTGCGCTCTTCATGTCCCGTTTCTCCCATTATCCGGACCTGTCACCGGCGCTTAGCGGGGCAGGGCACCAGAGGCAATTACAGTGATGTGGGCGATGCCAATATGGTTAGCGAAGCGCCAGTTCTGTCCCGCTGTGTGACAGGGGATAAGCGAGCGCGGGGGAAGGGGTTAAGAAAACGTTAAAATGGCGTAGGCGGGCATCAGAAAACAACACAACTCGAGAGAGAATATGCGTCGCAGCCTTGTCCTTACCGATGAAACAAGCCGTCACCCGTTCCGCGCAACTTTGCCGCCGAGCGTAAAGGCCGACTTGCATGATATCCCGGCAGAAGCGCTCTGGCGTTTGACGGCCGAGGACGTGCGCGGTTTTGCTACCACATATGTGGCGGTAACAGCGGCGGTGCTCGTCTTTATCTTCTGATTACACGGCGGCTCTTGCGGGAGCGGCCTCTATCTCAGCCTTGTGCAATTTCTTGCCCAACCAGGCAGAGATTACCGTCATCAATGCTGCGAACAGCAGTTGCTCGGCTACGGGTATTCCCAGCGCGGTCATGCCGAGTGCAACAACAGAACCAGTCACCATTGCGAGTGAATTGACGATATTGTTCGCCGCAATCGTGCGGCTGGCGGCATCGGGCGCGCAGCGTGTGGTCAGGAACGCATAGAGCGGCACGACGAACATTCCGCCGGCGGTCGAGATGCCCAGCAGGATCAGAGAAAGCGGTATCGCCAGCGGCTCAAGAATCCATTCCTGAATTGGCAGCAATTCGCCCGCTTCATTGGGGATCCATGCGCGGCATACGAAGTAAAAGCCGACAAGGAATATACCCATAAACACAACGCAGATCGGTGCGTAGCGAGCGGATACCTCGCCTTTAAGCAGCGTGTTGATCACCATCGAACCGACCGCAATGCCGACTGAGAAAATCACCAGAAACAGGCTGGCAACCTCGGGAGTGGCGAGCAGCTGATTTTTCGCGAGCGGCGGAAACTGGATGAACAACACCGCACCGATGGTCCAGAAAAAGCTGATCGCGATAATCGCGTACCAAATCTCTCGAATATCGCGGGTCTTCTTGACCAGACGCCAGCTCATCACAACCTGATCGGCCAGAGCAACCGGTACAATGCCCAGCCAGCGCAAAATCGGATTGCGGGTCTTTTCGTTATAGGGCTCCAACAGTGGGAAATGCAGTTCGTGATTGCCCTGTGGCGGCGCATCCGGAACCCAGCGGCAAACGATATATCCGACGATAGAGGTCAACACGACGAGGACTATCGCATATTCGATATCGATAAATCCGGCGAGGATCGTCCCCATCAGGATCGCAATATATGTCCCGGCTTCGACCAGGCCAGTGCCGGGCAGGACCTCATCCTTCCTTAGGTGCTGAGGAAGGATCGCGTATTTGATCGGGCCGAGAAACGCCGATTGCACTGCGGCAAGGAACACGACAGCAAGCAGTAATGGTATCGCTACGGTGTGCACGGCGATGCCCTGCCATGCCATAAACAGGCCCGCCGCACCTAGGCTCGCCCAGCCGATCTCGCACAGTTTGACGATACGAATGATCGCGGCCTTGTCCCGCGTATCGGCCAACTGACCAGCGAGCGCAGAGAACAATACGAATGGCAGGATAAACAACAGCGAGGCTACGCCGCTGAAGAAGGCTTCCTGTTTCTCATCATTATAAACGGAATAGACGACGAACAGGACCAAAGCGGTCTTGTACAGGTTGTCATTGAACGCATTGAAAAATTGCGTGACCATCAGCGGCATAAACCGCTTACGGGTCAGGAGACGCGTCGAAGTTGTCATAAATGGTGTTCGAAATCGCTCCTCTGATTCCCAGATAGCGGCTGCGCTGGTATGCACAAGAGCGTTCACAAACCAGCAAGGTGACTTTTGCGCGGATAAAAGTGACGCTAGAGCATCCATCCATATGTTGACGTTACCCAACATCCTTACGCTTTCGCGTATATTCGCCCTGCCATTGCTGGCGTTCTTCCTGTGGTGGCCGGAATGGCGGCTGGGATATGCGATCGGGTTTGCGCTCTATGCGCTGATTGCGATCACAGACTTCTTTGACGGCTATCTGGCGCGTGCGCAGGGGACGGTGTCGAAGCTCGGCATCTTCCTCGATCCGATTGCGGACAAGATTATGGTGGCGACCGTGCTGCTGATCCTGACCGCGCAAGGATATCTGCGCGGGCCATATGTCGGCGATATGCATGTGATCGCGGGTCTTGTGATCCTGATCCGGGAGATCGCGGTATCGGGTCTGCGCGAATTTTTGGGCGGATTGCAGGTGTCAGTGCCGGTCTCGGCGCTGGCGAAGTGGAAGACGACGTTTCAACTGATCGCTCTGGGCGCGCTGATCGCTGGCGGCGCAGTGCATGGACAGCCATGCCAGTCACCCGACGCAGGTTGCCTGACCTTCGCGGAGAGCTGGGTCCACGTAATCGGCCTAGGCAGCCTATGGGCAGCAGCCGTGCTGACCGTGATCACTGGTTGGGATTACCTCCGGGTCGGTTTGAAGCATATGGATTGAGTTGTTGGCGCTCTAGCTTGCATGCGCTCTACGACTTGAGTATTTGCTTCTAAGCCCACTGTGGGCATGGAGTTTTTTTGAAAACGATTGCGACAATTCGCTGATCCTTTTGTGATTGGCATTTGAAATCCAACCGTCACCAAAGTGAGCTTTGGTGCATGGTTTTTTGCATTCAAAATTACTCGAAAGTCTAACAATGAAAAATCACAATATTCGGCCGCTTGAAAGCCGGGACCTTGAGCGCGCGCGTTATCTCGTTGGTGAGAACGAGATGTTTCCGCCGGAAATGCTCGAAGATATGACTGCCCCGTTCTTCGAAAATGACCCTGATCAAAGATGGGTCGTATTCGATGACGGGGCGGTTGATGGCATTGCATATTATCTGCCCGAGCAAATGGCAGAAGGCGTTTGGAATCTCCTGATGATTGCCGTTGACCCGAAGAGGCATGGTCAGGGTCTCGGAACGCAACTGATGCGATTTGTCGAAGCGGAACTCGCCGCAGCTGGTAATCGTATCCTACTTGTCGACACATCAGGTAAAGATGAGTTCGAACGAACGCGATCTTTCTACGATATGCTCGGATATGATCGGGAAGCGTGCATTCGGGACTATTGGACGTCAGGTGACGACAAGGTCACTTTTCGCAAAGTACTGACTTGAATGGGGACGGGCCAGTATAATGCTGGCCCGTCATCTGCACGTAGAAGTGCTCGTGCCTCTACCCCTCAGCCCGCGCCTTGATTACCTCGAGCACATTGTCGTGAACATCACCGAGCAGCACTTCGCCCCATAGGCCGAAATACCAGCCGAGCCGGGTGCGCATCTGGTAGTGAGTGGTCAGCTCCAGCGTGACCTCGTCCGGACCATTTTCGATGAGCGTATAGCCTCCGCGCGCGATCTTCACGACGGGGCCGTCGGGGTCGATATGCCTATCTGTATGCGCTTGAACGGAACCGTCTGGGAATACGAAGGACCATGCGATCCGCTCGCCTTCGACGATCTCGTCAACGTGCTCTTCAAAACGGATATTCGGGCCCCATTCGGCTTCGCGAACCAAGCCGGTTTCGCGCTGGACCAGAGCAGCATCGCTGGGGCGGGGGATGCCGACCACATCATGGGTGAAAGTGGCCTTGCCTTCGCTCTCCGCAATATCGGGGATCGCGATCAGCATGGGCCACACGTCCTCCGCGCTCGCAGCGATTGTGACGGTGCGCGTCACGGACCGCTCCTGCCACTGCGCTGGGCTCATTTCCTCGGCATAGATCAGCGCGAATGGCAGTGTGAGGGCGGCGGAGATTTTCAGGCGCATGCCCGAACTTGCTTCACGTTCGGCTTCTTCTCGCCGGATCCTGATTATCAGGCCCGCAAGCGCCCCACCTATTCCGCCGACGAGCCAGAAGGGCAGCACCATCATGATGCACACAAGTCCCTCGGCAAGACCGAAATAGACGAACGGGAAAAGCACCGCGAAAAGAGCGATCGGCGCGAGGATGCAGCCAACCGTGTTGTATTGCGCCCAGCCTAGCCCGCCAACCAACGCTCCCAAAGCAAATGGTATGGCAACCAACACGCCGAACCCGGCATAGCCATTGTCGATACCGGGGCCGTAAACGAGGTAAGCAAACGCGCCCAGCATCGTCGCCAGCATGCCCAGTAGAAAGCCGGCTCCGGCAGTGTTCGGGGGCGTAAACGGCTCTTCAGTCATTGCGAGTGCCGCTATGCCCGATATGGGCTAAACTAAAAAGGCTTGTGATGCGGAGCAGCACTCTAATCCGCGACGGTTACCTCGTAACTCTCGCGTGTCGTTCCCACTGGATAGATCGACGCAGTGAATTCGCCTTCGACATACAGCACTTTGTCGTCAGGCAGTTTCTCCACATGCCCCTGAGCGAATTCGTCCAACCGATCCCATTTGCCGAGCGACTTTAGGCCCTTTGGATCGAGCAGGCTCGCTTTCACATTATCGCAGGTTTCGCCTTCCCAGATGAGCGTTTCCGGGTTGTATCCCTCGTAAGCGAATTCGATCATGCAGGCCGGCTTATCGCCTTGCTTCATATCTTTCTTGCTGGAGATCGCGGTCTCGGTCGCGATCGCTTCCGAAGGTCCGGCATCATCCGCTGGGTCAATGATGCTCGACTGGGCCAATGGCGGATCAGAAGTTGCTGCCGCCGTATCCTCATCAGCCCGAGGCGCAGAGGCCTCGGGCTGATTGGAACATGCCGCAGTTAGGACAAGAAGAGCGGCTGGGATCGCAATCCCTGTTTTGTAATGTGCTTTCATGTCCGTTCCTTACCGTGGATCGTACTCGACATGAAGGTGATTGTTGCTCGAGTTCGAGAACGTTTCAAAAATCACATCGTAATCATCGCCCAGCTTCTGTTCGACACGGCTGTCCAGCGCAAAGCCTTGATCGCGAGTGATGTTGCGCCCGCGGAAATCCAGTGCGCGATTTGAGTAGTGCAGCGAATTGCGGCTGTGGCGGCTATCATTGCCCGATGTGATAACAGGGCGGGGCAGTCCCAGCTCGTTTGCGGCCTGAGATACTGCAACAATGACTGCCTCCATGGATGGGTGCAGAGTGCTGATCTTCACAGCGCGGCTTTTCACATCGACATTATGCTGAGCCGCGATGGCCCGGCCATCGACCGATGTACTGGTCACGGATTGCGATGCCGATGGCGCGGTGCCGCCCGGCAGAACGACTTGGAACGGGTCAGGGCGAAAGCGCTGCAATTCCGGCACGGTGCCATGGCGGTGGATCGCGTTGCCGCGTCCCAGCACAGGTCCGTCCAGAGCCATGATCCACGCCAGATTACGTGCATCGGAGAAATGCGGGTTCGCGTAGTTGAGATGCGAGTCCACGAATGATCCTGTCCCGGTTGAGCGCGCCTGAAGATAGTCATCGACGAAATCGTTCACGCGGCTGCTCACAAGACTCATTGCGATCTGATCGACCGAGCTGCGACCATCGCGCCGCGAAACCGGGCCGTTAATGTCGGAAAACTGGTTGCGGGCATTCACGACGCTGGCGATGGTTGATCCCCAGTGATCGGAAGCAAGCCGGTTCAGGATCGTATCGACGATCCCTTTCGCCTGATCATCGCCGGCGAATTGCACCCATTCGGTTTGCAACGTCTTTTTGATGTCGCGAATGTCTTTTTCGGTAAGGCTCAGGTGCCCACTGGTCCCGCCACTCGAAGTGGTGCTGCCACCGGTGCTGCTTGAGCTCGAACTTGATCCGGTCGGGATCACAATCGATTGCCCGACCGAGATAAGGTTTGGATTGCGAATGCGCGGATTCGCCGCCATGATTGCATCGACTGTTGTGCCATGCGCGTTCGCAATTTTGGACAAGCTGTCGCCTGACTTCACGAGATAGACATTGCTTGCCTCGCGAACCGTGATGACTTGCCCGACATGGATCAGGTTTGGATCGCGGATGTTATTGCGCAGCGCCAAATCCTGCATATCGACATCGAACTGGTCAGCGATTTTCTGCAATGTATCACCGGATTTCACGGTGTAGGTTTCGTTTGACATATGTCCCTCCCTTAAAGTGTGAAAATATTCAATTTTAATGGGTTAGCTCCCAATTTCTTCGATCATTTCGGGCATTGGGGTACGGCTCGGACCCCATATCCAAAGACTGAGAAGAAGCCTGATCCGTCATCGGCCGGATCGAATGATCGGCCCGCTATCAAATCTTCCTCAATCGCGAAGATCAGATCCAAGGCTGGCGGTTCGGCATTGGCGGACACGCTGACTGTATGCTTGAACACTTCCTCGCCCTTGAAGAATGCGTTGAAGCGGTAGTTTCCCGGCATGACTTCTTGCGAAAAAGGCTTTTCGGTTTCGCCTTGCCCAAAATTGGCCACCATGACCGTTGAACCGGAGGGGGAGCCATTGCGCAGCGGGGTCATTCCGATTTGCAGGTGATTGATCGCGTCAGAATCGATGGATTCCACGATAAAAGTGCCTTGGAGATGCTTTTTGCGGTTCCGCTTGGCGCGCTCTGCTTCTGCCTGTTGTTGCTTAATCAGTTTGGCAATGCGGTCCTTATTCTTGAAACCAAACGCCATCGCGCCGATACCGCCACGCTTGCCGATCATCGCCGCAAGCCCTTTGGGATTGGCAGCCGCTCCGCCTCGCCCGCGGCCTAGCGCCACTGCGCTCCTGTGCCCGCCTCCGCGCCGTGCCTGAACCTGAGGCCCGGCTTGCTGCATGGCTGCGATCTTGGATAGATCGGTTTGCCTTAACGCACGCAGCATCCCGCCGCGCTGCATCAAGCGTGTCTTGCTGATCTTCTTGGGTGAGATCATGCTCTTGATCGCGGCATTCGCGCCAAAGCCCTTCGCAAAGGCGAGCTGCTTTTTCCCGCCAATCCGGGCCTTTGCGAGCCGGATCAGATTTTTTGACGATTCCTTGATCTTGGGCTGCTGTTTTTCGGGCACAGCAATATTGGCAACGATTGTTGTGTCGCCTGAACTCGCCAATTTGCAGGAGCATTTGAGGCGGGTCACCTGGTAACTGGGGACCAGAACAATACTCTCTGGAATCACTGGAAGGATACCGCCTCCGGCGCCATCAGAAACCAGTTCATCATGGTCCCAATAATCGGCCTTAAAGAGATCGAAATCGAGCCAGTTGCGCCTGATCTGGAACTCACGAAAAGTCGCGCGCACACGGTGCACATAGGGCAGCTGATTGACCACAGACTGTCGGTTGACGCCGAGCCGATCGAGCAAGCTCCAATCGATCGTATCCAGAACCTCTTGCGCGGTCAGTTCGAAATATTGCCAGCCGCTTTCCGGATCAGGAGAGCTGAGCGCTTCGATCCCTTCCAAAGTGGTCCGATGATAAACCCGCCCCGGTTCGGCGATACTGTCAATTTCCGATTGGGAAAGGGTTTCACGCAGTTGACTGCGTTCGTCCTCTCCAGTGCCATCGTCCTCAAATTCTTTGATGAGGCGCTGCGCACGGTCAAATTCGGCCTTGTTCCCCTGAACATTAAGCGCCGTTTCCGCGCGCAGGACTTTCTCTTCAAGCGCGTTTCTAAGCGGCGGCGGAGCGTCCTGCGGCAGTTCGAAGAGTTCCATTTGGGCATCGAACAATGCGTCGCTTAACTCGATAAACTTGGTGTATCCGGGGGTTTGTGGCGGAAATTCTGATCCGTCGTCATCGTAGAGCAGCGATTTCGCTTTCTGAACTTCCCCGGGAACCTCATCGCTTCCGCCGCGATCAAAGTCGGCTCCCTCAATGATCCTCGAATAGACCGAGGCAACGGTCTTGTTGGGCGAGACACGTTCGCTCCGGATCTTCAGCTCCAGAAGACGGTTCAGCACCATCATCATGAAATCATCCTGGACGCGGTCGAAATTCTCCCAGAAATCGGGAGTGGACGACGACGTTTCAGGATCGATTACCGGCCGCCCTTCGCGCGCGGCCTCAACCCATTCGCTCAGGACAAGCAGCATGCCGGAATCAACGATAAATTCATTGAGTTCGAGCGAGCCGGCAAGGGTGAAGGCGCGTCCTTCGGCATCGGGTTGGGCGACTTCGGCGATCGGCAGGCGGTAAGACTTGCTTACCTCCTGCGCGATCAGTGCCTCGACGCCTCTTACTAGAGCAAGAGCGTCCATCGATCAGACCCAGTGCGACGGGTCAGAGTGCTCTTCCAGATCGGGATTGGGCGCCTTGTTCAGATAGGTGCCCCGGAATGCGACGATGTGCGTGCCGCCGATGGTTATTTCGCCGGTTGAACGGTCGGTCGTGACCAGCTCGTCTTCCTTGGATGTATCCCTGCCGCCGCCGATTGCAGCTGGTAAGAACGGCAGAGTCGTCCGACCAGAAAAGCTGCTGTCGCTTTTCGATTTCTCGACATAGTCCAGAATCTGTTCGGACTTGATCTTCAGGTTACGGATGAAGATGACCGAAGTTGTGTAGGCAGGCAGAATGCCCTTTGGCGGCTTGCCGCCATCAGACAATACGAAATCATCATCCTCAAGCGCGGCAAGCGAGTCTCCGGTTGCCGGATCAGTCATCGTGTACTTTCGGCACATCAAGAACGCCGGATCGAACCACGGGCGGACAAGGATACCCTGAGCGATTTCGAACGAGATCGACACTTCATCAGAAAATGTTTCCTCTTCGGAATCGGTGCTCGATTTTGACATTTTTCCAGCGCCGGTCATGCCGATTGGCAGAACGAACCCGACCTTGCCGTGGAACGATTTCGTCTCGCTCGAAAATTCATCGTAGGTCGATTTGTTGTTCAGCGAGAACTTCTGCCAACTTTCCTGTTTGAACAGATTGGCTGGAGTGATTGACGTGAAATGGCTCGCGGTTGTTGCATCGGCGATCAGGTCGACATCAAACTTTGTGTTCTCCATCACTTCCTGAAGGCGGGCGCGGTATTCGACCATGCCCCCTTGCTCCAGAGCATTGATGATGTTGATGATCTTGTTGACCTTGCCGCGTTTGCCGACGGTGTTCCAAAGCTGCATCAAACGGTGCAGTTTCTTCTTTTCAATGGCAGTCAGTTTTGCGCGGTACCGCGCATTGGCAGGATCGCGCTCGATATCGATCAGCTTCTCGATCATCGCTGCTTCTGCGTTCTCATAGAGATTGCGGAAGTAATTGTAGTTCTGCATCAATTTGGTCGGCTCTGGCGGGTCGCCGCCTTCCAAAAAGGTGCTGCCACCAAGATCACCCAGATCGATATCATCAAGACCGTCCAGGCCATCGAGATCCAAGTCATCGAGGTCGCCCAGATCATCGAGGCCCGCGAGCGGATCATCGGTGAGATCAGCCGCTGCCAGATCGTCATCGGTAACTTCGTCTTCGACCGGCACTTCCAGAAGAGCGCGCAGTTGATCAATCTTCTCTTGTTCCGCAGCAGACCGTGGGCGGTCGAGAACACGGGCCGAATTGATGACTTCGAAGAAGATTTTGTCGAGCGACTGGCCCTTTGTCCGGAATTCCTCAAAGCTCTTGAGCTTGCGCGTTCCAGCGAGCGTCTCTTCGTTTTCGTCGACATCGGTCACGAACACGGTGTTTGGTTCAACCGAAGGTACGAAATTGACGAGATTGGAGAAATAGAACGCGCTTTCACGGCGTTTCTTGAAGGCATCGGCGCGGGCATTGTCGCCGCCTTCTGCGCTGCCGTCAGGTATTTCGCCCGTCAGGAAAAACAGATCATCATCGGCGAGCGGAATGGTGGGCGTGACATAGGTCGCGAACTCGCTTTCGGCGCGTTTTCCCGATGGCGTCACGAAGTTTGCGATTGAGCCGTATAGTGTGTCCACAAGTTGACTCATGGTTACGGCTTTGAATTCATTCTCGGGCATTGCAGACTCCTATTAGTAAATAAGGGCTGCGACCTGCATTTTTTGTTTTATTGGCGAGTTTATACAAATAATACCCGCAGATTTGATTTTTGAATTGTTAAATGCGTGAATTATCGCATGCAAAATGCATGTGAATAGCTCAAACTATTTTGAACTTTCCCCTCTGTGCGAATCGGTTTACGTAATTCCACCAGTTGGGTATTGTATAAAAATGTCGCGTAGCTCTTTTGCACTATGCGTGAGTGTTCGGACGCAAATTTTTTGTCGGGTATTGAAGGTGAGGATTTGCGCCTGTGCCGGCTTTAAAGCCGCGTTCTCAGTACTCGGGGGAGCTAAGATTAACCGGCGCGCAGTTCTTCTGCGAGAAGCTTGAAATCTGCCTCGCGCGGGGAGTTCTTCCGCCACACAAGCACAATCTCTCGCTTGGCCGTGTCGCTTTCAACCGGGCGGGCGACAACTTCGGTGCCAGTCAGAATGCCCGCATCGATCGCCATTTCAGGCAGCATGGTCAGGCCAAGATCGTGATCGACCATTTGCACCAATGTATGAAGACTGGTGCCGATCATCGCGGCGCTGGCGCGCAATTCGCTGCGGTTGCAGGCGGCGAGAGCGTGATCGCGCAGGCAATGCCCATCCTCAAGCAGCAACAGCCGCCCCTGGTCGATCATTTCTGGCGGAATACTCGCAGGCGGATCGCGCGGATCGTCTTTCGGGAATGCGACAAACAGCCTGTCATCCGCGATATGTTCGTATTCCGCCTCTGCCGTATCAAAAGGCAGCGCGAGCAGGACGCAATCAACGCGGCCATGCTGGAGCGAATCCATCGCGTCCTGACTGGTCTCTTCGCGCAGCATCAATTGCAGGTCGGGGCGCTCATTGCGCAGGCGAGGCAACAGACGCGGGATCATAAATGGAGCGATGGTTGGGATCACGCTCATACGAAGCTGACCCGATAAAGGCTTGCCCGCAGCCTGAACCAGATCGGAAAGCTCCTCCGCCTCACGCAGCAGCTTGTTCGCTTTGGTCACGACCTGCTCGCCCAGAGCGGTAAAACGAACCACGCGCCGGCTGCGCTCCACAAGTGTCACACCAAGCAGGGATTCCAGTTCGCGAATGCCCGCTGATAACGTGGATTGCGAAACAAAGCTGGCATCTGCAGCGCGGCCAAAATGGCCATGCTCATGCAGCGCAACGAGATATTGCAGCTGTTTGATGGTGGGGAGGTAAGTGGACATAATGCCCGCTTTACTCCGCCGCTTCGGCGTCGGCTTGCGACTCTTCCATGCTCGCTTGCATGTCGTCGATATGGGTCATCTTCAGCTTGCCGCCTTGAACTGCGAAGGCGAGCCTGCCTTCGACGAGCTCCAGCGCGTCTTTGCCAAACACTTCATAACGCCAGCCTTCGAGCACTTTCAGCTCGCGAACTCCGGCGGCGAGTGCTTCCATCTCGTCTGCACGGGTTAGCAAGCGCGGCGCCACATCGATTTCGCGCGCGCGGATTTTGAGCAGCAGTTTGAGCAAGTCAGCGACCAGAGCGCCTTCTTTGCCCAGTGGCGCGCCGCGTTTCATTTTCTGCGGCATTTCTTCTTTGGAAAGCGGTTCTGCATCGGCGATGATCTTCATCATGCGTTTGCCGATGTCATTGTCTTTCCATGCGGCGGAAAGACCGCGCACTTTGGCCAGATCGGCCTGTTTCTTTGGCGGGTGGCTCGCGATGTCGGCGAGCGTTTCGTCGCGCATGATCCGGCCGCGCGGAATATTCTTATGTTGCGCTTCGCCTTCGCGCCATGCCGCCAAAGCTTTCAACCGGCCCAGAACGGTCGGATTGCGCCCCGGCGAGCGGATGCGTTTCCACGAATTGTCCGCATCGACGATGTAATTGCTCGCATCAGCCAATTTTTCCATCTCCGCATTGAGCCAGTTGCCGCGCTCTGTCTTGATCAGCTTTTGCAGGATCTTCGGGAAGATGACTGACAAATGCGTCACATCGCCAATCGCATATTCAATCTGGCGGTCGGTGAGCGGACGGCGGCTCCAATCGGTGAAGCGCGCGCCTTTATCGACCGTAATGCCCAGCCATGTTTCAACGAGGTTGGCATAGCCGATCTGTTCAGACTGGCTGATCGCCATCATTGAGATTTGCGTGTCAAAGATCGGGTAGGGGGTCTTGCCCGTCAGATTGACGATAATCTCGACATCCTGACCGCCGGCGTGAAACACCTTCAAAACCTCGTCATTCTCGCACATCAGATCGAGCAGCGGGGTCAGGTCGATGCCATCGGCCAGCGGATCAATCGCGGCGGCTTCTTCCGTGTTGGCGATCTGCACGAGGCAGAGTTCCGGCCAATAGGTGTTCTCGCGCATGAACTCTGTGTCCACGGCAACAAATTCGGATTTGGAGAGGCGCTCGCACAATTCGGTGAGAGCTTCGGTGGTGGTAATCAGATCGTGTATTTTCATTGTTCTTCTTGTTCGTTGGAGCGGAGTACCGCTCTCGGGCTCAATGCCCATCAGGACGCTGCGTCAATGCAGCGCTGCCGCGCTTAACCCGATACGCCTGTTTAGCAAAAGAGTTTAGGGGGCAACCCTCGTCTTCCCACAGATGGAAGGGTTTAAGGCGCCGTTATTTGCGAAAGATGTCGCCAAACAGCTTTACCGCTTCGCGCAATGCGGGGTCTTTCATTCTGTTTGGACTGGTTCGAAGCACGTCTCGCAAAACGAAATTTGCAGCAGCTTCGGCCTGCTTGGGCTTTATCCCTAGGTCTATCCCAAACGGATTGGCGCCTTTGCGCTTTGCTTCGCGCTCATCGTAGGTTTCTTCGACATGATCTTGGACAAAGCGCAACCGAACACCGCGCGCAATGAAAGCTGCATCGCGCTTGTTGCTGAGTTCGTCATATTCCAGTGCCCCCGCATGGTTGAGCAAGTTCGCCATCATCAATTGGCGTGGGTTGGCCATGCGGGAGGTTTCTTCCTCAGACCAGATTTTTGGCGCAGCGTATTGCGGCTCTCGCCCTAGCGCAAAGTAGCGGCCGCCGGTTACTGGCCCGTATTCTTCCTTTGTTACGATGGGAGAACCAAATTCAGGGCTTTCTCCGTCATTGGCGAGAATGAAATGAGCCGGGCACGGCAATCCATTGCGGCGCAGCGCGTTGCGAAATGCGATATGCGTCCCGGTGGAAATGAGCATGGAAAGCGTGGCTAACAATTCACCAGAAGCCATTGCTTCCCGCGCTTTGATCGGACCTTCGCCAATCTTGAATTCCCAAGTTGCCCGTGACAGCTCGGCGAGGCCATCGGTGGAAACCTTATCGTGAAGGCGGCGCGTTGGCCCTTGCGGTAGAGCTCTTGGAGGACCGCCAATCATGTTCGCCCCGTAACGATAGCAAAGGGATTGCAAGTTGAAGTCCTCTCCACCGCTAAGACTGATATTTATGAAGGGCTCAAAGGGTTCATCGGGGGAGGGTTCAAAATATAGTGGCGCATGTCGGATTACTTTGATGCCGTGCAGCGAGCCGACTTCGGCTTCGTATCTCTCTACGGCTTGGCAAAGGGTATCCCAATTTTTGATGTCCAGTGCATCACGGTCCAGCGCGCGCGCCGCTTCGATCGTTGATCGCATTGGAGCAAGTGAATCGATTTGCTGATGGTGGCGCAGCATATCTTGAAGCTCACCCCAAACCGCATCAGCCTGGCCCTGGATCAGCTTTCCCTCAAGCCACCTGAAATGGATTACACGTTCGTGCAGCCTTATAAAAAGTCTGCGATTGGCTTCATTCATCGGCGCTTCCTTCATTCACAGGCGTAGCTGTGGCTTGCATTTTGCGGTCGATGCGGCGATTGGCGCACCATTGTGCCCTGCATGCCGGGGCAAGTGGCGGTCAGTTGGTTTCGGTTGGCCTTAACACACAACAAATTTGTGAAAGATTACCATGCACGCTTATCGCACACACACTTGCGCACAGCTTTCCGCTGAAAATGTCGGAGAATCGGTCCGTTTGTCGGGTTGGGTCCACCGTAAACGCGATCATGGCGGCGTTTTGTTCGTCGACCTGCGCGATCATTATGGAATCACCCAACTCGTCGCAGACGAAGATTCGCCCGCGCTTTCGGTGTTTGAACGCCTTCGCGCCGAATCCGTTGTTACCATTGATGGCGATGTGAAGGCCCGCACGCCCGAAACCGTGAACAAAGACCTGCCCACCGGCGCAATCGAAGTGTTCGTTCGCTCGATCACAATCCAGAGCGCGGCGGAAGAATTGCCTATGCCGGTTGCTGGCGAGCAGGAATATCCCGAGGAAATCCGCCTCAAATATCGCTTCCTCGATTTGCGGCGCGAAACCATGCACCGCAACATTGTGCTGCGCAGCCATGTCATCACTTCGCTGCGCAACCGTATGACGGCGCAGGGCTTTACAGAATTCCAGACCCCGATCCTCACTGCATCAAGCCCGGAGGGCGCGCGCGACTTCCTCGTGCCGAGCCGCATGCATCCGGGTAATTTCTACGCGCTGCCGCAGGCGCCGCAGATGTTCAAACAGATGCTGATGGTTTCCGGCTTTGATCGTTACTTCCAGATCGCGCCGTGTTTCCGCGACGAAGATTTGCGCGCTGATCGCTCGCTTGAGTTTTATCAACTCGACTTCGAAATGAGCTTTGTCACGCAGGAAGATGTGTTCCAAGCGCTTGAACCCGTGCTTGCTGGCACATTTGAGGAATTCTCGGGCGGCTACAGCGTAACCCCATCGGGCAGCTTCCCGCGTATTCCATACGCCGAAGCGATGATGAAATACGGCACGGATAAGCCCGATCTGCGCAATCCGCTGATCATCAGCGATGTGACCAGCCATTTCGAAAAATCGGGTTTTGGCCTGTTCGAGAAGATCGTGGGAGGCGGCGGCGTGGTCCGCGTGATCCCTGCGCCGAAGACGAATGAGAAGAGCCGCAAGTTCTTCGATGATATGAACAATTGGGCACGCAGCGAAGGTTTTGCGGGTCTCGGCTATGTGACCCGCAAGGGCGGCGAGTTTGGCGGGCCTATCGCGAAGAACCACGGCCCTGACCTGATGGCTCAGCTGTATGACGAGCTTGGCCTTGGCGCGGATGACGGATTGTTCTTCGCCGCTGGCAAGGAAAAGGACGCGGCGAAACTCGCCGGTGCTGCGCGCACCCAGATCGCCGAGCAACTCGATCTGATCGAGCAGGATTGCTTCAAGTTTTGCTGGATCGTCGATTTCCCGATGTATGAGTGGGACGAAGACAACAAGAAGGTCGATTTCAGCCACAACCCGTTCTCCATGCCGCAGGGCGAGATGGAAGCGCTCGAAAACATGGACCCGCTGGAGATCAAAGCGTGGCAGTACGATATCGTCTGCAACGGCTATGAACTGTCATCGGGCGCGATCCGGAACCACCGTCCGGATATCATGTACAAAGCGTTTGAACTCGCTGGATACAGCAAGGAAGATGTGGACCGCGAATTTGGCGGCATGATCGAAGCGTTCAAGTTGGGCGCGCCGCCGCATGGCGGATCGGCTCCGGGTATTGACCGGATCGTGATGCTGCTCGCTGGCGAGGAAGCGATCCGCGAAGTGATCGCTTTCCCGATGAACCAGAAGGGCGAAGACCTGATGATGAGCGCGCCGAGCAAGGCCGAGCCTGCGCAATTGCGCGAGCTGTTCCTACGCACGATAGAGCCGCCTAAGAAAGAGGGCGAGCAGTAAACGCTCCTCTACATAGCGAACACGAAAAAGGCCGCCTCGCACTTTACGCGAAGCGGCCTTTTCTTTGTGTGATGTTACCGGGGAGGGGGCGGAGCGCACTGCGCTACGGTCACATGTGTAACGGGCGCTCACGCCCTGACGCTTCCCCCAGCGTCACTCTGTCACGTCATGCATATTGATCTTCCAGCATATCGGCGAATTTCTCGCCCTTGCTGATCTCCGCATAAGCATCCTGGAGCAGCGTGCGGACCGACATATCCATCGATTGGATGTCGTCGTCATTCAATGCGTCCCGGAACTTCTGGGCGATGTATTCTTCGCCTTCATCCACGCGCTCGACCGCTGCCTCGTCGCCATCCGAAAATGCTTCGGTGATCGTTAGGAAAGTCTGGTGTGCTGAACCCGTCATACTGACTTCTGAAATGGCTTCTTCGCCATGGTTTGTCAGCGCGGTGTTCAATTTCGAAAGCGTCTGCTGGCGCATTCCGACGCGTTGTTCGAGTGCTCTGGTCAGGGCCGGGCTTTCCGATTTTTCGGCTGCCTTGCGATATCCTTCGACCGAGTCAAAAGTTGTCTGTGTAAGTTCTTTCAATGTTTCAACAGTGTTAGTCATGGTTCTCCTTGAGAGAGTTTTGTGTGCATTGCGCTGCGCTGATTGCGTCGCGCTTTCAATAACTTAATGGGTGGCGGCGCAAATCGTTCCGATCGACCGCTGAGCCGTTCATGAGCTGAGATGGGCTGTTGGGTCGCTCATGATCGTATGAAATTGATGCCGAACGAGCAGCTTAGCGTCTCGCAATTCATCTTACCCTAAGGCGCAGTCTCCGATAGGGAAAAGCCTATTCAAGGGGGAATGAAGTAATGAAATCGGGTTTTCGTATCGGGTCAGGTGCAGCTGCATTGGCGGCGATGATGACCACGGGCCTTGCCCAGGCTGAAACGATCTCAGTCGAAGGGTATCTCCCGGCATCAAGCGACGCGGGCATCGAGCTTGAAGTGATTGCGGTCGATCCGCTGGATGGCAATCAGGGGGGGAAGCTCGGCTTTGAATTGAAGAAAGTCCTCGAACGCGCTGGTGTCGATAACAACCGGTGGTTTGATGTGGCGCCGGGCCGGAACACGCCCGTTGATGCGGTGATCCAAGGGTCGGCCGATTCTCAATCCTCCATCACGCAGCTTGAAGATAAAGAAGTCCGGTCTTGCGAGAAAAAGAACGAGGACAAGAAATGCATCCTGTACAAAACGACCTATTACGACTGCAATCGGTTCGAAGTGTCGCTTTACCCCGATATTGAATTGGTCGGGCGTGATGGGGAGGTGCTCTATTACGAGCGTGACGAGCTGTCTCGCACAGAAGATCACTGCGACGATTCCGGATCGCGTCCATCACGCAGCGAAATGACAAACGGATTGGTGCGCAGTTTCGCAAACCGTGTTCGAAGGGCGCTTGCCCCGCGCACCTACCGGCAAGATTATCGCATTCTGGAACGCCGCAAGGGATTGGAGAAGGCCGATCGCAACGCGTTCAAAGCGGCTGTAAAACTGACCAAGAGCAACGAGGATGCCGCCTGCGAAGCGTTTAAAGCGATTGAACTGCATGCGCCGGATCATGCATCTGTCCTGTTCAACGTTGCGCTGTGTTATGAGCGTTTCGGTGATTATGACATGGCTCGCGAAACGTATCAGCGGGCGCTCAATGCTTCGCCAGATAAGCCGATGACGCTTGAGGCATTTGACCGGGTCGATAGTTGGGAGCGCGGGCGCAATCAGGTTGCCATGCGGGCAGAGATAATCGCCGCGCGCTATGCCGAACCCGCTGATGCGGCGGAGGCACCAGCTGAATAGTGTAACGACTTATCCGATCAACTCGAACCGGTGAGTATGAACACCACGCGGCGAGATGCGGTTTTGGGCGGCCTTGCTTTTGGCGCGGGCGCAGCTGCGTTTCCGCTCACAGGGTGTTCTGCCGCTGACGGAAATGCAGACCCGGCACTGACCAAAGTCACGGTAATCGGCGCGATCCACGGACGTCACCGAGACAGCAAGCGCTATTCTTTGGATGTCCTGCGCCGCGCGATCATGCGCGCAGAACCCGACATAGTGCTCAGCGAATTGCCGCCGGATCAAATCGAAGAAGCCCGCTGCAGCTTTGCCGAGACGGGCAAGATCACAGCGCCGCGTGCCCGCGTGTTCCCTGAACTTACCGAGGTCGCATTTCCGCTGTCGAAACTCATGGGTTTCAGAATCACTGGCAATGCCGGCTGGAGCCGTGAATTGGCCGCCAATCGCACGGCTGCGCTGGAAAGAATTGAGAATGACCCGGTGCGCGCATCGCAATGGGCCGAGCATTTGGCCGCGCGAGCCGCATATTCTCGTGAGTTGGATGGTCGCGGCGATGATCCGCACTTTATCCATACACCGGAATACGATGCCATCGTCGAGCGCGCGCAAACCCCGTATCAGACATATTTTGACGCGGATCTTGGCTCCGGCGGATGGACACAGATCAACCGTGCGCACAATGATTTGATTGGGGAAACACTCGATTCCGTAGCGGGAAAGGGGCTCAAAGCCCTTGTGATCTTCGGCTCATGGCATAAATACATGATCGAGCGCGCCTTGATAATGCGCAGCGATATCGAGCTGTTACCGGCCCGTTCGCTGTTCGATTGAAGGGCGCAGACGGGGGCAAAAGTGATCGGCACTTGCGCTCAATCGAACGGGCCATTAGGGCCATCCTTGTTATTCAAAACCCAATTTAAGAGGGATACACATGAGCGATACTGCCGACCGCGTGCAGAAAATTGTTGTCGAGCACCTTGGTGTTGAAGGCGACAAAGTAACTCAAGAAGCCAGCTTCATTGATGATCTGGGCGCAGACAGCCTCGACATCGTTGAGCTCGTGATGGCTTTCGAAGAAGAATTCGGCGTCGAAATTCCTGACGATGCGGCTGAAAAAATCAGCACCGTTGGCGATGCGACCAAGTTCATCGAAGAACATAAGGGCTAATTGCCCCCGGCATGCCCGCATGGCGGGCGGCTGACCAACAGGCCCGAGCCCTTTGCAGGGTCGCGGGCCTGTAGTGTTTCTGCGTCACACAAATAACGCCCGTTCGGGGCTTTTGGAGAATGGTATGCGCCGCGTTGTTGTAACCGGACTTGGACTTGTCACCCCGCTGGGCGGCGATGTCGAAACCTCTTGGAAAAACCTGATTGCTGGCGAAAGCGGCGCGGGCCAGATCACGCGCTTCGACACGTCAGACCAGAAATGCACCATTGCGTGCGAGGTGAAAGACAAAGACCACCCTTGGGGCTTCGACGCGGATAGGCGCGTCGATCACAAGGTTCAGCGGCAAGTCGATCCCTTTATCGTCTACGGTATCGACGCGGCGGGTCAGGCTCTCGAAGACGCAGGCCTGACCGATATGACCGATGCGGAAAAAGAGCGCACCGGTTGTTCCATCGGCGCAGGGATCGGCGGGCTTCCGGGGATTGAAAGCGAAAGCCTAGTACTGGCCAATCGCGGCCCTGCGCGAGTGTCTCCGCACTTTGTGCACGGACGCCTGATCAACCTTGTCACCGGACAGGTGCAGATCAAATACGGCTTTATGGGGCCTAACCACGCGGTTGTTACTGCATGTTCCACCGGAGCGCATTCGATTGGCGACGCCGCGCGGATGATCATGATGGATGATGCCGATGTGATGCTGGCTGGCGGCGCGGAAAGCACCATCAATCCGCTTGGCATTGCTGGTTTCGCTCAGGCGCGTGCGCTTAACACCGATATGAACGACCGGCCTACCGAGGCGAGCCGTCCCTATGACAAAGACCGCGCTGGCTTTGTCATGGGTGAGGGCGCCGGTGTCGTTGTGCTAGAAGAATACGAACGTGCCAAAGCACGCGGCGCGACGATCTATGCCGAAGTGACCGGATACGGCCTTTCGGGCGATGCGTACCACGTCACGGCGCCGCATCCTGAAGGCAAGGGCGCGGAACTTGCTATGCGAATGGCTTTGAAGAAGGCTGGCCTCAGCTCGGGCGACATTGATTACGTCAACGCCCACGGCACCAGCACAATGGCCGACACAATCGAACTCGCCGCTGTGATGCGTGTGCTGGGCAAAGATTTGGGCGGTGCGTCTATGAGCTCGACCAAATCGGCCATCGGGCACCTTCTGGGCGGCGCTGGCGCGGTTGAGGCGGTGTTCTGTATCCTGGCCATGCGCGATGGCATTGTTCCGCCGACGCTGAACTTGCACAATCCGGACGACGGCACCGAAGGGATCGACCTTGTGCCGCTTACCGCGAAAAAGCGCGAAGTGCGCGCAGTGCTCAACAACAGCTTCGGCTTTGGCGGCACCAACGCATCGCTGATTATGCAAAAGGTGGACGGGTAAGCGCATGAAAAAGCTCGGCTGCATCGTCGGGCTGCTGCTCGCAATTGCTCTGGCAGCGGGTCTGTATCTTGGCGGCTCCCTGATGGGCAGCACCACGATCAAGCAGGAAACGCCATTTGTTATTCCAGCAGGATCATCGCTGAGCGCGGTGGCGAACAAGCTGGAAGACGAAAGCCTGATCGTATCAGCCGACGGTTTCCTGATGTATGCTCGGGTGCTGGGATCGTCTGACCCCATTCAGGCAGGCGAGTTTTCGCTCAAGCCGGAAATGAGCCAGGGTGACATTCTGGAAGCCTTTCAAAACGGAGATGTGATCCGCCGGTTTGTGACCATTCCAGAGGGCATGCCGTCGATCCTCGTTTATGAAAAACTGATGGCAGAAGAATTGCTTACTGGCGAAATCGAGGTTCCTCTCGAAGGGTCTGTGTTGCCGGATACCTATTCGTATGAACGCGGACAAGATCGCGGTGAAATCATCGAACAGATGCAAAGCGCGATGGACACATATCTCGCCGAAGCATGGGCGAAGCGCGGTCCGGATATCGCTGTCGAAACGATGCGAGAGGCGTTGATCCTCGCCTCTATTGTGGAGAAAGAAACCGGCACAGCGTCAGAGCGGGGCACTGTTGCAGGGCTGTATTCCAACCGCGTGAAAACGGGCATGTTGCTGCAAGCAGACCCTACGATCATCTATCCGATCACCAAAGGTAAGCCGTTAGGCCGCCGCATCCGCCAATCCGAGATTGCGGCTGTGAACGGCTACAACACTTATACACGTGTTGGCTTGCCCGACGGGCCGATCACCAATCCGGGGCGCGAGAGCATCGCCGCGGTGTTGAACCCGGAACGGCATAGCTACCTGTTTATGGTGGCCGATGGCACGGGTGGGCATGAGTTTAACGAGACGCTTGAGGGGCATAATGCCGCTGTCGACAAATGGTATCGCCTCCGCCGTGAGCGGGGCGAAATGTAGGCCAAACCCGAATGGCCAACCCGTTTATCGTCACTGCAAAACTGCCGTCTAACATTCAAGGCTGGGCTGATCGCCTGCGCCGCGCGCACTATCCGGCAGAGCGCAATCATCTGCATGCGCATGTCACAATGTTCCATTCCTTTGCACCGTCGTTGCTCGATGAATTGAAGGACTTCCTGCCGCGTGTTGCAGGAGAATTTTCGGCGCCAGAGGCAGAGATGAGCGGTGTAATGGACCTGCACACCGGCACAGCCATCGCGTTGCACAGCCCGCAATTGCTGTCATTGCGGGAATTCATTGCGGAGCATTTCCATGGCAGCCTGACCGCGCAAGATTTGTATGAGCCGCGCCCGCACATTACGATCCAAAACAAGGTGACCAAGCGCGAGGCGAGGGCGCTCCAGGCTGAATTGGCGCCTGCGATCGAACATGTCCGCTTTGAGTTTCCGGCTTTGGAACTGCATCTGTATCAAGGCGGGCCATGGGATCTGGTGAAGACCTGCGTGTTCCGCGGACGAGAGCGGCTTTAAAACACGCGCATCAACGGTTGACCCGCGCGCAGCCGCGCCCTAAATGCGCCGCTCGCTTGAGGCAATTGTCCTCGCGAATCCCCAATGGGGCGGAGTAGCTCAGGTGGTTAGAGCAGTGGAATCATAATCCATGTGTCGGGGGTTCGAGTCCCTCCTCCGCTACCAAAATCCAGCAAGCCAATTGCCCCAATGAGTCGTGGACCAATTCCGCGCTTGCTACCTCGGGCGGCATCAGATGGCATTGGAAGCCGAAGTGTGTGGCCATCCATCAACAGCACTCATGGCGATTTAGGTGCGCAGAATCTTGCTCAATCACCAATCATAAATTCAAATCGATAGATCGCTCCATTTGCGACTTGTGTAATTCTATTAATAATATTCAAACGATCGCCAAACTGGCAACTAACTTCACAAGTAAAGGCCGTTGCTTTGCTGCATGGAAAAGCAGCGCGTTGGATTATCACTAACTCGCTATTAACCATTCTTCCTTAGCTCTGCTCGCGAAAGCGCGAGGCCGTTTGCCTTGCGCGAGCAGGGGTGTTGCAATGCAATCGTCAAATCGCGCGCCACAGGATAGCGGGCAGCAAGAGGCCAGTTCAAACGTATCGGGTCACGGCTATGTCGCTGAAGGCTTCGAGCCGGTTGCGCATGCTTTTCAGGCATCGATCATGTCTGGCGAGGCACTGGGTGCGGCTTGCACGATTATGCATCGCGGAAAGACCGTGGTGGATTTGCACGGTGGATGGAGAGATTCTGCGCGAACGGAAGCGTGGGGCGCCGATGATATCGCGCTGGTCTACTCGCTCACCAAGGGGCTTACGGGAATGGCCAGTGCTGTCGCGGTTTCGCAGGGCCTTTTTTCCTATGATGAGCGCGTCTCCGATATCTGGCCCGAGTTTGGCGCGCATGGGAAAGAAGCAGTAACGGTAGGCGAGGCCTTGTCCGAACAAGCCGGGCTTGCGGCGATCGATTTAAAGCTCACCCTTAAGAATATCGGCGATGAGGAAGCGATCTGCGCTGCCATCGCTGGTCAGAAACCCAATTGGAAACCCGGCGACTACGCCGGGAACCACGCTTACACGCTCGGCTGGATCGCGAGTGAATTGATCCACCGCCGTGATCCACAAGGGCGGCGACTGCCGCAGTTCTTTGCTGAGGAAGTGGCCGGCCCGCTTGGGCAAGACGTTTTCATTGGTCTCCCCGAAAGCTTTGATCGCGATCGTATTGCAAAGATCGAAGGGTTCGGAATGCAGGACCTCTTCATTCGCCACACCACGATGCCGTGGGCTCTCACATTCAAGATGTGTCTGCCAGGTACGCTCGCATTCCGCACGTTGAACAATCCGCTTGTCCTTGAAGGACCGCAGGCACTCGACAATGAGGACTATTGGCGCATCGGGCAGGGCGCTGCTGGCGGCATGGCGTCGGCGCGCGGATTGGCGACACTGTACAATGCCTTTGCAGAAGGTGGCGAGAAACTGGGCGTCACGCCTGAGGTCATGGCCATCCTCACAAAAGGGCATCGGCATCCGCACAAGGGGCTGAAAGACAAAGTCCTTACCGCTGACATGTATTATTCGCACTGTTTCGAAAAGCCGTTCAGCGCGTGGGAATTTGCACGGACTCGCAGCGCCTTCGGAAGCTTCGCAGTGGGCGGTTCGCTCGCCTTTTGCGATCCCGAAGACGGCGTAGCTTACGCCTGGATCACCAATCAACTTGGCACCGCAAAGTGGGATGATGCCCGCGAAAAACTGGTGCGCGATGCGTTTTACACCTGTCTGGAGAACCGCTCATGAGCATCCGCCATGTAGTATTATCTGATCTTCACCTCGGCGCGCGTGACAGCTTGCTGACTCATGTCCATGGCAGCGGTGAAATCGCCGATGGCCCTTCAGAAGTGCTCGCCGCTTTTGCCAATGGTATGAGGGAAACGCTGCGCGATCAGGAGAAGCCGCAGCTTGTTCTGCTTGGCGACGCTTTGGACCTTGGTCTTTCACCGTTTGGTGATGTCTCGAAAAGCTTCCTACAACTCTTGGATGCTTTCTTCCCGGTTGATGGCATCGAATTGTTCGATCGGGAAATCATCTATGTCGCCGGCAATCACGATCATCACTTGTGGCGCATGGCGCAGGACAACGGTTTTCTTTCGGCGCTAGAGGCGGGCCAGGTCCCGGGTGATCTGGACTCGGTTACAAAGATTTTCGGCACACCCACGCATCGCTGCCGCCTGATGGAATCTCTTTTTGCCCATCGCCCGCATTTGCAGGGCGCGTCTGTCAAAATTGCCTACCCAAATTGGGGGCTGTCAAACGGCGAGACCAAGCGTGCGGTGGTTATGCATCACGGGCACTACCTTGATGGGATGTACCGCGCTCTTTCGAATATGCGCGCGTTCCTGGGCGATGGCGAAGCACGTCCTGACACTATGCGTCAGCTGGAGCAGGAGAACGGTCCATGGATTGATTTCCTGTGGTCCGATCTGGGTAGCGCAGGCGAAATCGGCGATGAAGCAGGCTCGCTTTACGAAGTCATGCTTAGCGCGGGTGCAAGCCACGATTTTGCTGAGAGCATTGCCCGCCGGATCACTGGCGGCCTGCATGCAAAGCTCGGCATCAATCCGAAAATGCCGCTTAAATACGGTGTCACGCTGGACAATCTGATCCGCGCCGCAGTCGACCTGACGGCGGGTCGCGCGGCAGAACGGCAACGCGATGGTTACGGCCATGTCTTGGGTGAAGACGAGATCGAAGATCTCGGTTGGTATCTCGGGACGCCGCTGGCGCATCAAGTGCGCGAAGAAATCTCGGATATGCCGCGCGAGCTTTCATTTATTTTTGGACACACCCACAAACCGTTTCAGGATGAACTCCTTGTCGATGGCTATGACGTACCCGTCGGCGTCTTCAATACAGGCGGCTGGGTGCTCGACGAGCCGACTTTGATGCCAGTGCAAGGCTGTGCTGCGATGCTTGTCTCTGACGAGCTCGAAGTCGCCTCACTGCGTCTGTTCAATGATCCGACCGATGGCAAAATCACGCCGGTGCGCGTCGAAGGCAGCGGCCGAGCAAGCCGATTGGTCGACGAAGCTTCCGCAGCTGTTGAACGCGCTGCTGACCATTGGGCCAATTTCTCTAACGTCGTTCACGCTCGCATTGTCGAGGAAGCCGATGTCCGCGTTCGCAAAATACTCGCACGATCAGATGCAGAGCTTCGGGAGGCCGCAGAATGACTTTTCAAAAACGTATCGCTCGCAGCCTCGATCAGGCGAAATCGCACTACACCGTTTTGGTTGTCGGTTCCGGCTATGGTGCAGGCGTAGCCGCATCCCGCTTGGCCCGGGCCGGGCAGGATGTCTGTATCCTGGAACGCGGCAAGGAAATGCTGCCGGGTGAATATCCGAACAAGATATCCGATGCTCAAGGTGCCATGCAATTTAGCGTCAAAGGCGGGCGGATCGGTTCGCCGGACGCCATGTTCGAAGTGCATGTGAACGATGATCAATATGCGCTTGTCGGATGCGGCCTTGGCGGGACTTCGCTGATTAACGCGAACGTATCGCTGGAACTGGATAAGCGATTGCTCGGCTACGAACATTGGCCCGCGGCATTCCGCGAAGATCCTCACGCGATTGACCAATATTATGAGCGCGCGAGAGAGATGCTTTCGCCAAACGTCTATCCTGAAACACACCCCACGCTGGGTAAACTCGAAGCGCTCGAGCACTCGGCAAAGACCATGGATAAGCGCTTCTACAAAACTCCGATCAATGTGAATTTTGAGGATAAGACAAATAAGTTTGGCGTGCCGCAACCAGCATGCACCAATTGCGGCGATTGCACATCCGGCTGCAATGTCGGCGCGAAGAACACCACTCTGATGAACTATCTGCCCGATGCTTCAAACCACGGCGCAGAGATCTTCACGCAGGCGAAAGTGCGCTGGATTGCGCGAGACGGTGATGTCTGGCGTGTCCATGTCGAGCACAATGGAGACGATGCCTCAGGTCAATCGACGACCATTTCCGCCGATCACGTGATCTTGGGGGCTGGCGCGATTGGCTCAACCGAGATCCTCCTCAGATCGCGCGAAAAGGGTCTGGCTCTTTCCGATCGATTGGGGACGCATTTCTCTGGTAATGGCGATGCTCTTGGCTTTGCTTATGACAGCTATTTCAAATCGGAAAAAGAAGGTGATGTGGTCACCGCAAACCCGATTTACGCGATGGGTGTCGGCACCAATGAAGTTGGGGAAGAGGCCTATCCTGGCCCGTGCATTACCGGCGTCATCGACATGCGTGACAATGAAGATCCTGCCAAAGGTCTGGTTATCGAAGAGGGTGTGGCCCCCGGCATTCTAGCCGCCGGATTGGGCCCTGCATTCTTCTTCGGCGAAGCACTTGCCGATGGCTTTACCCGCTTCGGTCTCGATCAGGTGAAGCCGCGTTTGCTGGATGCAAAGGCGATGGGCGAAGCGGTTCAGGCTGATCCCGGCAGTATCGCCGAATGGGCCTATAAGGGACCAATGGCGCGCACCTTGACCTATCTGGTGATGAGCGTGGATGATTCCGGCGGTCAGCTCTCCCTCGAAGATGATCGTATCACCATTCAATGGGCCAATGCCGGTGAGCAGCGCACCTATCGCCGCGATGATGACAAAATGCGCGAAGCGGCTGAGGCGATCGAAGCTCAGTATTTCTCCGACCCGCTCTGGTCAGAACCGATGGGGCAAAAGCTGATCACAGTGCACCCGATTGGTGGGTGCGGCATGGGCGATGATGCCGCTTCCGGCGTCGTTGACGACAGCTGCCGTGTCTTTGCGGGCAATAGTGGCACCGATGTGTATCCGGGCCTATACGTGTGCGACGGTGCGGCAATTCCCGGCGCGGTCGGCGTCAATCCGTTGCTAACGATCACCGCCGTGGCCGAACGCGCGGTTGAAAAACTTGCGCAGCGCGAAGGCTGGACCATCGATTATTCGCTTGGTGAGGAAACCCCACTGCCAAAAGCGGCCCCCGATGAAGAGCAGGCGATTGAAGAGCCACAAACGGTTCCTCACAAAGAAACGTTGAAGTTGTCTATCGCCAAATGGGTGGGCGGCCATGCCATCAATCCGGTGGCCGATGCTGTCACAAAAGTGGCCCAGCATTTTGAAAGCGGTGCGATCGAAGAGGGCAAAACCGCGATCCGGCAGCTGGTCAAAGATCACCCGGAGGCGATGAGCCCCGGCCTCGCTTTCACCGAAACGATGGCAGGTCATATCAGCGCGACTGGTTGTCACCATCGGCCATGCGGTCATGTTGAGCGTATCCGTGACGATTACGTCAACGGCTCAGCATGGGGACAGTCAGAAAATGGCGAATGCAGTTTCCTGCTAACAGTCACTACTGACAATTTGCACCGCATGATTGACGAGCCCGAGCACCGTTCGCGCATTACGGGCGAAGTTGTGGTCAGCTCTATCTCCGCAAAGCCGATGCCAGTGCGTGAAGGTACGTTCCGCTTGCTTGTTGCCGATCCGGACAAGGCGGAAAGCTGGAAAATGCTTTATGACATGGTGTTGGAGGGGCCGGATGGCCCGATCCATTTCCATGGCTTCAAAACGCTCGAACAGCGGGGACAAGGGAAAGCCCAAACAGACCCGTGGACCGATCTGACCACTCTGTTTGTTACTCTTCGTCACGGAGAGGATGAGCACGGCGAGCTGATCGGGCGCGGCGTCTTGAAGCTCGGCATTGATGAATTCATGCGGCAGCTAACCACGATTACTGTCCACGATTCTGATACGCTGGTGGGACATGTCGTCAATTTGATCCCCAAAGCGAAGAAGGCCATCGAAACGTACTTCGTGGCCAAATTTGCGGGTTTCTTTGCGATGACGGTGTTCCGCGCATATGGCGGGATGCTGGCGACACTCAATGACTTCGCGAGCAAGGATGCCGCATCGCTTTCGTACCGCGAACTGCACTTGCCGCCATCAGAGCGGCATATCGTTCCGACTGGCGATGGTGTGAATATCGGGCTTACCCGCTATCGCGGCGGCGCGCGCGGACCCATCGTTTTGGCTCCCGGTTTTTCTGTTCGCGCGTCTAGCTTTGCAACGCCAACGGTGGATGAGAATCTCACCGAAAGCCTTGTGGCTCAGGGGTATGATGTGTGGTTGTTCGATTACCGCGCCAGTGCGGATTCCGGCAACGATACGGAGCATCCACCGGAATTCACAATTGACGATATCGCCCGGCACGATTGGCCCGCTGCGGTGGCGAAAATCCGCGCTGTCACGGGTGCCGATAGCGTTCAGGCATTGGCGCATTGTGTTGGTTCAATGAGCCTGTTGATGGGCATCGGTGCTGGCTGGGTGACAAATGTCCGCTCTCTGATCAGTTCGCAGCTCACGCTGCATCCGGTGACAGACTGGCTCAATTACATGAAAGCCGACCTTGGGGTTGCCGGCATGCTGGGCGAAATCTCGCTGCTCGACGGGCATATGGATTTCGTCAGCCAAGGCAGCGAAGCTGACAATCAGATTGATGCCATCGCGTATCAAATACCTGTGCCAGAAGGGCAGGCCTGTAAGAACCCAACCTGTCGCCGTGTATTCGGTGTGTTCGGGCCCAGCTGGGACCATCGCCAACTTGGCCATGACACCCATCTCGCGCTCGGCAGCATGTTCAGCCGCGTTTCGCTGACTCCGTTTAAGCAACTCGGTGAAATCATGCACAAAGGTCTGGCAGTCGATGTAGATGGCAAGTCGATCTACACCGACGACGCGGCTGCCCGCAGATTGGCTATGCCGATCAGCTTCCTCTCAGGAGCCACCAATCAGATTTTTTATCCTGAAAGCGGACAACGCACCCGTGTCTGGTTGTCAGATCACAATGGCGGTTCGCTCTACAAGCAACGGATTATTCCCGATTACGGCCACATGGATCTGTTTATCGGCCGGAACGCGCACCGCGATGTCACGCCGTGGATTCTTGAAGAGCTGGAGCGTTTGGATCAACAAACGGAAGCCGGAAGCGACCGTAGAACCGCGTGACGCGCAACTGAGATATCGCGATCCTTGGCGTGCGCAGCCTTAGCGTGCGCCAAGGATCAGTCTCTGAATTCCGACACCGGTTTGGTCGCAAAGCAACCGACAAAATTTGCGAGAGTCTAAGCCGGGACTGCGATGACTTTCCGGCGAAACACCGATTGCCAGCTCTGTATTTCAGCGAACACCACATCGTTGGCAGCACGCATGATTTCAGAGGCATGACTGTATGTGATGGCGTTGTCAGACGCGTTCAATATCACGCCAAGCCGATCGGCTATCGCGTCCAGCTTTTCAGAAGTGACATCGGATATCTCGGCAAACCTTTCAAAATCGCCGAAATATCGAATGCCTGCGAGTGCACCGCCCAAAGTGGGCATCGCTACCGCAAGCACGGTGAACCATTTCGCCGACCGCGTAAGCCAATTGGGATCAATGACGGAAAACGCTGAAAGGCCCGCCAAGACGAGGTACAGCGCCACGAAGAGAACACCGCCGATGAATAGCCACTCAGAAAGGTGATCCAGCCCGTGATGGACGCGCGAAAGACGTTCTGATTTAGCGCGGTGGTAATTGCGTTGAGGGTCGACATAGTGATCGCGCAAAATGGTGAGTGACGACTTCAAGTAAGCTTCATCGACAGTGCACTCTGGCAATCCGACCGCTCTGTTCGTGTGTTTGACATACCATTCCGGCCAACGGCTCTTCGCACCGTGCGGCCACTCGCCCGCAGGCCGGGCAACGCCCAAAATGCTGAGCATCGGACTGTATCTTAGATATTCTGCTGCACGCCTTGTCTCAAACCATCGGTCATGAATGCGAAGCTTTCGACCGATTGATGTGTTGAGCAAGATTGCAAGCAGGAACGCCAGCTCGATCGAGGCGAATATCCACTTTTGTGCCGGATCAACCAGCGGCAAGTAAAGAATACCGCCAATAATCGCGCAGGCACCAAGGATGAAGTTGAGCGTCATTCCCGAACGGTGACGGTCTGAAAGGTGCGCGGAAATTCCGTCCAACCAAGCGAAACGCGGCAAAATCTGCTGGGTTATGCTTTCGTCCACAGAGCTACCGCCCGGTGACATTGCACTTGCAGCAACGATAAGGGCTTTTGCGCTGCCCGCTGCGATCTCTTCAGGTCGCTCATAGGTTTGCCGCACTGATGCAAACCTGCGCCAAACACCCGTTTCGCCAAACAGCATTTCTGTGCGACGAAATGCATGGCTCAATACACTGCTCTGGTCCCGCCAATGCTCGGCGTCGAGAGTCTTGAGACCGGAATGATCGCCGCTATCACCTTTCTCACCGACCGATACAGCGGCCAAGACGATTTGGTGAAGCGAGGACAATCGGTCGCTGCTTTCCGAATAGACGGTAGTCGACGCCAAATCCTCAGGCGCCAGCACCACTCGCCACGCATCCGGGGTCACGGGATCGATCAAGAGCACGGGGATACCAGCGTTGAGCGCAGCCAAGGCAGTGTGCCCGGTGCCGCCGATATTCGCCGTCGTCGCTTGGTCCCATATCGCGATGACCAGATCGGACTGTTCTATTAAAATTCGGCCCGCCAGAGCCACACGCTTCCCAGATTCGGAAGCGAACTGGGCGGTCGCAGAAGCGTCTGATTGTTTGCTCAGAGAGGCCAGAAAAAGCTCTGTTAATCGCGCATCGTCATCAGCAAGTTCGAAAACTCGGCTCTTGTTCATAAGATCGCTGATGGCTGCCAAACGGTTGGCGGCTTCGCTATCTGCGACCTGTTGACCCGCAAGAACTGCCTTTGCATCAGCCACAGTCTGGACATCGGCATTGATTGCCGCGTTCAATGCCTGGCCAAAGGGAAGGGGTGTCGAAAGATCCCATCCCCGATCAAGGCCGCGCCTTGCCGCGTGATGGTCTGCGCCATCGGACAAAAGCGTATGCAATCGGACGGATGGAGCGCCGATTGATACCGTACTTTCTTGAAAATCCTTCAGTACTGCGTCGATCTCACAAAAGATCTGATCGATCGCCGCATCAAGCTGGCTCGTGTCGTTTGGAAAAGAAGAATGCGAAGCGCGATGCCCGGTCACACTGAGAGAAAAACACGGATTGGGCAGCGGCGGTGCGCTCCCTTTGTCTTTAGCCGAAGTGGAATTCGCAGGAATGACTGAAAGTCCTTTGTCGTCGATCTCTTCGGGCGCTCAAAATTCGATACGCATTTCCCAGGGATAATCCAACAGTTTGGCGTGTTGGCGGATTACTCAATTCAGCTTGCGGGATAGGTGCGCCGCGTTTTGGCCGAGGATCGACGAGCCAATGCCTTCGCCTTGGCTATCCAATCAAGATAATGGGCGACATCGACGTAAACCGATGGCGTACCGATTATGCCGCACCCTTTCCCACCAGAGACGAGGCCGACGAGGGTATCGGTCCTCAGATCGACCAGTGGGCCGCCACTGTCACCCCGGCAGCTATCGATTCCGGTCTTTGTGCCGGCACAAAGCTGACCCGGACGAATTCTCAACCGATTTGCGCGGAAGACTCTGTTGTTGTTGCAGATGTTAGGGGCATACAGGTCGAGCAAGCCGCCTTGCAGCCGGTCAAACGCTCTATACTGGAATTGCCCATCCAGTCCGCGCGCATTCGAGGAACTGGCCGTCCTTCGTACATAGCCCCAGCCGCTCAACATCAATCGGCCCGGACGAGGCACAAATCGAGCGCTTGGCGGAAGTTTGGCTCTGCGGACTTGCTGCATCCTCGGTTCAGATACCAGTTCGATCAATGCGATGTCATTGCGGAGCGTTTTGCTGTCATAGTCACGGTGCGTGATGACAGTCCGGATCGGGATAAGGTTGTCCAGATTATCGACCCTATGCGAACCGAGCCGAATTCTTCGACCGTCGAAAAACCGCTTGTTGCTAAGCGTCTTGCTGTAAACGCAGTGTGCCGCCGTCAAAAGAAACCGGTCGCCGATATAGACTGCACCGCAGGTGTGGTTGATTTCCCAATCTTTCAGCGCTCGTCCGAATTGTTTGACCTGATCGGCGCGTGCGCTGGCTCCGTGATACGCTTTGGTGCTCGGCCCGAAGAGCGATACTTGGCCCTGCCATGGAGCCGTATCGAGGCGCAGATCGACCCCACGCGTTACCCGACGGGTTGTGGGAAAAAATGCCTTGCGAAATTGAATGATGTTTTCACTGCATAGCTGAAGATGAGGCCCGCTATCGGTTTCGCCTTCCAGATCGCTGTTTTGGTCAGGCATGTCCGGCGCATGACATTGGTAGCTTTCATCTTGAAGAAATTCAGCACGGGTATCTTTCGCCGTTTCATAGGAAAGCAATGTGATCGCGGCCTCCCAGTCGTCGTAGTCGCGAAGCTTAAAAGAGCGTGCAACCTTGGCAAATTCCGCGTCATCAAAGCTGTTGAACAGGTTTAAGAAACGGCTGGCTGGTGTTTTGTCAGCGCGCGCGAGCAAGAGACCCATTGTCCCTCGCTGACCTTCATCAAGTTGCGCGATCATACGGGTAAAAACCCTGACCCCGTCGCTTGTCAGGCTGTCATAGAAGGACCTGAATTCGGCCAGTTCTTCATCATAGAGCTCGGCAATTACCTGATCATACGCATCCTGCGGTGCAGCCAAAACGGGATTTGGCGTTTGAATTGAGGCATTTGCCGGAGCGCTGATTGCCCCAACACTCAGAGCCAGAAGACACCAAAAGCCCGGGATCGAGAACGATCCGAGCTTTTGGCGTAATTCTGTGAAATCCATTGTCATGGATAGTTCTCAATCAGGCCTCGTTCTAACCGAGGCGATTGAGATGGCCGATCACTGATCGACCGGATTTCCATCGGGGTCCAACTCACCAGTGGCTTCGTCAGATGCGACCATCGCGTCGTCCGTTGAATCTTCTTCAGCTACGACTTCAGCAGTTTCTGGTGCGTCTGCTTCTTCGGCTTCTGGCGCACATGCCGCGAGGCCCAGTGCAGTACCGAACACGACAGTGGAAAGGACGATTTTCTTCATAATACCCCCTATTGGTAGACGTTAAGCGAACCCAAGTCGCCGTTGTAATGACTGAAAAGCTGGAGCTTGTCGAATGGGATCGAGATTCTGGTCCGAATGGGAAAGGACGAGCCCGGAATCTCCAACTTCATACGAGCGATTGAGCAATTCCAGTGCCTCTTGCGGTCGGTCCCATTGCGCCATCACTTGCGCTTGTTGGTACAGGCTGTTTTCGCCAAATTCGTCGACCATGGCATCAAATGCGGTCTCTGCCGCTTTGGGATTGCCAGCTTTCTGTTCAAGCATGGCGATGCCTGAAAGCCTCGACAGAACGCTCGGTTCCTTTGCGTAGAACTCTCTTGCCTCATCGAAGCGATTTTCAAATCTGGCAATGTCGCCCAAGATCCGGTTGGCGATGCTCGTCCCTTCATTCAGTGAGAGAGCACGGCGTGCTTCCTCGGTGGCTTTGGGGTAATTTCTCGCGGCGAATTCTAGGACGGCACTGGCACGAAATACTGGTGCGTTCAGGGGGTCCAAGCGTTCTGCGCGGGCGATTGAATCGCGGCCCTTTGCGAAAGATCCAATGAACGAAGCGAACAGGGCATAGCTCATCAGGATCCGCGCATTGCCATAACCCAATTCAAAGCTGCGGTCATAGGGCTGCCGGGCGCCTGCCATATCAAGCGAGCCATTCGTCAAAGCCGAACCCAGAGCCGAATGCCCTTCGGCCAAGTCTGGGGCCAGAGCGATGGCTTGCTGCGCGGCCTCGGTAGCTTGCCGATAATAGGATTTAAGCTCATCAGCGCTCGACGCATGCCGATTGCCGACCGCAGTTAATACACGAGAGCGGGCTGCGTGTGCGGCACCATAGCTTGAATCCAGTTCGATCGCCTGATCTAACGCTGCAAGAGCGGCTCGATCTGTGCCTTCTTCTGCTCCTGCGCGGCCATAAAGGTCGACCCCGCGCATATAGGCATCAAGCGCATCGCTGCTATCGGTCCCGCCGATACGGGTGGTTCCAAGCCCATCCTGCCCGGCGAAGTTTGCAATGAGCGAGTCAACCACACGCGTTGCGATCTCTGTCTGGACCGACAAAACGTCGTCCAATTCCCGATCAAACTGATCGGACCAAACCTCAAGGTCGTTTGACCCGTCGATTAACCGCACAGCGATACGCATTCTATTGCCGGAACGACGGACGCTGCCTTCCAGCACATTGGCGACGTCCAATGCGCTTGCGATCGCGCTTGCCGTTTGGGTGCCGTCGGAAAACTTGTCAGATGAGGTTTGAGCAGCAACCGCCAATTGGCGATTTAGGCTGAGAATGCTCCGCAATTCTTCTGCAAGTCCGGCGGAGAAATAGTCTTGCTCACGATCACCACTGAGGTTTTCAAACGACATTACAGCGATGCTATTCGGTGTGTTTCCGCCACCAAATAGCCCAGCCTGCCAAGCTGCATAGCCACCACCCAGTGCCGCCAATGACAATCCGCCAGCGATCAATGCGCCGCGCCGTGTCGGTTCGCCAGCAGATGGTGCAACAGGCAGGGCAGTGCTTCCCGTGTCATCGCTACCTTGCATTCGGTTCAACGCTTCGAGCACCTGCGCAAACGCCGGTCGCGCTGTTACGCCACCTTCTCCTGACAGATCGATGTATTGCGTTTGACGAAAACCGAGCGGTGGCTCTGTTCCGTCCAGAGAAACCGAAAGGAGGCGTTTTCTGTCGCGTCCACGGGTGGCCTCATCACGGACCCAATCCGAATTGACCGAAGTAGCCGTCCACATGACCAGAACGACGCTCGCCGTTTCGAGTGCGTTTTCGGTAACCTGAGAAAACCGGTCCCCACCTTTGAGCATGCCGTCCCACCACAGTGAGTGCCCTTCTTGCTCTAAGGCGTTGATGATCGGGAGGACTTGCTCTCGATCAGCGCGCGAATAGCTAAAGAAGATCGACTTTGCGGAGTCACCAGAAGGGATGGTGTCGCTCAATGTGTTCCCCCGTTGAGTTTCAATGCGATCTGTCATCTAAACCAAGGCAAGGGTGATGGGAACAGCGCGGCTCAAACGATGCGGTTCTTCAAATTATCAGTAGGTTCGATTTCCTTGCGCCGCGCTCTTATTGACCTCTTCTTTGAATCGGTTTTGCAGCGTTAGATACTCCGCTTCGACGCGGTCATAGCGCTCGATCAGACCGATGAGATAGGCGCGATCTTCTGCTGCGGCGAGGGCAACCGGCATCAGCTCTTGGCGGATACCCCAAAGATCATAGAGGTTCTTCATAGCGTTGATGATTTCCGCAGTGTCTTTGACAAGGCCAACATAGCCAGCCACTTTCGAATAATAGGAAAAGATATCTTTCGGACCCGGCCCGACAATTTGGCCCTTCATGTAGTTGAAGAGCTTGGCCGTGATCGACTGGGCGGTATCCAATGGCTTGTCGACATCGCGCGCTGGATCGTAGGCGATCCCGGCTCTTTTCAGCGCCTCTGCAAGGTCAGCTGATTGCTGTTGATCGCTGACAGGAGTGCCAGCTTCGGCAAGTCGGCGATATTGGTCCCGAAGGGCATCAAGTTGCGGAATGAGAGCGTCAATCTTGGCGGGTTCTACTCCTTCCTTTTTGAAGGCATCTTTGATCTGTTCGCTTACCCAGGCTTTCGCTTTGCTTTCCAATGATCGGGCATCATCCAGTTCGCCATAGAATTTGCGCATTAGCGTCTCGTTCAACGCGTCGGCTTCAGCCAGCAAGGGTTTAAGCTGTTTGTCACGTCGCTGACGCAGAGCATCCATGTTTGTTTCGGCAGCTAGCAAGAAGGCCTGAGGGACAGACTCTGAGTAATCCGGGCATGGCTTGAATGCATCGGCGGCGCGGATCCCTGCGCCTTCATATTGATCCGCCGCCCTTCTGTGCATTGTGATCAGCGCAGTACGATACCCCTTCAAAGCGTCATCGGGGCCGCGGTTTTTGACCGTTTCAGCGACCAACACTTCCAAGCGATCAAGGGTGAGATATTGCTCTGCAGTCATGAAATCTGGGATGTCCGCTGAGCTTTTGATTGGGGAAGGGTAGAGGCGCACCGCTGGTAGGGAGTCATCATAGACCGCTATGCGATCAGTTTTTTGATCGAAGTCCGTGATGGCCTTGCTAGTCCCTTTGGTCAGCAATTCGATATAGGTAATCAGATGGCATCGTCGCTGGCTATCATCGGAGCTGTCTTGGGTGGGCTCTGCATTTGGCTGCGGGTCTGCTGATTTTGCTCCCGGTGACGACGGAGTGGTGTTCCGTGATGATGGAGCATCGCGTGTGCCGGTTGAACCTGCTGATCCGGAAACCTTCACCCAATGGGAAAAGTCGCTCATCGCGCCAAGATGGCTCAATTTGCCATCGTCTCGGCTGACATAGATGATGCCGAGATTGGTCCAATTTCCGCTGTTTTTGTCAAAGACTTCTCCGCCGCTTGCAGAATTGGACCAAACAGAACGCGGAGCGCCAGACGCATTTATCCCTCTGATGATGCGTTTGCCTACCATGTCGCGAAAGCGCTTTTCGCTGCTCTCCATCCAAGGACTTAGTCTATCGAGCCGCGCCGATACTGTGCCATCTTGTTCCAGATAAAACGTAACGGCGGCGCCGCTGCGGTTTGAGTTGGGCCCGAACATATGGTCGCCGTTCCAGGTGCCCAGCAGCCACGCAAAGGTTGCCCTGCGTTCTTCCAGTTTTTCTGCTGACAGTTCCGGTCCGGTGGCTTGTTCTGGTTGGGCAAAGGCGGGTGCCGATAAACCCAGCGCGATGCACGTGCCCAATGTGATCCAAGTCTTCATAACACCCCCTCAAGGGCGACCCGGCGATAATACTAACAAGCTTCCCACCGAAAGGGAAACGCACAGAATTTTGTACGCTGGATCAAAGCTTGCCACTTGCAGCGCGGCGCCTAGAAATGGCTCATGGCAAAAGGCACACATGACTTCGCGGCCGATCCGCGCAACGAAACCATCCTGATCAACGTCAACGGCGATATGGTCCCTCGGGCTGAGGCGAGCGTATCCGTCTTCGACAGCGGCTTTATGCTGGGCGACGGTGTGTGGGAGGGGCTGCGCGTACATAACGGCAAGGTCGCCTTCTTGGGCGCGCATATGGACCGATTGTATGAAGGCGCAAAGGCCATTGCGATGGATGTCGGCCTGACGCGAGAAGAGCTGTCCGCTCGGATTGATGCAACTATCGACGGCAATGATATGCGCGGGCAGGAAGGCGTCCACATTCGTTTGATGGTGACGCGCGGCATCCGCTCGACGCCGTATCAAGACCCGCGTGTGGTTATTTCGCCCGCGACCATAGTGATCATTCCCGAATACAAAGCGCCGCTGCCTTCAACGATTGAAACCGGCATTCGCCTGTTCACTGTCCATGTGCGGCGCGGTGATCCGGCGGTGCAGGATCAGAAACTCAATTCGCACAGCAAGCTGAACTGCATCACAGCGTGCATACAGGCGACGCAGGCGGGTGCGGATGAGGCATTGATGCTCGACCCGCACGGTTTTGTCGCGACTTGCAATTCGACGCATTTCTTTATCGTTCGCAAAGGCGAAGTCTGGACATCCACAGGCGATTACTGCCTCGGAGGTATTACGCGCAGCAGCGTGATCCGCGTGTGCAAAGAAGCTGGGATTCCGGCGTTCCAGAAGAACTTCTCGCTAACTGATGTTTACGGCGCGGATGAGGCATTTGTGACGGGCACATTTGCGGGCGTTGTGCCTGTGACTGAAGTGGACGGTCGGGAACTCACCGAAGGACGCGGGCCGATGGTTGAGCGGCTTCAGGGGCTCTACAAAGCGTTGATGGAGCGCGACGTCGCATGACAATCCGGGTGGCAATGTGGAGCGGACCGCGAAATCTCTCGACCGCGATGATGCGGAGTTTTTCCGGGCGTGCAGATACGTTTGTGAGCGATGAGCCGTTTTATGGCGCTTACCTGAAAGAAACCGGTGATCCGCAGCCAATGGCGGATGCAATCATCGCCGATATGGACTGCGATTGGCACTCTGTCGCGAAGGCACAGAATGGCGAAACGCCGGATGGAAGCGCCGTCTGGTATCAAAAGCATATGCCGCATCATATGGAAGGGCCAGTCAGCATTCTCGACTTTCCCGATACACGCCATGCGTTTCTGATCCGCGATCCGATCCGTGTTGCGGCGAGCTATGCTAACAAACGCAGCGCGATCCGGCCTGGCCACCTCGGCACCAAGCGGCAACGGCAATATTTTGAAATGGAAGCGGACCGATTGGGTAAAGCGCCGCCGGTTGTCGACAGTGCGCAAATCCTGAGCGATCCTGAAGGCGTCTTGCGCCGGCTGTGCTCTGCCTTGGAAATCGAATGGGACGCTGGGATGCTCGAATGGAGCGAGGGGCGGCATCCACAAGACGGCATCTGGGGCTCACATTGGTATGACAAGGTCAACGGATCGACCACCTTTGGCGGTGCACCGGGGCCTCTGCCTCAGCTGGATGATGACTACGCTAAAGTCGCCGAAGCGTGCCGTGAGGATTACGAGGCGCTAAAAACGCACGTGATCTAGCTACGCATACGATTGTGCAATGCAGCATGTGTGTTGACGAGACAGGCCAAGCCTCTATGCCTCGGATCATGACAACCGGCACTGCAATCGGCGCACCGCCAACGCTTGCCTCCCTTTCGGGGAAGGCTCCAGTGTCACTTTTTCTCGATTTCGACGGTACCTTGGTCGATCTTGCTCCCGGGCCGGATGAGATCAAGCCGCGCACTGGACTGGCGGATGATCTGGTCGCGCTTTCGCACAGGCTTGATGGCCGCGTCGCGATTGTCAGCGGGCGGGGCCTGGCGGACATAGAAAAGCATATCGGAACGCTGCCTATTGCTGGTGCGGGCTCTCACGGATCGGACATTCGAACCGCAGATGGCAATGCTTTGGGTGAGGGCGCGCAGGGCCTACCGGAGGCAATCGAGCGCGAACTCCGAGAATTCGCATCGATCAATGCGCTTGATTACGAACACAAGCCGCATGGCGGAGCGCTGCATTACCGCGCAAACCCGCAGGCGGGCGAGGCAGCCCATGCCTTCGCTGAGCAATTGGCTGACAAGCACGGATGGGCCGCGCAAAGCGGGAAATGCGTTGTCGAGATCGTCGCCAAAAGCGCAAACAAAGGTTCTGCTGTCGCGACCTTTCTACAAACGCCTCCGTTTGCGGGATCGCGCCCGTTCTTTATCGGTGATGACCTGACCGACGAAGCCGGTTTTGCCGCTTGCGCCAGAGCAGGCGGCGGCGGAATTCTGGTCGGTGACCGCGCAGAGACTTGCGCAGCATACCGACTTCCCGATGTATCCTCAGTTCACGAATGGCTTGAATTATGACGACAAAGCACACCCCCAATCTGGAGCTGTGGCCGATTGGCAATTGTCAGGTTTCCGGTCTGATCGATCAGACGGGCGCGCTGGTCTGGGGCTGCGTGCCGCGCGTTGATGGTGATCCGGTTTTCTCCGCTCTGCTGAACGGGGATCAGCGGGATGCTGGCATCTGGCGGTTCGAGCTTGAGGGACAGGTGTCTTCCAAGCAGGAATATATCCGCAACACACCGAACCTTGTGACCACTTTGGAAGCGAGTGATGGCAGCGCGGTCGAAATTCTCGACTTTTGCCCGCGCTATGAACGCTCTGGCCGGATGTATCGTCCGGTTTCCTATGTCCGCATTGTCCGTCCAATCGCGGGCAATCCGCGCATTCGCGTTGTGCTCAACCCGGTGAAGAATTACGGCGCACAAGTCGCGGACACCACGCACGGCACAAACCATATCCGCTATATTGTTGGCCCGCAGGCGATGCGCCTCTCGACCGATGCACCGGTTGGCTATGTGCTGGATGGCAGGACATTCCGCATTGAGGAAGACACGCATTTCTTCCTCGGTCCAGATGAGCCCTTTGTCGGCAATTTGCGCGATGAAGTGCGCGGTATGGAACAGCGCACGCGTAAGTACTGGCAGACTTGGGTGCGCGGACTGCATATTCCGTTTGAATGGCAGGAAGAGGTCATCCGCTGCGCGATCACGCTAAAGCTGTGTCAGCATGAGGAAACCGGCGCGATTGTCGCTGCGCTCACCACGTCGATCCCCGAAGCCGCCCATTCGGAGCGCAATTGGGACTATCGTTATTGCTGGATCCGCGATTCCTACTACACCATTCAGGCACTGAACCGCCTTGGTGCGCTGGATGTGATGGAGAAATACCTCACCTATCTGCGCAATATCGTTGACGGCGCGCGGGGCGGGCAAATCCAGCCGCTTTATTCCGTCATGGGCGAAAGCGAGCTGGATGAAACCACCGCCAGCTACCTCGCTGGTTATCGCGGGATGGGACCAGTGCGGCGCGGCAATGCGGCCTACAAGCAGATCCAGCACGATTGTTACGGCCAAATCGTTTTGCCCAGCGTGCAGAGCTTTTTCGACAAGCGTCTGCTGCGCCCGGCGGATGAGCGTGATTTTGAAAACCTCGAACAGGTCGGCAAGATGGCGTGGGCCATGCACGATCAGCCTGACGCGGGCTTGTGGGAGTTCCGCACGCGCGAAGAGGTGCACACCTATTCGGCTGTGATGAGCTGGGCCGCTTGCGACAGGCTGGCGACTGTCGCCACGCATATCGGAAAAGAAGATCGCGCAAAAGTTTGGCGTGAGCGCGCCGACAGCATCCGCGCCAAAATCGAAGCGGAAGCGTGGAAAGATGATGGAAACGGCGGCGGTCATTATGGCGCCAGTTTCGAAAGCGACTATCTCGACGCGAGCCTGCTGCAAATGGTCGAGCTGCGTTTTCTCTCTCCGGATAACGAGCGTTTCCAACAAACATTCGCCGCAGTTGAGAAACACCTGCGGCGCGGCGATCACATGCTCCGCTATGCCGCTGAGGATGATTTCGGCGCTCCTGAAACCGCGTTTAACGTCTGCACATTCTGGTTGATCGAGGCGTTACATCTCGCCGGGCGTGACGATGAGGCGCGCACGCTTTTCAATACCATGCTAAGCCACACCACAGGGTCTGGGCTGCTATCCGAAGACCTCGATTACGAAACCGGAGAGCTTTGGGGGAACTTCCCGCAGACCTACTCGCTGGTAGGGGTAATCAACTGCGCCGGATTACTGTCCAAAATGTGGAGCGATGTGAGATAATCCTATGAGCCGCCTAGTCGTTATCTCGAACCGCGTAGCCGTGCCCAAAGCGCGCGGTGCTGCGGGTGCGCAAGGCGGACTTGCTGGCGCTTTGAACGCAGCGCTCAAGGATTATGGTGGGCTTTGGTTCGGCTGGTCTGGGCAGGAAAGCGAAGATCGCACTGGCAATATGAACCTGCAGCGCAATGATGGTGTGACGACCGCGACCATCGACCTGTCAGCACGCGATATTGATGAATATTACAATGGTTATGCGAACTCGACCTTGTGGCCGCTGTTCCATTACCGGATCGACCTTGCCGAATATGAGAACGAAACCGGCAAAGGGTATGAGCGGGTCAATGAACGCTTTGCCGAAAGCGCCATGCCTCTCATCGAGGAAGAAGACCTCGTTTGGGTGCACGATTATCATCTGATCCCGCTGGGCGATCGTTTGCGAGAGCGCGGCGCCAAAAATCGCATCGGATTTTTCAGCCACATCCCATGGCCGCCGACGCGCCTGCTAACCTCGCTGCCTTTTCACGAGCGGCTGGTCGAAACGATGCTTGCCTATGATATGATCGGTTTCCAGACCGAAGAATGGCTCGGCAGTTTCTTTCATTATTGCGAGACGGAGCTGGGCGCGGAAGTCGACAAGGACACCGGCCGTATCAATCACAAAGGCCGGACGACTGTCGCGAGGTCCTATCCCATCGGAATTGATTGGGATCATTTCCAAGCTCAGGGCGAGACTGACGAAGCCAAAAACGCAGAAAAACGCCTGCTCGAATCCCTGCGCAACCGTACTGGAATGATCGGCGTAGATCGTCTTGATTATTCCAAGGGTCTGCCCGAGCGGATTGACGGAATAGGACGGTTTTTTGACCAGCATCCCGAGCGGACCCGCGACCTGATCTTTATCCAGATCGCGCCGCCGAGCCGAGAGGATGTCGAGAGTTATCAAAAAATCCGCGCCGAGCTTGAGCAGAAAACGGGCCAGATCAACGGTGCCCGGTCACAGGTCGATATCGTCCCGATCCGTTATGTGAACCAAGGGTACAGCCATGCCGAACTGTACGGTTTCTTCCGCGCATCAAAAATCGGCATGGTCACTCCGCTGCGTGACGGAATGAACCTGGTCGCGAAGGAATATGTCGCGGCGCAGGATCCGGACAATCCCGGTGTGCTGATCCTGTCAGATTTCGCCGGAGCCGCACAGCAATTGGCATGCGAAGGGAAAGGCGCGGTGATCGTCAATCCGCACAGTCCCGATGCTCTTGCCCGTGCAATCCAAACCGCACTCGATATGCCGCTGGATGAGCGCAAGAGCCGCTATGAAGCGATGATCGGCACTGTTCGCGATGACAATGTGCAAGATTGGACGAAGAATTTCTGCGACGATCTGGCCGGTGTCAGTCTTTAGACTGGTCGTCTTTCGAGCCGAATAGAGTTTTCCAGAAACCCGGCATCACGAGCCACCCGCGTCTTGAGGTCAAGATGGGTGCCGCCAAGCTTCATTATGGCGCGTTCAATCCGACTGGTCAGTATCAGTGGCGTGAACGGCTTGCGGATGTAGTCCTGCGCCCCGGCGTAGATTGCTCGGCTTTCATCCGCCTCACCGCTCATCGCCGTGAACATGATGACGGGCAGATCATAGAAGGTGGCCGATCCACGCAGTTTGCGCAGCAGACTGACGCCGGAGATACCCGGCATATCCTGATCAAGCAGCAATAGGTCGGGCCGTCGCTGTTTCATCAAAGTCCAGGCATCCTCTCCATTCGTCACCCATCCGCATGCGTGACCAGCGTCAATCAGAATGTCGCTCGCCATTTCGGCGACCAGTTCGTCGTCATCTGCGATTAGGATGTGAGCCATAATAGGGAGCCTGCTGTGTTTTGAGGTAAAGGCGGGTTCGGGAGTGATCGCTGGTTAGCAATACAATTGCCAAATGCTGGCTTACGGTGGGGTAGGGGCTACTCCCTATCCGAAAGCGTCAGAACTGTTGTGCGAAGGCGCCGCCGCTGTCACACGCGATGACATGATTCGACACACCCCAACAGATCCGTTTCTTGCGACGCAGGGCATTCACAACCTCCGTGATTATGGGGGCTATAAGACCGCTGATGGTGGGCGGGTGAAGCTCGGTCTACTGTTCCGTTCGGGCCATCATGCCGATGCGAGCGAAAATGATCTTGCTACCGTCTCAGAGCTTCAATTGAGGCATGTGATCGACCTTCGCGGGGATAGCGAACGCGCGCGCCATACCTGTCGACGCTCTGCCGATTTCGACGCGCAGGTGCTGTATTTTGAAGGCGAGACAGCCGGGCTTGCGCCGCACCTTGAAGCGGCACAGGGCAGCATCGACGCCACGAGTGCGCACGCTGCGATGGTGGATCTGTACGGCGCGTTGCCCGATCGCAAAGGCCTTAATTCGGTTTTGACAGACTACTTCGACGCGCTCGCCAGCGGTAAAGGCGCTAGCCTCGTCCACTGCGCGGCGGGCAAAGACCGAACCGGGATTGCCGTCGACTTGCTCCACCACATTCTTGGTGTGCATCCAGATGATGCGATGCACGACTACTTGCTGACCAACCATTCGCCGCGCAATGACGAACGCATCGCGCACGGTATGAACATGCTGGGCGACAAATACGGGTCCAGAGACGAAGCCATGGCGCGGGTATTGATGGGCGTTGATGCCGAATTCCTTGAGGCGGCGCGGGCTTCTGTAAAAGAGCGGTTTGGCAATGCAGATGTCTATCTCGAACAAGTTCTCGAAGTAGATGCTGCGAAACGGGGCGCCATCAAAGCTGCGCTTGTGGATGCCTAAGACTTTCCACGCCGCCGCGAATTGAAGTGCGCCGTCTGAAAGCCTAAGTCAGGGCACGAAATTATTAGGAACGACTCCAATGGCTACCCATCGCACCAAAATGCTCATCATCGGCTCCGGCCCGGCAGGATACAGCGCCGCCATCTATGCGGCGCGCGCCATGCTGGAACCGATTGTTGTGCAGGGCCTCCAGCCCGGCGGTCAGCTGACCATCACCACTGACGTCGAAAACTATCCCGGTTACCGTGAAGTGGTGCAGGGGCCGTGGTTGATGGAAGAGATGAAGGCTCAGGCCGAGCATGTCGGCACGCGCATGATGTGGGACACGATCGTCTCGGTCGATCTCGAGAGCGGCCCTCCATACACAGCCATTGGCGACAGCGGTGATGAATATATCGGCGATACACTGGTGATCTGCACCGGCGCTCAGGCCAAATGGCTCGGAGCGCCAGGCGAACAGGAGCTTGGCGGCAAAGGCGTATCAGCTTGCGCGACCTGCGACGGGTTCTTCTATCGCGGCAAGAAGGTCGCTGTGATCGGCGGCGGCAACACCGCTGTTGAAGAGGCGCTTTACCTCACCAACCATTCCGATGACGTAACCCTGATCCATCGCCGCGACGAATTGCGAGCGGAAAAGATTCTTCAGGAGCGTCTGTTCAAAAGCCCGAAGACGTCGATCCTTTGGAACAAGCAGGTGAAGAGCTTTGAAGCCGGCGAGCGCGGCGCTCTCGATCATCTCGTCCTCGAAGACACGCAAACGGGCGAGACATCGACGTTGCAAGTCGATGGCGCGTTTGTCGCAATCGGCCACGCGCCTGCGACGGAACTGTTCAAGGGCAAGCTCGCGATGGATGCGAGTGGCTATCTGGATGTTGAGCCCGGCACGCCAAAGACCGCAATTCCGGGCGTCTTCGCTGCTGGTGACGTAACAGACCACGTTTACCGTCAGGCAGTGACCGCTGCAGGCATGGGCTGCATGGCCGCGCTTGACGGGGAACGCTTTCTAGCTGCTCAGGAAGATGAAGCCGAGGCAGTCACCGAAGCGGCGGAGTAATTCTCCGCCGCGTCCGGCACCAATCAGATGTGAATGTCGAACACCACGATGCTTGCGTGGAAGATCAACGCGATCAGCACCAAGCTCGACAATGCGAACAATACAAAACGGACAAGCACCTTGTTCGCAGTCACTTGAACAAGGCTGTGTGTGACGCGCAGGCCGGTGTAAATCCACGCAAGAAATGCGTTCATGCCGCCGCCCTGATCCAGCACAGCAAGCGTTAGAACCACTGCATAAAAAACAGTAGGTTGTTCGTGTAAGTGATTGTAATTGTCTGCCTTCCAATTAACCTTTTCAGGCAATTGCTGACGCAGGCTCGCACCGGTTGTACCAACCAGCTTTGCCGGGTTTTCAATATCAGGCGACTTGTTCATCGCCGGAATGCGGGTCGCATACATCCACGCCCACATGATCATCGTCCAGATCATGAGCGCGACGGCGGGTTGCAGAATATCAAGTCCGTTCATGGGTGAGTTCCGTTCGTGTTATTGGGGCAGCGCGGAAGGATCCGCGAAAACCGTGATCATGAGCAACCGGATCGCAAGCGCGATCAAGACGAATGTGCTGAGCAGGAACAAGACGAACCGCGGCCCGACCTTGTTCACCAGAATCTGCCAAAGCGAATGCACAATACGTAGGCCGACATAGGCCCATGCCAGCATGACGTCGGTGCCAGTCGGGCCAAGCACTGTGATCATCAGCACAACGGCATAAAACAGAGTGGGCTGTTCGTGCAGGTGGGTGTGATTATGCGCCGGCCAGTTGGCTTTATCCGGTAGCACCCCTTCAAGATCTTGACCGCGCGATCCCTCTTTGCCTTTCAGACTGGATGTGTCGGCCTTGGAAAGCGAACCAAATCGCGGCGGAATGATCCAGAACAATACAATGATGGTCCACACCACCAAAACGGCGGCTGGAGCGAGCATTTGAGCCTGCATTGAGACGATCCCCTCTTCTCTCTTTTCAGGCAACACCCCTGCGAAAGGCAGGGCGCATTGTCAAATCATGCGGCAATAGTCTCGGCAAAGCGCGCCGGATCGGCATTCCCCCCAGTGATCATTATAACGGTGCCTTCATCGACCGGAACTTTACCTGCCAAAGCAGCAGCGAGGGCAGCAGCACCGCCTGGCTCCACGACCATCCGCAGGTTTGCATAGGCCCACCTTTGGGCAGCGCGCACTTCTTCATCGGTAACAGTCACACCGGGTTCGGCGCGGTCTTTCAGCATATCGAGGTTCAGCTGTTTGGTGACATCGGGTTGCAATGCGTCGCAGATTGTCTTGGGCGGAGTTTCTGACACGCGCACAAGTTCGCCCGCTTTCATGGCCTGCCCGACCATGTCCCAGCCTTCCGGCTCGACAATATGGATCGCGGCATCGGGGCAGGCGAGGCCAAGGCCCGCGGCCAATCCGCCACCGCCGCAGCATGTGATAAGGCGGCTCGGCGCATGGCCCAACTGCTCTGCCGCTTCCAAGCCAGCGGTGCCTTGCCCCTCCATCACCCACGGATCGCCGAATGCGTGCACCAGAGTGCCGCCGCGTTCGTCGATCAACTTGGCTGCAACAGCATCGCGGTCTTCGCCGGGGCGCTCATACAGGACGACTTCCGCGCCAAGAGCGCGGGTGTTGGCGAGTTTCACTTCCGGTGCGTCCCGCGGCATGACGATGGTTGCCTTCAGGCCCAATCGCTTTGCGGCCCACGCCACGCCTTGTGCATGGTTTCCGCTTGAGACGGCAACGGCATGATCGCTTTCCAGATTGTTGAGCCTCCACCATGCGCCTCTGATCTTGAAAGCGCCGATCGGTTGCAAGTTCTCGCACTTAACATGCGCCCGAATTCCGCCAATTTCGATAGGCAAAAGCGGGGTCGGTTGCAGAGGGATGGACTGGATGCTTTTCAGGGCTTCGGCAACGCCAACAGCGGTCGGCTTTTTTATTTCGTCTTGGATCATTTGTCCGTCTTAGCGCATTGGACTAGTGAGCGCGCAAGAATCGAATTTGAAAGGTTACGGATATGTCGACAGTTCTGGTGATCGGGGCAGGCGGGGTTAGCTCGGTTTGCGTCCACAAAATGGCGATGAATTCAGGCATCTTTCCGGAGATCCACCTGGCCAGCCGGACCAAGTCCAAGTGTGATGCCATCGCGGAGAGCGTAAAAACCCGCACTGGCCAAAGCATCGAAACCTATGAGATTGATGCCGAAGAAGTTCCGGCGATGGTCAATTTGATCAAGAAAGTCGGCGCGACGCTCGTCGTGAACCTGGCGCTGCCTTATCAGGATTTGCCGATCATGGATGCGTGTCTGGAGGCGGGCACGCATTATCTCGACACGGCCAATTACGAGCCCAAGGACGAAGCGAAGTTCGAATACCATTGGCAATGGGCTTATCATGATCGTTTCAAGGAAGCGGGCCTGATGGCGCTGCTCGGCAGCGGGTTTGATCCCGGTGTGACAAGTGTCTTCACCATGTGGCTGAAGAAGCACAAGCTGAAGACGATCCGCACGCTTGATATTCTCGATTGCAACGGCGGCGACCATGGTCAGGCGTTTGCCACCAACTTCAATCCGGAAATCAATATCCGCGAAGTGACCGCGCCTGCGCGCCATTGGGAGAACGGCGAGTGGGTGGAAACGCCCGCGATGCAAGTTTCGACCCCGTTCGATTTTGAGAAAGTCGGCACCCGTCAGGCTTATCTGATGTATCACGAAGAGCTGGAAAGCCTTTCGAAATTCAACCCTGAGATTGAGCGGGCGCGTTTCTGGATGACGTTCGGCGATGAGTATATTAAACACCTGACCGTGCTGCAGAATGTCGGCATGACGGGGATTGAGCCAATCACCTATCAGGGCAAGGAAATCATCCCGCTGCAATTCCTTGCTGCCGTTCTGCCTAAGCCGGAAAGCCTTGGCGAGACGACCAAAGGCAACACCAATATCGGCTGTATCGCTACGGGCGAGGCGCTGGACGGTTCAGGCGAGAAGACGTTCTACATCAACAACATTTGCAGCCACGAAGCCGCCTATGAAGAGACCGGCAATCAGGCTGTTTCTTACACGACCGGCGTTCCCGCGATGATCGGTAGTGCGATGATGGTGACCGGGAAATGGTCAGGTGAGGGCGTATTTAATATGGAAGAAATGGACCCGGATCCATTCATGGAGATGCTGAATGAGCACGGCCTGCCGTGGCAAGTCGCAGAGCTGGACGGGCCGGTAAAGTTCTAATGCAAACCAAAGCCGGTGATCCGGGCGCGTTCGCCCAGTTCGATCTCTCCCGCGTCGACAGTCCTGCTTTCGTCGTGGACGCGGCGAAAATTCGTGCGAATTGCCAGCTACTCGCGGGTATCCGTGACGAGGCCGCAAGCGATGGCGCCAGCATCAAAGTGTTCGCCGCGCTTAAGGCGTTTTCCATGTGGTCGACCGCGCATATCATTGGCGAATATCTCGATGGCGTCTCCACTAGCGGCTTGTGGGAAGCGCGGCTCGCGAGCGAATTCTATGACGGCGAAATTGCGACCTATTCCGCGGCCTTCAAGCCGGAGGAACTCGAAGAGATTTGCCGTCTGTCCGAGCATGTGATTTTCAACTCACCCGGACAGATGAAGCGTGCGGCGTTGATCCTTGATCACGCGGCCACCACCGGCGGCGATGTTTCCGTGGGCCTGCGCATCAATCCAATGGTCGCGACCGGCGAAGTGCCGAAATACGATCCTTCTGCGCCCGGTTCGCGGCTCGGCTTCCCGCTGGATCAGCTGACCGAGGAAGCGATGGAGGGCGTCGAGGGCATCCACTTCCACAATCTGTGCGAGCAGACATTCGAGCCGCTCCGGCAGACATGGGACCGCGTATTCGACGCAATCGAGCCGTGGTTTGGTCAGCTGAAATGGATCAATATGGGCGGCGGGCACCATATCACGCGCGCGGACTATGAACGCGATGCGTTGACCGAATTTCTGCGTGATGCGGCGGCGGATACGGGTGCGGAAATCATCATTGAGCCGGGCGAGGCCATCGCATTGGATGCAGGCATTCTGGTCGGCACACTTCTCGATACCGGCTTCAACGAAGTGCCTATCGGGATCAGCGATATTTCAGCGACGTGCCACATGCCCGATGTGCTGGAAGCACCCTATCGCCCCGCCATGCTGGGTGAGCTGACAGACGAAGACAGCATTCCGATCCGTATGGGAGGGCCGTCATGCCTCGCGGGGGATGTGATTGGCGACTACAAGCTGCCCGTTCCGGCTGAAGCAGGCGCGCGTTTCGCGTTTCTTGATCAAGCGCATTATTCGATGGTGAAGACGAACACGTTTAACGGTGTGCAGTTACCCTCGATCTGGCTGTGGGACAGCGAAACCGACGCGCTCGAATGCGTGAAGCGTTTCGAATATGAGGATTTCCGCAACCGGTTGAGTTAGCGGCGGACGCTGCGTCTGCGGCGACCAAAACCACCTTCATTCGTGAGATCGCTGGACGGGTCCATTTTGTTGAGGACTCTTCCGCGCTCATTCTGATTGATCGCCAGAGCAAGTCCGGCAAGGGCTGCAAATTGTTCCGCAGCCTCGGCAACGCGCGCTTCATCGTCCGCGGCATTGAGTGAGCCGCTTTCAAAAAGATTATTGCTCTCAACCGCGATAACGACCGAGCCGCGCGTGAATAGCGCGCGTACCGCTTCACCTTGAAACGCTTTTTCAACTGCGAGCAGGTGTTCGACATAGGATGGGTGCACAAGAACGCGCGCTTCCACCTGATCGTCGCTCCAAATCTCAAAGACGTCTTCAAAGTCCGGGTGGACCTGATCGACATAGTCAAGCTGATGACCGCGAAATTTCACATTGTCTTTGCGTCCGCCAAAGCCAAGCCATTTCTTGTGCTTGCCCGCGCGTTGAAGGAGTGTGGTTGAATGGAACGGGCGACCAAATTCCATTGCGGTAATCGCGCCGCGAAACACTGTGACCCAGCGGCGGTTTTTCCCCGAACCGCGCCGCTCTTCCAGATGGGCTTCATACAGTTCGAAATGATGCCCTTCGATCTGTCCGAACCAGCGATCTTCGAAGCCTGAACGATCGTAATCTGGGACCAAACCATAGGTCCGACACGCCTCAAATTCGCCGCCCGGCTCCACATCATGGGCATATTCAACGCCCAAAGACCGAGCGATCGCTGAGTTGATGCCGACTTTAATCGTTTTCTTGGCGGCGTTGATCGGCATGTATCCCCAAGCGCCAACGCCAATTGCGCCGCCAGCGGAAAGGAAGAATTTCAATTGCCCGGAAAAACTTGGACCGAACCACATAAAGGCGAGCAATGGGAGCAGAACGACTGCACCCCAGGTCCAACGGGAATGCGCGCTTTCCTTCGCTTCTGCACGCATGGCAGATTGCTGCTGGAGCCAGTCTCCCAGCTCCCCATTCATCAATCCCTGAACATCCGCACGCATGATTTTTCCCGAATTTCTTATAAAAGCTGCGATCTTTTAACCAATGGAAGTTAGTATATAGTTGCCCGCATAAGGAGGGGTGCACAATGTTTGAGATTTTTGGCTGGTTCTGGACATCCGCGATTGTCGTGATTGTTGTTGGGTTGGTGCTGCTTGTTATCGGCATCTACAACAATCTGGTCGGGCTTCGTCAAAATGTTCGTCAGGGTGTCGCCGATATTGATGCGCAGCTTCGCTTGCGTCATGATCTGATCCCTAATTTGGTCGAGACGGTGAAGGGCTATGCTTCGCACGAATCCTCGACGCTAGAGAATGTGATTCAGGCGCGTAACACTGCGGCCAAGGGCAATCCTTCGTCATCTGATGAAAAAGGGCTGAAAATTGCACTCGATAATCTGCTGGCGCTGGGCGAAGATTACCCCGACCTAAAAGCGAACACAAACTTTCAGGAACTTCAGACCGAGCTGGCTGATGTCGAAGACAAGCTGGCAGCATCGCGCCGCGCGTTGAACGCAGCCGTTGCGCGGTTCAACACCGCCCGTGAGGCGTTTCCGGCGGTTCTGTTTGCGGGTACGCTCGGTTTTCAGGAAGCTGATTTCAACCGGCTGGACGACAGCGAAAAAGGCACCGTGGATCAGCGCCCGGCTGTTTCGTTCTGATTTGCGGAACTTTTCGCACATCGAATGATTTTATATTGCGAGAGCGCGCATAAGGTTTATATGCGCGCTTCCGCTGCCCCAAGGGACTAAACCGCAAGGCAGCCTCAAAACCGTTTGGTTAAACAGCTGAACCTTCTGGGGGTCCCTTGAATTGCACACTTATCCTGATGCCAAGACCGTAGCGAGGGCTCTCCAGCCCGACGAACCGGTCATCCTCAATCGCCCGCATGCTGCCAAGCGTGCTGCGGAATTCTTTGTCGGGAAGTTTCCGGGCAAGGTTCTGTATGCGGTTAAAGCGAATCCTGCGCCCGATTTGATTGAGGTGCTATGGGGCGCAGGCGTAACGCATTATGATGTTGCCTCGATTGCTGAAGTGCGCCTTGTCCGCGCAGCGCTGCCCGATGCGACACTGTGCTTTATGCACCCGATCAAAACGCCCAGTGCCATTCGTGAAGCGTATTTCAAGCACGGCGTGAAAACCTTCAGCCTCGACAGTGTCGAAGAGCTGGAGAAGATCGTTGGCGCGTGCAGCGACCCCGAAACGGGTGAGCCAGCAAAAGACCTGCGTCTGTGCGTGCGTCTTCGCGTTTCATCCGAATATTCGGAATTGTCGCTTGCCAGCAAGTTTGGCTGCGATCTCACAGACCTCCCGGAATTGCTGCAAGTGACCCGCCAACATTGCGACTGGCTCGGCGTATGCTTCCATGTTGGAAGCCAAGCGATGACGCCATTCGCCTTTGTGCAAGCGCTGGACCGTACCCGTGCAGCGATTGCCGAGGCCTCCGTTGTGATCGACATGATCGACGTGGGCGGAGGTTTTCCAAGCATCTATCCGGGAATGGAGCCGCCGCCGCTCGAAGATTACTTTTCGATCATTCATCAGCATTTCTACGCGTTGCCGATCGCTTACAATGCTGAGCTGTGGTGCGAGCCGGGCAGGGCGCTTTGCGCTGAATACAGCTCGATGATCGTGAAGGTCGAAAAGCGCCGCGGCAGCGAACTGTACATCAATGACGGTGCCTATGGCGCGCTGTATGACGCAGCACACGTCGCATGGCGGTTCCCTGTCAGTGCACTCGAAGATGATCTGCGCGATGGTCTGGAGGACTTCGCATTTTACGGGCCAACCTGCGACGATGCAGACTATATGGCAGGGCCATTCCCGCTACCGGCGGATATTCAAGCGGGCGATTACATCGAAATCGGCATGCTTGGAGCCTACGGCGCAGCGATGAAGACCGGCTTTAACGGCTTTGGTGATGCCGAATGCGTGATCGTTACCGACGAACCAATGATGAGCCTCTTCAACGGCACGCGGCAACGCGAGCCGAGCGACAATGTCGTGAGTTTGAGGTAGTGCGCACAGCCGTAGAGCGAACTTGGCTATCTTAGTCCATCCACAAAGTCAGTCAGCGTTTAAGAATGATTGTCCAAAGAAACGGAAGGTTATGTCGGCTGATTGCGTTCCGGTTACGGCGAATGTCATGGCTGCTTCGCTGCTTTTTGGGCCATACAGATAGCCGGAAACCTGTGACGTGCTGTTAAGAACTAGCGTTGATTGAAGAGAACCTTCGAATTGTCCAGTGTCCTGGTTAACGCTCAATGATCCAGAATATTCACCTAGCTCAATCGTGTTTCCAGAGCCCCTATTTGCAGCAATGTCGAGTATAATATCCACTTCGCCACGCACCGGATCAAAGGTCATTTCAGCGACGGTGTCGCTGATTGAGTAAGCGCCAGCTCCGGTCCCTGGACCGTCGCGTGATGCCGTTCCGAAGATTGATTGGTTGCTGTAGGTCAGCGTTTGATCCGCAAAATCTCCAGTTTGTGTAGGCATTCCAAATTGACAGCCATAGCTGCGCAGGAGGCCTGCTAAACTGTTGATATTGGTTGTAAAGTACCCAAAGTACTCTGCGACTAGGGTGTCGTTCCGATCGAGTGGCGCAAGGGTGATCAAAAAGTTGTCCAGCAATCCACCAGCTACGCTTCGATTGTAGGAGGTATATCCACCAGGGATTTGCGAGGGCGAGTCTTGCGGCCCGAAACTCAGATCGATGCCGTCACCAAGCATTCGATACTCTTCACGGCTCTCTGAGTAACTGATCGAGAGCGTATTGGGTTGCGCTTCTTCGAATCCAAGTATTCCTAACTCGCTGTCGGCAGTCCGCCAGCAAATCGTATGCAATATTGTCCAATCACCGCTTTGCGTGGCAACTGGCGTGTAACTCACCGGTGTTGGAGTAGGGGTGGGTGTCGGCGTCGGAGTCGGAGTGGGGACCGGAGTAGGCGTCGGCCCGCCACCGATAGGAGAGGGAGCAGACCCTTCGCTGCCGCACGCAACTAATGTGAGCGATGCCGTGCCGAGTAAGAGCGCTACCCGTTTCATATTTCTACCTTAAGTTACTGTTTGGCAATTATGTTAGCATCGCGCTCTATTCCCAACTAGGCTAAATATTGTGAAGCCTAGTCAACCGTCATCACTTGCTGATGAAGGACGAAAAAGGGCGGCCCCGAAGGACCGCCCTTTTCATAATTTGCGATCAATTCTGGCCGGTTTTAGTTCAATCCTTCGGCGCTCTTGCTGACCAGGATGTTTACCGCAACGCGGCGGTTTTGTGCTTTGCCGTATGCGGTTGAGTTGTCCGCTGCCGGGTCAGACGCTGCCATGCCGGTTGGCGTAAGCATGCGGTACGGTTTCCAGCTGCATTCCTGCTGAAGGAAATTGACCACGCGGCCAGCACGCTTTTCGCTGAGTTCCTGATTGATCTCATAGCTGCCCGTTGAATCGGTGTAGCCGACGACCAGCAGAAGCGCGTTGCTCATGCCTTCTGCTTGCGATGCCGCCTGACAAAGCTCTGCGCGGGATTCTGCCGAGAGGTTGTATTTGCCAGTGTCAAAATACACGTTCGTTGTGCCTTTGACATTGTACTGGTCAATATCGCCAAAGCGGCCGCGAAGGGCCTCTGTCGCGATAGTGTTCTCGGTAATCCGCGCACCTTGCTGTTCGAAACGCTGATTGGTGCCGCTGCGGATCATCGCCGCAGTTTTCAAATCTTTGTTCTTCAGCCCGACCTCGGTGGCGACCAAACGGTTGGCCCATTCCACAGTCTCTACGCTTACAGGCAGACCGTTGAGCAAAGCATCTTCGGTAAGAGCGGTTCGGCCAAGGCCGAGAAATCCGCCTTTTGCCTTGATCACGGTGCCGCTGCCGATTGTGACAACGGTGTTGGTGCCGTCAGCAGACGTGACCTGCAGACGATTACCGTCGCGGGCAGAGATCAGACCTTCGATCTCCGGTCCTTCGGTAAGGCCCGATAAATCGGCAGGCGGTGAACCGGTTACGGTGGTCAACACGTCACCTTGTGTTTGGTCCGACACCCGAACAGGGCCCGCATCTTGGGCCGCCAGAGCGGCTGGTGCCGCCATCGAAACCACGGCCACAGCAGCCAAACCACGCGACCTGAGTGAAATCTTTTTCATTGTGTACTCCTTCAAACTCGCCCCGCTATGGCCCCTGACACTTTCATTCAGATGAATTTACAAGTCAGACTTGCAAATGTGAGGGTGATTGGGGTGTCAGATGCGGCGAACCGTTGAATAACGGTTAGGAGTCGGTGCCTGACGAACGGTCAATCAAAGCCGACGAACCGCATAGCGTCGCTTGGTTCCTTGCGGTGAGTGTATACCGCATTCGCTGGAAAATCGGGGTCAGGCCAGCCCATTGCCACCGCTTTCATTATGACCTGATCGTCCGGAATACCGGCATGTTCACGAACGACCGGACTCTGCATGATGCCCTGCGAATTGATGACGCAGCCGAGCCCGCGCGACCATGCCGCGTTTACAAGAGCAGTCGTCGCCGCACCGCAATCAAACGCTGTGTCATCGCTGGTGCCCAGTTCGCGGTCGTAGGTGACGATCACGCAGACGGGCGCGTCAAACTGGCGAAAACCGCGCAGAACCCAGTCTTGACGTGCCTCCTTGTCGTCACGCTCGATCCCCATTTCGGCGAAGAGCTGTTTGGCGACTTCGATCTGACGTTCGCGGTGGACGCCTGCAAAAGGCTCACCGCGCCGGAATTCGCGGCTGTCCGGTTCACCAGCAAGAATACGTTCGGTGTTGCCCTTGCGGATTTTGTCGAGCGGTTCGCCCGTGATCACGTGGAAGTGATACGGCTGTGTGTTCATCGACGAAGGCGAACGCATCGCTAGGCCGAGCACTTCTTCGATCAATTCACGCGAAACAGGCTTGTCGAGATAGCCACGGATCGATTTGCGCCCGCGTACTACTTCGTCATACTTTTGTTCGGGGTTGCCGCTCATTTTAATTGTGTCCTTACTGAATTGAGCAAAAGGACTAGCCTAAGCCCGTAGCCGCGCAAAATCCGTTAGGGAACCGCGCCGTCTGGTCTGATCAAGTGTGTGATGGGGCCGAACTGAATTGCGGAGAATCTCTATCGGGCGATAACTGTGCCGTGGATGACGATACGGCTGCCATCGGTCCTAATGCCTTCAGCGCTGAAGGAGATTCCAGTCTCGATTGCCTGAGGGCCGAAGAACCATCCGCCAAAGTTTGCAGTGACCCCAGACAGGTCATTGGACGAGAGATTTCCGCCAAAGTTTGTAGCTGAAATCGTAACCGGTCCGTTTCCGCTAAACGATCCAAAGTCGACCGGAGATTGCGGTGGCATTGGGATACCTGTGTCTCGGCTACCAGCAAGCGTCAACGAAAGGGTCAAATCGCCTCCATTGGGGTTGCCCGCTAGGCTCGCAGTGCTGGAACTAAGATCATAAGGCCCCGCGTCTGCTCCCCCAATAATTCGAGCAAAGCCTGTGACGTCCACGTCTGATGCTCCGACCGATGTCGGGAACGTATCGTTGGTCTGCGTTGGGACGCCGAACACACATGAAAACTCAATGTCTCCAGTGGTTCGGACAGCAACCGAGCCAGCCCGGGCAAACTCGACAGTTAGACCGTTGAGGCTGGGTGACCGCAAAATAAATACTTGTGGGCCTTGGGCAATCTGGCGAACATAGATTGTTTCGTTGTCGTCACTGTCCGCGGTTGGTGTCGGTCCAAACATCGCGTTCAAACCTGAACCGGTAATCGTCCACGTTTCTTTGTCAGCGGCAAGATCGAAGCTTAAACCGTCACCAAAGGCCGATGCGGCAATTGTAACAGCAGGAGTTACATTGGTGTCGTAACCTGCGCAGCTAGAAACATAGCTCTGCGCACCAGTCTGGTCGGCAAAGGCGGTGTATGTCGGTACAGGAGTCGGGCTTGGCGATGGTGAGGGGGCGGGAGTGCTGGTTGGCGGGGGAGCACTAGAACTGCCCCCTCCGCAGGCTGCTAAGAGGCAGGATGCAGGCAGCAAAAAAGCTATGTATCGGCCCATATATGATTGTCCTCTAGAGTAGCGATGGAAGTGCGCGATCAACTGGAGCGGATCAAGCAGCCTGCGCCAGTTCCATATCCAGACGGTCCCAAATCTCGACCAATGCGTTGGTCAGTTCGTCCATCATCTCTTCTGTGTGATGGGGCCCGGGAGTGAAGCGCAACCGCTCTGTGCCCCGGGGAACTGTTGGGAAATTGATCGGCTGAACATAGACGCCGTACTCGGCGAGAAGGATATCGCTGATCTTCTTCGCGCGGACCGGATCGCCGACCATTAGCGGCACGATATGTGTGACGCTGTCCATTACGGGCAAGCCCGCTTCGGCAAATTTCAGTTTCAGAACAGCCGCCGCCTGCTGCTGGGCGTTGCGTTCAACATTGCTTGCTTTGAGGTGCTTCACAGACGCGAGAACACCAGCAACGAGAACAGGTGAGAGCGATGTCGTGAAGATAAAGCCGGGGGCATAGGAGCGAATGCAATCAACGATGCGAGTGTCTGCGGCAATATATCCGCCCATAACGCCGAATGCTTTGCCCAAGGTGCCTTCGATAATGTCGATGCGGTGCGCAGCATTGTCCCGCTGCGAAATTCCGCCACCATTCTCGCCATACATGCCAACCGCGTGGACCTCGTCGATATAGGTCAGCGCGTTGTATTTCTCGGCAAGATCGCAAATCGCATGAATCGGTGCGACGTCGCCATCCATCGAATAGACACTTTCGAACGCGATAACTTTTGGCGCGCTGTGGTCTTCTGCCGCCAGCATCTCTTCCAGATGCGCCATGTCATTGTGGCGGAAAACGCGTTTCTCGCAGCCCGAATTACGGATGCCGGCAATCATGCTTGCGTGGTTGAGCGCGTCCGAGAAAATTACGCAGCCGGGAAGCAGTTTGCCCAAGGTAGAGAGCGTTGCGTCGTTTGAGACATAGCCGCTGGTAAAGGTCAGCGCGCTATCTTTGCCGTGAAGATCGGCGAGTTCTTTTTCGAGCTCAACGTGCAAATGCGTGTTGCCGCCAATATTGCGTGTGCCGCCCGATCCAGCGCCAACATCGTGCAGAGCCTCTTCCATCGCGGCGATAACTTTTTCGTGCTGGCCCATGCACAAGTAATCATTCGAGCACCAAACTGTGATCGGCTTTGGCCCGTTATGTCCGTGAAAGCACCGGGCATTGGGATACGCGCCTTTGTTACGCATGATGTCTATGAACACGCGATAGCGACCTTCTTCGTGAAGGCGGTCAATCGCGGTGTCGAATACTTGATCGTAATTCAAATGACAGACTCGTGCTGTGAAGTGCCGTAAGGTTTTGGGATCGTAGCCCGTGATTGCACCCTGTTGTTGCCGATTATCTAGGAAAGTGTGATCGGTTTTGCCACCGCGATCTTTGCGAGTGGTTCTCAGCTAAAAAGTCTGAATGTCCTCAATCCCGTATTGGGCAAGTGCCGGGCCGAGCGGAACGAATGCTTCAAGCGGGCCAGTTGTCACCGCAAAATCTGGCTTAGAGCGGCAGAATTCCTGTCCACGAGTGAGGAATTCGATACGCTTTGCAATTCCCTCCGCGCCGTCGATCAGGTTGATATGCTCGCCCAAAGCAATCTTCAGCTCATCGGCGAGTAACGGGAAGTGCGTACAGGCGAGCACTACCGTATCGATCGTCTCTGCACCTGGTTTCGCGAGCAGACCCGCCACAGCCGTGTCGATCTCTGATTGATCGACTGGTTTGCCGCGCAGCTTTCTTTCGGCGGGTTCGACCAAGCCGGGCGCTGCATGGCGAAGCATCGTTTTTCCCGCGGCAAATTCATGTTCGAGGTTGTCGACATACGTCTGACGAATGGTTGCCTCGGTCCCGAGCAATCCGATTGTGCCGCTTTTGGTTAGAGCCGCAGCTGGTTTGATGGCGGGCACTGTGCCGACAATCGGGATCTCCAACACATCGCGTACCATTCCCAAAGCGATCGTGCTTGCAGTGTTGCATGCGATACAGATCAGCCGAGGGCGATACCGTTCTGCCATCCGTCCAAGCAGTCCGCAGACCCGCGCAGCGACCTCTGCCTCGCTCTTCGTGCCATAGGGCAGGCCTGCTTGATCGGCGGCGAAGATAACCGGTGCTTCCGGCAACATTTTGCGCACTTCGCCAAGCACCGTCAGCCCGCCAACGCCGGTGTCGAGGATCAGAATTGGGGCAGATGGATCGGTAATGGCTGTTATTGTCCGCTGTAAGCTTGTCGTCGGGCTGTCTATTACTTAGGCACGGATAAATGTGAACCGGCAAAAGCCAATCGGCATTTGGATAAAGGACCAACATGGAATTGATCTACGCGGCGCTTATGGGATTTCTAATGGGATCAATCCCGTTTGGCCTTGTGCTGACAAAGGCTGCGGGTTTGGGCGATGTGCGCGATATCGGCAGTGGCAGCATCGGCGCCACCAATGTCCTGCGCACAGGTAACAAAGGCTTGGCTGCTGCAACCGTTCTTTTGGATGCCGCAAAAGGGGCTGTGCCTGTCTTTTTGGCGCAGCACTTTCTGTCTGGCACGGAAGGAGTCGCTGCCGTTGCTGCTGTTGCAGGGCATTGCTTCACGCCGTGGCTCAAATTCAAGGGAGGCAAGGGCTTCGCCACAGCAGCCGGCGTTCTGCTGGCGCTTGCTTGGCCTGTCATGCTTGTTTGCGCTGGAATCTGGGCGGCAACGCTCGCGATCAGCCGTATTTCTTCGGTGTCTTCCATGACCACGGTTGTCGCCGCACCTGTCGCGGCTTGGCTGATGGGTTATGCGCTCGTTGTCTGGCCGCTGATCGGCATCGCTGCGATTGTGTTGGTGCAACATCGCGCGAATATCGGGCGGCTTATGAGAGGTGAAGAGCCCAAGGTCGGCAGCAAGAAGTGAGCGGCGACACAGGTTCAGCGCTATCTCAAGCCGAGGCGTTCGCCCGAATTCGATTGCTGCGATCGCCAAATATTGGCCCCGTTAGCTACGCGCAGCTCTTAACGCGTTTTGGCACTGCGACTGCTGCTCTTGAGGCGTTGCCGGAACTCGCAAGCCGTGGGAAAAATTCTTATCAACCGGCACCGGTTGAACGCATTGAAGCGGAAGTCATTGGCGTTCGCAAAGCGGGCGCGCGGTATCTCTTCCACGATCAACCCGACTACCCCGAATTGCTCGCACAATTGGAAAGCGCACCGCCAATCATCACGTGCCGTGGCAAGCTCGCCCTCGCATCCCAGCCATGCGTAGCGATGGTTGGCGCGCGCAATGCCAGTGCAGCGGCGGTCAAACTGGCGCGGGAGTTTGCAGGCTCGCTAGCCGAGGCAGGTTTTACCGTGGTCTCTGGTCTCGCTCGCGGTATCGATGGAGCAAGCCATCAAGGGGCATTGCAAGCAAGCGGTGGGGGAACCATCGGTGTAATCGCCAGCGGGATCGACATCGCCTATCCGCCGCAACACGCCGATCTTCAGGAACAGATTGCGACAGAAGGCCTGCTGATTGCGGAACAACCGCCAGGGACGGAACCGCGCGGGCGCCATTTCCCAAGCCGCAACCGGATTATCGCAGGATTGGCCAGCGGTACTTTGGTCGTGGAGGCTGCGCCGAAATCGGGCACGCTAATCACTGCGCGCTTGGCGGGTGAGGCGGGCCGCGAGGTCATGGCCATCCCCGGTTCACCGCTTGATACGCGATCACTTGGTTGTAATCAGCTTATTCGGGATGGCGCTGTGCTTGTGCAATCGCCGGACGAAGTGATCGAGCTGTTGCAGAGTTTTACAGGCGCGCCGCGCTCTACATTCCGCGTTGCCGAAGAGGAGATAGAATTCGACAATAGCGAATTGACGCAGGCTGATCCGGGGGCGGGCACTCATGCCGTTTCTGGCTTGCTTTCGACCGCTCCGATTAGCGTTGATGAGCTAATTCGTCAGTCAGATACGAGCGCAGCCGCAGTGCACATGGCGCTGCTGGAACTGGAGATTGCCGGGGAATTGGAACGCCATGCCGGTGGACTGGTGAGCCTAACCGGGGCAGGCGGTTAACACATGAAAAACAGGGGCGTAGAATTCAAATGAACCAAGGGCTTACACTTTCAAGTCTGCTCGGCCAGACATTTGCAGAATTACGAGAAAACGGCCGGTTGGTCGGAATATTTCTGGCAATTATGGTGCCGATCAACGCCTTTAATGGATGGATTGGAGAGGGCGGACCAAGCAGTGCCCTTGGATTCAATGCAGGCTTTAACATCACTGAGAAAATGCTGGCGATGGGCGCGGGAGTAGTCATAATCTATATCGTGGCATTTCTGATCAGCATCGTTCTGATTTACTGGCTTTATGCTGCTCTGATGGCCCGGGATCCTTCCCCTGGTTTTGGGCGGTTTTGGCCATGGCTAGGGATTTACCTTCTCGCCATCCTAGGCATCGGCCTTGGCATCCTGCTGCTTATTGTCCCTGGCATAATACTGATCGTGCGGTGGTCTCTGGCGCTGCCTTTAGTGATTGAAGGCAAGCTCCCCGCAATGGATACTTTCGGGGAAAGCTGGGAGAAGACAAGCGGCCATAGCTGGTCGATCTTCGGTGCGGCGGTCATCCTTGCGATTTCGATCTTCATCGTCAGCGCGGTGCTCGGCGGTTTCACCGGCTTGCTTAGTGGCTTTTCATCCATCCCGATCATCGTGGCGTCTGCCATCGCCGATTCTGTTGCCTCGGCAATCTTTATCGGCTTGGCCATTGCGATCTACCGTCTCTCCAGCGATCCCGCCGAAGAGATGATGGAGGTCTTTGAATAGTCAGCATGGCCTATGTACCAAATCGGACCGCAACCACTGGCGAATTGATCAGCGGCACATTTGATGTGCTGGGAGCAAGTCGCCGTGAAATCGCAATGTATTTAGCTGTCTTTGCAGCGATTGGTTTGCTGTTGGCGGTCGACATGGTTGAAGGGTTGGTTTCGACCCTGAGTTTCCTTCTCTATTTCCCGGCGCAGTACTGGCTGTGCCGACAGATGCTGGCGCGGGCAGGGCTAACCCATGATGACCAATATCGGGTGTTCAGCTTTTTCGGCATGGCAATTATCCTTGGCATGGCAATCATGATCGGATTCAATTTCTTCTGGATTCCGGGAATTTTGCTTGGCGCGAAATGGATCATGGCCCCGTGCTATCTGGTCGCTGGTAAGAGCAATCTGTTCGACGCGATCGGAGATGCATGGCGTAAGAGCGACGGCAGCACGTTTTCGCTATCGCTCGCCTACACCGCGATTGGCGTGATCGGGATTATTGCTTTTTGGGGTGTCATTGTTGTTGCGACATTCACCGGAAGCACCGTTTTCCAAGGCAGTGACATGGTCAACAATCCGCTCGCCGGAGTTTTCCTCTCCATTTCGCTCAACATCATCCCGATCATGATGATGGCGCTGTCAGTCGCCACCTACCGGGTGCTTTCGGAAGAGATGGAAGACCTGACAGAGGTGTTCGCATGAGCCGAGTAGAATCAGACGCGCTTTCCTTCCTGGCTTCAGAGCAGGTCCGTTTGTTGCAATCTGGCGTCGGCTGGCTTGCTGCCTATGTTCTAATCTACTTGGTTGGATATTCGACACTCGATCTATTATTGCTCGAAAGCGACGGCCTCTACCTTGTTTTTAGCATTGTCACGTGGGGCCTTGGTTTTGCTCTGATGGTCAAGCTTATGCAGCACAACGGGAACCTTCCCAATGGCATCGCCACCGGAATAGGAACGTATTTTGGGCTGAGTTTGATTGTTGGGATTTGCGTATTCTTGGGCGCGCTCTTGTTCTTACTACCCGGCGTTTATCTCGCGCTGCGCTTGCAAGCTGCCTATCCTCATGCCGCTGCAAAAGGGGGCGGAGTTGGTGATGCGATGAAATGGAGTTGGGCAGAAACGGAGGCATTCCAGAGGCCTTTGATCTTCACCTTCATTCCGCCGCTGATGGTGTATTTTACCGGTATCGGTTTGTTGCTTTGGTACGAGTATTCGTACTTAGGGTTCAGCGAGTTTGCCTACCAAGCGCTGACGATCACGGCTAATCTATTTTTGGCAGTTGCTCTCGCATGGTTCACATTACTCTGTGTTGCGGTATACGGCCTGCTCTCCGATCGGATGAGCGATGTTACACAAACATTCGAATGACCACTTGACGCTTTGCGGATGCCGACCCCACTCTCGCGCATACGTACACGTGTAGGGACACAGACCAGAACACCATGCAGCTTGTCATTGTTGAATCGCCCGCCAAAGCGAAGACTATCGAAAAATATCTGGGCAAGGACTTCAAAGTTCTCGCCAGCTACGGCCATGTCCGCGATCTGCCGCCGAAGGATGGCAGCGTGCGGCCTGACGATGATTTTGCGATGGATTGGGAACTGTACCGCGACAAGCAGAAGCGGTTCAAAGAAATCAGTGACGCGGCCAAGGATGCTGACCGTCTCGTTCTCGCGACCGACCCTGATCGTGAAGGCGAAGCGATCAGCTGGCATGTTCAGGAGCTTTTGAGGAAGCGCAAGAACCTGCCTACAAAGGTCGACCGGGTCACATTCAACGCAATCACCAAATCTGCTGTGACCGAAGCGATGAAGTCGCCGCGCGAGCTCGATCAGCCTTTGATTGATGCCTATCTGGCCCGCCGCGCTCTCGATTACCTATTCGGCTTCACGCTTTCTCCGGTGCTGTGGCGCAAGCTACCCGGTGCGAAATCGGCTGGCCGTGTGCAATCGGTTGCGCTGCGCCTGATCGTTGACCGGGAACGCGAAATCGAAGCGTTCAAGCCCGACGAGTATTGGTCAGTGCTCGCGAAGCTCCAGCATGACGGCACCGAGTTTGATGCGCGGCTGGTGCGGTACAAAGGCGATAAGCTCGAAAAGCTCTCTCTCGGCGGTGAAGGCACCGCGATGGAGGCGAAAGCCGCTGTTGAAAGCGGACGTTTTACCGTTGAGGGCATCGAGACAAAGCCGCTCAAGCGCAATCCGTCTCCGCCATTCACCACATCGACCATGCAGCAGGAGGCCTCGCGCAAGCTAGGCTTTTCCGCGAGCCATACGATGCGTCTTGCGCAGTCGCTCTACGAAGCAGGCGCGATCACATATATGCGTACCGATGGTGTGCAGATGGACATGTCGGCGATCATGGCCGCACGCGACGCCATCGAAGAGCGTTTTGCGACCGAATACCGCCCTGAAAAGCCGCGTTTCTACAGTACCAAAGCCAAGAACGCTCAGGAAGCGCACGAAGCCATTCGCCCGACCAATTTCAGCCGCGACAAGGTCGGCGCAGGTGACGAAGCGAAGCTGTATTCGCTGATCTTCAAGCGTGCGATGGCGAGCCAGATGTCCGCTGCGCAGCTCGAACGCACGACTGTGACTTTGCGCGATGCAACGGGCCAGCATGAGCTGCGCGCAACCGGCCAGGTTGTGAAATTCCCGGGCTTCTTTGCGGTCTATCAGGAAGGTTTCGACGACAAGTCGGACGATGATGAAGACGGTCTGCTGCCAGCGATGAAGGACGGCGATGTGCCGGCCAAAACCGCTGTCGAGGCGAACCAGCACTTCACTCAGCCACCGCCGCGTTTCTCGGAAGCGTCTTTGGTCAAACGGCTTGAAGAGCTCGGCATCGGTCGCCCTTCAACCTACGCCTCGACCATTCAGACCGTGCGCGACCGCGATTATGTCCGCATGGAGAAAAACCGGTTCTTCGCAGAGGAAAGCGGGCGCCTGCTCACGGCATTCCTCGAACGGTTTTTCCCGACCTATGTCGCCTATGAATTCACCGCTGGCATGGAGGACGAGCTCGATGTCGTTTCCGACGGGCGCGAGGATTACAAAGAGCTGCTGTCGAAGTTCTGGAAGGACTTCAAGCCCAAGACCGAAGAGGTCATGGAGAAGCTGCCCAGCGAAGTCACCGAAGTGCTCGACGAGTATCTTTCCGACTATCTCTTCCCCGAGCGCGAAGACGGCAAGGATGCGCGTTTCTGCCCGCTTTGCGAGCAAGAGGGACGCGAAGGTGGCAAGCTGAACCTGCGCGGCGGACGTTTTGGTGCGTTTATCGCATGTCAGAATTATCCCGAGTGCAAATACACACGCCGCTTTGCTCAACCGGGCGCGGACGGTGCCGATCCAGCCGAGGATGGCTTGATGGGTGAACACCCGGAGACCGGCGCGGAAATCCATCGGAAATCGGGCCGCTTCGGGCCGTATGTCGAGATGGAAGTGGACGAAAAGAAAGTCCGGGCTTCGATCCCGAAAGACCTCGACGATTTCGATCTGGAATGGGCGGTCAAACTGCTTGATCTGCCGCGCATTGTCGGCGCGCACCCTGAAACGGGTAAAGAGATCGAGGCTGCAATTGGTCGTTATGGCCCGTATCTGCGCCATGATGGCAAATATGCGAAGCTGACCAGCACACGCGATGTCTTCGACACAGGCATGAACGCCGCCGTCACCATGCTGGCGGAGGCTGCAAACCGCAAAGGCGGTTCTCGCGGCAAGGCAGAGCCGATCAAGACACTCGGTGAACATCCGACCAGCGGCGGCGAGATTAAGGTGATGCCGGGGCGCTATGGCCCATACGTCACCGACGGCAATGTTAACGCGACGATCCCCAAGGACGTGAAGCCCGAGGATATCGAAGCCGCGCAAGCCATCGAATTGATCGATGCACGCGCAGCCAAGGGGCCAGCGAAGAAAAAGCGCAAAAAGGCCGCTCCAAAGAAGAAAGCAGCTGCGAAAAAGCCTGCGGCAAAGAAGAAAGCTCCTGCCAAGAAAAAGGCCCCGGCCAAGAGCGATTGATATGGCAACGAGCGCCGCAGATTGAAAAAGCATCGGCGGCGCTCATAAATCCTTTAGTATTTCCCCTTAGCACGTGTCTCAATATCGAGGACCAAGACACGTGATTGAGATCGAAGTTCAAAACGAAACGCACCAGAATCAGGAGCGTATCCGCTTTGCGGCCGTTCCGCGCATCGGCGAGGGTCTGCGCCTCCGCGAGCCTGATGGCATGTGGGCAAGCTATGATGTGCTCGACGTTTGGTATCAGAAAGCGGAATATGGCGACATCTGGATGCCGTATCTGCACGTGCGGATGACACCGGGTGAGGGCGAGACTGAGCCAGATGGAGCTCACACTCTGCACGGTGAACAAGACTTCGCAGTTCTTGGCGGGGAGCACGAACCATTCAAAATCTAATCAAACGCAACGCCGGCCCGAACCGCAATAAACACGCGATGGAAGGCAAGACGCTCGCCGAACGGCTGACACAAGCTCGCGAAGACGTGCAGCCTGTCGACGCGCCTGAGGATGTTCAGGAAGCGATCGACGCTGCCCATGCTGGCGGTGAGGCATCCGGTACTGAATCGATCGTCGAGCAAGCGAAGGCTATGCGCGGACGCTTTGACGGTACGGATGTGCAACAGGAAACTGCCAAAGTTTGCCTGATCGTCGATGACAGCCGGGTCATTCGCAAAGTGTCTTCGAAGATCGCAAAAAGCCTGGGCTATGTTCCGGTTGAGGCCGAAAACGGTGAAGAAGCCCTGGCGCGCTGCAAACAGAGCATGCCCGCAGTGGTTCTGACCGATTGGAACATGCCCGAGATGGACGGAATCGAATTCGTGTCCAAACTGCGCGCAATTCCAACGCCGAAAGAACCGATCGTGATGTTTTGCACCTCCAATGGTGAGGCGAAAGACATCCATGAAGGCATCGGTGCAGGCGCAGATGATTACATTGTCAAACCGTTCGATGAGAGCGCCTTGCGCGCGAAGCTTGAGAAGTTCGGGCGGCTCTGACCAAGGAAAGCTGCATGGGCAAGGAACATTTCGAACGGCACAAGCAGCCATGGAACGCTGAAGAGGCAGCGCGGCTAAAGCTGCTCGCCTCAAAAGGGCAGGGACTTAAGCAAATCGCGAAGGCACTGAACCGCAGCGAGGATTCCACCAAGAGCTTTGCAAAACAGCAGAAGATCAAGATTGCGAAGAAGCGTTAGCCGCTTGGGCGTATAGCTACTGCGCGTTAGTTATTGCGAAGTGTGGCTGTCGAACATTTTTCCGAAAACGAGGATGTAGCGGTTTGGGGCTCCTTCCATCCGATTAATCGCTATTGTCAGATCACCTTGCCGTCTTCCCGTGCCGTTGGAGCGAAGACTGACTTGGTCGCCGTTTTCGCTGCGTTCAACTACATCGTAGCCGAGCCGTTCGAACTCTGAGCGATAAAACGCTTCAAGCTCATCGGAAGTGGCATTGACCTCAACCAGCATTGTGATGCCGTCGAGCATCGCCGAAATGACTTTGGTGTCTGGATAAAGGTTAATGCCGTAAGGAGGGGTCGCTTCGTTTGCTTCCGGGCCACTCTGGAACAAGTCCTCCGGAAGATCGTCAGGTGAAAGACTGGCATCCGGTGAGCAGGCACTAACTGCCAACGCAGCTATTACAGGCAAAGTCTTAACTGTGCGGATCACTTGACCCAATCGAGCCCCATTTCTTCGAACACTTCTTTGTCTTCGCTCCAGCCTTCGCTCACTTTGACATGTAGGAACAGGTGCACTTTCACGCCCAAAATTTCCGAAAGTTCAGCGCGCGCTGCTTCGCCGATGGCTTTGATTTTCTGTCCGCCTTTGCCCAGCACAATCGGTTTCTGACTGTCGCGGGCGATCACGATTTGTTGCCGCACTTCTACGCTGCCATCGGGGCGTTGGGTGTAGCTTTCCGGACGTATCGCTGCATCATACGGGAGTTCTTCATGCAGTTGGGCATAGACCTGCTCGCGGGTGATTTCCGCGGCGAGCAAGCGCTCTGAGGCATCCGAGACCTGATCTTCCGGGTACATCCACGGGCCATCGGGCATCGCTTTCGCCAGTGCCTCTTTCATTTCGTCCACACCATCTCCGCTCAGCGCGGAGATGAAGAAAACCTCATCAAAAGCGATCCGCTCGGAAAGCTCCTGGGCCAATTCCAGCAGAGGCTCTTTTTTGGCTTTGTCGACCTTATTGAGGACGAGAATTTTTTTCTCGGGCCGCTTTCCCAAAGCTTCAAGCAGCGGAATCAATTCATGACGCCGCTGTTTGATCGGATCGACGAGTAGCAGGATCGCATCCGCGCTTTCCGCGCCTTCCCATGCGGCGCTGACCATAGCGCGATCCAGGCGACGCTTGGGTTCGAATATGCCCGGCGTATCGACCAGGATCATTTGCACCGTGCCATATAACGCGATGCCTAACATGCGGGCGCGGGTCGTTTGCGCCTTGGCGCTCGTGATTGCGACCTTCTGACCGACAAGATTGTTCACCAATGTCGATTTGCCTGCATTGGGGGCACCAATAACGGCGACGACACCGCACTGGGTTGGCGCTTCTGTGTTCACCCGAATTCCTCCAAAAATGCTTGTGCAGCGCGCTTTTCAGCTTCGCTTTTGCTTGATGCTGTGCCTTCTGCCTCACCCACGTTGTGAATGCTGACGCGGACAGTGAATGACGCGGCGTGATCGGGGCCGCTGCGGTCGACCACATCGTAGTTCGGCATCGCGCGGCGATTGCCTGCCGCCCATTCTTGCAGCGCGCTTTTGGGATGCTTTGCCTTGCCGGAATCGCCGGAAAGCTCGCCATCCCACAGACGATAAATCTGGTCGCGCGTCACGTCATAGCCGTGCTCGATAAAGCTCGCACCGATCAAGGCCTCAACTACATCGCCAAGGATGTTATCGCTATCCGCGCCGCCATCTTCGCGGGCTTGTTTGCCCAATCTGATGTGATCGGGAAGGTTGATATTGCGAGCGATCCGCGCACAAGTCGCGCCGCTGACCAGAGCGTTCAAACGCTGCGACAAACGGCCCTCCGGCGCGTCGCCCGCGCTATAGAGCCACGCCGCGACGGAGAGGCCGAGTACGCGGTCACCAAGGAATTCAAGCCGCTGGTAATCTGCCTCGCTCGTTGCGTTGCCTCCCCCGTTGAAGCTGCCATGTGTCAACGCTTCCAACCAAGGCGCTTCATTCACGACTGCAAAGCCGGTCGCTTCGAGCCATTCGCGGGTTTCAGGAATGAGCTTTGTCATAGCGATATAACACTCAAAGCACTGTTCCGATCCGGCTGCCCCGCGCCGAGGAGAACCATGTCCAAGGCTTAAGCCATTCTGAGCCACCATCGGTCGACCAGATGATCACAAATGCCTCGCCAACAAGTTTGTCTTGCGGAACGAGACCGACCGCATCGCCTGACATAGCCTCAAACCGGCTGTCGCGAGAATTGTCACGATTGTCGCCCATCACGAACATATGGCCTTCGGGAACGGTGACTTCCTCAAAGCTGTCGCCTTGGGTCAGGCCGAAATCGAGCACGCTGTAGCTGCGTCCGCCGGGCAGGGTTTCCTTAAACTGACGGTATCGGCACACTTGTTCGCCCGCATCATTGGTGACCTCGTCCGATCCCCATGCGCAGCTCGTGTTGATCGAAACGGGAATATCGAAATCTTCGATCTGCTCACGCGGGACAAATTCGCCATTCAGCACCAATTGTCCGCCAAGAACGCTGATCCTGTCGCCTGGCAATGCGATCACACGCTTGATGTAGTCGGTGTTGTCGATCGGATGTTTGAAAATCACCAGATCGCCGCGCTCGGGCTGGCTTGCGAGAATACGACCTTCTGGCAGGCCAAGTTCAAACGGCAATGAATTGCCTGAGAATCCGTACGACCATTTCGCAGCAAGCAAATAATCGCCGTTCATTAGGCGTGGCAGCATGCTCTCGCTCGGGATCGAAAACGGCGAAAAGACGCAGATGCGGAAGATCAGGACGGCTGTGACCAGCTTCAGGACGAACTTTGTGAAGCCCCACCAGCTATCGCCGCTGGTTTCTTCGCTCATTTCGCTCTCTACTGTGTCGACAGGTGCAGTTTGTGTCTTAACATTCATTGCTCGCCCCCTTACTCGCAGCGACACATCGCGCAAAGGGGTTTGACACATGTCCGCATCAGAAATGTCCGCAATTTGGTCCCGTTTGGAGGCTATCGAGCATTCCACGCTGGCTGATCTCTTCGCGAATGATCCCGACCGGGTGAGTAAACTCAGCCAGCGGATCGAGTTCGATATTCCAGAGCATGGCCCAAATGGCGTCCTGCTCGACTGGTCGAAAACGCACCTTAGCGACGGTTTTCTGGACGCGTTCGAAGCGTTGGCAGAAGCTGTCGGTTTTGATGCGGCGCGCTCGGCCTTGTTTGATGGCGGCATGGTCAATCCGACCGAGGGCCGCCCTGCAACGCATGGCGCGATGCGCGGCAGCGGCACCGAAGCCGATGTTGAAGAGGCCATGGCACTTCTCGCTCGCATGGGCATGCTGGTCGATGCCATTCACGATGGCGCGCTGGGAGAGGTCAAGCATCTGATCCATATCGGCATTGGTGGGTCTGCGCTTGGCCCCGATCTGGCCGTCGATGCGTTGACGCGTGATCTGAAACGCATGGATGTCCACGTTGTCTCGAACATTGACGGTTTGGCATTGGAACAGGCGTTTGCGGCCTGTGACCCCACGACCACTATGATCGCGGTTGCGTCGAAGACATTCACCACGACCGAGACGATGACCAATGCGGCGAGCGCCCTGAAATGGCTGGCCGACAATGATGTGGCCGATCCGAGCGGGCGCGTTGTTGCGCTGACGGCGAACCCTGAAAAGGCCGTTGAGTGGGGTGTAGACGAGACGCGCGTGCTGCCTTTCCCTGAAAGCGTCGGCGGGCGCTATTCGCTGTGGTCAAGCATCGGCTTTCCGGTGGCTATGGCCGTGGGGATGGAGGATTTCCGCGCAATGCTCGCCGGGGCGCAGGCCATCGACACACATTTTCGCGAAGCTGATGGCCGTGCCAACGGCCCGCTGCTCGCGGCGTTCGCTGACCAGTATTACACGCGCCTTCGTGGGTGCCAGACCCGCGCGGTGTTTGCCTATGACGAGCGTCTGGCGCTGCTGCCTGACTATCTCCAGCAGCTTGAAATGGAGTCCAACGGCAAAAGCGTGACCGCATCTGGGGAGCCGGTGAGCGGATCAACCGCGCCGATCACATGGGGCGGGGTGGGCACCGATGCACAGCACGCCGTGTTCCAGTTGCTGCATCAGGGCACACAGCTTGTGCCGGCGGACTTTATCGCCAGCATCGCGCCGGGAGACGAACTTGACCCTGCGCATCACAAAGCATTGCTAATGAACTGCCTGGCACAGGGCGCGGCTTTGATGGCGGGCGGCAATATGTCAGCCGACGGCAAAGACCCCGCGCGTGCCTTCCCCGGAGACCGGCCCAGCGCGATGTTCCTCGTCGATGATCTGGATGCAGGCATGTTCGGTGCGCTGATCGCGTTCCACGAACACCGCACCTTCGCGAACGCCGTGCTGATGGGCATCAACCCGTTCGATCAATTCGGCGTGGAGCTTGGCAAGAAAATGGCCAAAGATATGGAAGGCGGCGAAGGCGAGTTTGATGCGAGCACGACGGCGTTGATGAAAGCGGCTGGTTTGGGTTAGCCTGAAGGTAGATGGGACGACTCAAATCAGAAAGGCACCATTGGTGGCCCGAAGTAGTATCAAAGAATTGGTCGGACAGTAGCGGCGGTGTGAATTGGCTGCTCCCAGATGGAGAGGTCCGGAGATCCAGCCCAAAGAATTTTGGTGTGATTGGCAACGGACATCACATTAAGCTCGGCAACCAAGGTGATGGCTCGGTTTGGGACTCAAGCTACGAGCAGGCATTCCAAAATGCTGACAACAATTTCCCAATAATAATTAGCTTTCTTGAGAAGCTCGATCCTGCCGGCCCTCCGTTTGAAGCACCGTTAGACTCACGAATGCTCCCGCAGTCGATTGATGATGAGCTTTTCGATCAGCTGCTTGAATGCATTTTGTCTCTGGTTGCTCGCAGCCCCAAATACCGTGAATCTGGGGTCGCGTTGGCCGAGGAGTTTCGAGGCCCACTGCCATCAGTAGAAAGAAATGCATTGATCGGTGCGAACATTTCCAGAGCTCTTCCAAACGCGATGAGAAATCTATCCGGAAGTGGGAAATTTCTTGTTATTTTTTCTCCTGAACGAGAATTCGTTTTTGGGGATGGCTTTTATCAGAACATGACCATTCAAGCCGAACACTGGCACAGGCCCAGTGTTCTAGTCCCACTACTGCCACACATCTCAGTTTTGTACACGAGGCCCAACCAATACTCACCACGTCCCAGATTGACGACCTTGACCGCCAATTCAAACGAGGTTGAGGCGCTCAACCATGTGGTGCAAATTTATGCACGAAATTGCCTCTTTTATGTCAATGAAAAGCCTGTGCTGAGTGACGAATATAAAAGGAATGTTCATCTCATTTTTGGTGATCATAAGAACCCCGTGGAAAGATTGATCCATTCGATTCCGGGCGTGCCTCCGATAGACCAACGACTTGATGACTTTCTCGACCTCTTGAATAGCCATAACCTCAATCAGAATTAGAATAACTTTGACTTTTCACTTATCCTCCCCCATCTGACCCATCGAACGAGACACGCATGCCTAGCGTGAAGCGGCGGCTCTAAATACTCCGCCCCGGCGCATGTCTCCCTACCACTTTACAACTTCCCTATTCACGCGGGCGGTTCTTTAACCACCGCGACCGCGCGCCGATTCCGGTGCGCGCTTCGCATATATTGCGAGATTTTTCTCAATGACTTTTGAAACACTCGGGCTGTCTCAGCCCGTTCTGCAGGCGCTTGATCTCAAGGGCTATTCTACTCCTACACCTATTCAGGAGCAGGCGATCCCGCCCGTTCTTGCGGGCCGTGATCTGTTGGGCATTGCCCAAACAGGAACCGGTAAAACGGCGGCGTTTATGCTGCCTTCAATCGACCGGCTGCGCGAAAGCGACAACCGTATTCCCTTCAAGAGCTGCCGCATGCTGGTGCTCGCCCCGACGCGCGAATTGGCGGTGCAAATCGCCGACAGCGCCAAGGATTACGGCGCGCTTGCGGGCCTGAAAGTGCAGGTCATCGTTGGCGGCACTTCGGTCAATAAAGACCGGAACAAGCTGCATCGTGGCACCGATATCCTGATCGCGACACCGGGCCGTTTGCTCGACCTGATCGATCAGAAGGCGTTCAACCTCAGCGGTGTCGAAGTGCTTGTCCTCGACGAAGCCGATCAGATGCTCGACCTCGGCTTTATCCACGCGCTGCGCACGATCAACAAACTGGTGCCGAAAGAGCGTCAGACACTGTTCTTCAGCGCGACGATGCCAAAGGCGATCAAGGAACTGGTCAGCGGCTATTGCACCAATCCTGTGCAGGTCTCTGTCACACCGGAAAGTTCCACCGCTGAGCGCATCGAGCAGTTCCTGTTCATGGTTCAACAGGACGAGAAGCAATCGCTGCTCGAAATGATGCTTCGCGGACGGCATGAGGTTCCAGGTGAGCTGGAGCGTGTGCTGATCTTCACCCGCACAAAACATGGCGCAGACCGCGTTGTGAAGAAGCTGGGTCAGGGCGGCATCGAAGCCAACGCGATCCACGGCAATAAATCTCAGGGGCAGCGTCAGCGGGCTCTCGACGAGTTTCGCCGGGGCAAAGTCTCCATCCTGATCGCGACCGATGTGGCTGCGCGCGGGATCGATATCCCAGGTGTCAGCCACGTGATCAATTACGAACTGCCGAATGTGCCCGAGCAATATGTTCACCGCATCGGACGGACCGCGCGTGCTGGCAAAGATGGCATCGCGATTGCGTTCTGCGCCGAGGATGAGCGCGCATATCTTAAAGATATTCAGAAAACGACCGATGCACAGATGGAGCGCCTTCCGCTGCCGGACAATTTCCGCGCAGTCGTCGAAGGCGTCGGCCCGACCAAACGTGAAGTGAAACAGCGCCAACCGCGCGTCAAACCCAAGCCGTTTCGTAAGAAACCGCAGGGCGGCGGTAAGCCACGCGGCGGCGGTGACGGACCGGGCGAAGGTTCGTCCAAGCCAAAACAGAAGCATCAGGCGCGCAAAGGCCGTCCAAACCACTCCGGTGGTGGCGGCAGTGGTGGTCGTCCAGGCGGCGGCAATCGCCGTGGAGGTTCCGGTCGTCGTGGTGGATCTGGTGGCGGCCAACGTGGCCCGCGTTCTGCACAGGGATAAATTGTTCGCGTAACCATTCGGCCTCCCATGCCGAAAAGCGATTGTATGCGCGCGGGCGGTTGGCAATGGCCGCCGCCCGCGCCATATCGTCAGGCACAATAGGAGGACCACAATGCCCGATACCGAATACGACTTTGACCTTTTCACAATCGGGATTGGCTCGGGCGGCACACGCGCCAGCCGTGTGGCCTCCGCGCATGGCGCTCGTGTAGCTGCAGCCGAAGAATATCGCGTCGGCGGTACCTGCGTCATTCGCGGTTGTGTGCCGAAAAAGATGCTCGTTTACGGCGCGCATTTTGCCGAAGACATCGAGGACGCTGCACAATTTGGTTGGACCATCGAAGGCAAGAGCTTCGACTGGGTGAAACTGCGCGACCACGTGCAAAAAGACATCGACCGGCTCGAAGGGTTGTATGGCGAAACGCTCGACAATCACGGCGTTACCATTTTCCGCGAGCGGGCAGAGATCACAGGCGATCATGAGATTACGCTCTCAAGCGGCAAAGTCGTCACCGCAAAGTACATTCTTGTCGCCACCGGCGCGCGCCCGTTCGTGCCAGAATTTCCGGGCAGCGAACACACGATCACCTCGAACGAAGCCTTCCACCTTGATGAAGTGCCAAAGCGTATCCTGATCGCGGGTGGCGGCTATATCGCCAATGAATTTGCCGGCATCTTCAACGAATTCGGTAGCAAGGTGACCATCGTGAATCGCTCCGATGTGATCCTGCGCAGTTATGACGCGGCATTGCAGGACCGGTTACTCAAAATTTCGCTCGCGAAGGGCATTGAGTTTTGCTTCAACGCTGAGTTTGAAAGCATTGAGAAAAACGAAGACGGCTCGCTGAGCGTCAAGATGACGGGTCACGATGCACGCGATTTCGATCAAGTGATGATCGCGACCGGGCGCGTGCCGAATATCGAAGGACTGGGCCTCGACAAGGTTGGCGTGGAGCTCGGTAAAAAAGGCGAGATCAAAGTCGACGAATTCAGCAAGACGAATGTGGACTACATCTATGCCGTTGGCGATGTGACAGACCGGGTTCAGCTGACTCCTGTCGCGATCCGCGAGGGCCAAGCCTTTGCCGACAGCGTGTTTGGCGATGTTGAGCCATACGCTGTCGACCATTCCTGCATTCCGAGCGCGGTATTTAGCCATCCGCCGATTGCTGCGGTGGGTATGACCGAAGGCGAAGCGCGCAATTCGCTTGGCAATATCAAAGTGTTCCAGTCCGATTTCCGCGCGATGAAGAATGTCGTTGCAGGTCGGAATGAGCGCAGTCTTTACAAGATGATCGTAGACGCAGCGAACGACAAGATCGTTGGCATCCACATGATCGGCCCGGAATCACCGGAGATTATGCAGGCCGCCGCTATCGCGGTGAAAGTCGGTCTGACAAAAGCGGACTTTGATTCCACCACTGCAATCCACCCGACCATGGCCGAGGAATTGGTCCTGTTTAAGTAAAGGACGCAGATCATGGACATCCAAGGCAAAACAGTTCTGCTGACAGGCGGAACAGCCGGTATCGGCAAGGAAATGGCGCTCCAGCTGAAAGAGCTGGGCGCCACCGTTGTGGTGACTGGCCGCAATGCAGAACGGGTCGCCGCGATGCAGACTATGGGTTTCGAAGTGATCGAATCGGGCCTTTCCGACGCCGCCGGTGTTGATGCTCTGGTTGAGGCATGGGGAGAGCGAGAGCTGGATATCCTGATCAACAATGCAGGCCAGCTGGTCGATCACGACTTTCGTAAAGGCACGCCGGATGCGGATGCGGCGGATGATTGCATCTACGCCAACCTAAACGCGCCGATCCGGCTGGGCGGGGCGTTGATGGAACGGCTAAAGTCGCGATCCGAAGCGGCCATCGTCAATGTCACCAGCGGCCTAGCGATTGCGCCTGCCGCGCGTCAGCCGGTTTACTGCGCGACAAAGGCGGGATTGCGGTTCTACACACTCAGCCTTCGCGAACAGTTGAAAGACACGAACATCCACGTGATCGAGGCTCTGCCGCCTGTGGTCGATACGCAGATGAATGACGGCAATCCGATGAAGAAGATGCCTGCATCAGAATGTGCGCGGCAGATCATCGAAGCCATCGTCAAAAACCGTGATGAGGCTAACATCGGAATGACAAAGGCACTCAGAGTGACGGAGAGCATCCATCCCGCGCTAGCCCGGAGCCTGACGCTCAAATTCTGATCGTATCGTCGAACCGCTATTGTTGACGCTGCGACGCGGCTGCGGCAACGACCTCTGAACAATTGAATCAGGGGTGCGTAAATGTCCGCCAATATCGCCGAAATGGAACGTCGTCGTGAAGCTGCCGAAATGGGCGGCGGGGAAAAGCGCATCGCTGCGCAGCATGCCAAAGGTAAGCTGACCGCGCGCGAACGGATCGATGTTCTCCTCGATGACGGAAGCTTTGAAGAGATCGACCGCTTCGTTGAGCATGACTGCGTTGATTTCGGCATGGAAACGCAGAAAATCCCGGGCGACGGGGTCGTTACCGGATCAGGCACCATCAATGGCCGTCTTGTGTACGTTTACAGTCAGGATTTCACCGTCTTTGGTGGCTCGCTGTCAAAGCGCCATGCGGAGAAAATCTGCAAGGTGATGGAAACCGCGATGAAGGTCGGCGCGCCGGTGATCGGTATGAACGACAGCGGCGGCGCGCGCATTCAGGAAGGCGTAGCGTCACTCGGCGGATACGCCGACGTGTTCCAGCGTAACGTGCTCGCATCCGGCGTCATTCCGCAGATTAGCCTGATCATGGGGCCTTGTGCTGGCGGCGCTGTGTATTCGCCTGCGATGACAGATTTCATCTTTATGGTGAAAGACAGCAGCTACATGTTCGTAACCGGCCCTGACGTGGTGAAGACCGTCACCAACGAAGAAGTCACTCAGGAGGAATTGGGCGGGGCGATCACGCATACGACCAAGACTTCTGTGGCCGACATTGCGTTTGAGAATGACATTGACGCGCTGCTCGCAACACGGCGGTTCTTCCAATATCTGCCGCTGTCGAACCGCGAGACTGCGCCGGTGTTGCCGGTAAACGATCCGTGGGACCGCGTAGAGGAAAGCCTCGACACGTTGATCCCTGACAACGCGAACCAGCCTTACGACATGCATGAGGTGATCGCGAAAATCGTGGATGAAGGCGATTTCTTTGAAATCCAGCCGACCCATGCCGCAAACATTATTTGTGGCTTTGGCCGCGTTGAAGGACGCACTGTGGGCATCGTCGCGAACCAGCCGATGGTGCTGGCCGGTGTGCTCGATATCAACTCATCAAAGAAAGCAGCGCGCTTTGTGCGGTTCTGCGATGCGTTTGAAATTCCGATTGTGACGCTGGTGGATGTTCCCGGCTTCCTGCCCGGTACTTCACAAGAGCTTGGCGGCATTATCAAACACGGCGCGAAGCTGTTGTTCGCCTATGGCGAGGCGACCGTGCCGAAAATCACGATCATCACGCGAAAGGCCTATGGCGGCGCGTATGACGTGATGGCGTCAAAACACCTTCGCGGGGACCTCAACTACGCTTGGCCGACTGCGGAAATCGCGGTGATGGGTGCAAAGGGCGCAGTGGAGATTATCTTCCGCCAAGATCGCGGCGATGCGGAAAAGATTGCCGAGAAAACCAAAGAATACGAAGACCGCTTCGCGAACCCGTTCGTGGCCGCACAGCGCGGCTATATCGACGAAGTGATTTACCCGCGAAATACACGCAAACGGATCGCACTGGGGCTACGCAAGCTGCGAACGAAGCAGCTTGAGAACCCTTGGAAGAAGCACGATAATATTCCGTTGTGAGTATCATTCCCAAAGCTGATGATGTTCCCAAAGGAAAAGAGAGGCAAAGCGCGGCCTTTACCTTATTTGGTGTTTGTTTTTGGACCCTGACAGGATTGTTCGATCTGTTCGACGGCGCAATCGAGATCAAAGGAAGCTTGGAAAGCATGACGATGGATTCTCATCCATTGGCATTTCCTTTTGTGTGGACCGCTATTGTTCTCATTGAGGTCTGGATAATACTGGCTTTCGTGGCCAGCGTGAGGGCTTGGCTGCGCCGGTAAGCACTATCTCGACATAAAAAGCCGGCGAACGATATCTGGTTCAAGACCGTTATGAATAATCTACAAGAAAGCTTCCAATGAAACTAGGCCGTCTCAACCATATCGGCGTTGCAACGCCCTCCATCGAAGCCTCCATCGCGCATTATCGCGATGTGATGGGTGCCACGCATATTCATGAGCCGTTCGATTTGCCGGAGCAGGGCGTGAAGGTCTGCTTTGTCGATACTCCGGCGGACAGCGCCATGAACGGCACTCAGATCGAGTTGATCGAACCATTTGACGAAAGCTCACCCATCAACGGATTCCTCGCCAAAAATCCGGCTGGCGGTCAGCATCATGTCTGTTTTGAAGTGCCCGATATTGCCAAGGCCCGTGAGGAGTTTGAGGCCATGGGCAAGCGCATTCTCGGCCCGACCCGCATTGGCGCGCATGGCACGCCGATCTTCTTTCTCCACCCGAAAGATATGCAGGGCATCCTGACAGAGATTATGGAGACCCCGAAAGAGGCGCATTGATCGCTTGCGCTTCGAACCGGGAACGCAGCGCGCCCTAACGGACTTGCGCAGGCTCCTCCAGCGCGCCAATAACAGTTGCGAAACGAAACGCTTGGGAGAGCATCTTTGACCTACGAAACCATTCGCGTCGAAACCGATGGACCGCTGACGACTATCACTTTGAACCGGCCAGAACGGCTCAATGCGATGCCGCCACAAATGGCGAATGAAATCGGCCAGGTCTTTTACGACCTCGGGGATGCGCGTGCGGTTTTGATTACGGGGGAGGGTAAGGGCTTTTGCTCCGGAGCAGACCTTTCGGCGCGTAGCACGGGCAGCAAGGGCGGCTCTCACGAGGCGCTCTCCAATCACTATAACCCCGCGATCAACCAGATCCTGCGCGCGAAGGTGCCAGTGATCTGCGCGGTGAATGGCCCTGCGGCGGGTGTCGGGTGCAGCCTCGCGCTCGCGGCCGACTTCACCATTGCGGGCAAAAGCGCGTATTTCCTGCAAGCCTTCGTCAATATCGGCCTTGTCCCCGATGGCGGATCCACTTGGATGCTGGCCCGAGCAATCGGCCGCGCCCGCGCAACCCGCATGATGATGCTCGGCGAGAAAATCGGCGCGGAGCAGGCGGAGGACTGGGGCCTGATCTACAAATGCGTGGACGATGCGACATTGATGGACGAAGCCCGCGCGCTCGCCGCAAAGCTCGCCAACGGTCCCACAGTCGCATACGCGCATATCAAGCGGAACATCGGCGCGGCGCTCGACGGCGCATTGCCTCAGGTCCTTCAGGCGGAGGCTGAAGCGCAAGCAATTGCCGGTGCCAGCGATGATGCGAAAGAAGGCGGGCAGGCGTTTCTCGATAAGCGCAAGGCGAAGTTTACTGGAAAATAGCGGCCCGTTCGTGCCGAGCCTGTCGAAGCACGAATTCGCCCTTCGACAGGCTCAGGGCGAACGGTTATGGAAATTCTCATGACTGACAAACCGACCCCCGCCGACTGGAAAGCCCTCGCTGACAAGGAATCGAAGGGGCGCGATCTGACTTGGTCGACACCCGAGGGTTTCGATATCAAGCCGCTTTATACCGAGGCGGATCATTCCGATTTCGATCCCGGCCTGCCGGGCTTTGCGCCGTTCACGCGCGGTGTGAAGGCCAGCATGTATGCGGGGCGTCCGTGGACGATCCGCCAATATGCGGGCTTCTCCACCGCCGAGGAATCGAACGCCTTTTACCGCCGCAATCTGGCAATGGGGCAAAAGGGGCTGTCGGTCGCTTTCGATCTTGCCACCCACCGCGGCTATGACAGCGATCACGACCGTGTTGTCGGCGATGTCGGCAAGGCGGGCGTGGCGATCGATACAGTCGCCGATATGGAAGTTCTGTTCGATCAGATCCCGCTCGATACGATGAGCGTCTCCATGACAATGAACGGCGCGGTGATCCCGGTCATGGCGTTCTATATCGTCGCCGGAGAGCGTTCCGGCGTGCCAGCGGAGAAGCTGTCCGGCACGATCCAGAACGACATTCTCAAAGAGTTTATGGTGCGCAACACCTACATCTATCCGCCAGAGCCAAGCATGCGGATTGTGTCGGACATTATCGCATATACGTCTGCCAACATGCCGAAATTCAACAGCATTTCGATTTCGGGCTATCACATGCATGAGGCCGGCGCGACGGCTGTTCAGGAGCTTGCCTTCACCATTGCCGATGGCAAGGAATACGCCGAGAAAGCGATGGCGACGGGCCTCGATATCGATGCCTTTGCCGGGCGGCTTTCGTTCTTCTTCGGTATCGGCATGAACTTCTTCATGGAGATCGCGAAACTGCGCGCTGCGCGGACGCTTTGGTACCGTGTGATGGACGGGCTGGGCGCGCAAAGCGAACGGTCCAAGATGCTTCGCACGCACTGTCAGACGTCCGGTGTCTCCCTGCAAGAGCAGGACCCGTACAACAATGTGATGCGGACCACGATTGAAGCGATGGCGGCGACATTGGGCGGTACGCAGTCGCTCCACACGAATGCGCTCGACGAAGCCATCGCACTGCCCACCGATTTCTCAGCGCGGATCGCGCGTAACACGCAATTGGTGCTGCAAGAGGAAAGCGGCATCACCAATGTCGTCGATCCATTGGGAGGTTCGCACTATATCGAGGCGTTGACCGCGACGCTGGTTGAGGAAGCCGAAAAGCTGATCGCGGAAGTCGATGCGGCTGGCGGAATGACCGCTTACGTCGCCACTGGCGCACCGAAAGCCGCGATTGAACGCGCGGCGGCGGAAAAGCAGACCGGCATCGACAAGGGCGAGACCGTGATCGTCGGCGTGAACAAATATCGCAAAGACGAAGAAGACCCTATCGACACGCTCGACATCGACAATGCGAAGGTGCGCAAGGGCCAGATCGCCAGACTTGAGCAGGTCCGCGCAAACCGTGATGAAGCCGCGTGTCGGGCTGTGCTTGAGGCGTTGACGAATGGCTGCACGGCAGGCGGCAATGTGCTCGAACTCGCAGTCGAAGCTGCGCGCCATGATGCGACATTGGGCGAGATTTCGATGGCGATGGAGACCGTCTTCGGTCGCCATGACGCAACGCCAAAACCCGTCACAGGTGTCTACAAAAGCGCATATGAATTTGATCGCCGCTGGGCGCAGGTTACAGATGGCGTCGACGCAGTAGAGCGCCGCTTGGGCCGCAAACCACGCATCATGGTCGCGAAAATGGGGCAGGACGGCCACGATCGCGGCGCCAATGTCATCGCCAGCGCCTTTTCAGATATGGGCTTTGAAGTCGTATCAGGCCCGCTGTTTCAAACGCCTCAAGAGACATGCGACAACGCCATCGAAGCCGATGTCGATGTCGTCGGTGCATCCAGTCTGGCGGCAGGGCACAAGACCCTGATCCCCGAACTCATCCGCTTGCTGAAAGAAGCGGGACGCGGCGATATCAAAGTGACCGCAGGCGGCGTGATCCCGCCGCAGGATTACGACTTCCTTCGGGAAGCAGGCGTACAGGGCATCTATGGGCCGGGTTCAAACGTGGTCGAATGCGCGGCGGATATCCTCACGCTGTTAGGGCACAACATGCCGCCACTGGGTGAAGGGCTGGATGAGGCTGCGGAGTGAATCTTGAGAAATTTTATCAGCTTTTGCTTAGGCTGGTAGGACGAGTGGTGGGGCAAATTATTTGTACAGCGACGATTTGGTTATTGATCGCTGGCTTGGTGCGGCTCTACGCATGGTTGAACGGTTCGATTGGCGGCGGTGTTGACCCTGTGAAATTTGCCTTGATGGGTTTCTTGGCTTTCACAATTTTCTACGCTTGGCGATTTTTCGCAGAGGCTGACCTTGAAGGATGACCCTAGGCTTTTCCGTCAATTCGCTGCTTCCAAAAGCGCGTGGTGGCGGTCAACTTCGGATGGGTCTTGTACGGCTTTCCCAAGAGGAGTGGCTTGAGCCTGAGCCTGATCGCGCCGCACGTGTCCGTGCTTTCGCCGATTGGCCCGAGGGTGTGCAGCTTTTACCGGAAGCTGATGCTCCGGGCGAAGAACTCGCTGAAATGCTTGGCGTTAGCGGTGCGCTTCCAGAAGCAGCCCTCTCGACCCATGAAGATATGTGCCTGCTTACGAAGCGCGAGAACGAGGATGTCTATCGCCTGATTGGTGCCGCCGTTGCGTGGCCTTCTGATTGGTATCCCAAGGACAAGATCGGCCTGCCGCTCCGCGCGCTTCATGCGCCGATTGCGGGCTATGAAGAGCACCTCGCGACCGGGGTTGATCGGTTCATGGATTCACTCACGCCCGGCGCGATTTATGGCCGCTGCAATTGGTTTATCGCGCCGACAGGAGAGCGGCGTTGGCTGGCAAAGCGGCCTCCGCAAGAGGAATTTGCGCATGTGACGCCTGATAATGCAGGCGATACCCTGTTCGTGAGATCGGAGCGCCAGACGCTGCGCCGCTTGCCTGAAACCGGCGCGATCCTGTTCACCATCGGCATTTATGTCGAGCCATTGGGCGCGTTGTCATCCGCCAACATAGCTATGCTAGATGGCGCGATAGAATCTCTCGTCAAAGTGGAGGGTGACCGCCGCGGTGCACCGCATTATGCATCTGCATTGAAACAATATTGCGAAAGAGTGCTTCCATGACCGATCTGCCACCCGAAACGCGCCCTGAAACTCTAACCGTTCACGCGGGGTGTCAGCCAGACCCGACCACAAACGCCCGGATCACGCCGATCTATCAGACGTCATCCTACGTCTTCGATAGTCCCGAGCATGCGGCAAACCTGTTCTCACTGGCGGAATTCGGGAACATCTATTCGCGGATCATGAACCCGACCAATGATGCGCTTGAAAAGAAAGTTGCGGCATTGGAGGGCGGCGTTGGCGCCCTTGGCGTAGCGTCGGGCCACGCGGCGCAATTGCTGGCTTTCCACACGCTGATGGAGCCGGGCTGCAATATCGTCGCAGCGAAGAAGCTTTATGGCGGTTCACTCAATCAGTTGGGTGAGGCGTTCAAGAAGTTCGGTTGGGAAACCCGCTTCGTTGATGCTGACGATGCCGAGAATGTCCGCGCGGCGATGGATGACAAGACACGCTGTGTGTTCATCGAAAGCCTCGCCAATCCCGGCGGCGTGGTCAGCGATATTTCGGCGATTGCCGATGTGGCTCATGCCGGCGGTGTGCCGCTGATGGTCGACAACACGATGGCCAGCCCGGCGCTGTGCCGCCCGATTGAACATGGCGCGGACATTGTCGTCCATTCCACCACCAAGTTCCTCAACGGACACGGCAATGCGATTGGCGGCGTGCTGGTGGATAGCGGCAATTTCGATTGGAAAGCGCAGGGTGACAAATTCCCTTCGCTGACGCAGCCGAACGGTTCCTATCATGGGGCGGTTTTGGTGGATGCATTGGAGCCGATCGGGCCGATTGCCTTTATCATTGCATGCCGCGTGCTTGGCTTGCGCGACCTTGGCCCTGCTATGGCCCCGATGAATGCGTTTCTGGCGCTGACAGGCATGGAAACGCTGCATCTGCGGATGGAGCGGCATTGCCAGAATGCGATGGCGCTGGCCGAATGGCTGACAGATCAAGAGCAGGTCGCATGGGTCAGCTATGCCGGTCTGCCGGACAATCTCTATCACCCGCATGCGCAGAAATATCTCGGCGGGAAGGGCGGCGCTGTCTTCACCTTCGGCTTGAAAGGCGGATACGAAGCGGGCGTGCAACTTGTCTCCAACATCAAACTTTTCAGTCATCTGGCCAACATTGGTGACACCCGTTCACTGATTATCCATCCGGCTTCGACTACCCATAGCCAGCTTGAAGGGGATGAATTGATCGCGGCAGGCGCCGGGCCCGATGTCATCCGCGTTTCTGTCGGGATCGAGCATATCGACGATATCAAAGCCGATCTGGCGCAGGGCTTTGCCGCGCTGGGATAAGGGAGAGAATGAATGTCCGCGTTGATGCTTTCATTGTTGTTGCAAGCCGCGCCAACGCCCGTTTGCGACGAAGAAAAACGCGATCAGGGTATCCAGCAGGAAATGAACCTTTGTGCGGCAATCGACTACCGGTTGGCCGATGCGAAGTTGAATGCCCAGTGGAAGATCACCAGCGCCAAAATGAAGGCTCGCGACGAAAGCTGGAATTCGGAATGGGATGATCGGCCCGGCTGGTTTGCAAGCTTGCTCGAAGGGCAGCGAGCGTGGATCAAATATCGCGATGCGCATTGCCGTGTGGATGGATATTGGGCGCGCGGAGGAACCTTGGAGCCTTTGCTCGTCTCCGTTTGCAAGACCGAATTGACGGAAGCGCGTACAAAGGAATTGAGCGAACTGGCCAACCGGCCAGGCTGACAGTGTTTCCCGATAGGTTGCCTGAAAGCGTGTGAAACGCCATAGGCTTTCCAACGCTAGTGCACCCTTTCGGAGGTTCCGTTTGTTTTCCAAGATTCTGATTGCCAATCGCGGTGAGATTGCCTGCCGTGTCATCACGACAGCGCGCAAAATGGGGATCGCCACTGTGGCGGTCTATTCCGATGCAGATGCCCGCGCCCCGTTTGTTAAAATGGCAGACGAGGCGGTGCATATCGGCCCCGCACCAGCGGCGGAAAGCTATCTGATCCCGGAAAAGATCATCGCGGCGTGTAAAGAAACGGGCTCAGAGGCCGTTCACCCCGGCTATGGTTTCCTGTCCGAGCGCGCGAGTTTCGTTGAGGCGCTCGCGGCTGAGAACATTGCTTTCATCGGCCCGCCAGCGGGCGCAATCGCCGCGATGGGTGACAAGATTGAATCGAAGAAACTCGCCAAAGAAGCGGGCGTGAATGTTGTTCCCGGCTTTGTCGGTGAAATTCGCGATACGGAGCACGCGGTCGAGATTTCGGACGGTATTGGCTATCCAGTAATGATGAAAGCTTCCGCTGGCGGCGGCGGCAAAGGCATGCGTCTTGCGTGGTCTGAAAAGGACGTTCGTGAAGGCTTTGAAGCGACCAAGCGCGAAGGGCTTAATTCATTCGGTGATGATCGTGTGTTTATCGAGAAATTTATCGAAAACCCTCGCCATATCGAAATCCAAATCCTCGGCGATAAGCATGGCAATGTGCTGTATCTGAACGAGCGCGAATGCTCGATCCAGCGCCGTCACCAAAAGGTCGTTGAGGAAGCGCCGTCACCGTTCGTGACCGACAAAATGCGCAAAGCGATGGGCGAGCAATGCGTCGCCCTGTCCAAAGCGGTCGATTACCATTCGGCTGGCACGGTCGAATTGATTGTTAGCGGTGCCGATCCGACTGGTGAAAGTTTCTACTTCCTCGAAATGAACACTCGCCTTCAGGTGGAGCATCCCGTTACCGAAGCAATCACCGGCGTTGATCTGGTCGAGCAGATGATCCGTGTGGCCGCTGGCGAGAAGCTTGCCACGACGCAGGACGATATTGGAATTGACGGCTGGTCGATCGAAAACCGCGTTTATGCCGAAGACCCCTATCGCGGCTTCCTGCCATCGACCGGACGTTTGATTGAATACTCACCGCCGATTGAAGGCTGGTTGGATGACGGTGAAGTGCAAGGGAAGGCCCGCCGCGGTATCGCATATGGCGCGGGCAGCATTCGCGTCGACGATGGTGTGTTCGAGGGCGGCGAAGTCAGCATGTTCTACGATCCGATGATTGCAAAGCTGATCACTTGGGCGCCAACCCGCGAGGAGGCGGCAGATCTGCAGATCGAAGCGCTCGACAGTTTCCGCATCAAAGGCCTTGGCCACAATGTCGATTTCCTCAGCGCGATTATGCAGCACGATCGGTTCCGTTCAGGCGAGCTGACCACCGGCTTCATTGCCGAGGAATATCCCGATGGGTTCGAGGGCGCGCCGGTTAACGATGATTTCCGTAGGATGCTCGCCGCGATCTGTGCGGGCAATGAATTCACCTGGCAGGCGCGCGCGCAGCGCATCTCAGGCCAGCTTGACGGTTTGCAGGGTGTCACAAGCGAGTGGCTTGTGAAGCTCGGTGATACTCGCCACGAAGTCGTTCTGGGCGAGGGGCACGCAATCGTCGATGGTGAACGCGTCGAAGGCAATTGTGATTGGTTGCCCGGCATGGTTGAAGCAACTGCGTCCACTTCGCCCGATGGGGAGGGCGGCGAGCGTTATGGTCTAATCGTAGAACGCGATGGCAATCATTGGGTCATCACGACGCGCGGAGCCTCGCACCGTGCATTGGTTGTGCCTCAAAGACTTGCGCATCTCGAAAGCATGATGATCGAGAAAGAACCGCCTGATCTTTCCAAGATGCTGATCTGTCCGATGCCCGGCATGCTCGTGAAACTGCATGTTGGCGAAGGCGAAGAAGTTCAGCCGGGGCAGCCTTTGGCTACGGTCGAGGCGATGAAAATGGAGAATATTCTGCGCGCTGAAAAGCAAGCAACAATCTCCAAGATCAACGCAGCGGAAGGCGAAAGCCTTGCTGTCGATGCAGTGATTCTCGAACTCGAGTAGCTCCACAACCGAGTCATAACCGGTCAGCGGCGCGAAATTTTCGCGATTGCATGCTGGCGTGAAATTTCCAAGTTGTTGTATGCAAACGCCAAAATGCGTCGGTTTGCGCGATTTTACGCAGTATGACTCGCCAATCAGCTCTTCATTAGAGACACTTTGCCTGTCGATTCGTCGGCACAGGGAAAGCTTGGATCTTGGAAGGGATTGGGATCGTGGCTAAAAAAGGCACCGGCTACTTCGATCGCAAGGGCCAATTTTTTAAGACCGCTCGCGAAGCGACGGAGAGCGATATCGCTGCTCTGTTCGGGCAAATCGGTGAAGGCGAAAGCCTGGCACCGGGTATTGCCCATATGCTGCTTGAGCGGCGCGCAGAGGTCGAACGTTTGTTCGCGGAGCACGATGAGATGGTCGCTGAAGAGGCTGCAAATGGCGCTTCGATAAGCGACCTCGGATCAAAAGTGTCGAAATTGCCGAGCCGCCCTGCTGGCTGAAAATTCTACTCGTCGACCATGGCGACTGCGCGGATCCATCCGGCGCTGGCGCGTTCAATTTTGACCGGGAAACAGCTGAACGTGAAGCCATGGGCGGGTAGCGCTTCGAGGTTGGTCAGTTTTTCGATCTGATAATATGGACGGATACGGCCCGCTTTGTGGCCTTCCCAGATTATCGCTGGATCACGCTTTTCGGCCCATCGTTTGGCAGTGTGGCTAAACGGCGCGTCCCAGCTCCATGCATCGGTGCCGACCACTTCGACGCCGCGTTCGGTTAGCCACAGGGTCGCCTCCGCGCCCAATCCCACGCCTTGATCGGTGAAGTTGTCAGTGCCGTAAACCGCGCCGGATTGGATCAGGACAATATCGAGCGGTTGCAGCTTGTATTCGATTTTGGCGAAGGCGTTTTCGAGTTCAAACGCGGTGACCACATGCCCATGCGGCATATGCGAAAAATCGAGCTTCACTCCCGGCCTTAAAAACCGGTCTAGCGGTGCCTCATCAATGCTCGGCGCGGGGTTCGCGCCATCGTCGGTGGTGGAATGGTAGTGCCACGGCGCATCCATATGGGTGCCGTTGTGTGTTGAAAGCTCGAGCATTTCAACGGCCCAGCCTTCGCCATCGGGCAAGTCATCCTTCTCTAAACCCGGAAAGAACATGGCGATCTGCGCCCATGTATCTTCATGCGTCATGTACTGGATTTTGGGCCGCATCACTTCTGGATCAGAGATCACATCATTGGTGATGGGGATCGAGAGATCGATGAAGCGCGTCATTGCTTCACCAATTGTGCATCGAGAAATTCGGCGATGTCTGACAGTTCTACGTCGCGTGCAAGATAGGCTTGCCCGATGGATTTGAGCAGCAGGAACGGCAGCGTGCCGCCTTCCATTTTTTTGTCGTGGCGCATGTGATCGGCAAGAGCCGTGCCGGAACACGTTATGCCAAGCTTCGCGAGCTCGGCAGGCAAGCCTGCTGCAGCGATAGCCTGCCTCGCACGTTCAGCATCGGATTGTGAGAGTTCACCGCGCCGCGCCGAGTAATGCGCGGCGAGTACCATTCCGGTCGCAACCGCTTCGCCGTGGAGAAGGCGATCGGAAAACCCTGTCTCTGCCTCCAAGGCATGCCCGAATGTATGGCCCAAGTTAAGCAGAGCCCGAACGCCCGTCGTCTCGCGCTCATCCTCTGCAACGATAGCGGCCTTCGCGCGGATGCTGGTTGCGATGGCATGGGCAAGGGTGCTCGGTTCGCGGGCCAGAACATCGGTGCCATTTTCGGCAAGCCAATTAAAAAATGCAGCATCGCCGAGCAGCCCGTATTTGATCACTTCGGCATAACCTGCGCGCATTTCACGGTCGGGCAGTGTGTCGAGCACCAATGGGTCAATCAGAACAGCGACGGGTTGATGGAAAGCCCCGATCAGGTTTTTTCCAGCCCGCGTGTTGATGGCGGTTTTTCCGCCGACTGAGCTATCAACCTGCGCCAACAGTGTGGTTGGGATCTGCACAAAGCCGCAGCCGCGTTTCAGCACAGCACAAGCAAAGCCCGTCAGATCACCAACAACGCCGCCGCCAAGCGCGATGACATTGTCCGAACGGGTGATGCCGAGTTCCAACAACCAGTCCGTCAGCTGCTCCAGAACGGCCCAGCTTTTCGCACCTTCTCCCGGCTCAACCACAAACCAGTCGGCGCAAAACCCGTTCGAGTCTAAGCTCTGCTCAATGGCGGTTTTGAAGATGCGGTGTGTGTTTGTGTCCGCAACAATCGGGACCTTGCGGGCTTCAGTCTGTCCGGTCGTACGATAGCTTGTGAGGTAGTCTCCTGCGCTTGCGGCGAAACTTTCCAGAACGCAGCCGCGCTCGATCATCACATCGTAACTGCGCCCCGCGAGGGAAACAGGGATCACATCCATTGGTCTATCGCCTCGATAATCAATTTTGCTGTATCATTGTGTGGGCCATCTTCGCTCAGCACCCGGACCTGAGCCTGACTGTAAAGCGGCCCGCGTTCTTTGATGAGCCTGCCCAGTATCTCGCGTGGATCGCCATTGCGAAGCAGCGGCCTGTGGTTCCGCCGTGATGTCCGTTCGACCAGAGTGTCCAAATCGCAGTCGATCCAAACGGCAATCGCCTTTTCCAGAATCAAGGCACGCGTTTCTGGATCGACGAATGCGCCTCCACCTGTTGCGATAACACCGCTGTTCTCTTCTATCAGACGGGCGATCACGCGGCGTTCCCCATCGCGGAAATAGGCTTCGCCAAATTCTTCGAAAATTTCGGAGATTTTACGCTGAGCGGCGTCCTCTATCGCGTCATCGGCATCAATGAAATCGCGGCCCAGCATCGCGGCGAGGCGGCGGCCGACAGTCGACTTTCCTGCGCCCATAAGGCCGATCAACACCACGGGGCGGTCAATCCGCGCCGCAATCCGATCGATATCTGCGTCGTTTAAAGAGGTCTCTGCAGTCATTGCGGCATGGCCTATAGATGGGGTAGAGCGCGCGCAATATGGCAAACAGGTCGCATTCTTCTCTTGCACACAGCAAAGCGCGCAGCCGGGGCCGCGTGCCTTGGCTGATCGCTGCATTAGTGGTTGGAATTTTGGCGCTTGCCTATATCGATGGCGGAGAAGAACCGATCCGTCCGATTGTTCAGACGGTGACTGTGCCCGGCGCAGCTGCGGAGAGTGAATGATGCGGCGTAATTATTGGTTGGCAAGTGCAGGGGCGCTGGGCGTTTTGGGTGCTACCGGCGGTATCTTGGCGACTAGTCTCGCGACGGCGCAAGACGCGCCTGAATCGCTTTTGCCGCCCGGATTTGACGATCCTGCACCAGCGCCGACGCCTACGCCGCCACCCACCGCGCTTCCCACTGCTGCGCCTGCGCCAGGTTCGGCGCCGCCCGTCACGCCAGGCAATCCGGCGGTTCCCGCCCCGGCTGCGGCGCCCGGTGGTTTACCGCCAGTGCCCACGCTTTCAGGCGATGAGCTAAGTGGATTGCCAAGCCTCGAAGAGCTTGAAGCGCTCACTCCGGATGAGCTTGATGACCGCCTCGGTCTAAAACCGAAGTTCGACATTCCGCCGGCGGCACGGCGTTCGCTTTCGCAAGTCGGGCTGTTGACACCGGAAGAAGGCGGCTTGGCAACCGCTTCGCTTGGAAAACAGCCAGCCTCTTTGGTCAGAGCGATTTTGGCAGGCACGAAAAAACCGATGGTATCGCGCTGGGGGCATATCCTTGTGCGCCGTGCCTTGGCCAGTCGATTGGCTGCACCCGACGGCATGAATCCGGTAGAATTTGCAGACCTGCGCGCGGGTGTTCTCAATCGTATGGGCGAATTCGCCGTTGCGCGGGCGATTGCTCAAGACGTGGACACAGGTAACTGGGACACCGCGCTGACCAGTCAGGCGCTAACTTCTTATGTTGCTCTGACTGACTTCAATGGCGCTTGCCCTGCTGTCCGATTGCAGGGCGGCGTGCGGGAAGATCCACAATGGGTGATGATGCAGGCTATCTGCAATGCCTATGCAGGCGAAGGCGCGTTGGCCGCGTCGCAGCTTGATCGCGGGATTGAAAACGAAATTGCACCGGAAATCGATCTGCTACTGGCGCAGCGCTACGCCGGAGCCGCAGGGCGCGGGCGGCGCGCGGTGGAGATCGAATGGGATGCAGTTGAAGACTTGACCCCATGGCGGTTTGCTCTGGCTAACGCTGTCGGAGAAGAGGTTCCCCAAGGGTTGCTAAACGCTGCGATGGATGGACCAAATGCGGGCTATTTTGCGCGGTCGGCCGCCGCCGCTCCAATGCTGCCATTGGCGATGCGTGAGCCATGGGTGCAAACCGCGGCGCAGGACGGCATTCTATCGGCAAATGCGATGGTCGATTTCTACAGTCAGGTTTACGCAGACAACGCGATTGGCGGAGAAGCTGGTACTATCGCGCGATCATTGCGTGATGCCTATGTCGCAGCGCGAACGAACGACAGGATCGCCGCCATGCAAAGTGTATGGGGTGAAGAGCGCAGCTATGCCGGGTTGATAACAACTGCATATGCAGCGGCGCGCATTTCACCGGCTGAAGACTTGGCGGGTTATTCTGGTGCTTTGATCAGTTCGATGTTGTCTGCCGGTCTTGATCGCGATGCAGCGGCTTGGCGCGGAATGATGGCTGATGGCAGCATGGGTTGGGCCTTGCTGGCTGTGGGCACGGCTGGTGCGGGATCAGCGGATCTCGAAGCGCTGGATACATTTGCCGACAATGATGAAAGCGCCGATGGTTTGGCCTCCGCATTCCTAGTCGCGGGCCTCGCGGGCCTCGATAGACTGAGCGGGGCAGAGCGCGAATCCATGGAGGGCGCGCTTGGTATTGATCTGAGCCGGACGACCCGTTGGACCCGCACAATTGAGCGCGCGGCAGAGGTTCAGAACCGCACTCTTGTCGCCATGCTGGCCGGGTTGGGCATGCAAGGGGAAAGCTGGTCGCAAATGACTCCGCTTCATCTCTATCACATCACCTCTGCATTGCGACGCGTTGGCTTAGAGGCGGAAGCCCGGATGATCGCAGCAGAAGCGGTCTCGCGGGCCTGATACCGGCGGTGTCGGCAGCCACGCGGGCCTTTCTGGATATGCTGGCAGCTGAACGAGGGGCGGCTGCAAATACACTCGCCGCTTATGCCCGCGATCTTTCCGGTGCCGAAGAATCGCTTGGGGATTTAGCCGAGGCATCGCGCGCGCAAGTCGCCAAGCTCGCAGGCGAATGGAGCGCACTCGCTCCGTCAACGGTGGCGCGTAAGTCATCGACTTTACGGCAGTTTTTCGGTTTCGCCGTTGATGAGGGGTGGCGTGAAGATGACCCATCTGGCGCGCTGCCCAATCCGCGAACCAGTCGCCCGCTGCCGAAAGTTCTGTCGCATGAACAAGTAGAAGCGTTGATGGAGCGCGCCGAGTTTGAGGCGCAAAGCGGCAAACCTGCGGGGCTGAGGCAGCTTGTTCTTTTGGAGATGCTCTACGGCTCTGGATTGCGGGCGACCGAGCTTGTTTCTCTACCTGTAAGCGCGGTGCCGCGCGATGCCCCTTTGATTACAGTGACGGGCAAAGGCGGAGCGGCGCGAATGGTGCCGGTAAGCGATCGCGCGCGCGAGGCATTGCAGAAATGGCTGTCTGTTCGGCCCCGCGAGCCAGCGTCCCGGTTCTTATTCCCTTCACGCAGAGGAAAACATCTCAGCCGCGTGCGATTGTTCCAATTGCTCAAGGAGCTCGCCGCGAGAGCTGGCCTCGATCCGACAGGAATTAGCCCGCATGTCCTGCGCCATGCCTTCGCCACGCACCTGCTTGAGGGCGGGGCAGACCTGAGGGTGCTACAAACCCTGCTTGGCCATGCCGATATAGCCACAACGCAGATATACACGCATGTCGATGCCGCCCGATTGGTATCCCTGGTCAATGCGCGCCACCCGCTTGCCAACAGGTGATAGACGACCATTCCCCTTGCTACAGGCCGTGGATGGGATTAGCGGGTGTGCCATGACTTCCTACCTCGATTTCGAGAAACCCGTCGCTCAACTCGAAGAGCGCATCGCCGAACTGCGCAGTGCCAGTGAAAACGATGAGGTGGATATCTCCAGCGAGATCGCGCGGCTTGAAACCAAGAGCGCGGATCTTTTGGCCAGCACCTATGCCTCGCTTACACCGTGGCAAAAAACGCAGGTGGCCCGGCATCCGGAGCGGCCGCATTTCCGCGACTATGCTGATTTTGCGTTTGAAGAGTTTATGCCGCTCGGCGGGGATCGCTATTTCGGTGATGACCTCGCAATCATGGGGGGCTTTGCGAAATTGAAAGGCCCCAAGGGCCAAAACAGGCGCGTCATGCTGATCGGGCATGAAAAGGGCAATGACACCCAAAGCCGGATCAAACACAATTTCGGCATGGGTAAACCAGAGGGGTATCGCAAATCGATCCGCCTGATGGAAATGGCGGGCCGTTTTGGCCTACCGGTTGTGACCTTGGTCGATACTTCCGGCGCGTTTCCGGGCATCGAAGCCGAAGAACGCGGTCAGGCAGAAGCGATTGCCCGTTCGACCGAGGCTTGCCTCGCGCTTCCCGTCCCGATGGTATCGGTCATCGTAGGCGAGGGCGGCTCTGGCGGAGCCGTTGCTCTGGCAAGTGCCGAGCGCGTCCTGATGCTTGAGCATTCGATTTACTCGGTGATCTCACCGGAAGGCTGCGCATCGATCCTTTGGCGGACATCGGACAAAGCATCGGAAGCAGCGCAGGCCATGAAAGTGACCGCGCAGCACCTCAAACGTCTGAAAGTGATCGACCGGATCGTAAAAGAGCCAGCGGGCGGTGCGCACCGTGATCCAGCGATGATGGCTGCCAGTCTTGGTAAAGCTTTGAGCGAGGAATTGGACGCTCTGGCCGATCTTCCGAGCGAGACGTTGATCCGCACACGTGAAGAGCGTTTTCTACAGCTCGGCGGCTAACCCGAAGCAAGATTTTACAGTTTGTCATCCTTACCAAAGGGTTGCCGCATGGCATCGCTTGCCCGATAGTCATGTCTACAACAGAGACAGATTGATAGCGCGGGGTGGGGCGCGGAGATCGTAAAGAGGAGAGAGCAAGTGTCGAAAACATCACGAAAATTTCTGATCGCGGGGACTGCACCGCTTGCTCTTGCGTTAAGTGGCTGCATGGGCGGAGGCGGCTCCGTTCCGTCGGCGTCCACACCGATCACCCAACAAGAAGCGCAGCAGGGCGCGCAATATCATCCGCAATTGCTCTCCGAATTTGGTGGGGCAATGTCGGGACCTCAGGCCGCCTATGTCGAACAGGTTGGCAAGAATATCGCCGTGCAATCCGGACTAGGCAACGCGCGCGATAGCTTTACGGTCAGCTTGTTGAACAGCCCGGTCAACAATGCCTTCGCAGTTCCAGGCGGCTATATCTATTCCACTCGCCAGCTTGTTTCATTGATGAATAATGAAGCGGAGCTTGCCGGCGTTCTGGGGCACGAAGTCGGCCATGTTGCCGCGCGGCATTCGCAGCGCCGCCAACAAGCCGCTCAGCGCAATTCCATCCTCGGTGTGCTTGGGGCAATCGGTAGCTCAATCCTGCTTGGCGACAGTTCGATCGGCAATACGGTCTCGCGCGGATTTTTGCAGGGATCGCAGCTGCTTACGCTACGATTTTCGCGCAGTCAGGAACTAGAGGCCGATGATCTGGGCATCCTTTATCTTCAGCGTGCAGGCTATGATCCAAAGGCGATGAGCACCGTGCTTGCGAGCCTCGCGGCGCAAAATTCACTGGACGCCCGGCTTCAAGGTCGAAACAACGCTTCGGTGCCGGAATGGGCTTCAACACACCCCGATCCGGCCAGCCGCGTTCGGACCGCGCTTGCGAAAACCGAAGGTCTGGCCAGCGGTGCAACCAATCGCGACACATTCCTGTCTCGCATTGATGGCATGATTTACGGCGATGATCCTGAGCAAGGCGTGATCGAAGGCAGCCAGTTTATTCATCCCGAACTGATGCTTTCATTCACCGCGCCGCAGGGCTTTTACATGGTCAACGGCACTCGCGCGGTCAGCATCAATGGCCAAAGCGGTAAGGCGCAACTGACTTTGGCCCCTTATGCCGGCGATCTCGACAGCTATGTCCGCCAACAGTTCACCACTTTGGGCGGTGAGAATAACAATCTCGCGCCTTCCAGCATTCAGCGCACTACCGTTAATGGGATTCGCGCTGCTTACGGCACGGCTCGGGTCAACAATGGCAACAGCCAGGTTGATGTGACGATTTTCGCGTATGAGTTTTCGAACGATCGCGCTTATCACTTTCAGGCGATCACGCCCGCGGGCCGGTCAAATGCGTTTTCTTCGATGTTCCAATCGATGCGCCGGATCAGTCAGCGCGAAGCGAGTGCGGTGATACCTCGGAAAATCGATGTGGTTACTGTTCAGCGCGGCGATACGGTCAGCTCACTTGCGCGGCGCATGGCTTACGATTCGAATCAGGTCGAACGTTTCCGGGTGCTCAACGCCATGGGATCAAGCGACACTCTGCGCGCGGGGCAGAAAGTTAAGCTGGTCGTTCGCGGGCGCTGATCCTGCGGCCGGTGCGATATTGAAGCGCTTCAAATATGCAGCGCGCAAAAGAAAAGCGGCGGGGAACTCCCCGCCGCTTCCTTTTTCCGTAAGTCGTTAGACTTAGGCAGCCATTTCGGTCTGTACTTCCGAGAAAGTATCCGAAAGGGTCGAGCCGAGGCTCTGCATAGCGGTGATAGCTGCAACAGCGATCAGAGCAGCGATAAGGCCGTACTCAATTGCGGTTGCGCCCTGCTCGTCACGTGCAAGTTTGTTGAAGAATTTCATTGGTAGTCTCCTGGTTTTGGTCTTCGTTACCCGTTGTTCAAATCGAAAAGATCGATCCGGACATTGGAGGTTGTAAGCAACAGCTCTTGAGAAATTGCTAATTCGCAGCCTTTCAAAAGCGTTAATTTGGTCAGTTGCTCGCTTCCTCTTGTGCAGTCTGGACGCGGCTCCAAACGTTGCTGTTCTCTTCGGCTACACCTTGGAGAGCACCAACCATTGCAATCACGATCAAACTAACAATCAGGCCGTATTCAACAGCAGTGGCGCCGGACTGATCCGAACCAATACTCTTGAAAAATGTCGCTAACTTCATGCTTCACCTGTCAATACGTTCCTGACGAAGGCCGGTATCGCCGCCGACCATTAAGAAAAGGTTGATGCGGAGCGACAAAATGGAAAGAAATCCGACATGACAGGCACGTGGCTTCCCGTAGTTGCAGGCGCTCTTAAGGGGCGCGATGGCACATGGCTGATGCACAAAAGGCCTGCTGAAAAGCATCATGGAGGGCTATGGGAATTCCCTGGTGGGAAAGTGGAACACCATGAAAAGCCAACAGAATCTTTGATTCGCGAACTTCATGAGGAACTGGGCATTTCTGTAAATGCCATCGATTGTGAACCCGCAGGTTTCGCTGAAGGCGCAGTGAGTGAGGATGGAATACCGATTGTCATCCTACTTTACAGAATCGCGCGATGGGATGGAATTCCGGCAGCATTGGAAGGCGGCGAAATTGCTTGGCATACGCCTGAAAGCATCCGGCAGCTTAAAAAGCCGCCGCTCGATTGCGCTCTCGCAGCGGGTCTTTTCGGAGAAAGCTGAATATTCCTGAGTTTGGCCGCAAACAGAGGTTGCCAAGCTGATCAACCACCCGTATGTGCCCACTTCTCGCGCGCCAGTAGCTCAGCTGGATAGAGTACCTGACTACGAATCAGGCGGCCGGAGGTTCGAATCCTTCCTGGCGCGCCAAGAAAGCCCATCCCTAGCGGGGTGGGCTTTTTTGTTGGGGGTAATGGCTTCTTTCACGGCAAACCGCGTGATCATACCTGCAGTTCGATGTGGCCCGGCCAGTTCAGACTGCAAATTTTGCAGGGAACCCTTTGTACGCACGGCGATTTTCTTCAGTGGGATCATCTTGAATATGAGGAAGGCCGTGCACCCGGTCTGCTTCTTTGCGTAGAAAGACGTTAGCCATGAACTACATGAACGTGCATGATCACGATGAATTTGACCCGGAGAATCCTTTGAGCAAGCCCGACGTTCCTGAAGACGTACAAGAAGCAGTGCGAACCCTAATTAAGTGGGCGGGGGACGATCCCACCCGCGAAGGCTTGCTGGATACGCCCAAGCGTGTTGGTCGGGCTTGGCTGGAATATTGTGCTGGCAATCAAGAAGATCCCGCGATGCATTTGTCGCGAATCTTTGAAGAAGTCGGCGGATATGACGAGATTGTCCTTCTGAAAGACATCCCGTTCCACTCGCATTGCGAGCACCACATGGCGCCGATCAAGGGCAAAGCGCACATCGCCTATCTGCCTGACAAGAAGATCACCGGCATTTCAAAGCTCGCGCGTGTGCTGCATGGCTTCGCCAACCGCTTGCAGGTTCAAGAGCGCCTCACTGCAGAGGTCGCCGAATGCATCTGGGACAATCTGGAGCCGCGCGGTGTCGCCGTTGTGATTCAGGCAGAGCACGGCTGTATGACGGGCCGCGGCGTTAAAGTGCACGAGGTCGAGATGCTGACCAGCCGCATGATGGGCTGTTTCCTCGAAGATCATCGCAGCCGTAAGGAAGTGATGAGCCTGATGGGCTTCTGAGCCCTTCGAGGGTCACAGTAAAAAGGGCGCCTCAATCGAGGCACCCTTTTTGTATCTGCAATATGGAAAGCTCTAGAGCTGACCGAGCATATGCTCTGCGCTGGAGACTTTGAAGTCGCCTGGCTCTTCGACGTTCAGCTGTTCAACGACGCCGTCATTGATCACCATCGAAAAACGCTGACCGCGCTTGCCCATGCCGAAACCGCTGCCGTCCATTGTCAGGCCGACCGCTTCGGCGAAGTCGGCATTGCCATCTGCGAGCATAGTGATGTCGTCGCTGCCCGCCGCCTGATTCCATGCACCCATTACAAATGCATCGTTGACCGCAGTGCCGACGATTTCATCGACGCCCTTGGCTTTCAGGTCTTCGGCTTTCTCAACGAAGCCGGGAAGGTGCTTTGCCGAACAAGTCGGTGTGAAAGCACCAGGCACTGAAAACAGAGCAACTTTCTTGCCCGCGAAATACTCGCTTGCCTGAACCTGCTGCGGACCTTCGGCTGTGGCTTTGACCAGTGTTGCCTCGGGAAGTTTGTCACCTACCGAAATTGTCATCGCATCCTCCATCATTGTGTGAGCTGCGCTGGATACGGGGTATCGAAAATGTCCCAACGCTTCGAACGCAGATATAGGTGCTTGCCTCTGAGCGGCAATGCTAAAGCGAACGGATGCTCGGCAAAGTTTGGGTTAAGAAGCCTTTACCGAGAGCTTTGAAGATCAGGTAAACACCTTTGGCATACCTCTGATGCACGCGATGGGGATCGCGGCAAAGGGGAGAACAAGATGTCTGTTGGCGGAACAATTGGAGCATGGGGGGCGGCCTTCGCCCTGACTGCGGCGAGCACAGCCAGCGCGCTAAACGCACAAGAGGCCGATCAAAGCTATATCAGTCCGATAGCAGCCAATGCGGAGAACATACGAAGCCTCAACATCATGCTGATGGTGACTTCGCTCCGCTGCCGCACGGGCGCTCATGATTTCCGGGGGGAATATGACTTGTTCGCCCGCACACATCAGCAGAACCTTGCCGATGCGCATAAACACCTCAGCAGGAATATGGTCGCCACTTACGGATCAAAAGGGCCCAAGCGTACGCTTGATCGCATCGGAGTAACGATCGCCAATCGTTATGGTGATGGCCACCCGACGCTGGACTGTTCTGATTTGAAGAGCGCCACCTCCGAACTCGCTCGGACTCAGGATCGCGCGCGGCTTTCGGTGATAGCCAACACATTGCTTGAAAGTAAAGCCAGCGAGGAGTTGGCTCAGGCTCCCACTAAAGCCGGTGGCGTTGGCGAGGCAGTGGATGCAAAGCTGACATACGAACAGCAAGTTTTGACAGCGCCCACTCCGCAGGGAGCGGACGGTGCAACAGTCAAAGACATTCCATCGTCGAAAGTACCAATATGGCTTCGCGGATAAGTGCGACATAGAGATATAAAGAAAACTTTATATTTGATTGTCTGCGGCTAGATCGCTAGGGCGCGGTAACGCAAATTACCCCCGATGGAGACTAGAATGGCGACCGCCGCACATACGCACGAATATATCATCAAAGACATCGCGCTCGCACAATATGGTCGCGACGAGATTGCAATTGCCGAAACCGAAATGCCGGGCCTGATGGCTCTGCGCGAAGAATATGGCGCAGCGCAGCCGCTTAAAGGCGCGCGCATCACCGGCTCGCTGCACATGACGATCCAGACCGCTGTTCTGATCGAAACGCTGACAGCCCTTGGCGCGGAAGTTCGCTGGGCAACCTGCAACATTTTCTCGACACAGGATCACGCCGCTGCCGCTATCGCGGATCAGGGCATTCCGGTATTCGCAGTTAAAGGCGAAACACTGGCGGATTACTGGAAGTATGTTGGCCGCATTTTCGACTGGTCGACCGATGCCGATCCTGATCTGACCACCAACATCATACTCGACGATGGCGGCGATGCGACGATGTTTGCGCTTTGGGGCGCGCGCATCGAAGCTGGCGAAGAAATGCCCGCTCCGCAGAACGCCGAAGAAATCGAGATGCAAAAGGCTCTGAAAGCCTATGTCTCTGAGAAGCCCGGTTATCTGACCAAGACTGTTCAGAATATTAAAGGCGTTTCGGAAGAAACCACGACGGGCGTTATGCGCCTTTACCAGATCGCCAAGCAGGGCAAGCTGCCTTTCCCGGCGATCAACGTAAACGACAGTGTGACCAAGTCGAAGTTCGACAACCTGTATGGTTGTAAGGAATCGCTGGTCGACGCGATCCGCCGCGCAACCGATGTGATGCTGGCCGGTAAGGTCGCTTGTGTTGCCGGATACGGTGATGTTGGCAAAGGCTCTGCTGCTTCGCTTCGCGATGGCGGTGCCCGCGTCATGGTCACCGAAATCGATCCGATCTGCGCTCTGCAAGCGGCGATGGACGGCTTTGAAGTCGTCTCTATGGATGAAGCCACCAAGCGTGCTGACATTTTCGTGACCGCGACCGGTAACGAAGACGTGATCACCGGCGAGCACATGAAGAACATGAAAAACATGGCGATCGTGTGCAATATCGGTCACTTCGACAGCGAAATTCAGATCTCTGCGCTCGACAATTACGACTGGAAAGAGATCAAGGAAGGCACCGATATGGTCACCTTCCCAGAGGGCAAATCGCTGCTGATCCTTGCCAAGGGTCGTTTGGTGAACCTCGGCTGCGCCACCGGCCATCCCAGCTTCGTCATGTCCGCCAGCTTTACCAACCAGACGCTGGCTCAGATCGAACTCTTCACCAAATCTGATGAGTACGAGAATGACGTTTACGTCCTGCCAAAGCATCTCGATGAGAAAGTGGCGGCGCTGCATCTCGAAAAGCTTGGCGTTCAGCTGACACAGCTCAGTCAGAAACAGGCCGATTATATCGGTGTGCCTGCGGCTGGTCCGTTCAAGCCGGATCACTACCGCTACTAAGCGATTTTTCCTGAGCGAAAGCTCGGTTTATCGACAATACAGGGAAGCCCCGCGCAAATCATCGAATTTGCGGGGGCTTTTCCTTGTGAGGATAGTTGCATCCGCGCCTTCGGCGGCATAGCTGCAATCTATGGAACTTTCGCCGCTCGCTCTTGCCATCATCGGACTGGTGCTCGCCGCCTGGACTGCGGGCGCGGCGATCATGATGGTCCGCGCAAGTGCGAAGACACGGCGCACCAAAGCTCTTCAGACATCGCTGAAAAGAATGCAGCGTATGCTCGATATGGCGCCCGCCATTCCGATGTTGGTGAGGGTGGATGGCCGGATCGAAGCGCCAGAGCGTCTTGCGCGCTGGCTCGGTCTGGATGCGATGCCCAACTATCTCAGTGAATTGGCGCCAGAAGATGACGATGCGGGCAAACAGGGGCTGTCCGAGTCTCAGGTGAAATCGCTGTCAGAGAGTGTTCGCCTAACCCAGAAGAGCGCAGCGCCATTTCAAATCGCGATTACGCCGCCGGGTTCGGGACGCAGTCTGGCATTGCAAGGGGCGCTTGCCGATCCTCAGGTTTCGCCGGGTGGCGCGGCACTGGTTTGGGTGTTCGACTTTACTGAGAGCCAAGATGAATTGTCGCGAATGCGTAAGGCGGCCTCTCAGGCAGAAAGCGATTTCGCTGCGTTGGTTGGTCTGATTGAGGCTGCTCCGGTGCCGATGTGGTTTCGCGGGCGTGACTTGAAATTGCAGCTTGTAAATCAAGCTTATGTCGATGCGGTCGATGCAGAAAGCGCAGCGGCAGTTATCGAAGGCCAGATCGAATTGCTGGAGCCGGAAGACGGCCAAAGTCCAGCGCAAAAAGCTCGCGCGGTGCTTGAAAAGCAGGAGCCTGAAGAGCGGACTACTACAGCCACCCTGCACGGTGAACGACGCACATTACGGGTGAGCAATCAGCCGCTCGGTAAGGAAGGCGTGACCGGATACGCGATTGATATCGAGGAACAGCAGCAGGTTTTGCGCGAATTCAAGGCATTTCGCGAGGCGCAGCGCGAGATGCTCGATCAGCTTTCCGTCGGCGTTGCGCAATTCAGTGATGCCGAAGAGCTTACCTTCGCCAATCAGCCATTCCGCCGCCTATTTGAGTTGCCTGACGGCGCGGTGCGGGACAGTTTGCCGTTTGAGCGGTTTCTGTCGGAAGCCCGCGAAAAGGGGCTGACACCGGAAGTGCGCGATTTCCCCGAGTGGCGCAGCGAGCATGCCGCTTGGTTCGACTCCACCGAAATGCAGGAAGAGGCATGGCCTCTCGCAGGCGGTGTTCATTTGCGCATTGTGGCGCAGCCAATGCCCGATGGTGGGATTGTGCTCGTTGCAGAGGACCAAACGGAAAGTCTCGCACTTTCCGCCACGCGCGACACTCTTTTGCGCACACGAACGGCGACGCTCGATAGTCTGTTTGAAGCGCTGGCGATCTTTGCGCCTGATGGGTCGGTTCAACTCTGGAACCGTTCTTTTGCTGGCACATGGGGGCTGTCGAGCGAATTCCTCGATACGCACCCAAGTGCCGATGCGTTGTTGGAAGCGATCGGCAAGAATCTTACCAAGCCCACCGAAGCGAAACGGATCGGAGCGGTTGTTCGTGCTGCCACGCTTGATCGAATGGAAAAAGAGGGGCGGGCGCAGCTTTCTGATGGGCGAACGCTTCGGTTCGCTGGTGTTCCGCTGCCAGATGGCAACGGCTTGCTGACTGTTCTCGACATTACGGATTCGCAAAAGGCCGAACAGGCGCTGCGTGAGCGCGCGGTTGCTCTTGAAGAGGCAGATGCAGTCAAGGCGCGCTTCCTCGCCAATATGTCATACGAATTCCGCACGCCGCTCACCACGATTGGTGGCTATGCTGAACTGCTCAAGAGCGGCGCCGCAGGTGAGATCGATGAAGGCGCGAGCGAATATATCGATTCAATCCTAACGGCGGTGGCGCGTTTGACCGAGCAGGTCGAAAACGTGCTGGACCTGTCGCAAAGCGAAGCTGGCCTATTACCGATCACCAAGGAAGAGACCGATCTTTTGGCCTTCCTGACCAAGCTGGTACGCGAGCGGGAAACCGCGATCATCAAAGCCCAGCTCGGCCTGGATTTGAAAGGCAAGCGCGGGCGCAAGGTTGATATCGATCCGCGCCAGTTGGGCCGTGCCGTTGGCAATCTGCTCGACAATGCGATCAGCGGGACCGGACCAGATGGCCATATCTTGATCGAAATCCTTAAACCCGATCCCGAAGGTGAATGGAGCACAAGTTTTGTGATCTCCGACAACGGCGCCGGCATGGCGTCGGATGAACTTGAACGGGCTCTCGATGGAGGACGTTCAGCGGAAGATAGCGACACCGAAAAGCGCACAGGGCTCGGCATCCCGTTGGCGCGGCAATTGGTCGCCGCACATGGCGGATTGCTGGAAATCACCAGCGAGGAAGGCGTGGGCACGACCGCGATCATCCACCTGCCGTGAGTCAGACCAAGCAATACGAGCTACCAGACCTGGCCGCGATGGACGCGTTTGGTGCGCAATTGGCTGAAGTGCTCCGGCCCGAAGATGTAATCGAACTCGAAGGCGGATTGGGCGCGGGTAAAACGACGCTCGCCCGCGCCATTATCGCGGCGCTTGGTTACGAGCAGGAGGTTCCTTCGCCTACCTTCACAATCATCGAAACCTACGATGCGCCGCCGCTCCGTGTGCCTGTGGTTCATGCCGATTTCTACCGCTTGAATGACCCAGCCGAAGTGGAGGAAATCGGGCTTGATGATTATCGCGAAGGCGCAGCCATGATTGCCGAATGGCCCGATCATGCGGGCGGATTTGCGCATGAGCCCGCTTGCCTTTCGATCCTGTTGGAAACCGCCGGTTCAGGCCGAATTGCGATTGCCCGCGCGGGTGCCGATTGGCTAGGACGGATGCCATGAGCGAACTTCCTGACGGGCTACACGAATTTCTGGCAAAAGCGGGCTGGGGCAATGCCGATATCGACCCGATTCCGGGCGATGCCTCTTTCCGCCGTTACTTCCGGCTTCGCGGCGGAGACGGGACTGGCGCGATGCTTATGCACGCCCCGCCGCCGCACGAAGACCCGGTGCCCTTTCTCAATGTCGCTGAATGGCTTTCAAGCGAAGGCCTGCGCGCACCTGAGATTTACGCATCTGACGCTCCTCAAGGTTGGGTGCTGATCGAGGATTTCGGCAACGACCGGATGCGCGATTGGCTCGATGATCATCCCGATCGCGAAACGGCAGCCTATGAAGGCGCAATTGATGCGTTGGTTGAGCTTCACAAGCGGCCAGCTGGGCCTTTTCCTGCTTACGACATGCCGACCTATCGGCGAGAAACCGGATTGCTCACGGAATGGTATGCGCCTGCGCAGGAATTGACCGTTGATGCAGCCGCTTATGATGCGGCTTGGGAGGAAGCTTTGGCTCCCATGCTCGCGCGCCAAAACCCCGGAGTGACGGTGCTGCGCGACTATCATGCCGAAAACATTATGCTTCTGGGTGATCCGGCTGACAAAGCTCCGCAGGGCCTGATCGATTTTCAGGACGCATTGGTCGGCCATCCTGCCTATGATCTTGTTTCACTGCTTCAGGATGCCCGCCGCGACGTGCCTGAAGCCCTGGAAGCTGCAATGCTGAAGCGATACCTTGATCGGGCGGATGCGGGCGACGAATTTGAAGCGGATTATGCGCGCCTTGGTGCGCAAAGGAACGCCAAGATCGTCGGCATCTTCACGCGTCTATATAAACGCGATGGCAAACCGCGTTATCTCGATATGATCCCGCGTGTCTGGGCCGCAATGGAGCGCGATCTGGCCCACCCAGCGCTTAAGCCCGTTGCCGATTGGTTTACGGAGAATATTCCAGCCGAGCTGCGCCAGAATGGTGGAGGAAAGATCACGTGAACGGCAATGGCCTAGCAAGCGACACCGCGATGGTCATGGCGGCCGGCATGGGCAAACGTATGCGTCCGCTGACAGCCAGTCAGCCCAAACCGATGGTGCGCGTGGCGGGCAAGCCGCTGATCGATCACGCCCTCGATCGATTGGCGGAAAATGGCATCGCCAAAGCGGTGGTGAATGTTCACTATTTGGCCGATGCGCTGGAGGCACATGTTCTTGAAAGGGCTGCGCCCAAAGTCGTGATTTCGGATGAGCGCGATGCTTTGCTGGAAACCGGTGGCGGTCTTATTCGAGCGCAGCCGCATCTCCCCGATCCGTTCTTTTGTCTGAACGCTGACAACATCTGGCTCGACGGGCCGCGCGATGCCTTTCGCGATTTGTCGGAGCAGTGGGATCCGAAGCGGATGGATGCGCTTTTGCTTGTGGTGCCGCACACTAGAGCTGCGAATTTCAACGGGCAGGGCGATTTCTATATGGACGGCGCGGGCAAGCTTTCACGCCGCCTGCCGGGCCGGATTGCGCCGTTCATTTACACCGGCATTCAACTGATCGCGCATCGCCTTTTGCGCGATGCACCAGAAGGCAAATTCTCGACCAACATCCTCTGGAACCGTGCGATTGAGGAGGGCCGCCTGTTTGGTGCGGCCTTTACCGGACAATGGTTTGAAGTCGGCACTCCGCAGGCAATCGGCCCGACAGAAAACGCGCTAAAGCGTGGGTGAGACGCAGGCTCCCGAAGTTTACTCGATTGCGGCACACCGCGGCTTTGCCGATGCGCTGGTGGCGGGTCTGGTGCCGCGATATTCCGAAGACGGTTTTGGCTTAGCTCGGCTGACGCTGCTGGTGCCAAGCTCACGAGCGGCGCGGACATTGTCCGAGGCATTTATCCGCCACTCGGGCGCAGCAGGTTTGTTGATGCCGCGCATGGTCACTGTTGGCGATCTTGATCTTGACGAAGCGCTGGGCAATTTGCTCGACCCACTTGGCGCGAGTGACATTCCGCCAGCCGTTGAGCCGACGCAGCGATGGCTGGAACTTGCCAATTTGATTGAAGAAGAGAATGCGGCAGAAGGTCTGGTTGCATTGCCTGGAGCCGCGCGATTGCGCCTTGCTCGCGATATTGCTCAGGCGATGGATCGGTTGCTGGTTGAGGACGTCGCGCCGCAGGAATTGCTCGGCGAACCAGTGTTGCAGATGCTTGATAATTTGTCGGAGCATTGGCGCAAATCCTTACGGCTGTTCGCCCGTGTCGAGCGGCGTTGGCGCCAGCGGCTGGAGGAACTTGGCAGGGTAGATGCTGCCACGCGCCGCAACATGCTGTTCGAACGGGCGGCCAAGAAATGGCGCGACAACTCGCCAGCGCATCCCATCGTTGCCGCAGGCGTGACCAGCGCATCGCCAGCGCTGGCGCGGATGCTGCGCGCAATCGCTAACCTTCCAAATGGTGCAGTTATTCTGCCTGATCTTGATCTTTCGATGAGCGGCGAAGCTTGGGACGAGCTTGGCCGTGCCGGAGCATCCAGCGAACCGGGCGGCGAGGTGTTTGGTAAGAAAGACGCGCTCACCCACCCGCAATATCATCTCAAATTGCTGCTTCAGCGTATGGGCATCAACCGCGCCGAAGTGCGGCAATGGCATCGCAAAGGCGATAGCGCAGCGCCGCCCGCGCGCAGCCATGCAATCAGTTCGCTGTTTCTGCCGCCACAGGCCAGCCAATCGTGGATCAGCATGGAGGCCGACAAGCGTCGTCTCTCCGGTGTGCGATTGATGACAACGGCGACGAGTGAGGAAGAGGCACAGGCGATTGCCATGCTGGTCCGGCAGAAGCTGGATGAGCCCGAAAAGCGGATTGCGGTTGTGACGGCTGATCGCTCTTTGGCCCGGCGTGTGACTCAGCATCTTGAGCGGTGGAATATCATTGCTGATGATACGGCTGGTAAGCCGCTGTCATTGACCCCGGCGGGGCGGTTGTTCGGACTGCTTGCCGCTCTGGCCTCGGACGGTCTGGAACCCGCCGCCTTGATCGCGGCACTTGGGCATCCGTTGGTTCAGCGTGAGGATGAAGACGCGCGGCGCGCATGGCTAAATGCGTTGCGGAAGTTCGAATATAAGCTGCGCGGTCCGTCCCCAGCACCTAGTTTCGAGCCGCTGCGAACTATCGCTGACAAGGCCGATGTTCGCGAGTGGTGGGACGGCGTCGAGGCTATCCTGACGCCATTGCTGGTTTCCGCCGAAGAAATTGGGCTGGCCGACGCGCTTGATATTCTGACAACGGCGGCGGAGGCTCTCGCTGGCGAGGCAGTGTGGGCGCGCGAAGACGGACGCGCTTTGTCTGCGATGGTTGAAGATGTGCGCCTCCATGCGCGCGTCCAAGGAACAGCCATCGCGCCTGCGGACATCGCCGGTGTGCTGCGAGATTGCATGGATGCGGTGTCTGTTCGGCCCCCTTATGGCGGACATCCCCGCGTCAATATCTATGGTTTGCTCGAAAGCCGCATGGCGCGGGCTGATTTGATCATTTGCGGCGGCCTAAACGAAGGCAGTTGGCCGCAACCACCCGGTGCCGACCCGTTGCTTGCGCCCGGCGTTCTGCGCACACTTGGTGTGCCGGGCGCAGAGTTTCGCATCGGTCTATCCGCGCACGATCTGGCTGGAGCTTTGGGCGCGCCGGAAGTGGTGCTCAGCAGAGCACAGCGTGACACAGACGGACCGACACTGGCGTCACGGTTCTGGCTCAGGGCTGAGGCATTGCTAGGCGAGACTCTGGCGGAGCAGCATCGCGAAGAGACGATACCTGCTCTGATGCCGCTGCTTGATCGTGATCCGGTTATGGAGGTTGAGTCCTATCCGCGGCCAAAGCCCAAGCCGAGCGAGCAGCAGAGGCAGGTCAAGATCAGCGCGACCGCGCTCGATCGACTGCTGGGTGATCCGTACCAATTTTACGCGCGCGAAATCCTTGGACTGAAGAGCCTCGATCCGCTCGCCGCCGATCCGTTTGGCGATCCGGCTTTGCGCGGCACGTTGGTGCACGACATTCTTGAAGCGTGGCACAAGGCTCGGGTGACAGACCCAGATCTCGCGCTGGTTCCGTTTGCTGAGCAGCAACTTACCGAAAAGCAGGTTCACCCGCTGTTCTGGGGACTTTGGCGTCCGCGCATTTGCGCCGCTTTGGAGCGGTTTGAAGAGTGGGTTGATGAAGCCGCCAAGGAAGGGCGAGAGATTATCGCGACCGAGGTTTGGGGCGAGATGATGTTCGAAGGCGTCCGCGTAATGGGCAAGCCCGACAGGATCGACCGTTTGCCCGACGGAACGCTGGCCATTGTCGACTATAAGACCGGCAGCCCGCCCAGCGCCTCTCAGGTAGAGGCCGGATATGCGTTGCAGCTCGGCCTGCTCGGCATGATTGCGGATCATGGTGCGTTTAAGACCAACAATGGTCCGCTGTCAGGAGACGCGACCGGATTTGAATATTGGTCTTTGGCGAAGAAAGCGGGCGAGTTCGGCTTTGTTGATGTGCCGATGAAAGTGGGTCGGAAACGCAGCGGCTTGCTGCCTGAAGACTTCCTGCATGAGCATGAACGCTATCTGCGCGAAGCGATCAGCAAATACATCAAGGGTGCTGCGCCGTTCACTGCGAAAGAGAACCCCGATTATCCCGGCTACACTGACTATGATCAGCTGATGCGGCTGGAGGAATGGCAGATCGGTCTTGTCTCCGACAACGGGGAGGATGACGCATGAGCGGAGAAGGCAAAGTCTATCCGCTCGCCGGAGAGCAGCTTTCGGCGGCCAATCCAGAGGACAATGTCTGGCTGTCCGCATCTGCGGGCACGGGTAAGACGCAGGTTCTGTCGGCGCGCGTGCTGCGCCTGCTTTTGCGGCCCGACGTCGATCCCTCAGAAATCCTGTGCCTCACCTTCACCAAAGCCGGCGCGGCGGAGATGGCCACGCGGATCAATGCGGTGCTGGCGCGCTGGGTCAGGCTTGATCCGACCAAGCTTGCCGGAGAGCTAAGCGATCTTGGCGCGGATATTGGCCCGAAGACGCAGGAGCGCGCCCGCACTCTGTTTGCGCAGGTTCTCGATTGCCCCGGTGGCGGGCTACGCATCGACACAATCCACGCGTTTTCGCAGTGGCTGCTTGCGAACTTCCCCGAAGAGGCGAACTTGCCACCCGGCGCGCAGCCGATGGAGGATCGGACCCGCGAATTGCTGTCGCGCGATGTGTTGACCGAAATGCTCAGCGAAGCACGCCGGACGAACGACACGCGGGTGCTCGATGCGGTCACGCTATTCACAACAGCCAAAGACCCCGGCGCGCTGCATTATTGGCTGATGCGCTGCGCCAAGGCAGAGGAAATGTGGGAAGGGCCGACCGCTTGGCAGTCGCCGATGGATGCTCGGGTGCGGACTCTGTTGGAGATTCCATCTGATGCGGATGCGGGTTGGGCGTATGAAGGGCTCGGCCCAGACACATTCCCCGATGATCACCTTCTCGCGATGATCCCGGCGCTGGAGGACTGGGGGACTAAGACAGCAGACAAATGTCTCGCCTTTTTGCGCGAATGGTTGACGCTGAATCATGCGGCGCGGATCGACGCGGTTAGCCGTTTCAAGGGCACATTGCTGAAAGCGGACGGGACGCCCAGCCTTCAGATCAAAAAACCGCGTGAGAATGATCCCGGTTTTGCCGATAGTCAGGAGATGATCTCGCAAGCGGTGCTGATGGTCGAGGAGCGTAAGGCGTTGCTTGATCTGGCAGAATTTCTCACCGCCGCGCTCGAAGTTGGGCGTGCCTTCGCTGTTCGGTGGCAGGAGGCGAAGCGGCGCGAGAGCTTGCTCGACTTTGACGATCTGATCCGCCGCGCAGCTGTATTGCTGAAAGACAGCGTGACCGCTGACTGGATTCGCTACAAGTTGGACAGGCAATTTGATCACATCCTCATCGACGAGGCACAAGACACCAACGAAGCACAATGGGACATCGTTTATGCGCTAATCGACGATTTCTTCAGCGGAGACGGGGCGAGCGGAGACAGACTGCGCACCATCTTTACCGTGGGCGATTACAAGCAAGCGATCTTCGGGTTTCAGGGCACCAGTCCGGAGAATTTCGCCCGAGCGAAGGGCAAGGTCGCAAAAGCCATCCAAGATGCGCGTGAAAGCGCAGCGGAACTGCGCGACGGGCGGCGCACACCCGGTTGGCAAGACCTCGATCTTGGCCGGTCTTTCCGAACATCCAAACCGGTCCTCGATTTCGTCAATCGCGCGATCGCGCTGATCGGTCACGAAGAATTCGGACTTGGTGAAGCACCGCTAGACCATATCGGCGCGGCCCGTCCAGGCCTTGTCACACAATGGAAACCCGTCACCTCGGTCAGCGCTCTAGAGGAAGATGGCGCGGAAGAGCGCGACTGGCTGCCTGCGCACGATACGTTATTGGCGGAAAAGATCGCCGAGCAAGTGCGCCGCTGGGTGAAGGGTGATGAGCCATTTGTGCTGGCGAAATCCGAGCCCCGCAAACACGCGAGCGCTGGCGATATTATGGTGTTGGTGCGCAAACGCGGCGCTCTGGCCGCGCAGATTGTCGCAAAGCTTCATGCAAAGGGCGTGGCGGTCGCTGGTGTCGACCGGTTGCGGCTTGGCGCGCCTCTCGCGGTTAAAGACCTAATGGCGGCGCTGCGTTTTGCGACGCAACCGCTCGACGATCTGTCGCTTGCAAACCTGCTCTCCTCGCCGCTCATCGGATGGTCGCAGGATGATCTGCTTGCGCATGTGCCGCGCGAAAAGAACGTGTCACTGTGGAAACATCTGCGGGGCAGTGATGATCCAATGGTCGCTGCGAGCTGCGAGACGCTCAAATCCTTGCTGGCGCGCGCAGATTATCAAACGCCGCAATCCTTGCTCGCGTGGTTGCTCACCGGACCATGGCGCGGCCGTGAAAAGCTGATCGCGCGGCTCGGGCGGGAGGCGAATGATCCGATTGATGAACTGGTCAACGCAGCGTTCGCCTTTGAAAGCGCGCATACGCCCAGCCTTGTCGGCTTTATCGAATGGTTTGATGCGTCAAACGAGGATTTGAAGCGCGACGCCGATGGCGCTGGCGGCCAGGTGCGGGTGATGACCGTGCACGGATCGAAAGGTTTGCAGGCACCCATCGTGATCCTCGCCGATGCAACGGGCGCGCCGGGGCAGGGCGGTGAGCTGGAACTGGCCGATCTGGAGTTGGGCACAGAAACTGCGCGCAAAGTTCCGCTTCCTTCGCTTGCCAAAGAGCAAAAGCGTGGACGGGTCGAGGAAGCCGAAGCCGCTACCGATGCGGCGAGCATGCAGGAACACTGGCGTTTGCTCTATGTGGCGATGACCCGGGCAGAGGAGGCGCTATTCATAGGCGGTTCGCTGGGGCCGCGTGATGAGAAAAACGGACTGCATGAAGACAGCTGGTATGCGCGGCTGGAGAATGCGTTTGCTGGCGACGAGATCGCCGATGGCTTGTGGGGCATGCGACGCGAATGGGGAGAGCGGGCGGAACCACTGGTTACGTCAGATGTGGTGACTGCTGTGACCGAACGACCAACGCTGCCAGAATGGGCAACCAAACACATCGGGCCCGAACCAAAGCCGCCGCGTCCGTTGGCCCCTAGTTCAGCAGGTGAAGAGCTTGCCGCCGATCCGCCATTGCCTCCCGATGCTGCAAAGGTCGCTGCGCGGCGCGGCGTTCTGATCCACCGCCTGCTGGAGCGATTGCCCGATATTGCGAGCGATAACCGCGCGGATGCTGGTGCAGCATGGCTTGCGCGGCAGGGTGATGACCTGCCTCAAGAGACGCGTGATGAGATGCTCCAAAGCGCGCTAAAGGTGCTCGAGACAGATGCTTACACCAACATATTCTCGCCCGATGCACTTGCCGAAGTACCGCTAACGGCGACGGTCGGTGGGACTGTGATCACCGGTACGGCGGACCGTCTGCTGGTCAGCGACGACAGCGTCACTGTTGTCGATTTCAAGACCACTCGCCGTCCACCAGCCAATGCAGATGCAATCCCGCGCGCAACGGTCAAACAGATGGCGGCATACACCGCTGTGCTCGAAACTATCTTCCCCGGCAAAGCGGTTCGCGCCGCGGTGCTCTACACCCAGACGCCGCAGCTGATTGAAATTCCCGCGGTTACACTCGCCGCGCACAAGGATCATTTGGGGGACACGCAGCAAAGCTTTGCCCCGCTCGATATTGAGTAAGCGCCAAAACCGCCTAGATAGAACGCAGCCAAATTACAGGAGATACACCATGGCCACCATCAATGTGACCGACGAGAATTTCAAAACCGACGTGCTCGAAAGCGATAAGCCCGTGCTGGTCGATTTCTGGGCGGATTGGTGCGGGCCATGCAAAATGATCGCGCCGGCGCTTGAGGAAATCAGCGACGAGCTGGGCGAGCAAGTCACCATCGCGAAGATGGACATCATGGAAAACACCGGCACTCCGGCGGAAATGGGCGTTCAGTCGATCCCGCTGATGGTGTTGTTCAAAAATGGTGAAGCGGTGGCTCGTAAAGTCGGCGCTGCTCCAAAAAGCCAGCTTAAAGAGTGGCTTGAAAGCGAAATTTGAGCCATAATTTGATTGGGCGGGTGCTACATCCGTCCGACAAATTCATCCCAAATAGCCGGGCTGCACGCACCAACCAGTCCGGTTTTTTCGTGCTCGTCGACGCGGTATTCGCTGCCATCCGGGCGTGCGGCTTTTCCCCCTGCTTCATTCAGCCACAATATGCCTGCGGCGTGATCCCATGCAAGGGTGCGCTCAAAGGTTGAGATGTCGTTCTGGCCAAGCGCGAGGCGTGGATATTGCTCGGCGGCGCAGCGCGGTATGTCGACCAGCGAATAATGCGGGGCGATCTTCGCATCGACTTCGGCGTTTTGCTCCTCATTCAGAAAGCCGCGCGCAATGGCCGCAATTTGCGGATCAGAGCCAGTGGTTTGCGCGCAAATTTGCTCGCCATTAATGAACGCGCCTTCGCCAGCTTTCGCGTGACATAGGCGGTCAGTGATCGGGTCATAGAGCCATCCAGCAATGGCTTTGCCTGCATCGGCCAGCGCGACAATGATCCCGAACGGTTCTTTGCCCTCGGTAAAGTTGGCGGTGCCATCCAGTGGGTCGATGATCCAGCATTGCTCCGACAGTTGATCGAGCACAGTTTTGTCGGCGTGCACCGCTTCTTCCCCTACAACCGCAACTCCGGGCGCCAGCTTTGTCAGCGCGTCGGTCAGGAAGCTTTCCACTTCGCGATCCACGACCGTGACGGGGTCATCTTCGCCCTTCATCTCGATTTCGTCATCCGCAAGCGCACGGAAGCGCGGCAGCATGCTCCGCTCCGCCGCGAAACGGAACAGATCGCGCAGTTCGGCGTCCAAAGCGGAAAGTTCGCTCATTTCAGCTCCGGTAATCCGCGTTGATCGAGATATAGCCGTGGGTGAGATCGCAGGTCCAAACCGTGGCACGGCCATTGCCCATGCCGAGCTCGATGGCGAGATCGATGTCCTCTCCTTTGAGGTGTTCTGCAACGGGTGCCTCGTCGTAATCATCTACGGGCACGCCGTTTCGCGCGGCCCATACGCCTCCGAATGCGATGGAAAGCCTGTCACGGTCCGCTGGCTCGCCCGCCTTGCCGACAGCCATAACCACGCGGCCCCAATTGGCATCCTCTCCGGCAATGGCGGTTTTGACGAGCGGGGAGTTGGCGACTGCCAAACCAACACGGCGGGCGCTTTCATCGCTGACTGCACCAGAGACACGCACGGCAATGAACTTGCTCGCGCCTTCACCGTCTCGCACCACCAATTGCGCCAGCTGACGGCAGACGTCCGTCAAAGCCGCTGCGAAAGCGTCCGCGCCGGGGCTGCCCCAGCTTTCGATCCGCGCGTGTCCCGCTTTGCCGGTCGCAAAAGCAAGCACAGTGTCGCTTGTCGACGTGTCCCCATCGACCGTGATGCAGCTGTATGTCTTGGCGTTCGCATCGTTCAGGATTTCTTGGAGAAATGCAGGCGCGACATTGGCGTCGGTGAAGATGTAGCCGAGCATGGTCGCCATGTCAGGCGCGATCATGCCGCTGCCTTTGATGATCCCGCATAATTCGACGCGGGTTTCGCCGATCATGGCAGAAGCGTGAGCGCCTTTTGCGAATGTGTCCGTCGTGGCGATGGCATTGGCTGCATCCTCCCATCCGCATGGCTCGGCAGAAAGCACCGAGGCGACGCCTTCGCGGGCGCGGTCTTTCGGCAGGGGGACACCGATCACACCGGTCGAAGACACGAAGACCTGCTCCGGCCCGCAGCTGATTCCGTCGCTGACTTGCGCCATGATTTGCTCGACCGCTTCTGCGCCGCGATAGCCGGTGAATGCGTTCGAGTTGCCCGCGTTCACGATCAAAGCGCGTGCAGTGCCGCCGTCCAATTGCTTGCGGCCCAATTCAACTTCGGTTGAAGCGCAGGCGCTTTGCGTGAAAACTCCTGCGACAGACGTCCCTTCGGAAAGTTCGACAAAGGTCAGATCGCAGCGGTCCCATTCCTTATACCGCGCACGCGCAACGCGCAGGGTAACGCCTGCAATGGGCGGCATTTCGGGGAAGGGCAGAGCGAGCGGGGAAGTGGTCAGATCCATGCGGGCCGCACTAATCAGGATCACACCATATCGCAATCCGGCTTATGGACACACATTCGCCGTGCAGCATGCGCGGCGTCGGCCTTTGCAAGCACAGCCGCGGGGTGTAACAACTTTGTTATGAAACAACTTTTGCTACCTGTGTTCGCCTTTGGTCTTATGACGTCCACGCAACTTTATGCGCAAACAGCCGAGGCAGCGGTTGAGGCCGCAGCGGAGGCTGTCGAAGATGCTGCTAAGGACGCGATGGAATTGCGGCGTCCTCCTGCTCCGCCCCCGATTTCCGTCGCTCCGATTGCTGCTCCCTATGATGGAAAAGACAAAGAGCGGATCACTCGGCCACGGTTGATCGATTATTCCCTGCTAGATGCCAAGCCAGCTGATTACCCTCCGGCGTCGTGGGTCGCCGATGAAGAAGGAACGGTCGAATTTGAGGTAACGGTCAACACATCAGGCGATGCGACCTCATGCAGAGTACTTGAAAGCTCTGGCTATGCAGCGCTTGATGCAAAGACATGCGAAACCGCCGTTGCGCGCGGAAAGTTTGAACCCGGAACAGACGAGACCGGGGTGCCAGTTGAAGCAACATATCGTGACCGACAGATTTGGAATAAGCGAGAACCGGAATTCCCCGGAACAGCGACAATCCATGTCGCTTTCGTCGTCGGAAAAGATGGAGTTTCCAGGGATTGTGAGGTGATAGAGATCAGCGGCGAAGTATCTGAACGCATGCGCCGAACATTCGATCGAGAGCCATGCCCGGGCATCAATCGCCCTGCTCGCGCGGTGTACCGCGACGAAAATGGTAACCCAATTTCAAAACGCGTCGAATTGCAGGTTATTGTGAAAGCTGAAACGATTGAGGAATAGAGCAGGCAAAATGTTCACCGAAGCAAATACCAACACTGTGGACGTTTAACCTCAATGAGCCTATCTAGGGTGCCTATGACGCGTAAGCTATTTGCCTTTCTGGCCATGCTTTCTGGCCTCGCCGCTCTCGGCGGTGCAGCCAGCGCGTCCTATGCCCACCCGACTTCTCCTTGCAATGCAAGCGTTTCTGCGACTGCCGAAAGCGCCGCTGTCGATCGTCAGGCTCAGCACAAGCGTGAGCCCGGTAAGACTGCGGATCGTAAGAAAGACTGCGTCAAGAAGAAGCCAATGCCGATGCCGCGTTCGATGCGCGTGCCGGTTCTTATGGGAATTGATCGCGCCTACGAATAGGGCGACGCGATCTCACTGATTTTCCGCGCGCCACGGCTGGCTGCGCAACACTCCGCACACATTTTTCCAAATTGCATTGGCCTCATAGCGCGGGCTGCATCCATTTTAAGGCATACCTCTCATGTTTGAAACGCTCATGAAATCGGTCTTTGGTTCATCCAACGACCGCTACATCAAATCCGTCGGCAAAATCGTCAACGAAATCAACGCGCTTGAGCCGCAGCTTCAGGCGCTTTCCGATGACGAATTGCGAGGGCAAACCGACAAGTTCCGCGGGCTTCTCGACGCGGGCAGCACGCTTGATGAGATCATGCCGGAAGCCTTCGCGACTATTCGCGAGGCGTCGACCCGCGTGTTTGGAATGCGCCACTTCGACGTTCAGCTGATCGGCGGCATCGTGCTCCATCGCGGTGAAATTGCCGAAATGCGCACCGGTGAGGGTAAAACCCTGATGGCGACGCTGGCGGTTTATCTCAACGCTATCGAGGGCAAGGGCGTGCACGTCGTGACCGTCAACGATTACCTCGCTTCGCGCGACGCAGAATGGATGGGCCAGCTGTATGAATGGATGGGCCTGACGGTTGGCGTGGTCGTGCCCAACATGGACGAGATGTCTAAACGTGACGCCTACAATGCCGACATCACATACGGCACAAACAACGAATACGGTTTCGATTATCTCCGCGACAATATGAAGCATGAGCGCAGCCAGATGGTGCAGCGCCCGTTCAATTTCGCGATTGTCGATGAGGTTGATTCGATCCTGATCGACGAGGCGCGGACGCCGCTGATTATCTCCGGCCCGACCGAGGACAAGTCCGATCTCTATGTGAAACTGGATGAGGTCGCGAAAGAGATTCCAGAAGACTGGTACGAGAAGGACGAGAAAGCCAAGAACATTCAGCTGACCGAAGACGGTCTGGAGAACACAGAAAAGCTGCTGATCGAAAAAGGTCTGCTCGAAACCGATAACCTTTACGACGTCGAGAACACACAGGTTGTGCACCACCTCGATCAGGCTCTCAAAGCCGTTCACATGTTCAAGCGCGATGACAATTACATCGTGAAGGACGACAAGGTAGTGATCATCGACGAGTTTACCGGCCGCATGATGGACGGTCGGCGTTGGTCAAACGGTCTGCATCAGGCGGTTGAAGCGAAAGAAGGCGTCAAGATCGAGCCAGAAAACCAGACGATGGCTTCGATCACATTCCAGAACTATTTCCGGATGTACCCGAAACTGTCCGGCATGACCGGTACAGCCGCGACCGAAGCAGCGGAATTCTGGGACATCTATAGCGTCAACTGCGTCGAAATTCCGACTAACAAGCCGGTGCAGCGCATCGACGAAGAAGACGAATTCTACAAAAACACGATGGATAAATTCGCGGCCATCGCGAAGGGTATCAAAGAGAAGAACGAGATCGGTCAGCCGATCCTGGTCGGTACGGTTTCAATCGAGAAATCCGAACTTCTCAGCCAGTTCCTCGACAAAGAAGGCGTGAAGCACGAAATTCTGAACGCGCGCCAGCACGAGCGCGAAGCGCATATTGTCGCGCAGGCGGGCCGTTTGGGTGCAGTGACCATCGCCACCAACATGGCGGGACGCGGCACCGATATTCAGCTTGGCGGTAACCTCGATTTCCGCATCGAAGACGAATGCGGCGCGATGGAAGACGGCCCAGAGAAAGACGCGGCCATCGCCAAACTGAAAGAAGAAGTAGCCGAAGAGCGCCAGAAGGTGCTCGACGCGGGCGGCTTGTTCGTCCTCGGCACGGAACGCCATGAAAGCCGCCGGATCGATAACCAGCTGCGCGGTCGTTCTGGCCGTCAGGGTGATCCCGGCCTGTCGCGCTTTTACCTATGTCTTGAAGACGATCTGCTGCGCATCTTTGGCCCGGACACGCTGTTCTCCAAGATGATGAATTCCAACCTCGAAGACGGCGAGGCAATTGGGTCTAAATGGCTATCCAAAGCCATCGAGACCGCTCAGAAAAAGGTCGAGGCGCGCAATTATGATACGCGTAAGCAGGTTGTTCAATACGATGACGTGATGAACGATCAGCGTAAGGTGATCTACGAGCAGCGCGGCGAGATCATGGAATCCGAAACGGTTGATGATGTTGTGGTCGATATGCGCCACGATTCGATCAATTCGATCATCGCGGCATCCTGTCCTCCGGGCTCCTATCCGGAGCAGTGGGATATCGAAGGTCTGACCGAGAAAGTCGAAGAAGTGTTTGGCCTGAAACTGCCCTTCGACGAGTGGGTTGGTGAGGATCAGGTCGAACCTGAAATCTTCGAAGAGCGTCTGCGCACCCAGACCGATCAACTGATGGAAGAAAAGGTTGCCAAGAATGATCCGGCAATCTGGCGTCTGGTCGAAAAAGACGTGCTGTTGCGCCAGTTGGACTTCCACTGGAAAGAACACCTCGCGACGCTCGATGCGCTGCGTCAGGTCATCTGGATGCGCAGCATCGCGCAGAAGCAGCCGATCAACGAATACAAGCAAGAGGCCTTCGGTCTGTTCGAATCGATGCTCGACACGCTGCGTGAAGAAGTGACGAAGATCCTGTTCAAATCGGAACTACAAATCGCTCAGCCGCAAACCGAGGCTCTGCCTGATTTGCCGGACTTCCTGACCGGTCATATCGATCCGCTGACGGGCCTCGACAATTCCAATGACGGCGATGGTTCGGCCGAGCGCCCTGAATTGTTCGGTTCACTCGCGGGCTCACCTCGCGCGGCGTCTGGTCCGGGCGGTTCGAACACGGATAACCCCTACGCAAACCTCAATGTGAGCCGCAATGCGCCGTGCCCATGCGGCAGCGGCAACAAGTACAAGCATTGCCATGGGGCAGCGAAGACAGAAGGTGCAAAGCTGAACGCAGAATAGGGCGGTAGAGGGGCGGTGCGGCCATGATCGGAGCGGTTCCGGCGCTATTGGCGCTCGCCTTTCTGATCACCGCGCTGCTCTATGCGAGCGTCGGGTTCGGCGGCGGGTCAACCTATGCCGCGCTGCTGGCCATTTCGGGTCTCGATTACCGGCTGCTGCCGATGGTGGCGCTGGCTTGCAATATCGTGGTGGTCGCAGGCGCTACGCTGCGGTTCGCACGCGCGGGTTTGATCCCGTGGCGCGGTGCGATTTTGATGACTGCGCTTGCAGCTCCGGCAGCTTTGATTGGCGGTTTGATCCCGATTGATCAGGCGAGCTTTATGCTGCTGCTTGGCGCGAGCCTCGTGCTGACAGCGGTGACGATGCTTACCCCGATCAGCGAAGGTAACATTGACGTACCAAGTCCGCTTGCACGGTACATGCCGATTATCGCCGCTCCGCTGGGCTTTCTCGCCGGAGTGGTTGGCATCGGCGGCGGGATATTCCTTGCGCCCTTGCTCCACCTCACCCGCTGGAAAGACGCCCGCGCTATCGCGGCGACGGCCAGCCTGTTTATCCTCGTCAATTCGATGTTCGGTTTGATCGGCCAGCTTATCAAGCAAGGCCCCGGCGCGTTCGGCGGCGCAATCGGCGCAGCGCTGCCGCTGCTAATCGCAGTCGCAATCGGCGGCCAGATCGGCAGCCTGATGGCGGTGAAAGTGCTGCCCAAACGCTGGATCAGATGGCTAACCGCGGCGCTGGTGCTGGTTGTGGGGGCGAGGTTGTTGGTGTGGCAATGAAGCCATCCGAACATCCATCAATGTAAGAAAATGGCTCCCCGAGTTGGATTCGAACCAACGACCAAGTGATTAACAGTCACCTACTCTACCGCTGAGCTATCGGGGAACATGTCACCGGGATGTCTCTCCGGTGCGAGCAGCGCCTATATGGGGGTGCGGATTTCTTTGCAAGAGGGTTTGGCGCGAAAAAGCCTAATCAGTCACAAATTGCTCTGAAACGATCCGTTCTTCCAGCGACTGGCCGGGGTCGAATAGCAATTCCAGTTCTGTATCGCGGGCAATTTCCAGAGTGACTTCGTGGATGTCGCGAAGTTCCTTTTGGTCCGCCACCGCCGCGACGGGGCGCTTATCCGGGTCCAACACGCGCAGTTTGATCCGCATCCCGTCAGGCAGAATGGCACCGCGCCACCGGCGTGGGCGGAACGGGCTGATCGGGGTTAGCGCGAGCAGCTCGCTGTCGAGTGGCAGGATCGGGCCATTGGCAGAGAAATTATACGCGGTAGAGCCAGCGGGCGTGGCGACCAATACGCCATCTCCCACCAATTCCTTGATGCGGACACGGCTGCCGACGGTGATCTCAATCTTCGCTGTTTGGCGCGTCTCACGCAGCAGGGACACCTCGTTGATCGCGCACAGCACTTGCGTCTCGCCATCCTGCAACACGGCTTCCATCCGCAGAGGTGCGATGCTTTTCCGGTGCGCTTTGGCAAGGCGATTGGCGATTACCGCGCGCTTGTCATAGCGGTTCATCAGAAACCCAACTGTGCCAAGGTTCATCCCGTATGCTGGCACAATCCGCCCGGCGTCGAGCATGCCGTGCAGCGTTTGCAGCATGAAGCCGTCACCGCCCAGCACGACGACCACATCGGCCTCTTCAATCGGGACCCAATCGGTCTGGCCCAATAGAGCATGATACGCTTCCTGCGCTCGCGGTGTTTCCGACGCGAGGAGAGCCATTCTGGCAAACGGGTTGGTGAGTCCATTGGTCGCGCCATTGGTCGCAGTAGTCATAGCCGTATTCAGACCCTCTCAGCCGCAATGCCAATCCGGCATTCACAAGTTGACGCGCCGCTGCGAACCCAAACGACGTAGTCAGTTATCCTGATGTTCCAATTTCGGTCGGATTGCAATTGGTGTAAGCTTTCGGACATAAGTCTCGTTAAAGGCGCGGAATGAAATCGAACCCTACTTCTTTGACCCACTCGCTTCGGGAGCCGACCAGAGGCTCTTTCCCGGGCGTGAAGGAATCTGCACTCGACAGCGATTTGTTGCGTGCGCTGGATCGGGAAGAGATTGAGGTTCTGTTTCAGCCACAGTTTTCCGGCAGCACCGGCGCGGTTGTGGGCGCAGAGGCGTTGGCGCGCTGGCAGCATCCCACGCTTGGTGAGATTGGCGCGCGCGACCTGTTCGCCATTGCAGAGCGGGCTGCTCTGGTTGCGCCTTTGTCACGGCATGTGGTCGCCCGCGCGTTGCAGGACGCGGCGGCGTGGCCCGATGAATTGAGCCTGTCGCTCAATATCACACCCGAAGAAATGGGCGATCCGCGCTTTGCCGCCGATTTTGCGGAATTGATCGGGCAAAGCGAAATCGAACCGACCCGTTTGATGCTTGAGATCACCGAAGATTTGCTGCTGCGCAATCTGAAACAGGCTAGCGAAGCCTTGGGCGCTTTGCGAAAGCTTGGTTTCCGCACGGCTCTTGATGATTTTGGTGCTGGTTTTTGCAATTTCCGGTATTTGCGCGAATTGCCGCTGGACGCGATAAAGCTCGACAAGATTATGGTCGACGGCGTGCCCGGTGACCCGAAAGCACTGGCGGTGCTACGCGCGATTATCGCGCTTGCCCGCGCGCTTGAACTCGATATCTATGCCGAGGGGATCGAAAGCGAGATCCAACGCGCCGCGATTATCTCCGAAGGGTGCGAATACTGGCAGGGCTTCCTGCGGGCGCAGCCGATGAAGAGCGATCAGGTGCTGGAACTGGCAAAAACAGCGCGCGGGCGCGGGCATGGGTAAAAGATAGGATAGCTGATACCGGCTGTGGCTATCCGAGAAACTTCGCTGCCAATTTGATTGTCCGCCAGCGCATTGAGAGGCTGCTGCGAACACCCGGAAGGTTGGAGTCTTTTCGTCGAAACTCGGGCTTTGGTCGCAAAGCCTGCGTGTATGAAGACAGGTCGATCAAGAATGCCTTGAGCTGATTGTGCCTCATCAATTGAAAACCTTTGGTCTCTCTATGAGCATTGCTCGCGTAGATGCTCATGCCACCTGTGACCTCATCGGCCTTAAACCGTGCCTCGTTCTCGGCGCTGATGAGCTCAACGGAGAGAGCGGCATCCACATAACCTTCTATTTCCGCTAAAATTACGCCGATCTTCGGCGATGGACCAAGCCGCTTATAGAGCACATCGGAAAGGTGCTCGATCTTGGGCGGTGCTTTGCCTTTTTCGGCGATGAGCCGGAAATTGGATTGTTTGAAATCATACGGGTCAGATGAGATGAGCCACGTTTCTGCGCCGAAGAACGCGGCGGTTCCTCGCGTGGCTATGTCGTGCGCATATCTTGGTTTGGCCGTATCTGGGTCGGTTCCTTCCGGGTAAAAGCGTTCGACATGCATGGCGCCGTCTTGATCGATGACGAGCGCGCGATCCCAATCAATTTCGCATTTCGCACCAACCAATTTGCCGCTGTCGAATTCGATAAAGCTGTCGTAGCCTTCGTCATTGCCGCCGACATGGATAATCGGTTGCTCCAATTTCGCGCTTAAAACCCCGCATTGAAGGAAGGTCAGTTCATCAAAAAGGTTTTTGTCGCCGCCCTCTTCAATGATCCGGTCCAGAATTCTACTGGATAGCGACGCAATTTTTCTGGCTTTTGGCTTGCTGCTTGTTTGAAGCTGCTCGAAGAACGTTATGCCATCTTCGTTGCTCGGACCTTCAAGATACCATGCTTCTGTGTCGACCTGTTCGAACAATCGCCAACCAGTAAGCCAGTCGATTGCCTCTAGCGTGGCGACATTTGGTTCATCGCGAAAGGCGAAGAATTCGATATAATACATCGCTGCGCCGTCTCACTCTTCAGCCTCAATGATTTGAACCAGAGTGTAGGCATGCCTGCGCGAGCGCAAGAGAGTTTTACTTCCTTTTCGCCGCCTTCTTCACAATCCCGCTCAAGCCCTTGGTCAGCTGGAACAAACCGTTGAGGCGGCTTTCCGGATCGCTCCATGCGCGGTTGATGACGAGCTTCATGTCCGGGCGCAGCTTCGCTGTTCCGGCGAGCCGATCAACATAGGCGATAAGGCCCGGACCATCTGGGAAGTCATCATTGTGGAATGTCACCAATGTGCCGCGCGCGCCGACATCAACCTTGGCAATGTTGGCGGTGATCGCCTGATGCTTGATCTCGATCAGACGGATCAGATTCTTGGTCGGCGATGGCAGATCGCCAAATCGGTCGATCATTTCAGCGGCTAGGCTCTCGATCTCGGCTTTGTCCTGCGCTTGGTTGAGGCGGCGATAGAGCGCCATGCGCACCGCGAGATCGGGCACATATTCCTCTGGAATCATGATCGGCGCATCGACGGTGATCTGCGGTGAGACTTTATCCTTCGCGGCTTCCAGTCCCATTTCGCCAGCCTTCGCGGCGAGGATCGCGTCTTCGAGCATGGATTGGTACAGCTCGAAGCCGACCTCGCGAATATGGCCCGATTGCTCGTCACCCAGCAGATTGCCAGCGCCGCGAATGTCGAGATCGTGGCTCGCCAGCTGGAAGCCTGCACCCAGACTGTCGAGGTCGCCGAGCACTTTGAGGCGTTTCTCTGCAATCTCGGAAAGCTGCACGTCTTTCTCATAAGACAGATACGCGTAAGCGCGCAGTTTTGACCGGCCCACACGCCCGCGCAATTGATACAGTTGCGCAAGGCCAAAGCGGTCTGCACGGTGGATGATGATGGTGTTCGCGCTCGGCAGATCGAGGCCGCTTTCCACGATGGTCGTCGATAGCAGGACTTCGTATTTGCCCTCGTAAAACGCGCTCATGCGCTCTTCGATCTCGCCAGCACCCATTTGGCCGTGCGCGGAGATCGGTTTTACTTCGGGCACATTCTCGCGCAGCCATTCCTCGACATCGGCCATGTCGGAGATGCGCGGGACGACGATAAAGCTCTGCCCGCCGCGATGGTGTTCGCGCAGCAAAGCCTCGCGCATCACCATATCGTCCCACTCCATCACGTATGTGCGCACCGCAAGGCGGTCGACCGGAGGGGTCTGGATCGTGGAAAGCTCGCGCAGACCCGTCATCGCCATTTGCAGCGTGCGCGGGATTGGCGTCGCGGTGAGCGTCAGCATATGCACGTCAGAACGCAGCTGTTTCAACTTCTCCTTGTGCGTCACGCCAAAGCGCTGCTCTTCGTCCACGATCACAAGGCCGAGATTTGCAAACTCGGTCGACTTGGAAAGGATCGCATGGGTGCCGACAACAATGTCGATATCGCCGCTGGCCAAGCCTTCGCGGGTTTCGGTGATTTCCTTGGAGGAGACGAGACGCGATAGGCGTCCGACCTTGAGCGGGAAGCCGGCAAAGCGTTCGGAAAAGCTCTGGTAATGCTGGCGGGCTAGCAGAGTGGTCGGGGCGACGATGGCGACCTGCTGCCCGCTCATTGCGGCGACAAATGCGGCGCGCAGGGCGACCTCTGTTTTGCCAAAGCCGACATCGCCGCAAACGAGCCGGTCCATTGGCTTGCCGCTTTCCAGGTCGCGCAAAACGTCGGTAATTGCCGCGTCCTGATCGTCGGTCTCTTCCCATGGGAAACGGTCGACGAACTGGTTGTATCCGGCTTCCTCGGCTTCGAAGATCGGGGCTTTTTTGAGTGCGCGCTCTGCCGCGACCTTCATCAATTCGCCGGCGATGGCGGTGATGCGCTCTTTCAGCTTGGCGCGGCGTTTCTGCCATGCTTCGCCGCCGAGGCGGTCAAGCATAACGGCCTCTTCGGAAGAGCCATAGCGGCTGAGGACGTCAATGTTCTCGACCGGAATAAACAGCTTGTCGCCGCCCTTATATTCCAGCTGCACACAATCGTGTTGGCTTTTGCCCACGGGGACTGGTTCGAGGCCAAGATATTTGCCGATGCCGTGTTCGACATGGACGACCAGATCGCCGCGGGTGAGAGCCTGCAACTCGGCCAGAAACGCATCGGAATCCTTGCGCTTTTTCTTGCGGCGGACGAGCCGGTCACCCAACACATCCTGTTCGGTCAGGATTTCTAGGGTCTCATTGGCGAAGCCCGCTTCTAGCGGAAGCACCATGGCGGCGGTTTTGCCCTTGGCGGCGAGGCCAAGAGCTTCCTGCCATGTATCCGCCTCTACGCTCTCACAGCCCGCTTCGGACAGGATGGAGGCTATGCGAGCACGGCTACCGGTCGAGTATGCCGCGAGCAAAGGCTTGCGACCCGATTTTGCGATATCTTTGAAGTGCTTTGCAGCGGCGTCGTAGACATTGTCGCCGCGCCCGCGCTCCGGCGTAAAATCACGCGCTGCTTTGAAGCCGAAATCGATATTTGCGCCGCTTTCCGGTGCGGCAAAGATGCTGGCGCGGTGGGCGGGCGCAGAGGCAATCGCGGCCTCAAACTCCTCCTTGCCCAGATAGAGCGCGGTCGGATCAATCGGGCGGTAACTGCCTGCTTTTTCGCCCGCGATGCGCTCGCGCTGTTTGTGGTAGTCGACAATGTCGGTGATGCGTTCATCGCCTGCGCCAATCGCGGCCTGATCGATCACGACCAAATCATTGTCGGCAAGGTGATCAAAGATGGTCGAAAGGCGCTCTTCGAACAGTGGGAGCCAGTGCTCCATGCCCGCAAGCCGACGCCCGTCGCTGACCGCTTCATAGAGCGGGTCCTGCGTTGCCGCCGCGCCGAACATCTCGCGGTAGCGCGAGCGGAAACGCTTGATGCTCTCATCATCGATCAAAGCTTCCGAAGCAGGCAGCAGCAGGTGCGAATCCAACCGTCCGATGCTGCGCTGAGTGCTCGGATCGAACAAGCGCAGGCTTTCCAGTTCGTCCCCGAAGAAATCGAGCCGCAGACCGGATTCGAGCGACGATGGGAAAATATCGACAATCGACCCGCGCACGGCAAATTCGCCGTGGTCGATCACGGTGTCTGTCCGCGAATATCCCTGACGGGTGAGCAGCGCAGAAAGCGTGTTGTGTCCGATAGTTGTGCCGGGTTTGAACTGACGCACGCTCTCACGAATGCGGAACGGGGTGAGCACGCGCTGCAACGCCGCGTTCACGGTTGTCACAAGCAATTGTGATCTACCGGACGGGTGCTGCAATTTGAACAGAGCAGACAGCCGCGCCGCGCTGACCGAAAGCGCAGGCGATGCGCGGTCATAAGGCAGACAATCCCATGCCGGCAGTTCCAGCACTTCTACCTCGGGGGCGAAATAGCGTGCGGCTTCAGCCACTGCTTTCATCGACGCATCATCGGGAGCAATAAAGACTGCACGTTGCTTTGCCGCCCGTGCGAGATCGCCCAAGATCAGCGGAACCGCGCCGCGCGGCAGCGACGATAGGGTCAGCGGAGTCTCCGCCGCCAGAATGCGGTTCAGATCGGGCATATCTGTTCAGTCAAAGGTCGGGAGGGGCAGGCGTTCCCCGCCACAGTGATTAGATGCAAAAGGAAGCGCGGCTTAGCGCGGGATATCGACGTAGTCGAGCGCCTGCATCTTTTCGATCTGCTCGCCCTGGAACTTCTCCGGAACGGGCGCGGTTTTCAGGGCCCATGCCATCACGTCCACGTCATCTTCGGCCAGCAGGTCTTCGAACCATTCCAGCGTGAGAACATCCCATTCCGCCGAATAGCGATCGAAGAAACCGCCGATCATATAATCGGCTTCGCGCGTGCCGCGATGCCATGCGCGGAACTTGGCTCTGGCCAGGCGGGCTTCGAATGTGGGCATATCCGTCATGCCGCGCCAAGTAAGGCACTCGGCTTTCGCGTTCAAGACGGTATAGAGTGAAGCCATGCGTCCAGAGGCACTCAATCCGCTGTTTATCGAAGCCCGCGACCTTGATGGGGTCGGGCCGAAGATGATGAAGCCGTTAGAGAAGCTCGGCCTGACACGGGTGAAGGACCTCGCCTATCACCTACCGGAACGGTTTGTGACGCGGCGCGTGATCAATGATCTGGATGAAGGCAGCGAAGGCGAGCAGGTTATTATCGGCCTGACCCCGACCGAGCACCGCGCCAGCCGCAATCCGGGGCGCGGGCCATACAACGTTGTGGCAGCGGACGATGCGGGCAATATCTGTTCGCTGACCTATTTCGGGCGCGCATCCTATACGGCGAAGAAACAGCTTCCGGTGGGGGAGAAACGCTGGGTGGCGGGTCGGCTCGACCGGTATGGCGACATGCTGCAAATCGTCCATCCCGATCATATCGAGAAGGACAGCGCGGCGCATCTCGCACGGCTTAACGAGCCGGTTTATCGCCTGTCCGAGGGGCTGACCCAGCCGCGTGTAGCCTCGCTCACCGCGCAATCGCTCGAGCGCCTTCCCGAACTGCCGGAATGGATCGAGCCGGGGCAGTTTGAAAGCTCCGGCTGGCCCGCATGGCGCGATGCCCTGCATCTGGCGCATAAGGATTTGAACGAGCGGGCGCGGGACAGGCTGGCCTATGACGAGCTGCTCGCCAACAGTCTCGCGCTCATTTTGGTGAAAGCCGAGGGACGGCGGCGTAAGGGACAGGCTCTGGCCGGTGATGGCAGCCTGCGCGCGAAGCTCGACCTGCCGTTTGAAATGACGGGAGCGCAGAAACGATCAATTGACGAGATCGAAGGCGATTTGCAGCAAGAGGCGCCGATGCTGCGCCTGCTGCAAGGCGATGTGGGCGCGGGTAAGACGGTGGTGGCGCTCGCGTCGATGCTGGTTGCGGTTGAGGCGGGCAAACAGGCCGCGATGCTTGCTCCAACCGAAATTCTTGCGCGCCAGCACTTTGAGACTTTGCGCAAGATGGCCGCGCCAACGGGCGTCGAGGTCGCGATCCTTACAGGGCGCGCGAAGGGCAAGGAGCGCGAGGGTATTCTGATGGGTCTGCTCGACGGTTCGATTGATATTCTAGTCGGCACGCATGCGATTTTTCAGGACACAGTCGGGTATAAAGACCTCGGCCTGGTGGTGATTGATGAGCAGCATCGCTTTGGCGTGCAGCAACGCCTCGCGCTCGCTGCCAAGGGCAAACGCGCGCCGCACACGCTGGCAATGACGGCTACCCCGATCCCTCGTTCCCTGACGCTTGCGCAATATGGCGAGATGGATGTGAGCCGCCTCGACGAATTGCCACCCGGAAGGCAGGCGATTGATACGCGGGTCATTCCGCAAGAGCGGCTGGACGATATGGTCGCGGGAGTGGAGCGGCATCTGGCAAGTGGTCAGCAGGCCTATTGGGTGTGCCCGATGGTGCGCGAAAGCGAGACGGATGACATTGCCGCTGCCGAGGCGCGCTATGCCTCGCTGAAAGAGCGGTTCGGCGATGATGTGGTGATGGTCCACGGACAGCTTACGCCCGATATCAAAGACGCGAATATGGAACGGTTTGCGAGCGGCGGTGCGAAATTGCTGGTGGCGACCACGGTGATTGAGGTGGGCGTGGATGTGCCGTCCTCTACCCTGATGGTGATCGAACAGGCGGAACGGTTCGGCCTTGCGCAGCTTCACCAATTGCGTGGACGGGTAGGGCGCGGATCGGAAAAATCGGTGTGCGTGCTGCTGCGCGGAAACGAGCTATCCGAAACCGGTCGCAAACGGCTGGCGCTGATGCGGGAAACACAGGACGGTTTCCGCATTGCCGAAGAAGATCTCGAACTGCGCGGCGGCGGCGAATTGCTGGGCACACGGCAATCGGGTGAGGCGGCTTTCCGGATCGCCAATCTTGAGCAGGTGCAGAAATATCTTCCCATTGCCCACGCCGATGCGCGGCTTTTGATTGAGCGCGACGGCGGGTTAACCAGCGAGCGCGGGGAAGCGGCGCGGCAATTGCTGTATCTGTTTGAGCGCGATTGGGGCGTTCAGCTGCTACGCGGCGGCTAAGGCTCCGCAAAGTAACGAAAAATCAGTACAATATGCATAGTTCCAGTCCGGACGGAGGGAATTATGTTTAAGGTGAAGTACTCGCGAGTTCGGCTCAGTGTGTATCTGGTGCTCGTTTCGCTGATGGCGGTTGGCGGGTTTTGGGTCTGGTCCAACTTCTATGGAAAAGGCGCGTTCATGGGGTTGTTGGTGGCCGTAATCATGGTCTGCTGTATTCCCTTCGCCCTTCGCTATATCTTTATCGACAACACGATCTTGGAAGTCCGTGGAAACGCGATCGAATTCCACGGCCTGTTCGGTACCACCCGGTTCAGCAGGGAAGACGTTTTGCGTTCTTCTGTCGAAACCACCACAACCAATGGCGTGGCCTCCACCCGTCATCTGTTCCTTGGTGACAGCAGCAACTTCCTGTTCGGCAAACGGGTTTCAGAGCAATTTCTGTCGTCCGAATTTCGTCCGATAGAAAAGCTTATTGTAACGCTCGCGGAAGGTGGGCCTGCTTCCAGTCGCCCCGGCGCGCGCCCTGCAAAACGGATGGAAGAGCCGCAGCCTGAAATGCCGCAGGTCCGCACTTTCGGACGTAAATCGGCCTAATTTGAAAGGCTATCCGCGTAGCTTGGCGGCCAAGGCATCCGCTGCTTCGCTGACCTCGGCCCAAGTGCGATCAAACCCGTCATCGCCGCCGTAATACGGATCGCCCACTTCTTCGCCTTCCTGTCCCGCGACGAGATCAAGCAGCAGCGAAATTTCAGCCATCGCGCCATCGGGAGCGCGCGCTTTGATATTGCGCAGGTTTTCCTGGTCCATTGCAAAGATATGCGTGAACTCGTGAAAGTCGTTCTCGCTCAATTGCCGTCCGCGATAGCTGGTGATGTCGATGCCGCGCGCCGCCGCAGTGCGGATGCTGCGCGGATCAGGCGGCTCGCCCACATGATAGCCTGCCGTGCCGACGCTATCGACATGCACGGCCAATCCCGCATCGTCCGCCGCAGCGCGAAACGCGGCCTCCGCGAGTGGAGAACGGCAGATATTGCCGAGGCAAACGAATAGCACTGATGCGGTGTGGCTCATTCAGGCAAGCTACTAGACCTCGCGCGCGGCGCGCAATAGGAAGCGTGCCAACAGGAGAATTTTCATGCGTCATTTCGTTGCAGCACTGGCCGCCACCACTTTGCTCTCTAGCCCGCTGATGGCTGGCCCGGTGGATGATTACGAGGAACTGCGCGAAGAGGTGTGGGAGGCGACCCTGGACAGCTCGCCGCAACTGGCCACCAGCATTGGTGACCGGCGCGGGGATGGCAAACTCGGCGATCTTTCGCTCGAAGCGTATGACCGCAACATTGCCGAAGCACGCGCATTTCTTGCCCGGTTAGAGGCGATTGATCCGATCCAGCTCCCCGTCGATCTGCAAGTCGACTATGCCATCCTGAAAAGCAGTTTTGACGATGCACTTGCGGGCGCCGAATTCGACCACAACCGCTATATCCTGTTCACCAATCGCGGCAGCTGGTTTTCCGGTTTTGCCTCGCTGCCATACCGCTCGCCATTCTTCACGCTTGCCGATTATCAAAGCTATGTCGGGCGTCTGCAGGCATTTGCCGAGCTGAATGCCGACGGTATCGCGCGCAGCCGCGAAGCGGTTGCCCGCGGCCTGACACAGCCATGCGAGCCGATGGAGGGTTTTGAAGACCGGTTCGATCAGGCCGATGTTTCGGACCACACGGAATCGCCGTTCTGGCGTCCGTTTGCAGGTGAGAAACCTACGGCGATCAGCGATGCGGATTGGGAGGCTCTAAAGGCTGATGCCGCAGCTGCGCTGACCGAGGAAGTGTTTCCGGCCTATGACGAGTTTCGGTCTTTCTACGTCGATGAATACGCGCCCAATTGTCGGAGTGGCACACCCGGTGTCCTCGAAACGCCGAATGGCGACGAATATTACGCCTACCGCGTGCGCAGTTTCACTACGACCGATATGACGCCAGACGAGGTCCACAATCTGGGCCTGTCAGAAGTTGCCCGGATCCGCTCAGAAATGGTCGAAGTCGCGACCGAAGCGGGTTTCGACACGCGCGAGGCGTTTATCGAGCATCTGCGCACCGATCCGCAATATTACATGACGGATGAGCAGGAATATCTGGAATACACGCAGGCGCTTGCGAAGAAGATCGACGGGTTCATGCCCAAGCTGTTTGGCCGCCTGCCGCGTCAGCCTTACACCGTGCTGCCGATCCCTGCAGCGAACGCGGCTGGCAACACCACCGCCTATTATGAGCCGGGTTCTCTGGAGACGGGGCAGGCAGGCATTTACCGCCTGAACCTGACCGAGCTGGACCAGCGTCCTTTGTGGGAATTGCCTGCGCTTGGCGTGCATGAGGCGGTGCCGGGGCACCACCATCAAATCGCGCTTCAGCAGGAGCTCGATATTCACCCGCTGCGCGCCAATGGAACGTTCTTCACCGCCTTTGTCGAAGGTTGGGGCCTGTATTCGGAACGCCTCGGGATCGAGATGGGTCTGTATGATACGCCCGCGAAACAGATGGGTCGTCTGTCGTATGAGATGTGGCGCGCGACGCGGCTTGTGGTCGACACTGGTCTCCATTCGAAGGGTTGGAGCAAGCAGCAGGCTGTCGATTATATGCTCGACAACACCGCGCTTTCACCGGCGAATATCGATGCCGAGGTTAACCGCTATATGACCTGGCCGGGTCAGGCACTCGCTTACAAAATCGGTGAGCTGAAAATCCGCGAACTGCGTGCCCGTGCGGAGGAAGAACTCGGCGCGGATTTCGATCTGCGCGCCTTCCACGACACGGTGCTGGAAAACGGTGCGGTGCCGCTTTCAGTGCTGGAAGAATACGTCAATACGTGGATCCATCATCAAAAGCATGGCGGCGTTGAGTCTGTCTCTGACTAAGCGGCCTTGGCGGGGAGGGGCTTGGTCGATGCCAGCACCTCCTCGGTCAAGCGGCGGATATTGACCTGCGCTTTCAAGCGTGCGCCGAGTAGTGCCGTACCGCTGACTTTGCGTTGGACGAACAGGGTTTCGACAGGCGGGAAGGCCCACGTTTCCTTGTCCTGAGCAATAGCCATGCCTTCATCGCGGAGCTGCGGGATAAAGGCGCGGTCACCGAAATCGAACGGCTTGTCTTCGCGCATTTCATTGATGACAATGTCGATCATGCGGTTCACCCGATCAGGGTATTTCTCCGCCACGATCGGCATCATGAAACCGGCCTCGATGGTGGCGTTCAGCACCTCTTCGCGGTTTCCGTTAAGCCCCGCGATCAGCATCTTGCGATAGCCGTTCGACACATCGGGATCGACATCGCGGCAAGCGCCGAAATCGAGCAGGATTATCTCGCCCGTTTCGCGCCGGTACCGGAAGTTCGCAAAGTTCGGATCGGTCTGCATTACGCCGAATTCAAAGAGTTCGCGCGCGACCAATCGCATCAGCTGCGCAACGGTTTCATCGCGGCGCTCATTGGTTTCGTTTTCAAGCTCTTCGATACTGCTGCCGTCTTCGAAACTCATCGCCAGAATGCGGTCTCGCGTCAGCTCAGCGTGAAGCGTCGGAACGACAAAGCCCGGGACATCTTCCAGCTTTTCCCGGTACATTTCCATCTGAGCGCCTTCGCGGCGATAATCGGCTTCCTCGTGCAGCTGCTTCTTCGCCTCGGCGAGCAGCGCGTCGACTTCCAGCTCTGGCGGGGCAAATCCGGCGACCTTCAGCAATGTCATCACATTGTCGACATCGCTGTCGATGCTTTCCGCAATGCCGGGATATTGCACCTTGATCGCCAATTCCTGACCATCACGGGTCAGCGCTTTGTGAACCTGCCCGATTGACGCAGCGGCAACGGGGCGGGGATTGAACCATTTAAACTGCTTGCGCCAGTCTGGACCCCATTCGGATTTGAGGACGGTGTCGAGCTGCCGGGCGGGCATAAAGTTGGCCTGATCGCGCAAAGTAGCCAGAATGTCTGCAAGTTGCTTGGGCAGGAAATCGCCCGAATCCATGCTGATCATCTGGCCCATTTTCATGGCCGCGCCGCGCAGATGCGATAGGCGATCGGTCATACGCTGGACATTGCTTGGTGTCAGAACAAGATCGCGGGCCGAAATGCCTTCGCCTTTGGCTAGCCGCCTTGCGCCTTCCGCCACCATGCCGCCGGCCACGCCGCTGGCAAGCCTGCCGAAACTGGCAAAGCGCGAGACGCGGCCCGAAGGCACGGAGCGTTCGCGGGATTTATCATTGGAGTTGTCGGCCACGGGGCAAAAGCTTTCTTTGAAGTTTGCCTATCAACGAGCGCGAGGGAAGGGCGTTCCGGGCTCAGCTAATACTAAGCCCGCCATCGACCGGGAGGCTTTGTCCAGTGATGTAATCACTGTGCGGTGAGGCCAGAAACACGGCCAGCCCCTCTAATCCGGCATGATCGCCGAAACGGCGCAGCGGAATGCGTTTTTCGATCCATTCGGCAAAGCGCGGGTCGGCCTTCGCAGTGATCTCTGTTTCGTAGAATCCGAACAGCAAGGCGTTTGCGGTAATCTGATGTCGCGCCAATTCGAACGCAGCGCCGCGCGTCAATGCTGTTACGGCAGCTTTTGACGCTGCGTAGTCGGTCGAGCGGTTCACGCCCATGATTGCCTGAGCGGAGGAGGTCACGATCAGTTTGCCGCCCGCATCGCCGTTCTTGGCGCGCTCAATCATGTGGCGGGTTACGTGCTTATAGGTGAGAGCGGGCCCGCGCGCGTTCACGGCCATGGTGTGGTCCCACCCTTCCTCTGTGATGTCAGGGATTGCCGTGCCCGCACCCGAAATTCCGGCATTGGCGAAACAGGCATCTACGCGGCCAAAGGCGTCCAGGGTCGTGCACATGGCATCTTCGATCTGCGTGTCTTCGGACACGTCGCAGGAAATGGCCTTTACCTCGCCATTTCCGATGGATTTCAGCTCCAGCAGCGCCTTTGCATTCTTCTCCTCATTGCGCGCCCAAATCGCGACATTCGCGCCCGCTTTGACAAGACCTCGCGCCATACCAAGGCCAAGCCCGCCATTGCCGCCTGTGATGACCGCGACGCGGCCTGATAGATCGAAGAGTTCCATGGCCCTTGGTGACGCAAAGCGCGCTGTCTCGCAAGCGCGCGGGAACCGAGTGGTGTGTCAGACGATTTGGCTCGCATGGACGGATCAACCTCACTTACACCCACTGCGCGCTGGCTCGGCTATGCGGGATTGCTTCCGCAAATTATCTGCGTGGCGCTGGCTGCGACGGGCCATGAATATGCCTACTCAGCGCTTGCAGGCGGGTTCGCCTACGCCGCCGCGATTTTCAGCTTTCTTGGCGGTGTCTGGTGGGGGCAATCCATCGCAAGCGGTAAAGCTGGAGCGGGAGCGTATCTGATCGCTGTCATGCCGAGCCTGATCGCGGTCGCGCTGTTTCTGCCGTGGAGTTTCGGGTGGTCATGGCCGGGACCTGCGCTGATGTATCTCGGCGCATTTATCCTCGCATCGCCATTGGTGGATCGCGCGCTGGGTTTTGCTGCGCCCGATTTCATGCGGCTGCGCATCCACCTGTCCGTCGGGTTGGGCGCGCTGACCATTGCGCTTGGCTTTGTGGCTGAGACGATAGTCTGAACGCGGCATGTGTTGAAAGGCGCATGCGGGCGGGGTGGCAAGCGTCTGTTTGCCTCCTATAGCTGACCCTATGGCAAGCGCAGCGACTCACGGCATTCATCCCGAACAGCAATATCTCGATCTGATGCGTCAGATTTGGGAAAGTGGCAGCCAGCGCGCCGACCGGACCGGTATCGGGACACGTTCGATTGCGGGCGCGATGTTGCGATATGATCTGGCGGATGGCGCGATGCCGCTGCTTACGACCAAGCGGGTGTATTGGAAAACCGCGACGCGCGAGATGCTGTGGTTCCTGACAGGCGAGACCAATATCCGCCCGCTGGTGCTGCAAGGCGTCAAAATCTGGAACGAATGGCCGCACGCACAATACGTCAAAGAAAGCGGCGAAGACGTCTCCCTTGAAGAATTCGTGCAGCGCATCGCCGATGACGAAGATTTTGCGACCCGTTGGGGCGATCTTGGTCCGGTCTATGGCAAGCAATGGGTCGATTGGCCGACCTATCGGTATCGCAAAGACGGGCTGTACGAGCGCGGCAAGGGCATCAATCAGGTCGCTGAGCTGATCGAAAGCCTCACGAACAATCCGGGTAGCCGCCGTCATATCATCGAGGGCTGGAACGTGGCCGAGCTTGACCGGATGGCGCTGCCACCGTGTCACAAGACCTATCAGTTCCACGTCGCGGGAGACCGGCTGAATTGTATGCTGTATCAGCGCAGCTGCGATGTGGCGCTGGGCCTGCCATTTAACCTGTGGTCGGCTGCTTTGCTGCAACGCATGGTCGCGCAACAAGTCGGGCTGGAGCCGGGCGAATTGGTTTGGATGGGCGGGGACGTTCACCTCTATCTCAACCACGAGCATTTGATCACCGAGCAACTGACTCGCGAGCCATCCGGCGCGCCGACTCTTGAAATCACCCGAAAGCCCGAAACAATTTTCGATTACAAAATTGAGGATTTCGTGGTGCATGATTACGCGCCGCAGGCCCCAATCAAGGCACCTGTTGCGGTGTGATCCGCGCCGCTTGACCGCGGTAAAAGCCTGACATACCCGACCTCTCAGATGCACGGGGGAACCTGCCTTCCTGCCGTGCCCACGAACGACTTGTGGGAGAGAACAGCCATGGCCGATCAGGCCGATACTACGCCGCAATCCGGAGACAACCGGCCCGCGCTCGCACTGCACGTGCCAGAGCCGCGCTCGCGCCCCGGTGATCCTGTCAACTTTGCCGATGTTGTTGTCGGCAAGGCAGGTGATCAGCCGCGTCCGGACGAAAGCACCAAGCCAGAAGAGATGAAGGATCTCGCCTATGATCTCGTCCGGGTGTTGGGCGATGATAGCAAGGCGCACGGCCCGTGGGATCCGAAACTCGATCCCGACACTCTGCGCACGATGCTGGGCCATATGGCCATGGTTCGCGCCTTTGATGAACGAATGTTCCGCGGTCAGCGTCAGGGCAAAACTTCGTTCTATATGAAGTGCACCGGCGAGGAAGCGACCAGCGTCGCTGCCTCCATGGCACTCGCAAGCGATGACATGGTGTTCCCGTCATACCGTCAGCAAGGCATCCTGATCGCGCGCGGCTATCCGCTGATCGAGATGATCAATCAGATCTATTCGAACAAGGGTGACAAGCTGCTCGGCCGTCAATTGCCGATCATGTATTCCAGCCGCGAGCACAGCTTTTTCAGCATCTCCGGCAACCTTGCCACGCAAACCCCGCAAGCGGTGGGCTGGGCGATGGCGAGCGCGATCAAAGGCGACAGCCGGATCGCTGCGACATGGGTGGGCGAGGGCTCCACTGCAGAAGGCGACTTCCACTCCGCCTGCACATTCGCGACCGTCTATAACGCACCGGTGATCCTCAATGTGATCAACAACCAATGGGCGATCTCCAGCTTCTCCGGCTTTGCGGGCGGGGAACGGACGACCTTTGCCGCGCGAGCGCTTGGATACGGCATTGCCGGTCTGCGCGTGGACGGTAACGATGCGCTGGCGTGTTTCGCCGCGCAGCAATGGGCCGCCAACCGCGCCCGTGCCAATCAGGGGCCAACCCTGATCGAATACTTCACCTACCGCGCAGAGGGGCACTCCACCTCGGACGATCCATCGGGTTACCGCAGCGCGCAAGAGCGCGAGGAATGGCCGCTGGGCGATCCGGTGATGCGCCTTAAAAACCACTTGATCGAAATCGGTGAGTGGGATGAGGAACGTCAGACCGCGATGGACCTCAAATGCGCGGAAGAAGTGAAAGCGACCACAAAAGAGGCCGAGAAGAACGGCATCCTTGGCCACGGCATGCATCACCCGTTCCACACGATGTTCGAAGACGTATTCGAAGAGCTGCCTTGGCATCTTAAAGAACAGGCTGAGCAGGCGACGCGCGAACGGATCACGAAATTCGGTTCGGAAAGGCCATACGAATGAGCACCGAAACCAAAACCGAAGCTCCAGTCGAACAGGCTGAAGACCGCCGCATTAATATGATCGAGGCGATCAACGAAGCGCTCGATATCATGCTGGAGCGTGACGATAATGTCGTCGTGATGGGCGAGGATGTCGGCTATTTCGGCGGCGTGTTCCGCTGCACCGCCGGGCTTCAGGAAAAGCACGGCAAAACCCGTGTGTTCGACACGCCGATCAACGAATGCGGCATTATCGGCGCGGCTGTGGGCATGGGCGCATATGGCCTGCGCCCAGTCCCCGAAATCCAGTTTGCCGATTACATCTATCCCGGCCTTGATCAGCTGATTTCCGAAGCGGCGCGTCTGCGTTATCGCTCGGCCACCGAATACATCGCCCCGCTCACGGTCCGATCGCCCTTTGGTGGCGGCATTTTTGGCGGGCAAACGCACTCGCAATCGCCCGAAAGCCTTTTCACCCATGTGGCCGGGTTGAAGACAGTAATCCCCGCGACGCCTTACGATGCAAAGGGTCTGTTGATCTCTTGTATCGAAGACAACGATCCGGTGATCTTCTTCGAGCCGAAGCGTATCTATAACGGTCCGTTCACCGGCTTTTATGACAAGCCTGTCGAGCCGTGGAAGAAGCACAAGGACAGCGCCGTTCCGGAGGGATATTACAAGATCCCGCTCGGCAAAGCACGCCATGTGACCGAAGGTGAGCAGCTGACGATCCTAGCCTATGGAACCATGGTTCATGTGGCCGAAGCTGTCGCGAAGGAGAAAGGCGTCGAGGCCGATATTTTGGACCTTCGCACGCTCGTGCCACTCGACATCGAAGCCATTGAGGCATCGGTGAAGAAAACAGGCCGCTGCCTGATCGTGCACGAAGCCACCCGCACAAGCGGCTTTGGTGCGGAGCTATCGGCGTTGGTGACGGAGCGGTGCTTCTATCACCTGGAAGCGCCTGTCGAGCGCGTCACAGGCTTTGATACCCCATATCCGCACAGCCTCGAATGGGCCTATTTCCCCGGCCCAGTTCGCATTGGCGAAGCAATCGATTCAATTCTTAAGGACTGACCCCATGGCTAAGTTCACTTTCAACATGCCCGACGTAGGCGAGGGCGTTGCCGAAGCGGAGATCGTCGAATGGATGGTCAAGGTCGGTGATACCGTGTCCGAAGACCAACATCTGGTCGATGTGATGACGGATAAAGCGACGATCGACATCGAAAGCCCGGTCGATGGCACGGTGATCGAGGTTGCTGGCGAAGTCGGCGATGTGATCGCTGTTGGTTCGATGTTGCTCGTTGTCGAAGTCGAAGGCGATGTCGCCGGCGCCGTTGAAGAGAAAGCGGCGGCTCCAGCTCCTGCTCCGGAGCCTGAGGTAGCCCCGGCGCCCGCACCAGCTCCAGCACCGGAGCCGGTGAAAGTGACAGAACCTGAGCCAATCTCAGGCGGCACAGAAGCCGAAGCAATTACCTCGGCCAAAGTCCTTGCCACCCCAGCTGTGCGCAAACGCGCCCGCGATCTTGGTATTGATCTGGCTCAAGTAAAGCCCGCCGAAGATGGCCGTGTGCGCCATGGCGATCTGGACCAGTTCCTGTCCTACAATTCCGGCGGCGGTTTCTCCGCAGCTGGCGCGACCCGCGAAGACGAGGCGATCAAGGTGATCGGCCTGCGCAAACGAATCGCGCAGAATATGAGCGCGGCGAAACGCAACATTCCGCACTTCACCTATGTCGAGGAATGCGACGTTACCGAGCTGGAGCGGATGCGCACGCAGCTCAATGCAGATCGCGGCGACAAGCCTAAACTCACTATGCTGCCGCTGCTGATTTCGGCGTTCTGCAAGCTGATCCCGGACTATCCGATGATCAATGCGCGGTTCGACGATGAGGCGAATGTCGTTACCCGCCACGGCTCCGTCCATATGGGTATGGCGACGCAGACAGATAACGGCCTGATGGTGCCGGTGATCAAAGACGCGCAAAGCCGCAATCTCTGGCAGTTGGCGCGCGAAATTGGCCGCCTTGCCAATGCCGCGCGCGATGGCTCGGCCAAGTCGGATGAGCTTTCCGGCTCGACGATCACAGTGACTTCGCTTGGCCCATTGGGCGGCGTTGCGACCACTCCGGTTATCAATCGCCCCGAAGTCGCGATTATCGGCCCGAACCGGATCATTGAGCGTCCAATGTTTGTCACCGGCGCGGACGGCGTGGAGCGAATCGAGAAGCGCAAACTGATGAATATCTCAATCAGCTGCGATCACCGCGTCGTCGATGGATATGACGCAGCGAGCTTTATTCAGGACGTGAAAAAGCTGATCGAAACGCCTGTTTTGCTGCTTGCGGATTGATTGGAGAAATAAAAGCGCATTTGATGGCTCAACAGCCGTTGACAGCTTTCAATACGGGGCTTAGAGGCCCTGCTTCCCAAGCGGTGCAAACCACAGTTTGAACGGTCAAGTTTAAGCGGGTGTAGCTCAGTTGGTTAGAGCGCCGGCCTGTCACGCCGGAGGTCGCGAGTTCAAGTCTCGTCACTCGCGCCACTTGGGATTTCTGAAAATCGGCAAATGCGCTTTCAGCAATCGTCTTCGGGCGAGCTCGTCTTGCGCAATGTCCAATCGACAGCATTGCTCAGCAGCTTGCGATTCTCGGGCACGTCGTACGCGGTGAAGCTATGGCCGATGGCTGAGTAGAAGAACCGTCCTTTTCCAGCGCAGCGCAGCCAAGCAATCGGATGACCTTCCACACCGCCGCCCATACGCAAGTCCGATACGTCTCCGTACACATCGTTGCGGGGTGAGTAGGTTGCTTCATCAATGCCCAGCAGCACACGCGCATCACCCAGCTTGGTAACGTCGTCAAAGCTGTACCATTCCTCCTCCTGCTCCCATTCAGACGGTAGGCCAGCCATAACAGGATGCGCCTCCGCAAGGTTCACCACCCGTGCCGTTTGGAACTGTGGGTCGGCGGGATGGCCGATGAATTCCGGCCCGATGAGATTGTTATCGTACCAAGGCCACCCTTCGTGAGAAGCGTCACCTGATCCGTGCACTGCAATAAAACCGCCCCCAGCCTCTATCCATGCTTGGAGCGCGCTTTCCTGTTCGTCGGAGAGCACATCGCCGGTGACATTGTTGAACACGACGAGAGAAAACCGCGACAATTGTTTTTCGTTGAACACCGCCCCGTTCACGGTGGTGAAGAGGCCCATCGAACGATCGCGAGCCATTTCGGCAAAGAAGCGGTCTGCGCCAGCTATACCTTCATCGTGTCGGAAACTGCGGGTTTTCGAAAATACCAAGATGGCTGGCTGCGCCATATATTCGAAAATAACAGGCGCAGTCGCGTCGTGGTTCGATGGCTCTGATTGAGGCGCGCTGGCGATCGATGTGGTGGACGCGAAACCACCAAGAGCAACGGCTCCAGAAAGCAAAACGGCGAGGGCAGTCTTTTTTATCATGCCGAGCAGCATAGGCACGGGCTACCGTCTGCCAAGTGCTTTAATCAGCGATCACTCTTCTGTCTGGGGTTCCTCGCTAGGAGCGCTCCATTTGCCGGTCTCCATCCAGATCAGGAAGCGTTTGAGCGGTAGCAGCCAGATCAGGCCCAGAATCAAATAGATCACTGCCTGAGCAAGGCCGGGCCAGCTGCCGATCAAATCGGGGGCATAGCGCGCAATGAGGATGCCGTAGACAATCAGGAACACAAACAATCCGATGATGCCGACCGGAATGCGCCAAGTGGGTGTTTCTCTCATCACTAAATTCCGTAAATGCGGGTGGGCGTGACAATCGCGTCGAGAGCAATGTCATGTGGCTCGGTGGGCAACGTGTCGCAAAGCTGCGCGTCCCATGCCAGCCCAACCGTCATCCGTCCGGGATGTTCCGACAGCCAGCGGTCATAATGCCCTCCGCCTTGGCCGAGCCTATCGCCATCTGCCGTAAAACCGACCAGTGGCACGAACAGCACGTCGGGAACCACCTCTGCCGCATTGCTATCCGGCTGAGCTATGTCGAATGGACCGGGGGTCAGATCGCTTTCGCCAAACGGATCAGTGTGCTCGCGGAACATCATTTGCGCATCAGGAGCGCTGAAGTGGGGCAGGGCGATGGTGTGACCGGCCTCATGAAAGAACTTTGCGTAACCTCCGGCAGGTGCTTCCTGTGCGTTGGCTGAGTAGAGGCCAACCACTGAACCGGCACCAATCTTGGCGAGAAGAGGTGCAGGGGGGCGATGGAATAGCAAAGCGCGGATTGCACCGGATTGCGCCGCGACATGCTCGCGGCGAGCTTTACGGAGCGATTTGCGGAGTTCGGTTTTGAAGAGCGTCATTGCGTAGACAAGTAGGCGTCGGCCTGAAGGGCCGCAAGGGCGACCGCCCGCCCGCAGCGAAGCGAGGAAAGCCAAGTGAGCGGATGCGAACGCCGGCGCTTGAGGCCAACAAACATGTAGCGGGACCACCATGGGTCGTTGCCAGAGAAATCCTCTGACGCGAAAACGTCAGGTGGGCGCCGTATGCCCAAGCCCCCAGGACGAACCCGTAAACTCAGGCAGGGACAGCTCCCGATGGATTGCTTATAGCCTCAGGGATGTTCAATCGGCTCGTGCCGGGCAGCCCCGCCACAGATGGACTTAGGACGACTAAGCCGTTCCTTCAAGCGCGCTGGCTGTTTCTTCAGCGCGCTTCGCCAGTGCTTCAAGCTTTTCGACAATGTCATCGCTGGCTGGCGGAGCACCAAACATATCATGCTGGTGACTGGCCGCTTCGCGCATTTCCGTGAGTTGAGCTTTCAACTCGGATACTTCCTCACGGGCTCGCGCCTCGGCTTTTGTTAGAGTTTCGATCTCTGCCTTCAACTCGGCTTTCTTGCCGCCCAGCTTGGCCTTTTCATGCTCGATCGACTCGGACGATTTCTTTGCGACCTTTCGCGCCTCGGCCAGTTCGTCGGCGAGAAACAATGCGGCGAACAGCATATTCTGCGCTTCTTGCGGGGAGCGGGCAGAGCCGAGCTGCGCATACTTCTCGTCGATAATCGCCGCCAATTTGCGGATGTGGTCTTCTTCGCCGTCGCCGCAGACAAACGGGTAGGACTTCGGACCGATCTTGATGGAGATTTCGCTCATGCTTCAAGATCCTCGATCAGAGTATCAAGTTCGCGCATTGTATCAGCGACTTCCTCGCGCAATTTCTCATGAGCGTTCACCAAAGCCATAACTTTGGCAGAGCCGCCACTATCGCCTGATGAAGTGTCGGATGATTGCGGGTTGGCTGCGCGCGCTTTCGCAATCCGCTCCATGGCGGCTTCGATGCGTTCCATCGCAGAGACAATTCTGGCCTCACTCATGTCCCTTAAATATCAAGAATGCTGTGCGTAGGCAAAGCTTTGAGGGGCCCTGTTGATAAGTGATCTGGAATGGCAGCAATCAAACGCAGCGATTAATGTGATTGGGGGCAACCTTGCGCTGCGTGCGCGCACCGCTTGACCTCACCATGGTGCTCGGCAATGGCATTCGAACGGATCGAATCGAGCGCGGCGCTGCACTGCCCGTTGCTCGGTAGGTTCGCGCGGCGAAAACACCAATCATCCCGCCGCGCCAGCAGGAGGCAACAGACCCGCATGACGATTGATACCTCGCGCTTGCAAAATATGGCCAACGCCATTCGAGCGCTTTCGATGGATGCTGTGCAAGCAGCAAATTCGGGCCACCCTGGAATGCCGATGGGTATGGCGGACGTGGCCACCATTCTGTTCCAGAACCATTTGAAGTTTGATCCGTCACGCCCCGATTGGGCGGACCGCGATCGTTTTGTCTTGTCCGCAGGGCACGGCTCAATGCTCATCTACAGCCTGCTGCATCTCAGCGGTTATGCGCGTCCGACGATGGATGATATTCGCAATTTCCGCCAGATCGGCAGCCCCTGTGCCGGGCACCCAGAGAATTTTCTGCTTGAAGGTGTCGAGTGCACAACTGGTCCCTTGGGTCAGGGGATTGCGATGGCGGTTGGCATGGCCATGGCGGAACGCAATCTGAATGCGACGTTTGGCGATGATGTGGTTGATCACCGCACATGGGTGATCGCGGGTGACGGTTGCCTTATGGAAGGTGTGAACCACGAAGCCATCGGGCTTGCAGGCCACCTCCATCTCGGACGTCTCAATGTCCTTTGGGATGACAATAACATCACCATTGATGGCCCAGCTGACCTGTCGACCAGCGAAGATATTAGATCACGCTACGAAGCGACCGGCTGGCATGTTGTCAGCTGTGATGGACACGATTTTGACGATATCGAACGTGCTATCAACGAAGCCAAAGCCGACAGTCGGCCGTCGCTGATCGCGTGCAAGACCGTTATCGGCAAGGGCGCCCCGACTAAGCAGGGCACCAGCGCTACTCACGGTGCGCCATTGGGCGATGCAGAAATCGCGGGCGCTCGTGAAGCATTGGGCTGGAGCGCGGCACCGTTTGAAGTGCCATCTGATATTCTGAACGATTGGCGTGCAACAGGCGAGAAGGGCAGCGATGCTCATGGGGCCTGGGAAGCGCGATTGATGGGATCACCTCACAAAGGCGAATTTGAACGGCGCATGTCAGGCGAATTGCCTGAAACCGATGTCCTTGAGCAGCATATTGCTGATTTGATCGCCGATCCTCAGGGCGTGGCAAGCCGTAAAGCAAGCGAAATGGCACTTGCGGTCATTAACCCTGCGATGCCCGAAACGATTGGCGGCAGCGCCGATTTGACCGGATCGAACAATACCAAAGCAGGCGGTATCGAAGGCTTCACCGCCGATAATTACGGCGGGCGCTATGTCTATTACGGCATCCGCGAATTTGGCATGGCCGCCGCGATGAACGGCATGGCGCTGCATGGCGGCGTGATACCTTATGGCGGCACGTTCTTGGTCTTCACCGACTATGCACGGGGCGCGATCCGACTTTCGGCTCTGCAAAAGGCCCGCGCTATCTATGTGATGACGCATGACAGCATCGGCCTTGGCGAAGACGGTCCAACACACCAGCCGGTGGAGCATCTGGCCTCGCTGCGTGCGATGCCGAACCTGCTCGTGATGCGTCCAGCCGATGCGGTTGAAACCGCAGAGTGTTGGCAGGTTGCGTTGCAACAGGCGGACCGCCCGACAATCCTTGCGCTTTCGCGCCAAGGATTGCCTCAAGTGCGTCTGACGGATGCTGGCGAAAACCTTTCTGCAAAGGGCGCCTACCGCCTGAAAGCTGCAGAGGCGACACGCAAGGTTGTGATCCTCGCCACCGGCGCGGAAATCGGTGTGGCGATGGAAAGTGCAAAAGCGCTTGAAGAAGCGGGCATCGGCACCGACGTTGTGTCTATGGTTTGCACCGAGCTATTTGACGAGCAGGATGACGCTTACCGCGCCGATCTGCTGCCTTCGGATGCGGTCATCGTCTCTATCGAGGCCGCCAGCACTTTCGGTTGGCAACGTTACACCGGTACGGACGGTCTGAATATCGGCATCGACAGCTTCGGCGCGTCGGCACCGGCGAAAGACCTGTTCGCCCATTTCGGTTTCACTGCGGAGGCGATTGTCCCGCAAATTCACAACAAATTGAACGACTAAGCAGGAGCTCCTCTCATGGCTACCAAAGTTGCAATTAATGGTTTTGGCCGCATTGGCCGTCTTGTCGCCCGCGCTATTCTTGAGCGGAGCGATCACGATCTCGAACTGGTTTCGATCAACGATCTCGCGGACACCAAATCGAACGCGCTGCTGTTCAAATACGATTCCACCCATGGCCGTTTCCCCGGCGAAGTGGACGTGAAAGACGGCGCGATTGTTGTTGGTGGCAAGTCGATTGCCGTCACGAGCGAGCGCGATCCGGGCAACCTTCCGCATGGCGAACAGGGTGTCGACATCGTTCTGGAATGCACCGGCTTTTTCCAAAGCGACGAAGCCTGCCGTCCGCACCTCGCAGCGGGTGCAAAGCGCGTGTTGATCTCGGCTCCGGCCAAGAATGTCAGCGCGACAATCGTTTACGGCGTGAACCACGATGTGCTGACCGGCGAAGACGTGATCGTCTCCAACGCAAGCTGCACCACCAATTGCCTCTCGCCAATCGCGAAGGTCCTGAACGATACGGTCGGCATTGAGCGCGGCTTTATGACCACGATCCATTCCTACACCAACGATCAGCGTATGCTGGATCAAATGCACGGTGATATGCGCCGTGCCCGCGGCGGTGCGCAGAACATGATCCCGACCACCACCGGTGCTGCCCGTGCGGTCGGCTTGGTTCTGCCGGAACTCGCTGGCAAGCTGGACGGATCGTCGGTTCGTGTGCCGACACCGAATGTCAGCCTCGTCGATCTCGTGTTCCAACCGGGCCGCGATACGACAGCAGAAGAGCTCAACGCGGCGCTTAAAGCAGCGTCGGATGGCGTAATGAAGGGTGTGCTCGATTACACCGATGAGCCTTTGGTCTCGTCTGACTTCAACCACCACCCGGCTAGCTCGACCGTCGACAGCCTCGAAACCAGCGTGATGGAAGGCAAACTTGCTCGCGTCGTTTCGTGGTATGACAACGAATGGGGCTTCTCCAACCGCATGATCGACACTGCCGGTGTTATGGCGAAGTTCCTCTAATCTATCTCTTCGAAAGGGCGCGACATGGCCGCATTCAAAACACTTGATGATTTGGGTGACGTGACCGGCAAGGTCGCGCTCGTTCGGGTTGATCTGAACCTTCCGATGAAAGACGGGTCCGCGACCGATGTGACCCGCGTTGAAGCGGTAAAAGAGACCATCCTCGAACTCGCTGGAAAGGGTGCGAAAGTCCTGATGCTGGCGCATTTCGGACGTCCAGGCGGAAAGCGTTCATCCGTGCTGTCCACCAGTATGGTTGTCGGCGATGTCGAGGCGGTGCTGGGCAAGGAACTGATGTTCATTCCTGAAGTCGCCGGACCTGTGGTGGAGCAATCCATCGGCATCCTGCGCAATGGCGATATCGGCTTGCTCGACAACACCCGTTTCTGGGCGGGTGAGACGGAAAACGATCCAAACTTTGCGCAGGCCATCGCCGCGCATGGCGACTTTTTCGTCAATGACGCGTTCAGCGCGGCGCACCGTGCGCATGCGACAACGGAAGGCATCACGCATCACCTGCCGTCATATGCAGGCCGCGCCATGGAGCGCGAGCTGAAGGCGCTTGAGGCGGCGCTCGGCAATCCCGAACAGCCTGTCGCTGCCGTAGTCGGCGGAGCGAAGGTCTCGACCAAGCTGGCTGTGCTCGAAAATCTCGTGGGTAAGGTGCAGCACCTCATCATCGGCGGCGGCATGGCCAACACGTTCCTCGCCGCGCGCGGTGTGAATGTAGGCAAGTCGCTGTGCGAGCATGATCTCACCGACATCGCTTCAAAGATCATGGACGAGGCCGATCACGCAGGGTGCACCGTGCACCTGCCCTATGATGTTGTCGTCGCAAAAGAATTCGCCGCGAATCCTGACAGTTTGCGCACTTGCAACGTCCATGAAGTCGCCGAGGATGAGATGATCCTCGATATCGGCCCGCTCGCAACCGAGGCGCTGGCCGATGTCCTCAAAACCTGCCGCACGCTCGTGTGGAACGGACCGCTTGGCGCATTCGAGACCGAGCCGTTTGATGCCGCAACCGTTGCGCTTGCGCGCCATGCCGCTGCGCTGACGCAGGAAGGGTCGCTGATCAGCGTGGCTGGCGGCGGTGATACCGTCGCTGCGCTCGCTCAGGCCGGTGTCACCGATGAGGTCACATATATCTCCACCGCAGGCGGCGCATTCCTGGAATGGATGGAAGGCAAAGAGCTTCCGGGCGTCGCGGCGCTGAGTAAATAGGCATGGCCGAAATCGAAGCCATGATCGAAGCGCAAGAGCTGCGCTTTATGCAAAGTTGGATGCACCGCGACGCAGGCGCGATCCGCGATATTGCTGCGCGCGATTTCATGATGATGGTGGGCAGCACGCCGCCTGAATTGCTGGACCGGCCCAGCTTCATTGCCGCCGCGCAAGACAGCTTTCGTTGCACCGGTTTCAGGCTGGGTCAGGCATTCGTCCGCCGTCACGGCCGCTGCGCCTGGTATGTGGCCGGCGCAAAGCTGGAACTGGAATTGGGCAGGGTCGAATGGAGCGGAGAATTCATGCTCACGGGTCTGTGGCGCAAATCACGCTTTCAGGGTTGGAAACTGGCCGAACATGCAATCTCGCAAACGGCCAAGGATGAACGTTTCACCCAGACCGTCCGCAGCCTGCAATTGTGGGCGTGATTTGAAATGAGCGAAACAAAGACTGAATACGGTTACGGCAATGCCGTTGAATGCACCGAGGGTGAATTTGCAGGCTGGTATCACTGGAATCATGATCCGTATGAGATGCGCAGCGGCCCGTTCTTTATGCGACGCGAGGATGACGGCACCTATCTTAGCGCCTTTCGCGCCGAAGCTCAGCATATGAACGGTGCCGGATCGATGCATGGCGGATGTTTGATGACATTTGCCGATTTCGCGCTTTTCGCAATTGCAACAGACGAGCTGGGCGGTGCCGCCGCAGTGACGATGAACCTGTCGAGCGACTTCCTTGGCGGAGTGCCCGAAGGCGCTCTGGTCGAGGCGCGCGGAGAGGTAACGCGTGGCGGGGGCAAAACGATCTTCGTACGCGGCCTCATCACGGGCGACGGTAAACCCGCATTGAGTTTTACGGGTATCATCCGCAAATTCAGCCCTCGCAAAGACTAAATTCGAGAACGCATTATGGCCCAGACCCACTCTTTGTTCTCAACACCCTTCGTGGTCGACCAGCTACAAAGTGAAGCCGGGATCGCAGCCCTTCGGGAAGTTATCGAGGCCGAACAGGCCCGCGATCAGGAGGGAGTATCGATCTCCAACTTGGGCGGGTGGCATTCAAACACGGAAATGATCGAATGGGGCGGTGAAGCTGCGAAAGCGCTCGCCTTAAAGGCGATGGAGCTCGCCGATGCGTATACCTTGGATGACAAAAGCCCGAATGACAGCCGCTTTGGCTGGATTCCTGAAATGTGGGCCAATGTCTCTGGCAAGGGGAACGCCAACCAGTATCACACGCATCCGGGCAGCTTTTGGTCGGCTGTTGCCTATATCGATGATGGCTATCAGGGTGATGACGACCCGAGCTTGGGCGGGCATTTGCAAGTGCTTGATCCGAGAATGCCGATGGTTCGCATGACCGCACCCGATCTTCGCATCAAAGAAAGCAATGGAACGCCGCAAGTGAGCGAAATGTCGGTCCGGCCCAAAACAGGGATGATCGTCATGTTCCCGAGCTGGCTCCAACATGCCGTGCGACCGTTTCACGGCAACGGAACGCGGATCAGCATCGCGATCAATCTGACGCCCGGATTGAAGGCGTAAAACACGGTTTATGCCGTTGCCCCGCGCGGTAGCTCTGGCTAAAGGCGAACAATCTTTCCTGCATAGGTATGCATTCCAAAGGGACAATCGATGAACACCGAAGAGATGACCGCCAAAATTGCAAACGGACAGGGCTTTATTGCGGCTCTCGATCAATCGGGTGGTTCCACGCCAAAGGCGCTGCGCGGATACGGTGTTGAAGACGATGAATGGTCTGGCGACGAAGAGATGTTCGGCCAAATCCATGCGATGCGCAGCCGGGTTATCACATCGCCATGCTTTGGTAGTGGCAAGGTCATCGGCGCGATCCTGTTTGAGAAAACGATGGATGGCAGCGTTGAAGGAAAATCCACCGCCGACGCTTTGAAAGCGCGCGGTATTGTACCGTTTATCAAAGTTGATCAGGGCCTCGCCGGCGAGGAAAACGGCGCGCAGATGATGAAGCCGCTGGATAAACTTCCGGCGCTGCTCGAAAAATCCGTCGCCAATGGCATGTTTGGCACGAAAATGCGGTCGGTGATCAAATCCGCAGACGCAGCAGGGATCGCCGCTGTGGTTGAACAGCAGTTCGCGGTTGGAAATCAGATTGCAGATGCGGGTCTGATGCCGATGCTTGAACCTGAATATGACATCACTTCGGATGATCGCGAAGCCGGTGAAGACATCTTGCTCGCTGAGATCATGAAGGGGCTCGACGCTCTGCCGGAAGGCCGCAAGGTCATGCTTAAACTGTCGATCCCTGTGAAAGCGGGGCACTACACCCCGGCTATCAATCACCCGAATGTGCTGCGCGTGGTTGCGCTGTCCGGTGGTTTCTCAACCGATGATGCGTGCGAACGTCTCGCGCAGAACCCGGGCATGATCGCCAGCTTCAGCCGCGGGCTGCTGCAGGACCTGCGCAAAGGCCAGTCAGACGACGAGTTTGACGGAACCCTAGGCAAAGCCATCGATAAGATTGCGGGCGCCAGCTGCGCTGTCTAAAGCGGTCGGCGTGAATCAGCCAGATACCCAGCTTTACCTTATCTCTCCTCAAGATGTCGGCGGCGATTTTCCCGCCCAGCTTGAGCGCGCGCTTGCTGCGGGCAAAGGAGTGGTCACCGCCTTTCAGTTTCGGGTGAAAGGGATCGACGATCAGCACAAGCTTGCAGATCTTGCCGAGCCTTTGCAGGCAATCTGCGCCGCGCATGATGTCGCCTTTGTCGTCAATGACAGCGTTCCGCTGGCCAAACGGCTTAAGGCTGACGGAGTGCATCTGGGGCAGGGCGATGGCGACCCCACGGAAGCGCGCGAGGAGTTGGGCCGTGATGTCCAGATCGGCGTAACCTGTCATGCGTCAAAGCACTTGGCGATGGACGCCGGTGAGGCTGGCGCGGATTATATCGCCTTCGGGGCATTCTTCGAAAGCACCACAAAGGATAAGGGCGACGCCGAGCGGCCTACAATCGAAACACTGAAATGGTGGGCAACTCTGTTCGAAATTCCCTGTGTCGCGATCGGAGGCATTACGCCGAAAAATTGCGCTCCGTTGATCGAAGCGGGAGCGGATTTCCTCGCGGTGTCGGGCGCTGTGTGGAACGACAATGAGGTGCAGGCCATCGAGGCTTTTGCAAAAGTGATCAGCGAAACAGAAAGGCCAGCGCCATGAAGTTTATCGATAGGCTTCTGACAATCATCATAACCGCGACTTTAACGTCTGCTGCGTGGATTATTTTTGGCGGAACAGCGTTCGAAATGGCGAATGATCGGCAAGATGATGGCGAACCGACGACAGAAGAGCCTGCGCCTGTCGCTCCAACGCCTGCGGAAACGGTCACTCCTCCCTCCGCGCCTCCGATTGCTGTGGAACCCACACCAGAACCTACGCCTGCGCCGACAGCAACGCCTCCGTCGCAGCCAAGCGCCGAGCCTACGCCAGAGGCATCGGAAACTCCGGAAACTGTAGAAGCGTAGTTAGGAACGACCGCCAAGGCGCGTGCAAATCAGTTTGCCGCGCTTCAGTTGGTTCGTGCCGACGCGCGTGAATTGCTCGCCCTTTTTGGGGCCGCGTGTGAAGGTAAATTTCTTGCCGCGTAGCAAGTATATGCCCTTACCTTCGGCATCGGTGTAGCTGGACGCAGCGCCGAGCCGGAATTCCTCTTCCTTCACGACTTCAATAGCCTTGCCAGCGGCATCGCCCGGCAAAGCGCATTGGTATGTGCCCTTTGGCATGGTCGCCAGCTTGCCGCCTCCCAGCTGGTTTTGCGCCATCATAGGAGCGGCAGCAGCCACAGCAGCCGCGAATACGGTCAGGAAAAAGACGTAACGTGTTTTCATTGCGGGGTACTCATTGTGCGCAGTTTGATAACATTATGCGGCGCTGTAAGCCACGGCGTTAAGGATGTTTGGCTGAATTTCGCCTGACTTTTTACGACAAGTTACCCATCGGCTCCGGTGCGCTTGCCGTGAACTCTTCCCTCCGCTATTGGCGCGCATCACAGTTTTTCAGAGTGCGCTGGCCCACGCCGCGCGCCATATCTCCGACAAAAGGCACCAGCCCCATGAAAATCAGCGGCGTCGACATTCGTCCCGGCAACATCATCGAATATGAAAAAGGCATCTGGAAGGTTGCCAAGATTCAGCACACGCAGCCAGGCAAAGGCGGCGCGTACATGCAGGTCGAGATGAAGAACCTGCAGGACGGCCGCAAAACCAACGTTCGTTTCCGCAGCGCCGACACAGTCGAAAAGGTGCGTCTCGATACTGCGGATTATCAGTTCCTCTATGAAGACGGCGATATGCTCGTGTTCATGGATCAGGTGAATTACGAACAGATCAATCTGCCATCCGATCTACTCGGCGATGCGCGGCCATTCCTGCAGGATGGCATGCAGGTCATGCTCGAACTGTGGGAAGAGAAACCGATTTCGGTTCAGCTGCCGCAGCAAATCGAGGCCGAAATCGTTGAAGCCGATGCGGTGGTGAAGGGGCAGACTGCCTCATCCAGCTACAAGCCGGCTGTCCTCGACAACGGCGTGCGCATCATGGTCCCGCCTCATATCGGCAGCGGCACTCGCATCATCGTAGATGTGTACGAGCAATCTTATGTCGGCAAAGCGAGCTAAGTCACGATGTCGATGTTTTCAGGCCTGATCCGCGTCATGGAACGCGCGGCGCGTAAAGCGGGTAACCGTTTGCGGCGCGACTTTGGCGAGGTTGAGCACCTCCAGGTGAGCCGCAAAGGTCCAGCGGACTTTGTTTCCAAAGCCGATATGCGCGCGGAACGCATTCTCTATGATGAACTGCTCAATGCGCGGCCCGATTGGGGCTTTGTATTGGAAGAGGCTGGCGTCATCGAAGGCGCACCAGACAAACCGCGCTGGATCGTTGATCCGCTCGACGGAACAAGCAACTTCCTGCACGGCATCCCGCACTTTGCGATCAGCATCGCGGCGCAAGAGCCGCGTCTGGATGGCAAAGGCTGGGGCGATGTCACAGCGGCGGTAATCTACCACCCGATCAATGACGAGACGTATTGGGCCGAGAAGACACGCGGTGCGTGGCTACAGGATGCGCGGCTTCGCGTGTCGGGTCGCCGCTCGCTTGACGAGGCACTGATTGCAACCGGTATCCCGTTTCAGGGACACGGGGACTTTGCCGAGTGGAGCCGCATCTTTGGCGCAATCGGGCCAGAAGTCGCTGGCATTCGCCGTTTTGGTGCTGCCTCGCTCGATATGGCTTATGTCGCCCAAGGCCGGTTTGACGGCTTCTGGGAAAGCGGGCTCAACGATTGGGACACGGCAGCCGGTTGCTTGCTGATCCGCGAAGCGGGCGGGTTTGTTTCCGATTTCCGCGGCCGCTCCAACCCGGTCCATTCGGCTCAAGTTCTGGCGGCAAATGACGCTTTGCATTCACGGCTGCACAAATTGCTGGCGAATTCGCTGAAATAGCGAAGCGATAGCGGTGAAAGTCCGCTTGAAGTAATGACAGAGCGGCGCTAACAGCGCCGTCTCTGCTCAGGCGTGCCCCTGTGGTGGAATTGGTAGACGCGCTCGACTCAAAATCGAGTTCCTAACGGAGTGCCCGTTCGAGTCGGGCCAGGGGCACCATTTCTCTTGTACCTCAAAAGACTTTGTCTCGGGTGCGAAGCGTTAGCCCAAGAGCCGCTACTTCACATCAATTCGCAGCTTAATGACGCCTTCTTCGCGGCTGTCGAACAGGCGATATGCGTCCGCGCCTTCGCTGAGATCAAACTGATGGCTGAACAGCCCTTCGCTTTTGATCCGGCCTGATCGGACAAGCGGGATCAAGTGCGGCCACATATTTTGTACGTCACAAATCCCGCCGCGCACTGTGATGTTCTTGAACATGATTAAGGGCAGTGGGAGGACATCATCAGGTTCCGGAATACCGATAAAGCTCGCATTGCCTTGTCTTGCGACCATTGGGAGTACGGAATTGATCGCGCCTTTTGCTCCTGAGGCTTCAAAAACGGATTGGATACCGGCTCCGTTTGTTTTCTCCATGATCTGTCCAATCATGTCGGGTGAAGGCGCGAGGGTTGTCGCACCAAGCTTAGCGGCCATCGCGCGCCTCGAATCAACCGGGTCAATTGCAAAAACTTCTGTTGCGCCAAGGATAAAGGCCAGCTCAACCGCGATGATGCCAATCGGGCCAAGCCCGACCACTGCAACGGTGCCGCCCGGTTTGGGTTCGGCGCGTGTCAGCCCGAAATAGGCGGTTGCCATTCCATCAGTGAGCAAGAGCGCTTGTTCGGTTGTCAGGCCATCCATCGAATAGAGTGTCCTATCCGCGTTAGGGACATTGACGAATTCTGCTTGCCCGCCCTGTAGGCTGGGGCCTATCCCGAAGGCCGTGGATGCACGGCACTGCCACACATCGCCGGTGAGGCACTGCGCGCAGGTGCCACATCCTGTCCCTCCTGCAGCCAAAACCTTGTCGCCGACTTTAAACCCATGCACATCACTGCCAGCCTCAACCACTTCGCCGACAAATTCATGACCGCAGCAAAATTTGGGTGCATCGGCGCTGTATTCGGTCTTCCCGATATGTGCGCCATGATACATGTGGAGGTCACTGCCGCAGATTGAGCAGCTTTCCACCTTTAGGATCGCGCTGTTGGCGCTCCGCAGTTCGGGATCAGCATAGCTTTCATACCGAATGTCACGTGGTCCGTTGAACACCAAAGCTTTCATCAATTCGCCTTCCCGCGTCTCTTGTTCGCATCACTGTTGCGGGAAGCGCGAGAGAGGACAAGTGCACCATTCGACTAAAATCGCTTGATCTTATCAGCGATAGTTGAAAAACGGGATGACACAGGCACATGCTGGAACTTCCATCCTATCACGCCATGGCCGCAATGGTCATTACGGTCCTGATGTTCATCGGTTTTGTCCGTGGACGCATGTCGATCGAAATCGTCTCATTGCTGACAATCGCCGTGATTGCGGTTGGGCTCTATTTCTTCCCTCTGGAAAACACCCGCCCGATTGACGGGCTCGCACTCGCATTTGGCGGGTTCGGGCACTACGCGCTGGTTACGATTTGCGCTTTGATGGTGATGGGCAGGGGGCTGGTTGTCACCGGCGCTTTGGAACCAGCGGCCCGTATTCTTGAGCGAGTGTTCAAGATCAATTTGCAGCTCGGCCTGCTGATTTCGCTTCTTATCGCGCTGTTTCTCTCAATGTTCGTCAACAACACTCCTGTATTGGTGTTGATGATCCCGATCTTCGCCGCACTCGCTGCGCGGGGGGCATTGCCCACGTCAAAAACGCTTATGCCGCTCAATTCGGCATCCTTGATTGGCGGGCTCGCCACCACGATCGGAACGTCGACGAACATTCTGGTCGTGTCGATTGCCGTGGATCTGGGCATGCGTGAGATCGGTGTGTTCGATTTTACGCCGATTGTGCTTTTGGCTGGTCTGGTTGCTCTGCCCTATATGTGGCTCGTTATGCCGAGATTGCTTGGCGATAACCGCGTTGAGGCAGAAGAGAACTTCCGCCGTTTCCACACACGGCTTCGGATTGGCAGCGACAGTGATCTTGTCGGTACCAGCGTTTCTGACATCCTTCCGAAGCTTCCCAAGAACATCCAGTTCCACGGTCAGCACGCAGGTGCACTTCAGGCACAAGATCGCTTGCACATTTCTGGAACGCATGAAGGGTTGGAAGACGCTGTTCGAGTACTCAAAGGCGAACTCGCGCCTAACTGGGTGCTTGACCGGATCAAACGGAATGCGTCGGCAAAAGACCAGGATATTCTGGTCGTCGAGATGACGGTCACAGCAGACTCGCGCCTCATCACGCGAACACTGCCATCATCGGGTATCGCAGATCTTTATGGTGTCGCGGTGCTCGGCATCCACCGCCCAAACCGGTTGATCGGCGAAAAAGACCAATATTCCGATGGCGGCGATCTGCGCATGGCAGAGGGCGATGTGCTGCTTGTCATGGGCCTGGAAAGCGATCTTCAGAGTTTCGCAAGCGCAGACAGCCTTTTGATGCTCGAAGGGGCGCGTGAACTTCCCCGCCGTTCCAAAGCCGTGCTTTCTGCGGCGATTATGGGCGTTGCGGTTCTCGTCGCATCGACTGGTTACGTACCGATTGCTATTTCAGCCCTGGCTGGCGCGATCCTGATGTTTGTCACAGGGTGCGTGAAATTTGATCGCGTGGGTAGGGCGCTATCGGGGCAGGTTATCGTATTGGTGGCCGCAAGTATTGCCATTGGCCGCGTAATTGATGAGAGCGGGGCTGCGGATTGGCTCGGGCAAGCGCTTTCGTTGGGCCTTGGATATTTGCCTCCCGCACTCGTTCTCGCGGCAATTATGGCATTCGTGACGGTGCTCACGAACTTCGCATCCAACGCCACAGCGGCAACGGTGGGAACGCCGATTGCGTTCAGTATCGCGGCTCAGCTCGGCCTGCCGCCAGAGCCGCTGGTGCTCGCTGTGCTGTTCGGCTGTAACCTGTGTTACGCGACACCGATTGCTTATCAGACCAACATGCTGATCATGGCTGAGGGCAATTACGACTTTAAGGACTACGTCCGAACGGGTGTTCCGCTAGTTATCTTGATGGTGATGACGCTCTCGGTCCTGCTGGTGCTGTGGTACGGGCTTTAGAATTACGAATAGGGGAAATGACATGAGGATCGGACTGGCTCTTGCGGGTGTATGCGGGCTTGCCTTTGCGGCGCCTGCGCAGGCGGATGAACTGCGTGATGCGCTGATGGAGGATATGCCTGAGCTGATGGAGGTCTACAAAGACCTGCACACCAATCCCGAACTGTCATTCCAGGAGTTTAACACAGCCAAGAAACTGGCCGCTCGCGCTCGGGAACTAGGCTTTGAAGTCACCGAAGGTGTCGGCCAAACCGGTGTCGTTGCCGTGATGAAAAACGGCGATGGTCCCACTGTGATGCTGCGCGCCGATATGGACGGTCTGCCGGTCGAAGAGCAAACCGGTTTGCCATACGCCTCCAAAGCGCGCGGTGTCCCTGAAAGCGGCGTTGAAAGCGGCATCATGCATGCCTGCGGACACGATACGCACATGGCGGCTTGGGTCGGCGCGGCGCAACTCCTCGCGGAGCGCAAAGACGAATGGTCCGGCACGCTGGTGATGATCCTGCAGCCTGCCGAGGAATTGGGTTTGGGCGCGGTCGCGATGCTGGAAGATGGCTTGTATGAACGTTTTCCAAAGCCGGACTATGTTCTTGCATTTCACGATGCCGCGGCAGCCCCTGCTGGCTTTGTTGGATACACACCAGGCTTTGCTCTCGCCAATGTCGATAGCGTCGATATCACGGTAAAAGGCGTGGGCGGGCACGGCGCCTATCCGCACACGACCAAAGATCCGATTGTGATCGCATCCAGCATCGTCATGCGCCTGCAAACGCTGGTCAGCCGGGAGATAAGCCCGCTTGATTCCGCAGTGGTGACCGTCGGCAGTTTCCGCTCTGGCGCAAAGCACAACATCATCTCGGATGAAGCGAAGCTGCAACTTACAGTCCGTTCGTATAGCGACGAGACACGGACGGCTCTGCTTGAAGGCATCGAACGCATTGCCAAAGCGGAATCCATGGCTGCTGGCCTGTCAGGCGATTTGCTGCCGGTGGTCGAGGTCAAAGACCCGTACACTCCCGCGACATACAACACGCCGGAGCTGACAGCGGATGTTGCCGAAGTGCTCACCGCGCGTTTTCCGGGCCGGGTGTTTGAAACCGATCCTGTGATGGGCGGAGAAGATTTCAGCCAGTTCCGCCGTGCGGATCCCGATAATGTGAAAACGCTCATCTTCTGGGTGGGCGGCGTGCCGCAGGATCAGTGGGAAAAGGCGCAGGCTGGCGAAATGGAACTGCCATCCCTGCACTCACCATTCTGGGCACCAGACGCGGAAAAGGTGATAGCCACCGCGACAGAGGCGCTGACTGCGGCAACGCTCGATCTGATGCCCGCTAAGGGTGGGTAAGTCGTGCAGCGAGTGGCATTAGCTATATGTTTTGCTAGCCTTCTGGTTTCATCGTGCGCTTTTGAAGATCGATTGTCTTGTACGCACAACATTTGTCTGGATGGGGATCAGTTCAGTAGGCTCTCACAGTCTCCGAAACCTAACGACTTCGACTTTTATAGTACGAAGTTCGGCGATGTTCATATCGGTATATACGAAGGTGATCATCCATCGCTTCCCTCGTCGATAAGCGCAACGAATATTGACGGAAACCTATGGCTGACGGGATGCGAAGAAGATGCATGCAGTGCGTGGACCGATGGGAAGGCCAACGCATCGCCGCAGTTTACAGTTATTAGCGTTCCAATCGCCCAAAGGTCTGAGTTAGTGTCAGTTCTCAAGCGAGTAAGGTTCCGATCAGACTCGCTGAGGGATTAGTAAATAAAGAACGGCCGCCGAACCGGATTGCTCCGGATCGACGGCCGTATTCTCCTCCCCAGGAGAACTGTGAAACGGGGAAACGTCTCTGCTGGTTAGTCAGCCGACGGCGCGTATGTGCCGAGGCGGTGATGCAGGGCGTTAATCTTGGCAATTTCATCGCGATCTTCGGTGGCGCGAGCGTGGCTTTCCAGCGCGCGGCGAAGAAGCTTCATGTCCGCAGTTGAAAGCAGCGCGCGAGCACGCGATGGTTCGGTCTTTGGAGTATCAATATCGCTCATTGTGTCTCTCCCTTTTCCAATCATGGATGTGGTGATGGTGGCAATTCTAATGGAAGGCTAGGAACGTTCCCGCAAGGCCGGATCATATATCCGGCCCTACGGTTGGCCTAGGCCTGTTTAAGCAGCGGCGAACTGGTTCATCGTGTTGTCCTTGCCGCCCGCTTTCAGGGCTGCTTCGCCAGCGAAGTATTCCTTGTGATCGTCCCCGATGTCGGAGCCAGCCATGTTCTGGTGCTTCACGCAGGCGATACCCTGACGGATTTCTTCGCGTTGGACGTTCTTCACGTAGCCAAGCATCGCCTGGTCGCCGAAATATTCCTTCGCAAGGTTATCCGTGCTGAGCGCAGCGGTGTGATAGGTCGGCAGCGTGATGAGGTGGTGGAAGATACCGGCACGTTTCGCGGCATCAGCCTGGAACGTGCGGATTTTCTCATCGGCCTCAATCGCGAGCTCGGTCGCATCGTAATCGACGCTCATCAAACGGTCGCGGTCATACGCTGACACATCTTTGCCCGCTTCTGCCATCGCATCAAACACTTGCTGGCGGAAATTGAGTGTCCAGTTGAACGAAGGCGAGTTGTTGTAAACCAGCTTTGCATTCGGGACGACTTCGCGGATCCGGTCGACCATGCCGGCGATCTGCTCGACATGCGGTTTCTCGGTTTCGATCCACAGCAAATCAGCGCCCGCCTGAAGCGACGTGATACCATCCAGAACGCAGCGGTCTTCTCCGGTGCCAGCGCGGAACTGGAACAGGTTCGATGGAAGACGTTTTGGCGCCATGAGCTTGCCATCGCGGCTGATGAAGACTTGGCCATTCGAAATGTTGGCCGGATCGACTTCATCGCAATCTAGGAAGCTGTTGTACTGGTCACCCAGATCGCCCGGCTCTTTGGTGTAGGCAATCTGCTTGGTAAGGCCAGCACCAAGGCTGTCTGTGCGAGCAACGATCACGCCGTCTTCGACACCCATTTCCAAGAATGCATGGCGACAGGCGCGGATTTTCTGTGCGAAATCTTCATGCGGGACGGTGACTTTGCCGTCTTGGTGACCGCATTGTTTCTCGTCCGAAACCTGATTTTCGATCTGCAGAGCGCAGGCACCCGCCTCAATCATCTTCTTGGCGAGCAGGTATGTTGCCTCGGCATTACCGAAACCGGCATCGATATCGGCAATGATCGGAACGACATGCGTTTCATAATTGTCGATCTGGTTCTGGATGTCTTTCGCCTTGAGCTCGTCACCAGCATCACGCGCTGCGTCGAGATCGCGGAAAAGACCGCCAAGCTCGCGCGCATCGGCTTGTTTCAGGAAGGTGTAGAGCTCTTCGATCAGCGCAGGAACGCTGGTCTTTTCATGCATCGACTGATCCGGCAGTGGGCCGAATTCGCTGCGAAGCGCGGCAACCATCCAACCCGACAGGTAGAGGTAACGCTGTTTCGTGCTGCCAAAGTGTTTCTTGATCGAAATCATCTTTTGCTGAGCGATAAATCCGTGCCAGCAGCCGAGCGATTGAGTGTAGGCCGCCGGGTCAGCATCATAGGCGTCCATATCGGCGCGCATGATCTTTGCGGTGTATTTCGCAATGTCGAGGCCGGTCGGGAAACGGTTTTGGATCGCCATACGAGCGGTCGCTTCGGCGTCGATTGCGCCCCAGCTTGGGCCGTTGGCTTCGATGATGTTTTGCATCTGTGCGATGGTGTTTTGATAGGTCATCAGAGGTATCCTGCTTCGTGGGGAGAGGTGATGGCCTTTTTATGCAGTGGTGCAGCGCAGCATAACAGGAAAACTTACAGACTTTCTTGTCTGTATATGCCGAAATCAGGTAATTCTTGTGTAAGCTTGTAAATATATTTACAGAAGGGGTATGGCTGATAACTCACTCCTCGCTGGCCCCGCTCTGCGCCGTTTGCGCAAACGCGAAGGGCTCACTCAGGCCGCAATGGCCGCGTCCCTTGGCATTTCACCAAGCTATCTCAATTTGATCGAGCGAAATCAGCGGCCCTTGTCCGCGCGCGTTCTTGTGCAAGTGATTGAGCGGTTTGATTTTGACCCGCGCACGTTGCGCGAAGATGAGGCGATTGGTGGATTGGACGGATTGGTCCGTCGCATGTCTGACAAAAGGTTTGCCGATCTCGGCATAGACCGCGAAGAGCTGCAGGAGTTTCTCGCCGCCGCACCGCAAGCCGCCGCCGCTTTCGCGCGGCTATATGATTCGGCAGGCGAGGGGGGACAGCAAAGCGAAGACCCCGCAAAACAGGCGCGCGAAGCGGTCGAACGCTGGCAGAATCATTTCGCCGATTTGGACGATGCAGCAGAAGCGATGGCGGACGAACTTCGTCTGTCGCGTTCCGACACTGGTGCGGCGCTTGCCGATCGTTTGCGCGAGAAACATCAATTGTCCGTACGCATTCTGCCCGCTGACGTGATGCCGGGCATCGTCCACCGTCTGGACCTGCATAACCGGCAGTTACAATTGTCCGAGATGCTGCCCGGCGCAGCGCGTAGATTTCAAATTGCGCGTCAGGTTGGGGCTTTGGAATTGCGCGACCATATTGAGACGATCACAGCGGGAGCACGGCTTGATGCCGATGAGGCGCGCGCGCTCTTCCATGAACATGTGACGGACTATGCTGCGGCGGCGCTGCTGATGCCTTACCGGCGGTTTTTGCGGGCTTGCGAGCAATCCGCCTATGACGTGACCATTCTTCAACGCCGCTTCGCGTCGAGCTTTGATCAAGTCGCGCAGCGGCTCACGACATTGCAGCGGCTTGGCGAACGCGGCCTGCCGTTTTTCAGCGCGCGTTTTGGGCGGACGGGCCGCATGGTTCACTTTAGCGCTGGAGCCAGTGGAGCAGTGCATCCAATCGACGGTGCGCGTTGGCCTGCGTGGGTGCCCTATGCCGCTTTTGAGGCGCGGGGCTCTCTACTCACACAGGCGGTCACATTCGGAGAAGGCGAAGCTGTGCCCAAACATTGGTTCACTGTTGCTAGAACAGTCGAATTCGATGGCGCCGCCTGCTCTGCTCGAAAGTCGGTTGTGCTCGGACTTGAGGCGCGGTTTGCTGGCGAATTGGCCCATGCTCGCGGTGTCTCGCTTGATCCTCAGGATGCTGTGCCATTAGGGGTAGGATGTCCGCGTTGCGGCCGAGCAGATTGTTTGACACCAGCGCCGCCGCGTCTTGCGCTGCCCAATCCCTGATTTGATCAAGTGCGGTAAGCATTATGCTTACCGCGCCTTTTACCTAGCAAACGCTAGGAAAAGTGTGGGTTTGCAATCGTGTTGTAAAATTTACCGACACTTAATTTCTCGCGCGTAAGGCCGGTGCTCATAATAGTTTTGTGAGTATCGGCCCGCCGAGATGATCCGTTTGTTTAAACATTATATCCCGCATGCCGTGATCCTTCTCGGCCTGTTGGATTTTGGCCTTCTGTTTCTGGCTGGCGAACTTGCTTGGCAGGTGCGCGCGGGACAGATCGGCATGGATCCCGGTCCATTCGCAGATCGCTGGTTGGCGCTTTCCGGCTCTGCTGCGGTCGTGTGGCTGGCGATGATTTCAGTCGGGGTATACGGGCCGTATGCCCTGCGGTCGCTGCGTTTTGCCGGAGCGCGCCTGTTGGTCGCGATCAGCCTTGGCATTATCGCGCTCGCTTTCATCGACTTTTTAATCGCAAGCAACGCGTTCTGGCGCTCAACGCTGCTCTACGCGATGGGTTTTGCCATTCTGGTCCTTGTTGTGGACCGACTTGTACTCAACAGTTTCCTTGGCTCATCGGCTTTCCGCCGCCGTGTTATGGTGCTGGGCGCGGGCGACCGCGCAGAGCGTCTGCGCGAGCTCGGAAACCAACCGGAAGCCGGTTTTGCTGTCGTTTCCTTTATCGCGATGAGCGAGCCGGAGCGTGTCGTAGACGAAGCGATCCCGCGTGAGGCGATCCATGACCTTGGCCGGTTTGTCGAAAATCTGGGGGTCAGCGAAGTGGTGCTTGCCTTGCAAGAACGCCGCAACGCGCTTCCTCTCAAAGACCTTTTGCGGATCAAGACAAAGGGGTGCCACGTCAACGACTTTTCCAGTTTTATGGAGCGTGAGACGGGCAAGGTCGATCTCGATACGGTTAATCCCAGCTGGCTCATTTTCTCTGACGGTTTTTCGAGCGGCCGGATGTTCTCAAGCGCGGTTAAGCGCGTGTTCGACATCACGGCCAGCCTGATCCTGCTGCTGCTGACTTTCCCAATTATCGCGATTTTCGCGATTCTGGTGAAGCTCGACAGCAAAGGCCCTGCTTTCTTCCGGCAAGAGCGCGTCGGTCTCTATGGACAGACATTCTATCTGCACAAGCTGCGCTCGATGCGCACCGATGCTGAAAAGGACGGGTCGAAATGGGCACAAGAAAATGACCCTCGCATAACCCGCATGGGCCGTTTCATCCGCAAGGTTCGGATCGACGAGCTGCCGCAAACGTGGAGTGTGCTTAAGGGGCATATGAGTTTTGTCGGGCCGCGCCCTGAAGTGCCCAAATTTGTCGAAAGCCTTGAAGAGGAAATCCCTTTCTTTGCGGAACGGCACATGGTGAAACCGGGCATTACGGGGTGGGCGCAGATCAATTACCCGTATGGTGCATCAACGGAAGACAGCCGCAAAAAGCTCGAATTCGATCTGTACTACGCAAAGAACTACACACCGTTTCTCGACTTTGTGATCCTGCTGCAAACGGTGCGCGTGGTTCTGTGGCCTGAGGGTGCGCGGTAATGCCTCCGTTTGATGGCCTTGAATTCTATGCGAGCCTCGCCTGCTATTTTGCAGGCGGGGTGCTTAGCGCAGGGGCGGGATTCTGGATTGCACGGTTTGGCGATCGTGGCAGGCCTGACCGTTCGTTCTTGCTTCTCGCATGTTTCGCGACGGCGGCATGGTGCGCTCTTGCAGCTGGGCTGGGTCCGTTTCAGCCGATCACAACTCTCGCTGAAACAGCGCGCAATTTGGCTTTGATTGGTGTGATCTTCCGGCTGTTCTCTGCGGATGGCCGGGATGAAAGTCTCAAACCGATCAGACCGGTGATCATTGCGCTGGCGCTGGTGCAACTGTTCCAGCCTGTGCTGCTCTTGATCCAATATCGTGCGGGCTATGTCCCGGAAATCGCCTCGCTGACATTCGAGGTTTCATCCGTCCTCAATATGCTGGTGGCGATCGGAGCACTGGTGCTGCTGCATAACCTTTATGCCGGTGCCGGTGCCGCATCGCGGCAGGTTTTGCGCTGGAGCGGCATCGCGCTCGCTTTCAGCTTCGGCTATGATTTGAACCTGTACACCATAGCGTACCTTGTCGGCGAATATCCCGACATGCTGGTTACGCTGCGCGGCATCATCGCGGGTATCGCTGCGGCTATGTTGGCTTTTGGAGGCAGCGTAGCCGGGCGCGGATTGCAGTTCCGCCCGTCGCGCGCGGTCACATTCCAGACACTGTCGCTGCTCGTCATTGCGTCCTATCTGATTATCATGGTCCTGGTGACACGATCGCTGACTCTGATTGGCGGAGATCTGGCGCGGGCAGGGCAAGTCGTGTTCCTTGTGCTCGGCATTCTCGTCGCGGCCGCATGGCTGCCATCAAAGCGTGTTCGCGGGTGGCTGCGGGTCACAGCGACAAAGCACCTGTTTCAGCATCGCTACGATTACCGCGAAGAATGGCTTCGGTTTACGCGCACTGTTGGGCGCGGATCGAAGGCCGATGCCAGCTTCCATGAGCGCGCGGTCAAAGCCATCGCCGACATGACAGACAGCCCCGCGGGTGTGCTGCTCGTGTCCAATGAAGAAGCGCAATTGGAACTGACCGCGCGCTGGAATTGGTCAATGCTCGAAGTGCCAGGGATTGCGGGCGAATATGAACTGACTGCGCTGCTTGAGAAGCACAACTACATCCTCGATCTGGATGAAGTGCGCAGCGGTGTGGAGCATCACGGCGAATTGCCGCATGTCCCCGAATGGCTTCGTGAAGCTGAGGATGTGTGGGCTGTTGTCCCGCTGATCCATTTCGATCGTTTGGTTGGCGCGATTGTGCTCGCACGCCCGCGGATTGAGCGAAGCCTCGATTGGGAGGACTTTGATCTTCTGCGTGTCGCTGGACAGCAGCTTGCAAGTTACCTTGCGGAGCAGGCCGGGCAGCAGGCTTTGATGGATGCCAGCCGCTTTGATGAATTCAATCGCCGCATGGCGTTTGTGATGCACGACATCAAAAATCTGGCGAGCCAGATGTCATTGCTTTCGGCCAATGCTCAAAAGCATGCGGACAACCCGGAATTTCGCGCTGATATGTTAGTCACATTGCGCAATTCTTCGGAGAAATTGGAGGCGCTCCTCGCGCGCTTGGGCCGATATGGTTCCGGGCCGGTAGAGGAGATCCAGGAAGTCCAACTTGATGGTGTGGTGCGCCGCCTCGCGGATCGGTTTGTCGGCGTTCACCCCGTTTCGATTGCTCAATCGGAAAGGGTGGCTGTGCTCGCAAGCGGGGAAGCGTTGGAACAAGCTCTGATCCATCTGATCCAGAACGCTATTGATGCGAGCGACAATGAAAATCCGGTGTTCCTGAGCGCGACGATGCAAGGCCTCAACGGTCAGATTGAAATTGTCGACGCAGGGCACGGAATGAGCCCGGAATTCGTTCGCAGCGGGCTGTTCAAACCGTTCATCTCATCCAAGCAAGGCGGCTTTGGCATCGGCGCATTTGAAGCGCGCGAAATGATCAAAGCTATGGGCGGACGCGTCACCGTGGAATCGCGCGAAGGCGTTGGCACACGTTTCACCGTGACGCTGCCCATCGTCGAGACCCGCAATCTTGCATCACTTTCAGATACACCGGCTCAACAGCCCAATGAGGTCGCATAATGGCTGATAAGAAACCGACATTGCTCGTTGTCGAGGATGATGAGGGCCTGCAGGCGCAGCTCAAATGGGCGTATGAAGACTTTGATGTTGTCATCGCCGGTGACCGCGAAAGCGCCATCGCTGCTTTGCGTAGCGAGATGCCCGCCGTCGTTACTCTCGATCTCGGCCTGCCACCTGATCCCGACGGCACGACCGAAGGGTTTGCCGTGCTCGACGCGATTATGGAGCTAAAGCCGGATACCAAGGTTATTGTCGCCAGCGGTCACGGCGCCCGCGAAAGCGCCTTGCAGGCGATTGAGCGCGGAGCGTACGATTTCTATCAAAAGCCGGTCGATATTGATGCGCTTGGCCTGATCGTTCGCCGTGCATTCAATCTGCACGAGATCGAACAAGAAAACCGCCGACTGCTCGCGAGCACCAGCGGCGATAAAACCGTTCTGGGGCGACTCATCACAGGCGCACCGGAAATGGTCAAAGTCGCGCGCACAATAGAACGCGTGGCGAGCACCAGCGTCTCTGTCATGCTGCTGGGCGCTAGCGGTACGGGCAAGGAATTGCTGGCTCAGGGTCTGCATGATGCAAGCGACAGGGCAGATGGACCATTTGTTGCCATCAACTGCGCTGCGATCCCCGAAAACCTGCTCGAGAGCGAGCTGTTCGGGCACGAGAAGGGCGCTTTCACTGGTGCGGTCAAAACCACCGAAGGTAAGATTGAAAGCGCCAACGGTGGCACGCTCTTCCTCGATGAGGTTGGCGATATTCCGCTGCCTTTGCAGGTGAAACTGCTCCGGTTCTTGCAGGAGCGCACGATTGAGCGGATCGGTGGACGCAAAACCATCGCTGTCGACACGCGCATCGTCTGCGCCACCCATCAGAACCTTGAATCGATGATCGGCGAAGGCACATTCCGCGAAGACCTTTTCTATCGTCTCGCAGAAATCGTCGTCCGCATTCCCGGCCTTGCTGAGCGTCATGGAGATGCGATCCTGCTCGCCAAAGCTTTCCTCAAAAAGTTTGCAGCAGAGATGAACCCGTCGGTGACAGGCTTTGCCCCCGATGCACTGACTGCTGTCGACAGCCATGAATGGCCCGGCAATGTCCGCGAGCTCGAAAACCGGGTGAAACGGGCCGTCATTATGGCTGACGGAAAACTGGTGAACGCCGAAGATCTCGATTTCACCGGGGATGAAGACGAGGATGCAGAGGTGTTGAACCTTAAGGCTGCGCGTGAACAGGCAGACCGGAAAGTCATCCGTCATGCTCTCGCTCGCAGCGAGGGCAATATTTCGAGCACGGCCAAGCTGCTCGGTATCAGCCGTCCGACCCTCTATGATCTGCTAAAGCAGTATGATCTTCATGCGTAAGTTCAGCCGCCTTCCTATTACATTTCTCGCGGCGTCCGCGCTCGCTTTGTCCGCCTGTTCCGGCGGCGGGGGAGGGACTGGTGACGGACAGGTTCTGACCCCGGAAATTCAGCGCCTGGTCGAAGATGCGCGTTTTGAAATGGGGCAAGGCAATCTTGCTGCCGCTGGCAAGCTATATGACGAAGCGCTCGCGATTGACCGTGAAAACGCGGCTTTGTGGGTGGATATTGCGCGTCTGAGGTTTCGCGGTGGCGAGCATGTTAGCGCTCTTGAAGCTGCTGATTTTGCCCTAGAGCTCGACGCGCAATTTGCCCCTGCGCTCGTCATGCGCGCGCAGCTGGTTCGTGATGCATATGGCCTTGACGCGTCATTGAGCTGGTTTGAGAGCGGACTGGCATTGCATCCAGAGAATACCGATCTGCTGGCTGAATATGCCGGGACGCTCGGCGATCTTGGCCGCAACGAAGACATGCTTGAAGCGGTACGCGCGCTTGCCGAAGTCGATCCGCGCGATCCGCGTGTGCATTATCTTCAGGCCGTGTTGGCAGTGCGGGGCAATGATCCTGTTCTTGCTAGCAGCTTGCTCAATCGCAGCGGCATGCGCGCTGAAGGCGTACCTTCGGCGATGGTTGTGGATGCTCTGGGTGAAATGCAGCAGGGCAACTTTGATACGGCGGCAACGTCGCTCGATGATCTGCTTTCACGGCAGCCGGGCAACATACGGGTTATGGAATTGCTCGCACGGGCCATGTGGCTCAATGGCCGTGACCGCGAAATTGTCGACAGGTTCGCCGCGCGTGCAGAGGCAAGCGACGCTTCTCCATATCTAACCATGCTGGTTGGTCGTTCCTTTGAACGGCTTGGGCAGCAAGCACGGGCAAACGGATTGATCGAAAGGGCTTATGCTGCCCGGGATGGAGCACTGGCGGTGCTCGATGTGCCCGATGCCTTGCGTTCGGCGCTTCCCGAACCCACGCGAACTATGCGTGACATGGTTTCAGCAAACAACGCCGCTGCCACACGCAGCTATGCGAACGAATTGATATCGCGCTTTCCGGAATCGTCCGACATCCTCGCCCTTTCGGGCGATGCTGCCTTAGCACGGGGAGATAGAGCAAGCGCGCTTGCTCTTTACAGCCGTGCATCAAAAATTCGCCGCGCTTGGCCGCTGACGCAGAAGATTATCTCCACCTATCGTCTGAGCGGAGATGACGATGCAGCCGATACGCTGCTCATCAGGCAAGTTCGATCAGAGCCGCTTAATACAGAGGCTTTGATGATGTATGCCGAACAAAGCGCTCTTGATGAAGATTGGCTGCGGGTTGCCGTGTTGCTCGACAACGCGATTGCGCGCGGCGCTGGCAACGATCCCAAATTGATCGAGTTGAGGCTTGCGGCGGCTCAGGCGCTTGGCAATGAGGCGGATGCAGAGAAGTTCGCAGGCACTCTTGCGCAGATTAGCCCGGCCGCTTTCCTAGAGTAAAAAAGGCCAATACGCTCGACAATCAAGCGGCGGCGGGGCAGGGCGCTTCGCCATGCCGAGGTGGATTGCCAATCTAGCCGACCCGATGATCGCAGTTTTGCTGATCGCGACTTCGCTCGCGTTGATTTTGCCCGCATCAGGCGAAACGCGGGAGGTTGCGCAGATTGTTTCGAATGTTTCGATCTTTCTGTTGTTCTTGATCAACGGCATGCGGATCGCGCGGGGAGAGATACTCAACGCGATAGGCAATTGGCGGTTTTTTGGCCCGCTTGTCCTGTTCGTCTTCATTGGCATGGCGGCCATGGGAACGGGGTTTTCGTTTCTCGCTGCTTTGTATGCTGCTCCCGAGATTGCGCTAGGTTTCATCTTTCTGGGTGTGCTGCCTTCGACCATTCAATCCGCAACCAGCTACACCACGCTGGCCGGAGGCAACGCTGCGCTGTCGGTCGTCGGCGCGGCGCTTATCAATATCCTTGGTGTCTTTGTTAGCGCGCCTTTGTTCGCGGCATTGGCAGGCAGTGCTGCGGTGGATCTCGGCACGGATACAATCGTGCGCATCGGCATGATCTTGTTGCTACCATTTGTGATTGGGCAGACCCTGCAGGGCTTCACGCGCAGCTGGTTGATCGAGCGCAAATCACAGGTTGTCTGGCTTGATCGGGTGGTCATCGGTATTGCGGTTTACGTCGCTATGTCGGGCGCGGTTTCGCAAGGCCTGATGTCCAGCATGTCACCCGCATCGGCAGGTTGGCTCACGCTCATCACAATTGCGTTTCTGGTACTTGCCTATTCCCTGGCGTGGAAGCTTTCCGGCCTAAGCGGATATGCACGGGGAGACCGGATCGCCTTTGTCTTTGCAGGCCCGCAAAAAAGCGTCGCCATCGGCGCGCCGCTTGCCGCGATCCTGTTCGAACCGGCTGTCGCAGGCTTCGTGATCGCGCCGCTTCTGTTGTATCATCTGTTGCAGCTAGCGGTGGCCGCACCGCTTGCTACCCGCTTTGCTCAGCAGTCTGAGGGTTAGAATCCGCTTCTTTGCGGTTGTGGCGGATTGACCACCACAGCGAGAGGCCGATCATCACAGCCCCGATCAATCCGGTGAAGGTTTCCGGGATGTGATACTTCGCCGAAACCAGCATGATGATGCCAAGCGCGATGATCGCCCAGAACGCGCCGTGTTCCAGATAGCGGAACTGAGACAGCGTGCCTGCGCGCACCAGGTGGATCGTCATAGACCGGACAAACATCGCGCCCACAGACAGGCCAATTGCGATGACGATCATATTGTTCGAAAGCGCGAAGGCCCCGATCACGCCGTCGAAACTGAAGCTCGCATCGAGCACTTCAAGATAGAGAAACCCGCCAAGGCCGCTGCGCACAACCTCGCCAGCAGCCTTCTTTTTGCCCTCGCCCTGTTCGATAATCTCGCCCAGCGCGTTGACGCCGATGAATGTCAGCAGCCCCAGAACGCCGGCGGTCAGAAAGGTGAGCGCTTCATCGGCTGTCAGCAAGGTCGAGACACCGTAAAGGATCGCAAGGACGAACCCGATCTCCATCGCAGGAATACTGGAAAAGCGGTTTACTGCGCGCTCAATAGAGCCGATCCAATGGATGTCCTTGTCTTCGTCAAAGAAGAATGTGAGGCCGACCATCGCCAGAAACGCGCCGCCAAATCCGGCGATGCCGATATGCGCGGCGGATACGATGCGCTCGTATTCCTCGGGATCTCCGAGCGATAGCTCCACGGCCTCCCACGGGCCAATTTGCGCGGCGATAGAGACAATCGCGATAGGGAACACTATCCGCATTCCGAACACCGCGATTAGTATCCCGATGGTAAGGAAGCGTTGCTGCCACACCGGATCCATCTCGCGCAGCACTGTGGCGTTCACTACGGCATTGTCAAAGCTCAAAGAAACCTCGAGGATCGACAGGACAAAGATGATCCACAGGATCGACAGCATCCCGGTGATGCTGCCTGTGCTGGTATAGCCATACCATCCGCCCAGCGCGAAGCAGCCGGCGGTGAAGATCAGCGAGAAAGTGTAGTAACGCAGCAGCGTTTGCATGGAATGTTTTGCCCCTGAAAGAGAGTTCAGCTTTTGGGCTGATATGTCTGTTCTTCGCCGGGGAAACTGCGGTTGCGCACTTCCTCGGCATATGTCGCGACGGTTTTTTCGATCATGCCTGCGATGTCATCGTACTTTTTCACAAAGCGCGGGACGCGTTCGAACATGCCCAGCATGTCTTCGGTGACGAGCACCTGACCATCGCACTGCGCGGATGCGCCGATGCCGATGGTGGGGCAAGAGACCGCTTCGGTCGCGGCGATGGCGATGGGCTCAACCACGCCTTCGATCACAATTGCGAATGCACCCGCTTTATCGAGCGCGACGGCGTCGGTCACAATCTTGTCCGCTTCCGCATCCGAGCGGCCGCGCGCCATATATCCGCCCAGCACATTCACCGCCTGCGGGGTTAGGCCGACATGCCCCATGACAGGAATACCGCGCGAGTTGAGGAATTCCACGGTCGGCGCCATCGCCTCGCCGCCTTCCAGCTTTACCGCAGCCGCACTGGTCTGCTTAAGCAGGTAGGCCGCATTTTCAAAGGCTTGCTCTGGAGAGCTCTCATATGACCCGAACGGCATATCGACCACAACAACCGAATGATATGATCCGCGAACTACCGCTGCGCCGTGGTTCGCCATCATCTCAAGCGTCACCGGGATGGTCGACGGTAGGCCGTAGATAACCTGGCCCAGCGAATCCCCGACCAAGAGCAAATCGCAATGCGCATCGAGCAATTGTGCTTGCCGCGCCGTGTATGCGGTAAGCATGACCAAGGGCTGCTCGGTCACACCGTCTTTTTTGCGCCCACGTATACGCGGAACGGTCAGCCGTTTCATCGGAGCGGGGGTGGGATTGGCTCTGCTGGTGCTCGTATCGAGCTGAAAGGTCGTCGACATGCGACGCGTTTAGCGCCCCGCCAGGAAAACACCAAGTGGGATAAACGCCAACCTTGCCCCTTGGCGCGGGCGCAAAATCATTGCAGAGAGAGCATCTATACAAAGCGCGTCGGGGGATGCGCTCAAAGGAACAGAGAGAATTATGGCAGCATCGGGTTCAGGCCACGAGAATTGGTCGTCGCGCAGTGCATTCATTCTGGCTGCGGTCGGTTCGGCTGTCGGTCTTGGCAATATGTGGCGTTTCCCGGCGGAAGCGGGTGAGAATGGCGGCGGCGCATTTGTGCTGTTCTATATTTTCTGCGTGCTTCTGATCGGTCTGCCGGTCTTGCTGTCCGAAGTGCTGATCGGTCGCCATGGTCAGGCCAACGCGCCTGAAAGTGTCCGCCGTGTTGCTCGCGATTCCAACGCACCCGAAGGCTGGAGCATTCTGGCCTCGATGGGCGTGTTTGCCGCGTTTCTAATCCTCAGTTTTTACTGCGTCGTAGGCGGCTGGGTCGTCTATTATATCGGCGTGTTCCTCAGCGATCTGTTCCAGTCCGGTGTGGCTGGCGGGGCGTTTGAAGGGCGCGATACCGCAGAAATCAAGGCGCTGATGCCGGGATTGTTTGGTGATGGCACGCTGATGATCGGGCTAAACCTCGGCTTTCTTGCGATCACGATGTTCTTCGTTTCGCGCGGGGTTTCCAGCGGGATTGAATGGGTTGCGGTCTATCTCATGCCCTTGTTCTTCGTGTTGTTCCTCGGCATCACGATATACGGCGCTTTCTCCGGTAATTTTGGAGAGGCTGTGGCGTATCTCTTTACCTTCGATTTCTCGAAATTGACGGGTGACGTGATGCTGGCCGCTGTCGGTCAGGCGTTTTTCTCGCTGTCGCTGGGTGTGGCAGGGATGATGACTTACGGCGCCTATGCCAATCGCAACACCAATTTGGGTGAGACATCGGGCATTATTGCCAGCGCCGACACCGCAGTCGCGCTGCTCGCCGGTCTGTGTATTTTCCCGATCGTGTTTGCTGCTGGTCTGGCGACCAATTCTGGTCCCGGCCTGATGTTTGAATCGCTTCCACTGGCATTCCAGGCGATGCCGTTTGGCTCGCTGATCGGTTTGGCTTTCTTCACGATGGTTTTCTTTGCTGCTCTGACCAGCTCTGTCTCGCTGCTTGAGGCGCCGACCGCGTGGATGTTTGAAAAATTCAAGATGAAGCGCGCGGTCGCGACACTGATCGTTGGCGCAGGCGCGGCGGTGCTGGGCATTCTGTCATCGCTGTCTTTCAATGATCTGGCGGATTTCTATCCGCTCAGCTTCATCCCGCTATTCGCGGAGACAAACTTCTTCGACACGCTGGATGGTTTGACGGCGAAGCTGTTTATGCCAATTGGCGCTATCTTGACCTGTATCTTTGTCGGCTGGGTTGCAGATGCACGTTTGATTGATGACGAGAATGGTCTGGATGGTGTTCTGCACCAGACATGGCGCGCGTTGGTCCGCTTTGTCTGCCCGATTGTTCTGACAGTAATCTTGCTGTTCGGCCTGTTTGGCTGAGGACGCTTCGAGGGCGGTCACGGTTTTTGACCGGGCCGCTCTGACCTCCAAGGCGGTACATCGTTGATATTTGCAAAGGCTCTATCTCTGAGCTTCAATCGCAAAAAACAGTCACTTACGAACCGGTTAGCAAATTTTTACAATTCATTGCTAAGCCGTTCACCATGAACATGCACAGCATCTCGCGCGCTGCAGAGCGCCGCTCGCTCAGCCTGATGATTAAGGGCCGTGTAAAGTCGCGTCCGGTCTATTGTGACCTGATCGATATTTCCGAGGGTGGCTGTAAGCTGAGAGGCTCTGCTGGCTTTGCCAGTGTGGGTGATCGCATGACTATGAAGGTTGGCGGTGTGAATGCACCTTTAGGCCGTGTCGCATGGGTAGACGGGAAATTTGCTGGCATCGCTTTCGAAGGCGAAATGCATGCCGCTGTGATCGACCATTTGATCCACCAGCAAGACCTGAAATTTGCAGACGATACGGTCGAAGACCGCCGCCGCCTCTGAAAATTCAAAATTCGAACGAAAAAGGGGCCGCTGCGATAAGCAACGGCCCCTTTTGTTTTTTGATCAGAAAATCAGTTCGCCGAAAATGGCAGCGAGCTGTGGTGAAGAACGATCTTCAGATCGCCTGCATCGTCTTTTTCATAGGCGAACGAATACTCGACCTTGGTCTCGTTTCCGTCGGTGCCGGTGAAGTAGTAATTGCCCATGGCAACAGCCATGTCGCCGTCTTCATCGATAACGGTACCGTTATTTTCCCAACGAACAGCGGTGTATGGCGCGATGGCAAAGCCGCCATCTTCGGTGCCCTCTGTGCCTACGAAGTAGCTGAGCGCCTGCGCATCATCTTCGCGGAACTGGTCTTCAGCTGCCAGCGTCGGTTTGAACAGTACGGTTGCACCGTCGCCGTAAGCATAATGCTTTGCGATGTGCTCAGCAGCGCGCGCGCTAAAATCGCCTTCTTCGGTGAAGGTCTGGCCGATGGCTACAATGCCTTCGCCCCATGCGATCTGAGCTGCTTCAACTTCTTCAGCGGTGATCGGGTTAGCGTTTTCCGCTGTCGCAGTTTCATCTGCGCCGCAGCCCGCAAGCGCGAGGGTGCTGACACCAAGAACAGATGCGTAAACGAACTTTTTCATTTCATACTCCCTTGTGAGGAGCTCGGATTGCCCCTCACATAAATCAGGCGGCGTCTGCCGCAGGTTACGTCCGACATCACGAGCAGGATTGCTCGCCAGAGGGGCCCGGTCCGTGTCGGTATTACGTATCACTTCCGGGCTGGTTCCCGGCTCATTGCGAATTTTGCATTTGTTGGATTGAAACTGAGAACATATAAGGAACGAAGAGGTGTTCCATGAGCCAACAAACGCTCCGACAGAAACTTGAGATCCTTGCCGATGCGGCGAAGTATGACGCCTCGTGCGCGTCGTCGGGCACGTCTAAGAAAAATTCGCTGGGCGGCAAGGGTATCGGCTCGACCGAGGGGATGGGCATTTGCCATGCCTATGCGCCCGATGGCCGCTGTATCTCTTTGTTAAAGGTGCTGCTGACCAATCACTGCATCTTCGATTGCCATTATTGTATCAATCGCAAGAGCAGCAATGTGCGCCGCGCGCGCTTCACGCCTCAAGAGGTCGCCGACCTCACGATCAACTTTTACAAGCGTAATTATATTGAGGGGCTGTTTCTGTCCTCGGGCATTATCAAAAGCTCCAATCACACGATGGAGCTGCTCGTCGAAGCGGCAAGAATACTGCGCGAAGAATATGATTTTCGCGGCTACATCCATCTTAAAACCATCCCGGAGGCGGACCCCGGCCTGATCCATCAGGCGGGCCTGTATGCGGACCGTGTTTCAATCAATGTTGAACTGCCCACCACCAGCGGCCTGTCGCGGCTCGCCCCGGATAAGGATGCCGTACAAATTGAAGGCGCGCTGGCGAAGACCAAGTCGCGCATTATCGAGGCAAAGGATGAGCGCAAACGGTTCAAACACGCGCCGCGCTTTGCGCCTGCGGGGCAATCGACGCAGATGATTGTGGGGGCGGACGATGCCTCAGACGCCGACATTGTGGGTAAGGCAAGCAATCTTTACGGCAATTTCGGCCTGCGCCGTGTCTATTACAGTGCGTTTTCGCCGATACCCGATGCGAGCGCGGTGCTGCCATTGAAGCGGCCTCCGTTGATGCGGGAACACAGGTTGTATCAGTCGGACTGGTTGATGCGGTTTTATGGCTATGCACCGGGAGAAGTAGCGCAGGCGACGGATACGCACGGTAATCTGCCGCTCGACATCGATCCCAAGCTGGCCTGGGCGCTGAAATTCCGTGGGCAATTTCCGGTCGATGTGAACCGCGCGGCGAAAGAGCAATTGCTGCGGGTGCCGGGGCTGGGGACGACGGCTGTGGGGCGGATATTGGCGGCGCGGCGGCATCGGACTTTGCGATTGGATGATGTAGCGAAGCTGACCCAGTCGATTGCCAAAGTGCGGCCGTTTCTGGTGGCGCTCGATTGGCGGCCCAGCACGCTTACGGACAGAGCCGATCTGCGCGCATTGCTGGCTCCAAAGCAGGAACAGCTGGAGCTGTTTTGATGATGGTAGCGATGCAGAACGTTTCTTTGGGCGTGCACCATGTCGTGCACATGCCGCAGCCGGATGATTTCGCATTCTGGCGGGAGCATGCCCGTACGCTCATCCAATGCGATGTTCCGCCGGATCGTGTCAGCTGGGTGGAGCCGGGCGGGACAGGCGATCTCTTCGCGCATGGCGGGAATGCTCACGGAGAAAAGCGCTTGCCGGTGCCGGACAAAGACGCGCCGCCAGTGCGGGTGAGTAAACGCTTTATGCGGCTTGCAAAAAACGCAATCCTACACAGCGATACAAGCCGCTTCGCGCAGCTCTATCTGCTCTTATGGAAACTCCAATCAAACCCGCGAATGATGGAAGACAAAGCCGACCCCGATGTCCGCAAAGTCGAGGAATGGGACAAGTCCGTCCGCCGCGACAGCCACAAAATGCACGCCTTCGTCCGCTTCCGCGAAGTCGAGAGTGATGAGGGTAAGCACTACGTCGCTTGGTTTGAACCGGACCACCACATCGTGCGGGCCAATGCTGGATTCTTCAAACGCCGCTTCGCCAATATGAAATGGTCGATCCTGACTCCGCGCGGTTGCATCCACTGGGATGGCGAGGTCATGCGCGAAAGCGGTCCGGCGCAGCGCTCCGATGCACCGTCAGATGACCCGACTGAAGATTTGTGGAAGTCGTATTACGCATCCACCTTTAATCCCGCCCGTTTGAAAGTTGGCGCAATGATGTCGGAGATGCCGAAGAAGTACTGGAAGAACATGCCCGAGGCGGAACTGATTCCCGATCTCATCGCCAGCGCGCAAGCTCGCGAAGCTGGAATGGTGTCCGCAGGCGAGCGCGAAGAGCGCCTGCGCCCGCAAAATCTCGCAGAGGTCAGCGACGCAATCTCCGCCTGCCGTGACTGCCCGATTGCCGAGTGCGGCCCGCGGGCGGTGATGGGCGAAGGCGCGATTGGTTCGCCTTTGATGATCATTGGCGAGCAGCCAGGCGATCAAGAAGACTTGTCCGGTAAACCTTTCGTCGGACCGGCAGGACAATTGTTGGATGAATGTCTTGAAGCGGCAAAGATCGACAGAAGCGCCGCATATGTCACCAACGCAGTAAAGCACTTCAAATATGTTCTGCGCGGGAAGCGCCGCATCCACCAATCGCCCACAGCCAAAGAGACCGATACCTGCCGTTGGTGGCTGGAGGCAGAGCGCGCGATTGTGCAGCCTCGAATCATCCTCGCCCTAGGCGCGAGCGCTGCGCGCGGGTTGCTTGGCAAGACTGTCAGCATATCACAAGCGCGCGGTGCGCCGATCCCGCTGGAGGATGGCAGCGAGTTATGGGTCACCGCGCATCCTGCTTATCTGCTGCGTCTCGAAGGCGAAGCGCGCAAGGAGCAAGGCGCGTTGTTCGCCCACGATCTGTCGGCAGTCCGAGCGCGCATGTCGGCGCTGACAATGCAATCATCGTATCATTCCCAAATTGCCTGATTTTCATTATGCGCATCCCATGGCTCGCAAAAACCCTTGGAAAATCAGTCGCAAGATTGGCCGGTTTAAAGGCGATCGAAGAGTGATCTGGTTGCTAGTCATATTTGCAGCAGCGATTGCAGGCTGGGGCTGGCTTGAAGGGCATCCGGAACACAATCCGTGGGCGCCGCTTAATCTCCGCGACCCGATTGGGATGGCGACCGCAGGAAAGCTGGCGGCTCTGAAAGATGACGTCGAAGAGTGTCGGGCAACGCTGGTTCGCAGCGAAGTTGCTCACAACGTTTTGCCAGGAATGGAACGCGGCGCGTGCAGACTTGCAGATCGCACTCAACTGGCCAGCTATCCTTTATCGCCGAATACGCCTGCAGTGACCTGTCCGGTTGCCGCTGGTTTGGAGGTGTGGCGGACAAAAAGTGTTGAGACGGCAGTGCGTGAAATACTCGGGAGCGAGCTTGCACGCGTCGAGCATCTCGGCGCATTTTCTTGTCGGCGCATGTATGGCAGCGAAGATGGGCCTTGGAGCGAACACGCAACCGCCAACGCCATCGATATCGCAGCATTCGTTTTGGCAGACGGGCGTCGGATCAGTGTGCTGAACGATTGGGATGGGGATGAAGACGAGCGCCAATTTCTGCGCGCAGTCCGCGATGGAGCGTGCGATGCCTTCGCCACAGTGCTTTCACCGGACTATAACGCCGCACATGCCGATCATTTCCACTTTGACCAACAGAGCCGCTGGAGTGGCACCTGCCGCTAGGTGTGATTAGCTGGTCTCAAGAGCATATCCGGCCGAGCGAACGGTGCGGATAGGATCTTTCACTCCATCGACTTCGATCGCCTTGCGAAGGCGACGGATATGAACATCGACGGTGCGCAATTCGATGTCGGAGCCGGTGCCCCAAACGCCATCTAGCAATTGCCCGCGGCTGAAAACTCGCCCAGGGCTTTCCATGAAGAACTTCAGCAAGCGATATTCCGTCGGGCCAAGCTGGAGCGATTGTCCGCGACGCTGAACCTTGTGCGCAACCGGATCTAGTTTAATGTCGCCCACTTCAATAGTTTCGCCAGCAAGGGCAGGGCGGATACGCCGCATTACGGCGGCAACACGGGCCAATAGCTCGCGTGGACTGAAAGGTTTGGTCAGATAATCATCTGCGCCCGTTTCCAAGCCGCGAACACGGTCATCTTCGGCTTCGCGCGCAGTCAGCATGATGATCGGGACATGCGCTGTTTCTTTATCACGACGCAATCGGCGGCAAACTTCGATGCCGCTGGTGCCTTCGATCATCCAATCAAGAATGATAAGATCAGGTACGTCCTCGCTCGCCAAGACCAAAGCTTCATCGCCATCGCCGGTACAGCGGACGTCGTAGCCTTCGTTCTGAAAGCGATACTCCAAAAGTTCAGAGAGAGCTGGATCGTCTTCGACAAGTAGCAATTTGGCTGCGGACATGTGAGACAGTCTCCCTAACCGTTGCTTGTCGAGGCTGTCGCAAGCACCACGAACTCTGTGCTTCAGTTTCGCTACATTTTGATGAAAAGTGCGTTTGCAACTTTTCCACAAACGCTATCAGATCAGCTGCCGTCTTCTTCGGGCGGGTAGGAACCTGTTGCAGCATAATGAACCATTTCCGCTACATTTGTTGCGTGATCGCCAATCCGTTCCAGATTGCGCGCAACGAATAGGAGTTGTGCCGCGCTGGAAATGGTCGCTGGGTTTTCAACCATATGGCTTACTAGGTTGCGGAAAATGCTATTGTAGAATGCATCGACCTTGTCGTCGGTCGCGATCACTTCACGCGCAAGTTCGGCATCGCGTGCGGCGTAGGCGGTTAGTACATCGTGGACCATCTCGCCTGCTAGATCACCCATAGCGGCCAGCAGAGTAAGCGGTTCAAACCGGTCACGGCCTTCGATCATCTTGACCCGTTTGGCGATATTCTTCGAATAGTCGCCAATCCGTTCAACAACGCCGGCAATTTTCAGGGCGGCGATGACTTCGCGCAAATCGTCCGCCATCGGAGCACGCAGAGCGATAATGCGGACGGCAAGCTTGTCGACTTCGGATTCGAGGGCATCGATCTTCTTGTCACGAGCGACCACGCGCTCACCCAATTTTTCGTCTCCGCGAACCATCGCGTCGAGTGCTTCTTGAATTGCTACTTCGGCGAGACCACCCATCTCCGCAATAAGACCACGGAGCCGGGTGATGTCCTCATCGAAAGCTTTGACGGTATGCTCAGTCATCAGCCATATCTTCCTGTGATGTAGTCCTGAGTGCGTTGCTCAATGGGATTTGTAAAAATGTCCGATGTTCGGCCATACTCCACCATCTTGCCGAGGTGGAAGAATGCCGTGCGCTGCGAAACACGCGCTGCCTGTTGCATCGAGTGGGTCACAATGACGATGGCATAGCGGCCCGAAAGCTCATCGATCAATTCTTCGATTTTCGCAGTGGCTATGGGATCAAGCGCTGAAGCGGGCTCGTCCATCAGGATAACCTCGGGATCAACGGCAATCGCGCGTGCGATGCAAAGACGTTGCTGCTGACCACCGGAAAGCGCCGTACCGGAATCTTCGAGACGGTCCTTAACCTCATCCCATAGCCCAGCGCGCGTCAGCGACTTTTCGACGACCGCGTCAAGGTCTGGCTTCTTCTCGGCAAGGCCGTGAATTTTGGGGCCGTAAGCAATGTTGTCGTAAATCGACTTTGGAAACGGGTTCGGTTTCTGGAAAACCATACCAACACGTGCGCGCAATTGGACAACGTCCATGGCGTTGGAATGGATGTCTTCGCCCTCAAGCTCGATCAAACCGTCAACCTTAGCGATCGGGATCGTATCGTTCATGCGGTTGAAACAGCGCAAGAAAGTCGACTTCCCGCAGCCGGATGGTCCGATGAAAGCCGTCACATAGTCAGGCGAGATATCGATCGACACCTCGTCGATGGCTTTCTTGTCGCCATAATAGACTGACACATCGCGAGCCCTCATTTTGGCTTCGGTGTCGTTCAAATTTTCGTGAATTACAGTCACCAGCTCTTCTCGAACTTGTTGCGGAGATAAATTGCGACGCCATTCATCAGTAGGAGGAATAGCAACAGAACGATGATTGCGGCGCTCGTACGTTCTACGAACCCTCGGTCAATTTCATCGGACCATAGAAAGATTTGCATCGGCAATACCGTAGATGGCGAGGTAAAGCCATCAGGCGGTGTTGCGACAAAGGCCCGCATCCCGATCAACAGGAGCGGTGCGGTTTCACCAAGCGCGCGGGCCATGCCGATGATGGTGCCGGTTAGCATTCCCGGCATCGCCAGCGGCAGGACGTGATGGAATACGACCTGCACCGGTGACGCGCCGACGGCCAGTGCGCCATCGCGGATCGATGGGGGAACAGCTTTGATAGCGTTACGCCCTGAAATCACGATCACGGGCATTGTCATCAAAGCCAGCGTCATACCGCCGATCAGTGGGGCAGAGCGCAAGTTCGGGAACAGCCACAGAAATACCGCCAGGCCGAGCAGGCCAAAGATGATTGAAGGGACCGCAGCGAGGTTGTTGATCGAAACCTCGATCAAGTCGGTCCAACGATTCTTTGGTGCGTATTCTTCAAGGTAGAGCGCAGCCAGGACGCCAATCGGGAAGGCTAGCACGAAAGTCACGATCATCGTCAGGATCGAGCCTTTCAGCGCGCCCCAAATGCCCGCTGATTGAGGGCTCGTCGCATCCGAACGTGCTAGGAAACCGGCATCCCAGTTTTCAGCCAGCTTGCCTGCATCCGACAGCTCTTTGGCAAGCGTTTGCATTTCGGGTGAACCTTCTCCCGCCAGTCCTGACGCAAGGTCGGACGACGCCGGGAGGTAGAAAGTCTTTGATTGGCGGATCAGCGATGGGTCTTCTGTGAGGGCCAAAGCTACATCACGCCATGCCTCACGGCTTATCTGCTCCGCGCCTTCTGCGCCAAGTTCGCGTTCGGCATAGAAATCAACGATGTCCCCGATACCCTGCATCTCCAGGGCTTGGAGCGCATTCGGGGAAGAGAGCGAAGCCTCATCGCCAGAAATGCCGCTTTCGGCAAAATCGATTGGCACCGCAAGTTCGGCGCGTTGAAAGCCGCCTATGCCGTTGATGAACATGTTGCCAAGGAGGAATACCAACACGGCTACCGAAAACGCAATTGCGCCTTGACCCATACGCTTGAAATTGCGTTCCTTACGGTACCGCTTAGCGAGGCGCTTTTCGAACTCAGGCGTCCGTGTGGGGCCAAGCTCTTCGACTGCGCCGGGAGAGATTACTGTATCAGTCATAAGCTTCACGGAACCGTTTCACGACGCGCAGAGCGATGATGTTGAGAACCAGCGTCACAAGGAACAGAGTAAAGCCGAGTGCGAAGGCGCTAAGATATGTAGGGTGATCGGTGCTTTGCTCGCCGGTGAGCAGTTTGACGATCTGAACTGTTACGGTTGTCATCCTGTCGAGCGGGTTGGCGCTTAGGTTGGCAGCGGTTGATGCTGCCATCACAACAATCATTGTTTCGCCAATCGCACGGCTGATCGCTAGCATAACGCCTGCGACGATGCCGGGAAGGGCTGCTGGGAACAGCACTCTCTTGATCGTCTCAGACTTGGTCGCGCCCATCGCATAACTGCCATCGCGCATCGCACTGGGCACGGCCGCAATCGAGTCGTCGGCCATGGAAGAAACGAATGGGATGATCATCACACCCATAACGACACCTGCGGCCAATGCGCTTTCGGTAGAGGCCCCGGATATTCCGAGAGCCACAGCCGCGTCGCGTATCGCTGGGGCCACGGTTAGGGCTGCGAAATAGCCATAAACAACCGTTGGTACGCCAGCGAGTATCTCGAGTGCCGGTTTGACCCATGCGCGCAGCCGAGGGTTGGCGTATTGAGTCAGGTAGATTGCGCTCATCAAACCCAGCGGTATTGCGACAATCATCGCGATAATTGCGCCAATAAAGAGCGTGCCCCAGAAAAGTGGGATAGCGCCATACTTTGCGGCGTCAGGCTCGCCGGCGTTCATCGGGTCGGGACCCCAGAACGTGCCGGTGAAGAAATCGATAGGCGATACCATACCAAAGAAACGGACCGTTTCGAAAACAAGGCTGGCAAAGATACCGAACGTCGTCAGGATCGCTACGAGTGACGCAAGGAGCAGGACGGCCATTATCGTTCTTTCGACACGTGTCCGTGCGCGGAAATCCGGGCGAATACGCAGGAACGCAAAGGCGCCGCCAGCGAAGCCGATGAAGATCGTTACTATCACGCCGATCAGGCTGTAACGGCTCATTGCCTCGCGGAATGGTTCAATAAGCGACTCAGCACCGCTGTTGAATACCGCGCTCGCATTTCCGCTCGCGACGGCGCGTGCTTCCCCGAGCCACGCTTCGCGCTCAAAACCAAATTCCGGCAATCCGGCAGCAGCTGGAGAGGCGAGCACGCTCTGCATAACCAGCTGCGGTGCAAGGAATGACCAGATCGCAACAAAGGCGAGCACAGGGACAACAATCCAGATCGCAACATACCATGCGTGGTACGTAGGTCGCGCGACTGGGCGGACTTCCGGATCAGCCTTTTGAAAGCTCCATGCTTTCGCGCGCCCTGCAAGCCACCCTGCAAGACCCAGCCCGATGGCAATCAGTATGAGCGTAATCGGCGACATCAATTAAAACCTAATTCTCCTGAATGCCGCGCGAATCTTATTTATTCGTGCCGCCGACTGCCCTTTGCCCTCGGGATGTTGAGGAAATAAGACAATGCTATGACATTTTTTCGATCCCGGTCTCGGGACCTTCTGTCTCTTCACTTTTTGCGTCGATTGTTTGTGTCTCTGCGAGAGGTATTCTCACAACGACGCGGGTTCCTTTGCCAAGATCACTCTGGATGTCGAGACGTCCGCGGTGGCGTTCCACAATATGCTTCACAATGGCGAGCCCAAGTCCGGTTCCGCCCGAAGCACGGCTACGCCCGGGGTCGGTCCGGTAAAAACGGCGGGTCAGGTGGGGGATCTGCTCAGGCGCGATACCTTCACCTTCGTCAACAACGGAAATTCGCGCATGATTGTCGCGAGCAAGATCCAGCATGACTTTCACAGGAGAGGATGGCGCACCATACTTCAGCGAATTGTCGACCAGGTTGCGGACAAGCTGTTCAAGCTGCTGCGCGTCACCCTGGACCGAGGGCTCACAGTTTAGGGCAAAGTCCAAACGATTGATTCGGTTTAGACCGGCTGCATCGGATGCGGCACGCTCAACCAACGGCGCCAATTCTAGAATTTCGCTTGGGAGATCGTGTTTCTCAGCCTCGACCCGTGAGAGGCTCATCAAATCGCTGATCAAGTTCTGGAGGCGCTTACCTTCGCGTTCAATCGTGCGGAGGAATTTTCTGGATGTTGGGGTGTCCAAACTGTCGGCGCTTTCACTCAATGTTTCGACATAGCCGAGAATCGCTGCAAGCGGCGTACGCAGTTCGTGGCTTGCATTGGCGACAAAGTCGGTGTGGGCTCGGCTTATGTCAGCCTCAGCCGTTTGATTGATCAGCTCAATCACGGCGATATCGCCGCCTAACCCCTGGCGATTGATTTCCCAAATGTCCTGCCGCCTCGCAAGACCGCGCAAAATCGCCCGCCCATTGCGATCGTTGCCCAGCAATGAGATCGCCTCTGGCTGCCGAAATGCCATGCGGGCATCTTGGCCGATCATATGTTGGCCGAGCATGCGACGGGCAGCCGCATTGGCAATCGCGATACTGTTTTTCTCAGTCACCATAATCGGAGTGGAAGAGTTCTCGATCAGGCCGCGCATGGATTCGAGGTTGAAGGAATTCTTGACGATGACTTTCGGGGGCTCTGGCGGTCGTCCGGAAATCAACAGCAACGAACCGCTCCACACCACAAGGACTGCGAGCGAGATCACGGGGTCAAGGCCTAGCGCAATCATCGCGACGAACGTCACGAGGGCCAGGAATAGACCTGCCCACGGAAATGAATGTCTCGTGTCCATCGCGAGCGCTTTAGCTCCAAGCCTTCCGGCTTGAAAGAACAGATACTGCGTTTCTTGGGGAGCTACTTCCCTGAAGCACGCATGCTTGATGGAAAGAAGAGGTGGTGACCCCTACGGGAATCGAACCCGTGTTTCAGCCGTGAAAGGGCCGCGTCCTAACCGCTAGACGAAGGGGCCACGCTCGTTGCGAGAGCGCGCATCTAGGGGTGGAGGATGAATCGGTCAAGCCCGTATCCATGGGTTTCTTGAAAAATTGTGCGGATGGGCACTTAATCGGCGAATGCCGCGTCTTCCAAATGCAACTCCGCCGCAGGGCGCGGACCCCAATCATCAATCTTCACCCGACCTGCTAGATGGAAGCGACGTCCCTTACTGCGATGGAGCAAAGTCTGCGCCATTTCTGTCTCGGCCGCGCGGAATGCAATTCCTTTGAAAGAGCGACCGTCTTCTCCCGATGCAATGATGCGGAGGTGGTCTTTTCCGACGATGTCAGCCTTCACAATCCGGACAGGGCCAACGGCAACGCGTGGAGCGGGCCATCCCACTCCATAGGGACCAGCAGTTTCGAGCGTGTTGACCAAGTCAGGTGTCAGGCCGCCCGGTGTGAGTGATAGGTCAAGTTTCATCGATTGCTCTGTTCGAGCACGATCCACATCTTTGGCCAACCGTGTGTCCAGAAACTCGGCAAAAGCCGCCAATTTTTCGTTTTGGATGGTAAGGCCAGCGGCCATTGCGTGACCGCCGCCTGCCACCAAGAGCCCTTCTTCGCGTGCCGCGATGATTGCCGCACCAAGATCCACTCCGCTGATTGATCTACCGGACCCTTTCCCGGTTCCGTCTGAGTCATTCGCAATCACAATTGAGGGCTTGCCAGTCTTTTCCTTAATCCGCCCGGCGACGATACCGATCACACCCGGATGCCATCCATCACCGGAAATGACGTGGACTGCCATATTGTGCTGGTTCAAAAGCTGCGCCTCGGCGGCTTCCTGAACTTCGGCTTCAATAGCACGCCGCTCTTCGTTGAGCTTCGAAAGTTGTTCAGCTATTTCGCGCGCTTCTTCGGGATCATTGGTCGTGAGCAGCCGCACTCCTAGTGTCGATTCTCCAATCCTGCCGCCGGCATTTATCCGCGGGCCCAATGCAAAACCCAAGTCGCTAGCCTGAGGCGCGCGCTTTAGCCGACTGGCATCCATCAATGCTGCCATGCCGATGCGCTCTCGTCGGGTCAGGATTTTCAGGCCTTGGGCAACGAATGCTCGATTAAGGCCGTGCAGAGCGGCGACATCTGCGACTGTTCCTAAGGCCACCAAATCAAGTAGAGCCATCAAATTTGGCTCTTTGCGCTCTTCAAAAAAGCCTTTGGTGCGAAGGGTTCGGACCAATGCAATGGCGAGCAGGAAGGCAACGCCCACAGCGGCGAGGTGACCGTGGCTCGCCGCCAGATCATTCTCGTCAAGACGGTTAGGATTTACCAGCGCCGCAGTCGGCGGCAGCTCTGGCGAGCATTTGTGATGGTCAACGACGATGACATCTACGCCAGCATCCCGGGCCATCCCCAATGCCTCGTGAGCCATCGCCCCGCAATCGACGGTGACGATCAGGCTCGAACCCGCCTCACTCAGCTTCACTAGCGCCTCGCCGCTCGGGCCATAGCCTTCGAGCAGCCTATCTGGGATGTAATACCCCGCTTCGAGGCCCAACCCGCGTAGGAGCTCAACTAGCAACGCGGCACTCGTTGCCCCATCCACATCATAATCACCGTAGATAGTGACTTGCTCATTATCGAAAATGGCCTTTGCGAGCCTTTCTGCCGCTTGATCCATATCTCTGAATTCTGACGGATCAGGTAAGAAATCGCGCATGGTTGGCGCTGCGTGCCGTCCAACGTCGTCCTCGCTTACACCGCGTGTGATGAGCAATTGACTGAGAATGTCGTGCTCAAGGCTTTGAGCATCGCTCAAATCCATATTGCCGCCGCGCCAAAGCCAAGCCCGGCCTGAAAGCGACTGCGAAACACCAAGAACGTGGGACAGGGAATGCGGGGCCATGCAATACCAGTATCGTATTGCGCGGGTGGCGGACAGGGCAAGCCATTGACAATCTACAGCGCAATGCTGTTCCTGCAGACAATGTCCAATGCAAAGAATTTTCTGGTTGTTTGGCACAGCCGCACAGGCGCCAGCGAAACAATGGCAAGGGCCGTGGCCGATGTGGCAAGTGCACAGCTGATCCGCGCTCGCGACGTCACATCAGATGTGTTGCTCGCGGCGAACGGCTACATTTTTGTTTGTCCCGAAAACCTTGGCGGTCTCAGTGGCGAAATGAAGGAGATGTTCGACCAGACCTACTACGCAGCTCTCGGCAAGATTGAAGGAAGAGCATATGCGACAGTCATCGCGGCAGGTTCAGATGGCGAAGGAGCTCAGCGCCAGCTCGACAGGATTGTCACCGGTTGGCGCTTGAAACGGACGATAGAGCCCATGATCGTGAACTTTGCAGCGCAAACACCCGAGGCGATTTGGGCCGAAAAAACTGTACCTAGCCATGTTCTTGACGATTGTAGAAATCTCGGAAGAGGCTTTGAAGAAGGTCTTCTTCTAGGGTTGTTTTGAATAGGCCGCACCGAACGGTGTGGGATATGAAGAATGTAGACTCGACGATGACGGATTTTCCCGTCAGTGTCTCATCAGATGAAATCCAGCCGCGCTTGCAAGACTAAGGGGGGTCTTGGAAAATTTCGCAAAGTCATGACGTTACTCCCGAAGGGCTGAGCTTGCTGTTTGCGTCTGGTAAACGGCCTGACCCTGTCGCGATCAGAGACTTTGTAAGCGCTCTGAGGTCTGTCTCCATTAGTCACGGCCCACCGGCAGATCATTCACCACAACTCGTCGCAACCAAAGGAGAAGCTATTGCTCGCTCATCTTTTGGTGGGGCTGGTCACAAGGAAGACGTCTGGTTCGAGCTGCTCCTGCATGGGCTTACATTCGACCTGCGAGGGGTGGCCCCCGGAGCCGGAGAGAGCGTTCTCGAGGCGGAATTCGATTATGATTTTGATGAACCCGTTTCGTCGAAAAGATTTGAAGCAGTTCACCTCGCTCCCGGTCAACATCTCGCAGGAGGAGCCCGCTCGCTACCTGTGATGCGAGAATTGATTGCTTTGGCCTGCGAAATGATCCGTCATTTTGATGATCTGGCAGCAGTCGTATGGAAACCAGCCAGCAGCTTAATAGGAAGACGATATTTCGAATCCGTCGCGTCTGCATGGCTCGAAGGAGGGCCGTTTCCCGCTTTGGGTCTGACCTCTTTCAAGGTAACAAATGATGGCGCATTGCAAACCGTCGGACTTGACTACTGGACGGGTCAAGAATTGCGCATTGAGCCTTCACTATCCAGCGACAAGATTGAAGCAACGCGATTGGGTGCGCGGATTGTGAATCAGCTCGTCATTTCTGGAAAGCTTGAGAAAATTGAGCGGTTTGTAGCTCCCGATAGAAGCCGTCTGATATTACAGCCTTCGAGCAACGGCAAGCTGGTTCGAGTTTCGCACGAATAACCAATGCTACGTCTAGGGGGAACAGCCGATAGCTTAGGATATTTGAAGCGCGAACAATCGCGGAGAGCTATCCCATTTCGTAGCGTGAATAGAAGAAATTCGGCCGGTTATGATCCCGGTTTTCAACGGCACCATCTGTTACCCCGGCAATTGCTGTCCAAGCGATGCTTTGGTCCAATGTTCACGCAAGTTGGGCGTACAAGCGTCGGTTTTGACGATTTCCGGTATAACGGGCTTTTGCTGCCCGCGAACGAAGCCACCACTTTACGAACTGGAATGCCGCTGCACCGCGGTCCGCACCGCCGCTATAATGAACTGGTCATTGAGCGGGTGGGGCGGATCGAAGCGCATTGGAGGGTGGCAGTTCAAGAAAGTTCTGAAACCGCATTTTCCGATATTTTGATGCGCCTGCGATTGTTGCAAAACGCTATACGGCGCAGATTGCTTCAGGAACGACGCAGGTTCCTGCTCAATCGGAATGACCCGTTGGGGACAGGTTTTGATTTCAATGAGTTGGACGCAATGGCTGAAAGCTTGTGGCAGGCGGATTGAACCGCTCTACCAGCAAGCAATCAAGTTCAGTCGCGCCAAGGCGCATAATCTGAATCCGCCAGCATCCTGGCTTTGGCTGTGTGATACTCACGCTCCATTCTGGAGACCATGTCTTCAACGGTGCCCAGTGTTTTGACGGCGCCAATGCCCTGACCGGACCCCCAGATGTCTTTCCAAGCTTTGGCCTTTGTGTTGCCGCCAGAACCAAAGTTCATCTTAGACGGATCGCTTGTTGGCAAATCATCAGGATCAAGGCCTGCATTTTCAATCGAAGAACGCAGATAGTTGCCGTGTACGCCAGTGAAGAGATTAGAATAGACGATCCCTTCCGCAGACCCATCAACGATGCCCTGTTTGTAGGCTTGATCAGCGTTGGCTTCTTCGGTTGCGATGAATGCGCTCCCCGCATAGCCGAAATCTGCGCCCATCGCTTGAGCGGCGAGCACCGAAGCGCCGTTGGCGATCGAACCGGACAGCGCGACCAAACCATCAAACCATTCGCGGATTTCCTGCATCAGGGCAAATGGCGACTGGGTGCCAGCATGTCCGCCGGCGCCAGCTGCGACGGGGATGAGGCCGTCAGCCCCTTTCTCGATTGCTTTGTTGGCAAAACGATTGTTGATCACGTCGTGCATTGTCACTCCGCCCCAATTGCGCACGGCGTCGAAGATTTCGGTCCGTGCGCCTAGTGACGTGATTACCAATGGAACTTGCCATTTCTCGCATGTGGCCATGTCGGCCATCACCCGGTCATTGGATTTGTGTACGATCTGGTTAACCGCAAATGGAGCAGCGGGCCGATCCGGATTCTCGCGGTTGTGCTTGGCGAGCTCTTCGGTGATCTGGTGAAGCCACTCATCCAGCAACGTTTGAGGGCGCGCGTTCAAAGCTGGAAAGCTGCCAATGATTCCGGCCTTACATTGGGCGATCACCAATTCAGGACCGGAAACAATGAAAAGTGGTGATCCGATCAATGGTAGGCGAAGGCGATCAAATGGGGCGGGAAGGGGCATGCATCTCTCCTAGAACAGTCTTGCCAGCGCGTTAGGTTGCAAAATGCAATCAGGCAAGAACGTGTTCAACGCGGTAGAAGCGTGCTGCGTTCCCAGCAAAGAGTGCGGCCTTCTCTTCAGCGCTTGCACCGCTCGCAATTCTTTTGAACGCGTTCCACAAAACGGGATAGGTCGCGCCCCAGCGATCAACCGGATAATTGCTTTCGAACATGGCGCGTTTTGTCCCAAACGCTTCGATGCATGTTTCGATATATGGCTTCCACAGACGAGCGAGTTCTTCCGACCCAATGCCAGCTGCGGGACCTTGTTCAGGCATGGCGCAATTGTGCATCGCCAAGCCGCCGAGTTTGACCATCACGTTTTCGCATTTGCCAAGTTCGAGGATGTTTGTGCGCCAGACATCAAACCGTTCTTCCAATTTGCCGGCGTAACTCGCCATCCCAAGGGGTGTTCCGCAATGATCAAGGCAGATCGGCGTGTCGGGAAAGGCGCGTGCTAGGTCGATCACGTCGGGCAATTGCGGCTCAAGAATCCACGCATCGAAGCTCATCCCGCGTTTGCTTAACTCGGCGAAACCTTCACGGAATTTCGCGTCGCGATACAATTCGGGAGGTGCGTGGAATGGAGGGCCAAGCACTTCGGGGTCTGCATCCCAAGCGCCCTGATGACGAATGCCTTTAAATCGATTTGGTGATGCCGCGAGCAACGCATCGAGGACCTCGCCAGCGCTGCTTCCTTGTAGCAAGTCTGCGTGCCCCACGATCCCGGTGCAGAGGCGCGCATTTCCATAAAGCCCACTTGCCGATTGCGCCGCCACGCCATTTACAAATTCGACCTCGCCAACAGTCTTTTTGGCTTCTCCATAACCAGCGTTATAAAATGCACCGCATTCCATGAAGATGGTTGCGAGAATGTTGTGACCGCAGGCGACTTCTGCGTTGAACTGATCAAAAGCGTAATGCGCAACCGGCACTAAGCCTTCGATAAAGCGGTGCCGTGGTTCCGGAAACATCGGTAACATTGGGCGCAGATCCCAAAGATGATGATGCGGATCGATGATCGGCAGATCAGGCTCGATGATGGCTTCGGTCATGTTTCAATCTCTCCCAAGGCGCAGGCTTCAAACCTGTCGCTATCGCGTGTTCTTGGTTGAATGACACACACAGCGTGAGGTGGGAAGTATGACGGCTTTTTGCGCTGCACCATTTTTCACAAGCCAAACGCCGAATTGTTCCCTATAGGCGCACCAACCTTCGCGTGACCAATGCGTCCCGCCCGCCAGCTTAAACACATTCTGTCGGTCAATTTTTCCCGCTTGGCGCAAATGATGCGCGCTTGCGCAGCCAGAGTTTTATCTATGACGTTTCCAACGCTTCCAGCCAGTCTTGCCGATGCCCTTACAGAGCGCGAATATTCCGCCGCAACGGACGTGCAGGCTGCTGTTCTTGAACCAGAAGCACGCGGGCGCGATCTGGTCGTTTCCGCCCAGACGGGTTCGGGCAAAACAGTCGCTTTCGGTCTAGCAATGTCGGACGAGCTGCTGGACGAAAATGGCAAAGTGCCTTTCGCGATTGCTCCGAAAGCTTTGGTGATCGCACCTACGCGCGAACTTGCGCTGCAAGTCAGCCGCGAACTTGCTTGGCTCTACAGCAAGGCTGGCGGGCGCGTTACAACCTGCGTTGGCGGCATGAACCCGTCGCAAGAGCGCAAGGCGCTTCGCAGCGGCGCGACGATTGTTGTCGGTACGCCGGGCCGTCTTCGCGATCACCTTGAGCGCGGCGCGCTAGACCTGTCGGAACTTGCCGTTGCGGTGCTCGATGAAGCCGACGAAATGCTCGATATGGGCTTTCGCGAAGAGCTTGAAGCTATCCTTGACGCGACGCCGGATGGACGCCGCACATTGCTGTTCTCGGCCACGATGCCGCGCCCGATTGAGGCACTCGCCCGCCGGTACCAACTCAACTCCCTGCGCATTGCCACCATTGGTAAGGAACGCGGGCATGGCGATATCACTTATCAAGCGGTGACCGTTTCTCCGCCTGAAATCGAGAATGCCGTCGTCAACTTGTTACGTTTTCACGAGGCGGAAACCGCTATCTTGTTCTGCGGAACACGCGACAAGGTGCGACACCTGCATGCGACGCTTCAAGAGCGCGGCTTTGGTGTTGTTGCGCTGTCCGGAGAGCATTCACAGCAGGAACGGAACCAGGCGCTGCAGGCATTGCGGGACAAGCGCGCCCGCGTTTGTGTGGCCACCGATGTGGCCGCGCGCGGTATCGATCTCCCCAGCGTCAGCTTGGTCGTCCACGTCGAAATTCCTCGTGATGCCGAAACACTTCAACACCGCTCTGGCCGAACCGGACGTGCCGGTAAGAAAGGCACCGCTGTCCTGATCGTGCCATTTTCGCGTCGCCGCAGGGTTGAAAGCATGCTGCGCAATGCGAAGATCAACGCCGATTGGACCGATGCGCCGGATCGCGATGCGATTAAAGCGAAAGACCATGAACGGATGCTTGCCGAGCTGCTTAAGCCGGTGGAGATCGACGAAGCTGATCGCGCAATCGCCCAGAAAATTCTCGCGGAACGCAGCGCAGAAGAAATCGCGGCGATGTTGGTGCAAACGCACCGCGCCAAGATGCCTGAGCCGGAAGAATTGACAGCGAACACACCGGAAGCTCGCAAAGCGGCGCAAAAAGACAAACATCGTCCCGGCTTTGAAGACACGGTCTGGTTCAAGATGGATATTGGACGCCGCGAAGGGGCCGATGTGCGTTGGATTTTGCCGCTGATCTGTCGCCGCGGCCATGTAACGCGCAACGAAATCGGCGCAATCCGGATTTCGCAAGGCGAAACGTTCTTCCAAATCCCCCGTGCGCATGCTGACAAAGTCGCAGACGCAGTGCAGCGCACGGCCGAGAATGACAAAGACGATCGCCCGGTAAACATCGAGCAATCCGACGAAGCGCCGCGCGATGCAGGGCGCCGCAACCGCCGTGAAGGTGGGGGCGGAGATGACGGCCCTCGTGGCGGCAGTCATGTAAAGGCAAAGCCGTTCCGCAAAGGCGGCGGTAAATCGTATGATAAGTCGGGCGGAAAGCCGGATCGCAAACCTGCAGGTCAGGGTAAGCCATGGGAGGGCAGGGACGCCAAGCCAGGCAAGAAACACAAACCCAAAGGCAAATTCACCGGCAAGCCAAAAGGCAAGGGCGGCGGCTATCCCAAGAAAGGCGGAAAGCCGCCGAAAGACTAAGGGCTAGCGCGCAATCAAAGCGTCACCAATCGCTTTGTTGAGGTATTGGGCAGACGCGGTGTTTGCCGACACAACGACAACGCGTCTTTCTGTGTCGTCTGTCGCAGGTTGTACCACGAACAATGAGCGGTAGCCCGCATTCGCGCCTGTGTGCGATACTTCGAGTATCCCGCTGTCGCCTGCGGTCGTAACCATTACGCCCAGTCCGTAGTATGAGTCCGGACCCCAGCCTGTCTTGGCGAAGGGCTTGATCATTTCCGACGCGATTTGAGTTGGAATGGTATTTTCGGCGCCCGCCGCCGCATCCATCACCGCAGCCACGAACCGTGCGTAGTCTTGCGATGTTGTCCAAAGCCCGGCAGCCGCTTTTTCCGGATAGATGTGCCAGTCATCATCTAGCGAGCTGAAGACCCCTCCGAATGGATCAAAGCCAGCGTCCGCCCCAACGATCTCGAGCGGGGCAATCCCGTCTCTTTCGACTGGCTGGGTAAATGTGCTTTGGTTCATGCCGAGAGGGGCGAGCAGTACTTCCTCGGCAATTGCTTCGAATGGCTTCCCGGTCACTTCCTCCGCCCATAATTGAGCGATAGTGTATCCTCCGCCCGAATAGCGAAACTTTCCCGGTTCGCCGTCAAATGTGAGCTGCGATTCAATCAGGCGCGGCGGCGCATTGATGACGTCTACGGTATCAGGAACCTCGCCGTAGCGCGGGTATCCCGGGTATCCGGATTGCGATGCACCGGTTGTGTGTGAAAGCAATTGGCGCAGCGTGATCGGCCTGTCGCCTCCCTCAAGCGATGCAATGTCGAGTGACCTGATTTGGTCCCTGATGTCATCGTCGATGCCAACACTCCGCGCTTCTGCAACCATCAAAATGACAGTCGAGGCGACAGCCTTTGAGAGGCTGGCGACCTGCATCACGCCGCCTTCATGCGCGCGCCCAAAATAGAGATTTTGCGGATCGCTATCACCGTCAATCACAGTCACGCTGAGTGCAGTAACACCGAGCTTTTCTGCTTCTTCTGCGATTAACTGCTGGGTTTCAGTCGGAGATGCAGCGGTAAGGTTTCGCTCAAAATCGGGATCAAGTGACGGTTCAAGAATGCCGGCGATGATGAATGCGCCTGCGCCAAGAACAATCGCAAGGATGATCCCAATACCGATCCTCTTCTTTGTCATCGCTATTGGTCCCCCAAAACCGCGTCTCCGTTACTTCACCGCAGAATTTGCCACGCTGAGTACGGCGCGAACGCTGGCGGTTGCGATGTCCTCATCGATACCGCAGCCCCAAATGATCTCGTCTCCTGACTGGCACATTAGGTACGCGGCGGCACGCGCGTCGCGACCGGTGCCCATTGCGTGTTCGGAGTAATCGAGCACTTTGATGTCGAGATCGAATGCGCCTTCGAGCGTGCTGACGACACTTGAGATCAATCCGTTGCCGCGTCCCGAGACGCTTTGCTCGCCGCCATCGACCGCGATCTTGCCAGCGAAAACACGTGTCCCGTCTGAGGCGCGATTCTCCTCGTAATCGACAAGGCTGAAACGGCGATCTTGGCTTTGTACATGGTAGGCTGATTTGAACGCTTCCCAAATATCAGCCGCATTGAGTTCACGGCCGAGCTCGTCCGCCATGCGCTGCACATGTTTGGAGAAATCAGCTTGCATCTTTTTCGGCAGTTTGAGGCCCTGATCCTGTTCGAGCACCCACGCAAAGCCGCCTTTGCCTGATTGCGAATTGACCCGGATAACAGCCTCGTAATCGCGGCCCAGATCAGCGGGGTCTATTGGCAGATAGGGCACGCGCCATTGTTCGTCATTCTGAGTATTGTTGGCCTCAAATCCCTTCTTGATTGCATCCTGATGCGAACCGGAAAATGCGGTGTAGACAAGCTCGCCCCCATAGGGATGGCGTTGATGTACAGGCAGATCGTTGCAATATTCGACTGTCTCGATCACGCGGTCGATATCGGAGAAATCGAGACGGGGATCGAGGCCTTGCGTGTAGAGGTTAAGCGCCATTGTCACGAGGCAACAATTGCCTGTGCGCTCGCCATTGCCGAACAGGCAACCTTCGACGCGGTCGGCTCCGGCCATCAGGCCAAGCTCTGCTGCGGCGACACCGGTTCCGCGATCATTATGCGTATGTAGCGAGATAATTGCGCTCTCGCGGTTCGGCAGATTGCGGCAGAAATACTCGATCTGGTCGGCGTAAATGTTGGGTGTTGCCGCTTCGACTGTGGCGGGCAAATTCAGTATGATTGGCTTTTCAGGGGAGGGCTGAAGAACGTCCATTACAGCCGCACATACTTCGATCGAAAAATCGAGTTCGGCTGTCGAGAATGTTTCTGGCGAATATTGGAAATGCCAATCGGTTTCAGGGCGCTTGGCTGCTTCATCGCGCATAACCATGGCGCCGGTCTTTGCGATTTCGCGCACTTCATCTTTCGACATACGGAATACAATGTCGCGCCATGCCGGACTGACTGCGTTGTATAGATGTACGATTGCTGCGCGCGCGCTTTCCAAGCTTTCGAAAGAAGTGCGGATCAGGTCTTCGCGCGATTGCGTGAGGACTTGCACAGTTACGTCATCCGGGATCGCGCCAGATTTCACGAGGCCGGATATAAAGTCGAATTCCGTCGCGCCTGCGCTGGGGAAACCGACTTCGATTTCTTTGATGCCGACTTCAACCAATAGATCAAAGAAGCGCCGCTTTTTCACGGCATCCATTGGGTCGATGATCGACTGGTTGCCATCGCGAAGGTCCGTGGAAAGCCAACGCGGCGCTTTTTCGATCATGCGTGTCGGCCATTGGCGGTCAGGCAAATCGATCTGCCCAAACGGGCGATACTTCGTGGCGGGATTCTTGAGCATGGTCATGGAAACAGAAGCTTTGCGAATGGTGTTTTGAAGATTTGGTGGCCTATCCCTTGGAAGCTAGGCCGCATTCACTCGCACGCAGCCGGTCACCCCCAAGGGCGCATAAGTCGTAGGTTTAGGCTGCTGATCCGTGTCATAGGCAGTGTTCTTGCCGATTTGCCCTGCGCGCTCAAGCTTTTTGGTAAAAAATTCACCAACCGTGTAACTAGTGATCAGGATGCGCCGAACTCAGCTATGTCAGCGGGCAACAGGCTGCTCGCAATGAGACAGAGATTAATTGGAGGAATACCCCTATGAAGAATTCAGTTTTCAAATCCGTTCTTATCAGCGCTCTGCTGGCTACCGCTGCAGCGTGCAGCGCCCCTGCAACCGACACCGCAGATGCCGGCGAAACAACCGAAGCGGTTGCTGAGGCTGCGTACTACGCCGATCTCGGCGGTGAACCGACAGGCCCGATCCACACCGCTTCAAAAGGCGATACGCTCGCAGTGTCAGGTTATGACGTGGTCAGCTATTTCACCGGCGACGGTGTTCCTGTCGTAGGCACAGAGGATTTCACTGTCCGCTACAACGGTTACGACTATCGCTTTGCCAATGAAGGTAACGCAAAAACGTTCATTGAAGATGCGGCCAAATATGCACCTGCTTATGGCGGCTATTGCGCATGGGCGATTGGTGCGAACGATGCTCTGGCGCCGGGAGACCCCGAAGTTTATGAGATCGTTGACGGCAAGCTCTACCTGAACTTCAATCAAGATGTGCAGGGACGTTGGCAGGCTGATATCCCGGGCTTCATTGCTTCGGGTGACACCAACTATCCAACCCACTCGCCAGACGAGCATTTCCAAGATTGATCACACACCATTAGTGATCTCAACGAAAAGGCCCCGCCAGCGTTTGCGTTGGCGGGGTCTTTGCATTTTGTGATTGCCTCACCCGCAACGAGCGTCGCGAATGATATCCTGACTATCGAGCATAAGGTTGAGGCGCGGATTGGTCGCGTCGGGAGCGATGGTTTCGGCACCGGGGCGAATGAAACGAATTTCACGGCCCGCGCTCGCTACGATTTCAATGTCAGTGCGAGTTGGGGCGTCGGCCACGCGGCCGATGAAGGGCCCCATCTTATTCGCATCACATGTTACTGCATTCGGATCTGTGGCGGTCCCTGCAACGAACGCTCCCGCAGCGGCGTTGGGCAAGGGCTGGGCAACCGTCGGGCTTACGGCAGTGCTTGGTGTGGCTGCTGTCCCGCTTGTGTTAGCTTTGGCTGCTCCATCCGGCCCATTGATCCGGGCCGCGAAATCTTCAGCGGCCGCATTTGTTGTCGCAGCATTGTCAGGTTTCTCACCGCAAGCAGCAACCATCATCAAGCCAATGGCGGCTAATGAAGCGCGTTTGATAGTCATGATCTGTCCCCACACAAGCGCGTGTATCCGACGCTTAAGACGCGTCTAGTTTTGCATCGCAATGACAGTCAATGGGCCATTGCATCCATGCGATGAAGAAAAATTCAAAATTTTTTCACGATCACTGTCACCAAATGCGTGGTCCCTGCGAACCTCATAATGTGCGCGGCCATTCGGCGGCTCTCAGGATTACCCCGCCAGTTCCCCTGCTGGTTTACCCCTGATGATCCCGCCTGAAAGCCAACCGAATGGTCGCTGCACCAACGAGTTTTTAGGAGACCCCCGATGAAGTTCCGTACGATCTTGATTGCCGCCGCTGCGCTTGCCGCACCGATCGCTGCAATCGCACCAGCACAAGCAGACGGCGGCATTTTTGTCGGCGTCAATCAAGGCAACATCGCCGTTGGCGGCTTTGACACCGTCAGCTATTTTCAAGGCTCCGGCGTGCCAGTGAAAGGCGATGCCCGATACACGGTCCAATACATGGATGCCGAATGGCGTTTTTCGAGCCAGGCAAATGCGGATGCGTTTAAGGAAAACCCTGCAGCGTATGCTCCGCAATATGGTGGCCACTGCGCATGGGCGATGAGCCGCGGTTCGCTCGCCCCCGGTGATCCGCAAGTCTACAAGTTGGTCGATGGCAAGCTGTATCTGAACTTGAACAAGCAGGTCCAATCGATGTGGCTGAAAGACATTCCCGGCTTCATCGCCAAGGCAAATGTTGCTTGGAAAAGCGTGCCCGATGGAAAGCGCTTCGGCGACTAATCAAATCCCCGAATTGAGCGCTCTGGTTTAACCCCTGACCCCCAATCCGCCAGAGCGCTCAATACCCCTAGAGAGTTTATTACCCCCGAGAGAGAAGTCTGAAAGGAATACCCCAATGTCAAATTCAAAGAGCCTCGCAAAAATGTTGATGGTTGCTGGCGGACTGGCCGTTGCAACAGCTGGAACACCTGCAATCGCAGATGTTCCATGCGGCCCAAGCACCAGCGCAACAAGTTCATCTTCTGGCCTCTACGGCGGCAATCGCGCTGCTGAAGCCCGTGCCGAACGCAAAGCCCGTAAGGCCGAACGCAAAGCGGCTAAAAAGGCCGCCAAAGCGCAAGCCTGTGCTGCGGCTGCATGTGCAGCAAATGCGTGTGCTGCATCAGCTTGTGCAGCCGCCGATTGCGGCGCGGCAGCTGATGCCTGTGCGGCAAGCGGCTGTGAAGCGAATGCATGCGCTGCGAGCGCTTGCGAAGCAGGAGCTTGCGCACCGAAAGCCTGACGGTGCGCATCTTGGGGTGTGGCAGGCTTATACTTCCTCCTAGGTAAGTCAGCTGCACCCCATTCTTTTCATGACAAGGCTTAGGAGGATAGACGACCCGCGAAGCGATTGCTTCGCGGGTCGTATCTATTGGCTTTTAACAATCAGTTGAGTTGTCGCGAAAGCGGCCCATCAGAGTCGGGATGTCGTATTCGCTTTCCGGCTCATAGGCATCGCACAGTTCGTAATTGGTATCCTGCGCAAGACAACCTTCGCCGCAGACCATCTTGGCAATTTCGCGATTGCCATCGATCCACCAGAACCGTCCGCCAGGCGTCGCGAGATACCCATCCATACCAAGCGCAGAATCGCTTCGCATATCGAGAACCGACGGTACTTCGCTGTCATATTGATCGTTTTGTGCGGCATGCGTGTGAAAGCTGGCGAGCGGCTTCATGCCTGGTTCGTCAAAGAACGCGATGCCGCAGCTCGCTTCGTCACCGGGCCTTGGCGAAGATGCACCGAGCTCGCCATTGCTGCGCTCAAAAATGATACCGCAAAGCTCGATATCTTCGGCAAACGAACGTTCCTGCAACGCATCAAGCTGTGCTCGTGCGAATGCCTGCACTTCGCTTTGTGTCGTAGTGACGACGAAGTCCTCGGGGCCCTTCACATTGAAGTAGGCGCGCCCGACAATTACGACCCATGCAAGTCCGCAGAGGCCAAATATAATGAGGGTGGTGGAGCGGGTGTTGTTCATATCACCCGCTCCGGTGCCCTTAGTTTTTCGATTTGTCGACCAGCTTGTTCGCGCTGATCCACGGCATCATCGCGCGCAGCTCTGCACCGGTCTTTTCGATCGGGTGCGCTTCGGCGCGTTTGCGTGATGCTTTCAATTCAGGCTGGCCAGCGCGGTTATCGAGCACAAAGTCCTTCACAAAACGGCCTGACTGAATGTCATCCAGCACACGCTTCATTTCGGCTTTCGTTTCATCAGTGATGATCCGCGGACCAGTTTTGATGTCGCCATATTCGGCAGTGTTGCTGATCGAATACCGCATATTGGCGATGCCGCCTTCATAGAGAAGATCGACGATCAGCTTGGTCTCGTGGAGGCATTCAAAATAGGCCATTTCCGGCGCATAACCGGCTTCGGTCAATGTCTCGAAGCCCGCCTGGATCAAGTGTGTGATGCCGCCGCACAAAACGGCTTGCTCACCGAATAGATCGGTTTCGCATTCTTCGCAGAAATTGGTTTCGATAACACCGCTGCGTCCACCGCCCATTGCGCTTGCATAAGACAGCGCGAGCGATTTTGCGTAGCCATTGCCGCTGTTCTGCGAAGCTTCCTGATGAACGGCGATGAGGCAGGGTACGCCGCCGCCGCGCTGATATTCGCTGCGCACGGTATGACCGGGGCCTTTCGGTGCGATCATGATTACATCGATATCGGCAGGTGGTTCAATCAGGCCAAAGTGAATGTTGAGACCGTGTGCAAAGGCGAGGGCGCTGCCCGACTTCATATGACCAGACATCTCATCGGCCCAGATTGCGGCCTGATGCTCATCCGGCGCCAGGACCATGACCAGATCGGCCCATTGAGCTGCTTCGGTGGCGTTCATGACATTGAAGCCAGCTTCTTCCGCCTTCTTGCGGGTCGAAGAGCCGTCACGCAGGGCTACAGCGACCTCTTTCACACCGCTATCGCGCAGGTTTTGAGCGTGGGCGTGGCCTTGGCTGCCATAGCCAACAATGGCGACTTTCTTGTTCTGGATCAGATCAAGATCGGCATCTGCGTCGTAATAGACTTTCATCTTTGTATCTCCTTAGGCGCCCGTCGCGCCGCGTATCATTCCCACAACGCCCGAACGGCCAACCTCGACAAGGCCGAGACCGCGCATAAGGGCGATGAAACTGTCAATCTTGTCCGGCGCTCCAGTGAGCTCGAACACGAAACTTTCGGTGGTGGTATCAACCACACTGGCGCGGAAAATGTCCGCAACGCGCAAGGCTTCGACACGCGCATCGCCTTTTCCGCTGACTTTGATCAGGGCAAGCTCGCGTTCAACGTGTGGGCCGGCCGTGGTGAGGTCGGTCACGCCGTGAACTGGCACAAGCCTTTCAAGTTGCGCCTCAATCTGATCGATCACCTCGGGCGGACCGCTGGTGACGACGGTAATCCGACTGATCGCATGGTCGTCTGAAATATCGGCCACGGTCAGGCTGTCGATATTGTAGCCGCGCGCGGTGAACAGGCCAGTGATCTTTGCGAGGATACCCGGCTCGTTATCGACGGTAACGTTGAGGACATGCCGCTCAGAAGCTGCGCTCTTTATCTTCATTACACCAGTGCCTTTGCTTCATCGTCCATCGTGCCGTCATGCTGATCGCCATAGAGCAGCATTTCCGTGTGCGCTGCGCCTGACGGGATCATTGGCAAGCAGTTTGCATCACTTGCTACACAGCAATCGACGATGACCGGGCCATCATGCTCCATCATCTGCAGGATACCAGCATCGAGGTCTTTCTCGTCCTGAATGCGGATACCTTTCCAACCGTAAGCCTCACCCAGCGCTACGAAGTCCGGCAGGCTGTCGGAATAGCTGTTTGAATAGCGGCTTTCGTAGGTCAGTTCCTGCCACTGCCGCACCATGCCCATATATTCGTTGTTCAGAATGAAGATTTTGACCGGCAGGCGGTATTGGCTCGCGGTGCCGAGTTCCTGAATGTTCATCTGGATTGACGCTTCACCGGCAATGTCGATCACTAAAGCGTCAGGGTGGCCAAGCTGCGCGCCAATGGCCGCCGGCATGCCGTATCCCATTGTGCCCAGACCGCCGCTGGTCAGCCACTTGTTCGGTTTATCAAAACCGAAATACTGTGCGGCCCACATCTGATGCTGACCGACTTCGGTGGTGATGATGGGGGAGCGTTCTTTGGTGAGGGCATAAAGCCGCTCGACCGCTTTTTGCGGCATGATAGCGTCTGGGTTCTTCTTCGACTTCTCAGGGTAAGCGAGGCACTCGCGCGCGCGCCATCCGGCGATGCGGGCTTTCCACTCGCCAAGGTCCTGAGCCTTGCGCTCGCCCCATGTTTCAATCATTTGACCCAGAACAGTCGCGCAATCGCCAACAATGCCAAGGTCTACAGGCACATTCTTGTTGATCGAGCTGCGATCAATGTCGATGTGGATTTTCTTACTGTCGGGCGAGAATGCGTCCAGCCGCCCGGTAACACGATCATCAAAGCGGGCCCCGATGCAGATCATCACATCGGCGCGGTTCATCGCCATATTGGCTTCGTAAGTGCCGTGCATGCCCAGCATGCCGAGCCAATCAGGATGCGTGTTCGGGAAACAGCCAAGGCCCATTAGCGTCGACGTAACAGGGGCGCCTGTTATATCCTGCAACTGGCGCAGCAATTCGGTCGCTTCGGGCCCCGAATTGATCACGCCGCCGCCTGTGTAGAAGATCGGTCGTTCTGCTCCTGCGAGCATCTCGACGGCTTCGATGATATGCTCTGGCGACGCTGCCATTTGCGGCGCGTATCGGTGGGCTGCGGTCAGCTTTGACGCGCGATTTTCAGAAGGAACAGCGATCTGCACGTCTTTTGGAATGTCGACCACAACAGGGCCAGGGCGTCCTGTGGTTGCAATGCGGAAGGCTTCCTCAAGCGTCGCTTTCAAATCAGCTGGGTCTTTCACGAGATAATTGTGCTTAGAACAATGCCGCGTGATGCCGACAGTATCGGCTTCCTGAAATGCGTCTGTTCCGATTAGGCCAGTGGGAACTTGTCCTGTGATGACGACCATCGGGATCGAATCCATGAACGCATCGGCAATGCCCGTCACAGCGTTTGTAGCGCCGGGGCCGGATGTGACGAGAACAACGCCCGGCTTGCCGGTCGCCCGGGCATAACCTTCTGCCGCATGCGCCGCGCCTGCTTCATGGCGCACGAGAATGTGGCGGATGCGTTCTTCACCAAACAGCTCGTCATAAATGGGCAGCACTGCACCGCCAGGATAGCCGAATACGAACTCGACATCCTGATCGACCAGACATTCCATCAATAAGGCGGCTCCGGAGCGCTGCGCCAACATACTTCTCCCAAATTAAAAACGGCTCGAAGCGGTTATTCGCATCGAGCCGATCTGGACGTATTCTATTCGAAGAATCCTAGATCAACCCGTTCTCACCTACGATTAGGACGATAATCATGATCTGGATGCCTTCACCTTTGTTGCCTGACGAGGTGTAACGATAATCATATGCGAAACCAAGAGGCGATTGTGCGTTACGAACCGCCTTACGCAGCTCCGATATAAGGCATAATCTAATGCGTCAACGCCTAATTACGTAATAATGATGCAAAAATACTATCCATATCGACATTTTGAGATTCAATGCGGTTCCAATCAGATGGCGACTGGTTGCGGAGCCAAGTGAATTGCCGCTTCGCGTAATTGCGCGTGGCCTGTGCTCCGCCCGCTATCATCGTTTCTCGATCAATCTCGTCTTTTAGAAATGCAGCAATCTCCGGCACGCCGATTGCGCGCATCACAGGCAGGTCCGGCGAAAGGCCGCGCTTCAGTAGAGCTTCGACTTCGGCAATCGCACCGTCTTTCAACATCTGCTCGAAACGCAACCCGCAGCGATCATATAGCCATTGGCGTTCTGGCAGCAGGACAGCGGCCGTAAGGTCCACATCGTCACCGATACCGCCAGTTTTTGCGAGCTGCCAATCCCCGAGCGTCACCCCGGTTGACCGCTTCACCTCCAGCGCGCGCGCGATGCGTTGGCTGTCACCCGGTGCGAGCATGCTTGCTCGTTCCGGGTCTTCGATCATCAGCGCGGCGTAAGCAGCGTCTGTATCAAGCGCGCGGGCGACTTCGCGGATTTCGGGGTCAATCTCTGGGATGGGGGCGATCCCTTCAAGCAGCACCTTCATATACATGCCCGTCCCACCAACGAGGACGGGAAGGGCACCTGCTTTATGCGCCTCGGCGATCACAAGCCTTGCTTGCTTTGCCCACTCGGCTGCCGAACAACTCACTTGGCCGTCCCATGCACCGTAGAGATGGTGAGGGCATACAGACTGCTCGTCTTGCGAAGGGGCTGCCGAGACGATCGGGATATCGGCATACACTTGCATACTATCGGCGTTGATAACCCACGTATCGAGCTTGGCCTTTGCGCGAGCCTTTGCGAGGTCCAACGCAATTGCGCTCTTGCCGCTAGCGGTTGGCCCTGCGATGAGCGCGAGCCTGTTCTTGGGCGATTTGTTCGGAGATGTTTTTGTGCTCATTGCGCGTCTGATAGCAGACACTGACGGCGGGGAAACGGGTGATCTTGAAAACCGTTTGAATGCGGCAGCAGATGCCTTCGCTGCTGAGAACATGCCTCTTACCTCAGCGGCGAAGCTTGATTTTGCCTCCTCCGCAATAGGCGGCGATGTTTTGCAGCTCAGCTTTAATGAAGGTGATCCGGCCAAGGTGCTAGCTGGCATCGACAAATTTTTTGCACCGACCGATGCGTTGGTGGCTCAGGACGAGATCACTTTCCCGCAGCTGTTTGTTTCGGACATGGATTCGACCATGATTGGGCAAGAGTGCATTGATGAGCTTGCAGATTTTGCCGGGCTTAAGGCGGAAATTTCTGACATCACTGAACGCGCGATGCAGGGCGAGCTCGACTTTGAGAATGCGCTGCGTGAGCGGGTTGCGCTGCTTGAGGGGCTCGATGAGGCGGCCATTGCGACCTGCTTAGCTGAAAGGATCAGCGCAACGCCCGGAGCGAAGACACTCACAGCGACGCTTGCTGCTCAAGGCACACGCTGCGTTCTTGTGACTGGTGGTTTTCATCACTTTGCTGATGCTGTTGCGGAAGAACTCGGCTTTCAACGCGTCGTTGGCAATCGGCTTGATGTGTCGGGGGGCAAACTGACCGGTCGTTTGGTCGGCGGCATAACCGATGCGACCACCAAGGCCTCTGTATTGGCGGAAGAAATCGGGATGCTCGGGCGAGCGGCCAGAAGTTTAGCAACCGGTGATGGTGCCAATGATATTCCGATGATTGAAGCTGCGGATTACGGTTTTGCCTATCGCGCCAAGCCGAAAGCGAGGGCAGCGGCTAACGGACGGGTCGATCGGGGAGATTTGAGCGCAATTCTGGCGCTGCTGGGGATCGCGCCCACGGATTGGATCGAGGGCTGATAACTGACGCGGTAACGGGATTTTACAGGCGTAGCGTAAAAAGGGTTTTGATTGAGAACCCTTATCAGCTATTAACATTGATGTAAGTAATGGCCTGCTAGTCGCATGGTCAGACAATACATCCAAAGGCCAACCGCGACATGACCACTACAACTATTCCCCTTCAGTCCTCCGTTGACGGAACAATTCTGCGCCATCCTGATCGCCCAGAGGCGCGCTATTCACTGCCTCGCGCGATTAAGAATTTTCGCTTGCTGATGAAGGATAAGGAAGACACCAGCCTCGTCTTTAAAATCTACGAATCTCTCCCCCCGCGAGGTTACGTAAACCGTGTTGCGGATGTGGTTTTGTCTGAGCGTGGTGAGGACTTGCGCCGCACAGAGCCGAATCTGCCGGAGATTCTCGACGACCACACTGAGCTTCGCAAAACGCCCAAAGGCAGCCTCGCGCACGCCTATTGCGATTTTATGGAAAGCGAAGGTTTGAGTGCCGCCGGGCTGGTCGCTGAATTTGATAAGCTGGGCCGTCCGCAATACCCCGACCTTATGCAGTGGTACATGGCGCGTTCGCGCGACACGCATGATCTCTTCCATGTCCTCACGGGCTATGGTCGCGACGCTTTGGGCGAACAATGCGTGCTGCTGTTCACACATGGGCAGAGCCCGAGCCAAGGCCATTTGCTGATCGGTTATGCCGGTTCGGCCAATATCAAAATGATGGTTCGCGGCAGTAAGGCCCCTGTCATGGGCGCGGTCCGTCAGGCTAAGAAAACCGGCAAGGGCGCGCCCAAGCTGCTTGAACAGCCGATCCGCGAATTGCTCAAGATGCCACTGGATGAGGTTCGGACTATGCTGAACATTCCGGAGCCAACCCAGTACCGCGAATGCCACCGCATTTGGCGCAAGGAGGGCATTGATCCGATGGATCTGCTCGCAAGTTCTAACACGCCGAGCGAACTCGTTTCTGCATAGAGCCACCGCTTTAGGTGGATTGAAAAGCCGCTAGAGCCAGCTCGCAATCTGGCTCAGTGGCTTTTTCTTTACTGCGTGCACAGGAACCGTTGCATCGTCCGTCGGGCGGCCGACAACGACAATCATCAAAGGTTTTTCCCACTCAGGTCGTTCGCACGCCTCGCGCAGAAAACCCATGGGCGAGGGCGTATGTGTCAGAGTTGCCAGTCCCGCCTCGTGCAAGGTCGCAATCAACATGCCGCATGCAATGCCGACGCTTTCATTGACGTAGTAATTCTGCGTCTTGCCGTCCTCTTCAATGCCGCCTTTTCGCTGGGCGAAAACGACAATCAGATAGGGCGCGGTTTCGAGGAACGGTTTGTCCTCGTCGGTTCCCAGATCGCTTAGCGCATCAAGCCATTCGTCTGATGCTTTAGGCTTGTCGCCTTCCGCGCCATAGAACTTGCGCTCCTCTTCCTCGGCAGCTTCGCGAATTGAGCGCTTTTTTTCCGGTGAAGAGACCACGGCGAAATGCCACGGTTGGTGATTGGCACCATTGGGGGCTGTGCCAGCGGCTTCGATAGCGGCTTCGATTGCCTCGCGCGGGACCGGCTCGTCCGAGAAGTATCGGCACGTACGCCGCTCCTTCAATCGGTCCCGAAGCGAGCGAGCACGCGCTACGCTTTCATTGTCGGTTAGTCTCTTCAACGAATAGGGAATTGTATCGTGTTCACGCATGGGATGTCTATGCGCAAGGTGGATTGATTAGGGAAGGGTGACCTTACGGAAATCCACCTTGACAGCCGCTGACATCAATGTAAGTTGCATTTGGTGAACTTATATTTCTCATGAGGTTTAAACGCCACGATGTCGACACTTGATCTCCCCCTCGTTGCAAATGACAGAGACAGGTCGGGCTTTCGTCCGCTCAAAGCGCTTCATCATTTTCGCAATCTGATCGCTAATAAAGAAGACACCAAAGAGGTGTTCTTCATTATTGATGCGTTGAAGGGGAAGGCTGTCCAAAAACAAGCCGAGGCATTCGTGCAATCAAAAACGGCTCGTCGGTTCATCCAAAACGAAGACAATCTTGCCATTGCCGACATGCTCGACGATCATGATCGCTGGGCCGATTGTGGGCCGAATACGGTTGCACAGCATTACATCCGCTTCATGAAACGCGAGCAGCTGACCGCAAACGGGCTTGTCGACGAAAGCTATGACTGGCGTCCGCGCGATGAGCGCCCGGCTGATCAAGTTGAGTGGTATTTCAACCGGTTGCGCGACACACATGATCTGTTTCATGTGCTCACCACCTATGGCCGGGATGCCTTGGGGGAGGCCGCTCTGCTCGGCTTTTCCTATGAGCAGAACCACAATCTTGGTGTGAAATTCATTGCCTATGCTGCGGCTCGCCAAATCAAGAAAGTTACAGGCACTTCAGCACCGCTCTACGCAGCAATTAAGGAAGGTCGCGCGCTGGGCAAAGCCGCTGACAAACTGGCTCACATGGACGTGGATGCCGTGATGCGCGACGATATCGAAGCTGTCCGTGCCCGGCTGAAAATCGGAGAGCCTGTGGTTTATCGCGAGTGTCTACGTATTTTGGACAGCGAGGGGCACAGCGCCAATGATGTCAACTTGTCTCAGTCAGAAGCGCAGCCATGCTGCGATGGCGGCGCTCAAGCGGCTTGAGAACTGATCGGCAAAGTTCTTGCAAGATTCCAGCGCAGCGCCGCAAATGCCAAGACCAGAATGATCACTGAAAGCAGGAATGGCGCTCCTGGGAAAAATATCCCCGTGTCATCGGCATAGATCCCGAACAGTTTGGTCATAACGACAGGGCCAACAATGCTGGTCAGGCTGACCATGGATGCGATGGCACCTTGTAACTCCCCTTGCGCATCTTCCGAAATGCGTTCTGACATCAGCTGTTGCATGGCCGGGAAGGTGAGCCCCGCGAAGCTGCCAAGCACAATGCCCAACACCATGGCCCAGCTGCCGGGCGCGAAAGCGAACAGCGCATAGGCTGGTATGGCGAATACGAAGCCCAAGACGCACGTTATCTTTGGACCAAATTTGGTAATCGACATGCCTGTCAGAGCGCCTTGCACAATGGCCAATAACAATCCGTACAAGGCGACGCTCAGTCCGATCTCGAGCAAATCCCATTCAAATTTCAGAATGTTGTAATAGGCCCAAACCGAAAAGGTCGACTGTGATGCAAGCTGCATAAGAAAAATGACGCCAAGGAATGACAGCACAACCGGCGTCTTTGCCATCTGGATGATCGTACCAAACGGATTGGCGCGCGACATTGTAAAGCGGCGACGCTTATCCTTTGGCAGCGTCTCGCGGAGAATAAAGTATCCTAGGATTGAGCCGACGATGCACAGGACGGCTGACGCGACAAATGGCAACCGGTCTCCGTAATTCCCCAGCAGTCCTCCAACCGCCGGCCCGATGACAAAGCCGCTTGCACCGGCACCTCCTAGAATGCCGAAATATTTGCCGCGCTCTTCCGGCGTGGCAAGATCGGCGACACAGCTGTTAGCCGCTGCCCAGCTTGCGCCCATTACACCAGATAGGATTCGGCCAACAAACAGCCACCACAGGTCTGGCGCCAGCGCCATGATGATATAATCGATGCCGAGAAGGAACAGCGTGACCAGCAATATTGGCCGGCGGCCATAGCGATCAGACAGGCCTCCCATGATCGGGGCGAACAGGAACTGCATCACGGCGTATGCAAAAAGCAGCCACCCGCCGATTTCCGCCGTGCGATCAACGCTTTCACCGGTGAGGCTTTCGAGCAGCGTTGGCATGACCGGGATGATTAGCCCTATGCCCACCATGTCTACGAACACGATGAAGGCGACGAAACCCAAGGTCGCATTCTTGCCAGACGAGGTCGCTTTGCTGCTCACATCAGCATGTTTGCATCAGGCAATCGCCATAATCCACTGCCAAATGCCACAGCGCTCCAATTGCAAAAGCGCGTGCCCACCAGCGCGGGATTAACAGCATTAACGCATAGGCGAGGGCAGCTTCCCATCCATGAAGCAAATGGAAGCCGATGGAGCAGCGGTCTGGATCGAAGATCGGATCGGCAAGCAGATGATCGAGATCGATCAGGTTTGCAGACGCAACCACAGCTCCGCTCAGCAACCAGTTGTTACGCCAAATGATAGCAGCGATCAGAAACGGCGCGAGCCAGTGTCCGCCGTAATGGAGAATAGGCTGGAGCAGATCCACGCGCGGTGCGTTTAGCTGCCCATCCACTCTTCAAAAAAGCTACGATGTGCGCTGCGCAAATCGTCGAGCGATTGACCAAGCAGACTATCGCCGCCAACCGTGCCAACACGCTGGAAGCCGATTTGAGCGGTTTCGCTATCGCGAGTGCCTTTCGCGAGAGCTGTGTTGAGCGCCTCCACGTCTGGCACCGTCACAACGTAACGTCCCTGATCTTCGCCGAACCACCATTGCGCGGCGGTGTAGTCGGCGCTTGCCTCGACTTCGGCGCCCATTCCGCCCGCCATTGCCATCTCGGCAAGACCGACAGCGAGACCGCCATCTGAAAGGTCGTGGACCGCGTTGACCAGACCATCCGCGATAAGTTCGTGAATGATCGCGCCAGCATTGCGCTCGACCACAAGATCAGTCGGCGGAGTGCGCCCTTCATCGCGGCCCTTGATCTCTTTGAGCCAAAGCGATTTGCCAAGATGCGAACGGGTTGGATCGGGCGTGGCCCAGAATTCCGGCCCAACAATGTAGATCGCATCGCCTGCCTGCTTGAAGGCCATCGTCATCATCTGGCTTGCGTCTTCGATAATGCCGACGCCGCCAATTGCGGGGGTTGGCAGAATGGCTGATCCGCCGCCTGTAGCTTTACTCTCATTGTAGAGCGACACATTGCCCGATACGATCGGGAAATCGAGTGTGCGGCAGGCTTCGCCCATGCCTTCGAGTGCATGGACGAATTGTGCCATGATTTCGGGTCGCTGAGGGTTCGCGAAGTTCAGGCAGTTGGTCACTGCGAGCGGCTTCGCGCCTACAGCGCAGAGGTTGCGGTACGCTTCGGCAATGGCTTGCTTTCCGCCTTCATATGGATCGGCGTGAACATAACGCGGTGTGCAATCGGTGCTGATTGCGAGCGCTTTGTTGGTGCCATGGACACGGACAACACCGGCATCTCCGCCGGTTTGCAGCGTGTCACCCATCACCTGGCTGTCATATTGTTCCGAAATCCAGCGGCGCGAGGCGAGGTTTGGCGTCGCGAGCAGCGCAAGCAAGTCGGCTCCCGGATCGTCGCTGTCCGGCACATCCTGCATTGGCGTGATTTCGGCCCACTTGGTGTATTCCTCTTTGGAGAGGTAGGGGCGGTCATATTCCGGCGCATCGGCTGCGAGTGGGCCGAGCGGAATGTCGCACACAACTTCACCGCCAAATTCCAGAACCATATGCCGAGTATCGGTAACTTCGCCGATTACGGCGAAATCGAGCTCCCACTTTTCAAAGATCGCCGCGGCCATCTCTTCTTTGCCGGGCTTGAGCACCATGAGCATCCGCTCTTGGCTCTCGCTCAACATCATTTCGTAAGGGGTCATGCCTTCTTCGCGGCACGGGACCTTGTCCATATCGAGCCGGATGCCAGCCTTACCGTTGGTCGCCATTTCGACGCTGGAGGACGTGAGGCCAGCAGCGCCCATATCCTGAATCGCGACGATCGCGTCGGTTGCCATCAATTCAAGGCATGCCTCAATCAGCAGCTTTTCCGTGAACGGGTCGCCCACTTGCACTGTAGGACGCTTGGCTTCCGCGTCCTCTTCAAAGTCTGCGCTGGCCATGGTGGCGCCGTGGATCCCGTCACGACCAGTTTTCGAGCCGACATAGACGATCGGATTGCCCACGCCTGTCGCAGCGGAATAGAAGATCTTGTCCGCGTCAGCCACACCAACAGTCATTGCATTGACCAAGATGTTGCCATCATAGGCCGGGTGGAAGTTTGTCTCGCCGCACACTGTCGGTACGCCAACGCAGTTGCCGTATCCGCCAATGCCCGCAACCACGCCCTGGACAAGGTGTTTCATCTTTTGATGGTCAGGGCGGCCGAACCGAAGCGCATTAGCGTTTGCGACCGGACGCGCGCCCATGGTGAATACGTCGCGCAGAATACCGCCAACGCCCGTCGCTGCGCCTTGATACGGTTCAATGTAAGACGGGTGGTTGTGGCTCTCCATCTTGAAGATTGCCGCCTGACCATCACCGATATCGATGATACCCGCATTCTCACCCGGACCGCAAATCACCCAGGGTGCTTCCGTTGGAAGCTTCTTCAAATGAAGTCGGGATGATTTGTAAGAGCAGTGCTCTGACCACATCACCGAAAAAATGCCGAGCTCTACCAGATTGGGCTCTCGGCCCAGTCCGGCGAGGACGCGTTCGTATTCTTTGGGTGAGAGGCCGTGCTGCTCGACGATTTCAGGTGTGATCTGACTCATGCAGAGCCACTTAGATCACACGCTCGGCGCAGCCAAGCCACCTCTGCGCACGAAATAGCGGTTCTCCCCGACCCACGCAGCGATTCCGGTGAGAACTGCAAATGCAAACAGCGATTGAATGTAGAGGAACGGTCCGGCTTCGCTCGGTGCAGGCCCGAACCAGTTGATCGCTTGAAACACTAGAAGAACTGTCAGCAGAATAAGAGGCGGGCCGATCGGTCCGCGCGAGCGGCGCATATAAAAAATGAACGCAGCAAGCGTGATGGCCAGCTCAAGTGGAATGGCAATTGCCGGATAGTTCCATAGGCCAAGTCCGTAGGTCGCCTCGCCGCCAGCCATCGTAAGGTCCGGGCGATGCGTCACCCAATCCAGTACCCAGTGGGACATGACGACCAATCCCGCCAATAAGCCTCCAACCGCGTTCCTGCTCCAGAGCATAACGATCAGCGCAAAGGCGACAGCCCAGATTCCCGTGCCCGCCAAACTGTGGGTGTAGGGCATATGATAGAAATCGAGCGGCACCATCGTTGTTGCGCTTGGGTCGACCTGCATTTTCTCGACGCCCGCCAAGGCCAGTCCAAAGAATCCCCAATCGACCAGCTGGGCAGCAAGAAACGTCGTCGCCAGCTTTGGTGCGCGCGGTCCAAGCGCGGCTGCGACGAGCGCAGGAGCAAAGTGCCCGATAAACATGTAATCTTTCCCCTGTGGCGCCCCGTTGCGCTTACTTGGTAAACCGAAGTGTGACGAATGTCGCCACTGCGCTTGTCACCCCCGTAGCAAACCCGCCCCAGATGATGTCCAGAACCGTTACTTTGGTTGCCCACACTTTGAATACAGCTTGGCTGGTTAAATCAAACGTCGCGTAACACAGCGCCCCGAGCAAAACACCGTTGAGCAGCGCAACCGATACTTTGCCGCTTTGCAAGCCCGGGCGGATCGCGAACCAGAGCATGCCGGCAAGATATGCGAAATAGAACACCGCGGCGGCACCGACGTTGAAACTTTCGGCCATGATTTCGCCGATCAATGGCCGATAGAGATTGGGGCCAGCCCAATTGAGCCACATCGCATCGAGCGAGCCGAAAACCAAAGCAGAGCAAACATAGGCGATAACATATTTCGACATTTGCAATTCCCAGATGGCAGGGCCGGATTTCAAGGCGGATTCCACTGTACGTCTCTAGGGAGCCTTGACCGTGCCGTTTGTCGCGGTCAATGCTCCGAAGCATGGATGAGGGAAATGGTTCCGCAGAACATGCGGCAAATATCGAACAAATGAGCTTTGAGCAGGCATTGACCGCGCTCGAAAGCATTGTGCAGCAATTGGAGCGCGGTGATGTTCCGCTCGACGAATCGATCTCGCTCTACGAGCGCGGCGAGCAATTGCGCGGTGCATGCCAAAAGCGGCTCGATGCAGCCCAAGCTAGGATCGAAAAGATCGTGACGGGCGCAGATGGCAAACCAAGCGGAACAACACCGCTTGATGGAGCAAGCTGAGATGTCGCTAACGGAAGTTGGTGTTGATGTTCTTGGTGACGGTCTGAAACGGGTCCAAGACGAAATTGATTCAGTATTTGATGCCTTTCTTCCGGTGCCTGATGACACTCGCGCACGATTGGTCGAAGCCATGCGTTACGCAGCTATAGGCGGTGGAAAGCGTGTCAGGCCGCTCTTACTTGTTAGTACAGCAGAATTGTTTGGAGTTGATCGCACGGCCGCTTTGAGAGCGGGCGCGGCTGTCGAGGCTATCCACGTGTATTCGCTGATCCATGATGATCTACCCTGTATGGACGATGACGACCTGCGCCATGGCAAGGCCACGCTTCACAAAGCGTTCGATGAGGCGACCGCCGTTTTGGCCGGGGATTCGCTTCACGCCCTTGCTTTCGAGATTCTTGCGGATACCGGAACAAGTACTGATCCGTTTGTTCGCAGCGAATTGATCGCCACTCTCGGCACTGCGAGCGGTATGAACGGAATGGCTGGCGGTCAGATAATGGATATGGTCGCCGATCAGGATGGTGTTGAATACGATTTGCACTCGATCACCAAGCTACAGCAGTTGAAGACAGGCGCGTTGCTGGCCGCTTCTGTAGAAATGGGGGCTATCCTTGGAAAAGTCCCGCCGGAAGGCCGTGCGCATCTGCGTGCCTATTCGCGCGACATTGGCCTTGCATTTCAGATTGCGGACGACTTGCTTGATGTGAGCGGAGACGAGGCAAAAGCCGGCAAAGCGCTACGTAAGGATGAAGAGCAGGGCAAACAAACCTTCGTCACGCTGATGGGGGTGGATCAGGCTCGCGATCAAGCGTTGGCTTTGGTCGATCAAGCCGTTTCGCATCTCGGTTCGTATGGTGAAGAAGCCGATCTGTTGCGGGCGCTTGCCCGCTTCATCGCCGAGCGCGATCGGTGAAGCGCCTCGCATTGGCAAGCTTGCCGCTTGCCGCTGTTCTGACAGCTTGCGGTGAACAGCCCTCAGTCCCCTTTAACCCGCTATCATGCGATCAAGACGCGGACGGGCAAATCGCATGCGTAGTGGCTGCATTCAGCGTGACTGAATGCGGAGATATGGGCATTGGTGGATCGATGTTTCGCCGAAGTGAAGAGGATGGAACTTTCGATCACCGGTCATCTTTCGTGGCGAATGGGAAATGCATCGAAGATCTTCGATCGCGCGCGGAAAATCGGGGATTCACAGAACGTGAAAATGGGCAATTGGTCTTTGAAGCGGAGAATGGCTACCGTGAGCGCCTAATCATCGGCGATGCTGATGCTCTGCAAATAGGCGCCTTCGCGTGGGAGAGGATACAGGAATGACACAGCGCATCGGAATTTACCCCGGGACGTTTGATCCAATCACATTGGGCCATGCCGACATCATTCGGCGCGGTTCCAAGTTGGTCGACAAGCTGATTATTGGCGTGACGACCAACCCATCGAAAAACCCGATGTTCACCACTGAAGAACGCTTTGCGATGGTTGAAAGAGAAGTAAAAAGCCTTGGCCTGACGAATGTCGAGGTCGTTGGGTTTAACGCTTTGCTGGTTAAATTTGCGCAGCAACAGGGAGCTAGTGTCATCATTCGCGGCCTGCGCGCTGTCGCCGATTTCGAATACGAATATCAGATGGCTGGCATGAATCAGCAGCTCGATGACAATATCGAGACCGTTTTCCTCATGGCGGATGTCTCGTTGCAGCCTATTGCTAGCAAACTGGTGAAGGAAATCGCGCTCTATGGGGGCGATATCGCACCATTCGTCAGCGAACCTGTGCGGGGGGAAGTGAATGCGCGCGTCGAGGAAATCGGGCGCAAAGGCGATTTCTGAAATTCAAATCGGGCGTGGGGAACTCAGCTGCAGCGGACACTCATTCATTGAAGTGTCAGGCGCGCACCGTTACAGCCCCGGATAACAGAACAATTTCATGAAGATTATGATGATCAAGAAAACTCTAGGCGCGCTGGCCGCACTTTCGCTGTTCGCTGCTCCCACCGCTGCGTTTGCGCAGGATGATGAAGAAGTTGTGGCAGCGCCACGCACTTTCTCTCCAATCATTTATGATGCGACGGTCAATCCAGAAAATGTCTGGGTGTTGGACCTGTCTAACGGCGAACGTGTGAAAGTTCGTCTTATGCCTGAATGGGCACCCAACCATGTTGAGCGGATCAAAACTCTCACTTCGCAGGGTTTTTACGACGGCGTGATTTTTCACCGCGTGATCGATGGCTTCATGGCGCAGGGCGGTGATCCAACAGGCACCGGTCAGGGCGGCAGTGAGCTTCCTGATTTGAAGGCAGAATTCAATCCGATGCCTCACGTCCGAGGTTCGCTTGCTATGGCGCGCGCGACAGAGGACGACAGTGCGAACAGCCAGTTTTTTATCGTGTTCTATCCGCGTTTCAATCTTGATAAGCGCTATACGAACTTTGGCCGTGTGATCGAGAATATGGGTGGGGTCGATAACATCAACAAAGGCGAGCCGCCGCGCGATCCAACTCGTATCCTGCAAGCTTCGCTAGCGAGCGACAATAAAGCCCCTCCGGTTCTTCCATCCGCTCCGGCAACGGCTGACACCGAATTCACGGCGGATATGCTGAGTGCGCCAATCCAACAGTAAGGCTTTCCCTCGTGGATAAGCCCGGCTAGGCGCACGCCGATGCGTGTAGATCTTTTCGATTTCGAACTCCCTCAGGAACGGATCGCTTTGCGCCCCGTGCGACCGCGCGATGCGGCGCGCATGCTGCTGGTACGCGGTAATGAGCCGTTTGCAGACAGAGGCGTCCGTGATCTTCCTGACCTCTTGAATCCCGGCGATGTGCTGGTTTTCAACGATACCCGTGTCATTCCAGCGCAGCTCGAAGGACGGCGGGCGAACGGTGAGGCGAAGATTGGCGCGACTTTGCACAAACGCATCGATCTGCGCCGTTGGCAGGCGTTCGTCCGCAACGCCAAACGGGTGAAGATCGGCGATCAATTGATCTTTGGCGGCGGCGTTTCAGCCATCGCCGAAGAACGCCACACAGATGGCAGCATCACTCTGATGTTCGAAGGTGACGAGCCAGTCGAGGTCTTGTTGGATCGCGCGGGAACGATGCCGTTGCCACCCTACATCGCGCAAAAGCGCGGCGTAGATGAGCAAGACCTTTCTGATTACCAGACAATGTTCGCAAAAGAGGACGGTGCCGTTGCCGCGCCAACCGCCTCTTTGCATTTCACACCGGATTTGATCGCCGCAATTGATGCGCGCGGCATCGGACGCGAAACCTTGACGTTGCATGTCGGGGCGGGGACGTTCCTTCCCGTGAAAGCTGATGACACCGATGACCACGCCATGCATTCCGAATTCGGGCGTATCGATGCAGAAACCGCCGACCGGTTGAACGCGGTGCGGGCTGCCGGTGGTCGCATTATTGCTGTCGGCACCACGGCATTGCGTTTGTTGGAGAGCGCAGCCTTGCCAAACCGCACAATTCAGCCATTTGCAGGCGATACCGACATTTTCATCACGCCCGGTTATACCTTCAATGGCGTGGACGGTTTAATGACCAATTTTCACCTTCCTAAATCGACATTGATGATGCTTGTCAGCGCATTGATGGGGCGCGATCGAATGATGTCTGCGTACCAGCATGCAATCGCGCAGGAATATCGCTTTTATTCCTATGGTGACTCATCGCTCTTGCTTCCCTAATCGGGTTGCATGTCAGAACCGATCCTCTCCATTTCCAACCTATCAAAGGTTTACAAGGGCGGCGTGAAAGCGCTCGACGACGTAAATCTCGACATTCGCCAGGGCGAGATATTCGCGCTGCTCGGCCCGAATGGAGCGGGCAAGACGACATTGATCGGTGCTGTGTGCGGTCTGGTTCGGCCCAGTGCCGGGACGATAACGGCATTCGGACATGATTTGGCGAAAGACTGGCGTTCGGCGAGGGCACGGATTGGCTTGGTTCCACAAGAGCTTAGCACCGATATGTTCGAGACGGTCTATCGCGCGGTTTCGTATTCGCGAGGACTTTTCGGGCATGCGCCAGACAAAGGCCGCATTGAGGAAATCCTCCGCAGCCTCACACTTTGGGAAAAGAAAGACAGCCAGATTCGCGAACTGTCCGGCGGGATGAAACGCCGGGTCCTGATCGCGAAAGCTTTGGCACATGAGCCCGAATTGCTGTTCCTTGATGAACCGACTGCCGGTGTTGATGTGGAACTCCGCAAAGACATGTGGGCTCAGATCGGAGCGCTGCGGGAGCGAGGCACCACTATTATTCTTACCACGCATTACATTGAAGAGGCCGAGGAAATGGCTGACCGGGTGGGCATCATCCGCAAAGGCAATATCCTGATGGTGGATGATAAGGATGCGATGATGCAGCGCATGGGACGGACAGAAGCGGTTATCGCTCTCGCTGAACCTCTTACCGACCTGCCAGCCTCTATCGCGGCGTTTCCCGTTGAACTGCGCGAAGGAGGCACGGAGCTGTGCTATCGCGGCGGCGATGGTGCGGGCGGTGGACGTGAGGATGTTGCCAAACTGACCAAGGCGCTGATCGCTGAAGGCATCGATTATCGCGGGATCGACATTCACGACAGTTCGCTCGAAGATATCTTTGTCGGCCTTGTCTCTGAGCAGGAGGCCGCGTGATGGGTTTTAACTACCGCGGCGCTTGGTCGATTTATCAGCGCGAACTGATGCGCGCTTTTAGGACTGCCTTTCAATCACTGTTGGCGCCAGTGCTCACAACGTCGCTGTATTTCATCGTTTTTGGCTCGGCCATCGGCAGCCGGATGGAGCCGATTGGCGGGATCGAATACGCGGCATTTATCATCCCGGGTTTGCTGATGCTGACACTGCTTGGTGAAACGACCAGTAATTCAAGCTTCGGCATCTATATGCCGCGCTTCACCGGTACAATTTATGAGTTGCTTTCTGCTCCTGTCGGGGTGGCAGAAACGTTGATCGGCTTTGTCGGAGCAGCAGCAACGAAGAGCCTGATACTCGCTGCGATCATCCTCAGCACGGCAACACTCTTCGTGGAGTACGAGATCAAATATCCGCTTCTCGCGATTGGCTATATTATGTTGGTCGCAGCAAGTTTTTCACTGTTTGGGTTTATTCTCGGAATCTGGGCGGATAGTTTTGAAAAGCTTGGAATTATTCCGGTTCTGATCCTGACCCCACTAACGTTTTTGGGAGGGACATTTTATTCTCTCGACATGCTGCCGGAGCCTTGGGACAAGATAGCATTGGCCAACCCGATTGCATTCTTGGTTAGCGGCCTAAGATGGACATTTTACGGTACATCGGACGTATCGATTGGCATCTCTCTCGGCCTGACGCTGGGCTTCCTTGCGCTCTGCACCGCGGTGATTGCTTACATTTTCAAAACCGGTTGGCGGCTTCGCGAGTAACTCAATGTCGACCCGATTTTCCTTTGATCTGAAGGCCACTGATGGCCGCGCGCGTACCGGCACAATCACCATGCTGCGCGGCGAGATCCAAACGCCAGCCTTTATGCCCGTCGGCACTGCGGCGACGGTGAAGGCGATGAAGCCGGAAGCTGTGCGCGCACTGGGCGCCGACATTATCCTTGGCAATACCTACCACCTGATGCTCCGCCCCGGAGCAGAGCGGGTTGCGAAACTTGGTGGGTTGCACAAGTTCATGAACTGGGATCGTCCGATCCTGACCGATAGCGGCGGTTATCAGGTCATGAGCCTGTCCGACCTCAACACGCTTACCGAGGAGGGCGTTGAATTTCGCAGCCACCTTGATGGTTCGAAGCACATGCTTACCCCCGAGCGCTCCATGGAAATTCAGCGCCTATTGGGCAGCGATATTGTGATGGCATTTGACGAATGTCCGCGCGCTGACCGTCCCCGCGATGAGATCGCTGAGAGCATGGAGATGTCCATGCGTTGGGCGCGGCGCAGCCGAGAGGGTTTCGACAGCGGCGAAGAGCACGCCGCACGCTCCGCATTGTTCGGCATTCAGCAGGGTTCGCTTGATCAGGACTTGCGTCAGATCAGCGCAGAAAAGCTCACTGACATCGGCTTTGATGGATACGCGGTTGGCGGATTGGCTGTTGGCGAGGGGCAAGAGGCGATGTTCGGCGTGCTGGATTACGCGCCGGAGATGCTTCCAAAAGACAGGCCGCGTTATCTTATGGGTGTCGGCAAGCCTGACGATCTAGTCGGAGCAGTTGAACGCGGTATCGATATGTTCGATTGCGTGCTTCCGACCCGATCCGGCCGCAACGGACAGGCATTCACCTGGAATGGCCCTGTGAACCTGCGCAATGCCAAGTTTAAGGAAGACACCGCTCCGCTTGATGAACGGTGTGCATGTCCAACCTGCGCCAACTACTCGCGTGCCTATCTCCATCATCTGCAGAAGTCGGGCGAGATACTCGGCGCAATGCTGGTGACAGAGCACAATCTCGCATTTTATCAGGCCTTGATGCGGGCGATGCGCGATGCCATTGCAGCGCAACAATTCTCAGCCTTTGCCGCCGATTTCAGGCGCGATTACCTTGGAAATTCGTGAAGTATGCCGAAACTGCCTGAAGATTGCGCAAACATGCTTGATGTGCGTGCCGGGGTTGATGCGACAGACCGCGAACTGGTCGCGTTACTAGATCGCCGGTTCGGCTACATGCGCGCCGCCGCTCGTATCAAGCCGACGCGCGATGCAGTGCGCGATGAAGAGCGCAAAGCCAGCGTTATCAATGCTGCGGTGAAAGAGGCGGAGGCCGCTGGTATTCCGGGCGATGTTATCGCCGACATTTGGGAACGCCTCGTTGAAGGCTCAATCGCGTATGAATTCAACGAATGGGATCGGATCAGGGACTAACGGCTAAGAAATCGTTCGAGCTGCGGTTCTTTTTTGTTCGGCTCGGCTTGCCTGATAGTAAGCGCCAATTTCTCGACCTTGCCCGACCATTTGGCCGCGTGTTTCTCGGCGCCGCCAAACTTAACCTGCCCAAGCGGCAGAATGCGTACGGGCTTGAAACCGCAAAACCCCAAAACTTGCTTCTTCCATCGCTGCACAATCGCATTTCCGTGGGCGAGCCGGTGGAACCACGGCGGAGTGTCCATTGTGATGATGGCATCTGCCGACCGTCCCACCATGTTCTTATCCCACCAGGTATCATTCTCGTGATAAGTGAACATGAAACCCGGTAGAACGAGGCGATCGAGTAGGCCCTTTAACATTGCAGGTTCGGCACCCCACCACATCGGGAATGCAAAGACAACATGATCACAAGCATCAAGGCGCTCTGCCATCATCAAAATATCGGGTTCCCAGTCCGTGCGTTTGCGATAGCCGTGTTTGAGGTTTGGCGAATAATTGAGGTCGCGCAATGCAACGCGGGTAACGGTGCAACTGCTCGGCAATGCGTTTTCATAGCAGTCGAGTAGGTGCGTCACATAGCGCCCCTCATCGGGATGCCCATCTATCAACAGCACGTTCATTGTCTGGTCTCCGTCTTATCCCGCAGTTGACTGCATCACAGAGGAACAAATGAAAAGGGCGGCCCAAACGGACCGCCCTTTTTCGTATTCGCTGTTTACCTGATTAGCGCGAGTAGAACTCGACAACCAGGTTCGGTTCCATTGTGACCGGGTAGGGCACTTCATCTAGCTTCGGTACGCGGGTGAAAGCGACCTTGTCGTTGCCTTCTGGAACAACATAGTCAGGGATTTCACGCTCTGGCAGGCTTTGTGCTTCGATCACGAGAGCCATTTCCTTGGCTTTGCTGCCTAGGCTGATGACATCACCCAGATCGCAGCGACGCGATGGGATGTTACACTTAACACCGTTCACATAGATGTGACCGTGGTTGACGATTTGACGCGCTGCGAAGATCGTTGGCGCGAATTTGGCGCGGTATACAATCATGTCCAGACGGCGCTCGAGCAGACCAATCAGGTTCTGACCGGTGTCGCCCTTCATGCGGGTGGCGTCTTTATAAGTAGAGCGGAACTGCTTCTCGGTTACGTCGCCGTAATAGCCTTTCAGCTTCTGCTTGGCGCGCAGCTGAAGACCGAAGTCGCTCATCTTGCTCTTACGACGCTGACCGTGCTGGCCAGGACCGTAGGAACGCTTGTTCACCGGAGAATTTGGACGGCCCCAGATGTTTTCACCCATCCGGCGGTCGAGTTTGTACTTGGCGCTTTTGCGCTTCGACATAAGTCTTTCCTTCAATTTTGCAGGATCGCCCCATTGGCGACCGTTTAACCCGGCATCGCACCGCAAGACCAAATGTGTCCTGCGCGGCCACCGCTTCACCGGGGTGCGGAGCCAATTGCGAGCGCGCCCATTAGCACGAATGGGCTACCCGTCAAGTTTTGTGTGAGGCAGGTTCCGTCTGAAACCTGCACAAAGATCAGCGGCGCTGATTAAACTCGCGCCATTCGTCTTTGGTTTTGCAGACTTTGGTTGCGCGGCGGCTGCTCATATCTGTTTTGATGCGGCGGCAGATGCGCTTCTCTTCCTTCGCAGTTGGTTCAGCAGCAGGAACTGCTTCGCCTTTCTCTTCTGGTTCAGCAGCTGCTGGTGCTTCTTTGCTTTTGGGCTCAACCTCGGGCTGGGCGGCAATCGCAGGAATTGCGACAAACAAAACGAGAGGCGCGGCAACGCGTGACAGGGTCAATTTCATTAATGATCTCACGGGGATTGGCTTTGGAGGGAATCGAAAGCTATCGCGTGAAATGGGATCTGTCCACGCCTAGATTGAGCGTATCAGTCAAAGCAATTTATCAATTATTTCAAACCTAAACTTGAAACATTAGAATGGTGTCGGGGTTGCGAGCACATCATAGTGTTTTCCGCGCCCATATATTCGCGAATGCTCGAAACCTGCATTGTCCAACAGAGCGTTGACGGCGGCTCTATTCGTCCAACGATCGTCGTGTTCGTAGAAAATGCCCATAATGCGCTTTGACTGATGGGATTGGAGCAATTGTCGGATCACAGTCTCCTCATGGCCCTCGACATCAATCTTCACGAAGATCGGCAAATCGTCGGGCACATGCGCTGCAAGCGCATCCATAGTCTGCAGTTTGACGGTCGTCTGAGTGTGCTCGCCGCTTAACTCCATGCCGTGCTTACCCAATGTCGCAAGGCCGCTATGCCCTTTGCTCAGGGTAATGGGAAACTCACCAGCTTGGTCAGATAGACCGAAGTTCAATGCCGCAGCGCGGTTTTCTAATCCGTTCTCTGCTAGGTTTGCGACCAAACGCTCATATGTGGAGCCCACAGGTTCGAGCGAGATGATTTTCTCACACTCAGGATTCTGCCCCGCGATTAGGGAGAATAGACCTTGGTTGGCACCGATATCGACGAAGCAGAATGGCTGATCCACCGCTCCGATAAGATCGGCGAGATAGCTTCCATAAGTCCCGTAATGGCAATAGGCGTAAGTCTTGTCGCCCCAGTTGGACCACATTTTTACACCGTAAGTGGTTCTTACAGGCCTGGACTTTCCGCCGCCGATTGTGCGCCGGACGTGGCGCATTGTTCGCGCGCGGACGACACGTAAGTGCCGCCACAAAAGAAAGTCGCGGGCCATGCGGTTCGGGTCATGTTCAGGCCACGCAGACCGAAAGCTGCTGGCGGGCTCTAGGCGGTTCATAGCTGATCCACGGCGCTAATCACGCCGGCCCCGCCCAAGAGTGGTCAGTATGCCCCGCAGTGTCCGCACTTCGAGGTGGTTCCAGCCAGGTTTGGTCAAGACACTGCGTAGCGTGCGGTGCGTGGCATCGGCGCGTGCTTCAGGCAAGAAATAGCCGCGTGGTTCCAATAACCCTTCGAGATGGTCAATCAGGCCATCGAGTTCGGCTTGTGGAGCCGGCGGAAGCAATTCTTTCTCGGCGGTTGGTTGAACCAGATTGTCCTTTTCGCCAGATTCCCGCTCAATCCGCGACCATTCGTAGGCTGTCAGGATGACTGCCTGCGCGAGATTCAGCGATCCGAACTCCGGATTGATCGGGACCGTCAGAATATGCCGCGCCAACGCCACGTCTTCTGTTGCCAGGCCTGACGCTTCGCGGCCGAACAGGATTGCATGCCGCCCGGGTTCGGAATGCATCAACTTTGCCGCGCCATCGGGACCAACAACGGGTTTGGTCACGCCGCGTTTGCGCACCGTGGTGGCGTACACATGCTCGCAATCGGCGACAGCTTCGGCAGTCGTATCGTAGACTTTAGCCTGATCAAGAACGACATCAGCACCAGCCGCTGAGGGGCCAGCCGAGGGATTTGGCCAGCCATCGCGCGGGTTCACAATACGCATTTCGGTCAGTCCGAAGTTCAGCATTGCGCGCGCAGCTTTGCCGATATTCTCACCCAACTGTGGGCGAACGAGAACGATGATTGGAGCGGGCACTCCGGTCAGTCCTTCGCCGCTTCCTGAACGGTGCTGGCGAACTCTTCAAAGTCGCGTGCTTCCGAAAAGTCGCGGTAGACGCTGGCGAAACGGATATAGGCGACGCTGTCGATCTGCTTCAGTCCATTCATGACCATCTCGCCGATTCTGGCGGATGCGATCTCTGCTTCACCAGCGGTTTCGACCTGCCTTTGGATACCGGAAATAAGCTGATCAATCCGCTCTTGCGTCACATTGCGTTTGCGGCAAGCGAGCGAGACAGAATGTTCGAGTTTTGACCGATCAAAGTTTTCGCGGCGATCGCCTGATTTGACGATCGTAACTTCCCGCAATTGAACACGCTCAAAGGTCGTGAACCGCGCGCCGCACGATGAGCATTGCCGGCGCCTTCTGATGGACGTCGAATCTTCGGTAGGGCGCGAATCCTTTACCTGAGTGTCGTCAAAAGCGCAGAATGGGCAACGCATAAACTGTCAGTCTTACGCGTTTGGATAGACTGGGAATGCGCTGCACAATTCGGCCACCCGACTGCGTACGCTTTCTTCCACCTGCGCATCACCTTCGGCGCCATTCTTGGCAAGACCATCGACAACCTCAGCGATCAGTTTGCCGATTGTCCGGAATTCAGCAGGACCAAATCCGCGCGTTGTACCAGCCGGTGTGCCCAAGCGGATGCCGCTGGTTACGAACGGTGAGCGTGTATCGAACGGGATGCCGTTCTTGTTACAGGTCAACCAAGCGCGATCGAGGCCCTTCTCGGCGTCTTTGCCCGTCACATCCTTCGCAGTGAGATCGACCAGCATCGAGTGGTTGTCAGTGCCACCCGAAACAATTCGGAGGCCGTTCTCTTCCAGGCTCGCTGCAAGAGCGCGCGCATTCTCGACCACACGGTGAGAATAGCTTTTGAACTCAGGCGTAAGAGCTTCGCGGAACGCCACAGCTTTCGCCGCGACAACGTGCATCAGCGGTCCGCCCTGAAGGCCCGGGAACACAGCCATGTTGAGCGGCTTTGTGAACTTCTCGTCATTCCAAAGAATGATTCCCGAACGTGGGCCGCGAAGGCTTTTGTGCGTGGTGGAGGTGACGATATCGCAATGCGGGAAAGGTGAAGGATGCGCACCGCCAGCGACGAGGCCTGAAATGTGGCTCATGTCGCACAGCAAGATTGCGCCAACTTCGTCGGCGATTGCGCGGAATGCCGCAAAATCCCAAGTCCGCGAATAGGCAGTGCCGCCACAGATGATCAGCTTTGGCTTGTGCTCGCGTGCAGTTGCGGCAACCGCATCCATATCGATCAACTCGTCGCCCTCGCGGACGCCGTAGCTGACAGGATTGAACCATTTGCCGCTCATATTGACCGGCGAGCCGTGGGTAAGGTGGCCGCCCGAATTTAGATCGAGGCCCATAAACGTATCGCCTGGCTGCAAAAGCGCGAGGAACACGGCCTGATTCATCTGGCTGCCGCTGTTCGGCTGAACATTGGCGAAGTTGCAGCCGAACAGCTCTTTTGCACGCTCGATTGCCAGCGTTTCGACGACATCGGCATAGTCGCAGCCACCGTAATAGCGCTTACCCGGATAGCCCTCGGCATATTTGTTGGTGAAGACGCTGCCTGTCGCTTCAAGGACAGCTTTGGAAGCAATGTTCTCGCTTGCGATCAGTTCGATTTTGTCCTGCTGACGCGCCAGTTCCTTGCCGATCGCAGCGGCGATTTCCGGATCTGCCTTCGCAAGATCATCGTTCCAAAATGAATCCATGGAGTTCAGTACTTCGGAGGGCTGTGTGCTCATTGATGCGTCTCGATGTGATCGGGAGAAATTGGTGGATTGCCAAGCTTTGCAACGCGGCGCTGATGTCGCCCTGATGGATCGCCTTCATCGGCAAATTCGGTGTCTAGGAAAGTTGCCACGCAGCTCTTCGCCATTTCGATGCCAGTCAGTCTTGCGCCCAAGGCAATGCAGTTCGCATTGTTGTGTTCGCGCGCCAAGGCAGCGGATAATGGCTCTGATACGAGCGCACAGCGGGCGCCGGGATGGCGGTTCACACTGATCGAGATGCCGATACCGCTGCCGCAAAGGGCGATACCGCGTTCAACGGTCCCGTCGGCAACAACACTTGCTAACTTGTATCCGTAATCAGGATAATCGACGCTTTCACCCGCTTCGGGGCCAAGGTCGGCGACTTCGTGTCCAACATCCATCAACCATTCGGCAAGTTCAGCCTTTAGGTCGGTCGCGGCGTGATCTGAGGCAATGGCAATACGCATGCGGGCCATATAGTGGCACAATGCGTAACACTCCACCCCGCGAAGGCGGCTTTTCTACCGTCTGATTCCCGTAAAACCTTCAGGTCGTCTCAGCAGGATCGGCCTTGTTTTCCTGATGCGTCTTCAATTGCTGCAGCAATTCGCGCTGAGCCGGAATCATCGAGGCCATGCTTTCATCCATATATGCCTGATTGGCGTCGGCAAAGCTGGCTGACCCGATAACATCAGGCATGCGGTCAAAGAATTGCTTGCCGCTGGGTGTTTGCACAAAGGCAAGGATGTCCCGCAGTTCTTCCTCAGAGAACAAGTCAGCGTATGCCTCTGTCATTCCGCCCATGATTGTCGGGATATGTTTGCGCAGAATATCTTTTGATTCTGCTGAATACTTCGCGATCCAATCGTCGAAGATTTTGACCGCTTCCGGATCGTCCTGCGGCAAAAATCCGCTAAGTGACTGGCGGAGCTGGACAATCGTCTGGTCCATCGTCCCGAAAAACAACTGCTCGCGTGTGTCTTCCGGATATCCCAGATTCACAATTTGCTCTGCGAGGTTCAAAGCAATGGTATTGTTCTCGTCGGGAGATGCGCTTTCGTCTTCCGCTAATTGCACCGTTTCGGAGGCCTCCTGCGCGAGAGCAGGGGCGGTTGGGATCAGTGCAGCCAATGCAATGATGCAGAGCGAGCCAGTTTTGGAGAAAAGCATTGAAAGAGACTGACGCCTAGCAGTTGCATATGCAACTGCAGATCGAGCAATTGCTTCCGATCAGGCCAGTTTTTTCTTAAGCCATTTCCAAAGCGCTTCGATTTCTTTCGCGGCTTTCCCTGATGGTTTGATCTCAGCGGCGGTCTCACCTTTGGCAGAGGAGCGGTGAAACGCCGCGCGGTCGCCTAGCTCTACGGGACAAACGTCCAGCCCCATGTCTTTCGCGGCCTTGCGGGCTTCCGCAGTCAAGACAGTGGCACCCGACGGCACCGCATTGAGCACAACATAGGCAGGCTTTTTCGCGAAGGCGACAAGATCGGCAATCGGTTCAAGCGCGTGGAGATCAAAAGCGCGTGGTTTGGTCGGAATAAGCACGACGTCCGCCGCCTTAATCGCTTCGCGGGCCGCCGCATCTGCGTGTGGAGGCGTATCGACCACAATAAAGTCGACTTTGTTCTTCTTTGCGCTTCCGATGGTACGGCCAAGACGGGCAGGGGGCGCAGTCACCACAACGGGCAGAAAATCACCACGCCAGTCACCCCAAGCAGCGGCGGTGGCCTGAGGATCAGTATCGATCACACAGCTTTCAAACTTCGCCTGCGCTGCGCGCGTGGCGAGGTGGACGGCGAGGGTTGTCTTACCGGAGCCGCCTTTTTGGCTGACGATGGCGACTACCAATGGATTTGCCTTCGTCATTTGGGCGGCTCCAACCGATTACTGATCCAAGAACGACCGCATTTTGCGCGAACGGCTTGGGTGTTTCAGCTTGCGTAGCGCCTTTGCTTCGATCTGACGGATACGTTCGCGGGTAACCGAGAATTGCTGGCCGACTTCCTCAAGCGTGTGATCGGTGTTCATGCCGATGCCGAAACGCATACGCAGAACGCGCTCTTCACGCGGAGTGAGCGAGGCGAGGACGCGTGTAACCGTTTCCTTGAGGTTTGCCTGAATTGCGGCGTCCACAGGGATGATCGCGTTCTTGTCCTCGATGAAATCGCCGAGGTGCGAATCTTCCTCGTCGCCGATTGGCGTTTCGAGAGAGATCGGCTCTTTCGCAATCTTCATAACCTTGCGCACTTTTTCAAGCGGCATAGAAAGACGCGCTGCCATTTCCTCTGGAGTAGGCTCGCGGCCTTCCTCGTGCAGGAATTGGCGTGATGTACGGACCAGTTTGTTGATCGTCTCGATCATATGGACCGGAATACGGATCGTGCGGGCTTGGTCAGCGATCGAGCGGGTAATCGCCTGACGGATCCACCATGTCGCGTAGGTCGAGAATTTGTAACCCCGGCGATACTCGAATTTGTCGACCGCCTTCATCAGGCCGATATTGCCTTCCTGAATAAGATCAAGGAATTGCAGGCCGCGATTGGTGTATTTTTTGGCGATAGAAATCACGAGACGCAGGTTCGCCTCAACCATTTCTTTCTTGGCGATACGCGCTTCGCGCTCGCCTTTTTGCACCATGTTCACAATGCGGCGGAATTCTTCCAGCGCCATGCCGGTTTGCGCGGCGATGTCGGTGATTTCCGCACGGATGCGATCAATTGCGGCTTCTTCCTTCTCTGCGAAGGCAGCCCATTTCTTGTCCTTCTTCGCATTGGCGATGATCCAGCTGTCGTCCAGCTCGTTGCCAACATAGGATTTCAAGAAGTCGATGCGCTTGATCTTGTGACGCTCAGCAAGGCGCAGCATCTGTCCGCCAAGGGCGGTCAGACGGCGATTGAATGCATAGAGGTTGTCGACCAAGAATTCGATCTTGGTCGCATGGAACTGCATGCTTTCCACTTCGGCGGTGAGTTCTTCGCCAAGCTTTTCGTACTTGTTCTCTTTCGCCTTCGGAAATTCGCCGCCAGCCGCGAGTGTTTCCACACGCTCGGCCTGCAATTTCTCAAAGGTTTTGAAGAGTTTTGTGATCCGCGCAAAACGCTCGATAGCGTCCGGCTTAAGCGTAGCTTCCATCTGGGCGAGGGAGAGAGTGTTGTCCTCTTCTTCCTCTTCTTCCTTTTTGGACTCGCCACCTTCGCCTTCTTCAGCGTCGATGTCTTCGGAGTCGGAATCGTCTTCGTCGTCATCACGAATGGTAGGACCGGCGGTCTCTTCCGAAATCTCGCCGTCGTCGTCTTCATTTTCCTCTTCCATCTTGTCAGGCGGCGGCTCTTTGGAAAGCATCGCGTCAAGATCGAGGATTTCGCGCAGTTGCATATCTTCGGCGTTAAGCGCCTCTGACCACTGAATGATCGCATGGAATGTAATCGGGCTCTGACATAGGCCCATGATCATCATATCGCGGCCGGATTCGATCCGCTTCGCAATGGCGATTTCGCCTTCGCGGCTGAGCAGTTCGACGGCGCCCATTTCGCGAAGATACATGCGCACTGGATCGTCGGTACGGCCATCAGCTGTGGCCTTTTTGGCCGGTGCAGCCTTGGTATCTTTCTTGGCATCCTTTTTCTCGGCGCCAACAGCGATCTCTTCGACCTCGTTTTCCTGCTCGGCTTCGGCTTCAGCCTCTTCGTCATTCTCGACGATCTGCACGCCCATTTCCGACAGAGCCGTCTGGATGTCCTCAATCTGGTCCGAATTCATGTCCGTCGGCAACGCTTCGTTCAGCTCATCAAGTGTGATGTAGCCTTTGCGTTTGCCCTTGGTCATGAGCTTCTTCACGGCCGCCTCGTTGAGGTCGATCAGTGGAGCATCTTCATTGTCGGCATTCTTGTTTTTAGCGGTCGAGGCCATGTATCGCTATCAATCCATTTCGCGGTTTGCCTACGGGGAGGGCTGTTCTAGCCGTCCGAAGGAACCGAATTTTCATCCCTGACCGCATGTGTTGCGGCCTTTTTACGCCCGAATGCTTTCAAGCGTTCTTCAACTGTAATGAGCTGCTGCCGTAACCGGGCCTGCTCTGCAAATGACCCTTCCGGATCATCCTCAAACCTCGCAATCGTCGCCGCCATAGCGGCTTCGAGCGCTGGTTTATGGGCCAGCAACGACACAGCTTCAGCCAATTCCTCGCGCGCTTCACCGGGGGGCGTGCCTTCTCTGAGGAAGGTGTAACGATTGTCTACCGGTGGGGCAGGATAGCCTTGCCCGCCTGATATGGCGTTTGTGGTGTCCGAATCAAGCGTTTCCGACAGTTCTATCAGCGATTCAATTGCTGGTGCGGCTTTGGCGTCATGCCTTGCGAGGTTGATTAGCGTTTCAGAATGGCGCGCAATCTCAGCCGGATGGCGTAGCAAGCCGGCGACGATTGCGCCGAACAGATCGGATCGCTGCCCGCCGGCCATCGCTTTCTGTAGCGTCGCGCGCGCATCGTTTGATAGGGTGCGTGGTGCTGCTGGTTTGCCATTCCAAGAGCCGCGCTGCGGTTGTTGACCGAATGATTTTTTCGGAGCGCGAGGTGGATAAGCAAAGGCCGAGAACCGATCGAGCAATTCGCGGCGATAGAGCGATTGGATGTCGCGATCCTGGATTGTGTCCACGTGCTCCATCAATCGCGCTTTAAGTCCGGCCTTCGCTTCCGGGCTGTTCAGCGGCTGCGAGGTCAATTCGAAGTCCCAGAGCATGTCGAGCAATGATTTCGGCTCGTCCAGAAGCTTTGCCATCGCACCCGCGCCTTGCTCATTGATCAGATCATCCGGATCCTTGCCGGTCGGCAGTTGGACAATCCCGAGCGAGCGCATTGGAGCCAATAGCGGAAGGGCACGTCTGATGGCTCGCATGGCTGCTTTTTGACCAGCGGCATCGCCATCGAAGCACAGGATTGGCACTTCGACCATGCGCCACAGCATTTCGAGCTGCATTTCCGTAAGCGCAGTGCCGAGAGGCGCAACCGCGTCTTCGAAGCCGGCCTGAGCGAGCGCGACCACGTCCATATAGCCTTCGACCACGACGACGCGGCCCGATTGGCGTGAAGCAGGTGCAGCGCGGTGTAGGTTATAAAGCGTGCGCCCTTTGTCAAAAAGCGGCGTGTCGGGTGAGTTGAGATACTTCGCAACGCCATCGCGTTTATCCAGAATGCGCCCGCCGAATGCGATCACGCGTCCGCGTGCGTCCTGAATGGGCAGCATGACGCGTTCTCTGAACCGGTCGTAGGTATTGCCGTCATCCGTGCGGATGCGCATGCCGGTATCCACCAGCATTTCTTCGTCAAAGCGGGTGAGGGCGTTTTTGAGAGCCTGCTTGTTCTCAGGCGCATAGCCAAAGCCAAATTCGCGCAGAACATCAGGTTTGAGGCCGCGTCGCTTTAGATAGCTAAGCGCATCAGCTCCCTCGTTCGTGTGGAGGTTGTGAACGAACCATTCCTGCGCTTCGGTTGTTACATCAATCAGGCTGGCGCGTTTCTCGGCCTTTTTCGCTGCTATGGGATCGGGCGCGGGGACTTCCATTCCGGCTTCCGCCGCGAGCTCCTTGATCGCGTCGATAAAAGACAGCCCACGCTGCTCGGTCATCCAGCTGATCACATCCCCATGCGCGCCGCAGCCAAAGCAATGATAGAACTGTTTTTGATCGTTGACGTAGAAACTCGGTGTCTTTTCATCATGGAACGGGCAACAGGCCGTCCATTCCCGCCCTTTTTTGACAAGCTTCTCCGTGCGCATGATGACCGTCGATAAGGTCACGCGGGCGCGTAGCTCGTCCTTCCATTGCGGGGTGATGGTCATGCCGGAATTGTGAGCCTGAACCGCATCGGGTTCAAGCGCACGCTGTGGAGATTTCTGTGGTTATGAAAGCGCGGCTTTCACCAATCCGCTGGCCAGCTTGCCATCAAGCAGTGCGCCGTGGCGCTTTTTGAGCTCGCCCATAACGGTGCCCATATCTTTCATAGAAGAAGCACCAGTGTCCGCCTTGATGGCTTCAATCGCAGTTGTGGTTTCGTCCGCGCTCATCATCTTGGGCAGAAATTCGCCAATCACATCAAGTTCGGCTTGCTCTTTCGCGGCGAGTTCTGCGCGGCCGCCTGTTTCATACATCTCGATGGATTCGCGGCGCTGCTTGGCCATTTTCTGCAAAACAGATGTCACCAGCTCGTCATCAGGAATTTCCTTACCGCTCGTCCGCTCCGCGATATCGCGATCCTTGATCTTGGCGGAAATCTGGCGAAGCGTCGCTGTGCGCTCTTTTTCCTTTGCCTTCATCGCAGTGATTGTCGCGGCCTTGATGTCATCACGGATCATGGTGTTTCGCTTCTTTTCGTCATTAGTTGTGGATGGATTGGTATATGGGCGCGATCTAACGCATTGCGACCCCCGAGACTAGGTTGACGCGGGGGCCACACCCGCTTAGCCGATGGGACTTAGCGACATTGCTGGAAACACCTGACTCGGAGAGCCCCGAATGGCTTCTGCTGCCTCACGTCCTGCGCAACCCAAAGGTGCGACGGGAGTCCTCGTTCTGGCCGATGGGTCGGTCATCTGGGGCAAAGCCTTTGGAGCGGTTGGCACTCAGGTTGGTGAAGTGTGTTTTAACACAGCGATGACCGGTTATCAGGAGGTGATGACCGATCCCTCTTACGCGGCGCAGATCGTCACCTTCACATTCCCGCATATCGGCAATGTTGGGGCAAACAGCGAAGATGTTGAAAGCGCGGTCGAGGGTGCGGTTGGCTGTATCGTGCGCGAAGATGTGACCGAGCCATCCAATTTCCGCAGCCTCGAACGCTTTACCGAATGGATGGAGCGTAACGGCAAGATCGGTCTTTCGGGCGTTGATACGCGGGCTTTGACCCGCCGCATTCGCATGTCCGGCGCGCCCAATGCGGTGATCGCGCACAGTCCGGATGGCAAGTTTGATCTCGATGCTCTTATCGCCCGGGCACAAGAATGGGCCGGTCTCGAAGGGATGGACCTCGCCAAGCGTGTGACCCGCGAGAAAATGGAAAGCTGGGAAGGCGGATACTGGCGGTTGGGCCATGGATATGGCCGCGCATCCCGCGACGCGACGCCGCATGTGGTCGCGATTGATTACGGAGCGAAAGACAACATCTTCCGCAACCTTGTGAAGGCAGGTGCGAAGGTGACGGTGGTTCCGGCCAAGGCTACGCTGGAAGAGATCATGGTGCTTAAGCCTGATGGCGTGTTCCTATCCAACGGTCCGGGCGATCCGGCGGCGACAGGCGAGTATGCGGTTCCTGTCATTAGAGCATTGCTCGAGGCAGACATGCCGCTCTTCGGCATTTGCTTGGGCCACCAAATGCTCGCTCTCGCAGCGGGCGCGAAGACTGTCAAAATGCACCAAGGGCACCGCGGCGCGAACCATCCGGTTCAGCGCGTGGGAGAAGGTTGGGGCGAAACCAGCGGCCTTGTTGAGATCACCAGCATGAACCACGGCTTTGCTGTCGATGGCGAGACTTTGCCGGATACGCTGGAGCAGACGCATGTGAGCCTGTTCGACGGATCAAACTGCGGGATCGCGGTTAAGGGTAAGCGGGCATTTGGCGTGCAATATCACCCGGAAGCCAGTCCGGGCCCGCAGGACAGCTTCTATTTGTTTGAGAAATTTGTTGGGGATTTGAAATGAAGTTGACCGTCGCATTGCCGCTCATCGCTCTTTTGGGTGCATGCTCAAACGTCCTGTCATCCAGCGAACCAGGACCAATCACTGATGAGCAATTTGCTGAGCTAAAAGAAGAGTGCGACGTGCCCAACGCAACACTCAAGACCGGCGATCGGAGTGTTAGCTTCACAACGGAAGAGGGCATACCAGTTACAGGTACGATTGAAGCGGAAAGCGCAGAGGCGAAAACGGTCGTCCTTGGCAGTGGCATGTCGCAGAATGACATGGTCGGGTTGATTATGTGCTTCTCTGAATTTCAGGAACGCACTGGCGCTGAATTCAGCACGGATGCAAGTGCATCAGGACTTGGCTTCTAGTGAAAGAGGCGGTTGATCTGCGCGGAACAACTGTAGGAGGGGCAAGGTGATGCGCTTGGCAATCCTCCCAGCACTCCTGCTCCTCCCGGCCTGCTCGCTGTTCGACAACAGCGATCCACGCGAGGGTGTTGAGGAGCAGAGCGTTTGCATTGAACGTTACATCGACACGCTCAATCGGCAGAACCGCAATTTGCTGATCCAATCGCAGGACATGGTCGTACCAGTATTCACATATGATGTGACCAAGATGGACCTAGAGGCGATGACGGCTTTGATGGTCGAAGGCAGCGATCAGTCGGCTGGTATTCGCCTGACACAGCAGACCAATGAACTCTCGACCGCCGTGGCACGTTTCAAAGCTGAGCCAGCGGATGAGAAGGGCGCGTTCTTCCTTGGCCATGATCCCGCGCTGTATCGTGTGCGCGGCGAAGCCATCGCTCTTGATCAACTGCTCGGCGCGGCCTGTGATCGCCAGCAAGCCGATATGCGGCTGGTTGACCTTGAATGGGTCGCGTCAAACCAGACAGAACAAACAGACGGGGCCGATGCGGCCCCAGACAATGAGACCGGAAACTAATGCCCAAACGCTCTGACATATCCTCCATCCTCGTCATCGGCGCAGGCCCGATTATTATCGGTCAGGCGTGCGAGTTCGATTATTCGGGCACTCAGGCGATCAAGGCGCTGAAAGAGGATGGCTACCGCGTCATTCTGGTAAACAGCAATCCGGCGACGATCATGACCGACCCGGAATTTGCAGATGCGACCTATGTTGAGCCGATCACGCCGGATATCGTTGCGAAGATCATCGCCAAGGAAAAGCCGGATGCTTTGCTGCCAACCATGGGCGGACAGACTGCGCTGAACTGTGCGCTCGCCCTGGATGCGGATGGCACGCTGGAAAAATACGGCGTCGAGATGATCGGCGCGAAAGCCGATGCCATCGACAAAGCCGAAAACCGTCAGCGTTTCCGCGAGGCAATGGACTCCATCGGCCTCGAAAGTGCGCGCAGCGGTGTTGCGAATACGCTCGAAGAAGCGCGTGCATTGATCGACCACACCGGCCTTCCGGCGATCATCCGGCCCAGCTTTACGCTCGGCGGGACGGGCGGCGGCATCGCCTATAACAAGGCTGAATTCGACAAGATCGTAGGCGAGGGCCTCGATGCGTCTCCGACCACCGAAGTGCTTATCGAAGAATCGCTGCTCGGCTGGAAAGAATACGAGATGGAGGTTGTGCGCGACAAAGCGGACAATGCCATCATCATCTGCTCGATTGAAAACGTCGATCCGATGGGCGTTCACACAGGGGACTCCATCACGGTCGCTCCTGCGCTGACGCTGACCGATAAAGAATATCAGATTATGCGCACCGCCAGCATCGACGTGCTGCGCGAGATCGGCGTGGAAACCGGTGGATCGAACGTCCAGTTCGCGGTGAATCCGAAAGACGGTCGCCTGATCGTGATCGAGATGAACCCGCGTGTGTCGCGTTCGTCCGCGCTCGCGTCCAAAGCAACCGGCTTCCCAATCGCCCGTGTCGCGGCGAAACTTGCCGTGGGTTATACGCTGGACGAGATCACGAACGAGATTACCGGCGCGACTCCCGCCAGTTTTGAGCCGACAATCGACTATGTCGTAACCAAAATCCCGCGCTTTGCCTTCGAGAAATTCAAGGGTGCCGAAAACAACCTTTCCACCGCGATGAAGTCGGTTGGCGAAGTGATGGCGATTGGCCGCAACTTCCAAGAATCGATGCAAAAGGCCTTGCGCGGCCTTGAAACCGATCTGGACGGCTTTAACCGCGTGACGGAACTTGAAGGTGTCTCGCGCGAAGTGATCACGGCGGCACTGTCGCGCCGCACACCGGTCCGTATCTTGCAAATCGCACAGGCTTTCCGCGAAAACTTCACTGTCGAGGAAATCCAGAACATCACAGGCTTTGATCCGTGGTTCCTACGCCAAATCGAAGCAATCATTGCCGCCGAGCGTGAAGTGCAGGCCGATGGGTTGCCTCAGGATGCGGCTGGCCTGCGCCGTCTAAAGTCCATGGGTTTTTCCGACAAACGGCTGGCGACGCTCGCGGTCCGTTCCGTTGGCGTTGCAGGCGGCATGGCAGAAACGCAGGCGCGCGGGTCCGGCCTATTGCACGACGCATTGCAAGCGATGGCGGGCGCAACGAGCGAGAGCGAAGTCCGCGAACTGCGCCGAAAACTGGGTGTTTCTCCGGTGTTCAAGCGCATCGACAGTTGCGCCGCCGAATTCGAGGCGATCACGCCCTACATGTACTCGACTTACGAAGCGCCGAGCTTCGGAGAAGCCGAATGCGAAGCTGATCCATCGGAACGCAAAAAGATCGTCATTCTGGGCGGAGGGCCAAACCGTATCGGGCAGGGCATCGAGTTTGATTATTGCTGCGTCCACGCCTGTTTCGCACTTGCGGAGCAGGGCTATGAAACGATCATGGTCAACTGCAACCCGGAAACGGTTTCTACCGACTATGACACGTCTGATCGTCTCTATTTCGAGCCGCTGACTGCAGAAGATGTGATGGAAATCCTCCGTGTTGAGCAGTCGACTGGCGAACTTGTTGGCGTGATCGTCCAATTCGGCGGGCAGACTCCGTTGAAACTTGCTCAGGCGCTGGAAGATGCTGGCATTCCGATCCTTGGAACATCGCCTGACGCCATCGACCACGCGGAAGATCGTGAGCGGTTTGCGAGATTGGTCGACCAACTCAATCTGAAGCAGCCTGACAACGGGATCGCCTATACCCGAGACGAAGCCGCTGCCGTCGCTGCGCGCATCGGCTATCCGGTATTGCTGCGGCCATCCTTTGTTTTGGGCGGCCGGGCGATGGAGATTGTCGATTCCGAAGCGCAGTTGGATGATTACATCAAGACCGCTGTGAATGTCTCAGGCGAGAGCCCCGTTCTGGTCGATCAATATCTGCGCGATGCGATCGAATGTGATGTCGATGCGCTGTGCGATGGAGACGAGGTGCGTATCGCCGGCGTGATGCAGCACATCGAAGAGGCGGGCGTACATTCAGGCGACAGTGCCTGCACTCTGCCGCCGTACTCGCTGCCACAAAATATCGTCGAGGAAATGGAGCGTCAGGCAGAGGCGCTGGCCCGTGCGTTGAAAGTGCGCGGTTTGATGAATGTGCAATTCGCGGTGAAAGATGGCGAGGTCTATCTGATCGAAGTGAACCCTCGCGCCAGCAGAACGGTGCCGTTTGTGGCGAAAGCCATCGGTCAGCCCGTCGCCAAGATTGCTAGCCGCATCATGGCTGGCGAAAAGCTCGCCGATTTCGAGCCGTTCAAACGCGATCTGGAATATATGGCGATCAAAGAGGCCGTCTTCCCGTTCAGCCGCTTCCCGGGTGCGGATCCGATTCTTACGCCGGAGATGAAATCTACGGGCGAAGTTATGGGGATCGACATGACATTCCCGGCAGCCTTCCTGAAATCGCAAATCGGTGCCGGGATGGCTTTGCCGCGCAAAGGCACGGTGTTTGTCTCAGTTAAGAATACCGACAAGCCGGTGATTGTCCCTGCGGTCAAAACTCTGATTGAGACAGGCTTTTCCATCGTCGCGACTTCTGGAACCTACAGCTATCTGAGCGAGCAGGGGCTTGCCGTTGAGAAGGTGAATAAAGTCGCCGAGGGACAGCCGCATATCGTTGACAAAATTATCGACGGTGAAATTGCCCTTATCTTCAACACTACAGAGGGTTGGCAGTCGCTTTTGGACTCGAAATCGATCCGCGCGACGGCTCTCGAAAAGAAGGTTCCGTACTATACAACGGCCGCCGCATCGCTTGCCGCAGCGCAGTCAATTGCAGCGATTACGCCAGAGCAGCTTGAAGTCCGCAGTTTGCAAGACTATTATAGCTAGGCATTCAAGACGTCTCTCCCGACATTTTACCACGTCACGTCCGCCTCTTATGGGCTGATCAAACTTGAATTGGCGCGGTGGAACTAGGGCAACGTCCCAAAGAAAGAACTAGAATGGCTACCATGGATAAGGTTCCGATGCTCGCCGAGGGGTACGAGCGTCTGACAACTGATCTCAAGGCTCTGCGCGACGAACGTCCGCGGATCGTTGATGCGATCGAAGAAGCACGCGCGCATGGCGATCTCTCTGAGAACGCCGAATACCACGCCGCGAAAGAGCGTCAGGGTCAGGTCGAAGCCATGATTGGCGACATCGAAGGCAAGATCAGCCGCGCGCAGATCATCGATCCGACCACGCTTACTGGCAACAAGGTTGTCTTCGGTTCGACGGTTACCCTTCTCGACGAAGATGACAAGCCGATCAAGTATCAGATCGTGGGCGAGACCGAGGCCGATGCGGCATCTGGTCGGATATCATTCAGCTCGCCGCTGGCGCGTGCCATGATTGGCAAGCAGGTCGATGAAGAGATCGAAGTGACGGTTCCTTCGGGTGACAAGTTCTATCTTGTCCAGAAGATCGAATTTATCTGATTGAAGCAGGGTAAGCCTCTCAATTAAGAGGTTTTTCCATCGCAAAATTGTGGATCGCCACGGCTTCGCCCTCATGAGGAATTTCGAAGTCGCGGCGGTGCTGCACTGCGTACCCTGCGCGTTCAAATGCGGGGCGAGCCAGCTCGCTGGCTTCGGTATAAAGCCTAGTGATGCCTTCTGCGCGAGCGTGCTGCTCTGACGCGGCGAGCAATTCGTCTGCCAGACCGCGCCTTGTATGATCCGGATGGCAATACAGCATGTCCAGATGACCATCGGGCTCAATGAGGGCGTAGGCCATAGCCGTATCCGATGAATCCGCCGCTACAAAAATGCTGGCTCCAGAATTCACCCGTTCCAAGAAACGGTCGGGACCAGGGTGCCGGGCAGACCATGCTGCCACCTGTTCAGGCGTGTAGCTAATCGCCCCGACACCGCGGATCGCCGCGAGCGTCAGGCTGGCCAGTTCGGATGCGTCACCGCTGGAAAATGGACGAATTACGTATGCCATATGCGCCCATCAAAGAGGTGAATTAGGCGTCTGGTGTAAGCAGTTTATGAATATGCACGACGACATATTTCATTTCTGCATCATCAACGGTCCGTTGGGCCTGAGCGCGCCATGCGTCGACTGCATCATCATAGGAACTGTAGACGCCGACAACGTGAAGGCTTTCCGGGTCCTGAAATTCGATACCGCGCGGGTCAGTCACTCTGCCACCCATAACCAGGTGAAGCCGCTGTTCTGGGGTTACTTCTTCCATAATTTCCATCCTTGGGGAGGAGTTTTGAGTTCATCGGCCCTTTAACGGAAAGCGCAGCAACAGCAAGGGGGCAGGGCGCAGCTCAACCTCTCCCAAAAAGGTTCAGTTCGTTACCCGGTCCTTGATATCGCGCACCGCTCGTTCAGCGCGCCTGCGGGTGCGGCGCGTTACTGCGCGGCCCTTGTCGACAGCGTTTCCGGCAAAATAGTCTGCCTCGCGACGAACTTCGCGTGCCTTTGCGGTTGCGCTGTCGCTAATATCTTCGATTTTGTCCTGTCCCGCGCGGGCAGTGCCAAGAGCATCGTCGATCAGTTTAACACCGTAAGCGACAATCGCATCAGCGAGCAGACTACCGAAAGCCGTACCGCGTTTCTTGGCAGCTGACCCAACGCTTTTCGCTGCCCCGGAAGCTGCACCGCTAACGGCATTGGCCGCTCCGGTCGCGGCGCTGCGCGCTGCGCGTCGCCCGGGGTTTGTCATGGCACCAATAACGAGTCCGATCGCAATCGCTCCGCCAAGCACAGTGAGCGGGTTTTCCTTGACGTAGGCAGTCGCAGCGCTTGCTGCTTCTTTCGCCTGATCCGCGACTGTGCGCTCGGCAATGCGGCGCTCGCTGGCTTCGATCTTTGCGCGCAATTCATCGCGCTTGTCGGCGGGAACAAGGTTTGTGTCAGTCATCGGATTCTCCGGAAGAGGGAGGTTCGTAGGTAGGCGCGCTCTGATGAAGCGTCTCTGAATCGGGATCGAAATCAGGCTCGGCATCTGTGTCTTCGCCGGTGCCGGTTGCTTCGGCATCGTCGTTAGCTTCTTCGATGCCAAGGATTTCCAAGATCGGTGCTCTGGCAAACCAAAGGATCAAAGCACCGATCAGAGCGGCGATCACGCCGCGATTGTCTTCGCCGTGTACCTTCGCGACCTCAATGACGTCTTTGGCTCCGTCACCAATGTTGCCAGCGACGCGCGCTGCTATTCCTTTGCCGGAAAGCGAGACTTTTGCGTGGGCGAGATCAGCTATAAAGACCTCGCGCGCTGCATCACGCAAAGCGCGATCTTCGTAAAACTGCCGGTCGAGTTTGCTCACGACTGATCATCCTTTTCCGATGATCCGAACATCAGGCCGAGGCGCCCAGCATGGCCTTTGGCCGACAACGCCAGCATGACTGTGATCAGCAACAGCATGCCAACAACAATGACGATTGCACCCCAGATTGTGACGAGAGGCTCAAGCGCCATTACGAGTCCGACGGCGAGCGCCAGTACCGCAATATGGAGGGTGATGATCGCCACCACGACATAGGCGATGGCGAAACCAATACTCTTACCAGCGATGCCCGCGCGCGTTTTTTGAAAGGCGAGCTCAGCCTCGGCATATGTGCGCCCATCATCAATCAGCGCCGCAATCTCTTCAGTCAGAGATTCGTCAACCGGGCTGCTTGGGGCAGTTTCTGCGTCTTCAGGGGCAGATGGATCATGCACGTCGCGCGCATCATCCGTTTGCCTTTCATCATCACGCATCCACTGCCCCTCGATCCGGAATTAGTCGCGCGATCCGCGGAATAGGCGCGCAATGATAAAGCCTGCGACCGCTGCGATGCCAAGCGCGGTGCCTGGGCTCTTACGCACAAATTCGCGGGCGTCTTCGCCGATTTCATCAACGCTCTTTGCGTCCAGCTTTGCCGAAGTTTCGGCCAACGTGCGCGATGCAGAACGGGCGTAGTCGCCATATTGCTCACCCAAGCGCTCATCAATCTGCGGCGCTGTGTCGGCGATCACTTTACCAATGGAGGCGATGCCGTCGCTCGTGGCAGACTTTGCGTCGACCGCAATATCTCCCGCGCGCACTTTTGCTTTTTCGCCATAGGCACGGGCTTCACTTACCAGATCGTCGCTCTTACTCATTGCTTGCTCCCGGTATCCATCCGCACGTTCGCCAGCTTCGGCGCGCAATGCGGCTGCACCTGCCTTAGCCTCTTCCAGAGCTGCGTTGAAGCGACTCTTTGCTTCATCCGCAGGTTTTGCGGTTGCAGCCGTCTTTTTCGGAGCCGCTTTCTTCGCAGTCGCCCGCTTGGCGGGCGTCTTGCGTGTGGTGGTTTTTGATGCGGTCTTGGTCGTCTTGGTTGTTTTTGTGTCAGCCATAGTGTTCCTATTGCCCTCCAATATGTTGCTTTTCCAGAAAGAAAATGCGGGGTTGTTGTTTTTGATTCAACGTGCCTTGCGCCCTGTTGTTCCGGCGAATAGGGGTTCGTGGAACTTTAGGCGGCACGTGCCCTGCACGGATCGCAACAGGGTGTGTTATCCCTATACAACACTTTTGCACTGGAGCCAAGTATGACTGCGATTATCGACCTGCATGGACGCGAAATTCTCGACAGCCGTGGCAATCCCACCGTCGAAGTGGATGTCTTGCTCGAAGATGGCAGTTTTGGCCGCGCGGCAGTGCCCTCTGGTGCCTCTACTGGCGCTCACGAAGCGGTTGAGCTGCGTGACGGTGATAAAAGTCGCTACATGGGGAAGGGCGTTCTTAAAGCGGTTGAAGCCGTGAACGGCGAAATCCGCGACCTCTTGGTCGGTGCTTTCGATGCAGAAGACCAACGCGATATCGATCTGTCGATGATCGCATTGGACGACACGCCAAACAAAGCTCGCTTGGGTGCCAATGCCATCCTCGGGACCAGCCTTGCCGTGGCGAAGGCGGCTGCGAATGCACGCGGTCTGCCGCTTTACAGCTACCTTGGCGGGGTTTCTGCACACGTTCTGCCGGTGCCGATGATGAACATCATCAACGGCGGCGAACATGCCGATAACCCGATCGATATTCAGGAATTTATGATCATGCCTGTTGGTGCAGACAGTCTTGCAGAGGCTGTGCGCTGGGGCTCTGAAGTGTTCCACACGTTGAAAAAGGGCCTGTCTGACAAGGGCTTGGCGACCAGCGTTGGCGATGAAGGTGGTTTCGCTCCTGATCTTGCCAGCACCCGCGCTGCGCTCGATTTCATCATGGCTTCGGTCGAACAGGCTGGCTTCAAGCCGGGCGAAGACATCGTTCTCGCGCTCGATTGCGCTGCCAGCGAGTTCTATAAGGATGGCAAATACGAAATCTCCGGGGAAAGTCTCAGCCTGGATGGCGCTGGCATGGCGGACTATCTTGCAAAGCTGTGCGCAGACTATCCGATCAAATCCATCGAAGACGGAATGGATGAAGATGATTTCGCAGGCTGGAAAGCTGTGACCGACGCCATTGGCGACAAGGTGCAGTTGGTAGGTGACGATCTGTTCGTGACCAATCCAGCACGGCTTTCTGATGGTATTGAGCAAGGCCTTGCGAACTCGCTGCTGGTGAAGGTCAATCAGATCGGGACGCTGACCGAAACCCTCGCCGCAGTCGATATGGCACACCGCGCGCGCTACACCTCTGTGATGAGCCACCGCTCGGGTGAGACAGAAGATGCGACGATCGCAGATCTCGCAGTCGCGACCAATTGCGGTCAGATCAAAACGGGTTCGCTCGCGCGTTCAGATCGTCTCGCGAAGTACAATCAGTTGATCCGGATCGAAGAAGAGCTGGGTGATAGCGCTGTTTATGCCGGACGGGGATGTTTCGGAGCGCTGTAAGCTCCGGCATCTATGCTGGCGAAGTAATTATCCATCGCTTCGAGCCCGGCGTCTGACAGGCGGACCAGCACACGGCGTTGATCCTCCGGGTCGTGTTCTCGCGTTATCAGGCCTTGCTCTGCAAGAATGCCAAGCCATCGCAAACCCGTTGTTGATGGGGACGCGGAGCCGATGCAGGCGCTGGATACCGACACTTTTTTGTTTTCTGCGTGTGCAACGTAGAGGTCGAGCAGAATGTCCCATGCGGGTTCTCCGAAGAGTTCTGTATTCCCGAAAATGCTCTCCCGTTTGCGGCGGGTCGTGTACAAATTTCGAGCCATTTCGACGTATTCAGCGCGCGCGCTTTGCTCGTCAGACCGACTGGAGCCAGTCTGAGGTTCCACCAGTGTAGGAGTGGTCTGCCGCAAACCGTGCGGCGATCCAACAACTTCGCCGCGAAGGCGGTTTGCGATCGCCGTCAATTGTTCTGCGAGATATTGCAGATCGACCTCGCCCGATGAAGCGAGTTCAAGTGTGCCAGTTGATCTGACATCTGAATTGAAAGTCGGATTACCCATAAGAGCCCCGGCGCAAGCCAGCCCATGCGAGTTTCCCCGTTTCGCCCTGAATCACGCGCCGCCTCCTGCGGAGCCGCCTTCAATTCATACCGATTGAATGGCTGGCTCCCGCTAAGAGTGCTAGCTGAGTGTTAGGCGATGTGCATTACGGGCTAGTCCCTAGTCTTGCCGATCATCGGCTTGGATATATCAACATCCATTTCTGGAATGAGGCACAACAAAGCAGGATCAAACGCTCCCAGATCGTTGTCATTCACAACTGCAAGGTTGCTTTGCAGTTGCTCGATCGCAGCGTTTACATGCACAGCGGCGATACCAGATCCAAGGATATCCAAGCGTTTGAGTAAGGCCTCAAGGGATTGGATAATCGAAAACAGTTCGTGCGGCTTGGGTAGCGAAGAATGCGCCATAGTCAGATCCCGTCATTGTTATATTTATGCGCCCTTATTGCCGGAAAGCGTTCTGCTTACCGGATGGTGAGTCTCTAACGGGCCCTTATGAATAGCTGTATACGGGCAACTACTTAGTTTGGCGGATTTTACGCGTTGTGATTTGCCCCTACCGACCGAAACGCTCGGACAGATCAAAGAGTGCAATCGCCGCCTTCGCCGCCTCACCGCCTTTGTCTTTTTGACTTGCATCGGCGCGCACCAAAGCTTGCGCTTCATTCTCTACGGTAAGAATTCCGTTGCCGATTGGGATGCCGTCCATGGTCAGAGCCATGATCGCTCGCGCGCTTTCGCCAGCAACGATTTCAAAGTGATAGGTTTCTCCGCGGATCACTACGCCGATAGCGACAAAGCCATCATAAATGCCGCTTTCTGCCGCAAGCGCGATTGCTCCGGGCACTTCGAGCGCACCGGGAACCGTAAGAACTTCTGCTTCATGTCCGGCTGCTTCAAGTGCGCCTTTCGCACCTTCGATCAGCATGTCGTTTAGCTCAGAATAAAATCGCGCTTCGACAATCAGAAATTTGGCCATGAAAGGTTTACTCCGGAATAGATTTGAAATCGGAAATGGTCAGGCCGTAGCCTTCGATTGCCACCAGGTCAGGCCGTGAATTGGAAAGCAGGATCATATCGTGCACGCCAAGGTCAGCAAGGATTTGCGAGCCGATACCAATGTTGCGGATCTCTTCGTCCTGAGACCATTCCTTGCCACCAATCCGGCTTGTCAGAATGACGATTACGCCAGAACCATGATCGCCAATCGCGCTCATTGCGCGTTGAAGAGTTCGCTTTCGCGCGCCGGGCTGTCCTAGGATGTCATCGAAGACAGAGATCGGATGAACGCGGGCGAGCGTAGGCGTGGTTGGATCAACGTGACCTTTTTGCAGGACATAAGCCTGATCATTGGCGACGCGGTTGCGATAAGTGATCAGGCGCCATTGGCCGCCATAATCGCTTTCAAAGCTGCTTTCGTCGAGGCGTTCGACCAAATGATCATGGCGCATCCTATAGGCGATCAGATCGCGGATGGTTCCGATTTTGAGGTCATGCTTTCGGGCGAATGTGACGAGGTCATCGAGGCGCGCCATCGTGCCATCTTCGTTCATTATTTCGCAAATAACGCCGCTCGGGTTCAGTCCTGCGAGGCGTGAGATGTCGACCGCGGCTTCGGTATGGCCTGCACGGACGAGGACACCGCCATTGCGCGCCGTCAGAGGGAAAACATGACCCGGAGTGACAATGTCGTCCGCACCTTTGTTCGCATCGATCGCAACAGCCACTGTGCGTGCGCGGTCTGCGGCTGAAATCCCGGTGGTGACACCTTCTTTGGCCTCGATCGAGATTGTGAAAGCGGTTTGCATGCTTTCTTTGTTGTTGCGGCTCATCGGCTCGAGGCCGAGTTGGTCAACACGCGCTTTGTCGAGCGCGAGGCAAATCAATCCGCGTCCATGGGTTGCCATGAAGTTGATGGCGTCGGGCGTTGCCATTTGCCCCGGGATGATAAGATCGCCTTCGTTCTCGCGGTCCTCGTCATCGACAAGGATGTACATCCGGCCATTTCGGGCTTCGTTGATGATCTCTTCCGCGCCGACCAATACGGGACGCTCATCATTGGAGTCGAGAAAGTCCTGAAGCTTGGTCAGTGTTTCCGTGGTGGGGTTCCAGTCCGGTTCAGCCGCATCACGCAGGGTGTTTGCATGGAGACCAGCGGCGCGGGCGAGGCCTGCCTTGGTGAATTCACCGGATGTGACGAGATCGCGAACGCGTGTGATTGTTGATGTGCTCATAGCAATGCAGTATCACATTTCAATGTGATTGCAAGTTTGCCTGCCCACAATCAACCGGATTGAAGACAGGGCGTTTCACATTCAATAGTAGTGGTGGACCCTGTTGGGATCGAACCAACGACATTCTGATTAAGAGTCAGACGCTCTACCAACTGAGCTAAGGGTCCATTCCGATAAAGAGATCGGATGTCCGAGAATTCAGAGCATCTAAGCTCGTTTCAAAAGTCGGACGGCGCTGCATATAGACATGCTGTCGCCAAATGAAAGGGATTAAGCCGCGTCGCGGGCAATCGCGCGATCTAAAGCCGCGCGCATTTCATCGTTCAGTGTCACCACTGATTCCAACGCATCATGCATATTGCTCTCAATGTTCGCGAACCCAGACCGTTCGAGACCAGAGACAGCGCGCAACGCCTTTGTCTGCGGCATTTCAGTTAGGGTGTGAAGCTGGCGGAGATTGGTGGAGACTCCAGCGCGTTCGCGTTGATAGATGGCGCGCACGACCGCAGCCGGCTCGACCAGCGAGTCTTCGACGTTTTGCGCGTTGCCATACGCCATATCGGCGATCCTTTGGCACAGCGAATTTGATCTCGCGCGAGAGCGAAACATTGAAGTCTCCACATTTTGAACTCTTGCCTGGCGACAGTTCCATAAGGGGGGAATGCTGCCGCCAGGTCTTTCACGTTCAACTAAGTCCAACGGTTGACCATTGGCTGCGACCCGAACGCGGGTGCTCTTTCGAACAACCTCAGTGCATATGGCCGACGTTGACGTTTACGGAAAGTCGCCTAATCGGGTGACGTGATGTAAACTCGCGTAACGATGCAGGGATATTTCGGTAAAATCGAAGCACTCATCGATGTGGGGGAAGTGCTCTGGTACGCAGTGGGTGTCTGCGAAGAGCTCGGCGTTGTGCGCCAAAGCTATCATTTTACACCATTATTTGACTCGCCGACATCGGAACGCACGGTTGTCCATGCGCATGGCTTTGACCGGGAATGGTTGGAATTCTACAGCGAATCGGATTTCCGAAAGAGTGACCCAATTCCGGCGCGGGTAATGGCATTTGGGGCGATGCTGACATGGGAAGAAGCGAAAAAGATCGCGCCCAACACGCCGGAAAACGAAGTTTTTTTCGATGCCATGCGTAAGTACGGTCTGATCCATGGCTTTGGCGTGCCGCTTTTCGGTCCGCGCAGCCGCAACGCTTACGCGTCTTTTGATTTCGGCTATCCGATCGACCGTGTTCCTGAAAAGACACTGGGGATTATACGCAGTGTTTCGCAAGCGGCGCATCAACGTGTGTGTGTCTTGCTCGAATCCACCCGCGAAAAAGTTGAACTGTCTCAGCGTGAGCAAGAAGTGCTCGAATGGCTTGTTCGAGGAAAGTCGCTCTCTGTCATTGGAGATATCCTCGACCTGTCGCCAGACACGGTAAAAACATACGCCAAACGGATTTACGCCAAACTGGGTTCAGTCGACCGCGTGGGTGCAGTTGTAAAAGCACTTAAGCTCGGATTGGTGACAGCTTAGATCGCACCGGACAGTCCGCCACGAGGGTTGCTGCGATTCCAGCTATTCACCATCATCAACGCGCCGATGCAGATCATATTCGTGAGCATAGAGGATCCGCCATGGCTCATAAATGGCAGAGGGATGCCAACGACTGGCGCGAAGCCCATCACCATCAGCAGATTGACCGCAATGTAAAAGAATATCGTCGCGACCATACCGGCGGCAAGAAGGCTCGAGAAGCGGTCTTGTGCCGCTCGTGCGACATTCCAACCCCAACGCAGGATGATGCTAAAGACTGCGAGAACAAAGAGCCCGCCGATTAGGCCCCATTCCTCTGCCATTGTAGCGAACACAAAATCGGTGTGCGGTTCGGGTAAGTATTGCAGGTGGCTTTGCGAACCGTTGTTGAACCCTTTGCCAAAAATTCCGCCTGATCCGATCGCAATCTTGGATTGGATGATGTGGTAGCTTGCGCCCAACGGATCGGCTTCAGGATCGAACATCGTCATCACTCGGCGTTGCTGATAATCCTGCAAACCGAAAAAGAAGATGAGCGGCGCTGCGGCGGCTGCGGCTGCCCCGCCAGATACGAACCATTTCAAAGGCAATCCTGCCAGCAGCATCACCACTCCGCCGCCAAATGCGATGGCCAGGGACGTGCCAAGATCAGGTTGGAGCAGAACGAGCGAAACAGGCAGGCCAATCATGGCCCCGGGAATGAGCAGAGCGCGCCAGCTGGCAATCAACCCAACCGGGAGCGACGAATAGAAAAATGCGAGCGTGATGACGATCACAGGCTTCATCAATTCGGACGGTTGCAGCACCATAAAGCCCAGATCGAGCCAGCGCTGGCTGCCGCCGTTCACTTGCCCGATGACCTCCACAGCCATCAGCAGGATCAACACGACCACGTAGGCCGGGTAGGTCATGAATTTGACAAATTCACGCGGAAGAGACGCAATGACGGATGCCATCACCAGAAAAACAAAGAACCGGATCAAATGCGACGATGCATAGGGCTGCATTGATCCGCCTGCGGCGGAATACAAAACCGCCGCGCCAAAGGCGACCAGCAGAAACAGCGGGATCAGCATCCCCCATGGTTGCCGCGCAATGGATGCTGGGACGATGCCGTTCATTCACCTGCACCGCTATCCGATGGTGGAGGTGCCGATGCAACCGGATTGGGGCGAGGTGCAATAAAGTCTTCGCCGATTTCCTGCGTCCGCTCGGCTTCAAGTCGTGCCTCTGCTTCAACGCGATCAAAAATATCTTCGTCGCGTTTCGGCGGAGGGGTCACGCTCGCGCCGCGCTCGCTTGCATAAGCGGCATAGTTCTTTTCAAGCCGTTCTTGCGCGGTTCCGCCCCACTGCCGTTCGAGCGCTTGCAGTTTTTCGAGCCCTTTGGCTGGATCGAACATAAACGTCATCACATCACGGGCGATAGGGTAGGCGGCACCAGAACCGCCGCCATGTTCGATCACAACTGCTCCCGCATAACGGGGATTTTCGAGCGGAGCGAAGAACGTGAAGAGGCCGTGATCACGGTATTTCCATGGACCGCTTCGACCGTCAGAAACGCTTAGTGATACAACCTGAGCCGTACCGGTTTTGCCCGCCATCTTGATATCGGGGAAGGGCAGGCGTCCGCGTCCCGCTGTACCAGGCCCGTTCACCACATCGCTCATAGCTTGGCGGATGTAGGAAATTTCATCGTCGCGGAAATTGTAGCTGGCTGGATCATTGGTCGAGCCATCTAAGACAAGACGCGGATTGAGCCGTTTGCCGGTTGCGAGCCGCGCGCTCATCACAGCCAGTTGCAGCGGGCTGGTTAGATAATAGCCCTGACCAATCGAGGCGTTGACCGTGTCGAATGACGCCCATGCGCGGTCGAACTTCTTCTGCTTCCACTCGGGCGTTGGAACGGTGCCATAGAATTGAGATTGGACAGGCAGCGGGTACTGTTTTCCCAGCCCAAGATCGCTTGCCATCGCGGCAACTTTGTCGAAACCGATCTGCTGGGCGAAGTGATAGAAATAGCTGTCACAGCTTTGGTAGATCGCCTTACCCATGTCGACGACGCCGTGATTGCTCCAGCAATTGAAGAAGCGATTGCCAATGCGCCGCCCGCCCCCGCACACAATCGATTCTGTCGGTTTGATGCCTGCCTTCAAAAACGCCATGCAGTGCATTGGTTTTACCGTTGAACCTGGCGGATAGAGCCCTTGCAGAACCTTGTTACGCAGTGGAACGCGGCGGTCTTCGCGCAGCATCGAATATTCGAGGCTGCCGATGCCGGCGGAAAAACTGTTTGGGTCAAAGCTGGGCATGGAGGCCATGCAAAGCAGATCACCGGTGAGGCAATCCATGACGACGACTGAACCGCTTTCGAGGCCAATCCTACGCGCGGCGTAATCCTGCAGAGGTCCGTCGATTGTGAGTTTAACAGGGTCGCCCTGAATATCGTCGCGCGTTTCCAGATCGCGAACGATGCGGCCGGCTGCCGTCACTTCAACTCGCCGCGCACCGGGAGTACCGCGCAGTTCCTGTTCGAACTGTTTTTCAAGCCCGTCTTTGCCGATCTTATATCCCGGCGTGATCAGGATCGGGTTGCGGTCTTCTTCGTACTCTTCCGCAGAAGCGGGACCGACATAGCCGATCAGGTGCCCTACGGTTGATGCAGTCGGGTAGAACCGCGAGAAGCCGCGTTGCGGGACGACGCCTTGCAAATCGGGAAGCCGCACGCTGAGCGCGGCAAATTGTTCATAATCAAGACCGCTCGCGACTTCGATTGGAGCGAAGCCGCGCGCTGTGCTGATCTCTTGTTTCAGATCGGCAATCCGGCCAGCTTCCAATTGCAGCAGCGAACCGATTTGATCAATTGTCGCATCAGGATCGGTCAGCCGCTCAGGTATAACATCAACACGGAAATCGGCTCTGTTTGAAGCAAGCGGCGCACCGTTGCGGTCAAGTATCCATCCCCGGCGCGGCGGGATCAGGGTCAGATTGACGCGGTTGCTTTCGGATTCCAGCCGGTACTTCTCGTTCTCGGCAATCGCGAGATAGCCCATGCGCGCCGCGAGCAACACGCCGATGCCGCCTTGGATTGATCCGATAACTACACTGCGCCGGTCAAATGCATGCTTGAGGTTCGACGCATTGAGCAATGGGCCGCGGCGCTTTTGACGCTTTGGTTTGGACAGGCCCGCCATCAACCGACCCTTCTTGCGCGTGCAAGCCGGAACAGGTCGAGCCGTGCGATCAGGCGAGCGAGCAACGGATAAAGCAAGATCGCCATCACAATCTGCGGCACAGCCGCCGAAATCATGGGAAGTGTCAAAGTTGCGCCGGAAACCACCATTGCGAGAAAGATATACAGCACCAGCGCTAGACCTGCGGTGAACCAGTCCTGCCAAAACCCTCGCCACGGGAAACGGCTTTCGATGATCTCAAGCACAATCATCGCGATCGACCACAACAGGATCGCACTGCCGAAAGGTTGCCCGCTGAACAAATCGTCAAAAGCGCCCAGCGGCACACCGACCCACAGCGGCAGAAAGCCGGGGCGCATGATCCGCCATCCAATCAACATCATGAATCCGAGCGGCGGAAGCACTGGCATCACATCTGCCATCAGCAGCACGGGGAGCAGCGAGGCAAAAGTGATCGAGATGTACGGAATTGTTTGAGCGCGCCACGGAGATTGAACGCGGTTGATCCCGCCACCAAACCGGTTTGCGCTATGTTGTGGTGGGGAACGAAGGCGATCTCTCAATTCTCGTCCTCCGACGGATTGATCGAGTCCTCTGGTCTGGTTTCCAATGCTTCCACAGCTTCGGGCACATAAGTCGGCTCAACCGAGACGAAATCGGTCGCCGATGGCGCAGCAACCAGACGCGCAATTCCGCCGTCAGGGGTCAGTTCAGTGAGGACCGCAACAGCCACACCCGGACGGTAATATCCGCCGGCTCCGCTTGTAACGAAAATGTCGCCAACCTCGAGCGGGTTCAGACCGAGATTGATCAAACGAATGCGCACCATCCCGTCGCCGCGCCCCTCGGCGAAAGCCACGGTGTCATCGCTTGAGCGACGGACGGGCAACACGCTTTCGCTGTCGGTCAGCAGAAGAATGCGCGATGAACTGCGCGCGACTTCCAGCACTCGTCCCACTACGCCGCGCGGACTGCGCACGGGCATCCCCACTTCGACGCCCTGAAGTCGGCCCTTTCCAATATAGGCAAAGCGGCGACTGCTGGTGGAGCTTGATCCGACAAGCCTGGTTACGGCGACTGGCTCGATTTCACTCTCCGCCAGAGCGACGAGAGATTTCAAGCGCTCGTTTTCCTGCGCAACAGCTTCCGCCTCGGCTAGCCTGATGCGTGCGAGTTCGACTTCTTCGCGCAACGCCGCGTTTTGGCTACCTGCGTAGAAGTATCCTTTGATGTTGTTCCACGTGCTTTTGCTGGAAGAGCGAACAGCGGCAGGGCCTTCGCCGACTGTTGTCACGGCATCTTGGGTCCCGCCGCGCAAAGGTGCAAGCGCAGCCGGCTGCCATAGGGACAGGGCGAGCAAGCCAAGCCCCAGCAATGCACCGAGCCCGGCAAGCAAATAGCCGGTGAAGACCGAATATTGGGCCTTCTTGGAAAAACCCGATGTTCGGCGCGATGACGGCGGCGCCATGCCCGCTATCCCCTTTAATCAAGCATCCGGTCCATGGCCGGATGGCAACAGTTATGCGGTCATCAATACGCCGCGATAAATCGGATCTTCCATCGCCCGTCCGGTGCCGATGGCAACGCAGGTGAGGGGGTCTTCAGCGATGGAAACCGGCAGTCCGGTCTCTTCGCGAAGATGCTCGTCCAAACGCCGGATCAACGCGCCGCCGCCGGTCAAAACGATGCCCTGATCCACAATGTCAGCGGCCAATTCTGGCGCAGTGTTTTCGAGCGCAATCCGAACGCCTTCGACAATTGCTCCAATTGGCTCCGACAGCGCTTCGGCGATATGCGCCTGGTTGATGGTGATTTCTTTCGGCACGCCGTTCACAAGATCGCGGCCTTTCAGCGTGATCGTTTCGCCGATCCCGTCTTCGGGGATCATGGCGATGCCATAATCTTTCTTGATCCGCTCTGCAGTCGCATCACCGATCAGCAAGTTGTGGTGACGACGGACGTAGGAGACGATTGCCTCGTCCATTTTGTCACCGCCGGTGCGAACCGATGTGGTGTAGGCAAGACCGCGCAGCGAGAGGACCGCGACTTCGGTCGTTCCGCCGCCAATATCGACAACCATCGAACCCACTGGTTCGGTCACAGGCATATCTGCACCGATAGCAGCCGCCATAGGTTCAAGGATCAGATGCACTTCCGAAGCACCCGCATTCGAAGCCGCATCGCGGATCGCACGCTTCTCAACCGATGTGGAGCCCGATGGTACACAAATTACGATTTCCGGGTAACGAAACAGGTTCCGTTTGCCGTGCACTTTCCGAATGAAATGCTTGATCATTTCTTCGGCAATTTCGATGTCCGCGATAACCCCATCGCGCAGTGGGCGGATGGCCTCGATGGAATCGGGAGTTTTACCCATCATCATCTTCGCATCGTCGCCAACTGCCTTGACGCGCTTGATGCCATTGATCGTTTCGATGGCAACAACGCTAGGCTCATTCAGAACGATACCCTGATCCTGAACATAGACCAGCGTGTTCGCCGTTCCGAGGTCAATCGCCATGTTCTGCGAACCGAATTTGAAGAAGTTAGAGAGGAAACTCATCTTGTCGCTTTTTCCGTTAAGTTTGGTCGGGGATTCCGCAGCCGCAACCCGGCAACCGTGACCCCAATATCACATTCCCTAATGCGCCTAGCGAATGCGCGGCAAAAACGCCAAAATAATTGTTGACGCGAAACGAAATTTTGCACGGTTGCCCTCGAATTTGCGGTGCATGACGTCTAGCTTGCGACAAATGCCGCATATTCGCCGCCTTCCAGAGACTTTAGTGAACCGTATTGCCGCCGGTGAAGTGGTCGAACGGCCCGCATCTGCGCTCAAAGAACTGGTTGAGAACGCGATTGATGCCGGATCGGCGCGAATCGCTGTGACTTTGACCGATGGCGGATTGACCCGTTTTGAAGTCACAGATGATGGCTGCGGCATGGACCGCGATGATATGCTGCTCGCGCTCGAACGCCACGCAACGTCAAAATTGCCTGATGATGCGATCGAGATGGTTGCGACACTGGGCTTTCGCGGTGAAGCGTTGCCATCCATTGCCAGCGTCGCTCGGCTGACAATCGAAAGCCGCGTGCGCGGATCTGATGATGGCTGGCGAATGGTCTTGGACCATGGCGAAGTTATTGAAGAAGGGCCCGCAGCGCTTCCGCCGGGCACTCGTGTTCGCGTCGAAGATTTGTTCGCCAAGATACCGGCGCGCCGGAAATTTCTTCGTACGCCGCGCAGCGAATACATTGCCTGCCTCGATATTGTGCGCAGGCTTGCCATGGCGCGGCCGGAGATTGCCTTCAGCCTCGAAAACGGCGCAGAGGGTAAGACGCGTAAAGCTCTAACGACGCAGGCGGATGAGCCGCTCGCAACCCGCGTATCCCAAATTGTCGCTCGTGAACTGAAAGACAATGCGGTGGAGATTGATCTGATGCGCAAAACTCCGCACGGTTCCATGCGGCTGACCGGGATTGCGGGCCTGCCGACATACAATCGCGGCGTGGCCGATCACCAATATCTGTTTGTGAACGGCCGCCCGGTCAAAGATCGTTTGCTCACCGGAGCGGTGCGCGGGGCCTATTCTGATATGCTTGCCCGTGATCGACATGCGGTACTCGCGCTGTTTCTTGATGTTCCGCCGCAAGATGTTGATGTAAATGTTCATCCTGCGAAAACAGAGGTGCGTTTCCGCGATGCGAGCGGCGTGCGGGGCTTTATCGTTTCGGGCCTGAGACAGGCACTTGCAACCGGAGACAGGCGAAGCGCACAAGGCCCGGACCGGAAAGCAATGGAACGCTGGCAGCAGGAGCCAGTGCGCGAAGAACCGCAAGCCGCACTTGGTTCCATTTTCTCCGGTCGTGATTGGACAGCATCGCGGTCACATGTGTCAGAGCCTCGTCCGGAATGGACACCGCAATCATCGGATGCGTTGCCCACAGGCCGCGCCGAAGAAGCCGCGCCAATTGCCGAAGAGGCTCAGGATTATCCGCTCGGCATTGCGCGTGGGCAGGTTGCAAACACCTACATCGTTGCCGAGAGCAAGGACGGCCTGATCCTCGTCGATCAACACGCCGCGCACGAACGGCTTGTGCTGGAGCGGTTACGAGCTGCGGGCACTGGCGATACGATTGCCCGTTCGCAGGCATTGCTGGTGCCAGATGTCGTCGAAATGGACGAGGCCGATTGTGACCGTCTCGAAGACGCGGCCGAAGGTCTTGCGCGTTTCGGTTTGAGTGTCGAACGTTTCGGCCCCGCCGCTATGCTGGTCCGCGCCGTTCCCGCGGCCATTGCAAAGGCGGAATCGGGCAAACTGCTGCAAGATCTGGCCGATGACATCGCCAAGCATGGCAAGAACGCAGAAAGCGGCGCACTGCTGCTTTCCGAAAAGCTCGAATATGTCCTCGCGACAATGGCTTGCCACGGATCGGTGCGGGCAGGGCGGGTTCTCTCGGTTGCCGAAATGAACGCGCTTCTTCGCGAAATGGAAGCCACGCCGAGGTCCGGCCAATGCAACCATGGGCGCCCGACTTGGGTGAAACTCGACATGGAAGACGTAGAAAAGCTTTTCGGTCGGCATTGAGCGGGTTAAGCATGCCGCCAATCTGTTTTTGGGGGCCAATTTCCATGAAATCTCTTCGTTTTGCGTTTGCTTGCAGCGCGCTTGCTATTGCTGCTGTGCCTGTCGCCGTATCTGCCGATGAGGCGGGGCCGAACGCTCAAATCATCGATGAAGGCCTGAACCGTTCGCAAATTCAGCAAATGGCGCACGAGCTGGTCGATGATATCGGCCCGCGCCTCACCAACTCCTCCAATATGCGCAAGGCAGAGGCATGGGCCGTTGCCAAGATGGAGGAGCTGGGACTCGAAAATGTCCGTAAGGAAGGGTTCGAGTTTGGCCGCGGTTGGGAAGTGGTTTCATCCCACGTCGAAATGATGGGTCCGCGCCCGCTTGAGCTCACCGCCATTCCGGTTGCATGGACACCGGGCACCGAAGGGCCGGTTGAGGGTGAGGTGATCGTCGCACCAATCTCTAGCCCCGCTCAATTCGAAGCGTATAGGGGCATGCTCGAGGGCAAGATTGTCCTGATTTCGCGTCCCGGCACTGGTGATGAACCATCGCAAGTTCCATTCCGCCGCCTCGATGATGAAGATATCTCTTCGCGCGACCTGATTGCTATTCCAGAGCACAATCCGGATGGCCCCGGCGGCTTTGCGCGCTTCGTGAATTCGATCAAGACCTTCCCAAAACAGCTCGACGAATTCCTCGCGAGCGAAGGCGCGATTGCCTGGGGTAAAATTTCTTATCGCGACGCAAAATTGCTGCATGGGACCGGCTACAATCACGAAGTCGGCAACACACAGACACTGCCGGGGCTTGAAATCGCCGCTGAAGACTATCGTCGTTTGGCGCGTCTAGCGATCGGCGGAGAGGCCCCGCGCATGCGGATCGATACTCGGGTGCGGTTTATCGATGATGACACCCAATCCTACAATATCATCGGCGAAATCCGCGGCACCGATCCAAAGGCTGGCTATGTGATGGCGGGCGCGCATATCGATAGCTGGCACGGGGCGGATGGTGCAGTCGATAACGCAGCGGGTGTGGTCACCGCACTCGAGGCCGCACGCATTATCAAGTCGCTGGGTAAACGGCCCAAACGCTCGATCCGTATCGCTCTTTGGGGCGCAGAAGAGCAGGGGCTCTACGGCTCTGCCGCCTATGTCCGTAGGCACATCGTTTCACGGGCTGGCGAAGAAGGCATGACCAACGCCGAAATTCTCGCCAACTGGACCACGCTTTATCCCATCACTCCGAAGCCCGGCTTTTACGACATGAAAGCCTATTTCAACATGGACAACGGATCGGGCAAGTTTCGCGGGATCCACGCCGAAGAGAATATTGGCGCTATCCCGATGCTCGAAAAATGGATGAAGCCATTCAACGGTCTCGGCGCGAAGCATGTCGTTGCAGGAGCAACGGGCGGCACCGATCACATTATGTTTCAGGCGGTCGGTCTGCCGGGATTTCAGTTCATTCAGGACCCGCTCGATTACGGATCACGCCTGCACCACACCAATGCCGACACATTCGATCATTTGCGACCCGACGATTTGCGTCAGGCTTCGGTTGTGATGGCCGGGATGCTTCTTGCAGCGGCCAATGACGAGAAAACATTGCCGCGCGAACCGCTTCCGCAAAGACCGACCAACACCAATCCGTTTGGTCAGTGAGTTTCGTGTGAGCGCGGTGACCCGAAACGCGGGGTGGCGTAGAGGACTGATCGCGTCATGCGCGCTTGGCTTAATGCCGATGAGCTCTGTGTCAGCACAAAGCGGTGATCTGGTGCGAGATGCTTCGCGCGCAATCATGGCGAGTGACGCCGCAGGTCTCAAAGCGATGCGGTTTCGGGCATATGGGCTGGATCGAAAGGCGATTACGGTTGATGATTTGCTGGCGATTACGTCTGCCTGCAAACGTGATGCTTATGCGCGCGAACGTGCATCGCCGAGAGAGCTTCATTTCGAATGCAGGGCGTTGCAGGGCAAGCGCGGGAAATGTGACGGGCCGATCCTGATCGTCTCAATCGACCGCGCAACATCGCCCGATGTCTTTGCGCAGCTCAGGTTCAAACGTTTGGAAACGTCCGAATGTGCGTTGCCCGCGCTTCCCGGATAGAAACCGCTAAACGTTGAACTTGAACAGCATCACATCGCCATCTTGGACAACGTATTCCTTGCCCTCTTGGCGCAGCTTTCCGGCATCGCGCGCGGCGCTTTCTCCGCCCAGAGACACGTAGTCATCGTAGGCGATGGTTTCGGCGCGGATAAAGCCTCGTTCAAAATCAGTATGGATTTCGCCCGCAGCCTGAGGAGCTTTTGCACCGTCAGGAAAAGTCCATGCGCGGGATTCTTTCGGGCCGGCCGTGAAGAAAGTCTTGAGGCCAAGTAGGGTGTATCCCGCGCGGATGACGCGGGCGAGGCCGCTTTCTTCGAGGCCAAGCTCGGTCAGGTATTCGGCGCGGTCTTCCATCGGCATTTCGACCAGTTCGGCTTCGATGGCCGCGGAGACAACAACCGCTTGTGCGCCTTCGGCTTCGGCCTTGGCGAACACTTTGGCCGACAGGTCATTGCCTTCAGATGCTTCCTCTTCGGCGACGTTGCAGACGTAGAGGACAGGTTTCGCTGTGAGCAGCTGCGCTTGTTCGAACAGGCGCTCTTCCTCGTCATCTTTCGGTTCGGTGAGGCGCGCTGGCCTGCCGTCTTTCAGCAATTCTAGCGCCTGGCCCAGAACGCTTGCAAGCGCTTTGGCTTCCTTGTCGCCAGCCTTGCCGCGCTTTTCCGCATTGGGAACGCGTTTCTCGAGGCTTTCGAGATCGGCGAGCATCAACTCGGTTTCGACCACTTCGGCATCGGCCAGCGGATCAACCTTGTTGGAAACGTGCTGAATATCGTCGTCTTCAAAACAGCGAAGCACGTGAACAATAGCGTCGACTTCGCGGATATTGCCGAGGAACTGGTTGCCCAGTCCTTCACCCGCGCTTGCGCCTTTCACGAGGCCCGCAATGTCCACAAAGCCGAGCTGGGTCGCGATCACCTTTGCACTGCTGGCGATGGCGGCGATCTTGTCGAGGCGCTCATCCGGCACAGCGACCTGACCGACATTCGGCTCAATCGTGCAGAATGGATAGTTCGCAGCCTGCGCGGCCTGCGTCTCTGTCAGTGCATTAAAAAGGGTAGACTTGCCCACATTGGGAAGGCCCACGATCCCGCATTTGAAACCCATGATCGCTCTCGGTCATCTTGAATTGGTTTGGATGAACGCGCGTGTAGACGCGGCAACCGGGTTAGGCAATCGCTGGAGCCCGAGTTGCTAAGCAATTTTGCGGCGGCGGCGCAGTGACCGGCCAGCGATCATGCCCAATCCTATAAGCATCAGGGCCAAAGCCGATGGTTCCGGCACTTCTGTTCCAATCGGCGTGAGATCGCTATCGGGACCGCAGCCAAGGCCGCCCGGAATGCAGAACCCCGAAGTCGTCGACGTTCCGCCTGTCGGTCCAATATCCAGATCGGGATTAAATGTTCCGGTTGTGCTGGACGTGCTGCTGGTGACGAGCGAGCCAGTGCTGGATGTGCCAGCGGTAATACCGTCCGCCGCCATCGCGGTGGTGGTCAGCGATTGTATGAGTAACACGGAGGCTGCTCCAAGGTATAGGTTGCGGCGAACAGTCATCAAACATTCCCGATAAGCAGTTGAGACATCGGGATAAGTTGTTCGGGCTAAACGGCAATGGAGGTTGCCAGACCGGTTCAAATCGGGACGCTTCGCTTTGTAATATAGCCCTATTTGAATAGGCGAAGAATGCGCCGAAAGGCGGAAGGGGACGGCCCCTCGCGATAATTGTGAGCGTCATTTCGGACGGTAATCGGCGCAGAGAATTTCCACTCAGTGTCGTCGTATTCGACATCATCTCCGGCGCTGATGCCTTCGAAGGTGAACAGCACTAGGCAATGCACGGTTAAGGTCAGGCCGCTTCGTGTGTCCGCGAATGCCAGATTGTACAAATCAATGGGATGGTGACGATCGCCCAGATAAACACTTCCACTGAATGCTTCGGGGTTCCCGTCCTCCGCATTGAATGCCGAACCCGCAAGTTTGCTGGTGGGAAGAAGCGGGAGTGGAGCCTCAAGCGTCAGGGTCGTGCCGCGTTCCGGATCAATCGAAGACCAATGCTCTGTGTCACCGGGCAGGGCGGCGTAGGGAATCGGGAATTCGATTACGGCCCCTTCTACAGGGCTATCTTCGAATTCCTTGATCCATGTTAGCTCGCCGGACTGCGGTGAAAGCGCGTCGAACGGGAAGGGGACGTATTCGTACCCGTCGAGCTGCGGCATCAGGTGTTATGGACGGCTTTGATCCATGGGCCATACCCAGATTCGCCGAGCCAACCGACCTGAACTTTCGCGGTGAGATCGTTGATCGGCAATTGCGGTTTCGCGCCCGGATGCACGGCGCGGCGCAGTGGACGGGTGCCCGCGGGCATTGCGATCACTTCAGCCATGGCGCGCGGAACATCCATCGGATCGGTTGAGCCGCCGCCGGTGCGATTGCCCAGCTGCTCGATCAATGCGGTGTAGCCTGCCGTGTGTTTCTCTTCGGCGCGGCCCAGCAAAGCGAGGCTGTTTTCGTTTGAGTTTTTCCAAATCATGGTTGGATAACCACCGGGCTGGATCACCGTGACTTCGATACCGTGGGGCACCAGCTCATAAGCGAGGCCTTCGCTCATGGCTTCCAGAGCGAACTTGGTGGGCGAATACTGACCGTAAGCGGGCACGATAACACGGCCCAGCTGGGACGAAACATTGATAATCAGACCCGATTTTGCACCGCGCATCGAAGGGAGAACTGCGCGAGCCATCCGGTGCGGTCCAAAGACATTGGTGTCGAAAGTCAGTTTTGTCGCTTCCATATCCTGAATCTCGATCGGTCCGCCGAACGAAATACCAGCATTGTTGATCAGCACATCCAGCGGTCCGCCATTGATCTCGATGGCTTTGGCGATGCCCGCCTCGACTTGCTCATCGGAGGTGACATCGATCTCGATCACATGCAGATCAAGCTGTTCGTCAAGAGCGATCTGGGTGAGTTCTTCGGCCTCTGCGCGAGGAACGTTGCGCATAGTGGCAAAGACGCGCGCGCCAAGGCGGGCGAAATACTCCGACGCCAGACGGCCAAAACCGGTTGAGCAACCTGTGATCAGAACACTTTTACCTTCGAGGTTCGGTGCTGCTGTGATCACGTCCTCTGCTGAAAGCGTTGCAGTTGCGGCGAGGGCGCCTGTCGCGGCGGCTCCGGCAAGGAGTGTGCGGCGGTTGATCTGGGTCATTCGTGTCTCTCCAAAATTTGCAGCGACGTTAGTCGTTCTGCATCCTAAGCGCCATCTCGCTCATAAAACGCGGATCATTGCCCTCGGCAAGCCATTCCGCCTCGGCGCCAATCCCACCGAGCATCTGCGTGAGATCGTCCTGCTCAGACTTGGCATAATTGCCGAGCACGTGGCCGTGCACGCGGTCTTTATGACCGGGGTGCCCGATGCCGATACGCACACGGCGAAAATCTGGGCCTAGGTGCTGGTCGATTGAACGGAGGCCGTTATGGCCCGCATGACCGCCGCCTTGCTTCACCTTCACCTTGAAAGGCGCAAGGTCGAGCTCGTCGTGGAATACGGTCAGCGCCTCCGTATCGAGTTTGTAGAACCGCAAGGCCTCGCCGACACTGCGACCGCTTTCATTCATGAAAGTGGCGGGTTTCAGCAGGAGAATTTTCTCCGAACCTATCCGCCCTTCTTGCACCCATCCGGAGAACTTTTTCTGGATCGGGCCAAAACTATGCATATCGGCAATGACGTCCATCGCCAGAAAACCGATATTGTGCCGGTGAAGCGCATAACGCGGTCCGGGATTTCCAAGGCCTGCCCAAATTTGCATTTCTGTTCTTTAGCAAGCGCATCCGCGCTCGCAACCTCCTCGCTCATGCGACCTGAACGTCGCGTCGCTGCGGGCGGCCAGTTGGCCTTGCGAAACCCATCGGTTTCGAACCAGAGACAGTTGTATGTTGATCTGAGGAGCACGGTGCAAAGCACCGCAAGCGCGACTGCGCGCCCGCAGCGAAGCGGCGATAGCCGCGAGAGCGAGGAAATCGCACGCCGGATGGCGTGCTTACCAACAAAAATGCCGAGCCCCGCGAAGGGCCCGGCATCTTGGTGATTTGTGCTTGAAAGCAGTGCGTTAGCCTACTCGCTGTCGCCGCCTTCTTCGTCAGCCTTCTGAGCGGTAGCTTCAACTTCATCAGCTGCCACTTCTTCGCCTTCGCCTTCAGTCTCTTCTTCTTCGCTCTTCTTGAGAGCCGAAGGAGCGACGAGGGTTGCGATGGTGAAGTCACGATCGGTAATGGCGCTTTCGCTGCCGTCTGGAAGAGTGACTTCGCTGATGTGGATCGAATCGCCGACTTCTTTGCCAGTAACGTCGATTTCGATCTGATCAGGGATCGCATCCGATTTACAAACAAGGTCAAGCTCGTGACGGACCACGTTAAGAACGCCGCCCTTCTTAAGGCCAGGTGATTCTTCTTCGTTGATGAAGACAACCGGAACCTGCACTTCGATTTTCGAATCCTTCGATAGGCGGAGGAAATCGACGTGGAGCGGGCGATCGGTGACCGGATGCAAGGCGACGTCTTTTGGGATGGTACGAACCTGAGCACCGTCCAATTCGACCTGAACAATCGAGTTCATGAAGTGGCCGAGATTCAGCTGCCTCATCAATTCTTTTGCTTCAAGGTGGATGGTGATGGGTTCTTCGTTCCCGCCATAAATTACAGCGGGTACCCGACCATTGCGGCGAAGTTCTCGGGAGGCTCCCTTGCCAGCCCGTTCGCGCGCTTCAGCCGGCAGAGTAAGAGCGTCGCTCATGATACGTGCCTTTCGAATGCGTTTTTGAAAATTCGTTTACCGATGTCCGCCTCCAGGGATGACCGAGACACCGAAGAGCGGGCCGTTACAGGGGGAGGGGCGCTATGGCAAGGTATTTTGCTCGATCCGCGTGACGGTGAAGCCGCGCGCTTTGAGCATTGTGTTTAGACTGTCATCGCCAACCAAGTGCCCGGCGCCAACCGCGATCAAGGGTTTCTCCGGTTTGGCGAGAGCCAATTCGAGTTGTTCCGCCCACGCCAAGTTGCGATCAAGGATCAGCGCCTTATGCAAATCCGGATCGGCCATAATGCCAGTGCGCGTTGCTTGCTCCAGCACTGTATCATCACCGGATAGCCATGCTTCGCGCAGTTGCGCGGGATTTGCGTCAGGATCGGAAGCCTCGATCACCACGCCTTCCAGCAGAACACGTTGATCGTCCTCTGCCAGACGATCAAAAATGCGCAATTGGCCCAATGCGCCCTCAAGCTCGATCACCTCTCTGCCGGAGAAGTCACGAATAATGGCACGGTCTACGCCATTTGCTGGGTCACCGGTCGATTGCGTGCGCGCGAGCATCAGCGCCGCGCCCCATGTCTCCGTGGAAGAGAAATCATGATCGGAATAGTCCGATTTCGCGACCAATTCGCGGAGCTGATACCGGAGATCAGGATTGATCCGATCATTGAGCGGTGCATGGCCGGTGCTGCTTGCCAAAATCGAAAACGTCTTCGCCAATGCTGGCCTGTCATCGAGGTTTGCGACTTCTACAATAACGAAGTCGGCATTTTCCACTGCGTCATCAATCGCATTGGTCCGCCATTCCACCCCTCCGGGTAAGGCGTGAATGGTGCCCAGCATCCATCCTTCAACTTCGCCGTTGGCGTTGCTGATTTCATAGAGCGGCGGATTGGGGGAGGGTTGCGGTTCGTTATCAACGGAAGCCTCGGAGCAACCGGCAATTGCCAGCGCTCCGAGTGTTAGTCCGCAAACCCGCAAAAGGCGCGTGATCATTGCACTCGCGTGGTCTCAATCTCGCGTTGGGCAAGCAGGTCCTGAACGCTGCGCTCACCGGCGAGGTGGCCTGCACCAACGGCGATAAAGGCCGTGCCTGGCGTATCGAGACGGGTGTCGATCCATTCCGCCCACTTTTCATTGCGCTCATAAAGCAGCCGCTCGGCGAGGTTAGGATGCGCCATAAAACCTTCGTTCATCATAGCGCCAAGCTCTTCGGTTTTACCCGAAGCCCAAACGGTCACGAGTTTGTTCAACAATTCGATACCAGCGAGCGGGTCCTCTGCTCCTTCGAGCAGGAACAGGATTTGTTGATCAACCGGCAGTTCGTCAAAGACAGAGATCTGAAAGTCGATTGTTTCAAGCGCAACGCGCTCCGTTCCTTCTGCAATTGCCGCTTCCAACACGGTTTCCACGCCTTTAGAATCGTCAAATCCCGATGCCTGAGTGACCACTTGTAGTAGGGCGAGAGACGCAAACCACGGTTCCAGTTGGTCGAGAGCAGCTGCGGGAATACCGACTTTGGCGAGGCCGCCTTCAAATGTGGCGCGTTGCTCATCTGTCATCAGACCGCGCAATGTTTGCCCGTCTGTCAATGTGCCTTTCTCTGCCATCATCTGGCCAGCCGCCTGCATACTCTCTGGCGTCATATCGATTTCTGTTACGAGCGAGCTGGATTCGGCAATCGCGGCTTTCACTGCGTCCGTTTTCCAGTTCACATTGTCGGGCAGGGTATGGATCGTGCCGAACAGATAGATCGTCGTATCTTCATCGGCGACTTTCCACATTGCCGGAACACCGGAGGCTTCCTCCATCTCCTTTTCCGAGGCGAGTACCTTTTCGTCCTCGACCGGCTGAGGGGCCTGCTGAGCGATTGCCGGCGCGCCAGCGAACAAAGCGGCTGCAGCGGCGGAAGCGGTGAGAAGTGAGCGAATTTTCATGAGGGTTATCCTTTTGAGGGGGATGTAGGGAAGGGGTAATGGCCGGAAGTTGAACGGCAGCTAATTCGCTTCGTCGTCGAAAACCTGTTCGATCGACATGTCGAACAACCGGGCAATGCGAAATGCCAGTGGAAGCGATGGGTCGTGCTTTCCCGTTTCAATCGCGTTTACAGCCTGACGCGAAACGTCAAGCTGCATAGCCAGTTCGGCCTGGCTCCAATCGCGTTCGGCTCGGAGAACTTTGAGGCGATTCTTCATCGGCTATCGCGCCACCGCAAAAATTGGAAAACGCCGACGAACGACAGCATGAATGTAAGCCATGCTGTTGCTATTACAGCGTACGCTTTAAAATCCTGATCGTAGAAGAAATTTTCGAAAGCGTAGTATGCGTCAGGCGGGCTAATACCCAGTGGGCTTAATATCCAATACAGAACCCAAGGGCCGATAATCATAATAGGCGGCGCTATGGCGACACCATAGGCCATGATCACAAGCGATCGTCTCCATAGGCCTTCAGCGTAGTCGTCCCGCATGAATTTCGCGACCATGAGGAATAGAGGGACGAAGCCGTTGAAAAATATAACAAAAAATGCGATTATGTGGTACCAAGTCGGCGCGTTTTCAAAATCATAAGGATCAATGATGTGGTCGACTAGGCCAATCGCAGCGAAGAAAAGACAGATGTCCATGAGCCAGAAATAGGCCCGGTAACGCAGTTTGGTCTTTGTGGGGTTAGCTGTGCTCATCCTAATATCCTCGCATCCGAGCCGCCGCGAGCGCGATATGAAAAATGGCCGCAATCGCAGTCAGACCAATCAAAGGGTCGGTAATCCATTCGTCAGTGATTGGGCCAATCGCCAAAAACATCCATATTCCCACCGCCGCGCATGCCCATCGGGCAGCAAATGCGACGAGCCGCTGAAAGTATTCGTCATGACGGCCGACAAAGACCAGGCTGATAAGAGTCCCGGCGGTAAAACCACCAGCAGCGAAGCTCACTTTTTCGAGAAAGCCGAACAATGCGCCGGCCACCATTAGCAAGGATCCGGCCAGGCCGACCCACATGGCGTTTAACGCGAAGCTACGGTCATCGGTCGAAATAGCTTTAGGATCGTAGGACATCACATTCCTCCCCGCAGGCGTTTCCAGAACAGGCCGACATAAAAAGCCAATATGGCGAAAGCGATGCTGGTTAGCGCAGGAATGTCCTGCTCATTGCCTTCGCCGGGAGTGCCTGCGCGTGTTGACCGGAAGCCATCGTAGACACCTTCGGCAAATGGCAAGCCTAAGAACAGGATCAAAAGCGTTGCGAAAGCCATACTCGCCGCAGCGGTCCACAGTCCGCGGGTGTATTCATCGGCGTTCCGTGTAAAGAGCATGACCCAGCACGCGCCGACGCAGGTCAATGTGCTTGCGACAGAAAACCACTGAGGCAAGGACACGGCGGACGCGGCAAGAACGGCGACCAATGCGGCCAGCCCGACCCATCCGGCCCCCATAAAGATATTGGCTTTGTTCATTCTGATCCTCTTGTCCCGCCTTAGTTGACGAGGTGGTAAAGCGCCGCACCCACGGCTTCACCCGCGAAGTAGAAGAACAGCACAAGCACGAACAAACACGCTATGCCAAGGAGGGCTTTTGCAGTGGAAATGTCGGTGTTGGGGGGCTGTGCCATGTCTGGAATTCCGATCTGGTTGATTGGTTGGTGTTGGGCGTTCCCGGCGAAAAAGGACAGCGGGGAGGCCACCTCATCCACCGGGAACATATCCATCACGCTTCTGGTGCAACTGGAGTGTTGTTTGAGGCGAGACGAACTTTGTTGAGATTGGCATAGGCCACGGCAATGCGGATCTGGGTTTCGGCTTGGGCGAATGCGGTTGAACGGCATTGGCGTTCGAGGCGCAGTGAGACGCTGTCGCGGCCGCCATTGGCGCAGTTTTTGCGGATGATAGTCTTCACACGCTCATCCAGAACAGCGACGCCTTTTTCCGTGGTCAGATCCAGATCATCGTGAGCGACGGGCGCATCAAAGTCGGTCGTGCTTGGGCCCGCGGCAACAGCCGGAGCAGCGATTAGAGCGAGAGTTGGAGCGGCGATAAGAGCAGTCAGTTTAAGCATCGAAGTTCTCCTGGGGAGTGAGAAGTTTGTAACCTCAACCTTCCGTTATGTCAGGTTGCCCTTACTTTATGTCGCGATTCGCTGACCATGTCAACACAACCTGACATTGCGTCATGCTAACCTGACTAAAACCGCAGAATTGTGCGGGTTTGGAGTGGGCAAAACTGATCATGCTGCGCTGCGGCATTGACGCTGTCGGGGGCATCCGCCATTGCCCGAATCATGAATTCTGAGGTCAAAACTGGTCTTTCCGAATCGCCTGCGATGCAGCGCGATCCGACGCGTTCGTTTCAGGACATGATCCTGACGCTGCACGATTTCTGGAGCGCTAATGGCTGCGTGATCCTGCAACCCTATGACATGCGCATGGGGGCGGGCACCTTTCACACCGCGACGACGCTGCGCGCGCTCGGCCCGGAGCCGTGGAATGCCGCCTTTGTACAGCCATGCCGCCGCCCGACCGACGGGCGCTATGGCGAGAACCCGAACCGGCTGCAGCATTACTATCAGTATCAGGTCATCCTGAAGCCATCGCCGTCCGACATACAGGAGCTGTATCTCGACAGCCTGAAGGCCATCGGCATCGATCCGCTGAAACACGATATCCGCTTTGTTGAGGATGACTGGGAATCGCCAACACTCGGCGCGTGGGGCCTTGGCTGGGAAGTGTGGTGTGACGGGATGGAAGTCACCCAGTTCACCTATTTCCAGCAGATGGGCGGATTTGACTGCAAACCCGTCGCGGGCGAGCTGACCTACGGCCTCGAACGCCTCGCCATGTATATTCAGGGCGTCGACAGCGTTTATGACCTCGCCTTCAACCAGCACGGCGTAAGTTACGGCGATGTGTTTCTCGAAAATGAGAAGCAGATGTCGAAGGCCAACTTTGAAGTTTTTGACACCGATATGCTGTTCAAGAAGTTTGAAATGGCGGAGGCCGAGTGCCGCAACCAGATCGCCAATGATGTGCCCATCGCTGCCTATGAAGAGGCGATTGAGGCGAGCCACATCTTCAATCTACTTCAAGCGCGCGGCGTGATCAGTGTTCAGGAACGCGCGAGCTATATGGGCCGTGTGCGCGATCTGGCGCGGGGCTCTTGCGAGAAGTATGCCGAGTTGAAGGCGCCCGAATGGGCCGAGAAATATCCGGAATGGAGCCTGATCTGATGGCCGATTTCCTGCTTGAACTCCGATCCGAAGAAATCCCTGCGCGCATGCAAAAGGGCGCGCGCGGCGAACTGGAAAAACTGTTCCGCCGCGAGATGGACGCCGCCGGTGTTGCATGCGGCGATCTGACAGTGTGGTCGACCCCGCGCCGTCTTGCTTTGATTGCGCGCGACCTCCCGACCGAGACAGAGGCCGTGCGTGACGAAGCCAAAGGTCCGCCCGTTGGCGCGCCTGATCAGGCTGTCGATGGGTTCTGCCGCAAGAACGGCGTGGACCGCGACGCTCTAGAAGTGCGCGAAGTGAAGGGCCGCGAGACATATTTCGCCGTTATCGAAAAGCCGGGTCAGGCGGTCACCGATCTGCTCGCCGCTGCGATCCCCGCGATTATCCGCGATTTCTCTTGGCCCAAGAGCATGCGCTGGGGCGATGCCTCGATCAGTAGCGAAAGTCTGAAATGGGTGCGGCCTCTGTCAGGCATTATCGCGCTGCTCGATGGCGAAGTTGTGCCTGTCGTCGCTTACGGCATTGTCAGCGGCAATGTTACGCGCGGCCACCGTTTCCACTCCGCTGGCGAGATCGCGATTTCCGGCGCGGATACCTATGCCGGAAACCTGCGCGAAGCATCGGTGATCGTCGATCACGAAGAACGCGCCGCGATCATTCGCGAAGGCGCGCGCAAAGCGGCGGAAGCCGCGGGCCTAAAGCTGGTCGAAGATGAAGGCTTGGTCGTTGAAAATGCTGGCCTCACCGAATGGCCGGAGCCGCTGCTTGGCCGGTTTGAGGATGATTTCCTAGATGTGCCGCCGGAGACGATCCAGCTGACAGCGCGGGTGAACCAGAAATATTTCGTGTGCGAGGATGCGGACGGCAATCTCGCCAACGCCTTTATCTGCACCGCCAATATCGACGCCGCCGATCCGGCGGTCGTGGTGGACGGCAACCGCAAAGTTCTCGCCGCGCGCCTTTCCGATGCGCGGTTCTTCTGGGAATTGGACCAGAAAAAGACGCTGGCCGAACACGCCAAGGGTCTGGAGCGGATTACCTTCCACGAGAAGCTAGGTACGGTGGCCGATAAGGTTGATCGGGTTGCGAAACTGGCGCGCTGGCTGTGCGAAGAGGGCATCGTGACGGATAGCACCGTTCGTCCTGAGCCTGTCGAAGGGCGAAATGGCGGCGAGGTTCGTACTTCGACAAGCTCAGCACGAACGGCTGAAGAATTGGCCGACCTCGCCGAACAGGCGGCGCGTTTGTGCAAGGCCGATCTGGTTACCGAAATGGTTGGCGAATTTCCCGAACTACAGGGTCTGATGGGCGGATATTACGCGGCTAAGGAAGGTCTGCCAGTCGAAGTGTCAGACGCAATCCGCGATCACTACAAGCCGGTGGGGCAGGGCGACGAAGTGCCGACCGCTCCGGTGACGGTTGCAGTGAGTTTGGCGGACAAGTTGGATACGTTGATTTCGTTCTTCGCGATTGATGAGAAGCCGACTGGGTCAAAAGATCCATTTGCGCTTCGGCGCGCAGCATTAGGTGCCATCTCTCTGATCAATCAGAACCAATTACGGCTCGAACTCAGCTACATGATTGGTATAAATGCTGGTGAGATACTTCTTAAATACGAGCCTTCGTTGACCAAAGTCGGCTTAAAGCGTTTCGCCGATTTGCTTCCTGACTTTGGACCTGGTGACTCAGCCAAGGCGATGGTTGCTCTTCTCGAAGCTAAAAAAGAAGAAATCGACTACGAAGGCAAAGTTCTTGGCAATCAGGCTGTAGCGGCCATGGATGGCCTTCTCGATTTCTTCGCAGACCGTCTCAAGGTCCAACAACGCGAAGCTGGTGTTCGCCACGACCTGATCGACGCCGTGTTCGCCCTTGGCGGCGAAGACGACCTTGTCCGCCTGCTTGCTCGCGTCCATGCCCTTCAGGACTTTGTCGAAACCGAGGACGGCACAAACCTCCTCGCTGGATACAAACGCGCGGCGAATATCCTGAAGAAGGAAGAGTGGGAATCGAAAGATGTTTCCTACTCGCCCGAGCCAGCCGAAAAGGCTCTTATCGATGCGCTCGACGCAGCCGAGCCGAAAGCGGCCACGGCGATTGAGGCGGAGGATTTCGCCGCCGCCATGTCCGCTCTCGCAACTCTGCGCGCGCCAATCGACCGGTTCTTTGAAGATGTGATTGTCAACGCCGATGAGCCGCATATCCGCGCGGCTCGGCTCGATTTGTTGGCGCGGTTCCGCGATGCGGTGCACCGTGTGGCGGATTTCAGCCGGATTGAGGGATGACCATGTTGGACAGTTGTCATGTGTGTCCCACATGGTGATTTGGAAGTGAATTCAGCCGCTTAAGTGTGTATGAAATGGGTGACATGTTGGAAAATGTGTCAAGCAAAGTAGGAAATTAAATGTCGCAGCAAACGGTCTACACTTTCGGCGGAGCCGCTCCGCATGATGATCCCCGCCAGCGCGACAAGACCATCACCGGCGGCAAAGGCGCGAACCTCGCGGAAATGGCGAGCATTGGCCTGCCGGTGCCCCCAGGTTTCACGATCACCACCGAGGAAAGCGTGCGATATCTGCGCGAGGGTGCGGATTTCTCCGATGCGCTGCGCAGCGACGTTGCGAATGCGCTGAAACATATCGAAGCCGCCGTGGGTAAGAATTTCGGCGATGCGGCTGACCCGCTGCTCGTCTCCGTTCGCTCCGGCGCGCGGGTTTCCATGCCGGGTATGATGGACACCGTGCTCAACCTCGGTCTGAACGATGCGACGGTTGAAGGGCTTGCGAACACATCCGGCGATGAGCGTTTTGCGTGGGACAGCTACCGCCGCTTTATCCAGATGTATTCGGATGTTGTGCTCGGCCTCGACCACGGCCTGTTCGAAGAAGCGCTGGAAATCGTCAAAGAAGACAACGGTTTCTACGCCGATACGGAACTGTCCGCCGATGACTGGCGCGCTTTGGTTGCCGAGTTCAAAGCTCTCGTCGAGCAAGAGCAGGGCAAGCCGTTCCCGCAGAATGTGACCGAGCAATTGTGGGGCGCAATCGCCGCCGTGTTCGACAGCTGGGATAGCGACCGCGCGAAAGTTTACCGCCGTCTCAACGACATCCCCGCCGATTGGGGCACCGCCGTGAATGTTCAGGCGATGGTATTCGGCAATATGGGCGACACATCGGCAACGGGCGTGGCCTTCACCCGCGATCCGGCCACCGGCAACCACGTTTATTACGGCGAGTACTTGATCAACGCGCAGGGCGAAGATGTGGTCGCGGGCATCCGCACGCCGCAATATTTGACCAAGGCAGCGCGCGAGACTGCCGGAGCCAAGCCGCTGTCTATGGAAGAGGCGATGCCGGACGCTTATAGAGAGCTGGCACGCGTGTTTGACCTGCTCGAGGCGCACTACAAAGACATGCAGGACATCGAGTTCACCGTGGAGCGCGGGAAGCTTTGGATGCTGCAAACCCGCTCTGGCAAACGGACAGCGAAAGCGGCGTTGAAAATGGCGGTTGATATGGTCGGCGAAGGGCTGATTGACGAGCAAGAGGCCGTGCGCCGCGTTGATCCGATGGCTCTGGATCAATTGCTTCACCCGACGCTCGATCCCGATGCACCGCGCAACATTATGGCGACCGGTCTGCCCGCATCGCCTGGCGCGGCAGCGGGTAAAATTGTGCTGGATGCCGACACCGCAGAACAGTGGTCGCAGCGCGGAGACAAAGTCATCCTTGTCCGCGTGGAAACCTCGCCAGAGGACATTCACGGAATGCATGCAGCTCAAGGAATCCTGACGGCACGCGGCGGCATGACTTCCCACGCGGCCGTTGTTGCGCGCGGCATGGGCCGGCCCTGTGTTTCAGGCGCAAGTGCGGTTTCAATTGATCGCGACGCGCGGACGTTGCGGATCGGCGACAAGGAGTTGAAAGAAGGCGACGAAATCACTCTCGACGGGGCGAAAGGCGAGATTATGCTCGGCATTGTTCCAACCGTTGAGCCAGAGCTGGTTGGTGACTTTGGCACTCTGATGAACTGGGCCGACAAGCTACGCCGGATGCGGGTGCGCACGAACGCGGAAACGCCGGATGATTGCCGCATGGCGCGCCAGTTTGGCGCGGAGGGCATCGGGCTTTGCCGCACAGAGCATATGTTCTTTGACGCAGGCCGGATCAGCGCGGTTCGCCAGATGATCCTTGCCGAAGATGAAGCAGGCAGGCGCAAGGCGTTAGAAGTGTTGCTTCCTGAGCAGCGCGCAGATTTCACAGCGATTTTCGAAGTGATGGCGGGGTTGCCTTGCACGATCCGCCTGCTCGACCCGCCGCTGCACGAATTCCTGCCTCATGGTGATGCGGAATTTGCGGATCTTGCCGATGCGACCGGACTTGGTGTCGATCATTTGAAACGGCGCGCAGGCGAACTCCACGAATTTAACCCGATGCTTGGACATCGCGGTTGCCGTCTCGGGATCACATTCCCCGAAATCTATGAAATGCAGGCCCGCGCGATTTTTGAAGCGGTATGCGCGGTGCAGAAAGAAAGCGGCGAAGCGCCGCTGCCTGAAATCATGATCCCACTCGTGGCCACACGCCGCGAACTGGAAATTCTCCGCGCCCTTGTCGAGCGAGTTGCGGAGGAAGTCTTTGAAGAGCAGGGCGCACGGGTTGAATATCTTGTCGGCACGATGATTGAACTGCCTCGCGCCGCCTTGATGGCGGGCGAAATTGCGCACGAAGGCGCGTTTTTCAGCTTCGGTACGAATGATCTGACCCAGACAACCTTGGGTGTGTCGCGCGACGATTCTGCCCGGTTCCTCGCGCCTTATGTCGACAAAGGCATCTTCCCGCGCGATCCGTTTGTCAGTCTCGATGTGGACGGCGTCGGACAGCTCGTCGAAATGGCGGCAGAGCGGGGCAGGGCGACGCGGCCCGAAATCAAGCTGGGCATCTGCGGCGAACACGGCGGCGATCCGGCAAGCATCTCCTTCTGCGAGGAAGTCGGTCTCGACTATGTCAGCGCATCGCCATACCGCGTGCCGATTGCACGGCTTGCGGCGGCTCAGGCGGCGCTGGCGAAGGCTTAACGCCAGCCAGTCAGGACTAGGATTTCAAAGGTCTCCGTGACCTTACCATCCTCGTCGCGCAGACTGTTGAACAGGTCGCGGGCGCGCTGCCAGCCGGTGCGAGTGATGGGCGGGGCCGGACTTGTCAGAGAGCTTGTAAGGCCGTGATCACGCAGGTCGGAAATCAGGTTTTCGAGCGAGCTGAAACGGACTTTAATTGGGTAGGCGTCAACGACCTGACGCGAAAATCCGGCCCTTTCGAGCAGAGCGGTCCCGGCGCGGATGTCCACCTGCGGATGAATGCGCGCAGCGGGCCGGTCACCATCAGCGGCCAGGGCAAGCTGGCGAAGGACTGGCACGCTACCAGCGCCGGGAAAGGCGGCGATGAAGAGCCCGCCTTCTTTCAGCGCGTTGCGGGCATGGATTAAAGCGCCGGGCAAATCGTTGACTGTACCGAGGCCGAGCAAGTGAATGATACACTGGAGTGCAGCAGATGGGCCGGGTTGTTCCTCATCAAATTTACCGAGCAAACCGATGTTTCCGGCACCGCCTTTTGAATCAAATTCATTCGAAAGCCGCCCGCTCGTATCTCCTATGATCAACGCCGTTTCGGGTACAAAATTCATGAAATCCAATCGCTCGGCGATATCGTCTGCCATCGTCTCAACCAGATATTTGGCAGAATTCGCATCGCTCTGACGCGAGCGGGCGCGTTCCCACTTCGCGGCAGATTTTCGACGACTAAATATTTTGGGCGGCGCACGTTCCATGACCAGCCCCCTGCCGCGCTTGCCAGCGCAGTGCAAGCCATGCGAGGTTTACCGGGATGAAGATTGGCGCACAAATTGCGGAAGGGCTGAGGCCGATTGTCGATCTGGTCTATCCACCGCGCTGTCCGCTTTGCGGCGATGCAGTGGCGGATCAGGGCGGTTTGTGCGGCGAATGCTGGAGCGAACTGGAAGTGCCGGGCGAGCCTGCTTGTTTGACTTGCAACCGGCCTCTCAGTTCCGACGCCGCGAAAGCGGTTAGCCAGTGCTTTGTGTGCACAAATGATCCGCCGCTTCATTCGGGTGTGCACGCTGCGAGCATTTACAATGACGCGTCACGCCGCCTTATTTTGAACTACAAGCACGGGCGTAAGATCGCATTGGCTCCGCTTTTGGCGCGTTTGATCGCGGCGCGGGTGCTGGTTCATGGCGAAACGGTGCCGCTTCTGATTCCGGTGCCGCTGCACAGATGGCGGCTGTGGAGCCGGGGCTTCAATCAAGCGGCCTTGCTCGCGCAGGAATTGGCCAAGCTTGGCAAGGGCGATGCGATTGTCGATGCGCTTGAGCGGACCAAACGCACGCCAAGTCTGGGCGGGCTGGGGCAGAAAGAACGCGAAGCCGCTCTCAAGGGCGCGATCAGGCCGCGTAAGTCAAAGGTTAGTCAGCTGTCAGGCCGCGACGCTATATTGGTTGATGATGTGCTGACTAGCGGAGCGACTAGCAATGCCTGCGTCGATGCTCTGTTGAATGCTGGCGTGAGTTCGGTCCGCATCGCGTGTTTTGCGCGAGTGATGGATGGCACCAAAATTTGAGCCAGAAAACACAACGCCCGAGGCCATTACGACCCCGGGCGCCACGTGACGAAATGGTTTGGAGCCGCTCAAAAGAGCTCAGAAGCCGACCCCCTAACTTCGGCTTCAGGATCCTATCCTTATCGTTCAACTGAACCAATCCAACACCCCGCTGTTGGGCCTTGATCCAGCACCCCCTGAACTTTGGCATTTACATGCCGATGTTCGGTGGAGAGCGTCTTACCGCTCGTGAAGCGTTTCTCTCACTCGAAGAGCAATTGGAAAAGATGAAACCTATGCCACATTCCATTTTGGGACGGATATGTGGTTATCGTGCAACAAATGATCGTAAGTGATGACCCGTTCGCCGCTTCTGCTTAGAACGGGCATCAACCTGAGGAGTGAATTACCCGTGGATCAGCCGACCCTTTCATCTGAGCAACGCGAATCTGGTGCGCATTTTGCCCCGAAATTTGATGACCGCGGTCTTCTAACGGCTGTCGTGGTCGACGCCGACAGTGCTGAAGTCTTGGTTGTGGCATTCATGAATGCGGAAGCGCTTGCCCAAACGCGATCGACTGGGAAAGTGCATTTCTGGTCGAGATCGCGAGGGCAATTGTGGCTGAAGGGTGAGACTTCAGGAAACTTCCTTATGGTTGAGGAAATCAGGGTTGATTGCGATCAGGATGCACTGGTGATCCTCGCGAACCCTGCAGGGCCGACGTGTCACACAGGATCGCGTTCATGTTTTTACCGGAGGCTTGATTCGCAGGCGCCGGACGATGTCGCCCTTCAGTCCATCTCCCGTTAAGGGCAGGTCTTGACGTTCACGTAAAGGGAAGGTATAAAACTTCTCATGGCTACCGCACCTGCAAAAGAATCCGCCGAGAAATCCACTGGCACCGAGCAACGTCGCAATGGCGCGCATCTCGAACGACCTGATAAGTTGAGCCGTGAACAGTTTTCTATTTCTGACCTTACATCCGAGTTCAAATGCACTGCGCGCGCTCTTCGGTTCTACGAAGACGAGGGGCTGATCAGCCCGGCTCGTGTTGGTTTGACACGGGTATATTCTAAGCGTGACCGCGCGCGGCTTGCTTGGATCATGCGTGCCAAGAATGTCGGTTTCAGCCTCACTGAAATTCGTGAAATGATCGACCTCTACGATCTTGATGACGGACGCGTTGAACAGCGCCGCGTTACTGTCGAGCGATGCAAGGCGCATATCTCGAAGCTGAAAGAACAGCGCGCTGACATTGATTCGTCGATCAAGGAACTGACCGACTTTGTCGCCGAAATTGAGAAATTGTCGCTCGGCTGAATGCCAAGCCTTTCATCGTTAAAGTTACCGCACACAAAAGGGATTGAGTGATGCCAACCTATACCGCCCCTACTCGTGATACCCGTTTCGTAGTCAACGAAATGCTGGACTTGGCAAGCTATGGCAATCTGCCGGGCTTTGAAAACGCGACGCCCGATATGATCGATACGGTTGTGAACGAAGCGGGCAAATTCTGCTCCGAAGTTCTCGCGCCGATCAACCAGATTGGTGACGAGCAGGGCTGCACCCGTCACGAAGACGGCTCCGTCACGACGCCGGATGGCTTCAAAGAAGCGTATCAAGCCTATGTCGAAAGCGGTTGGGGCACTCTTGCCAAGGCGGAAGAGTTCGGTGGCCAAGGTCTGCCGCACGTTCTGGGCTTCGTCGTCGAAGAATTCACCGCGACTGCCAACCAAGCATTTGGCATGTATCCCGGCCTGACCAACGGTGCGTCTGCCGCGATCGAAGCTGCTGGTTCGCAGGAACAGAAAGAGACATATCTGCCGAAGATGATCTCGGGCGAGTGGTCTGGCACCATGAACCTGACGGAGCCACATTGCGGCACCGATCTAGGCATGATCCGGACCAAAGCTGAGCCGAACGGCGATGGTTCTTACAAGATCACTGGCACCAAGATTTTCATCTCGGCCGGTGAGCACGACCTTACCAGCAACATCATTCACCTCGTCCTTGCCAAGACGCCCGGTGCGCCTGACAGCTCGAAAGGCATCTCGCTTTTCATCGTGCCGAAATTCATCCTTGATGAAAACGGTGAGCCAGGTGAGCGCAATGGCGTTTCATGTGGCTCTATCGAGAAGAAAATGGGCATTCACGGCAACGCGACCTGTGTTCTCAACTATGATGAAGCCACCGGGTACATGGTTGGCGAAGAGAACAAAGGCCTCGCCGCGATGTTCGTCATGATGAACGCGGCGCGTTTGGGCGTTGGTTTGCAAGGCCTCGCGCAAGCTGAAGTGTCCTATCAAAACGGTGTAACATACGCGCTTGACCGCCGTCAGGGCCGGGCGCTTACGGGCCCCGCTGATACAGACGCTCAGGCAGATCCGATTTTCGTCCACCCTGACGTGCGCCGGATGTTGATGGACGCTAAAGTCTTCAACGAAAGCATGCGGGCACTGATACTTTGGGGGGCGTTGCAAGTCGACCTTACTCACAAGGCGCAGACCGAAGAAGAGCGGCAGCTTGCTGATGATCTTATCGGCCTTATGACGCCAGTGATCAAAGGCTATGGCACCGATAAAGGCTATGACATCGCCAACAACATGCAGCAGATCTATGGCGGCCATGGCTATGTCAAAGAATGGGGCATGGAACAGTTCGTCCGCGATAGCCGCATCGCCATGATCTACGAAGGCACCAACGGCGTTCAGGCGATGGATCTTTGTGGGCGTAAGCTTGCCAGCAAAGGTGGGCGCGCAATTCAGGCGTTCTTCAAAATGCTCGACGATGAAATCGCCGCAGCAAAAGAAAACGAGGCGCTGAAAGAAGTCGCCGGGAAGCTTGAAAAGGCTCTAGGTGAACAGAAAGCGGCGACCATGTGGTTCATGCAAAACGCCATGGCCAATCCGAACCATCTCGGAGCGGGCGCGCACCATTACATGCACATCATGGGCATCGTGACGCTCGGTTTCTTCTGGCTGAAAATGGCGAAGGTTGCTGCTGCGACTTTGGAAGCTGGAACCGAAGACAAGGCCTTCTACGAAGCAAAAATGACATCGGCTGCATATTACGCCGAGCGGTTCCTGCCGGATGCCGGCGCACTGCGCCGCAAGCTTGAAGCGGGCAGCGACAATATGATGGCGCTTACAGAAGACGCTTTCGCCACCGCCGCTTAATTGATTTCGATATCGTCACGCAAAAAGGCCCGGGTTTGCGCCCGGGCCTTTTTCGTATCGAAGCAATCATCATTGTTCGAGCGGATGTGAACTCACAAATTCGACGTAGTGTGTCCGCGTTTTCGAAGCGACCAGCATTTGGAATTGCGAAAACCGACCGGGAAGCATCTTGCAACCGTCGGGATCCACTTGCGGGCCGATTGGGCCGATCCGTACGGGCAGAACCTCGACGACCCGGTAACGGTTCACGCGGTCGACATCCTGCTTCCATGCTTGAAGCACAGCCAGGTCTTCGCGAACTTCCGATACGGAATGTATTTCATCAAATGTGCCAAAACCCCCAAGCTGATCGTCTTTCTGTCCCTTGGCCATTGCCATCTGGAACAGGGTGCCAACAGGCAAAAGAGAGATTGTGTCGTTCTCTTCAAACCAGTCGGGCCATGGGGACTGTCCTTTGACCAGCTTTTCATAAGCAGCTTTGCGATTGGCGAGGTTCTCCTCGTCACGCTCTTCTTTGGATGCGGCCTGACTGGTGTCGTACCGCCAACCATAAGCCTCATTCCATTCCTGACCTGGTTTGGATTCGATGCTTTGATAGTCGCAGGATTGTGCAAACGCAGGCGAACACTGCATGGCGACGGCAATGCCGACACTAACGATAGAAATTTTCTTAAATACTTTCACAATTACCCCCAATGAATTTGCGAAAATACATTGATGGTAATCGAATAGGGCAAAGTTATGGCGCTCTACTCACAATTATTTAGAAATGATCGTCCCGTTCAGATTTTGCGAATGCGGTTTCCCAGTCCGAAAGGTTGTCTTTTGCTTCCTGTACGAAGTGACTTCGCCGCACGTATCCCATAAGCGCGGCTGCAAGCCATGAGCCAGGAGGGGTAAGCGGCCTTTCCACCTGGCAAAGCAGCACGATCCGAGTTTCATCAGTTTCGTTTTGGACCTCGTGTTCGTAGGTATCATCGAACACCAACCATTTGCCGCTTTGCCAGCACAGATGCTGATCATCGACCCGCATCCAGCATTTCTTGCGCTCTTTGGGTACGACAAGTCCCAAATGAGCAGTGATCAACGCTTTCGTAACGCCGCGATGCGGCGTGATTTGGGAACCGGGGGCGAGGATTGAGAAGAAGGCGGAATTCAAGCCGGGAATCTGGCTGACAAGCTTTGCGGTTTGTGGCGCTCTTGCAATGTTCTCTTCTAGTCGATGCCCGTACCCAATCAGAAAGAAGCTGCGCCATGTATTGTCTTTCACAATACCGCGGTGATCTGGCGAGATTTCGCGCAGCGGAGGGATCGCTTCGATATGCTGATAGATTGCGAGTGCCTCATCCCGGATGGTTTTCCAATTGGCGGCTATACCAGCAGCCCAATCGAAAATCGCCGGATTGATCACAGGGTCATTTGAAACCTTCGAACTCTTAGCAATTTGATCGTTCACCCGGTGCCGCTGCCGCTTTAAAAAGCGATAATGCAGCGGCCGACCAGGATCTTTTGAGAGCAATCCAAAACCATTCGTCCAGCCCATATCCGCCCCTCTCGCGCCTTTGGATGCGCGGCAAGACAGCGGTGAACAGGTATGGCGAAACAGTAATGCGGGTGCATTTGTATCGCTTCACCAGTGGAATTTCACCGCCTGATGAGATGCGACCCAATCGTTAACCTATCTTAGCCAAACTTACTCGACTGGCAAGAATTCGGGTACCGACAGGTATCGTTCGCCAGTGTCGTAATTAAAGCCGAGAACGCGTGAGCCAGCAGGAAGATCTGGCAGCTTCTTAGCAATCGCGGCGAGTGTAGCGCCCGAAGAAATGCCGATCAGCATGCCTTCTTCCCGCGCAGCGCGTCGAGCCATTTCCTTGGCATCTGCTGGATCAACGGTGATCGCACCATCGATTGCATCGGTATGAAGATTGTCAGGTATAAAACCAGCACCGATGCCTTGGATCGGGTGAGGGCCGGGTGAACCGCCATTGATCACAGGAGACCCCTCTGGCTCAACCGCATAGGCCTTGAAATCGCTCCAGTGTTTCTTCAGCTCTTCAGCGCATCCGGTGAGATGTCCGCCTGTGCCTACGCCGGTAATCATCACATCGACAGGCGCATCAGCGAAATCAGCTAGAATCTCTTTCGCCGTCGTCCGCGTGTGCACGTTTACGTTCGCTGGATTTTCAAACTGGCTTGGCATCCAAGCGCCATCGTTCCCACTAACGATTTCAGTAGCGCGCTCGATCGCGCCCTTCATACCCTTTTCCTTCGGAGTCAGGTCGAAGGTGGCACCATAAGCAAGCATCAACCGGCGACGCTCGACAGACATGCTCTCCGGCATGACCAATACGAGTTTATAACCCTTAACTGCCGCGACCATTGCCAAGCCGATGCCTGTGTTGCCGCTGGTGGGTTCAACAATCGTGCCACCCGGTTTCAACTTACCTGTCGCTTCTGCGTCTTCGACCATAGCAAGCGCGATACGGTCCTTGATGGAGCCGCCGGGATTCGAACGCTCAGACTTGAGCCACACTTCGTGATCGGGAAACATCCGCGAAAGGCGGATATGCGGGGTGTTACCAATCGTTTCGAGAATGCTGTTGGCTTTCATGTCAGGCCTCCTGAGGGTTCTTTTCAATTTTGTTCTGATCGTCTTCTAGCAAATTGTCAGGCGGATCGAAGGTCTTTGTCGTCCGCAGTACAGGGAATACGCGGCTCCATAGGCCAACGGTTACAATTGCACCGATTCCGCCGACAACAACGGCCGCAACTGGTCCAATCAGAAAGGCGAGTGTGCCCGAGAAAAAGTCGCCGCCTTCGTTGGATGCGCTAATCGTCAGCAAACTAACCGATGACACTCGCCCACGTTTATCATCCGGTGTGTGAAGCTGAATCAATGATTGGCGGATATAAACACTAAACATATCCGCCGCTCCTACGATGAAGAGCATCGCGAGGCTGAGTGGCATCGACTTTGATATTCCAAAGACAATTGTCGCGACTCCAAAGAGAGCCACAGCCCAAAGCATTTTCGGACCGACATTTGTTGCGATTGGACGGAATGAGAAGAAGAGCGCTGTAATCGCTGCCCCGATGGCCGGTGCCATCGCCAATTGGCTGAGGCCGGTTTCGCCAACTTGCAGAATGTCGCGGGCATAGACCGGGAATAGCGCGGTTGCTCCGGCCAGGAACACGGCGAATAGGTCGAGCGTGATCGCGCCAAGCACCATCTTGTTCTGAACCACATAACGCGCGCCATCGACGATTGCTCCAATCGGGCGCTGGTCTTTCTTCACGGCAGGTTGGGGCACTTTGCCAATGAGGCTGAGAGCGACCATGGAGACAGCAAAAAGACCCGCTGCAACCGCATAGGGTAGGGCGGGACCAATTGAGTAGAGATACCCGCCAAGTGCAGGACCGCCAATCATACCCACTTGCCACGCGATCGAAGAGAGCGCGATTGCGGTTGGCAATATGGCTTTCGGGACCAGGTTCGGTGCGAGTGCAGACAGAGCAGGCCCAGCGAAGCCTCTCGCAATGCCGAGCACGATCGCCACGCCGAACAAGACCGGGATGGAAATCACTCCGTTCCACGTTGTCCAGGCCAGCACCGCAGCACAGATCAATTGGAGCAAAACTGTAAGGCGCCCCAAAGCGCGCCGATCAAATCGGTCTGCTGCTAAGCCCGAAAATGGTGTGAGAACGAAAAGCGGTAGGAATTGTAGTAGGCCGATGAGAGCCAATTGCCCTGAAGCCTCCGCGATACTCATCCCGCCATCGCGCGCGATGTTGTATGTCTGCCAACCAATGATGAGGAGCATGGCGTATTGCGCCAGCGTCATTGAAAAGCGGCTTATCCAGTAAGCGCGGAAATTAGGAACCCGGAACGGGTGAACTTGTGAGGAGGCGTCGGTGTCGGTCACAGCATCGCCATGACAGGCTGCGGGGATGCTGCCAACCCAGCTAAACTGTGCGACCGATTAGGGCAGCTATGCCTTAGCGGTTCCGGCGCAGGCGCGGATTCGGCTGCAACGTGTCGATAATATCGACGAAGTCATCCAGCCGGATGATACGTTCGAATTGGAAGCCGGCGCGGTTGTCGCGGGTCCAGATAACATAGGCTTCAATACGTCCGACGATAGGTAGGCGAATCATAACGCGATCGCCGCGACCTAGGTTCTCCGAATCATCGACCATAAAGCCATGCGCGGAAAGATTGCTGATATGAAGGTTCAGGTCGCCATGCCGAAAATGCTCGACAATAACCGGAAAATCCACCGGATGACGCGCCGCACGGCGCAGATCAGTAACGCTTAAATTTGCTCCGGCAGCCACAGGCGAAGACCCTCCAAAATCATTCCGTAGCGTCCCTAATGAGGGAGAAAGGCTGATAATTGGTAAAGCTGCGTAAGAGAAAGTTATGCGCGGGGTAGGGAACGTCAGACAGTGACGAGTGCGTGCTTCTTCTTACCAAGGCTTAATTTCAGGGTTTGGCCTGCCTTTGGCGCGACTACAAATGCTGGATCGCTGACCGCCTCATCCTCCAGCTTGACTGCACCTTCGGCAAGTTTGCGCTTTGCTTCTTTGTTTGATGCAGTGAAGCCGAGCTCAGTCAGCACCGCGCCCACCCGCATGCCATCCTCGCCGACTGCCAAGGTTGGAAGGTCTTCACCGGCGCCGCCGCCCGCGAAAGTCTCCTTGGCAGTAGATTCTGCAGCCACAGCCGCTGCTTCACCACGAACGAGCTTGGTCACTTCATTCGCTAGGACGATTTTCGCATCGTTAATGTCCGCACCCTCGAGCGTCTCTAGTTTCGCAATCTCATTAAGCGGCATGTCTGTGAAAAGACGTAAGAAACGTCCGACATCCCGGTCGTCGCAATTGCGCCAGTATTGCCAGAAGTCATATGCCGGGAGTTGGTCTTCATTGAGCCAAACAGCGCCAGCCGCTGTCTTGCCCATCTTCGCGCCGTCTGCAGTGGTGAGCAACGGGGTGGTGAGACCATAGAGCTCGCGCTGTTCCATCCGGCGGCCCAGCTCCATGCCGTTCACGATGTTGCCCCATTGATCCGAACCGCCCATCTGCAATTGGCAGTCATAACGGCGGGCAAGTTCAAGAAAGTCGTAAGCTTGCAGGATCATGTAGTTGAATTCGAGAAAGGTCAGCGGTTGCTCTCTGTCAAGGCGCAGGCGGACGGAATCGAAAGTGAGCATACGGTTGATCGTAAAATGCGGCCCTACATCTCGGAGCATTTCGACATAACTCAATTGGGATAGCCACTCGTCATTGTTGACCATCACGGCGTCGGTGGGCCCATCGCCAAAGGTGAGCAGTTTTTCAAAAACCGTTCGTATGGATGCGATGTTTTCGTCGATCACATCCGGGGTCAGCAATTTACGACTTTCGTCTTTGCCAGAGGGATCGCCAACTTTGGTGGTTCCTCCGCCCATCACGACGATCGGCTTGTGGCCCGCCTGTTGAAGACGGCGCAGCATCATGATTTGCACTAGGCTCCCGATGTGTAGGCTCGGAGCGGTCGCATCAAAACCGATATACCCTGGGATCACCTTCTTCTGCGCAAGCTGGTCCAAAGCGCCCGCGTCGGTGACTTGATGGATGTATCCGCGCTCTTCAAGAAGGCGCAGCAGATCGGATTCGTAATTCTCGTTCATAGTGTTTCGCGCTTAACAGCGGGGGCTGTACGGGGGAAGGGCTTGTCCGACAACTTTCGAAAGGCAATAGTGCGCCGATGCAACCGCTTATGCTCCACCAGACATGTGATCTGGGTCCGATCCGCTCCGTTACTGCGTCCCTTCAGCCCAATATGATGGGTTGCGAGGCGGAATTCCGGCTAGACGGATCCATCGCAGGCATCAAAGTGCCCGATTATTCCTCGTCCGGAAGAACGGACAATCTTTGGAAGTCGACTTGCTTCGAAATTTTTTGGCAGCCGATTGGCGGATCAAGCTATCGGGAATTCAATCTGTCACCCTCCAGCCAGTGGGCCTGTTATGACTTTGACGGATTTCGTGATGGTATGCGCGATGGCGACGTTACAGGCATGTCAGTCTCCTGTTCGAAGAGTGATCATGAGCTTGTATTGAAAGCTGGGATCATGTGCGATTTGGCTGTTCCGGCGCAGGTTGCCCTAAACGCGGTTGTCGAACACGCGGATGGCGGGCTGCAATACTGGGCGCTCGCATTTGCGCCTGGAAAGCCTGAATTTCACAGCGAAGCGTGCCGATCAATGATAGTCGATCGCTAGGACGTGTGCATTGCGCAGGCGAGCGCCATAGGACTTGCTCGATCACGACATTTCCGACGATCCGGTTTTCTTGTGTTTGCACTGGCTGAAACACCATTGCGTTTGTGACTACGCTGTTCCAATCCAACAACCATGAAATTTGGAATTGATCGCCTCCTAGCCGACCCTCAGCTGCTTTCCGAACTCGACGGTAAGCGCGTTGCTCTGGTTGCCCATCCTGCGAGTGTAACGGAAGGCCTGACGCATAGCCTCGACGCATTGATCGAAGCGGGCGTTAACATTTCCAGCGCGTTTGGACCTCAGCACGGACTGAAGGGAGATAAGCAGGACAATATGGTCGAAACGGCGGATGAAATGGATCCGCATTACGGCATTCCGATCTTCTCGCTTTACGGGGAGGTGCGCCGGCCTGCGGGGCAAATGATGTCGAGCGCGGATGTGTTCCTATTCGACCTGCAAGATCTCGGCTGCCGCATCTACACGTTCGTAACGACGCTGCTTTACCTACTTGAAGAGGCCGCAAAGCACGGAAAAGATGTCTGGGTGCTGGATCGCCCCAATCCTGCGGGCCGTCCCGTCGAAGGTACTTTGCTCGTGCCGGGTAATGAAAGCTTCGTGGGCGCGGCGCCGATGCCGATGCGGCACGGGCTAACCCTTGGTGAGATGGGGCATTGGTTCGTTTCGCATTTTGATCTTGATGTGAACTATCGTGTTGTGGCCATGGATGGCTGGAAACCGGATGATGAAGGCCATGGTTGGCCACTTTCGCGAGTGTGGATCAATCCTTCACCCAATGCCGCGAGTGTAAACATGGCGCGCGCATATGCCGGGACCGTTATGATCGAGGGCGCTACAGTGAGCGAGGGCAGGGGGACGACGCGCCCGCTTGAAGTGCTTTTTGGAGCGCCAGACATCGATGCAAAGGCGGTGCTTCAAGAGATGCAGAGTATCGCCCCGCATTGGATGGACGGGTGCATCTTGCGCGATTGCTGGTTTGAGCCGACCTTTCACAAGCACTCAGGAAAGCTGTGTAATGCATTGATGATCCACGCGGAAGGTCCGCATTATGATCACGACGCTTTCAAACCATGGCGACTGCAAGCGCTGGCTTTCAAAGCGATCCGGCGGCTTTATCCCGCCTATGAGCTGTGGCGTGGGACCGACTTCAAGTATGAATACACCAACGACGTCCTTGCGATTGATGTGATCAACGGCGGTCCGTCGCTGCGCGAATGGGTCGATGATCCGAACTCGGCGCCCGATGATCTCGAAACGCTTGCCTCACACGACGAAGCGGCATGGGTGCAGACAGTGCGGGAGCACCTGCTTTATTAATCGGTTTCGGCTTTATGGCGGAGCTGAGGAGTAGCAGGCTTATCGGGTAGCGGCCTTATACCTCCTGGAATGCTCTTCATGACCATCATGGAACAACCATTCTGCCTATGATCAACTGCATAGATCAAATGAGGCTTATCCGGCGATATCTTCTCCGGCTTGACCGACGGGAGTTCAACAGATTCTTGCGCCTGATCCTGAGCAGTTGAAAGAGAGTCCTGACAAACACGCTGATCTCGTGGCGAAATTTTTGTTACGCCCTCTTGCACAGTGTAGGCAGCATCCCCCTGCACAGCATCTTCAACTGAAACCCACGGCTTGGCAGGGTGCATAAAAGCGGGGTTGTCGAGCGGCAATGGCACAACAGGCTCTGCAGCCAGAGACTGAGTTGAAATTAGCGGTACGATGCCAAGGATTTTCCAAAAGTGCATTTCGACCTCCCAGTCAGATTGCTCACTATCACAAGCAGGAGAAAATCTCGATTCTGTATCAGTGCCCCTGCTTGCGGCTTAGCTCCCGCGTGGCATCTTCCAGACCTTCGAGCGTCAGTGGATACATCCGATCATTGACCAGCTCTTTCATCATCTTGGTCGATTGCGAATAACTCCATTGCTTTTCAGGCACGGGATTAAGCCAAACGGTTGCCGGATATGTGTTCGTGACACGCTGCATCCACACGGCACCAGCTTCTTCGTTCATATGTTCAACGCTGCCGCCGGGATGCGTGATTTCATAGGGGCTCATCGCAGCATCGCCGACAAAGATCACTTTGTAGTCATGGCCGTATTTGTGGAGCACATCCCAAACCTTGGTGCGCTCTTGCCATCGCCGCTTGTTGTCCTTCCAAACACCCTCATAAAGGCAGTTGTGAAAGTAGAAAAATTCGAGGTTTTTAAACTCAGCGTTTGCCGCGCTGAATAGCTCTTCGCAAAGCTTGATGAAGGGGTCCATTGATCCGCCGACATCCAGAAACAGCAACAGCTTCACCGCATTGTGTCGTTCAGGGCGCATGTGAATATCGAGCCAACCCTGCTTTGCTGTGCCATCAATCGTAGCGTCTAAGTCAAGCTCGTCCGCCGCACCTTCGCGTGCAAATCGGCGCAATCGGCGCAAAGCCATTTTGATATTGCGGGTGCCCAACTCCTTAGTGCTGTCGAGGTTCTTGAATTCCCGTTTTTCCCAAACTTTGATCGCCCGCTTGTGCTTGCTCTCGCCGCCTATGCGCACGCCTTCGGGATTGTAACCTGAGTTACCAAACGGCGATGTGCCGCCTGTTCCAATCCATTTGTTGCCGCCCTCATGCCGCTTTTCTTGTTCTTCGAGACGCTTCTTGAGCGTCTCCATGATATCGTCCCAATCGCCAAGCTTTTCGATCTCGGCCATTTCCTCTTCGGTGAGGAATTTCTCGGCAACGTTCTTCAGCCAATCCTCAGGAATATCGACCGGGTTCTGTGCATAATCGGACATAATACCTTTGAAAACTTTGTGAAAAACCTGATCAAACCGATCCAGCATCCCTTCGTCTTTCACAAAGGTCGCGCGGCTCAGGTAATAGAAAGCCTCGGGCGTCTGCTCGATCACGTCTTTTTCAAGCGCTTCGAGAAGCGTGAGGTGTTCTTTGAAACTTGCGCCAATGCCTGCTTCGCGCAGTTCATCCATAAAGTTGAAAAACATAACTTCGTGTAGCTGCGTAAATGGGCAGTTTCCAGCCCTTAACCGCATTCAGATAGGCTGAGTTAAACTTTCGCTAACCATCACCGCTTACTCACCATCAGCATAATCAATTCCCAAACAAAGCGGGCGCAAAATGAAGCCGATTACTATCGATACTGCGAGCGCATCTGCACTCGATAAAATTCCAGAAAGCTGCGGAGCCGTTACGGTGGGTTGCACCGACGTTGCTGGTGTTGTTGAAAAAGTTATCAAGTCATCCGAAACCTTGCGTGAAGAGCACGAGGCTCTTCGCGGGACGGTCGCGGCTCTTGAGGCCGATCAGGCTCTGGTGTCCGAGGCAAGCGACGAAGCCCGCCTGCTGTCTGAGCGTGCGATTGAGCGTCTTGGTGAAGGCACCGCATTGATCCAGTCGTCATTGGGGCAGATCAACGGTCTGCTCGAATTGGTCGATACTCTGGGCCAACATGTGACGAGCTTTTCCGCAGCGATGGAGCAGGTTCGCCGTAGCGCACAAGACATTGATGATATTGCTGAAACAACGAACATTCTTGCCCTTAATGCAACCATCGAGGCCATGCGTGCTGGCGATGCAGGCCGGACGTTCGCGGTTGTCGCAAGCGAGGTAAAGAGCCTTGCCAATGATACGCGCAAGGCGACCGAAGAGATTTCGCAGACTGTCGAAGCGCTGGGTGCGGAAGCAGGCGAAGTCATTGGCCGTATCGAGGCCGGTTCGGAGGCAAGCAGTCAAGCAAAGGCGTCAGTCTCTCGTATCGAGAGCACGATTTCGAGCGTCGGGGAACTGGTTGAAGAAGTTGACAAACAGAATGATGTCATCGCCCGCTCGACCGGAACCATCAGCAGCCATGTTGATGCCGTACAGGACGTATTGATAAGCTTCGATAAAGCTGCGCGAACCAACGAGGAGCAGCTCGAGGGCGCGCATGGCAAGATGGAAGAGCTGGAACTGACGGCAAGCGAAATGTTCGACAGGATCGTTCATGCCGGCCTCTCGCCGCAGGACAGCGCAATGGTTGATCGCGCACAGCAAATGTTGGCTGGAATTGTCGACCGCGCCGAAAATGCCATTGATGAAGGCAAGATTTCGGAAACAGCGTTCTTCGATCAGGATTACGTCGAAGTAGCAGGAACAAACCCGCAATTGTATCGGACAAATCTGTCGGAATGGGCGGACGAGAACTGGCAAGAGCTATTGGATGCGGCCCATGCAAGCGATCCCCAGGTGATTGCCGCTGCGTGCACCGACATGAACGGTTTCCTGCCGACACATCTTAGCGCCAAATCTCGTAAGCCCACGGGTGATGTTGCGCATGACACGGCATATTGTCGCAACGGCCGCATATTGCTCGAAGGTTGCGATGTCGCGGCTAAAAAGAGCAATGCGCCGTACATGATGGCGGTTTACCGTCAGGAAGGCGACGGAGAACGCTATATCGTCGTACGCAATGTTTACATTCCGCTCTTCATCAAAGGCCGCCGTTGGGGCGACTTTGAGATTGCCTACAGCTTTGACTGACTAATCAACTTTGCAGGGCGGCCTATTGCCATCGGGACAGATCGCCCTGTCAGAGATTGACCACAGGGCATCTGTACCGATCAGGCCGGCAAAAATGTCATTTCCGTCATAGGTGAACACGTCCAACGCGCCCGGGCCACCCGTTTGCAGATAGTTGTCTTTCTGACCGGGAAACGAAGCGCGCTGATGACAATTCTGGCAGTTTGTTTTGATCGGGTGAGCGGCCGCCAATTCGATGTATGGGTTGTAAGCGATAGGCCAAGTGTTACCGCCTTCGACTTCTGGCCAACCGTATGTCGATGCCATCAAATAGTTTTGCCATGGCCCGCTAGCGTTAGGAATGTCGGGGCGGTCTACTGCATATGGGCCATCATCAGGCCTGTCGCTCCACCAGATTGATTGAAACGTCCAGCTTGGTTGTTCTTTGGTTTGGATGTGCATCGCAACCAGAGCGAGCATGTCGCCCTGTTCGAACATTCTGCCAAAAGCATAATAGGCCGAGAAATCGAGCAGCGCATTGTCGCATTGGTCGATTTTGGCCAAGTCTGGCGTGAAATTGTAGAAATCGTCAACGCTCACAGGAGCCGCGACGTCATAAACGTTTGGACCAAGGGGTTTTGTTTCACCGCCCACTTTCTGGGTAACACCTGCCTGTTCGAGCATAGTAACTGTGACAGGCTCATCGGAATTGACCGATGTGGTCACAGCAACAGCGCGCGGCCATTGAGATTGAATTTCAAACCCGGAATATCGACCATAATCTTCTGAAAGATCATCCCAAACGGGCACCGCTGTGTAACCGGAGCCTTTGATGGGCCAGAGCATTGGTTTCAGCGCGATTGCCTCATTTGGGAACGGATCAATCTGCTTCGTCATATCGGACGCAGGGCGCATCCCCTGCAAAACCGATGCGTCGTAGATCTTGGTTTCGCGGATCCAGTCAAATGCAGATGCATTGTAAGTCACGCCCGCGATCAGGATATCGCCATTGTTCTGGAAAGTCGGACCATTGGCGAGGCTCGGCGGCTTCCCTGCGGCCGCAACCAAGCATTCCGAGCCTGCATATTTGTCCAGCACCGGCTGCGGAACAGCATATGTCGGTGCGTCATCAAAATTGATCGGTTCCTCGCCGCTGGTCAGTCCGTTGTCGAGCTTGAAAGCCCGCATCGGTGCCTCGCTTTGAGCAGCAAGCATTGCCTGCTTACCGGTGCCGGTATCGGTTGCGGGATCATCGCCTGTTACGGCAAAGGCTTGGGTTTCGGTGCACCAGCTGCGCCAGACCCAAGCATCGCCCGCTTCGGTTTGCAGGCCTGCGAACAGTTTCCAGCCATGCGCACGAGCGGCTTGTTCGTCGCGGTTAGCCACCCATTCGGCGATCTCTGTTTCGGATACGGGATATCCAAAACCGGCGGGCATCGGGGCGGGGGAGGTGCAGAATGCAATATCACCAGACGTCTCGCTGTCTGCGTCCGTTTCCGCGCTACACGCCGCCAGCAAACTGGCGCTGCCCAGCAAAGTAACGATCAGCCCGCGCTTTGAATTGTATTGTGCAAATAGTTCCATAGCCCCACTCCCTACCCACGAAGTAGACTATACAATACAAATTGACCGGAAAAAGCAACGCTGTCCGGTTAAAATGAAAAAGCTGGCGCTGTGCTTAAGTCGGGTTGCGGCGCGCCATAAATGCAAGCCGTTCAAACATCATCACGTCTTGCTCGTTCTTGAGCAGTGCGCCGTGAAGTGGCGGTATTGCATTGTTTGGATTGGAATCTTGTAGAGTTTCGAGTGGCATATCTTCATTCATTAGAAGTTTGAGCCAGTCGAGTAGTTCGCTAGTCGAAGGTTTTTTCTTCAGTCCTGGAACTTCACGCAGTTCGTAGAAGATATCCATTGCTTTCTTAACGAGCGTCTTCTGGATTCCCGGATAGTGCACATCGATGATCGATTGCATTGTCTCGCGATCGGGAAACTTGATGTAGTGGAAGAAGCAGCGACGCAGGAATGCGTCCGGCAATTCTTTCTCGTTGTTCGACGTAATTACCACAATCGGGCGCTCTTTGGCTTCGATGCGCTCTTGCGTTTCGTAAACGTCAAAGCTCATGCGATCGAGTTCCTGAAGCAGGTCGTTCGGGAATTCGATGTCGGCCTTGTCGATTTCATCGATCAATAGGACAGGCAGCTGGGGCGACGTGAATGCCTCCCAAAGCTTACCTTTCTTGATGTAGTTACGGATGTCGTGGACGCGTTCTTCGCCGAGCTGACCATCGCGCAGACGGGCAACCGCATCGTATTCATACAGACCTTGCTGCGCTTTGGTGGTCGATTTGACGTTCCACTCAATCATCGGCGCGCCGAGAGCTTTGGAGATTTCGTGCGCCAGAACAGTTTTACCCGTTCCCGGTTCGCCTTTGACCAAAAGCGGGCGGCGCAGAGTTACGGCAGCGTTCACCGCAACTTTAAGATCGTCAGTCGCGATGTAGTCGCTGGTTCCGTCAAAGCTCTGCTGGTCGGTCATGGTGTCCCTTTGATTAGTCCGCATTCGAAACTTATTTTCAAAGCGCGATAGGGCGCACAGGCCAAGCGCGCAAGAGGGCCGATATGCGCCATTGCTCAACAATCATCAAAGTGGGAGTGCCATGATCCTTTGAGCAAGCAGTTCAAGTGCGGTTTCATCGACATTCGCATCCGGATTGTTCCAGCTGAGTGTCAAGACATAAGGGAAACCAGCGCGGTTATAGAGAAGCCAAGTGAGGTTGAGCACGCCGGGTTCTGAGCCTCCCTTGTAGTGCGCTCTGGACCAGTTCTGCCAGCCATTGTCTGCCATGCTCGGGTTCACACTCATGACCTTCAATGGGACGTCGGAGCCTTGATCTAGCATATGGACGTAGAGCTTGCGCAGGTCATTCGGGCTCGCAAACCACTCGACATCCAAAGCCACCGGACCACCCGAAAACGCGGATTGAACAAGGTTCACGTCCAGATCGCTATCGTTCAATTGACGAAGAATTTCGGCTTTTTCAGAAACCGGAGCAGCTCGAAAACGAGTAAGGGTTTCATCACCAGCAGCTTTGAGTGCGAACATTTCCCGGGTTGTTAGAAACGGTACGTTTCTCTGCGGTTGAGAATGGCCGCTCGCAATCATTTCATCGATGACAGCGTCGACTCCAACATGGCGCATAAGCGCGTCGGTCGCGGTATTGTCGCTGATCGAGATCATCATAGTCGCCAGTGTTTGCAGAGTAACGGGCGCGGGATTTGGCCAATCTTGCATCATACCGCTCGGGAAACTGCGGCGGGCAATGGAAAGGTCGGTCGTGGTATCCCAGAATTCCTCCCCGCTTTTGATCCGACGGTTCAGCGCCGCGAGCACATAGACTTTAAAGGTCGATCCGATTGCAAATTGGTCGTCTGTGTTCACGCCTATGATCGGGTTCTCCCCGTCGATTGGGCCAAAATACACACCGACTTTGCCGGGAAGGGCGTTGAGGTCCGCAGTGATCTTCTCGACAGAGTCATCGATTGGATCAAAGCTTCGAAACAGCAATTCACTGATGCGGTTATCATCATTCGGATCGATCGCGATGCCGCCTCTGCCAATCGCGCGCTCCATGCGGATGGCCAATGCTGATCGGATGCCGGCGGGAGGAGCTAGCTTTTCAACGGACACTGCGCGGCCAAATTGCGTGGTCAGCTGGGTTGATAATCCCTTGAGTTGCGCCTCCGGTACGGCTTGCAAGAAACCATCGGTGAAGATCTCTTCCAGCGGAACATCCAATTCGCCGTTGAGCAGGGCGATGACTTGTTCGCTGCGCATCTGGATTGGCGCCAATTCTGCTTGGTCGGGTGCTGCACCATCTTGCGCAGCAAGCGGAGTTGTTGGAGCGAATGCGAACGTTAATAACAATGCCAACGCTGTGCTGACTGATTTAAGCGGCTTCATCTTTGTCCTCCGAATTCCCAAAATGCTAATCCAGAAAGGCCACTTATGCCAGTGAGTTGAGAGATGAGAGTTTGCTCTTCAACCCTTGAGCGGCCCACCAATTGAGCAGCGCCACGCCCGCGAAAACTGCAATTGACGTGGTGACCGGGATGATGGCTTGGGATGCGGCCTCAGCCCATCCGATTTGCTGTGCGGATTGCGACAATCTTACAGCATAAAGCATCGCCAAGCCGGGAACCAATGGCGCGAGATACCATCGAGGGACAGAGCGCAGAGCATCATACTGCCGTTGGTATTGCCGCCGAAGGTGCGTGAGGCACTGATCCTCGGGACGACGGATGAGATTGCTGCCGCGCCGATAAAGGCCCCACATGACTGTAACCGCGCCCAAAGCCATCAGCGCCATGGCGATACTGAGAAGGCCTTCGCCCTCACGTAGAAATGCGATAGCGCCGACGCCGGAGACGATAGCGACGATGATGCCGGCAGCATATTCGACAATGTTCCGCCGTTTGATCCTACGCTCAAACCTATCCGCACGTGCTGCGCAATCCGTTGGCGGGCTAAACGCTGCTTCGGGTGCGGCTTCGCACCATTCGGGAAGGGGGGGAGTGTTCATAACGAGGCTCCTTTGCTTTCAGGACTGGAAAAATGCGCTGCAAGCAGCGTCTTGATGCGGTGAATGCGAACACTGATCGCATTGGCTGAAAGGCCTGTAATATCGGCGATATCCGCGCCGCTTTCGCCTTCCAGCCATAGGATGATGACCTGTGCGTCCAGCGGTGGGAGCTCGCGGATCAGTGTGGTGATCTGCCCAAGCGCGTGCCGCTCGGCCGCTTGCTTTTCCGGGTTGCCGGTGGCGGGAAGCGTTTCAATTTCTTCAAGCGGCACCTTTTTCGGCCCGCGCGCCTCAGTTGCTATGTGATCGGCGGCGACATTGTGCGCGACCCGATAGACCCACGTTTTCAACGTGCTTTCGCCTTTGAAGCGCACAAGGCTGCTCCAGATCGCGCAGTGGATATCCTGTTCTAGGTCGCGCGCCTTTTCCGCATCGCGCTCGACAGCCCTCGCGAGACGCGCAATGGCCGGGGCGAATTTCTCTCCGGCTTCGCGGTAAAGGGCTTCTGCTTGCTTGCTCATACCCCTTTAGTCTGTTCCGCTTCGAATTTCTTACAAAGCGGCATCAGATTTTTAAAAGATATGAGAGGCCGAGACCGCGAACATCATGTTGAAGACGAGCATGATCACCGTTGCAGATCTCCATCCAAGTCCGGCTGTTCCCATGCCGCGATCCCATGTCCATTTGCCAATCGCTCCGGTGGCAAGAGCGGACATGACAACGGTCAACCACGGCTCTTGTGAAGCCAGAGCGAACAGAAAAACTGTGATCGCGATCAACTGGACCATAAAAGCGCCGGTGAACCAGACGATTGGTATAGGGCGGTAAGCGGTGTCGGGAACTTCCCAATCTGGAAGCGAGACGTCAGGACGCGAAATCCGGCGGTCACCCGCGTAAATGTCTTCCTCGCGCGGGTCAGGGTACTTTCGGTCGTCGCCGTTAAGCATCAATCATATCGCGGTCCATCTCACCCGCGCGGTTCTGGATAAAATTGAACCGGTGTTCCGGGTTACGGCCCATAAGCTGGTCAACCAGCTCTTTTACAGCAGCACGATCTTCGAACTCAGGCGGAAGCGTGATCCGAATGAGCGATCTGGTATCGGGGTGCATCGTTGTTTCACGAAGCTGCTGAGGGTTCATTTCGCCGAGGCCTTTAAACCGGCCGACTTCGACTTTCTTGCCTTTGAACACGGTTGCTTCCAGTTCGGCCCGGTGCTCGTCATCGCGCGCATACCGGCTCTCCTTGCCCGCTGTCAGACGGTAGAGCGGAGGCTGCGCAAGGAATAGATGCCCTTTGCGCACGAGGTCAGGCATTTCTTGAAAGAAGAACGTCATCAGCAGTGTCGCAATATGCGCGCCGTCAACATCGGCATCGGTCATGATGATTACGCGGTCATAGCGCAGGGCCTCTGCGTCGCAGTCTTTTCGCGTGCCGCAACCGAGCGCGAGGCCAAGATCGGCGATTTCGGCATTCGCCCGGATCTTGTCCGCAGTGGCGCTCGCGACGTTTAGGATTTTACCCCGGATCGGAAGGATCGCTTGTGTCTTGCGATCCCGCGCTTGCTTTGCGCTGCCGCCAGCGGAGTCGCCTTCGACGATGAACAGTTCGGTTTCTTTATCGGTTTCGCCGGAACAATCCGTGAGTTTGCCGGGTAGGCGAAGTTTCTTAGCATTGGTTGCGGTCTTGCGTTTGACTTCGCGTTCCTGCTTGCGGCGCAAGCGCTCGTCCATTCGCTCCATCACCTCGCCAAGCAGCGCTTTGCCGCGCTCCATATTGTCGGTGAGGAAGTGATCGAAATGATCGCGGACAGCATTCTCGACAAGGCGTGCTGCTTCCGGTGAAGTCAGGCGATCCTTCGTTTGGGACTGGAATTGCGGATCGCGGATAAAGACACTGAGCATAATCTCGGCGCCGGTCATCACATCATCGGCGGTGATGTCCTTGGCTTTTTTCGTGCCAGTGAGTTCGCCAAAGCCGCGAAGTCCTTTGGTAAGTGCAGCCCGCAAGCCTTGTTCATGCGTTCCGCCATCGGGCGTTGGAACGGTGTTACAATACCAGCTCGTCGAACCGTCGGAAAATAGCGGCCACGCAATGGCCCATTCGACTTTGCCCTGTGCCTGACCCTCGGCGTTCTCGGGAAACTCCTGATTGCCGGCAAACGGTTCGGCCGTAACGCATTCGCGTCCGCCGATCTGTTCACGCAAATGATCGGCAAGACCGCCGGGAAATTTGAAAGTTGCTTCTGCCGGTACGTCTTCGCTGGTTAGACTTTCTGCGCATTTCCAGCGGATTTCAACGCCTGCAAACAGGTATGCCTTTGAGCGAGCCAGCTTGAATAGGCGGTGCGGCTTGAACTGCCTATCGCCGAATATTTCTGTGTCCGGTGTGAAGCTGACTTGCGTGCCGCGGCGGTTGGGGGCCGCGCCCAGTTCTTGCAATTTCCCGAGGGTTTGACCCTTGGCAAATTCTTGCGCGAACAGTTTCTTGTCTCGGGCAACCTCGACCCGAGTATCAGATGAGAGCGCATTCACGACACTCACGCCGACGCCGTGCAAACCACCGCTAGTTGCGTATGCCTTGCCGGAAAATTTGCCGCCCGAGTGAAGCGTAGAAAGGATCACTTCGAGCGTGGACTTGCCCGGAAACTTGGGATGTTCATCAACCGGAATGCCGCGGCCATTGTCCGAAATGGTCAGACGATTGCCTTCCTCCAAACGCATCTCAATGCGGTTGGCGTGACCTGCGACAGCCTCGTCCATCGAATTGTCGAGAACTTCGGCGGCGAGATGGTGCAGGGCGCGGTCATCCGTGCCGCCAATATACATCCCTGGGCGGCGGCGAACGGGTTCAAGACCCTCCAGCACCTCGATGGAAGATGAATCATAATCGCCGCTGGATGTGGGCGTATTTTCAAACAGATCGTCGGACATATATCCGATATGGACACGCAAGGCCGCGCTCACAAGCGAGCGCAGCCTGTTTTGCTCCGGTTTTAATGAACCAGCTTAGCCGCCGAAGCTTGTTGGTGCCGCTTCAACAGGTACAACAGAGTTGCTGCGCACTTCACGGACTTCCAGCGCTCGTTCCGCGATACCATCTCTTCCAAATCGGAACGGTCCGTCAACGCCTAGGAAACCGCCCCGGTCGAACATCATCGAAGTCGGGAAGTTTCGCCCTACACGCCAGTCCCGGGCCACGCGGAGGGTCAGCAGCACCGAGTCATATCCCAGCGTCGCAATACGATACGGTTTATTGCCAAAGCGCGCTTCGTAACTGTCGGCAAAACGTTTGTAGCGGCCATCGGACACTGCCGAGAAGATAGCACCGTTGATTGCGCCAGAGCGAGTGAGAACGGACTCGCCGCTCCACAATTCGGTTCCGAGAATCCGCGTTCCTTCTGCTCCGCTGCTTCGCACTTCGCCCGCAGCCTGAACTGCAAGGCGCGCGCCATCGGCGATCAGCACTGTATCATATCCGCCAGCTGCCCGAAGGCGCTGAGCCGCGCTTACAATTGATGTGTTGCCGCGCGCATATTGCGCCGAACCGATCAAGTTGCCGCCGTAGTCGCTAAGGGCACTAGTCAGCGCATCAAAAGATCGCTGCCCGTAGGTGCCTTCCGGAACGAGTGCCGCAAAGTTGTTTGATCCGCGTGCCCGAGCATAGGCGACCGAGCGGCGGATGGATTGTTCTGGAACATGCCCCATCAGAAAGACATCCGCACTTGCGACGCGGGTATCATTCGAGAACGCAATGGCTGGAACCTTGGCTGGGCGGGCCGCGGCCTGAACCGCCGGCACATTTTCAGCCAAAAGCGGGCCGAGGATCAGCTTGTTACCGTCTGCAATGGCACGGCGGGCTGCTGCGCCTGCGCCTTTGGATGTATCATAGGTCGTGATGCGCAGATTGTTTGCGTTGGTATCGAGCAATGCCATTGTTGTCGCATTGGCAAGCGACTGTCCCACAGCAGAGGTGTTGCCGCCCATTGGGACAAGCAAAGCAACACGGTGCCGCGTTGCATCGCTGGGCAGTGCGGTCGCGCTAGGTTCTGGCGTCGGTGTGGCGACCGGGCCTGTGGTCTGCGACGGACCGGTTTTCGGAATGACCGAGCACCCACCGAGCAGCAGAGCTGTGCCCGCAATGGCGAGCCCGCGCTTCGAAAATACGCGCGAAATTGTTGTGCCCAAACTCTTCATTCTTGCCGACCCCTGATCGCTGCTCCAAAGATGGGGACATATGAACACGCCCGATCCTGAATCAGCCCTTAGTAAACCTCTAAAACCGGGGCTTTATATTGTAGCGACGCCGATTGGCAATCTTGGCGATGTAACGGTTCGTGCTGTCGACGTGCTGCGCCGGTGCGAGATAATCGCCTGCGAAGACACTCGTGTAACAGGCAAATTGCTCAAACATTGCGGTGTGTCGACACGGATGCAGCGATATGACGATCACGCTTCGGACCGACAAAGGCAGAGTTTGATCGACTTGGCCCGCTCTCAGCCGGTTGCCTTGGTAAGCGATGCGGGGACGCCTTTAATCTCGGACCCGGGTTACCGATTGGTCCGCGACGCCCGTGATGCTGGCATTGCCGTCACCAGCCTTCCCGGCGCTTGCGCAGCGATCACTGGCCTGACGCTCGCCGGACTTCCGAATGACCGGTTCTTGTTTGCAGGCTTTCTGCCGGTGAAAGAGAAAGCGCGCGGAGACATTTTGTCGGAGCTTGGCGAGATTGGTGCCACCCTAATATTTTATGAGACCGGCCCGCGCCTTGAGCGTAGCCTGCGCACGATTGCCGAATTTTGGCCTGATCGAGAGGTCGCCGTGGCAAGAGAATTGACCAAACTGCACGAGGAATGCCGCACTGGAACCGCTGGCGAGCTTGCGGAACATTATGCCGCCCGTCCTCCGAAGGGCGAGATCGTTTTGCTGATCGGGCCGCCGGGTGAAAAGACGCTGTTGTCCGATCCGGATGCGTTGCTGCGCGAAGCTTTGGAGGAAATGAGCCCGAGCAAGGCCGCTGCCAAAGTGTCGAAAGCAACCGGTCTCGACCGGCAGGCACTGTATTCCCGAGCAGTCGAGCTGAAATCGCTGTGACTGCGAAGCGCGAAATTGCGGAGCGTAAGGGGCGCGAAGGAGAGGTGCAGGCGGCGCAATGGCTCGCGCAGCAAGGTTGGCAAATTCTGGCCGAGCGGGTCAAAACACCCGTTGGCGAGATTGATCTGATCGCTCGAAAAGACAGCCTCACCGCCTTTATCGAGGTAAAATGGCGCAAACGTGCCGCCGATCTCGATACGGCGATTGATGAACGCCGTCTTTTGCGAGTTGCTGCTGCGGCCGAAGTTGTCGCTCACGAGCATGCCGAACCGGATGATGATTTGCGGATCGACGTGATCCTCCTTGCACCCGGCACCCGGCCACGCCACATCACCAACGCGTTTCAACCCTAAAGGTAAAGACCAGAGGATTTCCGCATGACCTTGCGCGTCGCGGTCCAGATGGACCCAATCGAAGATATCAATATCGCTGGCGACAGCTCCTTTGCCCTGATGCTTACGGCGCAGGAGCGCGGATACGAAGTTTTTGAATACCACGTCGAAAGCTTAACACTGGATGCGGATGACCGCCTCTTTGCCGAATGCGCACCTGTGAAGTTGCAGCGCGTTGTTGGAGATCACGTTGCGAAAGGCGAGATGCAGCGGCTCGATCTCGGCAAAGATATCGATGTGATCCTGATGCGTCAGGATCCCCCGTTTCACATGGGCTATATCACCGCGACCCACCTGCTTGAGCGGATCAAGGACGAGACTTTGGTGGTCAATGACCCCGCCAATGTCCGCAATGCGCCTGAAAAGGTGATGGTGCTGGATTATCGCCGTTTCATGCCGCCGACACTGATCACGCGTTCACCCGATGAGGTTAAGCGCTTTATGGCAGAGCACGGCGCGGTCGTCGTAAAGCCGATCCACGGCAATGGCGGCAAGGCAATTTTCCGCGTGCCGGATAGCGGCGACAACCTCACCGCATTGTTTGAAGTCTTCAACCAGACATGGCCAGAGCCGCATATGGTTCAACCGTTCCTCCCCGAAGTGGCCGAAGGCGATAAGCGTATCGTCCTGATCGACGGAGAAGTCGCAGGCGCGATCAACCGTATTCCGGGCGAGGGAGAGTTCCGCAGCAACCTGGCAATGGGCGGCAGCGCAGAAGCGACGGGGCTAACCGAGCGCGAGCAGGAAATATGCGACGCGATGGGACCGGAATTGAAAAGACTCGGCCTAACATTCGTAGGCATCGACGTAATCGGCGGCAAATGGCTGACCGAGATCAACGTCACATCGCCAACGGGGATTGTGGCGATTGATAAGTTTAATGGGACGGATACGGCGGGCATGATCTGGGATGCGATTGAGGCGCGGTTGGCCGGTTAAGTCGGCTTTTACCTAGCATGGTTGGACACGACTATGTCTGTTCTCAGAGGTGGGGGCAGGCATCCGATAAAGTCTACTGCTGCACAAGAGCTGACTTCGCGATTGCCCTTATACTCTGCCAAAATGCGCCACTCTTCAGAGCTGCGATGGAGCTTACAGTCTCGTCCTCCTCCCACTTATCGGGGAACGTGTCGTAGAGTTTACTGATGTATGGATACTGTGATCGCCACTGATCCTTAGCATCCATTATTGGGACCAGCTCCTCAAAAAAATCATCAATCAGCTCGTCAAGTTCATCTTTGTTGTCCCATTCTCGACTTGTGAGATAGACAATCTGTTCGTCCGCAGACGAAGCGAAGAACCTCAAGATGTCCAATAATCCTGCGTGCAGAGCCATGGGTTTCGATTTTAGTGCAGTTGTGAATGCCCGCAAGTGGGTCGTTAGCGGAACGTCCGCTTTCTACTTCAACCTAACCCTTCCCCGCCCTAGGATGCGCACTTCGATAATTCTCCAGCAAGCCGGCCGCATCGACCTTGGTGTAAATCTGCGTTGATCCCAGCGAGGCGTGGCCCAATAGCTCCTGTAAACTCCGCAAATCCGCTCCGGCGCTGAGCAAATGCGTGGCGAAGGAATGCCGCAATGCGTGCGGTGTCGCGGTGTCGGGCAAGCCAAGCGCCCGCCTCGCCTTTGCCATCGCCTTTTGCACCATGCCCTGAGACAACGCTCCGCCTTTTGCGCCGCGGAACAAGGGTTCTTTCGGCGCGAGGGGGTAGGGGCAGGCGCTGGCATATTCTGATACGGCTTCCCGTACTATTGGCAGGAGCGGCACGACGCGCTGCTTGCCGCCTTTCCCCGTCACCTGAAGGGTTTCTCCCAGAGGGACATCGCCGCCATTGAGAGACAGGGCCTCGGCAATTCGCAGGCCTGATCCGTACATCAGCAGCAGCACTGCGCGATCTCTTGCGCCGACCCAATCGTCGCTCGCGGTGTCGTCCACCATATCGGCGATGTTGACGGCTTCGTCGGGCGTAATGGGGCGGGGCAGCCCTTTTTTGAGCCGGGGGCCGCGAACGCGGGGCGCAGATGGATCGGGATCGCCGCTTTCGCTGCGGGCAAATGCGATGAAGGCTTTCAGCGCGGACAACTCTCTCGCGGCGCTGGTATTGGCCAGTCCCTCGGCCCGGCGCGAGGCGAGGTGCGCGCGCAAATCATGCGCTTCGAGCGATGCGACCTCCGCAAAACTGGAAATATCCTTGGCCACGATAATGCGCTGCGCCGCCGATGTGTAGGCGCGGACGGTATGCGGGGATCGCCGCTTGCTATCAGTGAGAAATGAGTGCCACGCGCCGAGGATGTCTTCGCGGCTCATGCCTCCACCAACGTATCGGCGACGATCTCTCCGAGAAGTCCGTCGAGAAGCGGACGACCAGCGGGCATAACGCCGATCCGTCCTTGATCAGCCCACATCAGGCCGAGGTCGCGATATTGCTCAAACTTGTCGGATTTGATCAAAGCTGCAGCGGGCAATCCGAAACGCTCTGCCATGTATGTAAGGTCAATCCCCTCGGTAAGGCGCAGACCCATTAGCAAGGCTTCGGCAGCTTGGTCGCTGGCGGAAAGCATCCGCTGTTCCGCAATACCGTGACCGCGGTCTTTCACGGCAGTCAGATAATTCTCGGGCTTCTTGTGCCGTGTGGTCGCAAAACCACCGCGTCTGCCATGCGCGCCCGGACCGATGCCCGCGTAATCCTGATATCGCCAATAGGTGAGATTGTGCCGGCTTTCCTCGCCAACACGCGCATGGTTGCTGGTTTCGTAGGCGGGTAGCCCCGCCGCCTCAGTCAATTCCTGCGTAAGCGAAAACAATTCTGCTGCGGCGTCATCATCAAGCGGTTCAAAAATGCCGCGCCGCACATCTGTTGCGAACCTTGTGCCCGGTTCGATTGTGAGTTGGTAAAGCGATAAATGAGAAGTGCCGAATTTTAGAGCTGTTTCCAGCTGCGATTGCCATTGCGCGGGTGTCTGATCGGGGAGGGCATAAATCAGGTCGAAATTGACGCGCTTGAAGTGTTCTTGCGCTGTCTCAAGCGCGTTCAGTGCTTCTAGGCTCCCGTGAAGTCGCCCTAACCAACGTAAAGTTTCGTCGTCCAAAGACTGCACGCCGAGCGATACGCGATTGATGCCCGCACCTGCCAACGCGGCGAAATTGGCTGCTTCTACAGAGGATGGATTGGCCTCAAGGGTGATCTCGATGCCCTCATCGAAACCCCACAATGCCTCTGCTTCGGCAAGCAGCGAGCCCACCAATGCAGGTGGCATCAGAGACGGCGTCCCCCCTCCAAAGAAGATCGAGGAAAGCGTTTCACCGCTAGCGACCTTAGCCTCCGCCCGCATATCGGCGAGCAAAGATGCTTCCCAAACACCCACGTCAACAGTGTCGCGGACATGCGAATTGAAGTCGCAATAGGGGCATTTCTTCGCGCAGAAGGGCCAGTGGATATAGAGTGCTTTCGCCACATTCTCCCTATGCGATGCGCGGGTGAAAAAGCCAATCGATCAGTTTGTCCCGGTAAATGACCCGACAAACCACCAGCGGTGAGAAAAGCGAGCCCAATGGTTTTGACTAACGGACATTAAGCATGATTGTTCAATCGATCTTTCACATGGTCAGTCAAAGGCAGATGCATGAAAACGGGCCCAAAAATGTTCTACACGACCGGTATAATGATTGTTTCGATGGCGAGTGCGCTGTCCGGTTGCGGCGGGGGCGATGGACCAGCTCATAGCGGCAATTCCGGTGCAGTGGCGCCTTCGCCAAGCCCATCGCCTTCCCCGAGCCCGAGCCCAAGTCCTTCTCCAACCCCAAGTCCTTCGCCAACGACTGGCACCGCATCGTCGCGTCAGGAGCAAATGCTTGAGGTAATGTTGCGCGACCATAACGCAGCCCGCCAAGAGGTGGGCACTCCTGCGCTTGTCCTTGATGATGATCTCAACGCACAGGCTCTAGCATATGCCGAGGAATTGGCGTCAAGTGGTAGATTTGAACACAGCGCAGGCAGCACCCGTGTCGGCCAAGGCGAAAACCTGTGGGCAGGTACGCAAGGAGCATTTTCTTACGAGCGAATGGCCGCCGGTTGGATCGATGAGAAACAGTATTACATCCACGCCGCTTTCCCATATGTGAGCAACACGGGGCGCTGGCAGGATGTCGGGCACTACACTCAGGTCATCTGGCGCGAGACAACCAAGCTGGGATGCGGGATCGCTACCGGTAATGGCCGTGATGTTCTCGTCTGCCGCTACAGTCCACCGGGCAACTTCGTCGGTCGGTTTGCCTACTAGTCAGACGCCGAATTGATCCGCGACAAGTTTGGCAAATGCGTCGGCGCGGTGGCTGATCGCGTGTTTTTCTGACGGTTCGATTTCGGCGAAAGTCTGCTCCGCACCGCGAGGAATGAAGACCGGATCATATCCGAAGCCCATCTCACCGCGTGGTGGCCATGTCAGCGAACCTGAGCACTTGCCTTCATAAACAACATGCTCACCGTCTGGCCAAGCGAGCGCCAGCACACAGTGGAACGCTGCCGAACGATCAGTTCCGACGCCTTGCTGTTGCAAGAAGCCTTCGACCTTGCCCATCGCCATGTACCAGTCGCGGCCTGGCTCCCCTTCGAACCATTGCCGCTCGGCCCAATCCGCAGTGTATACGCCGGGACGCCCGCCGAGAGCATCAACACCGAGGCCGCTATCGTCGGCAAGCGCGGCCAAGCCCGAAGCCTCCGCCGCCGCGCGCGCTTTGATAAGGGCGTTCTCAGCGAAAGTTGCACCCGTTTCGGCAGGTTCCGGCAGGCCCAGAGAACCCGCCGAAATGCACTTCATTCCGTAAGGGTCAAGCAACGCGGAAATCTCTTTGAGTTTCCCCGAATTGTGGGTCGCGATCACAAGCGACCCGCCACCCAGCTTTCGTGTCATTTTACCGCTTCCAATTGTGCCTTGAAGATGCCGTCGCAGCCAATGTTGGCGAGACGCAGGAGGCGTAGAAGGCCTTCTTCATCGTAGGTCGCGCCTTCAGCGGTGGCTTGAACTTCCGCAATCTGTCCGCCCGAAATCAACACAAAGTTTGCATCAGCATCGGCATCGCTATCCTCGGGATAGTCGAGATCGAGGACCGGCGTGCCCTTATATATCCCGCAGGAGATGGCTGCGACCTGCGCTGTGATCGGATCTTCTTTGAGGTCCCCCGAAGCGATCAGGCTGTTCACGGCGAGACGCAGGGCGACCCATGCGCCCGAAATCGAGGCTGTGCGCGTACCACCGTCGGCCTGGATAACATCGCAGTCCAAGGTGATCTGACGTTCGCCCAGCTTCTTGAGATCGACCACAGCACGCAAAGAACGTCCAATAAGACGCTGAATTTCCTGAGTTCGACCCGATTGCTTGCCGCGCGCGGCCTCTCTGCTACCGCGCGTGTGCGTGGCGCGGGGGAGCATCGAATATTCGCCTGTGACCCAGCCTTCGCCTTTACCGCGAAGCCAAGGCGGAATGCGCTCTTCAACCGAGGCGGTGCAAAGAACTTTCGTATCCCCGAAACTGATTAGACAGGAACCCTCAGCGTGCTTGGTGTATCCGGTTTCAATTGTGATAGCGCGCATTTCGTCTGGCGCGCGTCCTGAAGGGCGCATTTGGTAGCTCCTGCTTGTTCTGATTCGTGTTGTCGCGGGGTGTGAAGGGGATCATGCAACACCGCAAGGCTTGGCGAACGCCGATCCTTCGCTAAATGGGGGTAATGGCCTCACCACCTATCACCGAACTGACCGAACGCGCCCGGGAGATTTTCCGGCGGGTGGTAGAGGGTTATATCGATAGCGGGCAGCCGGTCGGGTCAAAGACACTGGCGTCCGATGGTACGCTCAACCTTTCATCCGCCTCTATCCGTTCCGTATTGGCTGACTTGGAAAGCCTCGGTCTGCTCGCCGCGCCGCATACGAGCGCCGGACGCCTTCCTACCGATGCGGGCTTGAGAATATTCGTAGACGGCATGATGCGGGTGGCCGAGCCGACGAAAGACGAACGCGCTCAGATTGAAGCGCGGCTTTCGGAAAGCGGCCCGGTCGAACACGCTCTGAAACAAGCGAGCGCGCTGCTGTCTGATCTGTCCGGCGCAGCGGGCATGGTGATGGTCCCGACACGCGAGCAGAAACTCGCGCAATTCAACCTTGTCGATTTGGGTCAGGGTAGGGCGCTTGCGGTCCTTGTTGGGGAAGATGGCGGTGTCGAGAACCGCGTTGTTGAATTGGGCGGTGCGCTGACCCAAAGTTCGCTCGACCGGGCGACGAATTATATCACGGCCCGGCTTGCAGGCCGTACGCTTGCCGAAGCGTCGCAGGCGATGCGCGCAGAGATTTCAACGGGGCAAACGCAGCTTGATGATGCGAGCCGGGACTTGGTGGAACGCGGACTTGCCGTTTGGAGCGAGGATGCAAACGAGCGGCCCGTCCTAATCGTTCGCGGTGCAGCAAACTTGCTGGACGACGCCGCACTGGACGATATCGACCGCGTCCGCTCTCTGCTCGATGATTTGGAAGACAAACAATCTGTTGCAAGCCTCTTGGAGAGCGCACGGGACGCCGATGCGACGCGCATATTTATAGGCAGCGAGAACAGGCTTTTCGGTCTTTCCGGCTCGTCGGTCATCGCTTCGCCCTATCGTGATCGTGAAGGCCGTGTTGTGGGAGTTCTGGGCGTGATTGGCCCCACAAGGTTGAATTACGCGCGCGTGGTCCCCATGGTTGATTTAACAGCAAGATCGCTTGGCCGTTCGTTGGACAAGCTCATCGTTTAGACGGAACATCAAAAGACATGATCGACAACGACAAGCCGCAGGATGACGCGGCGAATGAAGACGTAAAAGCGGAACTGAAAGGCGTGCCAGAAGAGTTTCTCACAGATAGTGATGAGACGGATGAGGCTTGCGCCGATGACGCAAACGAAGCGCTGGAATCGCTGCGCCGTGATCTCGACGAAGCAAAGCAGGAAGTTCTTTACGCCAAAGCCGACACGCAGAATGTTCGCCGCCGCGCGGAAAAGGACATTCAGGATGCCCGCAATTATGCCGCGACCGGCTTTGCCCGCGATGTCTTGAGCGTTTGGGACAATCTGTCACGCGCTGTCGATGCGATCCCCGAAAGCCTGCGTGAAGACGAAAAGATGAAAGGTCTTGTCGTCGGCATCGAAGCGACACAGCGAGAGCTTGAGAAAGTCTTCAAGCAAAACGGCATTGAGCGCATCGCGGCGATGGACATGCCGCTTGATCCGAACCAGCATCAGGCGATGATGGAAGTGCCAACGGACGAGAAAGAACCGGGCACTATTGTGCAGGAAATGCAGTCGGGCTGGATGATCAAAAACCGCCTGCTTCGACCTGCAATGGTTGGCGTGGCCAAAAAGCCTGACTGATCGGTTCTGCCCTACCCGAAATCAGGTAGGGGGCTGGCTTCAATATCTGCAATCAGTTGGGCGTTCATTGCGGTCTTATTCGCATTGAACGCTCCAGCGTTAAGGCCCTTCATGTGCTTTAGGGTCGCCTGAAGCGTTGCGTCCACGGCGTCTGGGGCGACTACGTTCTGGAAATAGCCTACCTTTGCTGCATCAGTTGGATTGAACATCTCCGATGTCGCAACGGCTTTCCGTCCGTGCGCATTTAGGCGAGCGGCTCCAAGGATCATCGGATAAATCGGTAATGCCATTCCGATCGCACTTTCGTTCATGCCCGTGACAAATTCTCCCTCAGCACCGATGGCGTGGTCGGCCGCCAACATCAGGAATGCTCCCATCGGGTAGGCGTGGCCTTCGCAGACGGTGATAACAGGCGCAGGGTGGCGCAAAATCGCGAGGATGGCGTCTTTGCCAGCTTGCAATTGAGCGGTCGCTATTTCTGGGCCGGCTCCAAATCCTTTCAGGTCAAAACCGGCAGAGAATATTCCTTTGCGCCCGCGTATTGCCACGGGAGCCAGATCGCCCGCGCATTTTGAAAGTGCGGCGACGAGAGCATCGAGCTTTTCCTTGTTGAGCGCGTTCACCTTCCCATCATCCAGCGTGATGATGTGCGCGCCGTCAATTGTTTCTGTCGTGATCATTTCTCGCTCCCGAATAACTCAATGCGCAGGATTACCTCGCAATTTGCTCGTTTCAACGTGAATTTCTCATGCCGTTACGGCGCGCTGCGTCACTTCAACTGAGAATGTTCAAGCTATCGCGTTGCACCGCTGAAATTGACCAGGACATCGTACGCTGTCTTGTCCGATACTCCTGCGACTTTCGCCCCATGCCTTAACCAGAAAGCGTGTTTCACAATTTCCGCTTGCTGCTCAATCCCGTACTCTCGGAAAGGTTTTCCAGGCTTTAGCGCATACTCATAACGGCAGAACGGATGCCGATTCAGAATTAGATACCAATCACCGCGTGTTTGCGTCTGCCATACATGGGTAAGTTCGTGGACAAGATGCCCCTGCTTTTCCAAACTCTCTACCGAAAAATCATCGCAATATGCGTGACCCTTCGGATGGAAATGCAAATGGCCACGTGGAGCCATTGTTATTCGCTTCGGTTGAAACGGAAAAAACTTCCGTCGCTTTATTTTGACCTGACCATAGTCAATGGCGCCGCCAAATATCGTCTGGGCGAGAGCAACCTCACCGGACGTTAAATGGCGCTCGCCTCCGACCGCACAAGCGGGAGGCTTCGATTGGCTTGTCGCTTGAGGCGCTGCTTTGATCAGCCTTCGTCACCAGTGGCTGCGGCACGCTCATCACCAGCGGCGAGCACCTCTGCTTCAAAAGTATGAGTTTGTCCGCCTGAGACCCGCAGTGTAACCTCGGCCTTTGAACCGGGTTTCAACTCTGGCGATGGGTCGAATGCCATCACATGTAAGCCGCCGGGCTTGAATTCGACTTCCGTGCCCTTTGTAAGAGTTATTGGAAGAGCTTCCATCATCTGCACTTTGAAGTCGTATTCGCCATAATCGTGGAGCGTCGAACTACCAGCTTGTGCGACTTCCGCTGTCGCTATCGAGAGCCCGCGATCGGCATCGTATTTCAATTTAAAATACACAGCTGCTGGGTTGCCCTCCACGGCGTTCAGAACCATCCGTGGATTCTCGATGCTCATGCCCGGAATTGTGCCAGCTACTTCTTCGACTGCTGTGTCAGCCTCGCCGCCGCATGCCGACAGAGTAACCGTGCCTGCCAAAGTTGCTGCAGCCAAGACGGATTTGAGCGCGCGACCGCTTTTGTTTGGCGTAATCATTATCGTTGTCCCCTCATCAGATGACATGAAAACTAGTGCGCTTGATCTCTTGTGCCAAGCAAAACCGCACCTATATCCCGCTCATATTCGAGCCGCCGAGGCGTTTTGCCCAAAGGATATTCCACCGGGGAAACGCACGAAGGCGGTGTCCAACAACGTCCAATGGATGGGGAAATAATGGGTAAAGTAATCGGTATTGACCTCGGCACGACTAACAGCTGTGTCTCTGTGATGGACGGCGGTAAGCCGAAGGTAATCGAAAATTCTGAAGGTGCACGCACGACACCTTCTATCGTCGCTTTCACGAAAGACGGCGAACGGTTGATCGGTCAGCCGGCCAAGCGTCAGGCAGTGACCAATCCCGACAACACACTTTTTGCGATCAAGCGTTTGATCGGTCGCCGGTTCGACGATCCGCTGACGAAGAAAGATATGGAATTGGTTCCATACGACATCGTCAAAGGCAAAAACGGTGATGCATGGGTCGAGGCAAGCGGTGAGGAATATTCGCCAAGCCAGGTTTCGGCTTTCATTCTGCAAAAGATGAAAGAAACCGCTGAGAGCTATCTCGGTGAAGATGTGCAACAAGCGGTTATCACCGTTCCTGCATACTTCAACGATGCTCAACGTCAGGCGACCAAGGATGCTGGCCAGATCGCTGGTCTTGAAGTTCTTCGTATTATCAATGAGCCGACTGCCGCTGCTCTTGCTTACGGCATGGACAAAGAAGACGGCAAAACCATTGCCGTTTATGACCTTGGCGGCGGTACTTTCGACGTTTCCGTACTCGAAATCGGTGATGGCGTATTCGAAGTTAAATCGACCAACGGCGACACGTTCCTTGGTGGTGAAGACTTTGACAATGCGATTGTTGAGTGGCTCGCCGAGCAGTTCAACAAGAAAGAAAACATGGATCTGAAGACCGATAAGCTCGCTCTTCAACGCCTGAAAGAAGCTGCTGAAAAGGCAAAGATCGAACTCTCGAGCTCAGCCACGACAGAAGTGAACTTGCCGTTTATCACCGCGCGCATGGAAGGTGGTTCATCCACTCCATTGCACCTCGTGGAAACGATCAGCCGTTCCGACCTTGAAAAGATGGTTGGCGATCTAATCAACCGCACTCTTGATCCTTGTAAAAAGGCTTTGAAAGATGCCGGCGTTTCCAAGGACGAGATCGACGAGGTTATCCTTGTTGGCGGTATGACCCGAATGCCGAAAGTTCGTGAAGTCGTTGAGAAATTCTTCGAAGCGAAACCGCACACTGGTGTGAACCCCGATGAAGTTGTTGCCATGGGCGCGGCAATTCAGGCTGGCGTTCTGCAGGGTGACGTTAAAGATGTTCTCCTACTGGACGTGACCCCGCTTTCGCTCGGCATTGAGACGCTTGGCGGCGTATTCACACGCATGATTGATCGCAACACCACGATCCCGACCAAGAAGACACAGACTTACTCGACCGCTGAAGACAATCAGCAGGCCGTGACGATCAAAGTCTTCCAAGGCGAGCGTGAAATGGCGGCCGATAACAAGTTGCTTGGCAACTTTGACCTTGTCGGCATCCCGCCAGCACCGCGCGGCGTGCCGCAAGTCGAAGTGACATTCGATATCGACGCGAACGGCATCGTTTCGGTTGCTGCTAAGGACAAAGGCACCGGCAAAGAACAGACGATCAAGATCCAGGCGTCTGGCGGTCTTTCCGACAGCGATATCGACCAGATGGTCCAAGACGCGGAGAAATTCGCGGACGAAGACAAGAAGCGCAAGGAAGCGGCAGAAGCTCGCAACCAAGCAGACAGTCTTGTCCACGCGACCGAGAAGCAGCTCGAAGAGCATGGTGACAAGATCGACGCTGACACCAAGTCGGCTGTCGAGGAAGCACTCGCAGCAACCAAGACAGCTCTTGAAGGCGACGACGGCGAAGAGATCAGCGCAAAAGCGCAGGCTCTGACCGAAGCGGCGATGAAGATGGGCCAGCAAATTTACGAACAGGAGCAGGCTGCTGCACCTGAAGGTGGAGATGCTGGTGCTGATGCAGCCGCTGATGAACCAGCCGACGAAGACGTCGTCGATGCTGAATTCTCCGAGGTCGACGAAGACAAAAAGGACTAATGTCCTGATGGAAAACTATGCCGCCGCTGGTGCAATCTGCGCTGGCGGCGGATGGTTTTTGCGACGGGCGAGGACCTGATGGCTACCCAGACCGACTTTTATGAACTGCTCCAAGTGTCCCGCGATGCGGATGGCGCGACGCTGAAAAGCGCCTATCGCAAAGTGGCGATGAAATATCACCCGGACCGCAATCCGGATGATGCTGAGGCTGAAGCCAAGTTCAAAGCCTGCAACGAGGCCTATGAGTGCCTCAAAGATCCACAGAAGCGCGCTGCCTATGATCGCTTTGGCCATGATGCCTACACGCAGGGCATGAATGGCGGCGGTGGTGGCGGCTTTGGCGGTGGCGCAGGTCAGGCCGATTTCGGAGATATAGGCGATATCTTCGAGACAATATTTGGCAGCGCATTTGGCGGTGGCGGAGCTGGGCGTGCGCGCCAGCAGCAACGCCGCGGTGCTGATCTTCGCTATGATATGCAGGTCACGCTCGAAGAGGCATTCGACGGCAAATCAACCGAAATTGAGATCGAAGTCTCGCAAAGCTGCGAAACTTGCGAAGGTTCAGGGGCGACGCCGGGGACCGGAGAGCGGACATGTAATCTTTGCCATGGTCAAGGCGCAGTGCGTGCAAAGCAGGGCTTGTTCGTTGTAGAGCGCCCTTGTCCTACATGCGCCGGACGTGGATCAGTAATCGAAGACCCATGCGGTGATTGCCGCGGCGAAGGGCGCGTAGACCGTGCTCAAGCTCTCGCGGTTGAGATACCTCCGGGTGTAGATACCGGAACGCGTATTCGACTTTCCGGCAAAGGTGAGGCTGGTCAGCGCGGCGCACCTCCAGGTGACCTCTACATTTTCATCCATGTGAAGCCGCATGCTGTGTTTGAGCGCGAAGGCACAACCTTGGCCACGCGGATCCCGGTCAGTTTCACCACTGCTGCGCTTGGCGGTAGCGTCGACATCCCTGACCTTGATGGATCAACCAACACAGTCGATATTCCGACAGGCATCCAATCTGGCAAACAGTTGCGGGTTCGGGGAGCTGGTATGCCAGTTCTACAAGGGCGTGGCCGCGGTGATCTGGTTGTCGAGATTGCAGTTGAAACGCCGACCAAGCTCAGCCGCCAACAAAAAGAAATCCTCGAGCAGTTCCGCGAAACCGAAACAGGCGATGAGTGCCCTGAGAGCCGCAGCTTCTTCAGCAAACTTAAGGACGCATTCGGTAGCTAGCTTGCCAATTGGCGATGAGTGAATAGAACGGCGCGCATTGTGTTGCCTGCGATCACCATCATCGACAACTTTTTGAAAGACCCGTGGGCCGCGCGGCGTGAAGCGCTTGCGCTCGATTACGATGCCTCTGCGCAGAACGGGAGCTTTCCCGGGCTAAATTCGGGCTCGCCGCTCGACACGGAAGCATTGGACGCGAGCGTCTCCCGTCTTTTGGGAGTGAAAGTTACAGGTGCTAAGGGAACGCAGCACGGGCATTGCCGGCTGACGCGAAAGGGCGACAAGGGCAAAAGTGGCGTCCATATCGATCCGGCGTTCTATTCGGGTATTCTCTATCTTTCCCGCCCAGAAGATTGTGCCAAGCCAATCGCAGGCGGCACCGATTTTTTCCGCCATAAGCGGACTGGATTGGAAGCTGTTCCTCAAGACGCGTCCGGCATTAGCGCCGCTGGTTACCCGGACATCAATGCGTTGATAGACGGGGTGGTCAATACGGACACTACCTTGCCTGCGAAGTGGGAGAGGACAATGCGTGTGCCAGCGCGGTTCAACCGGCTGCTCTTGTTCTCACCATGGCAATTTCACAACGCAGCACCCGGCTTTGGTCAGGCCGGCGAAGATGCACGCTTGGTCATGCTACTGTTCTTTGCACGTGCGGGCTAACTGCGCTCGACAGAGTTGCAGACGCTGTATACTTCCCATTTTGAATAGGAGCCACATAATGAACCGTCTCGCCGCCATTTCATTTGCTGCAGCAGCCCTTGCGGTCGCAAGTCCTACGATCGCGCAGCGAAATTTCGATGATGTCGAGATAAAGACTGAGGAAATTGCCCCGGGTGTTGCCGTGTTGTTTGGCGCTGGCGGGAACATGGGTGTCAGTTTCGGCGAGGATGCAACGGTCCTGATCGATGATCAGTTTGCGCCTTTGTCCAGCAAGATCGAGGCCGCTGTTTCGGATCTCGGCGCGACACCGGCAAAGTACGTTGTGAACACGCACTGGCACGGCGATCACACCGGCGGCAACGAACATTTCGGCAAGACCGGAGCAACCATCTTTGCTCATGACAATGTCCGCGTGCGCATGTCGACCGAACAACAGCGCGGGACCCGTACAACTCCTGCGTCACCCAAAGAGGCGCTTCCGGTAGTCACATATGGTCAAGGTATGCGGTTTCACCTGAACGGTGACACGATCAACCTGATGTTCCTTGGTGGCGGCCACACAGATGGTGACAGCGTCGTAGTTTGGGAAGACAAGAATGTCATTCACATGGGCGATCTTTACTTCAAGATCCCAGGTTATCCTTTCATCGATGTGGCTTCAGGCGGCAATGTATACGCCGCGATGCAATCGCTCGATGTCGTGATTGCGATGATTGACGACAATACGAAGGTCATTCCCGGTCACGGCCCGATGTCGAACAAGTCTGAATTGGTTGCATATCGAGAGATGATGGGTGAGGCCGTTAAACGTGTTGAGGCGCTTCACGCCCAAGGCATGAGTGTTGAAGATGCAAAGGCAAGCAAGCCGTTCGCTGATTTTGCACGCGGCGAGGGATTTATCAGCGCAGATTCTTTCGTCACTGCTATCTGGAACAGCATCGAAGCCTAATCAGGCAAACCGATCGACCACTTCGGTCCGAATTGTTTTGAGCAGACTTTCTCGGCAGCGACCAATTTCGGCCTCTTCGTCTATGATCGCAAGGAACGCGGCGCGTTTGTATTGCCGTATTGTGGCGTCCGGCAACCCAGCCTCTACCGTCGACGCGACAAAATCGATCATGCGTTCTGCCCCATGTAGCCGGCCCCAAACATAGTCATTTTCGCGGTATGCGCGGCTGAAAAACGCTCCAAAATTGTAGAACTCAATCCCACGTAAAGTCGCTTGGGTGCCGCCTTCACGGATCGACCGCGCATCGTCTGGACTAATCCTGTCGATCTTCACCGGGTTATATTCGGCAAGCCGGTCGCTCTGCACCAACGGCAACGTTGCAACATCATAGAACGGGAATCCGAGATATGTGAGCAACATCCGCCGTTTCAGATTTTTCGGCATCGCATCCAGCGCTTCTGTCAGCATCCGTTCCGCTTCCAGGTCGTTTTCCGGGAGAAGCCTGGTGGTCTCCAGAAAATCCAGCACGGCGCCCGGATTCTCCAAGACATCCCGCGCGAGTTTGCGGAATTCATCGCTTGCAAGTGCGCTATCATCTGCGCGGTTATAAAGACCCAGTATCTCGTAAATCTTGCCTCGCGCCAGATCCAGCGCATCATCTGGGATCTCAGGATCCGTTTCCCAATCGCGAGCAAGCCGCCGCGCAAGGAGCTGGAGTCTCCTAATTCGAAAACCAACATCATGAGCTCGGAAGAATGCGATTGCGCGCTCACTGGCGCCACCGCCTTCTTCGGTGAGATCCTGCAATCCTCTTTCGATCAATGCGCGTCGCAAAACCTCAGCGATCAGGCTATTATCTGCCAACGACAGTTCTGGGGCAGCCGCATGGGTAAGCTCTGCGAGCCGATCGACAATCGCCGTGAATTTCGTCTGTGCGTAGGCACCAAAAGCGTAACCAGCATTTTCAGCAGCAGCCTGCTGAGCTTTCGCGCGCCAGTTGCCAAGCCGCTTTGGAGTGGGGCTGTTAAGAAAGAACGTGAGACCGAACAGCTTCTCGACTGCGCGATCAATCTCTGGGCGGAGGCCTTTTACAATACGTTGAAGCCGCTCTGCATCACGAGACTGTTTCTCAATCCGCTCAAGATCATCCCGAATAGGCTGCTCTCTTGGAATTGTAGAAAGCGAGCCGAAAATGGCTCCGAAAAATCCGACAGGCTGGTCGGGCTTGGCTCCCACTGCACGGCTTCGATCCGGCCGTGGCTCGATGTAGATAAATCGGCGATCAACCTCTCGCTGCGAACTGCGATTGTTTAGCGCCTCTAAGGCCGCGCCAAATGGAGCGTTTACCAAGACAGAACCATCAATAAGCGCAACGTTGTCGATCGTTCCATCCCGAACATGCATAGGCATAATGCGTGACAAGAAACTGCCTCGCGAAAGCCAATGTTTCCCCTTTTCCGCCGCCAAACGATCGATTTCGTCAATAACGAGGGGAGGGAACGCACCTGGGAAACTTGCGGTAGCGCGGGCAGCTGTGACGAGTTCGAGCGGGTCCGCCAAAGCTCCGTCATCGCCACTGTGTACGATAGTGCGAAAACCTATCGGCATGCGATGTTCGGTTTCCTCAACAATAGGCGGCGAGTTAAGGCGTAGCATTTCCGAATGGCCACGGAAGTCGGTTGCCGTGACAAAAAGGTCAATCGGGTGACCATCCGGCAGCAGCGAAGGGCCAAGGTCGCTTGCGGCCATGCTATCAAGCGCTTCGAAAAGCATCGCTGAGAACCGATCACCGGAGAATGGAGGGCTGAACCAACGCCCTCGTACGAGCCGTGAGACTTTGTGACGAACTTCATCGCGGGTTTCAGGGGAAACGCTCTCGCTTACTGCGTTTCCCGGTCGCTTTAAGAACCAGTCTGCAATTGGTTGAGCCCAGAATTTGGCATAGCGCCACATTGGCTCGGCGTTGGGGTCGGTGAGTTCGCTGACGTCGGCATTTTCAAGCCACAGGTCAGTTAGGGGCTCAAGCGATTGCCCAGACTGAATGGCCTGGGCAAGAAATACGGCATTGATGCCGCCAGCACTCGCGCCGGTTAGGATGTCTGGCAGAACCCGAAGCCTGAGACCGCAATCGGCCTCAATCATTTTCAAGAAATCGCGGTAGACGTGGGCGACACCGTTCAGGTTGCCTGCTTCGGGTGAATGGAAGCACCTGCTTGCTCGAGCGAGATGCCAAATCTCTTTGGTGACACCATGCATATACACGGCGAGTGATACGCCGCCGTAACAGATGAGAGCTAGTCTAAGTTCCTTTTGGCGCATCAGTTTTCTCTGACGTGGATTGATCAGCTTTGCAATTGCGTTCTGCAAATGTTCTGCTAATTCCCTTGCTATGGCTAAGAGTAAAAAAAGGTATGTGTGCCAGTCGTGTGGCGCGGTTTCACCACGATGGCAGGGCCAGTGCGGTGATTGTAGTGAGTGGAACACGCTGGTGGAGGATGCCCCAGCGACGGTGTTTTCACAGAAGCATGATCTTTCCCGGGGCGGGAGGGGCATCGAGTTTATCCCTCTCAATCGCGAAACTGCACTGCCGGTTCGCAAATCGACTGGCCTCGCCGAATTCGACCGCGCGTTGGGCGGAGGGCTTGTACCTGGTTCGGCTGTTTTGATGGGCGGCGACCCGGGCATCGGGAAATCGACTTTGTTACTACAGACCGCAGCGACAATCGCGCGCGGTGGCAATGATGTTGTCTATGTCAGCGGAGAAGAGGCTGCTGGGCAGGTCCGCCTCCGAGCTAGTCGGTTGGGAGTTGCCGATGCACCTATCAGGCTTGCGTCAGAAACATCGGTTAGAGATATTCTGACCACACTTGGTGAAGGTGAACCACCTGCCATGTTGGTTATCGATTCAATCCAGACAATGCACTCGGACACGATTGAAGGCGCACCAGGAACGGTAAGCCAAGTGCGTGGCTGTGCGCTGGAATTGATCCGCTTTGCCAAGGAAAAAGGTACCGTATTGGTGCTGGTCGGGCATGTGACGAAAGATGGCAACATTGCTGGGCCACGTGTCCTGGAACACATGGTCGATGTTGTGATGAGCTTTGAGGGCGAACGCAGCCATCAGTACCGTATTCTTCGGGCGCTTAAGAACCGATTTGGAGCGGTTGACGAAATTGGTGTCTTCTCGATGGTAAGCGAAGGGCTGGAAGAAGTTTCCAATCCATCAATGCTCTTCTTATCCGGACGTGACCAACCATTGGCCGGGAGCTCGGTATTTCCTGCGTTGGAGGGGACAAGGCCAGTCCTTGTAGAGATACAGGCGCTGATTGTGCGATTGCAATCGGGAGCCACGCCCCGGCGTGCTGTTGTCGGATGGGACAATGGACGCATGGCGATGCTCTTGGCCGTTTTGGAATCGCGGTGTGGCCTGAATTTTAGTTCTGCAGAGGTCTACCTCAATATTGCAGGTGGCTATCGACTGACCGATCCTGCAGCTGACCTCGCGGTGGCAGCTGCACTCGTGTCGGCACTGGCTGACAAACCGCTGCCTGATAAGGCTGCTTGGTTTGGTGAAGTGTCGCTTTCAGGTGAAATCCGGCCCGTGGCGCATTCTGACCTGCGTTTGCGCGAGGCAGCTAAACTAGGGTTCACCTCTAGCTACGGTCCGTCCGATGCCAAGGTCGGCTCAGCCAAACTCAAATATCGCGGTTTGGGACAACTCGCCAATCTCGTTGACCAAGTGATGGGGAGCGAATAATCCCGCTCTATGACGTTGTTTGATGTGATCGTGCTGCTCTTCGTCGGTTTTGCGGCGATTGGCGGTTTTATGCGGGGCCTTGTGCAAGAGGTCCTTTCATTGGCTGCATGGATTCTGGCCGCTTTTGCGGTCTATTATCTCCATGGCTTGCTTACAGAGGCGCTTCGCGGCGTTTACAATGCGGAACCAGCCACTCCGATTCTGGCGTTCGTGCTGCTATTGCTCATACCATATGCCGCCATGCGGATTATTGCGTCCAACGCAGGTGAAGCATCGCGCAATTCGATTTTAGGCCCGATTGACCGACTACTGGGCTTTGGCTTTGGGGCTGTCAAAGGTGCGCTGATCGTGGTTTTTGCATTCTCGATCCTTGTTCTCGGCTTTGACACTGTTTGGGGTTTCCAAGGCCGCCCAACTTGGGTGACGCAGGCACGCACATATCCGGCGGCGGATACGTTTTCTCGTCAACTTGTTCAGATGATTGCTTCACGTCGCGCCCAGCTTGAAGGCGAAGCTGAAGCGGCAGAAGCGAACAATCCGGAAAATTAGATCAATGGCTGATGGTTCAGCTGCGAAACTGTATTCTCCGAAATTGCTAGCCCTAGCAACGTCGCTGGCGGACTTTCCCCTAAACGATAGCTTTGAAACCTATGCCGAAGCGCGTTCGCGAACTTGTGGAAGCAGGGTCAAGATCGGTCTGAGTTCGGCAGAAGGGCGGATTTCTCGCGTCGGAATGCAAGTATCTGCCTGCGCAGTAGGCCAGAGCTCAGCGGCAATCTTCGCACAAGGCATTCAGGATACACCGATTAGTGACCTCACCATTGCGTTAGGACAAATCGAACGGTGGTTGTCGGAGGAAGGCGACCTGCCTGACTGGCCAATGATAGATGCTCTAATTCCAGCTTTGCCGTACTCCGGACGTCACGAGGCAGTTCTATTGCCGTGGAGAGCGGCAATCGAGGCGCTTTCCTCTACGGGCTCCAGCAGCTACTGAAGCTACTTCAAACGGCCTGCGAGAGACAGGCATAATCAGGGTAGACGGGGATTATGGCAGAAGCACAAGCGCTTGCTGATCGAGAGCCGACGGACAAGGAAATCAAACTCGTAATCGGTGCATCGAGTGCCGGAACGATTTTCGAATGGTATGATTTTTTTATCTACGGCACGCTTGCATACATCCTGAAAGACGCGTTTTACGACGTTGATAACGATACGCTCGGATTGCTTCTTGTATGGTCGACTTTCGCGGTCGGCTTCGCGTTCCGGCCAATCGGCGCGATTCTGTTTGGTTTTCTCGGCGACAGGTTGGGGAGGAAATACACCTTCCTTGTGACGGTTACCCTTATGGGTATCGCGACGGCGGGTGTGGGACTGATCCCAACCGTCGATCAGATCGGAGTGATAGCCCCAATCATCGTCATTTTCTTGCGTGTGCTGCAAGGCCTCGCCCTCGGCGGTGAATATGGCGGGGCAGCGATTTATGTGGCTGAGCACGCACCACCTGAGAAGCGCGGCTTTTATACCAGTTTCATTCAAGCCAGCGTGGTCGGCGGGTTTGTTTTATCGATTATCGTTGTTCTTCTCTGCCGGTTTGTAATTCCGGAAGACGACTTCAATTCCTGGGGCTGGCGCGTTCCGTTTCTGTTGTCGATTCTACTGCTGATCATTTCGCTGTGGATGCGGTTCAAGCTGTCCGAGAGCCCGGTTTTCAAAGCTATGAAAGAAGCGGGTGAAACGTCTGGCAACCCATTTATTGAGAGCTTCACGTATCCTGGCAACAAGAAGCGGATTTTTGTCGCGCTGTTTGGTGTGGCGGGAATTCTGACAACCATCTGGTACACAGCGTTTTTCTCAAGCCTATCGTTCCTTAAGGGGGATATGAGGCTTGATGAATTGACGGTTGAGATCATCCTGTTGATCGCTGGTCTTCTATCTATGAGCTTCTATCTGGTGGTTGGTCGCTGGTCGGATCGGGTCGGGCGGAAAAAGCCAATCATCATTGGTGCGCTTGCCTCATTGGCGCTACTCTTCCCAATCTTCTGGACAATGGGCAGTCTTGCCAATCCCGCCTTGGCTGAGTCAGCGGAAAAGAACCCTGTTGTCGTTACTGGTCCTGAGTGCGTGACAGATCCCTTCGCGGACCTGTTTGATCGTGAGCAGAGCAACTGCGGCAAAATGCTGGGCAGTCTCACTTCAAGCGGGGTATCGTATACAGTCGTTGATGGTGACACCCTTGGCATTACGGTCGGCGGGAAAGTTGTAGAGATTGCGCCTGAGTGGTTGGAAAGCGGGAATGCCCGGCGCGATGGCCTGCAGGCTGCTCTATCACAATCGGGCTTTGACTTTACCCGTCATGTGCCCCCTCTCGCCAACATCATAGGCATTATCGCGATGTTGATGGCGTTGGGCGTGCTTTCTGCGCTCACATATGGCTCGGTTGCCGCGCTCTTGTCAGAGATGTTCCCGCCTCGCATCCGATATTCTTCGATGTCGATACCCTATCATATTGGTGCTGGGTATCTGGGTGGGTTTCTCCCGCTTATTTCGGGGATCATCGTGGCGAGCACTGGCAACGTCTATTCCGGCCTTTGGTACACTTGGGCCGTAGTGGCATTCGGCGTGGTCATCGCATGGTGGGGATTGCCCGACGGACCTCCAACAGATTTCTCCGACGATGTCCAAGGCTGAGACTGGACCGACTTCACCCGCACCAGCGCATCGCCTAATAGTTGATATTGATGCGTTGGCGGGAAATTGGCGTGCACTTGATGGAATGTCGGCTGCAGCTGCAACAGGCGCTGCTGTAAAGGCAGACTGTTACGGGCTAGGGGTGGATAAATGTGTGCCGGTCCTTCGCGATGCCGGAGCTGACACGTTCTTCGTTGCCCACTGGAGCGAAGTAACAGCTTTGCTGGACCATGTTGATCCTGGCCAGATTGCTGTCTTGCACGGCCCGATGAACAGTCAGGATGTGGAGTTTGCGCTCTCAACTGGAGTGCGGCCCGTAATCAACTCGCTAGAGCAGGCGAGGCGTTGGAGCGAACATCGTGGCGGTGCCTGTCATCTAATGGTCGACACTGGGATCAATAGACTCGGTGTATCGGCATCGGATTTTTCGGAAACTGTCCTACAATCCCTCGAAATCGATTGCATGATGTCGCATCTTGCTTGTGCAGACGAGAATAACCCGATGAATGACCGTCAGCTTTCGGCCTTTAGGGAGGCAGCGACAAAGATTGGCTATAGGCGGCTGAGCCTGTCAAACAGCGCGGGAATTGCACTCGGCGGGGATTATGCATTCGATGTGACGCGGCCGGGCTTGGCCCTCTATGGGGGTGTTCCGCGTGCAGAGTTCTCAGGTACTATCCGGCAAGTTGCCCATATCGAAGCGGCCATCATTCAGGTGCGGAATCTTACGGATGGCGATAGTGTTGGTTACAATGCGCAATTCACTGCTGATCGCGCAATGCGAGTGGGCACTGTCTCGCTCGGATACGCGGACGGTTTTCTAAGAGCGAGAGGCAAAGGCTTCGCCTTGCAACACGAGGACCGCGAACTGCCAGTGTTAGGCAAAGTATCGATGGATATGATCGTTGTAGACCTAGCCGGAGCTCCTGACTTGGCGGAGGGGGACTGGTTGAAAGTACCATTTTATTTGCCTGATGCTGCGCTGCAAAGCTCTGTTTCCCAATATGAATTGCTAACCGTACTTGGGCAGCGGTTGCGCGGCCGCTAACGCGTTGTTGCACTGCACATTGTGCAGGTGCTAAGCGAACCCAGCAACAAAATCTGGGATCGATATGGCACGCAAAGCAAACGCCTCTGACACAGGCACTGGTGATACAATCATCATCAAGAAATACGCCAATCGGCGGCTCTATAATACAAGCTCTTCGAGTTACATAACCCTCGACGATCTGGCGAAAATGGTGCGCGAGAATATCGACTTTCAGGTTCTTGATGCCAAGTCTGGCGACGACATTACTCATTCGATCCTTACCCAGATAATCATGGATGAAGAATCGAACGGCGGCCAAATGTTGCCCGTGAGCTTTTTACGTCAGTTGATCGGGATGTACGGAAACTCGATGCAAAGTCTTATGCCGTCTTATCTTGAGGCGAGCATGACCAATTTCCGCGAGAACCAATCAAAGATACGCGAAGCATTTGACAAAGGAATGTCCGCAAATCCGCTCGCCGCGATACATGAAACCAACATGGCGTTGATGCGCGCTGCCGCCGAGACGTTGATCCCAGGCGCAAGAAAAGACACCGCGGTGAAGCCCACTCAACCGCCGGCCGACAAAACTTCCGACAAAGAGATCGCCGCTTTGCGAGATCAAATGGCCGCAATGCAAAAGAAGCTGGACGAGCTTGGCAAATAGCCCGGACAGTCACTCAATCAATTTACATTAGGAATAGACCAGACGTGTCCAACATTCGTCACGCCATGAACGTGAAACGCGAAGACGATTTCGCGAAGTGGTATCAAGAAGTCATCAGCGCCGCTGATATGGCTGAAGAATCGGGTGTCCGTGGTTGCATGGTCATCAAGCCTTGGGGCTACGGTATCTGGGAACGGGTGCAAAGATTGATGGACGACCGGATCAAAGAAGCCGGTGTCCAGAATTGCTATTTCCCGCTCTTCATTCCGCTCGCAAATTTCGAGCGCGAAGCCAGCCATGTGGATGGCTTTGCGAAGGAAATGGCAGTGGTCACTCATCACCGTTTGATTTCCGATGGAGAGGGCGGGTTGATACCCGATCCCGAAGCAAAGCTTGAAGAACCATTGGTTGTTCGTCCGACGTCGGAGACAATCATTGGCGATGCCATGGCGCGTTGGACACAGTCATGGCGTGATCTACCACTCATGACCAATCAATGGGCAAACGTTGTACGTTGGGAAATGCGTACGCGGATGTTCTTGAGAACAAGCGAATTTCTTTGGCAGGAGGGGCACACTGCCCATGCTGATAAGACAGAGGCGCTCGAAGAAACACACCGTGCATTGGAAATGTATCGTGCCTGTGCCGAGGAGGATCTAGCTCTGCCAGTTGTCGCTGGCGAAAAGCCAGAGAATGAGCGTTTCCCGGGTGCGGATGAAACGTGGTCGATTGAAGCGATGATGCAAGATGGCAAAGCGCTTCAGGCGGGTACTTCGCATTATCTCGGGACGAATTTCGCGAAGGCTGCTGGCATCCAGTATCAAGATCGCGAAGGTACCCAGCAATATTGTCACACAACAAGTTGGGGAACATCGACTCGTTTGATTGGCGGAGTCATTATGACCCACGGCGATGATGATGGACTACGCGTGCCTCCGCGCATTGCGCCGTTTCAGGTCGTCATTTTGCCTATGCTGCGTGACAAACCTGAAGACGCAGCGACGCTTGCGTATTGCGAAGAAGTGCGTGCCGGAATAGCCGCGCAATTTGCCATGGGCGAAAAAGTGCGCGTTTTCCTCGACAAGACACCAGGCAAAGCATCGGCCAAACGTTGGGACTGGGTGCGTAAGGGCGCTCCTGTGGTTATTGAGGTTGGCCCGCGCGATATGGAAAATGGTAAAGTCGCAGCCATTCGCCGTGACAAGCTTTGGAATATTGAAACCGGCAAACTGGCCAATTCATTCCCAGCTCGTGATGAATTCATCGCCGGGATCGGTGACCTTCTCGAAGACATCCAGAGTAACCTATTCGCAGAAGCTCGGGACCGGCGTGATGCGAACATTACGCGCGGTGTTACTGCCTGGAGTGATGTTACCGATTTCTACGCAAGCAACGGCAAGTATCCTGGTTGGGTAGAAGTCCAGTGGTCCAAACCTTCTGGCGCAGCGCTTGAGAAAGTGGTTGAACAGCTCAAGGAAGAGAAACTGACGATCCGGAACGTGCCACGTGACAGCGCACCTGCTGACGGTGAGTGCATTTTCACAGGTGAACCAGCTGTCGAACATATTCTGATTGCGCGCGCTTACTAGGATAGTCGGCTGAGTGGAAATCGAACTGTGTGTAGGCTTGTTATTCTTGTTCTACCGCGCAACAACGTTTCCATGGTTAAACGTTTCGCAATTCTCGCCGCGCTTGTTTCGGTGCCACTTTCCGCCGATGATCAGGGTCAACCATCGACAGGTGACGTCCTTGCTGAGGAGGTATCAGAAGAGCGGCTGCGTGCTGACATGGACAAAATCGTCTCATTCGGAACGCGGCATACACTGTCTTCTCAAACTGATCCGAAGCGCGGTGTCGGAGCTGCTGTAGATTGGGCGCTGGACGAATTCCGCCGGATCGGGGCGACTTGCGCTGATTGTTTTGAAGTAAAATCTGTCGAGCGCGTCATTGAAGCGGACGGTCGCCGTATTCCTCAGCCTACGCTCGTCCGGAATGCTGTAGCGATCCAACGAGGAACGGAACGCCCTGACGAAGTCATAATTGTACAGGGGCATTACGACAGCCGCGTCACCGATCCTCTCAATGGCACTGATGATGCTCCCGGCGCGAATGATGACGGTTCGGGCAGCGTAATGATTTTAGAAGCATCGCGCATTCTGTCTCAACAGAAGTATCCATCGACCATCATCTACGCGCTTTTGACCGGGGAAGAGCAGGGCCTTTATGGCGCGCGTATTCTTGCCGATTGGGTGGAAGAGCAGGGCATGACCGTGAAGGCGGTGCTCAACAATGATATGATCGGCAATTCATGCGGATCGGACGGAAACTGCGATGCAAAACACGTTCGGGTTTTCTCGGAAGGTTTGCGAGCGGATTCGACCGAGCGTCTTAGGGCCCGCCAACGCCGGTTTGGCGGAGAGAATGACTCGCCAGGACGCAACCTCTCGCGCTGGCTGGATCGGCTAGCGGAAGAACAGCCGGATGGTATGCAAGTCCGACAAATATGGCGGACGGACCGCATGGGCCGTGGTGGAGATCAAATTCCGTTTCTCGACAAGGGTTATCCGGCAGTAAGGATTACCGTTTCAGTTGAAGATTATGATCACCAGCATCAGGATTTGCGCACCGAAGATGGTGTGAAATACGGTGATACCGTTGATGAGCTGGATTTCGAATACCTTACTCGCGCGTCGCAACTGAATGTGCGTGCGCTGCACAAGCTGGCGATGGCTCCCATGCCGCCTGCGCTTAATGCAGATGCTGTGGTCAAGACATATACGGAGCTGTCATGGGATCCTGTCGAGGGCACGAAAACATATCAAATCTACATGCGCCCGACAGATGAAAGTAATTGGCCTGAAGGCCCTGCGCTTTCGGTAAATCATATTCCGGCCAGTTATCGGGAGCGCGACGACACCTACAGAATCGATGGGGAAGTGATCTTTGAAGAAGTCGCGATGCGAATTGCTGATGGAAACTTCAAGGTGAAACTCACCGGAGTTCGAGGTGATGACTGGTTCTTTGGTATCGCGGCATGCAATGGCCAATATTGCTCACCAATTTCGACTGCGGTTCCTGGTGGAGCTTTCAAGCCGGTAACGCAGCCCGAAGGTGACAGCGAGTAAGCACTCGTCCATAGGCGAGGCTATATGGCCAAACGACAAATGAACCGTCCTGCCGGGATGCCTTCCCGCGAGCAGGTGATAGAATTTATCCAGTCCTCAGACAAGCCTGCGGGTAAGCGCGAAATCGCGAAGGCCTTTGGCCTGAAGGGGCAGGAGAAGATCAGCCTAAAGAAGCTGTTGAAAGATATGGCTGAGGAAGGGCTGATCGATGGAAAGAAGACGGCCTATCACCGAATGGGCGGAATTCCGAAGGTTACTGTTCTTCGCATTGTCGCAATTGAAGACGGTGAGCCAATTGCAGAACCAGACAATTGGTCATCCGAAGCGCCGGGGAAGCCACCGCGAATTACAGTAAAAGAGTTGAAGGGCCGGGGCGGAAAGCGCGCGCCTGCATTGAAGCGCGGTGATCGGGTTCTCGCCCGGACAGAAGAAACCGAACACGGATGGCACGCCCATCCCATGAAGAAGCTACCCGCTCGTACAGAGGGTATGATGGGGGTTGTCGAGATCGACGGTGGCGGGAAGGCCTGGCTCGCCCCCGTTGACAAGAGAGTTCGCCAATCTGCTCCGATCAAAGACACTGGAGAAGCGGAGGCTGGACAACTGGTCCTCGCGGAGCCCATTGGCCGAAGTGAACGCGCAGGTGTTCGCGTGATCGAAGTGATTGGCGATCCGCTGGCTCCGAAAAGCTTCAGTCTGATTGCGATCGCAAAGCATGGAATCCCGAATGTTTTTCCTGAGGCCGTGCATGCCGAAGCGGAACGTGCCGCGCAGTTGCCATTATCGAGTGAGAGGCGCGAAGATCTCCGGCATTTGCCGATTGTCGCGATTGATCCGGCCGACGCGCGCGATCATGACGATGCGATATGGGCAGAGCCTGATGGGGAGGGCGGTTTCAACGCATTGGTCGCGATTGCCGATGTCTCGTTCTATGTCCGGCCTGGAAGTGCGTTGGATAAGGAAGCGCGCAAACGCGGGAACTCTGTCTATTTTCCTGACCGGGTCGTACCGATGCTTCCAGAGATTTTGTCGGCAGATGTTTGCTCACTGCGTGAAGATGAAGACCGCGCTGCAATGGCCTGCCATCTTCACATAAGCAAAGGCGGGAAAATCACGAAGTTTCGCTTCACCAGAGCGATTGTGCGTATCCATCACAACATTCCTTATGAAGATGCGCAGGCGTCGATCGATAAGGGCAACCCACCGGAATACTTGAAAAACCTTTGGGATGCTTGGCATGCTCTGTCTGATGCACGGGCCAAGCGTGAACCGCTTGATCTCGATTTGCCCGAGCGCCGCGTGGTTTTGAACGATGCTGGTAAGATTGAAGAAATCGCCGTTCGAGAGCGCTTGGACGCGCACCGTGTGGTCGAAGATTTTATGATTGCAGCAAACGTTGCAGCGGCCAAAGCGCTTGAGGCGAAAACGGCGCCCGTTGTCTATCGCGTCCACGAAACGCCGAGCCGTGAAAAACTGATCGCGCTGCGCGATTACATGGCGACTTTGGATAAGAAACTTGCGCTCGGCCAGGTGATTAAGCCGTCGCTTTTCAACGCGATGCTTGCTGATATCGATGAAGAAGCTGACAAAGCACAAATCATGGAGGCTGTTCTCCGCACGCAAATGCAAGCGTATTATGGCCCTGCAAATTCTGGGCATTTCGGCCTTGCGCTAGATTCCTACGCGCATTTCACATCTCCCATTCGCCGTTATGCAGACCTTTTGATCCATCGCGCCTTGGTTGATGCGTACAAACTGGAGCAGCCGAAACCGTCAGGATCGCTTCCCGATACCAGCGGACTATCTGATAAAGACCGAGCGAGCCTTCAGGAAATCGCTGACCAGATCAGCCAGACTGAAAGGCGCGCAATGGAGGCAGAGCGGGACACAGTCGACCGCTATGTCGCCGCCTGGCTTTCGGGCAGGGTTGGAGAGACATTTGAAACTAGGATAACTGGAGTCCAGGGCTTTGGCTTCTTTGCAACCATTGTCGGTTTGGGCGGTGATGGCTTGGTTCCGGTCTCAAGTCTAGGCGGGGAGTATTTCCGTCACGATGAAGCCGCACAAACGCTTGTAGGTGTCGACACTGGCAAGACGTACGCTTCCGGCGATCGGCTCGAGCTCAAGCTGGATGAAGCGAACGCGCTTACTGGTGCTCTGAAATTTGTTCCCGTCGATAGCGATGGAAATCCGATCGAGCAGCGGACAAAACGCTATGATCGAAGTTCGGGAAGTCGTGGCGGACCCAAAAAAGGCAAATTCCGATCAGGTAAGCGCGGTCGTCCGGGCAATATTCGGCATCAGGGAAAACGGAAATAAGCCATCAGCCTGCGCTCAATGATCGGCTTCGCTTTCGTCATAGTCTGAGGGGATGATGTAAAGCGGACAGTGCAGTTGGCCAGCATGCGCAGAAAAGTGCGTTACCAGAGGACCCGGTGATCCTGCCTTTGCCGCGCCGAGAATAAGTGCAGCAACCTCACTGTGGGATTCAAGAAACTCGCTTAGGATGCTTTGCCCATTGCCAATTTTCACCGAAATTGTTGGCATGATGCCGCTCTCGGCAAGAAGGTTACCCGCGACACCATGCGCCAGCATCTCTGCGCGATCCCGCGCCTCTTGCTCGATTGTGGCCTGAACTGCACCGAAGGCGCTGAAATTTTGTTGTGGCACTAAAGCCAGGATGTGCACCGCGCCATCGACCGCCACCGCACGGCGCGCAGCAAAACGCAAAGCGGCGCGCGCTTCTTCACTTTCATCAGTGACGACAAGGAATGTGCGCATTAAAGTCTCCTGAGAAGGCTATCCAATCAAATGGTTTCGTATGCAAGGCCTTGTCCCGAGGCTGTGGATTCGCCAGAGACGTTACGGAACTGCCAAACGAGGGATTGATTACTCCATGGCCATTGAAATCAAGATGCCTGCTTTGTCTCCAACTATGGAAGAGGGGACGCTCGCCAAGTGGTTGGTGAAAGTGGGCGATACTGTTCAGTCCGGCGATATTATGGCCGAGATTGAGACCGATAAGGCAACGATGGAATTCGAAGCTGTAGACGAAGGTGTCCTTGCGGCGATCGCCGTGGATGAAGGCACAGAGAATGTGAAGGTCGGCACGGTTATCGCGATGCTCGCAGAAGATGGCGAAGATGCTGGCGATGTAAGCCTGCCAACGGGCGCGCCTGCTGCTGCACCGGCAGCCACCGAAAACACTTCAACTGCTGAAGCCAAAAGCGCCCCGGCAGCCGCGCCGGCACCGGCTCCTGCTCAAGCCAGTGCGGGCGATCGGGTCATCGCATCACCTTTGGCCAAGCGAATCGCGGCGCAAAAGGGGATCGACCTTGCATCGGTCAGCGGCACCGGCCCGCACGGACGGATTGTCAAAGCGGACGTCGAAGGTGTTGATGCATCGGCAGCGGCGCCCAAATCGGCAGCACCAGCGAAAGCAGCGTCTCCGGCCCAAGCTGCAAATGAATTTGACGCGCCATTCGAAGAACAGAAGCTCAACAATGTCAGAAAAGTCATTGCGCGCCGCCTGACGGAAGCGAAGCAGGAAATTCCGCACATTTATCTGACAGTCGACGTGCGTCTCGATCCACTTCTGGCCCTGCGCAAACAGCTTAACGCGTCGCTGGAAGCAGACGGCGTCAAGCTTTCGGTAAACGATCTGATCATCAAGGCATTGGCCCGCGCCCTTCAACGCGAGCCGCAGTGCAATGTCAGCTTCCGAGGCGACGTAATGCATCAATACTCGCGCGAAGATGTCTCGGTCGCTGTGGCTGCACCATCGGGTTTGATCACACCGATTATTCGGGATGCAGGCAGGAAGGGTCTCGCCGAAATCTCTCAGGAGATGAAAGAGCTTGCCGGCAAAGCGCGCGAGGGCAAGCTTCAGCCGCACGAATATCAGGGGGGAACGGTCTCACTGTCCAACCTTGGTATGTTCGGCACCAAGCAGTTCGATGCCGTAATCAATCCACCGCAGGGTATGATTCTGGCAGTAGGTGCCGGGGAACAACGCCCTTACGTAGTCGACGGCGCATTGCAGGTTGCAACAGTGATGAGCGTTACTGGTAGCTTTGACCATCGGGCTATTGATGGCGTCGACGGCGCAAAACTGCTCGATCAATTCCGAAGCCTGATCGAAAACCCAATGGGGCTTGTGGTTTGAGCAACAGCCTTCGTCGATCATTCTTCTGCGTGATCCCGGCGGTCATGTTGATTGGCGGGTGCGCACCTGACGATTATGATCGCGATGGCGTTCCTCCAACGGCTCGAACAACTGAATCCGGGGCACCATCCCGTCCAGTTCAAATCGGCTTTGACGGTCCGCGCTTCGATGCCTGTGCAGGATTTGGGCGCGTTACAAATCTGAACCCCAGGGGAGACAATTATCTATCTGTGCGCGGAGCACCTTCGGGTAGTGCAGAGGAAATCGACCGGCTCGGTCCTGGGCGAGGGGTGTCGATGTGTCAGCAGGTCGGCAATTGGATCGGGGTGGTTTACGCACCTGAAAGCGAAACGCCGGTGGACTGCGGTGTTGGTTCTCCAGTCAACTCAAAGCGGATTTACGAAGGGCCCTGCAAATCAGGGTGGGTGAGTGAAAACTTCATCGAATTGGTGGCTGGTTAAATCATGGCAGTCCGCGATCCGCAAATTCGCGTCACTGCGATGCCAACCGACCTTAACCCGTACGGCGGTGTCTTCGGTGGCTGGCTTATGGCGCAAATGGCGCTCGGTGCAGGTTCGCTAGCGAGCCGGGTAGGGAAGGGCAAGGCAGTGGTCGTTCATGCCACTGACTTCACATTTCCCGGAGCGATGCAACTGGGTGATGAGCTAAGTGTGTATTGTGAAGTGATCGCCAAGGGCAAAACTTCGCTTACAATCGAAGCTGAGGGAGTTGGTCGCGAGCGTGATGGCGAAGCGACTATCACAGTGTCGAAAGGCACTTTCAAATTTGTAATGCTGGACGACGATGATCGCCCGCGTGAAGTCAGTTAAAGATAGAAGTTCAAAAGGGATATTTGAATAATGTCAGGCAGTTATGATGTCGTAGTTCTCGGGTCCGGTCCCGGCGGGTATGTCGCGGCAATCCGCTGTGCGCAACTTGGATTGAAGACTGCGATTGTTGAGCGTGAGAATTTGGGCGGCATATGCCTCAATTGGGGCTGTATCCCAACCAAAGCACTCCTCCGCTCGGCCGAAATCAAGCATTATATGGATCAGGCTGCTTCCTATGGGTTGAAGGTGGCTGGTACGATCGAGGCCGATCTGGATGCCATTGTGAAGCGTAGCCGCGGGGTCGCCAAACAGCTTAATCAGGGCATTGGTCACCTTATGAAAAAGAATAAGATCACCGTGCACATGGGGGAAGGGACGCTTACGGGTCCAACCTCGTTGACGGTCAAAAATGACAAGGGCGAGGAAAAGCTCAAAGCAAAGCATGTCATTGTTGCGACAGGTGCCCGCGCACGCGATTTGCCGTTCGCACCCGCGGACGGTAAGCGGGTTTGGACGTATCGCCACGCAATGGTGCCACCAGAAATGCCAAGCAAATTGCTGGTGATCGGTTCTGGTGCAATCGGAATTGAATTTGCCAGTTTCTACAACGACATGGGTGTCGATGTGACGGTCGTGGAAATGCTGGACCGCGTCGTACCCGTCGAAGATGCTGACGTTTCATCGTTCTTGGAAAAGAGCCTGACCAAACAAGGCATGACCATCATGACCGGCGCCGGCGTCGAAGATTTGAAGGTCGGAGCCAAGGGCGTCACGGCAAAAATCAAGGACAAAGCGGGCAAGGTTAGTACTAGTGAATTCAGCCACGTCATCACGGCCATTGGCATTCAACCTAACACTGAGAATATTGGCCTTGATAAACTCGCGGAGATGGATCGTGGCTTTATCCAAATCGATCCATTCGGTCGGACCAAATCAAAAGGTCTCTGGGCCATCGGTGATTGCACACCAGGCCCATGGCTCGCACACAAGGCGAGCCATGAAGGTGTGACCTGCGCTGAAGCCATTGCTCAAGAGTTGGGCAACAAGGATGTACACCCGCATCCGTTGAACCGAGACGCGATCCCTGGTTGTACCTATTGCCACCCGCAAATCGCGAGCGTCGGTTTGACAGAAGCAAAAGCGAAAGAAGCGGGATACGAGCTTAAAGTCGGCAACTTCCCCTTCATTGGCAACGGAAAAGCGATTGCTTTGGGAGAAGCGGAAGGTTTCATCAAAACGGTTTTCGATGCGAAAACGGGTGAGCTTTTGGGCGCTCATATGATCGGTGCAGAAGTTACCGAACTGATCCAAGGTTATACGGTTGGGAAAACCCTTGAGACAACAGAAGCTGAGCTGATGCAAACAGTATTCCCTCATCCGACCCTATCCGAAATGATGCATGAGAGCGTGCTCGATGCCTATGGCCGTGCGCTTCATTTCTAGATTGGTGAGGGTAGAAGATGTGACAGAGTGGGCCGCCGCGCCCGCACCGTGTGTCCATTAGGCTACTTTGCGCGCATTGCTCTCTTCGGCGGCATCGCTCTCGTTGATCGTGCTGACGGTTGGTGAACCGTAGAAGTATCCTTGGAAGCAGGTGCAACCGAGCGCGCGCATAGCGACAGCTTGCTCATCTGCTTCGATGCCTTCGGCTGTAACGACCATATCAAGCGAATCTGCGAGTGAAACAATCGCTGTCACAATAGCCTGGCTTTTGAGTGAGCCCGAGCTTGCGGCTTGAACAAAGTCGCGGTCGATCTTGATCATCGAGAAATGCATTTTCTCGATGTAGTTCAGTGACGAATAACCACGTCCGAAATCATCCAGCGCGAATGACACTCCGAGATCGGTGAGGCTCCGGATCCGCGCTTCAAGCTCTTCGTCCATTTCAAGAACGATGCTCTCGGTAATCTCGAGCACCAGTCGTTCCGGCGCAAGACCGCTAGCGGCAAGCGCCTCGACCACAGTGCTGAGGAAACCGCGGTGGGTGAGCTGCAACGCCGAAACGTTCACGGTCAATTTTACATCGTCCGTCCAACCCGCCGCTTCGTGACAGGCGTGCCGGAGCAGCCATTCACCAAGTGGTTCAATGAGCAGCGCATCTTCGGCGATAGGAATGAACACTTCAGGTGAAACCGCGCCGCGCTCTGGATGGTTCCAGCGCATTAAGGCTTCCTGACAAACAACTGTCTTACCATCGTTTGCAACAATCGGTTGATACGACACGGAAATTTCACCTTGCTCAAGCGCGCTCTTCAAATCGCGTTCGAGCAGTGCGCGCTCTTCCAATTGTCCGCGCATCGCCTGACGATAGCTAACATGCATACCGCGGCCGCGGTCTTTCGCTTCATAGAGAGCGAGGTCGGCGTTGGTCATTAGGACACTGGTTGAGGACCCGTCGCGGCCAATTTCGGCCATTCCGATTGAGGCGCCAACGGAAATCTCTTTGTCCTCTGTCACGAATGTCTCACTGACACGCGCAATGATCGCGTTCGCGATTTCTGCCGCTTCTTCAAGAGTGCTTGGGTGCGGAAGAAACAGGCCAAACTCGTCACCACCGAGGCGGCCAATAACGGCTCGTTCACCTGCGGATTCGCGGAAACGCTGCGCAACTTCGGTAAGCAGTGCATCTCCAACCGCATGACCGAACACATCATTGACTTGTTTGAATCGATCGAGATCGATGAGCATCAGGACGCCTTGATTGCCATCACGCTCACAAGCATCAGCTTCTTCGTCGAGAAGGCTTCTGAAATAGTCACGCGCGTACAGGCCAGTCAGACTGTCATGCTGCGTCACGTAAGTGAGTTTTTCGTTTGCCGCAGTTATCGCCGCTCGGTTGCGGTTCACGGTCCGAAGGACTGCCAGCGCAATCAAGAACGCGAGAATAACAAGAGCGACAATTGTCGAAAGCAGGAGATTCTGGTTCTGCGCGGTCGTAAGTTGAGCTTCGTTGAGCTCTTTCTCGGCTGACAGCTTGGAAATCCGCAGTTCTCTATTCTCTGCGTCGAAACGGGCGCCAAGCAAGGCGTTGTTGGCCTGAGCGGACAGATCACGCGCTTGACTATCGATCCGATTGAACGCCGCGATATGCTGCGCGGCAAGCCGGTAGTTCCCGCTTTCGGAATAGATCCGATAGGCCGTTTCATGAAAGTCACGAAAATACGGAGATGTTTTCTCTAAATCTTGCCCTGTAAACGCGCGGCCCATATGGACTTGAGCGAGCGAATTCCGGCCGTCTTCATATGCAATTTGCGACTTAACGCCGTGCAAGAATGGCAGCCAATCAGCTGCGTCACGCTCTGCTAGACGCATGCCCTGATTGATGCTTTGCTCGGCTGCTGCGAGTTGGCCGTTGAGGAACTGAGTCGACGCGATGTTTGTGAGGATTCTCGCTTCAAGCATAGCGCTCGACATCGTTCCTGCGAGGCTAAGCGCCAGCTTGAATTCTTCTTCAGCTTCGTCATATCGGCCGAGCTCCTTAAGAGCGTTGCCGCGGTTGTTGTGCGCGGAGAGCGACAGAGCAGTGTCTTCCGGAAAGACGCTCGTCGCTTCGCGGTAATAGCTCAGAACGCGTTCATAGTCGCGCGCGTCTGAATAGAGCGAGCCCATGTTCTGAAGAACAATCGCCTGACTGCGTGCTTCGCCTAGAGCTTTGTACCTGTCATGCGCCATCTGGAAGCTTGATAACGCTTCACCATATTCGCTGTTTGCGGCCTGAAAACCAGCCTGCGAACGCAATAGATCCGCGTGCAGCTTATCTTCCGGTGCTATTTCGGCAACTTCTTCAAGAGCCGCCGAGATAATTTTTTGAGCTTCCGGGGCGCGGTTGAGGCGCATCAACGCTTCACCCTGCAACCACTTTGCAGTCAATCGCGCGAGGGCGCTCTCGGTTCCATCAGTGCCCGCTTGTTGCTCAGCTTCGCGTGCTGCTTCCAATGCAGCTGCCGAATTCCCCATCATCTGCGACTTTGCAGCCGTGATGCTCTCTTCGTATGCTGAGCTTGTTCCGGTATTCTGCGCGAAAAGACTGACCGGCGTCGCTACCAGAAGAGCAGACGCAAGGAGTGCGTGTGTTTTCACAAACCTTCTCATCTTATTGCTCCCCTGTAAGCCAGCTTAGTTAATCGAGGTCGTTCGATCCTCTGCCTTTAACCGCAACTCGTTTTTAAAGTGTTTAGAAGCGCAGTCCGAAGTTAGCACCGAGCATAAAGCTCTCATCCTGGCCAAGCTCGCCTTCGCTAATATAGCGACCGATCAAGCCCAATTCAGATGTCTTCGTGACAGGTGTCGCATAGACGATTTCACCAGTGTACCGACGCTTTGTATCGATACCGATTGTCTGCGTAACCAGCCCGCGTTCGCCAGTAATGCGATCGACAATCTCTTCGCTGGTGAATTCCAATTCGCCGCGCTCAACTGTCAGAGGCTGGCCGACCGATACACGAAGAATGTCGCGCTCGCCCATCACACCGCGTTTGTTGACGGTGAACTGACCGGCCGTGCTCATCACGTCGTTCGACGTTGCAAGCAATTGACCTTCAGCGGCTTTTGTTGCGCCGCCCGTTGCGGACAGATCGAACGAGAAGCCATTGCCCAGGTTCATCGATGCTGAAACTGTAACGGCGTTGGTGCGTGAACCTTCGCCGAGGAAGGCATCAACCGTGGTCTGAGCGCCGAGAACGGCATCGTCTTCACGCAGATACGTATACTGCGCGTTGACCGAGAGGTTCTTGGTGACTTTCTGCTCAACACCGATTGTAAGCGCTTCTGCATCGCGGGCACCAAGCTGACGTTGTAGGTTGCGTTCAATTTCAGAAACGCCATCCAGATCGCGCCAATCTTCGCGGTTTTGCGTGTAGCCCACACTTACCGTTGTCGCCTTTGCAGCAGCATAAGTCGCGCCAGCAAAGACTTCACCCGAAGCAAAGCCCAATACCGGGTTTACGCCGCCAGTGTCTTGATCGTGATCGCTCATGATGCCGAAGTTGTTTCCGGCAAGGGCAAGAGCACCTTGGCCATGGCCAACAGTGAAAGACATATTGCCCGCTGGGTTGTTCAATGTCGCGGCGTTGTGCACCGGACGCATCGCGCCGTCTTCCATAACGCGCGGAGCGATGGCATCGACACGCATTGACCATTGGCCATTGGCCTGTGTCGTGTTCGAGCGGACCTGATTGATGCCGTGCTGTCCGTCACCATCGGTGTCGGTACCGCCGGAAAGCAACCAATTGGCAAAGCGGTCAGACACAAAGTCCTGCATGCGCTGCCAGCCATGGCCTAACACATCAGTCGATGTGCCGTATGTGAAGGTCGACATTGGGATCGTGAAATCACGATAGGTATTTCCGATGTCTTCGAAAGCTGTGAAATACACAGCTTCTGTATCCCACCATGATGGAACACCTGAAGCCAGCAATTCAGTCGCGCTGATTTTACGGCCAGCTTTCGCGTTGCCGTTCTGGTGAAGGTTGATTGTAAGATCGTTAAAGTTCAGCGGCGACTGCGAAGCGGCCACGTCCAGCAGACCCCAGCCATAAACTTCGTCTGGTCCCGGTGCGCCCAGATCCTGAGCCGAACGGAAGATGATTTCCGCGGTTTCTTCTGGATTGCGCGCAAGCCACTGCCAGCGATCATGCAACAGCGTGATCGCGCCCGATACCAGCGGAGCCGAGAATGACGTGCCCGAGTGACGGGTTACGCCGCCCTGACCATCAGAAACAAGGATAAGCGAGCCTGGAGCCACGACAGTGCGCAGGTACAATTCGTTGCCAGCATCACAGACGCCGTTGTTTAGTAAACATGCGCTGCCCGGACGGTTGGAGAAATTCGAGATCTGACCGGACGGGTCAACCGAGCCGACCAGAATGAAGGTGGTGTCACGGCCGTACTGCCAGTCAATATCTGCAGTTTGCGAAACACCCTCGTTGCCTGCGGCAATGACGTAAGTCGTCTCGTGATTATAGCGTGCAATGGTCGGGCTGTTCAGCACATCTGCCATGCCCTGTGCGAGCGCCCAACCGCTTTCGCCGAGCGAGAGGTTTACAACACTGACATAACCCGTTTCGTTGCCGCCAACATAAGCGAACAGCAGCTCATTGATGCCGCGCTCAACGTCGGCCCACGAAGTTGTGCCATTCGGATTGAATGGGTTGTAGGTTGCGATTTGCACTTCTGGAGCGATGCCCATGATGCCTTCGCCGTCATGCGCACCTGCGATAAGGCTGGCGACACCAGCGCCATGTCCGCCGACCGGATTGTCGTATCCGCCAGCCCATGCGATGTTGTTGCCAAGATCGGCGTCATTCGAGAAGCTACCGTCGATGATCCCGACGACAGCCTGACGACCTTCGCCCTGGATCTGGGTGATCGAAGGGGTCCAGTTGATCTGAGCCATCCAGTGATCGACCTGATCAATGCCAGAATACTGGTTGAGGCTATCGTGCCAGTCTAGGAAGAATGCAGAGCGTTCAGCCGCCGATTTTGCAAGGGTCTCTTTAGATGCGCTGCTGTCTGTCAGGTCGAGACCGTGACGAGCGAGAATCTCAGAAACAAAACCTTCGCGGAAGCTCTTTCCGGTTTTCTGCTGATACGCGGCACCAAATTGTACCTCTGCTTGTGCAATAAGCGTTTCGAGCGCATTGCGGATTTTGTTTGGCGTGCCATCATAGGAGATGGTGACCAGACCGAGCGCATTGGTGCTGAATTGGAGGTCTGACCAGACTTTCTCAGTCGAACTGATTTGTGCGCCAGCAGATTTCCAAAAATCACCATGTGCTGCAAGATCAGCCTGGTTGAACGCATCAATGTCACCGTAGAAAGCGTCAATGTCGCCCCAGAATGCATCAATGTCTCCGTAGAACGGGCTAATGTCTCCCCAGAATGCGTCGATGTCTCCGTAGAACGGGCTGATGTCGCCCCAGAACGCATCGATATCGCCGTAGAAGGCAACGATGTCCCCCCAGAAGGCGTCAATGTCACCATAGTGAGGGTCGACACCGCGTGTTGTGACAACGAGTGCGTCTGAAGACACAGGGCTGAATTCGAAATCGGTTGGCGCGCGCAACGAAGGAAGTGTCAGCAGCTCGTCACTTGCGGGTGCGGAATTCAATGCACTTGAGACAGTTGCCTCAACCGGGAAACTAACCTCAGCTTCATTGTGTGACGTTGGAAGCGCGACGTCTTCAACTGATACGGTTTCGCCGGCACCCGACATGATCGGAACCGCAGTTACCTCAGCAGTGAGAAGCCCCTCAGTAATGGGCGTGACATATGGCTGCGCCTCTTTCGCATTCGCCGAGCTGGCGAGCGAAATGGCGACGGCTGCTGTCGCGGTGCTGATGGACAATGACTTCATGACTTCAAATTCCGTTTGTTGGGTGCGTTAGATGCACCGATCACGAGACGGATTTAGCCGATGAGGTCGTAGAGTTTCGTTTCCCGGGAAGGTTAAGATAGTAAGAATTTTGAACTTTTCGTTACCGCCGCGCTAGGTGATGTGATGGCGATGCAATGGCAGTTGACGGCGACTTACAAACCCTAATTTTGAGTAAATTGGGTGACGTCACTCTGTCAGTGAGAATTCTTACCTGATTAGGAAATTGACCGATTGGTACAGCACCTGAGGACGATCAGCTCGCCGATTCGAATCGGGCGATCGTGTTAGATGTCGCGATATGTCGCAGGGTGAAGAGGAAAAGTGGCGGACAGGGTGGGATTCGAACCCACGAAGGGCTTGCACCCTTGCCGGTTTTCAAGACCGGTGCATTCAACCGCTCTGCCACCTGTCCGCGCAGTGGAGCCCAATAACGGTGCATTTCGTCCTTGTCACCACACTTCGGATATTGGGTATTCATCTATTTTGTGTGACACAGGAAAAATGATCCAACGTTTCTTCATTGCCGCGCTCGCTCTTGCGGCACTTTCCGCCCCGATTTCACCAACGACCGCGCAGTCGCAAGCACGTGATGGAATCGCTTTTGATGTTTATATTGAACAGCTTAAGGCGCGAGCCCGAGGGGAGGGTGTGAGCGAAGCGACGATTCGGCGGATGACTGCTGGTCTGAACCCAAACGATCGCGTGATCAGGCTGGATCGCGGGCAACCAGGTCGGCCAACTACTCGGGGATACCCGGCGCTTGCCCCCTATATTGCGACACATGTGAATTCCGTTCGGATTCGCGGCGGGCGAACTGTGTTTCAGAACAATCGGTCAGTCTTGCGCGCGGTGGAATCGCAGTACGGCGTTCCTGCGGAGGTTATTGTCGCCATCTTTGGTCACGAAACGAGTTATGGCCGGATACGCGGCAATTTTGACCTTTCACGCAGTTTAGCGACCTTGGCTTGGGAAGGGCGTCGGCGCGAGCTTTTTTCAAATGAATTCATCGCCTTGATGAAGGTTGCTGACAAGGGTTATTCGCGGAATCAACTGGTTGGAAGCTATGCTGGTGCTTTTGGCAATCCGCAGTTTCTCCCATCGGTGTACCTCCGTCTCGCAGCGGATGGTGACGGTGACGGCCGGGCAAACATCTTTTCCAATCGATCCGATACGTTCGCTTCTATCGCGAATTACTTCCGGGATGCGGGCTGGCGGACAGGTCAGCCATGGGGCGTGCGGGCCAATGTCCCGACAGGTTTCAATGTCGATGCCTACAAAAACAAGCTGAAGGCGCAGGTATGTTCGCGCGTTCATGAGCGGCACAGCGAGTGGAAGACGATTCGTGAATGGCGCGATCTAGGCGTGCGTGCGCAGCGCCCACTGCCAGACGATACGCTTGTGTCGCTATTCCAACCGGATGGGCCGGGCGCTCCTGCTTGGCTGCTGACAGGCAATTACCGGGTAATCCTCGAGTACAATTGCTCAAACTATTACGCCATGAGCGTTGGTTTGCTTGCGGACGAAATAGTGAACTAAACGACACGCGATCTCGCCAATGCCGTTGCAGAGGGCTATGTCACGCGAGTGGCCCGCAAACTCTTCAATTTTTCAGTATTTCTAGTTGCACTTGCAGGTGCGATTGTCCCTGGAAACGGGGTTCATGCACAAGGTGGAGGCCGTGCGGCAACTCCGTCTGCAGACGAAGCGCCGATCGCACTCCTCGTCGATATTACATCTGGTCAAATTCTGTACGAGCGGAACGCTAATCGGCGTTTTGTGCCGGCGTCGATTACAAAGACCATGACCGCGTTCACCGCGTTCGAAAGAATCGCCAATGGAACTCTAGATCGAGAGCAATTGCTGACGGTCTCTCCCGAGGTTTCGGAAGAATGGTTTGGTACGGGGTCTTCAATGCTCTTGCCGCCTGATGCGCAGGTTCCGGTTCGCGAGCTAATCGCAGGCATAACGACGGTGTCAGCCAATGACGGTTCAATCGTTCTTGCGGAAGGGCTCGCTGGTTCCATTCCGGCTTGGCTCGATGAAATGAACATGAAAGCCAGCAGCATTGGCATGTATAGCAGTCATTTCGGGACACCGAACGGGTGGCCCGATGAAGGGCGGACTTTCACTACAGCGAACGATCTCGTTAAGCTGGCTCGGGCAATGATTGAACGCCATCCGGCGCTCTATGCAGAATTCATCGGGCGACCCAATTTTTCGTACAATGGACTTACACAGGTCAATCGCGATCCCTTGTTGGGGAGGGTTCGCGGTGCGGACGGAATCAAGACTGGGTTTACGAGCGAAGCGGGCTTTGGTTTTTTAGGAACTGCTGAGCGAGACGGCCAACGATTGGTAATGATTCTAGCTGGTGTGGAGCGCAATGCATTACGCGCACGCCTATCGCGGAATTTTATGCGATGGGGGTTTGAACATTTCGAAAGAAAACGACTTTTGGACGCGACCGTTGTAGTCGGCTCCGCTAGAATTCAAGGCGGCGATGCGAGGCAAGTTGAGTTGAGCACCGATAGGGCTGTGTTTGTTAATGTGCCGCGCAACCAAAGCGGCGCTGTCCGATACAAAATTGTGTATGATGGTCCGGTACGAGCTCCGATAGTGAAGGGCGAAGCCATCGCAAGTCTCGAGATAACAGTTCCGGATATGGAGCCTGCGATTGTTCCTCTCGTGGCTGAGCAGGACGTGGCACAAGCTGGTCCATTTAGAAGGATCTATAATGGCATTGCCGGGTGGTTCGAATGAGTGAGGCATTGCCAAGAGGCCGTTTCATAGCTTTCGAAGGCGGTGAAGGTGCAGGCAAGAGCACACAGGCGCTGAAACTTGCCGAGGCGCTGAGGGCTCGTTCGATAAAGGTTGATGTGACAAGGGAACCCGGCGGCACACCCGGTGCAGAGGCAATACGCTCGCTGTTGCTTGATCCGCCCGGCAAGGATTCTTCGAATGGCTGGAGCCTCAAGGCCGAGGCATTGCTTTTTGCGGCTGCGAGAGCGGATCACGTTGAACATCGGATCATCCCTGCGCTAGAATCCGGTACGTGGGTGATCTGTGATCGTTTCATCGATTCAAGCAGAGCGTATCAAGGCGGTGCCGGAGGGCTGGGTGATCAAGCAATCCTAGACCTCCATCAATTCGGCAGCGATGGATTGAGGCCCGACCTTACAATTCTCCTCGATGTAGGCGCTGATCAATTGGGTCAGCGGCTTATTGAGCGTGATGGTGGTGAGGCGGACGCGATTGGCGGGCGTAGCGCTGCCTATCACCAAAAAGTGGCCGCTCGGTTCAGCATGTTGGCGCAGTCCAATCCTCAGGGCTTTACAGTTATCGACGGAAGCGGTTCGCCTGATGAAGTTCATGAAGCGGTTATGATGGCGATAAATGCAACCTTGGGTGTCGAGAAACGCTAGTGGATTGGCCTAACCACAATGATGCATGGCGCGAGTGGCGACGGGCTGTGTCGGGCGCGCGTATGCATCACGGTTGGATACTCGCCGGCAAGAGCGGCCTTGGCAAACGTGATTTTGCATTGGCTGCGGCTCGCGAATTGGTGAGTGAGACTGGCGTACATCAACCTGCCGGCGATCATCCGGACATACTTACACTCACCCATCTGCCAAAGGATGATAAAGAACAGAAGAAGCGCGACGAAGGCAAAGAGTACCAGGTCAAACGCAATATTGCCGTCGGTCAAATTCGTGACATGCAGCGCCGATTGAATACGCGGCCGACATTGGGTGCGCGGCGAGCAATCATCATTGACCCGTCGGACGACATGGAGCCCAGCGCATCGAACGCATTGCTTAAGAGCCTTGAAGAACCACCGCAGGGTACGTTTTTTATCCTTGTGGCGCACCGCCCATCGCGCTTGCTTCCGACAATTCGCTCGCGCTGTCGCCTGTTGCGCTTTCCAACCCTAACGGACGCCGATCTCGAGCGGCTTTTGTCAGATCAGGGCAGTTCAGCCAGTCCAAGCGCACGCGCTGCAGCAATCAAGGCATCGGATGGTTCATTTGGCGCCGCTCTGCGCTTCCTAGAGCAGGATATGGGGCCTCTCGCGTCTTTGATTGGCAGCCTCTTGGATCAAGGCGATGCAGCATTTCAGGCGCGAGGGGATCTATCCCGTGCCATCGGGTCGCGGGCTGATCGTGCGCGAATCCAATCGGTACTCGAGCTTGCCCAATCGCTCGTTGCGGATCGCGCTCGCAATGCTGTTTCATCTACGCAGCGCGGCCGATTGATCGAGGTGCATGGCGAGTTGGTATCGCTTGCCGGTCAGGCACCCACCTACAATTTCGACAACGGTTTGCTCGCTATGGAAATCGGCACCTTGCTTAGCTCAGTCGGCGCGGGTAGCGAGCACGCCCATGGCTGAAAACAACACATTCTATGTCACCACGGCAATCAGTTACCCTAACGGGCGGCCCCATATCGGCCATGCCTATGAGGCTATTTCGACCGATGTGATCGCGCGTTTTCAGCGCCAGATGGGGCGTAACGTTCGTTTTCAGACGGGTACGGACGAGCATGGGCTCAAAATGGCTCGCAAAGCCGAAGAACAGGGCCGGACTGCACGCGAACTAGCAGATGAAATGTCATCATACTTCAAAGAGATGTGTGATGCACTGAACGTATCTTACGATAGGTTTATTCGTACAGTTGAAGAAGACCACCACCGCGCCAGTCAAGCGATCTGGCAGCGGATGGAGGACGCTGGTGACCTCTATTTGGACCGGTATGAGGGTTGGTATTCCGTTCGCGACGAAGCCTATTATGATGAAAGCGAGCTGGTCGAAGGCGAGGGCAGCGCGAAACTGTCGCCGCAAGGTACTCCTGTTGAATGGACCGTCGAAGAAAGCTGGTTCTTCCGGCTCTCAAAGTATCAAGATAAGCTTCTGGAATTGCTCAGAACACCTGGGTTCCTTGAACCGGTAAGCCGCCGCAACGAGATGATCGCTTTTGTCGAGCAGGGTCTGCGTGACTTGTCGGTCAGCCGGACTAGCTTTGACTGGGGCGTGAAAGTCCCGGGCAGCGATGACCACGTGATGTATGTCTGGGTCGATGCCCTGACGAACTATCTCACCGGTCTCGGCTTCCCCGATCAAACCGATGACATGGCCGATTTTTGGCCGGCCAACCTGCACATCATTGGCAAGGATATCGTCCGGTTCCACACGATTTACTGGCCAGCGTTTTTGATGAGCGCGGACCTGCCTGTTCCGCAAAAAGTGTTCGGCCACGGTTTCCTGCTCAATCGCGGACAAAAAGAATCGAAGTCTCTTGGAAATGTGACTGATCCGCTTGAATTGGCGGATAAATTCGGGGTTGATGCCCTCCGTTATTTCCTGATGCGCGAAGTCGCATACGGGCAGGATGGCAGCTATTCACCCGAAGCAATCGTGACGCGGGCCAATGCCGAGCTTGCGAACAGTTTTGGCAATCTCGCTCAGCGCACCCTGTCCATGATCGTGAAGAACATGGACGGAGTTCTCGAGGAATTTGACGGGACTGAACCGGACGACGACCTGCTGGGCCACGTTCGTGACGCCTGCGCAGTCGAGTTGCCACGAGCCTTTGAAGACCTTGTATTCTCTGTCGGTATCGAGGCGTGGATGCGTGCTGTGTATGCCTGCAACCAGTATGTTGATGAGCAAGCGCCTTGGACGCTCAAGAAAACCGATCCGAAGCGGATGAAGGTTGTTCTGCAGACGCTTTTTGTCGCTCTGCGCGACCTTACGATTGCGATCCAACCCGTTGTTCCTGAAAAAGCAGCGGGCCTGCTCGATCAGTTGGGTGTTCCTCAAGCGGAACGCAGCTACGCCGCTTTGTCCGATCTCACCTGGTATAAACGGCTCGTAGAAAGCGGTTTCGTCGTGGCGAAACCCACGCCAGTCTTCCCGCGCCTCGAAATGTCGGAGGAGGAGGCTGCCTGATGCTCATCGATAGCCATTGCCATCTCGAATATAAGGGGCTGGTTGAGGACCAATCGGGCGTTCTCTCGCGCGCTCGCGAGGCAGGGGTAGGGGCCTTCCTCAATATCTCGACCAAACAATGCGAATGGGAGCAAGTTGTCGGGACTGCGACGCGAGAGGCAGATGTATTCGCGAGCGTCGGCATCCACCCTCACGAAGCCGATGGTCATGAAAATCTGGGCAGGGGCGTGCTGCTTTCGGCCACTGAAAATCCAAAAGTCATCGGCATCGGGGAAACGGGCCTCGACTATCATTATGAGCATTCAAACCGGGATACTCAGGCGAAGCTATTCCGCATGCATATCGATGTAGCACGCGAAACAGGATTGCCTGTAATCATCCACACACGCGATGCTGAAGATGACACCTACGAGATCCTAGCTGACGAGATGGCGAAGGGGACATTTCCTGCCTTAATCCACTGTTTCACAGCTTCAGATAGCTTTGGCCGCAAAGTCCTTGATCTTGGACTAACAATATCGATTTCCGGCATTGTCACATTCAAGAATGCCAAAGAACTTCAGGAAACGGCAAAGGGAGTTCCTGAAGATCGCCTGCTGGTCGAAACCGACAGCCCCTTTCTTGCTCCAGTCCCGCATCGCGGCCGACCTTGCGAGCCCGCATATGTTGTTGACACTGCGCGCTTTATTTCTGAATTGCGTGGCGTTGAAACTCCGCAACTCGCGGATGCAACAACCCGCAATTTCACGAAGCTCTTTAGCAAGGCGGTGTTGTGAAATTCATCATGCTTGGCTCTGGAACTTCAACGGGGGTTCCTCGCGTAGGTGGTCCAGACGGATTGGGTGATTGGGGGGACTGTGATCCAGATGAGCCTCGCAATCGCCGCACCCGAGTTTCCATCCTGATCGAGAGTGATGAGGGAAAGCGTCTCCTTATCGACACTTCAAGCGATTGCCGCGCTCAATTGCTCGCAAACTCCATTCCTACTCTGGACGCCGTTTTCTGGACCCATGACCACGCCGACCATTGTCATGGCATCGATGATCTGAGGGCGCTTCGTTACGGTCGCGGAGGACCGATTCCGGGATATGCATCAACTGAGACAGTTCGACGGTTGAGACAACGTTTTGGATACGTGTTCGCCGGCCAGGACGGATATCCCACCATCATAAGTCTCGATACGCTCGAACGGTTGAGAATTGTCGCGGGTTTCGGCGTAGAATGGTGCCAGATGGCGCATGGCCCGGGAGAAACGACCGGATATCGATTTGATTGTGACCGAAAATCAATTGCTTATGCGACGGACTTTAGCGCGATTTCGAATGAGATGGTCGACTTGTTTGATGGCGTTGACATTTTGGTGAGCGATTGTTTGCGTCGCGATCCGCATCCCACACATGCTCATCTTGCGATGGCCATCGAATTGGCAGAACGGTGTTCGGCCGATAGACTTGTTTTAAGTCACTTGGACAAGAGTATGGACTACCGAACATTGGTAGATGAAGTTCCTGATTTCGTGACGGTTGGGTTTGATGGATTGGAGATGACGGCATGAGTGAAATTACAATGATCTCTTTGGTTTCGCTGATCGGTTGGTTGGTGATAGCCGGTAGCGCTGTTGCTTCTTTCAAACTTGGTTGGGGTAAGCTGGTTCAGATGGCTTTGGTATGGCTTGCGATTTTTGGTGGGGCCTTTGTGATAGTAGGGCTTTTCATCAACTAGTCAGATCACCTTAATTTAACATAATATATATTATCATTCCAAAGGTGTAGTGTGTCTGATAGCGCGTCGTCCCCATCCAACAAACAGAACGCCATCAATCGTTTACTCGAAATCATGGAAACACTCCGCCATCCGCAAAACGGATGTGAATGGGACATCGCCCAAACCTTCGAAACTATTGCTCCTTATACAATCGAAGAAGCTTATGAGGTCGCCGACGCAATCGACCGCAGCGATATGTCAGAACTCCGTGATGAAATCGGCGATCTCCTATTCCAAGTCGTGTTCCACGCTCGAATGGCCGAGGAATCTGGTCACTTCGAATTCTCCGATGTCGTAACTTCAATAAGCGACAAAATGGAAGCCCGGCATCCTCATATCTTTGGGTCTGAAACCGGGGTGATGGGAGAAATCCGCTGGGAAAGCCTCAAAGAAGCTGAACGAGTAAGCAAGGGTGAAAGCAGCGCAATGGACGGTGTGGCTCAGGCCTTGCCAGCATTGATGCGTGCGCAAAAACTGCAAAAAAGAGCCGCAAGAACAGGGTTTGATTGGCCGGATACGAGCGGTTCCGAAGCTAAAATTTCCGAAGAAATTGCGGAGCTAAAAGCGGCACGCTCAGAAAATGATCGGGCTGAAGAAGCTGGCGACCTGTTATTCGCAACCGTGAACTACATTCGAGCGAATGGGATCGATGCCGAAGAGGCGCTAAGAGCAGCCAACAAGAAGTTTGAATTGCGGTTCAGAGGTATGGAAGAACTTGCCGGGGCTGGTTTTGAACGTCTTTCCCTCGATGAGAAGGAAGAGCTTTGGGATAAGGTCAAAAAATCCGAAAAATCAGGCCACTAAGCTTGCATACTGACCCAGCTCCTTAGGATTTAGGCGCACTGTAAGTTTGCGGGTCGGACCATGCTCCCCTTCCCCGCCATCTTTGTCTTCGAGCACATCGCCATGAGCATGCAGCCAAGCAAGTCGGCGTCCATCACTGACTGGCAGAGTAACTGTAATCTCTTTCGCTTTGGCAGTTAGCATTTCTGCGACTTTCGCCGTGAAATCGTCTATGCCATCACCGGTCACAGCTGACATGATTACAGCTTCATGCCCGGGCGCCGCTTCGCGCAATTCAACCATTTGCTCATGACCGAGCAGATCTGACTTGTTCCAGATCTCTAGGATTGGAATTTCGCTATGCCCTGTATCCCTGTCGACGACCTCAAGATCAGCGAGAACTTCCATAACTTGCTTCTTCTGGGCCGCGTGGGCGGGATTTGCCATGTCCCGGACATGACAAATGATGTCGGCGCCCGTCACTTCTTCAAGCGTTGCACGAAAAGCCGCGACTAATTGCGTTGGTAGATCAGAAATGAACCCTACCGTATCGGACAGAATGGCCTTCTCGACCCCTGGCATTCCGATCGCTCGCATGGTCGGATCAAGTGTTGCGAATAGCAAATCTTCCGCCATTACTTCGGCGCCCGTTAAGCGATTGAACAGGGTGGACTTTCCGGCGTTCGTGTAGCCAACAAGCGCGATGACAGGCCAAGGAGCCCTTCCCCGCCTTTCACGGTGTAGAGCACGTGTCTTGCGCACTTGCTCAAGCTCTCGACGCAATCTGCTCATCCGCTGACGGATCATCCGGCGGTCGGCCTCGATCTGGGTTTCACCAGGACCGCCGAGGAAGCCAAAACCGCCTCGTTGTCTCTCAAGGTGAGTCCAACTGCGAACAAGGCGACTTTGTTGATAGTCGAGGTGCGCGAGCTCCACTTGCAGACGCCCTTCCGCAGTGGCAGCTCGCTCGCCGAAGATTTCGAGAATAAGACCCGTTCGGTCGATGACTTTGCGCTTAAGCGTTTCTTCCAGATTGCGTTGCTGGATCGGTGAAAGCGCACCATCAACAATGATGAGCTCGCATTCGTGCAACTCACAAAGAGTGGCGATATTTTGGACCTGCCCGGACCCGAACAGTGTGTTGGGTTGCATCTGACGAATTGGCAGAATTTCGGAATGGGCAATCACGACGCCTATGGCGAGCGCCAAGCCCTGAGCTTCTTCCAACCGTTCGCGTGCATCAAGATCGTAACGCAACGTTCGAATATCAGGGCACAGCACAAGCGCCCGAGCACCGCGGGTCACTTCATCCATTAAGTCATCATCAAAGCTCAGTCTTCGATCCCGTCATCATCAAAACTGTCATCGTCGCTGAGGTCGACGGCGCTTGCTGGCTGAATCGTCGATACGGCGTGTTTGTACGCGAGTTGCACGGAACCATCACGTTCCAACAGCATGCAGAAAAGGTCGTAAGCGGCGAGTCTGCCTTGGAGCATAACTCCGTTTACCAGAAACATGGTGACCTGAACCTGCGCTTCACTCACTCGGCTCAGAAAAACATCCTGCAAAAGCCGTTGTTTCTTACTGCCAGCGCTGTTCTCAAATTGCTCTGCATCAACAGCCTGCCCCGGCATGATGGTCGAGATGGCATGCTTGTAGACGAGCTGAGATTGGCCATCGCGGCGCAACAAAATCGAGAAGTTATCAAACCAAGTGACAATACCTTGGAGCTTAACCCCTTTGACGAGAAACATCGTCACTGGCGCTTTATTCTTACGCAACAGGTTAAGAAATGCGTCCTGTAAATTGCCATTCACTTGACGCCCTCCGCCGGCGGGTTCGCCACGGGAAGAGTCTGGACGAGGAGAGAGAGTCCGTCCGTTCGACATGTAACATGCTCCTGTTATTGGCAGCCGTCATTACGGTCCGCAGATTTGGCGCATGCAAACAGCCCACCCGCTTGCTACGCCATACACTATAATGGCGTTTGCAACGGCTCGCTGCAATGCTTGAATTTCTTTCAACTAACTTCGAGTGGACGTCGATGTTACTCTTTACGGGAACTGTCCCGCCTCTCAGCCATACCAAGCAGCTTGAGCTTACGGTGCAATGCCGAACGCTCCATCCCGATAAATGTTGCTGTTTTTGAGATATTGCCTGAGAACCTGCGGATCTGAATAGAGAGGTATTCGCGTTCGAAACTCTCCCGCGCCTCACGCAGTGGTACACCCATCATCGCGGTCAGCCCCTGACCCGAAGCGGCCAGCTTTCCTCCAGTGATCTCAGCGGGAAGCATATCGGTTTCGACCGTGGTAAGTCGTTCACGCGGTGTCATGATGATGGTTCGCTCAACCACGTTGCGCAATTGGCGAACATTCCCCGGCCAATCATAGGCTTGGAGCGCTGCCATCGCTTGCTCAGAGATATCTGGTGGCGCGATCCCCTGATCGGTTGAGTAGCGGGTGAAGAAGTGTTCAGCCAAGGCCGGAACGTCGTCTCGCCTTTCTGCAAGCGACGGTATCGTTACGGGAACAACATTTAGCCGGTAGAAGAGGTCTTCCCGGAAACGCTTCTCCTCCATTTCAACCGCCAAATCGCGAGTTGTGGAAGACACGACCCGTACATCGACGCCGATCTGCCTTGTACCCCCTACCCTGACAAAGCTCTGTTCGGTGAGCACCCTCAAAATGCGAGCTTGTGTTGAAAGTGGCATGTCGGCCACCTCATCAAGATACAGAGTTCCTCCGTCAGCCATTTCTAACAATCCGGGGCGAACCTGTTTTCCATCCACCTCTTCCCCGAATAGTTCTTGTTCAAAACGTTCGGGAGTTATCCGCGCAGAATTGACCAGAACGAATGCGTGATCGGCACGGCCGCTCCAGGCATGGAGCAAACGGGAGGCCACCTCTTTTCCAGCTCCAGCTGGTCCCGATATCAGAACCCGACTTCCGGTATTGGCAACTCGCTTAAGCGTTGCCCGGACGGCATTGATTGCAGAAGAATTGCCAGTGAATTCGGCACTGTTCCAATTGTTGTCACGCAGCCGAGTGTTCTCTCTTCTGAGACGTTCCGTTTCGGTTGCGCGTTCCACCAGCATCAAAAGGCGTTCAGCCTCAAACGGCTTCTCGATGAAATCCATCGCACCGCGGCTTACCGCCGAAACAGCGGTATCGATATTTCCGTGTCCGGAAAAAATGATCACAGGCAAATCGGGCTCACGGACTTTGATCGCATCAAGCAATTCAAGCCCATCCATCTGACTGCCATGGAGCCAAACATCGAGCAGAACTAGGCTCGGGCGCCTTTCATCCAATGCTTCAAGAGCGCTCGTGCTGTCTGCGGCGGTGCGGCATTCATATCCTTCATCTCCGAGCACACCGGAAACGAGTTCACGAATATCGCGCTCATCATCAACTATGAGGATATCCAGCGCCATGCGCAGCTCCTTGGGGTTGGGGTAGTCATGAATTGATGCCGAAGGGTCACGCGGTGTCTCCTTCAGCGATTTGCGGATCACGAGCGAAGCGTAAGGTGACGATGGTGCCCCCGGTATCAGCACTCGCAAAGCCCATGTCCCCGCCATGTTCTTCAACAATCTTGTTGACGATGGCTAGGCCGAGCCCAGTCCCTTTTTCTCGGGTTGTCATGTATGGTTCGGTGATCCGGTCACGTTCGCTCGGTAGCCCGATGCCGTTGTCCTCAACTGTGATGGTCAGGAGACTTTCGTCCTGCTCCATCGTCACTTCTATTCGACCCCTAAAGGCGTCGCTCGTTTCAGCCGCCTTTGCCTCTACGGCCTCGACTGCATTTTTTAGGACATTGGTCATCGCTTGACCAAGTTGGTGGCGATCGCAGCAGATCATCCGAGTTTCCAACTGATCGCTCGCGACGCTGAAATCTATGTCGGAATGAGCAACCTCTTGAAGGAAGACCGCCTGGCGGACCAGATCGACAGCATCCTCTCCGCGAAAAACGGGCTTGGGTAAGCGTGCAAACGATGAAAATTCATCAACCATTTTTCTGAGGTCGCCAACTTGGCGGACGATTGTGCTGGTTAGCTCGTCAAAAAGTTCGCCATCTTCATCGGCGACTTGTTTGCGATAGCGCCGCTTGAGTCTTTCGGTCGCAAGCTGGATCGGCGTTAGTGGATTCTTGATTTCGTGTGCAATACGCCGAGCCACATCAGACCATGCTGCCTGACGCTGGTTCAGCAATTGCCGAGTGATATCCTCAAATGTAATGACGCGACCGCTTGAGCCCGGGACGATTTTTACTGCCAATGTCAGGAGTTCATTGCCCTTGGCATGACTAACAATGGCGCTTTGCTGCCCCTCGACTATCAACTGGCTTATCTCAGGTGAAAGATCGGCAAAGGAGCGGCCTATGAGGTCATCGCCATCGTCAAAAGCCAACAATGACTGAGCCGAACCGTTCATAAGAAGAACGCGGTTATCCTCATCGACTGAAACCACGCCCGCGGTTACCGAGTCCAAGACCGCCTCGGTGAAGGCGCGCCGGTCGTCGATTTGACGATTGGCACTTACGAGAGCGTCTGTTTGCTTTTCCAATTGCGCGGTCATGCGGTTAAAGGCGCGATTAAGCAGCCCGATCTCGTCTGCGCCAGTACGCCCCTCGACTCGAAGTGCGAAGTTGCCTTGCCCAACCTCCCGGGCTGCCCCGACAAGGTCCGTGAGCGGTTCCACCTGACGATCAGCAAAACGAAGCGCGAACCAGACAGCCAATCCGACTAACAGGAGGCTGATCACTACCAGCGAAATGTTGAAACGGAGCTGAAGGGTTCGGGCATCATTTGAAAGCGTTTCATACGCTGTCGAAATGGCCTGAGCGCTCGCCCACGAGTTGAACATCGATGCTTCGGTGTTTCGAGCATTATAGAGATAGATCCCGCTATCCAGGTCGATTGGCGCCAAAGCTGCGATCCGTTCTGGACTGCCACCGACGACGACAATCTCTCCCGCATCAAGCTGCGCGAGCGCCGCCTCACTAAATTCAAGCGGCCGGTTATCTTCAAGGAGATTTAGAATCGCTGCGGTCCGCAGAGTATCGTCCTCAAGCCGCTGAAGAACAGCGCTCTCCGATATCTCTCGTGCCTGGGTTTGATAGGCATAGTAGTCGGGGAAATCTGGATCGGAAATTGGAACGCGTGCGAGGATAGTGCGCATATCGGTCGCCATCGTGACGGTTTCTTGCTGAACATCACGTTGGTTTGCATCGTAGTAGCTTTGGGCCAACTCATTGGCGTTTTCCATCAACCCACGCGATTCATCGGAAAACCAGAAATCTACACCAGTTTGGAAAAGGAATGCCGCAAATCCAGCCACGAGAAGAGTTGGAAGTGCGGCGACCATTGAGAAAAAGAAGACCAAGCGAACGTGCAATCGTGCGGTGCTGCCCGCCGCCCTTCGCAATGCAAGCCGCCTTCCAACCAAAATAAGGAGCCCCATCGCCGGCACGAGAACAGCCATCAGTAGCAGAGAGACTTGCATGGTAGGCAGCAAGTCCCCGTCCCTTGGGGCATTCCCATAGATCAAGTAATTCGCAACGAGCGCGCCAATCAGGGCGAGCACTGCCAAAATTTCTAGCCATAGGAAAATGTTTGCACGGCGCGATGTGACAACAAACCGCCTCCACCACCGCGGCGATTGCCGTGGCGATGTGGTGGTCGTTGGTTGAGCGCTCAATTCCATCGTTGCGCAGTTACAACTCTACTGTTGCATTTATGCAAGCGGAAAATTGGGTTGGTGTGAAACAAGCGAGTCAAATTGTTCGGGAAAAGCGGTCAGGCTCGATCCGCAAATCGCCGATCCGTTTGCGCAATGTGTTCCGGTTTATGCCGAGCAGCTTGGCGGCACGAAGCTGATTGCCGTTGGTTTCGCCCAGCGCGTGCTCAATCAACGGCTTTTCGAACGCGGCCAAGGCCTGCGAGTAAACCGTGCCGGCCGCAGGATTTTCATCATGCAGCCATTGATTGAGAGCTTGCCCTATCCCGCCTTCCCGGGTCTCCTCATCGCCACCGGGGGCAAGCGCTTCCTGTCCAAGAATATCCTCAAGACTTACTGCATCGATGACATCATCGCGCGCCATTAGGGCAAGTCGGTAAATCACATTACGCAATTCACGCACATTGCCGCGCCAATTCCGCGCTTCCAGCCCATCCATCGCGTCTTTCGCCAAAGTCCTGTGCGGCAATCCGTCATCCGCAGCTTGAGAGAGAAAGTGCTGCGATAAAACGCCGATATCTTCGCGTCTTTCACGCAGGGGCGGAAGGTGGATCGGCACAACATTGAGACGATAATACAGGTCTTCCCTAAACCTTCCGGCGGCTATCATTGGAACCAAATTCTTGTTGGTTGCAGCAACAATACGCACATCAATGCCGATCTCTTGGCGTCCGCCGACCCGGCGAATTCGGCCAGACTGCAGTGCCCTCAATAAACGTGTCTGAGCCTCGGCTGGCATATCCCCAATTTCATCGAGGAACAAAGTGCCTCCATTTGCCTGCTCAAACTTGCCGATGGCTTGCGCAATTGCGCCAGTGAACGCGCCCTTTTCGTGTCCGAACAACTCACTCTCAATAAGGTCAGCCGGAATCGCCGCCGTGTTCACAGCGACAAAGGGGCCGCTCCGCCGGCTTCCGAGTTGATGTATGGCTTCAGCAACAAGTTCTTTTCCGGTCCCGCTTTCGCCAGTGACCAGCACAGTTAAATCGTTGCGCAGAACGCGCGTTATCATCCGATACACACTCTGCATCGCTTGGCTTCTGCCGACGAGTGGCATCCCGTCGTCCTCAAGCACCGACGGTTCGGCGCCAGTCGATGCATGCCTTTTTGCACCGGTTGCCTGCTGTACAGCCTGAATGACTTCATCGAGGTCAAAAGGCTTCGGAAAATACTCAAAGACGTCATTATCACTGGCGCGAACAGCAGTATCCAGTGTGTTTTGCGCCGAAAGAACGATTACCGGCATGTCAGGTGCTAACTCGCGTGCAACTGAAAGCCCGCTTAACCCGTCACCATCTTCGAGGATGACATCGGTAAGCATGACATCGAATCTCTGACCTTCGAGCCAGCGGTCTCGATCCCCTATGGATGCGCAATGCTCAACGCCGAAACCTTCATCCTCAAGGGCCGCGATCATGACCGTCGCGATGGCCTGATCGTCTTCAACGAGAAGAACCTTGCCTTTGGAGCTCATGCTCATTTGAACGTCGCCGCCTTCTCATTGCTTTGTGGTAGATGAAGCCTGAAATGCGTCAGATCGCGCTTAACATCCCGCTCATGACTGATGCTGCCATTCATGTCGCGCACAAGTTTGCGCACGAGAGCAAGGCCCAGTCCCTGACCCGATTTCTTCGAGGAAACAAACGGTTCGAAAACGTGGTCTCGCATCGTAGGATCAATGCCCGATCCATTGTCAGTGACAGTTATCTCAATCGGCAACCGAACGCTCCGCCCAACTCGGAGTGCGCTGAAGGTAAAGCCGCTTACAAACCTCGTCTGAACCGAGACCTTTGGTGCACTAGCAGATTCGCTCGCTGCGTCGCGGGCGTTTGAAATCAGGTTTATCAATACCTGCTCCAGGGCATCTCTATTGACCAAAACTGGAGGAAGAGACGGATCGAATTCTTCCGCGATTTCAACGCGCGCCGTGTCCCCTGCCCGCACAGTGGCGATCGCCGACCGAATAGCTTCGTGAGGATTGCACGGGGCAGCTGGCTCGCTTTTGGTACTGCCCAGCTCTTGCATCCGGTCTATCAAACGCGCGATGCGATCAACCTCATCTGTTATCATTTTCGCCAGCTTTTTGTCCTGTGCAGGCAGCTTGCGTGAGACCAATTGACCCGCTCCGCGAATAGCCGCCAATGGGTTCTTGATCTCGTGCGCTAGAATAGAGGGGGCACCCAATGTTGAACTATCTTCAACCTCTCGGGCATTTTCTTCATGCGAGATTTCGGAGAGCGTCACGACGCGCCAGCCAGGGTGGCTGGAAAGCGGCGACACGGTGAGATTGACGCGCGTTTCGACTTCGCTGGCGATTACCCGGATATCGCGGGCAACAAGTGCTGAATCAGGCGCCGCGAAACGTCCTGTAACGCGCTCATCAAGATCGCCTAAAACCGCCGTGATTGGCTTCCCAAGGAGACGGCTCAGGCTCTTGCCAAGCAGGTTTTCGGCCGCATGGTTTGCCTCTTTGATGAGGCTGTCGGTATCAATCAACAAGACGGCAAAAATCAGCCCGCCAATCTGGGCGCTTGCGTCTGGCTGATCAGAAACCTCGGTCGCGATCACCGCTACGCCGCCCGGCGATGAAGGAACGGCTCATAGAAGCGCTCAATTTCCCCGAGCACGTCATCAGGATTATCGATAAAGTTCGCCTTATTTCGGAAGTCTGCCGATCCATGCATACCCTTGGTATACCAACCTATGTGTTTCCGAGCGATCTTGGTCCCGACATCACGGCCGTAATGATCCAGCATCCGATGGTAATGCTCTACGAGAACTTGATACTGTTCATCAAAGTCTGGGGCGGTGATGCCTTCTCCCGTGCGCCACCAATGCATGATCTGGCCAAGCAACCAAGGCTTTCCGTATGAACCGCGCCCGATCATCAGGCCATCTGCTCCAGACTGCTCCAGTGCTTTCGAGGCATCATCGATTGTACAAATGTCTCCATTGACGATGACTGGAATGGACACCGCCTCCTTCACCTTCCGGATGAAAGACCAGTCTGCACTGCCCTTATACATTTGGTTCCGTGTGCGGCCGTGCACTGTGATCATCTTTACGCCGAGATCTTCCGCAATGCGCGCCATCTCAGGAGCGTTCAGGCTTGAGTGATCCCATCCCATACGCATTTTCACTGTCACGGGAACATCTACTGCATTCACAGTCGCTTCCATAAGTTTCGTAGCCAGAGGAAGTTCGCGCATCAGGGCGCTTCCTGCGAGTTGCCCGACAACTTTGCGAACCGGACAACCAAAATTGATATCGATGATCGCCGCTCCGTTGCCCTCCTGCAATTTGGCAGCTTCCGCCATACTGTCAGGATCGCAGCCGACCAATTGCATGGAAACAGGCTCTTCGATCTGGTCCCAAGCAGTCTTCTGAACGGACTGTCGTGTTTCTCGAATGGCTGCTTCGCTCGCGACCATTTCAGTCACGTTGAGGCCAGAGCCATAACGCCGCACGAGTGTACGAAACGGCATATCTGTCACGCCCGTCATCGGCGCAAGCACGACGGGCTGCGCGATTTCAATATTGCCAATCTGGATTGGCTTCATAGTCGGAGGGTTCGGGTAAGCTGTCATGTCAGGGAATGCCTAAATTTTGTGCAGCGCATAGTGCATTGCGGAAAATCCGTCCAGACCCTAAGCGCGACGACATCATGAATAACCAAGCCCCTGTCCCAGAATTCGCGGCAATTATCGTAGCCGCAGGAAAAGGGCTGCGTGTCGGCGGAGAAAAACCGAAACAATTTCGCGAATGGCGCGGAAAACCAGTTTTGCGGCACTCTGTGAAAGCACTGTTGAATGCGGGTTGCGACCGGATCGTAGTCGTGGCGCCAAAGGGGATGCACGATGAGGCATCGCACGCAGCTGGATCCAATGACGCGCTTATGATCGTAGACGGCGGAAAAACGAGGCAGCAGTCCGTAATGGCAGGACTTGAGGCCCTTGTGAGCCTTCCACCGGAATACGTGTTGATCCATGATGCAGCGCGCCCTGACTTGCCACAAGAGGTGATTGAGCGGCTTCTAAGGGCGCTGGAAACGCATCCGGGGGCGATACCCACCCTGCCTGTCGTCGATAGCCTCGCTGTTTGTGGTGAAGGCAATGTCATGGACGGAAAAGCGGATCGTGACACGCTTCGCCGGGTTCAGACGCCGCAAGCATTCCGGTTCGCTGATGTAGTTGCGGCTCACCGCGCATGGCGCGGACAACCAAATGCGGGCGATGACGCACAGGTGCTTTCAGCCAGCGGCGGTTCAGTTGCTTTGGTTGACGGTGATGAAAGACTTAAAAAAATCACATTTGCCGAGGACTTTTCTGAACCAATGGCTGCACCGCAATACCGAATTGGACAAGGGTACGATGTGCATCGCTTGCAAGCTGGCGAAGAGCTTTGGCTTTGCGGGATTAAATTGGAACACGACAAAGGTCTTTCTGGTCATTCCGATGCTGATGTCGCTCTGCATGCCATCACGGATGCAGTATTAGGTGCAATCGGCAATGGTGATATCGGAACACACTTTCCTCCAAGCGACCCTCAATGGTCCGGCGCACGTTCAGATCAGTTTCTGGCACACGCCGTTAAGTTGGCGGGTGAATCGGGATATGCGATCGGCAACATTGATCTGACTATCATTTGCGAAGCACCCAAGATCGGGCCTCATAGACCACAGATGCGTACAAGAGTTGCTGAGATCACGGGAACGGACGAAACTGTCGTCAGTATTAAAGCGACTACGACCGAAAGGCTTGGCTTTACTGGCCGCGAAGAAGGCATCGCTGCGCAGGCGATTGTCGGCCTTACAAAGAGCGCCTGAAGGACAAGCAATGACCAGCAACCTATTACCCGCCGATATCGATGCACTCGCGGCCCGTGTTGTCACAGAAAACATTGAGGCCGGCAGGACGGTCGCGCTCGCAGAAAGCTGCACCGGAGGGCTCGTTGTAGCTGCCCTTACCGAGATTGCGGGATCGTCTGCCGTATTGGATCGTGGTTTTGTTACCTATTCCAACGAATCCAAGATGGAATGCCTCGGTGTGGCTCAGGATATTATCGAGACATTTGGAGCGGTTTCCATCGCATGCGTTTGGGCGATGGCTGCTGGGGCGCTGAAGAACTCAAATGCAGACGTAGCAGTCGCGATCAGCGGGGTCGCAGGTCCAGGTGGAGGCACACAGTTAAAGCCTGTGGGGACGGTCGTATTTGCTCGGGCCTACCGCAATAAAGATGGCGAACCAGAGGGCGAACTCAAACATTTCGATGGTGGTGAAGGCGAAGGAGGCCGAGCCTCTATCCGGCATCAGGCGACGATTTGCGCGCTTGAATTGTTGCTGCCGTAGAGCTCAGCGGCGCGCCGTTCAAACGCCTCAACCATTCTGCGAAATGCCCGGTCAAAGTACTGACCAGCGATCTTTTCAAACATTCGGTTCTTGAATTTGAAATCGACCAGAAAATCGAGTTCACATGCGCCCACATCGGTCGATCGGAAAGTCCAAACGTTATTAAGGTCGGATAGTGGCCCATCGATGTAATGGACTGTGATTTCGTGTGGCCTATCTTTCGAGACTTTGGACGTGAAACTTTCACGCAAACTCTTAAAGCCCACGACCATATCCGCGACCATCTCTGTATCCGAATTCGAGCGAACTCGTGTCGCAATCACCCATGGTAGAAATTCGCGATAACGGGCTACGTCAGCCACCAGATCAAACATCTGTTCTGCACTATATGGCAGCTGTCTCGTCTCGCGAATTCCGGGCATCAGATGCTCAGCTTGTCCCGTTTGCGAAGCTTTTCCTCACGCGCCTTTTTCATCACCGCAAAATCATCGCCTGCATGATAACTGGAGCGTGTCAGAGGGCTTGAGGCCACCTGCAAAAAGCCTTTTGCGCGAGCAATCGAACCATATGCATTGAAAGCCTTTGGCGTGACAAACTCTTCCACGGCAGCGTGCTTGGGCGTCGGCTGAAGATACTGACCCATGGTGATGAAGTCGACTTCAGCGCTGCGCATGTCATCCATAACCTGATGCACCTCGAGCCTTTGCTCTCCAAGACCGAGCATGATGCCAGATTTTGTGAAGATTAGAGGGTTATGGGCCTTCACTTCTTCGAGCAGGCGCAACGACGCGTAGTACCGAGCGCCCGGGCGAATGGTAGGATAGAGGCGTGGCACGGTCTCCAGATTGTGATTGTAGACATCCGGACCAGCTTCACAAATCGCCTCAACGGCGGCACGCATTTTGCCGCGGAAATCTGGTGTCAGGATTTCAATTGTTGTTTCCGGAGTATTCCGACGAAGCGCTTCAATGACTTTTACAAACTGCCCTGCCCCGCCATCGGGAAGGTCATCCCGATCGACACTTGTAATCACGATGTGCTTTAGGCCCATCTTGGCTGCCGCAATCGCGGTGTTTTCAGGCTCCATCGGATCGACGGCACGCGGCATACCCGTCTTCACATTACAGAACGCACATGCCCGCGTGCAGACATCGCCAAGGATCATCACAGTCGCATGTTTTTGTGTCCAGCATTCTCCGATATTCGGACAAGCTGCTTCTTCACAAACCGTATTGAGATTGAGATCGCGCATCAGCTTGCGCGTCTCATGATACCCTTTGCTCACGGGGGCCCTAACGCGAATCCAATCCGGTTTACGCTGGCGCTCCGGTCGAGTTTCCGCTTTGGCAGAACCCTTTTCTGGCTTCGGTGAATTTGCGAGATCGTTCATTCCGCCCATTTAGGCTTCCCCTCTGTCCACCGCAAGCCGGAGCAGAGTAAGAAACGCCCTAGAAGGAACAAAAACGCCGCAAGTCCTTTTGCTTTTCATGCAACAAAGTCGCGTGTACCGGAGCTTCTATGTTTGACACTGCGATCCAGACGTTCACTTCCCCCGTCGTCCTCTTTTTCGTCTTGGGCCTTTTGGCGGCCTTTGCACGCTCGGACCTTGCGATACCAGAAGCCATTGCAAAGGCGATGTCGCTCTATTTGATGGCCGCGATTGGTATCAAAGGGGGCGTGGCGGTTGCTGAGTCGGGAATTGATGGAACGGTCCTATCCGCGCTTGGAACTGGTATCGTCGCAGGCTTCCTTTTGCCCTTCTTCGCCTATGCTGTCCTAAAAACTTTCGGCAAGCTGGATCGAATAAATTCCGGAGCAGTGGCAGCGCATTACGGTTCGATCAGTGTTGTGACTTTTGTCACCGCTGTTGAAATTCTAACTGGACAAGCGCGCGAGCCAGGCGGCTATATGGTTGCGGTAATGGCAGCGATGGAAGCGCCCGCGATCCTCTCTGGCTTGCTGCTCGCAAGAGGTCTCGGAAGCAGTGATGAAGGCGGTCAGACCACTGGCGAGATGTTCCACGAGGTCTTTACGAACTCATCTATTGTCTTGTTGCTAGGGGCATTCGCAATCGGGATGATTGGGGGGCCTGCAGGCTTTGAGCCTGTTAGCCCGTTTTTTGAGACTGGCTTCAAGGGCGTGCTTTGCATCTTCCTGTTGGATATGGGGCTAATCGCAGCCCGTAGGATGATGGATTCGCGCGCTATTACTTGGCGTCTGGCATCGATCGCAATCTTCCTGCCACTCGTAAATGGCGTAATTGGCGCTGCTTTGGGTGTCGGGATCGGATTGGATTCTGGATCGGCAGCAGCCTTGGGTGTGCTGTGTGCAAGCGCCAGCTACATCGCCGTTCCGGCAGCGATGCGTTTGGCATTGCCTGAAGCTGATCCAGGTATCTACCTTACGATGTCTCTCAGCATCACTTTCCCCTTTAACGTGCTCATCAACATTGGCATTATCAGCGCATTCGCGGCCTACCTGGCTGGAAGCGGAGGCATCGCACCATGATCGAAACAGTCACCAGAAAACGTATCGAAATTCTGGCTGATACACAGCTGCAAAAGCGTGTGACCGACGCGATTGAGAAAGCTGGCATCACAGGTTGGACGATTGTCCCCGTCACAAGCGGCAAAGGCCGCGAAGGCGCATGGCGCGAAGAACGTGTTATGGGGACAGATAAAGTGTTTGTTTTGACCATAGCTGCGGAAGATAAGGCCTCAGCCCTTGCCGAAACGCTTGCTCCCATGCTTACACGGTATGGCTTCATCTTCAGCATGTGGGACGTGCAGGTGATCCGAGGGGAACGCTTCTAGGCGCTGCGATCTCCTGACGTTTGGGAGGAATAGTGTGCCTGAGTTTGCTGAACTTCTAAAAGGATATCGCCGGTTTCGCGAAGATACCTATCCGCGTCAACGAGAGCGTTTTGAAGAGACGATCGCTTTGGGGCAGCATCCCAAATTGATGATTATCGGTTGCTCAGACAGCCGAGTGGATCCGGCGCAGATATTTGACGTAGATCCTGGTGAAATCTTCGTTGTTCGCAATGTCGCAGCGCTTGTTCCACCTTTTGAAAAATCGCCGGGTCAGCACGGCGTTTCTGCGGCGGTGGAATTCGCTGTGCAGATGCTTGAGGTAAAACAAATCCTCGTGATGGGGCATGGTAGGTGCGGCGGTTGCAAAGCCGCTTTACGGCAAGACTTTGCCGGCACGGATCCGGGCGACGGCGGTTTTCTCGCTGATTGGATCACTTTGCTGGATGAAGCGCGTGAACCTGTCGCCCGCAAACACGGAACAGAGGGACGCAAAGCTGAACTCGCGATGGAGTTCGCAGCAATTCGCCAGAGCCTCACAAACCTTCGCAGTTTCCCATGGGTTGCCGATAAAGAACGAGATGGAAGCTTGAAGCTCCGCGGAGCACATTTCTCAATCAAGGAAGGTGTCCTCTACTCACTAGATGAGGACACAGGCGAATTTCTGCCGGAAGATTAAGCCTTTGCACCATTCTTTGGACAAGAGCAGTTAGGTCAGCATGTCAGATAGTGAACTCAAAAACATCGCCCTGCTGATCGACGCAGATAACACGACACCGCAAGGAATCGATCCAGTTTTGACCGTTATGGCGGAGCTTGGTCAGGTGAATATCCGCCGCGCTTACGGCAATTTTGCGAAGGATAATCTGTCGCGCTGGGACAAGATCACCAATACTTATGGCATCCGTCCTCAGCAGCAATTTGACGTGTCGAAAGGCAAAAATGCGACCGACATGGCTATGACAATTGACGCGATTGATCTGCTTTATCAGGGCAAGGTTGATGGATTCGGTATCATGACCTCTGATAGCGATTTCACTCCTTTGGTCACACGCCTGCGACAGGATGGTATTCTTGTGTATGGGTTTGGTGAGAAGAAGACGCCACCAGCTTTTCAGGCAGTTTGCACCCGGTTTTTGTACATTGATGAGCTAATTGCGGCGACGTCAGACGATGCCACGAGACAAAAGAACGGTCGCGAAACAAAGGCGAACGTGGGCGACTTGGACGAGTTGATATCGGCAGCATACCGCGAAGCGAAGCGCGATGATGATGGCTGGGCCAAACTTCAGCAACTCGGTCAAATCGCTGGAAATCGTTCAAGCTTCGATGTCCGAAACTACGGGTACAAGAGCCTTTCCGACCTGTTCGCGTCTCTCGACAATTTCAAGGTTGAACGGCGCGATAGCAATCAAGTGTATGTGAAGCGCCTGCATTAACGCGTCGGCAAATGAACGAAAAAGGGCGCCCGGTGAACAGCCGGGCGCCCTTTCCTAATTCAAATTATGTGACAGCTTACTGAGTGCTGGCCCCCATGAGTTCACCGAGGCTTGGCCCATCCGACTGAGATGGCCCTGCCTTTTCAGCGGCAAATGAGCTCCACAGTTGGGCGATCGGGGCGCGTTTGCCTTCAACCTTAGCCAAAGTTTCTTGAGCCGCCGCAAAGTCACCAAGACCGACCTGAGACATGCCTAGGCGAGTGAGAGCTTCAGCAGTATCCACGCCAGGCATCGTCAGAGCCTTCTGATAGAATGTGGCGGCCTTGTCGTACTGGCCATAACTGTAAAATGCGCTCGCCGCAGCGACGACAGTCCTCAGACCAGCATTGGATGCAGCAGCATCGCGTTCAAGTGCGGGAAGATCAGCACGGTCGCTAGCGATACGCCCATTTGCGGTTGTCAAAGCGTCAGCAACATAGATGTCGTCTCGGCTTACCGAATTGGTAGCGTAAGCCTGCTCAATCAGGTCTTTGACTTCTTTCGGAAGTCGGCGTGCATCTGCAGCTTCAACGTAAAGCACATAGTCGTTCTTTTCCTGAAGCGCGCCTGCGGCCTTCGAAAGACGCAGCAAGTCGAGCAGCAATTGCGGCTCGTATTCATTGAGGTTACGCGTCAGATTCACCGCGTCACGCCAATTCGTAGATGACGGGAATGCTTCAATCCACATCGCTGTGAAATCGTACACCTCAGGAGTGATCTGGTTGTTGTAAGCTACCGTCAGGCCGCGGCGATACCACTGCTCTGCAACGTCTTGACCTTGCGATTTCCGAGCGCTGATGGCGTCCTTGAGAAACGCCAGACCCTCGCGAAGCTCATTCGCGGAAAAATAGCTTTCCGCCATGGCGATCTGCAGGTCAGCTGCACCAATGCTCTCGGTGCTGAAATTATAGTTGATCGCCTGCTGCAGATAATTGCGCGCTTTCGGGAAATCGCTTGCAGCGTTTGAAAGCTGATAAGCGATGAAATTGTAGCGAGCGATCTGATCAACCGGAACCTTACCACTCGCGAGCATGAGCTCCATGCCACTAAGCTGTAGCGCTTGATCCTTAAGTTTGATGCCCGAGTTGAAGATCAGTCCGCCTGCAGCAATTTGTTCGTCCTGCGATTTCGCAAGTGGAATGAGCTGTTGAAGCTGCGGCTTATAAGCAGCAACATCGGCACCTTCAGCGTTTACGCCTTCATTGAGCGGCTGATAAACAGCGACAAATTCTTTGGCGTAGCCGCCACCTTCGCTCTTACTGTCTTTTTTCTTCTTGCGCTGCGCCTGGGCCTCCGCCGGATAAACGGCTGTGGCGACCACGGCTGAGCCAGTCGCAAGAGCGATGGCGAACGCGAGATTGGAAGCGCGTTTGCGCAAAGTGAAAAGCTGCATTCGTGTTACCTCCTGGGGGTATTTGGGTTCCGCGCTCTCAATGCGTAGGTACGCGGATGGATTGGTTTCTGGCGATGCATTTGGACGCATGCGCTCAGATTTGCAATTCTGTGTAGCCCAAACGGGCTGAACAGCCTTTGAATGGAAACGGGATACAGCGTTTAGGTTCCGAATTTTTGGGCTTGGCTTGCATAAAGCCGCTATTTTGCGGGAAGTGTGGAAAAAGGTGCATTTGAACCCCTTATGTTCTGCTTTGTCCATGGAGGTTTGACACCACAAACCCTACATTCAATTTCGTAGACAAAATAACAAGAAACGGCCCGCATTTTGAGCGACGATAACGACATCATCGAAACCCCCGCCCCTTCACCAATGGGGGAATACGAACGCATCGACATCGTCGATGAGATGAAGACCAGCTACCTCGATTACGCGATGAGCGTGATCGTGTCGCGGGCCCTTCCCGACGTTCGCGACGGGTTAAAACCGGTCCACCGCCGTATCCTATATGCGAGCCAAGAAGGCGGCTTTGTCGCTGGGCGGCCATACCGGAAGAGTGCGAAAATCGTTGGCGACGTGATGGGCAACTATCACCCCCATGGCGATTCCGCGATCTATGATGCGCTGGCTCGTATGACCCAAGATTGGTCCATGCGGGTTCCCCTTATCGATGGCCAAGGCAACTTTGGCTCGATGGACCCGGATCCACCGGCTTCCATGCGTTATACCGAGGCTCGTTTGGCGCGTGTGGCAAACACGCTGCTTGACGACCTTGATAAGGACACGGTCAACTTCGCTGACAACTATGATGGCAGCACTCAGGAACCGACTGTTCTGCCTGCTCGCTTTCCAAACCTGCTGGTCAATGGCGCTGGTGGTATTGCCGTCGGCATGGCGACCAATGTTCCGCCGCACAATCTTGGCGAGGTGATAGACGGCTGCCTCGCATTCATCGAAGATCCGACAATCACGACCGAACAATTGATTGAGATCATTCCCGGGCCTGACTTCCCAACCGCCCCTCTCATTCTGGGATCGAGCGGTGCCAAGGCGGCCTACACAACCGGGCGTGGATCAATTCTAATGCGCTGCCGGCATGAGGTGGAAACCAAACGCGGCGACCGTCAATCAATCGTGTTGACCTCTATTCCCTATCAAGTCGGCAAATCCGGATTGGTTGAGAAGATTGCAGATGCCGCGAAGGAAAAGCGGATCGAGGGTATTTCCGACATCCGCGACGAAAGTTCGCGTGAGGGCGTACGCGTTGTTGTCGACCTTAAGCGTGATGCTTCGCCCGAAGTCGTTCTCAATCAGATGTGGCGCTACACCCCAGCGCAATCGAGCTTTCCGGCAAATATGCTCGCAATTCGCAATGGGCGTCCCGAAACGCTCATGCTGCGGGACATCATCCAAAGCTTCATCGCCTTCCGTGAAGAAGTCATCACTCGCAGAACCAAGTTTGAGCTGAACAAAGCGCGTGAGCGCGCGCATCTGTTGCTTGGCCTTGTGGTCGCTGTGTCGAACCTCGATGAGGTTGTGGCGATGATCAGAGGGGCCTCCAACCCAGCTGAAGCCCGAGCAAAACTACTCGCGAAAGAATGGCCGATTGGCGATATCGCTCAGTACATCAGGCTCGTCGAAGCTATCGAACCGAATGCGGATGAGACCAGCGGCACATACAAACTGTCTGAGCGTCAGGTTAAAGCGATCCTTGAATTACGCCTGCACCGTCTGACGGCGCTTGGTCGAGACGAAATCGGTGACGAACTGAAAGAACTCTCGATCCAGATCGAAGAATTGCTCTCAATCCTATCGGACCGGGTCAAACTCTATGGCGTGATGCGCGAAGAGCTTGAGGAAATCAAAGCGACCTACGCAACACCGCGTGTCTCTGAGATCGCTCCTGCCTGGGACGGTCTTGATGATGAGGACCTTATTGAGCGGGACGACATGGTCGTCACTGTTACGCTTGACGGCTATATCAAGCGGACGCCTCTCTCGACGTTCCGCGCGCAGAACCGCGGCGGTAAAGGTCGTGCAGGCATGTCGACGAAGGACGAAGATGCCATTGCTGAGATGTTCGTCACCTCGACGCACAACCCGGTCCTGTTCTTCTCCACTGCCGGCAAAGTGTATCGCCTGAAGGTTTGGAAACTGCCCGAAGGTGGCCCGGCCACACGCGGGCGCCCGATCATTAACATGCTTCCTGCTCTGGATGATGGTGAAACAATCCGGACCGTACTGCCCCTCCCCGAAGACGAAGAGGAATGGGGTGCGCTGTCAGTTGTATTCGCAACGGCAAAGGGCAATGTCCGGCGCAATAGCATGGATTCATTCACAAACATTCCGTCGAACGGAAAGTTTGCGATGAAGTTTGACGAGGAAAGCGACGATCAACTGATCGGCGTTCGCCTTGTTGGTGCGGGCGATGATGTCTTGCTTGCAACCCGTCTGGGCAAAGCCATCCGCTTTGCTGCGGAAGATGTTCGATCCTTTACCTCGCGCACATCAACAGGTGTTCGCGGCATGAAGCTGGCCGAAGGTGACGAAGTGGTTTCACTTTCGACACTTACGGCGACCGGCACGACACCGGATGAGCGCGAACAATACCTGAAATTCGCACCTTGGAAGGGTGCAAAAGAGGGCAAGCCTGATCTTGCAGATGAGCGGTACGAAACGCTCAAAGAGAAAGAGCAGTTCATCCTGACGGTCTGCGCCAATGGATATGGCAAGGTGTCCAGCGCCTACGAATATCGCCGCATCGGACGCGGCGGCCAAGGTCTAATCAATATCGATAACATCGCGCGCAACGGCCCAGTGGTAGCGAGCTTTAATGTCGAAACCGGTCAGCAACTCATGCTGGTGACAGATCAAGCTAAGTTGATCCGCATCGGTCTGGAAAGCCTTCGCGTGATCGGCCGCAACTCCGCTGGCGTGAGACTCTTCACAGTCGGGAAGAACGAAACCATCGTTAGCGCCGTAAAGATCGATGAGACCGAGGAACCGGAGAACGAAGCCGAAGAAGCAATTGTAGAGGAAATGGTCGGCCGTAACGCCGATGAGACTACGCCCGATACAACTGCACATTCAGACAACAATATCGACGGTGGAACGGGCGATTGAGCCATCATTGAATGCCTCTCCCAACCCGCTAATCCTTTAGCTGAGCAATGGGAGAGGCTCCGATGATTGTAGAACCGTCCGGCGCATCATGTGGCGCTAGGATTTCAGGCGTTGATCTGTCCGGCGAGCTATCGGCTGACTTGATCGCTGATATTCGCTCAACTTGGCTTAAGCACAGAGTCGTCGCGTTCACTGATCAATGCATGGACGATGACGCTCTCGAACGCTTCACCATTGCGATGGGTGGCTTTGGCTATGACCCGTTCTTTGATCCGATTGAAGGACGCAAGAACATTGCCGCGATTAAGCGCGAGGCCGATGAGGTTTCGCCTCTTTTTGCGGAGAACTGGCACAGCGACTGGAGCTTTCTGCCCCAACCTCCATCGGGAACATGCTTGCTCGCGATCGATATTCCACCAGTTGGCGGTGACACGCTTTTTAGCAATCAGATAACGGCCTTCGCTGCGCTGCCAGAACAGAGAAAAGCAGAGCTAAGGAGACTCACAGCGATCCATTCAGCCCGTCGAGGATATGCCCCGAATGGACTCTATGGCGACAACGATAAAGGTCGATCCATGGCCATCCGCCCGAGCGAAGCGGCATTGGCCCAGCAAGCGCATCCTTTGGTAAAGACCCATTCTGAAACCGGTGAAGAAGCGCTATTTTGCTCGCTGAGCTATACTGTGGGCATTGAAGGCATGAGCGAGGAAGAAGCGCTTCAGCTCGTAATGGAGCTGCACCAATGGTGCGAACGAGAGGAATTCGTTTTCAGGCACCAATGGGAGCCGGGCATGCTGTTACTCTGGGACAATCGCAGTGTTAATCACAAAGCCACTGGTGGTTACGAAGGCTATCGCCGAGAATTGCACCGCACAACGATTGCTGCCTAAGCGCAGGGATATCAGCGGACCGGAAGCTCTCCGCGCAGTGTCTGAACAACCCCGGTGGCAATCATGAGTTGCCCAGCAAAATAGAGGGGCCAGATCAACAGGTCAGGCAGAGGTGCCAGATCGAATGGTCCAAGTTCACTGAAGATAAGCCAGTCACTCATCACAAAAAGCACGGCCCCCAAGCCCACTCGGTATCGAGGGAAACGGCTGGACCATGCGCTCGCAGCCATCGCGCCCAACGTAAGAGCGTAAATGCCGATCATGATGTCCTGACTCAATAGGTAGGAGATCACCGGGGCACCCACCAACAATGCCATTGCCGTCAATCTTTGACTTCGGGTCGTTTCCGACCGTCGATTACGCAAATAGAGAACGGTGGCCACGATATGCGACAAGGCGAAAAGAGCACCTCCCAAGGTCATATCGAGAACCAGAGCCATGTCGGCAGCGGCGGACAGCACAAGGGCTGCAACCAAGATTGATCCGTCAGCCCCGCTTGTCCGCCTCCCCGCATATACAGCCAGCAAGCCTACACCTGCACCTTTCAAAGCGATGAGATAGATCTCGCCAATCGGATTGTTCCAAAGGAAGTAATACGCGCCAGCGGCGATCACGCTGGCCAACAACCACGGGCGGTGCTCGATTAGTGCGTTTTTTGCCATTTCCATCCCAAAACAAGGTCCAGTGTTGCGTCGCTTGCAACATGTGCCCAAAGCTTTTCACTGCCAATAATTTCTCACCTTGTTAGACCATTAGCAACACAACTGGGGAGCGCAAAATGCCCAAACACAATAGCGCACATGAACTTGACCCTATCCTCCTCAAACAAGCGGTAAAGCGCGTTCAGTGGCGCGACCTCACAGCGATGCGACCGCACGAAGGCCTGAAGGAATGCCTACATCCCCTGCCTTGGCTTTTCTTGGGTCTAGTTCTCTTTCACTTTGGCTATTGGCCGCTCGCCTTCGTGGCCGAGTTCATGTTTTTCCTGACCGCACTCAGGCTCAACCATGAAGCCATCCATCATAACCTAGGCTTCTCAAGCCTCGGGCATAGAATGGTTCTTCATGCCCTCAGTCTGGTTATGTTAGGCAGCAACCACTCGGTTGCATTCAACCACCTTCGGCATCACCAGCACATAAACACAAAACAAGATTTGGAAGGCAAGGCCGGCCAGATGAGCCTTTGGCAGGTTATCATCTATGGCCCGTTTTTCCCGTTAGAATGCCATATTGCAGCACTTCGAGAAGGTGGGCCCGTTTGGCGGCGAAAAGTCTTGATCGATCTTGGCCTTAACTTTGCCCTTCCCGCTCTCGCGTTCAGCTTCGGTTTGGCGTTTATCGCGTGGCATTTCCTTGCGATGCTTCTGGCTCAATGTTTCACAGCTTTGTTCGCTGTCTGGATTACTCATCACGGCTGCGATGAAAGCGCCCTAGTCGCGCGCACTCAGCGAGGAAGGATGGTCAATGCGGTCAGCTACAACATGTTCTTCCATCTGGAGCATCACCTCTTTCCCGGCGTTCCTGTGAAGCACCTTCCGACACTTGCGGAGCGGCTTGAGGCCGTTGAGCCTGCCTTCGCCAAAGCCATCCGGCCAGTCTTAGGACGATAGCCGAGTTGATGCGAACGGGTGCAACGCCTAAGTGCTGCACCCTATGGCACATGATGTTCACATTATTGGCGGCGGTTTGGCTGGTTCAGAGGCCGCATGGCAGCTTGCAAAACGCGGCGTAAAAGTCCGCTTGTCGGAAATGCGTGGTTCCGGCGAAATGACACCGGCACATCAAACAGATGGGTTGGCCGAACTGGTATGCTCGAACAGCTTCCGTTCTGATGATGACACCAAGAACGCCGTAGGTCTGTTGCATCATGAAATGCGAGAGCTCGATTCCATCGTTATGCGTGCAGGCGAAGTCGCCCGCGTACCTGCCGGCAGTGCCATGGCCGTAGACCGTGACGTATTCAGCGCCGAGGTCGAAAAGACGCTTTCCAGCCATCCTAATATCACAGTGGTGCGTGAACGTGTCGACACTTTGCCAGAGAGCGGTCTCACCATTGTGGCAACGGGGCCTTTGACCGCGCAATCATTGGCGCAGAGCATCGTCGGAGCGACCGGGGAAGAACGCCTTGCATTCTTTGATGCGATTGCCCCGATCATCCACCGTGACAGTATCGACATGTCGAAATGCTGGGTCCAATCCCGCTGGAACAAACGCACCGAAGCATCCAACGAAGATGGCGATTACATCAATTGTCCGATGACGAAAGAGCAATACCTTGCGTTTCATCAAGGGCTGATCGAAGGCGAAAAAACGGAATTCAAAGAATGGGAAACAGACACCCCTTACTTTGATGGCTGTATGCCTATCGAAGTGATGGCCTCCCGCGGTGTCGAGACGCTGCGCTATGGTCCGATGAAAGGCGTCGGCCTCGACAATCCATTCGACAGAAATGAAGAGTTCCCACAAGGACGCTGGCCTTATGCTGTCGTACAGCTGCGTCAGGACAACAAGCTTGGCACATTGTGGAACATGGTCGGTTTTCAGACGAAGCTGAAATATGCAGGCCAGGTCGAACTGTTTCGCACGATACCTGGTTTGGAAAATGCAGAATTTGCCCGGCTAGGCGGTCTACACCGGAACACTTTCCTTAATTCCCCTCAGGTTCTTGATCGGCAACTCCGATTGAACGCTGCCCGACATATTCGTTTTGCAGGTCAGGTGACGGGCTGCGAGGGTTACGTCGAAAGCTCCGCAATCGGGTTGGTCGCAGGAATTATGGCCGCAGCGGAGCTATCAGGGCGCGATTGGCAGCCTCTACCCTCTACAACCGCACTTGGGGCCTTACTCAGTCACATCACTGGTGATGCAGATGCAGCCACATTCCAACCGATGAATGTGAACTTCGGCCTTTTCCCGCCTCTGCACGAGGTGAGTAAGAAACAACGCAAAGAAGCCTACACATCGCGTGCCAAGCAAGATCTCAAGGCTTGGATCGCCGAGCTGTCAGAGCCTGTGCCAGCCTGATTAGCACCGGCAGCGAGGCCTATTCGGCCGGGCTTTCGGCTTGCTTGTCGCGAACTCGCTTTGAGTGAGTTCGGCGTTTCCGTCCGCATCCATCTCATCGAACCGATTGCCAGTTGTTACTGCCCATTCTTCGAATGTGAGCAGATTGTTGCCATCGACATCGAGCTTACGAAATCCATCCGAACGTGACGAGAGCATCTCGTTACGAGTGATTTTTCGGTAACGATTTCGGTCGTATCGGAAAAAGCGCTTTTCCTCCCTAGTGAGTTCGCTTGCCTCTGGCGGTGCCGGCCCTTCCATATCGCCAGGATCTGTCAAAGGCAGTTCGTCATCGGCCAGCACGACTTCTTCGGCTTCAGGTGGAGGGGGCGCATTTGTTTCTACTTGAGCGCGTCCCTGCCACCAAAATACACCAACTCCGGCAAGCAACAGTCCGACGAAAACCCCAAGTATTGTCTGGCGCAATTAGACCTCCCAAAGCCAACGCTTAGGGAATACACACCTTTACCGTCCAAATAAAGCGGCGCGAAACGCTGTTAGTGAAGCGCCTCGACCCTCCATTAAAGGGCGACCGCCTTTCTTGAGCGCACGCGATGCCAGTGCGTCCAAGACTGCAATCCCGCGCAGGGCCGATGGATAAGACCTTTCGGTCTTGGCGAAATCTAAGCCGACTTCGATAAGCACTGCGCGTTCTACGTCATCCGAAACCTGCGAAGCGGCATCGGCGATTGCCCACACTGCCCCGATAGCGGGAACCAAGTTTTCAGTATCGGCAAGATCTAAAAATGGAGCACTGCGTCCAGCACCAAATTCCTTCGCAGCTTTGAGATCGAGTTTTTCCGCAACAACCAAGACTTCCCAAGCGTCGACGAGCTTGATCAAGGACGTTTCATCACCGGACCAATCACATCCTATCGCGTCCAACACTACATCGCCTTTCGGCCGATCATCGATTGGTTTCATCAGCATATCGCGCCACCAAGCGAGCCGCATCTGACCGAGCATGGGTTCGGTTGTTCCGGCAACAATCCGGGCCAAACGCTGATCAAAATTCAGATAGGTGGTTAACGGGCCGCGAACCTTTTCGGGGGTGTAGGCGATAGCAATTCTGTGCTCTGCGGGTAGTTCAAGGGCTGATGTTTCGGTCACAATCCCGCCCGTAGCCTGTGATCGGGGCACATTGTCAATACCGGCGCCTTTATCGGCCCAGTCGCGAGCGGTCTCTTTGGATAAAATCAGAATTAGTCTCTCGTTAACCACAAAGCTTGGAATTTCGCTTACTTCGCTGCGCTAAGCCGACCCAATGCAATTGCTTTTCCGAGCTATTTTGTTCCGGAACACGCACGAGGATATTCGCCTTATGGCTATTAAAAACGAGCAAGAAACCGCAGCGCCGAAAACATTTTGGCGTTCGCTGACGCAGGATGCGACAGCCAATACGATTGTTATCGTGGCCGTGTCACTTGTGCCGTTGATGGCGATGGTTGGCGGAGGCGTCGACGCAAGTCGATATTACATGGCTGACACCCGCTTGCAGGCCGCCTGCGACGCTGGTGCCCTCGCCGCACGCCGTGCAATGGATGCCGATACTTTTGACGATTCTCACAAGCAGATTGCCAACAACTTCTTCGATCAGAACTTTGAAGATGGCCTGTTCGGGATGGAGGATCGCTCCCGCGTCTACACCGCGACCGAAGACGGCAAAGTTCAAGGTTCCGCTTCTGGTACCCTTCCATCAAGCATCATGGGCGCATTCGGTTACGATGAATTCGATCTGTCGGTAAACTGCGAAGCGGACATCAATGTTTCGAACACGGACATTATGTTTGTACTCGACGTGACCGGTTCGATGAACTGCGCGCCCGACAATCCAAACGGCGGTTCGTGCAACAATGTCGAAGCGACAAATGCCAAGATCAAAAGTCTCCGCGCATCGGCACTCACGTTCTACGACACTGTTGATGCAGCGACGTCTAATTCTGCTCAGGTCCGTTACGGTATTCTGCCCTATTCAAGCTCAATCAATGTCGGCGCTCACTTGAGCAGCGCATGGCTTGCAGATACGCACACTTATCAATCGCGCGAGCCAACGGTTATCCAAGAAATTGATTGGGTTGACGATGAAAATGGAGCGATCAGCTCCACGAAAACTGGCGACAACGATGGGTATCCGTATCTGGGGGCAAACGAAACACGTGTGCCCGGCCTGACATATGACGAGTGCGTCGATTATGCATTCGGCTATCCACACTGGGATATCCCTTATGAGTTCGATACCAGTGATTTGACCCTTACATCCCAGACATCTAGCGGAACCACGGGTGAGGCAACCTATGAGGGCGAAATCACTTGGAAAGTGCTCTGGAACTTCGTCAGCGGCAACTACACGGGCGGCAGCTGCAACATTACGTATGACGAATATTCCTACACCGCAGATGGAACAGTGACGGTTGGCCAAGTCCAAGAAATAACCGAAACGTTCGCATATCGTTTTGATGAAATCGAATACGATCTGTCATCGCTCTACAGCACAGGATCTTTGATCGCGCCAACCGGGACGAACGGTGCAAATGAGGCGCACACATGGAATGGCTGCATCGAAGAAGCTGACACGTCGAATACCGGCACGTTCAGCCCGCTCCCTGCAAGCGCGAACGATCTTGACATCGATTTGGTACCGAATTCGGCCAGTGAGTACTGGAAGCCGATATTGGCGTCGCTGGTGTTTTACCGTTTCGATACCGAAACCGGTGACTGGAGCCGTGACGAAGAAATCACAACGACAGATTGGAGTCAGAACCCGTCAACCACTTGCCCGAAAGCGGCCAGGAAACTTGCGAAATTCAACGACCGCACCGAGCTGGAAGATTGGCTCAGCGCTTCGAATGGCTTCGTTGGTCGGGGCTCTACCTATCATGACATCGGCATGATCTGGGGCGGTCGCTTCATTTCGCCGGACGGAATTTTCTCGTCAGAGAATGCCACAGCTCCAAATGGCGATGCGATTTCGCGTCACATCATCTTTATGACTGACGGTATTTTGTCGACAAGCAACACCGTTTACACGCCTTATGGCATCGAATGGTGGGATCGCCGGGTCACCGACGATGGTTCAGCAGCGACGGGCAACACCCGCCACGAGGCGCGCTTCCAAGCTGCCTGTAAAGCGGCGCGGGACAAGAACATTTCTGTCTGGGTCGTCGCCTTCGGAACTACGCTCACGCAGAACCTGATCGACTGCGCAACTACTGGCCGGGCATATTCCGCTAGTGATGCTGACTCGCTCGATGATGCGTTTAAAGAGATCGCCGAGAAGATCGCCGCACTGAGGCTCACAGCATGATGCGCTTGTTCAAAAACAATCGTCTCAGGAAAAATGAGAGCGGAGCCACTCTGACCGAATTCGGTCTGGTGGCTCCGGTCCTCATCCTGATGATCATGGGGGTGTTCGATATGGCGCATTCGCAATACACATCAGCGTTGATGAACGGTGCGATGCAGAAAGCCGGACGCGATCTCACACTAGAGAACGCCGGCAGCCGGGAGTCGACAATTGATCAGGCGGTGATCGGCCAAGTTCAAAACGTGGTGCCAAGCAGCGCGACCGTAACCCTGGAAAAGCTCTCTCACTTCGATTTCGAAGATATCGGTGAAGAGGAAGAGTATACCGACGATAACAATGACGGCATTTGCAACGACAACGAGCCGTTCGTTGATTCAAATGGCAACGGTCAATGGGATGCCAATCGGGGCGAAAGCGGTATCGGCGGTGCACGCGATGCGGTTCTTTATACTGCTGTCGTAACCTATCCGCGACTGTTCCCGATGTACGGACTTGCGGGTCTTCCGCAAGATGTTGAGCTTCGCGCTTCTACCGTACTTCGCAACCAGCCTTTCGACCAACAAGATCGCGCCACAACCACCGGGAATTGCACATGATTGCCAAGGTCCAACAGCGAGCACGCGCTGCGAACACCAAGTTCCGCAGAAAACTGCGCGAGTTAAAAGATCACACATCCGGTGTGGCGATGGTGGAATTCGCTTTCACCGCGCCAATCTTCATCGGCTTGGGCATGCTGGGCACTGAAACAGCATATTTCACGATCACACATATGCAGATCAGCCAGATCGCCATGCAGGTTGCCGATAACGCATCTCGTGTTGGTGAGGCTGATGTCCTTGTGAACCGTCAGGTCTTTGAAGATGACATCAATCAGGCGTTTATCGGTGCTGAAAAGCTCGGTGAGCAAAATGAAATCTTCGAAAACGGTCGCATCATACTCTCTAGCCTTGAGGTGAATGCTGACGGTGGTCAGTGGATTCATTGGCAAAGGTGCCGGGGCGCAAAGGTCTATGATTCCAGTTACGGCGTAGAGGGTGATGGCGCGAGCGGCACCGACTTTGATGGCATGGGCGAAACGGGCAAAGAGATTACCGCAAGCAGCGGAACCGCTGTCATGTTTGTAGAGGTTTCATACACCTACGAGCCGGTTACCCCATTCGATTTCTATGGCGATACTGAAATTCAGTACACTGCTGCTTTCAACGTTCGCGACCAGCGCGACCTGACCCAGATTTATCAAACAAACCCGGTTTCGCCTGTGGCGTCTTGCGACACATACTCGGCTGACCGCCCTTCATAAGCATTATCTAGACACAAAAAGGGGCCGCGCTCGAGTGTTCGAGCGCGGCCCCTTTTTGTAAGCTTTGTCGTCTTTGCGCTTAATCCGTGTAGCAAACCTTCTTCGCAGCTTCGACGATGCGTGGAGCATCAATCAAGGCAAGCTTTTCAAGGTTCGCAGCATAGGGAAGCGGCACGTCTTCGTTGCACACACGTAGAACCGGCGCGTCCAGATCATCAAAACCCTGCTCCATACAAAGCGAGATGATCTCGCTCGCAATTGAGCATGTGGGCCAACCTTCTTCGGCAATAACAAGGCGGTTGGTCTTCGCCAGACTCGTAAGGATAGTTTGCGTGTCCAACGGACGCAGAGTTCTAAGGTCAATCACCTCGGCATCGATGCCCTCGCCCGCAAGTGTCTCCGCCGCTTCCAGAGCGAAACCCACTCCGATGGAATAGGATACGATGGTCACGTCAGCTCCCTCACGCATGATCCGCGCCTTACCAATCGGCAGCACGTGGTCATCAAGATCAGGCACGTCGAAGCTCTTACCGTAGACCAGCTCGTTCTCGAGGAAGACAACTGGATCTTCGGAACGGATCGCAGCTTTCATCAGCCCTTTTGCGTCCGAAGCATCGTACGGCGCAATGACAATCAGGCCCGGGACACTCGCGTACCATGGGCCATAGTTCTGACTGTGCTGCGCACCTACGCGGCTTGCTGCACCGTTAGGGCCACGAAATACGATCGGACACCGCATCTGACCGCCGGACATGTAATTGGTCTTGGCCGCAGAATTGATAATGTGGTCGATGGCCTGCATCGCAAAGTTGAAAGTCATGAATTCAACGATTGGACGAAGACCGCCCATCGCAGCTCCCGTTCCAACACCTGCGAAGCCATACTCTGTGATCGGAGTATCGATCACACGCTTTGGCCCGAATTCATCCAGAAGGCCTTGGGTTACCTTATAGGCACCCTGATACTCAGCGACCTCTTCACCCATCACGAAAACGCGCGGATCACTGCGCATTTCTTCGGCCATTCCATCGCGCAAAGCTTCGCGCACGGTTGTGCTCACGAAATTGGTGCCTTCGGGAATGTCTGGATCGTTTTGAGGTTGGTTTGTGGGTCTTTCTGGCGCCGGTGCGGGCTCAGCTTCAACTGCAGGCGTTGAGCTCTGTTCCTGAGCAGCAGGAGCCGGAGCGCTTTCTTCGCCCTCGCCTTGCAATTCGGCGATAACCGTCCCGACCGCCACATCTTCGCTGCCTTCGGCGACAATGATCTTCGTCAGAACGCCTTCATCGATCGCTTCGAATTCCATGGTCGCCTTGTCGGTTTCAATTTCGGCGATGATATCACCGGGCTCGATGGTATCGCCTTCTTGCTTCAACCACTTGGCGAGCGTTCCCTGCTCCATCGTCGGCGAAAGGGCTGGCATCTTGAGTTCAATAGCCATGGATCAATACTCCTCCACCAGAACATCTGTGTAGAGTTCGCTCGGCGCTGGCTCAGGGGAATTTTCCGCAAAATCAGCGGATTCCGCCACAGTCTTGCGAATGTCTTTATCGATAGCTTTCAATTCCTCTTCGGTTTTGCCTACTTCAATCAGAGCCTTCTTCAACCGTTCAATCGGATCGTGATTGTCGCGCTGATCCTGCACCTCATCACGAGTACGGTACTTCGCAGGATCTGACATGGAATGGCCACGGTACCGATAGGTGTTCAGCTCCATCAGAACTGGACCTTTACCATCACGCACATGTTTGAATGCGACTTCAGCGGCAGCACGCACTTCAAGTACATCCATACCGTTCACATCCATGCCTGGAATGCGGAAAGCTGTGCCTCGGCGATGGAAACGGGTTTCGGCTGATGAACGTTTGGACGCGGTGCCCATGGCATATTGGTTGTCTTCAACTACGAAAACGATCGGGAGATTCCATAGGGCCGCCATATTGAATGTTTCGTAGACTTGGCCTTGGTTGGCAGCTCCATCTCCGAAGTAAGCGAGGCACAGACCTCCATCGTCATTATATTGGTGCGCAAGCGCAAGTCCGCCGCCAAGCGCGACTTGGGCGCCCACGATGCCGTGGCCGCCATAGAATTTGTGCTCGGTGCTGAACATATGCATCGAGCCGCCCTTCCCTTTAGAGATGCCGGCCTCACGCCCGGTCAGCTCCGCCATGATAACCTTCGGATCGATACCATATGCAAGCATATGCCCGTGGTCACGATACCCGGTAATCACGCTGTCTTTGTCATTATCGAGCGCGCTCTGAAGACCAATCGCAACGGCTTCTTGCCCGATATAAAGGTGGCAGAATCCTCCGATCAGCCCAAGGCCGTAGAGCTGACCTGCTTTCTCTTCAAAGCGGCGGATGAGAAGCATCTGGCGATAGAATTCCATCATCTGATCTTCATTCGCGTCAAACCGCTTCGCAGCCTCAAACTCCGTCTGGAGCGAGTGCAGCACAAAATCTGGATCGTCTTGCGGAGCTACGGTTGTCGCGGGCTTCTTTGCTGGCGTCTTTTTGGCGGCGGGCTTCTTGGCCAAGGTGAAATGTCCTTAATTGTTGCTGGCGCAGATCCTTGGGAAGGAAAGCGCCTAATTCCACAATCGCTATAATCAGGAAGCCATGAAAGACGCAACGTAAAGCAGGCCTCAACGGGCCACAAAAAATCGCAGATTCCTCGGCTTGATCATTTGGCGATGCGGAGAATTCGTATGCGCGAGTTACTCGTCTTCGATGGTAATCACGACTTCATCGGCATGCAGAACGCCAAGATTTCGCCGCACCAACTCACTTGCAAGGTCGGCGTCGGCAGCCTTGGGGTTAAGAAGCTGCACCCGGTTCTTTAACGCATCACGTTTTTCGGTAAGCATCGCAATTTGCGCGGTCCGCTGTTCCAAAGCTTGCGAATTCTCGCTCCAAGCCAACAATCCGGTGGGCCCTGCGATCGCCAAACCTGTGAGCACAAGAAGCACAAACAGAGCCAAGCCCTGCCGCATCTGCTCCTTCGCTGGTTTACGCATTGAATTGTCCCTCGATCCTGCTTCCACAGAATCATAGTTAACCGTCCGTATCAAGCCGAAAGATGATAGAACGCAAAATTTCCGGTCTGGTTGCCCCATTGCGTGGACAATATGACACCTGAAACCACTAGTATGATCGAGGCAAACCCAAAACGTGCTCCGCCAGATATGACAAAATCAGATTGGTCGAGATCGGAGCCACGGTATAGAGGCGGGCCTCTCTGAACTTGCGCTCGACATCGTATTCTTCAGCAAACCCGAACCCGCCGAAAGTCTGAACACACATATCAGCAGCTGCCCAGCTCGCTTCGGAGGCGAGCAGTTTTGCCATATTGGCTTCTTCGCCTGGGTTTCCACCTTCGTCATAAACCGATGCTGCGTGATGAACCATCAACTCGGCTGCGCGCATCTGCGCATAGCAACGCGCGATAGGAAACTGGACGCCTTGGTTCTGGCCGATCGGCCGCGCGAAAACATTGCGATCGCTGGCATAGGTTTTCGCTTGATCGATAAACCATTTGGCATCGCCAATGCATTCTGCCGCGATCAAAATTCGCTCAGCATTCATGCCTGAAAGGATGTAGCGAAAGCCCTTCCCTTCTTCGCCAACAAGGGCGCTTGCCGGAATTCTCAGATCGTCGAAGAAGACCTCACACGATGAATGATTCATCATTGTTCGGATTGGTTTGATTTCCATGCCATTGCCGACTGCTTGCTGCATATCGACGAGGAACATTGAAAGCCCTTCGGTCTTCTTCTCCACCTGATCGCGCGGGGTCGTGCGCGCTAGCAGAAGCATCAGGTCGGAGTGCTCCGCCCGACTCGTCCAGATTTTTTGGCCAGAGATCACGTATTCGTTACCATCACGGACGGCTCGGGTTTTCAGACTTAGCGTGTCTGTCCCGCTTGTGGGCTCCGAAACACCAAAGGCCTGCAAACGCAGATCGCCTTTAGCGATTTTGGGCAAATACTCACTCTTCTGCGCATCAGACCCGTAACGTAGCAGCGTGTTCATGATGTACATCTGCGCGTGGGCTGCACCGCCATTGCAACCGGATGCCTGAATCTCCTCCATGATCACCGCGGCTTCATCAAGGCTCAGCCCGCTTCCCCCGAAATCTGTCGGAATTAGCGCAGCCAGAAAACCTGCTTTTGTGAGAGCGTCGACAAATTCGCCCGGATATTCCCTCGCTGCGTCTTTCGCGCGCCAATATTCTCCAGGGAAATCATCACAGAGAGCCCGCACCGCTCGGCGGATTTCAACGATGTCGTCAGTCTCAGTCGGCATTTTGAATTGCATCCATTCTGTAACCCTGATCGCTGATTGGCTGGCATTCTCGGCAATGTCCACCGCATCATTTGGGTCGGGCCGGTCAACTGTTTCGGAACGATCATGCGGAGTGTCACGTTGGTTAGCAAACAGGAGAACACCAAGACTGCTATGCTGAACAGATTGATCGACCAACTGAACTCAATGGGCAACGATTTCATTGATGCGCTGCCTTATTTTGCAATCGCTCTCTTTATCATTCTCGTCACGGCGATTGCGGCGAAATTTACCGTCAAAATCGCAGACGGATTAATCGGTAAGACCGATCTGCGTCCTAGCCTGCGAAATCTAATAGAAACAATTGTCAAACTTGGGACATGGATCCTCGGCTTGATGATCGCAGCAATTGTGCTGTTTCCCGATCTTACACCGTCGAGCCTGATCGCTGGCCTTGGTATCGGTGCAGTTGCAATCGGTTTTGCCTTTCAGGACATTTTCGAGAACTTCCTCGCAGGCGTTCTCATCATGATTAGGGAGAAGATGCGCATCGGTGATGTTATCGAATGCGAAGGCATCGTCGGAAAGGTCGAGCATATCACATTGCGCGAAACCCATATCCGAAAATTGTCTGGTGAAGTCACTGTGGTGCCGAATTCGATATTGTTCAAAAACCCCGTCGAAATTCTTACGGATAAAGATCAGAGGCGGCATGATGTTGTGATCGGTGTTTCCTACGACACGGACTTGGATGAAGCGGCCGAGGTAATTCGAAAATCTGTTTCTGCAGTGGAAGAAGTCGACACCGAAAAGGGCGTCGACATCTTTGCCCAAGAGTTCAACTCCTCCTCGGTGGACTTCCTCGTACGCTGGTGGTCAGGTTCCACGCCACGTTCGGGGTGGGAATCCAAAGACAAAGTGGTGCGAGCTATCAAGCGTGGTCTCGACGACGCCGGAATCGAAATTCCGTTCCCATACATCACGCACACTTTCAAAGAGCGTGTGCCAATGGGCGAACAACCCGGCGAAAACGCATAAAGGCATCGGGATTCAGTTTTTCTATGCTACCGATCTTCTGAAAAGAGGAGACGATTCCAATGCAGATTCTGAAGGCCGACCTCACGCGATTTGACGCGATCCCTGACTATCCCTTTGCCGAGAATTGGCGCGACATCGATCTCGGCGAGGGCTTTTCAGGTAGAATGCATTACCTTGATGAAGGCCCGAAGGACGGACCGCCCTTGCTGTTGTTCCACGGCGAGCCAAGCTGGAGCTTTTTGTACCGCAAAATGATCCCGGTTTTGGTGGAGGCTGGGTTCCGGTGCTTTGCGCCGGATCTGATTGGTTTCGGAAAAAGTGATAAGCCTGATGACATCGCTTTTTATACCTATGACAAGCACGTCAGCTGGCTGAAGCAGTGGCGTGACGCCATTGTTCCTGAAACTGCAGCTCTATTCTGCCAGGATTGGGGCGGACTGCTTGGACTGCGAATGGTCGGCGAAGAGCCAAGCCGCTTTGCGTGTGTCGTTGCCAGCAACACATTCTTACCGACCGGCGGAACGCCTTCTCCAGCATTTTTAGCGTGGCGGGAATTTGCGAAGAGCTCTCCAGAGTTCCAGATCGGAGAGCTGCTTCAACGCGCAACCGCGACAGAGCGCACCGAGGCTGAAGTCGCGGCCTATGAAGCCCCCTTCCCCGATGAGCCAAGCAAAGCCGGGGCTCGCGCTTTTCCTGCACTCGTTCCTGTGGAGGATGGTATGGATGGAATCGCGCAGAATATTGCGGCGTGGAAGGGACTCTCTTCCTTCGACAAACCTTTCCTCACCTTGTTTGGCGAGGATGACCCGGTGACTGGCGGTTTGGCTGAGCCACTCATCAAGCGGATACAAGGTGCCAAGGATATGCCTCACGGTATGCTCTCAACCTGCGGACATTTCTGTCAGGAGGATCGCCCCGTTGAACTCGCGCAAGGCGTCATTGATACAACTCAAAAGGCTGGTTTCCTCGCTTGAGCAACGATGAAAAAGCCACATACCCGCACCTGACCCGGCGCCAAGAATTGCTCTTGGCGCTTGCGGTCGCTGTGGTCACGGCCAACGCATATTACATCCATCCGATAATCAGAGATGTTGCCGACGGATTTGGCATAAGCGATGCACAAATCGGGATTGTGCCAGCCCTCAATCAACTAGCGTTGGCGATAGGCATCCTTTTGCTGCTGCCGTTGGGTGATCGTTACTCGAACCGCAATTTGACGATTGTATTCACCGCCGGGCAGTGCCTCGGCTTGGCACTTATGACACTTGCGCCAGGCTTTGTATTGTTCACCACGGGCTCCACGCTTCTGGGGTTTTTCACAATCGCCCCGTATCTACTGCCAGCGTACGCATCCAAACGGGTCGCGCCGGAACGTCTTGGACATGTAACGGCAACATTAACTGCGGGAATTCTATTTGGCATACTTGTCGCCCGCGTCGGCGCTGGTGTCGTTGCCGAACACTTTGGCTGGCGAACCGTTTACTGGGCGGCGACAATCGCAATGGTCGCAATCGCAATCGCGTTGCCACGGATCATGCCCAAATCTGAGGTCGCTGCGCCTAAAGAAGCGAAGCAACCTTATCTACAATTGGTGCTTTCAGTGTTCCCTCTGCTGCGTTCGCACCCAGAGATCATCATCTCAGGCGCTATTCAAGCCATCGGATTTGGTCAATTCATCGCCCTTTGGTTGGCTTTGGCCCTGCACCTGACATCGCCCGAAATGGGATATGGAACGGACGCTGTTGGCTATCTCGCTGGTTTTGCAGCTCTCAGCGTGCTTACCACTCCAAGGCTCGGGAAATGGTCTGATCGAATTGGCCCTCGCCGCGCTCGCCTCTATCTCGCTTTGATACAGACTGCCGGCACCGCACTACTTCTACCATTCGGCGGGAGCATCTGGCTCTTGATGATACCGATCCTGATCACGTCGACCGTCGGTCCAGCAATCGATGTCGGCAGCCGCATGACCTTTCTATCGAAAGAGCCCGCACTGCGCACACGGCTGACCACCATCTATATCGTCATCATGTTCATTGGCGGCGGAGCGTTTTCGTTCTTAGGCCCCGCAATATTCGACGCATTTGGCTGGGATGGGATTGCTACGGCTGTCTTGATCTGCTGCGCGGCGCTCACTGCATTGTGCGCGCTCGCCCTCAAGCTTTATGGAAGCGGCGTCACGCAGCTAAATACGGCGTGAAGCGTGGTGTCCCCGACAGGATTCGAACCTGTGGCCTTTGGATTAGGAATCCAACGCTCTATCCACCTGAGCTACGGGGACACAGATACCCCATTAGCACTGAGGCGTTGCTAATCAATTGAGTTTGTCTGGAGGTGCCACCGGGAACGGAAGCGGTGCAACTTGCACGCCTTCATCGATAAGAGATTTAGCCTCTTCTAGTGTAGCTTGCCCGTGAATCGGTGTCTCATCACGTTCTCCATAATGCATTTCGCGCGACTGCTCGGCAAATTGCTCTCCGACCCAAGTGCTTTTTTCGAGAGCTTTTTCTTGAGCCTTCGCGAGCGCCTTCATAGCCTTTTCAACTTCGGGAGGAATTGGCTGATTGGAAACAGGCTTTCCAGCATTCGATGCTGAAGGTGGACTTTGCTCGGTCCGAGTATTGCCCTTCGCCGGGACGGCGGGAGCCATTGGCGCCTTACTAACTCGTGCTGAACCACAATCGGGACATGAAACAAAGCCGCGCGCCTGCTGATCCTCAAAATCAGCCGACGAGCCAAACCATCCTTCGAACTGGTGGCCATGTTCACAGTGGAGATCGTAGACTATCATCGTGTCGGTCTAATTGGGGATTTCCCGCTTGTTGGCAAGGCTTGGAACCTGCCCCCTGACTTCATTGATGCGTTCGAGGTCAATGTCGCAATATGCCAGATGCGCGTCTTCGCCGCCCATATCGAGCAACACTTCGCCCCATGGATCAACGACAACGCTATGACCGTATGTTTCGCGGCCATCCTGATGCTTCCCAACCTGCGCTGCCGCGATCACGAAAGCACTGGCTTCGATAGCGCGCGCGCGCAGCATTACGTGCCAGTGGGCGACACCCGTTGGCTTTGTAAATGCAGCGGGGACGGCAATAGTATCGCAGCGGCGCTTACCGAGTTCTTCAAATAGAGCTGGAAATCGCAGATCATAACAGATCGTAAGGCCGAGTTTACCCATCGGTGTATCATCAATGCTAACGGGGCAATCACCAGCTTTGTAAGCGCTGCTTTCACGCCAGGTTTCACCAGTTGAAAGGTGAACATCGAACATATGCATCTTGTCGTAAGTGGCGCGCTCCGCACCCGTTGCGTCAAAGTAGAACGCTCGATTGGCCCACAGCCCCTCATCAGCAGGGAACGGCATAGAGCCAATCGCCAGATCTACGCCCGTTTCAGCGGCCAGCCTGGCCAGCCATTCACGCATTCGGATGGGTTCGTTCGAATTCACCCAAGTTGCGGCTCGCGTACGATCACGATCCAGCAACAGCGACATCTCAGGAGTAAACAACACCTCAGCGCCGACCCGCGATGCCTCTTTTGCCGCCGCTTCAACAGAGGAATAGTTCTCCTCCGGATCAATCCCGGAAGTCATCTGCAACAGGGCGATTTTCGGCATAGCGCTGGTCAGCCCGCCAAAAGGGCGTCCAGCTCACCTGAACTTTCAAGAACCGCTAGATCATCCGAACCGCCGACGTGAGTATCACCGATGAAAATCTGTGGGACAGTGCGCGCTTCTGGAGCGCGGGAAAGCATTTCCTCGCGCTTTGGTCCGCCCATCGAAATGTCGAACTCATTGAACTCTACGCCCTTCGAGCTGAGCAAACGCTTCGCGCGAACGCAGAACGGGCATGTGAACTTGGTGTAGATATCGATTTTTGGCGTGCTCATGAGTGTTTCGAACCTCTTGAAACGTGTTTCTTCTCCACCCAAATAGTCGGTGTCGCAGTGTTTCGCCAGTCTAGGGGAACACAATAAGCGGCATCACGCGCGGACGCTGCATCAGGCAGGTCTGCATAAATGCTCAAATTGCTCAAACACGAGGGTTTGCAAATTATGTCACGTTTAGATTTTACTCCATACCGCCGCAGCACCGTTGGCTTCGATCACTTGTTCGACCTCCTGGAAAGTCAGGCGCGCAACAACTCAGGCGACAATTACCCGCCTTTCAACATCGCGCGCAGCGGCGAAGACAATTATCGCATAACACTGGCTGTTGCTGGGTTCCGGCCGCAAGATATCGATATCACAGCCCAACAGAATCTTCTGACTGTTCACGGCAAGAAGCGCGACGATGTCGATAGCGGTTCAGAAATGCTGCACGTAGGCATCGCCAATCGCGGTTTCGAACGGCGTTTTGAACTCGCTGATCACGTGCGCGTGGAACAAGCCGACATGGCAGACGGGCTATTGATCATTGATCTGGTCCGCGAAGTGCCAGAGGCAATGAAACCGAAGAAAATCGCGGTAAACGGCGCTCCAACGCTGACCGCAGTACCGGACGGCTCGGAAGAGAAATCCACCGACGCTGCGTAAGCGCGTACGCACAAAACTCACACGAATAGAACTCATCTGAAAAAGGTAGGGGCGGATCGCAATGATCCGCCCCTGCGACCATAAGCCGCCTCGTTTCGATGCTCACCGTCCGGGTCGCAGAAGACGGTCAACACCGTATCGAGCTTTGTAAAATGCGCTTGGCAAAGCCTGGTTTTCGAAACAGCCTTGCCGCAACGCATTTGAATATCGTCTTGGTCTGCAGCAATTTTCGCAAACGCCTAACAGCGCCCCCTTACGAAAAACTACAGTGCGCAGGCTCGTAAGCCGCAGATGCGTTATCGCGCAAGACTAATCGTATCGAATTGTAAAAACGCGACATATCCATGCAGCTGGTAGAATTGCAGAGATATGACCACTCATGCAAAGTTACTATTTCGCTTCAATCACTTGGCCCTGGAACAGGTCATACAAGACGCGATTGCTCCAACGCCGCCGCAATAAAACCAGCAAAGAGTGGGTGCGGATCAAACGGACGAGATTTCAATTCTGGATGGAATTGCACCCCTACAAACCAAGGATGATCAGGCCGCTCAACAATTTCGGGTAGCAAGCCATCCGGTGACAATCCCGAGAATACCAGACCCTGACGTTCCAACGGATCTATGTAACGTGCATTGACTTCATAGCGGTGTCGATGACGTTCGGAAATCTCGCTCGCCCCGCCATATATGCGCGAAACGTGGCTGTTGGCACCGAGTTTGGCATCATAGGCCCCAAGCCGCATGGTGCCGCCCATGTCGCCGCCCTCTTCACGCTCTTGAATACCTTCTTCGCTCATCCACTCGGTAATAATTCCGACGACAGGCTCACTCGTTTCCCCAAATTCTGTTGAGGATGCAGCTTCGAAACCAGCTTCGCGCGCGCCTTCCACGCATGCCATCTGCATGCCGAGACAAATACCGAAGAATGGGACTTTGCGTAGTCGCGCGAATTTGACACTTGCGATCTTACCCTCGCTACCTCTTTCACCAAAGCCGCCGGGCACCAGGATGCCGTGCAAGGGTTCAAGCTCGGCCAGAAGGGCGCTTTCGTCTTCGCCTTCGAAAACCTCAGCATCAATCCACTTGATGTTCACCTTGACCCGATTGGCCAATCCACCGTGAACCAAGGCCTCATTTAGGCTCTTATAGGCATCGGGAAGGCCGACATATTTGCCGACAACGCCAATTGTCACTTCACCCTCTGGATTGAAGTAACGGTCTGTCACATCATTCCAAGAGGTTAGATCCGGATCAGGAGAGTCGGTGATGCCAAAGCCGCGCAGTACCTCTGCATCGAGGCCCACCTGGTGATATTGCAAGGGAACCGAGTAGATCGATGGAGCGTCCAGCGCGGGTATCACAGCTTCTTTGCGAACATTACAAAAGTTCGCGATTTTTTGACGCTCGCTATCTGGAATAGGATGCTCCGCGCGGCACAGCAGCACGTCAGGCTTGATCCCAAGGCTCGCTAGCTCACGCACGGAATGCTGTGTCGGTTTCGTTTTAAGTTCGCCTGCTGCCGCGATGTAGGGAACAAGTGTCACATGGACACTAAGCGTTTGCATCGGCTCCAAATCGTTCCGAAGCTGACGAATCGCCTCCATGAATGGCAGGGATTCGATGTCGCCAACCGTCCCGCCGATCTCACAAAGAATGAAATCGTGATCATCCTGATCATCTAAAGCGAATTGCTTGATAGCATCGGTTACATGCGGAATGACTTGGACCGTCGCGCCAAGGTAATCTCCGCGCCGCTCTTTTGCGATAATGTCCCGATAAACGCGGCCAGACGTGATGTTGTCACTTTGGCGGGCAGAGACGCCTGTAAAGCGTTCATAATGCCCCAAATCAAGGTCCGTCTCTGCGCCATCGTCGGTCACATAGACTTCGCCATGCTGATACGGGCTCATCGTGCCGGGATCGACATTGAGATAGGGATCGAATTTCCGAATGCGGACCTTGTAGCCACGCGCTTGAAGGAGAGCAGCAAGACTTGCTGCCATAAGACCTTTGCCAAGCGAGGAAACCACGCCGCCGGTTATAAATATGTACCGCGCCATGGGAGTTGAGCCTTAAGGGTAGAACTGGATTCGTGGCAAGAAAATTGCGCGAGCAATTGCCCTGCCATCCACAACCAATGTCAGAAAAACCTGCTTATGCAGAGTTATTCGGCGAGTGGATCGCCCGTTGCAGGAGCTTCCGTTCCTTCAGCGCCCTCACCCGGACCCGCGAGCGGATCTGCAGCTTCTCCACCTGCAGGGCCGCCGAGCAAGTCTTCAGTAGTCGCTGCCGGGGTTTCGCGATCGAGTGTGGACGTGATCGAATTGCTGCTGGTTTCGTTGACGGCAACGGCGGCCAGCGCGATTGACAAAGCAACGAACGCTATCGCCAACCACTTGGTCGCGCGTGTCAGAAAGTCGGCTGCACCGCGCGCACCGAGTGCGCCATTCGGATTTCCGCCGATGCCAAGACCGCCCCCTTCAGAACGCTGCATAAGGACTACGCCGACCAAACCAGCGGCGACGATAGCTTGCAAAACAGTTAGGAAAAGGAACATGTCTGTGTGATCTCGATTTGAATTACTGGCGCTACTTAGGGTGCGCATTGGCAAGCGGCAAGTCTTGCCTGCCTACTGTCAGCTTTCCTCGGCTTCGCCCGCTGCCATCGCAATGCCCATAAAACTGTCCGCTGTAAGGCTGGCTCCGCCAACAAGAGCCCCACCGACATCCTGCGTGGCCAAAATCTCGGCTGCGTTCTCAGGCTTCACAGATCCGCCATACAAAATGCGAACCTCTGCCCCGTGCTCTTCACCATAAAGTGAAATCAACAATGCCCGGATTTCACCGTGCATTTCGGCAATATCGTCAGTGGTTGCTGTCTTGCCGGTTCCAATCGCCCAGATTGGTTCATAAGCGACAGTAAGCCGTTCGCTGATGTCTTCAGACGAATCTTCGAACTGAGGCAGAGATGCTTTCAACTGCTTCTTTACGTGTGAAACCGCTTTCCCAGAATCGCGCGTCTTCTCGCTTTCACCGCAGCAAAGAATGATCCGCAGACCGGCATTCAGCGCAGCATCTGCCTTTGCTTTGATCTCCGAGTCAGTTTCGCCATGATTCTGACGACGCTCACTATGACCGAGGATGACGAATTTTCCGCCAGCATCGGCAACCATCGCAGCCGAAATATCGCCAGTATGGGCACCGCTCTCTTCATGGTGACAATCTTGAGCGCCAACCGCAATCTGTTCCGCTTCCCGATGGACGGGATGGATCAGTGTGTAAGGAGGCGCAATTGCCACCTCAACTTTCATGTGGCGCTGGGCGGCGCGGTCAATTGTACGAGCCTCTGAAAGCATGGCGCGGGTTCCATGCATTTTCCAGTTTCCAACGATGTATGGCCGCTTGGGCATCTCAATATCCTGCAAAGTCCGTTAGTCGGACGAATCTGTGGACCCGATGTAGGGTCAGGGGGCCGCGTCCGCTAGACGAGTAAAGAGATACAGTCAAAAGACTGTCAGACCTGTTGCCGCGAGGTCGCAGGGCCGATAAAGCGCTTCCAAACCAGCCCTTACGGGCGCTTACCTATGGGTGCCGCTGCGTCATTCCGCCGCTCAGCCCATCAAATCGCCGGAATAGACCAACGCCATGATCTCCTTTTTTCGCAATTTTTTCCAATCCAAGATCGGTTTGCCGATTTTTATTGGTTTTCTGGTTCTCGTGGCGCTCGCATTCGCAGCTGCCGACATAACTGGCTCCACATTTGGCGGAGTTTCCGGCGGTGACCGTGTTGCTGCGGTCGGCGATGACCGTATCAACAGCTCCGAACTGATAAGCACGGCCGAATCTGCGCTGCGTACGGTGCAGCAACAGAACCCGACAATCGGTATGCAACAATTTGTTGAAGAAGGCGGGCTTGATGAAGTTATCAGCCAGCTGATCGACCGCTATGGGATCGGTGGCTACGCAGAGAAGTATGGCCTTCGCGGTGGCGATAACCTCGTAAACAGCGAAATTCTGAAAATCGGAGCGTTCAACGGACCTACCGGTGAATTCGATCAGGCTGTTTATGAAAGCGCTTTGCGTGCGCAGGGATTGAATGATGCAATCTTGCGCCGCGATCTGGCCGACGGTCTTCTAGCACAGCAGCTGCTTGTACCTGCACTCGGAGCTCCGCAAATGCCGAAAAAAGCGGCTAAGCAATATGCTGCATTGCTCCTTGAGCGCCGTCGCGGAGAAATCGGCTTCATACCAAGTTTTGCATTTGCGCCAGAAGGCGACCCTACAAACGAGCAACTCGAAGCGTTTTACAGCGCCGAGAAATCTCGTTTCGTTCGCCCAGAGCGCCGCACAATCCGTTTTGCTCTTTTTGGTGCTGATACGCTCGACGTCGATGTCACTCCGACGACCGAAGAGATCCAAACCTTCTATGGCAACAATGCAGAGCGTTTTGCCGCTAGCGAGATGCGCGACATATCGTCCTTTCTCGTCCCAACCGAAGATGCTGCGAATGCTCTGGTAAGGCGCATTCGTGGGGGTACTTCTCTTGAAGCAGCTGCCCGCGAAGCTGGCTTTGGCGTTTCAAACCTTGAGGCACAAACGAAAGAGCAGCTTTCTTCGTCATTGAGCGCCGCAGTTTCCGAAAGCGTCTTTGCCGCATCTCAGGGGGCAATTGCTGATCCGGCACAGAGCAGTCTCGGCTGGTATGTTGCACGGGTTGATCGCATTAATGCCACACCAGCTCGCTCTCTGGCTCAAGCTAGACCGGAAATTACTGAAGAATTGAGGGTTCTCAAGCGAGCTGCAGCGCTCGGTGATCTTAGCGCGCGCGTCGAAGACGAGATCGCTGATGGAACGTCACTTCCCGAGGTTGCAGAAACTTACGGGCTGGAAATCAACACGGCTCCTCCGATCCTTGCTGATGGCCGCGTATTTGGCAGTGGGGAGACACTGAATCCAGCGCTTCGCAGCACCGTCGAAACAGCCTTCCAGATGGAAGAAAGCGAGCCTCAGCTTGCCGAGATCGTTCCAGGTCAGCAATTTGTGGTTTTCGATGTTGCGGAGATTGCCCTTTCTGCTGCTCCTCCACTCAACGAAATACGAGAGCAATTGGTCAATGCTTGGCGCCTTGCCGAAGGCAACAAGCTAGCCAGAGAAGCCGCTGATCGGGTTCTCGAAAAAGTTCGCGGGGAAAGCAGCACAGCTGAAGCGCTTGCTTCTGAAGAAACCCAACTCCCTCCAGTTGAGCGGATCGACCTTGAGCGGCGCCAGCTATTTGCTCAACAAAACCGTAATCCGCCTCCGCCGCTGGTCTTGATGTTCTCGATGGCAGCTGGGTCCACAAAGCTATACGAAGCACCAAACAACATCGGTTGGTATGTTGTGGACCTGCGGGAGATCGTCACCGATGACCTCCCGGATGACAGCCCAATTCTGGCACAGACGCAGCAACAATTGGCTCCGGCACTTACGCAGGAATATACCGAGCAATTGACGCGCGCGATTCTTGCGGAGCTTGGCGTTGAACAGAATGAAGCAGCGATTGATGCGGTTCGTCGTCAATTGGTTGGCGAAACCAATTGATCAAAGAAATCGCAACCACTTGTGAAAACTGAAAGACCCGCCCTCGCTACGATTGAAAATGCAACCGAAGCCGCCAGCGCTCTGGCCGCTGGTCGGCCGGCATTAGTGTGGCGCCGCACCGTTGCGGATAGCGACACACCAGTAGGCGCTGCGCGTAGGCTGATAGAACCGGGGCGCGGCGACTTTTTGTTGGAGTCAGTCGAAGGCGGAGAAGTAAGAGGGCGCTACAGCCTCTTGGGCCTCGATCCCGACCTTGTCTTTCGGGGCAGCGAGAGCGCGGCAGCAATCAATCGCACTTGGAAAACTGACAAAGAAGCGTTCGAAACCTGTAGGCAAGATGCATTGGCCGAACTGCGTCAATTGGCTAATTCGTGCCGCATTGATGTCCCTGACGAGCTGCCATCTGCCCTAGCCTGTCTGGTCGGCTATTTCGGTTATGAAACCATCGGGCTTGTCGAAAAGCTGCCACGAGCAAATGCGAGTGAGCTGGCTTTGCCGGACATGCTCTTTGTGCGCCCAACAATCATTCTTGTCTTCGATAGCTTAACCGATGCGCTCTATTGCGTAGCACCGATTTGGGACGCGATTGATCCTTCCAAGGCGATCGAGCTGGCAAGTGACCGGATTGATGAAACACTGCGCGCGCTCAGCCGCCCTCGCCCGGCAGAACCGCGGCTTTCTGGAGCCACTGAAGAGCCGTCGCTCAAACCCGTGATGGCCGAAGCGGACTACAAATCGATGGTCGCCCGTGCAAAGGACTACATCGTGGCTGGCGATATCTTTCAGGTCGTTTTGGCCCAGAGGTTCACCTGCCCTTTTGAGCTTCCACCGTTGGAACTTTACCGGGCATTGCGGCGCGTAAACCCCTCTCCATTCCTATATTTTCTCGACCTCCCGGGCTTCGCGATAGTCGGCTCAAGCCCTGAAATACTCGTGCGTGTCCGGAACGGTGAAGTCACGATCCGTCCGATCGCAGGGACAAGGCCAAGAGGCGCCACACCTGCTGAGGATAGTGCCAACGAAGCCAGCCTGATGGCCGATCCAAAGGAACTGGCAGAGCATTTGATGCTTCTGGACCTAGGCCGGAATGATGTCGGCCGAGTTGCAGCACAAGGCAGCGTGGAAGTGACTGACAGTTTCACAATCGAGCGGTACAGTCATGTCATGCATATTGTGAGCAATGTGGTGGGCACTTTGGCCGATGACCGGGATGCACTCGACGCACTTTTCGCCGGTTTTCCTGCCGGAACCGTTTCAGGTGCGCCAAAAATCCGTGCTTGTGAAATCATTGCTGAATTGGAAACCGAGACCCGCGGCGCGTATGCTGGCGGTGTCGGTTACTTCGCGCCCGATGGATCAGTCGATAGCTGCATCGTCTTGCGCACTGCAGTCGTCAAAGACGGCGTTATGAATGTGCAGGCTGGTGCAGGCATAGTTGCTGATAGCGACCCCGATTCCGAACATGCAGAATGTCGGGCGAAAGCCGGGGCATTGATCGCAGCGGCTCGAGAAGCAGTACGCGTGGCCAGCGAACCGGGGTTTGGGCAATGAAGCGAGTTCTTATCAGTTCGGTTGCCCTCGCCCTTTGCGCTTGTGAGCAACAACCAGGCGGCGAGCCTGTTGTTAGGACACAGCTGGACGGTTCAAATCCGGTCGAAATCGTGGAAGCTCCTGAGCCCGATGCAACGCCCACTGAAGCTGCGCGAAGTTCTGCTTGCTCATCCGTCACATTTGAAGGGGTCGCACTAACCCATTGCGTTGCCGACCCTGCCTCTCACAAAATTGAAACTGCCCTTGCCCCATCAAGCGGGAGCAATTTCGGAACGATTGAAGCATGGGCCGCTGGCAAGAATGAAGGTGGAATTGCCTTTGTTATGAACGGCGGCATGTACGACGATAACCTTCGCGCGATCGGCTATTTCGTCCGCGGATCTGAGCGGTTGAAGGAATTGAACCGCGCTGATGGACCGGGAAACTTTCATTTGAAGCCAAATGGCGTGTTCTTTGGCAGCAGTGGTAAGTGGCAAGTGCTCGATTCAGAGACATTTTTTCGCACGATCGGCGATCGCCCCCAGTTCGGAACGCAGTCAGGACCGATGCTGGTTATCGATGGTAAGTTGCACCCTGAATTTCAGGACGATGGCCCTTCCCGTGCCATACGAAACGGTGTTGGCGTTTCGTCCGATGGTAAGGCGCACTTTGTGATCTCCGATGCGCCTATCAGTTTTGGGCGCTTTGGCCGCTATTTCCGCGACGAGTTAAAGACACCCAACGCGCTATTCCTTGATGGAAATGTATCGTCGCTTTGGGACCCATCGACTGGTCGGATGGATAGTCGACGCGTTGGTCCACTTTTGGTTGTGAAAGACAAATAATGCCTCACGGTAACACCATCACTTATGCTCGGACGCTTTATCCCGAAATTAAGCCATACGAGACTGGTATGCTCGATGTAGGCGATGGCCACTCGCTTTATTATGAACGCGTCGGAACGCCTGGCGCAAAACCGACGGTATTCCTTCACGGTGGCCCGGGCGGCGGAATGGCACCGTCTCACCGCAGGCAGTGGGATCCGGAGCTCTACGATGTCTTGTTGTTCGATCAGCGCGGTTGCGGCAAATCGCTTCCATTCGCAGAAATCGAGAACAACGATACTTGGAAGATCGTCGCAGACATAGAGCGCTTGCGTGAAATGTGCGGTCACGACGCTTGGCAAGTTTTTGGCGGCAGTTGGGGGGCAACTTTGGCGCTCGCATACGCCCAGAAACACCCGAGCCGCACGAGTGAAATCGTTCTGCGCGGCGTGTTTCTTGCTCGTCAGCAAGAGAAAGGTTGGCTTTATCGCTTCGGTGCGAGTCAAATCATGGCTGAGCAGTGGGAAAAGTTCACCGCTCTAATTCCCGAAGGTGAACGCGGCGACCTCGTGAAAGCTTATTACACACGCCTGACCAGCGAAGACGAAGCAACGCGTCTCGCAGCAGCGCGTGAATGGTCGATGTGGGAAGGATCAGTCGCGACCTTGCTGCCAAATGAAGGATTGATGGATGAATTCGCCGATCCTTCAAAAGCTGTGCCTTTTGCCCGCATATGCGCCAAATTCTTCCTCGAAGACTTCTTCTTAGAAGAGGCTCAACTGCTAAAGGATGTCAGCAAAATCAAAAACATCCCGGGTATTATTGTTCAAGGCCGACACGATATCTGTACACCTCCTGCTGCGGCTTGGGCGCTGAAAAAGGCATGGCCTGAGTCCCAGCTCTGGATAGTGGATGATGCCGGCCATAGTGCCAGCGAGCCCGGAATTATTGACGGTCTGGTCCGCGCTACAGATGCATTGGCAGGTAAGCCATTATGATCCTTGTGATCGACAATTACGATAGCTTTACGTTCAACCTCGTCCATTACCTCATGGAACTGGGTGCCGAAGTACGCGTCGAACGCAACGATGCGATGACGGCTTCTCAAGCAATCGCGACCAAGGCAGATGGGTTTCTCATTTCACCGGGCCCATGCACTCCAAACGAAGCTGGCATCAGCCTTGATCTCGTTTCGGCATGCGCGGACGTATCCAAACCGCTGCTCGGTGTGTGCTTGGGACATCAATCCATTGGACAGCATTTTGGTGGGCGAGTTGTGCGCGGCGGCTTAATGCATGGAAAGACATCACCGGTCACACATGACGGAACAGGCGTTTTTGAAGGCCTGCCCTCGCCCTATACAGCAACACGCTATCACAGCCTTGAAGTTGTCGATGTACCTCACGCGCTAATCCCGAATGCCCATGCCGAAACACCGGGCACCTCGGAACAAAGCGTGATGGGTTTCAGACATGAATCGCTCCCGATACACGGAGTGCAATTCCATCCAGAAAGCATCGCAACCGAGCATGGCCACGCGCTACTCGCAAACTTTCTGAAAATATGTGGTGTTGAAACCAAACTACCCGCGAGAGCTTCTGCATGAGTACCCTACCCGACGTATCGAGACCTCTCACTGAAACTCAGGCAGAAGACGCATTTGGCATCTTGCTGGATGGTGCGCCGTCTGAAAACGAAATCGAACAGTTTCTTATTGATCTGTCCGAACGCGGTGAGACTTCAAACGAAATTGCAGGAGCCGCAAGGGCGCTGCGCGCAAGATTGATCCCGATCTCGGCTCCGGAAAATGCAATCGATGTTTGTGGAACTGGCGGTGATGGCCATCACACATTGAATGTATCGACCGCGGTCAGCCTTGTGATCGCCGCCTGCGGTATCCCCGTTGCCAAACACGGAAATCGCGCTGCCTCTTCAAAAGCGGGTGCCGCTGATACGCTTGAAGCACTAGGGCTGGATATGGACGCGGCTGGGCGTACGGCGGAGGAAACGCTCGCGGAGCTGGGTATCTGTTTTCTCTTCGCGAAGAACCACCATCCTGCGATGGGACGCATCCAACCGATCCGTAAAAAGATCGGCAAGCGCACGATTTTCAACCTCATGGGTCCGTTGTCAAACCCGGCTGGGGTTAAGAGCCAGCTAATCGGCATTGCCCGACCTGCCTATGTGCCAATTTATGCAGGTGCGTTGGCCAAGTTAGGCACAGGTCGCTCGCTTATCGTCTCAGGAGACGAAGGTTTGGATGAACTGAGCTTGGCAGGGGGAAATGAAGTCGCGGTCGTTGCGGGTAAGGCATTTGAAATGAGCAGGTTAAGCGCCGAAGATGCCAAATTGCCCAAAGCTCCGATTGAAGCCATTCGAGGCGACGATGCATCTCACAACGCCGCTGCTCTAAAGGCATTGCTGATGGGTGCGCCCGGCCCATACCGCGATGCGGTTTTATTCAATGCCGCTGGAGCCCTGGCGGTCGCCAACAAGGGCACAGACTGGCCAGAACGTGTCGCGATAGCCGCCGAAGCATTGGATAGTGGCAAGGCTTCGAAGTTGCTCGAGCGTTGGATCGAATTGGCCAAGTGAAATCATGAATAAGCTGGAAGAAATCTGCGCGGCTAAACGCGATATTGTCGCCGCACGAAAATCTGCGGTTTCGTTCGCTCATCTTGAGCAAGCTATCCGCGTGCAATCTGCCCCCAGAGGCTTCGAATCCGCGCTGCGAGATGCCTCCGCGAAGGGATACGGCCTGATTGCCGAGATCAAAAAGGCTAGCCCGTCGAAAGGCTTGATCCGTGAGGACTTTCGCCCTGCCGAGCATGCAATGGCATACGAGCAAGGCGGCGCAGCTTGCCTATCCGTACTCACAGATGCGCCTTACTTTCAGGGACACGAAGACTATTTGATCGCGGCGCGTTCTGCCTGCTCCATTCCCGTCTTGCGTAAGGACTTCATGGTCGATCCGTGGCAATGCGCCGAAGCGCGCGCAATTGGATCAGACGCTATCCTCATCATCGTTGCAGCTTTGGAAGATAGCCAGATGGCTGAAATTGAAACCGCCGCGGCACAATACTCTATGGATGTCCTTGTAGAGGTACATGATGAGGCTGAATTGGAACGTGCCGCTAGCGTGCTCAATTCACGATTGATCGGTGTAAACAATCGCGACCTCAAGACATTCACGACATCATTAGCCACGACCGAGCGCCTCGCTCCACTGGCGCCGAAAGACGCCTTACTCGTCGGGGAAAGCGGGATTGCTACGCATGCGGACTGCAAACGGCTGGCGTCTTCCGGCGTACGGTCGTTTCTTGTCGGAGAAAGCCTGATGCGCGCCGAAGACGTCGCTTCGGCAACCAAAGCGCTTTTGCAAGGCTAACCACAGGTCTTCGAAACCTGGCCTCAACGCCGTAAGAATGGCATCAATAGCCGCCGAGAGGGAAGCATTGTGACCAAACTGACTCATCTTAACACAAGCGGCGAAGCCCATATGGTTGATGTCGGTGGAAAGGACGAAACCAAGCGTTCGGCCATTGCGACTGGTACGGTGTCCATGACGCCCGAGGCCCTAAGCGCAATCCGCGAAGGCGATGCGCCCAAAGGCGATGTGCTAGGCACTGCCCGTATTGCCGGAATTATGGCGGCGAAGCGCACCGGGGACCTGATCCCGCTCTGCCATCCGCTGGGCCTTGAATCCGTGAATGTCGCTTTTGATTTTGAACACCAATCCATCAGAGCAACCGCTAGTGCTGCCCTGACCGGTAAGACTGGTGTTGAAATGGAAGCAATGGTCGCCGTTTCCACCGCACTCCTGACAATCTATGATATGGCCAAGGCTTTAGATAAGGGGATAGTGATCAGCGAGATAAGGCTGCTTGAAAAGCGCGGTGGCAAATCAGGTAACTGGAAGGCAGCGACCTAGTGCCGTCAATGCTGACACTCGAAGAGGCCCAGGCGAAGCTACTCGCTCTTGCGTCAGACATTCCGCCCGTTGAGATCCAAACCCATCTCGCGCAGGGTCATCATGTCAGCGAGGATGTCACAGCCGTCCGAACTCAACCAGCGGCTGATCTGTCAGCGATGGATGGATACGCAATCTGTGGGAACGGGCCATGGGATCTCGTGGGAGAAAGCCGCGCAGGCGCTCCCTTAAAAGGGCATCTGATTGATGGGCAGTGCGCCCGCATATCAACCGGCGCCCATCTCCCTGACGGTTCTGACCGCATTCTGATCCAAGAGAATGCTGTTGTCGACGGTCAGACAGTGAGCCTGCGCAAAGGCGAAGTCGTGCCGGAATCGGCGCAACACATCAGGCGCGCAGGTTTCGATTTTCATGAGGGCGACACTTTATTGCATCGCGGGACACTGATAGGACCTGCACAGATTGCCCTCGCGCTCTCTGGCGGCCTCTCTTCTCTGCCAGTGCTTCCCGCGCCGAGAATTGCTGTGCTTGACAGCGGAGACGAGCTTGTTCGTTTGCCCGCGACACTGGCGGCTCATCAAATTCCCGCGAGCAATGGCGCTATGCTTCGCGCAATGATTTCCCCGATTGCCGGCACGATCGATTTGCTCGGCCCGGTGGCGGACAATTTGGACGCATTGGCCGATGCCCTTTCAAAAACCAATGATTGCGACGTGCTTGTCACCTCCGGCGGCGCTTCAGTTGGCGATCATGATTTGATCCAGCAAGCGCTGATCAATTGGGGGGCAGAGATCGAGTTTTGGAAAGTCGCAATCAAACCGGGTAAACCGCTGATGATTGCAACCCGCCAGTCTGAGCAACGAAAGCAGGTGATATTGGGGCTACCAGGCAATCCCGTCTCCAGCTTCGTCACCTGTTACCTATTTGCATTGCCCCTGATCAGGGCAATGATGGGTTTTCAAACCCCTTTCCCAGGCCTGACCCAAATTCCAACAAAGCAAGACCTTCCCCCTGGCGGGCACCGAAGAGAATTTCTCAGAGCCGTATCAGATGGACAATCGGTTTGGCTCACAGATTCGCAAGATTCGAGCGCTCTTCAATCACTGGCGAAAGCGAATTGCCTCATCGATAGACCTTCTGGATGTGCTGCTTCACAAGCCGGAGCCGAAGTTGGCGTCTTTTGGCTCGAAAATGGCGGTAAACCGAGGTCTTGAGAGACTGGATCAGGTTGACAGGCCCTCTAAGGTTGCCTATTCGTTCCACATTCGTTCACCTTATTGGCGGACGGCCAGTATTCATAACGCACCTCTCTGTGGTGCCTCTTTGGGTGCGCATATGTGGCACTAGAAAGCGTGTATGCGCTTTTGCGAATGGTGCGTCTTAGGGAGCAAACTCCATGCTGACGGCAAAGCAGCACGAATTAATCCGGTTTATCCAACAACGGCTTGACGAATCCGGCATTTCACCAAGCTTCGAAGAAATGAAAGAGGCGCTCGACCTTAAGAGTAAGTCGGGTGTTCATAGATTGATCTCAGCTCTTGAAGAACGCGGTTTTATTCGGCGTCTTCCCAATCGCGCTCGCGCGCTTGAAGTCATCAAGATGCCAGAGGACGCGACCCCGACGCCGCGTAGCTCTTTAGCCGCCAATGACACTATCGTAGCGGGCAATGCTGCGATGAGGGCTGCCCCGGAACCCGCGAATGATGTGATTGAGATTCCACTTCATGGGCGGATTGCGGCTGGTGCACCGATTGAGGCTCTCGAAGGTCAAAACTCACTCCCAGTCCCAGCTGCTCTGCTTGGTCCGGGCGAGCATTACGCTCTTGAGGTGTCTGGTGACTCGATGGTCGAGGCTGGCATTTTCGATGGTGACTTTGCGCTTGTGCGCCGCACCGACAGCGCGCGGGACGGTGAGATTGTCGTTGCGCTAGTGCGCGGTGAAGAGGCGACTTTGAAGTATCTTCACAAAGAAGGTGCTAGCGTCAGATTGGATCCAGCAAACGCTGCCTATGACCCTCAAGTCTACGGCTCAAACGAGGTGCAGGTTCAGGGCAAATTGGCTGGCCTGCTCCGTCGGTATCATTGATTATGTGAGCGCGGGGCGGTGTCAGTCACCCTCCCCGCGCCACCACCCGTGTTCGCCTTGTCGCGATGCAACGCTGTCTATCCGTCCGTTCACTAGGATGAGCGATAGACCGCCGGTTTCCTCCAGCATTCTCCTGTCAGCCTTCAACCAGCGCGGTGAGCAGGACATAGGAAGATAGCGGTCTGCCACGACGATATCTGATCGTTCGCAGGCCGCAGCAAGGGCACGTTCTTCAACAAGGTCCCTGTTGCGCGCCAGCATAAGCACCCACGTTCTTCCTCCTCTTTCGATCTCTAAGACACAGAATTCATATGAGCAGCGTGCCCCAGGCCAGTCGGCGATTGGGACCGGATCGCTGGTGATACTCGCCAATTCAAGCAAATTGTCTCGGGAATAGGATGACCGACTGTCACGAAGTGACAGCAACCTGCGTCCTCCATTTGGATCCTCAACGGTTATTCCAACATGCTTACCTTCGCGGCCGATCAGCACATCCGGAATGGGGGTGCGAATTAGCATGGCCGCAGCCAACGAGACGGGCAAAATTCCGAGTAATCGAGCCGAACCGTTCCAAAGCGCCAACCACAAAGAGCCGACAACGAATAGCGCAATCGTGCCGTACCCCATTTGCGGCATCAATTTCACTGCACCTGGCTGGGATGAAGTGAAGTGGGCAATCGCCAACAGCGCATCAAGTGACTGTTGAACCAGCCACCAAACCGGTTTGCCAAGCCCGATCAAATCGAGAAATAAGCCAATTGCAATCAGGGGCATCGAAATGAATGTGACCATTGGGATCGCAACGACATTTGCAAACGCCCCGTACACACCGGCTCTGTGAAAGTGGAACAGCACAATCGGCATGAGCGCGATTTCTATGACCATGCCGGTCACAAACAGCATCATGATTTGTCGCCCGCTCCGCCGCCACCACGGTTCCTCTCTCGGAGCTAGAAAGCGTTTCGCAGGTGATGAGGAATGCAAAGCCACAATTGCGATCACGGCGGAAAAGCTCATCTGAAAACTTGGTCCGACAATGCTCTCTGGCCATAGCAACAAAACAAATACCGCAGCGGCCGCCACCATTCTTAATGAAAGCGCATCGCGACCCATCGCGAGAGCAATCAACACCAGCATTGCCGCAGCGCAGCTCCTAACCGTTGGAACTTCAGCACCAGTAAGCAACGTATAGCCGATGCCGGAAAGCGCCCCCACACTGGCGGCGATAATCGGCAGCCGAATTCTAAGCGCAATTGGCGGAAACAATGCGAACAATTTGAGCGCAAGAAAATATGCGCCGGCGATCACCGCGCTCACATGCAATCCACTTATAGACAGAAGATGCGTGAGGCCTGCGTCGCGCATTGCCTCCTCATCGGCTTCAGCAATGGCGCCGCGATCTCCACTTGCAAATGCCGCGGCAATTGTGCCCGCAGAACCGTCCACTCTCTCGCGGACACGTGACGACAGCATCCTTTGAATGGCTGGAATTCGCCCTGTTTTCGACGCGCTTTCAATGATTTCAATTGGCCCGATGACGCTTCCAGTTGCAGCAAGACCTTTAAACCACGCCGCGCGTGCAAAGTCATAAGACCCTGGAAGCATTGGGCTAGCCGGAGGCATCAACCGTACACGGGCCTTGATGACTGCCCCTTCAACTAAAGGTATTCCCGTCTCCTCGGCCCCGGTCAGCGTTTCCGTTGGAACATTGATCCGAATCTTGCGAGCAACGCCCGCTTCGGGGTCTCTGATTGCCAGCGTTAGACGAGTGCGCTCCTGCGCTGGCTGATCCTCCCGTTCGAGAACATAGCCCTGGATCCGTTCAACGGCCCGACGCTCGTATGGCTCGGCGCCAACCAATTCGGACCTTACCCAGATCGTGCTGAGGCCCGCTGCAAATACCAAACTAACAGCAATCATGGCCGACCGCAGATGTCCGCGCGTATCGTCGCCTCTCCAAGCAGCCAAGCCCGCTAGTGAAATGAGAATGCAAACGCCGATTGTGGCGGTCCATTGCCACGGATTTTTAAGGGCGAACCACGTCAAAATCCCGCCACCAAACGCCACTGCAAGCCATGGCGCACGATCAAAGCCTGATCTGCTAAGAAAATTTTCTGCCGCGTCCCCTGCTCTGAGCAGGAATCCAGGCTTCAATAGACTGGACAGGCCCGCGCCCCTTTGCCAAGGGCGCTGCAGTGCAACATCATCGGCAATGTCGGTTTCGGAAACCTCGTTGCCCAATGGTACTATTGGCGGCTCACGCATGGTGCCCCCCTGAACACAGGGATGAATTGAAAAGGAATTCAAGCGACATGGCAAGTGAAAGCAGCAATGTTTCCAGTAAAGTGGTTACGCGATTTGCTCCGTCTCCTACAGGTTTTCTTCATATCGGAGGGGCACGTACTGCGCTTTTCAATTGGCTTTACGCACGGCACCACGGTGGCAAAGCGCTGCTTCGGATCGAAGATACTGACAAGAAGAGGTCCACTCAGGAGGCGATTGACGCAATTCTTGATGGACTGGAATGGCTTGGCCTCGACTATGACGAGGCACCAACGTTTCAATCTGCCCAAGCTGATCGGCATGTCGAAGTTGCTCAGAAGCTTCTCGATGCAGGTCACGCATATCGATGTTTCGCGACGCCCGAAGAACTTGAGCAAATGCGCGCAGAGCAGAGAGCGAACAAGCAGCCGATGCGTTATGATGGACGCTGGCGCGATCGCGATCCTTCAGAGGCTCCGGAAGGCGCGCCTTTCACAGTCCGCTTGAAAACCCCGCAATCGGGCGAAACGACCATTGTGGACGAAGTCCAAGGCACAGTTTCAGTAAAGAATGACGAGTTAGATGATTATATCATCCTACGCGCGGATGGATCGCCGACCTATATGCTCGCCGTTGTGGTGGACGATCATGATATGGGCGTGACCCACGTCATTCGCGGCGACGATCATCTCAACAACGCCTTCAGGCAGCTACCAATCTATCGGGCGATGGAAGAGATCGAAGGCGGTTGGCCAGATCCCAGCTACGCCCACATCCCCCTTATTCATGGCTCAGACGGCGCGAAGCTCTCAAAACGCCATGGGGCGCTGGGTGTAGAGGCGTATCGCGACGAAATGGGCGTCCTGCCGGATGCGCTCTTCAATTATCTCCTCCGCCTTGGTTGGGGCTATGGCGATCGGGAAGAAATCACCCGCAGCGAAGCAATCGAACTGTTCGATCTTTCCGGCGTCGGCAAAAGCCCATCTCGTTTCGACACGAAGAAGCTCGAAAACCTCAACGGTCACTACATCCGAGAGGCAGATGATGAATTGCTGGCTGGCCTTGCAGTGGAGCACATTGTGGGGGAAGCCGATACTGCGTTGCTTGCCAAAGCGATGCCGGTTCTGAAAACCCGTGCGAAGAGCATTCACGAAGTCGCTGAAGGTGCGGGCTTTCTTTTTGCCACGCGGCCTCTCGAAATGACGGAAAAAGCGGCAAAATTGCTGGATGATGATGGTCGAGCGCGATTGTCATCCATTTCGGACGCTCTGAAACGCGAAAATGACTGGACAATCGAAGCTCTCGAAGCCACTACCAAATCGCTTGCAGAGGAACTGGAATTGGGCCTTGGTAAGTTGGCGCAGCCAATGCGAGCTGCCCTCACTGGGACGACAACCTCGCCCGGAATTTTCGATGTTCTGGTCCTTTTGGGACGGGAAGAAGCCCTTGCCCGGCTCGACGCACAAGCTGCGTGAGCGCACGGCGAGGCACAGGAATTAAAGCAGGAGACACATCTTGGCAGATCAAAACGCCAAACTCGAAGTAGGCGGTGAAGCATTTGAATTCCCCGTTCTTCAGGGAAGCACCGGCCCGGATGTGGTCGATATCCGTAAACTTTATGGCCAGACTGGCAAATTCACGTTTGATCCTGGCTATAAGTCGACGGCCAGCTGCGAGAGCGCGCTGACTTATATCGATGGGCAAGAAGGTATTCTGCTACACCGCGGTTATCCGATTGGCCAACTCGCCGAGCATTCCAGCTTTATGGAAACGTCCTACCTACTCCTGAACGGTGAATTGCCAACCAGCGAAGAACTGGATGATTTCACATACACGATCACGCGGCACACAATGCTGCATGACCAAATGCGCCAGTTTTATCAGGGTTTCCGCCGCGACGCGCACCCTATGGCCATCATGTGCGGCGTTGTTGGAGCGCTATCGGCTTTCTACCACGACAGCACCGACATCTCCGATCCCGAGCATCGCAAGATTAGCTCGCATCGTTTGATCGCGAAAATGCCTACGATTGCTGCGAGTGCGTATAAGTACTCCATCGGTCAACCGATGATGCAGCCGGACAACTCGCTCAGCTACACTGGCAACTTCCTGCGTATGACTTTCGGCGTTCCAGCAGAGGAATACGAAGTCATTCCGGCAGTTGAGAAGGCGATGGACCGGATTTTCATCCTTCATGCCGATCACGAGCAGAACGCTTCAACATCCACCGTTCGCCTTGCTGGCTCATCCGGAGCAAACCCGTTTGCCTGCATTTCAGCTGGTATTGCGTGTTTGTGGGGCCCCGCGCATGGCGGCGCCAACGAAGCCGCGCTCAACATGCTGCGCGAGATTGGCACGCCTGATCGTATCCCGCACTATATCGAGCGGGCCAAGGACAAGAACGATCCGTTCCGCCTGATGGGCTTCGGTCACCGTGTTTACAAAAACTACGATCCGCGTGCGACTGTAATGCAGAAGACTGTGCGTGAGGTTTTTGAGGCTCTCAACGTCACAGACCCAGTGTTCGAAACCGCACTTGCTCTGGAAGAAATGGCTCTAAACGATCCGTATTTCCAAGAGAAAAAGCTATTCCCGAACGTGGATTTCTATTCTGGCGTAATTCTGTCAGCGATTGGCTTCCCTACCACGATGTTCACGGCACTCTTTGCGCTCGCTCGGACAGTGGGCTGGGTCGCGCAGTGGAACGAGATGATCTCGGATCCAGCTCAGGTTATCGGTCGCCCTCGTCAGCTCTACACCGGGCCAACGCAGCGCGATTACGTGCCTCTTAGCAACCGCTAAGCTAGGATTTACTTTAGGGCGGTGCTCGACCGGCTTGCATTGCAGGTCGTCGGGGCCGCCCTAACTGTATCTAGACCGCTATCATTTCGGCATGTGAGTGGTTTGAACTATTCGGCAGCCGAAAGCGTGAGTGTAAATTCCGCGCCAGGCGCGTCACTATTCGCCGATGCCGGAGCGAACGTCAGATCACCATCCATCGCCAAAGCCAATTTGCGCGAAATATAAAGTCCGAGCCCAGAGCCCGCACTTGGCCCGCCACTACTTTCTCGACCAAGTCGTTCAAATTTGTCGAAGATCTTGTCCGCTTGGTCCTCCCGAATGCCTGCCCCTTCGTCTGAAACAGATACCGAAACCACGCCGGCATAGTTTTCAGCAGTGGCAATTGTGACGGTGCTTCCCTCCGGGGAGTAGGCAATCGCATTGCCAACAAGATTGATGAGTATCTGCAAGACTCTTCGAAACTCGGCCTTGGCGATCACGTTTTCGGATTCGTCGAGAATATCAATTGCAATGGAGCGGTTTTGAGCTCGAACCCCCAGGATCCCTGCGGCACGCTTTGCTGCATCAACTAAATCGACCTTTTCGCCGATTGTTGAGAAACTTGGAGCCTCGACAACCTCAAGGTCAGTTAGATCATCAAGCATAGCGGAAAGATGCTGCCCGGCTGCCGCTATGTTCCCTGCATATTCGCTATATTCTGCCTTGAGTGGACCCGCCAATTTGGCTCGGATGGTTTCAGCATTGGCGATAATGCGAGCAATTGGCTGACGAAGAACCGGTGTGAGCGCGCTTCCGATCAATCGCGTCTGGGGGCTGTATTGTGTCTCTTCTGCGCCCTTTGTATCGATAGTCGGTTGATCGGCCACAAGCAGCAGCTCAAATCCGCGCGGCGCATTGCCAGCGAAACCGATTGGCAAAAGACGCGCCCGCCACGAACGGTCAGAACCAGGTACATCGCACTGAACGCCGTCGAGCAGGCGCCAATGCAGCGGTTGTTGATGAGCAACCCCGCGAAGTTTCACATAATCCGTCCAGACCTTGCCGGGATCCGCTGATACGCCAGCAACGAACTCAGAAACGTCATGGGCCGCGGCATCAAGAAGTTGAACATGTTGCTCTTCGTCTAACCGGGCAATGACCTCTGCGGCCGCGCGGTCCACTGCATCCAGTTGCTCCGCCAACTCGCGATTGGAACGCGCTTTGGGCGGACGGCGCAACCAATTCTCAATCAAGAGCTCGCATCCGCCGCCAATTTCTTCGTCAATGGGATGTATGCGGACAAATCCGCTGACCTCTTCTGCGCCATCATATGCGCGAAACTCACGCGCAATCCTCAGGCCCATTTCACGGGACTGTTCCACAAGATTGAGCAATTCTGGAATTGCCAAGACACCGGGCAGGTCACCCCCGCAGTTTTCTTGCAGCTCCGCCAGAACATCATCCGCAGTAATCAACCGATCCTGCGCATCTGTGAGACCTCTAGCGATCAAGATTTTTTCCGGGTTCTCCATGGTGTTAGCCAAGTCGACCTTTGGTCTGAACCTGCTTGAGCAAAGCTGCTGCGCGGTCCTGAGCAAGGGTGGCGATATCACCCGGCAAGCGATCAACCGGCTCCAAAATCAGGAACTGTCGCTCAATCGAAGCGGCCGATGCCCCCGCAGCTCGCAAGCTCAAAACGAGCCGGGCGGTCTGTTGCTCGTGACAAGCAAGAATAGACAGTTCCCGCGGCTGTTTCGATAGCATTGAGAGCGCAGTAACAAATAGCCCTAGGCCCGCATGCTCAAGCTCAAGTGCGGCGATAGCCCCGCCCTTCATCGACGAAATCAGTCGCGCCAATAGCCCTACCCTTGTCGCGCCTTCATCGTACTGCGCTTTGAGCCGTTTCGATGCGTCAGCAACTTTTGGATCATTCTTGTGCTGCTTTTCCCACCGTTTCAGAACAGTCTGAAACAAATCAGCCGGCAGCTCTGACAGCGGTAGGTCCATCCGTCTCTGACTTTGGATAAAGCGAGATTGCGCGGCCAGAGCCGTCATAGCGAGTTCTGCCGTCTGCGGATTGTCAGACGCGATAAGTTCTTGAAGCAAAAGGCTTACGACGGGATCAATCGAAGCTCTATGCTCGAGCCGTTCTGTCAAATGGGCTTCCATGGCCAGCGCATAGCAATAGCTCAAAACAACGCTGTCGCCTGCCAATAGATCGGTAAGTTGATCAATTGCCTGACCGTTGTCTATCGGTTTGGCTGTTTCATTCATCGCCGCAATGAGCTGTGCCGAGAGAGATGTGAGTATGCCGCGAAGCCGAGCGACGATCGCGTCGCTTACCAGAGTTTGCCTAGAGCTCGCGAGCATGTGGGTAAGGACCGGTGGGACTCCTCGCAACGCACGATCAGCCAGAGCGAGCTCATCCGCGAGGATCATCTCGACATCATCGCCCCTCTCGGGTTTGCCAGATTGGGAATTATTCCCTGTAGTCACCGTTTTGGCCATTGCGCGGCTATTTCCAACGCTCCTAAAGATCGATCAATCGCTGGCTTTGGTTACCCGCCACAAGGATTGGACAAGCGCCAATAGGCCTAGCAGCGCCAAACCTTCGCTCAACACGCCATAAGCGGCACAAATTGCTAGGGTCGCAAGGTGCAACGTACGGTCGTTCCAAAATGGGGCGACGCGGGGCGATGCATTGCGCTCCGCAAGCCAAAACAGCCCGACTGTGAATATCGGCAGAGATGCAAGAGCAATAGGGTCGAATTTGAGAGCGAGAACAAGAGATATGATTGCAAGAGAGTCCAGCAAGATGCGGAAATATCTATGAAAGACGTCAGCTTGCCCTTCACCCCATATGGCGCTTTTGGTCAGGCTTGCGTTAATATAAAAGCACCCGAACAATGCGGCCAAGCTCGCCACACTTAATCCAATAGCGGCATAACCCAACGCGACAATGGCAATGGCGGCTATTGCAAGAATTCCTGCAATTACCGCGCTAGCTGGAGCGACATTCAGGTAGCCTTGCTTCGCAGCCATCCCGACCAACTTCGAAGCAATAGCTGGAAAGGGAGCGGTCCATCTTGGCGCAGGCAGGGCACGATCCAACAAACTCTTCTCGCGCAACGAGATACTGGCGGCATCGCTAGCAAGAAGCCAATCCGCTTCCGGTTCAACATCAAGATGCAATGGGATCATTCCCGTCCGCGATTGCAATGCGAGCCTTAGAGACAAGGAAAACACATCTCCGTCCGATGGAAGGTCTGCGAGTTGTTGCAGATGGGCGGCGCGCATTGTCGCTATTCCGGCCCAGCATCTGGTCGCATCAATTCTCTCGAAATCTGCGGGGCTTGCCTCTGTTAGTTCAGATCCAACCTCTAGCGTCAAAATCGCTTTTCGCAGCTTTCCGTCATCGACCAACACCGATTTTGCAAGATCAGGTTCGACGATCAAGCCGTCTTGGATCATCAAGAGTGCATCGTCTGACCGGAGCAAAGCGACCAATTGCAGTGACGATCGAATGGCATGAAATTCACCGCCCTGCCCTTCAAACTTCCGTTGCAACTCAATGATTTCAGGGATTGGCGCGTCACACAGGCATATGATGCGTTCACAGCCAAACTTTTTGGCAATCGCTACCTGCCAAGCAAGCGCGGGTTCGCCGAGCATAGAGGTAAGTGCCCGTAATTCACCTGTCCCGGTGCGTTTGCGTGCCGACAAAAGTGCCGTGTTCACGGAGGCAATCCCTATTCAACGCGGCTCGATTGAGGCGCGTAACCTTGCTAGGCCGTTTCAAGCCTTTGCTTCAAGCGTCGCACTGTGGATACGAACCTCAATGAGGGCAATAGCGCAGTATTTGCGTCGAAAGTCAGCCAGCGAAACGGTTGAGGACAACCTCTATGTCACGGATGGCCGCCGGCTCGCCGGGTGCAGACAAAAGCGCGTTCTCTGCTGCGATCAATAGGTCTTCGGCATGAAAGCTCGCGGCAAGGCCCTTCAGGCGCATCGCAGCAACATTCCAATTGCCATCGCAACGTGACCGTTTGAGCAAATCCAGTTGCGTGAATGCACTCTCAACGAAGGCACTGCGCAGGTCGCGCATCAACGCCGGGTCATCGCCCGCCGCTGCCGCCAAAGTGGCATCAAGTGCTCCGCTTTCATAAGCCATTGCGCCCGTATATATCCGATATAGTTAAAGCAGGGTTTATCCAATTTCAGGCTGTGGTATCTAAGGGTCATGAGCAAAAAGAACCAAATCATCAGAGCCGTCGGCCAAGAAGCCGATATTAGCGGTGAAACCGTGTTTGAGGCGGAGCACGAAATTGAGCCTGCTGAATATGAGTCGGATGCAGAAGCGTTCGATGAATACGCGGATGAGGACGATCATGCCCCACACCGGTTCCGGTGGTTTTTTCCAGCACTCGCGATCCTAACAGTTGTGGGTTGGACCGCTCTCTATGGTTGGGCAATTCGAGGGGAATTGATGGCAGCCGCTAGCTCAAGCCCGGCGCAATGGACCCGCTGGATTATCGACTGGTCTGTTCCCGTTCTGCTCGTTGCCGTTACCTGGCTGATCGCGATGCGCAATTCCCGCGCTGAAGCACAGCGGTTTGCGAGCACCGCTTCAATGCTGAGCGAAGAAAGTGCAAGATTGGAAGAACGATTGAACGTGGTCAATCGAGAGCTAAGCTTAGCGCGCGAATTTCTGGGCGCTCAATCGCTTGAACTCGAATCCCTCGGCCGTGTCGCTAGCGAAAAAATCTCATCGCATGCGTCCGAGTTGCAAGATCTGATCAAAGCCAATGGCAAACAGGTCGACCGGATTGGGAGCGCAAGCGAAACAGCTCTGAGCAATATGACGAGGCTTCGAGATGATCTCCCAGTGGTTGCAAACTCCGCGCGCGATGTGTCCAACCAGGTCGGCAACGCTGGCAGGACGGCTCAAGAGCAACTCGAAAAGCTCGTTTCTGGCTTCGAGCGACTGAATCAGTTTGGTAGCGCAAGCGAGAAACAAGTTACCGTTCTCGGCAAGAAAGTTGGTGAGACCCTGATCGGGTTTGAAGCGCAATTGAGCCAGATTGAAGGCCTTGTCGCCAATCGTTTCACAGCATTGCAAACCGAAGCCGGAGTGTATCGCGACGAGATTAATGAAGCCGAACAAGCAGCGCTCAGCACGTTGAGCGAGCGGATTACTCTGCTTCAAAGCGATACAAAAGCGGTTTCAGCCCGTCTCGCGGAAGCGGAAACGTCTGCAATCGAGAAGCTTCAGCGGTCAAAAACCCGAGTTGAAGCCGAAATTTCGGAAATGGCGGCGCAACTTGATAGTTTGGACGAGAAAGCGCTCGAAGCGGCCAAGAAACGAATTGGTGAGTTCGAAACCGAGGCGGGTCGTCTCGATGAGCTTCTATCCAGTAGAGACGCCCGCTTTGTCGAAGAAATGGAACGGAAGCAGGCTGCTTTCGAAACCCGCGAAGCCCAGGCGACCGAAGTGTTGGCACAGCGCTTGGCTGACCTCGATGAAGCAATTGCAGAGCGACGTGAAACCCAGTCAGCCGAGACTGAGAAGCTCGTCGCCCATTCACAAAATATGACTGAGCAGCTCGATGAATTGAGCGCCCTGATCGGAAAAATCTCGGATCAAGGCGACGCAACGCGAGAGAGCCTCACCACTGGTCTGGATGATTTGGACAATAGGCTTGAGGCCAAACGTGCGACGCTGGTCGAAACTGAGGCTCAGCTGGAGAAATTGACCGAGGCCAGCGTCCGCTTGCTCGAAATCATTCAATCCGGCGCAAAGCATAGCCGCGAAGACCTGCCTGCGGCGATCAAGACTGCAGCGGATGATCTTGGCGCTGTAGAAACACGGGCGTCCGAGCTAAGCGCGTTGATGTTCGAGACAAACAAACAAGGCAATGATCTCAGTAGCTATCTCGTCCAAACGCGAGAAGACGTCGCTGCGGCCGACGCATCAATAGAAGAGCTGCAAGGCAAACTGGCGGCGCAAACGGAAGACACGCTGGCCAAGTTGCAGGGGCTTCGCAGTGGCCTCGCATCGCTAACCAACGACAGCAAGACACTTGCCGAAGAAACGCAGGAGACTCTGCGTGGTGCCCTCGAGCAGCTGGAAGTATCAACGAAAGCGGCGTTCACAGCATTGGATGACGGCGCGCGCGAGAAAGTGACCGCGCTTGCGGACGGTATAGGCCAAGAAGCCATCGAAGCGCTTGAACGGTCGTTGAGAACGTCGAGCGCTGAAACGATCGGAAAACTTGAGCAAGCTGCAGCGCATGCGTCGGGCGTAGGGCGCGAAGCAACTGTGCAATTGCGGGATCAGTTGGTTAAGGTGAATGAGCTCACTGGCAACCTTGAGCAGCGTATTTCCGATGCACGAGAACACGCTGAGGAGCAGGTCAATAATGACTTCGCACGCCGTATGTCGTTGATCACCGATAGCCTGAATTCAAACGCCATAGACATCGCCTCCGCGCTTTCTGAAGAAGTTTCAGACACCGCCTGGGATGCGTATCTAAAAGGTGATCGTGGCATTTTCACACGGCGCGCTGTGCGGCTAATTGAAGGCGGTGAAGCCCGCGAGATTGCCGATCTTTATCAACGTGATGAAGCATTCAAAGGCAATGTCAGCCGGTTCATCCATGACTTTGAAAAGATGCTGAGATCCATGCTCTCTACGCGCGATGGCAATGCACTCGGTGTGACCGTGCTGGGGTCAGATATGGGTAAGCTCTATGTTGTGCTGGCCCAATCCATAGAGCGTTTCCGCAACTAGGTAGGCTCCGCACCCGGTTGTTTCGGCAAGATGTCGAATACCTCGATGCCGATCCAACCATAGTTGAAATTTAGAACATAAATCGTAGTCAGGACAATTGCGATAATCGTCGCGCGAATGATCAGTTTTCGCGGACGAAAGTTCACCGGTGCGCTCTCGGCCTGCCCGGGGATTTTGACTTCGCCGGTTTCATCTGCGGTCTTCACTCCGAACGGCAGCATGATGAAAGCCGTCATTACCCAAATCAGAAAATAGACAGCAAGGATGGATGTCCACTCCATTACTTCGCACCTTCTCGTACGAGACCGGGCATTATCACTCGAACCTGAGGGCTTTTGCCCGCCCAGCGGCGCGCAGCGCGGCGAGCAGCCAAACGGGCGGCTTCATGAACGGCTGCGGGGTCTTGGGCATCGCGTCCCTTCAACTTCCCGATCGCTTTCAGAATATCTTCCTGAGTTTCTTCGATGAATTCAGGCATATCTTCATCCAGAGGAAGGCCAACGGCTTCAATCGCAGGACGCTCTCCACGCAGAAGAACGACGACCATCACACCTTCGCCAGAGATCCTACGGCGCATCGTAATCGCCTCACCATCAGCGGGCGCGATAATATCACCATCAAGCACCAGCCTCCCGTGACGCACTTGCGCTATTCGGCCCGGGTCACCTGGAGCCAGCCTAACAATATCCCCATTCGATTGGACTACATTGTGCGGAATACCTGACTCTTTGCCGACCTTCGCCTGCTCCCGCATGTGCCGCACTTCGCCATGCACTGGCACAAGGATTTCAGGACGAAGCCATTCATAGAGAGCTTCCAATTCAGGCCTGCCAGGGTGGCCTGAAACATGGATCATGCTTTGACGGTCCGTCACCATCGTCACGCCTTTAGAGGCAAGCATGTTCTGTATCTTGCCAATTGCGATCTCGTTGCCCGGAATCTGTCGAGAGGAGAAGAGCACAACATCACCGCTCGTCAGCTCGATCTGATGATTGTCATCGGCGATGCGGGAAAGCGCTGCACGCGGCTCACCCTGACCGCCCGTTGCGACAATCATGACTTCGCCACGTGGCAGGCTCATCGCAGTGCGGAAATCAACTGTCGACGGGAAGTTCTCGAGATAACCATTGTCTTGCGAGACCTCGATAATCCGGTCGAGTGAACGACCCGCTACGCAAAGCTGCCGCCCCGTTTCACGCGCAACTTCGCCCAGCGTCTGGAGCCTTGCAACATTGCTGGCAAAGGTCGTCACAAGCACACGCTTTCCAGAATGCTTCGCGACCTCTTCCATCAAACCGCGATGAACTGCGCCTTCCGAGCCCGAAGGATTTGGATTGAAGACATTGGTGCTATCGCAAACCAACGCATGCACACCTTCGTCGCCGATTGATCGCAGTTCTTCTTCTGTGGTCGGTTCACCGATGATAGGTTCTTCGTCGAGTTTCCAATCGCCAGTGTGGAACACCTTGCCATAGGGCGTGTCGATCAAGAGGGCGTTGCCCTCTGCAATAGAGTGCGCGAGCGGCAGATATGTGACCGTGAAAGGCCCGATATCGATCTCGCCATGATCGTCCTCGATAATGTTGAGTTCGACTTGGCCAAGGAGACCCGCCTCTTCAAGCTTACGCGCGACCAAATCAGCGGTGAACGGCGTCGCATAAAGCGGAACGCCAAGCTCGCCGGCGAAGTACGGGACAGCGCCAATATGATCTTCATGAGCGTGTGTCAGAACAATGCCGAGCAAGTCCTTGGTCCGTTCTTCGATAAAGTCCAGATCGGCGAAAACCAGATCAACGCCGGGATACTCGTTGCCCGAAAACGTCATGCCGAGATCGACCATCAGCCACTTGCCATCGCAGCCATAGAGATTGACGTTCATGCCAATCTCTCCCGAGCCACCAAGCGCAAGAAAAAGCAGTTCGTTTTCAGGGGTAAAGTTCTTTTTCACGTAATCTCTATTCTGGTAAATTTCAGTCTGCGGCAGCGGCTTGCTGAGCAAGGATAGCCAGGCCTTCAATCGTCAAATCTGCGTCCACGTGGTCAAAAATGTCGGTGGCATCATCAAACAGGATCGCAAGACCACCTGTGGCGACCACTTTCGCAGGTCGTCCTATTTCTGAACGCATACGCTCCACAATGCCTTCCATCATGGCGACATAGCCCCAGAACACGCCGATCAGCATTTGATCTTCGGTGTTGCGACCTATCACGCTTTTGCTTTCAGGAGCACGAATTGCGATGCGCGGCAATTTTGCCGTCTTGCCCACCAATGCGTCGAGCGACAGGTTGATTCCCGGCGCGATCGAGCCACCTTTGTAAGTCCCGTTGAAATCAATCGCCTCAAACTTGGTTGCTGTGCCAAAGTCGATAACAATCAAATCGCCGCCGAATTTGTGATGTGCGGCAAGGATATTGAGCGCGCGATCCGCACCCAACGAACTTGGCTGATCCACGTCGATTTCAAACTGCCACGCTGCCTTGCCTTCTCCCGCCTTAAGGGGCGTGATGCCAAAGTACTTTTGCGCGAGCACACTAAGGTTGTGATCAGCTCGCGGAACAACCGAAGCATAGACAATCTGTTCGATTTTATCGCGAGAGACACCTTCGATCTCCAGCAGTTGCAGAAGCCAAACAGCGTATTCGTCGCCTGTGCGACGCGGATCAGTCGCTATGCGCCAGCGTGCACGAGTGGACATGCCGCCCTTCCCGTCAGGTTCGAACAGAGCAAAAACAACATTGGTGTTGCCGACATCAGCAGCAAGCAGCATCGATTATCCTTCCGCAATCATCGAAACGTCACCGGCGTGGATAGTGCGCATCGCACCATTCGCCAAGCGAAGTAACATTGCACCTTGTTCATCAAGGCCGGCAAAAGCCCCATGAATTTGTTCGTCTGGCCCGGGTTTGACGGTCAACTCCGTTCCGATGGGGTGTGCTGCTGCAGTCCACGCATCAAGCGTCGCATGGAGCCCGTATTCGCGCCAATTGCTAATCCGTTGTTTCAAAGCATCGGCTAGGAATGAAAGAACAAGCTCCGCACTGCCTCCGTGTTTGCCATTCTCATAGACAATCGAGGTCGTTTCTCGGTCTGGAAGGTCAGGCGCATGGCAGACATTTACACCGATGCCGGCGACGACTTTATCCGCAGCGCGTTCCAGCAAAATTCCTGCAATTTTGGCACCGCTGACGAGTACATCGTTAGGCCACTTCAGCATAATCGGTGTTTTTGGCAACAAGCTGCGCTCAAGCATATCAAAAGCCGCGAGCCCCACAACGAACGATAGTGAATGCGTGGGCGGATCACCATCGCGCACATCGATTACAGTGCTGCAGAACAGATTGCCGCTCGGGCTTTCCCACTTGCGACCGAGCCGCCCTCGTCCGCCTGTCTGGCGTTCGGCACGCAGCCAATACCCCTCTTCAATCGCATCTCCGGCTGAGAGGCGATCAATCAAATCGGCATTGGTGGAACCGGTCTGTTCTACAGTTTCTATCAAACCGCGAGATACAGCGCCGAAGCCGCTTTATCTGCAAGATCGCTGATCGACGGCGTGAGCAAATAGCCAAGAGGCGACATAATCGCGGCAGTCAGGAACAGCAGCACCCAATGCGCATTTCCGCTGCTGCCTTTCACCACATCGGCAGGTTCATCGAAGAACATCACCTTGACGAACTTAATGTAGTAGAACGCACCGATTACGCTGGCAGCAATTGCAATAGCACCGAATGCGATCAGGCCAGCATCCACTGTCGCCTGAAAGATCACGAACTTACCGTAGAACCCTAGAAGCGGAGGAATACCGGCGAGGCTGAACATCGTGAACAACAGACACCAAGCAATTGCGGGCTTGGTAACCGACAGGCCGCGTATATCCGCAAAGGTTTCAAACAGACCGCCTTCTTCGTTGCGAAGCATCAACAGCGCCGTAAAGGCTCCTATACTCATCGCGACATAGATGAAGAGATAGACCAGCATCGCGCTGATCCCGGCTTGATCTGCCACAGCAAGGCCGAGCAGGATAAAGCCGACATTATTGATCGAGGAATAGGCGAGCAGCCGTTTAAGGTTTTCCTGACCAATCGCACCGAGAGCACCGAACACAATCGAGGCTAGCGCGGTAAACATGATGATCTGCTGCCACGCGAGGACCTGAGCGCCAAACACTTCGACCACAACCCGCGCAGTGAGCGCTACTGCAGCGACCTTTGGCGCGGTGGCGAAGAACATCGTAACCGGGGTCGGCGCGCCTTCGTAAACGTCTGGCGTCCACATATGGAACGGCACAGCCGCGATCTTGAAGGCAAGTCCGGCGAGTACGAAAATCAGACCGAACAGAGCTCCCGTTGCGAGCTCTCCGGTTAGCCCAGCGCGAACAGTCGCAAAGTCGGTTCCTCCGGTGAAGCCGTAAAGCAGGCTCATACCGTAAAGCAGGATGCCCGAGGCAAGCGCACCGAGGACAAAGTACTTCAGGCCAGCCTCAGCAGAACGCCCGTCACGGCGCAGGATGGCTGCGAGCACGTAGGATGCGAGGCTGTTGAGTTCGAGGCCGAGATACAGCGTCATAAAGTCGCTGGCCGAAACCATGATGCTCATTCCGAGAGCAGCAAACAGGATCAGGACTGGAAATTCGGCCCGCATCCCGCGCTCTGATCCCGCGGCAGGGCCACTGAAGAATGCAGGCGCAACCATCAAACAGGCAATCGCTGACAGATAGATCAGTGCTTTCGCAAACAGGGCAAAAGTGTCGACCCGCATCAGCCCACCAAAGGCTATGACTTCCGGACCGTCAGTTCCGAAATGGAGGCCGGGTACAAGCATCAGGCCCGCCCCGAAGAATGCTGTCGCGGCGGCGATGGCGATGAACCGCGCCGATTTGTCACCGCCCCAAGCGGCCACCATCAGCAAGGCGAGCCCCGCCCCGGCAAGGATGAGTTCCGGAACGATGAGCGCAAAGGAAGCTGCGAAGTCCATCAGTGGTCTCCCCCTTCATGCGCTTCGAATGAAATAGCGTTTGCAGCGGCTTCGCGGGCGGGCCCGTCCGCCAGCTGGCTATCATCCGCAGGCGCAGCCGAAGCGATCCGCGCGTCAAGCGCAGCAATGTCCGCGCGCATCGGCGCAAGGAAGCTTTCGGGATAGACGCCCATCCACATCACCACAGCAGCGATGGATGCCATCATAGTCCACTCACGTGCGTCCATATCGGGCATGGCCGCTGCATCTTCATTGGTCTGCGCACCGAAGGCCACGCGGCGATAAAGATAAAGCATGTAACCAGCGCCCAGAATGATGCCCGTGGTGCAGACAAAAGCGACCCAGGTCGATGTCTGATAGATCCCCGCGAGCGCGAGGAATTCGCCTACAAAGTTGCTGGTCCCCGGCAAACCGATGCTCGCCATGGTGAACAACAGGAAGAATGTTGCGTAGTACGGCATATTGATGCTGAGCCCGCCGTAACGATCAATCTCGCGGGTGTGCAGACGATCGTAGATCACGCCAACGCACAGGAAAAGCGCGCCGGATACAAGGCCGTGGCCCAGCATGATCATCATTGCGCCCTCAAGGCCCTGCACGTTGAACGCGAACAAGCTCGCCGTGACGAGCGCCATGTGAGCGACCGACGAATAAGCGATCAACTTCTTCATATCGTGCTGAACCAGCGCGACGAGAGAGGTGTACACCACCGCAATCATCGACAATGCGAAGATCAGCCAAGCGAGTTCGCCAGAAGCCTCCGGGAACATAGGCAGGCTGAACCGGATAAAGCCGTAGCCGCCCAATTTCAGCAGAACGCCTGCAAGAATAACAGAGCCCGCTGTTGGTGCCTGAACGTGCGCATCCGGCAACCAAGTGTGCACAGGCCACATCGGCATCTTCACGGCAAAACTCGCGAAGAAGGCGAGGAATAACCAGAACTGTGCATCACCGTCGAAATTGTATTGCATCAGCGTCGGAATATCCGAAGTGCCCGCAGTTCCGACCATCCAGAACATCGCGATCAGCATCAGAACCGAGCCGAACAGCGTGTAGAGGAAGAATTTGTAACTCGCATAGATGCGGTTATCGCCGCCCCACACACCGATGATCAGATACATCGGGATCAGGCCTGCTTCGAAGAAGATGTAGAACAGGAACAGATCCTGCGCCGCGAACACGCCGATCATCAGCACTTCCATAAACAGGAAAGCCGCCATGTATTCGCCGACACGCTTCGTGATCGAAGTCCAGCTAGCAAGGATACAAATCGGCATCAGGAAGACGCTGAGCATGATCAGCATCAGCGCGATGCCATCAATGCCAAGAGCGTAGGAGAACCCTTCGAACAGCTCGGCCCTCTCGGTGAACTGCCATTGCGGCCCGCCAATCTCGAAATTCATCCAGAGCAGTACGCCCAGCGCGAATGTCGCCAGCGTTGCCGCCAGTGCGATGCCGCGTGCAGCCGCTCCGTTAGAAAACAGACACAGCAGAGCACCCGCCAACGGAACCAGCATCATCGTGGTGAGGATCGGAAAGCCGTCCATTACAGCAGAACCCAGGTAATTGCCGCGATCAGGCCAAGCAGCATGATCAGCGCATATGTGTAGAGATAGCCCGACTGGATCGCTTTGGCGGCGCCCGAGCTACGCTCGACCACCCATGCGATACCGTTGGGGCCGAAGCGGTCAATCGTGCCGATATCGCCCAGCTTCCAGAACTGGCGACCAAGCCAGAAAGCAGGCTTTACGAAGATACGATCATAGAGCTCGTCGAAATACCATTTGTTGTACACGAAGCGGTGCAGCCACGGCACAGCCGCGACGAACTTCGCCGGAAGATCGGGCTTGGCGATGTAGGCGATATAAGCCCCGACAAGGCCGAGGACCATCACAGCAAAGGCCGAATACTTCACCCAGTACGGCACGGCATGCATCGCGTGCATCAGGTTCTCGTTATAGAAAATCGAGCTTGCCCAGAATGTGGCGTCGTCGAGGAAACTCGGCGCGAAAACCTGTCCCGCCGCGATGGCTCCTACTGTCAGGAGCACAAGCGGGATCAGCATTGCAATCGGGCTTTCATGCGGATGATATCCACCCGTTGTGTCTTCGCCCGCTTCTTCCGGTGTTTTGTGAACCGAGTGCTGGATATGCTCGCTCTCGATCCAGCGAGGCTTGCCCCAGAAGGTGAGGAACATCAGACGCCAGCTGTAAAAGCTGGTGAGCAGCGCGGCGATCACGCCGAGCCAGAAGGACATGACCGAAATCTCTGTCCCGCGTGCAAAGGCGACTTCGAGCACGGCATCCTTGGACCAGAAGCCCGCGAACCCGACGCCGAGGTGATATACACCCAGACCCGTTATCGCGAGTGTCCCTGCCAGCATCGCATAGAATGTCAGCGGGATGGATTTACGCAGACCGCCGTAATACCGCATGTCCTGTTCGTGGTGCATCGCGTGGATCACAGAGCCTGCGCCAAGGAATAGCAGCGCCTTAAAGAATGCGTGCGTGAACAGGTGGAACATGGCGACGTTGTATGCCCCAACACCGGCGGCAAAGAACATATAGCCAAGCTGCGAGCAGGTTGAGTAAGCGATCACCCGCTTGATGTCCCATTGCGTCGTGCCAATGGTCGCGGCGAAGAAACACGTCGCAGCACCAATCACCGTGACGATCATCAAAGCGGTCGGAGCAGTCTCAAACATCGGAGAGAGACGGCAGAGCATAAACACGCCTGCGGTCACCATGGTCGCCGCGTGGATCAGCGCGGAAACAGGCGTCGGCCCTTCCATCGCATCCGGCAGCCACGTATGTAGGAACAGCTGAGCCGACTTACCCATCGCGCCCACGAACAGCAGGATACACAGAATATCCATGGTGTAGAGGCGCATGCCGAGAAAGCCGATTGTGCTGCCCGACATGCCAGGAGCCGCGGCAAGGATTTCGGTGATCGACGTGGTCTGGAACACGAGGAAGGTTCCGAAGATACCCAGCATAAAACCAAGATCGCCCACGCGGTTGACCACGAAAGCCTTGATCGCGGCGGCACCGGCGGTTGGTTTCTTGAACCAGAAACCGATCAGCAGGTAAGATGCGAGGCCCACCCCTTCCCAGCCAAAGAACATCTGTACGAGGTTATCGGCGGTCACGAGCATCAGCATCGCGAAGGTGAACAGCGAGAGATAAGCGAAGAAGCGCGGCTGATCCGGGTCTTCCTCCATATATCCCCACGAATAGAGGTGCACGAGGGCGGAGACGCTGTTGATGACGACCAGCATGATCGCCGTGAGCGTGTCGACACGCAGCGCCCAGTCAAAGCTCATCGAGCCAGACTGAACCCACTTAAGAACGGGTACGACTTCAGCGGTCGCGCTGCCATTTAGGAACGCGAGGAAGATCGGCCAGCTAAGCCCGGCAGAAACGAACAGCGCGCCTGTCGTGATCGACTTCGCAAAGACGCTCGGCGCGTTCTTGTTCACCAGCCCTGCGACGATAGACGCGAGCAGCGGCAGGAAAACGATGAGAAGAATTTGGGTTTGCACCGGTGTCTATCCCTTCATCCGGTTCACATCGTCGACCGCGATTGTGCCGCGACCTCGGAAATAGATGACTAGGATTGCGAGACCGATGGCAGCTTCGGCAGCGGCCACAGTCAAAACGAGCATCGCGAACACTTGCCCCACTAGGTCGTTCATGGCGGCACTAAAAGCGACCAGATTAATATTCACTGCGAGCAGAATAAGCTCGATCGCCATCAGAATAACGATCACGTTTTTCCGATTTAGAAAAATGCCTAGCACGCCCAACACGAACAGAATCGCGCCGACGACAAGGTAATGCTCGATGCCGATAATATCGTTCACAGTTCGACCCCTTGCCCAGTTTCAGGGTTCTTCATAACGGTGGCCTCATGCGGGCGGCGTGCGATCTGCTTGCCGATATCCTGACGCCCGCGAGCGCCCGGTTTCGGAGGCTGGAAGGTCAGCACGATCGCGCCGATCATCGCAACCAACAGGATGATGCCAGCAACTTCGAAAAGGAAGATATACCGGCCATAGAGCAGCACACCGATTGCCTCGATATTGCTTTGACCAACACCCTGCGCCGCGCTGCCATCGGCAGTGGCGAGTTCAAGCCCGCCAGCATTGTATGCGCCAAGCCCAAGGATGAGCTCCGCAAGCAGGATCAGCGCGACCGCGATCCCCAGCGGAAAATTCTTGATGAACCCTGCGCGCATCGCCGCAAAATCAATGTCCAGCATCATCACCACGAACAGGAACAGCACCGCGACCGCTCCCACGTAAACGATAACAAGCAGCATCGCGATGAACTCCGCCCCGACAAGAACCATCAGGCCCGCAGCGTTGAAGAATGCGAGGATAAGCCACAGCACGCTGTGCACCGGATTGCGCGACATGATGACCATGACCGCGCTCGCGATGACCAGCCCTGCGAACAGGTAAAAGGCTAAGGTTTGAATCATAATCCCTGTTTTTCCGTCCCGCCTGAATCCCGGCTCAGGCGCGCCCTAGCGATAGGGTGCGTCCGCTTCAAGATTGGCCGCGATGGCCCGTTCCCATTTGTCACCATTCGCGAGCAATTTAGCCTTGTCATAAAGCAATTCCTCGCGGGTTTCGGTGGCGTATTCGAAGTTTGGTCCCTCAACCACGGCATCCACCGGGCAGGCTTCCTGACAGAAACCGCAGTAGATGCACTTGGTCATATCGATGTCGTATCGCGTTGTGCGGCGGCTGCCGTCCTCGCGCGGCTCGCTCTCAATCGTGATCGCCTGAGCCGGGCAAACGGCCTCGCACAGCTTACAAGCGATGCAGCGTTCCTCGCCATTGGGATAACGGCGCAGCGCATGCTCGCCGCGAAAACGCGGCGAAAGCGGCGATTTCTCGAACGGATAGTTGATCGTCACCTTGGGCTTGAAGAAATACTTCAAGGTCAGCGCATGCGCCTTGAGGAATTCCCACAGGGTGAACGATTTAAGGAGCTGGGTTGCGGTGGTCATTGATCGCGTTCCTTAAACTGGCAAACCGCTGTCGCGAATGGTTTCTCTTGATCGTTAGAAACCAGTTTTGCTGTCCCTTCTCCGTTTTCGCCAGAAAGATCGAGCATAAGCGTGTCGCCTTTTGCCTCATCGAACAGTACCCTGTGTTTCCCAGGCTCGGGCTGGACGTGATAGATGCCGCGCGCACCATTGTTGGTGTAGCGATTGCTGCCATCACGAAACACAAGGACCGCATGTTCTCTGAGTCCATTTGGTCCCGGATTTGGCCTTCTCGATACCTGGCCTTGCATTGTGAATGGGTCGCGACCTTCCTCAGAGAATTGACAACCCCAAATAACCTCAGTCCGCCAATCGTTAGATTTGCCTTCATCAATCGCCGCGGCGCTCAAGATCAGAGCAGCAATCATGCGAAATGCCCCGTCGCCATCAGATAGCCGCTAATCAGCGCCACAAAAATCAGGCTCATTGGCAGGAAGACCTTCCAGCCAAGCCGCATCAGCTGGTCATAACGATACCGCGGTACGGTCGCCCAGATCCAGCTGAACAGGAAGAAGAAGAAGAACGTCTTCAGCAGGAACCACACGATCCCTGGCACATAATACAGCGGCGCCCATTCAACCGGTGGCAGCCAACCGCCCATAAACAGCAGCGTGCAAAGCGAGCACATCAGCAGGATATTGGCATACTCACCCAGCCAGAACAGCGCGAAGGCCATGCTTGAATATTCTGTTTGATAGCCCGCGACGAGCTCCGATTCCGCCTCGGTCAGGTCGAACGGCGCGCGGGCGGTCTCTGCCAAGGCCGAGATGAAGAACACGACGAACATCGGGAACAGCAGCGGGTTAAAGAAGAACCCGTTGACGAAGCCGAGGCCGTGGCCCTGCTGTGCCATAACAATACCGCTCATATTGAATGTGCCGGCAAACAGCACGACGCATACCAGCACAAAGCCAATTGAGACCTCATATGAGATCATCTGCGCAGCGGCGCGCATGGCGGAGAAGAACGGGTATTTGGAGTTCGACGCCCAACCGGACATCACGACGCCGTAGACGCCCAACGAACTGATCGCGAGGATGTAGAGCAGGCCGACATTGATGTCCGACACCACAACACCCGCATCAAACGGAATCACAGCCCAAGCCGCCAGCGCGACTGTGAAGGTGATGATCGGCGCGAGCAGGAAAATTCCTTTGTTTGCCGCGCTCGGGATGATTGTTTCCTGAAGGAAGACCTTCAAGCCATCGGCGAAGCTTTGCAGCAAACCGAATGGGCCGACCACATTGGGCCCGCGCCGCATCATAATCGCGCCGAGAACCTTACGGTCAACATAGATCACCATTGCAACTGAGAACATGACGAGCAGCGAAATCGTGATGATCCCGACCAGCGTCGCGACGGTCCATGCCCATTCATAGGACATGCCGAAAGATTGGAAGAACTCGGTCACTCCGCAGCCTCCTTCATCTCATCCGCATGCAGAAGCTCTTGCGAACATTGCTGCATCACCGCGCTTGCCCGAGCGATCGGGTTGGTGAGGTAGAAATCCGCAATCGGATAGGCGTTGATTTCACCTTCCGCTTTGGCCTTGCTGTCGGCTTTCGGCAGATCGCCGTAATCGGCCAAACCTTCTTCGCCGAGCGCCGGAACCGCCTTGATCATCGCGCCTTGCAGCTCTTCAAAGCTGTCAAACCCGACATTCACGCGAAGAGCGTCCGCCATTGCGCGCAGGATCGTCCAGTCTTCGCGGGCATCGCCCGGTGCGAAGACGGCCTTTTCAGCGTATTGGACGCGGCCTTCGGTGTTGACGTAGGTGCCGTCCTTTTCCGCATAGCTCGCCGCTGGCAAAATGATGTCCGCCATATGCGCACCGCGATCGCCGTGGTGGCCGATATAGACTTTCAGACTGTCCGCGAATGGCTCGTAATCCATCTCGTCCGCGCCGAGGCTCAGAAGAACCTTAGGGGCTTTCTTCGCGAGATCAGCCATACCGCCTTCGACGGTGAAATCGAGCATCAGCGAACCCATGCGGGCCGCGCTCATGTGGAGGACATTAAAGCCGTTCCAACCATCCCGCACGAGCTTGAATTTGTCGACCAGCTTGAGCGCCGGTGCCAGTGCACCTTTCGCCAATGCCGCGCCGCCCAGGATAACCGCAGGACGCTCCGCTGCTTTCATCGCATCGCCGAGTGCTTTGGGAACGCGGTTTAGAACTTTCAGATCTTCCCCGAGGAATTCCGCCGGATAGGTCGTTTCCCATTCCGGGCCGACGACAAAGACCTTCGCCCCTGCTTTCACGGCTTTGCGAATGCGCGCATTCACCAGTGCGGCTTCCCAGCGGACATGGCTGCCCACGATCAGGATCGCGTCGGCGGTCTCGATACCTGCAAGCGTCGAGTTGAAATTGACCGCCGCAATATTGCTGACGTCATACGTCATGCCGGTCTGGCGCGCTTCCACCTGAGTGGATCCGCATGCCTTCAGCAGGGTCTTGGCGGCAAACATCGTTTCGCAATCAACCATGTCGCCAGCAACGGCGGCAATGCTCGATTTCTTGCTGCCAAGCTGTTTTGCAATCGCATCGAACGCTTCGTTCCATGACGCTGCAGCCAGCTTGCCGCCATTACGCATGAACACCTTGTCGAGGCGGCGTTTGGACAGGCCATCAACCTGATAGCGGCCTTTGTCAGACAGCCATTCTTCGTTGACGTCGTCATTGATGCGCGGAAGCGAGCGCATGACTTCACGGCCCTTCGAATGCAGCGAAATGTTGGCGCCAACGGCGTCGGACACATCGATGCTGAGCGTGCGCTTCAATTCCCAGGGACGCGCTTCAAATGCGTATGGACGCGACGTCAGAGCACCAACGGGACACAGATCGATTACGTTTGCTGAAAGCTCGTGGCTTGCGGCCTGCTCCAGATAGGTCGTGATCTGCATATCCTCGCCGCGATACAGCGCGCCGATTTCGTCGACACCTGCGATCTCTTCCGAGAAGCGCACGCAGCGTGTGCAGTGGATACAGCGGGTCATGATCGTCTTGATCAGCGGGCCCATATATTTCTCAGTCACAGCGCGTTTGTTCTCACGCTCGTAACGCGATCCGCCGCGGCCATAAGCCACCGCCTGATCCTGAAGATCGCATTCGCCGCCCTGATCGCAAATCGGGCAATCGAGCGGGTGGTTGATGAGAAGGAATTCCATAACGCCTTCGCGTGCCTTCTTGACCATCGGCGTGTCGGTGCGAATTTCCTGACCTTCACCAGCGGGCAGCGCACAGGACGCTTGCGGCTTAGGCGGTCCCGGTTTCACTTCGACCAGACACATGCGGCAATTGCCCGCAATGGAAAGGCGCTCATGATAGCAGAAACGCGGAATTTCTTTACCCGCAAGCTCGCACGCTTGAAGGACTGTCGCCCCTGCCGGGACTTCGATTTCCTGTCCGTCTACAGTGACTTTAGGCATCTTCAACTTCTTCCTGTGCGGCGAGCAAACGATACGACGCTGTCGCCAGCATCGATCGTATGGCGAGCGGCGAGGCTTCGATGGGCGTACCGCGCCGCGTGCAAACATCGGTTACCGGGAGCAGTTCCGCTAGCGCGGCTTGCTCTTCAGCAGTTTCGATTTCTGTTTTAAACAGTTTCGCCGCGAGATGAGGTGCGCCGCGAACGGTGCACATTGCAACTTGATCGGTATAGCTAAACGTTGCCGGATTAAGACCGATCGCCGCCATCGACAAACGGGTTAGCAACGGTTTGTCGCTGCTTTCGATAACGTGTTCGGCAAGGCCACCCGCAAAAGGCAAACCAGTCAATCGGATCTGCCGGTACGCACGCGGCATCGCATCAAAGCATCTCTTGCTGACACGAGTTTGCGCGAGTTCGTTAAGATCGCTTTTGTACCCGTCATCCCGGTAATCAAGCAGCAACACCGCCTTTACTTCGTCGCGGCGTTCTTCTGCAATGCATTCCGTCCAGGCTGTTACAGCGGCGCGCTGTTTCGCAACGTCACGTTCCATACGCTTGGGCTGTGCGTGAGCCAGTCCCGATAGCAAGCTGATCACTACTCCGATGGCGACGAACTTTTTCATTCCGCCGCCTCCGCGAATTGTGCGTTGTGTTCGTGGATGCGCTTTTCCAGCTCAGGGCGGAAATGACGGATCAAGCCCTGAATTGGCCAAGCCGCTGCATCGCCGAGCGCGCAGATTGTGTGGCCTTCGACCTGTTTGGTCACTTCGTGCAGCATGTCGATTTCTTCAATCGCGGCATCGCCTGCGCGCAAACGCTCCATCATGCGCCACATCCAACCGGTGCCCTCGCGGCACGGCGTGCACTGGCCGCATGACTCGTGCTTGTAGAAATAACTGAGGCGCGAGATCGCGCGGACGATGTCGGTCGACTTATCCATTACGATGACAGCCGCCGTGCCAAGGCCCGATCCAAGGTCTTTCAACCCGTCAAAGTCCATGGGAGCGTCCATGATCTGCTCGGCTGGAACCAAAGGCACCGATGAACCACCCGGAATTACTGCGAGGAGGTTATCCCAACCTCCTGTAATTCCGCCGCAATGTTTCTCGATCAGCTCGCGGAAGGGGATGCTCATTTCCTCTTCGACGACGCATGGCTGTTCGACATGGCCGCTGATCTGGAACAGCTTGGTACCGTGGTTGCCCTCGCGGCCAAAGCTGCTGAACCATGAGGCTCCGCGCCGCAGGATCGTTGGCACAACCGCGATACTTTCGACATTGTTGACCGTGGTCGGGCAGCCATAGAGACCCGCGCCCGCCGGGAATGGCGGCTTGAGCCGAGGCTGACCCTTCTTCCCTTCAAGGCTTTCAATCATCGCGGTTTCTTCGCCGCAGATGTAAGCGCCAGCACCGCGGTGCATGAACACGTCGAAGTCGTATCCGGTGCCGCTGGCGTTCTTGCCGATCAAGCCCGCATCATAGGCTTCGTCGATGGCTTTCTGCAGCGTCTCGGCTTCGCGAATATATTCGCCGCGAATGTAGATGTATGCCGCACGCGCCCGCATCGCGAAGCCAGCAACCAAAGCGCCTTCGATCAGCTTGTGCGGATCGTGGCGAATGATCTCACGGTCTTTGCAAGAACCCGGTTCGGACTCGTCGGCATTGATGACGAGGAAGCTTGGGCGACCGTCCTTGCTTTCCTTAGGCATGAACGACCATTTGAGGCCGGTCGGGAAACCAGCCCCGCCCCGCCCGCGCAGGCCGGAAGCCTTCATCTCTTCGATGATGGCGTCGTTGCCGCGCTCGATCAGAGCTTTCGTGCCATCCCAATCGCCGCGCTGCTGCGCCGCTTTCAGGCCCCAGTCCTGAAAACCGTAGAGATTGGTGAAGATGCGGTCCTTATCAGCCAGCATCGCCGTTATCCTTAGTTCTGTTCACTTTAAGTTGCCGCAGGCACAAGACCTGAAACAGCAGGCCCATACTCATCAGCACAATACCCGTGGTGCGATTATCGCTCGTCGCGGCAAGATATGCGCCTGCGAAAAAGCAGAATAGGCCCGCAATAGCGAGCGCGAGAACGCCGCCATTCATTAGTAATCACCTCGGTAATCATGGTTCGCATCAACCATTTCCTTAAGGGTGGTCGCGCCGCCCTTGGGCTCTGATGTGTGGCGCCCTGGCTCTTGCGTGCCTGCTTTAGGCGTCTCGCCCTTCGCGAGCGCATCGAGCACAGCGTCAAGCCGCTCAACCGTCAGGTCTTCGTAATTGTCGTCGTTGATCTGGACCATCGGCGCGGTTGCGCAATTGCCCATGCATTCGACTTCGGTCAGCGTCCAGAGACCATCTTCGGAGACGTGGCCCATCTTCATCCCGCGCGATTTGCATGCGCTGATGATATCGTCGGACCCGCGCAGCATGCACGGCGTCGTGCCGCATACCTGCACGTGATACTTCCCCACCGGCTTCATGTTGTACATGAAATAGAATGTCGCAACCTCGAGCACCCGGATCACCGGTACGTCTATATATTTGGCGACATATTCGATCACCGGCAGCGGCAACCAGCCCTGCGTATCGGTTTCCTCGCCAACCTGACGCTGAGCCAGATCAAGCAGTGGCATCACCGCCGATTTTTGACGACCGTCAGGGTATTTGGCGATGTGATAATCGGCTGTCTTTTTGTTGGCCTTGGACCAAGCAAAAGAACCCCAGCGTTCGCGGAGTTCAGGCGTATCATGCGCGGGTGTACGGTCAGCCATTGGCATTCTCACGACGTTTATGCTGCCGAATATTCACGATGATCGTAAGAAGTGGCACAATAGCCAGCGCGGCAAACCGAATATCGCTTCCAGCTCCAAGATCCGACATCCAAAGACCGACTGCGACTCCCAACACTGCAGCAGCTAGCAAAAGCAATACTATGTCTAGGTGGTTAAGGCTGCTCACCGGTCACACTCCCCGAACACCACATCAATCGCGCCCAAAATTGCGGTCGCGTCTGGCAGCATGTGGCCTTTGCTCATGAAATCCATCGCCTGCAGGTGCGAAAACGCGGTTGGGCGGATTTTGCAGCGATATGGTTTGTTGCTGCCATCGCTGACGAGATAGACGCCGAACTCGCCCTTTGGACTTTCGGTCGCGACGTAAACTTCGCCTTCCGGCACGTGGAAGCCCTCTGTGTAGAGCTTGAAGTGGTGGATCAGGCTTTCCATCGACTGCTTCATTTCGCCGCGCTTCGGCGGGGAAACCTTGCCATCATCGCTCGCAATCGGTCCGCTCGGCATTTGCGCGACGCATTGCTTGATAATCTTCGCGCTTTCGCGAATTTCCTGCACGCGCACCATAAAACGGTCATAGCAATCCGAATTGGTGCCAACGGGAATGTCGAACTCCATGCGGTCATACACATCGTAAGGCTGTGACTTGCGCAGATCCCACGGAATACCCGCAGCGCGGATCATCGGGCCGCTAAAGCCCCATGCAACCGCATCATCGCGGCTGACAACGGCGATATCGACATTGCGCTGCTTGAAAATGCGGTTGTCCATGACGAGGCTCATCGCGTCGTCGAACAATTGGAAGAACCGGTTATCGAGCCAGTCGCCAATATCGACCAGCAGCTTTTCCGGAACATCCTGATGCACGCCGCCCGGACGGAACCAGGCAGAGTGCATGCGCGCGCCCGAGGCCCGCTCAAAAAAGTTCATGCAGTCTTCGCGCAGATCCATAATCCACAAGTTCGGCGTGAACGCACCCACGTCGAGTACGTGCGCACCCATATTGAGCATGTGGTTACAGATACGGGTCAACTCGGCGAACAAAACGCGAAGATATTGTGCGCGCTCCGGCACCTCGAGATTCAGCAGCTTCTCAATCGCGAGCACATAGGAGTGCTCCTGACACAGCGGTGAACAGTAATCGAGCCGGTCAAAGTACGGGAGTGCCTGCAGATACGTCTTCTGCTCGATCAGTTTTTCGGTGCCGCGGTGAAGCAGGCCGATATGCGGGTCAATCCGCTCGATCACTTCGCCATCGAGCTCCATCACCATACGCAAAACGCCGTGCGCGGCCGGGTGCTGGGGACCAAAGTTGATCGTGTAATTGTTGATGACTTCGCCATCGGTGGTGGGCGATTCTTCGATCTGCATTGTCATGCTCCGCCCTCCTCTTCTTCAGCCTTTTCATCACCGGGAAGAACATAGTCGGAGCCTTCCCACGGGCTGAGAAAATCAAATGTCCGCATATCCTGCGGCAATTCCACGGGCTCATAGACCACGCGCTTTTCCTCTTCAGAATAACGCAGTTCGGTATAGCCGGTCATCGGGAAGTCCTTGCGGAAAGGATGCCCTTCGAAACCATAATCGGTCAAAATGCGGCGCAGGTCTTTGTTGCCTGCGAAGGTAACGCCGTACATGTCGAACACTTCGCGTTCCAACCAGCCCGCATTTGGCCACAGCGTCGTCACCGTGGGAACAGGTGTGTTTTCATCGGTAGAGCACTTCACCATAATGCGGTGATTTTTCGTGAGCGATAGCAGCATGTAAACGCATTCAAACCGCTCGGCGCGATCCGGATAGTCTGCCCCGGCGATTTCCATCAATTGCTGATACTTGTGATCCTCACGGAGCGTTTTCAGCACCGTCTCAATGTCATCGCGGCGCACCGTGAAGATGCATTCGCCATGCTTCTCTTGTGCGGACAGCAGCGACGCGCTGATACTCTCGCTAAGCTCAGCTATTACGCCATCATTGGTGGCGAATTTCGGGGCGGAGTGAACAACAGACATATTCAGCGCTCAATCGTGCCAACGCGGCGGATTTTCCGCTGCAATTGCATCACGCCGTAAAGAAGCGCTTCTGCTGTTGGAGGGCATCCGGGTACATAAATGTCCACGGGTACAATCCGGTCACAGCCGCGAACGACGCTGTAGGAATAGTGATAATAGCCACCGCCATTGGCGCAGGAACCCATGCTGATCACATATTTCGGATCAGACATCTGATCATAAACCTTGCGCAATGCAGGGGCCATTTTGTTACAGAGCGTGCCCGCAACAATCATCAGATCAGACTGGCGCGGCGACGCGCGCGGTGCGGCACCAAACCGCTCCATGTCATAGCGCGGCATATTGGCGTGGATCATCTCCACAGCGCAGCATGCAAGGCCGAAAGTCATCCACCACAGAGAACCCGTGCGCGCCCATTGGAAGACGTCTTCGGTAGATGTAACAAGGAAACCCTTGTCGTTCACTTCGGTCTGGAGCGCGTTGAAATAGTCCGCGTCCGGCTGCTTGATCTCGCCGCCCTTTGCGGTCGGCATCATCATAGCCGCTTCACTCGCGCTAATCGGCACGGTTGGCGGAGTGATGATCGTATTGTTTGAAGAGCCTGTCATTCCCAGTCCAGCGCCCCTTTCTTCCATTCGTAAGCAAGGCCGACTGCGAGGATGAACAGAAATGTCATCATGCCGATCCATCCGACCCATTGGGTCTCACCCAGGCTGACAGCCCAAGGGAAAAGGAAAGCGGCTTCGAGGTCGAAGATGATAAAGCTGATCGCGACCAGATAGAAACGCACGTCAAATTGACTGCGCGCGTCTTCAAAAGCCGGAAATCCGCATTCATATTCGCTGAGCTTTTCGGCATCCGGGTTGTGAGAGCCGGTAAGGCGCGAAACGCCCATCGGCAGAAACACGAATAGCACCGACAATCCAAAGGCGATGAAGATGAATATCAGTATCGGCAGATACTGGCTCAGGTCGATCACAGCGTTGTCCAAAGTTGCGTTATTCCTAGCGCGTGCCTCTAGGCGTGTCGCAAGCCCCATGCAAGGGCGCGACTCGGGCAAAACTCGGGATATTTGTTGCGTAAAAGCGAACGGTAGCATGGCTGACGCGATCTCTTAGTAATACCGCCCGGTACGCCAGATTACCGTTGCTTCGGCACCCTGCCCTCGCAGCCAGAGCTTGGATAGATTGTTCGTCGTATATTTTACTGATTATTCATAGCCTTATACTAAATCAACTTCGATTTGGAAAAAGGGTAAGGGTTTAATGTTCGGACGAAAAGGTATCAAACCAGAGCCAAAACCTATTGCAACGCTGGCCGATGCCAACGAGGCTCAGGGCTTCATAGCCACGGCCGAACATGCGCACGCAGCGGGGGAATTATTCTTCGAGCTTTGCTATCAACAAATGGCACAGAATGGCGATTCCGTTGGCATCGAAAACTTCATCGGACTGCTAGCATCCGCCGGTGGCGTAACGTGCATCGCGACATCTCTGATTGAGTGGGACTTTGTCAGAATGCACCCGCACAGCGGTGATCCTGTCCTCGAACAAGTTGTCGGCGGCAAAACCTTTTATTGTGGCGATCTTCCGACCCGATATCTCTATGAAAGCGAACTTTCGCTACTCAATGTCGCGTTACAATATGCCATGAAGCATGGTGCACCGATCCGGCATGATTTCCTTCACGAGCCCATCGGCCGTGCAATGGAAAGCGTGGGCACGCCGCATTTCGGTATTCCGCGACTTACCGCAGAACAAACGCCCGACGCCTCACCATTGGAATTGGCAAAAGTCGCTTGGCCTCAGGCAGAGCACACTTTCGATAGCGCGAAGCTCGCCCTCGAATACCGGCCTGCAGCTATGGGCTTTGCGATTGGCAAAGCCATTGACACTGCTGCGGGCACACTTGATCCACTACCATTGGCACAGATCGCTGTGGAACATGCCGTGCCGATGTCAATGGTCGATCCCGCACAGTTTTGGGATGATCTGCAAACGCTGAAAGCGAACGCAGCCTAGGTTTTGCCTGCTTTAGAGTTGTCCCTATTTCATCATGGTAGCAGCCGCTTTTTCGGTTGCTTTGCCATAAGGTGGCTTGAACCCGCCAAGTTTCGCGATGTCGATCTTTGGTTGGTGATAGACGGCGCGAGCATGGCTGAATTCTCGGAAGCCCTCAATCGCGTGATAGCTCCCCATCCCTGATGGCCCCACCCCGCCGAATGGCAGGTCTTCCATTGAGACATGGAAGATCACGTCATTGGTCGTGACACCGCCTGAGATCGTGCGGGTCAGCACGCGCTCCTGCTCGGCCTTGTCATCACCGAAATAATACAGACCCAGCGGGCGATCATGCTCATTCACATAATCCACAGCTTGATCGACGGCCTTGTACGTTTTGACTGGCAAAACGGGTCCGAATATCTCTTCCTGCATCACTTTCATCTCGTCGGTGACGTTCTTGATGATGTTCAGCGGCATTTTGCGCTGGTTAGCGTTGGCGAAGTCTTCGTTGCCGGGATTGACCTCGATCACCTCTGCGCCCTGCTCGCGGGCATCTTCGACCAAGCCTTGAAGGCGCTCAAAATGTCGGTCCGAAACGATTGACGCGTAGTCGTCATTTTCAAGCAACGTCGGATAGAGATTCGCGACACCTTTCGACACACCTGCGACGGCCTCATCCTGCTTGTCTTCGGGCACATACATATAGTCCGGAGACAGGCAGATTTGCCCAGCATTCATCATTTTGCCGAGCGCAATGCGTTCGCCTGCTTTCTCAAAGTCGGCACTGCGGCCCATGATAACAGGCGATTTTCCGCCAAGCTCCAAAGTAACCGGAACGAGGTTTTTCGCTGCGGCCTGCATTACCAATCGACCAGTCGGGGTCGAACCTGTGAAAACCAGATGATCGAATTGCAGTTCAGTGAAAGCGGCGGCCACTTCCGGCCCGCCTGTCACAACTGCCACTTCATCAGGTGTGAAATACTCTTCGACCAATTCAGCCATGAGGAGGCTCGTCCGCTCGGTAAATTCGCTAGGCTTAATCATCGCACGGTTACCCGCAGCCAGCACCTGCATCAGAGGTGAAAAGGCGAGGTTGACCGGGAAATTCCACGGACTGAGAATGCCGATCACGCCCTTCGGTTCGTAACGAACTTCCGCTTTTGCGCCCAGCAGCCCGAGCGGAAATTGAACCGGGCGTTTCTCTGCCTTGGCCCATTTGTCCATGTTCTTCAGCGCGTGCTTGCCCGCGCCCACAGTGCCCGCAATATCGGTGAGCATGGATTGCTCCATTGCGCGGTTGCCGAAATCGGCACTCATAGTTTTGCAGAAATCTTCGGCGTGCTCTTTCAGAAGCGCCATGGCTCGCTTGATGCGATCCTTGCGCATCGCCATTGATTCCGGGCGCGACGCGGTGAACGCGTCCCGCTGGCGTTTGAGAAGGGCTTCTTGTTCTGTGCGACGATCATCGGCCATTTGTCTCTCCCAGAGATTATCCGTTTCGTTTTGCCATCTGGTTGGCGGAAACTGCTCTTCCTTGCAAGCGATCGCATTGAGATTGCACTTGCCGCAGTGCAGCATTACATCGCGGTCAGCACCCCGTTTCAAGGAGCCGTTTGCATGCCCCAGTTTTCCGAAGCCGATCCCATCGTCATCCTGTCATATGCCCGCACCCCAATGGGCGGCATGCAAGGCGCTCTGTCCGACGTGTCTGCCACTGATCTCGGCGCGACTGCCGTAAGAGCAGCGGTTGAGCGCTCCGGTATTGCTGGCGATGACTTTGATCGGGCTTATATGGGCTGCGTGCTTCCCGCAGGCCTCGGTCAGGCCCCGGCCCGTCAAGCTGTGATCAAGGGCGGCCTGCCAAAATCTGTTCAAGCGACGACTGTGAACAAGGTTTGCGGCTCTGGTATGCAAACTGTGATTATGGGCGCAGAAGCCCTCGCCAGCGGAACAACGGATGTTGTTCTTGCGGGCGGTATGGAGAGCATGACCAACGCGCCGTATCTCCTGAAAAAGCATCGTTCCGGCGCGCGTATCGGTCATGACACAACTTATGATCACATGTTCTTGGACGGCCTCGAAGATGCCTACGAAGAAGGCCGCGCAATGGGTACTTTCGCGCAGGATACTGCCAACGAATATCAGCTAACCCGCGAAGAGCAGGATGAATACTCCATCGAATCGCTCCGCCGCGCCAACGCCGCGATTGAAAGCGGCGCGTTTGATGGTGAAGTTGTTCCGGTGACATTCGCGACGCGCAAAGGCGAAGTGACCGTCGATAAAGACGAACAGCCGGGCCGCGGTCGGCCCGACAAAATCCCGACCTTGCGCGCAGCCTTCGCCAAAGACGGCACGATTACAGCCGCGACCTCCAGTTCGATTTCGGACGGAGCAGCGGCTGTTGTGCTCACCCGGGAAAGCGTGGCTGCTGAAAAAGGCGCCGCGCCTGTCGCGAAGATTGTCGCCATGGCCGCGCATGCTCGCGAACCAAAGGACTTCACTGTGGCTCCTGTTGGCGCGATTGAGAAAGTCCTGAAGAACGCTGGATGGAGCGTTAAAGACGTCGAGCTTTGGGAAGTGAACGAGGCATTTGCATGCGTATCGATGTTTGCAATGCGGGACATCGGCATACCGCATGACAAAATCAACGTGAACGGCGGCGCTACTGCGCTTGGTCACCCCATCGGAGCTTCTGGCACCCGCATCATTGTTACGCTGCTGAACGCGCTTAAATCGCAGGGCAAGACAAAGGGTGTTGCGAGCCTCTGTATCGGCGGTGGCGAAGCCACTGCCGTGGCTGTCGAACTGATCTAATAGAGCGCGGGGCGAGCTCTAGGGCTCGCCCTCGCCCCAGATGCGGTCGGCAGGCACCCAACCAATTCGGCCGGACGCGTCAATTTCGCACCAATTTGCGCTGCAGTCGAGAAGCTTGGCAACGACACCTGCTTCTGCTTTCCATCTGAGCATACTGCCTGCATCAGGCTCTGCTCTTATATCTACAAGGCCGTCCCCGGTAACGAGGACGCCACGCGTCAGCACGAGCTGGCTGGATGCGATCCATCCTCGCCCACCTTTGGGATCCTCCACGAGGCGCCAACCGTCGCGCGTCCGAACCACTTTTACCGGCATGCCTTTACGGCGGTAAATCCAGTCAATCTTGTATTCCTGACTGGGACCCACCCGCATGCGAACTTCATCGTACCGAAGCGAAGCCCAATAGGGCACTTCACGGTTCTGCGCTTGGGCAGAGGCTGTAACCGTGAAGACCGCCAAGACGGCTCCAATAGCGGCAAGGAGAATAGGTCGAAGAGCATCCATATCGCTGACTATTACTCGCAACGCCTCACGCATCAAGCGCGATCGAACAAACAGATTTCCACCATTGTTTGTGACCTAGTGCTAGCGCGTCTTGACCGCCCTGCCCCCGACACCTTAGCCCAATGCTATGGCCGCAACGCACACACCGCCGCAGTTCCCTTCTGGCAAACCCAAAGTGGTTGTCACCCGGCAATTGATGCCCAGTGTGGAAGCGCGGATGAGCGAACTTTACGAAGCACGGCTCAACAAAGAAGACATCCCGATGGGCCGCGATGCCATTGCTGAAGCCGTAAAGGACTGCGACGTCTTGGTGCCCACCGTTACCGACAAAATCGACGCTGAGGTGATTGAGGCTGCTGGAGAACGCTTAAAACTCATCGCGAACTTTGGGGCAGGTACGGAGCATATCGACCTCGTCGCGGCCGCAGAACGCAAGATCATCGTTACAAACACACCCGGCGTTTTCACAGACGACACCGCAGACATTGCGATGGCAGGTATTATTGGTGTTCCGCGCAGAATTCGCGAAGGAACCGCGTTGGTACGGAAAGGCGAATGGACCGGTTGGGCTCCTTCAGGCCTTCTGGGCCGAAAGCTTGGCGGAAAGACGCTCGGCATTGTGGGAATGGGCCGTATTGGTCAGGCTGTTGCCCACCGAGCACGCGCGTTCGGCCTTGAAGTTGTCTATCACAGTCGCAAGCCTATCCCGGCTGCCCTAGAGCAGATGCTCGGCGTTAGATACGTAAGCGAAATCGACGCGCTGCTTGCAGAAGCAGACATACTCACGCTGCATTGTCCGCTCACCAATGACACTCGCGGCATGATCGACGGTCGCCGCATTGGTCTGATGAAGGACGGAGCAAGCATCATCAACACGGCGCGAGGCGAGTTGATCGATCAGGAAGCTCTGATCGAAGCGCTCTATGCAGGCAAATTGGCGGGTGCTGGTCTTGATGTATATCCAGACGAACCAAACGTGGACGAGCGGTTGCTCAAGCACCCCAATGTTATGACGCTGCCTCATATCGGCAGCGCGACAGCAGAAGGCCGCGAAGCATCCGGTGACAGAGTTATCGCGAACATCCGCTTTTGGGCCGATGGTCACAGACCGCCTGACCAAGTCCTCACCGCATTGATCGGATAGATATTGATGGTTGCAGATCCCACTGTTTTGACGTCACCGGACACAGGCGACACCGCATGGGTATTGGCGAGTTCGGCGCTCGTCCTGCTGATGACCCTGCCCGGCCTTGCACTGTTTTACAGCGGACTCGTTCGTGCGAAAAACGTGCTCTCCGTTCTGCTTCAATGCGGCGCGATTGCAGCGCTCGCTTCAATTTTGTGGGTCATCGTTGGCTACACCCTCGCCTTTGGCCAAGTTACCAACGGATGGATCGGTGCCGGCAACGCTGTGATGCTGAGGGATCTTGGTTCTTTGCGTCCCGGAACGGCGATCCCGGAAAGCAGTTTCGCACTCTTCCAAATGACCTTTGCGGTGATTGCTCCCGCGCTGATGGTTGGCGCTTGGGTTGAACGCGCACGTTTTTCCTGGGTACTTAGCTTTAGCGCGCTATGGCTTCTGATTGTCTATGCACCAACGGCCCATTGGCTTTGGGGTGGAGGCTGGCTTGCAAGCCAGTTCGGAACGCTCGATTTCGCTGGAGGCCTTGTGGTGCATACGACCGCAGGTGTCTCTGCAATTGTTGTGGCCCTGTTGCTTGGCGCACGGGAAGGCTTCCCGCAAAAACTCGTTTTGCCACACGCGCCCGTGCTGACGATGATCGGTACGGCCCTATTATGGGTGGGTTGGTTCGGCTTTAACGGCGGCTCTGCCCTTGGGGCGAATGACAACGCTGCGAGTGCGATTATCTCCACTCATATCGCGGCAAGCGCTGCTGCTCTCACCTGGCTTCTTTGCGAGAAAATGAGTTTCGGAAAGCCCACCAGCATCGGTTGGGCCACAGGCGCTATCGCTGGATTGGCTGCGATTACTCCCGCTGCGGTCTTCGTTTCACCGGGAGCCGCAATCGCCATCGGCGCGATAAGTGCTGTCGTTTGTTATGGAGCGATTCAACAGGTCAAGAACCGCTGGCAAATTGATGACAGCCTTGATGTCTTTGCCGTCCACGGAGTTGGCGGTATCGTTGGAACTCTCTTATTGGCCGTTTTCATTTCGCCTGATCTTGGCGGAACCGGCTATTTCGGTGAGATGACGATGACAAGCCAACTGAGCGCTCAGGCTATTGGTATCGGTGCAGTCGCTCTTTGGAGCGCGGTAGGCACCGCAATAATTGCTCTGATGGTTTCAATCGTTTTTCCGCTTCGCGTCGAGGAGGAAGACGAGCAAGACGGGCTCGACCTCGCAAACCATGGCGAACGCGGTTGGGACCTCGATTAATTATCTAAGTAAGGCGAGGCAGGCTCTTTAAAGGTTCTCGAACTGGGGCATGCCCAAAACGTGGAATCCGCCATCGACGTGGATGATTTCCCCAGTTGTGTAAGCTCCCGCATCGCTGCACAAATACACCGCCGTGCCACCGACCGCTTCAAGCGTAGCATTGCTGCGCATTGGCGAATTGGCATCTGTGTGCCTGTAAGTGCTCCGCGCACCTCCAATAGCGGACATAGCGAGGGTTTTCATCGGCCCAGGGCTGATCGTATTCACACGAATACCCTCTGGGCCGAGGTCATCAGCCAGATAACGCACCGCCGATTCCAGCGCTGCCTTGGCAACGCCCATCACATTGTAATTCGGCGTCACGCGGGTTGAACCCATATAGCTGAGCGTCAGGATTGTGCCGCCATTTTCGACCATCATCGGATGCGCGCGGCGCGTCACCTCGATCAGGCTATAAGCGGAAATATCCATGCAATTCTTGAAATTATTACGCGACGTATCGAGAAAGCGCCCGGACAGCTCCGACTTGTCGGAATACGCGATAGCATGAACCACAAAATCAAGGGTGTCCCACCGCTCCTGCAAGGCGGCAAAGGCCGCATCAAGCGACGCGTCATCGGTCACATCGACATCAAGCATGATATCCGAACCAACGCTTTGCGCGAGCGGCTCCAAGCGCTTTCCAAACCCTTCTCCCTGATAGGTGAAGGCCAGCTCTGCGCCAGTATCGGCGCAGGCCTTGGCAATGCCCCAGGCGATCGAGCGATCATTCGCGACGCCCATCACAAGTCCGCGTTTTCCTGCAAGGACGCCCATACCTATGTCACCTCATCTATTGGCCGTTGATCCTGCGCGAAATCTTTATCCGTGAAATTTCGACATAAGCATGGAACCGTTTGTGCCGCCAAAGCCGAAGCTGTTGGTCATAACCGTATCAAGGCCGGCATTCTCAACCAGCTGTGTGGCGATCTCTTCAGGTTTGAGTGCGGGATCGAGGGTTTCGACATTGATCGACGGGATGATAAAATCATGCTCCAGTGCGAGCAGGCAATAGATCGCCTCTTGCGCGCCGGTGGCCCCTTGGCTGTGACCCGTCATCGACTTGGTTGAGCTGACCGGCGGAGTGGAACCTTCGCCGAATACACGGCGAACCGCCTCAATCTCGCCAACATCACCAACCGGCGTCGATGTGCCATGCGCGTTGATATAGCTAACTTTGCGGTCTTCGTTGAGGTTCTTGATAGCGCCGCGCATCGCGCGTTCGCCGCCCTCACCCGACGGCGCAACCATATCCGCACCATCAGAAGTCGCGCAGAAGCCAGTGACTTCAGCGTAAATCTTAGCACCGCGAGCTTGTGCGTGTTCGAGGCTTTCCAGCACGACCATCGCGCCCCCACCGCCGATCACAAAGCCGTCGCGGTCTGCGTCGAAGGCGCGGGAGGCGCGCTCTGGCGTGTCGTTATACTTGCTCGACATCGCGCCCATGGCGTCAAACAGGCAGGACAAGGTCCAATCCAGTTCCTCACCGCCGCCGCCAAACATGACGTCCTGTTGGCCAAGCGCAATCTGCTGCGCCGCCATACCGATGCAATGCAGCGATGTTGAGCACGCTGAAGTGATGGAGAAATTCATGCCCTTGATTTGATAGGCCGTCGCGAGGTTCGCGCTAACCGTAGAGGACATGGTCTTAGGTACAGCGAACGGCCCAATGCGTTTCGTCGAACCATTCTTGAGCACAGTCTGATGCGCCATAAGCATGGCAGAGGTAGACGGTCCGCCCGATCCAGCGATCACACCGGTCATCGGGTTGATAACGTCTTTCTCTTCCAGCCCAGCATCGGCAATCGCCTGACCCATGGCAATATGCGCATAGGCGGCGCCCGGCCCCATAAAGCGCAAAGTGCGCTTGTCGACGTGCTCTTTCACATCGAGATCGACTGACCCCGCGATCTGAGAGCGAAAGCCGTGTTCGGCCATGTCTTCGTTAAAGCTGATGCCGGATTTTCCCGCTTTCAGCGAGGCCAGAACTTCTGCTTGATTGGTGCCAATCGAGGAGACAATCCCCAGTCCGGTAATGACGACGCGACGCATGATCTTCCCCTAATCGTCTCTGGGCCTTAGGCCTCTGAGAGCGCAACTTTCATATCTTTAACTTGGTAGATGACCTCTCCATCGGCCTCCACCCGGCCATCGGCAACGCCCATGGTTAGACGCCGTGATTGCATCGCTTTGGTGAAATCCACGAAATAGGTCAGCTTTTTGCGGTCAGGCCGCACCATGCCAGTGAGCTTCACCTCACCAACGCCCAGAGCGTAACCGCGGCCTTGCCATCCGCGCCACCCAAGGTTGAAGCCGGTCAGCTGCCACAGACCATCGAGGCCAAGGCAGCCGGGCATGATCGGGTTGCCAGGAAAATGGCAGTCGAAGAACCAAAGGTCGGGCTTGATATCAAATTCGGCCACCACATGGCCCTTGCCATGCTCCCCGCCATCGCCGGAAATGTCAGTGATCCGGTCCATCATCAGCATCGGAGGTTCTGGCAATTGCGCATTGCCGGGTCCGAATAACTCACCTCGCGCACATTTGAGCAGATCGTCACGGTCAAAACTGGTTGGGAAATCTGTCATCGGCGTATGTACGCTCCACCTGTTGATACTGAATTCTCGCTCGCGCCTAGCATCCCGCATTCGCGAGGAAAAGAGCGCGCGGCTTTGATAAAGAAAGCTGACAGCAAGGGACGGACGCAATCAAAAGAAATGCTGCCTAAGACCGATGAGCATGCATCACGCCCATCGCGCACAATCGCGCAAAACCCCTTGAACAATTATTAGCTCCCCTGCGCGCAATCTGTGCACGTCGTTTGGCAGGCCACATAGAGCTGCGATGGCATTAGTGCAATGTCAGACCGGACAGCCAACGCCGCGTATCACCCGTTGCTACACGCCTTGATATCAGACGGGTCCGTACGGGCCTCGCTACGTTCAAAACGGGCAAAATAGCCGCGAATGTCAGGCCGTTCGATAAATTCGACCAGGCTGTATCCGACCGCATCAAACTCGCAGAACAGCAGTTTGGGTGGGATACCGTGACGGTCAGTGGGCCGATCAACATCGACAACTATGATTTGGCCATCAGCAGCCATCGCCGGCCACAACCGCCACAAGAAAGCATATGGTTCAGTGACTTCGTGATACATATGGACCAGAAAGATGCGATCAAAACTGTCCACCGGCAATTGCGGATCGTCGGGCTTGCCAAGCTTGATCGAAATGTTCTCTAAGCGCTCTTTTTCCACGCGGCGACCAAGTCGCTGGAGCGCTTCTCTGCTGATGTCCTGCGCGAGGACGCGGCCGTCTTCGCCAACTCGCTGTGCCAGTCGAACCGTATAATACCCTTCGCCTGCACCAATATCGGCAACTGTTGTGCCTTCTTCTATATTGGCGAGGTCCATGACGACTTGAGCTTCATTGCGCTCGTCACGGGCGTCCTCATTCGAGAACTGGTTTGAGATGATTTCCGCAACTGGGCGGTCAGGCAGTGGAAATTCCAGCGCGGTTTCGGGGCGGTTCGATTGGTCGATCGTCGGCTCACAGGCGACGAGAGCCGGCGCAAAGACGGTCAATGCAATCGCCGCAAAACGCATCACTCAACATCCTCGATTTCAACGGTCTCCCCGGTCACCCGTTGAGCCAATGCTGCCGAAATAAATTCGTCGATTTCACCATCAAGAACCTTATCTGGCGAACTTGAGGTAACGCCTGTGCGCAAGTCCTTGACCATCTGATACGGTTGCAACACGTAGGAGCGGATTTGGTGGCCCCAACCAATGTCGCTCTTTTCCTGATATTCTCCGGAAGCGACAGCCTCACGCTCGGCCATTTCACGTTCGAACAGACGCGCCTTGAGCATATTCATCGCAGTAGCGCGGTTTTTATGCTGACTGCGATCATTCTGACTGGCCACAACAATACCTGTTGGTTGGTGCGTAATACGGACCGCAGAGTCGGTCGTGTTAACATGCTGACCGCCTGCACCAGAAGCACGATACGTGTCGATCTTCAAATCCGAAGGATCAATTTCGATCTCGATATCATCGTCGATGACGGGATAAACCCAAACACTTGAAAAGCTCGTGTGACGTTTCGCCGCGCTATCATACGGACTGATACGAACGAGGCGGTGAACGCCACTTTCCGTCTTGGAATACCCATAGGCGCCATCGCCCTTGATCAGCAGTGTCGCAGACTTGATTCCGGCCTGATCACCGGCCTGATATTCAACCGTTTCGATCTTGAACCCGCGACGCTCGGCCCAGCGGCCATACATCCGGAAGAGCATTTCAGCCCAGTCCTGACTTTCCGTTCCGCCAGCACCCGCATGTATTTCCAGATAGGTGTCGTTGGGGTCCGCTTCACCAGACAAAAGAGCTTGAACTTTGTCAGCATCAGCACGATCAGCGAGCCGCTGTAGGCTTTTCAAACCGTCATTCACGATGCTTTCTTCACCCTCGGCATCACCCATTTCGATGAATTCGATGGCATCGCCCATTTCCGCTGAGATTTCGCGGACGGTATTGATGGCAGTTTCGAGCGTTTTTTGCTCACGGCTAATGGCCTGCGCCTCTTTCGGATTGTCCCAAAGAGTCGGATCCTGCACGCGCGCGTCCAGCTCATCGAGCCGACGCAAAGCGCGACCCCAATCGAGCGATTGACGAACCAGATCCAGCGCAGCTTCGATCCGGTCAATATTGGCTTGGGCCTCGGCCCGCATAAGCTATCCTTCAAACAGGTTATCTCGGCCATCGCTTAACGCCGAAGGTTCAATTGTAAAGCATCGGACGCCTGCCCGCATGCCTTCCTATGACTAGTAAATGCCGCCTTGGTCCTCGACAAAGTCCTCTGGCTGGCCATCGCTGCTTTCAACGCTCTGCCCGCCATTCCGGCTAGCGCGGATAAGGGCGAGAATTTCATCGCGTTTGGCTGCGATTTCATCCTGACGGGTTGAACGCTCTGGCTCCGAATCCGGCTTAAACGCTTCCCAGATTACGTCAGATTTCGCTCCTCCGGTTGGCCATCTGTCAAACACGCGTTTGCCCGTCCTTCGGTCGACACGGACCATCCGAACGCCCGCAGGGGCAATCGCGGGAAGGTCACTCCATCTATCACGTGATTTCTGGATCAGATCCTTGATAATAGGCGCGACAATTGTGCCGCCCTGCGCGTAGCCGCCCATATTTCTTGGGCGGTCAAACCCGACATACGCACCGGCAATCATTTGCTGGGTTCCTCCTACGAACCAGACATCTTTAGGGCCAGTCGTAGTGCCTGTTTTACCAAAGAGCGGCAGGCCAAGGGTATTCAGAACAGTCGCGGTCCCGCGGTCTACTACCCCTTCAAGCATGTGCATTGTTTGGAAAGCGGTGCGGGCGTCCATAACCTGGCGACCCTTCATCCCAAACCGGGGCATGGGATTGCCATCCCATTCGGCCATATTGCAGCCGTTGCAGTTCCGATCATCGGCACGCCAGATGACCTTGCCGCGGCGGTCTTGTACATAATCGATAACGGTCGGGTTATTCAGACGGCCATGATTGGCGAGCGCGGAATAGGCATTCACCATGCGCATCACAGTCGTTTCTTCAGACCCGAGTGCGGTCGCGGCATAAGGGTCCGCTTCACCGATGCCGACAGCTTCAATCGTGTCGACGACGTTTTCCATCCCGGCTTGCATGCCGATTTGGACAGTCATGATGTTCTGCGATTGCTCAAGACCATAGCGCATCGGGAATTGACCGGCCCGCCCGCCGCGGATGCATTTCTCGCCAAGCCGGTTGCCCTGATAATAGCAGAAACGCGTATTATCGATCTCGGTTGATGGGGTCATGCCATTGTCGAGCCCTGTGGCGTAGACGAATGGTTTGATGGTTGAACCCGGCTGTCGCATCGCCTGAGTTGCCCGATTGAAATCGGACAGGCGGTGATCAAACCCTCCCTGCATTGCGATGATGCGGCCCGTTTGCGGGTTCTGAACCACCAATCCGCCTTGAGCCGAAGGCAGCGATGCAAGCCTGAAGCCAGAGCCTTGCGGCCGCACCACGATAACATCGCCCGCTTTCAACGCATTTGGCAAACCGGACAATGCGCCTTCTTCGCCATTAGCGAAGCCAACGGTTGCGCTACTGCCGCTGCGCTGCGTGACGACACCCACGCGCCAATCTTCATACCTGATCGAAAGATATGAACTGGCAAGCTGCCCCGCCCAATTGCCTTCGCTGACATCGATTGTCGCGACTGGCCCGCTCCAGCCCCGGCGACCATGATACCGGACGAGACCGGTGCGAAGGGCATCGCGTGCGGCATCTTGGATCTCTGGGTCGAGCGAGGTCCGCACCCAAAGTCCGCCAGCATAAACACTATTGTCGCCTTGCTCAGCGTTCTCGCCGAACTGATCGATCAATTGACGCCGCACTTCTTCAAGAAAATAGCCTGCGTCTGCCGAACGCTGGGTCCGCTGGGTGGCTAGTCCGAGTGGCTGGCTGGCCGCCTGCTGACGCTCTGCCGCAGAAATGTAGCCGTTTTCTTCCATCTGGGTGAGGACGAAATCGCGGCGGGCAAGAGCAGCCTCTTCTTGTCCTCTGCGCCCATAGCGTTCCGGGGCTTTAGGAAGGATCGCGAGAAAGGCCATTTCGTGCAGATCAAGATCGCCGACATCTTTATCGAAATAGGCTCGTGATGCGGCCTGAACGCCAAAGCTGCGGCGCCCCAAAGGAATCTCATTGAGATAAAGCTCTAAGATTTCTTCCTTGCTCAAAACGTCTTCGATACGGCTCGCAAGAATCATCTCTTTCAACTTGCGAGTTACCGAATACTCATCGCCCAGCAACAAAATTTTGGCGAGTTGTTGCGTGATTGTCGAGCCGCCAACCGCGCGATCACCGGATCCGTACTTTGTGGCGTAGTCAAACACAGCGTTTGCGGTACCGGTTACATCGACACCGCCGTGGCTAAAGAATGTCTTATCTTCTGCGGAAAGATAAGCGCCAACCAACCGTTCAGGGAAATCGGGAAACTGTAACTGGACGCGCCGTTCGCGGGCATAGGAGTGAACAATCTCTCCGTCCGCACCCCGTACGACTGTGGGCAGCGGAGTTTCGTAGTCGAGCAAGCTATCAGCCTCTGGCAGGTCGCTGGCGAGCCATACAAATATCGCGACCCACAGAACCATACCCAAACCGATCAGAAGTGCGGCGATCTTGAACAGCCAACTGCTCCGCCACTTCTGCCCAAACCATGCCATTGCCCCGCCGAGATCGCGGTTCAGACGGTAGCGGAAGTAGTCGAGCGTGGAGGCTGGGGCTGTTTCAGTCATCGTTCTGAAGCGGTTAGCACGACTTCGCTCGCAGATTCTAGCGGCTTTGCGAGAGTTGTGCGCATGCGCCGCTTAGCGTGGCTATTGTGCCATCAGCATGTTTAGTCTTGGCTGCGACGGGCGAAGTAAACTCGGATCGCTTGAGCAAGAACTTCAGCATACTGCGCGCGGCCCTCCTCAGTCGTGAGGCGGGCTCGGTCATCTTCATTCGTCACGAATCCGCTCTCGAACAATACGGCCGGGACATCAGGGGCTCTTAAGACAGCCAATGCAGCCGACCTGCGAGCCGAAGGGTGGAAGCGTAGTTTACCTTCGCTTTCACGTACGATCAGCGAGGCAAAATCGGCGGCATCGTCTTGGGTCCGCGCCTGTGAGAGCTCCACCAGAATCGCGCTAACCTCTTCGCTCTGTCCGTCAATTTCCAAGCCGTTTACCCGATCAGCGTTGTTTTCACGCGCTGCGAAACGGGCTGCGGCTTCGCTCGATGCCTCGTTTGAAAGTGTGTAAATACTGGCGCCGGAGACATCACTGGCCTCCCCTGCCGAATCGGCGTGGATGGAAATGAACAGGTCCGCTTCGAGCTGGCGTGCGATTTCCGGGCGATCGGCCAGCGGCACGATACTGTCGTCATCTCGGGTCATAGCGACCCTAACGCTACCGCTTTCAAGCAAAGCGTCGCGTAACGCGAGACTTACAGCCAGAACGACATCTTTTTCATTCACTCCGCCGCTCACAGAGCCAGGGTCACGCCCGCCATGTCCGGCATCAATTACAACCAAAGGGCGGTCTAAATCGTTTGGTCCAGCAATATCGGGCAATTCGATCTGCGAGCCCTCTGGAGTAATCAAAAAGCTCAACACATAGCCGCGGCCCCACTCAGGAACCGGAATTTTCATGCCAAGCGCCATGGCCCCGCCAAACAGCAAGGCAGGGACAGCTATGATAAGGATCAGGAGTGCTCGAATGCTCATTGCTCATGATGCTTAGGATGTTGCGCGATAAAAGCGCAATAGAGTTGCGAGACGCAACCCACGGTGCTAGCACCTTACCTACCGAAACGGTGGGGTCCCGAATGTTTATTAAGCATTTGACGCCTATGGTTTCTTCCGAATGGACACTTCGCCGGCGAAAAGCGCTAGCGGTGTCCACACAACAGGTTGATGTAGTGACGAGACGCCCCTCCTCGCAGATAGATTCTCAGCGCCCCTCTGGCGTTGTTGAATATGCGAGCCGGAGCGCGGTAGATTTCCGCAAATCGATCACGGCAGACACGAATATCGCAGGCTCCTCGGTAACACGGCGAGATGCGAAGACACCCAATGGCGCGGCATTACCGCGCTTGATTTCATCACATAATACACGCCCCCTGCGCGAGCCATTGGCTGCGCGTGGCCGCGGCGTTTGGAGACAATTTAATGGCAACGCGCATGCTAATCGATGCGCGCCACTCGGAAGAAACCCGGGTGGCGGTGCTCAAAGGAAACCGGATTGAGGAATTCGATTTCGAATCTGCTGAACACAAGCAGATCAAAGGCAATATTTATCTAGCGAAAGTTACCCGGGTCGAACCGTCTCTTCAGGCGGCATTTGTCGACTTCGGCGGGAATCGCCACGGCTTCCTCGCCTTCAACGAAATCCATCCGGATTATTATCAAATCCCGTCGGAAGATCGTCAGGCCCTACTCGATGAAGAGGCTGAGGCTGCTGAAGAAGAAGCCCGCCTGCGCGACGAGGAAGAAGAAGACGGAATCACGCCCGGCGATGAGTATGACGCCGAGGACGAGAGTGCAGAAGCTCTGGCAGAAGACCTCGCCGAAGACGGCCTTGAGGAAATCGACACATCCGAAAAAGACAAAGTCGCAACCATCGAAGACGGCACATCTGACGAAGACGATTCCGATGATGAAGACGACGATGATGATAGCGAGCAAGAAGAAGCAGAAGACGATTCTTCCGAAGATGAGAAGCCACGCCGTGGTCGCGGCCGTGGGCGCGGACGCCGCCGTCAGGGCAAAGGCGGACGTGGCGGTAACAACAAAGGCCGTAGCCGCGCAAAGCAAGTCGATGAAGTTCGTGCAAAACGCATGGCACTGCGTCGTCGTTACAAAATTCAGGACGTGATCCAGCGCCGTCAGGTTGTTTTGGTTCAAGTCGTCAAAGAAGAGCGCGGCAACAAAGGCGCAGCTCTGACCACATATTTGAGCCTCGCTGGCCGTTATACGGTTCTGATGCCAAACAGCTCGCATGGCGGCGGCATCAGTCGCAAGATCAGCTCTTCAAGCGATCGCAAACGCTTGAAGCAAGTCGTCAACGATCTTTCCCTGCCAAAAACCATGGGGCTTATCGTTCGTACTGCTGGCCTCAGCCGCACGAAGACCGAAATCAAACGCGATTTCGATTATCTCGCTCGCCTGTGGGACGATATCCGGCAAAAGACATTGTCTTCGACCGCGCCAAGTCTCGTCCATTCGGACAGCGATCTGATCAAGCGCGCGATTCGGGACATCTACAATCGCGAGATCGAAGAAGTGATCGTCGAGGGCGAGGAAGGATATAAACTCGCCAAGGGCTTTATGAAAATGCTCATGCCGAGCCACGCACGGCGGGTGAAAGCATATTCCGATCCGGTACCGATGTTCCAACGTTATGGCGCAGAGGATCAACTCCGCGCGATGTATGATCCGATGGTTCAGCTAAAATCGGGCGGCTATCTGATTATCAACCCGACAGAGGCACTGGTCTCAATCGACATCAACTCGGGCCGTTCGACGAAAGAACACGGCATCGAGCAAACCGCGCTTCACACCAACCTAGAAGCTGCACGCGAGATCGCACGTCAGCTGCGCCTGCGGGATATGGCGGGCTTGGTCGTGATCGACTTCATCGACATGGAATACAATTCCAATGTCCGCAAAGTCGAAAAGGCGATGAAAGAAGCGCTGAAGAACGACCGCGCCCGCATTCAGGTTGGCCGTATTTCCGGCTTTGGCCTGATGGAAATGAGCCGCCAGCGTCTGCGCACAGGCGTTCTCGAAGCAACGACGCGCGAATGCCCGCACTGCGATGGCACCGGCCTTGTCCGCACAGCGTCATCCGCCGGTCTTTCTGCACTCCGTCTGATCGAAGACGAAGCCGCAAAGGGCAAAGGGACGATCATCAAGCTTGGTGCCAGCACCGAAGCTGCTGTTTATATGCTCAATGAAAAGCGCAGCGAGCTCGTTGAAATTGAACAACGTTACGGCGTTACCGTCGAAGTTTCTCCTGAGGGCGAAGACGAAGGCGCAAAGATGTCCGTTTCAAGCGCCGGCCCTCGCCCAACCGAAGCACCGAAATTCGAACCCATTATCGACGAAGATGATGATGACGATATTCCGGAAGAGATCGAAACCGACGAAGACGATGACGGCCACAAAAAGAAACGCCGCCGCCGTCGTGGTGGACGTGGTCGCGGCAAGAAACGTCACGACAACGAAGGCGAAAGCCCGGAAGAAAGCTCCGACGAAAGCACCCGGAATAACGACGATGATGACAGCGATGGCGAAGACAAGCCAAAGCGTCGCCGCCGCCGTGGTGGTCGCGGGCGTCGGAGAAAATCGGACGATGCTGCAATAGAGAACGGTGCGGAAAATCTCGAAGAGGTTTCTGAACAAGTCAAAGAAGACATGACCGTTGTTGCTGGCCCAGATGATGCTCCGGAAACAGCCGCTGCAATGGCTGACGAAGAAGCACCTGCCGAGAAGCCCAAGCGCAAACGTGCTCCGCGTAAGAAAAAGGTAGAGGAACCGGCTGAAGCCGCAACCGAGACCGAGGCCAAGGAAGATGCTCCTGCAGAGGAGGCACCTGCCGAAAAGCCAAAGCGCAAGCGCGCCCCGCGTAAGAAGAAGGTCGAAGAGCCTGCTTCAGACGCGCCGAGCGAAGAGGCACCTGCGGAAGAAAAGCCAGCTAAGAAGCCTGCTGCCAAACGCAAGCCTGCGGCCAAGAAAGCGGCAGAGGCTCCGGCTGAAACCGAAGAAGCCAGTGGCAGCAAAAAGCGCGGTTGGTGGCAACGCACTTTCGGAGAGTAGAAGCGTATTAGCGAGCCGGGCGGTCGATCAGACCCCCGGCTTGCGCGCTACTCCCCATTCATTCCATCCGGCGAATCTGGGCGCTTTGGGCAGATAGCCCTGCCCCATTGGCTCCACCTCAAATCCTGCGCCGCGGAACGCCGATCCAATAGGTCGTGTCAGGTGGCATCCCCCTGCCATGCGTTTCCAAACGGGTTCAATCCGGTTCTGCCATGTCGCAACGCCGGCATCCGGTGCGCGTCCGTGCTCCAGGAATAACGCCTGGCCGCCAGGCCGCAGGATGCGGCGGAGCTCACTGAGCACCCGCGTCGGATCCTGGACCGAACACAGTGTGAATGTGCACACGACGCTGTCGAAAAAGCGATCGGGGAATGGAATTGATTCGCCAATCCCTTGCCGAATATCGGCAGGCCAGCCCTTCTCTTGCGCTGCGGCTTTTGCGCCATCGAGCAATCCCTCATGCGGATCAATCCCGGCATAGCTGTTGATCGCTAGCGCATTGTAGAATTGCTGATTGATCCCGCCGCCGCAGCCCAGTTCGAAAACATCGCCTCTTGCTAGCGGCACCAACTCCGCCCGGCGTTTCATCACCTGACCCTGGCTACAAGCGCACGTGACAAGACGCGGCATAATGTGCGCGTCATACCATTGACCAAATCCCACGCGCGCTCTCCTTCACGTTGCAAGAACAGTGAGTGTAGCGAGGTTTTATCGAAGGGAAATAGGCTTCCTGACCGACCGTTAAAATCGGTAGGGTTCAAGCAGGGACCACTTCGCCCTTAAAATCGAAAACCTTCCCGCTGTCTGCTGGCGTCAATTCCGCAAGCACAGTCAATAGATTGACTGCTGCATCGGATGGCTCTGTCAGTTGGCCATCGGGGAGATTGGACTGAAATGGTTCTGACAATGCGCTGTCGACAGTCCCTGGATGCAAGCCCGCGATGATACCTTGCTTATGCGTGCGGCCAATTTCTAACGCGAAATTCTTGAGCAGCATGTTCAGCGCCGCTTTCGAAGCCCGGTACGAATGCCAACCGCCCAACCCGTTATCGCTGATCGACCCGACCCGAGCGCTTAGAGCCGCGAAAACAAAACGGTCGTTGCGCCGCATAAGAGGCAGCATGTGCTTTGCAATGATAGCCGGGCCGATAGTGTTTAGCGCGAGGACGCGGCTCATTGTATCCGCGTCGAGCCGCTTATAGGTGCGTTCTGGTCCCCTTCCATCCGGCAAGGTGAGCAATCCGGTGGCCACAATCACGCAATCCGGCGGCCTCGCTTTCATTTTGTCTGCGGCCGCTTTGATCGACGACTCATCTTCGAGGTCAAACTGGAAAGTATCGAAGCCGGGTCCCGCAGGCTCAATACCGCCGCGAGAGCCGCAATAGACGGTTTCACAGCCCCCTTTGGCCAGAGCTGTGCAAAGCGCCCGGCCAATCCCTCCGGTACTGCCAAAAATCGCTGCGGTGTGCGGCCATGCTCTTGTTGCTTTCATACCCCTTAGAATCCGCCAGAAAGCAGCCTGTTCCCAAAACAAGAAATCAGAGAATGCTGAGTGTTCTTCAACGGCTATCTCAAAGGTCGCAACATTCTGCGCCTTGCCTCAAAATGCCAAGCCGCTAGATAGGTGGCAACAGACAACGGGATCAGAATACCATGGCGACTTTCACGCTTCCTAAGAATTCGAAGATCAAGAAGGACGGTAAGGTCCACAAAGCCGATGGCGCCAAGCGCGTGAAGAGTTTCAAAGTGTACCGGTATGATCCTGATACGGGCAAAAACCCGCGTTATGACAAGTTTGAAATCGACCTCGACGAATGCGGTCCGATGGTTTTGGACGCGCTGTTCAAGATCAAAAATGAAGTCGATCCCACGCTGACATTCCGCCGGTCATGCCGCGAAGGTATTTGCGGCTCTTGCGCGATGAACATGAATGGCAAGAACGGTCTTGCCTGCACAACCGCGATCGAAGATTTGAAAGGCAATGTACAGATCACGCCTTTGCCACACATGGATGTCATCAAAGATCTTGTTCCTGATTTCACCCATTTTTACGCGCAATACGCATCGATTCAGCCTTGGTTGCAAACGGTAAGCACCACCCCTTCGGGTAAAGAACGCCTGCAAACTCCAGAGCAGCGCGAGCAGCTTGATGGGCTTTACGAGTGCATTCTCTGCGCGTGTTGTTCTACATCGTGCCCGTCATACTGGTGGAATTCGGACAAATTCCTAGGCCCGGCGATCCTCTTGCAAGCCTATCGTTGGCTCGCCGATAGCCGCGATGAAATGACCGGTGAGCGGCTTGACCAGCTCGAAGACCCGTTCCGTTTGTATCGGTGCCACACCATCATGAACTGCGCCAATGTCTGTCCGAAAGGTCTTAGCCCGGCCAAGGCCATTGCCGAGACCAAGAAAATGATGGCCGAACGCGCGATCTGATCGAGTGGCGTTTTCAGACGACGTATTCGATCACCTGCCCGATCCTGCAAATCCGGGTTGGCATCACTGGAATCTCAAAGACGACACGCTGTTCAATGGCGCCGTGATGGGTAAGCTCATTACGCGCCGCGAAGGTGACAAGTGTCGGTTGCGAATGTTCCCCGAGCGGCGCCATGAAAACCTGCAAGGCATTATCCACGGCGCGGTTTCGCTGGGACTAATCGATATTTCGATGTTCACGACCATGCATGTTGTCGGCTCCGGTAATGCGGGCCCTTCGGTCACACTTGAGCTTTCAACCCAGTTTATCGGCGGCGGTGATCCGAAGAGACCGCTTGATGCGGTGACAGAGATCATGCGCGAGACGGGCAAGCTTGTCTTTGTTCGCGGGGAAGTTGTGCAAGATGATGACCCTGTCGCGGCCTATAGCGGGATCATTCGCAAATTTGTCGCGCGCAAGGACGGCTAGATGAGCGGGCTCTTGGCACGCTATGAACAAATGATCGCCTCGGGAGAATTGCAGCCCGACGCCGATCAGAGGCTATGCGCGGTGCGCCTAGATGCGCTTCAAAAAGAACTGGAAGCCGAAACGACTGGCGGACTTCTGGGACAGCTGTTTGGCCGCAAGCAAACCCGCGCGCAGGGCGTCTATATGTGGGGCGGCGTTGGCCGGGGTAAGTCCATGCTCATGGATCTGTTTCACGATACCCTAAACCTCGAAACAAAGCGCCGCGCGCATTTTCATGCTTTTATGCAAGAAGTTCACGCGGAAATGCGGGAAGCGAGAAAGAGCGTAAGCGGTGATCCCATTCCCACCGTCGCGGAACGGCTCGGCGCCGATATCCGTTGCCTCGCGTTTGACGAAATGGTTGTGAACAATTCAGCAGATGCCATGATCATGAGCCGGTTGTTTACCCAGCTGATCCACGAGCAGGACGTCACTATCGTTACGACGTCAAACCGCCCTCCCCGCGATCTCTACAAGGATGGTCTCAATCGAGAGCATTTCCTACCCTTTATCGATCTGATCGAAACCGAACTGGATGTGGTTGGATTGAACGGCCCAACAGATTACCGGCTGGACCGGATCGGCGGATTGGCGACCTGGCATACGCCGCTGGGCGATGCTGCCACTGACAAAGTGCGCGAGGCATTCTTCCGGCTGACCGATTTTGCACCAGAGGATGCCGAGCACGTACCGTCTGAAGAGCTGAAAGTTGGCGCGAATCGGACCTTGCACGTTCCCAAATCGCTCAAAGGGGTTGGCGTTTTCAGTTTTAAGCGGCTGTGCGCGGAAGCACGCGGTGCACCGGATTACCTCGCGATTGCACAGCATTTTCACACAGTGATAATCGTGGGTATCCCACAAATGGCCCCGGATATGCGCAATGAAGCCGCTCGCTTTGTCACGCTAATCGACGCACTTTACGAACACAGGGTAAAGCTGTTCGCAACGGCGGCGGCCTCGCCCGATGCTCTGTATCCATCGGGCGATGGGAGTTTCGAATTTGAGAGGACCGCGAGCCGGCTCAATGAAATGCAGAGCGACGAATACATGGCTCTTGGCCACGGGTCGGAGGACTAGCCCTTAAGCGGCTGCAATGCGTTCAGCCAGTCGGGCTTGTGCGGCAACCAAGCGGCTCATCACTTTCAAATCGTGTTCGCGCAGTTCCAAAGCTGCATCCGCCCACATCTCTGTAATGCGATTAAGCTCTTCAAGTTCGAGTTGCCAAACCTTCTTTGTAGCACGACGCGAGCCGACCATTCCAGCATGACGCCGCTCAGATTTCTTGATGAAGTCCCGTGTCGCATTCAAACCATCGCCGGGCTCCGCCAGCTGGTGGACAATCCCCAAGTCATACATCTGCTCAGCGGTATATGTCTCATTCGACATAATAATCCGGTCTGCCATGGCGCTGCCCAGCTTGCGCGAAAGAAGCGCATGGGCGCCCATGCCCGGGTAAAGACCAAACATGATTTCAGGCAATCCAAACGTCGCATGCCGTTCGGCGATGATGAAATCAAACGAGAGCAATGCTTCAAAACCGCCGCCCAAAGCCGTGCCTTGAACCAAACCGACGGTGAGCATTGGAATATCGAGAGTGCGAATATTCCGATCGAGAATGGCGCAACAACGGTGCCCGTAATTGACGAGCCCCTGTCGGTCGCGATTGCGGATCAGGTTCTGAAATAGATCAAGATCACCGCCGAAACAGAAAACATCAGGAGCGCGGCTGCCAAGCACAAGATAGCGGAGTGGCACTTTGTCGGTGCCAAAGCCCATTGCAATCAGGCGCTGCCAATTCTCAAAATCGTTGAGCATAGCCGGCGTAAAACTGGGCCGGCCTTCTGGATTTATGTAAGTCCAGAGTGTTGCAGTCGCATCTTCATACAACACATCAAGTTCGCTCAGACCAAATAGGCCCTCTGGAATAGAAGCATGGAGAGCGCTTTCTGCGTAAAGCTCTTCGTCACCAACTAGTGGGACTGCCCTACTCGCGCTGCTATCCATAACGCACTACTCCAAACACAACCCGAATTTTTGCAAGCTATTCTTGAAACAGCTGACGCGCGACTGGCCCTTTGGGCTCTGTTGCTCGGATGGTAAGCGAGTGAGGAGTTGCTTGGCAATCAGTAATTTACACTTATCCGGCGACCAGAGTCTCAAAGTGGGTCATTCGGTCAGGCGAATGTTGGGGTACGCGCTTATACTTATGCAGTAATCTCAAGACGATTCAGCGACTTTTCGAGCATTAGCAATTGCCAGAGCACACGCGAATTGTCGTTACGGCCTGCGATATGTGCGTCGGCCAAATCAGACAAACCTTGCGGAGAGAACCAACCAGTTTCGGCAAGCAATGAGCTATCGGCAATATTGCGCGCTTCACCAGCCAATGGTCCGCGGAACCATTCAGCGATCGGAGTTACAAAACCCTGCTTGGGGCGATACAGAATCTCGTCCGGCAGGTATCGCTCCATGCATTTTTTCAGCAGATACTTCCCTGTGCTGCCCTTCACCCGCATTTTCTCGGGCAGCTTGGCTGCGAACTCGACCAGTCGGTGGTCAAGAAGTGGCTCGCGCGCCTCAAGACTGACAGCCATACTGGTCCGGTCAACTTTGGTTAGAATATCGCCGGGCAACCAGAACTTCAGATCGGCATATTGAGCACGATCCAAACCGCTTTGCCCCGGTGCTTCTCGCATGAGTGCGACAAGTTCATCCTCAGCGCGGTGACCTCCAATCAATTTTGTGAAGCGATCAGAATACAAGGCATGTCGTTGCTCTGGTGTTGTTACGGAAAGCCCGCTTGCGTATCCTTCGTCACCGCTGCCTGCCAACGCTAGGAGGGTAGACTTTGCCCGCAATGGTCGCGGTGCCCAGTCCGCCTTTGGCCAGTACTTTCCAAGCCCGCCAAACACCGTTTGCCTAAAACCCTTTGGCAATATCGAACGAACACGTTCTTCATTGTGGTGAAACACCTGACGGCGATATCCGGCGAATGCCTCATCCGCTCCATCGCCGGACAGCGCGACAGTTACCTTTTCTCTGGCCAAAACGCAGACGTGCCAAGTCGGCAAAGCAGATGCATCGGCGAAAGGTTCGTCAAACATCCCAGACAATTGATCAATGGCGTTGAAGTCATTTTGCCCCACCGTGCGTGCGGTGTGATCGGTGGAGAATTTTTGCGCAATTTGCTTGGCGTAACTTGTTTCATCCAGCCCCGCGACATCGAAGCCGATTGAGCAAGTTCGGACCGGCTCCTCGCTAGCCTCGCTCATCAAGGCGACAACACTTGAGGAATCGACGCCCCCGGAAAGAAACGCGCCAAGAGGCACATCGGCAACCATCCGTGATTGCACAGCATCGCGCATCAAGTGGACTAACTCAGCCGAAAGATCGGCCTCGCTTCCTGACGCCCGCTTAGTAAAATCGATGTCCCACCACTGTTTCGAGCCTTCAGGCGCTTTGCCCTGCTCAAGCAGCATGAAATGCCCAGCGGGCAGCTTCTCTACGCCGGACAAAATCGAATGCGTATCGGGGACATACCCCCAAGTCATATACGCCTCAAGAGCGGCAGGATCGACTTTACGGCGCAATTGAGGGTGGGCGAGCAACCCTTTCAGTTCGGACGCGAATGCGATGCTGCCATCTGAAAGGCGCGCCATGAACATCGGCTTCACACCGAACCGATCGCGCGCAAGCAGCAATTGACGCTTATCCAGATCGTAGAGAGCAAAAGCGAACATGCCGTGCAGCTTTTCAAGACAGCCAGTGCCCCAACGCTGCCATGCAGCGAGGATCATCTCAGTGTCGCCCTGCGTGCGGAACCGAACCCCGTCTTTTTCAAGCTCGCGTCGAAGCTCGCGGAAATTGTAGATCTCGCCATTGAAGACAATCACTGCGCGCCCGTCTGCCGAATGCATCGGTTGCGGCGAACCTTCCACATCGATGACCGATAATCGCCGGTGGCCCAGCCCTATGCCGTGCTCGGTCCAAATTCCCGCGCCATCCGGCCCGCGGTGAACCATCGCATCGCACATGCGTTCAATCCGGACAGGGTCGACCGGCTTAGGCGTTTCAGCGTGAAAGAGACCGGCAATACCGCACATGACGATTTGCGACCTAGCCGATCGCTTTCGGGCCGACAATCGCAACGATCATCGCCGCTGCGAAGGCCATCGCTGCGATAGCTCCAGCTGCCGCGGAAACAGTCGTGTCAGACCGTTCAATCTTCGCCACCCACGGCCAAGCGGCGATTTCGTCAACACTCCAACCGTAATCCTCTGGCTCGCGTTCGAAAAAGCGCCATGCACCCGCAATCAAGATGACAACAACAATTCCAAAGAAAATCCAACCGTAGAAAATGTGATCAAAACCTGCAGCGAACTCAACGCCCTGGCTTTGCGCGATGTAAATCGTTCCCCAGGCGCGAATACCATTGGCTATGATTGGAATGATAATTGAGGCCACCATAAACGCGGCACGGCGGCTCCAGCGTTCAAAACACGTATAGCAAACCAGCACCGCCAGCGTGACCATGGCAATTAGAAACTTCACTCCTGAACACGCCTCAGCCACGATAAACAGACCAACAGGTGTTTCGATATAGATCCCGTCAACTACCGCTGGAATTCCGCTCCAATGGGTCAACCAGATAGCGATCTCTGCTGTGATCATTTGCAGTGCTGGGATCATCTCGTCGCCGAAGGGAACAAGGAACGCTGCAAATGCCAACGGCAATGCGAGCATCAGCGCTACGCGAACACCAAGTGCGGCGACAACTGCTCCTTGCAGAGCCCCCACCGCGCCGGCATGCGCGAGCAGATTGATGTCGGTCAATCTGCCCACAAGCCACAATCCCAGCCCTGCAGCCACTAGGCCAAGACCAAGTGCAGATGGCCTTGGTGCAAGCTTTAGCAATTCGTCCGTTCTGAGCCACACGAGCCAGATGATTATGAGCGGGACAAGAAGGATGTGGGAATAGGTGTCAATGTTCCACCATTGGTGGACCATTTCACTCCATTCACGGGCTGTCACGAAACACAGGCCGAGCGCGGCCAGCACTAGTAGCCCTAACGGCGCGCGCCAGGCTTCCGGCACCTTGTCCAAAAAGCTCTGCTGTTGCCAAGAGCGCTGCGTTTCGGTTGCTTCAGGCGGCATTGCGCGCCTCCGGACGATTGGTAGCAACCATCGCTTCAAGCGGTGCTAGCATTGCATCCCAAGAATGGTGATTGAGCACGAACTCCCGAGCATTTCTGCCCATTTCGCTATTCGCTGTTTGATCGCCGATCACCTGTGTCAAACGGGCAATCATCGCTTGAGCATCGGCTTGGCAAACCATCCAGTCACGGCCATCCGTCGCCGGGATACCCGTCGCCGCTTCTGGCGTGGCCAATACTGGCTTTGCCATAGCCATCGCTTCCAGCACTTTGTTTTGAACGCCCCGTGCGATCAGCAGCGGTGCGAGAACACAGTCTGCCGCAGCGATGTATGGCCGCACGTCGGGCACTTCCCCGTGAACGGCCAATCCCGGCTCGTCTTTTCGCGCGAGCAATTTCGCGGTTGGATTGCGTCCAACAACATGAAATTCCGCAGAAGGATGAACCGCGCGGATGGCTGGCAGGAAATTGTCTATCACCCAAAGAGCGGCCTGCTCATTTGGCCGGTAATCCATCTGACCGGTGAAAACGAAATGCGGCCCCGGCCGCGCTGAAATCGCGCTGTTGGCCTCTATTCCTGCAGGGTCGAAGAAAACGGAATCGATACCGTTGCCCAGCACCGCAATGTTTGTGTCGGCTGTTGACCGCAGCCGATCACGAAAAAGGCTAGCCTCATTCTCGCTGATCAAAATCGTTGTATCGGCTCGCTTGCAAAGCCGCTCTTCTTCCTGAGCCAGCAGCCGCCCTTCGCGCGCGTTCAGCCAAACGCGCTCGCCTGCATTGGCATAGCCTTCGAATTTGGCGCTATCGACATCGCACAGGTCTATAATGACACGGCCATCGAAGTCATCGGGAACATATTGCCCCATCTGTCCGGAGAATATCACAACCGTAGCAATATCGCGGGACGCAATCGTCTCGCGCACCCAGCTTTCCAGCTTCACGCTGTGAAACGCAGTCAGACTTACTGGCTTACCGGAAAGCACGGCCTCTGCTCCCGCAAGAACCAGCGGTTTTGTTCGGTTGACCACACGATGGCTCGCGCAGATTGTTTCAAGTTCGCTCTCACCAGCACGGTCTTCTTCGCTCTCAGCGAAACACCCTGCGTGCACAGCTCCAATCGATGCGAGGTTTTTCAGCAGATGATGCGCGCGGATTTTGTCGCCCCGATTAGGCGGGAATGGCACTCTATGCGCAAGAAACAGAATGTCACCCATAGCCACTATCCGTCAGGCTAGATCGCGTGCGATCCATGGACCGACAAGATTGGCTACAGGCAGTGGGAGCTTTTTCCAAAGCTCAATTTTGCGACTGTATGCCCCGTTGGTTGGGTCGATGTCGCGAGGCTTCTCACCTGGCGCTGTCCATTCTCCATAGGTGAGTGGAACAGGATCAAAGCCCCAGTTCTTTTTGAAATTGTAGGGCCCGCTTCCTGCCTTGGAGCGACCGAAATCGAAACGGGCCATCCCGCGTGATCGGGCGTGCAGCATCAATTTGTAATACATCAGTTCATTAGAACGTTCATTTCGGGCGGCAAAAATCCCTCCGCCCCAAAACGGCAAAACTGCACCATTATGATAGAACGAGAACACGCTTGATATTGGAACGCCATCTTTGAAAACGGTGAGAATATCGCTGTCAGCTGGGAAGGCGTCGATCATCGCTTTGAACAGCTTTCGTGGGAAGACCGGCGTTCCAAGATTGCGCACACTCTCGCTATAAACGGCGTAGTGTGCGTCCAGATCGCGCTTCTCACGGCCAACGCGCACTTCCAGATCGTTTTTCAGACCCTTGCGAACCTCGGCCCGTGCCTTGCGCGGAATGGCAAGCAATTCTGCTTCGTCATCTTGGGCAAGATCGCGCTCAAAACCGCAATGCTTGTCATCCCGAGTGAGCCAGTCATCAGGGATGAACCCGCCGCGCACTTCGATACTGCTAAAGTCCATATCCACAGCGTGGTTCTGCGCTGCGTTTGCGAGTGTCCTCGCCGCGTCGCCGCTTTCGGCACATATGCCGCCGCCAACACCAAACCCGCTTGATACCAACGTGTTTGGAAACAGAAGCGAGCGAACCTCGGTCAGCGGAAGCCAGCCCGTAATTACGCCAAGCTGTTCGGCAATGATCCCTGCTGCCCGTTGGCCCGTACTAGCCTGAACCGCGTTCAGCCAAGCTGGGCGATGGAAGACGCTCGCCTTCTGATCGCGCACAAATTCCTCAATCCGCAAAACGGTAGTCCCGTCGGTCAGGTCGGCAAGGCGCGCGACGTGAGAGAGTTTGACGGGCGCGTTCATGCAGCGGTCGCCTGGTTCGGCACATCAGTGAAGAATTGACCTGCGCGCGCAGCTTCACGCTCCGCCACATCATCCATCCGGCCCCATGCAAACTCTTGCGCCAAAGCGCTCAACTTGCCGACCATCTGTTCCAATCCAGTATAGTGCCGCAGTTTGGAACGCAGCGGCGCACCGGGCACGCGCGGCTGATCAGGGTCGATCTCCCAAGGGTGGAAATAGAACACGGCCGGGCGCTCTTCGCGGCTGTTAACCTGCCGGATTGCCCAGCGTGAAAATGCATAAGGCAGCACGCGGAAAAATCCGCCCCCGCCTGCGGCGACGCGCTTCCCGCCCAGCATTGCAGTGGTGACCGGGATTTCGATCATGTCCGACCATGATAGCGGACGGAATGCAAAACGCGGCGCCTCGCGCCAGCCATAGTGATCGTGGGTAATTGGAGCGACGCTGGACGAGTAGGTGTATCCTTGCTCCGCCAGCACTTCGAACGCCCATGTGTTTCGCTGATCTATCGAGAAACTTGGAGCGCGGTAGCCAGTGATGGCTTGTCCCGAGGCATCTTGCAGGATCGCGCGCGCCTTGGCGATGTCAGCACCAAATTCAGCCTGTTCAAACGTGAAAACGCGGGCATGGTCATAGCCGTGACTTGCAACTTCGTGCCCTGCATCAGCAATCCGGCGGATCAAGGACGGATGCCTTTCGGCTACCCAGCCCAGCGTGAAAAACGTGGCCTTCACATCGGCTTCGGCGAACAGATCGATGATCCGGCTGACATTGTCTTCGACACGCGTCTTCAACCCGTCCCAATCGCTGCGTTCGATGACATTTTCGAACGCGCCAACCTGAAACCAGTCTTCGACGTCAACAGACAGTCCGTTGACGATTTTCATGCTTTCACCAGATGCGGGGTTTGACCCGTGCATTGTTACGCTGCCTCGCGCGATTTATCGTCCTCAAGCCATTCGATCAGCATAGTCAGAACATGGCGGAAGGATTGTTCTTGCTCTTCCAGACGTTGCTCAATGCGGTTGAGCACCGCGTTGACCTCAGCTTCGTTCTGTTCCTCCAGAACGGGCGCTGTTTCCGAAACCGGCGTTGTACCTGCGGCCTGAAGGTCGCTTAACGCTGCTTCAAGTTCGGCTGTGCGCTCGTCACGTTGGGCCAGCAATGCGGCAACCTCTGTCGCGGGAACGCTATCGATATCCTGCTCGGTGGCGGGTTCTGCCGCTTCGACGGAAGGTTCAATGCTGAGCGGGCTTGGCTGCGGGCTTGAACCGCGCGCCGTATCCGATCCCATTTCCTCCATGACGGCTTCCAGCATCTCGGTCGTCAAGGCGTCTTGCTCTTCGATTGCACCCAGCAAAAGAAGGCGGTTCATCACCTGATTAACGCGGCGCGGAATGCCATCGGTCGCCTCAAACAATGCAGGAAGGAGGCCGGGGCGAAGTGTTGGCCGCCCTTCCCATCCGACATGTTTCAGACGGTGTAGGATGTAGTCTTCGACTTCTTCTGCATCCAATGCTTCAAGATGATGCGACGCGATCACTCGCTGGCGCAGCTGATCGAGATCAGGATGCTGGGCAAGCGTACGGCGAAATTCCGGCTGACCAAGCAAAAGCGTCTGAAGCAGCGGGTGCGAACCCAGTTGGAAGTTCGACAGCATCCGCATTTCTTCCAGAGCCGTAAGGTCTAGGCTCTGGCATTCATCCACGATCAGCAAACAACGCTTACCTTCGCGCGCTTCCTCTTGCAGAAAACGCTCGATCGCACCCAACGCGTTTGCTTTGTCCTTGCCTTCAACATGAATGCCAAAAGCCTGCGCGATCACATGGATCAACTCGCCGCCGTCCAGAGCGCTGGTTACAACCTGCGCGACGGTCAGCTCTTCTGGATTGGTCCGCTCCATAAGGTGAGCCACCAGTGTCGACTTACCAGCACCGACTTCTCCGCTAATCACCACAAAGCCTTCGCCCTGGTTCAAACCATATCCGAGATAGGACATCGCCTTTTTGTGGCTCGAACTCTCGAAATAGAATTCGGGATCTGGAGTCAGCTGAAATGGCCGCCCGCTAAACCCGTAAAAATGATCGTACATGAGTGTATAGCTCCAAGGATCAGAAGTTGTAGCGCAGGCCAAGCAACGCGGTTGCAGTGGCAAAGTCTTCGACTGTGAAGTCGCTATCGATATAATCGACGGAAACCGCCGCGCGCGCGGTCAGCTTGTTGGTGAGCGAACGACCATAAGCTGCCGAAGCGCCAAAGCCTGTCGCATCGCCATTGTCGGTGCCGCTATCGAACCAATTAACGTAAGCGTTCGCAGCAAAGGTCGCGCTGCGACCGATCGGACGGTTGATGCCGCCAGCGATGTAATAGCTTTCGTCAATCACGCCATCGACCGCTTCCAGCACGGTGCCCGCTGCGCCGATGAACTCGCGCCGGTCATATCCAGCGCCGATGACTGCGGTAGCTGTGCCGATGTTGCGTTGGTAGCTGGCATTGACGCCGCGACCGCGGAACGCGGACGAACGGACGGAACCAAGCGAATTGACGAGGCCAGAGCCCTCTTGTCCGCTTACAAGACCGCCAAAGTCACCGCTAACCGGGTTCCTAAGAACATCGAAGTCAGTCCCGAGATCAGCGAGCGCATTGTTCAGGCGGCCACCAAAGCCGCTGACACCGTCATAGACATTGACGTTGAAGGAACTGCGGCTGCTCGGCGCGTAACTGAAGCTGCCGTAATATGTGGTTGAATCGTAACGACGACCGACACTTGCAGCGAGCGAGGTGCGCGAGCTTGGACGCCAGAGCGCGCCCACATCCCAAAGCAAACCATCGACATCAAAAGCAAGGATGCGCGGTGACGCTTCGTCTGTGACAAGGCGTCCGGAAGCATCGCGAACCAGATCGCCGTTCACATCGCGAAGAGCATCGCGGCTCGACACTTCGACGTTTTCGTATCCAACGCCGCCGACCAGTGCGAGCGAATCCGTAACCGGCAAAGTTACGTCGCCGCGAACATATACGTCGCGAACCCGCTGATCGAGGTTGGAGATATCTTCCTGATAGAAGCCGCCTGTGACGCCGACGCCGACTGGCAATGGATCGCCAGCGCGCGTTCCCGCCCGCAATTGAGCGTTGTAGGTCACACTGTCGTCAAACACGTCGACTGGATCGCCGTTCTGGTCGAACACGGTGTTGTCTGCTTCGAAGCGGTTGTAGCCAACGCGGGCAAGGCCCGACACTTCGACTGATCCAACCTGAGTGCTCAGGCTTGGTCCAGCATAAACGCTGTAGAGTTGGCTAGCCGCATCTTCGCTTGCCTGCGGATTGGGCGAAACCGCCCCGCCCCCGTCAACTCGGGTGCGGCTGGCAAGACCGCCAGCTTCAAATGTCAGCGCGCGCGGGATCAGTGATACATAACCGCGCGCGATGCCGCTCACGGTGTTCGTATCAACATTGTCATCGCCGTAACTGATGTTGCGCTCATAGCGCACCGAAACCGATGCTCCGCTGTTGCGGCCTTGCGCATTCACATCAACGCCTGTGGCGATCTGAGTGAAAGTAACAACGTCATTGCCGGGTTGCAGCTCGGCGGAGAGGATTTGATTGACCTCAATATACGGCTGAACAGAGACAACGCGAGGCGCCTCCTCTGCTTCCGCTTCCTGAGCGTAAGCTGTGGCTGGAACAAGAGCGCCGAACGCTCCGATGAGTAAGCAGGTGCGAATGCTCTTCATGATCATTCCTCCCTTTCGCCGTAATCGCCGAAGCGGCGACCGGATGGACTGAAGTGGGTTGCGTTGAGCAACAGTTTGATATTCTGGCAGGCCGACAGCAGCTGCTGCGCGTCTTCCAGCGCGGCCCGGCTGGTTTCATCGGCACGAACCACAAGAACGGTCTGACCAACATGAGACGCCAGTTCCGCCGCAGCAGAAGCGGCCAGCGCTGGCGGTGTATCGAAAATGACGTAGCGATTGGGTGCACCGCGCGTGAGGCGGTCCAAAATCTCGCCAGTACGTTCGCTTGCAAGATATTCCGCATCGTTGGGGCCCGTCGCGCCGGCAGGCAGAACAAACAGACCATCAATGTCTGTCTGGATCGCGAGTTTCTCAGGACGCAAAGAAGGGTTTGCGAGCGCATCCATCAAACCGCGCTGCACCTCCAGCCCGAGGCGATTGGCCACGGAAGGACGGATTACATCGGCATCGACGAGCAAGACTTCCACATCTCGCTCCGCTGCAAGTGCGATTGCAAGATTGATAGCGCAGAAGGTTTTGCCTTCGCCCTGATGCGGTGAACACACCAGAATGCGGCGCTGTTTTGAGTCCCGTCTGGCCCGTGCGTCGGCAATAATGTCGCGCTTAACAATGCGGAATTCTTCGAGCAGCGCCGTGACCGGATCCTCTGGCACGATCAGACCTGCATCTTTCAGATTCCAGCGTTCGATGTCGTGATACGGACCCGACAAAGCGACGGCTGGCTCTGGCTGAGGTTCAGACGCTGGTTGTGGAACAGGCTGTGCAGAAGCTGCCGCAACAGGAATTTGCGAAGCTGGAACCGCAACAGGCTGTTTGGCCACTGGTTGCGGTGGAACGACAGGCCGGCTTGGTTTCGGCAGGTTGCTAGGCACCTTGGCCGGGCCAAGGTCGTCCAATCCAAATACACGGTCGGCACGCTCCAAAAGAGAAGCGCGTTTTGCGGTGTCTTTGTTGATCTTGCTCTGTTCGGTCATGTTCTGTTTCCTCCGAGCCCGATCACGCCACTGTTCCGACCGAGACAACCTCGATCGCGAGCAGAATGACGAACACTCCGACCAGACCAGCACAGGCCCCGGCGAATTGTTTGAAGCGGCGCCGCTTAAGCGCACGCGCGGTTTCGGAAATGGTGAGCGAAACTGACCCGATCACCGGCATATCAAAAGTACGTTCCAGCTTTTGCGGCGTTGCAAAGCTCGATTTGAATTGACCCAAACCATACGCCGCAGCAGCACCGCCACCGAGACCAACGATCAACACGCCGAGCAAAAGCAACGGACGGTTCGGCGCCGCTGGCTTCTGAGGCACGACAGGTGGGTCAATCAGATCGAATTTGTACTGGCTTGTCTCGTCGACGACGTTGCCGCGGGTCCGCAGCTCTTCGCGATCCTGGAGGCGATCTTCATAGTTTTTCTGAAGCACCTCATAATCGCGGCTGATGCGGTTTGCTTCTGCGGCGACTTCCGGTTCGCTCGCTTGGCTGGCCATGAGCGAGGCAATTGTCGACTGAAGAGCCGCGCGGCGTGCCTGAAGCGCTTCAACAGATGCCTGACGATCCGAACGAATAGCCAAAAGCGATGAATATGCCTGATTAGGCGTACCACCGGCATCGTCTGGACCAGCCCGTTCAACCTGCTGACGCAGCAAAACAACTTGTTTGGTTGTCGCGATCACATCCGGGTGGCCGTCTTTCAGGCCGCGTCCGCGAAGCTCGGCAAGCTGGCTTTGCGCTTGTAGCAATGCCGCGCGAGGTCCGGTGGCATTCGCGCCGCCCGCGATCGTACGCGGCGTGCTTGCGAGCTGGCTGCTTACAGATGCCAGCGAGCTGGTTGCTGCGGCGAGATCAGCATCAATATCGCGCAATTCTGTGCGCGCCTGCTGGATTTTGGTCGAAAGCGTTTCCGAACCACCAATCAGGTCAGGGTATTGCGCTTCAAATGCTAGCCGTCGCTGTTCGGCGGCTTCGAGTTCCGCTTTGCGCTCCTCGAGTTGATCATCAAGCTCGGCAATCGCACCGTTGATGCTCGCGCGGTTGCCGGAGATGTGTTCCTCACGGAAAATATCCAGCAGCTTTTGTACGACATTACGCGCAAGCACCGCGTTTTCCGCGTCTGACAAACGGCTTTTGCCCACTGTCGCCACGATTTCGAACAGGTTGTCCTGTTGACTGGTGACTTCTACCCGTTCGGCAAGGTCGGCCACCGCAGAGTCCATCTGGGTCGCTTCGGTGATTTCCTCGCCGAGCTTGGTCGAACTGATAACCTTCTTGAGGTTTTTCGTGCTCACCAGAGTCTGGCGAACCTTCATGATCTCTTCGCGGCCGTCGCCTGCCAAGCCCAGCTGCTCCGAAAGCACATCATCAACGTCAACGTAGATGCGCGCTTTCGATTCGTAGGAGTTTGGGATGGTGGAAACTGCAAGCCAGCCAAGCAGGCAAATGCCCCAGGCGACAGCAATCGCAATCCAGCGCCTGTGCCAGACCGAGTAGAGCGCTGTGCGCAGTTCTTCGATAATCTCGTTCATATATCAGCGCGCCCGTTAGAAACGGCTCTCCGGAATGGAAATGGTATCGCCCGGTTTCAGCGCGACGTTGGCGGTGGCATCACCTTTGTTCAGGAGATCCTTTAGGCGCAGTCGGTACGTCTTGTTCTCGCCGAGCTCAGTTTCGTAGCGAGTAAGGGTCGCCCGGTTGCCCGCAGCAAACTCACCCAGACCGCCCACTGCGATCATCGCATCAAGCACTGTCATGTTTGCACGGTATGCAAGAGCAGCTGGCTCTGCGCCCGCGCCGGTAATGCGGATTTGTTGAGGGAGAGCGCCGTTGAACTCGTTCACGATAACCGAAACGATCGGCTGCTCGATATACTCGCTCAGCGATTCCTTGATGTCGTCCTGCAACTGGGTCGGTGTCTTGCCAACGGCGACCATATCCTGAACCAGCGGAATTGTGATGCGGCCATCGGGACGCACCTGAATGTCTTCAGCCGACAGTTCAGGATTGCGCCAAACATGGACAGTGATCTGATCCAGCGGACCGAGAATATAGTCTTCGGTCGGCGCCTCGACGCCTCCTGTAGAGAATGTCGCAGCAGGAAGTTGTGTGCTCGGCCCGCCAGCGCACGCGGCTAACGCGATGGGAGCTACAGCAATGGTAGCGAGGCGGGTGAGAGACAGCGAATTAAGCATCGATACGTATCCTTGGCCTTGGTTCGGCGGGCCTCGATACGTGGATGCAGGAGCGACCTGCTGTACCGGGGCACGCGAATGACCCGATCTCTCTGGCTGAAAATGGTGAACATAATATTAGTGATATCGCCTGATTTCACCTTCTATCCCGTTTCGGGACAGAGGTTTAACAGGCGTTAACGTAAACCTAGATCAGCAGCTCTTCCGCTGCCCCATGACCCAAGAATGCCGAGGGTGAAGAGGTCGCTCCATAGGCACCTGCACAAAACACTGCGACAAGATCGCCAACGTCTGCGCGCGGCAAATGGGCCAGATCAGCAAGCCTGTCGAGCGGCGTGCACAAGCACCCGACAACGTTAACCACATCGTCCGCTTCGGCATCGAAACGGCTTGCGATCGCGACGGGATAATTGCGGCGCACAACCGTGCCGAAATTGCCCGACGCAGCGAGTTGGTGGTGCAAACCGCCATCGGTCACAAGGTAGGTAGTGCCGTGGCTCTCCTTACGGTCGATGACACGGCAGAGATAAACACCTGCCTGACCGACCAGAAAGCGTCCGAGTTCAAGGCAAAGCTCGGTTTCGACAAGTTCTGCGGGTAGATCAGCGACATGGTCGTGCAAAGCGGAACCGATCGCGCGAAGATCAACAGGCTCGTCGCCTGGGAAGTAAGGGATCCCAAGCCCCCCGCCCATGTTCAACTTTGGCAAGGGCACGCCAATCTCACGCGCCAGTTCCGCCGCTAAATTCAGCACGTTACCCTGCGCCTCTATGATCGCATCGGCATTCAGCGCCTGACTGCCAGTGAAGATATGAAGACCGCGCCATTCCGCGCCCTGCGCGATAATCTTGCGCGCCAAGGCCGGGACTTTGTCAGCATCGACGCCAAATTGTTTTGCGCCGCCGCCCATCTTCATGCCTGAACCTTTCAGCTCGAAAGACGGATTGACCCGGATCGCTATTCTAGGGGTCTTACCAATGCGGTGGGCGATCGTAAGCGAGCGTTTCGCTTCGCCTTCGGACTCGCAGTTGAGCGTAACGCCCGCTGAAATAGCGGCCTCAAGCTCATCATCCCGCTTGCCCGGCCCAGCAAAACTGACCCGTTTCGCATCAATTCCGGCAGCCTCAGTCATCGCAAGTTCGCCTGAAGACGCGATGTCGAAGCCATCCACCAGCGGCTCCATATGCCGGATTACCTCCGGATGCGGGTTGGCCTTGATTGCGTAGTTCACTCCGATGCGTGAGGGCAAAGCAGCGCGCAATTCCGCCATCCGTGCGCTCAATCGCTCACGCGAATAGACGAACAGCGGTGTCCGGCCAGCCAGCTTGACGAGCTCGCTCGCTTTTCGTCCTGCAATCGCCAATTCGCCATCAATTGCGGAATACCCTGCGGGAATTGGTCCGAGTGGCTTGGTCTTCATGCCGCTTTCTCCTCAGACAATTCGCGATAAAGCGCGGTTCGATCGATCTTTCCATTGGGATTGAGCGGCATCGCCTTGCGCCAATGGATCGTTTGAGGTTGCATAAAATTCGGCAAGTCCTGTTTTAATCGCTTCGGCAATTCGGCTCGTTCTTCATCGTTGTCGGTTCCGCGAACAACAAGATGCACTGCGTGCCCTAACCGCTCGTCTGGCAGGCCGAGAGCAACAGCTTCAGCGACCAGATCGGTGGCAATCGCAGCCTCTTCGATCTCTTGCGGGCTAATCCGGTTTCCGGCGCTTTTGATCATCGCGTCGCGTCGCCCGACAAAATAGAGCAGGCCGTTCTCATCGCGTTTCACCCTGTCGCCGGACCAGACAGCAGTCCCGCCGAATTTCGATTGTGTAGGCGCGGGCTTAAACCGCTGGGCCGTCCGCTCGGGATCTTGCCAATACCCTTGCGCGACCAATGGACCGCAATGAACCAGCTCACCCTCTTCACTTGGATCGGCAACCTGGCCATCATCGTCAATCACAAGAATCTCTGCGAAGGGAATCGCTTTACCCATTGATGTTGGGTGCTTTTGCACCAATTGCGGATCAAGAAAGGTCGAGCGAAACGCCTCGGTCAAACCATACATCGGGTACAAATCGGCTTCAGGGAAAATACCTGTCAGATCATCTACCAGATCAGTAGTCAGCGCGCCGCCGCTATTTGTCATACGGCGCATTGAGGCAACCGCCTCTTGCGGCCAATCAATCTCGGTCAGCTGAACCCAAAGCGGAGGAACCGCCGCCAGAGTAGTAATCGAGTGTTTCGCGCAAGCCTTCGCCACATCGCGCGGAAACAGAAAGTCGAGCGGCACCACGCTGCCGCCTGCATGCCAAGTAGAAAGCAGCTGGTTCTGGCCGTAATCGAATGACAATGGCAGCACGGCCAAAGTCACATCATCCTGAGCCATCCTAAGATAGTGCGCAACGCTCACGGCGCCCAGCCACAGGTTCGTATGACTGAGCATCACGCCCTTGGGGCGTCCGGTGGAGCCGCTGGTGTACAGAATGGCGGTCAGTTCATCCGGATCGCGCTCCGACGGGCCATGCGTTAGCGCCGCGCTTTGGGCAGCGCCCAGAAACTCAGATTCTTCCAGAACTACGCAATCGCTAGGCAGATCATCATCTTGCAGTGAACCGACACGCGATTTCGTTCCGATCAGCATCACTGCACCGCTATCGGAGAGAATATGCGCTGCTTGGGCCCGCTTCAGCAGAGGATTGATCGGCACATGGACCATCCCTGCACGCGCCGCAGCCAGCGGCATCAGACAGGTCAGTTCCCCCTTCGCTGCCCATGTCGCCACCCGGGCACCTTGCTCTGGAACTTCGCGCGCCAACCAGCCTGCAATCCAATCGACACGCTGTCTTAACTCATCGTGGTTAAGAGTGCCTCCGCGCAAGACCAGTGCCGGACGCGCACCGTATCCGCCCTCACCTGCCAATTCAGCAAGGTGATCCAACGGTCGCGGCGCGCTATCAAGAGCGGTATCAGTTGGTTTTGAGTGGTCAGTCATGAAGTTCCGTGGAGCACATTCGGGCGATGAAAGTTAGGTATCACGATAGCGTTAACGTCTTGCAAGGCCAGTCTTTGCAAGATCTCGCTACCCATGCCGAAAGCCCTTTTGACCGGGTGGAGTGGTTCAAACGGCTGGAAGAGACAGGTTTAACGCCTCTTATTGCTTCGGCGACGGACACAAAACAGACTGCTGCGCTGTTTCTAGCCGAATCAAACGGACGCATTGCGTCACTTCGAAACTGGTACAGTTTCACCTGGAGGGCGCTCACCGAGCGCTCACCCGCTGGCGATCAGGCAATCCGGTCCATAGCTTCACGGCTTAAAACGCGTTCTCACAGAGTGACTCTGGATCAGGTGCCGGATGAAGATGGCTCGGCCACACGGCTTGCCCATGCTTTCACCGCCGCAGGATGGCGTGTTGAAGTCACCACTTGTGACACGAACCACTTCTTGCCTGTGAATGGCAGGACCTTCTCGGAATACTGGGCAGACCGCCCTGGCCGCCTTCGCACCACGCTAAAGCGAAAAGCGAAGAAGGTTTCGGTCTCGATTATGAGCGATTTCGATCCCGACGCATGGGAGCAATACGAACGCATCTACGAGTCGAGTTGGAAGCCAACTGAAGGGCATCCGGACATGCTGCGAGAGTATGCCAAGCAAGAGGCGGCAGCTGGTCGCTTACGGCTCGGCATGGCATTCCACGAGGGCGAGGCAATCGCGGCCCAGTTCTGGACCGTCGAAAACAGAATTGCCTACATTCACAAGCTCGCACACCTTGAAAGCCATAAAAACCTGTCGGCGGGTACGACCCTAACCGCAGCCCTTTTCGAGCGCGTGATCGATACGGATAAGGTCAAACTGGTCGATTTTGGCACTGGCGATCAACCCTACAAAGCGGATTGGATGGGCGGCACCCGGCCCCGCTATCAAATCGATTGCCTCAACATGCGTTCGCCAAAAGGTTGGCTTGATTTGGGCAGGCTCGCTTTGGGACGGCTAAGGGCGGCAGACGTACCGGAACTTGCACGCGAACCCCGCTCTGGCTAAGGCGCGCTCCACAAGAACGGGGTAATGGCACAATGCCGGAAGCTCCAGCGGTCGTTGCCGAATGCAAGGGGTCAATACTGGCATGAGCACCACACCTGTCAGCAATGAAGCGTCTGATGACACTGAAAGCGCCGCAACTGCGCCTGAAACAGACGCGCTCGGCATGAGCCGCACTAAAATTGATCTTAAGCTGAAAGACATTCTCGTCGCAGTGCTCGGCATTGATGCCGACATTGCGAACGAGTTTGATGCCGAATCCGGCCTTTTCGGACACTTGCCCGAGCTCGATTCTATGGCCGTTGCTGGGTTGCTAACCGAAATGGAAGACCAGCTTGATATCGTGATCGAAGATGATGATGTCGATGGCGAAATGTTGGAAACCTACGGCGGTCTGCTTGCCTTTGCAGAAGCGAAAATCATTGAAGGCTGAGACCTTTCAATGATTTCTGACTGGCCTTGCCCCCTCCCCGGCGGCGGGACCGGAGACGAACTCGCTTTGCATATCGGTGACGGGGCCGTTGCACGCATTCTGGTGATCCCGCCCCTTTTTGACGAGCACAACAAGTTACGGCGGCAACTTGCCGAGGTAATGCGTCGCCTTGCAGAGAATGAAATCACTTGCGTGCTGCCCGATTTACCAGGGTGGAACGAAAGCATCAGACCGCTTGATCAGCAGTCTCTAGAGCTTTGGAAAGCGTGTATCAAAAATGCTGCCCAGAACTTTGAAATTACTCATTTTCTTGCTGTTCGAAGCGGTGCTATTCTGCTGCCTGAGACTGCGACAGGGTGGAGCTATGCTCCGCAATCCGGGGCGAAGCTCCTAAGAGGCATGCTGCGCGCGCGAACGATTGCCAGCAAAGAGGCCGGTAAGGTCGAGACTCTTGATGGGCTTGCCGAAATTGGTCGCGCGGAGGGAGTAGTTCTTGCCGGCTGGCCTCTCAATGCGACCCTGTACCGAGAACTCGAAAAAGCCGAACCCTTGCAAACCCAAACGATTGTTACGATTGAGCAGTCGCTCGTCGGAGGATCCGGGCTTTGGCTTCGCGCCGAGCCAGATGAAGCACCGTCTCAGGCCGACGCACTTGCCACTGCCATCCTCGAAGACCTAGGCAAGCCGGAATGAGCCGCCTCGCACTCGACTTTGGCTGTGGCAGCCTGAAACTGGCAGGATCGCTCGATACCGCTCCGGGGACGACTGGACTGCTAATCGTCAGCGGTGGCAATGAAATCCGGTCGGGTGCTTTTTCCGGACAATCCCATTTGGCAACGCGGATCGCTCAAAAAGGATTCCCTGTCTTCCGGTTTGATAGGCGCGGGGTGGGTGACAGCGAGGGTGAAAACCGGGGTTTCAGAAAATCCGCCAAAGACATTGAAGCGGCCCTAACCGCTTTTCGGGCAATAGCACCGCAGGTTGAGCGGGTAATAGGCTTCGGAAACTGCGATGCAGCCTCAGCGCTGATGCTTTCAAGCGGCGCTGGCTTTGATGGATTAATCCTATCGAACCCTTGGACAATCGAAGATAGCGATCAGGGTGACGAAGATGATGCTTCGCCGCCACCCGCCGCGATCCGCGCCAGATATGCTGCAAAACTGAAAAACCCCAAAGAGCTCGCGCGTCTTGTGCGAGGCGGGGTCAATTTGGGCAAATTGGTGCGCGGATTGGCAAAATCTATCCGCAGCGAGCCCCCACCCTCCTCTTTGGCCGAAGAACTTCGAGCCGGAATCGATAGTTTTGATGGCCATATCAGCATCTTGCTTGCGACAGCGGACCGGACAGCACAGGTTTTCGAAAACGGTTGGGACAAGAACGACAAACGCATCTCACGCTGCGAAGGCGGCACACATGCCTATGTCGATCCTGAGCACAAAGACTGGCTTGATGCGCAGATATTGGCGGCATTGCGAGCCTAAAGCCTATCGTTCGAACAGGCTGACCAGCTCAACATGGGTTGACCAGCGGAACTGACCAACAGGCCGCAGTTTAGCCAGTTTAAAACCAGCCTCTGCCAATGTCGCTGCATCGCGTGCCCAGCTTGATGGATTGCAACTGACATAGACGACGCGCGGCACCGTGCTAGCTGCGATTTGTTCAATCTGTGACTTCGCACCTGCCCGAGGCGGGTCGAGAACAACCGCATCAAACCGTCCGATTTCATCGGGCATCAATGGGCTCCGGAACAGATCGCGATGGATCGGATGAACGGTCCCGCCGGACCGTGAAGCACCAGCTTTGCAGGCGAGATAGGCTGCCTGATCGGCTTCTGCGGCGAGGACCTTTCGCCCTTCCCTCAATGCGAAGGCAAATGTCCCGAGGCCGGAGAAGAGATCAGCGACAAGCTTTGCATCGCCAATCCAATCGCTTGCATCCGCGATCATGCACATCTCTGCGTCGCGTGTCGCCTGAAGGAAAGACCCCGCTGGCATCGGGATGGGCACACCGGACAGCGTGATTGTCACCGGCTCCGGCTCCCATTGCGCCTCCGGTCCATAGCCCTGATCCAAAGTTAGCCGGGCAAGGCCATTTTCACGCGCAAAATCCAGCGAAGTCTCAATTGCTTCTAAGCCTTCCAAAGGGAAGTTTGCCAGGCCGAGATCGATCCCTTGATCGCAGAGCGCCATTTGAACATCGATGGCACCCTTCTTTGGCCCATGCGCAGCGACAAATTTTCTGAGCGGCGTGATCAACCCTGCGAGTTCAGGCGCGATCACAGGGCATTCGCGCAAATCGACTATCCGATGCGACCCGTTTTCCCGATATCCCAGCAACGCGCCCTTTTGTGTGCGCATTGCGTGGAGCGTGGCGCGGCGGCGTGACTTTGGCGGAGATAGGTGTTCGGGGAGAAACTCTTCGGGCTCCAGCCCCTGCCCCTTGGCCGCGTTAGCGACGCGATCGCGCACAAATTGCGCAAGAACACTCTCATCCGCATGCTGCAACTGGCATCCGCCACAAGTCCCATAGTGCGGGCATGGCGGGTCGACATGATGCGGGCCCTTAACGACGATTGACCCGGCATCAATCTCGTCACCGGGCAATGCACCCGCCAAGTGGTTGCCCGATGCGGTTACGCCGTCGCCCTTGGCCGCTATTCGAAGAATTGTCTCAGATGTACTCACAGACACGCCCGATAGGCGCTCGATACCGCGTTGGCGAGGTCTTCTGCAGTAAACATTGCGCCGCAGCGTCTCGCAGCCTCTCCATGGAGCCATACGGCTTCGCAAGCTGCTTCAAATGGATCTGAACCCGTGGCCATTCTGCTTGCGGCAATTCCGGCAAGAACATCTCCGGTCCCAGCCACAGACAGCCAACTGGATGCAGGCGGTGCCAGAGCCACCCGGCCATCGGGATCGGCCACAATCGTATCAGGGCCCTTTGCGCAGATCACCATACCGCTGACTGCGGCCAGCGCCTTTGCTCGCGCCATTCTCCCTTCAGCGATTACCGAGAAATTCTTGCACAGATGCTCCAACTCGCCGTCATGCGGAGTGGCAAGCACATCAACATCGGGATCAAGCATTCCGGGCCGTAGAAGAACCAGGGCATCCGCATCCAGCACCAATCTGTGCCCTTGGCGGATGACAGTTTCGAGCGCCTTTTCAGCCCCCTCATGTCGGCCAAGTCCCGGTCCGATAAGCAGCGACCGGATGCGCCTGTCTTCACCGGCAACCTTGAGCGGTGATGGATCAACGACCAGACCCGCCGGTGCGCCTTCGCATTCGTGCCTGATAAGCTTCACGTACCCTGCTCCTGCGCGCATCGCGGACTGGCAAGCGAGAAGCCCGGCACCGGGCATGTCACCGCCTACAACAGCACATAGCCCGCGCGTGTATTTATGCGCGTCAGGCTTTGGCGCTGCAAATGTTGGAGCCTGGATAAGCTGCACGGCATCTTCAATCGGTGTGACACCGATTGGAATAAGACGCTTTGTGCCCATCACAGAGCGCGCGGGGAGAGACCAATGCGCGAATTTCCAAGCACCCAGCGCCAGAGTGACATCGTAATCCGGCAGGCGATCATTGAGTAGCTTTCCGGTGTCGCTGTCGACGCCAGAAGGAACATCCACTGCAATGACGGTCGTGTGGCGCTCGGCCAAGTCGCGCAGCAACAGCGCATGTTCCGCGGTGAGAGACCGGGACAGGCCGGAACCAAAAAGACAATCGACGAAGACTTCGCCTGTTATCGCGCCGCCGGATGTGGCGACCTTTCCATTCCAAGTCTTACGCGCGGCAGACGCCGCATCTGTCTTAGGCGGCAGCGGAGCGACAACCTGAACTGCGTTGCCAAATTCGCGCATTTTCCGCGCGATGACATAACCATCGCCGCCATTATTGCCCGGCCCGCACAGGATCGTGATCGATCGCCCAGCAGCTATTCGGCGGATCCACTCCGCGGCACCACTTGCGGCGATTTCCATCAATTCCTCGACCGATATGCCAGCGTCAAACAAAGCCTGTTCAGCGGCCTGCATCTGAGCAACGGTGAGGACTTGCGGAGAAATCACTGCGCGGGCGATCTCAACATGGTCGAGGGGACACGGTAGCGATCTGTACCGATTGCGAACTCTGCAATTTCATCGGTGCTCGCCTCGCTTACTTTCAACGGGTCAGCCCCGCCGCCCACACCGATTTCGTCTTTGGCCATATCGTATTCGATACGCCGAAAGCCGCCATCGGGGTGATGGATCAGGAATGAAACGGTATCGCTATCTGCTGAACGTTCCAAAGTGCAGACACTGGCAAAATCCGCCCCTGCTCCAATCGCACATTCGATATCTGCGCCCTGCGGCTCAGGGCTTTCCGGACCGCAAGCGACAACACTCAGCGATGCAATTGCAGCACTAAATATCCGCGAAGACATGTGTTTCATTCTTGGCTCCCGGGTGGGTCAAGGCACCGTCACGAGCCGGCCCCACTGTTTGCGAATACCGCCATAGCGCGCCGGATTGGTAATCATTCGTGCGCGGCTTCCAGTTCTTGCGGCGCTCTTCGAGAACGGCAGCATCAATATCCAAATCGATAGTGCCAGCTTCGGCATCAATGCTGATTGTATCGCCATCTTCGACGAGCGCGATAGGTCCGCATTCCGCCGCTTCCGGTCCGACATGGCCGATGCAGAAGCCGCGCGTCGCGCCAGAGAAGCGGCCATCGGTGATCAGCGCGACTTTCTCGCCCATACCTTGCCCATAAAGCGCAGCGGTGGTGGAGAGCATTTCGCGCATGCCAGGGCCGCCTTTGGGGCCCTCGTAGCGAATGACGATCACGCAGCCTTCGGCAATGTCACGCCTTTCAACCGCGGCGAAGGCATCTTCCTCGCAATCAAATACGCGAGCGGGGCCGGTGAATTGCAGCCGGTCCATGCCAGCAACCTTTACGATAGCGCCGTCCGGTGCGAGCGAGCCTTTCAGGCCGACAACGCCGCCGGTTGGTGTGATTGGCGCTTTCACGTCGTAGAACACCTTTTGATCGGGGTTCCACGTGATCTCTTCGATATTCTCGCCCAGCGTCTTGCCGGTGACCGTCATCGGATTGGGATCGAGGAAACCGCCGTCGAGAAGCGTCTTCATGCCCATATAGACCCCGCCTGCCTCGTGCATGTCCTTGGCGACATACTTCCCGCCGGGCTTAAGGTCGGCGATGTAAGGCGTCGATTTGAAGATTTCGGCGACATCGAAAAGATCGAAATCGATACCCGCCTCGCTCGCCATGGCTGGCAAGTGGAGCGCCGCATTGGTCGAACCACCAGTCGCCGCAACGACGCGAGCAGCGTTCTCGAACGCTTCGCGCGTGCAAATATCGCGGGGGCGCAAATTGAGCTCGATAAGCTTCATAACCTGACGCCCAGCAGCGCGCGCGATCTCCTCACGTGATTTGTAAGGGGCTGGTGACATATTGCTGTTTGGAAGCGACAATCCAATCGCTTCTCCAACGCAGGCCATGGTATTGGCGGTAAACTGACCGCCACACGCGCCGTGGCCCGGACACGCAACCTTTTCGAGCGCGATCAGCTCCTGAAGCGGACAATTGCCCGCCGCGTGCTGACCGACTTTTTCAAACACATCGACAACAGTGACATCTTCACCCTTGTAGGTGCCCGGCAGGATCGACCCACCGTACACAAAGATGCTCGGGACATTCAGGCGCAACATCGACATCATCATGCCCGGCAGACTTTTGTCGCAGCCCGCGAAGCCGACCAGCGCGTCGTAACAGTGACCGCGAACCGATACTTCAACGGAATCGGCGATAATCTCGCGGCTGATCAGCGAGCTTTTCATGCCTTGATGACCCATCGCAATGCCATCGGTCACGGTGATAGTGTTGAAACGGCGCGGAGTGCCCCCGCCCTCGATTACACCCTCGCGGCAGATATTCGCCTGCGGGTCTAGCGTGGTATTGCAAGGCGCGCTGTCATTGCCCGCGCTGGCGACCGCTACGAAGGGGCGCGCGATGTCTTCTTCCGTCATCCCCATCGCGTAATAATAGGAGCGGTGGGGTGCACGCTCCGGACCAACGGATACGTGGCGGCTAGGCAATTTCGATTTATCGAACGACATTTTGTTTCCCGTAAGGCTCTATCTGGGAAACAGCACTGCCGTTAGTCGAGCGCGAGCGCAACCCTTCCGCATACGTCTGCGATCATTGCGGCATACCGAGCTTGTTCTGCGCGGGTTCCGATCAGGTCCTGACGCACCTCGATTGCGCAGTAATGCCGCCCCTTTGCCTCCGCATGGCGGTTCATCGTCGCGTTCAATTCTGTGCCAGAGTAAGGCTCGTTATCGCCGACATTCAGCCCAAGCTCGCCAAACAAGCGGATCGCGTGGCGCGCGGCCCGATCGTCCGTGTTGTAAAGCAGCGCAACTTCCCATGGCCGCTCTTCATTGCTCGTTTCAAGTTTTGGCGTGAAACTGTGCAAGGAGATGATAAGTTCGGGCGCAGCATCGTCCAGCCACTTTTCCAGCGCGTCGTGATAAGGGCGATAGTAGGTCTTGAGCCGTCCCTCGAGATCGGCACCGATATTGCCGGGGATCAAATGCCCGTCGCTTGTCGTCGGCACAACGCCGGGGTGATCCTCCTCCCGGTGCAAATCGACGACGAGGCGGCTGACCTCGGCCAGATGCGCTGGGATATTGTGCCGCCTCGCCATGCGTTCTGCGACGCCCGCAACACCGATATCAACCGCGATGTGGCTGTCGATCAAGCCCCTCGCAAGGCCGAGCGAGATATCATCCGGCACAAAATTGGATGCATGATCGGCTACACAGACAAGCCCGCCGCGCCTGGGTTCACCGACTTGCCGGTATGGAACGCCATCGATCATCTAAGTTTCCCTGTCATTTGCCACCAGTCCGGATGCGCCCCTGCGATCCGGCGCGCGGCTTCATCGCGCGCTGCGGTGTTGTCATACAATGCGAAACATGTGGCCCCTGATCCCGACATTTCAAACTTCCAAGGCTTATCGCGCTCAAGCTCGGTCAGAACATCGGCAATTTGCGGGCATATCTGAATTGCCGGATCGCGCAGATCGTTGCGCCCGGATTGAGCGATTTGACGGGCGTTTCCTTCGGGCAGCGCGCCGCGATCCTTGCCATCCCACGCCTTGAACACAGGGCCAGTGGAAACGGGCACGCGCGGATTGACGAGCAACACAGCCATTCCGCCCAGATCGCTTTCGATGGGTTCGAGCTCGGTGCCTGTGCCTCTTCCGACAACGGTTTCACTGCGCACACAGCATGGCACATCCGCGCCCAGCTTTGCCGCGCGTTCCTGCCAATCATCGGGGAGGCCGTGTGCTTGCTCGACAATGCGGAACAGCGCGCCCGCGTCAGCAGACCCGCCGCCCAGACCAGCCGCAACGGGCAAGTTCTTTTCCAGTGTAATGTCGAGACCGCCAGAACGGGGCAGCAGGCCAAGCGCCTTGCTCACCAGATTGTCAAATGGATTGTCGATCCCGCCCGCAAACTCGCCAACGGTACTCACACGGTCCTGATCCGCCGCGTGGGCGCTCAGAGTGTCGCCTGCACCCACAAAGGCAAACAGCGTCTCAAGCTCGTGATAGCCGTCGTCCCTGCGCCTGCGGACATGCAGCGCAAGGTTGATTTTGGCGTAGGCTGTTTCGGTGATGGTCACGAAACGCGCTCAAAAAATGGATTCTTGCGAATGTCTGCAATTGGTTCGGCAGCCGAGGTCACTTGTTGTAGTCCTCGAATTCCCAACGTGACCATTGTCCAATCCTAGTAGCGACTGTCGCCCAATCAGGGCCAGTTGCATGCATCAACCGTTTCCGAACGTAATTCTCGATTACCTCAGGATCGAACCTCCTTGTGATGAGACGCGGACCGCCTGGGAGAACAGAATAGAAATTCAACTCACTATCAAGCCATTCTGGGGAGCACACATCGAACTCAAACACATCAGCCCCCTCCTTTCCCCTAACTCCGATCTCAGCGCGAAGAGTATGCGAGAAACTGCCCGAAACCGGAGCGAGATCGTTAAGGTCCTCATCAATCTGGCCGGTCAAGGAGCGAAGTTCCGGTTGAATCTTCGAGTTATTCATATTTCGAGGTTCGCCCTTGAAGACTAGTGCGCGCAATAGCGTCGTTAGCGAACGCAAACCAACTTCCCCTACATATTAGGGTAGTTAGGCCCGCCGCCACCTTCTGGTGTGACCCAGTTGATGTTCTGGTTCGGGTCTTTGATATCGCAGGTTTTGCAGTGGACGCAGTTTTGCGAGTTGATCACGAATTTGGGCTCCGCGCCCTCTTCCTGAACCCACTCGTACACACCTGCCGGGCAATAGCGCGATGATGGTCCACCAAAGACCTCAAGCTCGCTGTTTTCCTGAAGCGTAATGTCCTGCACCTGCAAGTGGACCGGCTGGTCCTCGGCATGGTTGGTGTAGCTGAACGCGACGTTCGTCAGGCGATCAAAGCTGATCTCGCCATCGGGCTTCGGATAGTCGATCTTCGGATACAGATCGGCGCGGCCTGTCATGGTGTAATCGGCATGGTGCTTCATAGAAATGGGCAGGCCGATCTTGAGCGTGCGCATCCACATATCGACGCCGGCCAACATTGTGCCGATATCGCCGCCATATTTCGCAACAGCCGGCTCAGCGTTCTGAACCAGTTTCAGCTCATCTGCGATCCAGCTGGAGCGCAGGTTTGTCTCGTAGTCGGAAACTTCCGTCTTTTCGTGACCAGCCGCAATCGCCGCCGCGACGCTTTCTGCGGCCAACATGCCGCTTTTCATAGCGGTGTGGCTGCCTTTGATGCGCGGTACGTTTACGAAACCAGCCGCACAACCGATCAGCGCGCCGCCCGGGAAGGCGAGCTTCGGCACAGACTGCCAGCCGCCTTCGTTGATCGCGCGCGCGCCGTATGCAACGCGTTTGCCGCCTTCGAGATATTCGCGGATCGCAGGGTGCTGCTTCCAGCGCTGGAATTCCTGATAGGGCGAGACCCACGGGTTTTTGTAATCGAGTGCAGTAACAAAGCCGAGTGCGACTTGACCGTTCGCCTGATGATAAAGGAAGCCCCCGCCCCAGCTGTCGCTTTCGGTAAGTGGCCAGCCCTGTGTGTGGATCACACGGCCCGGAACGTGCTTCGATGGATCAATATCCCAAAGCTCTTTGATGCCGAGGCCATAGACCTGAGGCTCGCAATTCGCCTCAAGGTCGAACTTGGCCTTCATCTCCTTGGTCAGCGAACCGCGCGCGCCTTCGGCAAACAAAGTGTATTTCGCTTCGATTTCCATGCCGGGTTGGAAGTCAGGCTTTCGCGAACCATCAGCCGCGATGCCCATATCCTGCGTAATCACGCCGCGAACATTGCCATCATCGTCAAACATCACTTCATTCGCCGGGAAGCCCGGGAATACCATCACGCCTAGCCCTTCGGCCTGCTCGCCAAGCCAGCGGGTCATGTTGCCCAGCGATCCGGTGTAACAGCCATCATTGCTCATCAAAGGCGGCATGATGATGTGGGGGATCGAGGTTTTGCCGTTCTTCGACAGGTTCCAGTGCCAGTTATCCGTCACCGGCGTTTCCGCCATCGGGCAATCCATGTCGCGCCAATCGGGCAGCAGCTCGTCCAGAGCCTTTGGATCGACCACCGCGCCGGAGAGAATATGCGCGCCGATTTCTGATCCTTTTTCAAGGACTACGACTTCAAGCTCTTCGTTGATCTGTTTCAGTCGGATCGCCGCAGAAAGGCCAGCTGGGCCGCCACCGACGATAACGACATCACAAGGCATTGATTCACGTTCGGACATGCGCTCTTCTATCCCAAGGTTCAGGCGCGAATGCCGCGCCGTTTTGTATCTATGTTCCACTTGCTAACTGGGGTTTGCGCAGTCAAGACCTGCCTTTGATAGGATGAACGCGATTTCCAACCCACTTGCCCGCGATTTGGCCGCTACCATGGACTGGTGGCGCAATGCAGGCGTGGACATGGATTTCGCCGATGACGCTACGGTTTGGTTGAGTGAAGACGAGCCAGCCGAAGCCGCTTCTACGCCACCAAAAAAACCGCAAGACGGCGGGCAAAGCGGCGGTGCGGCCAAAACCGAAAAAGAACAAACGCGCGCGCCAAAGGTTCAGCGTATCGATCTGATCGGCGATTCGCCACCAGCCTCGCTTGAAGAATTCCGCACATTCTGGATGGAGGCACCCGGTCTGGATGCAATCGGGCCGAGAGGCCGTATCGCACCTAGAGGTAACGCCAATGCCGAAACAATGGTGCTGGTTTGCGATCCGGAAGAGAGAGACAGCGATACGATTTTGAGCGGACCGCAAGGCGAGCTTTTGAACAATATGCTCGCTGCAATGGGGCTCGCCAAAGAATCAGTTTACGTCGCCTCCGCCCTTCCCCGTCACACCCCCATGGCCGACACGAGCTCGATCGCACAAAGCGGAATGGATGCAGTCACCGCGCTGCACATTCAACTCGTCGCACCGAAACGCGTAATCGCATTTGGCGCCAACATCTTACCGTTTTTTGGGCACGACCGGTCACAAGAATTTACTTCTTTACGTGAAATCAACCATACGTCCGTAAACACGCCGCTTCTGATGAGCGAAGGTTTGGATGCCATGATGTCCATGCCCCGCCTAAAAGCCAGATTTTGGCGGAGATGGATTGAATGGTCGGCCGGGAAATGACGATGAAAATGCTGCGGTCTGGTATGATCGCAATTGGACTGGCCTCTGCCACCCTCACCAGCGGAACTGCAATTGCGCAAAGTCAGAGCATGGCTGCGCATTATGGCGGTGACGCATCACAGGGCGATTCCATTCCGACAGTTCTCAGCGACAAAGAGCGCAAGCATTTCGCCGCTCTGTTTGCCGCCTTGGATCGCCAAGACTGGAACGAGGTTCGCGAGCGGCTGCAAAAGAACCGCAGCTCGGTGCTTTACCAGACGGCGCTTGCAGAATTTTATGTTCATGCGAACAGCCCGCAAGTTAGCGCGGGTCAAATCGCCGATTGGTTTGCATTGGGCACCCATCTTCCGCAGTCAGAACAACTCGGCCGCTTGGGCGTACGACGTGGTCTGTCGAGCATTCCGTCATTCCCCCGCGCGCAAAGTTTTAGCCGCCAACCATACGCGCCAAAACGTATCAGGCCGCGTTCGGTCGTAGACGGAAGCCTGCCTAGTTCGACCCGCTCTTCCATCCTGAACGCGATCAAGAATGACGATCCCGCAGGCGCACATGCGATCCTGATGGAAGTCGACGGACAACTCAGCTCCGCCGCGCGCGCTGAATGGCGCCAGAAAGTGGCGTGGAGTTACTACATTGAGAACAACGATACCGCTGCTTTGCAGCTGGCCGAAACAGTCAGCGAGGGAAGTGGCGCCTGGGTTGCAGAAGGCGAATGGGTAGCCGGACTTGCAGCATGGCGCCTGGGGTATTGCGCTCTAGCTGGAGAAGCTTTTGCAAGCGCAGCGGTAAAATCGACCAATGTCGAACTAACAGCGGCTTCGCATTACTGGGCGCACCGTTCTTTGGTGCGGTGCCGCGAACCCGGACAGGCACAGGGTCATCTTGAAGCCGCAGCGCAATATGACGAGACGCTTTATGGCATGCTCGCTTCAGACCAGCTTGGTATCGAATTCGCGCGTTCAGCAACACCGCAGCCCTTCACTGAGAATGACTGGCGAAGCATAGCCGACACATACAACGTTCAAGTCGCCGCCGCTTTGGTCGAAATCGGAAGGCCAGCCTTGGCTGACGAAGTTCTCCGTCATCAGGCCCGCGTCGGTGACCCAAGTGATTTCGAAGCTCTCTCTCGATTTGCGCGCGAACTTGGGATGCCATCCACTCAGCTGTTTATGGCGCACAACGCACCGCGAGGTCAGCGTAGCGACATGAGTTTGCGTTTCCCGGTTGCCCGTTGGCAGCCGCGCAATGGCTGGCGTGTCGATCCTTCGCTCGCCTTTGCCCACGCGCTTCAGGAATCAAACTTCCGTGCAGGCGCGGTCAGCCCTGCGAATGCTCGCGGTCTGATGCAAATCATGCCCGGCACCGCACGCGATCATAATCGCAGCCTCAATCTTGGCGCGAGCTATGCAGACCTGAATGATCCAGAGGTGAACCTCGCATATGGACAGCAGCACCTTGAAATGCTGCGCGACAGCTCGGCAACACAAGGTAAGCTGCCGAAAATCATGGCGGCCTATAACGCTGGCCTTACCCCGATCACGCGCTGGAATTACGAGATCAACGACCAGAACGATCCGCTGCTCTGGATGGAATCGATTCCCTATTGGGAAACGCGCGGATATGTCGCCATCGTGATGCGCAACTACTGGATGTATGAGCGCGCTGCGGGCGTCGAAAGCCCCAGCCGCCGCGCGCTTGCCCAAGGGCAGTGGCCAAGCTTTCCGCAGCCGGTTAGGACACGGTCAGCCTATCTGGACCGGTAAAGGAAAACGCACATGGCGATCGACGAGACCAAGACATTTACGCCGATCAACATTGCAGTCCTGACCGTTTCCGACACCAGAACAGTCGAAGACGACACGTCCGGTGATATCCTGACCGCGCGAGTAACCGCAGCAGGTCACACCGTTGCGGCACGCACCATTGTCAAAGACGATGCAACGCTGCTGGCTCAACAAATTGAGGCGTGGGTAGACGATCCGCAGGTAGATGCGATCATTAGCACTGGCGGCACAGGCCTGACAGGCCGCGATGTTACGCCGGAGGCTTTATCCAGGATCAAGGATGGCCGTGACATTCCCGGCTTTGGCGAGCTGTTCCGATGGTTGAGTTTCAAGAGTATCGGCACCAGCACTGTTCAATCACGCGCTTGCGCTATCGTCGCCAGGGGAACTTATATCTTCGCCCTACCCGGATCGAACGGCGCGGTAAAAGATGGCTGGGACGGTATCCTTGCGGAGCAACTCGACAGCCGCAATCGGCCCTGCAACTTTGTCGAGTTGATGCCGCGATTGAGGGAAGTCTAAAGCCGCTTCAGGCCGGACTTTACGAGGCATTCGCGCAAATCCGCTAGCTGCGTGTCATCAAACGTAGTTCTGGGTATAATGTTATATGTCAGCTCGTTCTGCAACAGCAGGATCACGCTATCATGCTCATCCCATGCGAACAGATGCGGCCACAAGACCTTTGACTTGGCGCTCTTACCTTCAACCGAAAAACCATCCTCGTCCCATTCCAGCGTGATCATTTCATCTTTCAGGGATGACTGCCGATACAATCGCCGTGCCTGCCGGGGGATGGACCAAAACTTCATGGACGCGAGGATAAGAGCCAATGTTAGGAGCAACCATGACAATAACGGTAACCACTCCCCCAGAAGCCTTCCCTCACCTAGCATCAGGCCTATCAAACCAGCGCCAGATGCAACGAATATCACGGGCAATAGTGGGACCTTGAGTTTGCGGCTGACCACACGGTTTGCGGCTGCGAGAGCGTGCTCTTCCTTGATGCGAAACTGGGTTGTGCGATTCACCATCCCGTCGCCCTAACGTCGATTGGTAAAGAGAATGGTATGTTCTTTCTTTGTTCCGCCAATCGATATATAGCCAGAGCAATGGGAGCATCCTCGGTATACACTAAAAATTCGGGCCGCGGGGCGCAGTCTGCGAGTGTACCGACACGCTTTGGCTTGGCCAAACGTGAGGTCGACGGCGACTGGCGCGATCACATGTCTTTGCTCGATGGCCCACCGGTTAAACTCCGCACGACCGTTACCGACGAACACGCACAAACGATCTTAAGCTTCAACAAATCGCCTGACGTTCCGTTTGACCGGAGCGTGAATGCCTATCGCGGATGCGAGCATGGATGTGTCTATTGCTTTGCCCGCCCTACCCACGCCTATCACGATCTTTCACCCGGCCTCGATTTCGAAACCAAGCTGTTCGCGAAACCGAATGCCGCACAGCTTTTGCGCGAAACCCTCGCCAAGCCGAAATATCGACCGCGCCCAATCGCGATGGGTACCAACACCGATCCATATCAACCGATTGAGCGCGATTACACGATCACGCGGCAACTGCTCAAAGTGTGCCTTGATGCCCGCCACCCAGTGACGATCACGACAAAGTCTGACCGAGTCTTGCGCGATCTCGATTTGTTGGAACAAATGGCCTGCGAAAACCTCGTCGCGGTTGCGATTTCAGTTACGAGTATGGACCCTCAGCTTTCGGCTAAATTGGAACCGCGTTGCGCTGCGCCTGCCAAACGGTTGGTGGCATTGGACGAATTGGTGCGCGCGGGCGTTCCGGTGCATTGCTCGGTCTCGCCAATCATCCCCGCCATTACCGATGAATTCATGGAAGAGATCGTCGCGCGTGTTGGTCAACTTGGCGTGCAAAGTGCGGGCTGGATACCGCTGCGCTTGCCGCATGAGGTTGCGCCATTGTTTCGCGAATGGCTTGATGTTCACTACCCGGACCGCGCGGGAAAAGTGATGAGCATTGTCAGATCCATCAGAGGGGGCCGTGACAACGATCCCAATTTCTTCACGCGCATGCGCCCGAATGGAGTTTGGGCTGACTTGCTTCGTGCACGGTTTAGGATTGCGTGCAAGAAAGCCGGAATTGGTCATGGGAAAACGGCGCCCAAATTCGAACTGGATTGTTCAAAGTTCAGACGCCCGGAGACCGGTGGGCAATTGCGCCTGTTTTAAACGGCCTAGGCCTGGCCAATCTCGCGCAGCAGATCGGAAAACCATGACGTCGTGACGTCAAATGCTTTGCCGCCCTTGATCCGTTCAAACTCGATTGTCCGCAGCTGGTCACCGCGCTCTTCGTCCTGACCCGCAACGCCGGATTCCCCGGCCAACGCCGCGCCGACCGCGTGATTTGTGCATTCGCGGATAAGACGAAGGTCCGCTGCGTTTGCGGGTGCTGATCGCGAATAATATCCGCTCTTTTGCACAAGGACCTTTTCAGCGCCCAGCTCGGCAGCGAACTTCTCCGCGAACCATTTACCTGGATTGATTTTGTCGAGTTGTACGTGGCCAAAGGGATCGCGCGGGACTTCTTCACCCTCGGCTTGCATCGCCGCGACAATTTCATTGAGCCCTGCTCCCTCCGAGATGAACAGGTTCACTCCATCCTGCTCATCCATGATGGTGCGCAGACGTTTTGCTTCTGAAGCGATGTCAAAAGGCCGCTCTGGCACGAACACGCCGTGCACGTTCCATCTTGCTGCGGCGTTTTCTTCCCATTCGGCGAATTGCGCGCTTGTGGCCCATTTGTGATGTTCGCGAGCGGTCGCTGCGGTCAGCCATCCGCAATTGCGGCCCATCACCTCATGCACAATTAACATGCGCGGATTGGCGGTGTGTTCTGCGATTACGTTGCGCGCAAAGATCGCGCCCTGCTCCGCCGCGGTCCACGCGCCCAGAGATTGGCGGATAGGGATCACATCATTGTCGATCGTCTTGGGCAGGCCGACAACGGTCAACGGGTAATCATTCTCTTCAAGATACTTGGCGAGATCGGCGGCTGCGGTGTTAGTATCATCTCCGCCAATCGTGTGGAGGATATCCACCCCGTCGCGGCTCAACTGCTCGGCGGCGACATGAAGCGGATTTTGCTCCTCGGCGACCAAACCGCGCTTCACGCAATCCTCGACATTGGTGAGTTTGACCCGGCTGTTTCCAATCGGACTGCCGCCAAAAGCATGAAGCCGCCCGGCATTGGCGCGGACGTGATCCGGCACCTCGGCCCAATCGCCAGTCAGCAATCCGGCATAGCCATTGCGGTAGGCGATAATCCGGATATCCGGCGCGACGTCAGTGTAACGCTCGATCAACCCGCCCACAGCAGAGGAAAGGCACGGCGCAAGACCGCCAGCGGTGAGCAGCGCGACTGTTTTGGGTTTTTCGTTGGCCATGAGAGTATATTGGCAAGCGAAGGACGGTTAGGCCAGAGCGGAGCGATCTGGGATACGTATGCTTGGGCTGTATTTTGGTATGCAATCAGGTCTCGGAGCTCTCGCCATAGCCTTCACGATAACAGAGTTGTCCCTCCTTCAATGGAGGATGATAATACGAAGTCGCCAATTGCAGCATCGAGTCTTTCGAGCGGACAGAAGATGTCCGGATCTGTTCGCGCTCCATCTCTAGGCAAAGCTCAAACAATTGCTCCATAATCTTGAGGTCTCTATACACGAAAACGAAGCGGCCTTTCGGGTCGGCATTGACACTTCGAAGCAGATCATCAGATGGTTTGCCGTGCAACCAAAGCGACTTAGCGATTGCGTGAGTGTAAGCCTCGGACGCACCCTCAGCTTTGCTTTCCAAATCGGGACAATTGTCCGGTTCAAGCATGTCGCAAACCGGCCTGTTTTCTACCTCTGCGTCAATAATACGTAACAAAGCCAGACAGTTACCTGATCGCTCAATCGAGACGTCATCAGTGTCAGAGTGGCAACTGATAGCGAGCGCATCCACTTTATTCTGAAGAGCGGAATCAGAATCTGCTTCTGTCGGACTGCAGGCCAGAACTAAAAGACCAAGCAGAATTGAGAGCCGCCTCACCCAAATCCCCCGCCAGCCTCGCCTGGCTCAAACCGCATCAAGCGACTGTCGATCAACGCCGCCGTGCGGTTGATCACCGCCAACTGGTAGTCAGGGTCTTTGATCATTTCGAAGAACGCGCCTGAATTGGGATATTGCGCGACAAAGCCGTCGTGCCATTCCTTGTCATCGGGCCCCGTCACCATCGTCTGAAACGCGCCGCGCCATACGATCTCGCCGCCGACGCGGGAGAAGATCGGGCCGCTCGTTTTGCCGTATTCCTCGTAAGCACGCCGCCCGCTCCAGCCATTGCCGTGATGTTCGTGGCCCTCTGGATACTCGGCATGATCCCGGTATCGCAGCAGGTTGAGCATATGGATCGGCTCATCACGCGGCAGATCCTTGAAAGCCTGAAAATTGGAAGCTGAGGGGTCAATGTAGAATTGAGCCATTGCTTACGTATCCAATTTGTAGTCTGCGAAACGGTCGCGCAGGTCTTTCTTGGAGATTTTGCCCGTTGCCGTGTGCGGAATGTCGTCCACAAATTCGACGGCATCCGGCAACCACCATTTCGCGATGAGCGGCTTGAGGTGTTCGACGATCTCATCACCGGTCACCGTGGAACCTTCTGCGCGGACCACGAACAGTACGGGCCGTTCATCCCATTTCGGGTGATACATGCCCACGCAAGCGGCCTCTGCTACGCCATCGTGACCAACAGCGGCGTTTTCCAGCTCGACGGAGCTGATCCATTCGCCGCCCGATTTGATCACGTCTTTCGTGCGATCGGTCAGCTGCAATGTGCCATCCGGGTGAATGATGCCAACATCGCCAGTGTCGAACCAGCCATCGGCGTCCACCGCGTCTTTCTCGGCTTTGAAGTACCGCTTGATAATCCACGGCCCGCGAATTTGCAGCGCGCCCGATGTCTCGCCATCGCGCGGCAGTTCGGTTGCCATATCGTCGAGATCGACGGTGCGCAGTTCCACGCCAAAGATCGGGCGTCCCTGCATCGCGGTCTTGTCGACCTTTTGCTCGAATGTGAGCTCTTCCCAATCCCATGTCGGCCCGCCAACTGTGCCGATTGGCGACGTTTCCGTCATGCCCCAGGCGTGCTGAACACGGGTGCCGTTCTTCATCAGGCGCTCGATCATAAAGCGCGGACAAGCCGAACCGCCAATGGTTGCAGCTTTCAGCGGCGGCAGGTCGATGCCTTCCTTGTCGCAATATTGGAAATGCGCCAGCCATACGGTCGGCACGCCTGCACTGTCCGTCACCTTCTCGCGCAGCATCAATTCGTGCAGCACGGCGGGATCATTGACGCAGGAGAACACAAACTTGATGCCAGCCATCGCGCCAGCATAGGGCAGGCCCCAGCTTGCCGCGTGGAACATCGGAACCACGGGCAGCATCACAGAGGCGCTGGAGAAGTTAAACGCCGCCGGCTGAAGGCCAGCGATTGCGTGCATCAGGGTGGAGCGGTGCTCATACTGAACACCCTTCGGATTGCCCGTCGTGCCCGATGTGTAGCAGATCATGCAGGGATCGGTCTCTTCGCCGGTGACCCATTCAAAGTCGCCGTCCTGCTCGCCAATCCAGTCTTCAAAGGCTGGCGAATGCTCGCCGCTGTCATAGCAGATGTAGTGTTCAACCGTGGTCCAGCGCTCTTTCATGCGGTCCACAATAGGTTGGAACATCGCGTCGTAACACAGCACCTTATCCTCGGCATGGTTGACGATGTATTCGAGCTGATCATCGAACAGGCGCGGATTTACCGTGTGGAGCACCCCGCCCATGCCCGCGACGCCGTACCAGCTGACGAGGTGGCGCGAATGGTTCATCGCCAGGCTGGCAACGCGGTCACCCTTTTGGATGCCGAGCGCTTGCAGAGCCTGCGCCATTTTCAACGCATCAGTGCGGATGCCGGCCCAATCGGTGCGGGTTTCGCTGCCATCGGCCCAGCGCGTCACAATCTCGCGCGTTCCGGACTCTCGCGCCGCGTGGTCGATCACGCTGGTGATGCGCATGGTGAATTCTTGCATAGCGCCGAGCTTGCCTGCGATCATGGTCGTCTCTCTCCAAATGACTGATCAGATATGTTGCCTGCATTCATGCCCATCTGCGGGGGGATTGGCAATCGTCTCGATCTGCAACTGGTTCGGGCATGAAAAAAGGGAGCGGATTGCGCCGCCCCCTTTCAAAATTCCGTTCTTCTCGGATTGGCCCAATGACTATTGGATAAAATATCCGGTCACATCATAGCTGTTGCCGTTTTTGAGCATCATCATGGTTTCCAGCGCCAGACCTTCGCGATTGGCAAATTTGGTTTGAAATTGGAGCACTTCATAATCCCCTTCCGGTGCGCCAGGCAATGTGGACACTTGCTGGGCCGAAACGAGTCGGCGCTCTTCCACCGCACCGAGCGGTTTACGCACCGGAGAAACTCTTTCCGCCCACTCGGCAGCAGTGATCTGCTCCTGAAAGAAGTCGCCTGCTATATTCCAGCTCTTGTTCCAGTCGCCAGCATCGACCGGAGCAAGAAAGGCTTTTGCCTGCTTGAGCGAGGCCGCCTCTACCGGCGTGTCGGAAGACGAAGATGATTGCGAAGACGGTTGCGCTGTGGCGGGAACGGTTGTCGCGGTATCATCGCCGCCAGATGTGTAGACGACGCCGATGATTGCTGCTGCGATAACGATAGACATGATAAGCATTCCTCCTGCGAGCCAATTGAGACCTGAAGCCCCTTTCTGCTCTGCGTTGTTAAGGTCTGCAGTATCGGGCCCGTCGCCAGTCTCGACGATCCCGAAAGATGTGTGCGCAGATTTTTGTGGGTCCACAGGTTCGGCCATCCCCTCGGAGACACCCAAAATTCTTGCGGCCTCGCGGCTGCTGGACACATGCAATTTGCGGCGTGCATTGCGCAGCCGGTCATTGATTGTGTGGACCGAAAGATCGAGTTTCGCGGCACTGGACTTTGCGTCGTGACCGGCGAGAAGCAGGCGCAGCGCTTCCTTCTCTTTATCCGTAAGATCGGTCAGACCGTCTGCCATCACGCGACGAGTTTCAGGTTGGCTCGACCGCGCACCGGAGCGAGTTCGACATTTTCGATCCCTTCGACCTCGGCAAGCCGCTCAGCCAGATCGCCATCCAGCACAAAGTTGTGGCCAAGGTGGACGTGAGCCTCCTCATCTGCATCTAGGACCAGTCTTAGCAGGACTTCACCCGGTGCGCGCTCGGCTGTCCCAAGTTCCAATTTGAGATCGTTCAGAGCTTGAACACTCAGAATATCGGCGCGCAGCATCATTTTTGTGCTGCCACTCACAGCGGAAAGCGGCTTTGCTCCACGCACAGTCAAGCGCGGCGGTTCGCCGGGATTGGGCGAGTCCAACTCAACCGTCAGCAGAACACATTCAGCGTCTTCAGCCCACTTTTGGAAACTATCGACCAGCGATTCTTCGAAACAGGCCGCCGAAAATTGACCGGACGTGTCGGAGAAATCCGCGCGGATGAATTCAGCACCGCGTTTGGTCCGGCCTTTGTTCACGCTCTCCACCATCGCCGCGACCACCGCGCTGCTGCGCCCGCCGACCGGAGCGCCCGCCTCCATCAGACTTTGATAGGTGCGCGCGCCTTGCGCGGAGGCAACATCTCGGAATTGTTGCACCGGATGGGCGGAGAAATAGAACCCGAAATTTTCGCGTTCTTTCGCCATTTGTTCGATGCGCGGCCATTCATCGGTCGACTGAAGGCGCAGATCGTCATCGGGCGCATCTTCGCCGCCAAACAGACCGGCTTGCCCGCTAGACCGCTCCCGCATGGCAGCATCAGCCACCGCGAGCAGCATATCGGCGTTCGCGAACAGCAAGGCCCGGTTCGGTTCCAATCCGTCGAGCGCGCCCGCACAAATCAGGCCTTCCAATTGCCGCCGGTTCATGGAACCTTGCGGCAGGCGTTCACACAGGTCTTTCAAGCTCTCGAACCGGCCATTTGCTTCTCGCTCAGCAACAATCGCGTCCATCGCTTTCTCACCGACATTGCGGATACCAGCGAGCGCATATCGCACCGCATAGCCATGGTCGGTCTGCTGCACGGTAAAGCGCGCTTCGGATGAATTGATGTCCGGCGGCAGGACGGTAACGCCGCCTTCCTCATTTGGGTAACGCCGCGCATCGTCGACAAAGATGTTGAGCTTTTCCGACTGGTGAAGGTCAAAACACATCGATGCGGCGTAAAATTCCTCCGGATAATGCGCTTTCAGCCACGCCGTCTGATAGGCGAGCAAGGCATAGGCGGCGGCGTGCGATTTGTTGAAGCCGTAACCAGCGAACTTGTCGATCAAATCGAACAGCTCGTTGGCCTGTTTCTTCTCGATGCCGGAGACTTCCTTACATCCCTCGACAAAGCGGACGCGCTGCACGTCCATTTCGGCCTGCACCTTCTTACCCATGGCTCGGCGCAGAAGGTCAGCATCGCCGAGCGAGTATCCGGCAAGGATCTGCGCGGCCTGCATCACCTGTTCCTGATAAACGAAAATGCCGTAAGTCTCCGCGAGAATGCCCTCCAGCTTCTCGTGCGGATACTCGATCGGCACTTCGCCCGCCTTACGCTGACCGAAGAGCGGAATGTTATCCATCGGGCCTGGCCGATAGAGCGAAACGAGCGCGATGATGTCGCCGAAATTGGATGGCTTCACCGCTTTCAGCGTTCGCCGCATCCCTTCGGATTCCAGCTGGAACACGCCGACCGTGTTACCGTCTTGCATAAGGTCGTAAACGGACTTGTCATCGAGCGGCAGCAGGCCGAGATCGATCGTAATTCCGCGCAGTTCCAGCAGGTCAGTCGCTTTGCGCAAAACAGACAGTGTTTTGAGGCCGAGAAAGTCGAATTTGACCAGACCGCTGCTTTCGACATTTTTCATGTCGTATTGCGTCACCGGCATATCAGAACGCGGATCACGGTAGAGCGGGACAAGCTGCGATAGCGGACGGTCGCCGATAACCACACCGGCGGCGTGGGTAGAGGAGTTACGCGGCAGACCCTCCAGCTGCATTGCCAGATCGACGAGGCGTTTCACCTCGTTATCATTGGTGTATTCCGCCTTGAAATCGGACGCTCCATTGAGCGCACGCGGCAATGTCCACGGATCGGTCGGGTGGTTCGGCACCATTTTTGTGAGCCGGTCGACCTGACCATAGCTCATCTGCAAAATCCGCCCGCAATCGCGCAGTACGGCGCGCGCTTTCAGCTTACCGAATGTGATGATCTGCGCGACGTGATCCGCCCCGTATTTCTGCTGAACATAGCGGATAACCTCGCCGCGCCGTGTCTCGCAGAAGTCGATATCGAAGTCAGGCATCGACACACGTTCGGGATTGAGGAAGCGCTCGAACAGCAAACCCAGTTGGATCGGATCAAGATCGGTAATGGTCAGCGCCCATGCGACAATCGAGCCCGCACCCGACCCACGCCCCGGCCCCACCGGTATCCCCTGATCCTTCGCCCATTGGATAAAGTCGGCAACGATCAGGAAGTAGCCCGGGAAACCCATATTGACGATGATGCCGATCTCGTAATCGAGACGGTCAAAATAGACTTTGCGATCCTCGTCCGACATCTCGCCATAAGGTTCGAGCCGCGCTTCGAGGCCAGACTTCGACAGGTCAGCCAGCATCTTGGCCTCGCCTTCGAGATCACCGGCGAGGCTCGGCAGGATCGGATCGCGATAAGGCGGCGCATAGGCGCAGCGCTGCGCCACGACGAGCGTATTGGCGATGGCTTCGGGCAGATCGGCGAACAGCTCGTTCATCATGCTGTGTGACTTCACAAAGGCCGCTGCATTCGAACGCGGGCGATCTTCATTTTCGACATAGGTCGAATTGGCGATGCACAGCATGGCGTCATGCGCCTTGTGCATGTGCGGCTCTGCGAAGTTTGCTGGATTGGTCGCAACCAGCGGCAGATCGCGAGCATAGGCCAAATCGATCAGTTCATCTTCGGCGCGCTCGCATACCGGATCGCCGTTGCGGGCGAGCTCGATATAGAGGCGATCAGGAAACAGCCTTTGCAGAGTGTCGCACACAGCCTCTGCTGCGGGTGTCTGCCCTTCTGCCAAGAGCCGGGTGAGTGCCCCCTCGCCCGCACCCGTCAACGCGATCAGCCCGTCCGTATGCCCATCCAGATCCGCAAGCTGCACATGCGGTTCCAGCTCAAGCGGGCGATCCAGATGCGCTTTGGAAACGAGGTGGCACAGATTGTCATAGCCCGCCTCGTCCTGCGCATAGAGCGGCAGGTAATCGACCTGCTTGCCCTCTTCATCGCGCGCCACGCCCAGCAGTGTGCCAATTATCGGCTGCACGCCCTCGCTCTTGCACCCGCCCGCGAACAGCACCGCGCCGTAGAGACCATTGCGATCACAAATCGCAATGGCGGGAAAACCGCGCTCCTTCGAAAGCTTGGCAATCGCCTTCGGATCAATCGCCCCTTCGAGCATCGAATAGGACGACAGAACGCGCAGCGGGATGAACGGAGCAAAAGCCATCCGTTCAACTTAGGAAACTGGTGGAAAATCGGAAGGCTTTGGCGCCGCTAATTCTCCACAGGGTGCGGACAAAATTAGAGCAGTTTTTTGACGTCTTTCGCAATCTGCATGGGCGTGTCCTGCGGGCCGTAACGCTTTACCACGTGGCCTTCGCGGTCGATCAGGAATTTCGTGAAGTTCCACTTGATCGAGGTTGATCCCATCAGGCCTTTTTTCTCCGACTTCATCCAGTCGAACAAAGGCGAGGCATCCGGGCCGTTCACATCGACCTTTTCCATCAGCGGGAATGTCACGCCGAAATTGACCTTGCAAAACTCGGCGATCTCGTCGGCATTGCCCGGTTCCTGCCCGCCAAACTGGTTGCAGGGAAAGCCAAGGACTTCAAAATCCTTCTCTTTGAAATCCTGAAACAGCTTTTCCAGCCCGTCATATTGCGGGGTAAAACCGCATTTGCTGGCGGTGTTGACCACGAGCAGGACTTTGCCCTTTTTCTCGGACAGGTCGAGCTCTTCACCGCGATTGGTGGTGACGGTGAAATCGGCGATGGTGGTCATGGTTGTTTCCTATTCGGCATCGGATGCTTTCGGACGATATAGGAAATCAAACGACGTTTGCCATGTCAGTCCGTGATCGGTCGACACTTCGCCGAATTGCCGGACAGCGCCGCCTTCCTCCTTGCTGTATGTCATGCGCACCAATGAATGCGGCGCGCTTGGCGATGGCCAATTGCCGATAAGCACCATCTGGCCATCCACAACCCCACCGGTGAACTCCACAGCGCCGGGTGAGGAACCGACCCATTTCTGCCGCCACACGCCAGCCTGCTTATCGTAGTGGTTGAGACTGGTGCCGGTCTGCCCACTCGCGGGCATCCAGTTTTCTACGACAGCACAGCCATTGTGGGACCGCTCAATCCGGCTCTCGGCGACCTTTGTTTCCTGTCCGTTTGGATAGACATCCCATTGACCGACCCAGAAATCGAAGCCCGCATGGGCTTCGCTATCGCAACTCGGCGGCGGAGTCGCTGCCGATGCGGACTGTAAGGCTAACAAAAGTGCAAAAGCGATATTCATTGGTGTCCTCCCCGTATTCTCGGTCAGGATAGGCGCCAGAGGCTCCGATCAAAGAGGAAACCGGCAAAGCGGTGATACGCTTCGCCTAAGAACTAGCTGAGCAGGCCATCGTGGAGGCGCACCACACGGTCCATCCGGCTTGCAAGCCGCTCGTTATGCGTCGCGACCAAAGCCGCGCTGCCTTCCCCGCGAACCAATTCGAGGAATTGCCCAAGAACGGTATCAGATGTGCCCTCATCCAAATTGCCAGTTGGTTCATCCGCCAAAACCAAAGTCGGCTGATTGGCAAGCGCACGCGCCACTGCGACACGCTGCTGCTCACCGCCCGAAAGCTGGCTCGGCCGGTGAGTGAGACGATGCCCGAGGCCGAGGCTGGTGAGGAGGCTTTCTGACCGCTGCACCGCCGCTTCCCGCACCGTTCCTGCGATCATTTGCGGCATCACCACGTTTTCGGTCGCATCAAAGTCCGGCAGCAAATGGTGGAATTGATACACAAAACCCAGATGCTCGCGGCGCAAACGCGTGCGCTGGTCCGGTGGCAGTTTCTCCGCTGCTTCACCCGCAATCGCAATCGAACCTTCAAATCCGCCTTCGAGCAGGCCGACAGCCTGCAGCATGGTCGATTTGCCCGATCCCGAGGGACCGAGTAGCGCGACAATCTCGCCGGGCTGAATATCCAGATCAACGCCGCGCAGCACATCGATGCGCTGGCCGCCTTGTTCGAAGCTACGCTTGAGACCGCGCAGGGAGACGATTGGATTACTCATAACGGAGCACCTGAACCGGATCGGTGTTGGACGCTTTTAGCGCGGGATAAAGCGTCGCAAGGAAGCTCAAACCGATGCCCAGGGCGGTGATGCCAATGATTTCGCCTGCATCCACGCGAACGGGCAGCTCTGTCAGGAACCGTACCGAAGGATCCCAGATCTCGACACCTGTCAAATATGCGATCCCATCGACGATACCGTTGCGGAAATAGAGCAGCAGGAATCCGAGAATGAGGCCGGAGACCGTTCCAAGCGTGCCGATCGTCGTGCCCGTTGTCACAAAAATCTTGAGCAAGCTTCTGCGCGTCGCGCCCATGGTTCGCATGATTGCAATGTCCCGCGTTTTTGCGCGCACCAGCATCACAAGACTCGAAAGGATATTAAAAGACGCCACCAACACCATGAAGCTGAGGACAAAGAACATTGCGACACGTTCCACCTCAAGCGCTTCGAACAGGGTCGAATTGATCTGTTTCCAGTCCGCGATCACTGCGCGCCCAACCAAAGCTTCCTCAACAGGCTGCAAGATCTCGCCCACATTATCGGGGTCGGTCACCGTCACTTCGATCAGGCCAACCGTATCGCCCAGCAATAACAGCGTCTGCGCATCCTGCATCGGCATGATCACGAACGTCTCATCGAAATCATAAAGACCGATTTCGAAGATCGCCCCAACTTCGTACCCCACCTGACGGATTGAAGTGCCGAACGGTGTCGTGCGCCCTTGAGGATTGATGATTGTGATCGTGTCGCCGACACGTGCACCGATATTCGACGCGAGGCGGGAGCCGATGGCAACCTTTCCGGAATCCGGCTGTAAGCTGGCAATATCGCCCAACAGAACCTTGTCGCCCAAATCAGCGATATCCTCAGCGGTGTTGCCGCGCACAAAGATGGCGACTGCGCGGCCATTGAAGCTAGCAAGCAGTGGCTGCTCAATCAGCGGTGATGCACTTACAACGCCTTCAGTCGAGCGGACTTGATCGAGCGTGTTCTCCCAATTCTCCAGCTTGCCGCCATAGGCCTGCACAACAGCGTGGCCGTTCAAGCCAGCAAACTTATCCAGCATTTCGCCGCGAAAGCCGCCCATAACGCTCATCACGAGCACCAACATCGCGACCGAAAGCATAACGACGCCAACCGATATTCCGGCGACAAGCGCGATGAATCCTTCGCCCCTACCGGGCCAAAGGTACCGCTTTGCGATCATTCTTTCAAAAGGGGTGAGCATGTATGTTGCGCGCTGACTTATTGCTTCTGAACGCAGGCTGTAGGCGGGCCAAACACCGCGCACAATCCAAAGACCCACCGCGCTTGTGAGTAACGCGGATCAGATAACCCCATTCAAAGCGCCGTATGGCGCAAAAATGAGGGCATTAGACCGTATGCGCGCTTGTAATTGATCCGTAACATCGCCATTGAGCCTGCACCCGACGGAGCAGCGCAGCGGACGGATCTGGCGATGTCAATTTCACGCACCAATCTCACGCACCCTTTTCATGACGAGGATGGTGACAAGCTCCGCGAAGAATGCGGTGTTTTCGGAGCCATAAATGCAGCCGACGCGGCTGCGGCGACGGCCCTGGGTCTCCACGCCCTTCAGCATCGCGGGCAAGAAGCCGTCGGCATCACCAGCTATGATGGCAAAGAGTTTTTCTCACGCCGCGGCCTTGGTCATGTTGCAGAGAATTTCTCATCGTCCGAGGCAATCTCTGAGCTTCCCGGCAATATGGCATCCGGCCATGTCCGTTATTCGACGACAGGCGGCGCGGGCCTGCGCAATGTTCAGCCGCTCTATGCCGAATTGGCGAGCGGCGGGTTTGCCGTGGCGCATAATGGCAATTTCTCGAATGCTCAGGCGCTTCGCAAAGACCTCGTCAACAAGGGTTCGATCTTCCAATCGACCTCCGACACCGAGGTGATCATCCACCTTGTCGCGACGAGTCGCTACCCGACTATCGCTGATCGTTTGATCGACGCCCTCCGCCTTGTAGAAGGCGCCTATGCGTTAATCGTGACCACACCCGAAGGAATGATCGCTTGCCGCGATCCTCTCGGCATTCGCCCGCTTGTTATGGGCAAGATGGGTGATGCAGTGGTGTTCGCCAGCGAAAGCGTGGCTTTCGATGTGATCGGCGCGGAATTGATCCGTGAGGTCGAACCGGGCGAGATGGTTCAGGTCGATTTCGAGGGCAAAGTTCAAAGCCTGCATCCGTTTGGGAAGCAACCTTCGCGGCCGTGCATCTTCGAACACGTCTATTTCAGCCGTCCTGACAGCTTTTTTGCCGGACAGAGCGTGTATGAGGCTCGCAAGGCAATCGGCGCTCAACTCGCGATGGAATCGCCCTGCGATGTCGATTTGGTCGTGCCCGTCCCAGACAGCGGTGTTCCTGCAGCGATCGGTTACGCTCAGGAATCGGGCATCCCGTTCGAGTTGGGTATCATCCGGTCACACTATGTTGGTCGCACGTTTATTCAGCCATCTGACAGCGCGCGTCACTCTGGCGTAAAGCGCAAGCACAACGCCAATCGCGGCTTGGTGGAAGGCAAAAAAATCGTCTTGATCGACGATTCCATCGTGCGCGGTACGACCAGCCTCAAAATTGTCGAGATGATGCGCGAAGCTGGCGCAGCCGAGGTGCATTTCCGCGTCGCCAGCCCCCCAACTGCGCATAGCTGTTTCTATGGTGTCGATACGCCCGAACGCAGCAAGTTGCTTGCAGCGCGCATGGATATCGAGCCAATGCGCGAATTTATCCAGGCAGACAGCCTCGCCTTTATTTCGATTGATGGACTTTACCGGGCTGTTGGATCGGAAAAACGCAACACATCCTGCCCACAATTCTGTGATGCCTGCTTCACAGGCGAGTATCCAACCTCCCTCACAGACTTCAATCAAACCTCTGATAAGTCGGCTGAATTGCCGTTCGCAGATCCGAAGGCTGCCTAAATCATGACAGATACCAGACCGCTTGAGGGGCAGACTGCCCTTGTCACAGGCGCGAGCCGCGGCATTGGCGCTGCAACCGCTATCGCCCTAGCCGAGGCAGGTGCACATGTGATTCTGGTCGCTCGCAAGGTCAAAGAGCTGGAATCGGTGGAAGACAAAATCCACGAAAAAGGCGGTTCTTCAACGATCGCCCCTGTTGATTTGACCGAGAAAGATGCCGTTAGCCGTCTCGCGGCCGCGATTGCCGGCCGGTGGCAGACCCTTGATATTCTCTGTCTTTCAGCGGCTTATTTGCCAGAGCTCACGCCAGTTTCGCAGATTGATCCGAAGCAGTTCAATCAAGCCCTGATGATCAATGTCGTGGCGACGCAGGCTCTATTGGCTTCGTTCGATCCGCTGGTTCGCCGTGCTGAAAACGCTCGCGTGATCGGCCTGACAAGCTCCGTTGGTGCGGCGCCGCGCGCATTCTGGTCCGCCTATGGATCAACCAAAGCAGCGTTTGATAACTTGCTGGAAAGCTACGCTTCGGAAAGCGAAAAAATCTCCTCGCTGCGAGTTGCGATTGTTGACCCAGGAGCAACGCGGACAGAAATGCGCGCCCGTGCCTATCCGGGCGAAGACCCTGAAACGGTAAAACCTCCAGAAGCCGTCGCCGAGCGCATTGTCGCTCTGGTTCAAGAAGACTTCAAAACCGGTCACCGCGAGCGGGTAGACGGTTAAGCCGTTCTCGCTTTGCGGCGAACCGCTCCGAAAAATTTTGGTAAAGTCAAAATTAACCCTGTTTCGCAATTCCGCCGAAAGGCTGAAGGGCTGAATACTCCGGTCGACCAACGACCAGAGACCAAACGGCGAAGAGACCACACGCTGCTTGAATAGGGTTTAAAGGCTATGCCGAGCGAACACGACAAATATAGCATTGCCGCGCAGGAAGATCGCTGCTCGCCAAGAACGAAGCTGACGATTCCGGCGACGCTGCGCGCGTCAGGTGGCCGCGCGTTCCAAAGCGTGGTGCACGATCTATCGATCTCGGGCTTTTCGGCTGCATCGATCAATCGCATGCATGAAGGCCAAGTCTGCTGGCTTACCCTGCCCGGTCTGGAATCGCTTCAGTCAGAAGTGATCTGGTGGGACAATTGCATCGTCGGCTGCGCTTTCACCGAGCTGCTTAGCCCGATTGTGCACGACAATATCCTGCAACGCTACAGCAACACCGGTATCTACCGCAAAGCGATCTGAGCCTTAGTGCTCAGTCGCTGGCGGCGATCTTCGCAACGACCGCGCGCGCCCTTCCGCGATGCGCATTTGATGTCGCGGTTGGCCAGTTGCTGATGATGGCGAAGACAAGTTCCTCTTCGGGCACAATCGTAATTGCCTGCCCGAAGATGCCCTGCGCGCCATAATTGTCGCCGGGATAAGTCCACCATTGATAGCCGTAGCCAAAACCGGTGTCGCCAAAGTCGACTTTGGAATCGCCTGCTTCGCCGAACCATCCGCTGGGGACGACATCGCCGCCGCCTTCGAGAGCGAATTGCCCCATACGGGCATAGTCGGACAGGGTGATCGACAAGCAGCAGCCGCCGATATTGCCGCCGCGCGGATCGACCATCCAGAACAACCCACCTTCAAACCCGGCTGGTTCGACTATCTTGGTTTGCGAATATTCGGCCAATGACATGCCGACTGCATTCTCGACCAGCAGTCCGATCAGGTTCGTCTCGCCAGTCTTGTAAACCCACTTTTCACCCGGGGGCGCTTCACGTTTGAGGGTCTTCATCTGCGCGACGATCGCGTCCGCTCCATACTCAACCACATAGCGGTTCATCGCGGCAACATCGCTGTTCGGATCGGTGTAATCTTCGTTCCAAGCTACACCGCTGGTCATGGTCGCGATCTGCTCCACCGTCACACCGTCATAGGCGGAACCGGCAAGATCGGGGATGTATTTGGTCACCGGATCATCAAGAGAAGCGATCTTGCCATCTTTCAAAGCCGCACCGAGCAGCGTCGATGTGAAGCTCTTTGCCACAGAGAAGCTGGTCCAGCGATCCTCTGCGCCCAGACCGAGGCCATATTCCTCAAAGCGAACTTTGCCCCCTTGCAGAACCATTACGCCAGCAGCGTTTGTGTCCGCCATCAGCTTTTTGATGTCAGCCTGAATTTCCGCACTCAAAGGTGCGCCTGCGGGCAGATCGCGTGTTTCGAGCGCGGCGGGCACTTCATGCCCCGCAAACCAGCTCTCCATATCGCGGAAACGTGCCGAACGTTGGGCATCATTCCAGAACAGGACCTGTAATTCGGACTGATCGCGCTCTAGAGGCGTTACGAGCTGCACAGCGGGCGCAGGAGCAGAAGAGACGCTTTGAACATCCGATCCGCCGCCATAGCCCGTGCTGCATCCTGCAAGCGCGATGGCGATGATTCCGGCAAGTCCAGCTGTGCGAATGGTCATTATCTCGTCTCCTCTTTAGGCAGGGTTAGCCTAAGCTTTGACGAGCGTCACCTGATGCACGTCGATATTTCCGGCGAGGAACCCGCCTTCGCAATACGAAAGGTAATAGCGCCAAAGCCGGATGAAACGTTCATCAAACCCTTCAGGCAGGCGTCTTTCGGCGACCGCCCGATCAAAGGCGATACGCCATTCTTTTAGCGTCGCGGCATAATCGAGCCCGAAATCGGTCTGATCGCGCCATTCAAGCCCCCTCGCCTCCGCCAGCGCGCGAAATTCGGCGGATTTGATCAGCATCCCTCCGGGGAAGACATAGGCCTGAATGAAATCGGCGCTGTTCGCGTAGCTCTCAAACAGGTCGTCCGCCATAGAGATATACTGGATCGCCGCACGACCGCCGGTTTTCAAGTTACCCGCGACACAGTCGAGGAACGCCGGCCAATATTCGCGGCCCAACGCCTCGACCATTTCCACGCTGGCAATGGCATCAAACTGGCCGGACACGTCACGGTAATCGCGCTTGTCGAAAGCGATAGATGCGGGGCGGTTCTCTCGGGCATAAGCAAGCTGTTCATCTGAGAGGCTGATCGCGGTCACATCCGCGCCGCTTCCTGCGATCCGCTCCGCCAAAGCGCCCCAACCGCACCCGATTTCCAGCACGCTTTTCGCGCCGCCCAAGCGTTCTACAATGGCATCAAGTTTGCGAAACTGTGCGGCTTGTAATCCGTCTGCTCCGTAACCGAGCGCGCTGGAATAGGTCAGCGTGTCATCCAGCCACGAACGGTAGAAATCATTGCCCAGATCATAATGCGCAGAGATATTGCGCACCGATCCGGCGCGATCATTGCGGTTGAAATAATGCGCAACGCGGGCGATCAACTTCGACAGACCGGAACTGCGCGCCGTATCACCAAGGGTGCGGGCATTGTCGGACATCAAAGCAAACAGATGCGCGTGATTGTCCGCTTCCCACTCGCCCGCTTCGTACGCCTGATACCAGCCAACCGAGCCGCTGGTCGCAAGCCGGAGCAGCGCCCGCCAGTCTTTCAGATCGACATGCACATCAAAGCCTGGGGCTCTGCCGCCAAGAACACGCGTCGTGCCATCGGGCAGCTTCGCAGTAATCGATCCGCGCTCGAAACCCTGATCGACGCGGTCCAGCATGGTTTTGAAACCGGGAGCAAACAGGCGCGAAAACAGGTTCGGGCGAGGCGCAAAACGCTCTCCGCCGCTTAACAGTTCCTCGCCTCTGATCCCCTGCGTCGCCATGGCATGTCTTTAATCCCGAGCAGGCGCTGCGGGCAAGATGGCGGGCGAAAACTTATCCGTCTTTCATCGCTTTATACGCGCTCATCGCCCGTTCCCGTCCGGCTTTATGAGCGATCATCTTGGGCGGGAAGGCTTTCGGCAGACAGCCGTGCTCTTCGGGATCGTGAATATAGGGCGCATCCAGATCGGCGAGCTCCGGCACATATTCGCGGATATAGGCGGCTGCATCGAATTTCTCCGACTGGGTCAGCGGCGCCATAATCCGCACGAACATATTGGAATCGACGCCAGTGCCCGCATTCCATTGCCAGTTGACTGCGTTGGAGCCGTAATCGGCATCGCACAGACAATCCCAGAACCACTCTTCGCCTTTGCGCCAATCGATCAGGAGGTGCTTGATCAGGAAACTGGCCGTGATCATGCGGACGCGGTTGTGCATCCATCCGGTCTGGTAGAGCTGGCGCATTCCGGCATCCACGATGGGATAGCCTGTCTTGCCCTGCTGCCATTTTTTGAGATCGCGCGCGGCGTTCCCATCCGTGTCAGGATCACGCCATTGAAGCTGGTCATAATCCTCGCGGTAATTCTCCCGCGCATAGGCGGGAAACTGACAGATCACATTGGCGGCGTAATCGCGCCAGACAAGCTCGCTCTCATAGCTTTTCCAGCCATCGGATCGCATGTGTTTGAGCGCATGCCAGATTTGCACAGGGCTAATTTCACCAAAGTGCAGGCTCGGGGACAAGCGCGAGGAGCCGTCGACGGAGGGCAGATTGCGGCGGTCCTCGTAGCTCGCAACATCGTCCTCCCATTCGGAAAGACGCTGATGCGCGGCTTCCTCGCCGACTTCCCAAAACTCCGCGAGGCCGCCCGACCAATCGGGTTTGGTCGGCAGCAGCTTCCAATCCGCCAGCGCATCGCTCTGCGGCCATGTATCGGGCGAAGATAGCGTTTCCGGCTCCGGCACCACATCGCGCGGCGGGAATTGCTGGCGCATCGCCTTGTAGAACGGCGTGTATATCTTGAAAGGGTTGCCCGGTCCTGTGGTGATATGACCGGCGGGGAAGAGGTAGATGCCGTCGTAAAGTTGCACGTCGAGCTTATCAGCGAGCTTGCCCTGCGCCTTTCGCCACCATGGCTCGTAGTGCCGGTTTGCATGGACAGTTTTCGCGCCAAGCTCTTCAGCCAGCTTACAAAGCTCCTCCACCGCATCGCCGCGCCGCAGGATGAGTTTTGCGTTCCGGTTGCCTAGACTTTTAGAAAAGCTCTCAAGCGAGTGATGCAACCACCAGCGCGATGCGCCGCCATAGGCATGATGCCCCGCTGCCTCATCATCGAGAACATAGACGCACACCACTGGCCCTTGGGCGGCGGCGGAAAACAAGGCGGGATTGTCGGCCATGCGCAGATCGCGCCGCAGCCAGACGATTTGTGTGTCACTCATACTGAGTGAAGCGCGTCACTTCTCGGGAAGTTCCTCACATTTCACATCAGGCAACGCGATGGAAAAACGGTCACGAGCGCGCGGGTCGTAGAAACGGGCATCGCGAAGGATAACTGAACCGTCTTCAGCGCGCTCGGCAAAGGGTGCGCGGGTCCAGAAGAGGAAGGCGTCGAGCTGAGAGTTTGTCTGCCTTTCTTGAGACAGGTCGGGGATTGAGCATAAATCATCTGGATCTATCAATGGACGTTGCTCGCTCTCGAGATAAGGCAATTGCCTCGCTTCTGAAGCCAGCCCCGGCCAATTTCGACCAACCCGAATTACTTCCCGTTCCCAAAAGTAGAACGGAACGGGGCTCGAAATCCGTTCGGCCCCCGGTCCATCGTAATTTACGACTTGCAGTGGTCGATGGCTAATCGCCCAATTCATCCCGATATACGCCAGCCCAGCGGCAATCCCGACCCAAGCAGGCTTTGTCCAATTGCCGCCCTTCTTCTCGCTGCGCAGTGACCACCACACGCTCACGATCAGCATGGCCCACAGCCATACATCGATGATGAATAGCGTATCGCCATAGAACCACTGCGAGGAGAACGGTTCGAAGAACCGGATGCCGTAGACATTCAGCCAATCAAACAGCGGGTGCGACAAAGCTCCGATAAAGCTCAATCCGTACAGCCAGCCAAAATGCACCGGACGCCGGCCCTCGGGCCGTTTCCCGCGCTTTTCCTGCCAGCGGTCAAACGCCCAAAGCAGCCCCGCGAGAATCAGCGGCAGGATCACCAATGCAGGCGGGCCGTGCGTGATCCCGCGCCTAAACCCGAGATGCTCGGTTCCCTCAAGCCAGAAGAAACACGCCGCATCGACATCGGGCAGGTTCGCACCGATGATAAGGGCCGGCATCGCCAAACCGGTCTTTTTCTTGAGGCCCGTCTGGCCGAGCACCGCGCCGACGAGGCTGTGAGTTAAGTTGTCCATTTGCAACGGATTAGCGATGGTGCATAGGTCCGTCAAAACACGCGCTGGAGAGTTCCCGAACATGACCGATACAGGCCCCTATATCCGCCCGGATATGAAAGCATTTCTTGACGGTCTGGCTGCAATGAATGGCCCCAAAATCGCGGATATGACGCTTGAAGAGGCCCGCGCGTCCTACCTCGCCTTGCACGGCATGGCAGACCGCCCTGCCCGCGATCTGGCCGTGATCCGCGATCTTTCCTGCACCGGCCCGGCGGGCGACATTCCGTTGAGGCTCTATGACGCACGCGAAGCACGTGAGGCGGGCCCGATCATCACATTTTACCATGGCGGCGGCTTTGTGATCGGTGATCTCGACACGCACCACGCGCTCTGCACAGAGATTGCTGCGTTGATGGACCTGCCGCTGGTCGCGGTGGATTATCGTCGGGCTCCCGAGGCGCCCTTCCCTGCGGCGATTGAAGACTGTGAGGCCGCAACCCGCTGGATCGCCTCGAACCCATCAGAACTGGGCCGCGAAGCCACCGGCATTGTCACCATCGGAGACAGCGCAGGCGGAACCGCGACTATTGCGGTCGGCCAATTACTGTCCGCGAACCCTGCGAAAGCAGCTGTCGTCCTGCAGGTCCCGCTGTTCCCGCTCGCAAGTGACGCGATGGGTTCGGCCAGCCTTGAGGAATTTGCTGACGGGTTTGTCCTGACCAAGACCGCTATCGAATTCTTCGACGCCGCCTATCAAGCAGATCGAAGCGATCCGCGTGGTTTCCCGATCCTAGGCGACCATTCAAGCGCCCCAGCAACCGTCTGTGTCACCGCCAGCCTTGATCCGATCCGCGATTCAGGCCGTGACTATGCCAAAGCGCTCGTCGATGCAGGGCGCGATGTCACGTTCCTCGAAATGCGCGGGATGACACACAGCTTTACCAATCTGCGCGGGGCCGTGCCGAGCGCACAGGGCGATCTGGAACGTGTGATCGCCGCAATGAAATCCATGCTGGAGAGTGCATAAGTGTCTTCGAAGCACGACGATCTGCCGTACCGCCCCTGCGCCGGGTTTATGCTGGTGAATGCCGAAGGGTATGTCTTCACTGGCGAGAGGATCAACAAGCGCACGCACGGTTTCTGGCAGATGCCTCAGGGCGGAATTGATCCAGGCGAAGACCCGCAAACCGCAGCACTGCGCGAGTTGGAAGAAGAAACCGGCATCGGTGCCGATCTCGTTGAAATTGTCGCGCCTGCTTCAAAACCGCTGGAATATGATCTGCCCGCAGACCTCATCGGAAACATCTGGAAGGGCAAATATCGCGGCCAGATCCAGCATTGGTATCTGGGCCGGTTTCTCGGAGCCGATAGCGATATCAACCTCAACGCTCACGATCCGGCGGAATTTCGCGCCTATCGCTGGGTTGAACCCGCCCAGCTTCCGGAGCTAATCGTGCCGTTTAAGCGAGTGGTCTATGAAACACTCGTCGCCGAGTTTGCTCCGCTTATCAAAAACGGAAATTGATCCGTTCGCGGTCGTCTTTGACGCGCGCTGCGATAAATGATGGCAACGATTCGATACGGTTAAACCATGCGGAGATATTGGGATATTCGGTGTCGAATGCCCCGCGATCGCGCGCCGCATACATCGGATAAACCAGCGTAATATCAGCTGCGGTCAAATTATCGCCGCCGAAAAACGGTTTCTTGGCAAGATCGCTTTCCATAAGCTCGAACAGGGCACTGAGGCGCGGCTTCACAAAGACTTTCCGCACCTGACCAAACACGGTCCTCAGCATTGAACTTACCGGCCATGGCGTGCGCGTTTCCAACAACGTCAGCACCATTCCCACGCTCTGTATCGACATTAGAGAACCTTGAGCCGCGTGAAACCAGAACAAATGGCGAGCACGGTCTTTGTGGCCGGCACCGGGACGCAAATCGCTTTCCGGATACGAATCCAGAACGAAGTCGATGATCGCATTGCTTTCGGCCAATACAAGGTCGCCGTCTGTCACAACTGGCGCAGTGCCCAGAGGCGAAAGCGCCTTGTATTCATCAGGCGCCAGATTGCTTTCCGGATCGCGATCGTACTTCTTCAATTCGTAGGGAGCGCCCAACGCTTCAAGAAGCCAGAGAATCCGGAAACTTTGTGAACATTCAAGATGATGGAGCGTCAACATAGGAAATCACTCCAATTTCTAGTTACTGGTCGGAGCATCCTCTGCTGTATCAGCAGCGAGGCGCGCGGGTGGCCCTGCATTGATCTTGGTTTGCAAAGCCAGCGTTTCGGGACAGTTTGAACCACACAGGCTTTCTAGGCGCGAAAGGTTACGCTTAGCTTTCTCCAAAGCGCCCTTTTCTACCAATGCGGCGCCTTCGCCTGAAATTGCTGCAAAATTTCCCGGATCGCGGGTCAAAGCTTCGCGGTAATACCGGATTGCCTTGCCTTGTAACCCGTCACGGCGCGCCGCATTCGCCAGACTAAGAAAGATCGGCGTGTAGCCCGGATCCACCGTCAGCGCGGCCTCATACGCGTCAATCGCGCCTTGCGTATCACCAGCGTTGAGAAGCGCATCACCCTGAGCGATCAACGAAGCGGCACGCGGATCGGCTGCACTATCATTTTGCGCAATGCCTACGCTGGCGGTGGTCGCCAGAAAAAGTGACAAAGCAGCAGCGGCAGGCGCGAAACGCATAAGGGGCTCCTTGAGATCAGCAAGCCGGAAAGGCAAAGGCTTAGCCATAGATCATTGGGCTATCATGCACAGCGCATGATGGCGACAAAAAATCCGTCCGTACCGTGTTGGAACGGATCAAGGCGTACACCGTCGCCATGCGGCACACCAAGCGGCAACTCAGGGGTCTCGGCAGTAAAGCCTTCATTGCGCTCGAGGAACTCAGCGACCCGATCTTTGCCCTCTGTGTCCAGCAGCGAGCAGGTGACAAACGCGATGCGCCCACCGGGCTTGACCAGTTTGGCTGCGATCTCGAGCAATTCGTCTTGCAAACGCGCGTAACCTTCGAGCGATGCTTGCGTCAGGCGCCATTTCGCTTCGGGCTTGCGCCGCCATGTGCCGGTGCCCGAACACGGTGCATCAACCAGCACCAAATCTGCTTTTCCGACGAATCCTTCGAGCGCTTCCAATTCGGACTTCGGATCAAGCAGCACCGTCTGGACCATGCCAGCTCCGGCGCGCTCAGCACGTGGCTTAAGCTTTGAAAGGCGGCCGCGATCGGTATCGGCGGCGATTAACTCACCCATATTGCCCATGGCCGCTGCGAGCGAGAGCGTTTTGCCCCCTGCCCCGGCGCAAAGGTCAATCACGGTTTCGCCGGAACGGGCATCGGCGGCCAGGCAGGCAATCTGGCTACCGTGGTCCTGAACTTCGATCTTGCCTTCACGGTATACCGGCCATTGATCGACATTCGTACCGGCAGCGAGGCGCAGTGCATTGGGGGCTTCGAGCTTTTCGAAAGCTTCAGGCAGTTCCAGCGTTTCCCGGTCTGCTTTGAGCGTGTTGACCCGCACATCGAGCGGAGCTCGGCCCAGCATGGCCTGCGCCGCTTCGCCTTCAATGCCAGATGCTGCCAGCGATTTGATCAGCCACTCTGGCGCAATTCCAGCGTCGGCAGGTTGTTCTTTGCCGCCAATGGCTGGCGGCCCGTGGGTTGAACCATCAAACAATGGAACAAGCTGGGCGTCATCCTGTGCGAGGGCCAGCATCGCAGCACGGCCAGTGCGCGGGATTTCGCCGCAATGCCGGATTGCGCGATAGACCAATTCACGCACGGCGCGGCGGTCTTTCGATCCGGCATAGCGGCGCTGTTTGAAATAGGCCGAGATCAGCCGGTCCGCAGGGGCGCCTTCGCGCTTTGCTCCGTCGATGATCGCATCAAGCAGTTCGATAGCCGCCTGTACGCGGGCTGCGGGCATCATTTCGCGGGTGACCTGTCAAAATCGTATGCCGCTTCAAACTCTTCAACCGCAGGAATATCCATGCAGCGGTGCTGGTATGTAGCACCCGACTTATCGCTCGCAGCCAAAGTCATCCTAGACGCAATTTTCACGCCTTCGGCTTCGCATTTCTCGGGCGACGTGAATATGACTTCAACCCGCTGAAAATCGATCTCGCCCGGCTTGTCTGGATGCCATCCCAGAATGAACAGCATCACAGGGACAATCTCGATCATGTTTGAATCCTAACGGGTTGGATAATTTGGTGCTTCGCGGGTGATCGCCACGTCGTGAACATGGCTTTCAGACAGGCCAGCATTGGTGATGCGCACAAAGTTCGCGCGTTCGCGCAAGTCTGCAATCGTGGCCGATCCGGTATAACCCATGGCCGCTTTTACGCCGCCGACGAGCTGATGGATCACATTGGCGGCGGGCCCTTTAAAGGGTACCTGACCTTCAATGCCTTCTGGAACAAGTTTCATCGCAGAAACGTCCTGCTGGAAATAACGGTCCGCACTGCCGCGCGCCATTGCACCGACGCTGCCCATGCCGCGATACGCTTTGTAGCTGCGCCCTTGGTAAAGGAACACTTCGCCAGGGCTTTCGGCTGTACCAGCGAGCATGGAGCCTACCATGACTGAGCTTGCGCCTGCTGCGAGCGCTTTGGCTGCATCGCCGCTGGTGCGCAGTCCGCCGTCTGCGATCACTGGCACGCCAGACTTCGCCGCCTCATTCGCGCTGTCCATAATCGCCGTAAGCTGAGGCACGCCAACGCCCGCGACAACGCGCGTGGTGCAGATCGAACCCGGACCAATACCGACCTTCACGGCATCGGCTCCCGCATCAATCAATGCGCGTGTTGCTTCTGCAGTAGCAACATTGCCAGCGACAACCTGAACCGAACTGGAGAGCTTTTTAACGCGCTCGACTGCGCGGCTAACGTCCTGGTTGTGCCCATGCGCGGTATCGATGACGACAACATCAACCTCTGCGTCGATCAGAGCCTCTGACCGCTCGAAACCTTTGTCGCCTACCGTCGTCGCAGCAGCAGCGCGAAGGCGGCCCGAGGCATCTTTGGTCGCGCTCGGATAGTTTACAGCCTTCTCGATATCTTTGACCGTTATCAGACCGATGCATTTATACGCATCATCAACAACCAGCAGCTTTTCAATGCGGCGTTGGTGCAGCAGACGGCGAGCGGCTTCCTGTGACGTGCCGAGGGGAACCGTGGCGAGGTTCTCTGTCGTCATCAATTCGCGAACCGGCTGCGCGGGATTTTCCGCGAAGCGAACATCGCGGTTGGTCAGGATACCGACCAGCTTGCCGCCATGATCTGTAACAGGGATACCGCTGATCTTGTGCTGGTCCATCAGAGCCTGCGCATCGCCGAGCGTCGCGTCCGGTCCGATAGTGATCGGGTTGACGACCATGCCGCTTTCAAAGCGTTTAACAGCGCGTACTGCGGCGCATTGCTCTGGCAGTTCGAGATTGCGGTGAAGCACGCCTATTCCGCCTAGTTGCGCCATGACAATCGCCATATCGGCCTCTGTTACGGTGTCCATGGCAGACGAAAGAATGGGGATGTTGAGCCCGATTTCGCGGGTCAGCATGGTCTTGGTGTCTGCCATGCTCGGCAAGACGCTGCTTTCCGCCGGGCGCAGCAGCACATCATCAAATGTCAGACCGAGAGGGATGTCCATATGCGCCACTTCCTATTGTGCCGGCGTCATTCACGCCGGGAGATTCGTGGCGGCCCATTTAGGCCCGCTTTCGCCTAAGCGCTAGGGGCTGAATTCCCTCTATCGACGGTATTCAACCAAGTTCCTATTCGGCAGGCGGCGAATACAACCCGGTATTGGCTACTCGGCTGACAATTTCCTGATGCAGCAGCAGGTCGTCGATTGCACCGCCAAGAACGATAGTGTCCAGTTCATCACCCGCGCCGTGATAATTACCCGAAAGATACGGACCGGTCGTTATTTCGGAGCCAAAGGCCGTGGTCAGCATCACCGCAGGCACGCCTTCGCCAAGCAATGCCCAGCCATCCTGCCTGCGTACAAAGCGGGCCGCATAGTCACTATCACCAAGCCTGCGACCGGATTTCTGCATCACATCGAGGATAATCGGGTCGAGCGGTGTTTCTCCTTCGCCGATAAAGCCGACAGAGCTTCCCGCAGGTGCGATAGCGACGGTGTCGAAGTTAAACGCGCCGACGATCGAATTGAGCGGCACAGGAGGCGCCTCAGCAAAGGCGCGTGCGCCCAGCAGGCCTGCTTCTTCGGCAGTGGTGGCCAAAAGATAGATATCGCGGTCATGCGCGCCCATCGCTTTGAGCCTGCGGGTCAATTCCAGCATCACGGCAATGCCGCTGGCATTATCAACGGCGCCATTGCAGATCCGGTCCTCGGCATCCTCTGCACCGCATTCAGCGCCAAGATGATCCCAATGGCCCAGTAACAAGACCGCACCCGAATTTGGCACCGCACCGGGCAGTTTTCCGATCACATTGTAGCTCGTGAACTCGACCCGTTCTGATGTCGCTTCGACCGTTGCGCTTTCACCGATTTCAAGCGGTGCAAAGTCACCCTCATCCGCCGATTTGACCAATTTGTCCCACGCCTTTTCGCCAAACACGTCGGTCATTGCCGCCTGTGTTGCGAATGCTGTCAGCGCTCCCTCTGCCTCACTCGCCAGCATGGTGCGCTCTCGTCCGTAAGCTCGGTTTACCCGGCTCATAGCGGCGTCATCTTCGACAATTGTGATGATCGCCGCCGGATTGCTTTCAAATAATGTCGCGCGACGGCTGGGGCTTACACCCGGTTCGCCAAGCATGATTACAACGCGTCCGACGATGTCTTCGGGCGCAACACTTTCCGCTTCTTTGCCGACGAAAAGCAATGGTGCGGCCTCTACCAGCTCGCGGCGGCGCATAGTGAACGCCGCAGCTGCGTCAGCCTTCAGCTCGACTTTACGCCTACCCAGCTTGAACTCAATCCGGCTGGTGAACGGTTTTGTGCGCACAAGCTGTACGGGCGCACGCCATGCGCTGCCTGGATCATTGGTGCCTGATACTAGGCCAGCCTTTTGCATTTCCTCCGTGATAAAAGCCACGGTCCGCTCTTCGCCCAGAGTGCCGGGCTTGCGACCTTCAAACTCGTCGCTGGCTAGGATAGCGATATCGCGTGTCAGGCGCTGTTCGATTGCGCTTCGTTCTTCAGCCGGAACGCTCGCGATGTTTGACCCGCCCGCACAGGCGCCAAGCGCCAAGAGCGCAGCGAGCGCCAGCCCCCGTTTTGCCCCCGTTCTGATCATTCCGCGGTCCAGCCTCCGTCGATGCTCCAATTCGCACCCGTGACGTTGCCCGCCTCTTCCCGGCACAGGAAAACCGCCAGAGCGCCGATTTCCTCGGGTTGAACGAACTTTTTGGTCGGCTGTTTGGCGAGCAGCACATCATTGATGACTTCATCACGCGAAAGCCCGCGAGCGGCCATCGTATCGGGGATTTGACCCTCGATAAGAGGCGTCCAGACATAGCCCGGACTGATGCAATTGGCGGTCACCCCCGTCTGCGCCAATTCCAGCGCAATCGTCTTGGTGAAACCGGCGATGCCGTGCTTGCTGGCGTTGTAAGCGCTTTTGAAGGGAGACGCGGTCAGGGAGTGTGCGCTGGCCGTGTTGATAATCCGGCCCCAGCCCTTTTCCTTCATAGCTGGAATGGCGAGCCGCGAGGTGTGAAACGGCGCAGACAGATTGAGCGCCATGATCGCGTCCCACCTGTCGGTCGGGAAATCCTCAACCGGGGAAACATATTGCATACCGGCATTGTTGACGAGGATATCGATCGGGCCGATTTCTCCCATCATCGTCTCAATAGCCGCCGGATCGAGCAGGTTTGCGCCGTTGAAATCTGCTTCCAGTTCCGCCTGTAGCTTCGCGATTTCATCTGGATCACCGAGGCCGTTCAGGATCACTCTTGCACCCTCGGCACGCAGGGCCCGCGCCACCGCGAGGCCGATGCCAGAGGTTGATCCGGTTACAAGAGCAGATTTGCCTTTGAGGAACATCAATCATATCCGTGAAATCAAGTGGAGGCTTTCTGTCGCTTGTGACGCACAGACTGTCCAGACATTTCATTGGGACCAGAACGAAAGCGTTCGGCCCAAAATGAGGGAGAATTTGCGTGCGGCTCAATCGGTTCGACACATCGAAGATCAAAGTTCGCGGCGGCGGCGGTGGCGGAGCGCGCCGCGCTGGCGGCGTGGGTTGCGGTACGCTTGTTATTGCTCTTATCGCGGCGCTCGTCTTTGGCGTCGATCCGGCGCAGATGATCGGCGCGATTGATGGCGGGCAGACGCAAGGCGCACCGACGCAGCAGCAAACGAACGTCTCCGAAGAACAGCTCTGCAGCCAAAACCAATACGCGACCGAAGCCTGCAACGCGCTGCAGAGCCTGAACGAGACGTGGCAGCCCGCCTTTGAACGGGCGGACATCCCCTTCCGTCAGCCAGAGCTTGTGCTTTACCCATCAGGGCCAGTCCGCACTGACGGCTGCGGCAATGCGTCATCGGCAGCAGGCCCGTTCTACTGCCCTGCCGACCTCGGCATCTACATCGACACCGCGTTCTATGATCAGCTCGCGCAAATGAGCGGCACGGGCGGTGACTTCGCGCGCCTTTATGTGATCGCGCACGAATACGGCCACCACATTCAAAACCTAACTGGCGTGGCCACACAGGTCCGCAGCCTGCAACAGCAAAATCCGCGCCGGTCGAACGAGCTGCAAGTCCGCATGGAATTGCAGGCCGATTGCTACGCTGGCGTATGGGCGGGCAAGAACCGCAACCGGATCGAACGCGGCGATATGGAAGAAGGTTTGCGGGCCGCCAGCGCAATTGGCGATGACAGTATTCAGCGTCGTTCAGGCCAGCGGATCAATCCGGAAAACTTCACCCACGGCACCAGCCAGCAACGCATGGATGCGCTGCGACGCGGTCTTCAGGGCGCCGATGACACCGTTTGCGACACCTATTTCGACATGCGCTAAACCAGCACGTTGGCGATTAAAAAAGGGGCCGGAGCGGTTGATGCCGCTTCGGCCCCTTTTCGTGGCAGACGCTCGATTAAGCCGCTGCTTCGCCTTCGTCAGTTTCACGAATGCTCACTTTGGACCATTCGATTGCGCGAGTGGCGTACATCACGCCTGCCAGCGCCACGAACAGCATCAGCGATCCGATCACAAGCGACCATGCTTCAAGGTTTAGCAGAACATAGAGCACGGTGTAGAGCCCGATCAGCAGCGCGCCGATCACCCTCGCCCGTTTCCAACTGCCCAGAACCGCCGCGCTATACGCGCTCAGCAATCCGATGATGGCGCCGCTGGAAACAATGTAGGCGAATGCAAACCCGATCATCTCGGCAAAGGCGAGCAGCATCACAAAGAACAGGATCAGGCCCGCACCGGTCAGCAAGTATTCCGCCGAAGCCACTCTTGCCCCCGCGACGATGTCAAACATCAAGAACGCAAGGAATGTGAAGCCGATAAACAGGAAACCGTATTTCAGCGCCCGCTCCACCCGTTTGTAGAGATCAACCGGCTCCATCAGGCGGATCGTTGCAATGCTAGCGCCAGACATATGCTCATTCGGAGAAATCTCCGCATAGCGGTTATCGTATTCGTCTATCACGACGGCGGGATTTGCTGGCGCGCTGGTGCTGACCAGTGATTGACCAAGCGCGAGGTTGGAAATGGACCATTTCGCTTTGAAGCCGTCCGGGCCAATCTCTTTGTCTGTATCACTCGGCAAAACGCCAGTGAAGCTTGGATGCGGCCAGCTTGAATTGACCGCAAAGTTCGTCTCTTCGCCGCGCGGGACCATGCTGAATTCCCGGCTACCACGCAGGGAATAGGCAAAATCGAGAGTGAACTCTTCGCCATCCGCCCAATCATAAAATGTATGAACGCCCGATCCGCTTTGCTGATTGCCGAGGCCGGGCCTCAGGTCGAGTGCATTGCCGCCAACAGAAAGGTTGGCTGCCGTTTGCAGACCGCTGGGATCGGAAATCGGAAATTGCAACAACGCCTCATCAAGCAGCAATTGATCGCTTTCAACGCCCAACCGATCGAGATCAGCTGGCATCGCGAAACGCGCCGATCCGGTGATCGCCGCGTCGTAGACAACCGATTGATGGATTATCCCGCGCGAGCGAACTTCTGGATTGATTGTCGTGTCGAGATCTTGCTCGCTGGGAGAGATGTAGAGATTTTGCCGTGACGTGGTTGTGCGCTTCACAGTCTTTCCGTCGACCTGCTCTGTGACCTCTCGGGTCACCGTATAAGGCACGACCAAAAGCGGCCCCGATACAGTCTGCGGTCCGGCCCACCCTTCGGTGATAGAGGCCTGCGCCACCCGCGCCTGATGCTGGCGATCGCTCACCAACCAATAGACCATGATTAGCGGCACTATCAGCGCCGCTCCGACCAATCCGGCGAATAATAATTTCACTCCGGGGCTTCGTTCACCACTCATCGCTCATCCTCCTAAATGTGAGACGAGTTGTGCTTTGTGAGCGATGAAGTGAATTCTATCTGAACCAGAAAACAAAGGTGGCAGATCACCAAGGTGACCTGCCGCCCTTGTTAGTTTTGCCCGCGCGAACTGGCGGTGAATGGCTTAGCCGTCAGCTTGCGCTTTATCCCATTCGCGGATTTGCCTGTCGATTTCACGGAGTACATCCTTACGCATATCACTCGGGAAGTCGGCACTTTCAGCGATGGAGCGGCGAGCTTCCTTCAAACCTTTCAACGCGTGAGCCATAACGCGGGTTTGGCAGAGATAGACCTTGCGAACTTCGCCTTCTTTCTCTTCGACAGTCGCCACTTCATCGCTGTCGCCGCGGCATTCGGACTTCACGATCGTGCGGCTCTTTTCGCCCTTGGCGCCGTTCATTTCGATAAACGCGACCTCGACTTCCTTCATCGCGTTTTTGATATCGATATCGGCTTCAGCCAGGTCTTCGCGCAGCTCGGCGAGGATTTCCTCACGCTCTTCTTTGGTCAGCTTCTCGCCCTTGTTGTTAAGCTCGATCTTCCTGACGCGCGTTTTTGTTTTGGTTCGGGTTTTTCCGTCTTCGTCCGCTGTCTCGTAGACGTAGACACTGGTGTCTGCATCTTGCTCAATCGTAACGCCGGTATCCGGGTCAATCGTGACAATGGCGCTGGCAGAGACCGCCGCTGGCGCAATCGGGGGTACAGGAGGAGCCGGAGGCGCTGGAGGTGCGATATTCACTCCAGGTGCAAGCGGGGCCGCTGGTGCAACCGGGGCAGCAGGCGCCGCAGGTGCGATGCTTTCAGCATATGTGATCGACGCGGTTAGCGGCAAAGCAATGATCGCCGCGCCCATCATAAAGCGTCCAGCCAAGCGGCGGCGGGTTGAAGTCTCGGTCATATTCAGGCTCCTCAAACGATGGATAATGGATTTGTCGCCGAGCACCGGACACGCCATTGGCGCAGCCAAAGCGGTGTTAGAGGGGGCGACATTCGGACCAGCGGCAAAACTGGCGATGAGATTGGCGTAGGTGGCGCGGCCTTCGATCGGTTGGTTTGACATGACACGCGCATCGCATGCCGCCTCCTGATCGCGGCGAAGCGCGAGCCAGCCATACCGGCCGAGCGGGTTCCACCAATGCAGCGCAAACAAGGGCTGCACGGCAATATTGATCAGCAAATCGCGACCGTGATGGTGTGCAAGTTCGTGCGCCAAAGCGAGATCACGCGCCGTTCGGTTTGGCTGGGCCATAAACCCTTCCGGCATCGCAATAACGGGGTCGATCACGCCAAAGGCAATCGGTGCATTAGTGCCCGGCGTTTCGATCAAGCGAACCTTGCCTTCGCGGCCCACTTCGCGGGATTCTGCAAGCAAGTCTGATCGCAGCTCGAAATAGCTGCTGAACCGGTGCCACATAAAAATGGCAGCGCCGATCAACCACACCGCGCATCCAATCTCCACCAAAGGGAGTGCCTCAACAAGTGTCGCAAGACTGGATGACGGGGTAATCGGTGTGACCAGATCGGTCGCTGCCGCTCCGTTTTCAGACGGTAAACCGCTCGCAGTGTTTTGTGTCGCAACTGGAGCAATGGAGGTCTGGGCCGGGAGAATTGTAAGAGCTTCATTTGCCGCAGGCTCTGGCTTGAGCCACGCTGGCAGGGTAATCGGCGGCATCAGCAATCGCAGCATCGGCAAGGCCCAAAGCGCATAGGCGAATTGCGGACCAAACCAGCGCGTGACGGGCCGGCGAAGGACAAGAACCAAAGCGATCAGAGCAGCGGTCCAAACGAGCGTATCAAAGAGCCAATCGGTCATTGTTTCAGCTCCTTTAAAAGAGCTTCGATCTCGGCAAGGTCATCGCCTGTGAGCGCTTCGGATTCTGCGAGATGTGCGACCAATGAGGCCGCCTTCCCTCCAAACAGTCGATCTACCAGACGCCGCGATTCACCGCCGACATAATCGGATCGCTGCATCAATGGACTGTAAAGAAAGCGGCGACCGTCAGGACGTGTCTCAATGGCTTGTTTTTGGACGAGCCGTGAAAGCAGCGTTTTGACCGTAGGCAGGCTCCATCCACGCTTTTCGCAGACTTCTTCGCAAACTTCCGCGGCTGTTGCCGTTTCGCGATCCCACAGCACTTCCATTACGGCGTGCTCTGCCTCGCTTATTCGCTCCGGTGATGTGTCGTTTGACTTTGCCAAGCTGGCCTCCCGTCTGCTTGATTACATCTGTAGTCACATCGACTACGTTTGTAAACATGAAGCGTGGATTAACGAGCCCTCTCGCCCCTTGCTCTTCTGCAAACGGTCAATCAAAACGGACGAATGACAACGCTTTCAACATTCATCGCGTCGACTGCCATACTCTTGGCAGCAGCTAGCCGTTCAGTGACCGCCGAACCAAGAGCACCTGACAATGCCCAAAGCGCAGCGGACCAACAGGAAGCCGGGCTTTCCGTTCTGACGGAGCCAGTGTCCATTGATCCATCAGACCCGGCGGCGAACGAAGTCGGCGAACTGGTCTATTATGGCGGTGTCGGCATTGAGCCGGGCGATGAAAAGATCGGCGGCATATCCTCGCTCGAATGGGTCGATGGCACGCTATACGGCGTCACCGATGATGGACGCTGGCTCGCAATCCAGACCGACGAGTTGGACGGCAAACTGCTCGATATTTTCAACATCGAAAGCGGCCCGCTGCTCGATCTCAAGGGCAAACGGCTCAAGCGTAAGGAAGAGGCAGACTCAGAAGCGATTGCGAAATCCGCCGACGGCAGCTGGCTGGTCGCGTTTGAGCGTGATCACCGCATCTGGCGCTATTCTTCATTGGACAGCCGCGCAGAGGCCACCGACCTGCCTATCGCTGATCTCGTATTCGATGCCGAAAGCAATGCCGGCATGGAAACTCTGGCAGTTTCGCCAGACGGCTTGATTGCATGCGGCGAATGGGCGGGCAGCGATGTCCTCAACTGCATGCGTGAACGGGATGGCGGGCTTGTCAGCTTCGAGGTCAGCCCCCCTGCCCCGTTGAACGGGCGCGGTGCGGTGCCAACCGATGCCGACTGCACGAGCGACGGCACATGCTACATCCTGTTCCGCAGCTATTCCCCGCAGCAAGGCAACGCGGCCGCCATCGTCGCGGTGGATAGCGCGAACAAGGCCGAGACCGTGGCCAGCTTTCTTCCTCCGCTTACACTCGACAATTTTGAGGGCCTGACCGTCAGAGAAGAATTGGACCGGACCTATATTTACCTCGCATCCGATGACAATTTTTCAGATCGGCAGCGCACCTTGTTGATGAAATTTGAGGTGCGCTCCGCTCGTAAAGACGTTGTCCTGCCTCCGCCGCCGTCGACCGAGATCGACACGACCATTTATGAAACGGTCCCGGTTATCATCGAAACATCACTGGGGAACATTACCGTCGCTCTGGAAACAGAGCGCGCGCCCATCACTGCGGCCAATTTCCTTCGATACGCGGAAGAAGACCGGTTCGATGGCACCGTATTCTATCGTGCGATGAAACTGGACCGCGATCCTCGCCCGAATGGTCTGATACAGGGCGGCACACAATGGGATCCGAAGCGGATACTGGACGGCATTCAGCATGAGCCGACGAACGTTACCGGGTTGAGCCACACGAGCGGCGCGCTTTCCATGGCGATGGGTGAGCCCGGAACCGCAAACGGTGATTTTTCGATCATGTTGCAGGATCAGGTCGGCTTGGACGCGCAGCCTGAATCGGACGATCCCATCTGGAAGAACGGATACGCCGTGTTCGGCTATGTCACAGAAGGGATGGATGTCGTCACGGCTATCCACGCGGCAAAGGCCGATCCGAACAAGGGCGAAGGAATGATGCGCGGCCAATTGCTGGCCGATCCGGTGAAAATCATTGATGTGCGCCGCGTTGAATCCGCCGCAGAATAGCTCGCTATTCCGCCGACGACCGACCCACAGGCTGCGTCGCAGTTTGCGGCATCCGGCCCTCCAACTGGGAAAGCCAGACATCGGCGTCTGAACCGATTGAAGACTGCGGAAGCGATGCAAGCAATCGGCGCTTGCTTTCCCATTGCGCGACTTTCCTGCTCGCATCTTTGGCCGCTTCGGCCAATGGCTGAGGCCGGCGCAAAGCGCGGTTGATCATGGCGTCGCCGTAGAAAGTCCAATCGTTGTCCGGTTCGCAGCCAAACGATGTGCGCTGCGCGGCGGCGGCTGTCAGGATCGCTGTTTCCGTGCTGGCAAGTTCTGGAATGAACACGCCGGAATAACACGCGCTGATAATCAAAAGGCGACGTTCAATGCCCAGCTCTTCAAACACTTCCGCCAGTCGCTTTGGCGACAACACGCCATATTCGGTATCACCGTAGTGATTGATCAGGCCGACTTTGGCGCCGTGACTGGTCGTGTATAGCACCAGCACATCTTCTTCGGTGTTCATCAATTCGGCGATACGGGCCAGACTGAGCAGGAGTGAACGGATCGATCCTTGCGCCTGATCATCGCGGGCGCCGTCAGGCCCGGCGAGCACGAGGGTGCGCCCTTCCCCGCCATACCGGCGCGACAGAACCTTTCCGGCTTCGCGCGCTTCTCTGGCGAAAACGGGATCGCTGTCGAGCGCAACAGAAACGACATAGGCATCGATAGTGCCGGATCGCTCCCGCTGAAGCGCATCGAGCGAACGATTGAGCCTGCGCTGCTGTTTGAGCATTTCTTTGGCAGGAACCGCGCGTTGAAGATGCGGGGAAAGCTCGAAACTGGCCTGCGCCTTTTTGCGGCTCGACCCGATGGCAAGGTTGGGAAACGGCTCAATATGTTCGGGAGGCTGGTTCGCCCCTTTATCAGCGGCGCCTTCTGCGTCTTGAGCCACAACGGGTGATGCGAGGAGGCTGAAAAGGGATAGAGCTGCGACTACTGATCTTTGCATCTGCGAAAGCTGCCCGCGACGGGGCACTTGGTCAAGTATCGCTATAGCAGATCAGTCTTCGCTGACGACGCGGTAAACCTTCATTTCACCCACGCCTTTGAGCGTCATCAGCTCGGGTTCGGTAAATAGAGCCTTGTCGTGGGCGCCAAGATAGGTTGCTTCGGAAACCGCGATACCGTTGGGCGATGCCACCCCTTCGATCCGGCTCGCGATGTTCATTGTGTTGCCCCAATAATCATAGGCCAAACGCTGTGACCCCACGACGCCGCCAACGACATTTCCGGTGTGGATACCAATGCGAATGGCAACATCGATGCCGGAATCGCCAGAGAATTTGGCAACCGCCGCAATCAGATCCTGCGCAAAGTGGATCGCATCAGCCGCGCCTCTGCCGCTTGAAGAATGCCCGCCGACGACCGCCAGATAGGCATCGCCAACAGTCTTCACCTTTTCGACGCCGAACCGCTCTGCGCTTGCATCAGCAAGGCCGAAAACCGTGTTGAGCGTCTTCACCAAATGCCCAGGGGAAAGCCGCTTGGCCAGCGATGAAAACCCGACAATATCGACGAATATGACTGACACATCGCCATAGGAATCGGCAATCGTCTCTCCGCGTTGAAGCCGCTTCGCGACTTTCTCAGGCAGCACATTGTGGAGCAATTCCTCCGTCTTCGCGCGCTCTTCTTCCAATGCAAGTGTCGCCGCAAATGTCTTGCGCGCGCGGCGATCAATGTCCCAGTTCACAAAGCAGGCGAAGGTGAAAAAGGTCGTGAAATTGGTGAAGGAATAGACCTTGTTCACAATGCTCCTGTCGGCTTGCAACAGGAATGCCGCATACAGTGCCAGCAATATGATTGCCCAGACGACAAAGTACCGCGCGGTTGCCACAAACCCGAGACTCGCAAAGACCATCAGAATCCCGAGATTGATAACCGCCATGCTGAGCCGACTGATATTGGTGATGTCGGCCTGCGCTCCCAAAGCGTCAATCAGCATGACCATTACAGCGGCCATGACCGAAAAGATGATCAGATCAATCCACGGCTTGTCGAGATAGACCTGTGTAAAGGTCAGCCCGATAATCGCCCCGAGAAGCAGGATAAACGGACCAGCAGCAAGGTTGTAAGCAAGCACGCCCTCAAGGGGGAAATGCATCGGGTTAAACCCGATATAGGAGATCAGTGTGACGATCCCGATCGCCGCGAGAAACCGCGTGCCAGGAATGCGCGCCTCGCGCTCACTGGCAACATAAGCGCGTTCGATCGCCGGATCGTCAAAACGTGCAAGCAAATGTGTTCCCCCGTCAGCGAATGTATCGCCGCTTTGCGCGCGTGGGACAAGCACCAACAGCAGGGCAATCACATATTACAAGAGAGCCGGTTTCGACGGCGGGTGAGCGGCAGGCGTTAGCGGTTCAACGCGACCCGCTGTTTGCCACCCTTAATCATGAAATCACCTGCGCTCGTTTGCACCGTAACATCGCGCTGCGGGCCCGGCGCATGTCTCGCACGGAAGAACAGCTTCAGCGTTACGCTTTCGCCAGCATCGACAGATCGCGTCTCGCAACTGTAGCTCCAATTGGCATCGTCGAATTTGATCGCAAAAGCGCCGATTTCAGAGCGTTGGTGATCACGCATAACCATTTGCGCTTGGTTCGGACATACCTTTATCTCGGAGACGGCTTCGGTCTCGTTCGTAAGGACGAGATCAAAGCGTTCCCACCTGTTCGGGGTTGTCTGATCAAAGTGATACCCAGAAAATTCTCCGCTAAAAGTGGGAGATGCAGCAACACTTGATAGGACGATTAGATCGAGAAACACAGCAACTTCCCCTTTATTTCAAGTAGATAGTCTCATCTGCGATCTGAATTTGAGGTGAACTGACTTCAGACGAACCTACAAATACTGTGAGAGTTGTGGTGGAGCAAAAAAGGTAACTGCCTCGAGCAATTCCGAATGGCTCCGGTTTGTGTTGTTCACGACGATTGAATGCGCCAGCCCCGAAGTCGAACGATTGATCTCAGCAGATTTGCGCCGGAACCAACCGAATTGCTCCATGCGCGCATCGGTCACTTCGAACTGCAGCATATTCGTGCCCATCACATTCAGACTGCGAAGCTCCTGCACATCGGACCACGGAATCATGTCTGCTGAAAAGTCTTTAAGCAGCATCCCATCAGAATTGATCCGCACCGCTAGGCCGGGATTAAGGCCGCGCCAGAGATGCACAAATGTGAGCGGTCCGAAAAAGACGATGCTCAACCATCCAGCAACCTGCACAACCCATGCAGGAAATCGGCTGCTTTCGAAATCAATCGCGCCGAAAGCACCGACCAGCAAAAAGCCAACTGCTACAAATCCGGCAGAAAGAACACCAAGAGCGATCGAGCGCACAGGTGAAATGCGCGCTTCGAATGCTTCGGCGTTTTCTTTCACGGTTAGTAAACCCGCGCTTTCGGCTCAATGTAAGTCGCGTCTTCGGTCAGCGTATATTCGTGGACCGGACGATAATCGATTTTGATATCGCCTTTTCCAGAGCCATTGGCGTTTCCGCCCCAGCCTTCGAACCAGGCGACTGTGTGCTTCATCCATTCTTTATCGTTGCGATCCGGGAAATCCTCGTGCGCATGGGCGCCGCGGCTTTCTTTGCGGTTCGCAGCCGATGCCATGGTGACATTCGCCTGAGCCATCAGATTGTCGAGTTCCAGCGTCTCGATCAGATCGCTGTTCCAGATCAACGATTGATCGGTGACATGGATGTCTTCCATCCGTGCGTTTTGCGCGGCCAGCTTCTCGACGCCTTCGTCCATCAGCTTCGTATCGCGGAACACAGCGGCGTGCGCCTGCATGGCTTTCTGCATATCGGCACGGATCGCCGCCGTCGGTGAGCCGCCCTGAGCGTAACGGAAGTGATCGACACGGCCCAAAGCAAAATCTGCACTGTCTGCTGGCAGTTCGGGCTGGCTCGCGCCGGCGGTGAGGTTGTCTTTGAGGTGCAGGCCGGTTGCGCGGCCAAACACGACAAGATCGATCAGCGAGTTTGAGCCGAGACGGTTTGCACCGTGAACCGACACACAGGCCGCTTCGCCAACGGCATAGAGACCCGGCACAACCGTATCCGGTCCATCCTTGCCAAGGGTCACAACCTGACCGTGATAGTTACACGGAATACCGCCCATATTGTAATGGACTGTCGGGGTCACCGGCAGAGCTTGTTTGGTGAGATCAACGCCAGCGAAAATCTTTCCGCTTTCGGTGATGCCCGGCAGGCGCTGAGCCAGCACGTCAGGAGCGATATGATCCAAGTGAAGGTGGATATGGTCGCCTTCAGGCCCCTGACCGCGCCCTTCGCGCATTTCGAGCGCCATTGAGCGCGACACAACATCGCGCGATGCGAGGTCCTTCGCCGACGGGGCATAGCGTTCCATGAAACGCTCGCCTTCGGAATTGGTGAGATAGCCGCCCTCGCCGCGCGCGCCCTCTGTGATGAGAACGCCCGCGCCGTAAATGCCGGTCGGGTGGAATTGCACGAACTCCATGTCCTGCAATGGTAGACCCGCGCGCAGAACCATGCCGCCACCATCGCCGGTGCAGGTGTGCGCGGATGTCGCGGTGAAATAGCAACGGCCATAGCCGCCGGTTGCCAGCACGACGGATTGCGCGCGGAAACGGTGGATCGTGCCATCGTCGAGGCACATCGCCATCACGCCGACGCATTTTTTCACGCCGTCGACTTCGCTCATGATCAGATCGAGAGCGAAATACTCGATGAAGAAGTCCGCATCGTATTTCAGGCTCTGCTGATACAGCGCGTGAAGCATCGCGTGGCCGGTACGGTCGGCCGCAGCGCAGGTGCGCTGCACAGGAGGACCGGCACCCATATTCTGCATGTGGCCACCAAACGGACGCTGATAAATCGTCCCATCTTCGTTGCGCGAAAACGGTACGCCAGCGTGTTCAAGTTCATAAACCGCCTGAGGCGCTTCGCGTGCGAGATATTCAATCGCGTCTTGGTCACCCAGCCAGTCGGCACCCTTAACGGTGTCGTACATATGCCAGGACCAGTGATCGGGCGTGTTGTTGCCCAAAGATGCGGCGATACCGCCTTGCGCCGCAACGGTGTGCGAACGGGTCGGGAAAACCTTTGAAATGTTGGCCGTGCGAAGGCCGGCTTCCGCCGCGCCCATAGTCGCGCGAAGGCCGGAACCGCCCGCGCCCACAACGATCACGTCATACATGTGATCAATGATCTGATAAGAGCCTTTGAGCGAGGCGTTGGTAGAACTGTCTGCTGTCGTCGGCATCAGGCCTGACCTCCAAATGCGAGGCTTGCGACGCTGAATACAGCAAACGCGCCGCCGCCAATAACTGCGATGTTGAGAGCGGACAAAGCCGCGAATTTTGAACCGGAATTGTGGACATAGTCCTCAATCAGCACCTGCAGACCCATGCGCGCATGGGCAAACAGGCTGATGACCAGCAGGATCATCGCCACCGCCGTGATCGGCATGGATAGCCAAGCGCTCACTGTGCCGTGGGAGAAATCGGCCATCGTCACAAAGCTGACGATCAGCCAGCTCATCAGGACAAGATTGCTGATCGCGGTGAAGCGATGCGAAAGCCAGTGATGCGCGCCATCATGCGATGAGCCGAGGCCGCGAACTTTGCCGATAGAAGTGCCGTTACCCATCAGATCACTCCCTGCTTGGTGAGGACCAGGGCCCAGAAGCCGCATGTCAGAACAACAGCAATCAATGGCGAAGCAATCGACCACATTTTGTTGGTGTTCAGTTCATACCCCGCGCCAATGTCGAGCACAAAATGGCGCAGTCCGCTCATCATGTGAGTGAAAAACGCCCAGCTAAGCCCGACCATCACAACCCAGCCGAGCGGCGAAGTCATAACGCCAGTGAATGTTTCGTAGGCCGCAGGGCCGCTGGCAATCGCGCCGAGCCACCATACCAGAACCGCGAGCCCGACCAGAGCCATTCCATCCCCGGTCGCGCGGTGAAGGATCGATACCAGCATGTGCGGCCCCCACCGCCAAATCTGGAGGTGAGGAGAAAGCGGTCTTTGACTCATGATTATTCCGTTCAAACGTACTTTTGCGTCGATTTATCGCGCCACACTTAGCGTTCTTGGCGTGTGAGGCAAGCCGTGAACGCTCGACAATACTTGCAAAGTTCTGGACAGAGGCTTGCAAAGTTTTGGATAAAGACCGCCATGAGTTTCATTCTAATCACCGGAACCAGCCGCGGGATCGGCGCATCGGCCAAAGCGATGCTGATCGAACGCGGCCAAAACGTGATCGGCCACGCGACAAAAAACTCCGCTAGTGACACCGTCGCCGCGGACTTTTCCAACCCTGGCTCGGCGCAATTGCTTTGGGAAGAAGCTCTGGATCGCTCGGGCGGAGAGATCAGCGCCGTGGTAAACAATGCCGGACTGTTCGAAGCCAATCATCTGGATCGCTCCGACATAGAATGGCTTGATGCGTGGGACGATACACTGCGCATCAACCTGACCGCGGCGGCCCAGCTTAGCCGATTTGCCATCCGCCATTGGCAATCGAAAGGTTGCGGCGGGCGTCTGGTCCATGTTGCGAGCCGCGCGGCCTATCGCGGCGATTCGCCAGCGCATTGGCATTATGCAGCGGCAAAAGGCGGCATGGTCTCCATGCACAAAAGCATCGCGCGAGCCTATGCCAGCGAAGGCATCCTCAGCTACGCGATCACCCCGGGCTTTACCGATACCAGCATGGCTGGCGACTACCTCGACAGCCGCGGCGGCGCAGGATTGCTTGCCGACATACCACTTGGCCGCGTTGCCGAGCCGGAAGAAATAGCCCGCATCATCGCGTTTTGCGCGCTCGATGCCCCTCCCAGCATGACCGGCGCGGTATTAGACGCCAATGGAGCCAGCTTTGTTCGTTGATTTTCTCGCTTTCGCGCTAGCCAATGGCCTGACCACGCCGCCAGTGACGCGGGCGGATTTGCTGCCCGGGTTGAACTCTTCCCCGCCTGAGCGTATTCAGCCATTCGTTCTGCCACAGGAGTGGGCAAGCGTTTGCAAACCGTGGGATGATTGGGACAAACCCGCACCTCCGTACCGCATTTACGGCAACACCTATTATGTCGGCACATGTGGCATCGCAGCGATCCTTATTACGGGCGATGATGGCCATGTTCTAATTGATACTGGGACTAAGGCCGGGGCCAAAATTATCCTCGCCAATATCCGTTCTCTTGGTTTTGACCCGCAAGACATCGAATTCCTGCTGCAAAGTCACGAACACTTCGATCACGTGGGCGGTATGGCAATTGTGGCGCAAGTTACAGGTGGGCAAGTTCATGCCTCACCAGAAGCCGGGCTGGTGATGATGGTCAGCGGTGAACCACTTGCAAATGATCCGCAGTTTGGGATGCACGACCCCATGCAAACGATCAGCGATGTGAGGTTCCTGAAGGGAAACGAGCAGCGGTGGGATGAGCAGGTTGAAGCCTATGATCTTGATGCGGGGACGAAACTTAAAGCGCATCGAACGCCGGGCCATTCCCCTGGGGCATTAAGCTGGCAGTGGAAATCTTGCGAAGGCGACCGGTGCCTGAATATAGTCTACGCCGACAGCCTCTCCCCAGTCAGCAGCGATGATTACAAATTCAGCGATCATCCCGAATATGTGCGGGCCTATTTTGATGGGCTAGATCGTCTTGCCGCGCTTGATTGCGATATTCTGCTCACGCCGCACCCTTCCCACAGCAAAATGGTGAAGCGCGCAGAGACTGGCACGTTTGAAGGCGGCGTCTCTTGTGGCGATTATGCCGCCGGCAAACACCGCGATCTCGACGCACGCCTCGTCAAGGAAGCGGCCAGCGAATGAGCGCCGCATGGAAACTCAGCGCATTTGCGCCGAAACCTGATGTGCAGGGCGCTCTGCTTGCGCATGACGAAATAGAAGAGTGGGATTTCGACCTTGTTATCTCGGGACGCGAGATTGACGAGGATCGCCCGCTCGAATGGGTTTTGGAAGCATGGTATCCGCGCAAGCCCGGTTCTGCCCAAACCAAGGCACTTGCAGGACTTTTCGCGGGCAAAGCGCCTAAAATCACATCAGAAAAATTGCCGGATGAGGATTGGGTGACACTCAGTCAGGAAGGCACGCCTCCAATTCGCGCTGGCCGGTTCTACGTCCACACGCCCGATTATGAGCCCGCTGATGACGCGGTGAACTTCGCCATTCCGGCCAGTCAGGCGTTTGGCACTGGCCAGCATGAAACGACCGCGGGCTGCCTGAAGATGCTGGATGCCATCAAGAGTACTGGCGCGAGCTTCCGCCGTATTGCCGATATCGGCACGGGCACCGGATTGCTCGGTTTTGCGGGTATGGCACTGTGGCCGAGCGCCGAATGCACCGCATCAGATATCGACCCGGTCTGTGCGGATGTTGTAGAGGACAATGCCGCGATGAACAACATCCGGCTCGGGGCAGAGCGCGGCGCGATGACGATGGTGATCGCAGACGGAATGGAAAATCCGCTGCTGCTGGCACGCGGGCCGTATGATCTGCTAATCGCAAATATCCTAGCCGGGCCTTTGGTCGAACTTGCACTCGACTTTGCCAAATCGGTCAGCCCCGGTGGCAGCATCGTCGTCGCAGGATTGCTGGCCGGCGAGCAGGAACAGGCCGTGCGCCGCGCATATAGGCGCGCGCATTGCAGGCCGGTGGCACGGCTGCAGAATGGAGACTGGGCTATTCTGTGGTTCAGGCGCCGCCGTGACCGGTAAACGTCTTTGGGCCAAGAGGATCGGCGTAAGCGCAGCGTTTATCCTTATCGGCATCCCGCTGCTGTTTCTTCTGTCCGCTTGGATTGGCTCGTCAATTCCGCGCAATTCCGATTGGGCCGAAACGCAGGACGGCATCGAGATTTTCGTCGGATCAAACGGCATTCACACCGAAATCGTGATGCCAATCGACAGCGAAGTGATCGACTGGCGGGGTCAGTTCGCGCTCGGCGATGTTTCCTCGCCAAACCTTTCATACACCCACGTTTCGGTCAGCTGGGGCGAGAAGGCATTCTTTCTCGAAACGCCGACGTGGTCCGATCTGACACCGTCGGTTGCGCTCAACGCGATGACTGGCGGCAGCGGGGTTTTGCACGTCGCGTGGTATGTCCGCCCGGCCCCTTCCGAAGACTTTCGCCCGCTAAGAATTGGCCGCGCGGAATATGAACGCCTCGTCTCCCAAGTTCAGGCTCAGCTTGTGCCGGAGGAAACGAGGGAAACCTACGCCGGGTATTCCTATTACGATGTGTTTTATGACGCAGTAGGCACCTATCACATCGGCAACACCTGCAATCAGTGGACGAGCGACAGGCTCGCAGATGCAGGGATCAAAACCGGATCATGGACACCTCTGCCCGGCGGGGTGATGAAATGGGTGCCGAACATGGAAACGCCCTAGCCCTCTGGGAGATTGGCTTTCCAGTCTTCCAGAAACAGTCGCTCGGCTCTTGGCGGGTCCAGTTCCATCGCGCTTTCAAGCATCGCCCGCGCTTCCCTGAATTGGCCGAGCCGTTCCAGCAATTTGGCTTGCGCGACACGGTAGGGTCTGGAATGCCGCACTCGGTCTTTCGGCACTGCGCGCAAAGCCGATAGCCCTGCCGCGTCGCACTGACATTCCGCCAGAGCAAGGGCGCGGTTCACCTCGACCATAGGCCCTGGGCGCATGATCATCAAAGCATCGTAAAGCGTCAGGATTGCCGACCAGTCTGTCGTCCCATCGAACATTCGGCGTGCATGGGTCAGTTGAATAGCGGCCATCACCTGATACGGGCCAGTCGCCCCAGCGCGGGCGGCCTGATCGAGCCAGAGGCGAGCCTGCTCTATAGCCCGACGATCCCACACCCCCGTATCCTGACGCGACAAGGGGATCATGCCGCCCTGCTCGCTCACCCGCGACTTCTCCCGAGACCGTGCCAGCATGATTAAGGCCGCAAGCCCCAATGCCTCGGGTTCGTCTGGAAAGAGCTCCGTTACCAGAGTTGCAAGTCGTGCAATCTCTTCGGCGAGTTCAGGGTCAATCTCACCGGCTGCATCCTGATACGCTGCGGTGTAAGCCAGTTCGAGCGTGAGAAGCACGGCACCGAACCGTTCAGACCAAAACCGCCGCTGCGGAAGTTCAAACGGAATCCCGGCTTCGCGAACCTTCTTCTTTGCGCGGGTGATCCGCTGATACATCGTCGTTTCGCTGGTCAGAAAGACGCTTGCGATTGAACTGACGGGTATGCCGCAGATCACCCTGAGCGCCAGCGCCACGCGCACTTCCGGCGCCAGTGCCGGATGACAGCAGATAAACAAAAGCCGAAGCCGCTCGTCTGCGATAGGCTCAGGCAAGGTGAGGATATTTTCCATATCAGAAATCTGCGCTTCGCCATCTGCTGCACGGGCCTGCGCCTCGCGCTTGCGGATCGCGTCGACCGCCTTGCGCCGCGCCGTGACGTGCAGCCATCCAGCGATATTGTCGGGAGGCTCCACCAGCTTCAGGCACGCTTCGACGGCTTCGGCAAAACTGTCTTCGGCAAGGTCCAGATCGCGCAAATGCACGGCCAGAGCGGATACCACCCGTGGCCGTGCGTCTGCGATGGCCTTCGCCGCCTCGATCACTCGTCCTCGGGCCAAATAGGGCGAATTTCGATTGATCCGGCACCGGGGATCGGGATCATCCGTGCCCATTCGACCGCCGCATCGAGATCCGGCGCATCAACGATATAATACCCGCCCAACTCTTCATGCGTTTCGGCGTAAGGGCCGTCATGCAGCACGCCGTCGCCTTCACCAGAGTACCGTAAAGTGGTCGCCGTATGCGCCTCGCGCAGGCGGTTGCCCGACCATTCGGTGCCGCTTTCGGTCAGCTTCTCGATCAACTTCAAATGACCGGCCAGCGTCTCTTCCATCACCTGTGCGGCATTCTCGCCCGTATAGGCGTCTTCGCTTTCATTGATCAGCAGCATGTATTGCATCGTTCAATCTCCGTTACTGGCCGCGCCACATCGGCAAGGCTCTGACACTGAGACGGATGAGGCAAGCCGGATTCGACAGGTCTGCGAAAATTTATTCGGAAAGCGCGCTTTCGAGCAGGTTCAGCGCGTTGCGGGTGAACGCCGCCATATTGTCGATCCGGTCATCGCTTGATGTCTCGATGGTCTGGGTCCGCTCGAGCTGCGGCCCGGCAACCGCCGCGACGCTTTTGCCGGAGGCGACGCCCATCGGATGCTTGCTTGATCCCGCAGCGCCGCTTTCGGCAATGCCCCATTCCGCACCGAGCCTGTCGCGAATAGCGCGGGCCTGAAGCAGCGCATATTCTTCCGTGGCGGAGCGCATGCCTTCATAGGCTTCGCGCGGCAGATCAAACAGGACATCGCGGGCCTTGAACGAATAGACGATGCCCCCGCCAACATAGAATTTGAGCGCGCCGGGCACCGTGAGCAGGCTTGCGCCGATCAACCCGCCCGTCGCTCCGTCTGCGACGGCGATTTTCTCGCCGCGCGCTTTGAGGGCCTCCGCGATTCGAACGGCTTGCGGGTGGAGTTCGCGGAGGATCATTTCGTATCGACACTACGGATCGAAAATGAAACTTTTCGGCTAATCTCGGCATTGATCAACAATGAGTTCGTGGACTTTGCACTGAGCGGGAGACCGCTGCGTTCGTCAAAAACGATGTCGAGTTCATCAATCATTTGAGCCATCTGCAAAGTGTTCTTTGCATCCTCAATTTTTTCCTGAACTTCTTCCGTCTGGAGGCTTTGGAATTTCCCCGGTAGCTCGTCAAAAGTATTCTTAAGAGCGATCAAAAGCTGCGCTTCATCCGCCTGGGTGGATTCCGAATAATACAAGTTACGATGCTCGTCTCGGTCCAAACGGAGCAGAGACAAAGCATCGATTGTGGACGAGGCGATTCCAACCTGCATCTCTGTATCCAATTCGTACTCAGCGCCTTCTTCCAACTCAAGACCGCCAAATCCAAGGATGTATGGCCAACCTTTTACTGCGACATAGGCCGCATCTTCCGGTGTGCTGTTCCTAATTGGAGCAAATACGAGCTCGAACGATTCTTGATAAATCTCGGCTACTTCAGGGCTCACTTGCGAGATCCAAAAGTCTTTCTGGGCAATTATTGCAGCTCGTGTAGCCTCCCAGTTCCTCAACCTAAGCGGCTCGCCGAATGCGTCCAATTCGATCTCAACCGGTTCAAGATTGGGCGAGAAGAGAGCGGCCATCGCAGGAGGAAACTCTCTGAGAATGCTTTCCTTGTTTAGCGCTATCCTCTGCTCGCCTACGACGATCGCAATGTTTTTCAATTGCAAAAGGTATCCGTCTTCGATCTTCTGAAAAGTAAGCTCTTGCTCGTATTCCACTCGCCGAGGCTCTCTGCCAGTCTGCTCCGACACTTCCACAAACGAGTATTTGAGCGGCGTATCAAGAGGCGGATCGAACGGCACGATCAGTATTTCGGCTGTATCGCTCGAAACTGGTATAGGTTCATTCGCCGACGCTTGCGCTTCCATCGGCAGAGCGAAGGCCAAGAACGCTAGAAATACTCTCAGCATTGGCAAATCTTCCAACTCATCTCGCTTCTGCCACAATCTTCGCCCAACCCGCCTCATCAGTGGTTTCGATGCCGAGCTCCTGCGCCTTCTTGAGTTTCGATCCCGCACCGGGCCCTGCGACCAGCAAGCCGGTCTTGGCGCTAACACTGCCCGATGCCTTTGCACCCAACCGCTCGGCCTGAGCCTTGGCTTCATCGCGGCTCATCGTTTCGAGTTTGCCGGTGAATACGACCGTTTTGCCGGCGACCGGACTGTCGAGCGTTTCGACCTCGTATCGAGGAGGGGTGACTTGGCCCAAGAGGTCTTCCCAAACCGCGACATTATGCGGTTCGTGGAAGAAATCGCCGAGCGCCTCCACCACGCTGGGGCCGATACCGTCTATGCTGGTGAGTTCGTTGGCGGCCTCTTCGTCATCGCTGCGAGCTTTTTCGGCCAGTTCGCGCAAGGCAGGCAGCTCGTGAACATGCTTCAAGAGGTCCCGCGCGGTTACTTCGCCGACATGGCGGATACCGAGGCCGAATAGCAGCCGCGCCGCGTCGGGCTCACGCTTGCTATCCACAGCCGCCAACAGGTTATCGACAGACTTATCCTGCCACCCTTCAAGCGCCAGAATATCCTCCCGTCGCTCCCGCAAACGGAAGATATCCGCTGGGCTTTCCAGCCACCCCAGCGCAAAGAATTGCGCGATGGTCTTGCTGCCGAACCCGTCAATATCCAGCGCCTTGCGGCTGACAAAATGTTCAAGTCTTTGAGTGCGTTGCGCCGGACAGATAAGACCGCCTGTACAGCGCACATCGACCTCGCCTTCCTCGGCAACGGCCTCGCTGTCGCATTCGGGGCATTTGTCGGGAAAGGCGTAGGGATCGCGCGGCTCTTCGCGAGTCAAATTCTCGACCACTTGCGGGATCACATCGCCCGCGCGCTGGATCACGATCCGGTCGCCTGGCCTCACACCAAGCCGTTCAATCTCGTCGCGATTATGGAGCGTCACATTGGTGACCGTCACCCCGCCGACCAGCACCGGCGATAGCCTGCCCACCGGCGTCAATTTGCCCGTACGGCCAACCTGAATATCGATCGCCTCCAGCGTAGTCTGCGCCCGTTCGGCAGGGAATTTGTGCGCCAAGGCCCAGCGCGGCGCCTTTGCGACAAAGCCCAATCGCTGCTGATAATCGAGGCGGTCCACTTTGTAGACGACGCCATCGATATCATAGCCGAGATCGGGCCGCTGACGGCCAATCTCCTCATAATGCGCGATCATCGCATCGACATCGCCCGTCACGGTGAGAAACGGTGACAGCGGAAAGCCCCAGCTTTCCAACATCCGCATCATCTCGTGCTGGGTCTCGCGCGGCACTTCTGATGCCGCTCCCCAGCCATAGGCCCAAAATTTGAGCGGGCGTTTCGCGGTGACGCTCGCATCTTTCTGGCGCAGCGAACCAGCGGCCGCGTTGCGCGGATTGGCGAACAGCTTTCCGCCCGCTTCCTCCTGCACCGCATTGATCGCGGCAAAATCGGCTTTGGACATATAAACCTCGCCGCGCACTTCGAAGACTTCCGGCACACCTGCTGGAAGCCCCTGCGGAATATCGGCGATATGGCGCACATTGGGCGTCACGTCCTCACCCACCTGCCCGTCCCCGCGCGTCGCGGCGCGGACCAGTTTACCGGTCTCATAGCGCAGCGAGCAGGACAGCCCGTCAATCTTATCCTCCGCCGTTATCGCGACCGGATCATCCGCGCCGAGGCTAAGGAACCGCCGGATACGCGCCGTCCATTCCTCCACCTCTTCGCGGTTAAACGCGTTGTCGAGGCTCATCATGCGCTGCTCATGCGTCACCTTCGACAGCGGCGATGCTGCCACTTCATGCCCCACCTTCTGCGACGGACTGTCAGGCCGGATCAGATGTGGAAACGCTTCTTCCAATTCGCGATTGCGGCGGACCAGCGCATCATATTCCTGATCGGTAATCTCGGGATTGTCCTGCGCATGATACAGCTTGTCATGCTTCGCAATCTGGCGAGCAAGACGCATCAGCTCATTGGCGGCCTCGGCTTCGGACACTTGTTCAGCCACGCACAATAGGCTTCGTTTCTACACGGGTGCCAAAGCCGGTGATGTGCGCGCGCGCTTTGCCGATGGCTTCCTGCACGCCGGGCAGTTGCAGGCTGTTGGCGTGATCTGTTTTGGTCTGCCACACTTCGGTGATCCAGATCGAATTGGGATCGTCTAGGTCTTCGGCGATCATGTAAGCGATATTGCCCGGCATATCGCGCGTGCCCGCCAGCATTGCTGCGATCACTTCGCCGCGCTTTCCATCGGCGACCTTCATTTGCCCGATCAGGCCGTACATCTCTTCCATCGTCTCTTTTCCTATCCGTGGTGAGGCGCATCCCGCCAATAGGCCAAGCGCCGCCACACCTACAAATTCACGCCGTCCGATCACTTGCTTTCCTGCAATCGCACAGCCCATCCATCCGGCGTTTTGTGCGCTGAAATCGGCACGCCGGGCACAAACGTGTTTCCAAAACTGATATTGGTTTTCGCTGAGCAGACCAGCTTTTCACAGCGGATCGTGCTGAGTTCGACAAGTACCCCCATGGCATCGCGATTGCGGTCAGGCGAGCAAGAGAGACGCCCCATCAGGGGAGTGGCAGTGTCCGAAAACCGCTCAAAGAATGCCTTGGTCGGCTGGCCGTAGGAATATCCCAGACACAGAAAATCCAACTTCTGCCCAAAGCGCGCCTCCATCCGCACAATTTCGTGCCGGAACATAGCCTCAACCGCGCCCGGATCGGCCTTTCCGAGCGGCCATTCGCCTAACTCGATTTCGGCAGCGCCGGGAAAGGTTATGGGTTGCGGCGTTGGGGCCGATGCGGGTTGGGTGGTCAGTATCGCGGTGACAGCGACAAGCTTGAATACTATTGTCATATCAACGCTATCATCTGTTTTGAGGTCGGCTTTCTAAGCTCACGGTCAAATCTGGCGGTCTCCCCTACGAGCATAGAGTGTTCGCCCCAGTTATTTCAACGCTGGCTGACAATGCATCAACCATTGCTCCAATTGCTTCGCCGCATCCCAGTGAATTGGCTTGGACGAAAGTTCACCACGCCAAACCAAACTGCCGCTTCTCCAAGCTTTAGAATATGAACGAAGAGCCTCTACGGGTTCATCAAAGGGTGTTCCCGAGGCGGCTGCAATGTCATCAAACCCGGGTTCGTACATGCAGCAGGGACATATCCCTGTGCCAATTAGCGGCCCATCTTCACTAAATGACCGACCGTCGAAGCAATCTGAATACCCGCAACTTGGGCAAAGCCATTTGCCTCTTTCATCTTGAACATTGAGTTTCGAATAGTCGAAACCCATCACTCCCCCTCGGGCAAGGTATCAGCCTGCGGCTCCGTCTCCGGCTTCACCTCCGGGCCTTCAAGCTCAATCTGGGCGCCGGATGTTTCTTCGATCAACTGTTCCAACTGAGTCTCGAACTCGTCCGCAGTAATCGTGCCATCGCTCAGTTGCTGACGAAGCTCTTGGATGCGCGGGAGAGCGTCAATAACAGTTTCTGATCCGGATACCGCCTCATTCAATTCGGTCAGCAATTCCAGCTGAAAACTCTCCTCACTAACCACCGATGACGCCCATATCGCAAGCCCAAGCGGGGCCAGCAACCCAATCCCGAACGATACGAAAAAGAGCCGTTTGAAACTCATTTCGGTTACGAGACCTAACGTCACCATGCTAGCAAGAGCCAGCACCGTAACCGAGCCCAGCAGCGTCAGCAAAATAGTGATTAAGAGCATTCCGCCCAGAATTTCCATCAAACCCCCTCCAGCAAACGATCCGCCTGCGCCCTTGCCTCAGGCGTAACCTCCGCACCGGACAGCATCCGCGCGATCTCTTCTTGGCGTTGTGCATCGTCGAGCAACACGACACTGGTCTTCGTCACAGTGCCGCTGGAAGCCTTGGCGATCAGGTAATGTTGCCCGCCGCGCGCGGCGACTTGCGGGCTGTGCGTTACGGCCAGCAATTGCCCTTCCGCGCTGGCAAGCCGCGCGAGGCGTTCTCCGATGGCGCTGGCCACCGCCCCGCCCACGCCGCGGTCAATCTCGTCAAAGATAATCGTCGCCGCGCCGCCTTTTTCCGCCAGCGCCACTTTCAGCGCGAGGATAAAGCGCGACAACTCGCCGCCCGATGCGATCTTAGCCAGCGGCGCAAAGTCGGCGCCGGGATTGGTGGCGATCAGGAACTCCGCGCTGTCCATGCCATGCGCACCCCATTTCTCCTCCGGCAATTTGCCAATCGAGGTGAGGAAGCGCGCGGCATCCAGCTTCAGCGGAGCAAGTTCCGCAGCGACGGCCTTGTCCAGCACCTTGGCCGCTTTTACGCGCTTTTCATGCGCTTTCTCGGCCATGGTCAGATAGGCAGTGCGCGCTTCTTTCGCGGCTACTTCCAGCGCATCGAGCGTCGCCTCGCCGCCTTCGATCGCGTCCAATTGCCCGCGCATTTCGCGCATCAGTTCAGGCAGGTGATCGACATCGCAGCGGTGCTTCCGCGCCAGCGCGCGCAGTTCGAACAGGCGCGTTTCGGCATCGTCCAGCGCAGCGGGATCGTGCACGAGCGACTGCGCGGCGGTCTCCAGCTTGTCTTCCGCCTCGCCCGCTTCGATCACAGCCCGATCAAGCGCAGCGAGCGCCTCGGTCAACAGGGGATGCTGGTCGGCAATCCGGTCTAGCTTGCGCGCGGCAACACGCAGCGATGCGAGCGGGGAATCCGATCCCTCCCAGATGTGGCGCAAATCTTCGAGTTCACCGGAGAGCTTCTCCGCCTTTTGCATATCGGACCGCGCTCCAGCGAGGCGCACTTCTTCGCCCGCTTGCGGCTCAAGCTCGGTCAATTCGGCGAGATGCGCGATCAGAAGATCTTGGTCAGCCTTGGCCTGTTCAACTTCATCGCGTGCCTCGGACAATTGCGCCTGAGCCTTGGCCCAATTGCGCCAGCGCCGCTCCATCCCCGAAAGGTCTGTGCCCGCATATCTGTCCAGCAAAGCCCTGTGCCCGCGCGGGTTCACAAGGCCGCGATCATCGTGCTGTCCGTGCAGCTCGACCAATGCGGGCGCGAGTTCGCGCAGCAAAGCCACGCTGGTCGGTTGATCGTTGATAAAGGCTTTGGAGCCGCCATCGGCCTTTACCTGACGCCGGATGATCAGAGGCTCGCCCGGCTCAATCTCAAGATCGGCATCGTCGAGCGCTGCCGCGATCAGATCCGGCAAAGCGGCGAATTCGAAACTGGCGGTGACGCTGGCCTTCGCCTCGCCTGCCCGGACCAGAGCCGTCTCTGCGCGGTCACCCAGGATCAAGCCCAAGGCATCGAGCAAGATCGACTTGCCCGCGCCGGTTTCGCCCGTAAGCACACCCAGCCCACGCGAAAAATCGAGGTCCAGCGCCTCGATCAAAACAATGTTGCGAATGGAAAGCCGGGTCAGCATCGTTTCAATGCCTTAACCCATGAATTTCGGCGCGTCACGCTGGGTGCAGAGCAATCCCCACAATTGGCCCCAATGCGAACGGCTTCTTAGTTGCCGCCAACAGAGGCGACCGATTCCGGTGCCTCGTCCTGAACCAGCTCATATGCCTTTTCGTACCACTCATCGCCCGGATAATTGGCACCCAGAACAGCGGCGTATTTCACCGCTTCCTGACGCAGACCGAGTGCAAGGCTGCTCTCTGTCAGGCGATAGAGTGCTTCGGGTGTGTGGCTGGTCGTATCGAATTTCTCTACGACATTGCGGAACCGGATTGCCGAGGCGAGCCATTGGCCGGAACGCTGATAATGGCGACCGATTTCCATTTCCTTGCCCGCGAGGTGATCGTCGACAAGGTCAAGTTTCAGACGCGCATCGGCGGCATATTCGGTTTGCGGGAAACGGCGGTTCACTTCGCGCAGAGCCGATTTGGCTTGCTCGGTGATTTTCTGATCGCGGTTCACATCGCTGATCTGCTCGTAATAGCTGAGCGCGATCAGGTAATATGCATATGGCGCGTCTTTGTTGCCCGGGTGGATCGACAGGAACCGCTGCGCATTGCGGATCGATTTGTTGTAATCGCGGGCGATGTAATAGCTGAACGCGCTCATCAACTGCGCACGGCGGGCCCACGGTGAATAAGGGTGCTGACGCTCCACTTCATCAAACAAGGCCGCAGCCAGCAGCGTGTTTCCGCGATCAAGGCGGCGCTGAGCCTCCGCATAAAGCGATTCGACATCGCGCGCGACGTAGGCAACATCCTCTTCGGCAGAGCCTCCCGAACAGGCGGCCGTGGCGGTGATTGCGGTGCCGAGCAGAGCGGCGCGAAGGATCGGTGTGCGGAATGTCGTGAACATGGGAAGCCGTATAGCCGCGCTGCATGTGAACGCCAAGTGAAGTTGGCGCGCTTACCCCATTCAATTTTTGCGAGCGCTTGGGGCCAGGCTTCGGTCCGCTTGCTCGGAATTACCGGCGGATGCGCTTACCCTGCAGCCGGCGGGCATTCGCAGCGTCGGAATCTTTCTCGATAAATGTAACGGTGTTGCCCGGTTCAATATCCGAAGTGTCGTTGTTACCGTCAATCTCGGCAACCGCGTCGGTTTCGCTCGCTGAGATCACGCGGTAGCGCAGCGAACCGATCCCGCGGGTCTTCTTCACATCCAACCGATCGCCCAATTGCAGCATCGGGCGGCCATAATTGATCTCGATCAGATCACCTTCGACGCCGACGACCCGCATTGGGTCAATCGCGAAGGTCACATCGCGCGCGAGGCTGAGAGCGACTTCGTTTTGCATCAGGTCGTAAACGGATGCGCCGGGCTCTGACGTACGGACACGGAGGGTGTCGGTGTTGAGCGTGCGGGACATCTCGATCCGCTTCGTCAGAACACCGCCATCAATGTTGCGGCCCGCGCTATCCTTGAGCGTAAACGAAACCGTAGCTGTCGCGGTGCCCCAGCTGGTGCGATAGGAATTTTCACCGCGAACCGGACGAGAATTTGCCGGCGGTGTCTGGCCAATGTCGCTGATCGTGATGTCCAGCGTGTATCCGCCACGACCGGTGGTCAACCTGCCCGTCGATGCAAGCGCACCTTCAACCGTGTTTCTCAGGTTCTGAAAGTTGGTTTGGCAGTCCTTATAGACCCAGCTGCTCCACGTGGTGTGCGACAGGTAATAATTGCGAGCCGCCGCCGCGCCCCACCAGCGCGCATATTCCGCTTCGCTATAACGCAGCCTGCTGCCGGAATAGTTCCGGAAATACGCGCAAGTCTGAGTGCTGGTGATGGTCCCGACATTGACGGAGACGCGCTCCTGCGCGTGCCCGACACCACCGGCACCGAGTGTTGCGGCAGCGGCGAGCGCGCCTGTGATTGCGAGCTTCCACATTGTCATTCCCCCAGGTGAGCCAATCAACGGCGACGTTTGCGCTGCGACTTTTGCATTGCCTTCACGGTGTCCTTGTCCGTCGGTCGTGCGATCGCCCCCACACCGAGCGGCGTACTGAATGCCGTAACCTGAATAGCGCGCGAGAACGCCGTCTGGACTTCGCTGATCTGCAACGCGCCCATTTTCTCGCCGTCAATCTCGATCATGCCATTGCCGGATGGATCGGGAATGCTGGTGCTTTCGCCATAGACCATCAGATAGTCGCCGCGCTGCACAGCGCCTTCGCCGTAATTGAGGATCACAGTCCCGTTCCCCTGAACAGCTGCGACCTGGATCGGATACAATGTTGTGACGAGACCCGTGGCAACATTATCCGCAGCCGAACGCATCAGGGCAGAGCTATCGATCTGTTGCCCGCCTCCGCACACAGTCGCCGATTCCTGAAGCTCGCTGATCCGCTTGGCAAACAGCACCTCACCTGTGTTCGTATCGGTGATGCGGATGTCGGCTTCCATCCTTACATTTGTGCGGTAGCATTCCTGATTGCGGTTGCGGTTGCCGCCAAGCACACCGCGCAGCAGCGAACCGCCGAAATCGGACTTGTTCACGGCGGAAACCGAGGTGATCGTGCCGTAGATAAGGTAATCGACGCCTTCGAACCCGCCTGTCTGCCCGGGGCGGTTGGTCGTAACGACCCCGCCATTGGCCAGCCCCTGTTCCTTCATCAGAGTCGCGAGCCGCGCCCGCTCAATAATCCGGAACTTTCCGCTGCCGATAATCGCCGTTTCCAGCATGGCGACAAAATTATCGGCCTGACCAGTTTTGGCCAAGTCCTCCATCTGCGCAATACCGACAATCGGTTTGTCTTGCGCGGCGGCAGGAACGACAAGAAAAAGAGCCACAAACGCGGCGACGAGACGAACAAACACTAGCAATCCCCCGATGCAATGATTCGCTATGTTTATCGACAAATAGAGCGACGCACCACCAGCTTTCGGGAGAAATAATTGCAATCGCTCAATAATCGAGGGTTTGCGCCCATTATTTGCGATGGCCGAAGCTGCTCTGTCCTACACGGGGTTTTTCTGGCTTAACCCAAACGGTCCGCAGGACCGCAAGCCTGACCGGGCGCCCGCAGGCCCAAAGGGCCGAGGAAATCGCGCGCCGGATGGCGTGCGCAAAGGAACACAATGCCCCGCAAAGCCAATCCCCGCACAGCCCGCCTCCCCGTCCCCGCTGGCCAGATTCCCGATTTCACCCCCGTCCCGCGTCAACGCATGCGCAATGGCGGATGGAGCGCCGCGCGCCAGCGCGAATTTATCGAACTGCTCGCCGAAACCGGAAGCGTCCGCGCCGCCTGCCGCCGGCTCGGCGTCGGCGAACACCATATCTACAAATTGCGCCGCCATCCCGAGGCAGAGAGCTTTCGCAAAGCATGGGAGGCCGCGCTCGACCTCGGCATTGCACGGATCGAAGATGTTGCGATGGACCGCGCGCTGAACGGTGTGGAGGAGCCGGTCTATCACGCGGGGGAAATCGTCGGCACGCGCCGCGTCTATAATGACAGGCTGCTGATGTTCCTGCTGAAAAACCGCGCGCCAAGCCGCTTTGCTGCCGATGCCCGGCCTTCGCCGCGCAAGCCCGACGCGATCGAAACAATGCAGGAGAAGCGGCGAGCCAAGCAGCTTCGCCGAAAGCTAAAAGCAGAAATCCGCGCCGAGATGGAGGCGGAAGCCGAAGCCAACGCTCCCTCCCCGCAGGAAATCCGCGCGAGCATCGACGCCAAGATAGAAGGCCTACGCCGCGCCGCCGAGTATCGCCGGAAACAAGAATGGGAGGCCCTGTCCGAGGACACCCGCGAAGCGTGGGAGCGTTACGACGCGCTAAAGACGCGCGATATGGGGCGGATTGCGGCCGAGGAAGAAGCGCGGCGGACGCTGCTGGAAGGGCCGAGGGAGCAGGTGAATGCCGTGCCGCCCGAGGAGAAGGTGGTGGAGCCGAAGCCGCCTAAGACTGTTTGGTCGCTTAAGGATGATGGCTGGGAGTGAAGATAAATCTCTGCACTGCTCTTTGAATAGCTCGATTTTTCGGTCATACGCTGCGAATACAGTTTCGCCGGAGAAATCAAGTTTTGAAAAATAATTCGAAAATTAGATTTTATGACGAAGACGCGCTGCTTTATAGATTACATGAAGGAGTTGGAGAATCTAACAAGGGTGTTGTATTTGTAGTAGGTGCACCGATTACTGCACCAACAGATGAACACTCAGGCGTTACAGATGTCGAGGGAGTTGTTGATCTAATTCGTGAAGAGTTTTCCTCAAAACCGGCCCAGATCAAGAAGTTAGAGAATGACCTTGCGAAGCATGAAAATCGCTATCAAGCAGCCTTCGACTTTCTAGTAAGTCGGCGTGGTCAAGACGCAGCTAACCGCGTTGTAAAAAGAGCGGTCTCAACAGCCTTGATCGTTAATACCGATAAAGCGAGCTCGGACACCATTTCGGGACTAGATACGTCTCAGCTCCAATCATTCGAAAATGATCCCAATCTTTGGTCGATCAACGAAGGTGTTAATGCGCTTTCAAAGCTAATTGTCGATTATCCATCTCCGTTCGGAAACGCGATCATTACCTCAAATTTCGATCCATTGCTTGAGATTGCAATACAAAAAAACGGGGGAAATGCATGGAGAACAACTCTTTCCAGCGATGGATCTCTATTCGACAGTCAAGCTCGCGGCTGTCAGGTAATCCACATGCATGGTTTTTGGCACGGATCTGACACCCTTCATACGCCGACTCAGTTACTTCAAGATCGACCTCAGCTTGCAAATGATTTTTTGAAGATCGTTGCAGATAAGATTGTTGTGGTGATGGCATATGGAGGTTGGAATGACATTTTCACAGAGGCACTTAGGACTGCTGTCAAAAATAAGAATATTCTTCCAGAGATTATTTGGACTTTTTTTTCGAAAGAACCAATAATAACCGAAGACCTTCGACGCACTCTAGAACCAGGGATCGCAAAGGGTCGCGTAACACTGTACGCTGGCATCGATTGTCATTCATTTTTACCCAAATTACTTCACGAATGGGAAGCTACCAATCCACTATTGGCCGGTGACATTCCGCTCGAAGATAATAAATTAGCTAGTAGTTCACTTTCTCGTAGAGCGAGGCTTTTTAACCTTTCACCATTGGAATGTGATCGCCCACCAAATGTCGAGGTTTGGGTAGGCAGAGAGGGGGAATTGCGTGCTCTTGAGACTTCTAAGGCTAAAGTGGTAATCTTTGGCGGGCTTGGCGGCGAAGGTAAGTCCGCTTTGGCATCTCATTACATTTCAACGTTGCAACAATCGGGAAGCCAATACAGGCTTTGGGACTGGCGAGACTGTAAAGAACAAAGTGACCGTATCCGAACACAAATAGTTGAAATTATCGCTAGATTTTCCCACGGAATGATAAATTCTGAGGATTTGTCAGAAGCAAATGACTTGGAACTGATAGAGGTACTTTCAGATATAACGCACGGTGAAAATGCTGTACTGGTATTTGATAATGTAGACAGCTATGTCGACCTAGAGAATAAGAAGTTCATCGGATTACTAGATCTGCTTGTCCAGAAATTCTCAACCTCTGGCACGAGCAGCCGGCTTATTTTAACCTGTCGTCCACCCGTTCAATATACTTCATCATCTTGCCTGACGCTCACCCTCAAGGGGGTTTCGCTTAGCGAAGCAGAAGAGTTGTTTGCAAAACGGATTGCGAATCACTCTATTCCCAGTGAAGATATCGCTGAAGTTCACGCTATTACAAACGGCCATGCATTCTGGCTGGACCTCCTTGCAGTGCAAGTAAACAACGTTCCCGGCACCTTGCTACGTAGTCTTATTGACGACCTAAGAAGGGGCAGAGAGGATGGCCCCGACGTGCTGTCATCAATTTGGGAGACCCTTGCCATGAGAGAGAAAACTCTCTTGAGGTTTATGGCCGAAGCAGTCAGGCCCGAGACAGAAAAAACTGTAGCGAAATTTTCCTCAGCCCAGTTAACGCAAAACAACTTTCAACGCGCGATCAGATCGCTGATTTCTTTCAATCTCATTGTAGTCAAACCACAAAATGATGCACCTGACCTTTACGATCTTCATCCACTCGTTCGAAGCTTTGTAAGGAAACGTTACGCCAGATCTGAACGTACCGACATCATACGTGTAGTAATCAACCAATACAAAAGCATTATTGGATCAATTGGATCGTTGCTGGGCGTAAACCTGCCTTACCCATTGCTGGAGCGCTGGTCCCAAAAAGCCGAATTAGAAATCTCTGCTTCTATGTATGATGACGCTTTCGAGACACTTTCAGATGCAGAAGATGCGTTCTTGGGTTCTGGTCATATTCAAGAATATGTGCGTGTATGCCGATTGCTACTAGAGGCAATCGACTGGGAGACCGCATCCTCAAAGTACAAGCAATTCGATGATTTGGTACGCGTCACAGTGGAAACGTTGGACCAGTTGGGCGAATATACTGCGTCTGACAATCTCATCGATCGCTACGCGAGTACGATTCCTGAGAAAACAGCTCGCTTTATCAACTTGTGTGACATTCGCGCTTACTCAGCATGGCAAAGGCAAAATTTTGCAGATGCGGTTGAATGGGCCAAAAAAGGTGTCGACCTTAAAGCAAGGACTAAGGTCGATACCGCATTTGACTGTGAGCATCATCTGGCGTTGGCACTCCGTGACTCAGGTGAATGCAACGATGCGCTAGACATCTTTTTGGGTGAACATAAATTGGAAGAAATCCTTGATGGAAACGATCTTTCAAAGGGGAATGGCCCACTCTATGGAAATGTTGGGCGCTGCCTACACTTGATGGGCCAGAAAGACGACGCCCTGCGTTGTTACCGCAAATCAATGCGGCTCCTTGAAAGGGACAACGCCGCGAATACTATGTCGAACCGGGCCTATGCTCGGGCCTGGATCGGTGAAATACATCAAACAAACGGACGAACTGAAGAGGCTATTGCGTTCTTTGTCGACGCAGCACGCCAATTAGGCGCCGCAGCTCCAATGAGGGTTAGAAAACTATCTGATCAAATAAACTCTATTAAGGAGCCAGATGCGAAGCCCATGACCGAAAACGCTGCCCGTCGCCTGGTCGACAAATGGCTCAGAAACTAGATTGGATCGAATTGTACGAATTGTACGAATTGCCCCCTATTCTTCCCCCATCCGCAGCGCAGCAATAAACGCTTCCTGCGGGATGCTCACATTGCCGTATTCGCGCATCTTGGCTTTACCCTTTTTCTGCTTCTCCAGCAGTTTCTTCTTACGCGAAATATCGCCGCCATAGCATTTGGCGGTCACGTCTTTGCGCATCGCCGCGATAGTCTCGCGGGCGATGATCTTGCCTCCGATGGCTGCTTGGACGGGAATCTTGAATAAGTGCCGTGGAATCAAATCCTTAAGCCGCTCACACATGCCGCGACCACGCTCTTCCGCGACCCCTGCATGCACGATCAGCGATAGGGCATCGACCGGCTCATTGTTCACAAGGATGTTCATCTTCACAAGATCGCCTTCGCGCAGTCCGATCTGCTCGTAGTCAAAGCTGGCATAGCCCCGCGAAATGCTCTTCAGCCGGTCGTAAAAGTCGAACACAACCTCGTTCAAAGGCAACTCATATGTCACCTGCGCACGGCCACCGACATAGGTCAGATCGGTCTGAACCCCGCGCCGGTCCTGGCACAGCTTCAGGATCGCGCCGAGATACTCGTCCGGGGTATAGATCACCGCCTTAATCCACGGTTCCTCGATCATCTGGATGCGGTTTACATCCGGCCAATCGGCGGGGTTGTGGAGCATGATCTCCTTCGCGTCTTCATTCTTCGTTTTGCCCAATTGCAGGCGGTAAACGACCGAGGGCGCGGTGGTGATCAGATCAAGGTCATACTCGCGGCTGAGGCGCTCCTGAATAATCTCGAGGTGCAACAAACCGAGGAAGCCAGCGCGGAAGCCAAAACCAAGCGCGGCGGAGCTTTCCATTTCAAAACTAAAGCTGGCATCGTTAAGCCGCAATTTGCCGATGCTCTCGCGCAGCTTTTCAAAGTCCGCGGCATCCACGGGGAAGAGGCCGCAAAACACAACCGGCTGAACTTCTTTATATCCGGGCAGCGCTTTCGTTGCACCGCCCTTCACCGTGGTGATCGTATCACCGACGCGGGCCTGCTCAACCTCTTTGATCTGCGCGGTGATAAAGCCGATTTCGCCCGGGCCAAGCTCGTTCAAATCGGTGCGCTTGGGGGTGAAGCAGCCGACGCGGTCGATCAGGTGCTGTGTGCCACCCTGCATGAATTTGACGTTGAGCCCTTTGTGCAAAACCCCCTCAATCACGCGGACGAGGATGACGACGCCGAGATACGGGTCATACCAGCTATCCACCAAAGAGGCTTTGAGCGGGACATCGCGTTGGCCTTTCGGTGGTGGGATTTTGGCGACGACCGCTTCGAGCACTTCCTCGATGCCAATGCCGGTTTTGGCTGATGTCATCACGGCTTCGGATGCGTCGAGGCCAATAACCTCTTCGATTTCCTCCTGCACACGCTCCGGTTCGGCGGCAGGCAGATCGACTTTGTTGATGACGGGGACGATTTCGTGATCGTGCTCAATCGATTGGTAGACGTTGGCAAGGGTTTGCGCCTCGACGCCTTGCGCAGCGTCCACGATGAGCAACGCACCTTCACATGCGGCGAGGGAGCGCGAGACTTCATAGGCGAAGTCCACGTGACCGGGCGTATCCATCAGATTGAGCTGATAGGTCTCGCCGTCTTTGGCGGTGTAGTTGAGGCGCACGGTCTGCGCCTTGATGGTGATACCGCGCTCTTTCTCGATATCCATATTATCAAGAACTTGTTCGGACATCTCACGCTCTGTCAGGCCGCCCGTAAACTGGATCAACCGGTCAGCCAGCGTGGATTTGCCATGATCAATGTGAGCAATGATCGAGAAGTTACGGATTTTGGAAAGGTCAGTCATTTCCCGCCCATTTAGCGGGCATGCCAAGCATTGTCATTCGCGAAAATCGCAACACTCGCCTGATACGGTTATGCCGCCTCGTTCACCGTGCTGGAAGCGTAGCCAAACTTGGGCATGCTGGCGCTTTGATCCAGCATGCCACCTTCCATGCCTTTATAGCTTCCAGGTGCCAGTGCTGCCAATGGTGCCCCTGCCGAAGCAAGCGCATACGGTGAGACGCGGTTGCGGGTGCAGAGCCCCCCTGAGCCATCATCGACCAATGGCTGTTCGAACTCGAGGCCTTGATTGTCTGACATCGCACGAATTACGGTCGCGACGGCAAGTTGTCCGCCGCCAAGGTCGACCACGAATTGCGTTCCCTTTGGCACGTCCGAAAGCCCTTCGATAAGGGCGCCAGTTTTTGAAAGGTTGCGCAGAGTCACTTCGTAAGAATGATCGGCATGGATGACATGGATTTTGCGGTATACAGTTCTGCGGCGTGCCCGTTTCGTGCGATCGCCGCATGGCTGGATGGTCCATCCCTCGCCTAGCAACTCAGCTTCGACGGTATCTTTATCGACTGGGTCGGAGAATATCGGACCTTCGACAAAACTCACACCGCAATCGAGCAAAGACGCGAGCAATGTATTCGTTTCGATGCCGTTGGCGATGGTGTCCATTTCCAAAGCACCGGAAAGCGCTACAATCGCTTTGACCAGGCTCAACTCACGGCTGTCGTGCCGGTCAGCTTCGGCAAGAAGCTTCTCATCAATTTTGATCGCATCAAAAGGCGCGCGGCGCAGATATGCCAGTGAAGAATATCCACTCCCAAACTCGTCCAGGGTCAGGCGCACACCCAATTTGAACAACTGGGCCAGCGTGCGGTCAACATGGTTGGTATCGCCGAAGAATACAGCCTCATTGACCTCAAGCTCCAGCCGCCCAGCATGCATATCTGCGGTTTGCAAAGCCTCGGCCACATACTCGACAAAGTCGCTATGATTGAACAGCGGAACAGGAACATTCACTGCAACGCGTATGGTATCGGGCCATTCTGCCGCGTGTTCACATGCTTGCGTGATTGCCCATTTTCCGACTTCGATAACCCGGCTTGAATCCTCCAGGATCAAAGCGAATTCTTCCTCGTCAATCTCGCCGCGCTGCTCATGGTTCCAACAGATATGCGCTTCCAAGGCGCAGACCTCCTGTGTCTTGGCATGAACAATCGGTTCGTATTTGAGAAACAGTTCTTGTTCGCGAATGGCCTTGCCCAAATCGGCTTCGAGACGGCGGCGAAAAATTGCTTCGTTTTCGAGATCGCAGGAAAAGAACCGATACTGACCACGCCCACCGTTCTTGGCAGCATAAAGAGCAAGGTCGGCAGAGCGAACGACTTCGTCACAGGTGACCCCGTCATGCGGCGCAATGGCGATCCCCACAGACGCACCAATGACACATCGCCCCTCTTCCAAGGAGTAAGGCTGTTTAAGCATCGTGATAATCTTTGAAGCGATGTCTCCAAGGACGCCGCGGTCATCGATATCCGGAAGCAAAACCTGAAATTCATCGCCGCCCAGCCGGCCGATCTCGCAATCCTTATCGATTGCCCGCCGAAGCCGCTCTGCAACTTGCTTCAAAAGTTCGTCACCAGCCGCATGACCCAGAGTGTCGTTCACTTGTTTGAACTTATCGAGATCGAGCATCATGATCGCGCAGTCACGCTTTGCAGTTTTGAAAGCGGTTAAAGTCGTTTCGATCTGCTGTGCCATGCGATGGCGGTTGAGAAGGCCCGTCAGGGAATCGAATTTCGCTAGCCGAGCGGTTTCGGCCTCACGGTGGTACTCTTCGGTAATGTCAGCACCGGTTCCCCGGAATCCCGAGAAGTGTTTGCCGTCCTTGAAAACAGGTTGTCCTGCCAAGCGGACAACCGCTCCTTCTGATCGATCGACGGCTCTAACTGCGATGCCAGAAAATGCCTTACGAGCTGCATGCATCAGAGCGAGCGACTTTGTTTGGCCTTCACCATCAACAGGTACGAAAACGCTCGCGAGCGGCTTTCCAATCAAGGCTTCGAGGGGGATCTCCAGCCGATCAGCGATAGCGCCGCTGAGATAGGTGAGATTGCCTTCTGAATCGCTGGCCCAGAACCAACCGAGCCCTGACTGCTCAAGTTCATCGAGCATCGCCAAACGTTCGCCATCGGACATCTCCGAGGCGGCTTCGGATCGAATATTGCGGAGCAAATTTCCGCTCTTCGATGACAAGAGACCCTTGAGGGGCACCTGCGCAGTTCCTCCAACTATTCGACGCCGGGTCATTCCAGCTCTCAATCACTGGTAAACTCGGTTGGTTATTTTTTTGCTAAGATGGCAAGTTAACGCACGCAAATGCGCCAATCGCACGGCCAGAAATCTCGTAATTCCTTACCGTATCAGTAAGCCTGTGCGGCCATTTGTTCGCCTGGTACGCTCATATCGACTTCAATAAACGCTTTCGGGCTCTTGCTCATGGCGCCAGTGATCGCGGCCACCGCCAGATCATTCAGAGCACCCAAAGGACGTCCAGCAGCTTCGATTTGATAAGGAGAAACGCGGTGCCGAGTGCACAATCCGTCCGCTCCATCGCTGACCAATGCTGTCTCGAATTCGACGCCCTGACTGAACCCTTCTGAACGGCGCACTTTCGCGACTGCAAGTTGCCCGCCGCCAAGATCCAGAACTATGTCAGTCCCAATCGGCACGTCGAGTAGACCTTCGATTTTCGCACCTGTCTTGGAAAGGTTTCGCAAAAACACGCTGTAGCGGCTGTCTTCATGGATGAGTCCAATCTTCCGGAACTCAGTCCTCCGATCCGAACGATACTTTTCCGGCCCTTTCGGTTCAAAGAGCAAGGCCCCCTTATCCAATCGCTCGCGCAGTTCCTGCTCGGGCATTGCCCGCGCAAATAGAGCACCCTGAATGCGCGCCGCGCCAAAAGACACAACCGCTTCGAGTTCGTCCTTTGTCTCGACGCCTTCCGCGACTGTTTCCATGTTCAGCGCTTTGGCCAAACTTACAACGGCAGATACAATCGCTCCGTTGTTGTTGCCCTCTTCGGTGCACCCGCGAACAAAACTCTGATCGATCTTGATCTTATCGAACGGTGCATCACGCAGATAGCTGAGCGACGAATAGCCGGTTCCGAAATCATCCAGCGCAAGTCGCACGCCAATCTCTTTTAGCTCCCGGAACATTCTGAGCGCACGTTCGATATCGCCTACAAAGACGCTTTCGGTAATTTCCAGTTCGATTTGTGAAGGGTCAACGCCGGAATTTTGCAGAGCCTTCTTCACGATATCGAAGAAATTATCCGATGCGAACTGGACAGCTGAAACATTGATCGCAGCGCAAATCCCGCTTTGCCAGCTTGCAACTTTTTGGCAGACATCATTGATCGCCCATTCGCCAAGTTCGCGGATAATCCCGACTTCTTCGGCCACCGGGATAAAGTCCGCAGGCGAGACCATGCCGCGTTCCGCATGATTCCAGCGCATCAGTGCTTCAACGCAGACGACGCGGTGCTCGTCAGCGCTCACGATCGGTTGGAAGTGCATTTCCAGTTCATTCTTGGAAAGCGCGTCGCGAAGATCTTCTTCGATCTGATGACGATGGCTTGCTTTGTCGCGAAGGTCGCTGGAATAGAAGCGGAACTGGCCGCGGCCTCCGCCTTTTGCTGCGTAAAGCGCCAGATCGGCTGCTTTGATCAGTTCCTCGCTTTCGATTCCATCAAATGGGGCAACAGCGACACCGACAGAGCAACCAATGACGGCGCGCATACCGTTGATCGAGTATGGCTGCGACAGCATCTGAATGATCCGCTCTGACAATTCGCCAAGCACAGCGCGGTCTTCAACGTCCGGTAACAAAATCTGGAATTCATCGCCGCCCAGCCGGCCAATCTCACCTTGATCGCCGACAATACGCGTTAGGCGCTGTGAAACCTGTTTAAGCAGCTCATCGCCGGCGGGGTGACCCATCGTGTCATTGACCTGCTTGAAACGGTCCAGATCAAGTAGCATCGTCGCGCAGCTGCGCTTCGCGACTTGAAACGCGCTGAGCGTTGCAGAAAGCTTGTGAGTTATACGATGCCGATTGGCGAGCCCGGTGAGCGAATCGTACCGTGAGAGTTTTTCTGCGTTACGCTGACTGGCGATCGTCGCGGTGACGTCGCGCGCAATGCCGTGATAGCCGCTAAATGCGTCTCCATCGGCAAGCATTGGCGCGCCTGAAATCTCCCACCATTTGGTTTTCCCGCCGCGTTCTATTTTGACAATTGTGGGGCGCAGCGAATTTCTAGCAGCGAGTTGGAATTTTAGTGGGCGCTGGGTTGAAGAGTCCTCGGCGTCTTTGTCATCCAGGAAAAGTTCGCTGATCTTTGTCCCTAAAAGACTTTCAGTGCTTTCGGATATCCGTTCAGCAGCTGGGCCGGACAGATAAATCAGTCGGCCCGCTCTATCGCTTGCCCAGAACCACCCAAGATCAGATTTCTCCAGGCTATCGAGCAACCCGGCACGGCGTTCAACATCGGAGGAACGAATTGGCGCAAGGGGAGCGTCCTCGCCCTCTGGCGGAGACGCTTTCTGCGGAGCCCCGCCAAACCGTGATAACAATCCGCCCATTACCAGGACCACTCCCAAGCAAAATCTTGATTGCGCTCTCTACACGGAGACAAGTTGAGGAATGGCTAAGATCAATTAACCCAATGACTAGGCATAAACCGCCTGTTCGAGACTCGCTTGAAACTTGCTCGGGCAAAAGGCATGACTGCGATGTAATGAAAAGGTCCGTCGAAGAACGGACCGCAAGAGGGGACCTTATGTCAGACAGCACGATCAAGCTCGAAAACGAAGCTGCGCAATCCACCAACGCCTTGGGGCCATTGATTGGAGTTGCACGTGAGGACTTTGTGAGCGCCGTCGCGCTCCTGTTGCGAGAAACAGCTTCGGATCCGAACCGTGCTTTCAAGCATGCCAAATCGTTTAGCGAAGACATGGTCAAAATCTTGACCGGCAAAAGCGACCTTGCGCCCAACCCTAAGGACAAACGTTTTCAGGACCCAGCGTGGCAGTTCAACCCGTTTTTCCGCGCGGGCGCTCAATATTATCTCGCCGTGCAAAAGGGCATGCGCAGCTGGCTCGAAGAACTTGAGCTGGATGAGCTGGAGCGCAACCGGGCGAACTTTATCGCCAACATCATCCTTGATGGACTTGCGCCGACCAACACACTCGCCGGCAACCCGATCGCGCAAAAACAGATCATCAATTCCGGCGGTCTGTCGCTGATCAAAGGCCTGCAGAATGCCTACAACGATCTGGTCCACAACAAGGGCATGGTCAGCCAGGTCGACAAGCGCCCCTTCAAGCTGGGTGAGAACATCGCGACATCCAAAGGCTCCGTGGTCCACCGCACCGAAATGTACGAGTTGGTGCAATATGCGCCGATCACCGATGAAGTGCATGAAATCCCGCAGCTAACGATCCCGCCTCAGATCAACAAGATGTACATCAATGATCTGTCGCCGGAGAAATCGATCATCAAATGGCAGGTTGATAACGGGCTTCAGACTTTTGTGATTTCATGGCGCAATCCATCGAAAGACCAAGGCCACTGGGGCCTCGGCGATTACATTGCGTCGTGCGAAGAGGCGCTTGAGGTCGTTTCGCAAATCACCGGATCGAAAAAGGTCAATGTTTCGGCTGGCTGCTCAGGTGGCCAAACCGCATCGGTCCTCGCTTCGAAACTTGCCGCAACGAACAACGACATTCTCGGCACTTTGACTCTGATGGTTTGCGTTCTTCACCCGAAACAGACCGATATCGAAGCCGCGTCGCTTGTTAGCGAGAACGGTACTGCTCTTGCCCGCCAACGCGCCGCAAAAGCAGGCATTATCAAGGCAGATGATCTCGCACGCGGCTTTGCATGGCTGCGGCCGAACGATCTCATCTGGAACTATGTGATCAACAATTACCTGCTCGGCATGGATCCACCAGCTTTCGACGTGCTGTATTGGAATGCCGATGCGACAAACCTGTCGGCCAGCTTGATGGGCGATTTCCTGACACTGTTCGAAACACTTGCCTTTACCAAGCAAGGCGAAGTCGAGATGGCCGATCACATGGTCGACCTATCCAAGGTAACTTCGGACATGTTCATCCTTGGCGGCGTGACCGATCATATCACTCCGTGGAAAGCGACTTATCGTTCGACCCAGCTGTTCGGGTCGAAAAACGTCACATATGTCTTAAGCCAGTCAGGTCACATGCAGGCTATCCTGAACCCTCCTGGCAATCCGAAAGCCAAATACTTCGTCCAGAAGAAGAAGGGCAAACTCCCCGACACCGCGGACGAGTGGTTGCAAGGAACGGAAGAGGTCAAAGGCAGTTGGTGGCCGTATTGGATGGAATGGATTCAAAAGCGCTCAGGTCCGATGAAATCGGCGCCAAAAAAACTTGGCAGCACCAAACACAAACCAACAGACCCCGCACCCGGACTCTACGTCGTAGAGGAAGTCTGATAGGGCCCGTATCCAACACTAGATTAGAACTTGTTGGAGGCCACCTTAAGGAGGACCCTCCAGCCCACGTTTCAGGCCGTGCCGAAGCGTGAAAAAAGGACGGGAATTACATGTCTGATGTCTTAAAAGACGCCGTGGTATCTATGCAGCAGGTGGGCGGACGGACGCTACGGGTTGCTACATGGCGGCTGGATGAGCCGAGCGAGCATTTGCCTGTGCTTTTCTTCAACGGGATCGGCGCGAATATCGAAGCAGTTGCGCCATTGGCCGATGCACTTCCAGAGCGCGCTTTCATCATGTTTGACATGCCGGGTGTGGGCGAATCGCCCGATCCGACAATACCGTACAACCCCTTCACCATTAGCTGGACCGCGTCAAAACTGCTCGACCAACTCGGCGTCGGTGATGTCGATGTAATGGGCATCAGCTGGGGCGGCGGTATTGCCCAACATTTTGCTATGCAACACGCGAGCCGCACGCGCCGCGTCGTTCTGATCGCGACAAGCGCCGGCATGCTGATGGTTCCGGGCAGCCCGAAGGCGCTGACCAAGATGGCCAATCCGCGCCGCTACATCGACACCGATTACATGCTGAAGAACTTCGAAACGCTTTACGGCGAAGGTCTAGGCAAGACGAAGGGCAAGAAGGGGCACATGTCCCTGCTCAAACCACCCTCCCCGCGCGGCTATATGTATCAGCTGATGTGTATGCTTGGCTGGACCAGCGCACCGGCGCTACCATTTCTGCTCAAGCAGAAAACCCTCATCATGATGGGCGATGACGATGCCATCGTGCCGCTCGCCAATGGCAAGTTTCTGTCCATGCTCATTCCCGATAGCGAGCTCGTCGTGATGGAAGGCGGCGGACACCTGTTCCTGCTTTCTCACAAAGAGCAATGCACCGCAGCAATGCGCGAATTTCTAGACCGTTCAGCGAGCGGAGAAGAGCGCGAAGCAGCGTAGTGAAGTGATTAGCCATCTACCCGATTGAGGCGGAGGCTAGGGAGAGATGCGATAGCGACAGCCACACCACAGGCGGACTCCGCCCTTATTCGGCCCCATCACGGATCGGGAGGAGCATTGGGCAAGACAGGGTTCGCCTGGGCCATTTTCGAATGGGCTCGTAATCCTTATTACATCCTGATCGTCATCTACATCTTCGCGCCGTACTTTGCGCGAGACATTATCGGCGCAGACTTGCTCGCAAGCGGCGAGTTAGACGCTCTGGGGCCTGACGAAGCATTGCGAACCGCCAATGCGCAGGGGCAAGCTACAATCGCCTCTGTGACCAAATGGGCAGGCTTGATCGCCGCGCTTTCTGCCCCGTTTTTGGGCGCAGCGCTTGATCGCGGCGGGCGATTAAAGCCGCTTTTGGCGGTGTTTCTGGGCACCATCGCGCTCTGTTCGGGAATGTTGTGGTTTGCGCAGCCCGGAGGTGCAGGCCTGCCTGTTTGGGCGATCATGTCCCTGCTGGTCGCGGCCTATGTCAGCTACACCTATTCCGAAGTGACGCACAACGCGATGCTATCGGTCTCTGGCCAGCCCGAGCGGCTTTCGATGATTTCGGGGCTGGGACTGGGGCTTGGCAATCTGGCGGCAGTGCTGATCTTTGTCGCGCTTGCGCTGTTGCTGATCCTGCCAGGCGCGATCCAGTGGCCATTCGCGGAGCCTCAGTTTGGCATGGATCTGACCACATTCGACCATGCACGGATCGCGGGACCGATTTGCGCGGTTTGGCTGGTGACATTTTCGATCCCGTTTTTCCTCAACGCAAAGGATCCTGGCGTTCCCGGCGCAAGCTGGCGCGCGGCCTTTGTAAGCGGCTTTCAAACTGTTCTGAAAACCTTGCGCGAGGCGACCAAATACCCTGATCTGATGAAGTTCCTAATCGCGCGCATGTTCTACCAAGACGGTATGGCAGCGTTGCTCGCCTTGAGTGCGGTCTACGTCGCGCTGTTTCTTGATTGGGGCTTTCTCGAAATGCTGTGCTTTGCGATTTTCGGCTCAGCATGGGCGTTTCTCGGCGGCATTTTCGGCGGCTGGTTAGACGGTAAGGTGGGCGTGAAAAACGCTCTCATCATCGAGATTGTCGTTATGGTGATCGCGTTTTCAGCGCAGCTTTCGCTAACGCAGGACACTTTGTTCTTTGGAGCAATGCAGAATTATCAGGTGTGGGACGGATTGGTGTTCCAGAGCCTGTCCGACCTCACCTATCTTAGTCTGATCAGCGTAGTCGCAGTCACGGTAACAGCCAGTATTTCCTCGAGCCGCGCGATGTTGGTTACGCTCGCTCCGGCAGGGCGCAGCGGAGAGTTTTTCGGACTTTACGCCATTGCCGGGACGATCACGGTCTGGATGGGGCCTTTGCTGGTGGAATTGTTCACCACCGCATTCAACGATCAACGGGTCGGCATGGCGTCGATCTGCCTGCTGTTCGGCATTGGTTTGGCGGTGTTGCTATTCGTTAGAATGCCTGAGCGGGCCTGAGACCTTACGCGCCCGGCAACCACTCTTTCAGCTTCGCATTGACTGCATCTGGAGCATCTTGCTGAACCCAGTGGGATATTCCGGGAAACCGTTTTAGCTCAAAGTCGGGCACCCATTCCTCGGTGCCTTCGGTGCAGTGGATATTGAGCGCAACGTCCTCTTCGCCCCACAGCATCAGGGTCGGAACCTCAACCTTGAAGTCACTCATATCCAGCGTGCCGCGATGGCGCAGGAGCGCGCGGTAATAATTGACCATCGCGGTACGCGCACCCGGTCGCATGGCCGCCCCGTTGTAGATCGCCTGCACTTCCGGCCCGAACAATTCAGGCCGGCAGCTCGTCTTTTCGATCAACCTGCCCGCGGTCTTGCCTCCGTTGCGGCCAAGGAATGCCTCCGGCACCCAAGGCAGCTGGAAGAAATAGATGTACCAGCTTTTCTTGAGCTGCCGCCAATGTTTGATCTCGCGCATTGCCACCTGCGGATGCGGCACATTCATGATCACCAACCGCTCCAGCGTATGGCCGCGCGTGATGGCATAGGCCCAAGCAATGATCGCGCCCCAATCATGCGCGAACAGAGTGACTTTCTTGGCCCCGCTCGCCTCGATCAGCGCCGCGACATCTCCGGTCAGTTTGTCCATCGCATATTCGCGGACGCCTTCGGGCCGAGATGTACCGCCATATCCGCGCAGGTTCGGTGCCCAGACCCGGTATCCCATGTCGGCCAGCATCGGCATTTGGTGCCGCCAGCTGAAATGGAGCTCGGGAAAGCCGTGGAGGCACAGCGCGAGATGATCACCCTCGCCCGCCTGCGCCACTTCGAATGTCAGCTCGCCCGCTTCGACGAAATCGATCGAAATCCCGCTATCGGCATCGGGCGTCCAGCTTTGCGGTCCACTTGGTTTCATGCTCATCGTGAAAACGTAGCAGGCATCCTGCGATTATGATAAGCCAGTCTCAAATAGAAACTGGGAGAGAGAACCATGCCAGCCTTCGATCTTATCATTCGCGGTGGGACCATCGTCGACGGAACAGGCGCAGAGCGTTTTACCGGCGATGTCGCGATCAAGGATGGTCTTATCGCGCAAGTCGGCGAAGTGCGCGGCGATGCGGTTGAAGAAATCGACGCATCGGGCAAGGTCGTCGCCCCCGGGTTCGTCGACATTCACACACACTATGATGGCCAAGCGACGTGGGATCAGGAGATGGCCCCGTCCAGCTGGCATGGCGTCACAACGGTCGTAATGGGCAATTGCGGTGTCGGTTTTGCCCCTGCCAAGCCTGACCGTCATGAATGGTTGATCAGCCTGATGGAAGGGGTTGAAGACATCCCCGGCACCGCTCTCGCCGAGGGGATTACATGGGATTGGGAGACATTCCCCGAATATCTCGACGCGCTGGAAAAGCTGCCGCGCTCCGTCGATATCGGCACCCATGTGCCTCACGGAGCAGTGCGCGCTTATGTGCTCGAAGACCGCGAACAGCCCGGTGCTGTGCCTACCGACGATGACATCGCCAAAATGTGCGACATCGTGGAGGAAGGCGTGCGCGCTGGTGCCCTTGGCTTCTCGACTTCGCGCACAGTGCTTCACAAGTCGGTGGAAGGCGAGCTTGTCCCTGGCACCACAGCAACGCCGGAAGAACTGGTCGCAATCGGGAAAGCGATGGGCCGCGCCAAGGACCAAGGCGGCCATGCCGTGTTTGAAATGGCGAGCGACCTGCAACGCGACTGGAACGAGTTCGAATGGATGGGCAAACTATCCCGAGAGGCGGGCATTCCCGTTACTTTCGCCGCGCTGGAATCCATCGCCAAGGAAATGCCGCTTAAAGAACAAATCGAAACGATGCGCGCCGAGAACGATAACGGCGCAAATATCGTCGCGCAGATAGCCTTGCGCGGGAACGGCATCATCATGGCGTGGCAAGGCACAGTTAACCCGTTTGCGTTCCGACCAAGCTGGGAAACGATCAAAGAACTGCCATGGGCCGAGCAGAAAGCGAAGCTGCTCGATCCTGCGTTCAAGAAACAGCTTTTGTCAGAAGCCAACGATTACAGCGAAGCTCCGATGGACATCATCGGTGTGGTGATGGTGATCACGCAAGGCTGGGCGCTGCAATACGAGATGGATCCGGATTTCGATTATGAGCCGGATGAAACCGCCAGTGTAAATGCGCGCGCGCAAGCTGCCGGTGTTGATCCGCAGGAATACGCATATGACATGTTGTGCGCTGACGATGCGACCGGCTTTATCTACTTGCCGATTTTGAACTACGCCGACGGCAATCTCGATTTCCTTCATCCGCTCCAACACGCGGATGACACCGTAAATTCTCTATCCGATGGCGGCGCGCATTGCGGCACGATCTGCGATGCAGCATCGCCTACCTTCATGCTGGAACACTGGGTAAAGAGCCGCAAGCGCGGTGATCGGATCAGCCTAGAAAACGCGATCAAACGCCAATGCCGAGACACGGCTGTTCTCTATGGTCTGGAAGATCGCGGCGTGATCGCGCCGGGTTATCTCGCTGACTTGAATGTCATCGACATGGACGCGATCAAGCTGGGCCGTCCGTGGCTGGCGTTTGATCTTCCCGCAGGCGGCAAGCGCCTGCTGCAACAGGCCGATGGCTATGTCTGCACGATTAAGAACGGCGCAGTGACATTCCGCGATGGCAAATGGACCGGAGAAACACCCGGAGGGCTGATCCGCGGCCCGCAACGTGCGGAGCTTGCGGAAGCGGCTGAATGACAGCCTACTCCCCTGCGCCCGGTGATTGGGCTGTAATCACGGGCGCAGGTCGAGGTATCGGTCGTTGGCTGGCGCAGCATTTTGCAGCCAAGGGAATGCGTATCTGCGCACTGGATATTGACGCGTATGAAGCCGAAGAGACCGCACGCCTATGCGGACCAGATTCTCGTGCGCACGGATGCGATGTATCCGATGCCAAGGAGACCGCGCGCGTCGCCGAAAAGCTGATCGCGCAGGGTGTTGAGCCGTCTCTGCTGTGGATCAACGCAGGCGTGGGCAGCGCGGAAAATGTCAGCACCGCAAAACCGCGCACATTCGACTGGTTGATGGGCGTCAACGTGATGGGGCCAGTCTACACTGCGCAAGCATGGCTTCCCGCGCTTAAAAAACTGAGCGGGAACAGGCATGTCGGGATCACCGCAAGCTCCGCCTCTGTTACGCCTGTAAGCGGCCCCTTTACCCTCTACGCGACGACAAAGCAGATGACTGCGGCCATCGGTGAAGCGCTGACAGCCGAACTTGCCGAGGATGAGATTGGTGTGACAATCCTTTGCCCCGGCATCCTCAACACAGAAATCTGGAACGCGGCGCAGGCCCGGCCCGAACGCTTTGGCGGCGCGCGCGAGGCCCCTGATGCACTCGGAGATCACTGGCGTGCACAGCCCGGACCTGAAGTTCTGGAGCGCGGCCTGGACACCACCCTCGCCAATGGCGGCGGATGGTGCATCATCCCAACCGAAGCCGACACAGCCCAAAAAATGAAAGCCCGCCACGCGGGTCAGCGTAGCGGGCTATTTGATTATGCTGTGCCATCACAGAGGGATGGCTAAAGCACCTGCCTACTAAGGCTCAATCACGATGCCTTTGGCCGGATCAACGCTGCCGCCAATCATTTCCAGATAGACGCTTTTCGCCGCTTCGAGACCCGAATGTTTCACGACATCGACGGTGCCTTCGGTCGAACCGAGGAAGCCATGCCACGCTTTGCCAACGAGCTTGCCACCTTCAACGGGGCCGTGCTCTTTGAAGAAAGCAACAGCGTGATCGGGCGCGAAGAACAATTTAGGCTTGGGGCCGGGTAATCCGCGATCATCGGTCATGCCGCCGCTGCCGCGCTCTTCGATATGAGTAGCCCCGACGAGGCACGAATATTTCAGCGTGTCGGAGAAATGCTCATGCAGATTGGCAAGGAGGCTGGCATTGCCCGCAAAGTCGACCGTGACGCTTTCCGCAATCGGAAGCATTCCGACTTCATCATATGACACAACCTTATCATAAAGCCCTGTTTTTTCGACGAATTCGACATTCCCAGCCGATGTCAAACCAATGCGTTTAATGCCTGGCGAGTTCTGCTGCGCCACGCTCGCCAGACCCATTGCTGTCTTGGACGAAGCGCTGGTCAGGATCACCTGGTTCGCGCCGAACCAATCTTCATTGCGCATGAAGTATTCGATCAGGAATCCGGTTTTGAACAGTGGGCCAAAGATCATGCGCTCGGCTTCACGCGACGCATCGTGCTCGGGGTCAGCGGCAAGGCGCGAATACTGATTGTAGATCGGGCTCATCGGCTGACGATAATCGGTCATATCCGTAAAGCTGGATGCAGAAACCTTGCCCGGTTGCACGTCCAGATGGGTCGCCATCGGGAGATAACCGTAAACGCGCTCGCCAACAGCGAACTCATCATGGTTGCTTTCGATCACCTTGGCGTGTCCCCACATCGGAACTATCCCAAAGCCTTCGGGCGCGGGGAAGAAGTTCCAATATCCGAAACCGTCGCCGACAACCGCGTAAGTGATGTTGTTCGCCGTGACGGAAAAGCTCTCGATTTCCAGACGGACAGCGCCGTCTGCAAGGTCGGTCAGCTCAACATGGACGAGATCGGCTTGGGTAAGTTCGTCTTTTTTGACGTGAACTTGCTGAATGGTCATGGGGTTTCTCCTATTTGACGATACCCCTAACGCATCACGGCTCGCTTTCCCACCGTGTAGCTTGGATCGATGGTCGCTTTCCGCACGCTGTCATCCACTGAGAAATATGATCGCATTGCGCGATGCCCATTCTACCTTGCGGGGTAAGCTGAAGCCCTCGCAAGACTGGGTAGAGAAATACATCTGCCATGGAAAAACCGTTTGCTGTCCACGCACCATCAACGCTCATTTCCGCTTCGACAAAGCCAAGCGCGCGGCTGATATTTGGCAGTGCGGCTTCGATCTTTTCCCGCTCCAGAGGAAACCCAGCGACCGTGTGCATAATCCACGGCATTACAAGACCGTTTTCAAACAGCGGGAACAGGTAATTGTTGGCAATCGCGACCCACTTTTCACTAACCGCTCGGGCAGCCGGATCGGAAAGCTGCAATGCACCGCCATTGTGCGCATTGTCGATGTAGTTCGCGATCGCGACGCTTTCGATCAGCTCTAGGCCGTCGACCTCGACCACAGGCACCTTGCTGAACGGATGCCGGTTCTGCGGCGACCTGGCAGCAGTTGCGATAGTTTCGTGACTTAAGCCCGATTCTTCACAAGCGATCTGAACGATGCGGGTGTAGGTCGAAATGACCGTACCGAAGATGCGGACCTGAGCCACTACCTATTCAGGACGGCAAGATCAGCTGGCCAGCTGACGCCGATGAGATGCGGACCGCTAGTCGACGCTGAAGACGCAAAACGCCAACCTCTGGCTGACCCAACACCAGTCGGACAAAGCCGAATGCCGATTGTTCAGCGGTTATCTTTGCCCAAGGGACCAAGATCGGCTTTGCGAAAGGAGAAAGAAGCTTTGACGTTTGGATGCGTAAACCGCTCTCACATGCCTCTAACAGCAAACTGAAACCGTATTGCACCCCGCCAGGTGGAAAACGGCCCATGCTGCCGGAAACACTCCCAAGACTTGCCCAAACGATTGCGTCCGCTCGATCCGGAAATGCCCGCTGCAATCCCGGCCATCCACTTAGCGCTCCGAGCAAGGAGGTAACGCCTAACCAGAATAGTGGAAAGACAACCAGAAACCCGGCAATAATGAGTGCAGTAGAGAGCCATGTCTCCATTGCGGTTTACACCCGCATCGGCATCAATACATAAAGCGCCGGTGACTTCTCGTCCTGACGGATCATCGTGGGTGCGCCTGCATCTGCGAGATGCAGCTCAACTGTCTCGCTGTCGATCTGATCAAGGATGTCTTTCAGGTAGTTGGCGTTAAAGCCAATCTCGAAACCTTCGGATTTGAATTCAGCCGCCAGTTCTTCTGTCGCGGTGCCGTTATCTGGTGATGTGACAGACAGCGTCACTTTGTCCGTATCCAGCCCCATCTTCACCGCGCGCGTTTTCTCGGTCGCGATGGTCGCAACACGGTCTACGCCTTGGAAGAACAGTTTCGGATCGACCTTCAATAGCTTGTCGTTGCCGGTCGGAATTACACGACTGTAATCCGGGAATGTGCCGTCGATCAGCTTGCTGGTCAGGACAACGCCGCCCTCACCGCCAAGAGTGAAGCGGACCTTGCTCGCCGACAGATCGACCTGAACATTGCCATCGAGCGCTTCTTCGAGCAGCTTACGCAGTTCGGCCACGGCTTTGCGCGGCACAATGACGTCAGGCATGCCCTCGGCGCCCTCAGGACGGTCGAGCGTAAAGCGTGCAAGGCGGTGACCATCGGTCGCTGCGGCTTTCAAAACGGGTGCGTCTTCATCGGTAACGTGGAGGAAAATGCCGTTGAGATAATAACGGGTTTCTTCCGTCGAGATCGCAAATCGCGTGCGATCAATCATTTCGGCGAGCGTGCGCGCAGGCAGCTCAAACGAAGTCGGCAGATCGCCTTCAACGATTACAGGGAAATCATCACGCGGCAGAGTCGGCAGTTTGAAGCGGCTGCGACCAGCTTTGATTTCCATGCGGTTTTCAGCGGTTTCAATGCTAACCTGGCTGCCCTCTGGAAGCTTGCGGGCAATGTCGAACAGCAGGTGGGCGGAAACGGTGATCGCCCCGGCATTCTCGACGGAAGCCGCCGACATGGTCTCGACCACTTGCAGATCGAGGTCAGTCGCCATCACTTTCACGCTGCCACCATCGCTGGCATCGATCAGCACGTTGGAAAGGATCGGAATAGTATTCCGACGTTCAACCACCGACTGGACGTGGGAGAGACAACGCAAGAGCGTCGCGCGTTCGATCGTAGCCTTCATCGCTTACCTATCGCTTTTGGGGGCCTTCGCCCTCGTTTCGCGCGTTGGGGCGGAATCGCCTCTTGCGCACTGGAATTCGTCGGAAAACCTTAGCGCGATGGCGGTTGCGGGCAAGCCGCACGGAATACGAATTGCGGACTCGTCTGGGGATAAGGGGCTCTATGGCGCTCTAAGAGGCCCTAGAACCCCGTTTAAGCGTCAGGACAGCATCGCCATGCCACCATTCACGTGAATGGTCTGTCCGGTAACATAGCCCGCCTCTCGGCTGCCGAGATAGGCAACAGCAGCACCGATATCGTCGCCCTCACCCATTTTACCAGCCGGGATCTTTGCATTGATGGTATCGGTTTGCTTCTCATCCAGTGCAGCCGTCATTGCGGTTCGAATGAAGCCGGGCGCGACGCAGTTTGCCGTGATGCCGCGCGAGGCGACTTCTTGCGCAAAACTCTTGGTCATGCCCGTCACACCAGCCTTGGCGGCGATGTAGTTCATCTGCCCGGGATTGCCCGTCGCGCCGACAACGCTGGTGATATTGATGATCCGGCCAAAGCGGGCCTTCATCATTGGCCGGGCGCTGGCGCGCATCAACCGGAATGTCGCCTCAAGGTTGATGCGTATGACATCATCCCATTCTTCGTCCTTCATCCGCATGGCGAGATTGTCACGAGTGATGCCGGCATTGTTCACGAGGATATCGATCCCGCCCATCGTGTCGAGCGTGGCAGGGATCAGTTCTTCGACCTGTGTCGTATCGGATAGATTGCAGGTGATCTCCACATGGTCACCGCCATGTTCCTCGATCAACTGCTCACGAAATCCGCGTAATTTCTGACCGTTAGAACCGGACAAGGCGACGCGCGCACCTTGTTTCGCCAGCGCAATAGCAATGGCAGAACCGATGCCGCCGCTTGCGCCGGTCACCAAAGCGTTCATTCCAGAAAGTGAAAACATAGGGTGTCTCCTCACCACTCGAGATAATAGATTAGTGCTTCTTCCCCGACTGCACCGGTGCCCTCGTACAGACCCATAGCCGGAATATTGTCAGGTTCGGTACCCAACCAAATTTCATCAATGCCCTCGGCATCTGCCCGCTTGGTCACTTCTTTCATCAGCGTCTTTGCAATGCCGCGCCGCCGCCAATCATCGCCTGTACCAATTTCGTCAAGGTAGAGCTCCGCCTCTTTGTCCGGGTGGTGGTGGACAACGCTCATGCATTGGCCAACAACAACTTCGTCAAAAACCGCAACTACCATCCAGTTCAACGGATTGGAGAGATAACGCTCGAGGCGCTCCGGCTTAATATCTTCGTCAAAGACTCCATCAGCGACTTGGTTCAGCACATGCTTGTTTGCGGCGCTTACCCATTCGGTCTGAAAGTTGAAGCCTTCGGTACTCACGTTCCTGCCAGTTGCTCCACTGCTTTCGCACGCAGAAGGCGAGCTGCAAGATATCCGCCGATTAGTTCAGACTGTTCCACAGTGGCGCTTACAGGTTCGTCGATAAGCGTCTCTTCGAACCATGCGGCTTCGTTCGCATTCAGATTTTCGTCTGCACCGGGCCCACCGTCACCAAAAACCATTTTTTCAAACAGAGCCATAAAGCGCGCATTGTCTGTTTCGGAAAGCTGGGTATCAATCCTTCGAACCACTTCGACGACATCGGGCCGAGTAGCCTGAATTCCGCGTTGCGAAAGAAGGGCGAATTGATGCTGTGACAGCATCATATTCATCGACGTATCGCCACCGTCAGTACACTCGAGCACTCTGCGTCTAAGGGCCATACCAAGCGATTGAGACACTTCGGTATCATTGATCGAATACTCTTCGATATATCGATCGAGCACTGCCTGCTCGTCAGCGGTGTAGCCCGTATCCACGCAGGCGAGCAGATCATCGACATTGTCAGCCGCGTGCGCCGGCATCGCAACGAAGGCGCCAACCAACGAAAGCGCGGTAATCCAACGCATTACGTGACGCCCTTCACAAAGCCTTCGATGTTTTCCATCGTGATCAGGCTTGTTGTTGTGGCCTCTTTCGCAATCCGGCCAATCATCGGCGCTAGCACTTTACCGCCCAGCTCGACGAAATTCTCGACCCCGTCCGCGCTCATTGCCAAGACACTCTCGCGCCAGCGCACGCGGCCGGTCACCTGCTCGACCAGCAGAGCCTGCTCTTCGGCAGGGTCACTAACCTTCGCCGCCGTAACATTGGCATAGAGCGGCAAGGAGAGCGCACCAGGAGGCGTTTCGCCGAGCGCTTCGGCCATACGGTCAGCCGCCGGTTGCATCATGGAGCAATGGAAAGGCGCCGACACGGGCAGCAGAATTCCGCGTTTGATCCCATGGTCCTTTACCAAGCCGACAGCGCGTTCAATCGCGCTCTTTTGTCCGGAAATCACGACTTGCGTCGGGTCGTTATCGTTGGCGATCTCGCACACTTCGCCTTCGGCTGCGGCTTCGGCAAGTGCAGTCGCTTTCTCGACATCGGCGCCAAGCAATGCTGCCATCGCGCCTTCTCCAACGGGCACAGCGGCCTGCATCGCCTGTCCGCGCAGTTTCAAAAGTCGCGCAGTGGTCGAAAGGTCGAACGCGCCAACCGCGCACAATGCGGTATATTCGCCCAAGGAATGGCCCGCGACGCATACGCCCTTGTCGGCCAGTTTTACGCCAAATTCGGTTTCGAGCACGCGCAATGTCGCAATGGCATTTGCCATAATTGCTGGTTGGGCATTCTCAGTAAGAGTCAGCTGATCTTCCGGACCGTCACGCATAATGGCGGACAGCTTCTGACCGAGAGCTTCATCGACTTCTTCAAACACTTCGCGGGCCGCGCTGCTGGCTTCGGCCAACTCGCTGCCCATTCCGACTTTCTGGCTACCCTGTCCGGGGAACACGAATGCACGCATGAATTTACTCCTTACAGGCCAGCGCGGTTACGTAGCTCGCGGTGGGCTGGCAAGCCCGAAGGGCACTACTCTGTTGGCAGATGTGTGCCCGATTTCCGCTCTGCCGAGATACGGAACACCCGCACGCTCGCACCAGAATTTGGCAATTTCTTCCTCGGTCTGACCGAACTCGACATAGTTTTCCGGAATGTCCGTCACCGCACCCAGACGAAGCCCCGCAATGCGCGGCAAGCTACCCGCGAGATGGAAGAACAACCGGTCAATCGCGTAGAGGTGCTCGCTGACTTCCTCGACCATCACAACGTGTCCTGACAGATCGGGCATCATGGGCGTGTTCGAAACCATCGCGAGCGTAATCAGATTGAAGGCCACTGCAGGCGTCGTGCCATCTAGGCTCGGCTCAAGACCGCTATTATCGCCGTTCAGCCAGTTCAGCACACGGCGCACCGCCTTGCGCCCATTTTCCGACCGTGCGCTAACCGGCATGGAGCCGTGCGCGCATTGCCCGATCCCGTTTCGATAGAGCGCCGCGAGCAAGTATCCGCAGTCGGAAAAGCCGACATAGGTCTTCGCCCGCGCCGCTTCATTCATCCGCGAAACTGCAGCCTCCGCTATCCTATTCGAGCCATAACCACCCTTGGCGAACCAGACTGCATCGAACTGAGGATCGTTCGCGCATTCGAGCAACGCGGTCAGACGTCTTAAATCGCTTCCGGCAAAATGCCCCTCGCGTTCAAAGCACTGGTCATGAAATGTCACCTCGGTCTGAGGGAATTCAGCCGCAACCAAGTCCTCCAGAGCCGCCGCATGATCGCGGGTTATCGGAGTAGCCGGTGCACAGATCGCGATTTTCGTCATCCTTTACACCTAGTTTGCTTGTCAGTGCGCGCGCAAGCCAATAACCGTGCAGACTATGGATAACGGGTATGATCGGCCGGACCTCGAAGGGCGGCCCTTTTTCTTTTGCGGGATTGGCGGATCGGGGATGCTTCCCCTCGCCCAGATCGCGCACGGTTTTGGCCACGAAATCGCCGGTTCTGACAGGAGCCGCGATCAGGGGCGCACTCCTGAGAAGTTCGCATGGCTGGCGGACAATGGCTTTGCCCTGCATCCACAGGATGGCAGCGGCATCACGTCCCCAGATCAAATCCTGATCGCATCGGCAGCGGTTGAAGACACTGTACCTGAGGTCAAACGCGCAAAAGAGCTCGGCTGTCTGCGCATGAGCCGCGCCGAATTGCTCTCCTCATTCTTCAACGATGCAGGCTATTCGATTGCGGTGGGCGGCACTTCCGGAAAATCGACCGTAACCGGTATGATTTCGTGGATACTCTCGCAGGTTCAGCACGACCCCACCGTTATGAACGGCGCGGTGATGAAAAATTTCGCGGATGCCGATAACCCTTTTGCAAGTGCCCGCGTTGGCAATCCACGCGTGTTTGTTAGCGAAGTCGACGAAAGCGACGGCTCGATCGCGCTTTACCGCCCGACCATCGGCGTGCTGCTGAATGTCAGCCTGGATCACAAGAGCATTGAAGAACTGCGCATCCTGTTTGGCGACTACCTTGCATCGTCCGGCTGCGCCGTCATCAATTTCGATAACGCAGAGGCGCGCGGTCTCGCGGGCCGAGCATCGCAATCGGTCAGTTTTGGAATCGAGAACACCGACGCGGAGATTATGGTCGATCCCGACACGATCGAGCAAGAGGCTCTGGAGATAAGAGCAGCCGTGCTAGACAACCGCTCTCGCGAAGCCTTCCCGCTGGTCCTGCCGATGCCGGGGATGCACAACCTCTCGAACGCTTTGGCCGCCATCGCCGCCGTCAGCGCGGCGGGTATCGGCATCGATAAAGCCGTGTTGGCTTTGCGGACCTTCGGCGGTCTAGCGCGCCGGTTTGATGTCGTAGGAAAGACCGAAAGCGGCATCACCGTGATCGACGATTTCGGCCATAATCCGGAAAAATGCGCGGCAACACTTCGCACTCTCAAATCGACGCCGGGCCGCGTCATCGCATTCTTCCAACCGCACGGTTACGGGCCATTGCGGCAAATGGGCGATGAACTGGCGGAGACATTTGCAACAGAGCTTGGCCCCGATGATCTCACGGTAATGTGCGACCCGGTCTACTACGGCGGCACGGTCGACCGCTCTCAGGGAAGCGAGCGGATCATTGATTTGATCACGTCACAAGGAGGCTCGGCAGAGCATATCGCCGAACGCGCCGACTCCGGAAAGCGGATTGCCGAAATCGCGCAGCCCGGTGACCGGATCGTTGTGATGGGCGCGCGCGATGACACGTTAAGCGAGTTTGCCCGGTCCATCTTCGAAGCCATCGGATGACAATCTACGAAGCCGCCTCAGCGCATGCCAAACGGATGCTAGGGGCCCTCGTGGTCGCAATCCTGTTTGTGCTCGTGATTGATCGGTTTTTCGGCCACTCTACCATCGCTTTTGCCATCGCCATCGTCGGCTTGGTCGCAGTCAATCGGCCTATGCTCAAAATGAATTGCAGCACTTGCGGAAAGAACCTTTTCTTCCGCGGAATTTTTGTGGTCCCGTGGCCAAACAAAGTTTGCGGAAAATGCGGGACCGATCTGGCCGACTTGGATGGCTAAGCCTTGAGCGCAGCTAGACCCGCTTTTTCGCGTTCAACCGCGCGTTTGTAAGCCTCTCGCCCTGTCAGTCGCTCTCTGTACTCTTTAAGTATCTCTGGAACACCTTCGTCCAAACCAACTTTTTTCGCCAAAATCAGCGCGTAGCCAACGGAAATATCGGCGACGGTAAATCGATCCGCGCACAGATAATCTCGGCTCTCAAGCCGGTCCTCAACCTTCACCAATCGCTTGTAAAACCAATTGGCATAGGCCTCTCCTGCCTCGGCCCAGCCTTTGTCCTTTTCGAAGATAGCAAACCGCATATAGACCGTTTGCGGAAAGGTGATCGTGGCATCAGCGTGATAGGTGTAGTCGAGATATTCGGCATAGTCTGACTGGCCCGGCGCGATGGCAAGGTCGGTCATCCCGTCCTTCGTCGCCAGATAATGCGCGATGGCACAGCTTTCCGTCATTCTCGTGTCACCATCCACCAGCATGGGGACCGTGCCGAGCGGATTGATCTCCAAATATTCCGGCGCGAGGTAACGTGGAGGAAATGGCAGGATATTCAGATCGATATCGACCCCAGCCTCCTCCGCCGCCCAAGTCGCTCTTAGACCGCGAGAGCCGGCACAAGTGTAAAGAGTGGGCCCGTCACCCATCAATGCGCGCCTTCATAGCCGAGCACTTTGTGCAGCACGAAAGCGATGATCGCGCCGAGCACCAATCCGAGCACACCTGAGATCGCTGCGTAGGTGAACCATCCGGCTACACCGCCCAAGGCGCCGGTCCCCGCAGCCACGGCATATTCTGCACCATGTGCGATGCTATAAAACAAGTCGAAGCCCACTTCATGCGTACCGTGGACGATGATCCCACCGCCGACCCAAAGCATCGCGATGGTTCCTATAAACGACAGTGCAATCAGCAACTTAGGTACCGAAGCGACGAGGAAATGTCCGAACTTCTGCGACGTTGTGCTGTCTTGTTTGGTTAGATGCAGACCGACGTCATCCATCTTCACGATCAGGGCAACCGCACCATAGACAACCACGGTGACGATCACCGCGACCAAGGCTAGCGCCGCTGCGCGTTCCCACCAGACGCTCAAGTCAAGCTCGTTTAAAGTGATTGCCATGATTTCGGCGGAAAGGATCAAATCGGTTCGTACCGCTCCGGCGACCCGTTGATTCTCAAACGCAACAGGGTCTTGAATTTCATCATCGAGCGTTTTGCCGTGTTTGGCTCCGCCCAGCTTTTCGATAACTTTTTCAGCACCTTCATAGCAAAGGAAGGCACCGCCCAGCATCAATATCCAGATGATCAGCCAAGGCAGAAATTCCGAAAGCAGGATTGCCCCGGGTAATAGAATGATCAGCTTGTTGAACAGGCTGCCCTTGGTAATCTTCCAAATGATTGGCAGTTCACGCGCCGGAGAAAGGCCGGTCACATAGCTTGGTGTAACCGCCGCATCATCGATCACTACACCAGCGGTCTTCGAACCAGCCTTACCCGCAGCCGCGGCAATATCGTCAACCGATGCGGCTGCGGCGCGGGCGATTACCGCCACATCATCGAAAAGCGCGACCAACCCTGAAGGCATTGTGTATTCCCCTGCTTCTTTGTTATTCCACCTCCATATCGGCTCCTCGGCTCCCCGCAAGAGCGCGCATTGCAACCTCCCACAGAGCTTGCATTCATCACAGAACCAGCTATGTGCGCGCATCCGCTCTTTCCGGAGTGGTGTTTAAGAAAGTCGGAGGGGCCCCGTCATCCGGACGGACAAGCCAGCGATCGACAGCAATATGAAAGGAAGCGAGATGGCTCTATACGAGCATATCTTTCTCGCGCGTCAGGACTTGAGCCAGGCTCAAGTCGATGCGCTGGCGGCTACGGCCACCGAAATCGTCGAGAAGAACGAAGGCAAGGTCACAAAGACCGAAACTTGGGGCCTTAAATCCCTCGCCTACAAAATCGACCGTAACCGTAAGGCTCACTTCGTGATGCTCAACATCGATGCCCCAGGCAGCGTTGTTGAAGAACTCGAACGCCAGACCCGTATCAACGAAGACGTCATTCGTTACATGACCATCCGTGTCGAAGAGCACGAAGAAGGTCCAAGCGTAATGATGCGCAAAAACGAGCGCGATCGTAAGCGCCGTTCAGACCGTGAGGAGCGCGACTGATGGCACGCCCGTTTTTCCGCCGCCGCAAATCCTGCCCGTTCTCTGGCAAGGATGCCCCCAAGATCGATTACAAAGACGTGCGCCTGCTTCAGGGCTTCATGTCCGAGCGTGGCAAGATCGTGCCTTCGCGCATCACCGCCGTTTCTGCAAAGAAGCAGCGTGAGCTTGCGAAAGCGATCAAGCGTTCGCGTCACATCGGCCTGCTGCCGTACATTGTGAAGTAGGAGGAGAAGAAACAATGGATATCATTCTCCTTGAACGGATCGAAAAGCTCGGCACGATCGGTGACGTTGTCACTGTGAAAGACGGCTATGCTCGCAACTTCCTTCTCCCGCAGAAGAAAGCCCTTCGTGCAAACAACGCCAACAAGGCAGTGTTTGAAGCGAACCGCGAGCGTCTTGAAAAAGAAAACGCTGAGCGTCGTACTGTCGCTGAAGCCGCTGGTGAGAAAGTTGCTGGAGCAGAAGTCATTCTGATCCGCGCCGCTTCCAACGCCGGCCAGCTCTATGGTTCTGTAAACGTCCGCGACATGGTTGCTGGCCTTACGGAACAAGGCCACGAGATCGACAAGAAACAAGTCATCATGGGCGCCCCGATCAAAGTGATCGGTATGCACGACGTGACTGTCGCTCTGCACCCAGAAGTGCACGTCACTGTAAAAGCCAACGTCGCCCGCAGCGACGACGAAGCTGAATTGCAGTCGCAGGGCGTCGACGTTCTTGCGCAGCTCTTTGAAGAAGAGCAGAAGGAAATCGAGGAAGCCGCTGCCGATACACGTATCGACAATGACGGTCTCGAGCCGGGCGAAATCCCTGCCGAACTGCTTGACGAAGGCGCCGAAGCAGAAGCTCCGGCTGAAGATGCCGCTGGCGAAGAAGAAGCCGAAGGCTGATACTCCGCTGGGCTTTTGCTCACACATTCAAAAGGGCGCGGCGGTCGAGAGACTTCCGCGCCCTTTTTGTAACAGCGGCACTCCGCATCATTGCGGGCTGTCATTGCAAAGCAAAACAATAACAATAAGGATCACTGAATGACCCCAATCAAAACCATCATCGAGCAATTGCAGCAGGTTTACAGCGAAGCCGTCTCCACCTTGCGTGCAGACGTGATCGCATTCGGCAAGGATGGAACCATTCCGCCCTCACGCAAGCGGACGGACGGCAGCTATGCCTATCCGCAGCTTACCCTGCATTACTCCGGTGTTGGTGAACCATTGGACCGCAGCCGCGCATTTGGCCGGCTCGAAATGCCGGGCACCTACACGACAACTGTCACCCGCCCTGATCTGTTCGCACCGTACCTTTCCGAACAACTCGAGCTGATTTCAGCCGAATATGAAATCGAAGTGGAAGTCGGCAAATCGAAACAGGAAATCCCCTTCCCCTATGTACTGGATGGCGCGGCTGGCGCAGCCATGGTGGGCATCGCGCCGACCGACATCGCGCAACACTTCCCTTCAACCGACCTCGCGTTGATTGGCGACGAACTGGCCGACGGTATCGAGTTTGACGAGAACGAGGATATGCCGCTCTCGCTGTTCGACGGCCTCCGCACTGACTACTCGCTTGCACGTCTCGCGCACTACACAGGCACGCGAGTTGAGGACTTCCAGGACTTCATCCTTTTCACCAACTATCATCGTTATGTCGATGAGTTCGTGAACTGGGGCGCTCAGCAAATCTGTGAAGGCGGCTATACCGGCTTGACCGGCGCGGGCGGCCTCAACATCGCAGACTGCACCGACAACGCACAAGAGCAGCTAAACGACACCGCTTGGCGCAAACACCAGATGCCCGCCTATCACCTGATACGAGAAGACGGCAAAGGCATCACGCTGGTCAATATCGGCGTCGGGCCTTCCAATGCGAAGACCATATGCGATCACCTCGCAGTGCTTCGCCCGCATGCTTGGATGATGATCGGGCACTGCGGCGGCGTACGTTCAAGTCAGAAGATCGGCGATTTTGTGCTCGCCCACGCATATCTGCGCGATGACCACGTGCTCGACAATGTGTTGCCCCCTGAAATTCCAATCCCCCCGATTGCAGAGGTTCAACAGGCCCTCGCCGTTGCTGCGGAAGAGGTCTCTGGCGTTCAAGGTGCGAATATCAAACAACGCATGCGCACGGGCACCGTTGTCACTACCGATGACCGCAATTGGGAACTGCACTACGCCAGTTCTGCAAAGCGCTTCTCCCAAAGCCGCGCGATTGCCGTTGAAATGGAAAGCGCCACAATCGCCGCTCAAGGATACCGGTTCCGCGTTCCGTACGGCACGCTACTTTGCGTCTCGGACAAGCCATTGCACGGTGAGATCAAGCTGCCGGGTCAGGCCAACAAGTTCTATGAGGAAGCCATCGCGGCTCATCTCCAGATCGGTCTGGAAGCCTGCAACCGGCTGCGTGACGAAGGTGACCGTCTCCATAGCCGCAAGTTGCGCGCCTTTAACGAGCCGCCCTTTAGATAGGCCCGACCGCGTGGAACTACGCATGCGCTCGCCATCGGAGCGATAACCAAAATCCGTCAAACGAATTTCCATGGAAAGCATGGAAAACAGTCTGATCGGAATTGCGCACAAAAGGCTGCGCAGGTCATTGGCCCCTGCGCAGCTTTTGCTCGCATGCACCGCGATTGCCGGGACGATTCTCGCTCCGCGACCGGGCGAGGCCATCACTCTCTATCCGATAAGCGACAATGGCATCGCCGCTTTGCCTGCAATTGTGTCAGCTCCAGATACACGGCTGGTGGCGCGAAGCCCTTTGCCGAGCAGTTATGTTGCGACGGGGAGCTTGCCTAGCTTTGCCCAGCTGCTGCTCGCCCATGGCGTACTTCCATTGAATGCAGCGGTGCCGCTCTGCGGCTCAGTGGCGGCTGAAGGAGGCGCACAATGATTGAGACCGTCGAAGAACTGCGCAAGCGCGGGTTAGTCTTTATCGCGGGCGGCGGATGGCTCGTTACGCTGAGCCTATTGCTGATGGCTTTTCTTCCCGGCTCGCAAGCAGCTTGGGCTGCGCTAGCCAGCGCCATTTTGAATATTATCCCAACCATTTGCGCAGTGCGCGGGATCAGTGATCGCAGCGCAAGGGCGGCGACAGGCCTGATGGCCGCTATCCAACCTGCATTCCTGCTCTATGCGATGCAAAATTCCGGCTGGCAGATCGACATGCATCTCTATTTCTTTGTCGCTCTCGCATCTTTGACGGTTCTCTGTGACGTCCGCGCGATCGTAATCGCGAGCACAACAATTATCGCCCATCACCTCTTGCTGGTATACCTACAGCCCAGCTGGGTATTTTCTGGTAGCAGCGGTTTGGGCCGCGTCTTGATCCATGGGTTCGCAACTGTCTTGATCGGGATGGTTCTATGCTGGATCGCGCTCGAAATCAGACAATTGCTTGAACGCATCGCAACGGCTCGCGACGACGCAGAACTTCGCTCTGGAGTGATGGCAGACCAATCGAAAGATCTCCAGCAGGCGCTCCACCGGGTAGAACTCGAACGGACCAAGCGCGAGCAGCTCGAAGTGGCAAAGGAAAAGCAGCGCAAGAATGATCTGGAAGCCTTTTCGCGCGAGTTTGAAACTTCAATCTCTACCGTCGTTCAATCGGTCGGTGCGATCGCGAAAACTCTGGAGCAGACAACCAAACAACTCGATCTAATTGCAAAGGAGACCGGCCACCAAGCCGAAGGGTTCAGCAGTACGGCAAATGCGGCGGCCAAGGCCGCAGATACAGTCGCAAGAGGCGTTGCCGAACTGACAGATTCCATCGCTAAGATCGCCGTCAATGTCAGCCAGCAAGATGAACTGACCACCCTTGCAACGGCACGCGCGCATTCCGGTGGTCAATCGGTCGGTTCTTTGGCCGAACACTCAGACACTATTGGCGAAGCAACACGGGCCATTGTACGAATTGCGGAACGTACAAACCTTTTGTCGCTTAACGCAGCGATTGAAGCAGCAACGGCAGGCGCGTCTGGTCGGGGGTTCACTATTGTCGCTCAGGAAGTGAAGGCACTCGCCATGCAGGCGGCGGAGGCAGCAACGCAGATTGACGAATTTCTCTCGGGCGTGCGCACTGGCACCATTGAGGCAGAGCGTAGCTTCAAAGCAATCGATGAGGCGGTCGTGGAACTTGATGAAGCCGCCAAAGCGATCCGATGGGATGTCGATGATCAGCGTAGATCTGCCGACACAATCCAGAGCTATGCCCGCGGCGCAGCTGATGAGGTTTCTCAAATCGCGGACAAAAGCCGAGTACTCGAACAATCAGCAGGGGACGCGAAGAAACTATCCAACGAACTGGGTAATGCCGCGAGTTCACTGACCGCTACGATCAGCCAGCTCGAACACTCAACCGAGCAATTCGTCGCGAAACTTAAGGCTGCATAGTGTGCAAGCCAATCGGGCTGTTCGCCGCTTTCTAAGGTAGGATGGCCAACCCGTCCCCACCCTCGCCAGTCGGCAGCCGGCGTAAGACTGTGCCGCTGGCATAGTCGACCTCAGCAACGGTGTTGCTTGCTGTTTCGGCGACGTAGATGCGCGTCCCATCATCGGACCATAGGATCGTGACCTGAAAACGCTGCTGCGCTTCGGCTTTTCCGGATACTTCGATTGAGCGGACCACTTTTGCAGTCTTCAGATCAATCACGGTCAATCCGCCATCCACTAGATCAGATGTTACCGCGACATCGCCTTGCGGACGGATAGACAATCGAAGTGGAAACGCGCCCGTATCAATCGTGTTGCGCACCGCCATTGTGGTTGGATCGAGCTCAATCGCCTGATTTGACCCGCGAGCCGAGACCCACAGTGCTGACCCGTCGGGAGCCAACGAGATACCTTCAGGTTCCTCACCCACTGTAACGGTGCGCAGATCCAATGCGTCATCCAGATTGACCCGCGTTACTGTCTTTGATCCGAGATCGGTCGTCCAAACAGTCCGCGCATCTGGCGAAACAGCCAGCATGTGACTGCCATCCTGATTGGTTCTGAATTCTGCAAATTCTGGCGTGTCAGATAGAGGCCCTGTGATTCGGAACACGGATTTGCGCCCCTCAGCTGTCACAAAGATTGCCGTATTGGGATGCCAAACAATGCCATGCGGGCGTGCATTTTCGCCCAGTTCCAAGCTTGCCACTTTGGTGAGATCGCCCGTCTGGAAGACATCCACGGTAGTCCCGCCATAACAAGCGAGCGCAACGTGCTTCCGATCAGGCGAAGTCGCAAGCTCATGCGGATTTGTGCAACTATCAAGCCGCAGCACTTCCTCGCCAGTCTCAAGGTCAACCTTTGAAAGCGTATTGCCGCGCTTATTCGCGACAAACAAAGTCGGGTGAGCCTCCCTCGACTGCACTTCGCCTATGGACGCAGCATCGCCGCCCGGCGCACATGCCGTGATTGCCATCACACACAGCACCGGGACAGCGAAACGCATCATTACCAGCCCTGCTCTTGGCCTTTGTTCTGCTCTTCAAGCCAGTCCATCAGCGGGGCGAAGTATTCGACCATCGCCTTACCCGACATCTGGCGTTCACCAGTGAAGGCTTCGAGAGCGTCTGGCCATGGCTTGGACGCACCCATTTCGAGCATCGCGTTGAGGTTCTGACCGACTTCTTCATTGCCATAGAAAGAGCAGCGGTGGAGCGGCCCTTCCCAACCTGCGGTGTCACAAGCGGCTTTGTAGAATTGGAATTGCAGCAAACGCGCGAGGAAGTAGCGCGTGTAGCTGACATTACCCGGAACGTGGTATTTCGCGCCCGGATCAAATGCATCGTCAGGACGCTCTACTGGTGGGACAATTCCCTGATACTCGGTGCGCAGCTCTGTCCATGCCGTGTTGTAATCCTGCGGCGCTACAGAGCCATCGAACAGGCTCCAACGATAGCGGTCTACCAGCAGACCGAACGGCAGGAAGGCAACCTTGTCCATCGCCTGACGCAGCAGCAGACCAATATCTTTATCAGCGCTTGGCACCTGATCTTCTTCGAGCATATCAATCTGCACAAGATAATCTGGCGTGATCGACAGCGCGATCATATCGCCAATCGCTTCGTGGAAGCCGTCATTCGCGCCTGTCAGGTGCAGGAAATCTTTGTCGTTATAGGCGCGCTGATAATAGTTGTGGCCCAGCTCGTGGTGGATCGTGATAAAGTCGTCAGCATTCTGCTTGATGCACATCTTGATCCGGATATCGTCGACATTGTCGAGGTTCCATGCTGAGGCATGGCACACAACATCGCGGTCGCGCGGTTTCACAAATTGACTGCGTTCCCAGAACGTCTCGGGAAGCGGATCGAAACCAAGCGAGGAGAAGAAGTCTTCGCCTACTTTGGTCATCGCAACCGCATCGAGATCTTTCTCGACGATCAAATCGGTTAAATCATAACCGATGTCACCGGCACCTTCAGGAGCCACGAGTGGATAGATGTTACCCCATTCCTGAGCCCACATATTGCCGAGCAAATCTGCGCGGATCGGACCGGTAGCAGGCTGAACAGCATCGCCGTGTTTTTCATTAAGTTTGCGGCGGACGTAGGTGTGAAGCGCAACATAGAGCGGCTTCACTTCCTGCCACATGCGCTCTGTTTCGGCAGCAAATTGCTCCGGCGTCATGTCATAGCCGGAACGCCACATTGTGCCGACATTGTCGAAACCCAGTTCGGTCGCGCCTTCATTGGCGATGGCCAGCATGCGGGTGTAATCTTCACGCATTGGCGCGCCGACATTATCGTGCCAGCTTGCCCACATTTCGGCGAGTTCTGCCGGTGTGCGCTCCGGATTGCCCATTTCGGCTTCGATGTCCGAACCATTGATCGGTTCACCGTTAAGCGTCCCTTTGCCTTGTCCGTATTGTGCGCCAAGGTCGGTCGCGATGTTGGACAACTCTTCGGCGGCCCCATCCCGCGAAGGGGCTGGCATAGAGATGCCGTTGCGCAGCATATCGAGTTTGCGTGAAACATCAGCATCAAGCCCCTCGATCGACGCATATTTCGCCGCTTCATTGGCGAATTTGACGCTCATCAGGGTCGCTTCGGCACCGTACTTCGCAGCCAGCTTGTTGCTGTCGTAATTGATGTTGGTCGCCTGCAACCAATAGATATGCGCAGCGGTGGTCGAAAACTCGGCCATTTCGGCTTCGGCGGATGCGACAAACTGCGCTGCGCCTTCTGGAGTCAGAGGAAATTCTGCTTCGGTGACTTCTTGCGCAGCATGATCATCAGCGAGCGCTGGCAGCGGCGCCGACACGAGCGAGATCGCCAGAGCGGCAAATGAGGTTTTAAGCGCAGTTTTTGCGAGTTTCATGGATTGGTGATCCTCTTGGTATTGATATCTGGTGCAATGGATAACGGAATGAACCTGTGGGCGAGCTGAATCAAGCGTCGCTCGTCGAGAATCGATCGATAATCAGCGCGGCTACTATGGTCAGGAAGCCGCTCGACCATGTCAGCATCTTAACGGGCCGAACTGTTGAGGCGAAATTAGCGAGAGCGTCATCACCCTCAAAATTCATCAATTGAATGAATTGAGAGATTGTTTCGCCATAGTCGGTCAACAGAAAAACCAGTCCGGATACCAAGGCAATCCAGCCAAGAACCTTAAGCGTCAGTGCGCTCTTCGACCGGTAGTAGAGTCCGCCCAAGATGCAGCCAATTCCGTAGATTCCGATAAAAATCAGGTCGGTGATCATCGCGATAGCCGCCTGATTGGAAAGCCCATCCAATCGCCACGAAGTTTGGATCGCATCGATCGTAGAAGCATCGGGCGCGCTCTGATGATCGCCGATGCCACCCGGGACGCCTTCGGTAATCAAAGGGATATGAAAAGCCAGCGTAACGGCAAAGGCAACGATCCCGCCCCAAAACCACAACAGGAATGTTCGTTTTGAAGGAATCATGATGTTCTCAGATATTCTACGATTGCCTCGCCAAGCTCCGGCTTGGTCGCGCTATCAAGGTGACCTCCTGGGACCGTCTGATATTCCGCATTTGGCAGCAATTCGGCCAAATCGGCGGCCGAACCGTTGTCTTCATCCTTATCACCGCAAAGGACCAGTGTGGACGCCTCGACATTCGAAAGCACCGCCGGATCGAGGTCTTCAAAAGCATTGAGCAACAACCGCGCCGCTACACGGTCGACACCCTGCGATTTCAGAAATTGACGCGAGAGATATGCAGGATCACCGCGCTCGATAGTGTCGAATTCATCAATCACACGCTTAAAGAACGCGGACCGCTTCTCCCATTCTGCAAGGCCAGCCACGCCCATGCCGCATGCGATCAAACGCCGAGGGTGGAGAGCCCCGGTGGCGCAACCGTGGATGGATGTGCGCGCGCCCAGCGAGAAGCCGACCAGATCATATTCACCGTCAGACAGCCCGAGATGATCAATCAGAGCCGCAACATCACGTACCAAGACCCCGCTGGGAAACGCCGCAGGATCATTCGGTGCTTCGCTTTCACCGTGCACACGGAAATCGAGCATGATCGCTTCAAATCCAGCTTCAGCCAATCGCTTTGCATGGCCCCATTTGATCCAGTTCATGTCCGCGCTGGAAAACAGGCCATGAAGCAGAATCACGGGCTTTCCCGCGCCTTGACGGTGGATCGCCAGCTCGGTGCCATCAAACGATGAAAAGGCGGATTTTGATAATTCTGTCATGCCAGCAATTCTGTCCATTCATCTGCGTTTTCAGGCTGCTTGTCCCATTGCGGAATGCCCTCCGGCAAGACAACCCAAGCTTGTTTGCTTATTGTCCAAATATGCGCGACCGGTGCCAATTCAGATGCGTTGTCGAGAGACCCGCCTTTGATCGTCACCTTGCTCGGACGGCTTTCTCCGGCATGATAAATCCGTGTCCCGCACTCGGCGCAGAAATAGCAGTTCGTGAAGGACCCGCTGTCTGTTGGGCGGCGCCACATCAAGACCTCGCCTTCCAAAGTGAAATTGTCTTGCGCAACGGGCACAGAAATCCCGAATGCGCTTGCGGATTGCTTTTGACACTCTCTGCAATGGCAAGCGTAGCAAGCCAAGCGTTCGGCCCTGATCCGGTATCGAACGGCACCGCATTGGCACCCTCCAGTGAACTCTTGTGGATTCACCGCCGTTTCAAACCCTTTTGTTCCATTCGCCATTGAGCCATTTCGATGCGATCCTGCCCGAAGAACGGCTCGCCATCGAACACCAAAGTTGGCACACCCCAATGGCCTGCCGCCTCCAAAGCGGCTTGGTTTTCGGCGATCTCAGCATCAAGAGCCTCCGCGTCAGACGCAGCTTCGGCTTCGAGTTCAGCGAAATCCAGTCCGGCGCGTGTTGCCGCTCCTGAGAGATGATCGCCCTCATTCCAGCCATCAACTTCACCAGAAAAAATGATCCGCGAAACTTCATCGGCAAAGGCCAGGCCCTTGCCTCGGCGCGTCGCAGCCTGCCCCATGCGGCCTATGCGATAGATGTGAGGCTGATCTGCAGAAATTTCGCGCGTCATCAGGTTTTGCACCACGGGATCGGGGCGTGGCCAGCGATACGGAATGCCCAACTTTTCCGCGACCCGCATAGAGTCCATCAAGATGTATCTTGGCGCGTTCGGGTTACCGGTGAACAGAATGTCCGGATCGCGGATCGCAATCGGCCAGACGGTGCGCAAAGTTATGTCGACGTCATACTCCTCGGCTATCGCGCGATAACGCCCAATAGCAAGGTAAGAATATGGAGAGCGGAAGCTGAAAAAGAGGTCTGCAGTGAGTGTCATAGGAGCACCCTAACGCGACCTATCGGAAAAAGCACTGCGTCCCGGCGTAAATGGTCGACACTTTACCATTCTCGAAGAAACCGCCGATCCGGTCACCCAGAGCAAACTCCTCACCCAGAGTGCTATCCTCGATTAAAGTGAAGCCCGGCAATGCTTCGACATCTGCTCTCGAGGCGCCAATGCCAAATTCGCCATCAACTGCGATCTGATCGCTGCCGTTGTTGTGAAACCAGCCAACGAAAATTCCGTCTTTGAAATTCACAGTAAGCCCACCTGAGAAAGAAGCGTTTTCCATGGGGCCAGCACCGCATTCCGGCATAGGTCCGCCGCCAGTGCGTTCGTCAAGGGTAGCTGTTAGTGCAGCAGTCACTTCATTCTGGCCCGCAGCGAAGTAGAACGCCTCTGCTCCCGCGGCGAGCCCGTCTCCGCGTAGCGACACAAGTGTTTCATCTACGGCTTCAATTGGAGCCGCGGCACCAGACTGGCGTTCAGCCGGAGACGGAACATTGCTGCTGTCGCATGCTGCAACACCCAGGATTAAGGCCAAAGCCAAAAATTTATGCATCGCAATCATCCTACCTGGTTCGAATCAGTCTTCCTTCAGCCAAGGCGTTTTCAGGCTCCAGAAAATGATATCCACGTTCAGTTTTGAGACGGCATAGCCTTCAAATTCTGCGCGAGTAAACTTCTTACCGGTCTTCGGGTTCGTATAGGTCAGAGTTGGCGCTTGCACCGCCATTGCAACCACCGGCAATTCATCGCCAACCTTCTCGAAAAATGGATAGGCATTTTTGATCTGCCCGCGTCGGTAAGGGATGATATCCGGCCCGCCCATGCCGATCCCTTTATTCTTCCCGAGTTCGAACAAGCGGCTCATATATTGCCGATCATTGTTCCATTCGCACGGCCAAAAATTGACATATTGGACCACGAGCGAACGCTCGAAGGCAGCACGCGCAGACGCGATATTTTCCATCTGCGCGTCGAAGTAAATGTCGCACGTGAAGCCTTCGGGTGCATCCTCATCTGTCGGCACTTCGATGGCTGTCTCAGGCAGATTTATGCCATAGATGCGTCCATCAAAGCGCTCGCCCAATGCGGCCAGCAAAGCCTGATAGCGCTTGCGCAAATGTGGATTCCATTGGACAGCGACCCAGCCAGAGCCCTTCTCCTTCCCTTCACCAGCATTGTCCTCTTGGCGCACCAAACCGCCGCCATATTTCGGCTCGTTTAGGAGGTAATCGGGAAGGTATCGGCTTTCAGGAAGGAAGAAACGATCCTGCAACTGGATAAAAAGCCGTTTGCCCAGCCTGTTCGCAAGTTTGAGGTCTCGCTCCACCTTATCGAAATTATATTCGCCCTCACGCGGTTCGAGCCCGCGCCAAGTGTAGACGACCTGAGCACCTGAAATATCCGCCCTCGTGAAAAGGGCTTCGTGATTCGCAAGATCGTCACCGCCAACAAAAATGAAGTGCTGCAACTCTTCTTCTGCAAGCTGGACCGATCGTTCAGGTTCTGCAGCGGATTCTGGAGCATCGGCAGACGCAGCCGTGCCCATCATAGAAAGTACGGCAAATAGAGCCGGTGAAGATCGCCAAATCCAGCTCCGCAACATGCCCTACCCCTTTTTCAAATGCCGCCGTCCCAGAAGCTCTGCGATCTGAACCGCGTTCAGTGCAGCGCCTTTGCGCAAGTTATCACTAACACACCAGAGCGAAAGGCCGTTCTCAACGGTCGGATCTTCGCGAACGCGGCTGATATAAGTTGCGCTATCGCCGGCGCATTCAACCGGCGTCACATAGCCCTCGTCTTCCCGCTTATCGACCAGCATGATGCCAGGGGCTTCGCGGAGGATTTCTTGCGCTTGCTCGGCAGAGAGCTCTTTTTCGAACTCAATGTTCACGGACTCAGAGTGACCCACAAAAACCGGCACGCGCACACAAGTCGCGTTCATTTTCACCTTAGGATCAAGGATTTTCTTGGTCTCGACGACCATCTTCCACTCTTCTTTGGTCGAACCATCGTCAAGGAAGACATCGATATGCGGGATCACATTGAATGCGATCTGTTTGGTGAACGTGCTTGGCTCAACCGGATCGCCGACAAAGATCGCACGACTTTGTTCAAATAGCTCGTCCATCCCCGACTTACCCGCACCGGAAACCGACTGATAGGTCGAAACCACCACGCGCTTGATCGTCGCGGCATCATGCAAAGGCTTAAGCGCGACCACCAATTGAGCGGTCGAGCAATTGGGGTTGGCGATGATATTCCGCTTTGAATAATCATCGATCGCGTCCGGGTTCACTTCCGGCACGATCAGCGGCACATCAGGGTCCATCCGATAGAGCGAGGAGTTGTCGATCACGACGCAGCCGGCCGCAGCAGCTTTAGGCGCGTACTCTTTGGCAGGGCCGCTACCCGCAGCGAACAGAGCGATGTCCCAACCGGCCCAGTCGAAATGCTCGATATTCTTGCATTTGAGCATCTTGCCGGTGTCGCCGAATTCTACTTCGCTGCCGTGCGAACGGCTACTGGCAACTGCAGCGACTTCATCAATCGGAAACTCGCGCTCCGCAAGGATCATCATCATTTCGCGTCCGACATTGCCCGTCGCGCCAACGACTGCCACCCGATAACCCAATTTGCATACTCCGTCTGAATGTCTTGCGTGCCTCGCTTACGCAGGTAGCGTGGCATGGCAAGCGATAAGGTGATGAGATGGATACTCGGGATTGGCGAAACAAGGCGAGGTATTTCGACTATCAGGGGCACCAGATTGCCTACTGGGTCGGAGAGAATACGAATGCGCGTCCGCTGCTGCTGGTTCACGGTTTCCCAACCTGCGCCTGGGACTGGGTTCCGGTCTGGGAAACTCTTGGGGCGCAGCATCATCTGATAGCTTGCGATATGCTGGGTTTCGGCCTGTCGGATAAACCGCGCTCAGGGTATTCGATCCATCTTCAAACAGACATTCAGACCGCACTCCTAAATCATCTAGGCATCGGTGAATTTGACGCACTGGTGCATGATTATGGAGTTTCAGTTGGGCAGGAATTGCTCGCCCGGCAACAAGAAAACTCCGCCGCCGCGGGCCTGGGCAAAATGGTGTTCCTGAATGGTGGGATATTCCCCGATCAACATCGTGCGCGGCCGATCCAGAAGCTTGGTGTTTCGCCGTTCGGCTTTTTGCTCGGGCTGCTTTTCAGCCGCAAAGGGTTCGGAAAGAGCTTCTCAGAAGTGTTCGGACCGGAAACCCAGCCAAGCGAAGCCGAGCTAGATGCGTTCTGGGAATTCATCAGCCACAAAGACGGCAACCGCATCACGCACAAACTGCTGCACTATATTGCCGACCGGGTGACCCATAAAACCCGCTGGGAAGCCGCTTTGGTGGCCGCTGAGGACAAAGTCGGCCTGATCAACGGCGCGCTTGATCCCGTCTCAGGAAAGCACGCATATGACCGCTGGCGTGCGACGGTGCCCAACGCGCGCCACCATCTGATCGAAACCGTAGGGCATTACCCTCAAGTGGAGGCTCCCAGAGAAGTCGCCGCAAAAGCGCTCGAATGGCTGTCGGATTAGACTACTCCGGCGGAGTAACGCCGTGGCTCTCAAGGAAACGGAAGATGGTGTTCCACAGATGCGGCGAGATATTTTCGCCCGCGACGCGGTGCGTGTACCCGGGATAGAGCATCATCTCGAACGGCACATTGCCTTCCTGCAGAACGCTGATCAATTCGGATGAGTTCTCAAACACCACGTTATCATCCGCCATGCCATGGATCAGCAGCATCGGGTCGCTGATTTTGGTCGCATCGGGGATGGCGCTCGCCGCTTCGTAAGCCTCGGGCACTTTACGCGGATCACCCATAAAGCGCTCTGTGTAGTGGGTATCGTACAGCTCCCACTTGGTCACCGGCGCGCCGGAAATACCAGCGGCATACAGCCCCCGATCGGCTTGCAGCTGCTTTAGCGTCATGTATCCACCATAAGACCAGCCATAGAGCGCGATCTTGTCACCATCGACGTAGTCGAGCGTTTTCAGGAACTCCGCGCCAACTTTCTGATCGCGCACTTCGACCCCGCCCATCGCGCGGTAAAGCGGCTGTTCGAAATCAACGCCGCGATTGGCCGTGCCGCGATTGTCGAGCGCAAAATAGATGTAGCCCTTATCGACCACCGCCTGCGCGAGAGCACCGCCCCACCCCTTGTCCACGATCTGAGGTCCTGGGCCTGAATAATGGTAGTAGAAGACTGGATATTGCTTGCCCGCTTCCATCTCAGGTTTAAGCATCATGTAATGGAGATCGGTGCCGTCTTCCGCCTTTACGGTGCCGTATTCCGGCGCAGCGTGGCTCGTGAGATACGGCGTGTACGGATGATCGGCATCCAGCGCGTTTTCTTCGACCCACGTCAGACGCTCGCCGCTCGTATCCGCGAGATAGCTTTGGGCCGGCTGATCGGTTTTGGAGCGCGTGATGTAAAGCGAGCGCCCTTTGCCATCCATGCTGGCCGAATTCATATACTCCGCATCAGTGATCAATGTCGGACGGGTTTCTCCGTCTAAGAACGTACGGTAAATCTGCTGAGTCAGCACATTGTCGGTACGCTGGTAGAACAGCTCGCGCGTTTCCTGATTCACTCCAACAAGCGAAGTCGCCGGTGATATGCCGCTGGTAAGCTGCGTCCATTCACTGCCGTCGAACCGATAGAACTGACCATATCCGCTTCGCTCTGACCACCACAGCAAAGTACCATCCGATAGGAAGCGGTAATTGTTGCTGAGATTGATCCAGTAATCTTCGCGAGCCGCTTTTTCCGTAAACCAGACCTCGCTCTCGCCCGTTGAAGGATCGACTTTCAACATGTCGAGCACAGTCTGCTCGCGGTTCTGGCGCTGAACATAGAGCGAGCCATCCGCCGCCCAATTTACTCGGGCGATGTAGATGTCGGTTTCTTCACCGATATCGACCTTAACCCGGTTCTCCCCATCGGGGTCCATCACGTAAAGCTCAACAATGGCGTTGTCAGAACCGGCAACCGGATAGCGTTGATCGAACACTTTCGTGCCTGTCGCACCTATGGCCGCGCGGGTCACAATACCGACGGGACTTTCATCAGTGCGCTGCACGGCAATACGGGTGTCGCTGCCGTTCCACCAATATCCGGTGAGACGGCCCATTTCTTCCTGCGCTACGAACTCCGCTTCGCCCCAGCGAATTGTGTCCTCTTCTTTCGGAGTGATCGGAGCGGCTTCCGAGCCGACTTCACCGACCCACAGTTGGCGATCACGCACGAAGGAGACGAAGCCACCTTTGCTCGACAATTTCGGATTGAGTTCGCTCTCTTCGGTATCCGTCAGGCGTTGAACACTACCATCAAGTTTCGCAAAATAGAGATCGCCATCCAGCGGGACTAGCACCCCCGAGCCATCGCTGGCCCATTGGTAGGAAATGATCCCCTTAAGATTGCCGACGCGCGCACGCTCACGCTGCATCTTTTCATCTTCGGAAAGCTCGCGGCCCGTGCCGAGTGCTTCGCTATCGACCAGCATCGTCCATTCGCCGCTCGAAACATCAAAGCCCCACAGATCGTAACGGTCGCGGTCATCATCGCGGTTGCGCAGCAGGGTGAGATATCGGCCATCTGGCGAAAGCTTCGCCTGACGGGGGCTGGAGCCATTGAGCGATGGCGAAGCGAACACCCGCTCAAAGGTAAGCTCTTTCGGCTCGCTCATTGTGTGATCATCCGCGATCGCAGGAGCGGACAGGACAACGGCAGCAGCGGCGAGAAGCGATAAGCGCATTTCAAGGATAGCCCCTTTGAATTCAAAATCTGCGCGCACTCCTCGCAATCGCACCGCCCCATTGCAAGCCCGCATGCTCATCCAGCCACGAAAAAGGGCGGCTCCCGCAGGAACCGCCCTTCGAATTTCGCTTGTGCGAGATTTACGCCTTTGGAGCGTTGTCCCGACGTTCGGCGATACGCGCACGCTTACCGGTGCGGCCACGCAGGTAGTAAAGCTTCGCACGGCGCACGACACCGCGGCGAACCACAGTGATGCTGTCTACGATTGGGGCATAAAGCGGGAATACACGCTCGACGCCTTCGCCGAAGCTCATTTTGCGAACGGTGAAGTTTGAGCCCATGCCGCGGTTCGAACGGGCGATGACTACGCCTTCAAAGTTCTGAACACGCTCACGGCTGCCTTCTTTAACTTTCACACCGACGCGCACTGTGTCGCCAGCCTGAAACTCAGGAATATCTTTGTTTGCTTTGCCGATTTCTTCGGCTTCGATTTGCTGGATCAGGTTCACTGGTCCGGTCCTTTTTCTTTTCGCCGCGCGCCAGAGGCAGACTGGTCCCGAACGCTGTTGTAGCGTTCCCAAAGGTCCGGCCTGCGTAACCTAGTATCGGTTTCAGACTGTAGCTTTCGCCAAGCATCAACCTTCGCATGATCCCCAGATCGCAGCACTTCGGGGATCGTGCGCCCTTCCCATTCTTGAGGTCGGGTATATTGCGGATATTCGAGGAGCCCGTCTTCGAACGATTCCTCGGTTCCACTAGAAGCCGCGCCCATTACGCCGGGAAGCAGCCGAATGCAAGCATCAAGTATGGCAATCGCCGCCGTTTCGCCTCCGGAAAGGACGATGTCGGCAAGGCTGACCTGCTCGATCTGCGGCCGCGCTTCGAACAGGCGCTCGTCAAAGCCTTCAAACCGTCCGCAAAGCAGCGTCACACCGGGGCCAGAAGCGATCTCCCGAATGCGCTCCTGAGTGATCGGTTTTCCGCGCGGCGTCATGGCGAGGATCGGGGCGCCCGGTTGGCGCTCGGCAGCGCAATCGACCGCCTGCGCGAGAATATCCGCCTTAAGCACCATCCCTGCACCGCCACCAGCGGGCGTATCGTCCACGCTGCGATGCCGATCAGTGGCAAAGTCGCGCATCTGAATGGTCTCGCAAGACCAATCGCCCCGCTCAAGCGCCTTGCCCGCAAGCGATTGGCCAAGCTGGCCGGGAAACATCTCTGGGTAGAGCGTCAGGATTTGGGCGGCGAAGGTCATTCCCAATCGTCGTAGATATCTGGCCTAGCTGCTTTTCGCATGTGCTTATATCCGAAAAACGTTGTGCTGGCCGACAGGAGGAGAACTATGCTCCCAACAGACAATAAGAAACCTAAGAATGGTGTGGATCGCGCTAAACCATCGGTCATCCAATAATAGCCAATGCAGGTGGTCACAAACGGAGCAACTAATCCCGCAAGTAGCCATCCATGCAATCGGTGCTGTTTGGGGTCATCAGTGCTTTTGAAGACAGCGTAGAGCATGCCCAGCGGAAACGCCGTTGTAAGGAATATGCCCACTACAAGAAACTTAATCATCCCAATTCACCCCACCCTTCGCTCGCGTATCAACGCTCAACTCAAACACGTCAGGCCGCGAATAATGGCCATCGGTGTCGAGACTCGCCAGTGCGCCGCCGATCTCTCTCAAGTCCAGCTCCGCATGGAGGATTTCTTCGCCCTCGCCTGCTTGAGCGATCACCCGCGCATCTGGCGCGATAATCATGGAACCGCCACGGTTTAGCTGCTCGCCCTCAATGGCGTTGAACAGCGCCAGCGCATCCGCATTTCCGCCGACCCGCTCCAATCCGTCGAACAGATCATCGCGGTGCTGAACCAGCCCTGCGGCGAGCACAAAGCAGCGCCCTTCCATCGCGTAATGCCGCGAAGCAATGGCGTATTCCTCGCGCACCGTTGGCCATGCGGCCACGTGCAGCGTCTCGCCCAGATTGTGCATCGCTGCGCGAGCCAAGGGCATCCAGTGCTCCCAGCAGATCAAATTGCCCGCATTGCCCCATTCTGCCTGGTGCACGCCCAGCGTCGAACCATCGCCGCGCATCCAGATCAGCCGCTCTCCGTGGGTCGGCACAAGCTTGCGATGATCCAAGGGCGCGTCACCCGGACGGAGCATCAGTTGATTGTTGTAAAGGCTCTGCCGCACCCGCTCATGCGCACCGAGCGAGATACACGCGCCCGTTTCATCGCAAAGCTCCTGCAATGGCAGCAGCCGCTCGTCATTCGGCACAATCGCTTGTTCGAGCATGATCGCGTGAAGTGCTTTGCTGCCTGGATGGTCCCACAATGCCGCACCGGGCGCTTCATCGAGCCAAAGCGGGTATCCACCGAGGAATGTCTCGCCAAAGGCAACAAACTGCGCGCCGCCATCAATGGCTTCGCGGGCAATACGTGTAGCCTTCTCAATACCGCCAGCATAATCGAGCGGGATTGGAGCAGCCTGACAGATGGCGACTTTTAGAGTGGTCATTCGAAGGTACTCAATTCAAAGTGAGTGAGCTTGTCGAGCTTACGGGTTGAAAAATACGAGATCGGAAAGCCGACCAATACCGATACCAATACGAGAATAGCGCCTACACCGACCAGCCCATAAACAAAGTCTTCGGGGTCGGTAGCGAGACCAAAAATCAGGATAGGAATGAGAACGGAAGCAGGACCAAAAACAGAAGCGGCGAGAACCCTGGTACCGCCACTTGCCGTTTTCATCCAAAGCTTTGCCAACAGGACAGCGCCCAAGGTCGCCATGACAAGGACGACTGCGGCTAGGATAAGGACGGCAACGATCTCGGCCATTCGCTAATCGTCGGCGAAATCGGCCGCGATCACAAGTGTTTCCGCGTCCCATTCCAGAACCGCATCTTTTGTCATCGGGACCATAAAGGTCTTCGTACCTTTAGCGGGCGGAGGGTCTTTGCGGACTTCGACAATATCGGTCGCGCCAAAATTCTCGACAGCGATCACTTCGCCAAGCGGTTTGCCAGTATCCGTGACGGCGGTCAGACCGATCAGGTCCGCGTGGTAATACTCGCCCTCTTCCAGCGCAGGCAAAGCGTCTTGCGACACAGTGATTACTGTCCCGCGCATTTTCTCTGCATCGTTGCGTGTCGAGCATTCGGCAAAGCGCGCGACGGCACCGCCTTTATTGTCTGGGCGTACTTTTTTAAGCGTCAGGACAGCGCCCGTATCGCGGGCGATGAAGCTCTTGTGCGCGGAGAGAGCCTCGACACCCTCCCCGAACAGCTTCAGGCGAACCTCGCCCGAAATACCATGCGCGCCGGTGATCGCAGCAAGTTCCACGGTCCGGCGCGCATCGTTATTTTCAACCATAAGAAGGGCTTACTCAGCCTTTTCTTCAGCGTCATCAGCTTTGGCTTCTTCAGCAGGCGCTTCTTCAGCGGCTGCTTCTTCGGCCGGTGCTTCTTCAGCAGCAGGAGCTTCTTCTGCTGGCGCTTCTTCAGCGGCAGGCTCTTCTGCTGGTGCTTCGGCAGCGGCCTTGGCTTCTTCTTCAGCCGCTTTCTTGGCTTCTTCCGCTTCTTTCAGCTTTTCAGCTTTCTCTTCAGCGCGTTCCTTGGCTTTCTCGCCAGGCTCGGCCTTTTGCGGGTTGTTGCGGGCTTCACGCTCCAAAATGCCAGCAGCATCGAGGAAACGCAGAACGCGGTCAGAAGGTGTCGCGCCAACGCCGAGCCAGTATTTGGCGCGGTCTTCGTTGAGCTTTACGCGGTTCTCGTCATCTTTCGCGAGCAGAGGGTTATAAGTGCCGATCTGCTCAAGATACTTGCCGTCACGCGGGCTGCGCGAATCGGATACGACGATGCGATAGTAAGGACGCTTTTTTGCGCCACCGCGCGAAAGCCGGATTGCTACTGCCATTTGAAATTACCTTTCGAGTTTAAATATCTGTAATTACGTAAATTAGTGAATTCTATTTCTTGGGTCCGCCAAGGCCGGGAAGGCCTCCGGGCATTCCGCCCATACCGCCGCCGGGTCCACCAAGGCCGCCCATGCCGCCGCCAGGTCCACCCATTCCGGGCATTCCGCCGCCGCCAAACATCGCCGCGAGCCCTTTGAGGCCGCCCATCTTCTTAATCTGCTTCATTGCACGGCCCATTTCCTGATGCATTTTCAGCACTTTGTTGACCGTCTGCACATCAGTGCCGCTGCCTGCCGCGACGCGCTTTTTGCGCTTCGCATTCATGACACCGGGGTGCGCGCGCTCTTTGGATGTCATCGACCCGATGATCGCATCCATATGGACCAGTACTTTGTCGTCCATGTTGGAGGCTTCCATCGCCGCCTTGGCCTTCTTCATCCCCGGCATCATGCCTGCAAGCATCCCGAGGCCGCCCATATTCTGCATCTGCTTAAGCTGCATGCGCAGATCATTGAGGTCGAACTTGCCCTTCTCGAAATTCTTCGCGAGCTGCTCGGCGTCTTCTTCTTTGATGGTCGCCGCAGCTTTTTCGACCAGGCTGACAACATCGCCCATGCCGAGAATGCGGTCGGCGACCGATCCGGGGCGGAAAGCTTCGATCGCGTCGAGCTTTTCGCCCGTACCGGCAAATTTGATTGGCTTGCCGGTGACCGCGCGCATCGAAAGCGCCGCACCGCCGCGTGCGTCGCCATCCATACGGGTAAGGACAACACCGGTTAGCGGAACTTCATCGGTGAAGCTTTGCGCAACGTTCACGGCGTCCTGACCGGTCAGGCTGTCGACAACGAGCAACACTTCGGTCGGGGTGGAAACCTGAGAAACGGCCTTCATTTCGGCCATCAGCGCTTCGTCTACGTGCAAACGGCCCGCGGTATCGAGCAGCAGCACGTCGAAATTTTGGAGTTTCGCCGATTCCATCGCGCGGCGCGCAATGTCGACCGGCTGCTGGCCAGCAACGACTGGAAGCGTCGTCACATCGACTTGCTCGCCTAGCACCGCAAGCTGCTCTTGCGCAGCCGGGCGGTTCACATCGAGCGATGCCATCATGGCTTTCTTGCCGTGCTTTTCGCGCAGCATCTTGCCCAGTTTGGCAGTCGTAGTTGTTTTACCCGAGCCTTGCAGACCGACCATCATAATGACGACGGGCGGCTTGGCTTCAAGGGTTAGCCCTTCGACATCGGTGCCGCCGAGCATTTCGACCAGCTCGTCATGGACGATCTTGACGACCTGTTGACCGGGCTTGATCGATTTCAGAACTTCTTGGCCGATAGCCTTTTCAGTGACTGCATCGATAAAGCGGCGTGCAACCGGGAGCGCAACGTCGGCTTCGAGCAATGCAATCCGCACTTCACGCATGGCGTCGCGAACGTCTTGCTCTTTGAGCGACCCGCGGCCTTTGAGCTTGTCAAAGACGCCGCCTAAGCGGTCAGACAAATTGTCAAACATCGTCTTCAACTCCTTTTCAGACAGACAGCCTGAAATAAACGCGAAAAACGCCGGCGGACGAAACCTCGTCGGCCAGCGTGCGGAATTCCTCGACAGAAGACCGACTTAATGTCTTTGACTGGTGGAGCCTAGCGGGATCGAACCGCTGACCTCAACACTGCCAGTGTTGCGCTCTCCCAGCTGAGCTAAGGCCCCGTTCCAGTCATTGTGCATACTCGCCGAAACTGGCGGCATGCGGGAAGCGCCCATTATAAGGGCAACCTCCCGTTTGCAACAGCAAAATCAATTCTCGTGATCGTCGTCGTCGCCTTTGCCCTTGGACACGCCAAGGTCATCATCGCCGCCCAGATCGATATCATTGTCTGGCGAATCTTCTTCGTCGTCGATATTCTCGACGTCTTTCAGTTCATCATCCGCATCGTCGCCAGACAGGTCAGCATCCGCTTCGCTGTCTTTCTTCTTGGGATCATCGAACGGGATCGGCTGCTTCGACTTGAGAACCGGCTCAGGATCCCATTCCTCACCGCATTCGATGCAGGTCACCGGATCATCTTTACCGAGGTCGTAGAAACGCTCTCCGCATTTTGGGCAGGTACGCTTGGTACCCCATTCTGGCTTAGCCATTCTCAAACAGTCCTTAGTCTTGCCCGCTCAACTGGCAGGCTCTCGAGTCTACATTGTATTGGGACCGGAAACTTCCGGAATCAAGATCGCGGCGCGCCTTGCCAGAAGCATGGGGCACTGTCAAAGACGCGCGTCTCCTAGCCGCAAGTAATTACGGACCGTTAGAATTGCCAGCCCATACCTTTCAATCATCTAATGCGCTCACTGGAACGATCCGAGTTCCGGGTGATAAATCGATCAGCCACCGATCATTGATGTTTGCGTCGCTGGCGGTTGGCGAGAGCACTATTCAAGGATTGCTGGAAGGCGAGGACGTACTCGCCACAGCATCGGCCATGCGCCAACTCGGCGCGTATATTGAGCGTGACGATGCAGGCACATGGCATGTGCATGGCGCTGGTCTGGGCAGCCTGCTTGAGCCCAAACAAGCTCTCGACATGGGAAATTCGGGCACATCGACGCGGCTCTTGATGGGATTGCTCGCCAGCCACGGCTTCAATGCGACCTTCACTGGCGACGCTAGCCTTTCCGGGCGTCCGATGAACCGCGTTATCGAGCCGCTTAGTCAAATGGGCGCGAGTTTTGAAGCTTCGCAGGGAGGCACCCTCCCCCTGATGCTCAGAGGCGCTGCACCTGCTGTACCGATCACCTATCGGCTTCCTGTTGCTAGCGCTCAGGTTAAGAGCGCGGTCTTGCTTGCGGGCCTCAATACGCCGGGCATCACAAGTGTGATTGAGCCTGTAGCGACGCGCGACCACACAGAGCGCATGCTAACCGGCTTTGGCGCGACGTTGGAGATTGGAGAGCAAAACGGTGAGCGGCTCATATCAATCCATGGCGAAGCGGACTTAAAGCCCCAGCACGTGATTGTGCCAGGTGATCCATCTTCCGCCGCATTCTTCATGGTCGCCGCCTTAATCATTCCGGGCAGTGACATTGTCATCGAGAATGTCGGCATGAACGATACCCGAGCCGGTATTGTTCATGCGCTAAGACAAATGGGTGGACGCGTAGAGGAACTGGACCAGCGCGAGGTTGGCGGAGAGCCTGTTGCCGACTTGCGTGTCCGCCATTCCGCCCTGACTGGCGCGGATATCGATCCCGCGCTTGTTCCAAGCATGGTCGATGAATTTCCCGTGCTTTTCGTCGCAGCAGCGTTGGCCGAAGGAACGACGAGGACAACAGGTCTTGAAGAGCTTCGCGTCAAAGAAAGCGACCGGATTGCGACGATGGCGGCGGCCTTGTCGCTCGCAGGTGCAGATGTCGAAGAGCACGAAGACGGTTTAACCATCCGTGGCACTGGCGGGGAGCCTCTGCGCGGTACCGCAAAGGGCGCTTCGGTCGAAACGAAGCTCGACCACAGGATTGCGATGAGCATGGCTGTGGCAGGCCTCGTGAGCCGTGACGGTGTGAGCGTGGATGACACCGCGCCAATCGCAACCAGCTTTCCGACCTTTATGGATCTGCTTTCTGGAGCTGCGGGCTGATGAGCGATCTCGATATCTATAGCTATATCGGCTTCATCGGCACCGCCTGCATAATCGGTGCGTATGCGTATCTGACATATGTCGACGAACCGAACCCATACATCCTGCACGGCACAAACCTGACCGGCGCGGCTTTGCTCACAGTCTCGCTGTTGGTGCACACCAACTGGCCGAGCCTTGTGCTGGAAGGGTTTTGGGCGGCAATCGCGATCTTCGGGCTCGTCAAAGCCTTGCGCAATCGATCTAGGCCCGACACAAACACAGCGTGATTATGCGCCGAATCCTGACAGCAATTGCCCTACTCGCCTTTGCGATCGGGTCTGTGCTTTACAGGAATGATGGAGCATTCGATCTCGCCGATTTCGGGGTGAACCTCATCCTTGGAAGTATGGGCTTTCTCTTTCTTCACCACCGTTGGAAACGTAAAGAAGCCCGTGTCGTCACACCGCAGAAAGCACGGGACATTTTCTCATGATTATCGCCGTTGATGGCCCAACTGCCTCGGGCAAAGGCACGATTGCCAAGCAAATCGCAGATCACTTCGGCATTCCGCATCTCGATACCGGCTTGTTATACCGCGCGGTGGGCAGACAAGTGGCCGAGAATGGCGGCGATCCCGATGATGCCGATGATGCATTGGCCGGATGCGGCTTTTCAGACGCGCTTCTTGCTGATCCCATTCTTAGATCCGAAGAAACCGGAAGTCTTGCAAGCCGCGTCTCGGTTCACCCGGCTGTTCGCAAAGCGCTTTTCGAACGGCAACGTGCCTTTGCCATGCAACCGGGCGGCGCGGTGCTCGATGGGCGGGATATAGGAACTGTCATTGCTCCCGATGCAGACGTGAAGCTTTTCATCACTGCGGGTGTCCAAGAGCGTGCACGGCGGCGCTGGCTGGAGATGACGGATCGAGGCATCGACATTCAGCTCGCAGATGTCGAGGCCGACATTGCAAAGCGCGACGCCCGCGACATCAACCGGGCGGACGCGCCTTTAAAGGCTGCGCCTGATGCGCTTGTTATCGACACAACCAGCTTCAACCGTGAACAGGCTTTTGAAACTGTGCTGGATGCGGTCAAAGAAGCGCTGAACCGGTAAAAATCGTTTTCCTACAGCGGGTAAACTGTGATGTGTTCTTGCAATACCGAACACCACCATCCGTTCCAGAATTGGGCCAAGAATTGGAAAGTCACACGCAAGAGCTTGCAAAGCCCGACATTCACGGGGGTAGCGGACGCAAAATCACAGATTCCGCAACTGCGGTTTGTGTCATGCAAGGTGCCCCGACAGGCGGCAAATTGCTTGCTTTGCAGGACACTTTCGCTTAAGCGCGCGCACGTTCCCGAAGATTGTAATGATCAAGAGAACCTTTGCGGTGGCATCCGGCCTCGCAGAGACATTCGGCCTCTTGCCCTGTTAGCCCACGCAATAGTGCGCGGGAGACAGTTTAAGACCCCGGGAAAACCGGTGGCCGGTAGCAAAACGTAAACAGGAATTTTTCCTCTATGGCGACTTCGCCCAACCCAACGCGCGACGATTTCGAAGCGCTCCTTAACGAACAACTCGGCGGCGCCGGCGACGAAGGCTTTGAAGGCCGCGTTGTCAAAGGCACCGTAACCGCGATCGAAGCCGGCATGGCTGTGATCGACGTAGGCCTCAAATCCGAAGGCCGCATCAACCTCAAAGAATTTGCCCGCGGCGAAGACGATCACGGTCTTGAAGTCGGCAGCGAAGTCGAAGTCTATGTCGACCGCGTCGAAAATGCCGACGGCGAAGCTATGCTCAGCCGCGACCGCGCCCGCCGCGAAGCTGCTTGGGACAAGCTCGAAAACGAATTCGGCGAAGGCGTACGCGTCGAAGGCCGCATCTTCGGCCGCGTCAAAGGTGGCTTCACAGTCGACCTCGACGGCGCCGTGGCCTTCCTGCCCGGCTCACAAGTCGATATTCGCCCGGTTCGCGATGTCACTCCTCTGATGGAAGTGCCGCAGCCGTTCCAGATCCTCAAAATGGACCGTCGCCGTGGCAACATCGTTGTTTCGCGCCGCGCCGTTCTTGAAGAAACACGCGCCGAACAGCGCAGCGAGCTGATCGATAAGCTGGCCGAAGGTCAGGTTATCGAAGGCGTTGTGAAAAACATCACCGATTACGGTGCATTTGTTGATCTCGGCGGCATCGATGGTCTGCTTCACGTCACCGACATGAGCTACAAGCGGGTCAACCACCCGAGTGAAATCATCGAAATCGGTCAGACTGTCACCGTTCAGATCGTCCGTATCAACTCCGATACGCAGCGCATCAGCCTTGGCATGAAGCAGCTGGAAAGCGATCCATGGGATGGCGTCGCTGCGAAGTACCCAGTGGGTGCGAAACTCTCCGGCGTTGTGACCAACATCACCGAATACGGCGCATTCGTCGAACTGGAAGCTGGCATCGAAGGCCTTGTCCACGTTTCGGAAATGAGCTGGACCAAGAAAAACGTCCACCCTGGCAAGATCGTTTCGACCAGCCAGGAAGTCGATGTTCTGGTTCTCGAAGTCGACAGCGAGAAGCGCCGTATTTCGCTTGGCCTCAAACAGGCTCAGCGCAATCCATGGGACGAGTTTGCCGAGAAATTCCCAGTCGGCGCCGAAGTCACTGGCGAAGTCAAGAATGCGACCGAATTCGGTCTGTTCATCGGCCTCGACGGCGATGTCGACGGCATGGTCCACATGTCAGATATCGCCTGGGGCATCTCGGGCGAAGACGCACTGGCGCTTCACCGCAAGGGCGAAGAAGTCAAAGCCGTTGTTCTTGATGTCGACGTCGAAAAAGAGCGCATCAGCCTTGGCATGAAGCAGCTCGAAAAAGGCGCACCGACAGAAGCAGGCGCAGCCGCAGCTGGCTCGCTCCGCAAGAATCAGGTTGTTACTGTATCGATCCTCGAAGTTCGCGATGGCGGCCTCGAAGTTCAGGTTGGCGACGATGGCGCAACCGGCTTTATCAAGCGTTCGGATCTCGGCCGTGACCGTGACGAGCAGCGTCCTGACCGTTTCCAGGTCGGCGGCAAAGTCGACGCGATGGTTATCGGTTTCGACCGTTCGAAAAAGCCAAACTTCTCAATCAAGGCGCGTCAGATCGCCGAAGAGAAAGAAGCAGTGCAGCAGTTCGGTTCGTCCGACAGCGGCGCATCTCTCGGCGACATCTTGGGCGAAGCTCTCAAGAAGAGCGACGACTAAGCCAGACGCCAATATGGCTAATGAAGGGCCCGCCTGCGCATCTGCGCCGACGGGCCTTTTCTATTGCGAGCCGGGTGTCTAGGTTGATTGTGAAGAGAGGATCACCCCAATGCTCACAGTCCATCAGTTCCCTTGCTTGTCCGACAATTATGGCTTCCTGCTGCATAACAGGGTGACCGGCGACACCGCCGCGATCGATACGCCTGATGCAAAGGAATATCTGCGTCAGGCCGAAGCTATGGGCTGGACCATCACGCATATCTGGAACACCCATTGGCATCCAGATCATGCGGGTGGGAATGCTGAAATTGTCGAAGCAACCGGCGCGCGCGTGCTGGCTCCCAAAGAGGTAGAGAAGCTTTCGAAGATCGATCGCATCGTCAGCCACGGCGACACCGTCAATCTCGGTGAGCACACCGCGCAAATCATCGACGTGTCCGGTCATACCAATGGCCACATCGCCTATCACATCGTCGAAGAAGGCATCGCGTTTGTCGGAGACGCGGTGTTCGCGCTCGGTTGTGGTCGAATGTTTGAAGGCGAACCCAAGCAGTTCTGGAACAGTCTTGAGCGGATCAAGCGAATGTCGACCGCGACGACGCTCTATTGCGCGCATGAATACACGCAAGCGAACGCGAAATTCGCGCTCCACGCTGATCCTGAGAATGAGGCGCTTCAGGCCTACGCTGCCGAGATCGATGAAAAGCGCGCGAGAGGCGAGCCGACCGTACCCACGGTTCTTAAGCGCGAGTTGGAGACCAACCCCTTTCTGAGGGCTGATGATCCCGCCCTGATGGCCAAATGGGGCGGCACAGAGCCGCATGAGACCTTTGCGGCGCTTCGTGCAGCCAAGGACAACTTCTAGGCTCATGAAGGCTCTCAGGGTCGAATCTGTGTCGGACGACCTGTCAGGCACTCGTCTGGTCGAGATACCTCAACCGGCTCGCGGCGCGGACGACGTGCTCGTCCAGGTCAAAGCGGCTTCGCTTAACTATCCCGATCTGTTGATGACGCGTGGCAAGTACCAGTTCAAACCGGACGTGCCCTTCACAAGCGGTCTGGAACTGGCGGGTGAAGTGATCGAAGCGCCTGCTGAAAGCGGCTTTGCAGTCGGTGACCGCGTCATGGGCGGCAACAAAACTGGCGCCTTTGCAGAGATCGCCAGCATCCCGGCACGCGGCCTCTCGCACATACCGGATGGCATCGACTACGCCCCGGCAGCGGCGCTGGGAGCTGCTTACTCAACCGCCTTCACTGGACTGATCGAGCTGTGCGATTTGCAGCCTGGCCAATGGGTTCTCGTACACGGAGCCAGTGGCGGTGTGGGATTGGCTGCGATCGATTTAGCGAAGTCGATGGGTGCGAGGGTTATTGCGACCACCGGTGTTGAGGCCAAGCGCGCCCAGATCCAATCGCTTTACAAGCCAGACGCGGTGATCCTCGCGGAAGGGCGGTTCAGAGAGCAGGTGCAAGAGATCACAGGCGGGGCGCTGTGTGATATCGTGTTCGACCCGGTCGGCGGCGATGTTTTCGACGAATCCACCCGCTGCGTTGCCTTCGCCGGGAAACTGGTCGTCGTTGGGTTTACGAGCGGGCGCATTGCGGACGTTGCCACCAACATTCCCTTGATCAAGGGTTTCTCAATCGTCGGATTGCGCGCGGGCGAATATGCGCGGCGTTTTCCAGAGCGAGGCGCAGCCATCAACGCCGCCATCGCAGATCTGTCCAATAATGGGCGTATCAAACCCGCAATCGATCGCGTGCTGCCGCTGAGCGCGTGGCGAGAAGGCTTTGAGGCGATGGCGAACCGCGAGCTTGTCGGCAAAGTTGTGTTTGAGCCCGGCAAATAGGCAGCGCAAACGAAAAGGGCGGCCCAATGGACCGCCCTTCCCTAAATTCAAATTGAGTACGCCAGCGCCTAGAGCGAACCAATCACTTCGTCGGCGAGCTTGGCATCGGCCTCACTGCTGTGACGCTCGGCGATAAGCGTTTTGGAAGCAGCTGCAGCCGCTTCGACGGCTTTTGCCTTCACACCGGCAATTGCATCGCGCTCAGCGGCGGCAATCTTGTCTTCGGCCATCTTCTTGCGGCGTTTGACCATGGCTTCACCATCGGCCTTTGCCTTGTCGAGGATTGCGTCGGCTTCGCGCTGCGCGCCTTCCATCATCTTCTCAGCATCTTGCTCCGCGGAAGCGATCTTCGCAGCGTATTCGTTGCGAAGGGTTTCGGCCTCGGTGCGGAGCGTCTTAGCTTCATCAAGTTGCTGCTTGATCTCCGCAATTTTGGAATCGAGGCCGCCAACGATCATGCCCGGCACTTTTTTCCACACGGCGACCAGAATCAGGATGAGCATCGCAGCCGACACCCACATATAATCCTGCACGCCAAATGCTGCGGGGGCTGCTTTGCCGCCCTCTGCTGCAGCCAGAATGGTCAAGATATCAGGCATTGGTGAGAGCCTTCTTTACTGCGGCACGCGCGGTGCGCTTGTCGACTTTTTCGCCTGACAGACGAACGACGATGTCTTGGGTTGCGTCAGCGGCGACGCCTTCGATTTCAGCCATTGCGCTTACGCGGGCGGCTTCGATCTCGGCTTCGGCTTCAGCGAGTTTGGTGTCGAGACGCTTTTGCGCACTCGCGAGCTTTTTCTCGTTTGCTGCCGCCGCCTTGGCTTTGGCATCCGCGATCACACCCTGAGCGGCAACGCGATTTTCATTCTCGCGTTCACGCCATGCTTCTTCTTGTTGATCAGCCGCATCGCGTGCTGACTGTGCAGCAGCCAGATCTTCTTTGATCTGGTTGTCGCGCAATTCAACAGTGCCCATGACTTTGGGCACCATTCCGCGTCCGATCACGAAAAATGTGATCGCGAAAAAGATCAAAGTCCAGAATACCTGGCTCGACCAGAATTCGGCAAGTTGGGCTATCTGAGGCATGGGCCGGGTCCGAAGCTCGCTAGAATATGGAAATCAACGGGCTGGCCAGCGCAAACGCCGCCAGCCCGCAAAATCAGATAAAGTCGATTAAGCGACGAAGATCAGGATCATCGCGACGACGAACGCCAGCAGGCCGAGAAGTTCGGCAGCGGCGAAGCCGATGAACAAACGACCCTGTTGACCGTCAGCCGCACCTGGGTTGCGCAGCGCGCTTTCGAGGAACGAACCAAAGACGTTACCCACGCCGATGGCTGCCATACCGGCACCGATTGCTGCAAGGCCTGCGCCTACGAGCTTGGCTGCTTCTGCTTCCATTGTAAAAACTCCTTGAAAATCAAAACTGTGTGAATGGAAATTAGTGAACTTAGTGAAGGTGCTCTGCGTCGTTGATATACAACGATGTTAGAAGAGCGAAAACATATGCCTGAATGCCTGCAACCAGGATCTCAAGCGCGCTGATAGCGATCATCAATGCAAAGCTTGGCACGGCAACGATGACGCTTGTCATGGCACCCGCATTGAGGCCGTCGATCACGAAGCTGGAGAGAACTTTCAACAGAACGTGGCCCGCCATCATCGCAACGAACAGACGAAGCGCGAGACTGAAAGGACGGATCATGAACGAGAAGAACTCGATCAATGCGATCGGCAAAACCATCGGAACAGGCGTTCCGTGCGGCACGAACAGAGTGAAGAATTTGATGCCATGCTTCCAAAAGCCGACGATCAAGACGATCGAGAAGCTGAGCACAGCGAGCACACCTGTCACAGTGAAGTGACTGGTGAACGTAAACGGATGGAGGCCAACAACCCCGATAGGCAGCAGGCCCAGAAGGTTCGCAAAGAGGATGAACATGAATAGGCTGAAGATGTAGGACACATATTTGCGCCCTTCTTTGCCTACGTTCGCTTCGAGCATGTCATCAATGAAGCCAGTAAAGGTCTCTACCGCCATCTGCCAGCGGCCAGGCACGAGCTCGCGCTTCATGCCACCAGCTACAAACGCCCAAAGCAAGACGACCGTGATGGCCATCCAAAGTGCGGAATTGGTGAACGCGATATCGAAGCCAGCAACATCTTTCCAGTTTTCAGAGCCGAACAACGGCTCAAGCTGGAATTGCTTCATCGGATCGACTTTTGCCTGTTCGGCTGCCACTTTTGGTCGGTCCCTAATAAAAGTTGCGGCGAAAAACTCCGGTTAAGATCCCGTATCGGACCCGTCGGAGCTGTTATTCGCCGCTCGAATAATGTTCCTGAAGGCGACACCTATCCCGAAGAACAGGCCAACCAGCAGACCCCAGGGCAACGTTCCGAAAATGGCATCAAATGCCCATCCGATAACGGAGCCTCCGATAATCCCACCAAGCAGATCCGCCAGTACCCGGTTGCCGCTGCGATAATTCGCATCAGCCCCTTTGACCTTTGGCTTCGTGCGTTGCTCTTCGCGCTCGTTTGCGGCTTTTAGCCGCGCTTCGAGCGCATCGATCCGCGCATCCTCAGCGATGGGTTCTCGTGCAGGCTTTTCTTCGCTCATGCCAGCTTCCGTCTTAGGGGGTAGCAAGGCACACGCTTAGAAGTGCCCGCCGAGGGCGCCGCTCCCTTAGAAGGGGGGCATATTCGAGTCAACCGTAGTGGGCGTGTATTTGCCGCACAATTGCTTGCAAAAGGCCGCCGCCAGACCGCAGTGCTGTGGCTTACCTTACGGACAGCGTGGGTCGCGCTGCGGCGGCGCGCTTGTTCGCGTTTGCCACGAACCATCAGGGGCTTGATATTTTTCACCAGAAACAGTGCGCGCAATCGCCTGACAACCGGCCGAAAGAGCATACTCCTCCAACGTCGCGTTATTTTCCTGAGCTTTACGAGCATAAACCGCGCGGCGTTTGATGTTAATATCGTTGACCAGACGCTGAAGCTGCGGCGTGGCGCTACCAACAATGCCAAGATAACCATCCGTTTTCTCACCGATCTGACCGGACGAGCGGGCAGCGGCGTATGCAGGATCACGCTGAGCCTGGGCAGGCACGGCGATAGCGGTCAACGCAGCGATTCCTGCTGCAGCACCGAGGGCGAAATTGCGCATCTTCATCTTCATTCTTCCCACTTCCTTATCACGATCTTGGCCGGATCAAAAAATGTCCGCGTTCTCATCAATCGTGTTGGCGGCATCTTCTGCCAGCCGGTAAATAACTTCCTGCCGGATGTTGATATTGAGCTCGATCACAATCGGCTCTTCCGGGGCTGCAACATTGATGCAACCACTAAGAGCAAGCACACTGACCGCGCCCAATCCGGCTTTGACTGTCATCCTCCGCGCACCTTTTCGTCCGTTAATCACGTCAGATCGTGTGGCAGCATTAAGGATTCCGGTCAATTTCATGAATGTCATAGCGTCTCGTCGCTTTCTGAAGGTTGAACGGGCGATTCATTATCGCGCCTGATATCGGTTGCCGGTGGCGGTTCGTTTTCTTGCGGAGGCGGGATCGGCTGCGGTTCGGTAAATGGAGAGTTCGGCGCAAACCGCCCTTCCTCAAGCGAAAGCAGTCCCTTATCCACCGGGTTGCCGAGGTATTCGGGATCGAAGAATGATCGAACCATAGTCGCAAGCTGATAAAAATTCTGCGATCGGACGTTGATATTGAACCGGATAGGAAGCTTGGCGAGCTGCCGCGTCACCAAGTTTTGGCTGGCGCCCTCCCCTTGGCGCACACCGTCGATCTTGAAACTTGTGACGATCTCTCCGGCCAAACTTCCGTCCAGCCCGATGCTCATCTGTTTGTAATCCAGCGAGCGAAGAGATTGGAACGCGAAGTTCGTGATCGCGCCCATATCCTCATATGTCAGCTCGCCGATATACGAGACATTACCGCCCGGAGGACGTGAGATCAAAAGACCGGTGCCAATTGTGCCGTTCCCCTGATCGTCGAAAAGGATCGGCACAGTTCCATCAAAAGTGCCATCTGCCCCCAGATTGGTCAGTTCCATCTGAGCGATAAAGGTCGCCGCATCCAGCCCGACGATCTCGAAAACATAGAGCTGCTCACCCTGCTCTCCATAGCGAATGTCCACAGGGCTGAGGATCAGTTCGCCGCCCATAAACGGCCAGCGCGCGTCTTTTACCGAGATCAATTCTCCGTTGGTCATGGAAAAGACCACGCGCCCGCCAAGCACTTCAATCCCTGGATTGATCGAGCCGATTTCGATGACTTGATCGGGCGCGGTTGTAAGATTGATCAGATCGGTAAACTCGATGGACCCGCGCAAGCCATCGATAGGGCCAAATGTAGCCGCCAGATCGAGTCGCTCGGTGCCAAACGTGCCGCCGCTGACGATGGTATCCTCGGTCCACCTTACCGTCCCCTCACCTGACACCGCGCCATCCGCAAAGGCAATGACGCCTTTTGCCAGATAGCTGATGTCTTCCGGGCGCAATTGATCGTCGAAAACGACGCCTGGCACCGCCAGAGTTGCCTGCCCCTGCCCTGTGCCCAGATTGTGGTCGACATCGACCTGCGTAATCAATCTTTGAGAAGTTGGGTGGATGAGAGCTGCTTGTGCCCTAAGATCACCGTTAAATAGGCTTAGTGTCGCATCGCGAGCCAGAAGAGGTTCGAACCGCGCCTCGCCCTCGATTCTCTCCGTCAACACGAATGTGCTCTCGTCAATTTGCAGGGTTTCGTCGCGATACGCCCAACGGCCAGCCATCGAAGCCAAATCGAGAGGGACAAAATCGAGGCGTGCATCAGCGCCGCTGAAAGTTCCGCTTAAACCCTCGCCGTCACCGCTCAAAACATCGGCGCGCAATCGCATCGCGCTTCCATCCTCGCCGATAGTTGCGGCAAGCTCGTTTAGTTCAAAGCTGCCGGGGTAAGAAAACGAAACCGCCCTAGTGGAAATAGTGGTGGGTGAGCCGGCCAATTGCCCGACAAGATCCAGATCTCTAGTTTCAGCAGAGATTTGCAAGGCCTCGCCATAACGAACCATCGCGCGCCCCTTTGGACAAAGCGCGAGCGACTGCCCTTCGAGCGAGAGATCATAGATCGCTAGAGCATCGAAGCGGATGCGGCTGCAGCGTCGGCCAAACGAAAGTTCCCCGTCGGAAGACCACTGCCCTTCAATTGGAAGCTCCAACGCCGTGACGCTGCCTCCTGGCAGCGCTCCGCCAGCTTTCACTACGCCGCCGAACTCAAGACCTTCACCGCGTCCTTGGGCAACTTGAAGCCGCGGAATCGCAATCCGATCGCTGCCCGCGGCATATTCAGCCATCGCCATGCGCAGCATAAGCCCTCCTGTGGGAGCTTGCTCCATCCTGCCGTTGATCCTCGGAAGGCCTTCGCCGCCTGTCAGGAAATTCCCGCGCAATTGTGAACCGGAATTGTTTGTCGCCCAGCTGAAACGGGAAATCGCGATAAGCGCCTCACCCGAAGCGCTGGTCAATCGACCTTCAGGAATGACTACGCTCATTTCGCTGCCATTCTGACGCGCCACGATAGATGATCTCAGGTCAGCATTGGACGCTGCAACCTTGAAATTGCGCTGAAATTTGCTGAGCAGACTGGATACGAATGTTCCCTCTGCGCCATCGCTTGCGTCTTGCAGTATCGATTCAAGATTGCCGCGAATACTCACTCGTCTGCCTGAAATATCCGCATTCCAGTCGGTTCGGGCAAATTCCGCATCGCTCCGCAAGGAACCGTCTGCCCGAATCTCACCTATCGATCCATAGTCCGTGGAGACGCTCTTCCCTGCAAGATCATGGCTGAGATTGAGCCCGCCTTCGCTCAAGTTAAGTTCGACATCACCTGCGACTTCAGATGCCGAGTTTCCTGCAAATCCCAAATTCGCCGCCGCAACGCTCATACGTCCTGCAATGACCGAGAAGTCATCGGTCAAAGAAATGGTCGCGGTCGCATCCGCTCTGGCAAGCGTCGCGCCTTCGCAAGAGACATCGCGCAATCTGATGGGGCCGGAGAACGAAGGCACACCGCTATCTGTTGAAAGATCACCATACAGGGTCGCTTCGTTGGTTTTGCAGCCTTCTACGCCGATATTGGGTGCAGTAACGGCCAGCTTTCCGCCAAATCCGCTATCAAGCCGGCCCTCGCCGCTCAGCTTAGCGCCTATCGCGCCGAAATCTGTTTCGATAAGAGCCCGTCCGTCTCGCACCACAACGTCCAGTGCAGGTAATCCGGCTGGCTCGTCGCTTTCTGCAAAAATTGCAGGATCAAGCGCGCCGAGGCTGAATTGGCCATCGCGGTACGTGCCGTATAGTCGCGGGCGAACTATTTCGATTGTGCCTGCCGATGCGCCGCTCCATCCGTAATCGAGATTCACCACGATCTCTTCGATCGCCAGGTCGGGCCGATCGGGATCACCGACAATCAAGTTTCGCAACAGCTGCTTTTGCGGCGTTATCGAAACAATTTCATACGTTGCCGGAATACCGAGGCGTTCCAATTCAGCTTCGATAATGTTCCCGGCGATCTGCTCACGGGAAATCCACACCGCAACAGTCGCCGCGCAGAGCAGCGCGAACACCAGCAACAGCGCCCGCCACCGCCTCTTGCGTGGTAGGCCCAGCCGTCTTGGTTGAGCAGAATCGCTGTGATCGGCTGAGCTTGCCATAGTTTCCCACACTTGCGCGAACGCTCGGCCAAAGGCAATGAAGTGTGAGGGTTATCCGCTAGGGGACACAGTGTCAGATTCCGAGAATAGCTTTGACTTCGGGCCCGATCCAAAGGGAGAAACGCCGAGCGCTTCTGAGGCGGGCAAACAAGCTGGCCTTGGTCACCGCGCGAGGCTGCGCGAGCGGTTGCTTAAAGGCGGTGCAGAAGCTCTCGCCGATTACGAAGTTCTCGAATACCTGCTGTTCGCCGCGATCAAGCAAGGCGATACCAAGCCTGTTGCCAAGGAATTGCTGAAGCAATTTGGCACGCTCGCAGGCGTGCTCAACGCCGATCCCAAAGCTTTGCAGCGGGTCAAAGGCATTGGAGAAACAAGCGCAGCTGCTCTCAAATCCGTCTCAATCGCGGCCCGCCGAATGGCGCGCAGCGAGGTCGCTCAAAAGCCCGTCCTATCGAGTTGGCAAGCGCTGCTAGATTATCTGGCAATAGACATGGCGCATCTCACCGTCGAACGGGTTCGCGTGCTGTATCTGGACACCAAAAACCGTTTGATCGACGATCATCATGTGGGTGACGGTTCAATCGACGAAGCCGCCATCCATCCGCGTGAAGTGATCCGTAAGGCGATGGATGTCGGGGCGAGCGCCCTCATCCTGGTGCACAATCACCCGAGCGGAAGCCCGGAGCCAAGCCGCGCCGACATTCAGATCACAAAGAAGATCGCCGAGGCCGGGCGCCTGTTAGGCGTTACTCTGCACGATCATGTCATCGTTGGGCGCGAAGGCCATGTTAGCCTCCGCTCCAAAGGACTGATCTAACCCGCCCTAAAGATCAAAGCCCCAGCGGCGATATTGATCGGCAAGTTCTGGGCGGCTCGCCAATGCATCATCAATATCGCTTTGTCCGTCAGCATCCCCAGCAGCCAGCCGGATAAACCCGCGAAGCAATACCGATGGCGCCAGTTGCGGCGCACGATCAAGCGCGGCGTTGATATCAGTCAGAGCCTCTTCAAACATGCCATTGCGATAATGCGCCATCGCGCGGCTATCGAGGATGTTGGGCGATTCCCCGCTGCTTTCGACGGCCTTTGTGCAGACCGGAACCGCATCGGCGAGCGAGACCTGCCAAACTCCCATAAACCAGCATTTTTCGTTGAGCAGAGTCGGGTCGGTCGGCTTGTCTTCCAGCAACTGATCGAGACGAGCTAGACCCGCCGCTGTATCACCTTGCAGCGCATCCAGCTCTGCAAATGCAAATTCAAGACTGCGCCTGACATTCACGTCACCGTCTTCATATTCCAGAATCTCGCGCGCGCCCTCAAGATCGCCCAGGTAGGCCATCGCATCCGCAAGCTCGATCGCGCGGGCAGGTGTTGGGTCCAACGAATAAGCCTCATCAAGATCGGCTTTGGCGGATTCGCGATCTAGCATTTTGATGTGTGCACCCGCACGCTGGCGGTAATTCTCTGCTGTCGCTTCCAGATCGACCACGGTGTTCATATCAGCAAGCGAGCCGGCGTAGTCATAGGTATCAAACCGGAAAGCCGCGCGTGTGAGATATGGGGCCACTTCGTCGGGTTCATCCTCGATCAATTGCGCATAGGCCGCCTCCAACGGCTCCAGCGCGCTTCGGTCGGTCTCGCGCGCATATCGCCACCGTCTCGGCATTTCATCAGGAGCGATCAGTTTGAGTTCTTGGCGAGCAAGCTTCGCAGCCTCGCGGCGTGCATCACGGAAGAATTCGGGAGCAATCTCGCCGCCGGTGGTCACGAGGCTTTCCTTCATCACAAATTCGCCGTTCGCGATTGAGCTTTCCCGGACGTATTGACGGCCGGCAACCTTGACGTTGATTGGCTTATCACCGCGCAGCTCGAAATCGCCGGGACTATCCGGCAGCAGCGCTGTCAAGGACATCGAAGTGCTGTTTGGTCGGCCCGTCCAAACCGGAATATCCCGCCATTCCTTGCGCGATCGATTGGGCGCAAATTTCACCTGTCCTGCGAGGACGGTCGGTGTGGATTCAAAGCGCCCATCTTTGAAAGTGAACATTGGTGAGCCAATGCCCGTCATTACTATAGTTGCGATGCTGTCATCATCACCTTCGATGACTTCGACATCTAGAACATTCATACTGTTACCGGTGGCGCGGCCCATTCCGCGACCCATATTTTTCTTCGCTCTGTCGGTGAATTTCTCGGATTGGGCATTGGTTTGCGCGGCCGCAGTCCCGACCAAATGAACCTTTATCGTGACTAAGGCGGGCAAGTCTCCGCCCGCCCGAACATCACCCAAAACCTCCATCTGTGTTTCAGCGAAGCGAGGCAAAACCTGTTTGATTGGTTCGATTTCCGCGCCGGCTGCGCGGATTGGCAAAGTGTATTCAAACGGCGGAACATTGCCGACAGTCTTGATATTCGCGCCGATCGACGTGCCATCCAGATAATAGAGGACACCGTCTATCTCCGCGCGGACAAGAACATGATCGAACGCTCCCGGAATTGGAAGCGACGAAGGGACATTATTGCCAGCGCGAACAGAGGCGAGAACCGCTTCCGACTGGATTCCAAGATGATTGAGGATTGCCAGCAAAATCACTGTTTTCGCTTTGCAATCTCCGTATTTCTTTTCCCAAGTCGTCGGAACGTCCTGAGGGAGGTAGTTCCCTCCATCGAGGCCGTTGAGCAGATAGCGAATGTCTTCCTGAACCAGTTCGAGTGCAGCGACAGCCTGTTCAAGATCGGTCGTGTTGTTCGCACGGATTGCTTCGACTTTCTCGAGCAAATCGGTGAGCCCGTCGAGCGCTCCGTCCGTCTCATAATACGGGGCCATAGTGCTTGAAACCTCGGCCCAATTGGCAAAGGTTCCGATCTGCAAAATCGTTCCCCTGCGATAGCGCGGCGGCACACCGTTTGGCAGATCGTCGGCTTCATCGAGAGGGAGCTTCACCTCGATCCAACTATGGCCGTTTTTCTCTGTCACCTCGGGAAGATCGAAATTGGGACCAGCTTTGTACGTCACATCCAAATCAGTCGGCCAAGACGCCAGAATTCGCCCGAAATCGGCTTGTTTGCGCGGCTCTCTCCAAAGGAAAGTCTGGCTTTGCACTTCTTCTTTCAGCGCCTGATCCGAATTCGTCACAGAATACCGCATCCGAAGCTCGTCGCCGACCTGAAGGCCGGGAACCGACAACGTCGCGGTAAGAGAACCATCGATGATCTTGCTTTCCAGCAGGCGCTCGCGGCGAAGCACCTCCATCTTCTCACCCTGATCGACGAGATCAGTTACAGCGCCATCTCGCAAAATGGCGATTTCATGAACAATCAAGTCGCCTTTATCCGGCATCCATCGCGCCGTTAGCGTGCCGACATTGGATAGATCCGCGAGGCTTTCGACGCGGTAGACAATATCTTTGTATTCCCAGTGCAGGCCATTCTGCAGCCGTATCTGGGTGTCATTCACAATCTGGTTGTTTGCTGGGTCGCGTTCAACGCCATCCAAATCCACCAAATCGATCCAGTCCGGTGCCGCTTCGTAAACCGGCTCATCGCCCGCCATGGCAATGGAAGAAACACATAGAGCGATCAGCGAAATGGCTGAACGTGAAACGCGAAATGTCATGCAAAAGAGCCCGGATTTCCGAATAAAAGGAGCGCCAAGAGTACGAGCGAAACTCTTGATGTCAAATGAGTAAAGGCGGAATCACACCTGTTTTTCGGTGATCAAACGCACGCCGGAGTGTTGCGCAAAGAAATTCCACATCCAGTTTATGACAACAGTTACCCGGTTTCGCATTCCGGTGAGGAAGCCGACATGCACAATGCCCCACAACCACCACGCACTATTTCCGGATAATTTGAAACGCCCAAAGTCCGCAACAGCCGACTTGCGGCCAATCGTGGCGAGGCTGCCCTGGTGTTTGTAAACGAATGGTCCCGGGCACTCTTTGCCGAGCAATTCCGCTTCGACAACGCGCGAGACATAAACGCCCGCCTGCTTGGCCGCTGGTGCCAATCCCGGCACAGGGTTGCCATCCCAAGCGTTGCTGCCTGCCGTGTCGCCAATCGCGAATACATCGCCGAGTATGCCGCTGGCGCCTTTTACTCGCAGATGGTCGTTGACTCGAACGCGTCCCGAAGGGTCGCTTTCTGCGCCGAGCCATTTTGCCGCTGGAGAGGCCGCCACACCTGCTGCCCAAAGCACCGTTTCGGTATCAATCACGGTTTCTCCGCCGATGCATACATGACGCTCAGCGATTTCGGTCACGCGGCCACCTGTGCGTATCTCGATCCCTAATTTCTCTAGCGAACGGGCCGCTTCATCGGACAGCTCTTCGGGGAAAGCGGGCAGGATCCGCGGGCCCGATTGGACCAGAATAACCCGCGCATCGGCCGGATCGACTGTTCTGAACTCGCGCGAGACATTGATCTTGGCGAGTTCTGCAATTGCTCCAGCCAGCTCAACGCCGGTTGGGCCTCCGCCGACAATGACAAAAGTGAGCAGCCGTTTGATCCGCTCCTCGTCTTCGGTCGACTCGGCCTGCTCGAACGCATTGAGGATCGATGCACGCACCGCGACGCCGTCTTCAATAGTCTTCAAACCCGGAGCGAATGCGCCCCATTCATCCTTCCCGAAATAGCTGTGGGTCGCGCCGGTTGCGAGGACAAGGCTGTCGTAGTCGAGCTTCTGAACGTCATCGATATCGGGACCATAGCTTACGGTCTTCGCATCCGCATCAATCGCGCGAACCTCACCTTTGAGCACACGGACATTGCCATCTGCGCGAAACAGACTGCGGATTGGGGTCGCGATGTCCGCGGGGTTCAATGTCGCAGTCGCGATTTGATAAAGCAGCGGCTGGAACAGGTGATAATTGCGCTTGTCAATCAGAGTGATCCGCACTGGCAAGCGCTTAAGCCGCTCGACCGCGGCCAATCCGCCGAAACCTGCGCCAACGACGACAATATGCGGCCAGTCGTCCGGTATCTCTGAATAGTGCCGGTCAAACAGAATGTTCTTTTCCATCCACGCGGCAATCGCGGCATCGATGGACAGCACCCCCGCCCCGCGCGCTTCGTAAATTGCGAGCAGCAGAAACGGGAACAGTGTCACATTGGGATGCGCGCCTGCAATCATCGTGAAACCGATCACGAAGACGAGTATGTAAGACACGATACTGGCTGCAAATCCGATCAGGAACAAAGCGCCGAACAGCACCGCCAGCCACGCAGGCATGCCTGAAAAAATGCTTGTTGGCAGCCATGTGGCGAGAGCAATCGACGGTTCGAACAAGCCAGCATAGGCAAACAGCGCAACCGCGAGCCAAACCCGTGTTGCCATCATGAGAACCGGGCCCAGCTTCTCACGCGCCCACTCTCCTGCACGGATCGTCGGCCGGGCAAGCGGCATCGCGCTTTGTTTCAGTCCGCTTGCCAATACGCGGTCAAGCGAGAACGCCGCTGGCCCCGAGACCACATACCAAACAAGGATAGAGGCAACCATCAAATTGGTCGTTGTCGGAACGTAGACAGCTTGGCTGACAATCGTCAGCGCAGCCATCGCTAGCGCGGCGGGCCGCGTGAAAAAGCCAACGAGCAACAGCAAGGGGCCAACAAGCTCAATCGAGAGACCAAGAACGGCTGCATCATACGGAGCGAGCCAGCTAACCGGGTATTCGTTGGCCGCCAAATAGAGCGCAGTATCCCAATCGCTCGCCTTGACGATGCCCGATCTGAGGAACCACACGGCAACAAAGAAGCGGATCGCAAGGTCAGTGAAAGGCCAGAACAGCTCCGCTCCGCCCGAATACCATTTTGCCCAGCGTCTTAGCGTTACTCGCACAAAAGGCGATAAACGCTCTTCCTGCAGGAGCTCTCGCCCACCCTCTGTAATCGCATCAGCAGTGCCTGCCATGCCAAATTTCCTCCTACGCGCTGGTTCGCGCGCACCCACAATTGGTTACAGCCTATGCAGCGCCCCTTGCCAAGAGCGGCTGCGCACAATAGCCGCGCCAATGACCCGAAAATTATTCAGAATCGCCGAGGAAGTTCACCATGGTCCCGCGTTATGCCCGCCCCGAAATGTCCGCCCTGTGGGAGCCGGAAGCGAAGTTTCGCATCTGGTTCGAGATTGAGGCACACGCCACGCAAAAGCTCGGTGAAATGGGCGTTGTTCCTGAAAGCGCGGGTAAGGCGCTGTGGGATTGGTGGGCGACCAACCCGAAAATCGACGTCGAGGCGATTGATGCTATCGAGGCCGTTACCAAGCACGACGTGATCGCCTTTCTCACATGGGTGGCAGAGCAAGTCGGCGACGAAGCCCGCTTTATGCACCAGGGCATGACGTCTTCTGACGTGCTCGACACAACACTCTCAGTGCAACTTGCCCGCGCCACTGACCTGTTGCTGGCCGATCTTGATGGCTTGCTTGCCGCGATCAAAACCCGAGCAGAAGAGCACAAATACACGCCGACTATCGGGCGCAGCCATGGAATCCATGCTGAACCAGTCACCTTTGGGCTTAAGCTTGCTCAGGCCTACGCCGAATTTGACCGCTGCCGTGATCGGCTGGTCGCCGCGCGCAAAGAAATCGCGACATGTGCGGTATCCGGCGCGGTTGGCACATTTGCCAATATCGATCCCGAAGTCGAAGCCTATGTCGCCGAGCAACTTGGCCTCGAAATCGAACCGGTCAGCACACAGGTGATCCCGCGTGATCGCCACGCGATGTATTTCTCGACCCTTGCAGTCATCGCGGGCTCAATCGAGCGGCTCGCCGTTGAAGTGCGCCACCTACAGCGCACCGAGGTGCTCGAAGCCGAAGAGTTCTTCTCCAAAGGGCAAAAGGGTTCGTCGGCGATGCCGCACAAACGCAACCCGATCCTCACAGAGAATCTGACAGGCCAAGCGCGCATGATCCGCGCTTACGCCCTGCCCGCGCTGGAAAATGTTGCGCTGTGGCACGAACGGGACATCTCCCACTCGTCCGTCGAGCGTTTCATCGGCCCTGACGCGACCATCACACTGGATTTCGCGCTCGCTCGCCTGACCGGCGTTGTAGAAAAGCTGCTGATCTATCCTGAGCGGATGCAGGCCAATCTCGATGCGATGGGCGGCCTGGTCCATTCACAACGCGTTTTGCTGGCTCTGACACAGGCCGGTGTAAGCCGCGAAGACGCCTATCGCCTTGTCCAGCGTAACGCGATGAAGGTGTGGGAATCGAACGGCGCGATGTCGTTGCTCGAACTGCTCAAAGGCGACGAAGAGGTCACAGCGGCGCTATCGGCGAGCGAGCTGGAAGAGAAATTCGATCTCGCCTACCACTTCAAGAATGTCGACACGATTTTCGACCGCGTGTTCGGATAAGGCTCGCAAAACTAGACACTGGCGGCAAATGGCTTAGGCTTTCGGGCCAACCGCACGGGAACAATAGGAGAGGCGCTGCCCATGCAGATCGTTCGCACATTAATCTGGGTTCTGATCCTGTTCGCGATCCTGGCCTTCTCGTTCTTCAACTGGCAGCCAGTTGAAGTGACGCTGTGGGACAATCTCGTCCTTGAAACGAAAGTTCCGGCGCTGGTGATTATCGCCTTCTTGCTGGGTCTGTTGCCCATGTGGCTGCTGCATCGCAGCGTCACTTGGAGCCTCAATCGCCGCATTCGCAGCCTTGAAAACTCGGTGAAGTCGAGCGCTCTCGCGCGGAGGCATGAGCCAACAGCCGATACAACTCCGGTCGCAGTTCCACCGCCTGCTGTGGAAAAGCCTGTGGAAAGCACGGTAAAGCCCGGGGATAGTTTGACCCCGACCGATTCGGCAGACGGATAATGAGCAACCCTGTCTTCCTCGCGCTCGATGTGCCGCAGATCGAGCCAGCAAAAGCTTTGCTGGAAAAGGTCAAAGCGCATATTGGCGGGGTGAAGCTGGGGCTGGAGTTTTTCTGCGCGCATGGCGGGCACGGCGTCCACGAGATCGCCCATATGGGCCTGCCGATCTTCCTCGACCTGAAATTCCACGACATTCCGAACACCGTCGCAGGCGCGATGCAGGCGATCCACGTCTATGAGCCCGCCATCGTCACCGTCCACGCCAGTGGCGGACGCGCGATGATGGAAGATGCTAAAGCCGCTGCTGCCGAGGGCTGCAAAGTCGTCGCTGTGACGGCCCTCACCAGCCTTGATGAAGCCGATCTGAAACGCGCGGGCGTTGGCGGAACCACACATGACCATGTGATGCGCCTAGCGGATCTGGCGCACGAAGCCGGGCTGGATGGGATCGTGTGTTCAGGACAAGAAGTCGGCGAAGTCCGCAAACAATGGAAAGACGGGTATTTCGTCGTCCCGGGCCTGCGCCCCGCTGGCAACACGGTCGGCGATCAGAAACGCGTCGTCACTCCGCGCAAAGCACGCGATAATGGCGCCAGTGTTCTTGTGATTGGGCGCCCAATTAGCCGTGCAGACGATCCCGAAGCTGCAGCACGGGCTATCGAAGCGACGCTTTAAGCTGGTTTACTCAGCGGCGGCCTCCCCGCGTGCGTCTTCCACCGCTTTCAAATCATCGACTGTTACCGCCAGACGCGGCGAATCGACGTTCCAACCGACCAATTCCATATCTTCGCCATGGCCGAAGAATGTGTAGGTCTGCGTCCCCTCACCCTGCTCAAACTGAGTATCCATTACGATCACGGTTTGCGTCACGCCATTGTTCGTATTGACGCTGAAATTCGATCTTTCCGAGGATTCGATCTTACCAAGCCGTGAGTTGAACACGGTGACGAGATTATCAAAATCTCCTCTCGGGGTGATTTCGCGCAGTTTCTCGCCGGACATTCTCCACAAAGCATCGGTATTCCCGGCGGAATACGCTTTTTCGTACTGAGCGATTTTCGACTCGCTCTGCTCAAGGTTTTCAATCGGGTTGCAGGCCGCAAGCGCGATTGCCCCAAAAAACGCCAGCAAAATTCTCGAAATCATCGCCTATGTCCCCTCGCCATTCTTGCTTTTAAACTAACGAAGATTTCCCACTTAACGCAAGCCTTCAAGACAGTTAGAGCCGCCAGCATGAGCAAAGACACTCTTATCAAGATCTGCGGCCTCTCCACGCCCGAGGCGCTAAGCGCGGCGATTGGCGCGGGCGCGACGCATGTGGGCCTTGTCCATTTTGAACCCAGCCCGCGGCATCTCTCGCTCGAAGACGCAGCGCGACTCCGCGCTATGGTGCCGGACCATGTGAAGACAGTTCTGTTGACGGTGAACGCAGATGTGCAAACCACCGGCAAAGCATTGGAATTGGTCAAGCCCGATGTGATCCAGTTCCACGGCAACGAGACGCCCGAATGGATCAAACTTATCCGCGAAAAGACCAAAGTTGAAACGTGGAAAGCGCTCGGCGTGAAGGATGCCGAGACGCTGGCGAAATCTGCGCGGTTTGAGGGCGCGGTTGATCGCCTGTTGTTCGATGCGCCTGCAAAGGCGCTGCCCGGCGGCAATGGAGAGACATTTCGCTGGGATGTGCTCAAAGACTTCGATCACCGCATTTCTTGGGGCCTCGCGGGTGGTTTGGGACCGGACAATGTTGCCGATGCGATCCGCGAAACGGGCACCCAACTGGTCGATGCCTCATCCGGTTTGGAGGGCGCGCCGGGCGTGAAGGACGTGGACAAGATCGCCGCCTTCTGCAAAGCCGCTCTCGAAGCGTAACCCTCTCAAAGCGACTGCAATGAACTCACCCAACTCTTTCCGCACGCAGCCCGATGATCGCGGCCATTTTGGCGATTTTGGCGGGCGTTATGTCGCCGAAACGCTGATGCCGCTGATCCTCGATCTGGAGCGTGAATATCGCGCCGCGCAAAATGATCCGGCATTTGCCGCAGAATTTGACGACCTGATGAAGCATTATGTCGGTCGCCCTTCCCCGCTTTACCATGCCGAGCGGCTTACCGAGGCTCTTGGCGGCGCACAGGTCTGGTTCAAACGCGACGAGCTCAACCACACCGGCGCGCACAAGATCAACAATTGCATCGGGCAAATCCTGCTTGCGAAACGCATGGGCAAAACGCGGATTATCGCGGAGACCGGTGCAGGACAGCACGGCGTTGCGACCGCGACCGTCTGCGCGCGGTTTGGCCTTCCCTGCGTAATCTATATGGGCGCGGAGGACGTAAAGCGGCAATCGCCCAACGTGTTCCGCATGAAGCTGCTCGGCGCGGAAGTCGTGCCCGTCACCAGCGGCGGCGCGACGCTCAAAGACGCCATGAATGAAGGGCTGCGCGACTGGGTCGCGAATGTGCACGACACGTTCTATATCATCGGCACAGCCGCTGGCCCTCACCCCTATCCCGAAATGGTCCGCAATTTCCAAAGCGTGATCGGCACCGAAGCGCGTGCGCAAATGCTTGATCGCGTGGGCCGCCTGCCAGACCTGCTGATTGCGTGCATCGGCGGCGGATCGAATGCGCTGGGACTGTTCCACCCGTTCCTCGACGATGCGGACGTGAAGATGCTTGGCGTCGAAGCGGCAGGACACGGCCTTGATGGCGACGAACACGCGGCAAGCTTGCTGGGCGGAACGCCCGGTGTGCTCCACGGCAACAAGACTTATCTGCTGCAAGACGAAGATGGCCAGATCACCGAAGGCCACTCGATCAGCGCCGGCCTCGATTATCCCGGCATCGGCCCGGAGCACGCATGGCTTAAGGAAAGTGGACGCGTCGAATACACCGCTGTGACGGATGAAGAAGCACTGGACGGTTTCCAACTGCTCTGCCGCACTGAAGGCATCATCCCCGCGTTGGAACCATCCCACGCCATCGCCGCCGTCGCAAAGCGCGTCAAGCAAATGAGCGAAGATCAGATCATCCTGATGAATCTCTGCGGACGCGGCGATAAGGATATCTTCACCGTGGCTGAAAAGCTGGGAGTGGAGATTTGAGCATCGCCCCTTCCTTGGTCGTAATCCCGGACTTGATCCGAGATCAGGCTTCCTTTCGTCACCGCGCTCAAAGAAGTCAAACTCCGTATCAAGTCCAGAGCGACGAAATGTTTAAACGCGGATCCGAAATATGAGCACAAGGCTCTTCATATCCCTTATTTACACAGGATCTGTTTGCACTTGGCTGTTTCTTCGCCAATTTGATGCCGTTCGCGAAACCGAGTTTGGAATCGTGTTGAACATCGGCTTCGCCGCCGCGACCTTCGCATGGATCGGTCTGCTCATCACAAATCCAACGAGAAACACCAGTGACTAATCGCCTCCAATCTGCCTTCTCCAAACCCCACGCCGCCTTTGTCGCCTTTATCACCGCTGGTGATGGCGATACGGCTGCCAATCTTGATGCGCTGGCCGCTGGCGGCGCTGATGTGATCGAGTTGGGTATGCCCTTCACCGATCCAATGGCCGATGGCCCTGCCATTCAGGCGGCGAATTTGCGCAGCCTTGGCGCGGGAACGACCACCGCCGATGTGCTGCAAATCGCCTTTGATTTCCGCGCCCGGCATCCGGACATTCCGCTGGTCCTGATGGGCTATGCCAACCCGATGATCCGGCGCGGGCCGGAATGGTTTGCGAATGCAGCCAAGGGGTCAGGCGTCGATGGTGTGATCTGCGTCGATATTCCACCTGAAGAAGACGATGCACTTGGCCCGGCCCTGCGCGATCAGGGCATCGCCCCGATCCGGCTCGCGACACCCACCACCGATGCCGCGCGCCTGCCCGCAGTTCTCGAAGGGTCGCAAGGCTTCGTCTATTACGTCTCCGTCGCGGGCATCACCGGCAAACAGCAGGCCGCCACCGCCTCCATCGAGGAGAATGTCGCGCGCATCAAACAATCGACCGATCTACCCGTGGCGGTCGGATTCGGTGTTCGCACACCGGAGCAAGCCGCCGAAATCGCAAAAGTTGCTGACGGAGTCGTCGTCGGCTCTGCCTTCATCGATCTGGTCGAGAAATTTGGCCAAGAGGCTCCGGCCAAGCTACAAGAGCTGACAACAGCAATGGTCGCCGCCATCAAAAATGCGCGCTCCTAAGGGAAAAAAGCAATGAACTGGTTCACCCGTGTCCGCAATTCGCTGGGCTTTTCCGACGAGAAAAAGACGTCTGAAAAAGATCTCTGGATCAAATGCAAATCCTGTCAGGAAATGCTGTTTGTCCAGGAATACGAAGACAATCTGAGCGTTTGCCCGCGCTGTGAGCATCATGGCCGGATCAGCGCCGATGCGCGGCTGGCATTGCTGCTCGACGATGGCTTTGAACTGCTGCCACAGCCGCAGGTGACCGAGGATCCGCTGAAGTTCAAGGATTCCAAGAAATACACGGACCGCCTCAAAGAAGCGCGGGCAAAGAACCCTCACCACGATGCCTATTCGGTTGGCTCCGGCACAATCGATGGCCGCCCTGCCGTGGTCGGTGTGCAGGACTTCTCCTTTATGGGCGGTTCCATGGGAATGGCCGTGGGCATGGCGTTTTGCGCGGGTGCCGAGCGCGCTTTGACCCGCAAGTGCCCGTATATCGTCGTAACCGCAGCGGGCGGCGCGCGTATGCAGGAAGGCATCTTGAGCCTTATGCAGATGCCGCGCGCCACCGTGATGACGCGCCGCCTCAAGAATGCAGGCCTGCCCTATATTGTTGTGCTGACTGACCCGACGACGGGCGGTGTTACCGCGAGTTACGCCATGCTGGGCGATATTCACATTGCAGAACCCGGCGCGCTAATCGGTTTTGCAGGACAGCGTGTGATCCAGGATACCATTCGCGAGCAATTGCCCGAAGGGTTCCAGCGCGCGGAATATCTGCACAAGCACGGCATGGTCGATATGGTTGTTCACCGCCGCGAGTTGAAAGACACGCTCGGCAATGTGATCGACTATCTGCAGCCGCAAGCTGCCGCCTAACCGCGCGTAGCCTCTACCATGAGAGACATGGGATCATCGGACGATCCGCGCGTTCAGGCGCAGCTGGATCGGCTAAGCGGGCTTAGTATTCAGCGCGATGTGTTGGGCCTCGACGCAATCGAGACCCTGCTTTCGCGTTTGGGTGATCCGCACAAGCGCCTGCCGCCCGTTTTCCATGTTGCGGGCACAAACGGCAAAGGTTCGACCTGCGCCTTCCTTCGCGCGATGTTGGAGGCGCAAGGATACAGCGTCCACGTTACGACCTCTCCGCATCTCGTGCGGTACAATGAACGGTTTCGCGTCGCTGGAAAGCTGATTGAGGACGCGCGGCTGGCCGAATTGCTGGAAGAAGTGTTCGACGCCGCCGAGGGGCTCGGCTGCAGTTTCTTCGAAATCACAATCGCCGCCGCCTTCGTAGAATTCGCCCGTGTGCCAGCCGATGCCTGCGTGGTTGAAGTCGGCCTTGGTGGACGGCTGGATGCGACGAATGTGCTCGAACCGGATGTTCTGGCGGCTTGCGGGATTGCCGCGCTCGGGATCGACCATGAGAAGTTTTTGCTGGCACCTGAGGAAGGCGTGCCAGCGGAGCCGATGGCGCGGATTGCGTTTGAAAAGGCGGGGATTGCGAAGAAGAACGTGCCTTTGCTGTCTGTCAGTGAGTTGAGCCCCGAAAGAAAACAGATTCAGGTCTCATCTGCCACGGCGGGTTCGCTGTTGTTCAGGATCAATAGAGACTGGCACTATAGCGAGATCGAAAGCGGCAGTTACCGTGATGATCAAGGCACGCTAACGTTCCCTCCACTGGGCCTATTGGGCATGCACCAGATCCGCAACGCGGCGCTCGCAGTTGCTATGGTGCGGCATCAGAAAAGGGTCAGTGTTTCGCCAGAAGCGATCATTTCGGGCTTGAAAGTAGCGTGTTGGCCGGCGCGCCTACAGCGCCTCGCGAATGGTCCGCTGGTCGGCACACGCGAGGTTATTCTCGATGGCGGTCATAACGCCAATGCAGGCGCTGCCATTTCTAAAGCGGTGGACGGTCCGCTGCACCTTGTCTTGGGGATGCTCGATAACAAGGATCCCGGCTCTTTTATCGGCCCCTTTGGCGACCGCATCCGAACACTGACGGTCGTACCGGTGCCCAATCACGATGCCCATCCTGCCAGTGCATTTGGCCCCGACGCGAAGCCTGCCGCCAATCTCGAAGATGCGCTGTTGGATATTCCGTACGACGATTATCCGGTGCTGATCGCAGGCTCGCTCTACCTTGCAGGCGAAGCCTTGAAGCTCAATGATGAAATCCCTGACTGACTAGTCACTTGCAGGCGGTTGCGGCTGCTCACCCGCCGTACCAAGCGCCTGATCAACCAGCCCTGTGCGCATCATCCACCAGAACAGCACAATGCCCGGCAATGCGAGCAGCGTCGTCAGTATGTAGAAGTTCACATAGCCTGTGGCTTCGATCAGGCCGCCCGCTGTGGTGCCCGTTAGCAACCGGCCAACGATACTCGCCGCCGCGCTGATCATCGCATAATGCGCCGCTGTGAACCGCAAGTCGCAGAGCGCAGAAAAATAGGCGACCACCACAACCCCGCCATATCCGCTCGAAAAATTTTCAAACCCGATCGCCGATGCAAGGCCCAGATTGGTGTTGCCAGCAAGCGCCAGTGCAGAAAAACTGAGGTTCGAAACCGCCATTAACACAAGCGCGATCAGCACAGATCGTTTCAGTCCGAGCCGTGAATAGATGATACCGCCCACGAAAATCCCGACCATATAAGCCCAGAAGCCCACTCCGACATCGTAAAACGCAATCTCGTCATTGCTGAAGCCAAGGTCGTCAAACAACAACCGAAAGGTCAGGTTTGCGAGCGTGTCACCGATCTTGTGGACGAGGATAAAGGCCAGCACGACCCAAGCGCCGTGCCGCTGGAAAAACTCCGAAAACGGTCCTGAAATCGATTGCCACACCTCGCTCACACCCTTGCGCACGGCAATCACTTTGCGGCGTGCTGGTTCGCCCATAATCAGCGCCGTCAGCATGGCTGGCAGGGCAAACATGGCGCAGGCGATATAGGCCGCGCTCCATCCATATCGGACCGCGACAACCAATGCGATGGCACCAGCCCCGGCGGATCCCAAGCGCCAGCCATACTGGTTCATGCCGGAACCCGTTCCGAGCTGATAGGGCTTCAATATCTCGATGCGATACGCGTCGATCACGATGTCGAATGTCGCGCCCGCTGCTCCGACAAGAACGGCTGCGATGATCGTCGCCTGCAGGCTATCGCTGGGGTCGACCAGCGCGAGATTGATGACCGATGCGATCACCAGAACGCCTGCAAGAAGCATCCATGATACGCGCTGACCCAGCCGGCCGATTACGGGCAAGCGGACACCGTCAACAATCCACGCCCAGAACACTTTGAAATTGTAGACCAGAAAAGCGAGGCTGAACGCGGTTACGGTCTGTTTGTCGATGCCACCCTGCGCCAATCGCGTAGTCAGCGTCGCGCCCAGCATCGCGTAGGGAAAGCCGGAGGAAACTCCGATAAAGAAGGCCGCCAGCGTTTCTTTTTCAAGGTAGGGTTTGGCCGCCTCTACCCAGCCCCGCCGCGCTCCAGTATCTGGCGCGCTCAAGCGTTCCTACTCCGCTGGCTGCGCGGCTGGTTCGGGCGTTACGACACCAGAATTGGCCCCGGCGCGAGACTGACGGAACCACTCCGCCAAACACAGCACAACCGCAATAAAGCCGATAAAGGTCGTCAGTACGAACACGTCGAAATAGCCCTGATCCTCGATCATTTCGCCAAGCGCGCCGCGCCCGAGCGTACCCACGAGCAGCGTGAGCGAGGAGAGCAGCGCGTATTGAACCGCGCTGAAGTTCTTGTTCACGATCGAGGACAACCACGCGATATAGGCTGCACCTGCAATACCAATGGCGAGGTTCTCAAAGAAGATCGTAAAGGTCAGTTTCGCCAAAGACGGGCTGCCGATCACAGGCACCTGAGTAATCAGCCAGGTGAAGCCAACCGCGTCGCTCACCGCCTGCATATTCGCCCCGCCAACGGCGAGATCGGCATAGAGAAGGTTTGTCAGCGCGGCGAGCAATGCGCCGATTGTCAGCGTCAACATCCGCCCCATCATGGTGAGCATAAAGCCGCCGAGAGCGAGCCCGAGGATGATCGCGCCAACGCCAAAGAACTTGGATGCAAAGGCGACTTCATCCTTGGTGTAGTTCAACTCGCCGAGGTAAAATGGATAGGCAAAGCTGCCCCAGATCGCGTCGCAAATCCGGTATGTCAGAACCAGCGATAGGATCAGCACCAGCGACCAACCGATCCGGCCAACAAACTCGACCAGCGGCAAAACTAACGCGCGGTAAAGATGATCCATCACAAAACCGCTGCCGACTGGTTCGGGCGCGTCTTCGCTGAGCAGGTAATTGCCCTGCTTTTTCTGGCTCGCAAGCCAGCCTGAGATGAGCGCGGGGATTACGACCGTGGCGACGATGATCCACGGCCCCCAATTCACCGTAAACTCGGTCGGGTTGGGCCGGTCCTCGGGCGCATAGAACAGCGACATATACATGAATGTCAGAACCACGCCGATCGATACCGCCCAAAGGCCAGCAACAACCATCAAAGCCTTGGCCCGGATACCCGGTTCCAACTCACCCTTTTTGCGCAGCGCCACAAACAGTTCGTCGACAATCGCAGGCTGACCTTCGGCCAGTTTCTTGCTGTCGCTATCGGGCGCGAACAGCCCGATAAATCCGATAGCGAGCAGGATTGCCCCCATCAGCATATAGGTCTGCGGCCATCCAATCCGTGCGGCGATAATCAGTCCAAATGCACCGCCGACAAGCGCCGCCAGACGGTAACCCATCTGATAAACGGTTGAGAGCATATCAAGCGTCGCTTTTTCATCGGCAACGTCGATCCGCCAAGCGTTGATGGCGATGTCTTGAGTCGCGCTGGCCAAGGCTCCGATCCCCGCGAGCAGGCTGAACCAGCCGATTGTCTCATTGCTGGGATTGCTAAGCGCCAAAGACACAAGGATCGCGCCCAGCAGCAATTGCGAGGGCACAATCCACTGTTTGCGCTTACCCAGCATGCGCATGCCGGGAATGTTCACCTTGTCGATCAGCGGTGACCACAGGAACTGGAATGCATAGGCAAGACCGATAAGGGAAAAGACCCCCATCGTTTCCAGATCAACTTCGGCATCGCTTAACCACGCGAACAACGTGCCCAAAAACAGAGCGAAGGGCAGACCGCTGGCAAAGCCGAACAGCGCCATAAAGCCGGTCTTGCGCTGGCCCAAGGCCCGCAGGACCTCTCTCCATCCTGGCTTAGCGGTTTTGGTTTCTGACATTCGCGACCTTTCGGCGTGGCTGATTTTCTGCAACACTAGCTGCGGATGAGAGGAATAGGAACGCTGCGATGAACGCGCCCACAACGCCATCAACAGCTTTGGATGATCGCAGTGCGTCTGCGATGCGCTCCACCAAGGGCCAAATCGCCTTGGCAGAAGCTATCCGCGACGGAAATCCGCGCGTAACAACGGGGATCGGGAGTGTGCCTGCAAGCCGCTACACCGATCCTGCGCATTTTGACGCAGAGAAAGCCGCCCTGTTTGATCGTATGCCGCAAGTGCTGTGTCCATCCGCCCTGTTACCGGAGCCGGGAATGGCCGTGCCGCATGACGGCACAGGTCGCCCGCTTCTGATCACACGCGACAAAAACGGTACAGCGCATGTCTTCCTGAATGTCTGTCAGCATCGCGGCACTCGGCTGGTTGAGGGTGAAGACGTCCAATGCTCATCCAAACTGGTTTGCCCCTATCATGCGTGGACATATCAGCTTGATGGTAGCCTGCTCGGTCTGCCCCGCCCTGAAACCTTCCCCGATCTCGATAAGAGCCAATACAGCCTCAAAGAACTCCCTTCATGCGAAGCTGGCGGGTTGATCTGGTTTGCACCGGTTGAGGGCGCCAATTTTTCGGATGCCGAAACATTGGGCGAAGACTTCGCCGCGTTCGGTCTCGATCAGAGCTTCCTCTTCCGCCGCAAAACCCACACAGTGAACGGCAATTGGAAGCTCGTCATGGATGCTTTCCTAGAAAGCTATCATGTGACCCGCCTGCACGCGGATACGATTGGTCCGTTCTTTACAGACGGGGTGACCGCCGGGGACGAAATCGGACCGCATATGCGCTCTGCAGTCGGACGGTTGGAAGATATGGACGCCACAGACTTCGCCGATATGGCGGCCATGCGACGCGTGGTGACTTTTGCCTATCAATTGCTGCCCGCCACCATTGTGATTCCCAGCCCCGATTACATCAACGTCATGACGCTGATGCCGAAAGCGCACAATCTGACGCTGGTTGAGGACTTTATGCTGATCCCGGAAGCTCCCGCGACAGACAAAGCGCGCGATCACTGGGAGCGCAGCTGGGCGCTGCTCGACGGGGGCGTGTTTGCCTCCGAGGATTTCCGTGCGGCGGAACTCGGCCAGCAGGGTCTGGAAACAGGCGCGGTGAGCGAAATTACGCTCGGCACGCTGGAAGGCGGCATCGCGCGGTTTGACGCAATCGTGCAGGAATTCTTGCGAGCGCGCGGTTGAACGCCTAGGCGGCGGCCTATGCCAACGAACCCCAAGAAATCCGATGACCGTCCCGAGGGCGACCGCATTGCCAAATTGCTGGCCCGTGCAGGTGTCGCCAGCCGGCGCGAAATTGAACGCATGATCGCCGACAAGCGGATCACGCTCAATGGAAAGCCGGTTGAAACGCCAGCGACGTTCCTCACCAGCCTGCGCGGCGTCAGCGTCGACGGCAAGCCTGTGGCTGGGCCAGAGCCGACTGCGCTGTTTGCCTTCAACAAACCCACCGGCCTGATCACTGCCGAGCGGGACATGGCAGGCCGCGCAACCATTTATGACGCGCTCGCTAATGCGCTGCCCAAAGACGCCCCGCGCGTCATGCCAGTCGGAAGGCTCGATCTGAATACAGAGGGGCTGCTGCTGTTGACCAATGACGGTGGTTTGAAACGCCAGATGGAGCTCCCCTCGACCGGTATACCTCGAACTTACCGAGCCCGAGCATTCGGCGAAATATCGCAGGAAGAACTCGAGGGTCTGATCGAAGGGATCGAGATCGACGGGGTGCGTTATGGTTCGATCGACGCAAACATCGAACGTGGTAGCGGCAAAAGCTCGGGCACTCGTAACCAATGGATTGAAATGACTATCACCGAGGGCAAGAACCGCGAAGTGCGGCGCGTGCTTGAACATCTCGGGCTGAAAGTCAGCAGGCTTATCAGAACGGCCTATGGTCCCTTTATGCTCGGCGATCTGCCGCGCGGTCAGGTCACGCGAATCCGTAAAGGCGATCTCGATCGGTTTGTAAGCGCAATGAAACGGGGCAACGTGCAATGAGAGTGATTGCCGGCGAATGGCGCGGGCGCAAGCTAGCTGCGCCAAAGGGCGACGCCACTCGGCCAACGTCCGACCGAACGCGCGAAACGCTGTTTTCGATGCTGACAAGCCGCCTCGGCAGTTTTGACGAGCTGCGCATCGCTGATTTGTTCGCGGGATCGGGTGCGCTCGGCATCGAAGCCTTGTCACGCGGCGCGGCGCATTGCCTGTTCGTGGAACAAGACCGCGCGGCGGTGGATGTCATCCGCGCGAATATCACATCGCTCGATGCAAGAGCGCGCGCCACGGTCGAAACAATGTCGGTGATGCATCTGCGTCCGGCGCGCGAGCCTTATGACCTTATCCTGCTTGATCCGCCGTATCACACCGGAGCAGGCGCAGTGGCGCTTGACCGGTTGAAACGGCACGACTGGATCGGTCCTGCGACATGGATGGCAGTTGAAACCGCCTTCAATGAAGACGTCAAAGTCGATGGTCTCACAATCGAAACAGAACGCCGGATCGGCAAAGGCAAACTGACCTTGTTGAGGCAGTAACCAGGAGAGTGCTGCCTTCACCGATCCGGACGTCCGTTGGCGGCCTTAGCTAGGTCCACCTTCCTCAGCCGAGCGTTCCTCAATCATTTGCCAAGCAGAATCGCGTTCTGGTCCTGTCATCGCAGTCAAAGCGATCTTGTCTTGGTCAGACAGTTTCCAGAATAACCCTTGCTGGGCCGGAGACAGCGTCCAGTAATAGGACTTCGTTTCAACTGGCCACGCATCGTAAGCGAACTTTTGATCAGGTGCCCAGCTGTCATATTCAGCGCGCTGTTCCGCAGTCAGATCACCCGGTGCGGATGAGTCCGGCGCAACTTCATCGATAGGCGCTGTGTCTGTGTCCTGCGCAGCTGCTGGGGCGGCAAGAACCACCCCGAAAGTGGCCAGCGCAACGCCGGTAAGGTAAATGTGTGATACTCGCATGGGATACTCCTTAAGGTTGGTCCCAAGCGCTAACGAACGCGACCCGAATGCTCGGATGCCTGACGAGATGTTCCCCTCTGTTCAGGCACCCTTGATATGCACGTCCGTGGCCTCTTTACCTAGAGCGCGGCGCGACGCGCATCCTGCCCTGCGCACATCCCAGCGAGACGCGTGGCCAAAACGGGTCAGAGTGAAATTGACGGCAAATCGGGAGCGGGCATAGGCAAAATTGCGCCCCTTGCCGCCGCCTCAATCGTTCTCTACCTGTTCACGTCTGTTTTATGTCTGACATTGCCCCCTCCCCGCCGCGCGATAATGCCCCTGTCCCTGCCTATGCGCAGATGCTGAACCCGCCTCAGCGCGATGCTGTGCTTACGACGGAGGGGCCGGTTCTGATGCTGGCGGGTGCTGGCACTGGTAAGACAGCGGCGCTGACCGCCCGCCTTGCGCATCTGGTCGCCACGCGACGCGCATGGCCCAGCCAGATCCTGTGCGTGACCTTCACCAATAAAGCGGCGCGTGAAATGCGCGAAAGGGTTGCAGGCCATCTGGGTGTCGATTCGGAAGGCATTCCTTGGCTTGGCACGTTTCATTCGATCTGTGCAAAGATGCTGCGCCGCCACTCTGAGCTGGTAGGGCTGCAAAGCAACTACACCATTATCGACACCGATGATCAGCTGCGCCTGCTCAAACAGTTGATTGTCGAGGCAGGTGAAGACGAAAAACGCTGGCCACCGCGCCAGCTCGCCGGATTGATCGATCGCTGGAAAAACCGTGGGTTGAACCCCAGTGATCTTGATGCAGGTGAGAACGAAGCTTTCGCCAATGGCCGGGGCCGCGAATTTTACCAACTTTATCAAGACCGCCTGAAAGCTCTGAACGCCTGCGACTTTGGCGATCTGATGCTGCATATGCTCAACATCTTCCGGGGGCACACAGATGTGCTGGAAGATTATCAGCGCCGCTACAAATACATCTTGGTCGACGAATATCAGGATACAAACGCGGTCCAATATCTCTGGCTGCGGCTGCTCGCCCAGAACCACAAGAACATCTGCGTGGTCGGTGATGATGATCAGTCGATCTATTCGTGGCGCGGCGCGGAAGTCGCCAATATCCTGCGGTTTGAAAAGGATTTCCCCGGCGCGCATGTCGTGCGGCTGGAACAGAATTATCGCTCAACCCCGCAAATTCTGGGCGCAGCATCGGGCCTGATCCGCGCCAATTCAGAGCGGCACGAAAAGACGCTTTGGACAGAGGCAAATGGCGGCGACAAGGTCAAAGTCATCGGTGTGTGGGACGGCCCCGAAGAGGCACGACGTGTTGGCGAAGATATCGAACGGTTGGAAGCAGAAGGCGCAAGCCTTGATAGCGTCGCCATTCTGGTACGGGCGCAATATCAAACCCGCGAATTTGAAGACCGCTTTATCCAGATTGGCGTGAATTACCGGATCATCGGAGGTTTCCGCTTCTATGAACGCGCTGAAATCCGCGACGCACTCGCCTATCTGCGTGTGATCGCGCAGCCGCAAGACGATCTCGCGTTCGAACGTATCTATAATCAGCCCAAGCGCGGACTTGGTGCGAAGACGCTTGAGAAGATGCATCAGCACGCGCGGCGCACCAATATGCCGCTGGCCGCAGCTTCGCTGGAACTGGCCGACAGTGACGAGCTGCCGAAGCGGGCTGCGAACACAATCGGCGGGTTGATGCGGCAATTCCTCGCATGGCGTGAAGCAGCCGAGACGATGACACCGTCTGACTTGCTGCGGCTGGTGCTGGATGAAACCGGTTACAACGACATGCTGGCGAATGATCGTACGCCTCAGAGCGCACAGCGTGCGGAAAACCTCTCCGAGCTTGCCCGCGCGATGGAGGAATACGAAACGCTCGGTGACTTCCTCGAGCATGTCAGTCTGGTCATGGACAATGATCGCGGCGCGGATGAGGAAACCGTCACGATCATGACGATCCACGCGGCCAAGGGTCTGGAATTCGACAATGTGTTCTGCGTCGGCTGGGAAGAAGGCGTTTTCCCGTCTCAGCGAGCCATCGACGAAGGCGGGCTCGCTAGTCTCGAAGAGGAACGCCGCCTTGCCTATGTCGCGATAACGCGGGCCAAGCGGCGCTGCACGATCCTGCACACGGCGAACCGGCGCATTTATGGCCAGTGGACCAGTTCGATCCCCTCGCGCTTTATCGAAGAACTGCCGGAAGAGTTCATCGATCAGGAAACAACGATGACGGGCGGCAAAAGCCTTTGGCAAGCAAACTGGAGCGAAAGCGATGATCCTTTCGCCCATGTCGCACGTGACCGGCCCGAGCGCGCGCAAACGCGCGGCCCCGGTTGGCAGCGGGCAATCTCAAGCGGATACGAAACCAAGCAAGCCAATGTGCGCGAACCGGGACGCTCCGCCGCGAGCTTTGCTGCCAAACCGCGCAGCGACATCGCGATTGGCGCGATGGTGCACCACGACAAATTCGGCACCGGCTGCGTCACCGATCAGGAAGGCAACAAGCTGGAGATCGAGTTTGAAGATCACGGCACAAAACGCGTGATCGACAGCTTTGTGAAGGTTGTAAGTTGAACGAAAAAACTCCTCACTGGAGCGAGGTAGATCATGAAGCTCTCGAGGATACGCACCGTTTAGCGATAGCTGACTGCGTAATGAGTTGGGCCAAATGTGAGAGCAACTTGCGAGCGCTACTAACCGCTTTGGAAGGCCGAAGCTTAGTTCAGGGCGCGAAAGATTATGATCGATTAAACCCAAATGACGTTTGGAAGAAAATCAAGAAACTAATGCGGAGAGATGGCGCATCCGATCACGTCTTAGAAGCCATTCAAAAACACCGCGATTTATGCCGAAGCCACTATGAAACCCGGCGCGTCATCGTGCATGCTGGTTGTGTCGGGCTTTGGAAACGCGACCGTTCTTTCTTGGCTTTCTCTGCCTTCGAGCAGTTTGATAGCAATCAAATGACTTTGTACTGGGTGCCTCTCTCTGATCTGAAAAATTCAGCAGACTATGCTCAATCGGCGCAAAAGCTTGCTCTGAATTTGCTGCAAAAACTGGGGCACTAGCCACCTAGGCCACGCAGTTTAAGTGTCGTCCCAAAACGCGGTTTCCTACACGCAATTCGCGCTCTAAGCCACTGATTGTTCTTTGAAATTGTCAGTGTCAGCGGTCTATTTGATCGCACAGAACCACGCAGCGCCTGTTGGACACTTGTCATGTGTGTCCAACACGCCGAAATCACATAGATTTCATAGATATAGCGTGGATTCTGGTGGTTGACAGATTCCGAATCTGTCAACCGGTTCCTACAAGACCAAGGTTAGGGAATCAGCCCTTGAACCCGACGTCCAGAAAGCCCGGTTTCGGACCGTTCCATTCGCCTGGTGCCACAGGTTCATCATCCTGATCGCGCCGCCGGCCTCTGCCTTTTGGCTTAGCCTCGCGTGCGGGTTTGTCATCTGAACGTTCTTTGCGTGGGCTGCGTTCGCGCTTCGGTTTCTCAGGCGCCGTATCCTCGGGCTTATCATGCGTCTCGTCCGCTTTCTTGCTGCGGCGACGCGGCTTCTTCTCTTCCGCAGGCTTGTCATCGTCTTGCGGCTTTGACGATCCATCTTTCAATTCAACGCGGACATCGTCTTTGCCGAATACGGGGATAACGTTCTTCGTCAGCTTCTCGACATTGTCGATTGCTTCAGCGTCCGCTTTCGTAACGAAAGTGAAGGCGCGTCCTTTTGCCCCTGCCCGGCCCGTGCGGCCAATGCGGTGAACGTAGTCATCCGGGTGCCACGGCGTGTCGAAGTTGAAAACGTGACTCACGCCTTTGATGTCGAGCCCGCGAGCCGCCACATCAGAAGCGACCAGAATGTTGATGTCGCCCGACTTGAACCGCTCCAGCTCTTTTTGACGCGTCGACTGGTCAATATCGCCGTGGATCTCGCCAGACTTGAAGCCGTTGCGCTGTAGAGCCTTATTCAACTCCCGCACGGTGGTTTTCTTGTTGGAGAAAACAATCGCCGTCTCGACATGATCATTGTTGAGCAGCCACTCCAGTGTATCGCGCTTTTTGCGCTGCTCCACGTTGATCTTGAACGCGGTGATATCCTTGTTCGTGGTCGCAGCCCGCGCGGTTTCGATCCGCTTGGGATTGCTCATGAATTTCTTCGCAAGCTTCTCAATCGGCGCAGGCATCGTAGCCGAGAAGAGCATGGTTTGGCGGGTATCAGGAAGCTTGTCGCAGATGAATTCGATATCCGGGATAAAGCCCATGTCGAGCATGCGGTCAGCTTCGTCGATCACGAGGAGCTCGCAGCCATTGAGCAGGATCTTGCCCCGCTCAAACAGGTCCATCAAACGACCCGGCGTTGCGATCAGAACGTCCACGCCTTCGTTCAACGTTTTGAGCTGATCGCCCATTTGCACACCGCCGATAAGCAGCGCCATTTTGAGATCGTGGTTCTTACCGTACTTCTCGAAATTCTCGGCAACCTGCGCAGCGAGTTCGCGCGTTGGCTCAAGGATAAGCGAGCGAGGCATCAAAGCGCGGCGGCGGCCAGAGGCCATCACGTCGATCATCGGCAGCACAAAGCTGGCGGTTTTGCCGGTGCCCGTCTGCGCAATACCGATCAGATCCCGCATCATCAGGATGGTAGGAATGGCTTCTGCTTGGATGGCAGTAGGCTCAGAATAGCCAGCGTCATCGACGGCTTTGAGCAATTCAGGCGAAAGGCCGAGATCGGCGAATGTCATGCGTTTGATAATGTCCGGATAATGCGGCGTGATAGCCGTCAACTTAAAGTGCGCAGCTGGATGATGCGTTTCATCACCGCCGGGCGCGCACGGCATCTGCGTAAAATTGCATCAAAAGTCAAGAAATGGGCAGTTTGGCGAATGCGTGCCGCTTCGCTCAAGCTACTCGGTAACAGCCACCAGCTGCCGCATGCGCTCTACTTCGCACTTCGCGCCGCTGCGCGATTGCAACTTGTCGCGATCAATACAGAGCTTTCCATCATCGTTCTTTTCGACATAGAAACCTGAGTAGAAATCGCGCGCACGGCATGCTTTTTCGAGGTTTGCGGAAACAATCCTCGCATCGCGCATGAAGAACAGCAGCCTGTTTCCGCTGCCCGTCTGAACACCGGCAATGCCTCCTACGGGCACGCATTTGTCCATTTTGCGCTCTTCGAAGCGGGTGTTGATTCCATTGCGGGGCAATTGGGCAACAAGATTGTTTTGGGCATTCCGCCGAGCAGGTGCGATCCGAAGGATTACCCTGCGTTCAATTCGAACCTGCCGAACAACCTGTCCACCGCGAAATGCATCAAGAGGGGCAACGCTCGTCCGTTGAGCCGGATAAGGTTGAGAAACCAAGACACCCTTCGGCAACGGTTTTTGATCGTTGGCGCCTGCAGCTTCGATCGGTGGATCGCCTGCGTTCACCAGAGCCGAGCCAGCCGAGAGCTCACTGTTCTGCCCGAGAAAGGGCAAAAGCAGCGCGAGCGGCGTTGCAAGAGCAAACAGGCTAGGCATTAGCGGGAACGGTCTCCATAATTCGATTCAGTAACAGCCCTTGGACCGTTACCAGAAGTGGCGCATTAGCCGACGCGATTGAACGTTCGCTTAACTGGGACAAATGACAGCCCAAGCATCTAGCCATGTTGGGCGAGTATGTGACATAGACGCAACAATTATGCCCTCCATTCCATCATCATCCGTCTTTCTTTCAGATGCCGCGAGCTTGCTCGGGCCCAAAGGCTTCACGACCGACAATGACGCACTTATCCCGTCGCTTACCGATTGGCGTGGGCGGTATTCGGGGCTCGCACTTGGAATGGCATCCCCTGCATCCACCGAGCAAGTGTCACAGCTCGTCAAACTCTGCGCAAAGCATTCAATCCCCATCGTACCGCAGGGGGGCAACAGCGGGATGGCTGGCGGAGCAACCCCGGACAAAAGCGGCAAGGCTGTCATTTTGTCACTACGAAGAATGGATGCAATTCGCACCTTCGATGCCGATGCAGGTCAATGTGTTTGCGAAGCTGGGGTCATCCTTCAAACCCTGCACGAAGTCGCAGAGGCAAGCGGATTGCGCTTCCCTCTAACCCTGGGTGGAAAAGGGTCTGCCACAATAGGCGGGCTGGTTTCGACAAATGCCGGCGGCACGCAGGTTTTGCGCCACGGAACAATGCGTGCCCAAGTGCTTGGGATCGAATGTGTTTTGGCAGATGGAAGCATTTTCAATGGTCTGACGGCCCTGAAGAAAGACAATCGCGGGTTTGATCTCAAACAATTACTGATCGGGTCAGAGGGTACTCTCGGAATTATAACTGCCGCGAACCTCAGATTGCTTCCATCAGTCAGTGCACGCGCGACTGCATGGGTTGGCTTGCCAAGCATCGTCGGCGCGCGGACACTTTTGAGGTTTGTCGATCGATCCATGGGCGATACTTTAGAAGGGTTCGAAGTGATCCCCGACCATTGTCTAAGCAGTGTTGTCGACCATCTACCAAGCGCGCGCGCCCCTCTGTCCGATCGGCATGCGTGGAATGTGCTGATCGAATGTGTATCGGGCGATGGAGATAGCGCGTCGCTTCAGGACCGCCTTCAGAATGTCCTCGCCAAAGCCATGGAAGATCAGCTTTTGAGCGATGCCGTAATTGCCGCCAACGAATCTCAGTCGGAAGCGTTCTGGACGCTGCGCGATTCCATTTCAGCCGCTGAGCGAGCGCTTGGTCCTGCGATGCAACATGACATTTCAGTTCCAGTCGAGAAAATGCCAGAATTCATTGAAGCGGCGATTCCTCAGATCGAACGCACTTTTCCGGGCACACGTGGCATCGCGTTCGGGCACTTGGGGGATGGTAATGTGCATTTTCACGTCCTCGCTCCGACAGGTTCGGTCGCGGGAGAATGGGAGGAGAATGAAGGCAAAAACGTCAGCGCGCGCGTTTACGATCTCGTCACTGCGTGGGGCGGCTCTATCAGTGCAGAGCATGGGATAGGCCAGATGAAAGTTGATGAGCTTGATCGACTTGGCGACCCTGTTGCACTTTCGCTTATGCGCAGCGTGAAGCATGCTCTTGACCCTCAGGGATTGCTAAACCCCGGCAAGCTTTTACCGCCTCTCCCCATCACGAAGGGCGATTGAACGCGGACCGCTTGCGCGTTGAGCACTTACCGCCTAAAGCGCCCTGCGAACGGCTCCGTTGACCTGTTAACGGCCGAGACAATAGACAACATTCAGATAATTTCCGGAGACATTCCATGGCCAGCGCGCCGCAGCCACAACTTCCGCTGTTTTACAAAGATCTGCTTCCGCTCAACAGCCGCGAGCACGGTGACTGGAAAGTCAGCCCGTTCGATAATGCAGATTTCCTTGCAGAGACTCATGCGATTCCGCTCACAGTTGACGAATTTGTCGACGCGCAGCGCGATTACCCAATTGTCTTCACAGCCGGTGATAACCCGCTGCCAATCGCATTGATGGGCCTGAACGAAGGCGTGAACACCTTTATCGGCGACGACGGAAAGCTTGTTGCAGACGTGTACGTCCCAGCATATGTTCGCCGCTATCCCTTCATCCTCGCAAAGTTGCAGCAAGACAGCGACGACATGTCGCTTTGCTTTGACCCAAGCACCGGCGTCATTGGCGCGACCAAGGAAGGTCAGCCGCTCTTTGATGGTGAAAGCCCGACTGAGTACACGACCAATGTTCTTGAGTTCTGCAAGAACTTCGAAGAATCGGGTCAACGTACCAAAGCGTTTCTCGAAGAACTCAAAAAGCTCGATATCCTGATGGATGGTGAAATTGCGATCACACGCAGCGATACGCCAGATACTCCATTCGTTTATCGTGGCTTCCGCATGGTTGATGAGAAGAAACTGCGCGAACTTCCAACTGAGACAGTCGAAACACTGAACAAGAATGGCATGGGCATGCTGATCCACGCCCACATGTTCTCGCTCAACCTGATGCGCAAACTGTTCGAGCGTCAATCGGCTCAAGGCAAAGTTCCTGCTCCGGCAGCAAACGGCGCAGCGGTGCCGACAGCGAACTAAGAAACGCTAACGCACACAAAAGAAATTTTGGAACCCGTTGAGGCGGGGTGTCTCTTGAAGACACCCCGCCTCAATCATATTTAGAGAGCGTAGGTGGCATCCCCCTATTTTCGCCGCTTACAGCTGCGCCTTCGGGCGCAGTCCTCCCTGAACTTTGGCCACCTCGCAATCCCCTAACATTAGCGAGGTGGCTTTTTTCATTTTTGTGAGAGGGTTAGCGAGCGGACTTTGGATTTTCCCGAGCTATTCTGCGGCTTGTGCCATACGGCCATTCGACCCGAGATGGGCGGTATCGGCGCCCAGTTGCCTGATCAACTCAGCGAGAAGCTCGCCTAAAGGTTCGAGTGCGTTACTCGGCTCGCTCAATTGATCATCAAGATACGCCGAGCGACAAACCTCAATCTGGATTGCATGGATCCCGCGCGAAGGTGCAGCATGGCGGTCCAACACATATCCTCCCGAATACGGCCGATTATGTGCGACAGATTGTCCGCGATCCTCAAGAAAGCGATAGGCGCGCGCAACCAAACTGTTCTGGCAGGAAGCGCCAAACCTGTCGCCGAGCACCATGCGTGGCGGTTGATCTTGACCGTTCCGCTTCCTCAATGGCGGCATCGAATGCAGGTCAATCAGCAGTGCAACGCCCCATTTGTCGCGGATAGTCTCAAGCTCCTGAGCCAAAAACGCGTGATACGGGCGGTGGATGCAATCAATCCGGCGGTCGAGCTCCGCTCTGGAAAGCCTCTGGCGCCAAATTTCGCCAAATCCGGGCAAACGCCGAGGCACCAGCCCCAACCCACTCCGCGCCCGCCGATTGGTGCCCGTAAGCACCGGTTCTGGCTTGGTTGGCCGACGCGCAGGACCGTCAATCATTTCCCAGTCTACATCGTCATGTGCTCGGTTCAGGTCGATCATCGCACGAGGAGCATGGGAAACGAGCAGACCTGTGCCAGTAGCCTTTGCAATCGCAACACCGAGTTTGTCGACATAGCGATCTTCCAAGCGAAGCTGACTCAGTTCAACATCCCGCATTTGCGCAAGTGTTTCTGATGGATACACACGCCCGGCATGGGGAACAGCGATCAATACAGGAAGCGGCGTAGAATTTGGCGAGACGTGCGTGAAGGCCGGACCATGCAATTCGCCGTACACAGACCCTCCGGAAACGCTTTGAAAGGCGTCAGGGGCCGCGTCGCGGAGCTTCGACCTTTCTCCGTCGGGCAAACGATTGTGGGGCTTTTTCACATCATATTGCTGCCCGCTTTCCGCCACCCTGTCAAAACCTTAGCCGGAGAGGATCGGAATCAATTCGTCTCAAATTCGGGCAATCTATAATCTTGATAAGATTTCTTAAGCTCATCGCTGTTATAGAATGGCTCATGACATCGAATCTTGCCCCACGAATTCTCCTCGCTGAAGACGAAGAGGCTATGCGCGTTTATCTTGAACGCGCGCTCACCAATGCTGGCTACAACGTGAGCAGCGTCGACAGAGGCACTGATGCTATTCCGATGCTTGAGAAAGAGCAGTTTGATCTGCTCTTGTCTGACATCGTCATGCCAGAAATGGACGGGATCGAGCTGGCGCAGCGTTGCGCAGAGATTTCACCGCGTACGAAGGTGATGTTCATCACCGGATTCGCCGCAGTGTCGCTCCGCGCAAGCCGCGAGCAGCCCCACGCGAAGGTGCTTTCAAAGCCCTTCCACCTGCGCGACCTTGTTTTGGAAGTAGAGCGAGTATTCGAAGATCAACGCGAGGCCAGCCTCTAAAACGGCAAGAGTTTTTCGGATCGCGTGTGCTTTGGCCTTGCGCCTTTAAATCTGGCACGTTAATGGGCCGCTCCCGTTCGCAAAACGAGCGGAGTATCCGATGGTGCGGGCGCATAGCTCAGGGGTAGAGCACTGTATTGACATTGCAGGGGTCGGAAGTTCAAATCTTCCTGTGCCCACCATCGAGACAATCCACCCAAAAAGCGTCGCAATAGCGGCGCTTTTTGCGTTTCAAGGCCACTAAATCGGATTACCCCACCTTGAATGCCAGCGCGCCTCTGCTAGAGCGCCTTCAAGGGATCAATTCAGACATCCTATCGCATATTTGTAGTCCAGAAGGGATGAGGCGTTAGCCATGCAGAAAATCAAAGTACAAAACCCAGTCGTTGAGCTTGACGGCGATGAAATGACCAAAATTATCTGGCAGTGGATTCGTGAGCGCCTGATCCTGCCCTATCTCGATATCGACCTGAAATATTATGACCTTTCGATCGAGAAACGCGACGAGACCGACGATCAGATCACGGTCGACGCCGCTAACGCGATCAAAGAGCACGGCGTTGGCGTAAAATGCGCCACCATCACGCCTGATGAGCAGCGCGTCGAAGAGTTTGGCCTCAAAAAAATGTGGCGCTCGCCAAACGGCACCATCCGCAACATCCTTGGCGGCGTGGTCTTCCGCGAGCCTATCGTGATCGACAACGTTCCGCGTCTCGTTCCAGGCTGGACGGACCCGATCGTGGTTGGCCGTCACGCATTTGGTGACCAGTACCGCGCAACCGACACGTTGATCCCGGGTCCGGGTAAATTGCGCCTCGTATTTGAAGGTGAAGATGGCGAGAAAATCGACCTCGAAGTGTTCGAGTTCGAAAGCTCGGGCGTCGCAATGGCGATGTACAACCTTGACGATTCGATCCGCGCCTTTGCTCGCGCTTCTATGAATTACGGCCTCGACCGCAAATGGCCGGTGTATCTGTCGACCAAGAACACCATCATGAAAAAATATGATGGCCGTTTCAAAGACCTGTTCGAAGAAGTCTACCAGACCGAATTCGCTGACAAGTTCAAAGAAGCCGGCATCACTTATGAGCACCGTTTGATCGATGATATGGTCGCATCGGCGCTCAAATGGTCGGGCAAGTTTGTTTGGGCATGTAAGAACTATGACGGTGATGTTCAGTCAGACACCGTTGCGCAGGGCTTTGGCTCGCTCGGTCTGATGACTTCGGTTCTTATGACCCCAGACGGCAAGACGGTGGAAGCTGAAGCCGCGCACGGCACTGTGACCCGCCACTATCGCCAGCACGAGCAAGGCAAAGCGACATCGACTAACCCGATTGCATCGATTTTCGCGTGGACACGCGGACTGATGTATCGCGGCAAGTTCGACAACACGCCTGAAGTGGTGAAATTCGCCGAAACGCTTGAGCGGGTTTGCATCGAGACAGTCGAGAACGGATCAATGACGAAAGATCTCGCGCTTCTCATCGGGCCGGGCCAGAATTGGCAAACAACCGAGCAGTTCTTTGAGTCGATCGTTCAGAACCTCGAAAAAGAGATGCAAACCTGGTCCTGATAGGATCTGGAACAGACGCTTTTTTACAGCGTAGACTTGGGGCGGCTCGTTCGGTTGAACGCGCCGCCCTTTTCTATGCCGTCAGGAAAAAACAAGAATGACCCAGCCTCGCCGCAAAGCTCGCCTCGAAATTCGTCAGGCAACGCTCAAAGACGTTCGCGCTATCGGCGATCTTGTCCGCCAAGCGTACGCAGACCTGCCTGCATACACGCAGGGTGAAATTCGCGGCCAAATCAACAACTATTCCGATGGCTGCTTTATCGCGAAACTCGACGGCAAGATCGTGGGTTACTGTGCCTCTATGAGGCTTGATGAACATGTCGCGCTTGCCGATCACACATGGGACGAAGTGACGGGCAATGGCTTTGGCTCGCGTCATGATCCAACCGGCGATTGGCTATACGGGTATGAGATGTGCGTTGACCCCGGCGTGCGCGGGACGCGTCTTGGGCGAAGGCTTTATGAAGAACGCCGGGCATTAGCCGAAAGGCTCGATTTGAAGGGCATCGTCTTTGGCGGACGAATGCCGGGTCTTGCAAAAGCTATGCGCCGCAAAACCAATCGAGCGGAAACACCCGAAGAATATCTGCAAAAGGTGATCGACACCAAGATCCACGATCCGGTCCTACGCTTCCAGCTCGCCAATGGATTTGAGCCACACGGTATCCTTCGCGACTACTTGCCTGAGGACAAGCAATCCAAAGCCAACGCTGTGCGGATGGTCTGGCGGAACCCTTATGTCGATGTGGACTCGCCGCCAAAGCATCGCCTGCCGCGAGATGTGGAGAGCGTACGGATCGCGACTTGCCAGCTTCAAGCGCGCGCAGTCGCAGATTTCGACGAATTCATGAAGCAGATCGAATATTTCGTTGATGTTGCTGCGGATTATGAGAGCGACTTCATCGTATTTCCCGAACTGTTTACGCTGATGCTGCTTAGCGCCGAAGAAAAGGAGCAAAGCCCGCTTGAGTCGATCGAACTGCTGAGCAAATACACTCCGCGCATTCGCCAGCGTCTTTCGGAAATGGCTTTGTCCTACAACATCAACATCATCGGCGGATCACACCCTACCCGCATGCCAGACGGGGACATTCACAATGTCGCGTATGTCTGCCTCAGAGATGGATCAATCCACGCACAGGAGAAAATCCACCCCACCCCAAACGAGGCATATTGGTGGAATATCAAAGGCGGTGACAGCATCGATGCGATCCCAACCGATTGCGGGCCGATTGGTGTACTCATTTGCTACGATAGCGAGTTTCCTGAACTTGCTCGCAGGTTGGTGGATGAAGGTGCGCGCATCATCTTCGTTCCGTTCTGCACCGATAGCCGCCAGGGGTATATGCGCGTCCGGTATTGCGCGCAGGCCAGAGCCATCGAAAACCAATGCTACGTTGTGATGAGCGGGAATGTCGGCAACTTGCCCAATGTCGCGAACATGGATATTCAATACGCACAAAGCTGTATCTTGACCCCATGCGATTTCCCCTTTGCGCGTGACGGTATAGCCGCCGAAGCGAGCGAAAACGTGGAAACCCTGACGATTAGCGATGTGAACCTTGCCGATCTCAGCTGGGCCCGCGCAGAGGGAACCGTTCAAAATCTGCATGACCGCAGATTCGATCTCTACCGGATCGAATGGGACAAACGCGTCGGCAATATTTCCGACCCATTAGGCCTTCCCACAGAGGAAATTGACGGGGCAACCCAACCGATTGGCCCGCCAACCGCAGGCGGCGGATGACATCGCCATAGCGACGGGCTAAGCCCCGGACATGGCAGGCGAACTCACGATGTCCCCAATAATGCAGGACGCGCTCGTAATACTGGGCGCGGCCGGAATTGTGATTCCTGTATTTGCCCGTTTCCGTGTTACCCCAATCATCGGGTTCATCGTAATCGGCTTGCTTGTTGGTCCGTTTGGCCTGGGAACATTGGTCGAGCAAATACCGTGGCTGCAATATGTCACGATATCTGACCCAGAGAGACTGACCCCCTTCGCAGATTTTGGTATAATCCTGCTGCTGTTTGCCATCGGTTTGGAGCTTTCCTTCAACCGTCTGTGGCAGATGCGAAAGCTCGTCTTCGGCCTTGGCTCGCTGGAATTGCTCATAATCGGCAGCTCATCAGCCGCATTCTTTGGCTACGTGAGCGGTATGGGCACGACAGCTGCGCTGGCGCTAGGCTTTGCCTTGGCGTTCTCATCGACCGCCATCGTTCTACCAATATCCGGTACAAAGTCGCCTGTAGGGCGTGCAGCCCTGTCCATGTTGTTGTTCGAAGATATCATGATCGTCCCGATTATCTTTATCCTCGGCGCGCTTGCACCCAATGCCGCGAACGAGGGCTGGACCGGGCTGACAGACACGCTTCTGCAAGGCGGATTGGTGATCGTCTTGCTACTCGTAATTGGTCGCTTCGCTCTTCCCCGCCTCTTTTCACAAGCTGCGCGAACCAAAAGCCCTGAACTTTTTCTGGCAGCGTCGCTGCTTGTCGTAATCGGCGCCAGTCTGGCGACAGCCGCTACAGGATTGTCGCCTATTGTTGGCGCGCTGATCGCTGGTTTGCTGATCGCTGAAACCGAATATCACGGCGAAGTAGAAAGCATCATGGAGCCGTTTAAGGGTCTTGCACTCGGTGTATTCCTGATCACTATCGGAATGAGCATCGACGTGATGAGCATCCTTGCCGACTGGGTGAATATCGCTGCGGCAGTCGTCGGAGTGTTAGTGTTCAAGGCCGTTGTTACTGGCTCTTTGTTGAGAGCGATGGGTGCCCGACGCAGCACAGCTGCTGAAACAGGGGTGCTGATGGCCAGCCCAAGTGAAACGACACTGATCGTCTTGGCTGCCGCGACGAGCGCGCTCGTCATTGATGTCGAAACTGCTCAATTCTGGCAAATCGTGACCGCGATTGGCCTGACTATCACGCCGCTGCTCGCGAAGCTGGGCAGAGTGATTGCTAGACGTGTCGAAGCGGTACCAGAATTGCCTGAGGAAGATCTCGAAGACAGTCGCACTATAATTATCGGAGGCGGTCGAGTTGGGCGCTTGATTGCAGACATGCTCAAAGCGCACTCCCAACCATATGTCATTTTGGACTCCGATCCTGACATGATCGACGGTGCAAAGCGCCAAGGATATCGGGCAGCTTTTGGTGATGCAGCGCGCGGCGACGCTTTGACGAGGTTAGGTATAGAAAAAGCCCCAGCCTTGGTTCTAACGATGGATGAACCGGTTTTGGCCCAACGCCTCGTATCGCGACTGCGCTCCCAATATCCTGATCTTTTGATCGTTGCCCGTGCCCGCGATACTGATCACGCTGCGCATCTCTACCGCGCTGGTGCCAGTCACGCGGTGCCCGAAAACCTCGAAAGCTCACTCCAATTGTCGGAAGCGGTTCTGGTAGACATCGGAGTCGCCATGGGGCCAGTCATCGCCTCAATCCATGAGAAGCGGGATGAGTATCGTGAACGGCTTGAGCGTGATGGCGGGCTTTCCGAGAAACCGAAACTCCGCACATCGACATCCGCGCCCTAAACCCAATCACGGACCTTATCCGCTAATAACGGCCTTTGCTGCCGCAATCGCATCATCGCCCTTGTCGCCATCGGGACCGCCGCCCTGGGCCATATCAGGCCGGCCTCCGCCGCCCTTCCCGCCAAGCGCTTCGACACCAGCACGGACAAAATCAACAGCGCTGTACTGACCACTGAGATCGTCGGTCACACCAGCTGCAATGCTGGCCTTCCCATCATTTACGGCAACGATGACCGCAACGCCGGAGCCGAGACGTTGTTTGGCCTCATCAAGCAGGGGGCGCAGCTCTTTGGGGCTCAGACCCTCAATAACCTGACCACTAAACTTGATCCCACCAATCTCTTCGTCGGCAGAATCAGGTCCAGCAGAAGCTCCCCCGCCACCTAAAGCGAGTGCCTTTTTCGCCTCGGCGAGCTCTTTCTCAAGCCGTTTCCGCTCTTCAAGCAGCGCAGTGATCCGTGCCGGCACCTCTTCAGGGGTCGCACGAATGGCTCCAGCAGCCGCCTTTAGCGCATCTTCGCGCTCTACAAGCCAAGCTCGCGCCGCTTCACCAGTCAGCGCTTCGATCCGGCGCACTCCAGATGACACGGCGCTCTCCGAAACAATACGGAAGACACCAATATCGCCAGTCGCTTTGACGTGAGTGCCACCGCACAGCTCAACTGAAAAATTGCGCCCTTCCCCGCCCGTACGGCCCATTGCGAGCACACGGACTTCATCTCCGTACTTCTCACCGAACAGTGCCAAAGCTCCCGCCTCGACTGCATCGTCTGGGCTCATCAAGCGCGTCGACACAGGCTCATTGGCACGAATTTCAGCATTCACTTCAGCTTCAACCGCTGCAATGTCCGCATCGCTCAACCCTTTCGGATGAGAGAAGTCGAACCGAAGGCGATCCTCGGCAACAAGCGACCCTTTTTGTGTGACATGCCCGCCCAGCTGATTGCGCAAGGCCGCATGTACCAGGTGGGTCGCCGAATGGTTTGCGCGTATCTGTGAACGGCGTTCTGCTTCAACTTCGAGGAGTACATTGTCGCCAACCGACACAGTCCCGGCTGTAACCGAAACGTGATGCGCGTGGAGGCGCCCGAGAGGTTTGCTCGTGTCATTGACCGAGGCCGCAAACCCACTGGACGACGAGATTGTGCCGCTGTCTCCGGTTTGACCACCGCTTTCGCCGTAAAACGGCGTCTGATTGGTGAGAACCACGGCTTCGTCGCCGGCCCCAGCGCTGGAAACTTCCGCGCCATCCTTAAGAATCGCGACGACTGTGCCTTCACCCGATGTCGCCGTGTAACCTGTGAATTCAGTTCCGCCTTCGCGCTCGGCGATGTCAAACCAGACTTCGCCCGATGCGGCTTCACCGGAACCCTTCCAGGCAGCACGTGCTGCCTCTTTCTGCCGCGTCATCGCCGCATCGAAACCGCTGCGATCAACGCCGATCCCGCGCGCGCGCAGCGCGTCTTCAGTCAAGTCATATGGGAAGCCATATGTGTCGTAGAGCTTGAATGCGGTTTCACCGTCGAGCTCCGCGCCCTGAGCCATGGAGCCCGTCGCTTCGTCGAGCAGCTTTAACCCCTTGTCGAGTGTCTTGCGGAATTGTGTTTCTTCGCGTTCAAGAACTTCTTCAATCAACGCCTGACCGCGCGCCAGCTCAGGATACGCCTGGCCCATTTCCGTGACCAATCCCGGGACAAGCCGATGCATCAGTGGCTCGCTCGCACCCAGTAAATGTGCGTGCCGCATCGCGCGGCGCATGATTCGGCGAAGCACGTATCCGCGCCCTTCGTTTGATGGCAAAACACCGTCTGCCATCAAGAAACTGGTCGAGCGAAGGTGATCTGCAATGACCCGGTGGCTGGCTGTCTGCTCACCTTCGGCGGCTACGCCAGTTAAGCGCTCCGACGCAGCGATCAGCGCCTTAAACGTGTCTGTGTCGTAATTGTTGTGTACACCCTGCATTACCGCAGCGACACGCTCCAAGCCCATTCCGGTATCGATCGAAGGACTGGGCAGGTCGCGCCGGTTGCCATCTGCCTGTTGGTCAAACTGCATGAAGACCAAATTCCAGATTTCGACAAAACGATCGCCATCTTCGTCAGGACTGCCGGGAGGTCCGCCAAAAATGTGATCGCCGTGATCGTAGAAAATCTCCGAACACGGCCCGCAAGGCCCTGTTTCGCCCATCGACCAGAAGTTATCGTTGGTCGGGATGCGGATGATCCGCTCTTCAGGCAGTCCTGATATCTTACGCCACAAATCAAACGCTTCATCATCTGTATGATAGACAGTCGCAGTGAGCCGATCTCGCGAAAGACCCCATTCTCGGGTCAGCAACGTCCAAGCATTCTCGATTGCTTGCTCTTTGAAGTAATCGCCGAAAGAGAAGTTGCCGAGCATCTCGAAGAATGTGTGATGACGCGCAGTATAACCGACATTATCGAGATCGTTGTGCTTGCCGCCTGCCCGCACACATTTTTGTGAGGACGTTGCGCGCGGTGCAGGAGGTGTCTCAAGACCGGTAAACACGTTTTTGAAGGGCACCATACCCGCATTGACGAACATCAATGTTGGGTCGTTATAGGGCACAAGCGGGGCACTGGGCACCTGCGCGTGATCAGCACTGCCAAAGAAGTCTAGAAACGACCGGCGAATATCATTGGTTGACGTCATAGTTTGGCAGTTAGGGAATGCGCCGCGCGGGGACAAGACACTGTGTGCATTGTCGCTGATTAGCAGCGAACCAAAAAAGCAATTTGCTACACGCAGATACAGAAAAACCGGCCTCGCCTTGTGCCCTTGGGGTTGGACTGGCGAGTGCCGGTTTTCCGGTTTTCCGGGCGCTGCAGCGATCGCAGCCTTGCCCGCTTGAGGATCAGTCGTCGGGGTTCGCGTCCGGCCCCGCCATCATTTCCTCGGCGACCTCATCAGTGCGGCTGCGAATAGCAGCTTCCAACCGGTCACAAACTTCAGGATTTTCCTTGAGATACATCTTGGCATTTTCACGGCCCTGGCCAATGCGAACGCTGTCATAGGAATACCAGCTACCCGATTTCTCTACCAGATCCGCCTTCACGCCAAGATCAAGGATTTCACCGCGCTTCGAGATACCTTCACCATACATGATGTCGAACTCGACCTGCTTGAACGGCGGGGCAACCTTGTTCTTCACCACTTTGACACGGGTGGAGTTGCCTACCACTTCATCGCGGTCCTTGATCTGGCCCGTACGGCGAATATCGAGGCGAACAGATGCATAGAACTTGAGCGCGTTCCCGCCGGTTGTCACCTCGGGATTGCCATACATAACGCCGATTTTCATGCGTAGCTGGTTAATGAAGATCACCATACATTTAGAACGGTTGATCGATCCGGTCAGCTTGCGCAGCGATTGGGACATCAACCGTGCCTGAAGGCCGACATGGGAATCGCCCATTTCACCTTCGATTTCCGCGCGGGGGACAAGCGCCGCGACCGAGTCGACTACCAAGATGTCAATCGCGTTGGAGCGGACGAGAGTGTCGGTAATTTCCAGAGCCTGTTCACCGGTATCGGGTTGCGAGACGATCAATTCATCAATGTCCACGCCAAGCTTTTTCGCATAAACAGGGTCAAGCGCGTGCTCAGCGTCGACAAACGCAGCCGTCCCGCCAGCTTTCTGAGCCTCTGCAATGACATGGAGCGCGAGTGTCGTTTTACCCGAGCTTTCTGGACCATAGACTTCAATGACACGGCCTTTCGGAAGGCCACCTATGCCAAGTGCAATATCAAGGCCGAGCGAACCGGTTGAAATGGATTCAACTTCCATCGCCTCTTTCGAGCCCAGCTTCATCGCCGAGCCTTTGCCGAATGCGCGATCAATCTGAGCGAGCGCAGCGTCGAGCGCCTTTGAACGGTCCACGGATTTTTCCTTATCTACCAACTTAAGATTAGTAGCCATCGCACGGCCTCCTTAACTTGCCTAGAGGTGATCAGGAATTATCGACCGCCCCCTTGTTGAGACAGTATGTATCCCATTTGTTCCACAAGAACAAGAGTGGAACATGAATTTTCCTACAAGTCTGTGATAATATCCGAATTACCGCGAAGGACTGCGGATTTTCCATTCGAAATTGCGCGTCGAATTCGCTGCGATTTTGATCTCAACAATCTCGTCTCCATTCTTCACGCGAGTTTTTGCGCCGCGCGGGCGGATGTCCCACTCACCCGATTCGCCAAGTCGCAACCGGATCGTCACATCGTGAGGATTGGCGTTGCGCAGTTTGGCCTGCATCTTGACCCATTTGCGGCCTTCTTCGTCCGGTTCAGCATCTTCTTTGATCCGGCCGCACGAGACATTGACTTGGTTGCTGCTCGGCATTTCCAATTCAACATCTTGTCCGCGAGCGTAATCGCGCAGGTCCGTTTGCGCGACCATTTGCAGGCCGAACCCACCGGGCTCGTAGAGCGTCATTGAACCTTGCGGCAGGGCCACTCCCAGCCCTTTCATGTCCGTATTCTTCGTCACAAGCAGCATGTCAGCTGGTCTGAAATCTTCTTCGGGATCGCGCCAATAATAGGGATTGCACTCTGCCAGATAGAGCAAGCGCGCCTTCACATCCTGTTTGTTCAGGAAGGCCACCTGCTTCAATCCCTTGGCCGAAACGGTAACGCGCTCCGGAACACGGTAGAGTTTCAGGTCACCAAGCTGCTCTTCTTCAGCTGACAATACGGAAACTGCAGCCACTGACTCCAAATTAGCCCGCTTCATCCGAGAGCCTGTGACGACAATCATTCTGTCTTCGGCGTACCCGGCCATTGGCGCAGGTGCAGGGGGCGGAGGAGGAGGCGGGATAGGGATAGCGGAACCCTGCTTTGTATTGCCAAGCGGATAGCAGGTCAGACGCAGCGGGCTCGCAACAGGTGGGTCAGCAAGCCCTTCAAAATCGCTTTCAATGTTGAGCGTTCCCGCAATCACCAAAAGCTGCGTATTCTCGAACGACTGGCCGTTATCATTTACAAGGCTGAGCCAGCTAAGCAGACTCATTTCGAATTCATCGCCGCGGCCAGGAGTGTTTTTGAAAGTGGCGATGTAGTCTGCCTGCCAGTCGAAGCCCCACGCGAGGTAAGTTAGCGTGACCTCATAGGTCCCACCGCTTTCATCCTGCGTATCGATCGAGAAAACCGGCTTCGCGGACAATCCCGTGGGAATACCGTCAAAGGTGAGAGTTTCGGGAATGCCCGCGCAACGTACAGCTTCGAACCCCTCACCAGTTTGCAAAACGAGACCGCCATCGGCGCGAGTGCGAACAACCGCGCGTTCCGAAACTGCGGCTCCTGTTGCCGGATTAGTGCGGGTGACGGTGATACGATTGCCCAACGCCCCGTTCACCAAGGCCGCAGGGGAAAGCAACTCTGCATTGCGGTTCTTTTCAATCGTTCCGCCGGGCAGGCCGGTAACAATCGCGCTTACCGCAACCATGCCTTCTGCAACGCCATCGAACCGAATGGTCGATTGGCCTGCAGGAAGCGTGACCGTCCTCGTCTCGCTGATCATCGCGAAACCTTCAGGCCAATCAGCATCCATCTCATCACCGACATCGCGATTGGGATCACGATAAATCGTCACCGAGAGATCGGTCGGAACAGACGCATCGACGATTGCTCGATCCTGCGCAGCGGCAGGCGCGGCGAAGATCGATGCTATCACTAGGAATACGGGAAAGCGCATGGTCAGCGGCCCTCCAGCAATCAATAGCGGGTTTCGAAAGTGACCCGAATGACGCGTTTGCCTTCTGCTGGCACAGGGACAACCCACTTGCGACGATCGAAGTTAAGCTGCTCACCTACGATGTCTTCGCTTACGACACGATAATCATTCGCCCACCAATAACGGTTGAGGCCACCTTGGGTCAGATCGACCTCTACCGCCTCATTCTTTGCATTGGTCAGCGTGTAACGCATGGTTGTACGGTAAAATTTCTTGGGGCGCTCCACATCAACCTGACTGACAATCTCGCCGTCTTCGATCACGCGGTAACGCGCGGAACGTTCCCATTCAGAGGATGTGATTGTCTCACGCTTCTCAACCTCGGCCTGGACTGTGATGTCGAACGCATCGCCTGTTGCGAGAGACAGCTCGCTGCCCATCGGAGTGTGGCCGATTGTGTTCTCGCCAATGAACTGCGGCGTTCCCTGACTGTCACGCTGATAAAAGCGGACTGTACCGGCGGGCAGTGCGTCACCCAATCCTTGATTGCGAGAGGAGGAAAAAGAAATCGCGCTCGTCACGTTCACCGGGTTGCTGTCATTCGCCATCCAGCCAACGTTACGAGTGTAAACCTTACGCGCAGGCACGCCCTGCACGTCGAGGAAGCTCACCTGCTTTGTCTGGGCATTCGCGATCGTAGTCCGACCCTCGATTGGATAGAGATAAAAATCACCCAATCGCTCACGGTTCGCGCTTTCGGTGCCTGGAGTAATGCGGCCGCGCGAACTGCCGAAACCGCGGCCTCTTGATCCGTTAGGATTGCCCGCAACCAGCAAAGTGTTCGCCTGATAGAAAGTCGTGCCGGTTTGGTTCGTCAGAGTCACCCAACCCTGCATATCGATCGATTGTGTTTTCTCGTTATAGAGTGCGACATAATCAGAGGACCAGCCAAGACCGCTTGAAAGGTACCTCAAAGAAACAGGCCGCGCACCAGGACGACTGCTATCGATGTTTACGGATAGTGTCGGACGCGCTCGCAGATTTGGCGGCACCTGATCAAAGATGACGCGAACCGGAAGGCCATCGTCGCGCAGAACCTCGATCCGGTTGCCGATCCGGATCACGACGCCGCCTGCCGTTGATAGAACAGTTGCTCGCTCGCGCGTTTCAATCCCAGTCGCCGGGTTTGTTCGCAAGAGAGTGACAGTTTGACCAATAGCCTTTTCCATAAGCTTGGTCGGGGTCAGCAGATCATAATCGAAATTCTGCTCAATAATTGTGGTGCTCGGAGCGTAAAAGCTGAGAGTCTGCGGCTGAATTCGCGCAGACACATCGGGGAACTCAACCCGGCTGCGCCCCTGCCTGATGTCGATCTGACGGATATCCTGAACCAAGGCCAAATTGTTGTTGTAGATCGTTACCGACACATCGCCTTGTTCGGTATCGCTCGTCTCAGGGGTGCCCTGAGATATCGCGCTAGTCGAAACGAGCGCAGCGGCGCCAATCGATGCGAACTTGATAGTCCGGGTGTATGCTTTGGTATTCATGGATTGACCCTCCCCTGCGATCACACGTTACACGATAACGCGTGAAACAATATGCGCAATGAACAGGATCAAGACTACAGGTTCATCAAATAGATAACCCGAATCAATTGGATGCTTTGTCCGACTTGGCAGCGTGCATCACGGCGCTGACCTTGTCGCTGATCGCAGAGACACTGAAAGGCTTCGCGATGAAGTGCATATCCGGGATGTCGATATCCTTGCGCAGCTGCTCTTCGGCATAGCCCGACATAAACAGCACAGGCATGTCCGGAAGCTTCGCACGAATTTCCCGAACCATCGCCGGACCATCCATTCCCGGCATCACGACATCGCTCACGATGAGGTCAAATTCACCGCCGTCAATGATTGCTTCGAGCCCGTCTTCCCCTCCGGAGCATGCCGTTACCTCATACCCTGCTCGCGCCAGCGCACGCTCGGCAACTGCGCGAACCATGTCTTCATCTTCAACGAGCAGAATTTTGCCGCCAGCTGACCATTCGGATGAAACAGGCGCAGGGGCTTCGCGGCGTTTTGGTGCTTCCCCGCGATGGACCGGGAAATAGACGGTAAAGCGCGCGCCGACCTGCTTGCCGTTTGCATCGCTAACATTGTCTGCGAACAAGAATCCGCCTGACTGCTTCACAATACCGTAAGCGGTAGACAAGCCGAGGCCTGTGCCCTTCCCCTGCTCCTTGGTCGTAAAGAACGGTTCGAACAGTTTCGGCAGAACCGCTGCAGGAATGCCGCCGCCCGTGTCTTGCACAATCAGCACGGTGTAGTCTGCTGGTGGCAGGACCTCTGATCCCAGCTTCAGCACCTCTGTGGCTTTAAGACTGCGCGTCAAAAGCGAAATACGCCCAGCACCCCGGCCATGGGACTGGATCGCATCGCGCGCATTTACCGCAAGGTTCATGATAACTTGCTCAAGCTGCTGTGGATCAGCGCGCACTGCCCCCAAATTGCGGTCATGCTGCACAAAATAGGTGATCTTTTCGCCGAGCAGACGCTTTATGAGCGGTCCGACTTCGCTGACAACATCCGGCAGCTGCAGAATTTCCGGGCGCAGAGTTTGCTGGCGAGAGAACGCAAGCAATTGCCGCGTCAATGAAGCCGCGCGATTGGAATTGGCGCGGATTTGCTGAATATCATCGTAGTCACTGTCACCCGGCGTATGCCTCAACAGCATCAGGTCACACGTGCCGATGATGGCCGTAAGCACATTGTTAAAGTCGTGCGCCACACCGCCCGCCAGTTGCCCAACTGCTTGCATCTTGGTCGCCTGAGCCACCTGGCGCTTAAGCTGAGCCTCTTCGCTTGAATCGGTGAGACTAAGCAGTACCGCCGCCTCGCCAAGGCCGCGCACTCCAGCCAATCCAAGCGACACAGTTTCATCCGGCTGGGATGTAAGCCGAACCGGAATATCGCCGCTTGTTGCCGGCCCACGTCCATGCCTCCGAACCGCGTCTGACAAAGCCGCTTTGTCTTCACGCACGACAAGGTCAGTTGGAAAAGCTGGCAGGCCTTTGCCTTCGCGATCAACCGAACGAAGGAAAGCCTCGTTACCGAACAGAAAACGGCCATCGCGATCTGTCATTGCCAAACCTAAAGGCAATTGTGCGAGCAACGCTTCGAGTTGAGCCACGCCTGCCTGCGCGGAGCCTTCCCAACCGCCTCCGATACCAACCCCGCTATCAACGAGCAGCATCAAAGTGGTATTCTCTTCAGAGCTAACAGCTCCTGCAAGCGATGGATCCTGCAGCGGAACGTCGACTAGAGTTTGGGGAGTCCCGCCCCTTCCTTCCCGAGTAAAGAAGATACGATCTCGATCATCTGAACGCAGGAACGAAACGAAATCTTGGCCAACTAGGGTGGCTGATCCGTCGCCCGCAGCACGCTCGGCAAACCCAGAACTCACAGAGCGCACGACACCTTCTGCAGTAGTGATCGCGGTTTCGATACCAGCACGGCTTAGCATCCGCCCAAACGGGCCAGAGAGATCCAAGTCCTCTACCGCTTCCGCCGCATCGCTTTTCAGCTTCGCAAATCGCCAGATCAAATGATCGTCGCCTCGGCCCGCGCGTTTGACAGTCACTTGCCAAGCTTTCGCGCCAGCCGGCGCAAGAAGTTCTTCGAGTTCGCCCGATCCGTCTCGCCATGCCTGGCGAGCAAGCCGCGTAACGGACTCTAGCTCTGGCCGGCCCAGAGGCAGTGATGGTGGTGAACTACCAACGCCAAACGCCTCAGTGAATGCGCCGTTCGCGCACACCAAACGGTTCGCCCGATCGGTGATGGCGACCGCTGTGTCCGAATCCTCGACTTCGATTGCCGCGAATGTAACCGACCAGTCGATCGATGCATCGGCCTCTATCTCTGGCTGCGCCTGCATTCGCTCAATTGCAAAAATACCGCCAAGGATCACTGCCAAGCCGAGCGTATATGCAAGCGTCAGCACGATATCGGATGTTGCAACAAACAGGACAACAGAACTGAGCAACAGCGCGCCGGTCAACGCTCCAATCAAAACAGGAGGTCGGTTGGTCAGAGGCTCGACGCCTTGACCCTTGTCACCTGATTTCAATAGTTCTGACCCGATCAACTGATCTCAATCCTGCTCAAACGCTACGCCGCGCAATTCCTAATTGGCATCCGCCTTAGTTCGCGTTGAGGCGATGGTCGAGACGGGCTTCCATCTGTTTCAATCGTTTTGCCCGTTTGCGTGAAACAAGGATGCGCCAGATCGCACTCGAAAGCAGATAGCCTGCCGAAGATGACACAACCGCAAGCACGAAAAATCCGACAACAGTCACTCCGGCGACTTGGAATGCATCAATCACCCATTGCCAGGCTCCACTCTCAAGCTGTTCAGACGCAACCCCGGTGGTAGCGGCATCAATCCGGAGCATGAAGGCCCCGACTTTATTGGCGAGCACTGCCCAGAAAGCGATGGTGAATGGATTCGTGACGAAAGTGACAAGAGCGGCAAGCGGCACGTTTGCACGCGACGGCAACGCCAAAAATGCTGCCAGAAAAATCTGTCCAACCGGGATGATAAAGGCGGAGAAAAGACCCAAAGCGACGCCGCGCGGGACAGAGCGGCGCGTAAAGCGCCACAGTTCCGGGGTCAGAAACCTGTGCGCGATGGGGCGTAGGTATTTGTTACGCGCCATCTCTTCACGCTTGGGCATGTATTTGCGGATCATGTCCGCGGCCCAAGTTTTGGACGTGGGGAAGAGATTGCCGAGTTTCATACCTGACGCGAGCCTTTGCTCGCCTGAAAGCTTAGGCGCAAGAGGGTCTCTTGGGGGTGTCGGCGGCCATCCATAGGTTTCCATATGGGTAACCTAAGCCGTCTGACCAGTGCGTTAACTCGACAGACTGTGAATGCGGCGAATTTTTATCCGCGATCTCGCATCAAACGGGCTTTGTCGCGCTTCCAATCGCGGTCCTTGATTGTCGCGCGCTTGTCATGCGCCTGCTTACCCTTTGCGAGCGCTAGCTCGACCTTGGCTCTGCCTTTGCCGTTAAAGTAAACCGAGAGCGGCACGAGGGTCATTCCCTTGCGCTCAACCGCGCCGAACATCTTGTTGATTTCGCGTTCGTTGAGCAGCAATTTGCGTGGCCGGCGCGGCTCGTGGTTCAAACGGTTGCCATGGCTGTATTCGGGAATGTTTGAATTGATCAGCCATACCTGACCATCCCTGACCTCAGCATAGCTCTCAGCAATCGTTGCTTCACCAGCCCGAAGCGCTTTTACTTCAGTGCCTTGAAGCGCAAGCCCGGCCTCGAACTTGTCCTCGATATGATAATCGAACCGCGCACGGCGGTTTTCCGCTACTGTCTTGTGCTTGTCGAATATGGGAGGTTTTGGACGTGCCATGATAGCGATCAAATAGTCGCTGTTTGCTGTTTCGCAAAGCCTTGATGGTAATTCGCTTATTTGCTCGACCAAGCACCAGCGTCGCCGCTATGGGGGCATCGCCTGAAATGATGTCGGGTCACGGAGTTTTCAAATGCACTCGCCCCAACTTCAATCCTTTTCAATCGCAGGCCACTCTGTCGCTCCCGGTTCAGCCAAGGATATTTCCATCCCTGTATCGACTATGGCCACGGGCTACGATTCCCATCTCGCTGTGCGCGTATTGCATGGCGCTCAGCCGGGTCCGGCGATTTTCATCAGCGGCGCAATTCATGGTGATGAAATCATCGGGACCGCTATCATCCAGCGGCTTGCTCATGAGCTTGACCCGGCGTTGCTAAGCGGGACAATTATTCTTGTGCCTGTCAGCAATATTTTCGGCTTTGTCAGCCACTCGCGCTATCTGCCCGACAGGCGCGACTTGAACCGCTCCTTTCCTGGCAATTCCAACGGATCACTCGCTGGTCAATTGGCTAACGTGTTCTTTAGCGAGATAGTAAGCCGTACCACACTCGGGATCGATATTCACTCTGCGGCTGTACACCGGTACAACCTACCGCAAATTCGTATCGCGTCGGGAAGCGCGCGACTTTTGGAATTGGCCATGGCATTTGCCGCCCCGGTCGTTATCGAAAGCCCCCTGCGCGATGGATCTTTGCGTGCACTTGCAAAAGAGCACGGTGTCGAAATGCTGTTGCTTGAAGCGGGTGAGGCGCTGAGGTTTGACGATCTCTCGATCGAGACCGGAACATCAGGTGTTTTGCGCGTCCTCGCCCATCTCAAAATGCTCGATCTCTCAGACAATCTGCTCGAACTCGGCACCCCGGCCCGCTCTAAAAAAACTCAGTGGGTACGTTCTGCGAGAGGCGGCGTGGTCCATATCGCAAAGACCTCAGGCGACGCGGTTCGTGAAGGCGACCTGCTCGCCACGGTCGCCGGATTGTTCGGTGAGGAACCGGAAGGCATTTATTCTCCGACCGATGGCATTGTCATAGGCCACGCGACCCTTCCCGTCGTCCATCAAGGCGATGCATTGTTCCACATCGCCTGCGTCACAAATCCGGAGCGAGTGGGAGAGCGGATCGAAACCTACACTGATGCCGTCATGGCAAGCGACCCAGACGAGTTTGCCGAAGCTTTGCTTGACGAAGACGAAGTTCTCTAGATCAAGCCTGCATGCTCAAGCGCCTCGTCCACGGCTTTGCGCGAGGCTTCGCTCGCCGCAACTATGGGCAGGCGCACATCCGGCTCAATCCAATCGTGAACACGGCTGAGCGCGTATTTTACAGGCGCAGGCGAGGCGTCAGAAAACATCGCATAATGCAGCGGAAACAGGCGATCATTCAACTCGCGCGCTTTGGAAAGCTCGTTTGCCGAAATCGCTGCCTGAAATTCAGCGCAGAGCGCCGGAGCGACGTTAGCCGTCACCGAGATCGCGCCCCTCCCTCCCGCGGCGTTGTGCGGCAGCCAGAGCTCGTCATTGCCCGAAAGCTGGCAAAAATCCTTGCTCAGACCCATCCGATGGTCGGCAACGCGCGATAGATCACCGCTTGCGTCTTTGATTGCGACAATCCTGTCTGGATATTTCTTCACTAACGCGACGACGGTTTCGTCTTCAATATCTGTCACTGTCCTGCTTGGCACGTTGTACAAAACGATCGGCAGCGTCGTGTTCTCGGCCAGATAGCTGAAATGCGCGATCAATCCCGCTTGGCTTGGGCGGTTATAGTAAGGCGCGACACATAGACCCGCTGCAGCGCCAGCCTTTTTGGCGAATGTCATGTGAAGCACGGCATTCATCGTGTCGTTGCTGCCGCAGCCCGCGATAACCGGAACACGCCCAGCCGCTTGCTCGATGCAGACTTCGATTACGCGGTGATGCTCCGCATTCGAAAGTGTGGAAGCCTCGCCAGTGGTACCGCAAGGGACCAAGGCAGAGCTGCCCTGCTCGATTTGCCAATCGACCAATTGCCGAAATGCCGCTTCGTCAAACGATCCATCGCGAAAAGGAGTCGCTAGAGCGGGAATTGATCCGGAAAACATTGCTTTATTCCTGTGACAATCAATAATATTACAAAACAGGGGGCGATTGTGGCTACCTGTATGCGTGTTCAGCGCCTGATAAGGAGCCGATTGGCACTATGTCCAGCATGGCCTTCAAATTGCGTTCTAATCCTATCGTTCTCGCCGCACTTGCAACCGCCAGTGTAGCAGCCCTCTCAACCCCTTCTTCTGCACAAATGAGCAGCGATGCACGCGGCAGCAATCTTGTTGCTCAGCAGCCTGGTCAGATGAGCGCAGCACTTGCGCGATGGGAATTGCTGCAAGCCAACCGTGAGATGGGTTTTTCCGATTATGCCGGGTTTGCGATGCGCTACCCAGACTTTCCGCGTATCTCTATTTTGCGCGTTCGGGCAGAAAACCGGCTCGATAACGAAGCCCCAATGCAAGCGGACTTGCTGCGCTTTTTCGACATGCACCCTCCTCTGACCAATTCCGGCCGTGCGCGGTACGCATTGGCACTAGCAGGTGCGCAGCGTTCCGAGGCATTCACCGTCGCTCGCGAAGCGTGGCGCAACGGAACGATGAGCGGCCCGTCAGAAGCCTATCTGCTCGGGTTATTTGGCGCGCAGTTTACGGCTGATGATCAGAATGCTCGCATGGATGCTCTCCTTTGGCAGGGCAATGTCGAAGCTGCCGCCAGGCAGGTCATCAATGTGCCCACCGCCAATCGTCCTTTGGCGATGGCGCGTCTTGCTTTGATCCGTGGCGCTACACCGCAAGAGGCAGGCATATCGGTGCCTTCTGACGCGCTCAATGATGCTGGCTATGTTTACAACTTGGCCAATTTCTATCGTTCAAAACGGCGGAACTCGGAAGCCATCGGCTTGCTCGCGAACCGCCCCGCCGTAAATTCTGCTGCATTCGATGGCGAAGCGATGGTCGGTCTGATGCTTGACGTCGCCAAAGTCGCAAGCGTTGGTGACACAGTTCGCATAGCGAGCAAGATTGATGATCTGTTCGAGCCCGGTCAGGACATTTCAAAAGGTTCGTTCCGTCTGCGTGATCGCTATACCGATTTGATGTGGAAGGGGGGCACAAATGCTCTCTGGCGTCTTAGCGACGGCAGGCGCGCAGCGCCTTTGTTCGAACGGTATGGTTCTGCTGCTCAGACACCGCTTACCCGCGCCAAAGGATTTTACTGGGCCGGACGTGCGGCGCAGCAAGCAGGGATGCAGGCCGAAGCCACGCGATATTATGAAATGGCGGCGGTTTACCCGCATTACTATTACGGACAGCTGGCGCTGAACGCGATGGGCAAACCAATGCCGGAATTCGCACAACTGCCCGCCCTTCAAATTGACGCCAGCACGCGGGCAGAATTTGAGGCAAAGCCAGTCGTCCAGGCAGTTCGGTATATGGCTCAAAACCGCCGGGATTGGCGGACAGAGCGCCGCTTTTTCGAAGCCATTGGAGAAGAGGCGAAGACGCCCGAAGAATTGATGCTCGCTCATAACCTCGCTGCAGAAACCGGCTTAGAGGAAATGGCCGTTGTTGTCGGTATGGAAGCAGGCACCAATGGTTTGGTCGGCTTTGAGCGTGTCGGTTACCCGACTGTTCCCGTCCCGCGGGTCAATGATTGGACTATGGTTCACGCCATAAGCCGACAGGAAAGCGAATTCGATCGCTTCCGCAGAAGTCACGCCAATGCGGTTGGCATGATGCAGCTTTTGCCGAGCACGGCGCGTGAAGAAGCGGGTATTCTTGGCGTGCAGTATCTTCGCGCCGACCTCACTGGCAATCCGAAATACAACATCACCTTGGGTGATGCGCACTTTGCGCGCCGTATGGATCTTTATCGCGGTGCCTACCCGCTTGCCATTGCATCGTACAACGCTGGCCCGGGCCGAGTGAACCAATGGCTTCGTCTGAATGGCGATCCGCGCAAAGGCGAAATCGATTGGGTGACATGGATCGAAAAGATCCCGGCTAACTTTGAAACCCGGTATTATGTCATGCGCGTGATCGGCAACGCGGTTAGCTATTCGCATATGTATCCAGAACAAGCTGGTCTGCCGCGCACGGTCGATACGTTCCTGCCGTAAAGCTGCTCAATGGCGACAAAACCCGGTCCTCCCATCACGCCTCAGGGTATGGCGGCATTAAAGGCACGCTACGATCACCTGCTCGGCAAAGAGCGTCCCGAGATCGTCGAGATCGTGAGCTGGGCCGCCGGAAATGGTGATCGCAGTGAAAACGGCGACTATCTGTATGGTCGAAAGCGCATGCGCGAGATTGACAGAGAGCTCGGTCACCTTTCGCGGCGCATGAAAATCGTGCGCGTTGTTGACCCTGCGAATCAGCCAACGAAGGACAGGGTGTTCTTCGGAGCGACTGTCGAGCTCGCTGACGAAGATGATGGGCGAAAGACAGTGACATTGGTTGGCGACGATGAGCAAAACGCCGACGAAGGTCGAATAGGCTGGCATTCACCAATGGCAAAAGCCTTGAAAGGCGCATCAGTGGGGGATTTGCGGATCGTGAGGCTTCCCGGCGGGATGAAGGAATGGGAAGTGATGGCGATTGACTATGCGTAAGCTGATTTGCCTCACCGCGATTGCCGCCCTCGCCGCTCCGCTGGGCGCGAAAGATAGCCTTGGCGTGTATTCTAGCTGGGCTGCATTCCGCGATGCCGAGACGCCGCGATGCTATGCCATAGCGAAACCGCGCGGGCGCAATGCGAACAATGCCTTCGCCAGTATCGGCACCTGGCCAAAGCGGAGCATCCGCAATCAAGTGCATTTTCGACTTTCGCGGGAAACGCGCGAAGGCAGCAGATTGCGAGTTCGGATCGATACGACCAACTTCGATCTGGTTGCGCAGGGTCTGAATGCATGGGCGCCGGATGCTCAGACCGATGCAGCAATCGTGGCGGCCTTACGGTCGGCCAGCGCAATGCGGGTCAATGGCGGCGGCGTGTCGGATCGCTACGACCTTTCAGGTGTCGCCACTGCGATGGACGCAGCAATCGTAGGCTGCGCCGATCTATAGCTGACTGGTCAAATGGGCTGCGCGCCATTATATGCGCGTCTAATCATGGCAGATACCGAACTCATGTCGATCCCCGGTCAGGTGGATCCCGTTCCCGTAGCGCGTAATATAACGCCGCGCGAGGATGGCCGCATTGACCTCATGGGTCTGCCGAAATCGCGCATTCGCGAACTTTTCACAGACGCGGGTCTTGATGAGAAGCAAGCCAAACTTCGTTCCAAACAGGTTTACCATTGGCTGTATCACCGCGGCGTCACCGAATTCGACGCGATGACAGATATTGGCAAGACGATGCGCCCGTGGCTGACGGAACGCTTTGTTGTGGGCCGTCCGAACATTGTCGAGGCACAGCATTCTAGCGACGGCACGCGAAAGTGGCTGCTGCAAACCGATGATGGCCACGATTTCGAGATGGTCTTCATCCCTGATGCAGATCGCGGGACGTTGTGCATTTCAAGCCAAGTAGGTTGCACGCTTAACTGCACGTTCTGCCACACTGGCACGATGCGGCTCGTCCGCAATCTGACACCCGGCGAGATCGTCGGTCAGGTTATGCTGGCCCGTGACGCGTTGGGCGAATGGCCCAAGGGTCGGATGGATGGCTTGGAAGACGCTGAGGATACGGGGCACTATTCCGCCGACGGACGTTTGCTCACCAACATCGTTCTGATGGGCATGGGCGAACCGCTCTACAACTTCGACCATGTTCGCGATGCCATGCAGCTTGTGATGGATGGCGAAGGTCTTGCTCTGTCGAAGCGACGCATCACGCTTTCTACCAGCGGCGTGGTTCCGATGATGGAGCGCTGCGCAAAAGAAATCGGCGTGAACCTAGCGATCAGTCTGCACGCGGTCACCAAACCGGTCCGCGATGAGATCGTGCCGCTCAATCGCAAATATGGGATCGAAGAGCTGCTTCAAGCCTGCGCAGACTATCCCAAAGCCTCAAACGCGCGCCGGATTACATTTGAATACGTGATGCTGAAGGACAAAAACGACAGCGACGAAGACGCGCACGAGCTTGTCCGACTGCTCAAGAAATTTGATTTGCCCGCGAAGGTCAATCTGATCCCGTTCAACCCATGGCCCGGAGCAGAGTACGAATGCTCAACGCCCGAACGCATCAAGAGCTTTTCAAACATCATTTTTGAAAACGGCATCAGCGCCCCTGTACGCACGCCGCGCGGCCGCGATATTGATGCGGCCTGCGGGCAGTTGAAGACAGCCGCGCAGAAGAAGAGCCGCGCGGACCGTGATCGTGAAGCGGCAGCGGGGCAAACGGCTGAGGCGTGAAGTACGACGCTGCGACCATAGAATACTACGAAGCGGCTGCTCCCCGCTATACTTTAAGCACAGCGCTTGATCGCCATCGCCATCTCGACCCGTTTCTCGATCGCCTGAACCAAGGTGCGCGAGTGCTCGAGCTCGGATGCGGAAATGGACGCGATGCTAAACATATGGTCGATCGCGGTTTTGAGGTTGATGCGACGGACGGCACCGCAGCCATGGTGAGCAAAGCCAACGCATCCTTCGACTTGAAAGCGCGGCAGATGCGATTTGATGAGCTTAAGGCTGATCAGGACTATGACGCGGTCTGGGCGCATGCGTGCCTACTCCACCTGCCCCGCGCTGCGCTAAGCGATGCTTTGGCTCGCATTCATCGCTCGCTTCGGCCGAGAGGGTGGCACTTTGCGAACTTCAAGCTTTGTGATGCCCAGCATCCTAATGAAGGACGCGACCCGCTTGGCCGATGGACGAACCTGCCTGATCCGAAATGGTTGAATGTGACCTATCTGCAAGCCGGATTTGAGATGGTCGAGACCGATATATATGCCGGAAACGGCTCTGACGGGGTTCAACGCGATTGGATGGCTCTAACGGCGAGGAAAGCGTGAAACGAACGATCGAGGCCATTTGCACGGGCACAGCACGCCCATTTAACGGGGCCGAGACAAGCGCCATCATAAAGCGTCCACGCGAAAGGATCGTGCAGATCCTTGAAGACGGCCTCGCGCCCGATGAACAAGCTGACCGCAGAGTGCATGGCGGCCCCGAAATGGCATTGCACCTTTACCCTTTGGACCATCACGCTTTCTGGCGAGAACAGATTGGTCCGATCGATTTACTCGACGAACCGGGCGCATTCGGATCAAACCTCGCCGTAAGCGACTTATCAGAAGATGATGTCCATATCGGTGATCGCTTCAAGCTCGGCGGCGCTTTGATCGAGATAAGCCAGCCGCGCCAGCCGTGTTGGAAGATCGAACACCGGTTCAGTTCAGTTTGCGAGGCCAAAGGGATGGTTGCAAAAATCATCAAGACCGCGCGGTGCGGCTGGTACTTCCGTGTTCTTGAAATTGGTGACGCGCAAGCTGGGGACATGTTGGAACGCGTAGAGACTGGTCACTCCGACTGGACTGTGGCTCGAACATTCAACGCTCTCATCGCTGGAAAAGCCGACTCAGATGAACTGAAAGAGCTTGCCGCATTGCCAAGACTCGCACCAAAACTGCGCTCCAAGGCTCTCGCTAAACTCGGCTGATTGTCCGTTCGTCGCTCACGCTCAACGGCTCACCTTCAAATCGCCTACTTGAATCACCTGTTCATATTCAGTTCTTTTTTCCTGAACAATTCTGCCTCCATCGCAGAATTTCAGGAAGGAAATGACATGAAGAAAATCGCTCTAGTCGCCGCAGCCGGTTCGCTCGCTGCATTCTCCGCTCCAGCACAGGCTGCGGAGTTCACCCCCAACCTAACGGACCAGTCAATGGCTACCATCGTTCTGGCGGAAACGCCGTTTGAGTATGTGGCGAATCTTGATGATGATCGTTGGGACGATGACGATGATTATTATGAGCGTCGTCGTTACAAGAAGAACAAGCGTTACCGCGGTGACCGCTACGACCGCTACGGTCGGTATTACGAACCACAGCGCGTCCGGCGCGGTGATCGGGTCTGGCGTGGCCGTGACGGCCGCTATTACTGCAAGCGTGACAACGGCACGACTGGTCTAATCATTGGTGCCGCTGGTGGCGCGTTGATTGGTCGAGCAATCGACACGCGCGGTGACAGAACCGTCGGCACCTTGCTTGGCGGCGCATTGGGCGCGGTTCTTGGCAGGGAGATAGATCGCGGATCGGCTCGCTGTCGGTAACTGATCAAGCACAACAGTGATTTTCGGCGCTGCCAGCTCCAATCGCTGGCAGCGCCGATTTGTGTTTGGTGGTGATTGAATGCCCAGCCCGGCGCTGATAGGCCAATAACGTAATGACACTCCCAGCCGTCTTGATAACCGGAGGCGCCACCAGAATAGGCGCGGAGCTCGCTCGAGGCTTTGCGGCAGCCGGCTGGCATGTCGTCATCCATTACAAATCCTCAACCGATCCCGCCGATGCCTTGGCCCTTGAGTTAGGGACTGCGGAAACGGTGCAGTGCGATTTGACCGATGACGATGCAGCGTTGGCAATGGTTGCCAAGTTGGCTCAACGCCTGCCGAATTGGCGATGTCTGATAAATTCGGCGTCGGTCTTTCACTACGATGGTGCAACCAATCTTGATCCCGCAACGAACCGGGAAGCAATGCAGGTCAACTCTCTCTCCCCGGCGCGGATGTCTCAGGCGTATTTGGCTCACGCTCGCAGCTCGGCGCAGCGCTGTGTCATCCAGATTACTGATATGAAGATCGCCAACCCAAATCCTGACTTCTTCAGCTACACAATGTCAAAGCACGCGCTGTCTTCGACGATCAAGATGCTGGCGAAAGGTACTGCGCGAGAAGGAGGCCGCATCTATGGCATCGCGCCCGGCGCCATCCTGGCAAGCCATGATCAAAGCGAGGAAGAGACCGAGCTTTCCCATCGGCTCAACCTCCTAAAACGAAAGACCAATGCTCGCGAAATAGTAGACGCCGCTCTGTTTTTGTCATCCGGTCAATTGCGCAGTGGAGAGACGCTGTTCATCGATAGCGGCCAACACCTGCTCGATCAGGACCGCGATGTCATCTGGCTGGCCCGCGAACAAGCGACGGCGCGTGGTATTCAAGCATGAAACGGCATGGTCTGATTACGCGCCTTTGGCACTGGCTGAACGCTGCCGCTCTGATTGTTCTGTTCATGTCAGGGCTGAATATTTCGAACGCTCACAGGTATCTATACTGGGGTGACTACGGTTACGATCCTGCCGATGCATGGGCGAGCGTAATGCGGTTTCCTGGCTGGACCACTTTACCTTTTGGCCGATACGATCTGGCGGCTGCGCGTGATTGGCATAGCCTCGCAGCTTGGATATTCGCTCTCGCCCTGCTTGTGATGTGGGTTGCGAGCATAGCGAACAAGCATTTCTGGCGCGATCTGCGTACATCTCTGAACGATTGGTCGCCGCGATCCATTGCAGGTGAAATCAAATCGCATCTGGCCCGTAAATTCGAAGGGCATGGACAGATATACAACGGACTCCAGCGGATCACGTACGGTATCGTGCTCGGCGTATTTCTGCCGATGATGATTTTCACGGGTCTCGCGATCAGTCCCGGTTTTGAACCCGCTGCACCGTGGTTGGTCGACCTTCTCGGCGGACGTCAATCGGCGCGCAGCCTCCACTTTATCTTTGCTTGGGCGCTGTTTGCATTCTTCGTTGTTCACATCGTGATGGTGATCCTGTCGGGTCCGGCCAAACAGGTTTGGAACATGATCACTGGCGGTTCTAGAGAGGCTGAGATCGATGGCTGATATCAAACGGCGCAGCCTGCTCGCTGGTTTGGCAGCTCTTGGCACAGGGGCCTGCGCCAAGATTGCCAATAGCGACACCGGGCAAAGCTTGTTCGATACCGCAGAGGATTGGCATCGCATCGCCCAGCGCACGCTTGCAGGTAGGCAGCGACTGGCCCCTGAATATGCTCCCGAAGATCGCTCACCTGACTTCAGGGGCAATGGTTCTTTGACAGTCGATACGCCTGAATACCGCACGCAATTGGCGAACGGCTTTTCCGATTGGAGACTGACAGTTAGCGGTCTGGTGGAGGCTCCACTCAGCCTTTCTATGGACGATCTGCGCGCCCTTCCCCAGCGCACCCAGATTACTCGCCACGATTGTGTAGAGGGTTGGAGTGCAATCGGCGAATGGACCGGCCCGCAGCTTTCAAACTTGCTCGACAGTGCGCGCGTTCGCCCGGAAGCGAACTTCATCGTCTTCACCTGTGCAGATACGCTTTATGGCCGCGACTATTATGAAAGCGTCGACATGATCGATGCCTATCACCCGCAATCTATCATCGCGCATAAGCTTAACGGCAAACCTATCCCTGAGAAGAACGGTGCGCCATTAAGGATGCGGATCGAGCGTCAACTTGGGTACAAACACGCCAAGTATCTGACAGGGATAGTGGCCGTCGCCAGCTTGGACGATATCGGCGAAGGCAAAGGCGGATTCTGGGAAGATATCGGCAATTACCAATGGTATGCCGGGATCTAGTACGACTGCCTCTCGATTATGTCGTTTTGAGTTACAATCATCAAACGTGCTCTTCCACACACTGCGGGCGCATTCGCGGCACTCTCAATAACAGCAGCACCGTTCGCTGAAATCCTTCAAGATTAGGAATCTGCTGATCAAGAAGCAGTCTAAGGCAAATGCATAGTCCGATAAGCTCTAGAGCAAACCAGTCTTGTTCACCTCAGATGGCCGGAGAGGTTCGTGAGCGCTAGCATCTCCTCATGCACCTTCGCCAAAGCGTCAGTGTACCATAGATCGATCAGAAATTTGATTTCGCCCAGAAATGCCGGGATTTCTTCTAGCACATAGAAGCTCGCCAGAGCCTCTTCCAAGGCATCTCCATTGCGGTTCGGCAGCCTGACATTGATGCCATGGCCAGTACAATAGGCAACAAGTTCATCAAGGTGCTGCTGCAAGGTGGCACGACGCAGATCGTTGCTGGCGGAGCGGGCATGGCCCAGCTCTGCTTTCGCTTTTTCGATAAGGGCGTTGAGATAGTCGTAAACCTGATCGGTTGGGTAGCGTTTGATCCCGATAATGCTTTCGATGAAATCGCGTTCAATGCGCAAACGTGCCGTTTCAGGATGTTCGCAGGTCGCAAAGTCCGAAGACCATGGTTCGATGGCTACATCACCGCCCTCCTGCACACTCTTTGCTTCTTGGCCTACAGGAATTTGACTTGCGAAATCGTTCATAATCCACCCTCGGAATTCACCTACTTTTCGCGCTTTGGCGTGAAGGAGTGAATTTCCAATTAAGGATATGGATTAGTTGTATTCGGAGTTAAACGAGTATGATCGCTTTCACGCTAAGCAAGCTCTGTCCTAGGTACGCTTAACCCCGACCATTTTCGGGATATTTGCGGTTCATCGCGGCCCAGCAAATGCCGATGATCTCTTCGAGAACACTCAAATCAATATCGGCAAGCTTGTTCACGTAAACACAGCTGGCGCCGGTTTTGTGCTTGCCCATTTTTTCCAGCAGCGCATCTACCCGCTTGCCAGTTTCCTCATCGCAATAACGCCCCATCAAATACAGCGAATGCTTGGCCTTGCGCGGACTGAATCCGGAGCGCGCAGCGTCCCCTTCCCGTCCGCTTTCATATTTATAATGGTAGGTGCCGTATCCGATGATCGTTGGCCCCCACATATGCGGTGTCTCGCCCGTGACCTTGCGAAACAATGCGTCGAGCACCTTTGCGTCCTCGCGTTTCGCTGTGGGTTCTACTGCGTCGATGAAATCATCCACCGATACATCGGTTGGTCGTGTTTTTGCCTCTGCCATGCCCCTACTTACACCCATTCGTTGACAGCGCCAAAACTGGCGTCATTCTTCGTTTGCGGGGTCTGATAACCACACTGGATACCTATGAGTAAAATGCTACTGGACAAATTCCTCTCGCGCGGGGTGTCGCGCGGGCAACTTGGTGTCGTATTCGCAGACGGTTCCGTCAAAACTTATGGCAGCCCAGCCGACGGTTTTCCTGAAATTGTTATCCGGTTTGCGGATGATCGCGTGCCACGAGATGTCTTTATGGACCCGCGGCTTGGAGCGGCGGAGGCCTTTATGGATGGCCGTCTTATCATTGAAGACGGCGATATCATGGGGCTCGTCACCTTGCTCCGGGCGAATGACCGGTGGGAGCGCGGCGATGACAATCTGCGCCCGAGCTTTGCAAAGCGACTCATAAACCAGGCAAGCTTCGCTGCCGAGCGGATCAACAACGCTGTGCGCTCCAAGGACAACGTCGCGCATCACTATGACATCGGCAACGATTTCTATGCGCTAATGTTGGATGAAGAGCACTGGCAGTATAGCTGCGCCTATTGGCCGCGTGATGATATGACGTTGGGCGAGGCGCAGACTGCCAAGCTTGCCCACATCGCTGCAAAACTTGCGATCAAGCCTGGGCAGAAAGTGCTCGATATCGGCTGCGGTTGGGGCGGAATGGCGATCTTCCTTGCGCGGCATTACGACGTGCATGTGACCGGAATCACCTTGTCAGAAGAACAAATCGCTCTCGCAAAAGAGCGTGTCCGCAAAGCAGGGGTAGCTGACAAAGTCACAATCGAGCTGGTTGACTATCGAGACTTCGCGAAAGCAGGGCGAAAGTTCGATCGGATCGTTTCGGTTGGCATGTTTGAGCATGTTGGCCAGCCGCAATTCGAAACCTTCTTCGAAGCATGCGCAAAGCTGCTTTCTGAGGATGGAGTGATGCTGCTTCACACAATCGGACGTCTCGGGTTACCGGGCACGACCGATGCCTTCACACGGAAATATATCTTCCCGGGCGGGTACATCCCTGCACTCTCCGAAACCGTCGAGGCGTCCGAGAAATTCAGGCTGATCGCGTCCGATGTAGAAACACTGCGACTGCATTACGGCAAGACGCTGCGCTGCTGGTACGCCAATTGTCTTGCCAACAAAGATGCCATTGTGGCCATGTATGACGAGCGGTTTTTCCGCATGTGGACCTTTTATCTCGCAGGCGCAGCGACGGTCTTTGAATATGGCAGCATGTGCAATTACCAAATCCAATATCTCCGCGATCGTCATGCCGTGCCCATCAATCGGGACTACATTGCGGCGGAAGAAAAGCGCTTGTTAGGAGCTTGATCCTTCTTCCGCCGGCGTCTTGCTGAACCATTTGTACATGGGGCCAAAGCCCAGCAAGGCAGCACCCACAAACGGCGCAGCGACGACAACAAGATTGATACCGGACCAGCTCTGCTCGCTTGTAATCGTAACCCCAGCCGTCGCGGCAAGGCCTGCGCATATCAGAAACACACCGGCGACGACGCGCGCCTTTGGTACAGTGCGCCCGCCTCTTATCGGGCCAAAGCTGCGCTCATGCTTGGCAAAGATCGCAATCATGGGCAGCAGTGCGAGAATATAAACGCCGAGCCATAGCGGCCTCGAAGCCCACCACTCGCCGGTGCCGGGTACCGAATTGAGCCCCGCTCCGCCAAAGCCGATCCACATAACCGTCATCACGAGCACGAATGCAGTGAGGTGCCAGAGATAAACCGTCATGATCATCCCATTCATCAACACGGTGGCGGTCCAGATGCTCAGATTGTCGAGCATTTTGCGTCCTAAAGGCTCCAACGCCAGCACGAGTCCTACCTGCGTGACCCCTAGCGCGAACAGCGCGAGTGTGGGCGGCAGCGAATTGGAGAAGCCTCCTGGTGCGGACACCATTGAAACGGGATAGAATCCATAGACGGTGATCGCGACCAAAATTGCGAGACCAACAACAAATGTCGCCAGCGCAAGCAAGCGACTGTCAAACCGCCCATCGCGCCACGCAAAACCCAATTGGTGGATCGCTAAGAACACCCAGAGGAAGTTGGTAAAATTCACGTAGGGCACGCCGGCGGAGAAGGTCAGCCAGTCGGTCAGCATCGACAATGGAATGTAGATCGCAAAACTCAGCCACCCAAACCGCTCCCACGCCTTACGCGTCAACGGCGTGCAGGCTGTCACCACCAGATACACCGAGAGGAACCACACGGGGATCAGAGCCGCTTCCGTCGCATCACGGATCTGACCGCGCTCAAGGCCGACCTGCGTCATAATGACAGCAAGAACCGCCCAAAGCAGAAGGACGGGGAATGTCGGAGCGATCAATCGCTGGACACGCGCCGCAAGCCAATCGCGGTAAACACCCGTTTGCCCTGGAGTGGCTTTGCGCAAAGTCGCATCCCAGCTCATGCCGTTGGAGAAACCACCGACTAGGAAGAACACGGGCATCACCTGAAAACCCCAAGTCAACCAATGCGTCCAGTTTGCAACGCTGAGCAGATCGCCGCGCTGCAGTTCGCCAGCGTCATCAACGTAGAGGCCTGCCATCAGCCAGTGACCAAACACAACAGCCAAAATCGATACCGCTCGTAGAAAATCGACCCAGCGATTGCGCTCTGGCGGTGCCATTTGCGCAAGCTCGCGTGCCTTGCTCCACATTGCCAACATTAAGGGTTCTCCCATCCCAAGTCCCTGAAATATCGGGAGCCTGCACTGCATTGACAAGCAATTTTCCCATTTCCGCTACGGCATAGTCAATTCGTAACCAGTGATTGCGCAGCTGCGAATACGCTGGTAGCCGCCGCAGCATTCCTCGGAGACTCATAGCAATGCCTGACAACAAAACCCCTGGACTCAAACGTGTCGTTCTCGCTTATTCGGGCGGTCTCGATACATCTGTCATTGCGAAGTGGCTGACAGTTGAGCGCGGATTGGAAGTGGTGACTTTCACGGCTGATCTTGGTCAGGGCGAAGAGATCGAACCCGCCCGCGACAAGGCACGCGCAATGGGTATCCCGGATGAGCACATCTTTATCGAAGACGTGCGCGAAGAGTTCGTTCGCGATTACGTGTTCCCGATGATGCGCGCCAATGCGCGGTACGAAGGCGACTATCTGCTCGGCACGTCGATCGCCCGTCCGCTTATCTCGAAGCGTCTGGTCGAGATCGCGCATGAAACCGGAGCGGATGCTATCGCGCACGGTGCGACCGGCAAAGGCAATGATCAGGTCCGTTTTGAACTGTCCGCTTACGCGCTTGATCCGAACATCCACGTGATCGCCCCATGGCGCGAGTGGGATCTGACCAGTCGCACCGCCCTTATTGAGTGGGCGGAATCGCACCAGATTGCCGTACCGAAGGACAAGCGCGGTGAAGCGCCCTTCTCCACCGATGCGAATTTGTTGCACACATCCTCCGAAGGCAAAGTGCTCGAAGATCCATGGGAAGAAACCCCGGATTACGTCTATTCGCGCACCGGCCATCCAGAAGACGCTCCGGACACGCCGGAATATATCGAAATCGGCTTTGAGCGTGGCGACGGTGTCTCTTTGAATGGTGAGGCGATGTCGCCAGCGACGTTGCTGACTGCACTGAACGAACTGGGCCGCAAGCATGGCATTGGCCGGCTTGATCTCGTTGAGAACCGCTTCGTCGGCATGAAGTCGCGCGGCATGTATGAAACACCGGGCGGCGAAATCTATGCGCGCGCTCACCGTGGTATCGAGCAGATCACGCTGGATGGCGGCGCGGCGCACCTCAAAGACGAGCTGATGCCCCGCTATGCAGAGCTTATCTATAACGGCTTCTGGTTCAGCCCCGAGCGGGAAATGCTGCAGGCCGCCATTGATCTGAGCCAAGAGAAAGTCGCAGGCACCGTGCGGCTTAAACTCTACAAAGGTCTCGCCAGTGTTGTTGGCCGCAAATCGCCGTACTCGCTCTATTCCGAGGCGCATGTCACGTTTGAAGATGACGCGGGCGCCTATGATCAACACGACGCCGAAGGCTTCATCAAGCTGAACGCGCTGCGTCTGAAACTCCTCGCAAAGCGTGATCGCGGCTGAAGAGACGGCGAGTCGTACCGACTCGGTAACGAACTTGAGCGGGATGAACTCGTATTTCGGGCTTTGAACCCGGGTGTGCATTCGGGCCGAATTCGAGATTGCGACGAGCTGTTGAGTTGTCCACCGCCGTCCACAAGTGATCTGGGCAAAAGTGGATAAGTCGCTCTTGCCACCCTTGCCGAAAGCCAGATTCGGGCGCAGTTTCAAATTGTCTTCGGGACACAAAGAAACTGCAAAGCTTCCCGCAAAGGATTGTTTTACAGAGACTTTATTGAAGCGAAGATGCGGTGGCATCTGTCCACGCGCTGTCTGAGAGAAGGCATGCAAAAGGCTTCGGTCCAATGCAAGTCGGCTTGTTTGAAGAAAGTGCGAAGCGATGCGATCGGGAAAGACCAATCGTCTGGTCAGCATTCGAGGAAGCGAAAGGGTCAAACCGGACGCAGCCGTTTGAGAAAGCAGGCAATAACAGACAATCGGTCTCGGCTTAGCCCTAGGGAAAGCTGTGCAGGCGGAAGGCTTCGGCACAAAGCGAGCACGGTGGACCGCAAGCAAAAGCCGGATGCTAGCGCGAGCGCTGGCTGAGAAAACGCAAATCCTTCGGGATGTGCGAGGACGAGGCCAGAGGCCAAGTTCATTGAAGAACGCGAGAAGACCGGCTTGCCGGAGGACGCGCGAGAAACGATGACCACGCCTGGTAAGAGTGGGGTCGGCAGCAATGCCGGCCCCATTTGCTTTTGAGGGTTCGTCAAAGGACGCTTTCCTATGCTCGATCCGTCGCAAGTCGAGCCCGTTCCAAGCCGGAACTCCTTGCGCAAATTTGCACCAGCGCTGCCAGCATCGTTATAAGCTCGGCTATGAGAGTAGGAAAACGATACGCGGCGCTGCGGGCAACCGCGCCAATCGCGGCGCTGTTCTGCGTATCCTCTGTCGCATCGGGACAGGACCAACCTGATCAAACCGCGCCTGCCACCAATCCGTTAGTCGCGACCTATCCTAAGGCAAAGCCGCCGTTCGTTGACACGTTTGAGCCATTTGCCACGCCCAAGCCTGATCTCAACCTCCCTGCAAGCGCGGTCGACATCACAACTTTCGAGGCTCCGCTTGAACCCCGCGAAACCGTCCGCAGTCTCGGCACGGGAGTTGCCTCCTATTACGGCCGCCGGTTCCATGGACGGAGAACCGCGAATGGCGAGCGGTTCAATATGAACGCCATGACGGCCGCTCACAAAACTCTGCCCTTTGGCACCAAAGTCCGCGTGACCAATGCCCGCAATGGTCGCAGCGTGGTGGTCCGCATCAATGATCGCGGGCCGTTTATTCGCGGACGGACGATCGATCTATCACGCGGCGCGGCGACCAAGATTGGCATGATCGGCGCCGGTCATGCCCAGGTTAAGCTCGACATTATCGACTAACGCCGCCGCCTATTTCAGCTGCCCGCGTATCGCGCCCTCGGGAAAGGCTGCGGTGTGGACATTAACGTAGTACTTGCGCTCATTCTTCGCCATGTCCTTCAGCAGTTCAACATCGACGTCGATGCACTTGTCATCATCTGTCAGTTCCAGCGTCACAACGGGCGGCCCGTTCTTGCCCGCTTCGCCCTTGTGAATATGCGCGGCGGCAAAGTCGTCTAGCCCTTCGACCTCCAGCATGTAGCACATGCTGCCCGTTTGCAGGTTGAGCTCGGCGCTGAAATCGCCGCTGGCGTCTTCACCTGCGCCTTCATGCCCGACCTCGTGCTCCCCGAACAAGGAAGCGCCGATATAGGCATATTCACTCTGCGCATAAACCGGCGCTGCGGCGATCGAGCCTGCGCAGAGTGCGGCCGCGATCCATTTGGCTGTGTGTGTCATAGTCCCTCTCCGATCTTGCGGGGATCGGCGTCGCGGGACCGTTTCGGCGTGCCCGGCGAGCGAACCCCGAGGAGCAATCAATATACACACAGTCGGGCGAGTTGCGAAGAGCCCTCGCCTCGGACCCAGCCTAGTGCAGCACCGCTCGCGAAATGAGTCATGCGCGCATGTAGGACACACATGACAAATCCGCGAAGTGTCACCCGGTGCCTACAAGGGGTTTTCGCGTATTTTCAGAGGTTTGCGCATGTAGGACACGGGTGACAAATGTCCTATTTTTCTGCGAGTTTTTGTATTCTGCAGCACATCCGTGCTGCGATGTCCTCGCGCCTACGGCGCTGCGGGCGGGCGGTCGCCCTTGCGGGTCTGCGACCCGTGCTCCGCAGCTTCAATGCTAGGTCGGTTTTGGGTAAGGTCATGCCGCTGATTTAGCGGCAGGGCGGGCAGTAGGAAAACGCGCGTCCTCGCTCGCTGGAGACTACGCGCCCAGCATTGTATCCGCGACTTCCTGTCCGCATTCTTCCCCGATGGCGGTCATTTTCTCCTCATCGAGGAAGTCCATCGGGCCAAGCTCCTGCTCGCGCACTTTGGCGGTGGAGCAATCGCAGAACGGCTTGGCCATTTCCGCTGGCCCGCCCTCTGCGGTGAAGGAGGTGGTGCAGGTGCTGGCGAACTCCTGATACATCGCTTCATTGTCCATAAGACCGCCGCACGCCGAGAGCGTGGCCGCGCCTCCGAGGAGAGCGGAAAGAGCGGCGGTTTTGGCAAGTGAGCGCATGAAAATTCCCCTTATTGCTCCGCAGGGTAGCGGAGGGTTCCAGACACATCGTAAGGGGTGAGCAAACGGATGCAACACCCTGTTTATGGGAGATCCTGCATCTCGGAGCGCTCGACCCCGCTATCCGAAGCACACCCGCGCAAAGCACCATCGCGAACGCAAACCGCCAAGCAATACGGCCTTAACCATGTCTCAAACTCCTTCAGCTAAGGCTCAAACCAATTGAGAAACAGGCTAAAGAACAGGGGCCGCATGAACTGGCAACGCATCACCCGCATCGGGCTCGTCATAAACGGAAAGTCGCTGATGATCGTCGCGCTCGCGGTGGTTTCGACCTGGGCGTGCCTGCGCCTCAATCTGGTCGCCGACTATCCGCTCACGATCATTTCGACCGCCGTGATCTTCCCCATCGTGTTCTCGATCGGCCATGCCTACAAACGCCGCGAAGCCGCGCTGGACGATTACGGCACGATAAAGGCGCATGGCCGCGCGCTCTATTTCGCCGCACGCGATTGGCTTCCCGATGAGGATGGCCCGGCCAGACAGGCCAAGGAAGAGCGCCTGCGCCATATCGAGCGTGTGCTCGCAGAATTGCTAAGCGCCTGCCGCGCCATGTTCAAAAGCGACCGCAGCGAAATGGCCCGGACAGAGCGCGCCGTTTACGCCGCCTTCTCCGAGATTTCGGGCTTTGTGAAGCGGATGCGCGCAGAGGGCCTCGCCAGCGGCGAATGCAGCCGCTGCAACCAATATGTGTCGAAGATGATCGTCGCGTTTGAAAGCGTGAAGCACATCTACCAATACCGCACACCGCGCACCCTGCGCGCATTCAGCGACGTGTTCATCATCCTGCTGCCGCTGCTCTATGGCCCGTTCTTCGCCTTTTGCGCGATCGAATATGAAGCGCCAGTGCTGACCTATGTGATGCCCGTGCTGTTCGCCGTGATCCTGACCGGTCTGGACAATATCCAGAGCCATCTGGAGGACCCCTTCGACCAGATCGGCCCCGACGATGTCTCGATCAATGCCGAGAAATTTGTCGAACTGCTAGGCTGCGGCGAAGACGGCAGCGCCTGCGATGATGCGTGTGCAGATGTGGGTGTAGCGAAAGCGGCGTAGTTTGTTTTCCCGCACGCCATCCGGCGCGCGAAATCCTCGCGCCTAGCGGCGCTGCGGGCGGGCGGTCGCCCTTGCGGCGGCTGCGCCGCCGAGCTCCGCAGCCTCATTGCGAAGTAGTGCCAAGTTTCGGGGCGCAAGGCCGATGGCTTGAGATGGCTCGGACCCGATAGGGTCCGCAAGGGCGGAGTCGAAACCGAAGGCGCAGACGGCCAAAGGCCACCCGCAAGGCCGCCCGAGCTTATGCGAGGAAGCAAGCGGCGCGGATGCGCCCCGCCCGCAGGGTCCAAACAAATAACTTCTCACTTCTTGGAAAACCACTCGCGAACAGCACCCGCAGCTCCTCGCAGCTTGCGGTAAAGTACGATCCATGATGAAAGGCGCCAAATTCAATATGCAAATTTCAGATGCAAGGCAGTGGTTTAATTTACCGCCTCTCTTCGGCGCGATACTGTCTCCGTATCTCTAGTATCGAGAAAATTGATTCGGATAGTCTGTAAAACAAGTACAACAATTCGAAAAACACTAAAAAGGCTAGGGCGCACACTAGTGAACTCAGAAGGTCTCGAGCGGTCCAAACAATTCCGAAAAAATGATCGAAATCGCGATTTACGACCCAATTTAGGTGCCGTTCTATAAGGCCTTCTGATACTGGAATAGCTAGTAGCAGAACGAGCACTAGGCATGTGACCGCCCCGGCTAAAAACAATCTAGCTCGAACTCGAATGTTATTCGTGATTTCCTTGAGTCTATTTAGGTCATTCCGCTGACTTTCGTTTTCAGGATCAGCTAAATCGGCATTTGAAATTGAGCCCGTCGAAAATAGAGCGGTAAAAGTAAAACCCGCGAGCACAGACACAGTTAGTGCCATAGCAGGCAGGGCCGTAGTTGAAATGTCTGAAGAGTAGAGACCAATAAATATTGACGAGAGAGTTATCAGTGTGGCTCTGGTTTTATGCCACGCAGCATCGTTCTCGTAGCTTTCATATGCGTCCCAAATTATCCTAGGCTTCTGCAGCATTGTCGATAAGCGGAATAATTCGCTCCCTCATTACCCTTAGCATTTCTGAGCTCATTTCGTCTGGATCAACCTCCCCGTGACGGCCAATATCAACTCCAAGATAAAATTTGGTCGCAAAATTATTGTCGCCGAGGAAATAGACGGTCCGCTGCCGTCCATGTTCTCGAATCACAGCTGAGCAACCAACAATCTCATCCGCATCAAGCTCCATTAGTTCTCCTTGCCTTACCATATTTGCGATAGCACGCTTTCGTTGTTCGTCTGTCCCCCTAATTTGACGTGATGCACCGACTACACGCTCATCAAAATCGGCCCCAAAATCGGATCGCTTGATGGCGATCTCACCAGTCGAGCCAAATAGCGGCCGACGCTCAGCCCGATTAGAACCTTTTCGATAGGTCAATTTGAGAGAAATAGGATGGCCCTCACCTATCTCAGTCGCAATGCTCTTCAGTGTCTTCGACGCTACACGATAGTTTCCCCTTAGGTGGTGCGACAAATATGAGCGGATTCCATCATAGTCGCCAAATTGACCATGATAGGTGACCCCAACCAAGATCTTACCGTCACGTAAACGAGTGATTAAGTAATAAAATGTCCGCAAATTGAGGCTTTCGGGATCTATTTCTCCGAGGACATTGTTCCTCAATTTTTGACCATAATACGCCCCTTCATACTCCCCAAAATAGACACCGGGCGATGGCTCGGAGAATGTGTGTCGATGCATTTCAGTGCCATCTTTGATGGACTGAACAATCTCAGCATCATTGTCGTCTAGCTGAGTTGTGTCACGCAGAAGAGCCAAAACCCTTTCGAATTCATCTTGAGTAAAACCATCCTCGATCGCCTCTTCTTCGGGGTCATCGTTTGGCATAGACTTCACAAGATAGTGAAATGCAGTTGTCACGAGCTGATTACGATGCTTTTTTGCCATTTTAACTCCTGTTTTTCAAAGCATTGTAATAAAAACAGTTTATGTCAACCTTACTCCCCACTTAAGCCAAGTACTCCTCAACACGTAAGTCAAATACCCACCCGTAAACGAACGCTTCTCTATCGCGACCTTCTCCGGTGTGCCCTCGGCCACAACCTAGCCGCCGAACCTTACACGCCAGCCCCATCTTTCAGCTGGCCCAGCTTATCCATAGCGCCTTTGACCTCGCCTCCTCCCTGTTCAGCGAGGCCGATGCTGGCTTTGCAGTTCGGGCAAGTGAAGTGTTCGCCCATGATCAAGGCTTTTGGCGAAATAGGGATTGCTGTCCCGCAAGCTGGACATGGGACGGAAATTTCGTCGGTCATTGTGCAATCTCCTTGGCGCAATCGCTATGCAATCGATCTACTTGGCAAGCATATCCTTGAGATACCCACCCGTAAACGAACGCTTCTCCTTCGCGACCTTCTCCGGCGTGCCCTCGGCAACGATCTCGCCGCCGCGCACGCCGCCTTCCGGTCCCAAATCAACAATCCAGTCGGCGGTTTTGATCACGTCTAGGTTGTGCTCGATCACGACCACGGAATTGCCCTGCTCCACCAGCCGGTGCAGCACTTCGAGCAGTTTGCGCACGTCTTCGAAATGCAGGCCGGTGGTAGGCTCGTCGAGGATATAGAGCGTCTGTCCGGTGGAGCGTTTCGCCAGCTCCTTGGCCAGTTTCACGCGCTGCGCCTCGCCGCCTGACAATGTCGTCGCCTGCTGGCCGACTTTGACATAGCCGAGGCCGACCTCGTTCAGCATCCGCATCTTGTCGCGGATCGGCGGCACGGCTTTGAAAAACTCCTCCGCATCCTCAATCGTCATATCCAGCACGTCCGCGATGGAGAGGCCTTTGAACTTCACCTCCAGCGTTTCGCGGTTGTAGCGTTTGCCGCCGCATTCCTCGCACGTGACATAGACATCGGGGAGGAAGTGCATCTCGATCTTGATCAAGCCGTCGCCGGTGCATTGTTCGCAGCGGCCGCCTTTCACGTTGAAGGAGAAACGGCCCGGCTTGTACCCGCGCGCCTGGCTTTCCGGCAGACCGGCGAACCAGTCGCGGATATTCGTGAAGGCGCCGGTATAGGTCGCGGGGTTGGATCGCGGGGTGCGGCCAATGGGCGACTGGTCGATCTCGATCACTTTGTCGCAGAATTCGAGGCCGGTGATTTTCTCATGCTTGCCCGCGATCACTCGCGCGCCGTTCAATGTGCGGGCCGCGGAGGCATAGAGCGTGTCGATGGTGAAGGACGATTTGCCCGACCCCGATACGCCGGTGATGCAGGTGAACGTGCCAAGCGGAATGGATGCGGTGACGTTTTTGAGGTTGTTCGCCGAAGCGCCCTTCACCGTCAGCTTGTGCCCGTTGCCCTTGCGGCGCTCTTTCGGCACGGCAATCTCGCGCCTACCCGTCAGGTAGTCCGCGGTGAGCGACTTTTTGGATTTGAGTATCTGTTTGAGCGTCCCCTGCGCGACCACTTCGCCGCCGCGCACACCGGCGCCGGGACCGAGGTCAACGATATGGTCCGCCTGACGGATCGCGTCCTCGTCATGCTCGACCACGATAACTGTGTTGCCCAGATCGCGAAGCCGCTTAAGCGTTTCCAGCAGCCGGTCATTGTCGCGCTGGTGCAGGCCGATGCTCGGTTCGTCGAGCACATAGAGCACGCCGGACAGGCCGCTACCGATCTGGCTCGCAAGCCTGATCCGCTGACTTTCCCCGCCTGACAAAGTGCCGCTGGTCCGGTCAAGATTGAGGTAATCGAGCCCGACATTGTCGAGGAAACCAAGCCGCTCGTTGATCTCTTTCAGGATCGCCTTGGCGATCTGCGACTGTGTGTCGGTGAGTTTGTCATCCAGCGCGAGGAACCAGTCCTTCGCATCGGAGACGCTCATCACGGTCGGCGCGGCGATATCCGTGCCCGCAACCTTCACAGCGAGGCTTTTCTCGTTGAGGCGTTTGCCTCCGCAGGTCTCGCATGGCTGGGCGGTCTGGAACTTGGAAAGCTCCTCCTGCATCCAGCTGCTTTCGGTCTGCATCAACCGGCGATTGAGATTGCCGACCACCCCTTCAAACGGCTTGTTCACCGTGTAGGACTTGCGGCCATCCTTAAACGTCAGCTCAACCGGCATCCCGCCGGTGCCGTGGAGAATGATCAACTTCTGATCCGGCTCCAGATCTTTCCATGGCGTTGTGACGTCAAAATCATACGCCTTCGCAAGGCTCTTGAGCACCTGCATATAGTATGGCGAAGGCGGATTGGATTTCGCCCACGGGGCAATCGCACCCTGTTTCAAGGTCAGCCCTTCATTGGGCACCACCAGCTGCTCATCAAACAACTGCTTCTCGCCGATCCCGTCGCATGTTGGGCACGCACCCTGAGGCGAGTTAAACGAGAACAGTCGCGGTTCGATCTCTTCGATGGTAAATCCGCTGACGGGGCAAGCGAATTTCTCGGAAAACACGATGCGGTTGGCAGGAATACCCGCGCCTTTCATCTTCTGGTCCGTCGTTCGTGCTGAGCCTGTCGAAGTACGAACCTGCTCGACATCTGCTTTTCGCCCTTCGACAAGCTCAGGACGAACGGAAGCCAAAGCTTCCTCCACAGTCCCATCGGCGAGGTCCACATAAGCCAGCCCCTCGGCCAGCTTCAGCGCGGTTTCGAATGAGTCCGCAAGTCGTGTCTCCAGTCCTTCTTTCACCGCAAGCCGATCAACCACCACTTCAATGTCGTGCTTGAACTTCTTGTCGAGCGCGGGCGCTTCTTCGATCGGATAGAGTTCCCCGTCGATCCGCACCCGGGTAAAGCCAGCTTTCTGCCATTCGGCCAGCTCCTTGCGGTATTCACCTTTGCGCCCGCGCACGACCGGCGCGAGCAGATACAGCCGCGTGCCCTCAGGCAATTCCATCACCCGGTCGACCATATTGGAGACGGTCTGGGCCTCGATTGGCTTCCCGGTCGCTGGCGAGTACGGCACGCCCACCCTCGCCCAGAGCAGTCGCATATAGTCGTAAATCTCGGTTACGGTCGCGACGGTTGAGCGCGGATTGCGCGACGTCGTTTTCTGCTCGATGCTGATCGCTGGCGAAAGCCCGTCAATATGCTCGACATCGGGCTTCTGCATCATTTCAAGGAACTGGCGCGCATAGGCGCTCAGGCTCTCGACATAGCGCCGCTGACCCTCCGCATAGATCGTATCGAAGGCGAGGCTCGATTTGCCCGACCCCGAAAGCCCTGTGACAACAATCAACGCATCGCGCGGCAGATCAATATCGACGCCTTTGAGATTGTGCTCGCGAGCACCACGGACTGAAATTTTGGTTAGGCTCATGCGGCGGGTTTGTTCCGGTAATGTTCGATTGAGTCAAGTGGCGCGAAGGCACATGCGGATACGTGTCCACGAAATGGTTTTCGCAGGACTGGATTGCAACGTCTGAATGGCTTTACGGTTTCTGACCTATTGATCAGCCGCCACCAAACATTTGCAGGATGCGCGCAATCGTTTCCCCATCAGGGAGTCGCCCTTTGAGATAGCCTGCAATCTGGATCGCGCGATCTGTCAATTTAGCAATGTTCTCAATCGATCTCGCGCCATCGCCGGCTTTCTTGACTGCTCCGCCCATTTTGCGGACCACATTGCGGCTGGTTTCACTCGCAGCGATCCGTGCTGGGTCATCGTCAGGAGCATCGGGCGCAACCTGTGCGTTGCTTGCCTCAATAATCGCCTGAGCCAGATCGGTTGTCTGGCGGCTATTGCGAAAAGCCTCGGCGATCAAATCAAGCATTTCGCGCGTAAGCGGTTCGCCCGTCTGACCGAGTTTGCCATGCCAAAGCTGCGCGAGCTTGGGGCTGAATTCGGCGATCATCGCCAGCGCCGCGACGAGCGGCAAATACGCATCACGCTGCTTCTCGGAAAGCTGCGGGTTCATACTCTCCCCGCTTTCGCGCTCATTCACCTGTCGGATAATTTCGCGCGCGCGAAGTACGAATAAGCGAGGACGCAATGCCTCAACAGTTTCGCCAACAGCCTCTTTCAGCAGATCTGTAGGCTCGGCCATGTCCTTGGCGTTGGTATCACCAGCAGTGGCCAGAACAGCGTTCTCGATCAGGCGCAGAATTTCAGAGTGATTGTCACGTTCGTCAGCATCACCCTGAAGACCGTTGGGCAACACATCTTCATCGAGCTCCGTGCGTCCTTCACTGTCGAGCGAGAAGGTAAAGGCACGGGGGTTTTGTTCCAACTCTTCGTCAGAGGGGACGTTCGGTTTCCGCAAACTGTCGACGAAAGTCTTGATTTCGGCATTGACCTCGGCGGGTTCGCGTTTCCACCAAGCGCTTCCATGCTTTACAAGCCAGCTGTAAAATTTCTCGTCAGCCGCATCGTCGAAGTTGGCGAAGGCATGCGGTAGGCCTTCGAGCCGCCCGTAGTACCATTCACGCCAGATTTCGAAGCCCAAACCGGCAGATGACAGCCATTTCGAAGCATTCGACCAAGTGTCAATAAACCAGTCCGGACGCTCATTCCAAAGCGGTTTCGCTTTCAAATTCTTGAGAGCTGCGCCCATCTTAACGCTATCACAATCGCCCAACACACTTTGCCAAACATTATCGGCAGGGCTTTGAGTATCAGGGATGTCTCCGTTGGCGGCAACAGCGGCATCAAAAACTGCATCGCTGGCGTGCACTGTGAGCGCATTACCTTCTGAGGCTGCGGCAAAAGCCAATTGTGAACACGCATCAAGCGTATATATTACTGAACGCGAAAGTGTGTCGTTCGTATCCGACCAGAAAGCAGTGTTATCGGCGGTTACTCCAGCAAGATTCGCAGCACGAACTCCCTCGTCTGTCGGGTATTCTAGTCTTGCCTGCGAGGCGCTGAGTGCTCGAAAAACTGTCAAAGATGCGAGCGAGCCAGAGCTTTCATCATTCCAGCCATTAGGATCGAACGCGAGCGGTCCAGCTCTCAGGACTGCACGCAATGAAATCAATACCGCCCAGCCACTGGACTGATCCTCAAACCAATCCACGAGGTCAAGACGCGATGTGATCTCTAAAGCCATACCCTGCTTATCGCCTGCCCTGCCGTGTCCGCGCAAGACAAGCCACGAACTTTTGCGTTAACAAACTTAAGAACCCAACGTTTGTCGAAAAAATACAAGTCCGCCTAAAATTCTTCAATGTTTTCAGTGGGGGCTACAGGAAAACTAAAGTTCCCCAGCCCTGATCAGCGCGTATCCCTATAGGCCTCTTTGCTAGTCTTCCACGAAGCCCTTTGGGTCGCACCTAGGGTCGCAAAGATATCAGCGGGGCGGTCATTCCCCGGTGGGTTCTGCTGCATGGTCAGCGTGGATTGGCGAAAGCCGGAAGACGTTTGCTCATGCAATAAAGCCATCCGTGAATGGCCGCCTCCGTTTTGTGGGGCACATAATGAAGAAATTGGTTTTGATTTTGGCGGCGAGCAGCGTGGCGCTTGGCGGGTGTAGTAAGACACATCTGTCTGTCGCGCACGATGGTGCCCTCGCCGATAATACGAGAAAGCCAGAAGGCATTCCATATCGCTTGCCCACGACTGAGCTTAAGGTCGTAGCACAATGGACGCTTAAGCGATGCCCACAGATCGTCACGAAGCGAAAGGACGAGGGAGGCCCGCCAGTCTTTTATGACGAAACAGGCAAAGAACTTCGAATTGTTGGAGGTAAGCTGGTCGCTGTTGATAAACCGATTGGAAAATCCCCGACGCCTGTAGAAATCGATAATGCCAGTCTACCGCTCGAATTTGGCTTGGTGGGGTCCCACACAATCAGATCGATTGAAGGCCCCAGCTATACTCTGAACTATGAGGATCTCTCGAAAGCATTCAAGACAACCCAAGTTGCGATCGAATATCATCCGAACACCGCAATTATTAAGTCGATCAACGCAAGCGTTCAGGGTCAAGAGCCTGCGGCCATCGGAAGCGGGATCAAAATCGCTGGCTCCATCGCTAAACTTGCTTTTGGTATACCCCCGATTAGCGCCGACGGAACACCCAACCCTGGAGAGACAGCTTACCTGTTTGATCCATGCACGCCCGAAGCATTTGAACTTGTAAAAGGCCGCAATAGCCTTGTGAATGAGGCTAAAAAAATTGGCAAATCCGCCACAAAAGCCGCATCAGAAATTGCACTGCTTGAAGCCAAAGCAGCCTTGGGCGCTCTAGCAGAATCTGAAAAGCTAGAACTGACCACCCTGATCAAGAAATCGAAAAAAGACGCCGCAGCTTTGAAAAAGATCACAGCGGCTCTGGCGCTCCTGGACAAGGAATTGACACTCACTGGAACCTTCGAACTGAAGGAGCAAAGTCTGACCGAGAAGGACCTTCTTATCAGGCCCGACAAAGGCAAATTGGACAAATTCAAAAAAGTGATTTTGAAGGAAAAGGCGCTCGCCAAGTTTGAAACAACCGCTCAAAACGGAGAAACAAAACCAAGCCAGACGGCAAAAGACTTCGAAAAACTGCTCACAGCGAAACTGAAATTTGGTGCTGACAGTGCAGCCGAAAATATATGCATAGGAACAGAACCTTCCGCTTGCGAAGCTGAACTCAAAGCAGCGGATACTAGTGATAGGTCAGATGCAGGAAAGGCGGAGCAAGGCTTCGTATTTCGATCACCCGAGCAAGTTCGGATGACACTCACGGGTGAGAGGAGCACAAAACCAGTTATCGACGCAAACATCCGGATTGCGCAGCTTGGGCGCTTTCGCCTTTTGCCTCTTACGAACGGATTTGGTGAAAACAACTCCATCTCGGCGACCTTTGCTCTTGATGGCACGCCCACAAAAATTGAGTACAAAAAGACAAAAGACAGCGGCACCGAGCTTCTAAAATCAGGCGAGCTGGCTCTCGCTGATATATTGGCGGTTAGAGATGCAGCTACAGCAGCGAACGATGCGAAAAAGTCTGAATTGCAGCTCGAGAATGACCGTCTCACGCTTGAGTTGGACAACCTAACCAAACAAAGAGATATTCAAACGAGACAAGATGAGCTTTCAGGCTTATCCGCGACTACCCCGTCAGAGATCGAATTGCGCAATGAAAGGATTGCCGTCTTAGCCCTGGACGCGCAAATCGCAGAACTCGAAAAGCGCATTCGAGACGCGCTAACGCTAGAGGAGGTCGAGGAGTAATGGCGGGGCCCAGCGCCTACTCCAGTGGCCATATTGATCCATGACTCGGCCTAGAGTTAGCACGCCATACGCACCGATCCCGGTGCCTACAAATAGGCGAATGCGAGGTCGTTTTACCATATCCACTTTCAACTACTTTCATCCTCAAGAAAAGTCAGAGTGGTGCTGGGCTGCAGTCGGGACGGCAATTGCGAGACGTTATGGCAAGTCTGTAAAACAACGCCAAGTGGCGCGATTGATGGGAACCGAAACGCAAAATCATCCGGCAGATTCTGATGTTTTCCTGCCTCGCTTGTGTGCAAAGCTCAAATTGAGTTTCGTTTACAATCGAACCTCGGTTGAGAATCTCGACAACGTTATGTCTGCGCTTCAAAGAGGAGTGCCAGTACCATGTCGTTATGCGTGGGTTGATAGATATGGATACAGCACCGGTTTCACTCATTTAACGTGTCTCTATGGATATCAGTACGCCAACCAGAACCTTCTCCTCAAAGTATATGATCCATCTTATTCTGATGCTTACCAAACGAATGTTTATCTATTGAATTCTATGAATTTACGAACTTTCCAAACCGGCAGAACAACGGGCCGCATCGTGTCGTTTTTTCTGCCAAAACCATGGCAACGATAATGGCAGCTATTAGAACAGTTCGCACATCAAAGAAGGCACAGGAAATTGCTGTGTCTTTGCTCTCGGACCCAGAATTCTTGGGCGCAGAGGTCCCAATCGGAAGACTCTCATCAATTCCGATATATCATTGCGATCCAGAGAGTTTTGACCAGCCACAGGATTGCGATCGCATAGGTTGGCGATACACATTTTCCGGCGCGGCTAAGGCAGTATTGCTAGATTTTCACAAAACGGCTTCAGACCCTGAATTGACACAAGTCACGTATGATGGAAGCGCCTTTTTTCTGGGACTTATTCGTTCAACCGAGGCGGTATATTCACTAAAGTCTAAATCCAAATTCGCACCTAGGCTACTGATTTTGCCTCAATGTAGCTGGGCATGCATATGGTACAATTCGAACAACTCTGATGATGTTTTTTCATGGTCTAGATCTGGTGAATTGCATGATCGGGCGGCTGCTTCTGAACATGTACGCGCGTTGTTAGAGAAAACGCGAAACACACGCTTTTTGGGCGAATCGGTGTAGTCTTTGAATACCCATAAGCCGCTAGCAGGTTACCAAAGCCTGTGCGCCGCCCTCACCGATCCAGCGCGTATTGACGCCCCAGCCTTGCGCGATGACGCTCTCGTTGAGCGCATCGCCGGGCTGGCCATCGGCGATCACCTTACCCTCGTGCAGCACAAGCACCCTATCCGCGTGGTTCATCGCCAGCGCCAGATCGTGGAGCACAATCACGACCCCCTGCCCTGCCTTGGCGCAGGATTTGAGGTGTTCGATCAGGTTTAATTGATGCGCGAGGTCAAGCGCGGCTAGCGGTTCGTCGGCCAGTATCCAGTCTGGCTCGCCTGCCAACACGCGGGCGAGCAGTACGCGGGCGCGCTCTCCGCCGGATAGCTGACTGGCGGGGCGTTTGCGGAACTCGCCAAGCGCAAGCGCATCGATTGCGGCGTCGATGGCTGCATGTCCGCGATCTCGGTGCGGCAGGCGGCCCAAAGCCACGAGCGTTTCGACCGCCACATCCCATGCAATCTCTGCGCTTTGCGGCAGGTATCCAAGCGCGCGGGCTCTGTTTTGCGCGGACATTGAGTGCAGCGGAGTGTCTTCAAGCGTGACCTCGCCTGCCCCCAGCTCCAACAGTCCCGCCAGTGCCATCAAAAGGCTCGATTTGCCCGCACCATTGGGGCCGACAATCGCCGTAATCGTGCCCGGCTCGAGGCTGGTTGTGACATCGCTCAGAACCCTTTTGCCCCCGCGATCAAGAGAAAGGCTTTTTGTTGCTAAAGTCATAGCGCGCCCCTCCGCATACGAAGCAGCAGCCACAGGAAGAACGGCGCTCCGATAAGGGAAAGAGCGATGCCCAGCCTCAGCTCTGTGACGAATGGTAGGATACGCACAGCGCTATCCGCAATCAGCACAAGACACGCTCCGGCAAGAGCGCTGGGCAAAATCAAGCTTGAGGGCAAGCGATCCGTGAATGGCCGGACTAAATGCGGCACGATCAGCCCGACAAATCCGATGATGCCAGCAACCGCGACCCCTGCGCCGACCGTCAGCCCGACACCGACGACCAACAACGCCAGCAAACGCGAAGGATCAACCCCCATGGACCGCGCCGCATCTTCGCCCAAGGTCAGAGCGTCCAATGACCGCGCAGCCATCGCAAGTGTACCAATGCCGAGCGCCACTAGAGGTGTCGCGATCCACACTTCCTGCCACGAACGATCCGTGAGCGCGCCGTTAAGCCACATTACAATCTGGCTCATCGCAAAGGCATTGGGGGCCATCGTGATTGCCAGTGCAGTCAGCGCACCTGCGAGGCTCGCGATCATAAGGCCCGCTAGTGTGAATAGGGCAATTCCGCCACCTGCCCCGGAGGACGTGCGCCCTGCGATCAGTGCGAGAAGCGCCATCGCCAGTGCAGCTCCCGCCAATGCAAAGGCAGGCAAGCTCCACGCGGCAATCGCGGGAGGAAGCATCGCTCCAAACCAGAAGCTCGCCACCGCGCCCAGCGCCGCCATGGGCGCGATCCCGAACAGGCCCGGATCGGCCAATGGATTGCGCAAATACCCTTGCATCGCCGCCCCCGCAGCGCCCAGCCCCCCACCGACCACAATTGCAAGAGCCGCGCGCGGCAAACGAAGCTCCATCAAGATAAGCGTAGCGTTGGGAGTCGTGGCCGGATCAATCCAGACACGTCCGGTAAGTAATGACAACGGCACCAACACCGCAAGCAACAATGCAAAGATTAAGGACGCTCGGTTCATCAATGGTTCGCCCGCCAATAATTCCGTTCAAATTCGGCGCGAATATCGAGCAATCGTTGGCGTGCCAGAGGGATGGTGGGCCCTCCGCAGTAGAGCAGCTTCGGATCGAATTCGGCGACGAGCGTGCCGCGCAAATTTTCGAGAAGTGGATGCGTCTGCCCCGCCCTGTCCCCAGCGATCAGCAGAATGTCAGGGGGATCGGCCAATATTGTCTCCAGAGACACGAAATCGGCCTGACCCAGCCCGCGCGCGGCGGCGTGGTTGGTAAATCCTGCCCAGCGCAACTGCTCACCAACCAGAGTCGCATCGCCAGGCACAATCTGCCCCGGTTGCCATAGCAGTGCCGAATATGTTCGGCCGCTTTCAGCCGCAGCCCGGGAGTTTGTGTCAGCGCCAATACGGTCGATCAAATCTGCACCCAATTCCGTTTCACCAGTCAGCTCGGCCAATTCACGGACTTGCTTCAGGCTTTCCTCCACGGTCGCAGGGCTGCCAAAGGTTTCCACGCGTAAATCCAAGCGCTCAAACGCATTGCGCGTCGCGGGTGAAATAAAGCTGGAAGCGAGAACGATGTCCGGCTCCAATGCCAGCACCTCCTCTGCTGTCCCACCCGTAACGCCAAAGCGATTTGCAATGTCCGGTTCGATGGAGCTGGAATTGGCATCCCGGCTATAATGGGAAAGAGCGAGTACCTGCCGCGGGTCTGCGACTTCGACGAGTATTGCATCAAGACACGGGTTGAGGCTCACAAATGTGGGTGGGCTGCCAGAACCGTCCTCTGGTGTCGATGTCACCGCCCCGGAGCACGATGCAAGCATGGCCCCAGCCGTCAGCGCAGCGGCAACACCCAAATCTCTGCCTGAGATATATTCAAATGCCGGCACGCAGTTCAATCCCTGTCTTTCCTAAGCGTTAGGGCGCTCGAAGAAGCTCCGCAAGCTCGCTTCAGATCGTTGTTAAGGAGGCTCGCAATCATTGTCCGCTTTCGGGACGGCCATTCCGGCGCGCTCGCATTATAGAGGGCGCCTCGATACGCGCGTTTTCGCGCTATGAATTCAATCCGCTCCCTCGCCCAGCGAACCTTCGCTCGCTCCACACCGGAAGTCATCAGACTGCCGGACGCGTCGCGCGTGGAAGCGGTCGAAACGAAACGCCCGGTTATTTATGGCAGAATAGCTCTTCTGCTCGCCATTCTCGCTGTACCGGCGATGGCTGCACCGGGAGATTTTGGCGCAATTGCGGGTTCCGCCCCGTTAGAATCCGAAAGTGTTAGAAGCGATCTAGCCGAGCTTCCGGTGATGCCATTCGAACGGCCAGGAATGAGCTTTCCCGGTTCGGCGTTCTTCTATCTTGCCGATCCGCCTAGCGAGGCTCTGGTCGCACTGCCGACCACCGATGCACTTGATACGGGCGCGGAAGACGGGCGCGAACTTGGTCAAATGATTGATGCGGGTCCTGCCGCCAATCCGTTCTTCGCATCGGTTTCTGGCAATTCACTGGGCCGCGCTCAGCAATGTTTGGCGCAGGCAATCTGGTACGAAGCGGCCAGTGAAAGCGTAGCGGGACAACGCGCCGTGGCGCAGGTTGTGCTCAACCGTGTTGCCCACCGCAGCTGGCCGGGAAGCGTTTGCGGCGTTGTCTATCAAGGATCGAAGCGATCCACCGGTTGCCAATTCTCTTTCACTTGCGACGGCAGCCTTTCGCGCCGCGCAAAAGGGGCAAGCTGGCAGCGTGCCCAAAGCCTCGCATCTGATGCACTCGCGGGAAGTGTCTACGCGCCAATCGGTCACGCGACCCATTACCACACTCTTTGGGTGAACCCGAAATGGGCAAGCTCCCTCGATCATGTCGGGACAATCGGTGCCCACCGGTTTTACCGCAATCGCGGTGCCAATGGCGAAAAATCGGCGTTTAACTCTGGCTATTCCGGCTTCGAACCAGGGGTCAGCAGTCGCACCGAACCAGCCGTATCCGTCGCGCCCATTGCCGCATCGGCTCAAAATCGAGCAGCCAGCAGCAATGCTCCAATCGCGAGTAGCAGGCCAGCCAATCGGGCATCAGCATCTCTCGAGCCGCTTCCAGTTCAGCCAGAACAGGCCACACCTGCCTATGGCGGCACTGGCCAAGTGAAAGAAGAATATGCGCGCGCTGGCCAATGGAAAAAGCGCCCTGCACCAGCCGATAGTTCCAGTGCCGATGCCGCGGCTGAACCGGCATCCGAAACACCTTAAATCCGCGCGACGCAGAAACGCGGTTAACAGGTTCGAAACCCTGTTCCGGAACCAAGCCTTAGAGACCCTGCGCCTAAACGGTGGATCAAGTCGCAACTATGCGCTCACCTCATCAACAGCGAACGAACCGGTTCGCTCACCTGCAGAGGGCAATGGCGCAAACAATCTGGGTGTTACCTCTGAATGTCGATCCGCTTTGCCGCCCTTAATAGCCAAGCGCGTTTTCCAGCCTGCACACCAATCGACCGGACCGTCGTCCGCCGTGCGATTGAGCAAGCCGCGAACGACAATAGCAATTCGGTTCCCAATGATCAGGTGCTGCGCGCCGCTCTGCGGCATTTTGCAGAGCACGGTTTGGGCGCTGCGCGTTCAGCCCGTGCGCATGCCGAACAGGCGTTTTTTGCAGGCGACCGCCATGCCTATGATTGGTGGATGAGCATCACGAGGACGCTTGATCGCCGACTCGCTGCGACCGCTGAGGCGGGCATAAACGCCAAAAATGTGACCTGACCCAGCCGATTGGCGGCGCAGCCAATTGATTTCGCAGCGCGGTAAAACTCTAGAATTTCTGCGGAAAATCTGGGTAACTATCCTGTTAACCTGACCTTGACGTCTTCGCTTTATTGCGGGTTGGGTATGAAAGCGCTTAGACCATTCGCGAAAGTTCGCGCGCTGCATAAACGGCGGGACCGCTCGGACAAAGTTTCCGCGCGCGTTCAGCGTATGCTGGTCAAATCGCTCTATGCCCAACCATCAAGTTTGGCGATCGGCGCGCTTGCAACCGTCTCAGCAGCTTTTGTGGCGGCGTGGATCGCCGATCGGAATGAACTCTATATCGCTGCAATCCTTCTTTCGGTGATCGCAGTAGCCCGGATAGTAGCTGCGCTTGGTCTTTCGCCAGATTCAGAGGGCAACAGCACCGCTAAACTTGAATTCGTCTATGAAGTCGGAGCCTTCAGCTTTGCTTTAGTGCTCGGCTGCACCGCTGCGTTCACCATTCTGATCGGTACAACGACGCAAGTCGAAGTCCTTATGGTAGCAAATGCTCTGGGTTACGGCATCGGTGTTTCGGCGCGCAATGCGGGCCGTCTGACAATTGCAATCGGACAGTTGAGCCTTTCATGCGTACCCATCGCGCTAGCGGCGTTTTGGACGGGATCACCGGGCTTTATTGCTCTTGGCTTGACGATCCTTCTGTTGATCCCGGCAATGATCTCGATTGCCAGCAACATTTTCAATGTGCTTCGCGATTCCATCGCATCAGCGGAAACCAGTGCCAAACTCGCTGACAGGATGAAAATCCTTGCCCGCACAGATGTCGTCACAGGACTGGCCAACAGGGCCGGTTTGAATCACGCAATGGTCGAGACCATGATGAGCATCGATGATGACAGCCATTTGGCGCTGATCTGGATCGATCTTGATCGCTTTAAAGAAGTGAACGACCTGCTTGGCCATCCGGTCGGTGATCGGGTTCTTAGCGAAGTGGCCCGCCGGCTTTCCGATGTCTGTCCGGAAGGTTCAACCGTTTCGCGGTTTGGCGGGGACGAATTCGTTATCTTCTGCCCTATCACCGACCGCAAACATGCAGAACTCCTCGCAAGCGAAATCCATGCGGAAATCATGGGTCCAATGCGGATCGACGGCGATCGCTTGGAAGTACGCGCATCACTGGGTGTCGCCTTGTTGCCTGAAGACGGCGCTGACACAGATACTCTGATGCAAAGCGCCGACCTTGCGCTTTATCACGCGAAGATAGGTGGACGCGGTCAGACGCGCTTCTTTGATGCTTCAATGACCCGCGATTTGGTCCGGCGGCGCGAGATTGAGGATGAATTGCGCGCCGCGATCCAACGCGAAGAACTGTCGATCTTCTTCCAGCCGATCGTTGATTTGGAAACCGGTAGAATTCGCACCTTTGAAGCGCTTGTGCGCTGGTTCCACCCGGTAAAGGGCGAACTGCGTCCGGATGAATTTATCCCAGTTGCCGAAGAAACCGGCGTTATTGTAACGCTTGGCAACTGGATCACAGCGCAAGCTGCGCGAGTGGCCGCGACCTGGCCGGAAGACGTTACCGTCGCGGTGAACCTGTCTCCATTGCAGATCCGTGCACCAGGTGCAGCGCTTGGTATCCGCAACGCTTTGCGCGAAGCTGGATTGGACCCGCATCGCCTCGAACTAGAAGTAACCGAAAGCCTGTTTGTCGAAGACAATCACGCGACCTCAAACTTCATTCAGGAACTTTCGGACATCGGCGTGAAATTCGCGTTGGATGACTTCGGAACGGGATATTCCTCGCTCGGCTACATCAACAAATATCCGTTCAACAAGATTAAGGTCGACCGCAGCTTTGTCTCTGGCAAAAATGTCGGGCGTAAGAGCGACGCGATCATCCGTGCTGTTGCCGAAATGGGATCAACGCTTGAGATGGAAATCGTGGCTGAAGGCCTTGAAACCATCGATCAGGTTGAGGCTGTACTCGAAGCCGGCTGTACTCTGGGCCAAGGCTTCTATTTCAGCCGCGCTGTGCCAGACTATCTCGCCGCGATGCTGCTGACGCAGGAACGCGAAGGCGATACCAAGAAGGTCGTCGGCTAACCGTCAGGATACTGCCGAAACCGGCATCTACCTAAAACTTGTAACACTGCGACGGTCTTTGGCGCAAAAATATGCGCGAATGCCCAGTGACGTCGCGCAGCTAAATACCTTATTGCAATTGCGAACTATATGCAAAGATAGTTGTCACATACGGTCTTTTGCCGGTTGCAATCGTACATGCACCCGCCTACCCCGCAGACAACACGTTCATAAGCCATGGCCTCACGGGACGAGGCTCGCGCTTTTGAATTGAGGATTGTTTTCGTCCCGATGAATTCTGGGAAGGAATCTTTCGAATGGCCCGCAAAAAAATCGCTCTGATCGGCTCCGGTATGATTGGCGGCACACTCGCCCACCTCGCTGCGAAGAAAGAAATGGGCGATATCGTTCTATTCGACATCGCCGAAGGCATGCCTCAAGGCAAAGCGCTCGACCTTAGCCAGTGCGGCCCGATCGAAGGCTTCGATGCAAAAATCACCGGCTCCAATGACTACGCCGATATCGCGGGCGCCGATGTTATCATCGTGACTGCAGGCGTGCCGCGCAAGCCGGGCATGAGCCGCGACGACCTGCTCGGCATCAACCTGAAAGTGATGAAGGCCGTTGGCGAAGGTATCAAGAACAACGCGCCCGATGCGTTCGTAATCTGCATCACCAACCCGCTCGATGCGATGGTTTGGGCCCTGCGCGAATTTTCCGGCCTGCCGCACAACAAAGTGGTCGGCATGGCGGGCGTTCTCGACAGCGCGCGTTTCGCAACCTTCCTCGCATGGGAATTTGATTGCAGCGTGAAGGATGTGAACGCGTTTGTTTTGGGCGGCCATGGCGACACTATGGTTCCCGTCCTCAGCTACTCCACGATCAACGGCATTCCGGTCAAAGACATGGCCAAGATCAAAGGCGTTTCGGAAGACCGCCTCGACGCAATCGTAGCCCGCACCCGCGCTGGCGGCGGCGAAATCGTGAAACTGCTTGGCAATGGCTCGGCCTATTACGCCCCCGCCACCAGCGCGATTTCTATGGCCGAAGCGTATTTGGGCGACCAGAAACGCATTCTGCCATCGGCATCCTATGTGACGGGCAAATACGGCGTTGACGGCATGTATGTCGGCGTACCGACCGTAATCGGCGCAGGCGGCACCGAAGATGTGGTCGAAATCGAACTGACCGACGAAGAGAAAGCGAACCTCAAAGTATCGACCGATGCGGTCGAGGAATTGCTCGAAGCGTGTAAGGGCCTGGATAGCTCGCTCGCTTGATGCGTTTCGCGATCCCCTTTTGCCTTTTTGCATTCGCAACGCCAGCGGCGGCACATGATGCCACGCTGGCGTATGTGGATGCCATGGAGGCACACCTTCTGGATTGCCCTGCGGTCAACGGCTTTGTCCCGAAGGGCGACATGCTCAGCGTTGATTGGGTAAAGCGCGACATCGAAGACCCAGTTTTGGCCGAGCATGCGGCGAAATTCGAAGCCGAAAGCAATACCCTTAAGGCCAACGTCAACGTCTACGACAAGACGGTCGAGGGCCTGGACCTTATCCAGTTCATGGCGATCCGTTCCGTTGAAGCGGAAGACGGTGCCCCTGCGGCATCTGTCGAAGGACTGGGTAACATCGGCGCTACGGAATACCTTTGCGTAACAATGGTGCCCGACCTTCCCTTTATGCCCTCGGGCAAGTTGCTCGGCGCAGTGTTCGGCAAAGACGCTGATGCAGGGATTGGAAATTCACCGGGTGATCTGCGCAACGGCACTTGGGTCTGGGACAATATCTCGCCAACGCATGTCCGCACGATTGCACGGTACACCAACTCTTTTTCCACTCAGTCGGACCTGCCGGAAGATGTTTTCTATCCGGGTTTCTATATACTGAGCTTTCGCAAATTCACTCCAGACAACACAACAGACACTGCCAAAGAAGAGAGCGATCAAGAATGAGCATCCTCATCAACAAAGACACCAAGGTCATCACTCAAGGGATGACCGGAAACACCGGTACATTCCACACCGAGCAGGCGATTGCCTATGGCTCGCAAATGGTGGCTGGCGTTACGCCTGGTAAAGGCGGTTCCACGCATATTGGCGTGCCGCAATTCAACACCGTGCGCGAAGCGAAAGAAGCGACCGGCGCGACGGCTTCGTGCATCTACGTACCGCCTCCTTTTGCTGCTGATGCGATTTGCGAAGCTATCGATGCAGAGGTGGAACTTATCATCTGCATCACCGAAGGCATTCCAGTGCTCGATATGGTTCGCGCCAAAGCCGCGCTAACCGGCAGCAAGTCGCGTCTGATCGGCCCGAACTGCCCCGGCGTCCTCACCCCTGATGAATGCAAAATCGGCATTATGCCGGGCAGCATCTTCAAAAAAGGCAGCGTTGGCGTTGTCTCGCGCTCCGGCACGCTCACCTATGAAGCCGTGCACCAGACCACGGCCGTTGGCCTTGGTCAGACGACCGCAGTCGGCATTGGCGGCGATCCGGTTAACGGCACCAACTTTATCGACGTGCTCGACCTGTTCCTTGACGATCCAGACACAAAATCGATGATCATGATCGGCGAGATTGGCGGATCGGCGGAAGAAGAAGCCGCCGAGTTCCTCAAGCAAGAAGCCGCAAAGGGTCGCAGCAAGCCGACCGTCGGCTTTATCGCTGGCCGCACAGCGCCTCCGGGGCGCCGTATGGGCCATGCCGGTGCGATCGTATCTGGCGGCAAAGGCGGCGCGGATGACAAGATCGCGGCGATGGAAGATGCGGGCATCCGCGTTTCGCCTTCGCCAAGCGAGCTCGGCACCACGCTCGACGCGATGCTCAAAGAACTGGCGTAAACCCGCCACTCCCTCCTCCCCACGGAGAACCCTAATGGGTCAAGAACCGAATGACTTTTTACCGCAAATGTCCGATCAGGAAGGGCCCCAGCCGGGTCCGTCATGGGGCAATCCGAAATGGCTTGATCAGGTCAGCGATTCTGGCGCTGACCTGACGACTGCCATGGACCCGACGCAGATGCGCGTTGTGGTGGAAAAAGCGGCCAAGAAAGCGGGCAAGCCAATTGATGACAAGGCGCTCGAAGATGCGTCTGATCTGTCCAACAAGGCGATGACTTTGGTGCGGCTTTACCGTGTGCGCGGGCACATGGCCGCTGAACTTGATCCGCTGGGCCTTTCCAGCCACCGCGCCAAGACACCAGAAGATCTGTCGCTGGCATTCCACGGGCTGGAGGGCAAGCAGTCGAGCGAAGTCTTTGTCGGAGGCGTTCTTGGCCTTGAATGGACCACCGTGGGTGAGCTTCATGAGCGCCTGAAAGAGGTGTATTGCGGCAAAGTCGGCCTTGAGTACATGCACATCGCCGACACCGAAGAGCGGCGTTTCCTGCAGGACAAATTCGAGAGCCCCGGCGAGACGATCCACTTTACGCCTGAGGGCAAGAAAGCGATCCTCGCAGCCGTTCTGCGCGGTGAGCAATACGAAGAGTTTCTCGGCAAGAAATATGTCGGGACCAAGCGTTTCGGCCTAGACGGCGGCGAGTCCATGATCCCTGCTCTTGAGGCAGTGATCAAACACGGCGGCAGCTCGGGCGTGCGCGAGATCATCTATGGCATGGCGCACCGCGGGCGCTTGAATGTCCTCGCGAATGTGATGGCCAAGCCTTACAAAGTGATCTTCCACGAATTTTCCGGCGGCTCTGCCAATCCTGAGGATGTCGGCGGATCGGGCGATGTGAAGTATCACCTCGGAACCAGCACTGATCGCACTTTCGACGATATCGAAGTGCACATGTCTCTGGTGCCTAACCCGTCGCACCTCGAAACGGTGAACCCTGTTGTGCTGGGCAAAACCCGCGCGCAGCAAGTCGTGCGTGAAGGCGCGACGACCGAGCAGGTTCTGCCCGTTCTGATCCACGGCGATGCGGCCTTTGCCGGCCAAGGTGTTGTCTGGGAAAGCCTCTCGCTTTCGGGCGTGCCTGGGTATGACACAGGCGGCTGTCTGCACTTTATCATCAACAACCAGATCGGCTTTACGACCTCGCCGAAATTCGCGCGGTCATCGCCCTACCCGTCCGACGTGGCGAAGGGTGTGATGGCTCCGATCCTGCACGTGAACGGTGATGATCCCGAAGCCGTGACTTTCGCATGCAAACTGGCCGTTGAATACCGCCAGAAATTTGGCCGCGATGTTGTGATCGACATGTGGTGCTATCGCCGCTTTGGCCACAACGAAGGCGACGAGCCGAAGTTTACCCAGCCGCTGATGTATGATGTGATCCGCAAGCACCCGAAAGTGAGCGTGCATTACGAACAGCGTCTGATCGCAGAAGGCGTGATTGACGAAGGGCACCGCGCCGAAGTGGCCGGCGAATTCGTGGCGCATCTCGAAGAAGAGTTTCAAGCGGCAAAGAGCTACAAGGCCAACGAAGCCGACTGGTTCGGTGGCCGCTGGGCGGGACTGAACAAGCCAGCCGATGATGAAACCGCCCGTCGCAATATCGAAACGGCGATCGAACCGAAGATGTTCGACAGCCTTGGACGCGTGCTCACCAACGTGCCAGATGATGTGAACATCCACAAAACGCTGGGCCGTGTGCTCAAGGCGAAAGGTGACATGTTCGAAAGCGGCGAAGGCTTTGACTGGGCCACCGCAGAGGCACTCGCTTTCGGCAGCCTTGTTATGGAAGGATACGGCGTTCGCCTGTCCGGTCAGGATAGTGGCCGCGGCACCTTCTCTCAGCGCCATGCCGTCTGGGTCGATCAGAAGACTGAGGACAAATATGTACCGCTAAGCACCCTGCCCCACGGCCATTTCGAAGTGCACGATTCCACTCTGTCGGAATATGGGGTGCTCGGCTTTGAATATGGCTTTGCCATGGCTGACCCGAAAACACTGGTCCTTTGGGAAGCGCAATTTGGTGACTTCGCCAACGGCGCGCAGATCATGATCGATCAGTATATTGCCGCAGGTGAAGCCAAATGGCTGCGTGCCAACGGCCTCGTTATGCTTCTGCCGCACGGATATGAAGGTCAGGGACCGGAGCACTCCTCCGCACGCCTCGAACGCTTCCTTCAACTGTGCGCGAACGACAATATCCAGGTCTGCAACATCACCACGCCGGCGAACTACTTCCATGTGCTTCGCCGCCAGATGCTGCGGAGCTTCCGCAAGCCGCTGGTGATTATGACGCCAAAGTCGCTGCTGCGTCATCCGCTGGCAAAAAGCCCGCGCGAGGAATTTACAGGCGATTGGCAGTTCAAGCGGATCAAATCCGATCTGACCGAAATCGCGGATAAGGACGTAAAGCGCCTCATCCTGTGTTCGGGCAAGGTCTATTATGATCTGTACGAAAAGCGTGAGGAAGAGGGTCTGAAAGACGTCTCTATCGTGCGCATTGAGCAGCTTTATCCGTTCCCGGGTGATCCACTGGCCGTGCGCCTCAAGCGCATGACCAATTTGAAAGATGTGATCTGGTGTCAAGAAGAGCCGAAAAACAACGGTTCGTGGTTCTTCGTACAGAACCAGATCGAGGATTCGCTCACACAGGCAGGCCACAATGGCATGCGTCCGACTTACGCCGGGCGTGATGCAGCGGCATCACCTGCAACAGGTCTCGCGAAACGTCATGCCGAGCAGCAAGAGGCGCTGGTCGCCGATGCTCTCGGGCTGTCGAAGTAATTTGAATTCACCCCAGTAACACGCTGAGGAATATGTAAAATGGCTACTGAAATCACTGTCCCGGCTCTTGGCGAGTCTGTTACCGAAGGATCAATCGGCGAATGGCTGAAACAGCCGGGCGACGCGGTCGCAGCCGATGAGCCTATCGTCAGTCTTGAGACCGATAAGGTCGCGGTTGATGTGCCCTCGCCCATCGCTGGCGTTTTGGTCGAACACAAAGCCGAGGTTGGCGACACAGTCGAAGTTGGCGCGGTTCTCGCGGTAATCGATGAAGGCGCGAGCGCCGGTGCCGCTCCCGCTGCAAAAGAAGCGGCTCCCGCTCCGGCAGCGTCAAAAGAAGCTACCGGCGATGCCGCTGTCACCATGTCGCCGGCTGTGCGCCGCGCGGTTCTGGAACACGGCGTTGATCCGAGCACGATCAAGGGTACTGGCAAGGACGGTCGGTTGACCAAGGAAGACGTGATTGCGGCTGCCAAAGCAAAGAGCAGCCCTGCTCCTGCTCCGGCGGCATCGTCTGCACCGGCTGCGCCAGCTGCCACAGGCGAACGCCGCGAAGAGCGAGTCAAAATGACCCGCATGCGCCAGACCATCGCCAAGCGTCTGAAAGGCGCTCAGGAAGAGGCTGCGCTGCTTACCACGTTCAACGATGTGGACATGAGCGCGGTGATCGAAGCGCGCTCCAAATACAAAGACCTGTTCGCCAAGAAACACGATATCCGCCTCGGATTTATGGGTTTCTTCGCAAAGGCCGCGTGTCTTGCGCTTAAAGACGTGCCGAGTGTGAACGCTTACATCGAAGGCGATGAGATCGTTTATCACGACTATGTCGATATTTCGGTCGCTGTCTCTGCTCCGAACGGCCTTGTCGTCCCAGTGATCCGCGATTGTCAGGACAAAGGCTTTGCCCGGATCGAAAAAGACATCGCCGATTTCGGTGCGCGCGCCAAGGAAGGCACGCTGACCATGGCCGATATGACAGGCGGCACCTTCACCATTTCGAATGGCGGCGTGTTCGGATCGTTGATGTCGACCCCGATCATCAACCCGCCGCAGAGCGCCGTGCTTGGCCTTCACCGGATTGAAGACCGCGCGGTGGTTGTGAATGGCGAGATCGTGATCCGTCCGATGATGTATATCGCGCTCTCCTATGATCACCGCCTGATCGATGGTCGCGAAGCCGTAACCGCGCTGAAAATCATCAAGGAAGCAATCGAAGATCCAACCCGGATGCTGATCGACCTTTGATCCGGCATCCCCTAGTTGACCCCTGAAATTCCGATCCCACCTGATACGGGATCATGGAGCTAGAAAATGGCTGAATACGACTACGACGTCCTTGTTATCGGTGCCGGTCCCGGCGGCTATGTCGCGGCTATCCGCGCTGCGCAGCTGGGCCTAAAAACCGCTTGTGCAGAAGGCAGGGAAACCCTTGGCGGGACATGCCTCAATGTCGGTTGTATCCCTTCCAAGGCGATGCTGCACGCATCCGAGTACTACGACGCCGCTGCCAATGGCACGATGGCCGATATGGGCGTGGACGTGACGCCAAAGCTTAACCTTGAGAAGATGCACGCCCAGCGCATCGATGCGGTTGATGGTCTTACCAAAGGCATCGAGTTCCTGTTCAAGAAGAACAAGGTCGACTGGAAGAAAGGCTACGCCACTTTCCAGGATGCGCACACTGTCAAAGTCGGCGACGAAACCGTCACCGCAAAAGACATTGTCATCGCAACCGGTTCTTCCGTCACGCCCCTTCCCGGCGTTGAGGTCGACAACGACAAAGGCGTGGTAGTCGATTCCACCGGGGCGCTTGAGCTTGCCAAAGTGCCGAAGAAAATGGTCGTCATCGGTGGTGGCGTTATCGGGTTAGAGCTCGGCTCGGTCTGGCGCCGCCTTGGCGCGGAAGTCACTTGCATCGAATATCTCGACGAAATCCTGCCCGGTCTCGACGGCGATATCCGCAAGGAATCGCGCAAGATTTTCAAGAAGCAGGGTATCGATTTCAAGCTTGGTACGAAAGTCACCGGCGTAGCTGTCAAAGGCAAAACCGCCACACTGACGATGGAACCAGCGGCAGGCGGCGATGCGGAGACGATGGACGTCGATTGCGTGCTCGTATCTATCGGGCGTAAGCCGAATACCGACGGCCTAGGTCTCGACGCGATTGGCCTTGAAACCAATCAGCGCGGCCAGATCGAAATTGATCACGATTTCCGCACCAAGGTCGATAATGTTTGGGCCATCGGCGACTGTGTCCCCGGCCCGATGCTCGCGCACAAAGCCGAGGATGAGGGCATTGCGGTCGCGGAAAACATCGCTGGCGAAACCGGCATTGTGAACCACGACGTGATCCCGAATGTCGTCTACACCCTGCCCGAAATCGCTGGCGTCGGTCTGACAACCGAGCAAGCCATCGAACAGGCTGGCGGCGACAAGAAAGCAATCAAGGTCGGCAAATTCCCGATGATGGCGAACAGCCGCGCAAAGACCAATCACGAGCCAGATGGCTTCGTAAAAGTCATCGCCGATGCGGAGACCGACCGCGTTCTGGGCGTATGGTGCATCGCCAGCGTCGCAGGTACGATGATTGCCGAAGCGGGCATCGCGATGGAATTCGGCGCGACATCAGAAGACATCGCCTATACCTGCCACGCTCACCCCACCCATGCCGAAGCCATGAAGGAAGCGGCGATGGGCGTGCGCGGCAAGCCGATCCATATGTAACGAATGCCGTCCTTTAGCGGCGGAAATCACTACCAAAATTGATTCAGCGCCCCCTCTCGCCTAAACACAAATGGTGAGAGGGGGCGCTATCACTTTGGGGCACAAACATATCAGCAGCATGGCTGCGCGTATTATGGGCTTTGCGCTTGCGATCCCGCTCGCCCTGTCAGGTTGCTCGTTTCAGGAAGAGGTCAAACCTCCACCGCGCTTAAACGATGCAATCGAGGTGCCCGATGGCCAATCGACCCTCGCAACCGATATCGAAATGAGCCTTGCGCCTATGCGCCGCGCACTTGAGAGTGAAGTGCCAACGCGGCTGTGGTCACTCAATAGGGCAAACGCTGAATGCGTTCCGTCTCAGCGGACCGAAGTGCTCGGTGTCACGCTCAAATCGCCCAAGATTAAATGCGATCTGGCAGGTGCTGTCTCGCGCGGTAAATTGACCCTGCGGGGTAGAGGCCAAGACCTGATTGTGACCATGCCGATCCGCGCAAAAATGACTGCGAATGACATCGCCGGCATTATTGACAAGAAGACGGCGACCGCCAGCGCGACGGTTACCGCGAGGGTGAGGCTTTCGGTGCGTAAGGATTGGTCCGTGCGCGGAAAGGTTTCGATCAATTACGATTGGCGGCAGCCCCCCACCGTGTCGCTGCTTGGTCAGAAAGTGACATTCGCAAACGAAGCGGATGAGCGGCTGAGCAAGGTCATCAGAACTTTGGAACAGACATTAGAGCGGGAGATTGCGAAGCTCAATCTACGCAGCCAGATCGAACCGATGTGGGAGCGAGGGTATTCCGTCCTGTCGCTCAACAGCAAAAACCCGCCCGTCTGGATGCGGCTGACACCGCGGGGTTTGGGCTACGACGGCTATAGTGCTTCGCGAAATGCTATCATCGTCTCGATGCGGCTCAACGCATCGACGGAAATCTTTGTTGGCGAAAAGCCGCCGGCACCGGAAGCCAACCCGCTGCCCGATATGATGGAACGAGCCGCTTCGGACGCGAAGCTCGCGCTCACCTTACCGGTGATTGCGGATTATGATCAGTTGGAGGGTGTGATAAAACGCGCTCTTGAAAAGCGTGCCGAGCGCCCATTTCCTGTACCTGCAATCGGAGACCGTATGGTCGAATTGCGCTCTGTGACGGTATACGGCACCAGCGATTATCGCGTGGCAGTCGGTGTGGAATTCGAAGCGTGGAAGTCAGATGAGCGGGATAAACCGGCAAGCGGAACAGTCTGGCTTACCGCCCTCCCCCACAATGCAGAAAACTCTCGCAAAATCGAATTCGTCGAGCCTGATTATCAGGTCGAAACGACACGCTTTACCACCAACGTTCTGCTGGAAATTGCCAAGACACAGGATTTCTCATCGACCATCGAAGACGCGCTGACACAGAATTTCGAAGACGACTTTAGCGAATTGATGGGCAAGGTTGATAAAGCGATAGCATCAAAACAGTTCGGCGATTTCACCATTACGACCGACATCGAAAAGGTATCCACCGGGCAGCTGACAGCCTATGGCGAAGGCCTGTTCCTTCCGGTATCGGCGGACGGGGAAACGCAAATCCGCTACGCACCGCAATAGCCGGATGGCGCACGTATCAAGGGAATTCACGCTGTGGCTTATCCAAAACTCACCGACAAACCCGGCGCGCTTGAAACCGCTGCGGCTATTCGCAAGGGTGATCTGACTCCGCATGAAGCGGTTGATGCGGCGATTGTTCGTATCGGAAAGCTGGATTCCGAAATCAACGCCTTGGCCGTTCCTGATTTTGAACGCGCCTATGCCGAAGCGCGTGCGAAAGAAGAACAGGCAATCCATCCCAACGGTGCACCCGACTTTCAGCCTCTATTTGGCGTCCCGATGACCGTCAAAGAAAGCTTCGATGTCGAAGGACTTCAATCCTGTTGGGGACACGAACATCTGACTGACTACATCGCGCCGCGCGATTCCGAACTTGTCCGCCGTTTGAAAGCCGCTGGTGCGATTATCATCGGCAAAACCAATGTGCCGATCGATCTGTCTGACTGGCAGAGTTTCAACTCGGTCTATGGCCGCTCGAATAACCCTCACAACCCCGAACGATCGCCGGGCGGTTCCTCAGGGGGCAGCGCAGCTGCCGTGGCCAGCGGTATGGTCCCTTGCGAATATGGCACCGATATTGGCGGCTCTGTCCGCGTTCCCGCCCATTTCTGCGGCATTTGGGGGCACAAGACGTCCTGGGGCCTGGTGAGCAAACGAGGTCACGATCACCCGCAAATGGCGAAACGTGAAGGCTTTGTCGCGGCGCATGATGGTGCGCTTTCGATTGCTGGCCCGCTAGCCCGCACAGCCGGAGATCTTGCGCTTCTAACCGAGCTCGGCGCGAGCGTACCGCTTCGTCGCAGCAAGAAACGTCTGCGCGATTGCCGTATTCTGGCGATCACCGAATTCCCCGATAGTCCGGTTGATGTAAGCGTGCTTGAGCCGACCAATACCGCGCTCAAACGTCTCGAGCGCGGCGGGTTGAAGATAGACCATGCCAGCAAACTTGTGCCCGACCTTGCCCGGCAACAGGAAGACTATTTGCGGATGCTCAACATCTGCATGGCCCGCGGTGCTCCCTCACCCGATGGCAAACAAGCCAGCGCTGCGGATTGGTTCGACTTGCTCGATGCGCAAGCAGCAAACGAATTCCTCTGGGCGCAACTGTTTGAAACCTATGATTTCGTGCTTGCCCCGCCCGCGCCCGTTCTGGCGATTCCGCATCTGGATGGCTCGGTTTTCAACTCGACCATTCGCGTGAATGGCGAAGATATGCCCGCTGGCGCTGGCCTGACATGGGCCGGACTTGCGTCTTTCCCGAACCTGCCATCAACAGTCCTCCCGATTGGACACGGCACCTATGAAGGCGCAAAGCTGCCTTGCGGAATGCAGGTTATCGGCCCGCGCTGGAGCGATCTTGATTGCATTGCTGCGGCGGACACACTCGCGACAATCCTGCACGGATAACCACTATGGCCAAAACAATGCGGCTTTTCGTCAAATGGCACATCTGGCTTGGATGGCTGGTTGGTGTACCGATCGTAATGTGGATCGCGACCGGCCTATTTATGGTCAGCAAGCCTATCGCGGAGGTGCGCGGCAATCACCTGCGCATTGATCAGCCGCAATCACCGTTGATCATCGAAGGCAGCGACCTTGCGACAGAAGACATGCAGATCGCGGAGATGCGCGCCACTATGCAAGATGGCAGAGCCGTCGCGATCCTGACAACGCTGGACGGCGTTACGAGCCGCGTCGACATGGCGACAGGAGAGCCGATTGCGGCTCTTGTTGCCGAGGATGCGAGGGCAATCGCAGCGGAGCGGATCGTGGGCGGCGACAAGGTCCGCTCTGTGACGTTTTTCAATGCTGACGAAGTGCCCTTCGACTTCCGCCGGCCGATGCCTGTATGGCAGGTCGCGTTAGAAGATGGCGCTCATATCTATATCGGCCGTGATACAGGCGAAATCGAGGCCGTGCGCACCAGTTGGTGGCGGTGGTTCGATTTCATGTGGGGCCTGCACATCATGGACTTTTCGGAACGCGAAGACACGAGCCATCCGATCCTGATCCTGTTCGCGGCTCTCGCGCTCATCGGATCGCTGCTCGGAACTGTCCTGATGTTTCGCCGCCGCAAAACCAAAGCAAGTGCGCCGGTATGAACGAGACGATCCTGACACCGATCCTCGATCTGCTCGACATCGTGGGTATTGCGGTTTTCGCGCTGTCTGGCGCTGTGATCGCTGCGCGCGAGAAACAAACCTTTGTGACGATGGGCTTCTTCGCCTTGGTCACAGGTGTCGGCGGCGGCACGGTTCGCGATCTGTTGATCGATGCGCCAGTTTTCTGGATCACCGATCCGTGGGTCGCTGCGGTCTGCCTAGGTTGCGCATTGATCGCTTGGTTCACGCCGCTAACTTTTTGGCAGGGCAAGCTGTTCGATATGGCCGATGGCGCCGGCCTCGCAGCCTATGCTGTGCTCGGAAGCGCAAAGGCGCTCGCTTATGGTGTTCCGCCCATACCAGCCATATTGATGGGCATTATCACTGGCTGCGTCGGCGGCATCATCCGTGATGTGGTGGCAGGCCGCCCCTCAATCATCATGCAGCCGGAGCTGTATGTCACCGCCGCAGCCCTAAGCTCTGCAATAACCGTGGCGGGAATGACGCTGCTGACTTGGTTGTCCTTGTCCATCCCGAACGGATGGATTTGGGCTGGCGCCTTTATCGCAGGCTTTGCCCTTCGCGCCGCTGCAATCCAGTGGGAGCTCGGGCTGCCAAGCTACCGGACAAAAACAATCGAGCCCGAGACGTCTCCGCCCCGGGCTCTCGATAGTGCAAAGTCTGAAGGTGATTAACCGCCGAGATCGGCGTCCACATCACCCGGATATTCATCGCCCGGTACGGGTCCGCCGGGATAGGCAGGGAGCTGTTCGGGAGTGGCATCGGCGCGCTGCTGTCCTTGAACCTTAGCACGCGCTGCTGTGTAGCGATCATCACTCCACTGCCGGTCATCACCGCGAGCCCGCGTCGTATTCGCCGCATCATAACCGCTGGCTTGAAAGCCGCCGTAATTGACATCGGAAATGCGCCCATCATTGCCGATCTGACAAGCAAAGCCGTTCCCATTGAAAAGCGCACCAGTCACGGTCCAACCCTCGGCGGTCCGATCAACATTATCCACGCTATCAACGCGAACATCGCGCTCAATCCGGGTCACGCATTGATCGACCGCACTTTCGAGGCCCGAACCTGCATTGCTGCGGCGCGTGTCACGGCGGTCCTGATCGCGGTCATAGTCGCGCGTCCGGCGATAGTCCGGCTCGCGATAGGTGCGATCTTTCTTGTTAGAGGCGTTCGCAATGGCAGCGATGCCGCCAATGATCAGTACACCGGTCAGCACGTCGCCCGCGCTCACGCGGTTGCGGCGATAACGGTGGCGGCCCCAACGGCGGTGATGTTCGGCAAGAACATCGCCCTCGTCAAAGCGGCTCTGGGCGAAATCGGTGAAAATAACACTGGTTGCAGACGGCGCAGGCGCAGCGGGAAGTTCGGCAGCGCTCGCTGGTGTGGCAGACATCGCAGCGGCGGCGGCAAAGCCGGCAATCGCGGCGGTAGGTTTCATTGAAAGCATAAATGCTCCCTCCTGTTTGAAACGAGCGGCCACCAATCGCTCTAATGTGAGATGCGCATAAGCGGCTCAGGCTTTCAATGGCCTGAACCGCTTATGGCTGGTGGTGGTTGTTATGGACGGGACGGCGGGAGGACCGCCCCGGCCTTTTCACGAGCCGCGATCAACGCAGGCCGCGAATTCCGTTGAAATCAACCTGCGGACGTCCGCGGCCATCAACGTAGCAGGTGAACTTGCCGCGATCAGCACGGTAGCCACGTGCGCCTTCGACCTGGATGCGGCCCTTCACACGGAACCCGTAACGGGTGCGATCAACGTCGCGGATCTGGGTCACATCGGCATAACGGTAGCCACCGAAGCGGCGGGCCTTACGCTCGGCCACACGGACACAGCGTTCCACTGCGTTACGGCCATTGTTAAAGCCGCGATTGTTGTAGCGGACGTTGTGGTTGTAACCGCGATTTTGGTTGTAGCCGCGATTGTTGTGGCGATAATTCCGGTCGCGATATCCGCGTTTCTTGTCGCCATCGAACGCTCCGGCAAGGGCGGCAATGCCGCCTATAATCACAGCGCCTGCGATCACATCGCCAGCATCGATACCGCGATCACGGTGCCGGTCCTGTGCGGCCGCTGGGGTGGCAGTCGCAAGGGCCATCGCGCCAGCGGCGACAGTCCCGAGCGTGCCTTTGGCGAGTGTCTTGGTAAGCTTCGTCATAGGTCTCATCCTCGGGTTGTGCCGATGCGGGTTTGCGCCGGCTACAAACCCCTTATGGATGATTCGCTATTTGCTGAGCCTGACTGACCCTTGCAGCATTTGTTCAGATAAATGCGTACTTTTCTGAACAACCTGTTTGATTGCCGCCGAAGTCCGTTCCTACATAACGTCCCTGAATGAGCCGAAGCTTAATCAATCGCGGCCAAGACGTCTCTGGTGAATTTGGCAATATCAAAACGCGTGCCGACCATGTCTTCTCCGCGCCGCACAATCACGACATTGCGGCTCGGCACCACCACGACATACTGGCCGCGATTGCCGCGCGCGGCAAAGGCATCGTCTGGAATGCCCTCAAACGCGTTCCCGTCAGGTCGGCGGAAGGTCCACCAGCCCGCGCCATATCCCCACTGCGTCCCCTCAGGCTGCGGACCTGATGGATCAGAGACATATTCGCGCCAGTTTTCGGGAAGCAATCGCTCGCCATTCCACATGCCATCGTTGAGATACAGCTGACCGAGCTTCGCCAAGTCGCGCGCTGTCGACCAGACTTGGCTCGAAAGCACGTAATTGCCGCGAATATCGGTTTCCGCGACCGTGTGATCCATCCCGAGCTTTTCAAAGAATTCGTGAGGCGGATAGAATGACAGCCAGCTGTCGACCGCCTTCACAGCCATCAGAGTGTCGTTGTTTGCATAGCGATAGACAGTGCCCGGCTTTGCGATCACTGGCCAATTCGCAGCGCGCTCGTCAACGGTGGTTCCGCCCCAATAGAGCGGATCGGTGCGATTCCCGGGCGTGTCCGAATACCGGCCTGTCGCCATACGCAGAGCGTGATCAATCGTGATCGCATTGCGCGCATCTCCCGATCCGCCAGAACGCCAGTAATTCAGGCCGACCAAATCATCGACGGTGAACTCGCCGGACTGGACTGCGGCGCCTACAAATGTCGCGGCGATACTCTTTGCCACTGACCAAGTGCGTTGGGGCGTATCTGGACCGAAGCCTTCGGCATAGCGCTGCTCGATCAACTTGCCGTCCTTCAAGACGACTGCTGCGGTGGAGCGAACGCCCTCCCCATAGGTGTCGGTCGAAAATGCAGTCGCTATCGTTTCGCTGAACCGCTTCTTCACCTTGCCGCCATCCGGGAATGCTGAGTCTTCGCCGGCTTTGTTGATTGCTTCTATTTCGATTGGCAGTTCTGGATTGCTAACGCCCTCCGGAGCGCCAATCGGCAAAACCGAACAACCAGTATCTTCGCCATAATACGCCGCTACCCGGTCTGGCATGTCTTCGGCCCATTCAACCTGCACATGCGCGACTTGCCCCGTTGGTCGACGCACGATTTCATAGGGCATATCCCGGACGATATCGTCTAGTGGCGCCTGTATCCCCGTTAGTTCCCAAGCGTGAATACTCTCAGGCGTACGAGCCGTGCCGTTACGTTCAGCATTCGCGATACCGCTACAAAGAAATAACGCCTTATACCCCGCCGCCAGCGCACGATCATAACGCGTATCAAGGCGCTCCTGAGCGCTTTGCGCCTGTGCAGAAGCCGAGAGACCAATCGAAGCGAGTGCCGCGCCTGTGGCGGCAAGTGTGAGCATTTTCATGCTCGCAGACCCTAATGCGGCGCGCACAAAAGAAAAGGGCCGGCAGATTACTCTGCCAGCCCCTCTATGTCGTTTGTCGAATGACGAATTACGCGTCTGCGTATTCCTCGTCTTCGTTCATGACCGGACCGCTATCCTGACCCTTGGCATCTTCATCGCGCTCTACGAACTCGATAATTGCCATCTGGGCGCTGTCGCTTGCACGGTAGCCGGCTTTGATGATGCGGGTGTAACCGCCATCACGGTCGCTGTAACGCTCAGCCAGAACGTCGAACAGCTTTTTAAGCTGGGTTTCGTCAAGCAGGCGAGACTGAGCAAGGCGGCGGTTCGAAAGACCACCACGCTTAGCAAGCGTGATCAGCTTTTCGATGTACGGACGCAGTTCCTTCGCTTTTGGAAGCGTGGTCTGGATCTGCTCGTGCTTGATCAGCGCGGCCGACATGTTGCGGAAAAGAGCCTTACGGTGGCCCGACTTACGGCTCAGCTTACGCTGTGAAATACCGTGACGCATAATTCATATCCTTCGTTTGTAAGGGGCCCGTATCAGGTAGCCCGGTACTGGCGGCGCTTAAGGTGCGCCGCCGGAACCTGATTAACCGAGCAGCTCTTGTTCGAGCTTCTTGGCCATTTCTTCGATGTTCTCTGGTGGCCAGCCTGGAATGTCCATGCCAAGGCGCAGACCCATGCTGGAGAGAACTTCTTTGATCTCGTTAAGCGACTTGCGGCCAAAGTTTGGCGTGCGCAGCATCTCGGCTTCGGTCTTTTGAACCAGATCGCCGATATAGATGATGTTGTCGTTCTTGAGGCAGTTTGCCGAACGAACCGAAAGCTCCAGTTCGTCAACCTTCTTGAGAAGGTAACGGTTGAGCTGGTTGGCGTCGTCTTCCTGCGGCGTCGCGGCCTGACCAATCATGGCCGACTGCGGCTGCGGGATACCGTCTTCGAAGTGGACGAACAGCGTCAGCTGATCCTGAAGGATGCGCGCAGCATAAGCCACAGCGTCTTCAGGTGTGACAGTGCCATCGGTTTCAACGGTCAGCGAAAGCTTATCGTAGTCCAGTTCCTGGCCAACACGGGCGTTTTCGACCTTGTAGCTCACCTGACGGACAGGCGAGTAAAGCGAGTCGACCGGGATCAGGCCGATCGGCGCGTCGGCCGGACGGTTCTGAACAGCTGGCGAGTAGCCTTTGCCCACGTCAGCGGTCAGCTCCATGTTGAGCGTCGCGCCTTCATCGAGGTGACACAGGACGAGGTCCTTATTCATCACTTCGATGTCGCCGGAAACAGCGATATCGCCAGCTTTGACGGTTGCTGGACCTGTTACAGAAAGCTGAAGCCGCTTTGGACCTTCGCCTTCCATTTTGAGAGCGATCTGCTTCACGTTGAGGACCATATCGGTCACATCTTCGCGCACACCGGCGAGCGAAGAGAATTCGTGAAGGACATTTTCGATCTTGATCGAGGTGATCGCAGCACCCTGAAGCGAGCTGAGCAGAACGCGGCGGAGAGCGTTGCCGAGCGTCAGGCCAAAGCCACGCTCAAGCGGTTCAGCTACAAAAGTAACCTTACGCTGTTTATCACCACTATCCTTGATCTCGAGGGTGTTGGGTTTCTTAAGTTCCTGCCAGTTCTTCGTATTGACGGACATGGATTTCCCCTAATTCGCCTGGTGGCGGTTCAAATGACGGTCGGACCCTTTGCAGTGGAAGCCTGCATCGGATCCGTCCGGTGTCTAGATGGCTAAGCCGAGCCACCCGACGGGACTTGGATCAGACGCGGCGACGCTTGGATGGACGGACCCCGTTATGCGGGATCGGCGTCACATCGCGGATCGACGTGATGTTGAAGCCGACAGCGGCGAGACCGCGCAGAGCGCTCTCACGACCCGAGCCCGGGCCTTTCACTTCGACTTCGAGAGTGCGAACACCGTGCTCGGCAGCTTTCTTACCGGCATCATCTGCTGCAACCTGTGCGGCATATGGTGTCGATTTACGGCTACCTTTGAAGCCCATCGAACCCGCGCTGGACCAGCTGATAGCATTGCCCTGTGCGTCGGTGATGGTGATCATGGTGTTGTTAAAGCTGGCGTTGATGTGTGCAACGCCGCTCGAAATGTTCTTTCTATCGCGGCGTCTTACTTTACCGCCCGGTTCGCGTGCCATTTCTCGTATTCCTTATTGAATGCGGGTGAAGGAAAAAGCGTTAGGTCGAAACCTAAAGCTTACTTCTTCTTCCCGGCGATCGGCTTGGCCTTACCCTTGCGGGTACGGGCGTTGGTGTGCGTGCGCTGTCCGCGAACGGGCAGGCCATTACGATGGCGAAGACCGCGATAAGTACGCAGATCCATCAGACGCTTGATGTTCATTGCGGTCTGACGACGAAGGTCGCCTTCCACAGTCACATCAGCATCAATCGCTTCACGAATACGCAGCACTTCCTCATCGGTGAGGTCCTGCACACGAACTGTGTGCGCAATGCCAAGCTTGTCTGCGATTTCAACGGCAGTGGTACGACCAATCCCGTGAATGTAGGTGAGCGCGATAATAACGCGCTTATTTGTGGGGATGTTTACCCCGGCAATACGAGCCACTTAATTCTCCATGCTCCACAGGGGATTACGACCTAGACCGACGCCCCCATCTCAACGCTCAAAACACCGGCACGCCTTCACCCAATCTGTCACCTCAAGAGCGAATGCTCTGAAACAACAGAAGTCCGGTTGGAACGCGCACATGGCGATACCGGCCGGACTAAGCTCGAACGTGTCGAATGAAAGGCGCGCTTAGGGCGATTCTCGATCGCAGTCAACAGCGCGCACGCATTATCGACCGAGCGGCCAATATGGGCTGCTTCGATCATGCTTCAAGAGGTGTAATACTCTCTCATTGGGTCCGGGTCAAAATCGGCAATCTCGCATTGTGGAAATTGGCCGCTCCCACCTCAGCCAGGATCGGAAAGGTCTCCGAATGCCTCATCGACATTGCTAACCTCATCGGCCTCGGCCTCAGGCTGATCAGCAGCCTCATCGCCTTCGTCCGCACCATCTGTGTCGGTTTCCTCAACGGGCTCTTCAGCCTCACCTCCACCCACACGTCCCAGCAATTTCGCCAGGCCATTTAGCTGCTGGCTCATCACACCATCGACTGCTTTTGAGATAACGGGAACTTCATACCGCATACGGCCACCGACATGGTATTCCCATACGATCTGAGTGCCCTGTTCGACTTCGCTGATTGCAATAGTGAGAACGCCGGTCACCGGTTCGCTTTGCAGTGGGCCGAGCGCACCGGACAAACGCATCGCGCGTTCAGGGTACGACTGGATCACACGCATGTGCTCGACACTGCCTTCGAGAGTAATGCGATCGTCATCTTCGACTTCGGGAATGGTTTCGCAGAAGCAACCGCCAGCCTGCGGTCGCAATTGCAGATTGGCGGAATCGCCCGACCAAGTGTGGGCCTTGTTCCACCACGTCGATGGCGTGATCAGCGCGAGCCACACTTCCTTGGGCGTCGCCTCGACAAGCGCAACATCGCGCGTAACGAAGCCGTTGCTATCTTGTTCGGTGACTTCGGCCGCAAGTGGTGTCGCAGCCAGACAACCCGCAAATGTCGCGGCGACAAGATGAGTGAAACGCATGACCCAAATCTCCCTTTGGATCACCGCTTAAGCGATTGCGGGAAAGAGGGAAACCCTGTGTCCCCTCAACCGCTCTCTTATTTGAGGATTGCGTCGATTGCGCCTGCGACTTCGTCGATGCCAGCCATGCCATCAACGCGGGTCACAATGCCGCGAGCCTCATAGCCCGGGAGGATCGGCGCAGTTTTTGCGCGATACTCTTCCATCCGTGTGCGGACGGTTTCTTCGTTGTCGTCAGGACGGCGTTTGAATTCGGTCGAGCCGCAATTGTCGCACACGCCTTCTTTCGAAGGCGGATTGGCGGTGTCATGATACAGCGCACCGCAATTGGCGCACGAAAAACGGCCTGTGATCCGCTCTACCAAAGCGTCGACATCGACGCCCAGTTCAATCACATGATCAAGACTGCGATTATGCTTGGAGAGAATTGTGTCGAGCTGTTCGGCCTGCGCTTCAGTGCGCGGATAGCCATCAAAGATTGCGCCGGTGCCAGCGTCCATCTCCGCCAAATTGGCATCGATCAATTCTGAAACGATCTCATCCGAAACGAGCTCACCGCGATCCATTACGGCCTTGGCTTTAACGCCAACCGGGGTCTGCGCTTTAACCGCAGCGCGAAGCATATCGCCGGTCGAAAGCTGACGCATGCCGTGACGTTCCACCAAACCAGCGCTCTGAGTGCCTTTGCCAGCGCCAGGAGGGCCAAGAAGAATAATGTTCACCGATGAACCCCTATTGCTGCGCCGGCCTAGTAACCTGACGCCTTCATACAGTTGGCTGCAAATGCGCTTTAGCGCGTGCGACCTTTGAGCTTAGCTTTCTTGATAAGATCGCCATATTGGTGCGCCAGAAGATGCGATTGAATCTGGCTCAATGTATCGACTGTGACGTTCACAACGATCAGCAAGCTGGTGCCACCAAGGAATAGCGGAATGCCAGTTTGCGCGATCATATATTCCGGCACAACGCAAACGAGTGTCAGATACATCGCACCGACGACAGTGATACGTGTCAGAACATATTCAAGATAATCAGCGGTGCGCTTACCCGGACGGATACCCGGAATGAAACCGCCACCCTTCTTCAGGTCTTCCGCGCGTTCTTCGGGGTTGAAGACCACTGCGGTGTAGAAGAAGGTGAAGAAGATGATGCCGAGGCCATACAGCGTCATGTAGATTGGCTGGCCGTGCTGAAGATACTGGTTCAGCGTCACGATAAAGCCGCCGACACCGCTCTCGCCATCAACCGAGTTACCAGCGAACTGCGAAATTGTAAGCGGCAGCAGCAACAGCGAGCTGGCAAAGATCGGAGGAATAACACCTGCGGTGTTAAGCTTCAGCGGCAGGTAAGAATTGTCCTGCTGAGCCATGCCGTTTTGCGTCGCGCGTTTCGGATATTTCACCAAGAGCCTGCGCTGCGCCCTTTCCACAAAGGAGATCAGCAAGATCAACACCACAACCATGATGATGAAGAAAATGATGATACCTGGTGCGATCGAACCCGTACGGCCACCTTCGAAAAGGTTGCTTGCAAAGGTCGGGAACTGGGCAACGATACCCGCCATAATGATCAGCGAAACGCCGTTACCGATGCCGCGTGAGGTGATCTGTTCACCCAACCACAGCAGGAACATGGTGCCGCCAACGAGGCTGATCACAGCACCAACGCGGAACATATAGCCCGGCTCGACCACGGCTGCGATGTTGTTTTGGCTCGAGAAACTCTCAAGACCCGCAGCAAGGAAGTACCCCTGGATCGCACACAGGAAGACTGTGCCGTAACGGGTGTACTGGTTCAGCTTCTGACGGCCTGTTGCGCCCTCTTTCTTGAGAGCAGCAAGCGTTGGATGCAGCGCCGAAGCCATCTGCACCACGATCGACGCGGTGATGTAAGGCATCACGCCGAGCGCGATGAGGCTCATCCGCTCAAGGCTGCCGCCTGAAAATGTGTTGAACAGTTCGAGCACGCCGCCCCGGCCCAAATCGGCAAGGTTTTGCAGCGCAGCCGGGTTAACCCCCGGGAGCGGCACGTAGCTCAAGAAACGGAAAACGATCAGCGCACCGATTGTGAACCAAATGCGTTGGCGCAGCTCGGTCGCCTGAGCAAAATTGCCCAGGTTCATATTGCTGGCGATGTTATCGGCGCGTGAAGCCATGATGTGTTGTCGATCCTAGCGTTTTGGCCGCGTAATCCCGGCCCCGTTCGCATAGATAGGGAGAGCAGTTCGGAATGTCGAACCCCCTCCCCTCAAAAACATTGTCCCGGGCCTGATACAGGGGCCTCTTTCCACAAGCGATTGCGCCTGATTGGGAGAACCCCGGACCTCGCCCGGGACAATAATTTGAAATTACTTCTTCTTGTTCGCTTTGGCTTCTTTCGCCTCGGCCTTAGCCGCTTTGCGTTCAAGATTGGTCGGAGCCGTTACTTCGACGCTACCGCCGGCTTTCTCAACCGCTGCAACTGCACCCTTGGTCGCTCCGGTAACGATGAACTTGGCTTTCGCCTTGATTTCACCTTTGCCGAGCAAACGAACGCCGTCTTTGCCGCCGCGAACCAGACCACATGCACGAAGCGCGTCTTCGGTGATGTCTTTCTTTCCATCGAGCTTTTTCTCGTCGATGAATTTCTGGATCATGCCGATGTTCACCTCGGCATAGTCTTTGCCGAACGGGTTGTTGAAGCCGCGCTTTGGAAGACGCATGTGAAGCGGCATCTGGCCGCCTTCAAAGCCCTTGATCGCTACGCCAGAACGGGACTTTTGACCCTTCTGACCGCGAGCAGCGGTTTTGCCTTTGCCTGAACCGATACCACGGCCCACGCGCATGCGACCTTTACGGGCGCCTTCATTGTCACGGATGTCTGTAAGTTTCATAGTTGCACTCGCTTTCGCTTTTGCCAGCCCTCGTAGAGACGGGGTCACGCGCTGATAGGATGAGGCCCCGCAGTTCTGCGAGGCCTCATAAATTTGGTTTAGTCCACGATCACTGCAAGATGCGGGATCTTAGCGACCGCGCCGCGAACTTCAGGGGTATCCTGACGCTCCACGACTTTATGCATCTTGTTAAGCCCAAGACCGATCAGGATCTTACGCTGGCTTTCTGGACGGCGGATCGGCGAACCGATCTGCTTGATCTTTACTGTTTTCTTGGCAGCCATTGATCTTACTCCGCGATTGCTGCGGCGTCGGCTTCAGCCTCGGCCTTGTCAGCGCCGCCGCGACCCAGAAGGTCAGCGACTTTTTTACCGCGACGCTGTGCTACCGACTTTGGTGAAGTCTGGTTTACAAGCGCGTCGAAAGTGGCGCGGATCATGTTATACGGGTTGGACGTACCGACCGACTTGGTCACAACGTCGGCAACGCCGAGGCTTTCGAAAACGGCACGCATCGGACCACCGGCGATGATGCCGGTACCCGGAGGCGCTGTGCGGACGGTCACTTTGCCGGCACCGAAACGACCATTTGCGTCGTGATGCAGCGTGCGGCCTTCTTTAAGCGCAACGCGGATCATCTTCTTGCGAGCCGCAGCAGTTGCTTTGGTGATCGCTTCAGGAACTTCGCGAGCCTTACCCTTGCCGAAGCCTACGCGGCCCTGACCGTCACCGACAACGACGAGCGCAGCAAAGCCAAAACGCTTACCACCCTTCACCGTTTTCGAGACGCGGTTGATGTGCACGAGTTTCTCGATGATGCCATCATCTTCTTCCTCGCGGCGGCCACGGCCACCATCACGTCCACCACGACCACGGCCTTTGCCGCCACGATCGTTGCCACCGCGACCACGACCACCACGACCCTGCTTAGGGGCTTCGGCTGCAGGAGCTTCGGTGGGTTGAGCGGTAGGCTCGGCAGCAGCAGACTGATTGTCAGCCGCTTCCGATGGAGTTTCCGCAACAGCCGGAGCTTCCGGTGTTTCGGTTACTTCCGGCGTCACAGCTTCGGTCGCTGCTTCTTCGGTTTTCTTTTCGTCAGCCATCATCAGAACTCCAGCCCGCCTTCGCGAGCGGCATCGGCCAGCGCCTTAACGCGGCCATGGAACAGGAACCCGCCGCGATCGAACACGACAGTGGTCACGCCAGCTTTCTTGGCTGCGGCTGCGATGTCTTTGCCAACCTTTACGGCCGCATCAACATTGGCACCCGATGCTTTCGCACCAAGAGTAGAGGCAGCAGCCACAGTGCGGCCCTGGGCATCATCGATGACCTGAGCGTAAATGTGGCGACCGGTGCGGTGAACCGACAGACGCGGCTTGTCACCCGAGCGAGCACGGAGCGCAGAGCGCACCCGGCGGCGGCGACGTTCAAAGAGAGAGAGCTTTGCCATCTTACTTCTTCTTCCCTTCCTTGCGGAAGACATACTCGCCGCGATACTTGATACCCTTGCCCTTGTAAGGCTCAGGCTTACGGAATTCGCGGATTTCGGCGGCAAACTGGCCAACGGCCTGTTTGTCGATGCCGGAAATCTCAACCGTAGTTTGATCGGGCGTTTTAACTTCGAGGCCTTCCGGCACGGTGAGATCAACGTCGTGGCTGAAACCAAGCTCAAGCTTCAGGGTCTTGCCCTGCGCTTTTGCACGGTAACCAACGCCGGAGATTTCAAGCGTCTTGGAAAAACCTTCGGTCACACCTTCAACCAGGTTTGACACCAATGTGCGCTGCATACCCCAGAAGGAACGCGCCGCTTTGCTGTCATTCGCCGGATTGACTTGGATCTCGTCGCCTTCGACTTTGTAGTCGATGAGTTCAGAAAGACCCAATGTAAGAGTGCCTTTGGGGCCCTTTACACTCAGCGTGCCGTTATCGATGTTTGCAGTAACCCCGGCAGGGATCGCCACAGCCTTTTTACCAATGCGGCTCATCAGAAGACCTCCGCAAGCACTTCGCCGCCGACATTGCTGTCACGCGCTTCGTTGTCCGAAAGAACACCGCGCGGGGTCGAGACGATGGTGATGCCAAGGCCGTTACGAACAGTCGGAAGCTCTTTCGAACCCGAATAGACGCGGCGGCCAGGCTTGGAGACGCGGCTTACATGCTTGATAGCAGGCTCGCCCTCGAAATATTTCAGTTCAATCCGAAGCGCTGGGTGCTTGCCGCTCGCATCTTCGCTGTAGCCACGGATGTAGCCTTCACGAGTGAGAACTTCGAGCACGTTAGCGCGCAGTTTGGAAGCTGGCGAAAGGACGGAATCCTTCTTAGCCTGCTGTCCGTTACGGATACGGGTGAGCATATCACCCAGTGGATCGGTCATAGCCATTGTTCTTTACCTCACCAGCTCGACTTGGTTAGACCCGGGATCATTCCACGGGTACCAAGTTGACGCAGTTCGATACGGTTGATGCCGAACTTGCGGTAATAGCCGCGCGGGCGGCCGGTGGTGGCGCAGCGATTGCGCACGCGAGTTGGATTCCCGTTGCGGGGAATCTCAGCCATTTTGAGACGCGCGATCAAACGCTCGCTCTCTTCAAGGCTCTCGTCATCTGCGATTGCCTTCAGCTTCTCGTACTTTGCTGCGTACTTTTTAACGAGCTTCTTACGACGCTCGTTTTTGTTAATGGAACTCAGTTTCGCCATTGGACTTAAGCTCTCTTGCTTGTCGTTACGGTGAAGAAACGGCTCACGCCGCTTCTTTCTGTTCGTTAGCTTCACCTTCGAAAGGGAAGCCGAAGAGACGGAGCAATTCGCGCGCCTCTTCATCGGTGTTCGCGGTCGTGGTCACAATGATATCCATGCCCCGAACTTTATCGATCTTGTCGTAGCTGATCTCTGGGAAGACGATCTGCTCTTTAAGACCCATTGCGTAGTTGCCGCGGCCGTCGAACGACTTGGCGTTCAGACCACGAAAGTCACGAATACGAGGCATTGCGATAGTCACAAGACGATCAACGAATTCGTACATGCGTTCGCGGCGCAGGGTTACCTTGCAACCGATTGGCATGCCTTCGCGCAGTTTGAACTGGGCGATCGATTTCTTTGCCTTGGTGATGACGGGCTTCTGACCAGCGATCAGCGCCATTTCTTCAGCCGCAATAGCAACTTTCTTCTTGTCCTGGCTCGCTTCGCCCACACCCATGTTGAGTGTGATCTTTTCGAGCTTTGGAACCTGAAGACGGTTCTTGTAGCCGAACTTTTCAGTCATCGCTTTGACGATCTGGTCGTCAAACTTGGCTTTCATACGTGGAGTGTAATCAACCATCGATAGTCTCCCCACTCTTTACAGCAACGCGAACCTTCTTGCCGTCCTTTTCTTCGAAACGGACGCGGGTTGGCTTGCCATCTTTAGGGTCAGCCACAGCAACCTTTGAAAGGTTCATCGGAGCAGGCTTGCGCTCAATCCCACCTTGCGGATTTTGCTGGGTCGGTTTTTTGTGACGGGTGATAATGTTGACGCCTTCAACGACGACTTTGCCGTCTTTAGGCATCACCTGCTCGACAGTGCCGGTACGGCCCTTGTCTTTGCCGGACAGCACTACAACGCTGTCACCCTTTTTGATTTTTGCAGCACCCATTTTAGAGCACCTCCGGAGCGAGCGAAATGATCTTCATAAAGCCGCGGCCGCGAAGTTCGCGGACCACTGGGCCAAAGATACGAGTGCCGATTGGCTCTTCGCTTTTGTTCACGAGTACAGCTGCGTTGCTGTCAAAACGGATTACGCTGCCATCGGGACGACGAACGTCCTTCTTGGTGCGGACGATCACTGCACGGTGAACGTCGCCCTTTTTGACCTTTGCACGTGGCTGGGCTTCCTTAACAGAAACCACGATCACGTCGCCAACGGAGGCAAACCGGCGCTTTGACCCGCCCAGTACTTTAATGCACTGCACGCGCTTTGCGCCGCTGTTGTCCGCGACGTCGAGATTGGATTGCATCTGGATCATTGATCCGTTTCCTTCTCTTGGCTTGCCCAGACACCCGATACCAACCGGGGCAAGGCAGTTCCTACGTCAAATTAGTTGCTTGCTGCCTCGACATCGAGATCAGCTTCGATCGCTTGCGTGCCGCCCGACACAACCCGGTCTTTCACAGCCCAGGTCTTGGTCTTGGAGATCGGTTTGGTCTCTTCGATCCGGACAACATCACCTACGGTGAATGCGTTTTCTTCGTCGTGAGCGTGATACTTCTTCGAACGACGGATAATCTTCCCGTAAAGCGGGTGCTTAACCTTGCGTTCGACCAGCACGGTCACGGTCTTATCGGTTTTGTCGGAGGTGACAGTCCCGGTCAGAATACGTTTCGGCATTGTCTACTCCTTACGCCTTTTCGGCGGCGGCTTTCGCCGCACGCTCGTTTTGCAGCGTTTTGATCTGCGCGATGTTGCGACGCACTTCGCGAATGCGCGAAGGCTTTTCCAGCTGGTTGGTCGCAGACTGGAAGCGCAGGTTGAACTGCTCGCGCTTCAGATCGGTCAGCTCTGTGGTGAGCTGGTCGTCGGTCTTCGTGCGAAGATCTTCGATGTCGGCCATCATTCGCCTCCCAGGTGTGAGGTGTCACCCAGACGGGCAACAACCTTTGTCTTGATCGGCAGCTTCATAGCTGCGCGCTCGAATGCGAGTGCCGCGAGCGGACCCGAAACGCCGTCGAGTTCGAACAGGATGCGGCCCGGCTTAACGCGAGCAGCCCAATATTCGACCGAACCTTTACCTTTACCCTGACGGACTTCGGCAGGCTTCTTCGACACTGGAACGTCTGGGAAGACGCGGATCCAGAGACGACCCTGACGACGCATTGCACGGGTAATAGCACGACGAGCGGCTTCGATCTGACGAGCAGTCAAACGCTCAGGCTCAAGAGCTTTCAGACCATAAGAGCCAAAGTTCAGCGTAGTGCCGCCCTTTGCGTCGCCCTTGATCCGACCCTTAAAGGCCTTGCGATACTTTGTTTTCTTCGGTTGCAGCATGGCTTTTTCCTAATCCTGCAATCAGCGAGCCGGACGAACGCCGGAAGTCTGCGATTCCATCATCAAGCGATCTTGAGCGGTCGGATCGTGGGCGAGAATTTCGCCTTTGAAGACCCAGACCTTGATCCCGATGATGCCATAAGCAGTCAGCGCTTCGGTTTCGGCATAGTCGATGTTTGCACGCAGTGTGTGAAGCGGCACGCGGCCCTCACGATACTGCTCAACACGGGCGATTTCAGCGCCGCCAAGACGGCCGCCGCAGACAATCTTGATGCCTTCTGCGCCGAGACGCATGGCAGATTGCATTGCGCGTTTCATCGCACGGCGGAAAGCCACACGACGAATGAGCTGATCAGCGATACCCTGAGCGACGAGCTTGGCATCGATTTCCGGCTTGCGGATCTCAACGATGTTCAGCTTCACTTCGCTTTCGGTCATCGTGGCAAGTTTCGAACGCAGCTTTTCGATGTCTGCGCCTTTCTTACCGATGATAACACCAGGACGAGCCGCATAGATCGAAACACGGCACAGTTTGGCCGGACGTTCGATCACGACCTTCGAAATCGCAGCCTGTGGCACGGTTTCGAGGATGTATTTACGGATCTTGATATCTTCCGCCAGGAGACCGGCATAGTCACGCCCTTCGGCGTACCAGCGGCTATCCCAGGTGCGGTTGATCTGCAGACGCAGACCGATCGGATTACTCTTCTGACCCATCTTACGCCTCTTCTTCTTCCTGTTCGCGAACTACGATACGCAGCTTGCTGAACGGCTTGAGAATGCGGGTCGACTTGCCGCGACCGCGTGTGTGGAACCGCTTCATGGTTATCGACTTACCGACCGAAGCTTCCGCAACGACGAGAGCATCAACATCCAGATTATGGTTGTTCTCTGCGTTGGCGATCGCCGATGCGAGGACTTTCGTCGCATCCTTGGCCATGGCCTTCTTAGAGAACGAGAGGATGTTGAGAGCCTCTTCGGCTTTCTTGCCGCGGATCAGCTGAGCAACGAGGTTAAGCTTTTGCGCCGAACCACGGATCGTGGTGCCGACAGCCAATGCCTCATTGTCCGCTACGCGGCGTGGAGATTTTGCCTTGCCCATTAGCGCTTGCCCTTCTTGTCGGCAGCGTGGCCTGGGAAGCTGCGCGTTGGCGCAAATTCACCGAGCTTGTGACCGACCATTTCTTCCGAAACAGAGACGGGGATGAATTTCTGACCGTTGTATACGTTGAATACGAGCCCAACGAACTGCGGCAGAATAGTCGAACGACGAGACCAGGTTTTGATCGGCTTTGAATTGCCGGCTTCCTGTGCGTCTTCAGCCTTCTTCAGAAGGCTGAGTTCGACAAACGGACCTTTCCAGACGGAACGTGCCATGTCGGATTACCTCTTCTTCTTGGCGTGACGCGAACGGATGATCATCTTGTCCGTCTGCTTGTTCTTACGAGTGCGGGCACCCTTCGTCGGCTTGCCCCATGGAGTAACCGGGTGACGACCACCGCTGGTGCGGCCTTCACCACCACCGTGTGGGTGATCGACTGGGTTCTTCGCAACACCACGTGTGAGAGGACGACGGCCCTTCCAACGTGTGCGACCAGCCTTACCGAAGTTCTGGTTCTGGTTGTCGGGGTTCGAAACCGCGCCAACTGTGCCCATGCAATCGGAGCGCAGGTAACGCTGCTCACCCGAGTTCAAGCGAACGATGACCATACCGCGGTCACGACCGACGATCTGAACATAGGTGCCTGCCGAACGAGCGATTTGACCACCCTTGCCCGGCTTCATCTCTACGTTGTGACAGATTGTACCAACCGGCATCTGACCCATAAGCATGGCATTGCCAGGCTTGGTATCGGTCTTCTCGCCAGCGACTACGGTGTCACCAACAGCCAAGCGCTGCGGGCAGATGATGTAGGCCAGTTCGCCATCTTCGTACTTCAGAAGCGCGATGAAAGCGGTGCGGTTCGGGTCATACTCGATCCGCTCGACAGTCGCAGGAACATCCCACTTCCGACGCTTGAAATCGATGAAGCGGTACTTTTGCTTGTGACCGCCGGCGATGCCACGCGAGGTGACATGGCCTTTGTTGTTCCGGCCACCGGTTTTGCGCTTGCCTTCGGTGAGCGACTTAACCGGACCACCTTTGTGGAGACCGGTTTTGTCGATCAGGACGAGGCCGCGACGTGCGGGGCTAGTCGGTTTGTAATTCTTGAGTGCCATTTTCTTATACGCCCTCAGATACCGCTGGTGAAGTCGATCATCTCGCCATCAGCGAGGCGTACGACTGCCTTTTTGAAATCCGAACGCTTGTAAGGTTTACCCTTCCAGCGCTTCGTCTTTCCCTTGGTGAGAATGGTGTTCACCGACGCAACCTTCTTTTCGTAGATCGCCTCAACCGCTTCTTTGATCTGCGGCTTGGTGGCATCATTCGACACCTTGAAAACAACCGCATTGCTCTCCGAAGCCATTGTCGACTTCTCAGTGATGTGCGGAGCGAGAATCACGTCGTAGTGACGCGCATCGATGTCTTGCTTTTTAGCCATTGAAGCGCGCCTCCAGCTTTGCCACGGCATCCTTGGTCAGGATAAGCGTGTCGTGATTGAGAATGTCATAGACGTTGGCACCAGCTGCCGGGATCACGTTGATGCCCGGAAGGTTGCCAGCGGCTTTTTTGAAACCGTCATCCACGCTCTCACCGTCGATCACGAGGACTTTGCCGGCAAAGCCATGCTTGTCGAAGTGACCTTTGAGCGCCTGCGTCTTGGCTTCTTTCAGCGTAAGGCTGTCGACAACAACGAGGCCGTCTTTAGCTTTGGTCGAAAGAGCCATTTTCAGGCCGAGTGCGCGGATTTTCTTGTTCAGCGACTGGTTGAAGTCACGCTTGCGAGCACCGTGAGCTTTACCACCACCGATAAAGATAGGAGCGCCGCGGTCGCCGTGACGAGCGCCACCTGAACCTTTTTGCGGGCCATGCTTCTTACCGGTACGAGCAACATCCGAACGCTCACGCGTTGGACGCGCAGTCGCGCGGCGGTTTTCAAGCTGCCAGGTAACAACGCGGTGCAGGATGTCTGCGCGCGGCTCCACGCCGAATACAGCATCGTTCAACTCGATGTCGCCCGACGCCTTACCGTCGATCTTTTGGACCTTCACCTTCATGGATCAGCCCTCCTTGTTTTCATCGCTGGCGGGAGCATCAGCTTCCGGCGCAGGAGTTTCAGCGGCAGGAGTGTCTGCAACAGCTTCAACAGCGGCTTCTTCAACCGGAGTTTCAGCAACAGGCTCTTCAGCCAGCGGCGCCGAAGTGTCGACGATAGCTGCCGGAAACGGCAGGTCATCGGCAGCGGCAATTTTGACTGCATCACGAACCATCAACCAGCCATTCTTCGAACCAGGGACCGAACCCTTGACGAAGATCAAGCCGCGATCGGCATCGGTGCGAACAACTTCAAGGTTCATCTGGGTACGTTGACGGTCACCCATGTGACCAGCCATCTTCTTACCCTTAAACACGCGACCCGGATCCTGACGGTTACCCGTCGAACCGTGCGAACGGTGAGAAAGCGAAACACCGTGAGTGGCGCGCAGACCACCGAAGCCCCAACGCTTCATGGCGCCGGCAAAGCCTTTACCCTGCGTGTGACCGGTGATGTCGACTTTTTGACCCGCTACGAAGTGATCGGCGCTAATAAGCGCGCCAACTGGTGGCAGACCTTCTTCGTTTTCAACGCGGAATTCCGCGACGCGCATCTTCAGCCCGACACCGGCCTTGCCGAAATGTTCACGCTGTGGCTTCGCCACGTTCTTTGATTTTGCTTCGCCTGCACCCAGCTGAACAGCGAAGTAGCCATCCGTATCTGCGGTGCGGTGGGAAACGACCTGGCAATCTTCCAGAGCGAGAACGGTTACGGGCACGTGCCGTCCGTCCTCTTGGAAGAGGCGGGTCATTCCTACCTTCTTTGCGATCACGCCAGTGCGCATCGTCAGTAACTCCTACACAGAGGCATACGAAGACCATCCCCGCATGCGTGCCAGCCCAAATTTTAGTGCATCGCCCCGTCCGGGCTGAGTGCCGCCCTGCACCCTGTTGGTACAGTTTGGCGAGACGGAGGACGCAGCCCGAGCAAGCTCGGCGGTATCCCAATGTCTTGCCGATACACCCGATTGTTCGGGCAGATCAGCGGGGCCGTTGGAGCCCCGAAATTCTCTGGTCGCTTTAGGTCCTCCAGATGGACCGGTCGATCAACTGCTTACGCGAGCTTGATTTCGACGTTTACGCCAGCGGCCAGATCGAGCTTCATAAGCGCGTCGACTGTCTGAGCGTTTGGCTGCACGATGTCGAGCAGACGCTTGTATGTGCGCACCTCGAACTGCTCGCGCGACTTTTTGTCGATGTGCGGGCCACGGTTCACGGTGAACTTCTCGATGCGCGTCGGCATAGGAATGGGGCCACGAATAAGAGCACCCGTACGACGCGCTGTTTCTGCAATCTCACCAGTTGCCTGATCAAGAACGCGATGGTCGAACGCCTTAAGGCGAATACGGATATTCTGTGCTTCCATTACCTACTACCGATGCGAAAGAGCCAAGGAGCCTTTTACAGCTCCCAAAAATAAAAGGCCCACCCTGTTTCCCCGGTTCCCCGGACGGGAGGCCCCATGAATTTCGTTGCAACGGAAACGAATCTCCGTTGGCTTGGTCGGGCCTATACGTAAGCAGTGGGATTCTGGCAACCCCGAAAGCCTATGAAATTTGCACGAACCGTGCTCGCCCCTTCCCCGCGCAAACGCAAAACGGAGCTTACATAAATTGGGGCCCGGCTCTCATGTGAGAGCCGGGCCCCGAATTTCGTCTCATCCCGAAGGATGAAAGGCTTAGGCAGTGATCTTAGCCACAACGCCCGAACCAACAGTACGGCCGCCTTCACGGATCGCGAAACGAAGACCTTCGTCCATAGCGATCGGAGCGATCAGCTTGACGTTGATGGTTACGTTATCGCCAGGCATGACCATTTCGGTGCCCTCTGGAAGGATAACTTCGCCGGTTACGTCAGTTGTACGGAAGTAGAACTGTGGACGGTAGTTGGCGAAGAATGGCGTGTGACGGCCGCCTTCGTCTTTCGACAGAACGTAGACTTCTGCGCTGAACTCAGTGTGCGGGTTAACCGAACCTGGTTTCGCGAGAACCTGACCACGCTCAACATCTTCACGACCAACGCCGCGGATCAGAGCACCGATGTTGTCGCCAGCTTCACCCGAGTCGAGCAGCTTGCGGAACATTTCAACGCCAGTAACAGTCGTTTTGGTGGTGTCTTTGATGCCGACGATTTCAACTTCGTCGCCAACGTTAACAACGCCGGTTTCAACACGGCCAGTAACAACAGTACCACGACCCGAGATCGAGAATACGTCCTCGATTGGCATCAGGAAGTCTTTGTCGACCGGACGATCAGGCTGCGGGATGAAGCTGTCGACAGCTTCCATCAGTTCCTTGATCGAGTTTTCACCGATTTCTGGATCACGACCTTCAAGAGCAGCAAGAGCCGAACCCTTAACGATTGGAATATCGTCGCCGTCAAAACCGTACTCGCTGAGGAGTTCGCGAACTTCGAGTTCAACGAGCTCGAGCAGTTCTTCGTCGTCAACCTGATCGACCTTGTTCATGTAAACAACAAGCTGGGGAACGCCGACCTGACGAGCAAGCAGGATGTGCTCGCGAGTCTGTGGCATCGGTCCGTCAGCTGCGTTCACAACCAAGATAGCGCCGTCCATTTGGGCAGCACCAGTGATCATGTTTTTCACGTAGTCAGCGTGGCCTGGACAATCGACGTGCGCGTAGTGGCGTGCGTCGGTTTCGTATTCCACGTGAGCAGTCGAGATGGTGATGCCACGCTCGCGCTCTTCTGGAGCTTTATCGATGTTGCCGAAATCAACCGCAGCGCCCTGCACTTTGGTGATAGCCGCCGTCAACGTCGTCTTACCGTGGTCAACGTGACCGATGGTGCCGATGTTACAGTGCGGCTTGTTCCGCTCAAATTTTTCCTTCGCCATTTTCAAATAACCTCGTTTTGAAATTGATATTTCTGCGGGAGAAAGGCGGCGCCCGCTGAATCAGGCGCCGCCCCTAAACTGACTTGCCTGGTTAGGCAAGCTTCTCCTTAACCTCTAGAGCAACACTCGCAGGCACTTCGTCGTAGTGCGAGAACTGCATGGTGTATTGTGCACGGCCCTGACTGAATGAGCGAAGCTCGTTCACGTAACCAAACATATTCGCGAGCGGAACCATTGCTTCAACTGCCTGGGCATTGCCCCGACTGTCTGTGCCTTGGATCTGACCACGGCGACTGTTGAGATCGCCGATCACGTCACCCAGATAATCTTCCGGGGTCACCACTTCAACCTTCATGACAGGCTCAAGCAGCTTGATACCGCCACGCTCAGCGGCTTCACGCATCGCACCCTTACCACAGATTTCAAACGCCACAGTGGACGAGTCGACATCGTGGAACGCGCCGTCTGTAAGGTGAACGGTGAAATCGATGATCGGGAAGCCAATGAGATAGCCACTATCGGCTTGCTCACGGATACCTTTTTCAAGCGACGGGATGTATTCCTTAGGAATGTTACCGCCTTTGATGCTGTCTTCAAAGACAATGCCCTGACCGCGTTCACCCGGGGTGAAGGTCGCTTTGGCGCGGGCAAACTGACCCGTACCGCCCGACTGCTTCTTGTGGGTGTAGTCGACATTGATCTCACGACCGAGCGATTCACGGTAAGCCACCTGAGGGGCGCCGACGTTTGCTTCGACTTTGAATTCACGCTTCATACGGTCAACGAGAATGTCGAGGTGAAGCTCGCCCATGCCCTTGATGATCGTCTGACCGCTTTCGTGGTCAGTCGTCACGCGGAACGATGGATCTTCAGCAGCCAAGCGGTTGAGCGCAACGCCCATCTTTTCTTGGTCAGCCTTCGTCTTTGGCTCGACAGAAAGTTCGATAACCGGATCTGGGAATTCCATCCGCTCGAGCACGATTGGCTTGGCTGGGTCACAAAGCGTGTCACCAGTGGTGGTTGCCTTCATACCTGCCAGAGCAACGATATCACCAGCCCACGCCTCTTCAATGTCCTTACGGTCATTGGAGTGCATTTCGAGGATACGGCCGATCTTTTCCTTTTTGCCTTTCACCGAGTTCAGGACAGTGCCCTTCGTCAGGTGGCCGGAGTAAATGCGGGTAAAGGTAAGCGAGCCCACGAACGGATCATTCATGACCTTAAACGCGAGCGCCGCGAACGGCACGTCATCGTCGGATGCCCGCGAATCTTCTTCGTCGGAATCGGGCAGAACACCTTTAATCGCTTCCACGTCGAGCGGGCTCGGCATGTAGTCGACAACAGCGTCGAGCAAAGGCTGAACACCCTTGTTCTTAAATGCGGAGCCACAAAGCACAGGAACGAAGCTCTGGTTCAGCGTACCTTTACGGATCAGCTTTTTCAGCGTCACTGCATCAGGCTCTTCGCCTTCGAGGTAAGCTTCCATCACATCGTCGTCTTGCTCGACGACGAGCTCAATAAGCTTTTCCCGATACTCAGCCGCCTCATCGACCATATCCGCAGGGATATCGCCGTAGACGTACTCCGCACCGAGATCTTCGTTCTTCCAATTAATCGAACGCTGATTCACGAGGTCAACAAGACCCGAGAGACTGCCTTCGATACCGATTGGCAGATAAAGAACAGCAGGAGTCGCACCAAGACGCTCGATGATCGAGTTCACGCAGTACTTAAAGTCTGCGCCGGTACGGTCGAGCTTGTTGATGAAGCACATCCGTGGAACTTTGTACTTATCAGCCTGACGCCATACAGTTTCGGACTGCGGCTCAACGCCGGCCACACCGTCAAAACAGGCAACCGCGCCATCGAGCACGCGCAGCGAACGTTCGACTTCAATCGTGAAGTCAACGTGGCCCGGTGTGTCGATGATGTTGATGCGGTGCTCAGGTGTCTGGCGCAGCGCCTTTGGATCGCCTTTTGGATCCATTGTCGGATCTTCAGGGTTCCAGAAACAGGTCGTCGCAGCAGACGTGATCGTGATCCCGCGCTCCTGCTCTTGCTCCATCCAGTCCATCGTCGCAGCGCCATCGTGCACTTCGCCGATTTTGTAGGATTTACCGGTGTAATAGAGAATACGTTCGGTAGTGGTAGTCTTACCAGCATCGATGTGAGCCATGATGCCGATGTTGCGATAACGCTCCAGCGGATACTCGCGGGCCATATTCGTTTCCTTAGCGTCTAGGGGGCCGCCTGCTTAGCAGGTCAGACGCCCCATATAGTGACGATTGTGACACCGGAAAGACTTGAGCCCTCCGGTGTCCACAATCCCTTACCAGCGGTAGTGCGAGAACGCGCGGTTCGCATCCGCCATGCGGTGCGTATCTTCGCGTTTCTTCACAGCGTTGCCGCGGTTGTTCGAAGCATCCATCAGCTCACCCGAAAGGCGCGCGCTCATGGTGGTTTCCGGGCGACCGCGTGCAGCCGAGATCAACCAGCGGATCGCCAGCGCCTGGGCACGCTCTGGGCGAACCTCAACCGGCACCTGGTACGTCGCACCACCAACACGGCGGCTGCGAACTTCGACCTGAGGCGCAACATTGGTCAGCGCATCATGGAACAGCTGAACCGGATCGGTCTTCGCTTTGGTTTCCACGGTTTCAAGCGCCGAATACACGATGCCTTCTGCAACGGCTTTCTTACCGTCGAGCATAAGGTTGTTCATGAATTTCGAAAGAACCTGATCACCAAACTTGGGATCGGGAAGGATTACCCGCTTTTCGGGTCTACGACGACGTGACATATTTCTTAACTCCTTCGGAGTGGTCGTTCACATCCGTGAACGCCCTGCTGCTCCGGCCCGCTCCGTATTCCCGACATTTTGGCCGGCCACCCAAACTCCACCTTCGCAGGGGTAGCCGGGTGGGGGAACGGTCCAGATCAGCGCCTAAACCTTATTTCGGACGCTTGGCGCCGTACTTCGAGCGGGACTGCTTACGATCCTTGACACCCTGCGTATCGAGAACGCCGCGAAGGACGTGGTAACGAACGCCGGGAAGGTCGCGAACACGGCCGCCGCGGATGAGCACAACAGAGTGCTCCTGCAGGTTGTGGCCTTCGCCCGGGATGTAGGAGATGACTTCGCGGCTGTTGGTCAGGCGCACTTTGGCAACCTTACGCAGAGCGGAGTTCGGCTTCTTTGGTGTCGTGGTGTAGACACGGGTGCAAACGCCGCGTTTCTGCGGGTTGGCTTCCATTGCAGGGACCTTGGACTTGGCCTTCTGCGGAACGCGGCCCTTACGGACCAGCTGGTTAATAGTCGGCATATGAGTCTTTCTCTTCACCGTTTGATCGGCGGCAACTAAGCGATGATCTGCATGGAGAAAGCTTGGCTAAGAGCAACCGTTCGTGCTGAGCCTGTCGGAGTCGCTAGACGGGACTAAGTCCCAACTACGAAAGGCGGCACGTAATGCCCAAACCAAGCTGAAACACTCCACCCAAATCGGCCACTCGGCCACCGGGTTACTTTGACGGATGCCCCACAAAATCCACTCCGTCATTCCCGCGAAAGCGGGAATCAAACCGAGGTAGATCCCAATAGAAAAGGCCCTGCTTTTCCGAAGGATCGGAAGTCGCAAGACCTGCGGGACAAGGCCGGCAATGTTCAGCTCTATTGTCAGACGGGACTCAGAAGAGGCCCATGTGATGTGGCGCGCTTAGGGGAGTTGGTGGTGGGGGTCAAGGGTGTGGCTAAACCGTAGAAGCTTGATTCGAGGCATGTGCCAAAATGTCATCGACCAACAATTCAGCATCTTCAAACGTATACAACTTCACTTTTGACATCTCAAAATGCTCAGCAACGGCGCGCTGGAATTCAAGGCTTTGCTCATCAAAATCGGCGACGACCACCATTCGAGCGCCGTAAAGAGCATAATCATTCCAAAGGAGCTGCCCTTCCATAGCTTTCTTGCCAGCCTCCCGCATACTTTCAGCGTTATTGGAAGTAATCCGTATGCTATCAATTAAGTTATAATGCCCATTTTGATATGCAAATGGCGCCGCTACAGTAACATCATATTGATCGAGATGCAGTGCACTAGGCCGATCTAAAAGGTGCTCGACACGATGAACTGAAAAGTATTCTTTGAGTTCCTTCCTTGCGCGGGGTTTCGGCAATCGTTTCTTTTTGGTCCCGACAAGTTTTTCGAAAAGCAAATCAAATTCGACATCCAAATCTTCATCAAGACGCAGACTCATCAATTTGGTGATGCGAACTTCATTTGCACGACGATCAATGAACTCGTCAAAATCAAACCATAGGTTTGAATCAAACTTATCCTCAATCCGATTCTTTAGAGAGCTAAGAACCGCATCGAAATATCTATTTGAAAGCCCACCAAAAATTTTCTCAATGCGCGCCGGGTCGTCGACAAAATCTACGCGCGCATAACCTGCAGCGTCAGGGACCATAAGGATCAATCCGACGTTGAGAAATTCTTGACGGTCGGGCTCTGGACAGAACTGGATTAAGGCGTACTTGCCTTTGCGGGGGCGATGCTGAAAGTTCAAAGCTTAAGCCTCATTTGAGCCGACAAGTCCGCAAGGATTAATTCCTCAAGAAGATCGCGGCGTTCAACAATCTGCCTTATCCACGCGTCTCGCGCCGAAAAGGTGAGTTCCCACTCTTCTGGAATTTCGTCGATTATCTGCTCAATTGTCGAAACGTCAACCTTATGAATGTTCTCCAAAGCTTTCAGAAAACTCCCCTCACTGAGAAAATCGTTAAATTCTGGAAACTTACCAAAAACTCTAAGGTCATCACGATAGCCGTTATTTTCGAGAGCCATATCCAACTCACCCTCAGCAAAGCAATGCGTATGGTCGAACACGATAAGCCGAAAGCGCCGCCCCTCGGCTACGAAAAAAACGTTATCCCAATTCGGCGTAGGATCGAGATAATCTGGTGGAGGGCAACGATCAAAATTCGAAATCCAAGTGTCGAAGGCCACAAGAAGTGGAACTGCTTCAGGATTGACAAGCTGCTCCAAAAAGGGCGTGCGCTCTCCCCCAGTACTCCCTGAAATTGCTTTTGAAGCAAAGACAGGGCCCATCGGGACTGGGGAGGCATCAAACCTAACCAAATCCAAGAAGTCATGGTCCAAAATTGCAAACTCTGGAGTGTCGAGACCGATAGCACGCGCCAATCTTGTGCCAACTAGTTCAAAAGAAAGGCTCTCGTTGCCGGCGGGGTTGTTCACACCTTTGACGAACGCGAGTCCATCATCTGTTTCTACCTCAACAACCAAGGTACTACTTTTTACTGCATTCACCTGACGGCGAATAACATTCGGCTTCCACTTACATTCTGGAAATTGAACCGGCATGCCCTCTCATCTTTTATGTACGCCGTCCATTCAATAGCCCAACTAAAAATGTCCCCCTCAAGTTTTCTTTCCGCGAAGAGATAGGCACGGTGATTGAGTGCGGGGAAAAACACTAAATATGCGATACGCCCCAAGGTTCGCTTATTGCGGCTCACCCCCTAACCATCGACGTAACTGCGGAGCACGAGCCGCAGGCCCGCAAGGGCGACCGCCCGCCCGCAGCGCTGGAGGCGCGAGGATTTCGCGTCGCGCCTCCAGCGCTGCGCAAGCAAAGACACGCCACTTTCCATTTTCCTACCGCAGAGGTTTCTGCTTAATCATCCGGTCCTTGCCCTCTCCGACCAAAGGATCGCCCCATAGACACTCCAGCAAAAGCCCGCCGCGCTGTGCCGCCGCCGATGGCTTGGGCACCGCCTGAGCCATTTGACTTCTTCGCCCTTCCCCACGCCGACCAGTGGCTCGCCCACGTGCGGGCCGGTCATATAGGAAAGCGCATCTCCGCCACTCCCGAACAGCTTGAGCAACACGCGCATAATGAGCGGGTTTTGCTGGGGAAGTCGGGCGCGATTTGAGGGGGTTGTGGCTTTGGAGAAGAGTTTTTTGTTTACCCGCACCCCATCCGGGGTGCGAAATCCTCGGCCCTTGCGGGCCTGCGGGCGCGCGGTCGCGCTTGCGGCGCTGCGCGCCGAGCTCCGCCACCAAGCCATCGACCTTGCGCCCAGACACTTGGTCCCAGTTAGATGACGAGCCCCAAACGGCCCGAAGGGCCGCAAGCGCGACCGCGCGCCGCCGCTTATGCGGCGAAGCCAAGCAGCGCGGATGCGCTGCGCCCGGCGCCTGAGGGCGCCCAACAAGAGACTCCCGCCCATGCCAAACCTCACCCCCACCCGAAAAACAAAACGCCAAGCCACCTCCGCTGTCGCCTACACCGCCGATCCGCCCGCGCCTGATGATCCGCTGCTCGAATTTGCGCCGGTTCCGCACACGCATCCGCGTCGCAACTCGATCACCGCCGATCTTCAGCGCGAATTTATCGCTCACCTTGCCGCGACCGGGATTGTCACCGCCGCTGCGCGGCACATCGGCAAGTCGATGGAGGCGCTTTACAAACTGCGCGCGCGGGCGGGTAGCGAGGGCTTTCGCGCGGCGTGGGATGCGGCGATTGATCGGGGCGTGTCGCGGCTGGAGGCAGGCGCCCTCACCCGCGCGATCGAGGGCGAGGAGCGCATGGTCGTCTCCTCCGGCAAGGTGCTCGGCACAGAGGTGCGGCATAACGAGGCGCTGGTGATGTTCTTCCTGCGTGGCCGCTTGCCCCACCGCTATGGCAAGGGTGATCTGGTGCCCGGTCATCCCGATTACGAAGCGCTCAAATCCCGCCTGCGCGCAGAATGGCAAGCCGAAGCCGCCGCAGATCGCGCCTCCCCCGAAAACCGCGAGGCGAACCTCAAATTCTTCCACGAGCTCAAACAGCGCTGGCGCGGGGAATGGGAGCGGGAGCAGGCAGGGCTCACCCGTCAATGCCAAACGGTCACAAAGTGAGCGCGAGCCGGGCGGCCGCCCTTGTGCTTAAGGCCGTAAACATGTCATCGCGTCAGGAATACGAGGTCCTTTACGCCGGAGCGCACAATTGAGCGGTATCGCTGCGATTATCGAGTTCACCGGCGGTCGCCAGGTTGAGGAACGCGTCCGCCAGATGGCCGGGCGGATGGCGTATCGCGCGCCTGATGGTACACGGGTTTGGGCTTCGCAGGGCGTCGGAATTGCACATTGTGCCATGCATACGATGGTGGGCTGCGGTGTCGCCCCGCAACCCTGGACCAACGAAGACGACAGCCTTGTGGTGGCTTTCGATGGCTATCTTTCGAACGATGATCAACTTTTCAAAACTCTGGTCGCAAAGGGTTATCGGCCTCGCAATGTGTCCGATGCCGAGCTTGTATTGCGGTCTTTCGAAGCGTGGGGAGAGGATTGCTGCGCCCATATGGACGGCGAGTTTGCCTTCATTATCTGGGATGCCCGCTCCAAAACCCTTCACGCCGCGCGAGATCATCAAGGCCTGCGCCCGCTGTTCTACCATCGCAGCGACAACCGGCTGATCATTGCGTCAGATTTTGCAGCGTTTGACGCGTTGGAGGACGTAACGCTTGAGCCTGACGAGTCGGTCATGGTCCAACTTATGGCCAACGCAGCGGCTTGGCACGACGAGACTGTTTGGAAAAACGTCCGGCGGATCATGCCTGCGCATATGGTGTATTTCGATCAGGCGAGCACGCGCAGCAAAAGGTATTGGGATCTCCCTGCGCCATATTCGATCCGCTATTCCAAAGATTCCGAATATGCCGAGCATTATCGGGAAATCCTTTTCGAAAACGTTCGAAAAGCGGCTCGGTCCGATCAAAGACTGGCCTTTGAAGTGAGCGGCGGGTTGGACTCATCGGGGGTTTTTGCCGTTGCCGACGCCCTTCAACGCGAGGGGAAACTCCCTGCGTCGGAGATACAAGGATACACGCTGGCGGGCCCACCGGGCAGCGATGCGGACGAGGTTCGCTATAGCAACGCGGTTGCCAATCACTTGCAGCGTAAGCTGAAACCCAACCAGCTGTTTCGGCCCGATCTCGAGTGGTTTATCAGCCATGCTCAGCGCAACTCCGACATCCTCTATTATCCCAACAGCGCGATGACATGCGGCATGTACCGTTCGATGTCGGATGACGGTTGCCGGATAGCAATAAGCGGTCTCGGAGGAGATGAATGGCTCAATGGTCGCAAAACCTTGCTTATGGAAAGCCTGAGTCACTGGGATTGGTCCATGCTCGCCCGGTCCATGCGAGCGCTAAACACCGATTTCGGCCCTCTGAATGCCGCACGCGCTTTATGGCGCTTTGGCGTGCGCCCCTTGCTTGGAAAAGCGATGCGTCAATCGGCACAGTCAGCCCCCCAAACAGATATTCCCTGGCTTTCGAAAGAAGCGCGCGACATCTTACGCCGCGCGCAGGAAGCCCGAGCGCAAGCGTTTACGGATCGCGATGACCCGCAGGGCCGGAGACGCTTGCATACCCAGCCCATGACCGGATTAATTCTGGAGCATGCCGCCCGACTACAGGCCCAGCACGGAATCGAAGGACGCAACCCGCTATTCTCGCGTGCGATGATCGAATTTTCTGCGGCCACGCCGGAGGCGATCTGGCTTCGCGGAAGTCAGCAGAAATTCATCCACCGTATGGCAATTAACGATTTGCTACCTGCAGAGGTGGTAGAACGTACAAGCAAAGCCGAGTTTTCAACTGTGCTGGATGGAAAGCCAGATCAAATGAAGATGATGGTGCAAAGCAACCGTTCGGATCAGTTCAATCGGTTGTTGAACGCAAAAGATGGTCAACTCGACTCGTTTTTTGAGCAAGGTAAACACCGCGACATTGACGGTCAGTTTGGCTGGCAGCTATTTGGATTGGCTTCCAGCGCATTGATTTTAAAGTAGGAAAAAGTGCCCAAGGGCAAGTAAGAAAAATGAAAAGCGATCAGGAACATATCAGTCAGGCGAAAAGGCGACCGTATTCCTCGCCAGTTTTGACGCTGCACGGATCGGTTCGAAACCTGACCGGCGGAAGCAGTTTCACCATGCTGGATCAGTTCTGTGGAGGCTCGGGCAACGGTTTTCGCGATTGTTTCCGCCCTCGCATGTAATTTAGGTCCAAAGCCCCCATTCCGGTCGAATTGCCGGCTCAAATCACTCAGCTTTCAACAATCCATACCAATAAACATCGCACATCCCGACATGCGTCATTTCATGTTCGCGGAAATGCGCCTCGCGGGCGAAGCCGAGGCTTTCCAGCAGGCGAACCGAGGCGGTGTTTCGGGTGTCGACTTCGGCGGTGATCTTGCGCGCGCCGCCTTCGCTTACGGGCAGGTCAAAAAGATGGGCGATCTGGGCCGCGGAGCATTCCTTTGCCACGCCGCGTCCCTGCGCATGTTTGCACACGATATAGCCGATTTCGAGGACGCCTTCCTGATGCGCGGTGTGCGCGGTGAAGCGCCCTGCCACTTCGCCATTCTCGTCCACCGCGATCCATGTGCGACCGGGCCAATCGGGAGCGGCAAGCCAGCCCCATAGCTCATCCTCACTCTCAAACGCGGGTCGGGTCAGATACAGGCACTGTTCTGGATCAGAAAGCGTCGGATAAAGCGCCGCGCAATCCCCGCGCTGCAAGGGGCGCAAAGTGAACCGAGGGGTACGCAGTGTGGCGACATCAGCCACCAGTGAGAAACCCGACCAGCGCCTTCACTTTCTTGCTGCGCCATTGCGGCGTCGGCGCGACGAGCCAGTATGCACGGCGGCTTTCTGCAGGCTCACCGTGAGCAACCAAAGTGCCCGCTTCAATGGCGCTGGCGACCAGCGGCATTGGCAGCACCGTGCGGCCCATGCCCGCAAGTGCGCTGGACAAAGCTTGGCCCGCGCTGCCCGCCTTGATGCACGGTTTCACATCCTCAGGCAGAGAGGCGCCCGGCCAGTCGATCCACGCATCGCGGTGCTTTGGAGCGGCCACGGTAACGCGCTCCGCAGGCGCCAATTGCACGCCTTCCAATTCACCCGGTCCATCGACCAGCCGGATCGCAAGATCGAGGTTCGCCTCAGTGAAATCCGCATTCTCGTCGGCAACAAAGCTATACAAAACGCCCGGCGTATCCGCCTGAAACACAGCCAGACGCGGCGCGAGCCACTCGGCATAAAATTCACGCGGCGCTGCGATTGTATAGCGATCAGACGCCTGCCCGGCCTGCATCGCGGCAACGCTTTCTTCAAACCGCAGAAACCCTTCGCGCAGGGCATCAAGACCAGCCCCGCCCTCTGGCGTCAGTTCCAAACCTTTGCTGGTACGTCGGAACAGCACCGTGCCGAGGTGATCCTCAAGCGCGCGGATCTGTTGGCCCACGGCCGCAGGTGTCACTGCCAGCTCGTCTGCAGCGCGAGTAAAGCTGAGATGCCGCGCTGCCGCGTCATATACGCGCAGAGCGTTCAAAGGGAGATGCGTGCGTTTCATTGCGCGAAACGCTTTAACGCGCGCACGGACAAGGGCAAGTCGAACAAATTTTTCAAAGCTGAAAGCGCGGCTTGGAGTCGCGCCTTAACACGCAGTTTAGCGGTCGCCCTCTGCCGTCTCTGGCGCGGCGAGCGGGAAGAACGGAATGCGCACTTCAATCGGCGAGCCATCCGAGCGAAGGAAAGTGTAGAACCCTTCCATCGAGCCATGCGCCGTTGTGAGGGGGCATCCCGACACATAATCGTGGCTTTCGCCCGGTTTCAACGTGGGCTGCTCACCAACGACGCCTTCGCCGTCAACATGGTTCACCATGCCGCGTGCGTCGGTGATCCGCCAATGGCGGGTGCGCAGCTGAAGGTCTTCGTGAGAGCCGTTTTCGATCCGGATGTGATACACCCAAAACCACTTACCGGCGTCTGGTTGAGACTGCTCCGGCAGAAAGTTGACAGCGACCCGTACGGTGACACCGTCGGTTACAGCAGCGTGTTGGAACAGCTCTTTCATATCGCCCTTAACGTAACAATTCTCGCCTCAGTCACAAGAGCACCAACCCGGTTAATCCCCCCTGTATCCCAAAATCATTGCGAAGCGTTGCTTCCGTGCACCTCGAAAATCCTGACAGCCGATCGTGATTGGACTTGGATGACAGGCAGACCAAGCCATCGCGATCAAGCTAGTCTGCGGGATTATGTTCGGCCAGAAACGCATCCAGCGCGTCGTACCATTGCTGCTCCGACCGAGGCGAAGAAAAACTGTGCCCCTCTCCATCCACGATCAATGTCGTCAACGGGACAGGTGCGTCTTTGGCAGCTCTGACCATTTGCACGAACTGTTTGAATGGCACGTTGGAATCGCGGGTGCCGTGGGCGAGTAGAACCGGGCGGCTAAGCTGTTCCGCCAGACGGAACGGCGAAACATCTTTCAAATCGAAATCCTCGTCCTCGCCCTCAATCTTCGCCTTCCAGCGTTTCCCTGCCTTACCGGTTAGAAACTTGCGGTCGTATCGCAATATCCGGTCCCAATCGGTGACCCCAGCCCAGCTTGCGGCGCAGACATAGCGTTCGGGATTGCGAAGCACGGCCCAAAGCGCGGCATATCCACCATATGAGCCGCCCACGACGCAGACCCGTGATTTGTCGGCGATCCCTTCTCCGACCGCCCAATCCATCGCGTCATCCAAATCATCCTGCATGCCGCGTCCGACCTCCCCGTCGCCGAGCTCGTAGAAATCCGTGCCATAACCGCCACTGCCCCGGAAATTGGGTTGGAGCACCGCGTATCCGCGATTGGCGAGAAACTGCACTTCGTCATCATATCTTAGCTCGTCACGGATGCCGAAGGGGCCTCCGTGGGGCAAAATGATCAATGGCAGGTTCGCCGCCTCACGCCCCTTGGGAAGGGTCAGATACGCGCGAATGGGTGTGCCATCGCGGGCGGTGTAGGTGATCGCTTCCGGCTTCGCTAAAGTGCCAGCATCAATCTGAGGCCGGTACTGGGCGACTTCGCGCAGGTCTTTCGTGGCGTTGTCAAAGAAATACAGCACACCCGGCGCCGCCTCGCTCCCCGCCCATACCAACATCTGCTGCCCGTCTTCAGAGCGGGATTGCACCCACACATCGCGCCCGCCAATGGCTTCGCGCAATTCGTTGTGGGTGGCTTTGTAAGTCTCGTCGAACCAGACAACTTGCTGCCGATCATCGGTAAAGAATGCCGCAAGCGGTTCGCCATCTTTGAGGAACGCTCGCTCAACATCCCAATCCGGGTTTTCGTAGACCGTATCGACGACTTCGCGTTTCGCGTAATCATACACGCGCAAACCGACCCTGCCGTCTTCACCTTCATCGAGAACATAGCCGCGGTCCGACCCGCTGACGATACTGAGCGTATCGAAATAGGTTTCGTCGTCACCCGGCTTAATCTTGGCAATACGGGTCAGCTCTTCGCCGGCCGCAGAGCGGTAATAGACATACAGACGGCGCTTCCACCAACCGGTTGCAAGGCGGACGACGCCGTCGTCATCCGCGACCCAATCGGTCATCCCTTTTATCGGCTTTTCGATCTGGGTTACAGTGCCGCCAGCCTTCAATTCGTACCGGAAAATGCCCGGATACCAATGGCGCCCATCACCGCGATGGGCGACCAGCGCATATTGGCCCGCATCATCGACATGGATGACTTCGCCGCCATTCAATCCGCGTTGGTTTTCAACGAGGAATTCCGTGCGCCCTTCTTTTGGATAGGCGAGCAAAAGCCGCGAATGGCGCACGAGATACGGGCCACGGCGAACGGCGGCCCAAACGCTCATCAACATTGTGTCATCGTTGACCCAGCGCATTTTCCAAGGGGTGGTTGTGTCAGCAAAAGAGATCGTATCGATGGTCTCTCCGGTGGCCGGATCAATCGCATGGAGCTTTAGAGTTCCGTCATCTCTCTTCAGGAAAGTCATCGTCTCGCCATCGGGCGACAAGCTCGCATCCCAAAACGCGCTTCGCGAGGCAAAATCGGCTGTCGGGATCAAATCCGGCGGGGCGATAGAGGCCAGCTCGGTACTGGCCTCAGCCGCGCCGGAGTCCAGAATCTCGACCAGCGGTTCTGGCGGAGTGGCAGGCACGTCTTGCGCCGCAAGCGGGCTCGCGGCCAGCACCATTCCCCAAAGTATTGCTTTGCTGGATTTCATGGAAGTCCGTTTCAAGGCGCTGCGGTGGTCGATGCGGGTTCGTCAGAAGCCTCTGCCCGCACCACCGCATCAGCCGGATTGTGCTCGTTCAGGAACTTCATCAGCGCGTCATACCAGGCCTTTTCGCTTTCCGGTTTGGCGAAGCTGTGGCCTTCGTCTTCGATCACCAGAGTAGTCGGTTTCATTGGCGCTTTTCTGGTGGCCTTTTCGAACTGCTTGAACTGTTTGAAAGGCACCACCTGATCTTCCGTGCCGTGCGCCAATAGTAGCGGCCGATTGAGCCGTTCGGCCAGGCGATAGGGAGAGACATCTTTCATGTCTTTCTGCCCCTCGCCGCGAATACGTGTGCGCCACCGTTTAAACCCGCTGCGGCCAAAGAATTGCCGGTCATAGCGCAGGATACGGTCCCAATCTGTCACCCCTGCCCAGCTCGCTGCGCAGCGATATCTTTCGGGATTGCGAAGCACCGCCCATATCGCCGCATATCCGCCATAAGACGCACCAACGACGCATACTCGTCCGCTGTCGGCGAAACCTTCCTTTACGGCCCAATCCATCGCGTCATCCAGATCATCCTGCATCCCGCGACCAATCTGGCCTTTGCCGAGTTCGAAGAATTCATCGCCATATCCGCCCGAGCCGCGGAAATTCGGCTGCAGAACCGCATATCCGCGATTGGCGAGCAGCTGAACCTCGTCATTAAAAGTCAGTTTGTCGCGAATGCCATACGGGCCGCCATGCGGCATAATGATGAGCGGTAAGTCTTTCGCCTCTCGCCCTCGCGGCAGCGTTAAATAGCCTTTGATGTCCCAGCCATCGCGCGCTTTGAATGAGACCGGCTTTGGCTTGGCCAGCTGGGTGAAATCCAGCTTGGGCCGGTATTCGGCGATCTGCGACATGGTCTTTTCGCCGGGCGAGAAAAGATAAAGCACGCCAGGATCAGATTCGCTTCCCGCCCACACCAACATCCGCGAATGGTCCTTGGAGCGCGAAACAATCCAGATTTCTACGTCGCCAAGAGCTTTGCGCAGCGCCTTGTATTGCTTTGCCGTTGCCTCGTCGAACCAATGCACTTCATCGCGATCCGCCGTGTAGAAAGCGGCAAATGGTTTGCCGTCGCGGATTGTGGCTCTGTCGATGTCCCAGTTGGGATTTTCGTAGACTGTCTCCACCTCTTCGCGCGTGGCAAAGTTGAAACGCCTTAAGCCAACGCGCCCGTTTTCGTTTTCGGACAGGACGTATCCCTCATCCGATCCGCTGACGATTTGTAGCGCATCCCAGTACCCGTCCTCATCATCATTGCCCTTCAGCTTTGCGATGACCTTCAATTTCGCATCGGCGTTTTCGCGGTAGTAAATCCTCAGCCTTTTGCGCGCCCAACCCGTGCCCATGCGAACCACGCCTTGATCATCGGCGACCCAGTTCCAAACGCCCTCGCGCGGCTTCTGAACGGTTTCCACTTTGCCATCGGGTTTAAGCTCGTGGCGCAGCACAGAGGGGTAATCGTAGACCGATTTCTGCATTGCAACGAGGATATGGGACCCGTCTTTTGCGACATGGATGACATTGTCACCCTCGACTACGCCAGTCTTCCCAAACAGATAGTCGAGCGACCCGGTGCTGAGCTGGGTCAGAAGCAGCCGTGTAAAGCGCACCTCCTCACCAAAAAATTCGCCCATGCTGGACAGCGAGATCAGCAGCTTGTCATCCGTGGCCCAGCGGTACCATTCGATTTCATCGTTTTTGTTGACGCCGAACGCGCGCACGATCTTCTTGGTATCGATATCGCTGATGACGAATTCGATGACCCCTTCGCGGCGCCGCATAAAGGACATCTTTGTCCCGTCAGGCGAAAGCTTTGCGCCCCAGAAACGGGATCGACCGGCAAAGCTCTCAACCGCAATTTCAGCAGGAGCAATTTCGCTTAGTCCGGGCTCCGCCGTGCCCTTCTCAGTCTCTGCGGCCCCACTTGATGGTCCTTCCTGCGCAGCAAGAGGACTGGCCAGAATTGCAGTAACGGCCAAGCAATAGCGAAGAAATCTCATAGAAAGCCCCCAACGAACTACGAATCGTTCGCATGGAAGTCTATGAAATACCTTACAGAACGCAAGCCATTGTGAAGAAAGCAGGCTTACCCTTTGGTCAGCTCGTCTTCGATCTGATCCAGCCGCTCTTTGCCAAAGAACATTTCAAATGTTTCGGGCGCTGCGCCGGTTTGGCCTACGAACATGGTCGGAATGCCAAAGGCGCCGCGCTCAACAGCCATATCGGTGTTGGCGGCAACCATGCCCTTCACTTCGTCGGTTTGTGACCGTGCGAACAGATCGGCGGCATCGAAACCGCCCGCAGTCACCGCCGCGCCGAGAGCTTCGGGATCGGTGATGTCGACGCTTTCCTCCCAGATTGCCGGAAGCATGGCCTCGACAAATTGTACGCCGCGCCCATCCTGATCCGCCGCTGTCAGCATCCGTTGGAGCGTGATTGAGTTGAACGGAAACTTCGGGTGCAGTCTATACTTCGTCAGCTGATGCTTCTCGATATAGCGGCGCATTTCCAGCATCGAATATTCGACTTTGCCCTTCACATCGGCATCGCGGATCATGGGCGGGGCATTGCCCGTCAGCTTGTGCATGCCCGCAAGGAACACCGGCACCACATCCAGCTCCGCTCCCGTTCGCTTGATAACATCGCGCAGCGGGCCCCAGATCAGATAGGCGTTGGGACTGACGAAATCGAATACCAGCTCGACGCGGTTGGCCATGTTATGTTTATCCTTTGTGTCTGGTCCCGAATAAACGCGAAACACCAACGGATGTCCATGATTGGGGTGGAAACGGAATGTCAGCTATCAACCTGCATTCACGTTTTGTCGTCATCTTCAATGGACATGGAAAAACCCACTCGTTGAATAGTGGAGCCAAATCTCGCTGGCTTGTCTGTTCCATGACCTCTTGGAGATCGCGGCTGGTCACCGTTTTCTCCGCGTTTTCCCGCGTGTAAATGCGCACTCCATCCCAGAACGCTTCCTCTCCTATCGTTTCTCTCAATTCTGCAAGAAACAACGCCCCCTTACTATATTGGACCGCCCTGCGATAAGCGAGCGAAGGATAGCTGCCGTTCCACGTCAGAGGCTTGTCCCAGCCTCGTTCGCGGAGCTGCTGGTGACGTCTACGAAAGACATCGAGCTCTTTTTGGTATGCGGCCTCCCCGAATTGATGCTGTTTCCAAGCAGCAACCATAAAAGTGGCAAACCCTTCGTTAAGCCAGAAATCACGCCAGGTTTTAGTGGTGACGAGGTTTCCCCACCATTGGTGGGCAAGTTCATGCGCAATCACCCAAGCGGAAGACGGGTCTGTGCGTTCGATATCCAATTCGCCCTTGCCAATAAGAGAGAAGGTCATTGTCTCCTGCGCAGCACGACCGGGAACAAGCAGTTGCACATAACTGTGATCGGGCAGCGCCATTCCAGCCTTCTCGGCAAAAAAGGCGACCATGGGCGGCGTTTGAGCGAATAGCGCAGCGAGATCGGCATCCGCTCCAGTAGCATTTAAGTGGCGCAAAGTGCCGTAAGGGGTTTCAAGGGTTTCCTCGGGAAAATCGCCAGCAGCAAACGCGAACAAATAGGGTGAAGTCGGCCGGTTACTTTGCCACCGATGCAGAACGAGACCATTCGAAAGATCGAGCGATGAGTATTGCCGCCCCACTCCAAGCGATTCTACACCTTGAGGAAGGAACAGGTCGAGCTTCAAATCAGCTTTATCGCCGGGGGCATCTTGCAGGCAGACCATCCAATCGCATGCAAAATAGCCACTATAAACGCCTGTTGGCACAGTCGTGACTCCGCGAGCAGGACGGCCTTGCATTTGGAAAGTGATGGCGACTTTCTCACCTTTCGCAAGCGAACGGGGAAGCGAGAAAGTAATGCCATCGGCGGCCGAGCGAACAACGACCGGCAATCCATCTATGTGCGCTTCACTGATGGTTAGCGCGTTGGGAGAAAAAGTGATTTCGCTCAGGTCAGATTCTACAGCCTCAACACGTATCGTTTCGCGGCCAGATATTGCACGGGTTTCAATGTCCGGGCGCAGCTCGACTGAGTATTCGTCAACTTGGAAGCCTGATCCGGGGCCAGTAGCGACAAGAGCGGAAGGCAATGCCGCAACGATTGCTGCAATAACACATGCCCCCCTGAACAAATACATCCCGTGTTTTCTCCGATCTTATCGGGACGGCTGCTTAGCAACCTTTGCTTCTTATTATGAATAGGAGCGACAGCTTGTGGCTATTTCGGGGTAGGTTCCTAGTGGCTACAATTGGGTCGTCAGCAGACGATCGGCTTTCGCCAACAAAATTCAGATAACAGCCGCGAGAATGACAGCGCGGACGCGCCTTTTCAGGATCAATGCGGTGCCAGACCGATCTCAAGACCCGTGCGATCTTCCAATGCAAACTTGTCGAACAAATCCGCGCTTGCCTGATTAAGTCCGACGATCCGCGTGTGGCGACCATTGCGGCGCATCCGGTCTACCGCTTTTTCAAGCGCTCCGATGGCTGAAATGTCCCAGAAATGCGCCTTGGATACATCAATCACAACATGGTGCGCTGCGTCGTCATACTGGCTTTCCGGGCCGAGCATTTGTTGAAATTTGTCGACGCTGGCGAAGAAAATCTCGCCGCTTACCCGGTACACCGCGCTGTGTTCGCGGCGTTCCCGTTCAACCGTGAACAGTGTGCGCACTTTGTTGGCAAAGAAGATGCCGGACAGCAGCACACCGACAAGCACGCCCAGTGCCAAATCGTGCGTCCACACCACGACAACCACCGTTGCCACCATCACAAAGGAGCTAGTGGGCGGATGACGGCGCAGGTTCGGGATCGAGTTCCAACTGAACGTGCCGATCGACACCATGATCATCACCGCGACGAGCGCGGGCATCGGCACTTGGCCGACATAGCTACCGAGCACGGTCAGCAGGAACAGCAGGAATGCGCCTGCGGTAAAGGTCGAAAGCCGCCCGCGTCCGCCCGATGCTACGTTGATCACAGACTGGCCGATCATCGCACAGCCGCCCATACCGCCAAAGAACGCCGCCGCGATATTGGCAACGCCCTGACCGCCGCTCTCGCGCTGTTTGTTGCTGTCAGTGTGCGTCATATCGTCGACGATCTGCGCGGTGAGTAGGCTTTCCAGCAGGCCAACCGCCGCCATGGTCAGCGAGTATGGCGCGATAATCTTCAGCGTTTCGAGCGTGAGCGGCACGTCCGGAATGGCGAAAAACGGCAGGCCGTCGGGCAGTTCGCCCTCGCCCGCGACATTGTTAACCGGAAGTCCCCAGAACACCGCCGCCGCCGTCAGCAAGACGATAGCGACCAGCGGGCTAGGCACCGCTTTGGTGATGCGCGGGAACAGGTAGATAATGCCCAGGCCAATCGCGACCATCGCAAATGTGTACCACGTCACCCCGTCATTATAGGGGTTAAGCTGCGGAATTTGCGCCATAAAGATCAGGATCGCGAGCGCGTTGACAAAGCCGGTGATGACCGAGCGGCTGACAAACTGCATCAGCAGGTCGAGCCGCAGCACCGCCGCGATGCCTTGGAAAATGCCCATCAGGATCGTCGCGGCAAAGAGGTATTCGACCCCGTAATCTCGCACCAGCGGGATCACGACAACGGCCACGGCAGCGGTCGCGGCGGAGATCATACCCGGACGACCGCCCGTCAGCGCAATCACCATGGCGATCACGACGCTGGCATAGAGGCCAACGCTGGGATCAACGCCCGCGATCAAAGCAAAGCCAATCGCTTCCGGGATCAGCGCAAGCGCCACCACGATACCGGCGAGAATGTCTTGGCGCGGCTGCGCAAGCCAATCGCGGCGGAATGTCGCCGCGAAGCTGTTGTCCTGGGTCATAAAGACGCCTTCTTGAATGTGCTTGGTGCCGGATGAGCGTCCGGCGAGATTTCGAAACGCGCCCTACAGACAAATGCTGCACCGCACAACCACGTACAATGTGAGGAAGGTTCGCGACGCCGACGTCGTCCAATCATCTCGAACAGCCCGTCTTTTTTTGATGGAAACAGCTCTCAGCTAGAGATACGCTGGTATTCGCTCGACAGGAGAGCAAATGAACAAATTTCAATTACAAATCTCAGTCGAACATCCAGTTCTTTTTCTCTCAGACATGACGGCAGAGGAGAATGTTCCTGCGGACACCGGAGCAGCCGTGGTGACCGCCAGTGATGACTGCGTTTGTTTTTGGGTACAGCCTTACTTCGAAGGGGAAGCAAAAGTAACTGTGAGCGATCAACCCTGCGAGAATGGAGTGGCCTGTTTTACCGGCACAATACGCAGCCCTGGCAAGATCGTCTCAATCAGTGATAGCAATGGTTTTTCCTACCTAAACGTACCGGTCAAAGAGGCAGAGACGCAGGTCAGTATTTGGGTGTCGGAGATTGAAAATCCCGAATGGACATGGGTCAAAATTGCGATAGCGGCTTACTAATAAACCGTTCAAAAGCCGATATTCGTCCGCAAAAGGGCATGCCGTCTAACGTACGGCCCTAAATCCCAGCCGCCTTCATCGCTCGGTCCATATCCTCAGCAATGTCGGCGATGTCTTCTAGCCCAACATTTATCCGCAGCAATCCTTCGGTCACGCCCATTTCGGCGCGGGCTTCGTCTGTCAGGCCCGCATGCGTGGTGCTGGCCGGATGGCACATCAGGCTGCGCGCATCGCCGATATTGTTCGAAATATCGATCAGCTCCAGCGCATCGAGCATCGCAAAGGCGCGCTCGCGGGTGCGGACGTCAAAGGCGAAGATCGGGCCGGTCGCGTCCATCTGAGCGGTCGCAAGCGCGTGTGCGGCATGGCTCGGCAAACCGGGATGGCGCATCTCGCCGCCTGCTTTGACGATGCGGGCTTCCATAAATTCGCCAAGCTCAATCGCATTACGGCTGTGTTGATGGGCGCGCATTGAGAGCGTCTCTAAGCCTTTGTGCACAACCCACGCGTTAAACGCTGAAAGCGTCGGCCCGGTGTTGCGTTGAAACGGCATCAGCGTCTCCAGCACCCATTCTTCGCTGCCGCAAATCGCGCCTGCCAGAACGCGGCCCTGCCCGTCCATCAGCTTTGTCGCGCTGTAAGCGACAACATCCGCGCCAAACTCCATCGGGCGCTGCAAGGCGGGTGAGGCAAAGGCATTGTCGACCACGCTGGTGATACCGTGCGCCTTGGCAATCGCGCAGACCGCTTTCAGATCGACAATATCCAGCGTCGGATTGGCGGGTGTTTCGAAGAAAAACACTTTCGTGTTCGGCTTGATCGCGGCCTCCCACTGGGCAGTATCCGCGCTGTCGACCACCGTAGTTTCAATGCCGAAACGCGGCAGCAGATTGTCGACCAGCCAGCGGCATGATCCAAAAGCAGCGCGGGCAGCAACGCAGTGATCGCCTGCGGAAAGCTGACACAACAAAGCCGCCGTCATCGCCGCCATTCCAGTAGCTTGCGCGCGGCACGCCTCTGCCCCTTCAAGCAGCGCGATCCGCTCTTCCAGCATCGCCACGGTCGGGTTTTGAAGGCGCGAATAGGTCATGCCTTGCGCCTCACCCGCAAACCGGTCTGCCACCGTCTGCGCATCGTCGTAGGTGTAGCCCGAGGTGAGGAACATCGCCTCGCTCGTTTCGCCATGTTCGCTGCGCCAAGTGCCGCCGCGCACAGCCTGTGTCGCGGGGCGCCAGTTGCGCGTGGTTGCGCGGTCCATTCCGGTGGTCTTCTTCATAGGCGCACGCTTAGTTTGACGAGAGGTCACTCGCAAGCAGTCCTTCGCGTGCAGTGCGCGCATGGCCGACCACGCCGAGCATCAGGCTTCCTTCGATCAAAGTCAGCAAGTACCGCGCGCCGCCAACTGGATCGGGGTCACCATCGGGCATCTGCCCCTCCAGCCAGCCGAGCAGTTCGGTCATAATCGCCTGCGCAGCCTCTTTGTAACCGGAGACACCGCGCGCCGACCCGGCGACGATTTCCCACCACAAGACCTGAAACGGTTGCATCGCAGGATCGCGGCCTTGGGCTAGAATACGCGCCACGCATTCCTGTCGGGTCTTGGCCTGCTCTTTCCCCATGCCCGCATCCAGCGAAGCGGAGTAGACTTTGGCGATGTAGCCGAGCAGATCCGCGATCAGCGTCTGCTTATTGCCGAAATGGTAGATAAGCATCCTGTCGCTCGTGCCAGCCGCTTTCGCCAGTGGGCGAAGACTGGCATTGCCAAGGCCATGCTCAAGCACATGGGCGGCCAGCATCGGCAACAGCGTTTCCTTGGACATTTGGGGCGTTGAAGACGATTTGGACATGCCCTCTTGTAGCGAGTGCTACATCACGCTACAAGCCCGTGTAGCAGTCGCTACATATTTCAGGAGATTCGCCCATGCTTACTCTCACCACACCGTTTGAATTCCTCGCCGCGGGCGGGATAATCGCCGCTGTTCTGGTGATCGGATATATCGCGCTTGGCCGGGTGGAAAAAGGCAATGCGGCAATCGCAGCGGCACTATCCGGCGGATTTCTGGCCTATAGCGTGGGCACCATCGCGCAGGACGGTCTTCTGCCGGTGTGGACCAACCATACGACCAATATGTGGGGCGTGCAGGTGTGGTGGGACTTGCTCTTTGCAGTCGGCATCGCGCTGTTCTTTATCGCACCGCGCGCCCGCAAGGTGGGCATGAATGTGCCGCTCTGGTCGCTCGCCGTGGTGGCGACGGCTTCCATCGCATTGCTAGCCATGTGCGCCCGCCTGTTCTGGCTGGAAAACGCTGCCGCATCCGACACAAAGACCGCCTCTTCGTAAACAGACTTGCCGCCTGCGCGGGGGCTGCTTAAGCGTCATCAGCGATGAGCGATGCAGCCCTCCAAGACGCGCAGGATACTGATTTTACGAGCGGATCGGGCGAAGATCTGCGCGTTGTGGCCAGCGATCCATGGGTGTGGTGCCTCGCGCTGCCTCTGATTTTTGGTTTGCTCGCTGCGATCCGGCTGACCACCCCATCCACGCCGTTCTTCGATGAAGTGCATTACCTGCCCGCCGCCCGCGAATTGCTGGGCCTGTTTGGCGATGGCGGCGAGTATATCAACCGCGAGCACCCGCTGCTGGGCAAAGAGCTCATCGCGCTTGGCATGCATTTGCTGGGCGACAATCCGCTGGGCTGGCGGATCATGCCGCTGATCGCCGGTATCATCGCGGTGGGAGCAAGCATGCGGGCGATCTGGCATGCAAGCCATGATCGGTTTGCAACCATCGCATACGGCATCCTGCTCGCGACCGGATTTCACATCTTCGTCCATGCTCGCATCGCGATGCTCGACATCTTTATGGTGTGTTTCCTCGCGCTTGCCGCGTGGCAATTTGCGGCTGCTATGCGCGAGCCAGAGACAGGCCGATGGCGGCTGGCGCTAACAGGCATCGCGATTGGCTGCGCGCTCGCATCGAAATGGAACGCTGTGCCGCTGGCGATGGTGCCGGGGTTAACTTTCCTCGCCGCGAGGCTTTCTGCCGGACGCCGACGTCTGATCTTCAGCCGGCGCGGTGTTCCGGTCCCTGGCATTTCTTTGGCAGAGGCCTTTATCTGGCTCGGAATTTTGCCGCTGGCTGTATACGCGCTGACATTCGCGCCGGGATATTGGCTCGGTGAGTATCTGCGCCCCTCCCCGCTCGCAGAGAAAGGCCTGATCGGTTTCCATCAGGAAATCCTCGCTTTGCAACAACAGGTTCTCGCCCCGCATTCCTATCAAAGCACGTGGCTGCAATGGGTCAGCAACACGCGCGGCATCTGGTATCTGTATGAGTTTACCGACAATGCACAGCGCGGCGTCTTGCTGATCGGCAACCCGCTAACCATGCTGCTCGGCCTGCCTGCGCTGCTGTGGTGCCTTATCACCGGCTTCTGGCGCAATGATTGGGCAAAGGTCGGCGTGGTCGCCGGATACGCCGTAAGCTTGGGCCTATGGCTGATCGCGCCGAAGCCAGTACAGTTCTACTATCACTATGTCGTGCCAAGCTGCTTTCTGCTGGCCGCCCTCGCGCTGTCTTTGAGCGACATATACCGGAGCGCGAAGTATCGCTGGATCAGCTACACTGCGCTTGGCGGCAGCGTAGCAATGTTCGCGGTATTCTTCCCGATCCTGACCGCCGCTCCGCTGGAAGGTCCGATGAGCTTTGCCAATTGGACGTGGATTGCCGGGTGGAGGTGATGATGAGAAGCGCTGCGGTTCTACTTTGTATCGCGTCACCAGCAGCGGCGGGCGATACCTTTAATTGTCCTGAGCCAAGCGGCGATGTGAAAATTGACGAAGCCAAGCTTTTTCGCGCCTACCCTTCACATGTCGATCGCCTTTTGCCGGGAACACTCGATGTCGATTACAGTTGCCGTATCGATCAAAATGGCAAGTTCATCGACTGCCAATTCGCGGCTCGTCAACCGCTCTCTATCACTCAAGAAAGGATGCTGCAGCGGATCATGCCACGCGTCATGCTCGCTGTCACAACGGATGTGCGGGACCAATCCTGCGTGGCCAGCAAAATTTCCTTCACATTCGGAAAGGAGGCCGACGCCTCAAAACCGTCCCCAGACGAAGCGGCTGCTGAGCGCGTAGTTCCAGACTGATCCGATCAGGATACCCGCCAACGCGGCGAGTGCCCAGAACAGCCCTTGTGCTTCCAGCAGAGTCGCCACTGCGAAATTGGCGAAGGCTCCTACGGCGCAAGTCGCGACAAAGCCGGCCCAGCCGCGCAGCACCGCGCCCCAGCCTTTGAGGCGCTTGTCGCGGTAAGTCAGCCAATTGTTGAGCCAGAAATTGAAACTCATCGCTGTGAACACGGCAATGGCCTGCGCGAATGCAAATCCCTCACCCAGCCCGATCAGCAACGCCGCGAGCACGGCCATATGCACCACCACCCCCAACGCGCCGACGGTGCCGAACAAAGCAAAGCGGGTCGGGATCACGCGGCCCAAAGTCTTGTCATAAAGCCCCGCAAGAAAATCGAATGCGATCGCGCGGTCCAGCTTGCTTTCCCCCTCGCGCCGTTTTGCGAAATTGAGCGGAAATTCCTTCACTCGCATCTGCGCATCTGACGTGGCGAGCAGATCGAGCAATATTTTGAAACCGATGCCCGACAGGCGCGGGACAAGGCCCCTCGCCGTATCGGCCGAGAGCATGAAATATCCGCTCATGGGATCGGTTAGTTCGACACCCGTGATCCGCCGCGCCACGGCATTGGCCATGCCGGACAGTTTCTCCCGCTCCGGCTCGGCCCAATCCTTGGTGCTGGCCCCTTCGGCAAAGCGGCTGGCAACGCAGATGTCTGCCTCGTCCGCTTTCAGGCTGGCAAGCATCTTGGGCAGCAGCGCTGGGTCATGTTGATGATCGGCGTCCATTACCGCAGCATACGGCGCAGCGGTGGCGCAGAACCCTTCGATCGCGGCGCTTGATAGGCCGCGCCGCCCGATCCGCTGTATCACGCGAACGCGGTGGTCTTTGCGCGCCAATCCGCGCGCCTCATCGGCGGTGCCATCTTTGCTGTCATCATCGACGATCAGCACTTCCCAGCCCTCTGCACCAAGCGCATCCTCGATCCGCTCAACCAGCGGCCCAAGATTGCCCCGCTCGTTCAGCGTCGGCAGGATGATGGCAAGGTCCAGCGCCATGGCTAAGGTGTCAGAGGCGCTCGCGCACCGCTGTGCCAATTTCCTCGCAGCCGTGCGAGCCGCCCAGATCGCCGCCGCGAATACCGTCAGCCAGAGCCTTTTCAACCGCTTTTTCAATCCGCACGGCCTCTGCTTCGCGGCCAAAGGAATGGCGCAGCATCATCGCGACCGACAGGACTGTCGCCATCGGATTGGCTTTGTCCTGCCCCGCAATATCGGGCGCGCTGCCATGAATCGGCTCATACATGCCGAACGTGCCGTATTCCGTTTGCCGCTCGCCTACGGAGGCGCTGGGCAGCAGCCCGATGGAGCCAACCGCCGCGCTGGCAAGATCGGACAGGATGTCGCCGAACAGATTGCCAGTCAGGATCACACCAAACTGGTCCGGATTGCTGATGATCTGCATCGCTGCATTGTCGACATACATATGCGACAGCTCGATATCGGGATGAGGCTCTGCAGCGGCCCGCACGGCATCACGCCAGACCTGGCTCGTTTCCAGTACGTTGGCCTTGTCGACACTGGTCACGCGCAGCTTGTTGTTGCGCGCGCGAGACGTGCGGAAGGCGACATGCGCAATCCTGCGCACTTCCTCGGCGGAGTAGGACATCATGTCCCATCCCGTCCGGGCATCGCCTTCACCGCGCTGGCCTTTGTCGCCAAAATATACGTCGCCGGTCAGCTCGCGCACGATCATGATGTCGAGCGACTTGGCGATTTCCGGGCGGAGCGGTGACAGGTGCTCCAACCCTTCGAACACTTTTGCAGGACGCAGGTTCGCAAACAGACCAAGCTCTTTGCGCAGTCCAAGGATCGCCTGTTCAGGTCGCAAATGGCGATCCAGTGCGTCACAATCGGGATCGCCGACAGCGCCGAACAAAACCGCATCGCATGATTTCGCAATGGTCAGCGTCTCTTGTGGCAGAGGCATACCGTGACGCTTATAGGCGATACCGCCAACGTCACCGTCGAACAGTATCAGGCCCGGCAGATCGAGCGCTTCGAGCACTTTCACCGCCTCGCGTGTGACTTCGGGACCGATCCCGTCCCCGGGTAAAACCGCGATTTTCATACCATCTGCCCTTACTTGGTCATTCGCACGAGCCGCTCTCCCAAAGCGACGCGAGCGGCCATAACATCGGTTTTAGCGTCAACAAGCAAGTACTGCCCGATTGGCTTGTGGAGTTTTCTGAATATCTCGATCTGAGCATCGAGGTCGGCATCGATCTCCGGTTTCGCTCCGCCATAGCCAAGCTCGCGCAGCAACATCGCTTCGTAGGTCACCATCGCGCCCAACCAGCCGCGAGCAGATGGCGCAGCGCATATCGCGGAGAGCAACCCGTCGAGCGCCTGATACAGCGAGGGATACGGATTGCGTTCGGGCAAAGTGCTCGCCGACAATGCGCAGGCCCAGGTGATCGCCGCGGCGGGCAACGGCTCGGTCATCCACGGTCCGCGGCTTTCCTCCAGCTCAACTCTGGCAAACGGCAATTGGCTGTCTGATTTGGACCGCAGTTCCAGCGCGACTTTGTTGCCCGGGATCATCACGGGCCGCATTTGCCGCCCGCGCCCTCCCGCAACATAGCCTGCGACCAAACCGTATTCTTCGGTCAGCAGGCGCGCGATAGCCGCCGTTTCCCCATGCGCCCAGCTCGCGATCAGCAATGCGGGCGCAGAAATGTTCATTCGGCTTCGGTAACGCCCAGCTTCTCTTCGATGAACTCCGCTTGCTTACGGAAATAGAACAGGCGGTTGGAAAGCTTGCGCCAGCCGTGCCCTTCATCGGGGATGCGGATAAAGGGTGCCTCGACACCGTTGGCGCGCAGCGTTTTGACCATCACTTCGGTCTCGTAAATGTCGATGCGCGGGTCCATCACGCCGTGCGAGTAGAGCACCGGCACCGTGATCTGATTGGCTTTGCGGATCGGCGAATTGACGGTGTAATATTCGCGCCATTTGTCTTCGGTGATGTCGCCATATTCGATTTTGTCGGCGGCTTTCAGCGATGGCGACGCAATCTCGAGCGCGGTCACCCAATCGGCCACACCGAACAGCGAGACACCTGCTGCAAACTCACCGGGAAATTCCGCCAGCACCGCGTTCACTGCATATCCGCCGTAGGACCCGCCCATAACTGCGGCACGGTCTCCGTCGATCAGGCCGTCGGCGGCCAGCGCATTTTTGAGATCAACCAAGTCGCGCACCGAATCCAACCGGTTTTCGCGATCATCCAATGTCGAGTAAGTGCGCCCTAGCCCCGTGCTGCCCCGCACATTGGGTTCAAACACCGCAACCCCGCGCGCCACATGATATTGCGCGATTGCATCAAAGTTGGCCTGTGATTGCGCGGATGGCCCGCCATGGACGGAAAACACGACAGGCGGCGCGTTTTCGCCAGTGTCAGCGCCTTGAGGAAGATAGAGAAGTCCTTGAAGTTCCACCCCGTCGCGTGCCTCATACCGCACGACTTTCGGGCGGATCAGGCGGCTCGTATCGAGGCCGGCAAGGTTCGCTTCGAACACTTTGTTGCCGGCACCAGTCAGCGGATCGATCATCCATATCTCGCCCGGCGTTTTCCAGCCATTGACGCGCACCATCAGCATCGGCGCGTCGCCCCCTTCGCAATCGAGGCTGTATGTGCCCTCGGGCAGAGCCTCAACGGGGACTTCATCGCCGGATGTGTTGTTGCGGACGAACAGGCGATCAAACCCGTCGCGGTTTTCCGTGTAGGCAATGATCGCGTCGTCTGCCCCGCACAATTCGATGTTCTCGACATCGGCTTCGGGTTCGAATGCCGTGGCGATTTTGCCTTCGGCGATATTGTATCGCGACAATGCGCCGAACTCGCGGCCTGTATTGGTCGAGAAATAGAATGTTCCCGAATCCTGCGACCATTCAAACCCGCCAATCGTATGGCTCGCGCGGTCTTCGACCGGAGGCTTTGAGATGGTTGTCATCTCCTTCGTAGCGAGATCGAGCAAATACAGGTTGTCGGCATCCTCACCGACCCGCTCTGTCACCAGCGCATATTTGCCATCGGGGGAGATAGACTCCGCAGCGAGGCCAAGTTCGCTCTCCACGATCAGCTCGCTTTTGCCGTCCGTCGTCCCACGATAAATATCAAACACGCCCGCGCCGCGCGCCGTGGATGCGTAGATAAAGCTGCCGTCGGAGGCGAAATCGCCAAAGATGCGGAAATCGCCGCGCGCTGCGGGAAGCACCTCGGTCTCCGTCTTGCCATCCGGTGTCAGCGCGAAATAGGCAGGCTGTTCGTTGCCATCGCGATCGGCTGAATAAAACAGGCTGGAGCCATCAGGCGTCCAGATCGGCGCTTGAACGCCAGTCTTAAAAGTCACCTGTTTGGGCTGTCCACCAGTCGCGGGCATCACCCAAATCTCGCTTTCACCCGTCACATTCCATGAAAACGCAATTGTCTTCCCGTCTGGTGAGAGGTTCGCCGCGCCCGCGCCGTTTGCCAGCAGATAACGCGCAATATCCGCCGGATATTCGCCAGCGCGGCCGATCGTGACATCGCCGCCATCGGGCTCCATCGCTTCGATAGAAAGGTCCGCGCCCTTCGCCCCGCCGAATGTTTCTCCGTCATCCTGAGCCAGCGCGGCGGCAGGAATGGCGGCAAAAGCCGTAGCGGCGAGCAGTGAAGTGCGGATCATGGATACCTCAATTGGTTGGCGTGTGATGACACCGCCAGCCTAGAGGATCGGGATGGTGTTGCAATCCTGCGATGGCAGGAAAAGAGTGGCTTACTTGCCCAACTTCGCTTCGAGTTCGGCAACTTTCGCTTCGAGAGCGTCGGCCTGTTCGCGGGCCTTTTGCGCCATCGCTTTTACCGTGTCGAATTCTTCGCGGCTGACAAAGTCCATGCCGCCCATCGCTTCGCGCATACGCTCACGTGCGCCTTCGCGGGCTTCACGCGTCATACCGGCCATTGTGCCAGCGGCGCTGTTTGCGAGTTTGACGAAGTCGGCGATGATCGGGTTTTCACTTTGCATGGGCGCTATTTGGTGAAGCAAACCTGCTTTGTCCAGAGCCAAGCCGCCTACAGTTTGAAGCTCTCTACCGCGCCGCTCTCGTTCGTGTCGCCCCCGTCAGGGTTCTCTACGATAAACTGATAGTTCAACACCGTCGCGAAAATGCCCCAGCACAGATAGGGGACAAGCAAGAGTGCCGCGACTTTACGCACCCGCCAAAACACATACATCACACCCAGAAGCGTCACGACGACATACCCCATCACCGCAAGCGCCGCCGTCATATTCTGCATGCCGAAGAACACCGGCGTCCAAGCCAAATTGCCGATAAAATGCAGCGCAAAAACGATGATCGCGAGACCGCGCCCGTATGCGCCCCACGCGCTTACGACCATGGCGAGCGCAAATCCGATCAGCACATATATGATGCTCCAGACAATTCCGAACGCAGCAGGCGGCGGGAAAATCGAAGGCTTGTTCAGACTTTGAAACCAGGCAGTGTCAGGGCTGCCAAATTGGCCCGAGGTAAAGCCAAGCAACACAGTTAGCGGCACCAGAAAAAGCGACCAGCGCAGAAAACTGGCGCGCAATTGCGCTTTGGAAGCCAGAATATTCATTCATTCTCCTGTGGTGCGAGCGGGGGTCGCAAGCTTACGAGCAAATAACGATTCGCTCGGTCCGGTATGCCGCGCATCGATACACGCTGGCAGGTGCTGCGCCAATTTTCCCACAGGGCTGATCGCAATATTTGGCAGAAATCAGCGCTTTTTCGGCGAAAAGCGACGAACCGAATATAAGGCATGTGCGTTTTGAAATCCTTGTGATAGCTTCGCCACATTCTTGCCGTGATTCGGGACGCACTGCGGTAAGTTTTATTTCACCTGCGCGTCTCAACCGTATTCAGGGTTCTAGGGAGCCCGATGGGGAACGATTTTTATGAAAAAGACAAACTTTGCATCGATGCTGGCAGTTGCCGGCGGTCTCGCAGTTGCAACTGCTGCTTGCTCGGCACCTGCTGACGATGCTGCTGAAACCGCTGCTGACGAAACCGCAATGAGCGCATGCGCCGCTGCTGAAGAAGTTGCTGAAGCTGCTTGCGAAGCTGCTGAAGAAGTCGCTTGTGCCGCTGAAGGCTGCTGTGCAGCTGCATGCTGTGCCGCTGAAGGTTGCTGTGCCGCTGCCGAGTAATCGGTAACGATACACGCAATTCTTGCGTAAAGCTTACGGCCGGTGGCAACTTTGGTTGCCGCCGGCCGTTTTGCTTTATAGGTCGCACATATGACACTCGAACAAGCTGCCCTCACTGTAATTGAAACCATCACCCAGATGGCGCAGGAACAACGCCCGCTAATGCTCCGCGTTGTGCCCGAAGACGAAGTCAACTTCTGGACGCACTATCCGGAAAAAGACGCCCGCGACAAACACTGCAAATCGCGTTGGTATTATCATGTCCACGCGCCGGGAAAGCGCGATGCGGACGAGCACGGCCATTTTCACCTGTTCCTCCACCGGACTCAACTGCCCGAAGGATTGGAACCGAAAGTGTGGCCTCCCCAAGGCGAAGATGCGAAGGCGCATGTGACCCACCTGATCGGCCTCTCAATCGACACAGTCGGCATCCCTCGCGCATGGTTCACCGTAAACCGCTTTGTGACCAACGAATTCCTGTTTCCGGCGGATGTTATGATTGATCACCTGCCCGACTTTAACGTCGATCACACGGCAGAAGATGACCTCGTAAACCGTTTCGTCACGGCAATGGTCGCGCTTTACCGGGAAGAGATCGCGGATCTGCTGAAACAGCGCGACTCAAAGCAGGCGGAACTGGTGACTGAACATGGCGATGCGGCGTACGAAAAAGAGAGCGGCATCGAAGTGCTCTCTCAAATCCCGATTGATCTTGATGCGAAGATTTCGGCGCTGGATCTTTAGCAATCACCTGGAATTCGCAATTCAAGTTGCAGAATACCCAAGCATCCGACCTGATGTCGCGTGAATACAATGCGATTGCAAAAACTGAACTTACTCTCTTAAATCCTGATTCGATTGCGATTGCATCGAATATTTCAGGAGCCGAAGTGATGCTCGAACTGAGTGTCACGATATTGGGAGAGTACTATGAAGACGCTTTTCATGGGGGTCGCAGCCCTTGGTTTGATAGCAGGCCCAGTGAATTCGATGCCGGTAAATCCGGAAAACGCGGAAGAGTTGGCGCAAGTGAGAATTTGCCCGCTCTACCAGTACCAGCACAATCTGCCGGCGGAGTTTGTTGAGCAGTTCTGCCGCGAATGGGAGCGCGAGAACCGCATTCCGCCATCCGGCACTCCAGGCGGGTACAATCCCCCCACTTTCCCAGACAGCGGCTGCGATAGCCCGCGACTCTGCAAGAATGACGTCTAATCGTCGCTCATAGGAAAAGCCGCGAAGCATTTGCTTCGCGGCTTTTTACGCATTGCGGATCGCGCTGATCAGAAACTCAACATTGCCTTGTGGCCCTCTGATCGGGCTTTCGACAATGCCTTCGATGTCCCAGGCAAGCCCCTGGAGCCATTCGCGAACTTCATTGCAAACGCGGGCATGAAGCGCCGGATCGCGAACCACCCCGCCTTTGCCCACTTCTTCGCGCGCGACCTCGAATTGCGGTTTGATCAGCGCCACCAGACGGCATTGCGGCTGAGCCAGTTCTAGCGGTCGCTCAAGCACTTTGGCCAGGCTGATAAAGCTCGCATCGCACACCACCCAATTGACCGGTTTATCGATCTGATCGGCGGTTAGAATGCGCGCGCTGGTTTGCTCGTAAACCGTGACGCGGTCATCCTGGCGCAGTTTCCATGCGAGCTGATTGGTCCCGCTATCGACTGCAAAGACATGGCTCGCCCCGTTTGTGAGCAGCACATCGGTAAAACCGCCAGTGGAGCTGCCTACATCCATCGCGACCACACCTGTGGGGTCGAGCTCAAAATGCTCGATCGCGTGTGCCAATTTAATGCCGCCGCGACTGACCCACGGATGATCGCGCCCGCGCACTTCCAGCACTGCGTCAGACGGCACTTGCTGCCCCGGCTTTTCAACCTTCGCCTCGCCAACAAAAACCACGCCGGCCATAATAAGAGCCTGCGCGCGTGTGCGGCTTTCCACCAGCTCTCTTTCGACCAGCAAGTGGTCAACCCGCGCTTTCTTTTGCGCTTTGGCCGATTTTTTCGAGGATTGGTCGTGTTTGGTCATGGACGCTTCAGCCAATAGCGAGCATTTAGGGCGCATGAAAGCGATCTACCTCAAAACCGCAGGCGCAATTGCGCTGACCGCCTCGACAGCCCTCATCATTGCCTGCGTGCCATCGGTTGATGTGCCGTTGCTTCCAGCGTCGGAGACTGTTGCAACGGCGCCCGCACCCGCGCCAACGGCGGCGCCCGCTCCGCAACCAGCGCCCGCGCCGCTGCCAGCCGTGCAAGAGCAGCAATACGCGAACTATCTGGATGCGCCGCAAACGCCGGGGACGTGGACCTACATCAATAATAGCCGGGGCCGCATGGCGGTTTTCGGGACAAATCCAACCAGGCCCGTTTTCTTTATACGCTGCACTGGGCCGCGAGTTGCCTTGGTGCGTGACGTCGCCGAATTTTCGGATACGCCGCGGACCATGACGATCAAAACCGAAACGGCAACGCGCAGCCTGAGTGCCCAAAGCATACCGGGCGGCGGCCCGCAAGCCCCTATTTCAGCGGCTGCCAGCCTCGATCCTAACGACACCTTTCTCGACGCAATGGCCATTACAAAGGGTCGCTTTGCGGTGTCTGTGGATGGAGAGCGAACACTCTACCTTCCCGCATGGGTCGAAGTTACCCGCGTGATCGAGGATTGCCGTTAAGAGATTCGTTTTTCGCTGTCCACAGTTGAGCGAATTTCCGCGCCAGAACAGCCCCCGAAATCAAAACGCCCCGGCGATTGCCGAGGCGGTGTTTGCGATCCTGATTTTGGGCGAGCGAAGATTATGACGCGGGAAAAGATTTATTCAAGTCTTGTGCCCGCCCTCCACATGATTCAGAACTGCGATTGAGGTTGGCGGCGAACGCAAACTTCGGCCCCCGGTGAAACGGCGAGGTCTTGGCTTTCAAGCGCGAAAGGAGGTGATCCGATGTCTCATGGTTCAGTAGCGAGGTCGGTGAAGATCCCTACGGAGCATATTCGGTAACATTATCCTTACCGAGTGAGGTTTCGTGAGCGGCACTTCCGGCCGCTGACCATGAAGGGCGGTTCGCGCATTATGCCGAGCCGCCCTTTTGTTTTGTCGTTTCCTCGCATGTTTCAGCACTACGAGCGGGCGAGCGCCCTAGAACGTTATGCCAAGCCGCCAGATCGTCAATTGATCCGCAGGCAGGCCGTCGGCATCGGAAGAGATAGCTCTGTCGCCGATGAATTGATCAGGGGTTATGTATTCAGGATCTTCAAAATTCAGACTGAGTATCGGGCTGCATCCGCCAAGATCCGACAAGCGACCGCCGCCCATATCGGACAGGTTTCCGCCATAGTCCCATTCAAAACCGAAAAAGTTGAATGGCGCGCCGTTAAGCTGCTCCACCTTCGCGGCGCTGTCTCCGATGCCCAATCCTCCAACTTGCCATTTCGCTTCATCGGCAAAGCGCACATATTCGGCTGTCCCGGCGGTCTCTTCTGAGAACACGACTTCCATCCTACGCTCGGGATCATTCGGCCAGAGAATAGCTCCGGGCGCGGTAAATCCCTCTCCAATGCTAATCGCAGCGGCTGAAAAATTATCGCCAAGGCGCGACTGAAGGCTTTCCAGCGTGTCGCCAGCTTTCACGGGATAATCACAGGTCATATCCAGACTGTCGCCAGGCGTTTTTGCATCGCCCACCGCCTGATCCGGGGCTTCGGGCTGGTTCAGATCAGCTTGCTCGGCGGGAAGCCGTTCCTGATCCGATGCATCTTCTGCTTCTGACGGGGCATCAATGCTTCCGCCACAACTCGCCAGACAAAGCACTGCAGCGCTCACAAAAACATGTCTCATTGTCATTCCCCCAGTCCGCAAACATCGATAGATCGCGCTCGGCACTATCAACCCGCGTTCTCTCTCGTGCAAGCTTCACTTGCCCGATGCGCCGCACCCCATTATCTGCCCACGCATGAATTTCACACGCATCCCTCACCCCGCCCCGACACATGACAATGTGCGCAAAGCGGCGATTGCAGACCCCGGTTTTGGCACTGTGTTCACCGATCACATGGTCACGATTGACTATGACGCGGCAAAGGGCGGCTGGCACAGCGCAAAGATCGGACCGCGCGAAGCGATCAGCTTAGATCCGGCGGCCAGTGTGCTTCATTACGCGCAGGAAATTTTCGAAGGTATGAAAGCCTTTCCCCATGCGGATGGCGGATTGTCGCTGTTCCGGCCCGAAGAAAACGCGCGGCGCTTTAATGCCAGCGCGCGACGCATGGCGATGCCGGAAATTCCCGAAGAGCTGTTTCTCGACGCTGTGAAGCTGGCCGTAGAAACAGACGCGGACTGGATGCCTGCTGTCGAAGGCGGGTCGCTCTATATCCGCCCGTTTATGTTCGCATCCGAGGCGTTTCTGGGCGTGCGGCCCGCGACGCAGTACAAGTTCGTGGTGATCCTCGTATCGTCGGGCAATTACTTCAAAAACGGCGTCAATCCGGTGAAAATCTGGGTGTCACAGGACTATGTCCGCGCGGCCCCCGGCGGCACCGGCGCGGCGAAGACTGGCGGCAATTACGCCGCCTCTCTGGTTCCTCAGGCAGAGGCGATTGCCCAAGGCTGCGATCAAGTCGTGTTCTTGGACGCGATTGAGAAGAAATGGGTCGAGGAACTGGGCGGGATGAACCTGTTCTTCATCCGATCCGATGGCAGCGTGATTACGCCTGAACTGACGGGGACAATCCTGCCGGGCATCACCCGCGACAGCCTGATCGCGATGCTGCGCGAAGAAGGCCTCGACGTGCGCGAAGAGCCCTATTCGATCCAGCAATGGCGCGAAGAAGCGGAGAACGGGACGCTGCTCGAAACTCTCGCCTGCGGCACGGCGGCGGTCGTTACTCCTGTCGGCACAGTGGCCTCACCAGCGGGCGAGTTCACAATCGGCACCGGCGGCATTGGCCAGATGGCCAACAAAATGCGCGAGCGTCTGGTCGATCTGCAGCATGGCCGCGTTGAGGACAAACATGGCTGGGTCACGCGGATTTGAGAATAGACTTCTACTTTCGTGAACTAAGCAACAAGTTCTGGTCCTTGCCGCCTTGGGTGTGCCTTTCCGCATTGTTCGCAGGATTTGGGTTGGTGGTCCTCGCTGTTGTTGGTGGACCGCACTTGCTATTTGACGAACGGCCAGAGGTTGAAGAAGTACACACTCTGGTTCGCGTGGGTGGCGGAGTTCATAACCGAGGTGGTTGGTCGTATATCATTTCCAAAGATGAAAACGGCACCGAGTATAGAAGCAGCATAAATTCAAGGTCGGTTTCAGAATGCAAAATCGGCCAACCCATCACGGTTTTAAAGAAAGGCACCCAAACAAGGCTTCACCGCAAAGCCTGCGAAAAAGGTGAGCCGTCAACCTAGCAGTGAAGCGATGCAAGAACTCGTGCAAAAACTCGCGTTATTGAGCACGCGCATCGCCTAACGATAGACGCCCTGATCCCATTTCAGCTTAGCCAGCCGTGCAACCTCTTCGACGAGCGGCATTAGCTTCGCCGGGTGGTTGCAACCGATATTGATGCTGGAAAATCGGTATCCATCCGCATTGGCGCGCTCCATATCGAGCGTCTGGCAATGCAGATACAGCTCGTCACCATCCCAAGTGCCAATGTCGTGATCGAACGTCCCCGATGCCGCGACGAGTGTTTCGATCCGCTGCATATCCTCGACTGAAAGCGGGACATAGCGGGATCGGATAAGGCCATTCTTTAGGCGGTTTTTCATCCGGAAGTTCTCGCCCTTCAGGACCAACCTTCCCTTGCCATTGGCGCGTGTTTCAATCTGGACAGTGCGGAAAAAGAACAAGTGCCCATGCAAAAAGGTAAAGCGCATGGTTTGAATGTGCTTGTCCGGCAGATCGCGCCAAAGCGGCTTTGCCCGAATGTCTTTCAGATAGCAGTCCGACGCGCCGCCGTAGGTTCGGCTATCGGGCACCGCCGCCGGAAACATGTCGCAACGCGACGCCTCGCGCGCCGACTGACTCGAGGTCTCAGCTGGAGCATCGTCCTGCGCAGCAGGGGCGAGCATCAATAAGAGCGCGGCAATCGACATCGGCTGAGAAGCTAACCCATTGTCTCGCCATATGCCAATCGACTAAAGAGCGCCGCATGACTGACGCCCCTATCCAAGTTGCCGCGCTGTATTGCTTCGCGCCTTTTGACGATCCCGCTGTGCATCAATTGCCCTTGCAGGAAGTGTGTGAGGGCGCCGGTACGAAGGGCACTATCCTGCTGGCCCCGGAAGGCGTGAACGGCACCATCGCAGGCGCACCGGATGCGATCAAAGCGGTGCTGGATCATATCCGCTCCCTGCCCGGGTGCGCCGAATTTGATGTGAAATTCAGCCACGCCGACGAAATGCCCTTCAACCGGATGAAGGTGCGGCTGAAACGCGAAATCGTTACCATGGGCGAACCGGATATTGACCCGCTGAACAGTGTGGGCCGCTACGTCGCGCCAGAGGATTGGAACGATCTTATCAGCGATCCTGACACGATCGTGATCGACACCCGCAACGATTATGAAGTCGCGGTTGGCACATTCGAAGGGGCGGTTGATCCGAAAACCAAGTCTTTCCGCGAATTTCCGACATGGTTCCGCGAACACCGCGAAGAATTGCTTGAGGGCAAAAAGAAGGTCGCGATGTTCTGCACTGGGGGCATTCGCTGTGAAAAATCGACCAGCTTTCTGCGCGCAGAGGGGATTGAGGATGTCTTCCACCTGAAAGGCGGCATCCTGAAATATCTCGAAACGGTGCCCGAAGAAGACAGCAAATGGGAAGGCGAATGCTTCGTCTTTGACCAACGCGTTGCCGTGAAGCACGGGCTGGAGCTCGGATCATACGGCCAATGCTTTGCCTGCCGCATGCCATTGACCGAGGAAGAGATGGCGTCGGACGATTACGCTCCGGGCATCAGCTGCCCGCATTGCATCCACGAGCGCGGCGAGGAACAGCGCGCCCGCTATGCCGAACGCCAACGTCAGCAGCAACTCGCCAAACAGCGCGGCGAAACGCATGTGGGGGCAAGCCCCAAAGGCGCACAAAATGACACGGCCAAACTGTCCGATGGCGGATGGGAAGCGAACTTCCCGCAAGGCCTTTCGCCCGATGCAAATTCGCAAAGGGGCGGTGAATGAGCGCCCTGCCCGTCCTCTATTCCTTTCGCCGCTGCCCCTATGCGATGCGCGCGCGAATGGCGCTTTGGATCGCGGGCATCACCGTCGAATTGCGCGAGGTTAAGCTGGCCAACAAACCGCCGCAACTTGCCGAGGCTTCGCCCAAGGCGACTGTGCCTGTGCTGGTGCTCGAAGACGGAACCGTTATTGATGAAAGCATCGCAATCATGCGCTGGGCGCTCGCTCAGAACGATCCCGAAGGCTGGCTGGATGGGGATAATGCGGCGCTGATCAACGGGAATGACGGCGCTTTCAAGCATCACCTCGATCGCTACAAATACCCCACGCGCTACACCGATGATCCCGACCAGGGGAAAGTGGATCACCGCACAGAAGGCCTCGCGATCCTGCAAGATCTCGATATGGGGTTGGCGCGCCACGCGCAGCTATGCGGAGCCAAACGCACACTCACCGATATCGCGCTGTTTCCGTTTATCCGGCAGTTCGCGAATACGAACCGCGACTGGTTCGATGAACAGCCGATCCCGCACATTCAGGCGTGGCTAGAGGATCACCTCTCCTCGGACCTGTTCAAAGCGGTAATGCCGAAATTTGCGCCCTGGGAAGCCGGCGACGATGCGATACGGTTCGGACCTTAGGGTTAATATCGACTTTCCAAGTATACGGTAACTTTACACATTTGCCGTAAAGCTCGGCGCATGGACACGTTGGACGCCAGCTTTTCAGTCGTACCGCATATCGAGCGGCGCGAAGTGCATTGGACCGTTGAAGGACTCTTCGACGAACCGACATCGCGCGCGCTTCAGAAAGCTTTGTTTAAGGCATCACAACCGCTGATCGAAGATAGCGAAGGCTTCCGGGTGATCGCGGATATGCGCAATTTTGCCGTTCAGCCGCGCGAAATTGCCAGCATCATCGAAGAAACTCAGGTCGGCTCGGCCAATCTGGGTGTTCGCAAGATGGCTGTGCTGTATTCTTCGATGCTGGTGAAACAGCAAATCCGGCGCGTGTCCAAAACGATGGAAATCGAATTTTTTCATGATCGCGCAGACGCTCTCGAATGGCTACGCGCGAATTGATGTTGAGGCACATATGAGCAAAATCACACCGTATCATAATATCGACCTGATCCAGCAACACTGCGAAGTGCACTCTGCCGTTGGCGGGTTCTACAACGTCGAAACGATCCAGCCTTACTTTGAGGAAGTGAATGCGGCCTGCGTCCCACTGCTGAAAGCGAGAGCGCCGATCTATGCACTTGTCGATTTTACCGATTTTGTTCCGCAAGATCGCGAAACCGGTGATGCGATCCGCGATCACCTGCTGACGTCGCAGAAATTCGGTCTCAAGCGCATTGCCATCATGGGCGCCTCCCCGCTGACTACGCTGCAATACAAACGGCTGAGCGATGGTCTGAAGGTCGAATTTTTCGATTCCAAACCCGCCGCGATCGCGTGGCTGCGCGAGGACAGATAGAGCAAACGGGTGCTCTTTTTTCTGGCCCGCTGCGTCGCGTGCACTTTGTTCTTTTGTGCGCCGATCGTCCTTATCGTCGCAACCGCAAGCGAACCTGCAACGGCTCTATTGCTGCTGGTCCCGATACTTGGCCTGATCCCGGCCTATATCATTGCATTGATCCTGTTCGTCCCAGTTGAGGGGCTGATGCAGCGACGCGGTATCGGCTGGCTCTCTAATCTGGCTGTGCCATTTATGGGAGCGGTAGGCGCGTTGCTCAGCTTTGTCGTACTGGGCGCGTTTTGGGGCGAGCTAGACGTAATGCTGCGAAATCTGGCGCGCGATCCCTACGCTTTCGGGTTCTGGATTTTCCTCGGAGTGGTTTGGGGTTTTCTTTGGCGGCTCACCGCATTGGTCCGTCACATCCCGATGGTCGCTCGCCAGATGAAACCCGCCTAGTCAGCGAGTCCGTCGCGGAACGCATCAATCAGCCAGCTTGCTGCTGGGCCCAAACGGTCATCCCGGCGCCATAGCGCGCTAAGCGGGTAATGATCGCCCGGCTTTTCGGGCAGATCAAGCTCCACCAACCGCCCCTCTTTAAGATCATCGGCTACCATGGCGCGCGGCATATTGCCCCAGCCCAGCCCTTCTTTCAGCAGCGAGTGTTTTGCACTGAGATCGCCCAGCCGCCATGTCAGCGGGCTCAGCACAGAAAACTCGCGGCCCTGCGTAAGGTCTGATCTGTCCGCGAGCACAAGCTGCAGGTGCTTCCGGCTTTCGCCCGGCGCGATGCTTTTTGCGGCAAGCGGGTGATCGGGCGCCGCCACCGGAAGCAGTTCAACCCCCCCGATATGCTGGCGCTCAAGGGAAGGATGATCTCCGATTACGGGACCACCGATGGCCACTTGCGCACGGTCATCCAGCAAGCATTCCGCAACGGCTCCCAACCCTTCGATGTTGAGTTTGAGCGCGACGGTCGGAAACATCCGGCGAAATTCGCCTAGCACGCGCGCAGTCACTTCGCCGGGCAGCATCACATCAAGGACCAGCCCCAGATCGCTTTCCAGCCCGGCATGGAGCGAACGCGTTTTGGCGAGCAGCGCATCGACCCGGTCCGTCACCGAACGCGCCTCTGCCAGCAGCCCCTCGCCCGCTTCCGTCAGCACAGGTTTGCGCGAACCCTCCCGTTCAAAAAGCGACACAGCCAACTGCGCCTCCAATTGCGCGATCCCGTAACTGATGGCCGAAACTGCCCGGTTCGTCGCCCGCGCCGCTCCGCCAAAGCTGCCATGCTCCACGACGCTTAGGAATATGCGCAACTGATCAAGAGTGGGATCGCCTAACCTCATGCCATATGTTCGGATAATCAGAACATTTTGGCAAGTTTTATCGCAGTTATCAGGATGACTTATACCGCCTATCTCCCACTCAACGAAGCGGGCCAGACAGGCTCCTCCGCTTCAACAGGAGACAGACAATGATCGAACTTCGTCCATTCAACACCCTTGGCGCCGCCAATCACGGTTGGCTCGATGCGTATCATCACTTTTCCTTTGCGAGCTATCACGATCCTGCCCGCGTGAACTGGGGCAATCTGCGCGTCTGGAATGATGATGCCATCGCACCGGGCCAGGGTTTCCCCACCCACCCGCACGAGGACATGGAAATCATCACCTATGTTCGCAAAGGGGCCATCACCCACCGCGACAGCATGGGCAATGAAGGCCGCACCGAGGCGGGCGATGTGCAAGTGATGAGTGCAGGCAACGGCGTGCGCCATTCGGAATACAATCTGGAGGATGAGGAAACGACCCTGTTCCAGATCTGGATCATTCCCGATGAGCGCGGCGGTGAGCCAAGCTGGGGCGCAAAGGCGTTTCCGAAAGGCGATCGTGCAGGTCAATTCGTGCCGCTGGCCACCAGCACCGCGAATGACAATGACCGGGCCGAAGGCGCTCTGCCAATCCGCACCGATGCCCGCGTGCTCGGCGCAACGATCAAAGCCGGTGAAAGCGTCACCTACACGCCGAAATCCGCCGACCGTCACCTTTATCTGGTGCCAGCCGTCGGATCCGTGAAGGTCGATGACGTAACCGCCAATGCCCGCGACGGCGTTGCAATCACCCAGCTGGAGAGCGTGACTATTACCGCTCTCGAAGACAGCGAAGTGGTGCTCGTAGACGCCGCATAATCCCCAGAGCCAGCCGGATCCCCCTCTCCGGCTTGCTCACCTTTTTCAGATTCCATTTCAGGAGAATTCCCATGTCCAACATTCTGCATATCTCGGCTTCCATCCGCGGCGATGAAAGCGTCTCGAACGCGCTTGGCACGGCGCTTGTCAAAGGCCTCGCCGCCAAATCCGGGGCCAGCGTCACGACCCGCGATCTTTCCAAAAACGATGTCCCGTTCGTTTCGGCAAACCGGTTTGAGGCGAACCTTACACCAGCGGAAGATCGCACTCCCGATCAGCAAGACCTGGCGCATTTCTCTGACACTTTGATCGCGGAATTAATGGCTGCAGATACCATCGTCATCGCAGCCCCGATCTACAATTTCGGCGTTCCCGCCACCGTCAAAGCATGGGCCGATATGGTTGCCCGCGCCGGGACCACGTTCAAGTATACCGAAAACGGCCCTGTCGGTTTGCTCGAAGGCAAGAAGGCCTTCATCACCGTCGCATCCGGCGGCACTCCTGTTGGTAGCGATATGGACTTCGCGACCAGTTGGCTGACATTCTTCCTCGGCTTTCTCGGCATCAAAGATGTTGAGTTGATCGCAGCCGATGGCATCATGGGTGCAGATGGCGAAGCAAAGATCGCCGCTGCACACGCCAAAGTTGCCGAAGTCGCCGCCTGAATTTCAAGCGCTTAAGGAGAGCCACCATGAACACACGAATGCAAAACATCTTCGCCCTGATCGGTCGCCTCTTGCTGGCCGCTCTCTTCATCCTCGCCGGCGTCAACAAACTTACCGGCATGGAAGGCACGGTGGGCTATATCGCCTCTGTCGGCCTGCCATTCCCGGAATTGGTCTATTTCGCGACAGTCGCCCTTGAAATCGGCGGCGGATTGCTTCTCGCTGTGGGATACAAGGCGCGTTACGCAGCTTTTGCTCTTGGTATCTTCACCGTGCTGACCGCTGTCATTTTCCACAATGACTTCAGCCAGCAGATCGAAATGACGTTGTTCCTTAAGAACCTTGCGATTGCAGGCGGCATGTTCGCTGTCGCAGCCTTCGGCCCGGGCAACATCTCCGTCGACCGGGGCTGATAAGCGTATGAAAGATGAGCGTCCGGTCGCCTTTCTGCGACCGGACGCTCAGACTTCTAATTGCACTTACGATTACTATTCATCGCTCAATGGTTCAGCGAAGTGCGTAGAAGAGTACCGAAAGCGGGCCTCGACGGCGTCGTTTGCTTCTGATCCGTCAGAATTAGTTTCCACGCAGACGAATGGACGGTCGTGGGCATTTGTTGCATCAACTGACATCACCGGAAAGCGCTCTTCGCAGCCTTCATCAGGGCAGCGACAATGGAAATATCGTGCGGGACTACGCATACCCAAATCTTCGAAATCCAGATCAACTTTGGAAACAAAACTCGCCTGTTCAAAGGTATCCTCCGCCATGCCTGCGTCACGCCATGCTGAGAGAAAAACTCCTTTCACCTGGCCGAATTCCGCAATCGCGTCGGCAGTATCCTCCCTTTCCCATCTGTCTCTCTCGTCATCCCGCTTTTGCGCATCGTAGTCTTCGAGTGCGATGGAGAGATACGCGTCGATATCGTTGGCGGATAGCGCTGCGAAAGCTTTATCTGCCGCTTCTTGGTGCGCAGCAAGATCGACAAATCGATCAGTAGTGACAATCAAATCGGCTTCGTCGCCTTCCAGATCAGACTTCAACAGTCGTTCGACCGGCGCATTCGAAACATCGCGCAGCTCAATTGGCAGAAGATACCTTTCGAGAGTGTAGTGACAAAACCCTCCCATCATGATGATCACGTTAGAGTTACGCTCCTGCTCCTTGCGAAGTAAATCGTAGGAATGCTGGCAGGAATAGACCATGGCGATAAGTGTCGCTTCGACCGGCCGCCCGATTTGCTGACCAAACCTAACGGGAGCTTTGCGCAGGTTGATGGGTATTGATCTGGCCTTGTCGGTTTTGTCTTCATCCGGAAGCTCAAGGAATGCTTTCCTGTCGGCATAGAACCTGCGCTGATCAAATATCCCGCGTACCGCCACGCACTCGCCGAACCAACTATCGAAATCGTTCTGGATCGCTTCGATAGTAACAGGCTTGGCTCGCTCTACCGTGCAAGGAGGCAAATCTTCATCAACGTCTTTTTGCGCCAATGCGGAACTACCCAGCAAGAAGGCGACCAAGCCAAAGACAATTTTGATCAAAGCTTTCATGCGGTTCAATCTAGTCAAACGGCAAGCCATTCCGCAACTCCTCCAGCCACACATCGGCGACAGCGTCGGACGGCGCGCGCCAGTCGCCTCGTGGGGACAAAGCCCCGCCGGATGATACTTTCGGGCCATTGGGCAATGCGCTGCGTTTGAACTGGCTGAAGCCAAAGAAGCGTTTGAGGAAACTCTCCAGCCACTTTGCAATCTCGGCCAGATCGTATTCGTTCTTGCGCGCTTCTGGGAAGCCTGCGGGCCACAGACCCGCCTTCGCATCGCGCCATGCGTGGTAGGCGAGAAACGCGATTTTGCCCGGGCGCTGACCCCAGCGGATTGTGTGGTGGAGGAAGAAATCGTTGAGCTCATAAGGCCCGATCTTCTGCTCGGTGCTCTGCATCGCGCCGTCCGATCCGGCGGGCACAAGCTCGGGCGAAATCTCGGTATCGAGCACCGCGCCCAGCACATCGCTGCACGCCTGACTGAATTGCTCGGTCTGGATCGTCCAGCGGATGAGATACTGGATCAGCGTTTTCGGCACGCCCGCATTCACGCCGTAATGGCTCATATGATCGCCGACGCCGTAAGTGCACCAGCCGAGCGCCAGCTCTGACAGGTCGCCCGTGCCGACAACAAAGCCGCCATGCTGGCCCGCGAGGCGAAACAGGTAATCGGTGCGCAGCCCCGCCTGCACGTTTTCAAATGTCACATCGTAAACCGGCTCGCCCTTGGAATAGGGGTGTCCCATATCTTCAAGCATGCGGTTGGCGGCAGGTTTGATGTCGATCTCCTCTGCGGTGATCTCCATCGCCTCCATCAACTTCCAAGCGTTTGACTTGGTGTTATCCGACGTGCCGAAACCGGGCATGGTGTAGCCGCGAATGGCGGTGCGCGGCAGGCCCAGACGGTCGCAAGCCTTGGCCGCAACGATCAGGGCATGCGTGCTGTCGAGCCCGCCTGAAATACCGATGATCAGCGATTTGGCATGGGTCGCCTCGATCCGGCGCATCAGGGCATCGACCTGAATATTGAACGCCTCGAAACAGTCCTCATCCAGCGCGTGCTGACGGTTCGGCACGAATGGGAAGCGGCGGATCGGACGGTTCAGCCCGACATCACCCTCGGCATAGGCGTGGTCAAAGACAATCCGGCGGAAGTGATCCTCGGGGCGTCCATTCTCATTGGCATGCGCTTCGGCGGCATCGCTGAAGGTTTGATTGCGCATCCGCTCCGCCGCGATCCGGTCTGTGTCGATATCGACGACGCACAATTCCGGTTCACGGTCGAAACGCTCGCTTTCGGCCAGCAGGTCGCCCATTTCATAGATCACGCCCTGCCCGTCCCACGCCAAGTCGGTCGTGCTTTCGCCGTGGCCGCTGGCGGAATAGGCATAGGCGCAGATCGAGCGAGCGCTGCTGGACCGGCAATGCAAATGGCGATCATCTGCGCGGCCAATCGTGATCGGAGAGGCTGAGAGGTTGCACAGGATATGCGCGCCAGCGAGCGCGGCGAGAGTGCCCGGCGGATTGGGCGCCCAGAAATCCTCGCAAATCTCGACGCCAAATGTGAAACCGCGCAGATTGCTGGCGGCGAAGACCAGATCGACGCCGAAAGGCACTTCTTCGCCCGCGACCGAAATCCACAAGTCCACGCAGTTGCGGCCATGCGCAAAATAGCGTTTTTCATAGAACTCGCGGTAGTTCGGCAGATAGCTTTTCGGGATCACGCCCAGCAATTCCCCGCCCGCGATCACCAGGGCGCAATTGTAGATCTTCGAATTGCGGCGCAGCGGCGCGCCGATCACCAGCACTGGTGAGAGGTCAGCCGATGCCTCGACCACTTCGGCGACGGCCTGCTCGGCGCGGTCCAGCAAAGCATTTTGCAAAAGCAGATCGTCAATTGCATAGGATGACAGGCACAGCTCAGGATAGACCACCAGATCGACGTTCTGCTCGTGCGCCTTCTTCGCCTCTGCGATCACACCGGCCGTGTTATGCGCCACATCGCCGGTGCGCGAAGCAGGCGTTGCGGTGGCCACGCGAACAAAGCCGTGGGCGTGCATATCGTAGAAAGAATGGGTCTGGTCGCTCATCGGGCGGGCCTTCTTGATCTGTTCGTTCGGGTTTTCGTTGGGGGCAGGTTCAAGCCAGTCGGCGGGCTCGCAAATGTTCAGCGCGGCGAGGCGTTTTTGCACTTTGGGCCGGGCAACCTTGCCCTTCGCCTCCCACCCATAGACGGTGCGACTGGGCCATGGCCCGCTTTCGGGATCGCCATATTGCGCGCCAAATTCCTCCGCCGAAAGCGGCGGATCATGCGCCTCTCGCCAAAGACGAATTTTGTGTCCTGCCAAATGCATATCACGCCAAGTATCCTTTTAAGATACACCGCGCAAGCCCCGCTTTCAGGCAGGCAAGCAAAACCGCATCGCCCAACCCTTGCGCTCGTAACCACTATGGCCCACTTCCCGAATATCAAGCGACACCACGCTAATACAGGAGGCATCAATCATGTCCGATCCAACCTACACCCCGCCCGAAGTCTGGAGCGCCGACACCGTATCCGGCGGCAAGTTTGCCAGCATCAACCGCCCGACCGCTGGCGCGCGCGAGGACAAAGACCTGCCGCGCGGTGACAACCCGTTCCAGCTGCACTCACTCGCCACGCCTAACGGTGTGAAAGTGACGATCATGCTCGAGGAATTGCTCGAAAAGGGTCACAGCGGCGCAGAATACGATGCCTACACCGTGAATATCGGCGACGGCGCGCAATTCACCAGCGGCTTTGTCGGGATCAACCCCAACTCGAAAATCCCTGCTCTGATCGACGCCAGCGGCGACACAGAATTCCGCCTGTTCGAATCCGGTGCGATCCTGGTGCACCTTGCCGAGAAATTCGGCGAATTTCTGCCCACCGATCCGGCGGCACGTGCAGAGGTGCTCAGCTGGGTATTCTGGCAGGTCGGCACCGGTCCGTTTATCGGCGGCGGCTTTGGCCATTTTTACGCCTATGCGCCCGAGAAATACGAATATCCGATCAACCGCTATGCGATGGAAACAAAGCGCATCTTTGATGTCGCGGACAAACGCCTTGCGGAAAACCGTTTCCTTGGCGGCGATGATTACACCATCGCGGATATGGCAAACTTCCCGTGGCTCGCACCGTTTGTGGCAGGCACGATCTACAATGAGGCGAAGACCTTCCTGTCGATCGACGAATACAAAAACGTTGCCCGCTGGGCGCGAGAGATCGCGGCACGTCCCGGCGTTCAACGCGGTCGTCTGGTCAACAAAGTCTGGGGCGATGAAGACCAACAACTTCTCGAGCGCCACTCGGCGAAGGATTTCGAAGGCAAGAACCTCGACTTCACGTTCTGAGCCTTCATAAAAATCAAATTCACAATGGGCTGGAAACCTTTGCGTTTCCGGCCCATTGTTGTTTTGCACACTGAAGGAGCACGGCTTGGCCACGAAGGCATCTGAACGGATTCGCCTGGGCGAAAAGCTGGGATACGGCGTCGGCGATCTGGCGTCCGGTCTAATCCTCAATTTCTTCGGTTTCTTCCTGCTCTATTACTTCGTCGATCTGGGAGGATTGGCGCCCGCTGCCATCGGCTTGATGTTGCTGATCACGAAGCTGATTGATGCGGTCACCGACCCGATGATGGGAGCCATTGCCGATCGCACCCGTACACGCTGGGGCCGTTACCGCCCTTATCTGCTGTTCGGCCCGATCCCGCTTGCTCTGTCGATTGTGCTCATCTTCAACGCGCCAGACGATTTGGGCGATACCGCGCTGCTGGTTTGGGCTTACGTGACCTACACCATCGCCATGCTTGCCTTCACTTCGGTGAATGTCCCCTATGGCGGATTGCTGGGTGTGATTTCACCTTCATCGAGCGAACGGTCGAATGTGACCGCGTTCCGCATGTTTTTCTCCGCTTTAGGCGGAATCCTCGTCGGCGCGCTTGGGACCACACTCGTTCGCGAGCTTGGTGGGGGAGATGAAAAGCTTGGCATTCTGCTCGCCATGTCATGCATAGCGGCGGTTTCGGTGTTCGCATTGCTCACCACTTTTGCGACCACCAAAGAGCGCATCCCCCCTGCCGAAACCAATGGCGCAATCTGGAGCGATGTCGGCATTCTGGTGCGGACCGGACCGTGGATCGCCATCGCTGTCGCCGCGATATTGGGCGTGACAGCCATCGCCGCGCGCGCAGGCACCGCACCGTTTTTCTTCAAATATGTCGTCGGTGATGACGGCACGCCGGTATTCCTGTTCTTTGACCGCCCCGCACTGTTCCTGACGGCGCTGGCACTGGGACAGGTTGCGGGTGTACTTATCGGCTTCACCGCGCAGAAGCGATTCGAGAAATCGCACCTCATCATCACCGCCGGATTGCTTAAGGCCGGCATGATTACCGTGTTCTATTTCCTGCCGCTCGATGCGGTATGGTCGCAGGCGGCGGTCCAATTCCTTGTCGGGATCGGGTTTGGCATGTTGATGGTGCTGTCTTTTTCGATGTTCACCGACATTGCCGAATATATCGATTGGAAATCCGGTCGTCAGATGACCGCACTGGTCGTGGCGGCGTCGGTCTTTGGCGTGAAGGCAGGTATCGGATTCGGATCGGCCATTCCGGGTTTTATCCTGCAGTTTACCGGCTTTGACCCGAACGGCACGCAAAGCGAAACCGCGCTGTTGGGCATCCAGCTCGCCTTCGCCATCATCCCTGCCGCCGTGATGATTCCGGCGGCGATCGCGATGCTGTTTTACGGGATAAACCGGCAAGTTATCGCCAAGGTTGAAAGCGACTTATCGGCGCGGCGGACAACAGCCGTCTGATAATTCATGATTTGACGCGGAACACCCCTTCACATTCGCGCGGGGCGCGTTATATGCGCGTCATCTGCTGGGGCGTCGCCAAGTGGTAAGGCACCGCTTTTTGGTAGCGGCATTCGCAGGTTCGATCCCTGCCGCCCCAGCCAGATACTTTCCAACAACCTGAAATATAGCCTGTTATTCGGGCGTGAGCACTCGTTCGGCGAGCGCAACGCCAGATAGCCACGCGCCTTCGACGCGCGGAGAATGCAGGTAATCGCCGGCAATACCGATGCGCTTTTCCGCATCATATCGCGCAGGCTCGCCCTTGACCGCTTCAGCCATGGCGTAAAGCCAGCGGTGCGCAGCGATATGAGTCGGTTCAACAGGTTCGGCGCCTGTTTGCGCAAAGAAATCATTCAGCAGTACGGTCGCTGCTTCTTCCTTTGGCAAATCGATGAGGTCGCGGCTGCGCGCAGGGCTCGCATGGAGCACCCAGCATTCGTCACCCGTCCGGCCTGGCTTCGCAGAATTGCGCGCTGCCCACGATATAGGCGCATCCAGATTTCTAAGCACATCCTCTGCAATGCCCAGTTTCTTGGAGAAGCCGACCATCACAGCCCAGCACGGCGCGGACGATGCTTGGGAAGCGATCTCGCCAAAATCGCTGGCAACATTGTGCAACAGCGAATGAGTTTGCTCGGCGGGTATGGCGACCAACACGGTCTTGGCAAGCAATGTTATCTCGCCCGCCTCAATCCTCCACGCACCATCTTCACGCGTGATCGTCTCAGCGCGCGTGCTCCAATGCACATTGAGGGTCTGCGCCATAGTGCGGATCGGCCCATTCATACCGGGCGTGCCAACAAAGGCTCCGTCACCGGCGGCGGGCCAACGGGCGACAACACCCATCTCTTCCCATCCTTTGACAGCAGCCTGAAATTCCGGATCGCGCGCGGTGAAATATTGCGCGCCGTGATCGAAGGAAACGGTCTCTCCATCTATCTCAGTGCGGCGCGCGGCCATACGCCCGCCGGGGCCTCTACCCTTGTCGATAACGGTAACTTGTAAGCCCGCCTCGGTAAGTCTTGTCGCGCAGGCAAGGCCCGCCATACCAGCGCCAATAACGCATATGTCGCAATCGATGTGTTCCATGCGTCCTTTACGCATGAGAGCACGCTAAGTTTCTGCAACGAACAAAGGTTTGCTTAAGGTGCGCTGCGAGGAGGCTTGGCCTCGGCCAGCATCAGCGAAAAACGCTCTTTGCTGTCGAGCCAGCGTTCTTGCGGTTCCCATCCGGCTGCAAGCAGCAACATGTTGGATGTGCGGCGATCAAACTTGTGAGAATTTTCCGTGTGGATCGTGTCACCTTCGGTCATCGTAAAGCTCTGCCCGCTCACGTCGAAGGTGATGTCACGCTGCGCCACCAAGTGCATTTCGATGCGCGCATATTCATCATGCCAGCGCGCCTCGTGAACGAACGCATCGACAGGAATATCGCCATCAAGTTCGCGATTGATCCGGTGCAGCAAGTTTATGTTGAACTGCGCCGTTACGCCCGCCGCATCATCATAGGCCGCGATCAGGACATCTTCGTCCTTGATCAAATCCATTCCGATCAAAAGCTTCGCCCCCACGCCAAGCGTCTCACGCATATTGCGCAGCAGATCGACCGCGGTGCGCGCGACCATATTGCCGATTGTGGAACCGGGGAAGAAGCCAAGCTTGGGCATGTCCGCCACTTCATCGGGAAGCGCGACCGTACGCATAAAATCCGCCTCCACCGGATAGACAGGCAGATCAGGAAACTTGCCTGCGAGCTCATCCGCAGCAGCGCGTAGAAAATCACCCGATATATCGAGCGGCACGTAAGCAGCGGGTGCGATGGCGGACAATAGCAACGGCGTTTTGACCGAACTGCCCGAACCGAACTCCACCACGGCGCGGCCCGACCCGATCATATCGGCAAATTCTGCTCCGCGCGTGCGCAGAATATCTGTCTCTGCCCGTGTCGGGTAATATTCGGGAAGCTGGGTGATATCCTCGAACAATTGCGAGCCCGCATCATCATAAAGCCAACGCGCCGGCGTGGCTTTTTGCGACTGGGATAACCCCTCCAGCACATCTGCACGAAAAGCCGTATCAACGCCTTCTTCGTCGCGCTCGACCAGTTTCAGGCCCTGTTGTGTTGTCATCGCTCAAACGTCCTTTGCGAGCCGCAGACCGGTGAATTGCCAGCGTTGATGGGGGTAGAAGAAATTGCGGTAAGAGCTGCGCGAATGGCCGCGCACGGTCGCGCAACTCGCGCCTTTCAACACGAACTGTCCGCTCATGAACTTGCCGTTATATTCGCCCACCGCACCCGCAGCCGGAGCGAAACGGGGATAAGGCAGATAGGCAGAGCGTGTGAATTGCCAGCAGTCGCCAAATAATGCCTCACCGCCATGCGGAGCAGGAGCATCCGCACCGTCCAATTGATTGCCACCATCCGCATTGTGGTCTTGTGCGATAGCTTCCCATTCAAATTCCGTCGGAAGGCGCGCTCCCGCCCAAGTCGCGAACGCATCGGCTTCATAATAAGAGATATGGGTCACAGGCGCATCAGGATCGCGAGATTGCCACCCCTGATGTGTGAAGGCTGTGTCTTCCCGCCAATAGAGCGGCGCGGAAATCCGGTTTTCGCGGACCCAAGCCCAGCCATCGGACAGCCAAAGCGAAGCGGTTTCGTAACCGCCATCGGCGACAAACTCTGCCCATTGCCGATTGCTGACCAGTCGCCGCGCAAGGGCGAAGGGTTCCAGCAAGACGCGGTGCTGCGGGCCTTCATTGTCGAACGCAAAACCGCTGTCATCGGAGCCAGTCAAGGCCACGCCGCCTGTGTGCTGATGCCAGCCGGGTTCCTGTAAACCCGCCGACATCGCCGCCTCTGGCCGGCCCGAAAACATCGCGGACCCAAGCGGGTTTTGGAACAGAGCGTGTTTGATATCGGTTAGCAGAAGTTCGATATGCTGCTGCTCATGCGCGATGCCCAGCGCGATCAATTCGGCATGCGCAGGATCATTCAACAGCTTGCCCATCGCGTCAGTCACATGGGCACGCAACGCGAGAATTTCCTGCAATGTCGGGCGGGACAGCATGCCGCGCGAAAACCGCCCGATCCGTTCGCCCTCCGCCTCGTAATAGGAGTTGAACAGAAACGGCCAGCGCTCATCAAACAACTGATAACCGGGCGCGTGGTCGCGGAGCAGAAAAGTCTCCCAGAACCATGTCGTATGGGCGAGATGCCACTTAGCAGGTGAGGCATCTTCCATCGATTGGATGGTCGCATCGGCATCGCTTAACGGTTCGACCAAAGCCTCGGTCAAACTGCGAGTGGTATGGAATCTCTGCTCCAGATCATCCCCGGTCAGCACTGTTGGATTACTCTGGGGCAATCGCCCTCTCCCGCCTCGCCGGAAGTTTTACTCCGGCAACGGCGGCATCATGGCGCAACCTGATGACAATGGAAAGGCACCCAAACCCATGATTGCGCAACAAATTGTCGGATTTCTGAACCTCTCCAGCTGGAGAGGGGGCTATGCCGCCATCCGGACTCGGTTGCGTCCGGCATCTTTGGCTTCGTAAAGTGCAGCGTCGGCGCGCGCGAACAGCGAAAGCGAAGTATCGCCAGCGCCCAGCTCGGCAAATCCCGCGCTGACAGTAACCGGCGGCACCGTGCTTGTTGCGCTGTTGGCAGCGACAGCCTGACGCAGGCGTTCGGACATTACGCGAGCGATACCAACAGTAATGTTTGGCACAATCCAGACAAATTCCTCACCGCCGACCCGGCCAATAACGTCGCAATTCCGGCTCTCGCCTTCTGCAATTCGCGCGACATTCTTGAGCACTTTGTCGCCTTCAATATGTCCGAAAGTGTCGTTGACCTGCTTGAAGTGGTCGATATCAAACATGATCAGCATAAGCGGGTTGGACGCGCGCCGGGCATCGACAATCATCCGATCAAGTTGATCCATCACACGGCGCCGGTTGGCAAGGCCGGTTAAAGGGTCAGTTTCTGCCAGTTTTATAGCGCGGTCAGCCTGTCTGACCGCTTCAGCACGCGAAACTTCAAGCTCGCGCTCCCGCTCAATCTGGGCGGTAACATCACGAATGACAGCGACGACGCGCGTAACAATCCCGCCGGGGCCATGCTGGTTTTCAGCTTGCACACAAAGAGTTCGCGAAACTCCATCAAAGCCGTAAATGTCGAAGTGCAGATCATAGCGATCTTTCTGGCCGAGCTTATCGGACACCGCGCCGATCAAATCGACGTTGTTGGCGAACAATAGCGTTTCGGCATCACCTTCAACAAATGGGTCGTCATGATGAATCCCGAACTGGCGTCGCATCCCTTTTGACCATTGCTGAATGCCGGTGTCGGGATCAAATTGCCACACACCGATACCGGCCATGTCCTCCACCATTGCGGCCGTTTGCATAATATTGGCGAGATAGCGTGCGCGTCGATCTGATATCTGCAGCAGAGTTCGCGCTTTGCGTCGCATGACCCAAAGCCCTGCAAACGCAGCCATCAACAATCCGATCAGCACCGCACATGCCGCCAAAAGGATATCGCTGCCGATCAATTGACCGACAAACAACCCGTCAACGGTGAACGCATCAACGCTTGCCAATGCAGGGTATGGATTTGAGGCAAATATCGCGGCGAAAAACATGCCGCATCACTGCCGAATCGGCCCTAAGATTGCCCCAGAAACCGCCTATGCAGAACTACCTACCTGGCCAAGTTTCTATGGCCTAAGCGGCGTCGGCCTGACGTTCGTTCATCTCGCTGTTGAGCAATTCTGCAATCTGGAACGCCAGTTCGAGCGATTGCTCGGCATTGAGGCGGGGATCGCAGTGGGTGTGATAGCGGTCGCCAAGGCGCTCTTCGGTAATCGCCACAGCACCGCCAACGCACTCTGTCACGTCCTGACCCGTCATCTCGATATGGATACCGCCGGGATGTGTGCCTTCGGCGCGGTGCACCGCGAAAAAGCCCTTCACTTCGGTCATGATGCGATCGAACGGACGGGTTTTGAAACCGGTGTCCGATTTCACAACATTTCCGTGCATCGGATCACAGCTCCAAACGACCGGGTGTCCTTCGCGTTGAACCGCACGAACCAGCTTTGGCAGGCCATCTTCAACCTTGTCGTGACCAAAGCGGCTGATGAGCGTGATGCGCCCGGCCTCACGGTTCGGGTTTAGTTCATCGAGCAGGCTGAGAAGTGCATCCGGCTCCAGCGACGGGCCGCATTTCATGCCGAGCGGATTGCCGATGCCGCGCGCCCATTCGATATGTGCACTGCCAGGGAAGCGGGTGCGGTCACCAATCCAGAGCATGTGTGCGCTGGTCGCAAACCAATCGCCGGTTAGCGAGTCCTGACGGGTGAGCGATTGCTCATACGGCAGCAGCAGCCCTTCGTGGCTGGTGTAGAAACTGGTGCCCTGCAATTGCGGGACGCTGGCGGGATCGACACCGCACGCTTCCATGAAATCGAGCGCTTCACCGATGCGGTCTGCCGTCCGTGCAAACTTTTCGGTCCACGGCGTGCGGCCCATGAATTCGAGCGTCCATTGGTGAACCTGCTGCAGATTGGCGTAACCGCCGCCGGCAAAGGCGCGCAGCAGGTTCAGCGTCGCCGCCGCCTGACTGTAAGCGCGCACCATCCGGTTCGGATCGTTGCGGCGCTGCTCTGCATCAAATTCGATGCCGTTGATATTGTCGCCAAGATAGCTCGGCAGCGTCACATCACCGATGGTCTCGGTTGGCGAAGAACGCGGTTTTGCAAACTGGCCCGCCATGCGGCCAACTTTCACGACCGGATGCTTGCTCGCAAATGTCAGGACGACCGCCATTTGCAACAACACGCGGAACGTGTCGCGGATGTTGTTCGGATGAAACTCCGCAAAGCTCTCGGCACAGTCCCCGCCCTGCAGCAGAAATGCTTTGCCATTCGCGACATCGGCAAGATCAGCTTTCAGCGCGCGCGCTTCACCAGCAAAAACAAGCGGCGGATAGGCCGACAGCGTTGCTTCGGCTTCTGCCAGCTCCGCTGCATCTTCGTAACGCGGCAAATGGCGCGCCTCATGGGCTTTCCAGCTATCCGGTTTCCAGTTTTGGGCCATAATCGAAATCTTCTAATCTGTTCTAGGTTGTCTGCGTCAACGGGCGCGCCGCTATATTGGCTGCACACTATGTGTAAAGCGACAATGCCATCTGTAACAACTTTATTTCACGCACGCTGTGATCGCTTTAGCGCATCACTATCGTCCGACTGACTGCACGGCAGGCGGAATTTCGACGACGGAAGGCGCTTCTGGCAGCTCGCTCGGTACATAATCCGCCGGCAGATCGGCTAATTCCTGACCTTCCGGAATGACCGCGAGTTTAAACGGCGTGGCCGAGCCGAAATACCTGTCTGCGAGGAACCGCATATTCTGGGTGCTGGTGCGCGAGAAATCGGCCAGCAGCGTGCGCAGATTGGCAACACGTTGAGGATCGGTGGTCGCGCCTTCGACATTGTAGAGCCAGAATTGGTTCCCGGTCGATGCCCGTCTGATACGCTGTGACAACGGCTCAGTTACCCGGGCGAGCTCGTCAAGTGTCGGCGGGTTGGTCGATAGACCTTTGGCGATGCGTTCGGCTTCGGCAAAGAAGATCGGTACGAAACTCGGTTCGAACTGCGCATAGGCTGTGATCGTGCCACCTGCGGGGAGGTCGGCTGGCCAGTCAGAAAAGACCTGCGGCGAATAACTTGCCCCGGCTTTTTCACGCAGCGCCTCGAGCAGCCGGTTGTTGAACACTTGAACCAAAATTTCGAGCTGACGGGATTCGCGAATGCGGTTCATTCCGCCGCCGCTGCGCCATGTCAGAACAGCAGCAGCCTGATTGGCATCGCCGCGGTGATTGAGAACAGTAGGCGCTGCCGTGTCCTGCGGGAAAGACGGCAGGCGTGCCGCTACATCCGGCTGAACCGCATTTGGCCGTGGAAGCGCACCGAATGTCGTGCGCAGCTTTTCGACGATTGCATCGCGGTCAAATTCGCCGAACACGAGAACTTCAATCGGTCCTTCGGTCAGCAGCGGCTCCCAAACCTCACGGAAGCCCTCGGGCGTAACCGTCTTCAAAGCATCGGGATCGGGCGTCGCAAAGCGCGGGTCCTTGTCATTCACAAGGAAATCGAGATCGCGATTGATGACGCCGCCCGGACTGGTCGAGAATGTCTTATAGCTCAGCTCAGCCGCCGCCTTTGCGCGGATAACCGGATCGGCATCCCAACGCGGCATGCCGAGCTTTGCGGCGAACAGATACAGTTGATCTTCGACATCAGACGAACGGGTCTGCGCCGTAAAGGTGAACACCGCATCGCTGATCGAGAAGTCAAAGCCCAGCTTTCGGCCTGTTGCGAGCCGATCAATGTCGCTTTGGCCCAACTCGCCAAGGCCTGATCCGACCAAAGCCATTTCGCCAAGCGGCGCATAGACAGCGGTGCTTTCGTCAAAGCCGCGATAACCCGAACCGAAGCGGACGCGAACCGTTACCCGGCCCGGCTCCGCATCATTGGCCCAGACAAGCGCCCTTACACCGTTGTCGAAATCAATCTGTTCGATGCCGAGAACATCGAGGCTCTTTTCCTGAACCACAGTCCCCGGAGTGCCAACCGCTGGCAGCTCGTCAAAAGAAATGGTGCTGGCGGCCAGACGCGCGCTGCTGTCAGATTCGATTTCGCTCGCGAGAGCCAGCTTGAGAGCGCCCTCATCGGCTTCGCCAATGGCAGGCGTGACATAGACCGAACGGACAACGTCGCCTTCGAACAACGCCTTAGTGCGGGTCAGCACTTCATCGGGGTTGAAGCGATCCTGCATTCCTCGAAACACTTGGAGCACCGTCTCGGACGAGGCGACTGTTTCCCGAATATCGACTGCGTTCACCAGATTGTCTGCGAGTTTCGATCCGGCCTCGACGCTGGCGGTCTCGACCGCATTGACGAAGGCGACTTCGAATTCCGCAACTTCACGGTCAATCTCTTCCTGCGTCGGCGGGCTGTTGATCGCATCCTGAATTACACTTCGCACATCAGACAGCGCAGCTTTCCAGTCGCTGGTCAGAGGTGCAAATGTGACAAAAGTCATATCGGTTGATCGGGACACATCGTCCTGCTGCGTCTGCGCATAGAGGTATGATCCCCCTGCCCGCGCGCGCTCTTCGAGGCGGCGATTGATGATCGCCTGAGCCACCGCATCAAGCAGCAGGCCTTCATTATAGACAATCGTGTCTTCGACTTTGCGCCATGGACGCATCACCGCATAGGTAAGGTTGCGCGGCAGATCGGGCTCCACACCCACGGCAAGCTCGCCAATCGGCCACCCGCTACCCGCCGCTCGCTCGGTTCCCTGGGGAGCCACGGGATCGCCAAAGTCGGGCGCAACACCCGCTTCGCCGGTGCCCTGCCAATCGCCGAACCACTGTTCGACCAATCCGGCAAGGACCATCGGATCGGCATCCCCGGCGACAACGATGACGGTGTTTTCCGGTCGGTACCAGCGCTCATAAAAGTCCTGAACCTTAGGTCCGGTTGCGCCTTGTAAGGTTTCGACCGTGCCAATCGGGCTACGGGTCGAAAGACGCTGCCCGGCGAAAAACGTAGTGCGGGTCAGATCGGCAATCCGCTGAGCCGCGCCGCCCCGCTCACGTTTTTCAGCGAGCACAATCGGGCGTTCCGCCTCGACATTGGCCTCATTGATTACAGGCTCACGGATCATCCCTGAAAGCAGTTTGAAGCTTTCTAACAGCTTGGCCGCGTCGATATCGGGAATGTCGAGCTTATAGGCCGTGTGCGTCGGGCTCGTTTCGGCGTTCGCGTCGCTTCCGAAAGTCGCGCCAAGGCGTTGCCACGCGGCAATTGCTTCTGCCTGCCCCAAATATTTGCTTTCACGGAACAGCATATGTTCGAGCAAGTGCGCATAGCCCTGTTCCCACTCGCGCTCATGCAGCGAGCCTGCATCTACGCGAACACGGATAGAAACCTGATTAGGCGGAACGCCGTTGCGGCGCACAGCATAACGCAGGCCGTTATCCATCTCGCCAAATAGCCATTCCCTATCAACCGGAACGTCGCTGTCTTCGTAAAGCCATGGGACTTCGCCATTGTTTTGCAGTGCCTGGGGCGCTGGAACCTCAGCCGCGGCAGCCTGTGCAGGCGTATCCTGAGCGATGGCGGAAGGCACAAGCGCAATCGGCGCAGCGACAAGGAAAAGGCCGCAAGCGGCGCGTGACATAGCTGTAATGGGGGCTTTCATAACAATGCTATAAACGCGCAAGGTCTGAAGGGATAGTGAATGATCGCTTGCCTATCTACGAGCAGAGCTTGCTTGTCGGCGGGCTGAGGCATCCCTATTTAGCGATTATGTTTATCGAAACCGAAACGACTCCGAACCCGTCGAGCCTCAAATTTCTGCCCGGCCAGACCGTTATGCCCTCTGGTACGCGCGAATTTGCTTCGCCCGAAGCTGCCGAAGCCAGTCCACTGGCGCAGGCGATCTATGACACTGGCGAAGTTGTAAACGTCTTCTTCGGACGGGATTTCGTGACAGTAACTGCGGCTCCCGGCAGCAATTGGTCTGCATTGAAGCCGCAAGTGGTATCGATCCTGCTCGATCATTTTGTTTCCGAGGCCCCTTTATTTGTCGGCGGCACCGCGGACGGGATCAATGTGCCAGCAGAGACGGATGCACTGGTGGTCGAAGATAAGGCCGAAGACGCCGACACGATTGCCGCCATAAAGGAACTGCTCGAAGCCCGCATCCGACCGGCTGTGGCTGGCGATGGCGGCGACATAGCGTATCGCGGATTTTCCGATGGTGTCGTACACCTGACCTTGCAGGGCGCATGCGCTGGCTGTCCATCAAGCACAGCGACGCTGAAGCACGGCATCGAAAATCTGCTGAAACATTATGTGCCCGAAGTCGTTGAAGTCAGAGCAGCTTAAACACTCTCTCAATTTCAGGGACTTCCATGACCATTCAATACCACGACAACGTCCTGTCCGATGCAACTCTCGGTCAGCTGTTCAATGACGCGCGCACCTATAATGGCTGGCTCGATAAAGACGTCTCGGATGAACAGCTTCACCAAATTTATGATCTGCTGAAGATGGCACCGACCTCTGCCAATATGCAGCCTGCGCGGATTGTCTGGGTGAAGTCGAAAGCACAGAAGGCCAAGCTGGCCGAATGTGTAATGGAAGGGAATGACAGCAAAGTGCTCGCTGCGCCTGCCACCGCCATTATCGGCTACGACATCGACTTTCACGAAGAACTGCCGTGGCTCTTCCCGCATACGGACGCGAAAAGCTGGTTCGATGGCGATGAAGAAGGGCGGAAAGAAGGCGCATTCCGCAACTCAGCATTGCAAGGTGCCTATCTGATGCTCGCCGCACGCGCGGTCGGGTTGGATTGCGGCGCAATGTCAGGCTTTGATGCGGACAAAGTGAATGCAGCGTTCTTTGGCGATGCTCCGCGTCACCGTGTGAATTTTATCTGCTCGATCGGTTACGGCGATCCTGAGAGCATCTTTGATCGAAGCCCACGCCCTGATTTCGAGAAGTTCAATTCTATCGTCTGACTTGCAGGCTGACGCTGGCTAAGGCATCGGCCTGATTATGCGCATTCTCGCAATCGAAACAGCCACCGAAGCTTGCTCAGTCGCCTTGTTTGAGGACGATCAGTTAATCGCCCGTGATCACCGCGTGCTCGGTCGCGGCCATGCCGAACGTCTCGTACCGATGATTGCGGATCTGCCGGACAAAGGCCGCGCGGACCAAATTCTTGTCTCGCTTGGTCCAGGCAGCTTCACAGGAGTGCGCATCGGCATTGCCACTGCCCGCGCGCTGGGCTTTGCTTGGAATGCACAAGTGTTTGGCTATCCGACATTGGCTTTGATCGCGGCGCAGGCGCGTCAAATTTCCGAACGAAGCGTGACAGTTTGTATGAATGGCGGTCACGGCGAGTGGTTCGTTGCTGATTTTGATGGAAGCACGAATGATGGCGCATTCCAGTCCCTGACACCCGATGCGGCGGTGCAACGCGGGGCGTTGGATCAAATCGCGGGCAATCGTGCAGCGGATTTTGCGAACCGTTTGGCAGATGGCCGCTCGGCAATTGATATTTTGCCAGATGCCAGCGCGGTCGGCCTGTTGCATAATGGCCAGCTTACGGCAGTGCTTAACCCGATTTACGGACGCGCGCCGGATGCCAAACCGCAATCAATGGCCACACCCAAATGAATCCCTGCCCTCATCTCGTCGATCGGATCATGGAAGTGATGGAAGCCGCATTCGATCCGGCATTCGGCGAGGCATGGAACCGGAGGCAAGTCAGCGATGCGCTGACTATGCCGAGCACCCACGCCATTTTGATCGACAATGAGGGCGCTCTAATCGAAACGCCTGAAACTGGCGCTGCTGCGGGCTTTGTTATGACCCGGCACGCCGCTGACGAGGAGGAATTGCTGCTTATTGCTGTACACCCGTCGAGCAGGCGCAGCGGCCTAGGCGAAAAACTCGTCAATGCTTTGTTCGAGGCGGCTAAGGCCCGAGGGACAAAGCGCATTTTTCTTGAGATGCGACGAGAAAACCCTGCAGAACATCTATACCGCAAGACAGGATTTAAGCCTATTGGCAAAAGGCCTAACTATTACTTGATGATAGATGGCAGTCGAGTTGACGCTATTACTTTCGGTCACTCACTTTAGACTGCCGCAATCCACTTAAAATTGAGCAAAACACGAAACCCATCTTGCAAAGGTAGGGAGCGTGGTTCATGAGCAAATAATCGGAAAAATCCGAGCTATAAAAAAAGAATCGAGGAACTCATGCAAGACTTAGAAATCGAAATGAAGGAAACGCTCATCACGCTGACAAGCGACATTGTCGCTGCTCATGTCAGCAACAACGACACGCGAGTTGATGACGTGCCGGAACTGATCACAAATGTATTCACCGCCCTTTCAGCTCTCGGCGAAAATGCTGAACCTGAAGAAGTACGCCCAGAGCCAGCGGTTTCGATCCGTGCTTCGATCAAGCCGGACTATATTGTCTGCCTTGAAGACGGCAAGAAACTAAAAATGCTGAAACGGTACCTTCGTACCAATTTCGACATGACTCCAGAAGAATACCGCGCGCGCTGGGAACTTCCTTCGGATTACCCGATGGTTGCCCCGAACTACGCGGAAAAACGCCGCGATTTGGCCAAGAAAATCGGCCTTGGTCGTAAGCCTGGATCGGGCCGCGGTCGCAAGAAAAAGTAATTGAGCGATAGTGAGCGCCCATCCCGCTGGGGGTGAGCGTGCTTGCCTGCTTGAGCAAAGCACCCCGTCTCGTCTAAGAGGTGGGGTGCTTTCTTTTTGGGCTGATGCGCTTTGCGCGAAATGGCCTGTATGGCGACGGAGTTATTCTTGAATCAAAAGATCGATCTTGAACAATTATGTGCCGAAAAAGGCCTGAGGATTACCGAACAACGTCGGGTGATCGCAAAGGTCCTGTCAGAAAGCGACGACCATCCCGATGTCGAGCTTTTGCATGAGCGCGCTTCTGCGGTGGATCCCAAGATTTCAATCGCAACTGTGTATCGCACCGTTCGCCTGTTCGAAGAGGCCGGCATTCTCGACCGGCATGATTTTGGCGATGGCCGATCCCGCTATGAGCCGGTGCCAGAGGCGCATCATGATCATCTGATCGATGTGGAAACTGGCAAAGTCGTCGAATTCGTCGATCCAGAAGTTGAATCGCTTCAGCGTCAAATCGCTGAAAAGCTCGGCTACCGCCTCGTTGATCACCGCATGGAACTCTACGGCGTGCGGCTTTCGCGCGATAAGGACACATAATGCCCGATAACCCCGCGGATCATGGCATCGACGCCTCCCAGAGCAAGGTTTGGGAACTTCGCGTTGGCGCCGCGCGGGGCGAAACGACCCCGATCTCAGCCGCAGGTTGGATGCGGGTTATTATCCGGTCTCTGGCTCTTCTGGCGTTGATGCTGGTCTTTGTGCCGCTCCACTATCTCTACCGCGTATTCAAATACGGCTCGCCCTTCCCCATGCTGTTTCTGCGCTTTGCCGGAAGGATTTCGGGTGCGAAGGTGAAAACGCATGGCACGCACCTGAAACGCGACGTGTTCTATGTGGCCAATCACGTTTCTTGGCTCGACATACTTTCTCTCGCAGGAGCAAGCGGCACCGCCTTTGTGGCCAAGGCGGAATTGGCGCAGGCCCCTTTGGTCGGGTGGCTCGCATCATTGAACCGCACCGTATTCGTCAAAAGGGAAAACCGTCTGGGCGTCGCCGAGCAGATCAATGCGCTCAAAGAAGCACTGGCGGACAATTGGTCTGTCACCGTTTTTCCTGAAGGCACAACGACAGACGGACACTCACTGCTGCCGTTCAAGACAAGCATGCTCAGCGTGCTTGAACCACCTCCGCCCGGCGTCATGGTTCAACCCGTGCTGCTCGATTACGGACCTGTTGCCGAATGGATCGGCTGGGTTGGCGATGAAAGCGGCCTCAACAACGCGAAACGGGTGCTCGCACGGCGCGGCACGTTCGATCTTCATGTCCACTTTCTTGAACCGTTCAGTCCCGCAGATTTTCGCGGGCGCAAAGCTATCGGTGCGGAGTCACGCCGCCGGATTGAGGATGCTCTGCAGGAAGCTCTTGGCAAGCCCGTGCGCAAATTCGCGCATGATGTGCCGCCGATCCGCTACGATGCGCCTGCCGATGCCGTTGGCGTCGGAAAGTCCCGTATCGAAGTACCAAACGACGCCGAAGTTTAACAGCGCAGCGTTTTAAAGGCCGGCGCGCACCAACCAGTCGTGAAACAGGCGCACAGGGCGGGCCTCAAGCGAGCTTGGCTTGCACACGAACCAATAGCTGTACGGGCTCTCGACCGTCACACCCGATAGATCTGTAAGCCGGTTATCCGCCGCGCGTCGCATATGATCGTCGTGCATGATCGCGATGCCCAGCCCCTGTGCAGCGGCCTCAAGCATCAGTTGGCCTGAATCGTAATGATCAATTGCCGCCGGATCGAGATCAGCAAGGTCATGCGCCTTTTTCCACGCTTCGAAACTCTCCGGGAGCTCAGTGTGAGTCAGAAAAGTCTGCTTTTCGAGCGCTTCACGATCAATATCCTCGCCGACGATCCGCCCAATTTCCTTGCTGCAGATTGCGTGGACGAGATTGTGGTCCAGGCGCACCGCGTGAAGCCCGGAAGCCGGTCCGCGCGACAGAATGATCGCCGCATCAAGAGTGTCACCGACACGGTCTTCGAGATGGGGCCCAGTGTCGATATCGATATGCAGCAGCGGGTGGCGCTTGCGCAGTTCGCCAAGGCGGGGGAACAGGCGCTGGCTGCCAAATAGCGGTAGAACACCCAGCCGCAGACGCAGCAGCGAAATGTTGTCAGATTGACTTTCGACCGCGCGAGTCAGCGATTCCAGATGCGGGTTTACCGCCTCGTAAAATGCCTGCCCTTCATCGGTGAGCTGCATCGATTGCCGCGCCCGCGTGAACAGTTTCTTGCCTACGAATTCTTCAAGGTTGGTGATCCGCCGCGAAAGAGCAGACGGGCTAAGCCCGATCTCTTCCGCAGCTGCGCGCGCTGATCCCAAGCGGACGGTGCGCATGAACGCTTCAAGAGCGCGCAAAGGGGGCAGACGACGTGACGGCATGGGAAACTCCTCTTCTACGAAGAGATACGCTTGAGCTAGATTTTGGATGCAAAAAACCGAAGGAAAAACGAAAAAAAGTTCGTTTAAGTGCGATTACTGCAAGTCGTTCGCAAGTTCTGATGTTGCCGGAGCATGCAGGCGGAGACGCTTTACGTGGGTTTCATCGCCTGCTGTGACTTCAATCCGCCAGCCGCTGGGATGTTCCACGATCATGCCGATGGGTGGCACTTGCTCGGCGAGCACAAAAGCCAGTCCGCCAAGTGTGTCGACCGATTCTTCGACCTCGGCCAGTCGCGGATCGATGGTTTCGGCAATATCATCCAGCTCGGCGCGCGCGTCACAATCCCACATGCCGTCACCGATGGGGACAATCAGAGCTTCCGGCGTTTCATCGTGTTCGTCCTCGATCTCGCCGACGATTTCCTCGACCAGATCCTCAATTGTGATGATGCCGTCTGTGCCTGAAAACTCGTCCAATACGATGGCAAGATGCACCCTGCGCGAACGCATATCGGCAAGCACATCTAGCGCGCCGCGCGCCTGAGGCACATAGAGCGGCTGGCGCATAAGCACAGTCCAATCGCGCGGTGGCTCCGTCCCGTTCGCCAGAAAGGGAAACACGTCTTTGATATGCACCATCCCGATCACATCATCGAGCTTCTCGCGGTAGACAGGCAAGCGCGAATGGCCGTTTTCGCTGAAGGCTTTGACCAGATCATCCCAGCTGATTGACGCTTCTACGCCGACAATTTCGCCGCGCGGAACAGCAACATCATCTGCATCGTGCTCGCTAAAATGCAGCAGGTTGCGCAGCATTTGCCGCTCTACCGGCGATAAGTCGCCATTGCCGCCACCGTTTTCCGGCGCGTCATCGTCTTCGTTCTCGTCTTCGTGCTCGTCGATCGCTTCCTCAAGCTGCTCACGCAAGGAACGGTCGCCGTCACCGACTTTCAGAATTTTGCGCATGGCGGACCCGAGGTTGCTCAGGACGCCGCTGCTACTCTCCGCGTCTCCAGCGGGGGATTGGGAATCGGGCATGGCCCTCTGTGATTACTCCTTATTGATCACGGTCACCATATGGGTCCGCGATACCCATCTTGGCAAGTATAGTGATCTCCAAAGCCTCCATTTTGTCGGCCTGTTCGTCGGAATGGACATGATCGTGACCTGCCAGATGCAGCAAGCCGTGTACGATCAAATGCGCTGCGTGATCGGCCAGCGTGATGCCTTTTTCTTCGGCTTCACGGGCGCAGGTTTCAAAGGCAAGCGCCAGATCGCCGAGCATAACAGGCGGACCGTCTGGATCGAGATCAGCCAGCTCATCACGTTCCAGCATCGGAAAGCTGAGTACATTGGTAGGCTTGTCCCGCTCCCGCCATTCGCGGTTCAGCGTGTGAACTTCGGTATCAGACGTGAACAAAGCGCTGACACACAGGCGCTCATTGGCAAGCGCCGGTTCGCCGCCGGCTGCCGCCTCCGCAGCGCGCTCGGCAAGCGCCTCCCACTCTCCTCCCGGCCAACTTTCAATGTCGATATCAAGTTGCATGATGCATTCCGCCTTAGCGATGATTGGATAGGCTGGGAATGGCGGGTAAAGGGAGGCGGTAATGGTCATACCGATGTCTCGTTTTGGGGTGGGAAGCGGGAATTTCCCGCTTCACTTCCGTTATTGCCATTGTGAAACTGATTTGGCTTTTGCGGCAAGCAGAGCACCGCTCAGCGTGCCAACCATCCACGCAGCAAATACTGGCGAAAGCATTACCAGACCGGTCATCCACCAAACCCAAAAGTCGTCGCCGTCACCCGGAAGAAGCGCGAACCAGATGGTGTAGAATATGAATGGAACGAAGAGACAGGCAAACAATGCTGCTATTCGAGCGATGGCACGGACTGCCTTCCCGCATGAGAAATAGCTCACTCCTCCCGCCACCGCGGTCGTTACGAACATGATGAGCGGGAGCCACATGGGGTTTAAATAGCAAGTTATGACTAATGACTGCAACTGGGTCGCCAGCAGAATGTCAGCATTGTGCCTGCGTGGCCAGCTAGCCGACTAAGCGCCCTCGCCCTCATACGCTTCGACGATACGGCCCACAATCGGGTGGCGCACCACGTCTGCTGCGCTGAAACGGATCGTGCCGAAGCCATCGACATTTTCGAGCCGCTCGACCGCATCGTTCAGCCCGCTTGAGCGGACACCGCCCGGAATATCGACCTGACGCGGGTCTCCGCACACAACCATCCGGCTGTTCTGGCCAAAACGGGTGAGGAACATCTTCATCTGCTCTTTGGTGGTGTTCTGTGCCTCGTCCAGGATCACAAAGGCATCCGCCAGCGTCCGCCCGCGCATAAAAGCAATCGGCGCAATCTCGATCTCTCCGCTATCGATCCGGCGCTGCACCTGTTCGGGCGGCATACAATCGTTGAGCGCATCATAGAGCGGCCGCAAATACGGATCGACTTTTTCCTTCTCGGTGCCGGGTAGAAAGCCGAGTTTTTCGCCCGCTTCCACCGCAGGCCGGGAAAGGATCAGCCGCTGAACGCTGCCGCTGATCAGCTGGCTAACCGCCTGAGCGACTGCGATATATGTCTTGCCCGTACCAGCCGGACCCAGAGCGAAGATGATGTCATCGCGAGCAAGGCTGCGCATATATTCGATCTGCGCGGCAGAGCGCGGCACAATCGTTTTCTTGCGCGTGCGGATCATGATCGGCGGCGTTTCTTTTTCGCCGCTGATGATCCCTTCCAGGGTGGGTTCGTTGGACATGGCAATCAGGGACTCCACCGCACCTGCATCCAGATCCTGCCCCTGGGCAAGCCTGTCATACATCGTTTTGAGCGTTTCGCGCGCTCTGGCGACGTTGTCTTCCGGCCCTTCGATCACAACCTGATCGCCGCGCGCGTGGATCATCACACTCAGACGATTTTCAACCTGCACCAGATTGGCATCGAACTCGCCAAAAAGCGGCCCGAGCAGCGATTGATCATCAAAGGTTACTTCTGCCTTGGCGCGCCGAGACGGGCGCAGCGGAGTAATGTTACGGGGATCGGGGGAAAGCTGTGGCTCTCCCTTTTGATCGGATGCGCGTGTTGGTCTGCGGCCCATAGGTTCCTTTGCGAATTGGCCTGTTGCCTGAGTCGGAAAGGTAAGCAGCCGAGGGACGAAAGCAAGCTAGTCCCTTGAGAGAAACGGTGGATAGTCGTGTGAGCGGGACGCTATGCCCGCACGGTGCCAATTAATTGGAGCCGATCAACCGGCCCTGCATAGAACTGCCCCGCCCTTCGACGAGTTCGGTCCTGACCATATCGCCAATCGCTGCTTCGCCTTCGAACCAGACCGATTGCAGCCATGGTGATTTGCCCAGCCATTGGCCCGGAAGCTTGCCTTTGCGCTCGACCAGGACATCGCAGGTTTTGCCCACGCTCGCCTCGTTAAAGCCGATTTGGTCACGGTTCAGACGCGCTTGCAGGCGCTGGAGACGATCATCCATCGCTTCGACAGGGATTTGATTGTCCATTGTCGCTGCGGGAGTGCCAGGGCGCGGTGAATATTTGAAGCTGTAAGCCTGCGCGTACCGCACTTCGTCAACGATGCTCAGCGTGTCCTCAAACTCCGCTTCGGTCTCGCCGGGGAAACCGACGATAAAGTCACCCGAGAGAGCAATGTCGGGGCGCACTGCGCGGAACCGTTCCAGCAACTTGAGGTAGCTTTCTGCGGTGTGCGAGCGGTTCATCGCTTTCAGCACGCGGTCATTGCCCGACTGCACCGGCAAGTGGAGATACGGCATGAGCTTATCGACTTCGCCATGTGCCGCGATCAGCGCGTCATCCATGTCGTTCGGGTGGCTGGTAGTGTAGCGGATACGCTCAAGGCCATCCAACTTCGCAAGAGCGTGGATCAGGCCCGCCAGGCCCACTTTGTGTCCCTTTGTGTCCTCGCCAGACCACGCATTCACATTCTGGCCCAACAGAGTGATTTCGCGAGCGCCTGCCTCGATCAACCTATGCGCTTCATCCACCAAATGACTGAAAGGACGGGAAATTTCCGCACCGCGCGTGTAAGGCACAACGCAGTAGGTGCAGAATTTATCGCACCCTTCCTGCACCGTCAGAAACGCAGTTGGAGAGCGCCGTTTGCGGGTTGGCAGACTGTCAAACTTCGCGATAGCGGGCATGTCCGTATCTGTTGCGCGTTTACCCGCAACTGCTTTGTCCAGCATATCGGGCAAGCGGTGGTACGCCTGAGGCCCGACGACCATCGAAACGGCAGGCGCGCGAGTCATAATCTCCTCGCCCTCTGCCTGAGCGACACAACCAGCCACCGCAATCATGGGCGCTTTCTTCTGCGTCTTGCCTTTCGTTAGACGGCCAATGTCGGAGTAAATCTTCTCCGCCGCTTTCTCGCGGATATGGCAGGTGTTGAGCACGACCAGATCGGCGTCCTCACCCTCAGGCGCCGCGCTCAGGCCCTTCTCATCAAGAAGCTCGCCCATGCGCTCGCCATCATAGACGTTCATCTGGCAGCCGAAGCTTTTGACCCGGTAGGTCTTGGGAGGATTGGTAGGTTTCATGATGGCGGGCGTCTAGCTGGATTGGCGCGCGGGTTCAATTGGAGTTGCCATTCTCTGATTTCGCACGCCGCGCCTGGTGCACGCATGGCTCGATGTAGGGCGGGTTTGTGCCCGGATGCACTTTGTCGTCCGGTCCGCATTCGACCATCGGTTTTTTAAGCTTGTTGGCATCCACAATCGCCTTTGCATCTTTGTCCGCATAGGCGGCGATCCATGTAATGCAGTCGGCAAGCGGCCTGATCTTATGCTTGGTAAAAGTGCCCTTTTGCGGCGCGCAATTCAGCGTGAAAACGTCGGCGGCGGGCGGCGCGCTGTATTTGGAAAACCGCCGCAGCAATTCGCCGCGCTCGTTAAACACCGTGCGATAGGTGTCATTCGTCATCGAATCCGCGTTGTAGAATGGCGACGTGTTGAACATGTATGCCCGCACTGCGGGATATTTTGCCGAGACCTCGGTGGCGAGCGCGCCGCCAAGTGAATGGCCGGTTACGACCCAGCCAGGATCATTGCCCAGACGCTCCATCTCAAGCTCGAAATATTTGAGCGCAATTTCGATCTGGTCATTGCGCAACGTGCCGTAAAAAATATCGGTCAGCCCGTCGAAATCGGTCCCGCGAAAGGCAAGAATGCGCGCAATCGGCTTGCGATCAGGATCATCTTTGCTGCCGGGCGCGTATTGTTCAAAAATGCGGTAATCAAAGCCCTTGCGCGCGTCTTCTTCGGCAATTTCCAGCCGGTCGACGGGGACCAGGTTCAGGCCGATATTCCCATAAAGATCATCATCACCGATATAGGTGTTGGTCGCAGCGATGGCATAGGGATAGGCATCCACCGCAGCCTCCCGCACAAATTCACACCACCCGCCCGGCTCCATCCGGCACGGCGAGCGCGATTGGGAGATGTCGGGATATGTGGCGCAGGCAGAGAGGGTTAGGATCACGAAAGCGACGAAAATCTGGCGAGAAAGCATCATGTCGAACATGCCGAAACCTCAAACAGGAAAGTCAGGATACGGGGCGCAGCGGCTAAGCGCATCCTTTTCCGCATCGGTGAGTTCACGGCTCGCCCGCACTCTGATCAGTTCAATTTCATCGCTGTAACGCGTGAATTGGACCATTAAGTCATTGCGCATGAAGTATGAGCGCGAGTCAGGGGGCACTCCCCAAGCCTGTGTATCAACGTAAGTGAGGGGCTCAAAAACGGACTGCTTCTCGAGGCAGTTGACGACGCCGTCTTTAGACCGATCAGTCTGTCCATCGAAAACGATTGGCGGTCTTTGGTCGGCGCAAGCCGATAGGCAGGCAATGACACTGATGCCAATGCCTGCCCTAATCATTAGGCCACGGTCGCCTTAACAATCTTGCCCGGCTGCGCAGGTGGCTCGCCTTTTGGCAGAGCGTGGACGTGTTCCATGCCACTCTTAACTTGGCCCCAGACGGTGTATTGACCGTCGAGGAATTCTGCGTCTTCGAAGCAGATGAAGAACTGGCTGTTGGCGCTGTCCGGCATTTGCGAACGGGCCATCGAGCAGGTGCCTTCGCTGTGCGGCTCTGCGTTAAACTCCGCTTTCAGGTCAGGCTTATCGCTGCCGCCCATGCCGGTGCCGGTCGGATCGCCGCCCTGCGCCATGAAGCCGGGGATCACGCGGTGGAAAACCACGCCATCGTAAAAGCCTTCGCTGGCCAGTTCGGTGATGCGCGCAACGTGGCCAGGCGCGAGGTCTGGGCGCAGTGTGATGACTACGTCTTTGCCTTCGCCATCGCCGGTGTCGAGCGTGAATGTGAGTGTGTCTGCCATGGTTGAATCTCCTTTGAATTGGGCGCCGACCTAACGGTTTTGATTGCGCGAGTCACCCATAAGTCACGCCTTTCCTTGCTTTTCGATTTCGCGACTCTAAACCCGCAATCATGGTCGATCAGAGCGCCCTCGACGAAGAAACACTGGTGGTTGACCCCGCCGAGGAAGAAGTGCGCCCGGATGACCGGATCGATGACGAACGTCACGACGAAGAAAACCGGCTGAAGCCCGAATATGTGCGCGGCGTTCGCGATGCGCTAGAAGCGGGCGACAAGGGCGCGGTTTACGAGCTGGTCGAGCCGCTGCACCCTGCCGACACCGCCGATTTGATCGAATTGTTCGACAGCGATGATCGCGCGCAGCTTGCCGCCGCGATTACCGATTTGATGACCAGCGAAGTGGTCGCCGAGCTCAACGATCACGTCCGCGAAGTGATGATGGAGGCGCTGGAGCCGGAAGCTGTCGCGACCATCGCCGAACAGCTGGAAACCGACGACGCGGTTCAGCTGCTCGAAGATCTTGACGAGGAAGACCAGCAGGCGATCATCGCCGAGCTGGAACCGGAGACTGCTGCGGCGGTCAATTCTGCACTCGCCTATCCAGAGGAAACCGCCGGGCGATTGATGAACCGCCACGTGATGGCGGTGCCTGAACATCTGACCGTAGGCGATTTGATCGATTATCTGCGCGAAGAAGGCGATCTGGAGCACGATTTCTTCGAAGTCTTTGTGATTGATGCATCACATCATCCGGTGGGTACGTGTTCGCTCAACTGGATTCTTACAACGCCGCGCAGTGTCGCTCTGACCGATGTGATGAAGCGGGATCAAACCCTGATCCCTGTCAGCATGGATCAGGAAGAGGTCGCTCTGATGTTCCAAAAATACGCGCTGATCTCCGCCGCCGTGGTGGATGATAGCGGGCGCTTGGTCGGTCAGATGACGGTGGATGATATCGTCCACATTATCTCCGAAGAGGCAGGCGAGGATGCCTTGCTGCTCTCCGGTGCGGGCGATGGCGACATTAACGAGCCGATCCGCGAAGCTTATTCCAGCCGCGTTCGCTGGCTGATCGCGAACCTTGGCACCGCAGTGGTCGCATCGGCGATCATCGCGTTCTTTGGCGGCGCAATCGAACAATTGGTCGCGCTCGCCGTGCTGATGCCGATTGTCGCGAGCATTGGCGGCAATGCGGGCACTCAAACAATGGCGGTGGCTGTCCGTGCGATCGCGACCAATCAGTTGACCCGCGCCAACACGCGCAAAATCCTTTGGAAAGAGCTTCGCGTTGCGGTTTTAAACGGAGCGACGGTCGCGGTGCTCATCGGGATTGCCGCAGCCGTGCTCTTCTCCCCCATGATGGGCGTGGTGATCGCATCTGCGATGATCATCAATATCGCGGTGGCGGGCCTTGCCGGCGTGCTGGTGCCAGTGATCTTCGAGCGTCTGGATCAGGATCCGGCGGTCGCATCTTCGGTGTTCGTCACCATGATCACCGATTCCATGGGCTTTTTCGCGTTTCTGGGCCTCGCAGTTGTTAGCGGGCTGGTCAGTATGGGTTGAGCCCTTTGCGCTACGCCCTATCTTGAACCCATGCCGCTCCACATGACCAAAATCGCGTTTGGCGCGAAAAGCTGGGCCGACCTCGCCGGTTGGTATGAGAACAGCCCCAATCCCAAACGGCTTACAACGAAATACCGCCCTACCCGTCACGAAGAGATGATTGGCGGGTCGCTGTATTGGATATTGAACCATTCGCTCGTCGCGCGGTCAGAAATTCTAAGCTTCACCGAAACCGACGAGGGCCGCTGGAACATCAATCTCAAACCCGAACTTGTCCGCGTTCACCAAAAGCGCAAACGCGCGCATCAAGGATGGCGCTATCTGAAAGACGAAGACGCCCCGCGCGATCTGGCCGATGGCGAGGAAGTGGGCGATGTGCTGCCGGGCAAAATGGCGGCGAAGTTGGAACGGCTTGGGTTGATATAAAGGGGAACGCTGTCCGTGATTGATCCGGTTGAGGCCTTCGAAAATCAATTTGATCCCGTTGAGGACGGATACATCTACTACCCTTCGACGAAAAGCGGAGGAAAACTGGTCACCCCTGCCGAATACGATCAATTGCTGCGTGATTGGAAAAGTACCGCCAAAGGACGCCGTTTTTGGGGCATGATTGGCTTTGTCTTAGCGAGTCTGTTGATCGCCACAGTCTTTGACACCAGTGTCGACTTGCCTGACTGGTTCAATTCGATGCTGACAATTGCCCTTGTAGTATTGATAATGATTTGGCTTTTCTGGAACTCATTTGCTCCGAGGAGACTGGTAAAAGGCCGACCCGATCACAGCCCACCGCGATCCAGGGAAGCAGTTCTCAAGGCAGCCCATGAGGCTGTTCCGTGGTATCTTGTGATTTTTGTTTTGGTCATCAGCGGCGGGATATTCGGCTTCTCTTGGTACCACGGCCCCGAAAGTTTTGCGGACTGGGGTTGGCTCATTGCAAGTGGCGCCTTTCTCACTTCCTACCTCTGGTTGGCTTACAAAAAGTGGACTGATTGGAGAGAATAGTTCTCACGTCAAAGGCGGCGCGCCCAGCCATATCCATAATGCTAGGCCTGTAGAAACCGCGAAGGCAATCGCTGCCCTGCCCCACGGCACTGCCTCTATCCCCTCGACGCTACCAAGCTCTTCACGCTTTCCTGTGATCATCGGGCCAATCAGGTTAGCCCGCTTGATGAATGTGTAGATGCTAACCGCGATGATGTGCAGGCCCGCCATGCCAAGCACGACCCACAGGAAATCCTCGTGTAGGTCGGTGATCGTATCCGCCGTCATCACGCCAACCAGCGAATTGAGCGGACCAGTTGCTCCGTCATAGGGATCGCCTGCAAACAGCCCCATCATGACCTGTGCCAGCATCACTGCAATCAAAGCCAGAACCGCAAACGCACCGAGCGGATTGTGGCCGATAGTAAAGCCGGTTTCCTTACCGCGAAGATAGGCGAGTGCGGCCGGCGGGCTGCGCACAAACTGGCGAAAGCGCGCTGTTCGTGTCCCAATAAATCCCCAGATGATCCGGAAGATCAGCAACGCGAACAGCACCATGCCCAGCCGTGTGTGCCAGTACCAAAGCGAGTTTTCTGCCGTGTACCACATCGCCGCCACCAGCCCGACGAAGCTCCATTTCGTCAGACGCAGTGGCAAGTCCCATACTTTGATCAGGCGGGTTGGCGCTTTCGCCATAGTCGCGCTTTAGTCGTCGTCGAGACGGAACTTGTCGTGGCAACCCTTGCAGGTGCCGCCCACAGCTTTGACCTGCTCGCCGACAGCCGCAGTATCGCCGCTCGCAGCAATTGTGATCATCTCGGCGCTGGCATCGGTAAGGTCCTGTGCAGCTGACTCAAACCCTGTTTTGTCTTCCCAGATTGTGGCCAGCGCTTCCGTATCGAAACCATCATCGACGCTGGTGCCTTCAGGGAAAAAACCGGCAATCTTCTGCGATCGCTCGTTCATGTCTGTCGCGGCGTTTTCAATCGCGACCACGTCTGGATTGCCGGTTTCCAGCTCGCTACGGATCAGTTTGAAAGCATCACCGATGCCCTCGAAATTCGCCTGCCGCTCATCAATAACTGCGGGCTCTTCCGCTCCGGCAGTTGCGGTGTCATCGGCAGGTGCCTCACCCCCGCAAGCAGCCAGCAGACCAAGCGTGGCAGTGGCTGCAAAAAGACGGAATTTTGGAAGTGCATTCATGGTGAGGCTCCTGGGAGTGAAGGGATCACTGGCAAGAATATCTTTTCCCACCTGCGTTTCCAACCGAGCGCGCCAAAAATAGTTCCTTACCCCTTCGGCGGCATCGGGATCAGTGCGGGCGTGTTCTTGCGATACTTCTGATACGCCGGATCATCGCCCCAGCGCTCTTCGGCTTGTTTGTTCTGCAGATTGATGCCGCTGACTTTCGTGAGCAGCAATGTGACAAACAACGGAGAGATAACCGCCAACCATGCTGTGCCCGATAGCAACGGCAGCGTTATGACGAGGATGCCCGTCCAAAGCGTAATCTCGCCAAAATAGTTCGGGTGACGCGACCAGCGCCACAGGCCGACATTGATAAAGTCGCCCTTGCTCGACGGGTCTTCCTTGAATTCTTTTTTCTGACGATCGGCGATCACTTCCCAAGCAAAACCAAGCACCCAGATCGCTGCGCCTGCCCAGAAGAAAATCCCGATTTCAATACGCTCGCTCGCGGTAATCGCGACAAGCGCGGCAGCCGCGGTGAATATCACCCAAACGGCTTGCAGGGTCCACGCGACGAGGAAACGGGCCGGATTGACCTTGATCTTCTCAAATCGGGAATCCGTGCCGCCTTCACGCCGTATACGCATGAACAGGAATGACCCCAGCCTAAGCGCCCAGATCGCGACCATGGCGGCGACAACCATCGCACGCAGATCAAGCGGGCCTGACATCAAACAGGCAAATGCAGTCACGGACAGGTATGTAACAGCGCCCATCGTGTCGTAAAACTTGTCCGTCTGAGCGAGCGCCGAAGGAATATAGGCCAGCCAGTTGACGGCAAAAGCGATGACGCCGCACAAAAAGACGATGGAATACCCGTTCAGCTCGACGCTTTGGCTGCCGAGAAACCATGAAAATGCGAAGCCGATAGCGGTTACTATCGCGACAACCATCAGGCTCTTCGCGGCGCCTCCGCCGGATTTTGCGATTTTGGTGGCTGCGTCGTCTTCGGTCATTTCAGCTCGCTTCCCTGCTTTTCTCCGCCACACGGCGCAGCGCATTCACATATGTCTCCGGTGCCTGCGCCCCCGGGATCATAAATTTGCCATTCACGACCATCGCGGGAACACCCGAAATATTGAGGTCCCACGCCTGCCGTTCTTCAGCCACAACGCGCGCTTCGAGTTCTGGATCCTCAAGCGCCGCTTTTGCAGCCTCGCGGTGTAAGCCCACGCTGGCGGCGATATCGAGGAGCACATCACGCTCACCGATCCGTTTGCGCTCGTTGAAATGGGCTTTGAACAGCGCCAATTTGAGCTCCGTTTGCACCTGCGGACCAGCTTGCTCCAGTGCAAAGCCGAGCAGCTTGTGTGCGTCGCGCGTGTTCCACATCATCGCAGGTGGCGCCGGGTCTTCTCCGCCCTCATAAACCAGCGAGACCCCCGCCTCCTCGGCAATAGCCTTCATCTGTCCGCGAACGGCGGCGCCTTCCTCGGCAGAACGGCGATATTTGCGCTGAAGATGCGCTTCCTGCTCCTCGCCGTCGACGGGCATGTCAGGATTGAGTTCAAACGGACGCCAGCGGATTTCCGCATCGATCTCGCCATCCAGATCGCCCAGAGCCTTTTGCAATTGGCCATATCCGATCGCGCACCATGGGCACATTACGTCGGAATAGATGTCGATGGTGAGTGTGTCGGTCATGTGTCCAGCCAGTCTATTTATCGAGCCACCATGTGACCAAGTGATGCGCGATGGCATATTTCTGCGGGAAGATCAGATGCTCGTTGCCGCCGGGGCCTGCGCGCCGCGCATCATCCAATTCCTCTCTCGTAAACCAACGCGCATCGTCCAACTCGGTTTCATCGAGCGTAATTTCGGGATCGTCTGCGAACGAATGGCATCCAATCATCAATTGGCTTGGAAATGGCCAAGGCTGGCTGGCGATATAGGTCACATCGCGCGCTTTTATGCCCACCTCTTCCCAAACTTCACGCGCAACCGCTTCTTCGATTGTCTCGCCCGGTTCCACAAATCCAGCGAGGGCTGAAAAAATTTTCGGAGGAAAGCGCGGTTGGCGACCGAGCAGCAGCTTGTCTTCGTGTTCGACCAACATGATCGTGACGGGATCAGTCCGGGGGAAATGCTGGGCACCGCAACCACCCTCGGCTTCGGGTTTGCAATCGCGTTGCCAGCCGCCCTTCGTCAGATTTGTGCGTGTCCCGCATTTGGCGCAAAACTGATGCCTTGCGTGCCAGTCGACCAGACTTCGCGCACCGCCATAAATGGCGAGATCATCGGGGCGAAGGAGCTGCATGACCTGCCAAACGCGCGGCATCGCATAGGCCGGGCCGACATCGCCAACGGCGGGCACAGGCGCAAAGCATGCCTTGTCATCAAGAAGGCCGAGAAACACCAGCTCTGCTTCCGGATCAACGTCGGCCAAAGTGCCCCAGATAAGCCCGCCTGCTTCGTCAATGTCCGGCATAAGACCGTCGAGTTTGAGAACCCGCGCACGCCAGTTCATATGCCCGGCAAGCGCATCGGGATCGACGCGGATATTGTCCGCGCGGTCGATCGGCGAGCCGGAAAACGCGATCGGGGCGTCAGCCAAAGACTGCAAGCTCATTAAGCGGCCTTGTCAGCGCGCATTGCCGTAAGATCGACTTCAAGCGCCGCGAGGAATTCATCCCTGATCGGGAAGGCTTCGGTCGGCATATATTGCGTCCACAATGCCGAACGCAGTCCAAGCTTGTAATCCACCGCTGCGATGGTTCCAGCCGCGCCGCCCCATCCAAATGTGCCATTGATCGAGCGTCCGCCTGCTCCGTGGCCCTGCCCGACCATCCAGCTTCCAGTGAGATCGACGGTTTCCGGTATCAGGTTAGACACACCCACCCGCACAGTTTCTTCTGCCATCACACGCTCATTACCGAGCATGCCATAACCCAGCAGCATGCGCAGGAAGCGGTCATAATCCTTTGGCGAAGACACCAATCCGCCCCCGCCCGACGGCACTTTCGGCGCGTCGGTATAGATCGTTGCGACCGCAGGATCGATCGGCAGCGGCATGCTGCCAAGAATGCCGTAATTGTCAGTCATGCGCGAGATTTCGCTTTTGGGAACAGTCATCCACGTGCTGTCCATTCCGCATGGCTCAAAAATGCGCTCTTTAAGGAAGGTCTCGAAATCCTTGCCCGAAGCAACTTCGATCACCCGCCCGAGCAGATCGATGCTGCACGAATAGCTCCACTTGGTCGCCGGCTGGAATTCCAGCGGTAAGGTCGCAAGCCGGTCCGCCCAAACCTCAAGGTTCGGTGCAGGCTCGACAACTGGAATGCCCGGGATTGGAATGCGGCTTACCCGTCCCCCAACCAGACCATTTTCACGGTAGGCGTCCAGCAGCGGCCCTTTGCTTGTGATCAGGTAACCCAGTCCCGCTGTGTGGGTCAGAAGATGACGCATCGTGATCGGCGTCTTCACCGGAACGGTGTCGTCCAGCGCTCCTTCACGGTCGACCAGTACGCGCATGTCTTTAAACGCGGGCATGACATCATGCAGCGGCTGATCCATGCTCAGCAGACCGTCTTCGATCAGCATCATGATCGCCATGCCAGTGATCGGCTTGGTCATGGAATATATGCGATAGAGTGAATTCTCATCCACCACTGTGGAGCCGCCAAGCGATAAAGTGCCGCCACCAACTGTGTGCGCGTGATCTTCCTGACCCCAGCCGAACGTCAGAAACAGGTTCGCGACTTTGCGCTCGGATACATATTTGTCGGCCAATGCGGCCACAGTCGGCCACGATTGGCTGACATCATGCGCAAATGCACTTCGGCCAAATGGTAGCGTCGAAAGCGCGGCTCCCGCAGCAACATATCCGCCGCCACGGAACAGCGAGCGGCGTGAGAATTCAGGGTTATCGAAAGTGCGGTAGGCCATTGGGGTCTCTCTCCGGGATCTGCTTGACGTCTGTTTGGGCGAGTTGAACTAAGTGGTCAATCGGGACTTGAATTCACGGAGTGTATTACCCATATAATACGCATGTTCAATATACTCGCATGGCTTTTCGGCCTTCTCTCACTCGTCATCGTTATTCCGTCAGCCATTCCATTCCTTGGCTGGGGTAACTGGCTTGCCCTTCCACTGATTGTGATTGGCGTGGTCCTGGGGGCGCTTTCTTCGAGCGATAGCGGGCGGAATTTCTGTCTTATCGTTCTTGTGATCGCAGCCATCAGACTGTCGATTGGTGGCGGAATTATCTAAGCAAGCGCGAGCCGCGCAGCTTTAGCAAACAATGTCGGCAATCCGGCATTGTCGATATCGCTGATGGGCCACCACTCGCCCTCGCCATCTGGCATTGAGCGAATTTCAGCGCGCTGAACAGACAGCGTCAAATGCGCATGCGTGAATGTGTGCCTTACGGCACCAAGCTCGCTCCAATCCGCATCACACGGCGGCTCACCGCTGCCATCCTCTCGCGCTGTCCATCCGTCATCGGGCAAAGCGCGCATACCGCCCAGCATTCCGGTGCCTTGCCGTGTGACGAGCCAGACATGCCCGTCGCGCTCAAGCCAATATGATGTGCCAATCCGTTCTGGCTTGGCTTTCTTCGGCGGCTTCACCGGAAGGCGCTCTGGCTCTCCGGCTTTCAGCCCTTGGCACTCCGATTGAAGTGGACACAGCAAGCATTTGGGCGTTCTGCTGGTGCAGATGCTCGATCCCAAATCCATCATCGCCTGGGCAAAATCACCGGCCCGCGCGTCTGGCGTGATCAAATCAGCATTCTCACGGATCGCCTTGCGCGATTTGGGCAAAGGTTCGGTGATGTTGAACAGCCGCGAGACGACGCGCTCCACATTGGCGTCGATCACGACGGCCCTCTCGCCAAACGCGATAGAAGCAATAGCAGCGGCGGTATACGCTCCCAGCCCGGGCAGCTCTAAAAGCTCCGCTTCGGTTTGCGGAAAACCGCCAAGGCTGGCGACTTCGCGCGCGCATTTCGCCAGATTGCGGGCACGCGAATAATACCCCAGCCCCGCCCAGGCGGCCATAATTTCGTCATCAGAAGCCGCCGCAAGCGCATGCGCATCTGGCCAGCGCTGTGTGAATTTCTCGAAATAGGGCTTCACCGCAGCGACTGTCGTCTGTTGCAGCATCACTTCGGATAACCACACGCGATACGGCCATGCTGGATCATTGGGCACCGGTTCACCGGGCGGATTGCGCCACGGCAGCGCGCGCGCATGAACATCGTACCAGCCCAGCAAAGTGGATGAGAGTGCGGAAGTCGTGGAAGTCACACGCGCCCTATGGCATGGCTTTTCAGGATATGGGAAGCGACGATACACCAAAGCCGGGAAAACCGCGCAAATCGGGCAAGAAGACGGCAAAGCCTTACCAGCGTCCGCGCGGCCGCGGGCCGAAAGCGATTGGCGATCTGATGCCAGAAATTGGCCGAACCGCCTTTCGCCGCTTCGGTTTCGTCCAAAGCTCGGTCGTCACCCGTTGGCCAGAGATTGTCGGGGCGCAACATGCGCGTGTGTGCAGCCCGGAAGCGATCCGTTTCCCGCCCGGAGAGAAATCCGAAGGCATCTTGCAGTTGGTGGTCAGCCCGGCACATGCGCCGCTTATCCAGCAAGTCACGCCGGAGATAATGGAGCGGGTAAACCGCTTCTTTGGCTACAGCGCCGTTTCGCGTGTAAAAATCCGGCAAGGTGCGGTTAAGCCGCCGCATGCTCAACAGCCTGCCAAGGCGCCGCCTTCGCTCAAGCCGATCCCGATGGAACTCGGGGATTCCTTGCGCGATATCGGCGATCCTGAACTGCGCGAGGTGCTTGAATCGCTCGCGCGCAGCTTCGACGATAAGGACGGGGATAAGGGCACAGAATGAAAGCGATATTCAGCGCTATGGCGCTTGCTTTGATCGCGGCACCCGCAATCGCCCAAGAAAACCAGCTATCCAACCCGGATAGCGACTATGTCGACACCACCAGCAAGAAAGCGTGGCATGCGACGGTCGAGCGGACCGAACGCGGGCACCTTATCGGCAATCCCGATGCCGAAGCCCAGCTCATCATCTTCACAAGCTACGCCTGTGAAGGCTGCCACACATTCGCTTTTCGCGGTGATCCGGAACTGGATTATGCGCTGCTCGCCCCCGGCCTGCTTAGCGTGGAGATACGCCAGCGGATCAACCATCCAGTTGACCTGCCGATGAGCTTATTGAGTCAATGCGGTGCACCTGAGAAGTTTAAAGTGAACCATTCAATGTTCATGCGGCATCAGAAGAAATGGCGCGAGGTCTGGGGCAATTCGGGCGGCTTTGCGCGCACGGCTTGGTCTCGCGACACTCCCGCTGCACGGGCAGGGTTGGTAAGCGGGCTTAGGCTCGACGACATTCTGGCGCGGCGGCGCGGATATTCGCGGATGGACCTCAATCGCTGCCTGACTGACCGCAAAGCTATCGCTGCGCTGCGCGCCAATAGCGAAGCCGATGCGCAGGATTTCGATCTTCCGACAGATCCTGAAGGCTTTGCGGTGCCGCATTTTGCGCTCGACGGGGAGCTGCTTCAAGGTGTGAATTCCTGGGATGGCCTGTACGAAATTCTTGCCGAGCGCTTCAAGCCGAAGCCCAAGAGCGCAGAAGACGAATTGTCAGGTTAATTCCGTGCCAATTCGAACCACCCCCAACTTATGCAGGTTTTTTGCACAAGCACGTCGGTTCGCGCTATTGGCGCACCTAGAAACACAGGTTTAATCTTTTCCATTCGACTGAAGGTGAATTCGATGACTTCGATCCGTTCCAACATGACACGCCGCGCAATCGCGTTTGGCATGACCGCGCCTATTGCGCTGGCACTCGCTGCATGCGGCAGCGATCCGGCAGAAGCCGGCACAGAAGCCGGTGAACCAATCGCTGCGATTGATGCACCAGAGGGAACAAGCTGGACCGAAACCGTTACGGTCAGCGAAGAGGGCGGCTATGTTCTCGGCAATCCTGACGCGCCAATCAAACTGGTTGAGTACGCCTCGCACACTTGCGGTGCCTGTGCGCAATTCGCCGCAACAGCAAAACCATCAATCAAGGCTGACTACGTTTCGACCGGCGTTGTAAGCTTTGAACAGCGCAACCTCGTTCGCGATCCGATTGACCTTTCCATCGCAACGCTTGTCCGCTGTGGCACGAAAGAAAACATGCAGCCGCTTTCGGATCAAGCTTGGGCCTCGCTGGACGGAATTTTTCAGAATGTTCAGCAGAACGGCGCGGCATACGAAGCGGCAGGCAATTTGCCAGTCGACCAACGCTTTGTCGCAATTGGCCAAGCAGCTGGACTTATCGAATTCTTCTCGGCCCGCGGTCTTTCCGCTGATCAAGCCCGCACGTGCCTCGCCGACACTGAAACGATTGAAGGCATCGCCGAAGCATCCAGCACGCAGGCCCAAGAACTTGGTGTTCAGGCAACCCCGACCTTCTTCCTCAACGGCCGTAAGCTCGAAGAGCGCAGCTGGGCCCAACTCGAACCGATCCTGCAACGCGCAGGCGCTCGCACCGAGTAAGAACGGGGTCACCGCCAAACTATGCAGATCAGCCGGCTCAAGCTCAGTGGTTTCAAGAGCTTTGTCGAGCCGGCTGAACTGCGCATTGAACCCGGTTTAACCGGTGTTGTCGGCCCCAATGGGTGCGGCAAATCCAACCTGCTCGAAGCCATCCGTTGGGTCATGGGGGAAACCTCTGCCAAGTCGATGCGATCTGGCGGGATGGAAGATGTTATCTTTGCAGGCACATCAACGCGGCCCGAACGCGCATTCGCCGAAGTCGTGCTTCACGCCGCAGACGACGACGGCGAGGATCTGGTTGTCACCCGCCGGATTGAGCGCGGTGCGGGCAGCGCTTACCGTGTAAACGGCAATGATGTGCGCGCAAAAGACGTCGCGCTTACCTTTGCCGATGCCGCGACAGGCGCGCACTCCCCCGCCCTCGTCTCACAAGGCAAGATCGCTCAGGTGATCGCCGCCAAGCCCGCTGAGCGGCGCAAAATGCTCGAAGAGGCGGCGGGCATTTCTGGCCTGCACGTTCGCCGCAAAGATGCCGAGAGCAAACTTCGATCAACCGAAGCCAACCTTGCCCGGCTCGAAGATTTGATGGCGGGTCTGGATTCGCAAATCGCATCGCTGCGGCGTCAGTCCAAACAAGCTGAACGCTACAAAAAACTGACCGATCAAATCAACGTGTCCGAAGCGCGGCTTTTGTTTGCACGCTGGCGCGATGCCGCAAGAGCAGCGAAAGAGGCACGCGCCGCAGCAGAAGGCGCAGAGGCGCGCGTTGCCGAGGCTCAGACAGCAACAGAAGCAGCGCAGAAAGAACAGGCCGAGGCCGCGAGCAAGCTGGCCGATGCGCGCGACGAATTAACGGACCGGCGCGATGATGCCAGCGCGCATGGCCACCGGATGGCTTCGCTTTCGGAAAAGCTTGAGGCAGCCGAAGCGCGCCTTGCCAGTCTTGATCGCCAACGGACACGGCTTGAAGAAGACCGTCAGGATGCCGATCGTCTCACGGCCGATGCGGTTGATGCGCTCAAACGCCTGTCTCGGGAGCTGGAGACTGGCGAGAAAAGCGTGGCGGAAGCGGAAGCCGCCCGCCCCTCGATCGCCGCTCGCAGCGAAGACACCGAACGCGCCAGCCGTACAGCCGAATTGGCGCTGGCCAAGGCCACGGCGGACCATGCCGGTGTCGAGGCCGAATGGCGCGTCGCAGAAGCCGCCATCGAGCAAGCCGAAACGCGGCTATCGCGGCTAACCCGCGAAACCGAGAGGATCGCTGCCACGCGAAATGAACTGTCGGGCGGCGAAGATCCCGAACACGCAGTCATCGAAGCGCGCGAAGCAACCGAGGAAGCGAGCCGCGACGTTGAACGCCTGCGCGCGAAACTTGAATTGGACAAGGAACGTAAGGCCGAGCTGCAATCCGCCCGTGACGAGACTGGTGCAAAGCTCGCAGCGGCCAAAGCCGAACTGACTGGTGTAGAGCGTGAATACACCGCTCTAAGCCGCGACCGCGATGCTCGCGTGAAGAATGCAAAGAACCGCGAAGGCCTTCCAGCAGCTCTCGATAAAGTGCGGGTCGCGAAAGGATACGAACGCGCTCTCGCAGCCGTCCTTGGCCGCGATGCAAAGTCTCCTTTGGGATCTCCATCTGCGCCAACCGATGGGCGGTTTTGGACCGGCGGCAACGCGCCAGCGCAAGTCGCCGATAGCCTGCTCGATCAAATCACCGATTGCCCAACCGAACTGCGCGCTCGATTGGCGCTGGTGCATCTTGCCAGCGAGGATGACGGGCGCAACCTTGGCCCCGGTGAATGGCTCGTCACAACGGGCGGCCACTTACGACGCTGGGATGGCTTCATCGCGCGCGGCGAAGGCTCCGCCGAGGCGGCGCGGCTCGAAGCGGCGAACCGCCTCAGCGAACTTGAAGCGATCTTGCCCGATATGCGAGCAGCGGCGGAACAGGCTGAGGCAGTTGAGACAAGCGCCCGCGAAGAACTGACCGCATTGCAATCTTCTCTAGTCGCACAGGAGCGCGATATTGCTGGCGCAATTGATGCGGAGCGACACGCGCTGCGGCAACTGGATCAAGCCGAAGCGGCAAAAGACCGGATTGCAGCACGGCTCGAAGAGTTGGAGCAAACCTCCAATGATCTGATCGAACAGGTCGAAGCGGCGGAAGCCGAGCTCGCCGCGGCAAAAGAGAAACGCGAGAGCCTGCCCTCACCCGACGCCGGTCGCGCGTCGCTCGAAGCGGCACAGGCCAAGCACGAAGCGGCGAAGACGGCGGTTCAGGCGGCCCTCGCTGAACTCGCATCGCATGATCAGGCGCTGGCCGTTTCCCGTGAGCGATTGGCCGCGCAGCAGAGCGACCATGCCAATTGGAAAGCCCGTTCATCCGAGGCGACTCAGCGGACCGCCGAAGCGGGACGAAGACTTGAGGAAATCGAGGAAGAACGCGCGGTTATTGCTGCAAAGCCCGCTTCGCTGATCGCGGAGATCGAGCAAGGCGATGTGATGCGCGAAAAGCTATCCCGCGAGCTCGCAGCGGCAGAGAATGCCAAAGACACTGCGCAAGAGGCGCTGACCAAGACCGAACGCCAATTGGTCGAAGTCACGGAAAACCTTGCGCAGGCGCGCGAAGGCCGGGCAACTCTGGCCGCACGCGCCGAAAGCGAAGAGGAGCGCCGCAGCGAAATGGCGCGCATATCCGGCGAGCGCTTCCAGTGCCCTCCCCCGCTGCTTTGCGAAAGGTTCGAATTCGAAGAGAGCGACGTCAAACAATCTCCCGTCGAATCCGAAGAAATGGACAGGCTTGTCGCCAGCCGTGAGCGGATCGGACCGGTCAATCTCGTCGCCGCCGAAGAACTGGAGCGGATCGAATCCGAACACGGCACCAATGCGAGCGAGCAGGCCGAGTTGACCGAAGCCGTCGCCCGTTTGCGCGGATCAATCGGCAACCTAAACCGCGAGGGCCGCGAACGTTTGCGTCTCGCATTTGATGAGGTAAATCAGCACTTTCAGGAACTGTATCCGCGTCTGTTCCAAGGCGGACAAGCGCATCTTGCGCTCATCGACAGCGATGATCCCTTGGAAGCCGGGCTTGAGATTTTCGCGCAACCTCCTGGCAAACGCTTGCAATCGCTCTCGCTTCTGTCTGGAGGTGAGCAGGCTTTGACCGCGACCGCCCTGATCTTTGCGCTGTTCCTCACCAATCCTGCACCGATCTGCGTGTTGGATGAGGTCGACGCACCGCTGGATGATGCCAATGTCGAGCGGTTCTGCGACTTGCTCGATTCCATGGTGCGGACGACCAATACGCGGTATCTGATCGTTACGCACAACGCTGTAACGATGAGCCGCATGCACCGCTTGTTTGGTGTAACGATGGCCGAGAAAGGCGTGTCGCGCTTAGTCAGTGTTGACCTTGGTGAAGCCGAGCTTCTCGCAGCCGAATAGCCCAAATTTCTAAATTAAATGCGCGGAGCGTCAGGCTTCGATGGCCTGACCCAAGCGCTGACGGATCGCCTTTAGTTTCGCGACCGCATCGCTGATCTTGGGCTGCAGATTGCGATCGCTCGCAGACGCCGTAGCACCGTCCGTGTCGGCAGCAGCGCGGCGGTCACCGCTCCGGCGATCGTCCTGACGACGGTCCAATTCCGGCTTACCCGAAGACCGAAGCACAGCTTCCGCACCCTTAAGGGTGTAGCCCTCGTCATTGACGAGACGATTGATCTCTTCGACCAGTTCGACATCTTTGGGACGATAATACCGGCGGCCGCCAGTTCGCTTTAGCGGCTTCAGCAGAGAAAACTGCTGCTCCCAGTAACGCAGGACATGCGGCTTGATATCGAGCGCTTCACTGACTTCACCGATGGTGCGCAATGCGCCATCATCTTTACCATCGTCGAAATCAGTCATGCGCCCTCATCGCTCCTGCGTGTTAGCCGCCCTTGGCAATCTGTTCCTTGAGCAGTTGGCTCGCGCGGAATGTCATCACCCTGCGCGGCGTGATTGGTACCTCAACCCCGGTTTTGGGATTGCGGCCAATGCGCTCGTTCTTATCGCGCAAAACGAAACTGCCAAAGCCCGAAATTTTTACATTCTCGCCATCGGCCATTGCGTTGCACATTTTATCCAAAATGGCCTCAACTAGGTCGAGTGATTCCGCCCGGCTGAATCCGAGTTTTCTATTTATAGTCTCAGCCAGATCGGCGCGAGTAAGCGTACCTACTGAACGCATCATGCGCTAACCTCCGTTCGTTGGTGCGACCCATCCCGAAGGCCTACGGCTGTAATCGACAATGGTTTCATTCGCAACTTACACGCAGAAAAATCACGTGCTTTTGCACGTTTCGCAAGGCTCGCGAGGTCAAAGCCGGACGAGACTTGCGCCCCAAGTGAAGCCGCCGCCCATCGCTTCGAACATCACAAGATCACCCGATTTGATCCGTCCATCGCGCCGTGCTGTATCAAATGCCAGTGGTACAGAAGCGGCTGAAGTGTTCGCATGCTGATCAACTGTCACGATCACCTTTTCAGGCGGGATGCCGAGCTTTTTGGCGGTCGCATCGAGAATGCGCGCATTGGCCTGATGCGGCACGACCCAATCGATATCGGCACTAGAAACGCCTGCATCTTCAATCACTTCATTGAGAACGCTCGCAAGGTTTACAACTGCGTGGCGGAAGACTTCGCGGCCCTTCATGCGCAAGTGGCCGACCGTTTGCGTGGTCGAAGGCCCGCCATCGACATAGAGCAAGTCGTGCTGCGCTCCATCGGCATGAAGCCGGCTTGCGAGGATGCCCGAAAGCTTGCTGTCAGGCGCTTCACTTGCACCCTGAGCCTCAAGCACAATCGCGCCTGCCCCATCACCAAACAGCACACAAGTGGTGCGATCTTCCCAATCAAGGATCCGTGAAAAAGTTTCTGCGCCAATAACTAACGCGCGCTTTCCCAAACCTGTTTTGAGCAGCGAATCGGCTGTCGCAAGCGCATAAAGAAAGCCTGAGCACACCGCCGCGACATCAAAGGCGACTCCGCCATTGCAGCCAAGGGCATGCTGAACCTTTGTCGCGGTGGCGGGGAACGTGTTGTCTGGCGTTGCCGTGGCAAGGATAATCAGATCGATGCTCGATGCCTCAATCCCCGCGTCGGCTATCGCTGCACGAGCCGCAGCAATGGCGAGCGTCGACGTGGTTTCGCCCTCACCCGCAATATGACGTTGGCGAATGCCGGTACGTTCGACAATCCATTCATCGCTGGTGTCAATTTGCGCGGCAAGATCGGCATTGGTCACCACACGGTCTGGCAAAGCAGAGCCGGAGCCCAATATCCGCGCACCTGTCACGCTGCGGCCTCACCGTTTGGCGCGGATGCTGCAGAAGACACATTCTTCTTCAGCGCTGCCTCGCCCAATTCGCTCAAATCTTCGGCGATTCGCTGCGTCAGCTTGTCTTCGAGCAAACGCGCTGCGACTGTTACAGCGTTGGCTACGCCCTTGGCGGTCGCGCTGCCATGGCTCTTCACCACTACGCCGTTCAGGCCGAGGAATACCGCACCGTTGTGATTGTTCGGATCGAGGTGATGGCGCAGCAATTCGGTCGCTGGCCGTGAAACAAGAAAGCCGACTTTGGACCGGATCGAACTGGTGAAAGCTTGTCTTAAAAGATCGGTCACAAACCGCGCAGATCCTTCAATCGCTTTCAAAGCGATATTTCCGGAGAATCCATCCGTAACAACCACATGGGTTTCGCCGCGATTGATTTTGTCAGCTTCAATGAAGCCTGAGAAATTGAGCGCTAGCCCGCCGTCATCCTTGGCACAGGCTTCTGTCAGGCGTGCTGCCGCATCGCGCAGCGCATCAGTGCCTTTGATCTCTTCGGTGCCGATATTGAGTAGACGAACAGTCGGCTGTTCAAAATCGTTTACGATCCGGGCATATGCTGCCCCCATCACCGCATATTGCACCAGGTTGCGGGCGTCGGCTTCGGTGTTGGCGCCAAGGTCGAGCATTACGACGTCGTGCGGCTCTAGCGTAGGCATAATGGCCGCAAGCGCAGGGCGATCAATCCCGGGCATGGTGCGCAGAGCAATTTTGCTCATGGCCATCAGCGCGCCGGTATTTCCGGCGCTAACCGCCGCACCAGCCGCACCTTCTTTCACCGCATTGACGGCGAGGCCCATGCTCGTGGTTTTGGCGCGGCGAATAGCTTTGCTGGGTTGTTCATCGCCGGAGATCACATCATCGCAATGAAGAATCTCGGATGCTTCGCGCATACCCGGATGCGCTTCAAGCGCGGCTTCAATCCGCGCTTGATCTCCGACCAGCAAGAAGTTGAAACTGTCGTGAGAGCGACGGGCCAGCGCTGCGCCTTCGACCATAACGCGCACGCCTTCATCGCCGCCCATCGCATCAATAGCGATACGCGGCAGGCTCATGTCACTCACTCCGTTCAATGTCGGCTCGCAGGTGCCTTAAAGGCCGACCGCGATAACCTCACGACCGTTGTAGAAGCCGCAATGCGGGCACAGATTGTGCGGACGCTTTAGCTCACCACAATTGTTGCACTCGTGATGTGCTTCAACTTTCAGCGAATCGTGTGCGCGGCGATTGCCGCGGCGATGTGGGGATACTTTTCTCTTTGGAACAGCCATGGCGGCACCATTTCCTCAAATAAATTCGTGTGTTCGTATAGGATGACGTAAAGTCTTGAAGCCGCCCTTAAGCCATGGTCGCGTTTCACACAAGCACGTATGCACCTGTGAGCGTCCTTGCCCTAAGCTGGCGGGAAGCCGCGCGCTATAGCTGAAAACTCGCGCGTTGCAAGCGCTGCGCGCGCTCTGTAGCAGGTCCGCCAACACTTCATTGAGGGGATCACAAATATGACACTGCTTCCAGTAACGCTCGCCGCCGCCGCAGCCGCCGCGATTCTCAACATCTGGTTGATGATGCGCGTGGGCCGTGTGCGCAACGCGGAAAAGGTGTTTGTCGGCGATGACGGAAACGAGAATGTCATCCGCCGGATGCGTGCGCATTCCAACTTTATCGAGAGCGCACCCTTTGTTTTGATTCTGATCGCCGCCATCGAATTGACCGGCAAAGGGGACCAATGGCTCGCCTATGTTGCGGCTCTGTATATCCTGGGACGCATCGCACACGGTTTCGGCATGGATGGCGGATCGTTCGGCAAAGGCCGCATGATCGGCACCATCGTCACAATGTTGACGCTGCTCGGTCTTGCGGTGGTCGCGGTGCTGATCGGTGCGCGCGTGATGTAGCCGCTTCCTTGCGCACGGTTTCAAGCTTCTGATCTCTGCCTGCCATATCGCTCGGCAGACATATATCCCAAGCGAGACCAATACGCTCGAGCAGTTGAATAAACCGGTATCCCCAGTCGCTTTGGCCGGGTTTTAGCCCAATGCGGGCGCTGCCCGGATAGGCGTGGTGATTGTTGTGCCACGCCTCCCCCATGGTGATGAGGCCCGCCCACGGGACATCGTGCGCCTGCACGCCAGCCTCTTTGACGCGCCAGCTTTGCGGTCCGCGCCGATGCGCCAAATGGCCCACAAACCAGTGCCCATGCACGGTCAGCGCGACGCGGACAAACACACCCCAGACAACAAACGGCCAGCCGCCAAGCCAGAACAACAGCGCCGCGACAGGAATCTGATGCAGCATCCATGTCCGCTCCATCCATCGGATAAAGCGGCTTTGCTCAAGACGGCTTAGGTCGAATTCAGGCGGATTCTCCAACTTTAAAGTGCAATGCAACTGCCACCATGCATCGATGAGCATAGGGCGGCGATGGGCGAGATAATCGTGGCAGTCGCTTTGTCGCTGCGCCCAATCGCGCAGGTCATGGGTTCGCACGATCCAGATCGGTCCGCTCATTCCAGCGACAGTGCCGCACCAGATTAGAAACGGCCGCAGCCAGGGTGCTGTTTCAAAACTGCCATGGATCAGCAGCCGGTGAAATCCGACCGAGTGACCGAGGAGGAGCATAAGGCCTGTCAGACCCATGCCAACTGCGACCGCGGCAGGCGTAGTGAAGAACGGCACCATCGCGATGGCTGCAATGAGCATTCCGCCATTCCACATGCTGTGAACCGGATCCCATCGAACTTTGCCCTTTGCAGGATCCGCTTCGGGCGTCTCGACAATCCAGTTCACCTCGCATCTATCTCTGCCCTGATCGCGCTCCATGCTTCGACTCCATAGGTAATTAACGTATTACTTAATTACCTATGGCCTCTTGGAAGTATTTAAGCAACTGCTTATATGCCTCTTATCATGCAAAAAGTTTTCGAAGCCCTCGCCTCCGCTATCCGCCGCAAAATTCTGGCATATTTGTCCGAATCCGAGCTTACCGCCGGTCAGATTGCGGAGCGGTTCGACATATCAAAGCCCGCTGTGTCTCAACATTTGAAGGTGCTTGAAAACGCTGGCCTCGTCGAAAGCGAAAAGCGCGGGCAATATGTGCACTACCGCGTCGTTCGCGAAAATCTCGCAAACACACTCAACGGCTATGTGCAGGATGTCTGCCCCGTCGCCCGTCCGCTCAAGAAAGAAAGCAAGGCGCTGAGCAAGGCTGATCAAGACAAGACGTAATTGGTCACAGGCCCTTGATTTACTTTCCGAAATCCGGAACAATGAACTGGTTCAGGGGGGAAAGATGAGAACAATTGCGCAAATGTTCGCTGGCATGACGTTGTTTGTGCAGCTGATCTTGCTAATGCTTTTTACGGTTCTCGCATTCTCAATAACGGCAGGCGCTCTCGGCGGCTCACTGATGCTCATTGTCGGCCCAATTCTATATTTGGGCGTACTCTACCTCTGGGTGAAGCTGATACAGCGCTTTCTTGACCTCTGACGAGCCGCTCAAACCAGTTAAGACAAAGCGTAGTCGCTCACAAACGCATTGGTCTTACGTTCTTGGCCAAAAGTGCTGGTCGGACCGTGACCGGGAATAAACAGCACATCATCACCAAGCGGCCAGAGGCGCTGTGTAATCGCGTCGATCAAATCCTGATGATTGCCGCGCGGAAAGTCCGTCCGGCCGATTGAGCCCTGAAAAATCACATCGCCAACAATCGCAAACTTGCTCGGTGCGTGGAAAAACACGACATGGCCGGGCGTGTGTCCGGGACAGTGGATCACATCCAGCGTGAGTTCGCCAACGGTCACCGTATCGCCATGCTCCAGCCAACGATCGGGGGTGAAGCTCTTGGCCTCCATCCCGTATCGCGCGCCGTCATTATCGAGCTGCTCGATCCAGAACAGATCATCCTTGTGTGGCCCTTCGATCGGCAAGCCCAGTTCCTCGGCCAGCATGCCGGCCTGACCGCAATGATCGAGATGCCCGTGGGTGATCAGGATCTTCTCCAGCCCAACGCCCGCTTTGGCGACGCCTTCTTTCAATTTGTCGAGATCGCCGCCTGGATCGGTGAGCGCCGCCTTGTTCGTCTTGGTGCACCAGATCAGCGAGCAGTTCTGCTGAAGCGGAGTGACGGGAATGATAGCGGCTTTGATCGGAGGTGTCGGTTTGTCGGTCATGGAGGCTATGTGGGCTAAATCCGTCCACCTTTCCAGACCACGCGGCCAATAATCTCCACATCCTCTACGGCAACGCTAACGGGAGGATAAGCGAGGTTTTGGCTAAGCAATGCCAACCGCCCTGCCCCTGCACTTGCGACGCGCTTCACCATCAGGGTTTCGCCGAGCCGCACGACATGCACGCCATCGCGGAATGCGCGCGGCGTCCGGTCGACCAGAATTTCATCGCCATCATTAAGCAGCGGCTCCATCGAGTCCCCTTCAACCGAAATCACGGAAAGGTTCGCGCCTGACAGGCCTTGCTCCTCAAGCCAGCGCTGGGAGAAACGGAACGTGTCGAACGGGGCTTCATCGTCAGGTAGCGCCCCCGGGCCCGCCGACGCGCTGATATCGATCCGAGGCACATGGACGAAGCCCGATTCGGTCGAAGACGGTGCAGCGTTATAGGAATTTCCCTTAACCATAGTGCCTGACAGTTCATTTTGATCGACACCAAAGAACTGCGCCAGCTTGCCGCGATCCCCCTCTTCCAGCTTTCTAGGCGTACCGCGCTTGATAAACTGTTGGAGATAGGCGGAATTTCGGCCGATCATCTCGGAAAGGCTGCTTAGGCTAACGCCGCGTTCGCGTGACAATTCGAGCAAACGCGCCCGTTCCGGTGACATATCAGACTGTGGCATAGTCGCCCTTTCCTCATCAGGAGCGCTCTCGACCCCTTCATTTTTCCTATAGCATAGGATTTTTCCTAGACAAGTAGGATTTCACTTGGAACATTAAGTGAACATTGAGCGATTCGCTCTGTCACTTTGAACCATACGGGGACCGATATGCTGATCCGGAAAGTCGAAAAATTCCTGCGCGCCCACGACATGCCAGCGACCAAGTTCGGGCGGCTTGCCGCGCATGACCCGCGCTTTGTGCTCGATCTGCGCATGGGTCGGATACCGCGCGCAGCGACCGAAGCGCGCACTCTGCGCTGGATGGAACAGTTCGAAACCGCCGCTCAAACACAATCATCAGTCCAGACCGAGGAACTCGCACCATGCTGACCGACACACTGATCCGCCCCGCACCGCTCGAAACCAAATCGGCAGATGCCCCCTCGCGCCCGGCCCCGACGCTAAGGGCGCGCCGCTATCGCCCGCGCCGCACCATTGCGGACAGGGTGCGCGAGGCGCTGATCACGCTTTCAGAAGGCCGTGCAAGCGTGCTTTCACACGAGGAGAAAGCGTGGGCCTCGATCACTTTCGCGGGCACGCGGCACGAAATGATGCTCGACTTTGACGGCAAAGAGGCTGTCGAGGTCGGTGAAGAGTTCATCGCAAATCTGCCCGAACATGAATTCCACATCCCCGGCCAACTCGTCGCGGAAGCCACCATCCGCGAAGTCGATCACCGCTTTAACGGCGATGACGAGCGTATGGTGGTGACAGCGGTTCTGTTGTTGCTCGAAGAGAGTTAACGGGCCGAAGGCCCGCAAGCGCGACTGCGCGCCCGCAGCGGGTGTAGCTTGCTGCACGTATAGCGAGGACGCAGGCCCGGATGGGCCTGCGCCAATCAGATTCTCCGGATCACTAGGTTCCGGATCTCGGTCATGTCTTCCATGGCGAAGCGGATGCCTTCGCGGCCGAGACCGGAATCTTTCACACCGCCATAGGGCATGTTGTCGACGCGATACGATGACACATCGTTGATCACTACACCGCCGACTTCGAGTGTATCCCATGCATCGAGCACTTGGTGCAGATCGCGGGTGAAGATGCCAGCCTGAAGGCCAAATTTGGAATGGTTCACCTGCTCCAGAGCCTCTTCAAAGTCGGAGAATTTGGACAGGTTGGCGAGCGGTCCGAACGCTTCTTCCCAGTTCGCGTCAGCCGTCGCCGGAACGCCTTCGAGCAGCGTTGCCTCCAACATATTGCCGTTCGAAAGACCGCCGCCACACAGCAAGGTTGCGCCCGCTGACACGGCATCGTCGATCCAGCCTTTGAGCCGCCCTGCTTCACCGTCCGAAATCATAGGGCCGATAAATGTGTCGCGGTCTTTCGGATCGCCCGCGACGAGCGCTTTCGTCTTGGTGACCAGCATTTCCTTGAAGCGATCATAGATGTCTTCGTGAATGATAATCCGCTGCACACCGATGCAGGATTGGCCGGACTGGTAGAACGCACCAAAGATGATCCGCTCCAGAGCGTGATCGAGATCGGCATCCTTATCGACGATCACAGCGGCATTACCGCCGAGTTCGAGGATAACAGGTTTCTTGCCAGCCTTGGCTTTCAAATCCCAACCAACACCGGGCGAACCGGTGAAGCTGAGCAGTTTGAGCCGCTCGTCAACGGTGAACAGATCTGCACCGTCGCGGCTTGCCGGAAGGATCGAAAACGCACCTTCGGGAAGGTCGGTTTCTGCCAGAACTTCGCCCATGATCAAAGCGCCTAGCGGCGTCTTTGACGCTGGCTTCATCACGAACGGGCAGCCCACTGCAATGGCCGGCGCAATTTTGTGCGCGGCGAGATTGAGCGGAAAATTGAACGGCGAGATAAAGCTGCACGGCCCGATCGGCACGCGCTTCCACATGCCCATATATCCCTTGGCCCGCGCGCTGATATCGAGCGGCTGGACCTCGCCATAATTGCGGGTCGATTCCTCTGCGGCAATCTGGAACGTGTCGATCAAACGGTCGACTTCGCCTTCGGCATCCTTAATCGGCTTTCCGGCCTCGACGCACAGCGAATAGGCAAGCTCGTCATACCGCTCGCGGAACCGTTTTACGCAATGTTCCAGTACAGCCTTGCGTTCAAAACTCGCCATTTTTGCCATCGGCTGGGTCGCGCGGACCGCGCCTGCAATCGCTTCCTCAATCACATCCGGCGTCGCCAGAGCGGTACGAAACGCAACCTCCCCGGTGAACTTATCGGTCACCTTAAGATCGGTGTTCGGCTGAGCCGCCTTGTTGTTGAGATAGAGCGGATAGGTGTCTTTTAGCTGGGGCATCTGGTGTGTCCTTTCATCCCTATCAATCTCACAACTTCGCGCTCAGTTCCTTGATATCGTGATTTAATATCTGATCATTCTCGGTATAATCGACCGGGCAATCGATCAAATGGACACCGGGCGTGTCGCGGCAATGGGCCAGCACTTCGGTGAGATGCTCGCTGCTCTCTACACGGTGGCCGTGGCCGCCATAACTTTCGACATATTTGACGAAGTCTGGATTGCCATAGGTCAGGCCGTAATCGTCAAAACCCATATTGGCCTGTTTCCAGCGGATCATACCGTAGGCATCATCGCGCAGGATCAGGACAGTAAGGTTAAGACCTAGGCGGACCGCAGTCTCAAGCTCCTGAGAGTTCATCATAAACCCGCCGTCACCGCAGATCGCCATAACCTTGCGCTCCGGATAGAGCATCGCGCTCATCATCGCGCTGGGCAGGCCTGCGCCCATTGTCGCGAGCGCATTGTCGAGCAGCACGGTGTTGGGCAGATACGCGGTATAACCGCGCGCGAACCAGATTTTGTAGATACCATTGTCCAGACAAATGATGCCATCACGCGGCATGCAATCACGCACTTGCTGAACCAGATGCGGCGGGAAGATCGGGAAACGGGTGTCAGCTGCCAATGCTCCTGTGTGGTCAAGCTCCGCCTGATGATAGGCCAGCATATGATCGAAATTCCAACTGCGGTTCGGGCTGATATCTTCTTTCATCTGCCAGATCGCATTGGCGATATCGCCAATCAATTCGACTTGCGGGAAGTAGACCGGATCAACCTCTGCTGTGCGGGTCGACACGTGGATCACGGTTACGCCGTTATCGTGCATGAAGAATGGCGGTTTCTCGATCACATCGTGGCCGACATTGATGATGCAGTCTGACGCTTCCACAGCGCGGTGAACGAAGTCCCCCGCCGAAAGAGCCGCGCAGCCGAGGAATTTCGGATGGCGTTCGTCAATAACACCCTTGCCCATTTGCGTGGTCAGGAACGGAATGCCGGTCTTTTCGACGAATTGTTCCAGCATCCGGCCACACAATTTGCGGTTCGCGCCTGCACCAATGACCAGAACGGGGTTCTTCGCCGCCTCAACCGCTTTGACGGCCGCGCGAACAGCTTTGGATTCCGCCGAAGGACGACGCGCCACGCTCTTGGGCAGCGGCTTGAAGTCTTCGGTCGGTTCTTCGGCAATGTCTTCGGGCAGCTCGATCAGAGTCGCACCCGGCTTTTCCTCTTCGGCCAGACGGTACGCCTCGCGCACGCGGCTTGGGATGTTGTCACCCGCAGCAATCTGGATTGAGTACTTCGTCACCGGCTCCATCAGGGACACGATATCGACGATCTGGAACCGGCCTTGCTTCGATTTCTTGATCGGTTTCTGGCCTGTGATCATCAGTACGGGCATGCCGCCTAGCTGGGCATAGGCTGCGGAGGTCACAAAATTGGTCGCGCCTGGGCCAAGCGTCGCCACGCAGACGCCGGTTTTGCCGGTGTGGCGGCCATAGGTCGCCGCCATAAAGCCCGCGCCTTGCTCGTGACGGGTCAGGATCAGTTTGATCCTGTCCGATTTTCCGAGGGAATCGAGGAAATCCAGGTTTTCTTCACCTGGTACGCCAAAGATGTACTCGCAACCTTCGGCTTCGAGACAGTCGATGAACACGTCAGACGCTTTTTTGGTCTCAGTCATTTCAAATTCCCCCCTTGTTCGAGAACGTGCCACTGCATCGGGGCACCAGGCACTACACCTCAATGTTCTCTCAAATCGCCCGAACGGTTACATTCACAATGCCCGGTCAGGCTTGCACGCAGTAGTGCCTGCAAACACCATGCATGAATTGGACGAATGCGCCAATTGTTTGGGGTCAATATCCGATGCGAGGATCGAAAACCGGGGCAACAGGTTCGCCGCGTAGATATTTGTCGAGATTGTCCAAGAACCGGTCTGCGCTGCGAATAAACATCTTGTCCTGCGCGCGGCCCGAAAGGTGCATACTGATATGTGCATTGTCGAGCGACCAGAGCGGGTGGTCTTCGGGTAAAGGTTCCGGCGTCGTCACATCAAGGAACGCCCCGCCAATTTTTTTGCCTTCAAGCGCGCTGACGAGAGCGGGTTGATCGATCACGGCACCACGCGCGATGTTCACGATCACCGCGTCAGACTTCATTGCGGCGATCTCGTCTGCTCCGATCATCCCATCGGTTTCAGGCGTCGCAGGCACAGCCAGGATGACCCAATCAAACTCGCTCAATTTTGCGCGCCATTCATCGGGAGTAAGCACACCTTCCCCGCCCGAACGCCGAACCACCGTTACATCGACATCGAACGCCTCAAGGCGCGGTTTGATCAGTTTTCCGATCGCACCATAGCCCAGCAAGAGCGCTTTCGACCCGGACAGCTCGCGTTTTCCGGGGCTATCAAGCAACCATTCGCGCCGTTCCTGTGCGCGCATGACCTCGCGGTATCCCTTGGCGATATTGAGCATACCCATCACGACATATTCGGCGATGGTTATCGCATTGATCCCCGCCCCGTTGGTGACGGTGATATTGCGATCAATCAGGACATCCATCGGCAGAAAATCGAGGCCCGCATAGATCGAATTGAGCCATTTGAGTTCAGTCGCCGCTTCGAGCGATTTGACCATGTCGTCTTTGTTGTTGGAATCGAACCAGCCGATCTCGGCGCCCTTAACCGCTTCAACCGCTTCTTCGGGGGTCATAAACCAGCGCACGTCAAGTTCGGCTGGCAAGCGCGGTTCAAGCAAGGGGCGGATAAGTCCTGAAATTGCGAGAATTGTCACCAGTCAATTTCCTTTCCATTGATACGAAGATCACAATCCGATCCTTCGCACCAGAAGATGACGTGGTCATCTAGCATCTCAAATTTGCTTGGCGGCGTATCACCCTCAGCGATGACGGATATTTCAGCGGTTGCGCTAGGAGCTAAATCGAAGCGTGTAGCCCAAGGCTCTACTACTAGCACAACGTCCTTGGATTGCCTGTTGGTCAGCCTGAAGACTTGGCTTTGCGTCAACTCAGTTTCCACTCCCAGCCGAGCGGATCACCGTCCATTGCCTCGACGCCTTTCGCCGAGAGTTCGTCACGGATAGCGTCCGAGGCGGCAAAGTCTTTTTCTGCGCGCGCGGTCTTGCGGCGGGTCAGCGCGTCTTCAATTTCCGTTTCGGTGATTTCGGCAGTCTTGGGCCGGATGCGCAGATCGGTGCGGGACAGATCGAACAGGCCGAGACCAAGAACGCCGTCCATATATTCGATCACGGCGCGCTTGATTGCCGCATCGACTTTTTTGACGGCTAGCGCGTCTTCGATGGCGGTCAGCGCGATTGGCGTGTTGAGATCATCCGCAATCGCCTCTTCGAACTTTGCCAATGGGGCAGCGAATTTTGGATGTTCGGCCATTGGTTGCGATTCTGCGTCAGACAGACGCTCGACCGCCATGACCATACGTTTAAGGCGCGTGAGGGCGGCATCCAGTCCTTCCCAGCTGAACTCCAACTCGCTGCGATAATGCGCCTGAAGGCACATCATCCGATACGCGAGCGGGTGATACCCTTTGTCGATCAGCAATTGCAGACGCAGGAACTCGCCCGAGGATTTGGACATCTTGCCCGAACGCTCGACGAGGAAATTGTTGTGCATCCAGATCTTTGCGCCGGAATTGGTCGCTTCGCTTAAGCCGCCGCAGCCGCAGAAAGCCTGATTTTGCGCAATCTCGTTCGGATGGTGAATTTCGCGGTGGTCGATCCCGCCGGTGTGAATGTCGAACGGAAAGCCCAGTAGCTTTTCGCCCATGACCGAACATTCCAGATGCCAGCCGGGTGCGCCCTTGCCCCACGGGCTGTCCCATTCCATCTGACGCTTTTCGCCAGCGGGCGTTTTGCGCCAGATTGCGAAATCTGCGGCGTTCCGTTTGCCCTCAACGGTATCGATGCGGCCTTCACCCTCTTCGGTCACAGCGCGCGCGAGGCGGCCGTAATCCTCAATCGTGGTTGTATCGAAATAGAGGCCTGTTTCGCATTCGTAGCAGTGCTTGTCCGCGATGCTTTTCGCGAATTCGATCATCTCTTCGATGTAATCGGTCGCGACAGACCATTTGGCCGGCTGGCGAATGTTGAGCGCCTTCACATCGGCCCAATAGGCTTGCGTATAATGTTGCGCGATGTCCCAGATCGACTGCGCCTTTTGCGCCGCCATCTTCTCCATCTTATCCTCACCCGCATCGGCATCATCGGTAAGGTGCCCGACATCGGTGATGTTGATGATATGGGTCAGCTTCAGCCCCTTATGACTGAGCGCACGGCCAAGGATGTCGGCAAAAACATAGGCGCGCATATTGCCGATATGCGGATAGTTGTAGACCGTCGGCCCGCAGGTATAGACGCGCGCTTCGCCGGAATGGACAGGCTCGAATGCTTCGATCTGGCGGGTCAGGCTGTTGAACAGCTTTAGCGGGGTGTCAGTCATGGCGCGAAGCCATGCACACGCACCGTGCCACTGGTCAAGAGATCACCGCTCACTCCGCCGGTTCAAGCTCTTCTTCGTTCTCTTCCTCGCCCTCTTCTTCCTCGTCCTCCGCGAACCAGAAATCTTCGTTGCCTGCACCAGTAACCGGCTCATCCAGCAATGGATCTTCCTGTTGCTCGGGATCCTCGCGCAGCTCGACAAGGATCGTAGAAACCGTGTCAGTAAGAGGGCTATCCTCTTCCACCTGGTCATCAATGAGGTCGCGGATTGGGCCATCATCAGGACCCGGGTCATTTGTAGTTGGCGGAGTGGTCGTCACCACGCAGCTCGTTGGGTCACCCAGCAAACACCCGTTCACAGTGGAGGCCGGATCGAAGTCAGTTGGTGCAGTCAGTAAAGCGACCGCATCGAGACCCGTAGACCCATCAATCACGCCGTTGATCACAATCCCAACATCGGCATTCGACGAATTGATCGTCAGGGTATCGGCGACTATGCCGCGCCGATCAGGGAAGTCGGTGCCGGACCCGCTGTTTTCGATCAGGATGTTTCCATCAACGTTGAACGTGATATTTGAACCAAGAATATAGCCATCCGGGCGCGGTGACGTGGCGGCTTGGCCCAGCAGATCCTCGATCTCAGCAAAGGTCAGTCCAGCAAGATTGGCCTGGTTCGCCCCGCTTGCGGCAATGATCGAATCTGCGGTCATCCCGATAAGGCCGGTCACCGCGCCGTTTGTATCTTCAAGCCTGATTGTCGCGTTTTCAGCGTCAATCGTGATCAGATTTGCGGCATCAATTGCCAGCAATCCATCGGGACTCAGCCCGGTCATCAAGAGGTTGCCCAGGATGTTCACATCGTTGGTCGCTTCAAGGAACAGGCCGCCGAAATTCGCGATATTGCCATCATTCGGTGTGCCCGTTCCCTGCCCAGCCAGAACATTCAGATCACCGACATTGATATTGCCTTCACCAGTGGTGAGGCCTGTAGCGGTGATAGTGATATCGCCGCCGCTGTGCACGCGCGAGAATTCATCATTGTCGAGCTCAAATCCGGTCGATGTTCCGGCTGGGCCGCCAAGCTGGATATCACCAACGGTTCCGATCAGGATCGAAGTGGTCAGATCGCTCCGTCCAAGCGCACCCGAAGTGCCGATATTGATGTCAGCCGATTCCGTTTGCATCGTCGCGCCGGACGCTGTCGCTTGCAGATCAATCAAGCCGCCTGCGGTCATCGCCAGATTGCCAGCAGCCGAAACCACCGAGTTGATCAAAATGTCCGTCCCAGCCGTAATGGTAATGTCGCCGCCATTCACAGTAGTGATTTGCTGCACACCCTGACTGCCCGGAGGCGGCCCGCTCGCTGTACCAACAGCGGTGGCCGCAACATTGATTGTGGAGGACCCGCCGCTGGCCAAGATGACATCGCCATTCGCCGAAATGCCTTCGGTCGCTAGGTTGCCATCGACAGCAATATCGACGTTCCCATCAGTCGCATTCGCGGCGACAGCCAAATCATCAGTCGATCGGATGAACACGCTTTGGCCATCGGCTGACAACAGGCCGCTCATAATCGCGTCGCCCACGTTGATCGCGCCATTGGTGGCCTCAAGCGTCGCGGCGATGCCTGACAGCGTGCTGATCGCGATACCTCCATCGCCTTGGACATTGATATCGCCCGAGCCGGATTGAGCGCCCGCAAGGCTTGTCACATCGACTTCTCCGCCGGTTTCGATGGTGACATTGGTACCAGCATTGAGCGTGCCGACTGTGATATCGGCAGCTCCGGTTGACCGTAGAGTGACAAGTTGATCGGAATTGAGCGAGTTCGAGACGATCACATCGCTTGATGTGATCGAGATTTCGGACACGGCGTCGATGTCGTCTACGAGGAATCCGCCTGCGCTGGCGATCACACCCGCACCTGCATCAATGCTCTGGCCGATAGTAGCGTTCTGGGATGACAGAATAACGCCAAAGCCCGCTTCGAAATCGTTGAAGGTCAACCCTCCGCCGCTCGATATCGTTATCGCACTTGAGGCTGTGATGTCGTTCAGAGTGACATTGCTTCCTGCCACAATATCGACCTCGGACAAATCGACAGCAATATCGTTGAAGTCGACCGTGGAGGATGCGCGTATCGTGACATCACCGCCGCTCGAAATGTTGACGCCCGATACCGAAGCATCGCTGGATTCCAGCACCACGCCGTTCGATCCGGTGATGTCTCCTGTCGCTGTTATCTCTTGACCAGCGAGGAAATCGATCATGTCGATGGATTCCGCGCTCGTGAAGTCGATACGTCCGCCTGCGGTCGCGGCAAAGTCGCCGCCTTGGACAAGCGCCGTAGCAAAAGCGATATCGCCATCTGCATCCATCGTCAGGCTGCCCAACACACTGGTAGCACCCGAAATGCTGATCGAGCCGAGGGCATCGAGGCTGCTGCCCCCTGCCCCAGCACTAATCGTAGCGCCGGTAATATTGAGATTGCCGCTGCCCGTTACACCAGTGGGTGTATTGAAATCGGTAAGGAGAGAAATCGTCGAACCGGCAATGAGATTGACGAAATCAATCTGAGTGCCCTGAACGTCGATCAAGCCGCCTGCGGTTGAGTTACCGAGGTCCACTATGTCACCGGCGATGACAACATCACCGCCTGTGATGATCGAGTTCAATCCGGTCGTGAAATTGCCGCCAGCGGTTGCAGTGAAATCGGTTCCTGCTTCGGCATGGTCGATGAAGATCGATGAATCAGCCGAAAGCGTGACGGAGGTGGCGGCATCGATCCGATCACCCTGGATCAGTCCGCCTGCCTGAAGGTCCACCAGTTGCGAGCTGTCGACCGCATCAAAGACGATGTCATCGCCAGCCACGGCGGTGAAGTCTCCATTTTGCGCAACTAGCGTGCCGAAGCCAATGCCGCCTGTCGCCTGAAGCGCAATGCCGCCTGCAACGCTGACCGTGCCAGAACCGTCAATATCGCCCGCCGTCGCAATAAGCGAAAGATCGCCGCCCACGGTCCCGTTGTTGAATGTAACAGAAGCGCCCGATACCGACGTATCGCCGCCGCTGATCGCGTTGCCGATAGATGGCGTTCCCGTTGCAGTGACAGAAATCGCTCCGTTGGCATTGAGAGTGCCGGCGGCGGTGACATCTGTGCCGCCGCTTATGCCGATGTTCGATCCCGAACTTGTTTCAGCGCCAAACAGAATGGAGTTTGCTTGGCCTGCATTGGTCGTGTCGAACACGATTGCGAAAAGATCGACTCCTGTGCCGCTGGAAGTGGCTGAATCAAGTGCGACCGAACCATCCGCATCGATGATCACATCGTCGCCTGCGGCGATACTTGCGAGGCTTGCATTCCCAAGGCTCCGGATCGCCAGATCCTCACCTGCCGAAAGCGATCCGGTTGCGGAAACATCACCGCCAGACAGAAGTGCGATTGTGCCAGCAGTCGGCGTCGCAGCAGAGGTGGCGGCCGAAATAAGCGCGATGTTGCGCGCCGCGCTGATTAAGATGTCGCCGCTATTAGCCGTCAATGTTCCGGCGTTGATATCGCCATTGGCACCGCCTGCCGTAAGGCTGATCCCTGAACCCAGCGCCGTGTTTGAAACGTCGCCCACAGTGACGGACCCCGCGGTAGCAGTCAGATCGACGTTCCCGGCTGCATCGATGTTACCGACATCAATGATCTGGGCTTCGAGCGAGACGCTGCCGCCACTATCGATATCGCCGGGACCCATATTGGCACCAATTGTGCCATTCGTTGCGGTCAGCCCAATCGCATTCGGCGACGTGAGAAGATCGAAGAAAATATCGCTCGCGCTATTGAGGGTAATATTCGCCGCATCGACCGTATTAAGAGAGATAAACTGAGCATCAATCTGCGCTGTAGCACCTGCCGTTAGATCACCTCCGATAGCGTCCGTGCCAGCGAAGAAACTGATGTCGTTGTCTGCGTTTATCGTGGTGAAATCGATGGTGCTGTTCGAGTCTGCGGAAACATCACCGGTAACGGTGATATCGCCCAAGACCACGGACCCGCCATCAACGAAAACACCGACGGCGCTGTCTGTAAAATCGAGCTGTGCAATCGTGCCCGCCGACAGCACAATATTGGTGCCCGGCACTATCGCGGTTCCTATGCGGAGGCCATCTCCAGTCGAAACATTGATGTTGCCAGTGCCGATCGAGAGCAAATCGACATTGAAGAAGCCCGGCACGTTATAGAGCGCTTCGAGCGCTCCGCCTACATCCTCAGCCCGTGTCAGCTGCCCGTCTGTTACAATAGCGGCGGCGCTCAGATCCTGCCCGACACTTATGCCGATATCGTTGACGCTGGTCAGCGTACCGCTTCCAACGAGGCTTCCAGCGGCATCGATTACGATCTGACCGCTGGTAATTGCGGCGTCGAGAAGATCGACATTTCCGGTGAGACTGCGAGCGGTGAATGTGTTCGCAGCGTTCAACGTCGTCGCAATTCCGTTGGTGCCCATTACGATATCGTTGCGGGTCGTAATCAGGATATCGTTTGCGTTGACGGTGCCCTGCTGGATGATCAATTCGATCACATCGTTGTTGCTGGCCTGACCAATCTCAATGACGTTGTCGGCCATGATATTGCCGATGCAGATATTGCCCTGGAAACAGCCCATCGAAAGCAGGCCATTATCGTCGGAGACAAATCCCATCGCGACTGGTGCATCGTTGATATCGAGCGCAATCGAGCTCGCCATGAACGTACCGTCCAGACCGTCGATCGCATTTGCCGAACCAATGATCGCGGCATTATTTGCGTTGAGTGTTCCGTTGACCACCAGCGATGCGATCGGAGTGGACGGAATGCTGAGCAGGTTTGTCAGTCCGCCTGCCTGCAGGTCGATCGCGCCGACACCGTTGAACGGATCGAGCGGGTTTGGCGCGGTGGATGGGTTGTTCGCGCTTGTGATGGTCGCTCCGGCATCTACGATAATGTCATCGCCGGTTTGAACGAACACGCGGTTGTCAGCATTTGTGCTTGAACCTGCCGCAAAGCGGGCGACACCGCCTGCGCGCACAACTATGTTTGAATAGGAATTGAGCGACCCGGTGATCAGCGCATTTGCGATTGGATCATACAGCGGAATTCCCGCTGCGCTATTGAGACCAGCATCGATTGTGATGCCGCTGATATTCGAACTGAACTGCGGGCCGGTCGCGGTCGCATTGTTGACCGTTACACTGCCGCCTGCCTCGATAACGATACCCGGTATCCCGCGGACATCGTCAACATTGATTGAACCGTTTGCGAGCAGGAACACTTCAAAGCCAGAGAGGATCGATCCGGATTGTGCGTCGATGTCGCCGCCTGCACTGGTGTTGATATTGCCCGTCACATCGAGCGAAATTGCACCAGTTGCATTGTTGGTGTGCGTAACAACAATGTTGCCATTAGCGTTGAGCGTTGCTTGGCCGCCCACCACTATGGACTCGTTTCCGTCGAGCGTAAGTGTCACGTCCCCGCCAAGCGCCTGAAGCAACAGATTGCCGGCGATAACACCCGCTCCCAAATCGACTGAAGACCCTGTAAGCGTAAGGTCATCTCCAACTGAGTAGGTGCCAATCGTCGGCGTGCCATTAGCATCAACTGTAAGATCAGTTGCCGCCTGCGCATTGCCGATTGTCGCATCACCTAGCGTCGCCGTGACGTTGACTGCCTGACCGCGCGAGATTGCACCTGCCACATCAACCGACGCCGCATTGAGGCTGAGCCCGCCATCCGTAGCAAAAGTGCCGCCGGTCAACACGCCGCCAATCGTGAGTGTCGCCGGACCCAGCAGTGCATCGAACGACGCTATCGACGCGTCTCCGGTTACATCAATTGTGGTTCCCGGGCTGACAACATTCGAAACAAGGTTTCCAGCGGTCAGGTTGCCGGTCACATTGATATCGAGCTGATTGCCCGATGTCGCGTCACCGATTATTGTGTTGCCAGCCGCGATTATGTCGATGTCCGAAGAGTTCGACGTACCCGACAGGGTCAAGTCGCCCGCAGTCAATGCACCGGCTGAATCCAGCGCAATTCCGAAGTTCGTATTTGAGATATTCCCGACTGTGAGATCGCTTATGGAAGTGACGAGGTTTACGGGCCCTGTGTCAACCACCGTGACATCGCCGATGCTGATCGCTTCTGCCTGAATATCGATACCGTTATCGGTAACGATGTTTCCGCCTGAAATCGTGGCACTATCAATATCAATCCCCCGCCCCGAGGTGAGGGATGTGAAATCGACATTGCCGCCAGCGTCCAGATTTATAGCGATACCGCGAATATCGCGGCCAAGAGCATCGACCGCTCCAAGGGTAATGTCAGTCCCAGCAGTAACGGTGAAAATGCGGGTAATGACGTCGCCGAGTGTTACCGATGTGCCTGCGGTAAAGGTTGAGCTGGCGGTGACCTGATCCGTGGTCACTGCGCCGCCATTGATGGCGCCGGTAGCGTCGAGCGTTACTGTGTTGTCACCCGATAGCGAGGTAAAGCCGATATCTCCGCCCGCATTGAAAGTGAGCGTTGAAGCCGCAGATGCCGAATTGAAGGCAATGTTACCATTCGCGTCGGCCGCAAAGCTTGTCCCCGCGCTGAGCGATCCGAAACCGATATCTCCGGTGGCATCAAGATCAATCGCGCCTGCGACATCAATCACTCCGGTGCCGCTAATATCTCCAGCGGTCGCATTCAGACGAAGAGTGCCGCCAACGTCGCCATTGTCCAACGTGATGTTGTCAGCGGTGATGGATGTCTGCCCACCTGAGACTGCGTTACCCACGACAGCATCGCCGTTTCGCGCAGTCAGGGTGACGCTCTGATTGGTTGATTCCACAGATGCTATATCAATCGATCCCGCGTCGAGCGTTACGATACTGATCGGGCCGAGGCCCCTGAAAGCGCCGCCAGTCAGCGCCCCGGTTACGTTGACATTGAGCAGATTGTCGACGGTCATGCTTGTGATATCTGCATCACCGCCAACGATGATGCGGCTGGTCGCAACCGTTGTGTTGCCCGTAATGTTTCCGGCATCAAGATTGCCGGTTACGTTCCAGGTCAATCCGCCCGTGTCGACATCTCCGACGACTGCATCGTTGCCAGCGCCAATATTGATCGTCGAGGCCGCATTGACCGCGCCGATGGACAAGTCGCCGGGCGTATCCAGCTGAATAATATTGCCAGTCAAATCGCCGGTTGAAAGCGTGCCAGTGAAGGCGTCGATATCGATATTGCCAATGTCCTCAATCGTCACATTGCCAATGTCGATCGTGTCGGCCTGAAGCACGACATTTGCATCAACAATCAAATCACCGCCGACAATCGAGGCTGCGTCGATCCTGATCTGACGATCAACATCAATCGTGGTGTAAGCCGCTGTCGTCCCTGCATCGATCACAACATCGGCGGTTCCACCAGTAGTCGTGAGAGAACCGATAGTGGTGGCTGCGACAGAGTTGGAAATGAACGAACTGGTTGTCGCAGTGCCGAGGATTATCGAACCCGCCGCATCCAAGTTGACCGAAGAAGCGGAATTGAGCGTAGCGATGTCCAGATCGCCAACGGTCGTCAGAATGTTTGCGATGAAGCCCGCATTGAGCGTTTCGATATCGACGCTTCCGCCGTTGATTGTCACAAGCGAACCGCTGGTGACGGTATCGACATCGATCACGCCAGCAGGTGCACCTGTAGAGTCGATGTTTATAAACTGGGCCGAATTGGCATCGACACCGGTGATGTTCCCGATTGCATCAATGTCGATATTGCCGTTGAGCGATACGAGGTTGCCGAAAGTGATGTCTTGAGCTGACAACATGTCGATCGCATCGACGACGCTGCTGCCGGTGACAGTTCCCGTGCTCGTGCCGGTAATCGAACCTGTTCTTGAAGTCAGGCTGGCAACGGAACCCGCCGTGATATCGTCATATGCGATAGTGCCCGCGTCAACAGTTACGGCCGCACCCGAAACGATGTTGGTGCCGTCGCCGCCCACAAAAGCAAGGCCGGCATTTGCGACAATCGCACCGGTCCCATCGATTGTGTTCAAGTCGCCAGTGTTGTTCGTGTGAGCAAACCCGATATTGCCAGATGCGGTAAGCGTGGTTGTGCCGCCAACGACAATTTGACCATCCGCGTCGAAATCAAAATCGATGCTGCCTTGGACGTTGGCATTCACAGCTCCTGTGACCGTAATCGGGCCGCTGTCCGAGCTGATCGTCAACAATCCGGTGGTTGTTCCGGTAGTCCCCAGCGAAGAGACGCCCAACGATCCGAGAGTAATCAATCCTGCCGGGTCAGCGGAACCGTCAGTGATCGCGATCTGCCCCGCGCTACCTGTGCCGGTTATGTTGCCGCTGCCGCCAAAAGCGCTGGCATTGATGTTGAGGTTGCCGAATGTGATTACGCCCGGGCTACCATCAATCGTCGTGATCGTTGGTGTTCCACCGAATGCGTCACCCCCGGCGCCATCCAGTCCCAATTGTGTCAGACCGTCATCACCGCCGATGCCCCCGGCACCGCCAGCACCAATCGCGCTCATATCGACATTTGTGCCTGTGATCGTCCCACCGGCGGCAACCAACTGGGGTGATCCGCCTGTGCCCACTCCACCGGCACCACCATCTCCTGCGAAACCACCGAGCCCCATGTCGATAAACCCGCCAGAGCCGCCTGCGCCGCCATTACCGGACACAGAAAGGTTCGCACCAACACTTGCGGAAGAAAGGGTTAGAGTGGAACCGCTATCCGCCCGCAAAATTGCATCACCGCCCGTACCATCACCGCCGGCTCCGCCATCGCCTGCGATCAGGCCGCTGAAATTGGCTGCACCGGCACCGCCATTGCCGCCATTGCCTCCAGCCGAGAGATTGAACAGATCGGTATCAAAATCGAAAGTCGCGCCCGTACCGCCAATGCCAAAGGACGCTGTGCCGCCAATGCCGTTGCCACCAGCACCGCCATCACCGCTATCGGTCAGAGAGGCTTCGGTTCCGCCTACACCGCCATTGCCGCCTTGGCCGCTGGTATCGAGGAAAAGCGTCGATAGGTTATCAAGCAACGCTCCTGTGCCCGAAACCGACAGGGTAATATCGCCGCCCTGTCCCACTCCGCCAACGCCGCCAGTGCCGCTAAAGCCCCCATCACCGCCATTGCCACCATTGCCACGAGCCGCAATTGAGACAGCCGTCAGACTGGTCAGATCGGTAGAGCTGGTGATCGAAACTACGCCGCCTGTGCCAGCGCCGCCACGCGCACCCGGTTCAAAGAAACCACCGGTTGCTCCGTCCGCTCCGGTGCCATTGGCCTGAACAAAAATCTGACCGAGATCGAGCGTTCCGGTGCCGCTATTCGCAATTGTGATGTCGCCCGCGACCGCATCCTGCGTGTCCGGATCTGCATCCGCAGATCCAGCCGTGGCCGTTGCGCTTGAAAAGACGGTCAATGATGGTGCGGAGAACACTCCATCGGTCACGGAGATATTGACCGCGCCGCCTGTGGAGTCGCTTCCGATCACAGGAAGCGCCCCGCCGACCGAAGATCCAAACGGATCAAGCGCGGCATCGGCCTGCGTCGACACGCCCATAAAGCCGTTCGAGCCGACGCGTGTGTTTTCTCCGGTGATGGCGATGTTCACCAATCCACCGGTCGCGGTACCCGATTGGAAACCCCCAAAACCGGCTTGAGCATTGGCCCGCATTTGCCAAACGCCGCCAGCGATGATTTCTCCGCCCAGCGAAGCATTGATGTTGATTGTGCCCCCAACCGCATCTCCGCCAACGCCAGTCGGCGCAGTGTCATCGGTGCCAAGTGCGTTTGCATTCAGATCGAGATTTCCGCTGACGAGCAGGCCGCTGATGCTGGAATCGTCGTTTCGACCCGCATCATCGACCGTGATGTTGATCGTCCCACCAGTACCGCCCTCGCCCGCTCCGACAGTCAGGTTTCCGTTCACGTTGATGTTGGCGCCGGATGTCGCGCTGATTGCAACGGATTGGTCCGCATCGGCAAACACCTGAACCTGCTGGGTGGCAGAGCCAAAAGTCAGATCGTTGCCCTGACCATCAACGGCAAAGGCAATCTCACCAGTCGCGTCGATATTAACCGATGAATTGATGTTACCCGCTCCAAAGGTGATATCGCCCGAATTGGCTTGAGTTCCGTCACCAGCAGATAGGAAAATGGTGCCATTGCTGGCGAAAGCTGTTGAAGCATCATCATAACCAATGCTGCCACCAAGCAGCAGGTTCACAGCGGCGTCTTGCCCTTGAGCTGCTATGCTGATGCCGCGATTGGGGTTGTCTGCAACGGTCGCGCCGCCGGTTGAGCCGGTATGGACGATACCATTTGCATCGTCGGTGCCGACATTCACGCTGATGCTGAACAAACCGCCCGCGACCGAAATTTCTGCCTGCTCGGCACCCACATACGCGATGTTGCCACCGGCTCTTACTGTGCCGCCTTGTTCGATCCGTGGAGCGACCAAAATGACATCATCAACAGCGTCAATGGTTGCGCCGCTTTCGATGACGACTGCAGTATCTGGCTCTGCGACACCTCCGAAACTGATCGTCGATGTGATCGCGCTGATTTCGCTGCTGGTAAGCACGAGGCTGCCGACATCAAAGGATCCAGTCGGGCCCACCACAATGCCGCCGGGGCTGTAAAACCAGACGTTCCCGCCGCTAACTACACCGCTCAATACATCACTTGTGACACTGCCGTCGATCCGCACTGCACTGTCGATGCCGGGGGTAAATATCCGGTTCAACACAGTGAAGTCACTCTGATCGCTGGTGAAACGCAGATTTCCTCCGGCAGCTAGAAAATCGACCGTATTGCCAGCCGAACCTGCGGCGAATGTTTCCCAATTGATGATCGCTTGGGAAGAGAAAAGCTCAACAACATCCTCCGCGACACCCGGCGTAAAATCCACGTCCGACCCGAAGTAATTTGCAGTCGCCAGCACATTGATTCCGGGCGTGTTCGTATCACCCGGGAGCGTCGCTGGTGTACTCGAAGCCGGCGTTACGGACCGAATGCCGACGCTGTTTACCGTTGGCTGCTTGGTGACAGGTTGCGGAGCGGGTGCCGGCGGGGAAACGGGCTGCGGCGCGACCGGTCTGTCCAGCGTGATGCCGCGTTCCATGACTATACGCTCATTCGCAATCGGGGTGGGTAGCGGGCGAGGTTTAACGGGCGGCGGTGGAGCGGTTTCGCGCGGCGCGCGCATTCGAAGCGGGCGAATGCCGCCAGGGCCACCGCTAACCAGTGAGGGATCCAAATTTGCGCGAGAGTTCACAATCGGCCCGGACTGAGCGGCCACAGGTTCGGCAAGCGTCGCAGTCATCGCAATGGCCGCAGCCAGGACTGACCCGGAACCGAGCCAGCGTTTACGTTTAACTGCGGCCCGTGCGCTCATCGCTGTGAATTCAGCTGCGCTGAGTTTGGCATTCTTCATCATTTCCCCCGGGCGTCATGCACTGACGCTGCCCGCTTCGAGCGGTCAAATTTGGTTGCACCGATCTGGGCGGACCCGATCAAAGCTGCACCGAAAGCGTTGCGAGCAAACGGACATCACCGCGCTCTGTCTGGAATGGCGCGCGTTCCAAGGGAACGGCTCCAAAAACATCGAGATAGATTGAACGGCCCAGCGTCGCTCTTAATCCGCCGCCAACCGATGTGATTTGCTGTGTGCCGGCGACATTCTTTGTGCTGACGCTCATCAAATCAAAGAACACGTAAGGCTGGAACGCCTTCCCGCCGGGCACTTCCGGAATCAGCGATCCATAGGCAAATTCGACCTGACCGCCGTACCCGCTATCGCCAATCACGGCGCCAGGATCAAAGCCGCGACCCGAAGTGTAGTTGCCGCCTGAAAGTTGCTCGTAGCTAACCAGAGCATCAGGCGAATACTGGAAGCGCGGGCGGAGCCTCATCAAGATTTGCGGGCTAGGCCGATAGTCAATCTGCAACTCACCCCGCACGGCAAAGCCAGTGGGATCAGCATCAAGGCGCGATGGAGGCACTACCCCCGGTGCGAGGCAATTCACGAAGCCGACACCGCAACCTTCGCTCGCACCAAGAGCGCCGATGCCTTGCCGCAGTTCGACCGCACCTGCGAGACCGTATTTCGGCTCGACCGAGGAATACCCGTCAACTCCGGCTAGGCTGGCGGCGTCGACCGAATTGAATTCAACACGCGCAAATGCAACCCGCACATTGTCTTCGCTCAACGGCAGACCGCTGAAGTCAACATTCTGATCCACCAGTTCAAAGCCAAACCGGCCATAAAGGTTTGCAGTTTGCGTGCGGACGAATGGATATGCCGCATAGATCGTCCCAATCAACGTTTCGGAATCGAATAAATCATCGCCGACAACATCGGGTGTCGACCATGCGAAAGTCACGTTGCCGCCTAATGTCAGTCCGTCGCTGCCGAGCCGCATTTCGTGCCCGACTTGAACGACGTTCTGCTCTTCGATGTCTACCGTTGAGTAGAGACTAATTGTGGTCTGATCCGCGAGGCCGGTCAGACCGTTCAGACGGACCCTTCCAAATGCACCAAAGCGCCCGACCGATTGCGAACCGAAGTTTTGCGCCGTCGCATCAAATTGAACCGGATCGCGCACAACGTTGAAAATGCCGACGACATCGCCGGGCTGCGCTCCGCTTTCGCGCGGGGCAGGTTGCATCACAAGCCGCACGTCCAAACCGGGAATATCGCGCGCGAGCAGCAAATACCGCTCGGCCTGCTTGACGTTGAAAACGGGTTCTTCGGTTAGACGGTTCACATAGTTTTGCAGCGCCGAACTGGACCGGCCCGCATCGCCGCGGATCTGCACCGATGTCATCCGCGCAAGTACGACGTCGAAATCAACCTGGCCGTCTTCAATCTCCTGCACGGGAACCCGGACCACAGCCAAGTAGCCCGCATCTCGCAAAATGTCGGACGCGCGGTCACGAATGTCGCATATCGCCGAAACCGAAAGTTCATTGCCTACGAGGTCAGCATAGGATGGCGTAACCATTCCGGCATCAATTGCGTCGAGACCGGAGAAGTTCGCGCCAGTGAAAGTGAATTTCAAATCGGCGAATTCTGGTCCTGCCAAAGGACATGGTGGACCCGCAACGGCGCCTTCCACCGCAACCGGATCGCCTTCGGCCTGGAGACTCGGATCTAATAAGTCCCGCTGAATTTCTTCGCGCGTTTGAGCCTGGGCGCTAGCAGATGCCAAGACACCCATCACCGCCATTGCTGACAAAGATACGCGCAATATAGATTTCATTGTTGGATCCTGTTTTCGGCCCTTGGCCAACGCATGATTTCTCATTGCCCACCCACCATCTGCATCGGTGCGGAACCATTACGGGCAAGGCTTGGCGTATCGGAAAGAAGCGGACGAGAAGCGTCACCGATCACCGCAAAACCCGCCCAATAATATGGGTGCGAAGTCTCGACCTCGTTCATCAGGATCGTCTGTGACTGTCGCAGTGCATCACCGATATTCTCGACTTTGCCGCGCCGGAACATTTCGGCCATCAGACGCTCGGTTGCGTCATAATCATCTGGCGCGGGCCAATGGCTCGCCAAAACCGCCCTGCCACCTGCGCCAATGAACGCCCTTACCAGCCCATCAAGCGCGGTGCCTCCGCCGGTGGAAACACCGGCAGCGCGCGTGGCTTCAATGCTGGCTTCACCAGCGGTGTCGCAAGCCGAAAGGATGACGATATCCGCGTCAAGATTGAGGTCAAAAATCTCCTCAAACGTGAGCAAACCATCAGAGGTGCCCCCGCCAAAAGAGGTCAGCAGTGCTGGCTTCGCCGGACAATTTGGATTGGGCGGAGTTACCAGCCCGTGCGTCGCGAAATGCAGCACGCGGAACTCGTCGAGATCGTCTTTCGCGATGATCTGACTATCGGTGAAATTCGCACCGGTGATCAATTGCGATTGCGCTTCGCCTATCAGGTTTGAGGCGATCACGAGCTCAGCATCATCAATCGGATTGTTCCAAAGCGACGCGCCCCATCCGCAATCCAGCCCATCGGGCACTTCTGCGGCGCCTCTCACGCTGGAAGCTTGCTGCGGACGTGCATCTCCAAGAGGTATATTTTTGCCCATGCCCAGATACTGACGGGCAGCTTTGGACCGCTCGACCTTGCGCGAGTCCACAAATGCCTGCGCCGAAACTGCTGTGCTGACATTCATCGATTTCGCCATCCAGTTCACACCGGTGAAATCGAACGGATCCGCGTCGGGATCATCCATACGCGCTTCGTAGCGATCGACAGAGGCATCATCTGCAACGAGGATATCGACAGGCATTCTGAGCATCGCGCCATCGGGTTCAAAGATCAGATGGTCGATATTCGCGAGTTCGCCGGCAATCGGATCGAAAAGCGATTTGTAAAGCGCCCGCGCTTCGCGCACTTCATATGGATAGGTAACATACCGCCCGTTCTCGATGCTGGAGATCGAGGCTCGAAGAATATCAACTTGATACTCCAAGTCTTCGATGGACAGATCGACACGGTATGCCTTCGACGTGTTTCTGTCGGCGTAGAACATAAAGATATCGCCGCCTACCATCGCAAGCCGTGCGTAAGCCTCGTCCGGTTTCAACGCCGCACGGAATTCCGCCAACTCAAGCGACGGTGGGGCAACCACGCGATATTGCGGATAATCATTGAGTTTTACCTGAGTGTTCAACTGCGCACGCTCAAGGGAGTCAATCCGGGCAACAAGCTCAGTCAATTCCTGCTGATTGGCAGCTGTAGGGGATGCCTTGCTGATTGTTTCAAATCGGATGCGCGCGCGCTCAATATCCCGTCCAAGGTCGATCGATTGGCGGAACAAGCGCGCCGCTTCATCGGAGTTTGCACTTAGCTCCCGCGCTAGGATTGCCTGCGTTTCGGCAACCCCCGGACGGACCAGCACTTGCGCTGCTTTGAAGAACGCTTCGGCAGCCGCCGGATCGCCTTGTACGCGCGGGGCAAGGGTGCGGTAATACGGGTTCAACTGGTTGGCGAAGCCCGTCACGGCATTGCGTTTGCCGACCGCACGATCAATCACGCGGCCATACAACTCCATCGCTTCGCCTTCGCGGTCCTGTCTGAGCAGAAACGCTGCCAAGCGCGCTTCGACCGCGCTAACCGCGCGGCGCTCCGGATATTGCGTCTGAACGAGAGACAGGCTGTTGCGCAAATAGGTATCAGCATCGCCCACCCGCCCTTCTCGCTCCGCAATCAGAGCAAGGTCAGCAAGAACTTGCGACCGCAACCGCGTTATCGTCGTCACTCTGCCATCACGTACACCGATCGCCTGACGATAGGCAGCGACAAGATCACGGGTTGCACCTGCATTGTCACCATTGATGCGGAGCGCGGTGCCTCGAATTTGCAACGCCTGCGCATCGATGATTTCCGCCCGCTCACCCGGGGTCAGCTTCAATTCGTCGACGATGCCCAGCAGAGAGCCGCCAGCCTGCGTCTGGTTGATCCGTTCGGATAGCGGCAGTGTAATCGCGAGAGTGCCATCTTGCTCCGCGGCACCAAGTGCGCGCCCCTCAATCGCTTGCCCTAACCGGTCGACAGCTTGCGATACCAGACCTTGGTTGAGCAGGTGGATCGCTTCAAAATTGCGCTGCAACCGGCTTGTGATTGGATCATCCGCCGTAAAATCGCGCGCCTGCTCGAACAGCCGTGTGGCAACGCTAAATTCACCCAAATTGCTCTTTTGCAAGGCGCGATTGACGTAAAACTCGCCTGGGTTGATGTCAGATTCGTCGCTATCTTCAAGCCGTTGCTGAAGCGTTTCGAAATAGGCCGCAGCTTCGGCATATTCGCCGCCAAGGTTGCGGCGATATCCCTCTGCCAATGCCTGTTCGGGTTTCAGCGATTCCGCCTGAACGCGCGCGAAGGAAAGCGGATCGGAAACGGAGGTCGAAGCCGCATCAATCGTGCCCTTTGCAATCGTGTCTTCGAGTACCGATTTAAGCGCGAGGATGGTTGCGTCATCGAAGGCAGCGAAGCCTTCGGCAACGTAAGTCATGCCGCCCGACTGGATGGTTATATCGCTCCACGCGAGCTGCGTATCGCGAACCGTGCAATTGTCTTTGCGCGCTCCGACAATGCCATCCACGGGCAGAGTTTCAACCGGACCGCAATCCACGCCAAATCGGCGCATATCATTCAGTTTCGCAATCGTGGCTGCGGAATAGTCTTTGAAGGCGAACACCTCGGCAATCGGTTGAGGATTGTCGCGGCAAACCACCGCCCAGCGGCGATCAAAAATGCTCTGTTTGGCAGGGTTTTCAACGCTGCGATCCTGCACCTGACACAAAATGCCATTGCCATCGCCAATTGGAAAACTGTCTCGGGTAAGTACCTTGCCGGATTGCGCAGAAAGGGCCGCGCCCATTATCGCAGACGCACCCAGAGCCGTGAATATTCCAAACGCAATTCGTCTCACAAACAAGTCCCCCCCAAGGACTGAAACACCGCGCAAACCCGCGAGCGTTTCTATGTGCGACGCCTCAACTCTTTTGTTTTGTTAGAGGCCTTCTTACCGGATGAGTCGAGTCGGGGATTGTAAAAAACCGCATGAATCGGGGGTTTGGGTCAAAAGAAGACATTTTCGCCGGATTTCTGCGGGTTTGCGCCGCTTGGGAAGGGCTATTCCCAGCCGAGAAACTTCACCTGCTCATCCAAGGGCACGCGCTCGCGCTCGAACGTGTTCAGCGGAGCATCGGGATCGCGATATCCGATCGCCATGCCGCAAAAAAGCATATAGCGATCATGGTCGAGACCCAGATGATCGCGGATCACATTGGCATAAAGCGCCATATATTCCTGAAAGCAGCAATCCAGCCCCTCTTCGCGCAGCAACATGGCAATCGTCTGGAGCCACATTCCGGTGTCGGACCACTGCGCCTCTTTCATCAGGCGCGGGAAATAGGCGAACAGAACGACCGGCGCATCGAAGCTGGTGGCATTGCGCATCATCGCCTTCATCCGCCCCTCGCCATCATCGCGTGCGATGTTCATGGAGCCGAACATGCCTTTGGAGACGGCATTGAGGCGCTGCTTGTAGGCATCCTCTTCACCCGGCGCGGTCCAGTCATATTCGGCCTGCTGCGGCGGCGTGGTGGTGATTTTGGCCTGAAGCTCCTTAAGCGGCTCGCCCGTCAGAACGGCGGCCTCCCAAGGTTGATAATTGCACCCCGAAGGTGCCCAGCGCGCCGTGTCCATCACCCGGCGGATCGTTTCGAGATCGACCGGTTGATCCGTGAACATGCGGATCGAACGGCGGGATTTGACGGCTTCGGTTACGTTCATTCGGGAAAAGTCCTTGTCACTTCAATCTTGCCGACGATGGCAGCATTGAATTCATCCAACTCTTCGGCTGGTATCCAATATTCAGCATGTTCCTTGCCGCCAGCCAGTTGCACATCGTACTTATCAAGATGGTCCTTGCGCACTTCGAAGCGTGTCACATAGCCGCTGCCGCTTGCGCGGACATTCCAATCTCTCGCTATTTTTATAGCGTATTCCTCAGTCGTGACAGGATAGAAGATCGGCTGTTCCGGCAAACGAGGTGGCCAGATTTTCCAGTTAGACTCTTCGACCAGCTTGAGTTCTTCAGGCCCCGTTGGCCTCCACAGTGTCACAGTTTCAGTCACCGCCGTCCCTTACTCTTCTCATCCTCAAACAGCTCCGCAAGCTGCTCCATGATCGTGCCGCCGAGTTGCTCAACGTCCATGATCGTCACCGCGCGGCGGTAATACCGCGTTACGTCGTGGCCGATGCCGATGGCGACGAGCTGGACGGGCGAAACGTTTTCGATCCACTCGATCACGCTGCGCAGATGTGCTTCGAGATAGCCTGCGCTGTTCACGCTCAGCGTGCTGTCATCCACCGGCGCGCCATCTGAGATCACCATCAGGATGCGGCGTTCTTCGGGGCGGTAGATCAGGCGGGAATGCGCCCACATCAGCGCCTCTCCGTCGATGTTTTCTTTGAGCAAGCCTTCACGCATCATCAGGCCGAGATTGCGGCGCGCGCGGCGCCATGGCTCATCAGCCTGTTTGTAAATGATGTGGCGCAAATCATTGAGGCGCCCCGGATTTTGCGGTTTGCCATCGGCCAGCCACGCCTCGCGGCTCTGCCCGCCTTTCCATGCCCGGGTCGTAAAGCCGAGGATCTCGGTCTTCACGCCGCAGCGCTCCAAAGTGCGCGCCAGAATGTCTGCGCTGATCGCAGCGATGCTGATCGGGCGACCACGCATGGAGCCGGAATTGTCAATCAACAGCGTGACGACCGTATCCTTGAAATCGATGTCGCGCTCGACCTTGTAAGACAGCGCTGTGCCCGGCGAGACAACCACGCGGGAAAGGCGCGCCGCGTCCAGAACGCCTTCTTCCTGATCGAAATCCCAACTGCGGTTTTGCTGCGCCATCAGGCGGCGCTGCAAACGGTTGGCGAGGCGCGTGACGACACCCTGCAAGCCCGTCAGTTGGCTATCGAGATAAGAGCGCAGCCGGTCCAATTCTTCGGCATCGCACAGCTCGGGCGCTTCGATCTCTTCGTCGAATTTGTCGGTGAAGTAATCGTAGCCGAGGCCATCGGGAATGTCGGTTTGCGGACGGTTGGGACGGACGGGCGCGTTGGAGGCATCGCCTTCTTCGCCCGGCTCGCATTCCTGCATTTCATCCTCGGCGGACATGTCGCTATCCGCGTCGCCCTCACCTTCGCCTTCGGCCATTTCGCCGGCCATTTCGGCGCTTTGCGGGTCGGCGTCGCCTTCCTCCTGGTCGTCGCTTGGCTGGTCTTCGTTCTGGCCGTCATCCTCGTCGCCATCATCGCTGGCTTCGTCTTCGGGGTTTTCCATGGGCCGGGTGAGGTCCAACTCGCGCAGCATATTCAGCGCGAGCTGCTGGAAGGCTTCCTGATCATCAAGCTGGTCGAAAAGCGCGCCGAACTCTTTGCCCACTTTGCCTTCGATGGCACCGCGAACCAGCCCGATGCCAGCCTGCGCGCGTTTCGGGATTGGCTCACCGGTAAGTCGTTCGCGAAGCAGCAGTGAAAGTGCAGTGGGCAGCGGCACATCGGACGAATCCTGAGCGCGCAGAATTTCATCACCGTTCAGACGCTGTTCGCTGGCGGAGACAAGATTGCCCCGAATACCATCAAACCGGTTTGCACCCAGCGCCTCATAACGCACTTGCTCAATCGCATCGTAGCAAGCCCGCGCGACCGGCTCTGGCGGCGCATTTACTGCATGCAAGCCAGCATTGTGGTGACGCAGTTTCAGCGCAAAACTATCGGCAAAGCCGCGCGCTTCGGTGACTTGCTCTGCAGGAAGATCACGACCCGGCAGCGGTACGCGAAAGCGGTTACCCGCCGCGCCCGGTACGTCCGCGCTCCACGCGACCTCAACCTCGGCATCTTTCGCGATTGCCCGCGAAGCGCCCGTCAAAGCCTGCTTAAAAGTATCGAGAGGAGATTCTTCGGCCATTGAGTGGCAGATAGGGACTTACCCGCCAACACGCTAGCCGATAGTTTGGCCAGTCTTTTCCCAATCCTTCAGGAATCCTTCGATGCCTTTGTCGGTGAGGACGTGCTTAAACAAAGCGTGGATCACTTTTGGCGGGGCTGTCATCACATCTGCGCCGATCTTCGCGCTTTCGAGAACGTGGGTCACGTGGCGCACACTGGCGACCAGGATTTCAGTTTCAAAGCCGTAATTGTCGTAAATCAGGCGAATGTCTTCGATCAGGTCCATCCCGTCAAAGCCGTTATCATCGTGACGGCCCACGAATGGCGAGATGAACGTTGCGCCCGCTTTTGCCGCTAGCAATGCCTGGTTGGCGGAGAAGCAGAGCGTAACGTTGACCATTGTCCCATCGCTGGTGAGCGCTTTGCAGGTCTTCAAACCGTCGACCGTAAGCGGCACCTTGATGCAGACATTGTCCGCAATTTTGCGAAGAACTTCCGCCTCTTTCATCATCGTGGCGTGATCAAGCGCAACGACTTCAGCGCTAACCGGACCATCGGTCAGCCCGCAGATTTCGCGCGTGACTTCCATAAAGTCGCGGCCCGATTTTGCGATGAGCGAAGGATTGGTCGTTACACCGTCCAACAGGCCCGTCGCGGCCAGATCTTTGATCTCATCAATTTCGGCTGTGTCGGCAAAGAATTTCATAGCGGCGCTACTCCCGTGACCTGTTTCGATTCGTTGACAGCGGGATGGCACAGCGCAGCGTGAGTCGCCAGATGCGCCAGAACGGTATCACCCTGCAATTTGCTAACCAGCCGAGGTAATGGCTTTAGATCGACCCGCCCACACCAAACACTCCGATCAGGACAGGGTCGCCAGTCGAGCGCGGGTCAGAGCGGATGGCGGCTTCTTCTGTGCCGATCTCGGTCCAGATCGCATCGTCGATATTGCCAGCCAATCGCCCTGCAATACCGCTGATATCCGCACCAGTCGTCGCATCGATCAATTGCCCAACCAGCGGATCAGACGCGATCCGGATCGCATCGCCCAGTTCCGGCACCATTGTGTCAATCAACCTTCCGCCCAGCTCCCCGCGCAGAGCCTGTGTCGCTGCTTTCGGCCCGCCTCGCACCAGTTCAATCGCGTTGCGAAGACCGATCGCGCGAACGGCCTCTGTCACGACCGGCGCTGCACGGTACGAGCCTTCAATGGCAATGTCGGCGAAGGCGTCTTCAAGGCGATCCTTGAACAAGGTCGAGGTCAGGATACGCGACAGTACATCGCCGCGCGTGCCGAGCAGGTTGCCGAGCCCCAAACGCGCGACCTGATCATCCCAATATCCATCTGGCGAGGTAAGCCGTGCAAAAGCGCGCTCGCTCGAAAGCAGCAACAATCTGCGCACCGCCTCTGTCAGGCTAAAGCCAGGCAGAGTCGAACATGCGGGCAAAGCCAACAGCGCCGCAGCCGCCGCGCCGCCCTTCAAAATTGTCCGGCGACCCAGCGCCTTTTGATCAAGCCCGTTCATATCCATCATCTCGTTCCTTGTCGTTTGCCCCGCTTGCCCCCCATATTGGCGAGCACACATGAACCGCGTCCGTCTTCTCGTCCTCAATGCCGCGCTCGGCTCGCTGGATTACAGCGTGCCGGATGGCGTGCATGTGGAGCCCGGAAGCGTTGTTATCGCACCTCTCGGCCCGCGGAAAGTCACCGGCATCGTTTGGGACGAAGGAAGGTTGCCCGGCGCGGACTTTGACCTCAGCAAATTGCGCCCCATCCTCGAAGTTGTGGACGTTCCGCCGCTCGCCGAACCGCTCAGGCGATTGATTGAGTGGACCGCCGACTATTATTGCGCGGCCCTAGCAAGCGTGGCGCGGATGGTCCTGTCCAGCGGCGGCGCTCTTGGCGGGCCGACAACCACGACGGAATACCGTTTAAGCGGGGGCACTCCTGAACGGATGACACCGCAGCGTGCGGCCGCAATTGATGCACTCGAAGGCGAACAGGGCATCATCCGTGAGCTCGCGAGTATCGCAGGCGTTTCCGAAGGGGTGCTGCGCGGTCTCGTGAACCAAGGCGTGATTGAGCCTGTCACCGTCGCCATCGACCGCCCCTACCCACCCGCAGATCCAGATTTCCATCAGCCGGCTTTGTCGGCGGATCAGTTGGATGTGGCCAAGCGGATGGTCAAAGCGGTCGAGGCAAAGGAATACGCGCCAATCCTGCTCGACGGGGTGACTGGATCAGGCAAGACCGAAACCTATTTTGAACCCGTCGCGGAGGCGATCCGGCTAGGACGTCAGGTGCTCGTGCTGCTTCCCGAAATCGCTTTGACCGAGAACTTTCTTGTGCGGTTCGAACAACGTTTCGGCAGCGCACCCGTCCTGTGGCATTCCTCGCTCAAATCAACCGAGCGCCGCCGGGCATGGCGAGCCATTTCCCAAGGCACAGCCCAGGTTATCGTTGGGGCGCGCTCAGCCTTGTTTCTCCCCTACGCCAATCTCGGCCTGATCGTCGTCGACGAAGCGCATGAGGTGAGCTTCAAACAGGATGACGGCGTTCGGTATAACGCCCGCGATGTGTCTGTAATGCGCGCGCGTTTCGAGAGTATTCCGGTGGTGCTCGCGAGCGCTACTCCTGCGCTGGAAAGCCTGCACATGGCGTCCACGGGCACATACGAACTGATGGAATTGCCCAGCCGTTTTGGCGGCGCACAGCTGCCGGAAATCAAGCTGGTCAATCTGACGGAAGAAAAACCCGCAAGCGGGCGCTGGCTTTCCGTACCTATTATCAACGCACTTGAAGATCGGCTGGCGAAAGGCGAACAATCGCTACTGTTTCTCAATCGTCGTGGCTATGCCCCGCTAACGCTCTGCCGGAATTGCGGGCACCGTTTCCAGTGTCCCAATTGCAGTGCATGGCTGGTTGAACACCGCCTGTCCGCGCGGCTCGCCTGCCACCATTGCGGGCTGGAGACCAAGGTTCCTGATGAATGCCCCGATTGCGGCGAAGGCGACTGCCTTGTCGCATGCGGCCCTGGTGTGGAGCGCATCGCTGATGAAGTCGGCGAGCTGTTCCCCGAGGCCCGCGTAGCCGTCGCCACGTCCGACACGCTCGGCAATCCCGAACGCGCCGCCGAATTTATCGCGCAGGCAGAGGCGAAAGCGATTGACGTTATAGTCGGCACGCAGCTGGTCACTAAAGGTTTTCACTTCCCCGAACTGACTTTAGTCGGCGTGGTCGATGCGGATCTCGGTCTGGAAGGTGGCGATCTGCGCGCAGCAGAGCGCACCTATCAGCAGGTCGCGCAGGTCGCGGGCCGCGCAGGACGCGGAGCCAAGCCCGGCGAAGTGCTGATCCAGACGCGCCATCCCGATGCCCCCGTCATCGCTGCGCTGGCCAACGGAGACCGCGACGCGTTTTATGCTGCCGAAACGGAATCTCGCCGGGATGCAGGCGCCCCGCCCTTTGGCCGCTGGGCCGCAATCATCATTTCAAGCGAAGATGAAAAGGAAGCGCGGGAAGCGGCTAACCGGCTAGGCGACACCCGCCCCAAGCGCGAAGATCTTTACATCCTCGGACCGGCCCCTGCACCCCTTGCTCTGCTTCGTGGGCGCTACCGCTACCGCTTCCTCGTAAACGCCCGCCGCAGCGCGAATTTGCAAAAGACATTGCGCGAATGGTTGGATGCGCACCAATTCCCGCCGGGTGTTAGAGTAGGTGTGGATATTGATCCTTACAGCTTTGTTTAAGGCACGAAATGCCGTCTCATTCATTTGTGCTGCATGGCTAAACAACCGATCCTTATCCCCATCCTTGGCGACCAACTGACCCGGACGCTCGCATCCCTTAAGGGGCGAGCCAAAGACAACACCGTCATCCTGATGATGGAGGTTTGGGACGAGGCGACTTACGTCAAACATCACAAGCAAAAGATCGTACTGATCTTTTCTGCAATGCGGCACTTTGCGGCTGAGCTCAGCGAAGCCGGATGGACGGTCGATTACGTAAAGCTGGACGATCCCGACAATGCGGGCAGCTTCACAGGAGAGGTTGTTCGCGCGATCGAACGACACAATCCGAGCGCCGTGCATATCGTCGAAGCGGGCGAATGGCGGGTGCAGCAGGCAATTGAGGAATGGCCTGATAAATTCGCCTGCAATGTCGAGATTTTGCCCGATGATCGCTTCCTTTGCCCGCACAGCGAATTTCGCGATTGGGCTGAGGGTCGCAAGCATCTGACCATGGAGCATTTCTACCGCGAAATGCGCAAGAAGACGGGCATCCTTATGACGGAGGATGGCAAACCGAAAGGCGGCGACTGGAATTACGACAAAGACAACCGTGAACCGCCCAAAGGCGACCTTGATCCACCGCCAGTGCCGAAGTTTGATCCAGACGATATCACGTCCGAAGTGATCAAACTGGTTGGCGAGAAATTCTCCGACCATTTCGGCGATCTCGAACCGTTTGGCTGGCCCGTCACCCGCGCTGAGGCCGAACAAGCGGCTGATGCCTTCTTTGCCGAGCGGATCGAGAAGTTCGGCCCCTATCAGGATGCGATGGTTCACGGGTCGGATGACATGTTTCACTCCATGCTTTCGACCAGCATCAATTGCGGGCTGCTTGATCCAATGGAGCTGTGCGAGCGCGCAGAACAAGCTTACGAAGATGGCAAAGCCCCGCTCAATTCAGTCGAGGGCTTCATCCGCCAGATCATCGGCTGGCGCGAATATATTCGCGGGTTCTATTGGCTCCACATGCCGGGACTGGAAAGCGACAATAAACTTAACGCGCAGCGCGCTTTGCCGGAGTTTTTCTGGACCGGCGAAACCGATATGCGGTGCCTGTCCGATTGCATTCGTTCGACCCGCGAAAATGCCCATGCGCACCATATCCAACGCCTGATGGTGCTCGGCAATTTCTGCCTACTTGCCGGCATCAATCCGCGCGATGTGCAGGATTGGTATCTGGCCGTTTATGCTGATGCCTATGACTGGGTGGAGCTGCCCAATGTTTCCGGCATGATCCTCTACGCCGATGGCGGGAAGCTTGCGACCAAACCTTATGCAGCGAGCGGAAACTACATCAACAAGATGTCGGATTACTGCAAAGAATGTCGCTATTCTGTCAGCAAGAAAACGGGCGACGATGCCTGTCCGTTTAACCCGCTTTACTGGCACTTTATGGACCGCCACCGGGACAGGCTTGCGAGCAATCACCGCATTGGCCGCATCTATTCCAACTGGGACAGGATGGACGAGGAAAAGCGCAGCGATTATCTGGAGAGCGCGGAGAAATTCCTCGACAGTCTTGAACCCGCCAGCAAAGGATGGGCACGCAACTAGTCAGAAAAACGAGGCGCGCATGAAATTCGAACGATCAACGTCGAGCATCTCGGCCCGGCGTTTGGCGCTGTCAGGCCTAGCCGCCGCCACAGCAATGCTTGCGCAGCCTTCCCTCGCCCAAGATAGCGCTGAAGAAACCTCTGCCGACCAAGAGGTCGTGTTTCCTGAAGGAAGCATTTTCGGGATTATCCCTTTTGAAGGGGCGACGGAAGCAGCCGAGTTTACGGGCTTTGCCGATCTCGAAAACAGCGCGACCGTGATGATAAACGAGATACCTCTTGAGGGGTGGGACGAGTTGCTCACGAACTTTTCTCAACCATCGGTGGTGGCGCGGGCCGGGATCACCGCCAGCTCGATCGAAGAACTCGTTATCAATGGTATGCCGGCGCTTCGGATTGCGGGCACGCAAACTATGCAAGGCTCCGAAATCCCGAAATGCCTGTTGCTTGTCAAAGGAAGCGAGAAAGTCGGTTTCCTGACAGCGCAAATTCCATTCAACGACAATTTCGATGGCGATGCGTGCGCGATGATCAAAGGCGTTGCGGAGCGCCCGAAACCAACGCTTACCGATCAATTGAGCGCCCTGCCCTTCGCTTTGAATGATCTGGGCGGGATGAGGATTTCCCAAGTGATGGGCGGATCCAGCGTCGTTTTGACAAAAGGCCCGCTCGATTTGATCAAAGCATCGGAGCAGCCCGCTCTGATTGTTGCCAGTTCTATCGCGCCAAGTGCCTTGGGCGTTGACCGGATGCAATTCTCTGAACGTGCCCTCCAGACACTGGTTTCCTATTCACCAGACGCAACAATCGAGAGCGCTGAGTTTGTGTTCAATGATTTGCCAGCGACACGGATCATTAAAACAGGAACCGACAGCGAGACGGATGAAGATGTCCGGCTTGTTCAATGGGTCGTGTTCAAGCCTGACGGAAACTACATCCGTTTGATCGGTATAAGCGCCGCTGATCAATGGGCTGACACATATCCCAATTTCAGCACCGTTTTCGCCGGTTTGGAAATCGACGCTGCTGCGCCTTAGTCAATTGCAACCTGCACTCATAACTACGATCTGGAGCCAACAATGCTGACCGTTCACCACCTTCGTATTTCGCAATCGGAACGCATCGTCTGGCTGTGTGAGGAACTGGGCCTCGAATACGATCTCAAACTTTATAATCGCGATCCGGAAACGCGGCTGGCTCCGGCTGAGCTAAAGGCGCTGCACCCGATGGAGATTGCGCCCTTGATGGAAGATGGCGACACCTTGCTTGGTGAAAGCGGCGCGATTGTCGATTACATCATCGGCAAATACGCGCCCGATACCGATCTGGTGCCGGGCGCAGACCACCCGGATTTCGCCGATCATCTGTACTGGTTCCATTTTGCCAACGCGACCTTGATGACCAATGGCATGATGAGCATTGCGGTGAACGCTGTGGGCGCGGAAATGCCGCCACCTTTGATGAAGCGGATCACCAATGCATGGGAAGCGATTGAGCGCCGCCTTGGCGAGACCGATTATTTCGGCGGATCGCAGCTGACAACGGCTGACATAATGCTTGGCTTCTCGCTCACAACGGCGCGCGCGTTCAACGACATGAGCATCGATCATATGCCGAACCTGAAAGCGTATCTTCAGCGGATCGGAGCGCGCGAAGCCTATCAGCGGGCGATGGCAAAAGCGGAACCGGGATTCCCTCCAAAGCTTGATTGATTAGCCTGTAGGACCTGCATGACAAATCAGGCCATGTGTCATGCAGGTCCTACAGCCCAAAGCTCTGAATTTTCTCAACAAGCATCAAAAGACCACACATGACACTTGTCCAACAGGGCAAGGGTCATCGCCTCTACAGGCGTCCGGCACGCACGCGGATCAACAATAGGAAAGAGCCGCTACGGGGCTAGCAAGCCTACGCGAAGTAGGAAAACCTGCGGGCCCCATCCCTGAAGCCAAAGCGCGACTTTTGCCCTCGATTCCGCGCATAGCCTCATCTGATCCGCAAAATGAGTCGGGTGGTCGCGGATCACGTGCATGGTCAAAATCGCTTGATAGCGTGCCACCGCTGTCCTTGACGGTGCTTAAATCCGGTTAACCTTGTCTTTAAGCGCTGAGTAAACCAAGCTCGTCGAGGGAGAGGGATCGGAAGCCTGAACAAGGTTGGGGTATTATGACGGAATTGGATACGGGTGCGCCCGCTGGCGTTCAGCTGGACCTGGACGAAGAGTGCGGCGCAGAGCCGCTGACTGCTTACGAAGACAATTCCGGCGCAGTGACTTCGACCAAGGCCGCAACAGTAAGCGCAGCTGCGCTCGCGGTTGCCGCATGCGGCGGCGGCGGTGGCAGCGGTTCGAATGGCGCACCGCCAACAACCGGCACACCCCCAACTGCTCCGCCGGTCGTCCGCAAGCCCGAAACAGACGCAGACGCGTCTCGCTTTCTTCAACAAGCCTCTTTCGCGGTAAGCACAGGCGCAATCCAGCAAGTGCGCGACGAAGGGTACGAACCGTGGCTGAACCGCCAGATGAACGCTTCGAACTCGCAAAGCGCGCGGCAATTCTTCGCAACCCGCGGATACGATGCAGTCGACAGCAATCGTTATTACTTTTCCCGCGGGATCGGCGATCAGATGATCTGGTCACAATTACTCAACGGCGGAAGCAGCGTTCGTAAACGTGCCGCGCTTGCGCTGTCTGAATTTTTTGTGGTTTCCCTCAATAGCATTAGCATCACCTGGCGCAGCCAAGCGATCGGGGAATACTGGGATATTCTGAACCGCCGCGCCTTTGGCAATTTCCGCGATTTGATGGAAGACATCTCCCTCAATCCCGCAATGGGCGTGTTTCTCAACACATTGGGTAATCGCCGTGCCGACCCGAGTACGGGCCGGGTCCCCGATGAGAATTACGGCCGCGAAATCATGCAGTTGTTTTCCATCGGCCTGTTTGAGCTCAATCAGGATGGTACGGTCAGAACATCCGGCGGGAACCCTATCGAAACGTACACCAATGATGATGTGACGGGCATCGCCAAGGTCTTCACAGGGTACGATTACGATTTCACTGGGATTAGCTTCACAGCGGAACCGGGCAATCCGAACTTTCGGGTTCCCGACCCCGATTATGCGCGTCAGCCAATGACTGCCGATCAATCGCGCTGGCGTTTCCCGCGCAACAACGGGTTTCATTCCGAAGAAGAGAAGACCTTTCTGGGTCTGACTATTCCGGCAGGGACCAATGCTGCCGACAGTTTGCGGCTGGCACTCGATCACCTGTTCAATCATCCAAATGTCGGGCCGTTCTTTGCCAAACAGATGATTCAACGGCTGGTCACCAGCAACCCTTCGCCTGCCTATGTGAGCCGCGTGGCTGCCGTGTTCGATAACAATGGCAGCGGCACTCGGGGCGATCTGCGCGCGGTGTTCAAGGCGATCCTGCTGGACGACGAAGCGCTTGAACCAAGCAATGCGAACAATCCGGCTTTCGGTAAACTGCGCGAGCCGATGCTGAGATTCACCCAGCTTGCCCGAACATTTGGTGTAAGTTCGAACAGCGGCAATTGGGAAGTTCGCGAGTTATCCGATCCTGCCAGCCGTTTGGGACAGTCACCTTTGCGCCCGCCATCGGTCTTCAACTTCTTCAGGCCCACCTATTTCCCCAATGGCTCACAGGCAGCGGACAACAATCTGCTGGCGCCTGAATTTCAGCTGGTCAACGAAACCTCGGTCGCAGGCTACGTCAATTTCATGGAGCGCGCGGTAGATACGTCCAGCTTCCTTTTCCGCGATCTGCAGATGGATTACTCGGCAGAGATTGCCATTGCCGATGACAGTCAGGCCCTGCTCGATCGATTGGACCTGTTGCTGACCGCGAACCAGCTCAGCTCGGGCATTCGCGACATTGTGAAATCGGCGATGGATGATGTGTCGGTCACTGCTGCCAGCTCCGATGCAGACAAGTTGCGGCGGGTTCATATCGGGGTGCTGCTGATCATGGCTTCCACCGATTATCTGGTACAGAAATAAGAGAGGCGGCAGTCATGTATATCGGCAAAGCATCCGAACTTTCGCGCCGCGCTTTTATGCGCCGCACCAGTCAATTGGCGGCGATGGGCGCAGCGTCTTCCTACGCGATGGGCCTCGCCGGTCTGAGCGAGGCGGCAGCCTTTTCCAATGCAGGAGGCTATAAAGCGCTGGTCTGCGTCTTCCTTTATGGCGGCAATGATCATGGCAATACGCTGATCCCGTTCGATGCCACCAACTATGCGCGCTATTCCAACATCCGCGGCGGCGGTGGATCGGAAGCAGGCGGCGGCATTGCCCTGCCCCGCGCATCGCTGGCGGGCTCCGTTCTGGCCACTCCAAACGACCAGACTTTGACCGACGACATCACCTATGCACTCGCGCCGACGATGCCGCGTTTGAAGCAGCGGTTTGATGAAGGAGCGATGGCTCCAATCCTGAATGTCGGCCCGCTCGTCGCGCCGCTGACCCGTGCGCAATATGACAACAACTCTGTACCGCGCCCTGCCAAACTGTTCTCGCACAATGATCAGCAATCGACCTGGCAAAGTTCACAGCCGGAAGGGTCGCCGACTGGCTGGGGCGGACGGATGGGCGATCTCGCTCTGACGTCGAACACGAACTCGATGTTCACCGCGATCAATGTCAGCGGCAACGCCGTTTTCCTGAGCGGTGAGAACGCGGTGCCTTATCAAGTATCCCCATCGGGAGCGACATTGTTCCGGCCGCTCAATCGCAATCGTCTGTTCAATTCCAGCGCCGCAGCGGGCGCGCTCGATCAAATTCTGCGTAGCGGTTCGGGCAACATTCTTGCCGCCGACCACGCGCATATAAACGACCGATCGATCCAGTATGGTCAGTTCGTCAATGATGCTCTGAGCAACTCAAGTCTCGGAACTGTTTTCCCGGACGGCAACGGTCTCGCCGCGCAATTGCGCACGGTCGCCAATTTGATCGCATCCCGGAGTTCTTTGGGCGTAACGCGGCAGGTGTTCCTCGTCGCGGCGGGTGGTTTTGACAATCATGACGGTTTGATTGGGCAGCACGAAGGGCTGCTAGCTAGTGTCGATGCCGCGATGGATGCGTTTTACCAATCGACAATCGAGATGGGCATCGCGGATCAGGTTACGACCTTCACCGCGTCAGATTTCGGACGCACGCTGGCCTCGAACGGTGACGGGTCCGACCATGGCTGGGGCAGCTTCCACTTTGCGATGGGCGGCGGTGTGAATGGCGGGCGCTTTTATGGCCGCGCGCCATCGGTCTCGGTCGAAACAGCAGACCAGGTTGGCCGTGGCCGCTTGCTTCCAACCACTTCGGTGGACGAGTATTCGGCAACGCTGGCCACGTGGTTCGGGGTCTCGCCGAGCGAGCTTCCAAGCATTTCGCCCAATATCGGACGCTTCGCTTCGCCTGACCTTGGCTTTATGACGAAACCGCAACCGGCGACGACATAGCTTTTACTTGCTCAGCGCCGCCTTTGCATTGTCGGCCACCGCTTCCATGGCCGCTCGCCATGGGCCAGGTCCGTAACTGATCCGGGCCACGCCCAGTTTAGCCAGCTCCGAATTGCTGACCATGCCATCCAGCCGCATGACGTTGACGGGCATGTTCACCCGTTCGCAGAGAGAGGCGATCAAGGATGGATCACTGAGACCAGGCGCGAAGAGGCAACCCGCGCCCGCTTTGCCATAAATCGCCGCGCGTTCGGCGGCGGCGTCGACCAGCTCGATACGGTTGGGGTCCTCCCCCGCCATCAGCGGCGCAAGAAACAGATCGGTTCTGGCATTGACGAACAGGCCCGCATCGCTCGCCGCCGAGATCCGCGCAGCTTGCCCAGCTGGATCGCGCAAACCGCCTGAAGGGAGCAGCCTGTCTTCAAGATTGCAACCGATAGCCCCAGCCTCGATCAAAGCAGCTGCGTTCGATGCAATATCATCAGGACTGTCCGCAAAGCCGGTTTCAATATCGACGCTGAGCGGCAGATCAATGACCGAAGCGATCTGTCGCACAGTTTTGAGAAGCACCTCAAATGGAATGCCCTCCCCGTCATCGAAACCCTGCGCGCCAGCCAAAGCCAGACTGCCTGTGGCGATGGCGCTGGCACCGGAACTCGCGATGGCTTTCGCGCTACCAGCGTCCCAGCAATTGAATAGGATAAGCGGCGCGCCGGCTTTATGCAGCGCGGCAAAATCATTTTTGGTCATATCTATTGGCTTTCGCGTTTGAGTAATTCGGCCTTGATCTCGGGCCCATAGGCATAGCCACCAACACCACCACTGGCAGGCACGACGCGATGGCACGGGATCAGCACGGCGATGTTGTTGGCACCATTTGCACTTCCCACAGCGCGGCTGGCTTTAGGATTGCCCAGCATAGCCGCTTGCTCACCATAACTGCGCGTTTCGCCAGCGGGTATTTGGCGCAATGCCTCCCAACAACGCTGCTGGAAAGCCGTGCCCTTCACATCGAGCGGTATGGCCGAAGCATCATTCGAAGGTTCCTCAACCGCCGCGACAACCTGATCAAACAGCGCGCGAAAATCCTCGCCGCCTTCGACCAGTTCTGCCTTGGGGAACCTAGCGCGCAGCTCAGGCTCGCCTTCGCCAAAGGAAAGGCAGCACACGCCCTTTTCGGTCGCTGCGACCAGCATTTCACCCAGAGAAGTCGTTATCACGCTCCAATGGATTTGGCGCCCCTTCCCGCCATCGCGCCAGTCGCTCGCCTGCATTCCCAATCGTCCTTTTGTGTTGGCATAAAACCGCGAAGGCGCGGAATAGCCTGCATCATACAGCGCGTCTGTCACGCTGGCTCCATCTTCCAAAGCGCCGCGCACTTTTTCCTCTCGCAAAGCCCGTGCGAAAGCTGCCGGAGAAAGGCCTACGGTGCGTTTGAACAACCGCTGGAAGTGCGTGGGTGAATAGCCGGTTAGGTCGGCTAATTGATCCAGTGTCTGCGAACCATCGGCGCGGATTGCTGCAATCGCGGCGAGCACACAGGCTTCCTCCGCGCTTTGTGTGTTAGGCGAACATCGCTTGCAGGCTCGAAGCCCCGCCGCCTCTGCATCTTCGTGGTTCGCATAGAATTTGACGTTTTTGCGCAGCGGCGCGCGCGCTGGGCAACTTGGGCGGCAATAAATACCCGTCGAATGTACGCCGGTGACAAAAGCACCATCGTACCGACGGTCTTTTGCAAGCGCGATTTGCCAGCGATCATCGTCCGAAAGCGTGCCTGAATGGATGCGTTGGTCTGTCATGCGCTGGTTCTGAAGGTTTTTGTCCAATGCTCCATCCCGAACCTTGTGCTCAATAGCAAAGCGTCAATCGAAAGCAGTCACTTTGGCGCGATCATTCCCGAAACAGCGCGGCTGCGTGCTTTCATCGATTCGACTGTCGCGCCGCTGGCCACACGAGCATAGGAATGGACGAACAAATGGCGGTTGCCGATAAGAGTGCCGCATGAACCGACATAGACCGGCTCTTTGCGGCCATCGCTGAATGTTACAAGCAATTCTCCGCCCAGATAGGCACATTGATCATCTGATCCGCGATACCCGAACTTGACAATGGCGATATCACGGTCTCCTTCGGTTTCATCGCGCATATCAACATAGCCGCGCTTTTCACCGCTCTGAATGGGGTTTGCTTGTTTCAATTCCTCCGCCAACCCTGCGAGGAATTCAGCCTTCGGTAGCTCAACGGGATCGAGCCCGCGCGGCGCTTTGACCAAGATATAATCCTCTTCAAAAGTGCCGCATCGCTGAAGATCGACCGGAGTGACGTTGCGTGTATCGCCGGTCGCATATTGCAGTGCGATCTCCGCATATTCGCCTTCTGGTTCACAAAACCCCTCAGGCACTGTCACGGTGAACAGATCATCGCTGATGGCGAAGTCTAGTTCAGGCTCCTGCGCAGCCAATGGGCCAGCGATCATAGTCGCGGCCACCGCGGATACAGCACCTAAAAACCTGCGAACTGTCATAGAAACCCTCTTTGACTCATCGGGAGCCATTGCGCCCTTACACACAGCATCATCGACCCATTGTTTTGCAAGGGCAATGATCACTCCTTAATAGCTTAGCAGAATGACCCAATCTGTGCACAATCTGACCCGCCTTGCTCACAACGCCTTAAACGCGTTCTGCTGTACCCTTGCTGTATTGCTGGGTGTTATGGCCTCGCCAGCCCTCGCCGATTCCGGCGATGTTGATGCGGCGGCGCGCGGTGTTGTCCGCGTGGTGTTGATCAACCAAGCCGGAGAGGAACTGGTTCCTGTTACCCACGGCAGCGGATTTGCCGTCACTTCGAACCGGATCGTCACCAACGCCCACGTCATCCGCGAGGCTTTGCAGGACGACACCCTACGCATCGGGATCGTGCCGAGTGAAGGATCGGACAGCGCGTTTGCCCGCCCCGTGGCGGTTAGCCCGCGCAATGATCTTGCCTTGCTAGAGATTGTCGATTCCAGCCTGCGACTGCCTCCTTTGACTATCGCAGGCGGCGCAACAAGCGGGTTCGGTGAGGTTTCGGCGGTGGGCTATCCGATGAATGTCGATCTCGCGCAGGGTCTGGAAATCAGCGATATTTTCAGTGCGCAGCCGCCCGTAAAAAGCCGAGGGTTTTTGTCCGGTGAACGGCCCAGCCGCCAGTTTGACACAATCCTGCACACAGCCCCGATTGCACGGGGCAATTCCGGTGGGCCGCTTCTGGATGGGTGCGGACGTGTGCTTGGCGTCAATTCCTTTGGCGCGGATTCAGATGGGTCCGATGCCGAGTTTTACTTCGCTGTGTCCCTGCGCGAATTGCTGCCGTTCCTGCGCGAGAACGATATTGAGCCGCGCACCAATGCGCTGCCATGCCGATCTATCGAAGAGCTCAACGCCGCCGAACGCGCGCGCTTTGATGCGGAGCGTGCCGAAGCACAGGCAAGGATTGATGCGCGAGAGGCAAGCTTGCGCGAAGCCAAAGCCGAAGCACGGATAAAAGCGCAACTCGAAGTGATGGAAGAACGCGACAATGCGATGGCCATGGCGCTTATCCTGCTGCTCGTCGGCATTGGCGCGGGCTACACAGCCACCCAGTTGCGCGCACAAGGCCGCACTGATCCCGAGAATTACCCGAACGCCCAAACCCGTTCGATGATCGCAGGCGGGATTGCGGGTGCAGCCTTTATCGGGACCGTGCTCGTTTGGGCCACGCGGCCGGGCTATGACGAGATTGAAGACCGCGTCGCAGCCGCTTTGGAAGAAGCAGAAGGCGGCGGCGATGATGGCAGCCAGCCTATCTCGCTTGCTGGCGATGGATCGCTGATCTGCACGCTTGTACCCGAACGCAGCCGGATCACCGGGGCGCGAACCGATGATGTCGAGTTTTCATGGGGTGCAGACGGCTGCGTCAATGAACGGACTCAATACGGGATGAGCGGCAGTGAATGGTCCCGGGTGTTTGTGCCGGGTGATGAAGCAGCGGTGTCGGTCAACACTTACGACCCGCAAACGCGCATTTTCAGAACCGACCGGTTCCTGTTGAGCCGCGCCGATATGGAAGCCGCGCGCGAGGTGCGCCGTGGCTACACTCCGCCTGCGTGCGGCGTAACCGATGCAGCGCGAATTCTGGGCGAACAGCAATCAAGCGTGATCGCGCAATTGCCGAACCGACCGAATGAACGGCTCGTCTACACATGCGAATCGGCGGCAACGGCTGGAGCAGCTGAATAATAGAGCTAAGGCCTGATCTATCTTGAACGATAGATCGGGTATAGAAGACGCTATGCAAACTCTTTCCAAACTCGCCATTGGCCTGATCGCCCTGCTCCACCTTTATATCGCGTGGTTCGAGATGTTCGCTTGGACGACGCGCGGGCCGAAGGTGTTTGCCTCTTTTCCTACCGAGCTGTTTGAGCCGACCACCGCGATGGCGGCCAATCAAGGTCTGTATAATGCCTTTTTGGCAATGGGCCTGATCTGGTCGCTCACAATCAAAGACTCGCAGTGGCGGTTCAAGGTCGCAATGTGCTTCCTGATCTTCGTCGCGGTTGCGGGTGTGTTTGGTGCGGCGACCGTCTCACCGCGCATTGTGGTGGTTCAGACGGTCCCCGCAGTCATCGCGATGGTTCTGGCCGCGCTTGCCTATCGGCAAACGCGCAGCGACACTTAAGCCGCCAGCGCCTCACCCGACAGCGTGATGCGGTGCATCTCGCGGCGATGACCGGCATAATCGTTGATCGCATTGTGCCAGCTGGTCCGGTTATCCCAGATCGCAACCGTACCGGGCTTCCATTGAAGGCGGCAGCGATTGTCATCCATCACAGCGGCATCAAGCAGCTTCTGCAGTAGCGGCATGCTTTCTTCGCGGGTCTGACCAACAAAGTGGATTGTGAAGCCGCCATTCACATAAAGAAGCTTCCGGCCCGTTTGCGGGTGACGGATCACAACGGGGTGGATCGCACCGGTTTTCAGATCCTGACCGCGAAGATTCTTGCCCATGTCGGTCTGCGCATAGAGACCATCGGCCTTATATACATGGTCAGCGGTGTGGAACGCCTCAAGGTTCTCGATCTCGGCTTTGATGTCATCCGGCAGCGCATCATAGGCTGCGCCCATGTGAGCCCATTCGGTGTCGCCCCCGCTCGGCGGAAGATCGCGCGCGACCAAGACAGAGCCCATCGCAGGGATTTGGTCATAGGAATGGTCAGTGTGCCACGCCCCGCCGATATTGGTAGATTCGTGCGCCTCTTTCTTTACGAGCGCGATTTCCGGGAATGCCTCGTTAAGCGGGAAATAGTTGTTCACATCGATCCCGCCCCAACGGCGGCCAAAATTGATGTGATCCTCAGGCGAGAAATCCTGATCACGGAAAACCGCAACGCCGTGCTCATAAATAGTCTGCTTGATCTGATCCATCTCGGCGTCGCTGCATGACGCGAGCGAAACGCCGGAAACTTCCACACCGCATTTCGGGGCCATTGGTGTCAGTTGCATGATTCTCTCCCAAACTTTTCTTACCGTTCGGTAAGCATATGTCACATTCCCTAGCGTAATGCAAGAGGCAGACCGCTTTGAGCGACAATTTGCGCGCGCTCGGCTTGCGGAATCAGATAGACATTGCTAGGCGCGCGCCAGCTTCGCAGGAGACCCCCAACCAGGCCTCCGATCCCGAGGCGATGTATCGTTATTCTCGAAGATCCTAAAGGACATCGAACGCGTGGATATTTCCGCCGGAATTCAGGCTAGCCTGGCAGGCCGTTACGCCTCAGCATTGTTCGAACTCGCAAGCGAGGCCGGCACGGTCACCGCTGTCGAGTCCGATCTCGCCAAACTGGCGGGTGCGTTGAGCGAATCGGATGACCTTCGCGCTGCCACCACCAACCCGCAACTTACACGCAGCGCCCAAGGCGAAGCGATTGCCGCGGTTGGCAAACATCTGGGTCTCGCCGACCTGACAACCAATTTTCTCGGTGTGCTGGCGTCAAACCGCCGTCTGTCGTCCTTGGGCGACATGATCACCGCGTTCAACACCATCGCCGCCGCCCAGCGCGGTGAGGTCACCGCAACAGTTTCCAGCGCGCATCCGCTTTCGGACAGCCAGCTTGCCACGCTTAAGGACAAGCTGACCGCCCGCGAAGGTCGCACTGTAATGTTATCTGCCGATGTAGATCCCGAGCTTCTCGGTGGCCTCGTCGTCACAATCGGTTCGCAGCGCATTGATGCCTCGATCCGCACCCGCCTCAATTCACTTTCCCAGGCCATGAAGGCTTAAAGGACTACGAACATGGAAATCCGCGCAGCAGAAATCTCCAAGGTCATCAAAGACCAGATCGCCAATTTTGGCACCGAAGCGCAAGTGAGCGAAGTTGGCTCCGTGCTTAGCGTTGGTGACGGTATCGCCCGTATCCACGGCCTCGACAAAGTTCAGGCTGGTGAGATGGTCGAATTTGCCAATGGCGTTCAGGGCATGGCTTTGAACCTCGAAGCGGACAATGTCGGCGTCGTGATCTTCGGCTCTGACGCCGAGATTAAAGAAGGCGACACAGTCAAGCGGACCGAAACCATTGTGGACGTTCCGGTTGGCAAAGGCTTGCTGGGCCGCGTTGTTGACGCTCTTGGCAACCCGATCGACGGCAAAGGCCCGATCGAAACAACCGAGCGCAGCCGCGTAGAAGTAAAAGCGCCGGGCATCATCCCGCGCGAATCCGTTTCCGAGCCTGTGCAGACCGGCCTCAAAGCTGTTGACGCTCTGGTTCCTGTTGGCCGCGGCCAGCGCGAGCTGATCATCGGTGACCGTCAAACCGGTAAAACCGCTGTCGCCATCGACACCTTCATCAACCAGAAGGGCGTCAATGCAGGCGACGACGAGAAGAAGAAACTTTACTGCGTTTATGTAGCTGTCGGCCAGAAGCGTTCGACCGTTGCCCAGATCGTTAAACAGCTCGAAGAGAACGGCGCGATGGAATATTCCATCGTTGTCGCCGCGACTGCTTCCGAGCCTGCTCCGCTTCAATATCTCGCGCCATACACTGGCTGCGCGATGGGCGAATATTTCCGCGATAACGGTATGCACTCCGTGATCGTATATGATGACCTTTCCAAGCAAGCTGTTGCGTATCGTCAGATGTCGCTGCTGCTGCGTCGTCCTCCAGGCCGTGAAGCCTATCCGGGTGACGTTTTCTATCTCCACTCACGTCTGCTTGAGCGTGCCGCTAAGATGAGCGAGAGCGAAGGTCACGGTTCGATGACTGCGCTGCCGATCATTGAAACGCAGGCTGGCGACGTTTCGGCATATATTCCGACCAACGTGATCTCGATCACCGACGGTCAGATCTTCCTTGAAACCGACCTTTTCTATCAGGGCATCCGTCCTGCGATTAACGTGGGTCTTTCGGTTAGCCGTGTTGGCGGCGCCGCTCAGACGAAAGCGATGAAGAAGGTTTCGGGCTCGATGAAGCTGGACCTTGCCCAGTATCGCGAAATGGCTGCGTTTGCGCAGTTCGGTTCGGACCTTGATGCCGCGACCCAGAAACTGCTGAACCGCGGTGCGCGTCTGACCGAGCTTCTTAAGCAAGCCCAGTTCTCGCCGATGCCGTTTGAAGAGCAGACTGTTTCGATCTTCGCTGGCACCAACGGCTACATCGATGATGTCGCTGTTGAGCGCGTCAACGAATATGAAGAGCAGATGCTGGCATTCTTCCGCAGCGAACATGCCGACATCCTCGGCGACATTCGCGAAAGCAAGAAGTTCGAAGGCGATGTGAAAGACCGCACCGTCGACGCTCTCAAAGCATTCGCCAAGCAGTTCGCATAAAGGACCGCTGACGTGGCCTCATTAAAAGAACTCAAGGATCGGATCGGGTCGGTTAAATCGACTCAGAAGATCACCAAGGCCAAGCAGATGGTCGCCGCGGCGAAGCTTCGCCGTGCGCAGGCTGCTGCCGAAGCGGGTCGGCCCTATGCCACGCGCTTGGGCGCCGTAATGGCTTCGCTGGCTGGCAAGGTTTCAGGCGACAGCGCTCCGAAACTGCTCGCTGGCACCGGGTCGGACACGCGCAACCTCCTCGTGGTGGTCAACACCGACAAGGGTCTTTGCGGCGGTCTAAACTCGAACCTCGTCAAAGCTGCGAAGGTGAAGGCTCAGGAACTTCTGGCAGAAGGAAAGAGCGTCGAGTTCTACCTCGTCGGTAAGAAAGGCCGTGCCCCGATCAAACGCGAATATGCGAACCAGATCACCGCCGGTTTTGACACTTCGACTGTAAAAACGCCGGGCTTCGAAGAAGCAGATGCGATCGCAGCCGAATTGATCGCGATGTTCGACGAAGGTAAATTTGACGTCGCACATCTTATCTACCCGACATTCCAGTCGGCTCTGGTTCAAAATCCGACCGTCAACCAGCTGATCCCTGTGCCATCGCCCGAAGGCGACGGTGCTGGCGGAGATGCCGTGGTCGAATATGAGCCGGGCGAAGAGGAAATCCTCGAAGAATTGCTGCCACGTTATGTGAAAACGCAGCTGTTCGGCGCCTTGCTTGAACGCGAAGCATCGGAGCAAGGCGCTTCGATGACCGCGATGGACAACGCCACGCGCAATGCGGGCGATCTGATCAACAAGCTGACCATCGAATATAACCGCCGCCGTCAGGCAGCGATCACCACCGAACTTATCGAAATCATTGCTGGCGCAGAAGCGCTGTAATCGAAGGCTAAGGAACCCAAAATGGCCACCGCACCCGCACTCAACCAAATCACGAATGGCACAATCAGCCAAGTCATCGGCGCTGTCGTTGACGTGCAGTTCCCCGGCGAACTGCCCGCAATTCTCTCCGCGCTGGAGACCAAGAATGACGGCAAGACCCTCGTTCTTGAAGTTGCCCAGCACCTTGGCGAGAACACCGTTCGTACCATCGCGATGGACGCTACCGAAGGTCTCACCCGCGGCAGCGAAGTGATTTCGACCGGCAAACAGATTTCCGTGCCGGTTGGCCCGAAAACATTGGGCCGCATCATGAACGTCGTGGGCGAGCCGATCGACGAGCTTGGCCCGGTTGGCGCGGAAAAGACCATGCCGATCCACGCAGAAGCGCCTGCTTTCGTGGACCAGTCCACCGAAGCCGCCATTCTGGTAACCGGCATTAAAGTTATCGACCTTCTCGCACCTTACGCAAAGGGCGGTAAGATCGGCCTGTTCGGCGGCGCCGGTGTTGGTAAAACCGTTCTTATTCAGGAACTCATCAACAACATCGCAAAAGGCCACGGCGGCGTGTCCGTGTTCGCCGGTGTCGGTGAGCGTACCCGTGAAGGTAACGATCTCTACCACGAATTCCTCGACGCAGAGGTCATCAAGAAGGACGAAAACGGCGTTGCTACGCCAGAAGGTTCGAAAGTGGCCCTCGTCTTCGGTCAGATGAACGAGCCTCCCGGCGCGCGTGCCCGTGTTGCTCTGTCGGGTCTCACCATGGCGGAATATTTCCGCGATGAAGAAGGCCAGGACGTTCTGTTCTTCGTCGACAACATCTTCCGCTTTACGCAGGCTGGTTCGGAAGTGTCCGCGCTTCTCGGTCGTATTCCTTCGGCGGTGGGCTATCAGCCAACCCTGTCGACGGACATGGGTAACCTGCAAGAGCGCATCACCTCGACCACCAAGGGTTCGATCACTTCGGTTCAGGCCATTTACGTTCCTGCCGATGACCTTACCGACCCTGCACCAGCGACATCGTTTGCTCACCTTGACGCAACGACCACGCTGAACCGTGCGATCTCGGAACTGGGCATCTATCCGGCCGTTGACCCGCTCGATTCCACCAGCCGCGTTCTCGAACCGCGTGTTGTTGGCCAAGAGCACTATGAGACGGCTCGTAAGGTTCAAGAGACCCTGCAGAAGTACAAGTCGCTGCAAGACATCATCGCCATTCTCGGCATGGACGAGCTTTCGGAAGAAGATAAGCTTACCGTGGCCCGTGCGCGTAAGATACAGAAGTTCCTTTCGCAGCCATTCCACGTTGCGGAAGTCTTCACCGGCATCAACGGCATCTTCGTACAGCTCGAAGACACCGTGAAATCGTTCAAAGCGGTTGTCGACGGCGAATATGACCACCTTCCAGAGCAAGCCTTCTACATGGTTGGCGGCATCGAAGACGTGGTGAAGAAAGCCGCTGAAATGGCTGAGGACGCCTAAGTCCGATGGCTCTTCACTTCGAACTCGTAACCCCGGCTAAGCAGGTCCGCAGCGAAGACGTCCATATGGTCGTCGTGCCCGGCAGCGAAGGCGAATTTGGCGTATTGGAAGGCCACGCGCCTTTCATGAGCACGATCCGCGATGGCGCGGTGCAGGTCTACAAGACCGAAGGCGCAGCGCCCGAGACAATCGAAGTGCGCGGCGGCTTTGCCGAAGTGGGCGAAAACGGTCTGACGGTTCTGGCAGAGCACGTCGAAGCGTAAACGCCTCATATCAGTGAACATGAAAAGGGCGGCCTTCGCGGGCCGCCCTTTTCTGTTTCATATCTCTGAGCAGGCCTCACGCAGCTATCAGCTTTTCCGAGCCGCTGCTTTGGCGGTTATGACCTAGCGAGCGCACATGCTCTTCAAACGCCGCTACTATCTCTTGCTCTTCACATGTCGCTTCGCGCTGCCTTGCCGCGATGTCGGCGAGTGCGTTCGTAGGGACCGCACGCTCTTCCAAAGTATCGCACAGCCGATCGATACCCGCCTTGATCAAATCTCGATCAATCAGATCAAGCATCGATGCGTGCGGCTTTTGAACGAAGTACAGCACCATATTCTGTCCGGATTGGGCAATCACGCGCATGGGCAGACTGATAAACTGCCTGAGGATCACAGCGGCTAGTTGATTGGAATCAAAATTCACACCTTCAGCGACGATAACTTCCGCGTGTGTTTCAGTCACCCACAGGATTGTGACTGGGTAGCTGGTTCCCTTGACCCACAGTTTGGTCGGCAAGCCATCTTCGAGACTGGTGCTGTTTGGAGTGGTCATTTTTTACCCTTACGTATCAGGCGCGTTTTCGCGCTCGCGACCTCAATGCCCCGTAGATATTAACGCGCATTAATCCGGGCAGGTAAAGCCTCGTAACATTTGCAATTCACCCGCCATACCTCCACATTCAATCCAGCAATTCCCCCGAAGGAGAGGACTTTTGAAGCTTGTCTCAACCAAAGCGATTTCATGGGCGCTGGCAGCAGCGATGACCGTCACAGCAACCTCCGGCCTCAGCGCCGACGATCATAAGGCCGAAGCACCGGCAGACGGCGTGCCCGGTCCTGAACAAGACCCCTATATCTGGCTCGAAGAAGCGCGCAGCGATGAAGCGCTGGAATGGGTTGAAAACGAAAACAAGCTGACGCTCGCGGCGCTGGAAACCGATCCACGTTTCGAACAGCTGAAATCAGAAGCGCTTGCGATCTATGACAGCGAAGATCGCATTCCCTATGTCAGCTTCCGTCCGGACGGCCTGTACAATTTCTGGCAGGACAGGGAGAACCCGAAGGGGCTGCTTCGTCGCACTACGCTGGAAAGCTATCAAACCGACGAGCCCGAATGGGAAACCATTCTCGATGTCGACGCGCTGGCAGCTACCGAAGGCAAAGAATGGGTCTATAAAGGTTCGACCTGCCTGCCCCCTGCCCGCAATCTGTGCATGATCGCGCTGTCCGATGGCGGCGAAGACGCAACGATCATGCGCGAATTCGACACCTCGACCAAGAGCTTCGTCGAAGGCGGTTTTGCCATCGAAGAAAAGAGTCAGGGCGGTGTGAGCTGGATTGACGAGAACACGCTGCTGGTAGGTCGCGATTTCGGCGAAGGGACGCTGACTGAAAGCGAATACCCCTTCACCAGCCGCATCTGGGTTCGCGGGACAGCCCTAGCCGATGCTTCCGAAGTCTTCCGCGGCCAAGCAGACGACGTTTGGGCCGGCGCTAGCCTGCTGCGCGACAATTCCGGCACGATCCACGCAATGACAGCGTTTCGCGGCGTGAGTTTTCACGAGAGCGAGTATTTCGTCTCGATCGACGATGATTGGATCAAACTCGACATTCCGAAAAAAGCCAACCCGTACGGCATTGTCGATGGGCATCTGCTTTATTCGACCGATGTCGATTGGGAGACGGATGGTCAGACATTCCCGGCAGACAGCCTAATTGCGGTCAATCTGGAAGAATGGAAAGCCGATCCGAACGGCGCCAAGAAAACGCTCGTCTGGGCTCCGGCAGAGCGTCAGACAAAGCGCGGCGGCGCGATCACCGGCAACGCACTGTTTGTCGGCATGCTCGACAATGTCGTTGGCAAGGTTCTGCAGTTCAACTTTGTTGATGGCGCATGGGTGAGCGAACAAGTTGACCTGCCCGACAACGCAACGGTGGGCATTGCGGCCTCGTCTGACGAGACCGACCAGATCATGTTCACGGTCACCGACTTCCTCAATCCGACGACGCTGTATTACTCGGACGGAACCAGCGCACCGACCGTGCTCAAAACCAGCCCCAGCTACTTTGAAAAAGCCGGAATGGAGGTCGAGCAGCACGAAGCCACCAGCGCAGACGGGACGAAAATCCCCTACTTTATCGTCAAGCCGCAAGGCATGGAGATGGACGGAAGCACCGCGACGCTTATGAGCGGCTATGGTGGTTTCCAGATCCCGCGCCTGCCTGGTTATCTCGGCTCGACCGGAAAGCTATGGCTGGAACGTGGCGGCGCCTATGTGCTCGCCAACCTGCGCGGTGGCGGCGAATTCGGGCCGAACTGGCACCAGACAGCCATCCGCGAGAATAAGCAGCGGACATGGGATGATTTCATCGCCGTGGGTCAGGACCTCGTTGACAGAGGTTTCACCTCGCCGGAGCATCTTGGCATTCAAGGCGGCTCGCAAGGCGGACTGCTGGTCGGCACGGCAATCACCCAGCGCCCTGATCTCTTCAACGCGGCAATCGTGGCGATCCCCCTGTTCGACATGCTGCGTTATCACGTGATCGGGCGCGGAGCGTCTTGGATCGGCGAATATGGCGATCCACGGATCGAAGAACAGCGCAAATGGATCGAGGGTTACTCGCCCTATCAGAAGATCACAGAAGGCGTGGATTACCCCACCCCGTTCCTATGGGCGTCAACCGCGGATGACCGGACCCATCCGGCCCACGCCCGCAAGGGCGCAGCCAAGCTGAAAGAATTGGGTCAGCCCTATTATTACTTCGAAGATATGACCGGCGGGCATTCCGGCGGGGTCGATAATGAACAGCGCGCGAAGCTTCAGGCGCTGCAATATATCTATCTGATGCAGCAGCTGATGGATGAGAAAAACGGCGGCTGATCAACAGGATCGAGTCGAAAATTCAGGGCGGTCCGGGAAATCGGGCCGCCCTTTTTCGTGCCTAAATTCCGTTAGCTGTAAGCCGTTCCGACACTTTGCCATCACTTCGTCGCACGCCAGCCACATGGGGCGTCGTCAACGCGATATTAACCACGTTTGATAGGTCCGGATTAAGTTTATGGGCCTGAACTGACCTTCATAAGAACAGGGGTGTCGCACTTTTGGGGCTTTGTTGAAGGAGTAAATACAGTGGCTTACCCTAGAGATATTTCCATCGCCGATGCCATCAAGCAATATGGCCTGCCAAAGTCGCATCGCGTCTATTGGTCGAAATCGAAAAAGGCCGATGTGGTTCAAGCGGTGCATGATCGCGTGATCAGTTTCCACGAAGCGCGTGACCGGTACCTGCTGAGTCGCAGCGAATTTGAGCAGTGGGAGCGCGAGCTCGGTCACGTGCCCACATCGAAACGGGAACTGGAAAGCGCCTAAACCGTCTGCGTTTTGTAACGCGTTATCCGAAAGAGGCGACCGACAATGGTCAGTCGGTCGCCACTTCGATCATAACTTCATTACGGCGATAACGCCCGGGTACCATCGGAGCATCATAGAACGCATACTCCACGCTTCCCGTGGTCGTCAGGTTCTTTCGCTCGGCCCATTCCATCAAGAGGCCTTCCATTACTTCAAGGTCGCTTTGCCCAGCATACCCGTTGAAGCGCACCGCAGCCATTCGGCGTCCGGGGACTTCGGTTAGAGTGATGTCAGCGGGTGCCTTTGGCAGGGTTTCCAGCGTGTATTTGGCGGGCATGACAAAGCGCATACGCCAAGTGCCCTCATCAGTCTCTTCCTGAATAACAGGCGATGTCATCGCGATCTTTTCGTTCTGATCCACGCGGTCTGTGATGACGGGCGCTGTCATTGCAATATCTTCCCCGCCTTCGGGACGGTCCTGTCCGAAAATATAGGCGGCAAGACGGCGAAAACTCTCTCCGCTGGCGCCGCGGCGATTGCCGGTGTGAGTGACCTCTGCAACGACCATCGGCGCGTATTGGCGCAGTTCGAAACCGTCGTCATCGACAACCACTTCATAGGCGGGCTCTTCGGTGTCGCGGTATTGCGCCATAGCGCCGACGGCCCCGACCAAGGCGATGCCCGCACCTGCGGCGATCCATTTTGCGATACCCATGCTTGTCATCCTGCTGCCTGTTTAACTGTATCAGCAGTTACGCGGGCCAAAGGTTCCCAGATGCCGAAAGCCTAACGTCGCGTGGGCGCATGGAAATCTGGCGGCTTGGAAGCCACCCAGCGGACAAATTTGCTTACCGCTTCATTGGCACAGATGACATCAGGATCATCGCCAATGCGCGCAAGTTCTGCGTTGGTGAAGTTCGCATGGATTGTTTTGTGACAAATCGGATGAACGGGAACGGTGCCGCGCCCCTTCTTGGACTTGGGCACAGGGTGGTGCCACTGGATCAGCGTTTCAAACGGTCGCCCACACAGCCAGCAGGTATTGATTGCTTCCGTCACTTTTTCGGTCATGCCTCAATTTTCGACGAGTGCCCCGGAGACCAAAGTCTATCACGCCAGATGTTTGATGCACTCTTCAAGTTGATTTGTAAGACCAATATTGCGTGCTGACCCGTCGATTGCGGCTTCTGTGTCTTCACGCAGGCTTTCCATACGTTCAAGCAAGCCAGCAAATTGCTCTATCTGATCGTCAGTAACATCGCTCGCCTTACTCGCTTCCGACGCCGAGCCAATCACGCTTGAATGAACCGATCGCAATGCTTCCAGATTGGTCTTCCCGCGCGCATTGCCCTTAGATGTCAATTCGCGCAGATCAGCGCATTCCCGTGACATCGTGCCCGCATCCTCAACCAATTTGGTCAGGCGCTCATCAATTAGCTCCGCCGACTCGCCAGTTGCTGCCGCCAGTTCTCTCACTTCGTTAGCGACCACCTGAAACCCACGACCGTGCTCTCCGGCACGGGCGGCTTCGATCATGGCATTGATCGACAGAACATTGGTGCGATCCGCGACATCAATAATAGTCTTCGACACGTTTTTGACTTCGAGAAAGCTCTTTTCGAAGGCTGAAATTCGTTCGTCAAAAGCGGTAATCGCCTCCATTGATTGATCCATCAATGCGACGATGCTCTGCACTTCGTTGATGATTTCTTCGGCCGCGTTTGCCGTAACGCTAAGGCTGGCTTGCGCCGATTGCGATTGCTCGCGCAGTTTGGCAATTTCGCCGCTCACATCGCGGGAACGATTTATCAATTCACTTACGAATTCGGACCGCTCGCGCGAAGCCTGATTCACCCGTTCAGCATTGGCCCGGACCAGACTCACCAGCTCGGTCGCTCTCTCGCTCGATAGGCTCTTTGTTAATTCTTGATCAGACATTGTTTAGCGAAACTCTCGCTGCGGTTAAATTGAATTGGAATGTTATGGTCAGGCAATCCCAAACTGGCAACGGCTTCAGGGATCAGCCCGGTCGGTTGCGCCCGTGAAGATATCCTCTGTCGCGCCGAATGCGCGCTCTGCTGCGTCATATTGAACGGGCATGATGGCTTGTCCGCCTTCGCATAGCTGGATGGACAATACCTCTTCACCCCGGCTGACAACGACACCATCGGTGATCGCGGGATAGTTTGGTTCGCCCTCAGCAAAATTGGTGCGGACCATGCGGCTGAAAACGATGTAGTCGATGTCTCCGTTGGAGAACAAAATCTGGGCTTCTCCTCCGCCGGAATACATGGTGTTGGCCCATTTGCCGCCCCTTAGCGTCAATTCTGGATTATCGCCGCCATAACGGTATTCCGCCTCGCCTTGCTCTGGAGCACAGACCGCCAGACGCTTGCGGCCAGTGATGGGACAGTAGAAGATTGTTTCTTCCTGCGCGGTGCATTTGACCGGTTTCTTGGCGACATTTGCTTGCTTAGGCGAAGCCTTGGCTATCTCGTCTTGCGATTGTTCGTCCGAGCGGTTTGGTCGGGTTGCGCTCAAGCTCTCCAACCCTGTGTCTGCATCAACCATTTCATCACGAGGGGTATTGTCAGGGGCGCTGCTTCCACACGCGCTCAGCGCGGCTATGGCAAAGGCTCCCCAAAGGATCCTCATTTCTTGCCCGTCCCGCCTTTTTGCGCAGCCTTTTTCTTTTTCATCGCGTCGTGGAAACGGTCCGCCCAGCCCTGCTTAACAAGCTGTTCTGCCCGAACCATGCGAAGCTCGCCGGCGCCGACATCACGGCTCACCGTGCTGCCTGCCGCGACGATTGCATCGGGTCCGATGGTGACCGGCGCGACCAGCGCGCTGTTTGATCCGATAAAGGCGCGCTCGCCGATGGTGGTGTGGTATTTGAAATAGCCATCATAATTGCAGGTGATCGTACCCGCGCCGATATTGGCATTCGCGCCCACGGTGGCATCGCCTATGTAAGAAAGGTGGCTGGCCTTTGCCCCCTTGCCCAAGGTCGCTTTTTTCATCTCGACGAAATTGCCGACAAAGCTGTCTTCTTCAAGCACCGCGCCCGGGCGCAGGCGCGCGAATGGCCCGACTTGAACGCCGGTGGAAAGGTCTGCGCCTTCGAGATGCGTGTAGGCTTTGATGTGGACACCATCGGCGACTTTCACGCCGGGGCCGAACACGACATGCGGATCGATCGTCACATCGCGGCCCAGCTGTGTATCGTGGCTGAAAAACACTGTGTCGGGCGCTTTCAACGTCGCCCCGTCTGCCATCGCCTGTTCGCGGCGTGCTGCCTGCCAACGCTGCTCTACGCCCGCGAGTTCGGAACGTGAATTGATACCGGCGACTTCATCCGCACCAGTTTCCACCACAACGACTTTGTCACCGCGCGCAATGGCATTGGTCGCAACATCGGGGAGGTAATACTCACCTTGCGCATTGTTGTTATCCACCGCATCGAGCAGCGGCCACATATCGTCCGAATGCGCCACGATCAGGCCGGAATTGCAGAGCCGCGTCTTCTTTTCCCGCTCAGTCGCATCCTTGTACTCAACCATTTTGCGAACCGTACCATCATCATCGGCAATTATCCGGCCATAGGCGAGCGGATCAGCGGGTCGGAAACCCAGCACCGCCACCTTTGCGCCTTCATCGAGCGCGGTGGTAAGCTTGCGGACGGTCTCTGCTCCAACCATCGGGACATCGCCAAAGCAGACAAGAATGTTTCCGGCAAAGCCTTCCAGCGCGTCACGCGCCTGCAGCGCCGCATGCGCAGTGCCGTGCTGCGGGTCTTGCAAAGCTGTCGTAATCTCGCGGCCTTCCAGAGCCGCATCAATCTGCTCACGCCGGTCCCCCACGACGACGACCATCCGCTGCGGAGAAAGCTCATCGAAACTGTCGAGCAGATGCATGAGCATAGGTTTGCCCGCAATCGGATGCAGCACCTTGTGCAGGTCGCTTTTCATGCGGGTGCCCTTGCCCGCGGCGAGGATGATGGCGGCAAAATCGGTCATGCAAATATCCATAGCATTTTTATCGTTTGTGCGCGCTTGCCACCAAATGCTTGCAGAATGAAGAACCTTCGGTCACTCGGTCCCCCATGACAGACTTTCCTTTTGCTGCCATCGGCTTCGATCTCGACGGCACATTGCTCGACACTTTCCGCGATCTCGGCACCGCTGTGAACCACGCGCTTGAGCTGGGCGGGTTCGATCCCGTTCCGGTGGACAGCAGCAAAGATCTGATCGGCGGCGGCGCGAAGATCATGCTGGCGCAAGCGATAGACGCGCAAGGCGGCCTGCCGGATGACGAATTTCGCATGCTCTACAAGAAAATGCTCACATACTATTCGGAGCACAATGCGGTCTATTCCGCGCCCTACTCCCATGCCCGTGAGGTGATCGCGGAGCTTAAGGGACGCGGAGTGAAAGTTGCCGTGGTGACGAACAAGTTTGAGGAATTCGCGCGTTCGATCCTGACCCAGCTCGACTTTATCGACCCGTTTGAAACGGTGATCGGCGGAGACAGCATGGGCAAAGGCGCGGATGGGCGGTTCCTTTCCAAACCCCACCCCGAGCCTGTGCTGGAGGCGCAAAAACGATGCGGCGGCGGCAGCTTCGCCTTTGTCGGCGACTCCACCTATGACGTGAAGGCCGCAAAGGCGGCAGGGGTGCCCGTGATCGGCGCAGCCTATGGCTATTGCGACAAGCCCCCGCACGAGCTGGGCGCGGACGCGGTGATTGATTCGCTCGACCGCCTCATTCCCGCCCTTGAAGCCCTTTAAAGCTACGCACTGACCCTACGGCGCGCTTGGCTGACAAAGCGCCTGTTGCAACGCAGCACGAATCCTGCCACCCAGCGCCCACAAGAGTTTACGCGAGCGTAAAGCCCGCACCATAATCAAAATACGCACGGAAGGATTTCATCATGAGCATCGATTTCAAAGATAAGGTCGCCATCGTAACCGGCGCCGGCGGCGGTCTTGGCCGCGCCTATGCCCTCGAACTGGCCAAGCGCGGTGCGAAGGTTGTCGTCAACGATCTTGGCGGATCTCGCGATGGCACTGGCCATTCCGACATGGCTCTACAAGTCGTTGAAGAAATCGAAAAAGCAGGCGGTGAAGCGATCTCCAATGGCGGTTCGGTTACCGAATTTGACCAGATGGAAAAGATGGTCGCCGACGCAAAACAGAAATGGGGCGGCGTCCACATTCTGATCAACAATGCTGGCGTGTTGCGCGACAAGACGTTCCACAAAATGACACCGGACGATTTTGAATTTGTTCTCAAAGTCCACCTGACCGGTTCGGCCATGGTCACAAAGGCATGCTGGGAAACCTTCCGCGAGCAAGCCTATGGCCGCGTGTTGATGACGGCTTCGTCCACCGGTCTGTTTGGCAACTTTGGCCAGGCAAATTACGGCGCGGCGAAACTCGGCCTTGCCGGTCTTACCAAGACGCTCCAGCTCGAAGGCGCGAAATACAACATCCGTTGCAACTCGCTGTCGCCGGTTGCTGGCACGCGCATGACCGAAGACCTCTTCCCGGAAGAAGCCTTCAAACTGTTCGCTCCTGAAAACGTGGTTCCTGCCGCGCTTTACCTCGTCAGCGAAGACGCACCGACCAACGCCATCGTCGGCGCGGGTGCAGGCGGCTACCACTCTTCGTGGGTTGTGATGAACGACGCCGTGTGGCTGCCGGATGGCCAGCGCACTGTCGAAGGCTTTGCCGATCGGTGGGACGATATCAGCTCGTTCACCAACCTCGTCGCCCCGCAATCGGGCAGCGAGCAATCAGGCGCGATCCTGAAAGCGATGCAGAAGGTAACCGGCACCGGACCTGACAGCGCCCGAGGCTAAAACTCGGATAAGTCACCAACAAGGCTTGCAATTTCAGGGCCCTCGCGCAGAAATGCGCGGGGGTCTTTTGCTTTGGAGTGCGAATGACCAGTGGGGTTAATCAGGGGTGTTTTCGTGAAAGCAAGCAATCTGCGCGTTCCGGCGCTTGTCGTCACCGTATTATCGTGGGCTGTGATCGCGTTTTCGCTAATCTACGCGGTGACGCATACTGCTTGGTTGGTGAGTTACACCCAAATGATGGAATCGCCGGTTATGCTGGCAGTGGGCAGCTTCGCCGCGTTGCTCAACATATTTGTCTATCTGCCATCCATTATCGCCGTGCTGGTCTGGATTTACCTCGCACACAGCAACCTTCACCGCGCTGGTGTCGAAGGGCTCAACTATTCACCGATCTGGGCCGCGCTTAGCTTTTTAGTGCCGGTCGCTAATCTGTTTGTCCCGTTCAAAGCCATGCGGGAACTGGCAAACCGCAGCGCGGGCGAACCGATGGAATTGGCAGACGCCGACGTCGACGAAGTCTTTAGCTGGTGGGGATGCTGGATCGGATCAATGGTTGTCGGCATGGTCATGGCGTACACCATTCTGGTCACGATTGTGCCGTGGCTCTGGATGACAACACCGTTCTGGGCAAATCAGGTCATTGTAATCCTTGCCAGCATTCTGACCGCAGGCTCAGCGTTCTTTCTGATCAGAGTTGTGAAGCTGGTTACTGACAATCAAATCGACGGCGCCAGCATGGCGAGCACGTTTGAGTAAGGCCATTCTGACTGTGCGATTTGCTGATTGGCCAATAGGGAACGCAACTTCATATGACGACTGAGAATGAACCCGATTTTGAGCGGCTAGCTCTGATAGCTTCGATAACGAAGCCAATTATAGTTGCAGCTGGCGCCGCAAGCTTACTAGCCGCCTTGGTCTCAGCGCTGTGGCTAAATGGTCAATGGCCGGACTATTCGATCATCGCTTGGGGCCTTGGCAGTTTTGAATTCATTGTGCTGGGCAGCATCGCATTGCTCGTCGCCAGCTATATCGCGGTGAGCTTTTGGTTGTATCGGGCGCACACGAACCTGTTGGCATCGGAAATGCCGGGTGCGATCACGACAGGAGGATGGGCAATCGCGTGGTATGCGATTCCAATCGCGAACCTGTTCAAACCGTTTCAGTCCATGAAAGAGCTCTGGACGGGAAGCGTCGATGGCATGATCGATGCCAATGAAACTGCGTCAGGCTTGCTTTGGGCATGGTGGCTAACCTGGTTATTTGGCAGTCTCGGAGGCTTTGGTGCCGACTATGGCTGGTTGGATGTCGCCGTATTCATATCAACCGCGATATCAGCCGGGCTGCTGTTCATTATAGTGGATCGCATCACCAAAGCGCAGCCAAGTATGTCGGTCACCTCTACCTTTGAGTAGCGCCGCATTGTGCAGCGTATTGACACAGTAATACACCTAATCTAGCCTCCCCGCATTATTGGGAGAACCGCTATGTATAGCGAAGATGATATCAACTCGGCTGTCGATGCCGGAGCGCTGAGCCCGGAAGCGGCCCAGAGCTTTCGCGGATATATGAGTAAGGTCCGCGAACTGCCGCGCTCTTCGGAAGAAAACTTCCGGCTGATCAACAGCTTCAACGACATTTTCGTGGCCATCGGGATCGTGATCCTGCTGCTCGCAGTCGGCGCAATTGGTCAGGCTATCGCGGGTATCATCGCTCCTGCGCAGGATTATTGGGAGCTGTGGCAGACGTTCCCAGACCCCACCGATGCGCAAATGGAAGCGTGGCGGGATGCGCAAAACCTGAATCAGGCGCTCTCGATATCGCTCGCAGGGCTCGCCGTGGCTGTCACCGCTTGGCCGCTAGCTGAATTCTTCACCAACAAACGCCGAATGGCGCTTCCCTCGATCTTGCTCTTGCTGGCCTTTGTCGGCGGCATCTTCGCCAGCATACTCGGGATCGGCATACTGATGGTTGAAAACGGTAATGAACGACTGGGTGCAGTCGTCATTTCGCTTGCGGCGCTCGTCGCTGCTGGCGGGGCCTATCTGCATTGGCGGCGTTTCATGGTTCCGATCACAGTGGCGGCTGGCGCTGCTGCGGTGGCGGGTACCGTAATCGGATTGATCCTTGCTGGTATCGGTCCGGACAATGTCGAGGAAACCCTCGTGCTGTCGCTCGTATTTGTAGCAGGTCTTGCCGTGTTCGCCCTTGCGATGCGGTGGGACATTTCCGACCGTGAGCGCACGTCACGCCGCAGCGATGTGGCTTTCTGGCTGCATCTGACCGCCGCCCCCATGATCGCGCATCCGATCTTTGCCATGATCGGCGTAACGGACGGTGACAATATCGGCATTGGCGCTGCTATCGCCGTGGTGGCTGTCTACATCGGATTTGGTCTGATCGCCCTCGCAATTGACCGGCGTGCACTGCTTGTCTCGGCCCTGGCCTATGTGCTGTTCGCGCTTACATTCCTGTTCCGTGAATTTGGCGCTGTGGAGCTGAACTTTGCACTGACCGCGCTTGTCATCGGCTCTGCTCTGCTCAGCCTCTCGGCCTTCTGGCAGCCAATCCGGCGCAGCGTTGTTTCGGCATTGCCTGAAGGCTTGCAGGAAAAACTGCCAGCAACCAGCGACGCAGCACTACCCGCGGCGGCCGCTTCCGCTTGATTGTCCCTCAGTCCCCGTCGATCGCCTTTACAAGGCGCCGTTCGACGGGGGCGAGGACGTTCGCCAGATCGGATCCACGTTTCAGAACCTGACCGTGTTCGCCAAATAGCGTCCACATGCCCTGCTTATTGCGCAGCGCAGGGCGTTTTTCCAAACGGGTATGCGGGCGTTCTGCGGCCCGGCGAAAGGCGGCAAAGCACGCCGCATGTTTGTCGAAATCCATCGCATAATCGCGCCATTCACCCGCCACGACCATGCGGCCATACAGGTCCATAATGCGCTGCAATTCCAGCCGCTCAAAGCCAACCTGGGTCGCATTTCTACCGGGAAACGCGACGACCTGTCCGGACCCGCTCGCGCCGATGCCTGAACTCATCAGCTACCGGTCCCGCTCTTTTTGGGATCGAGATCGAGCGACACCTGCTCGGGCGGCTTTGCTGCGGCTTTCAGCGCGTTGATCTCAGCGCGCATCGCAGCGAGTTCACCTTCAAGCTTTTCGATGCAATCGACACGGTTGCCCTCTGCGTCTTCGCAATTGGGCGTGCCGTAAGGAATGAACTCTTTGATCCATTCGTCCGCCGGAACCAGCGTTGAACGCGCTTTAAGCCCCACCATCGTCGCGCCAGAGGGCACATCGTCCATCACAATCGCATTTGCACCCACACGGGCGCGCTCGCCGACGGTGATCGGGCCAATGACCTGCGCACCGGAGCCGATAATCACATTATCCTCAATCGTCGGGTGACGTTTGCCACCCTGCCCGTTGGTCGGGTTGGTGCCGCCCAGTGTCACGCATTGATAGATCGTGACATTATCACCGATCTCTGCAGTCTCTCCAATCACGGTAAAGCCATGATCGATGAAGAAATTCTTGCCGATTGTCGCACCGGGATGAATGTCGATCGCGGTCAGGAAACGCGCCGTGTGATTGACGAAGCGCGCGAGAAAATAGAGCTTTGCTTCAAACAGCCAGTGCGCAACGCGGTGAAAACCTACCGCCAGAACACCAGGATAAAGCAGCACTTCCCAACGAGAGCGCGGTGCGGGGTCGCGGGCCTGGATCGAGTCCAGATAGCTTTTCAGACGGTCGAACATGGCATTTTTCTCCCACCAAAACCGGTGCGATGCAAGATCACGCTAGAACAGCTTTTGTTGTTCGGGCCCTTGCAAAGCTTCCAGAGCCGAGCGCCAAACAGACATGGTAGCCGGCGTCTGACGTTCAAGGCTTATGCGATCAATCGTCGCGACGAGCTTCTCCAACGCGGCGAAGCTGCGCTCTGTGCGAGGCACAAGGTATTCGGCGGCGCCCTCCGCCAGTGATAGCCCGCGCTGCTGCGCTAAAGCTTCGATCATTTGCGCAGCCATCTCATCATCGGGTTCGCCAATCTGAAGCTGCAACGAACCACCCAAACGCGACGCAAGATCGGGCAGCGCGATTTCCCATGGCTGCATATCGGCGATGATCAATAAGGGCTCACCCGCTTTAGACCCGCCTTTCTGGCTGGCGTTCCAGCGGTGGAACAGATCGTCTTCATCCAACGCATCAGCGCCATCGATCACGGCAATCCCCTGCCCCTCAGCCCATCGGCCCAGCAAAGTTTTGCCAGACCGCTCGGGCCCGGTCAGCACTGCGGTGTGGAAAGGCCAACTTGCCGGATCGCGCAGCGCCTCAATCACATGCGCATTGGCGTTGCCGACGACGATGCGCTGCGCCTCACCTTTGCAGGCCGGAGGCAGCGGCAAAGCCGTTTGCAAGGATGGTTTCGAAGCCTTCGCCATGACGCGCCGCGCTTTATCGGCTGATCGCGAGCGCGTTTGCACCCTGATTGACGGCAAACCCGCGCGCCCGCAGCGCCGCCGCAAGCTGATCAAGCGACCCGGCATAGCTGACACTCATCACCGAAGTGCCGCCAATCGCAGTGCTTGTGACCGATAGACCGCGGACACCGCCCGCCCCGCGAACACCAGACAGCGCGGCGTCGAAAGCGGACGCATCCGGCGTGGCAAACTGCACCACAAAGTTAGAGGTCGTGGCTGGCGGCGGTCCGGGCACGCCCGGCTGCTCTGTGCCTGCCGGATTGTTGGCGGCTGCGGCTGCAGCCCTCGCGGCGGCTTCGCGCGCTTGGATCGCGCGGCCAACTTCGATCAAGCGCGCAATCGCCGGATCGAGATCGCCAGAGCCACCGATCCGCAATGTGGGATCAGGCTGCAGCTTTCCAGAGGCGAGCGCGGCTTCATATGTGGCATCCATCCGTTCGACCGCTTGACCCAGCATTGCAGGCAATTGAGCCGGGCTTTCTGCGGTCAGTTCGAACGTTTCAAGCACGCGGCTGTCCGGGCCATAGCGTGTCGTGAATGTGCCGGTGACTGGCCCGCCGGGGAATTGGTATTCTAACCGAGCGATTGGCGTCAGCGCATCAGCCGCGCCGAATTGGTCGAGGGTCGAGCGCCACCACGCACGGCTGCGACGTCCGGTTTGACCGTATGTAAGCAAAAGCGAATCACCGCCTGCACCCGTTGGCCGCACATAGTCGATTCGGCTCGTTCCCGGATTGAACTCCGCCCAAGCCCGCTGCCACGGATTGCGCACTTCAAATGTGGTGTAGGCGCCCGCGCTTGCAGTGACCGGAATGAGCAGCATCGGAGCCGATGAACGCGCGGTCGACGCTCCGCCAAGATACCGCGCCGCTCGCTGCCGATCGAAAATCACCCCGAGAGTCGCAATGTAACGTTTGGGGCCAATCCGCTCGCGCTGAATCACGATTGAAGAAACCATGCTGGCCAGTTGGCCATCGGAAACAGGTGGGCCATCCACACGGCTCCACGCCTCACGCTGCGCCTTTCGCCACGCTTTCTCTCGCGCGTCCTCGGCATTGTCACCGCGTTCATCTACCTCGATACCGCGCACTTCGACATCTGAGGACGACGCCGTTGGCGCGATGCCGCGTTCGCCGGAAACTTGCGCCAACACGAAAGCATATCCGCCGCCCAGCAACGCGAGCGCAATGATCGCCGCTGCAAACCGCCGCAACCACGCAGGCGCCATCGACCCGTTTGCGGGTGGAATAAGGGCCTCTTTGGAAGGGCCAGGATGAGCAGAAGTCACAGCCATCGGGGAAATCAGCGGCCTTTTGCCTAAAGGCGAGTGGAATTCCAAGCGGGAATAGGTAAACGCATGGGCATGACTTCGGGGATTGTATGACTTCTGACACACCTTCAAGCGGGAAAAGCGGCTCATCTGGCTATACCTATGCTGATGCAGGCGTATCGATTGACGCGGGTAACGCGCTTGTTCGGGCTATCGCTCCGTTGGCAAAAGCAACGGCGCGTCCGGGCGCGACAAGCGATCTGGGCGGGTTCGGCGGATTTTTCGATCCGAAAGCTGCTGGTTACGAAGATCCGTTGCTGGTCGCGGCCAATGACGGTGTTGGCACCAAGCTGAAGCTCGCTATCGATCACGATCGGCACGACAGCGTCGGCATTGATCTGGTCGCGATGTGCGTCAACGATCTGATCGTTCAGGGCGCAGAGCCTTTGTTCTTCCTCGACTATTTCGCCACAGGGCATCTCGAAAACGGCGTTGCCGAACGGGTCGTCGCGGGCATTGCCGATGGCTGTAAGCAAGCAGGCTGCGCGTTGATTGGCGGCGAAACAGCCGAAATGCCCGGCATGTATTCCGATGGTGACTATGATCTGGCCGGGTTCTGCGTCGGCGCTGTCGAGCGCGGCGAACAGCTGACAGGCGAAAAGGTCGCGCCGGGGAATGTCTTGCTCGGCCTTGCTTCATCGGGCGTGCATTCAAACGGCTATTCTCTGGTGCGCAGGCTCGCGAGTGATTTCGGCTGGAAGCTCGATCGCCCGGCTCTTTTTGATCAAGATCGCCTGCTGATCGACATTCTGATCGAACCAACGCGAATATACGTGAAGAGCCTACTGCCCCTAATTCGGGACGGTTCCATCAACGGCCTTGCCCACATCACTGGCGGCGGCCTGCTGGAAAACATCCCGCGCATCCTGCCCGATGGCGCGCATGCCATGGTGGATGCCGATAGCTGGGATCAGCCGCGCCTGATGGCGTTTTTGCAAGCGCAAGGGAATATCGAGCCATCCGAAATGGCTCGCACGTTCAATTGCGGTGTCGGGATGGTGCTCGCGGTGGAAGCAGATAAGGCAGACGCAGTTGCAGCCCACCTGACCGAAGCCGGAGAAACCGTTGTGCGCGTGGGCACAATCGAGGCAGGCGAAACCGGCTGCACCGTTAGCGGTTCACAAGGAACATGGTCCGCGACCAGCGATTGGGAAGCGACGCACCTTGGCTGACGCAGCCTCTCAACGGGCCAAGGTCGCGATCTTCATTTCCGGCAGCGGCACCAATATGGCCGCCCTGCTTTACGCCAGCCTGTTGGATGACAGCGCTTACGAAGTTGTGCTAGTCGCCAGTAACAAGGCGGATGCGGGTGGCCTCGAAATCGCTGCAGCCGAGGGCGTCGAGACTTTCGTTCATTCGCACAAAGGCCATTCGCGAGAGGCGCATGACGCCGCGATGGAAGACGCGCTGATCGAATCGGGTGCGCAATATCTGGTCCTCGCGGGCTATATGCGCATTCTCTCGGACGAGTTTGTGCGCCGGTGGGAAGGACGCATCCTCAACATCCACCCTTCGCTGCTTCCCAAGTACAAAGGGCTGGACACATATGCGCGCGCAATAGCAGCCGGAGACAGCCATGCAGGCGCGAGCGTCCATGTCGTAACACCGGAGCTGGATGCAGGCGAAGTGCTGGCTCAGGCGCGCGTCGCGATCCGAGAAGGTGAGACACCGGAAACTCTGGCCGGACGGGTAAAGTTTGCAGAGCATCAACTCTACCCCCGCGCCGTCGCCGATTACGTCTCTCGCGGGCTCAACCCAGATTACTTGCTTGGCCGCGTGAGCGAACTCGCGCTTGCCTTGCCGGAAACGCATAGCCGCGAAAGCCACGGCGCACCGGGATTTCGCGTCGGCAGCGAAAAAGCAGGCAAGTTCTTCGCCTATTTCAGCGACCGGCATCATGGCAGCGAGCATATCGCCTTGCTCGTCAAGACAAGCGGCATGGACGAAATGCTGGGCCTGATCGAAGCGCAGCCGGACGTTTACTTCAAACCCGCATTCTATGGAGCGAGCGGCTGGATCGGCCTTATCCTCAACCGTGCCGATGTGGATTGGACGCATGTTGAAGAGTGGCTCATGCGCAGTTGGCGCAGCGTCGCACCTGCGAGGATAACGAAACTTCAAGACGCTGCGGATATGTTCTGAATATTGTGGTTCCAGAACGATCCCACCCCCTTGCCCGAGCACCGATCATCGACAAATCCAATGGCTGGCTTGAACAGGCATGGAGCAAAGGGTGGCTTCCTCCGCCCTCTCTCGATCCAGATGATCTTTGGCATTCGGCTACCAAAAATCTGGGTGATCGAGCCAAGGATGCTGAAGCAGCCGCGCGTTCGTCTGAGGATGTTGCCGACTTCCGCCTCCGTCTGGAAAAGCTGGTCGCTGCGATTGAAAACGAAGCCGACCTGAACCCGATGGGACGGACGATGGCGTGGGGTCAGCTAACCCGAGTCATCAAAAACAGGGTTCGGTTTGGCGCGTTATGGTCGAAAAAGCCGCATCTACTCGAAACCCAACTCGCTCCGCCAATCATTGTGATCGGCCATATGCGCAGCGGAACGACGCGCATTCACAAGCTGCTCGCGGCAGACCCGGCGCACTCGGCCACTCGGTATTGCGATGCGATGCATCCTGTGCCGAGCATTCCCGATCTCCGCCGGATCAAAGGCGCATTTGACCTTATGATGATGCGACGGATCAATCCCTGGATTGACGTGATCCACCCCATGGCAAGCGGCGCAGTTGAGGAAGAACTTGGTTGGATCGCAGCGGCTCTCAACCATTCGATCTATGAAGCGCAGTGGCACATCCCGTCTTACACAGCCTTCTCCGAAGCACGCGACCCTGCACCGATTTACCGCGAATTCTCACGTATGCTGCGCAGCGATGCGGCTCATCGCGGGCTCGCAAATCGCCCCCGCGTGTTTAAGGTTCCTGCTTTCTCAGAAGACCTCGCGACGCTTCTTGCGCAATTTCCGGACGCCAAGCTGGTTCTTGCGGAGCGTGATAGCGAAGCCGTGTTGCGCAGCGCGGTATCGCTAGTGGCCAACCAGATGGCGATCCAATGCGACACCTGTGATCTTGAATGGATTGAACAGGAATGGCGCCGCAAACTGGCGCTTCGCGAAGACCGCATGGCTTCGGCGCTCGCGAACTGGAAAGGCCCAGTTGCCCGCTTGCATTTCGATGCGCTCAACGCCGATTGGGAAGGTGAAATCACGCGCACCTACAGCACGCTGGGCATGGATCTGACACCAGACGCGCTGAGAGCAATGCAGTCGCAGATGTTAGAGAGCCAGTCGGGCCGTCACGTTGCACATGCAGACCAATTGGCCCGCTTTTCCCAAAAGTAATTCCGGCATTTCGTAAATACGAGCGCCTGTGATACTCATCTCCTTACAAGTATTGGGGGATACTATCATGACACTATCTCAACGCATTGGAATAACACTTGCCGCAGGTTGCGTGACAATATTGTCAGCTTGTAGCGAAGCGCCGCAAGATGCCGAGGGAGAAGCCCTTTTCGTAGAAGGCGAAACGGCAGGTTCAGGCACTCCGCTAACGGGGAAATTTGTTCATCTGAGCGATATTCACTTCAGCCCGTACTATAACGACAAGCATCTGATCGTTCAGAATTTGCCAGTTGAAGAGTGGAAGCAACATTTCGATGCGAGCGATAAACCCACGCTCGATCGCAAATATGACAGCAACTTTGCCTTGATGATGTCTGCGCTGAGCGAGGCCGCGGCGCAGGAGCACGATTTTGTGCTCTATACTGGTGACTATCTTGCGCATGATTTCCGCGAACATGCCGAGGCAAAAACATGGGTCAGACATCCGCGAACGTCCAAGCCGGTCGATGATCCCGTGGAATTCGCAGCGAAGACAGTCGAGTTTGTCAATCTCATGATCGAAGAGAGTTTTCCCGACACTCCGATAGTCGCGGCGCTGGGCAACAATGATGCGGGCTGCGGCGACTATAACCTGCGGGTGGGAGGAGAATTTCTCAAAGATCTGGGTCCGGATATGCCGACCCTTACAGAATCCGAAGCGAAGGATTTCGTCAATTCAGGGTTTTACAGCGTGACGCACCCGACAGTGCCAGACACCGACTTCCTCGTCCTCGGGACGTTTTGGTCCCATTCTTTTCCTGACACAGGTCGTGGATGCGGCAACATGCCCGATGATCCGGGAACAGCGCAGAAAAACTGGCTCACAAAAACCCTATCACCCGCTGATGAGGACGCCGCGAAACGCAACGCGATTTTGCTCATGCATATTCCACCTGGAATTGATGGCTATAGCGGCGGCAAACAATGGCATGACCGTTTTGAAAGCGCCTTTGAAACGACTGTGCCCAGGGCCACGCGGCCAATCGTCGGCGCTTATGCAGGTCATACCCACATGGATGAGATGCGAGTCCTTTCCAACGAGGGGGGAGCCTATCTTGCCGTCCGGGTCGCGCCATCTGTTACGACATATAACGGAAATCTGCCCTCATTCACCGTCGCCAATTATGACACCTCGACCGGGGCGATGACCGATTATGAAGTGCACAGCTATCGTCCCGACAGCAGCGGGGGTAATTCTTGGCAAAGCGAATACCGTTTCAGCCAAGCGTACAAGTTGAACGGCTTTACGCCCGCAAATATCGGCACAATCGCCGCTCGCATTCAGGATAACGATGACACTTCCGGTGCGCGTGCGGCGTACCTGCAATATTACAGCGCCAAAGACCGCCAGAGCGGTGGGTCAAACTGGAAGCAGATCATCTGCGCGACATCACACACCGACGCCCAAAAATTCTGGGACTGCGTGGGCGATGTGCATCGATGATCCGAAAACCGCGAGACGATAAAAAAGGGGCCGCTCCATCGCTGGAGCGGCCCCTTTTGAATTCGGTTGAAAGCGCAGCTTAGCCGACGATTTCGTCTGCCGAGAAGAAGAAGTCGATTTCGATCTTCGCGTTTTCTTCGCTGTCGCTGCCGTGTACGGTGTTTTCACCGATCGAAAGCGCCAGTTCCTTACGAATGGTGCCTTCGGCAGCGTCCGCAGGGTTGGTCGCGCCCATGATGTCGCGGTTGCGGGTTACGGCGTCTTCACCTTCAAGAACCTGCACAACAACTGGCTCGCTCATCATGAAGTCGACGAGCTCACCGAAGAACGGACGCTCTGAGTGGACAGCGTAAAAGCCTTCGGCTTGCTCGCGAGTCATGTGAATACGCTTGGAAGCGACGACACGAAGGCCGGCTTCTTCGAGCATTTTGGTGACGGCACCGGTCAGGTTACGCTTTGTCGCGTCAGGCTTGATGATCGAAAAGGTGCGGGTAACCGCCATGATGAATTCCTTATAGAAAAATGCGTAGTGAAACGCGCGGGGGTGCGCTTAATGATTTCCGGCGCGCGCTTAGCCGCGCTGGCACGCCAGTTCAAGCTTTTGATATGGGGTTAGGGGGTGATCTCGCCAAGGCCCGTCGTCAATTGAGCGAGCGTCTTGCCTTCTTCGGCCGAAGTGCTGAGCGTGAAAACGCCGCCATTCTTGCTCTCACCGGTGATAAGCTGGCCGCCATTCATGCTGGCATCAACCGCGATTTTGAAGCCTGCTTCACTCGCGGCATCGCGATAGAATTGCGCGATTTGCTCGCTGCTGTCTTCGCTCTCAAAAGACAGCAGGACAACCTGTCCGCCGCCGCCCTCTTGTTCAAAACGACTGTTCGAGGTGACCGTTGCGCCGGGATAAAGGCTGAAGCCTGGCGGCAGATCAACCGGCACATCGGCCCCTGATCTGAATGTCGCCGTGCCATCCTCGGTCTGGACCGTGGCAGTAGTCTCGCCAGATTCAGCATCGATGCTGTATTCGCCTTCGTCGGCTGAAACCGTCTCGGAATTGTCCGATCCGCACGCGGTCAGCATCGCAGCGGCTGCTAGTGGTGCAATCATCTTACGCATCATCATCTCCCCAAGATCAGGCGACTTTCACCCATTTGCCGCCATCCTGACGGAAAAAGGAGCGTTCAAGGCCATCGATACCGTCAAGCGAACGCCACGTGGCACGCGCCGCCTCCAGACTTGCATCATCAAACAGCAGGAATGTGCGCGCGAAACCTTCCGCCTCACGATATTCGCCATCGGCATAGATGATGTGGCTCGCAGAATTCGCAGCCTCGGTTTTATCAGAAAGCAATATAGGCTGGCGATCATCCCCGTCGCTGCCCGCTTCGCCATTGGCAAGAAACGCGGTCGACCCGCGCTTCCACAGAGCCTTGGAAATCGCCTCACGCTGTGCGGCATCCTTGCTAACGACCAGCAGCCGCTCACCGGAATCAAGCACGCGCTGCGCAATTAAAGTGCACACCGTGTCCGCAGGATCACGCGAAAGCTGCCAGAAATCGATCTTCATGGTTTGCTTTTTGAACGCCGACAGCGTTCCGAGCAATAGCGCACGCTATCCCAATCCCGTTCCCACTTCTTGCGCCAAGTGAAAGGCAAGCCGCAGGTCGCGCAAATCTTCGAAGGCAGATCCGACTTTTTACGCATTTTTCCCATCTAGGGCCTCATGCGCCGGCGTTCGCATCCGCTCACTTGGCTTCCTCGCATAAGCTCGGGCGGGCGGTCGCCCTTGCGGCCTTGCAGGCCGAAATGCACGACCGCGCGCATTCTTACTCCGCCACGTCTTTTACAAAGCGGTCGAGCAAGCGCGCGCCGTACCCAGTTGCGCCTTTGTCCCATGTGTGGCCCGGCTTGTCAGAGAACACCATGCCCGCAATGTCGAGGTGCGCCCAAGGGGTGCCCTTTTTGATAAAGCGGTGCAGGAATTGCGCGGCCGTGATCGAACCCGCCGGACGCGGGCCGACGTTTTTGATGTCGGCAATCGGGCTGTCGATGAGCTTATCGTAAGCAGGGCCAATCGGCAGACGCCACAGCTTGTCACCGGTGGCAAAGCCCGCTTCGCTCAACTGCTCGGCCAGCGTATCGTCGTTCGAGAACAAGCCGCCATGCTCATGACCAAGCGCGATGATCATCGCCCCCGTCAACGTAGCGAGATCGACAATACGCGCAGGATTATACTCTTCCTGTGCCCAATGCAGCGCATCACAGAGGACCAAGCGCCCTTCAGCATCGGTGTTGAGCACTTCGACCGTCTGACCGCTCATTGTGGTAACAACATCGCCGGGACGCTGCGCATTGCCATCGGGCATGTTCTCGACAAGGCCCATAACGCCGACGACGTTGGCCTTTGCCTTGCGCGAAACGATGGAAAGCATTCCGCCTGCAACCGCGCCTGCGCCGCCCATATCCCACTTCATATCTTCCATACCGGGAGGCGGTTTCAACGAAATGCCGCCAGTGTCGAACGTAACACCCTTGCCGACCAGTACAGTCGGTTTTTCGTCGCCGCCGCCGTTCCAGCGGATCGCCAGAATACGCGATTCCCGTACCGAGCCCTGCCCGACACCGAGCAATGCGCCCATGCCAAGCTCTTCCATAGCGGCTTCGTCGAGCACGGAGATTTCAGCGCCAGTGCCTTCAAAGGCTTCGCGGCAACGCTCTACGAAGCTTTCGGGATACAGGATGTTTGCAGGTTCAGTGATCAGGCGTTTTGTGAATTCCACACCCTTCGCAATCGCGGACTGCTCCGCCCACGCCGCTTCGGTGCCATCAGGTGCGTTGGTCACATGCACTTTCGCCAAGGTGACTTTCTTCTCTTTGGCGAGCGTGGTGCGGTATTGATCATAGTGCCACGCGCGCAGGCGCATCGCGAGGAGCGCGGCAGCGGCTTCATCAGCCGAAAGATCAGCATGCCCAAGGTCGACAACCATTTCGGTCTCGCCCGAGCGCAGATATTTCGCGACGAGCGCAGCGCCCGCTTTTTCGACATTCAATCCGCGCTTTGCAGAGTCGGTCTCACCCGCACCAGCCAATGCGATCCGGCGAACACTTCCGCCTGCCGTTACAAATGTCTCAAACGTCTGTCCTGTCCGGCCATTAAAGCGCGAAGCCTTGGCACCGTCGACAACCGCGGCATCAAGATCAGTCATGCCCGATGAGTGATTTACGATCCGCGCAGATAGGCGCACATCGGAAGGCGCAGTGTCGGTGAAATGGATTTGCATGGGGTCTCCCGCGATCTGTCTATATTAAGGTTGGCCTGATTATGGCGTTCTGGCCGATCAATTTCCCAACGAGTGGGGCGGTTTATCGGTCCCGGTGCACCGGCCCTTGAATGGCGATTGCGATTAAGCGCGAGCGGTGCAATAGGCAAGACATCTCACCCGAACGCTGTTTTCTCGGGTCAATAATTGCACGCTGGAAAGGCACAAGGTTGGTCACGCTCGGCACATATTTGCACAGCAAGGCAAGCCAGATTGCGCTAGCGGCAGTCTGGTCCGGCGCGCTTATCCTGTCGGCGCCAGCCACTGCCCAAGATCGCCCGGTCGAAAGTCCTGCAACCGAACAGCCCAAGGCAGATCCGGCTGACGACGCAGCAAAAAAATCAGACCCTACGCAATTGCTTGCCGGGGAACAGATTGAATTCGAAGCCGAACAGCTCGCCTACGACAACGAGAATGAAACGGTCGTTGCGCGCGGCGATGTTATCTTACGCAGCGATGAAGGCTCCGTTCGCGCTGATCAGGTTTTGTGGAACCGCAAGACAGGCCAAATTCTCGCAAGCGGCAGAATTCGTTTCGTCGATGATCGCGGCAACCAGCTCTACACCGAAAGCCTTGAGCTGAACGACAAATTTGAAGCGGGCGCGATGGAAGAATTGCTCGTCGCCTTGCGCGCGGGCGGAAGATTGGCCGCCCGCTCCGGTGGACGCGGAGAGGATGGCACCGTCGTGCTTACCGATGCCGCCTACACCGCATGCGCTGTTACCGGCGAAGACGGCTGTGCAAAGGATCCCAGCTGGCGCGTTACTGCAGACCGCGTGACGTTTGACCCCAGCGAGAACCGCGTGACTTTTAAAGGCGCGGTGCTGGAATTGTTCGGCGCGCGTATCTTGCCCTTGCCCGGGCTTTCTCTGCGTACAGATGGCAACGCCGAATCCGGATTCCTCGTGCCAGATTTGCGGATTTCGGGCGTAAATGGGCTGGAGCTTTCAGGCGATTATTACTGGCGGCTGTCCAACAATCAGGATTTGCGACTGGGTGCCTCCGTCTTCACCGACGTTGCCCCAATGGCGCGCGCGCAGTGGCGTCATCTGACCGAAAAAGGCGCCTATCAGGTGACCGGTTATGCCACCGTGTCCAGCCGCGTCGCCGACTTTACGGGCGTGCCAACGACGACAAGCGATCCGCGCGGCTATCTGTTCGCCAACGGCAAGTTTCAGTTCACGCCGGAATGGAGCCTGACGGGCTCTGTCCGCGTGGCCAGCGACCGCACATTCCTGCGCCGGTACGACCTTAGCCGTGATGACCGTTTGCGTTCGACCGTCAATCTGGAACGAATTGACGAGGATTCGTATTTTTCATTGGCCGGTTGGGCCACGCAAACGCTGCGGATCAACGCCGAACAGGGACAAATCCCTGTGGCGATCCCTGCACTCGATTACCGCAAACTGATTGATACCCCCGTTGTCGGCGGCAAATTGCAGTTGCAAGCCAACACGCTTGGACTGATCCGCACCGATGGGCAGGACACACAGCGCGCATTCGCCGGAGCGCGCTGGGATTTGCGCAAAGTGACAGACTTTGGCCAAGTGGTGACGCTTACCGGCTTGGTACGCGGTGATATTTATCACACGGATAACACACTCGCGACACTGACAGAGAGTTATCGCGGTGATGAAGGTTGGACAGGCCGCGGCATCGCCACCGCAGCAATCGATATCGAATGGCCGTTTGCTGGCGAGGCATTTGGTGGCACGCAAGTGCTGACCCCGCGCGTTCAGATCGTCGCCAGCCCCAAAGTTCGCAACCTCGGCATCCCGAATGAAGATGCGCGCGCAATCGATTTGGAAGATTCCAACTTGTTTGCGCTGAACCGTTTTCCGGGATACGACCGGGTCGAAGATGGTGCGCGTGTGACCTGGGGCATCGACTGGTCCCTCGCCAAGCCTGGTTGGGACGTCAAAACCACCGTGGGCCAATCCTACCGGCTTGACGCACAGCGCGATGTCTTCCCGGATGGTACTGGTCTTTCAGACAAAGTTTCCGACTTTGTAGGCCGCACCGAAGTTCGCTATCGCGATTTCCTCCAATTCACGCATCGCTTCCGCTTGGACAAAGACAATCTGGCGGTTCGCCGGAATGAAATCGATGCGACGATCGGCTCCCGAAAAACCTATCTCGAACTTGGCTATTTGCGTCTCAACCGCGATATTCAGGAAGTCGAGGATTTGCAGGATCGCGAAGAATTTCGCGTCGCTGCGCGCGTCGCATTCGGTCCGCATTGGTCGGCCTTTGGCTCAGGGGTTTTCAACCTCACCGGGGCCGACGAAGATCCAACATTCGCGCCCGACGGTTTTGAACCGATCCGTACCCGCCTTGGCATCGCTTATCAGGATGATTGCATCGATATGGGGCTTACTTGGCGCCGCGACTTTATCACAGCCGGCGATGCCGAGCGCGGAAACACGTTCCAGCTGTTCTTCGCGCTAAGAAACCTCGGTTTCCAGTAGATCAGGCGCGCATTGCCGGAGAATGGCGCGCATGCCTAATGATGGTATCAGGGCAAAGCGGCTCATCGCGAATTGGCAGCGCGTCAAAAAGACGTTAAGGGCGCTGTCTAACAGGCCAAAGAGCTACTCAGCCTCCGTTAAGCCAAGCGAGGGCATAGCTGGGAAAAGAAGCGCGAGAGGGGCCGCGCGAACACACCAAATCGCTAGTCTTATGCGACAGATTGAATCGGGATTTATTACGTGACCATGAAGGTTTTTTCGAAAAACTGTGCTGGAATTTTTGCTGCGGGCCTGATGGGATTCGCCGCTCTGCCGGCTAGCGCCCAAGATACGGCACAGCCCATTGCAGCCGACCCTTTCAACTTCCCCGATAACTTCGACATTTTCGGTACGGAGGAAGTTGGCGAACGTTCGGCAACCGCTGTGGTCAATGGCCATGTTATCACGCGAACAGACATCAATCAGCGCGTCGCGTTGTTAACCTCGGCTTCGCAAAACCAATTTTCCGAAGACGATCTCAAGCGTTTGCGGGTGCAAATCCTTCGCAATCTGATCGATGAAACGCTGAAAATTCAGGCGGCTCAGGCGATTGAATTACCGGCGAGCCGTGCTGAAGTTGAGCAAACATACCAACAGCTCGCCGTGCAGAACTTCGGTCAGAATCCTGAGCGAATGGCTGAATACCTGAACTCGATCGGCTCCTCGCCTGCTGCGCTTAAGCGTCAGATCGAAGGCGAGATTGCATGGGAAAACCTGCTGCGCCGGAACATCACTCCGTTCGTCAACGTATCCGCTGAAGAGGTGAATGACGTTCTGAGACGGATGGAAGAAGCGCGCGGAACCGACGAGTATCGTCTGAGTGAAATCTATGTGAACGCGACGACAGAGAATCGGGCAACGGTTCTCGCCAATATTCAAGGGATCATGGAACAGCTGCGTCAGGGCGGCAGTTTTGCAGCCTATGCGCGGCAATACTCCGAAGCCACCACCGCTGTCGTCGGCGGCGACCTTGGCTGGATTCGCCTCCCACAGCTAAAGAACGCCTCTCTCGAAGATGCGGCGCGCAGCATGCAGCCGGGTCAACTTGTCGGGCCAATCGAAATTCCGGGCGGGTTTTCGATCCTCTATCTGACAAACAAGCGTCAGGTTTTGATGGCTGACCCGAACAACGCCGTGTTGAACCTGAAACAGATCGCGATCACTTTTGAACCTGATGTGACGCAGGCCGTTGCCGAGGCAAAGGTCGCCGAGTTCGACGCCTTTGTCCAAACTCTGCGTGGCTGCGCGGATGCTGGCCGGGCAGAAACCGAACTCGGCGCCTCAGTGGTCGAGAACAACGATATCAGCGCCAGCCGCCTGCCAGATCAGCTCCGCAATATGGTTCTGAACCTGCAGATCGGCCAAACAACGCGGCCATTCGGTACTCCGCAGGATGGCGTGCGTGTGCTTATGCTGTGTGGCCGGGATGATCCCGAGGATTCAGGTGCTCCGACTTTTGAAGAGGTGATGAATCAGCTCGAGCAAGAGCGGATCACGAAGCGCGCGCAGCGTTATCTGCGCGATCTGCGCAACGACGCCTATATCGAGACCAACTGAGCCGACGCCATGAGCACAACCCCGTTTCCGCTGGCTGTGTCGCTTGGCGACCCGGCGGGGGTCGGACCGGAGATTATCACTGCCAGCTATGCGCGGATGCGCAGCGATTGGCGTTCACAAACCTTCTTTGTCGTCGGCGGCGTAGAGGTCCTCAAGAATGCTGCGGAAGCGTGCGGTGCTGATTGCCCCGTCGTTCCTATCGCGCAGCCTGACGAAGCACCCATGGCGTTTCATGCCGGACTCCCTGTGCTCGCCGGGCTTGATGTTCCCTACACTCCCGGGAAGCCGACACGCCTTGGCGCACAATTGGCGCTGACATCGCTCGAATGGGCAACGCGATTTGCGGTTCGTGCAGAAGCATCTGGCATGGTCACTGCCCCGATCGCAAAGGCAGGCTTGATGGAGGTCGGCTTTGAATTTCCGGGTCAGACCGAATTTCTTGCCAGTGCCTGCGGACTATCGCCGGAAGATGCCGTGATGATGCTGGCGGGGCCATCGCTTCGCGCCGTGCCTTTGACTGTCCATATCGCTTTGGCGGACGTCCCGCTGAAGCTCTCTAGCGACCTCATTGCGAACAAGACACGGATCGTGGCCAAAGCTCTCCAATGGGATTTCGGCGTTGGCAACCCTCGTCTGGCGATTGCTGGGCTAAACCCGCATTCGGGCGAGAACGGCCAATTTGGCGACGAAGAAACGCGCATTATCCAACCAGCGATTGATGTTTTGCGCGGCGAAGGCTTCAATGTGACCGGCCCCGTTCCGGGTGATGCCTTGTTCACGCCGCGGATGCGCGAAACCTATGATGCGGCACTTTGTATGTATCACGATCAGGCTCTCATTCCTCTAAAGGCGCTGGAGTTTGACGAGGGCGTGAACGTGACGCTCGGCTTGCCGATTATCCGCACATCACCTGATCATGGCACTGCGTTCGACATCGCTGGCCAAGGCACGGCCGATCCAAGCGCAATGTGCGCAGCGATCCGCATGGCAGGAACGTGCGCCAAAGCGCGCGCAGCCGCGAGCGCACATGCCTGAACTACCGCCAATCCGCGAAACCATTGCGCGGCACGGCCTTTCAGCATCCAAAGCGCTTGGTCAGAATTTTCTGCTTGATGAGCAATTGCTGGACCGGATCGCTGCCCTACCCGGTGACTTAAGCGGCGCGAATGTTCTCGAAGTCGGCCCCGGACCGGGCGGCTTAACCCGCGCGCTCTTGCGTGCGGGCGCCAATGTGACCGCCATCGAAATGGACGAACGCTGCCTGCCAGCGCTCGCTGAATTATCGGACGCATTCCCAGGTCAGCTCACTGTCATCCAAGGCGACGCGATGAAGCTGGATCACGGTGAAATTATGGGCGGCGAGCCATTTCACGTGCTGTCCAACCTGCCATACAATGTCGGCACCGCCTTGTTTGTGAAATGGCTTGGCGGGGCCGATTGGCCGCCAATGTGGCAGTCCCTTACGCTGATGTTTCAACGCGAAGTGGCCGAGCGGATCGTCTCCAAAGAAGGCGGCAGCGCCTACGGCCGTCTCGCAGTGCTCGCCCAATGGCGCAGCAGCGCCAAACTAGCGATGAAGGTCCACCGCAGCGCCTTCACTCCTCCGCCAAAAGTGATGAGCGCCATTGTGCATGTCACACCTAAAGAAGCACCGGAAGGCGTCTCGGCGCGGACACTCGAACGCCTTACCGAAGCCGCCTTCGGACAGCGCCGAAAAATGCTGCGCCAAAGCCTGAAAGGCGTGCCCGGTGCGCTGGATGCGCTTGCGAAAGTCGGCATCGATGAAACCCGGCGCGCAGAAACTGTGAGCGTGGCGGAATTTGTCGCGCTTGCTAAGACACTTGCCTGAGCAACTTGGCGCAGGGACTTGATTTGCGGGTGTAATCGAAACCCCATGTCCGGCTGCCCTCCGCATCGATGTGGAACCGGCCCGCTGTGTTTCGCGGTTTGTCGTCGGGATCAAAATACGCCCCAAGGCCCATCTTAGTCCTAGCTCCAACCCGCCGTTGCAACTTGCACAGACTGGTGAACAGCTTGGTGCGATCCTGCTGTCTTTCGGTGACCAGATCGAGAGCACGGAATTGCAAATGCTTGCTACGCGAGGCGCCATTTACACATGCATTAATCTCTGGCGTACGCGAAGCCGAGACCACATCAACCGTCCCAACAACTGGCACAACCTCATCTCGAATGAGCAACAGCGCAGGTACGATGCTCGGCCAGTGTTTGCGAGGCGGCACCGCGAAGAAATCTGTCCCGCACCGTTTCGCATATTGCCCATCGATCCGCCAAAGCTGCCACGCAGGCACGACGTTGTTCACGCCGCGTTTGCGCAGAAATGCTTCAAATGCCTGATAGTGGTCCAAGCGGTCTGACTTCACATTCACCCATTTGTGAAACGCGTTCGATGATGAAGGATCCAAGGCATCCTCACCGGCAAAGGTCGCGCTGCCCAGCAGGAAAAAGCAAGCAAATGTGGCGAAGACTCTGCGCATGCACGCAATTGTACTCAACCGCGATCGATAGCCAAGCGTTGATGCGTTGTGACGCTGCGCTGCGATCCGACGATGGCAACGCAGTCTTAGGAAATTGCCCCTATCCCCACGCCATTGTCGCCGTGATGGAAGGAAAACCAATGTTCGGTTTCAACAAGAAAAAACCAATGATTGAAGGCCCGGTAACATTCGAAGCAGAGGTCGATATCGAGCGCTCTTGTGCGGATGTATTCCCCCTGATCGACATTTCCGATCCGCGCTTTGCCCATATCGCGCGCGGCGCGAATGTCGCAAAAGTCGAAGGCGAAACAGATCGCTACGCCCTCACGATGGACGAACTGGAAGGCGTTAGCTTTCAATTCACAGTTCTGGAACGCGTCGAAGGTGAACGTCACAAAGTTGAATGCGTTATCCAACCACGCATCAACGACTTACTCCTGTCAGTCGAAGAACACTTCGTCGTGCCGACCGGTGAGAACGCTTGCCGCGTTAAACTGATCACCACAGCCACTTTCGATCCAAGCCTTTCGGATGAAGAGGTCGCTGGCGAAATCGCAATGATGAGCGCCGCCGTTGAAGACGATCTATTCAAGCTGAAATTGCAAGCCGAAGAAGGCCCAGAAGCTGTCGCGGCGCTCGATGAAGGTGGATTCGATATTGAGCTTGATTTGGGTGACCTCGATATCGATTGGGACGATATCGAACCGGAACAATAGCCCCCGATCCCGCCTACTGTTTCTTCACCTGTCGCCAAGCATGCAGCAGCGGCTCTGTATAGCCGCTGGGCTGCTTCACGCCTTTGAAGATCAGGTCTTTTGCCGCGCTGAATGCGGGTGCATTTTCATAGCCCGTTAGCGGGATATAGGTCGGATCATCCGCGTTTTGCGCATCAACCTTGGCCGCCATACGGGTGAGGCTATCCATCACTTGTGCCTCGCTCACCACCCCATGCAACAGCCAGTTGGCGATATGTTGGGACGAGATGCGCAGTGTTGCGCGATCTTCCATCAGGCCGACATCATTGATGTCAGGCACTTTGGAGCAACCCACCCCGGCATCGACCCAGCGCACGACATAGCCAAGCAAGCCCTGGCAATTGTTGTCCAGTTCGTCGCGCAGTTCCTCTTCCGGCCAATTGGTGTTTTCGGCGAGTGGGATACTGAGCAGCGCATCAAGGCCAGCGGGCTCCGGCAGGCTCTTTTGAATGTCGAACACGTTTTCCTGATGATAATGCAGCGCGTGAAGTGTCGCCGCCGTTGGCGAAGGCACCCATGCAGTGTTCGCGCCAGCGCGCAGATGACCGATCTTTTCGACCATCATTTGCCTCATCAGATCAGGCGCGGCCCACATGCCTTTGCCGATTTGCGCCACACCGGACAGCCCGTGTTTGAGGCCAATCGCGACATTGCGCGCTTCGTATGACTTCAGCCAATCAGAGCCCTTCATTGCGCCTTTGCGCATCATTGGTCCTGCTTGCATCGAAGTGTGAATTTCATCGCCGGTCCGATCAAGGAAGCCGGTGTTGATGAACACGATCCGGTCTTTCACAGCATGGATACACGCGCCCAAATTGGCGCTTGTGCGGCGCTCTTCGTCCATCACGCCAACCTTGATCGTGTGGCGCGGCAGTCCAAGCAGATCTTCAACCGCATCGAACAGATCATTGGTGAAAGCGCACTCTTCGGGTCCGTGCATTTTGGGCTTTACGATATAGATGCTGCCCGCTTTGGAATTGCCAAATTTGGCACGTCCCTCAACATCAATAGTGCTGATCGCGCTGGTGAATACCGCATCCATGATTCCTTCGGGAATCTCGCGTCCACCGGCCAGCTTGATCGCCGGATTGGTCATAAGATGACCGACATTGCGGACAAACATCAGGCTGCGACCAGACAGACTGTGCTCGTGCCCCGCGCCGTCTTTATAGGTCTTGTCACTATTGAGCTGGCGGGTGAGCGTTTTGCCACCTTTATCGAAGCTCTCCTGCAAATCGCCGCGGATGATGCCGAGCCAATTTGTGTAGGCCAGCAATTTATCCTCGGCATCAACCGCAGCAACCGAGTCTTCGCAATCGGCAATCGTCGTCAACGCAGCTTCGACATTGATGTCTGCGATGCCTGCCCTGTCATCTTTGCCGACAGGTAGATCGCGGTCAAAAACAACTTCGATGTGCAAGCCATTGTTGCGGAACAGCAGGCCGTTTTCCGTAAAGCCAACCCACTGGCTCTCATCCTGCAACTTGCCGTCATGCTCATCTTTAAGATCAGCCCAGCTCTGATCGACCAGTGGCAATGCCTGATCCAGAAATTCACGCCCACGCGCAATCACAGCATCGCCGCGCGCTTTGTCATATCCGCCCGACTGGGCAGGCGGCGCATCCAGCGCGTCGGTGCCGTAAAATGCATCATACAGGCTGCCCCAACGTGCATTGGCGGCGTTGAGCAGAAAACGCGCATTCAGGATCGGCACGACAAGCTGAGGCCCCGCCATCGTCGCGATTTCGGGATCGACATTCTGCGTGCCGATGGTGAAATCCTCAGGCTCGGGAACGAGGTACCCGATACTCTCCAGAAACGCGCGGTACTCGGCCGCATCATGCGGCTTTCCGCGCCGATCAATGTGCCAGTTATCGATTTGTGACTGCAGCTCAATGCGTTTTGCAAGCAACGATCGATTGCGCGGTGCGAAGTCTGCACACAGAGCAGCAAACCCATTCCAGAACGCATCCACGTCCCGCCCCAAAGGGGTCAGAACCTGCGTTTCGAGAAAAGTCGCCAACCGATCATCAATCGAAAGGCCTGCACGGGTGGTCATGTTGCTCATTATGGTCCTCTAGACTCCTGAAAAGGGTCCTGGGGAGGAGGACAAGATGCGATATGGCCAATTCACAGGTCGATTGCAACGGGTTGGACAGGTCCAATTCCCCCGCTAGAGGTAGTCACATATGAAACCTGAAATTCTCGATCAAATTGACGCTACTGCAATGCTGAATGACGTGCAGGCGTGGTGCGCAATCAACACCGGTACGGGCAATCTGGAGGGTTTGAAAAAACAAGCCGATATGCTCGCAGATGCGTTTTCCGTGCTGCCCGGCGAGATTGAATTGGTCGATCCAGCACCCGTCACAGGAATCGCCGCCGATGGCGAAGAATTTGCAATTGGGAATGGTCAACATCTGATCGTCCGCGTCCGCCCGACGGCCAATCGGCGCCTGCTCTTCACGGGGCATATGGACACGGTCTTTTCCAAAGATCATCCGTTTCAGGATCAAACTTGGCTCGAATATGATGTTCTGAACGGGCCGGGCGTGGCCGATATGAAGGGTGGTATCGCCATTATCCTGCACGCGCTGAAAGCATTTGAAACGAGCGGGAAAGCATCGTCCCTTGGCTATGACATTCTGATCAATTCAGACGAAGAAACCGGATCACTCGGCAGTTCGGCTTTGATAGCGGAAATGGCTCGCGGGAAACTCGCTGCGCTTACTTATGAACCTGCTGCACTGCCCGATGGAACGCTCGCCCATGCACGCGGGGGCACGGGCAATTATTCGATCACAATCAAAGGCAAATCAGCCCATGCTGGACGGAATCCGCATGAAGGGCGCAATGCTCTCGTCGCGGCGGCTGATCTAATCTTGCGCCTTAAAGGCATGGAGCGCGAAGACATCTCTGTGAACCCTGCCAAGCTCGAAGGCGGCGGGCCCAACAATGTGGTGCCGGATCACGTCGTTTTGCGCTTCAATATTCGCCCCAAATCAACCGAGGCGATGGAAGGTTTTGACAGCGCGCTCAACAGCTTGCTCGCAGAGATTGAAACCACGCACGAAGTCACCGCACATCGCCACGGCGGTGTCACTCGCCCTCCGAAACCAGTCGATGAGAACGCTCAGCGGCTGTTCGAACTGGTCAAGGAATGCGGCGATGAGCTGGGCCAACATATCGCCTGGAAATCAACCGGCGGCGTGTGCGATGGCAACAACATTGCCGCCTGCGGCGTACCAGTTGTCGATACGATGGGCGTGCGCGGCGGGTCCATCCATTCCGCCGACGAATTCCTGATCGTGCCCAGCCTGAAAGAGCGCGCCGCGCTGTCTGCCCTAGTCCTTTCGCGCATCGCCGACGGTGCGCTTGCCGGAGATGTGAATTGACCTTTCGCCTGCGCGCTGCGCGCCCTGCCGACCTTGAGCATCTGTATGAGATGGCGAAGCTGACTGGAGGCGGATTTACCAATCTCCCGCCAGACCGCTCTGCTTTGGGTTCAAAACTGGAACGCGCGGCAGAAGCCTTTGCCAACACTGGCGATGAAGTGGTGGATGAGCAATTCGTGCTGGTGCTGGAAAATCTCCAGACAAAGAAAATCGCGGGCACATGCCAGTTGATGACGAAAGTCGGGCAGAAATGGCCGTTCTATTCCTATCGCCTCAACACGCTGACGCAGTATTCCGAGGAATTGGACCGCACAGTTCGCGCCGAATTGCTCAGCCTCGTCACCGATCTCGAAGGGTCGAGCGAGGTTGGCGGCTTGTTCTTGCATCCAAATAACCGCGCAGGCGGCCTAGGGCTGCTGCTCGCCCGCAGCCGGTATCTGTTCGTCGCGATGCACCGCAAACGCTTTGCCGATCGCATTCTGGCCGAACTGCGCGGGATTATTGACGAGCGCGGCGGATCGCCGTTTTGGGATGGTGTTGCGGGCCGTTTCTTCGGCATGAGTTTTCAGGACGCGGATTACTTCAACGCGATCAACGGCAACCAGTTTATCGCCGATCTGATGCCCAAGCACCCGGTCTATGTCGCGATGCTATCCGATGACGCCAAAAGCGTGATTGGCGTGCCTCACCCGACAGGCCGCGCAGCCATGCGGATGCTCGAAAACGAAGGTTTCCATTACGAAGGCTATGTCGACATTTTCGACGCCGGCCCAAGCATGGTGGCTCGCACGGATGACGTCACCAGCGTGAAGAACAGCAAAGAGGCAAAGGTTGCCGACGTCGATCTGCTCGAAGGGGAACGCGCGATCCTTGCCACCGGTCGCCTTGAGACATTCCGCGCCTGCTATGGTGCAAGGCACTTCAATGAGGACGGTACGATTGCAATTGATTCGGCCGCTGCCGATGCTCTCGATGTGGGCAAAGGTGATACGGTATGGAGCGTTGCGCGATGAGCAGCCTAACAGAAATCAACTTCGACGGAATCGTTGGCCCATCACACAATTATGCCGGCCTCAGCCTCGGCAATATCGCGAGCGCCAGCCACAAAGGCGATCCGTCCTATCCGAAAGCCGCCGCGCTTCAGGGTGTGGCCAAGATGCGCGGCAATCTCGCGCGGCTTGGCGTGCAGGGATTTTTGCTGCCGCTGCCCCGCCCCAATAACGCGCTGGCAGCCTCGCTCGCCTATGACGGATCGGAGCCCGCTGCATTGCGCGCTGCGCCGTGGTCAGCTTCCAGCATGTGGACGGCCAATGCTGCCACAGTCAGCCCTGCCCCGGATACCAAAGACGGCAAGTGTCACCTGACACCAGCGAATCTCGTCACAATGCTGCACCGCGCGCAGGAATGGCCGGATACCAAGCGCATGCTTGAAGTCGTCTTTGGCAATCGCGATCACTTCACCGTCCATGGCATTGCGCCCATGACATTCGGCGATGAAGGCGCGGCCAATCATATGCGCCTGTGCGAAGGACATGGCAGCGCAGGCGTGGAAGTGTTCGTATATGGCCGACCCGGCGGGAAATTCCCCGCACGCCAGCACGAACAATCCAGCCGCCTTGTCGCGCGGCAACACGGCCTCGACCCTGCGAAGTGCGTGTTTATCGAACAGAACCCCGCCGCGATTGAAGCAGGCGCTTTCCATAATGATGTCGTATCTGTCGCGAACGAGCGGGTCCTATTCACCCATGCCGAAGCTTTCGCCGATCAAGCAGGCGCATATGAAGCGATCCGCAGCGCTTTCCCCGCTCTCGAAGTGGTCGAAGTGCCATCCGATGCAGTTTCCATCGAAGAAGCGATCCGCACCTATCTGTTCAACGCGCAGCTGGTGACGCAACCGGACGGAACCATGGCTCTGATCGTGCCCGAAGAATGCCGCGAAAGCGGCAGCGTTTGGGCCTATTGCGAGCGGATGATGGCCGGAAACGGTCCTATAAAGCACGTCGTCCCCGTGGATGTACGCCAAAGCATGGCCAATGGCGGCGGGCCCGCCTGCCTTCGCTTGCGCGTCGTGTGCGATCCGGAGGCCGTCGATCCGCGCTTCATGCTGGACGAGGCGAAAGCCGACTTGCTCGAATCGACGATTGCCGCGCATTATCCCGAACAAATCGATCCGGCCGATATTGGCAAAGACAGCCTTGCGCAAACTGTGATGGCCGCACGCCAGGCTCTACTCGACGCGTTACTTATCCCTGAATTGGGTTAACGCGTTTGCGCTCCTGCGTCGGGGCTGTTTACAGTCTGTGACACGTTAACCAGTGCAACCCGCACCATTCCGGTGTTGGCACAGGTGTTGCAGTTGAAAACGTTAACAAGGGAGCGCGCATGCTAAAGAAAATCGGAAGGCTGTTTGTAATCAAGAACAGGTTCGAAGCCTTCGTGATTATCTATGCTTTGGCGCTTGGCGCGATGTCGCGCGGCGTTTCGTATCTGGAAGAATATCCGGGCAATTGGGGCTGGGCGCTTTTCTTCGCCACCAGCGGCGCGGTGTTCCTCGCCGGAGCGAAGATACTGGACGCGCTTAGAATGGAAAAAGAGCTTCAGGAATTGAGAGCGCCGAGCGAACAATCCGCCGAATAGAATTCGGTGCCTGATGACAGAGCAGGCATGATGTTTGCAGCCCGTCATTTTTCGACATAAGCACAATTTATGCTTTCACTCTGCATGACTTCGGCTTTCTGAGTGCCTTCTCCGAACCGCTTTGATACGCTCGATGCAATGCGTGGGCTCGCGGCATTCGCCGTCGTGGTCTATCATACGAGCAGGCCAAATCCGCTCGGCTACCTTGCCGTGGACCTGTTTTTCATTCTCTCAGGCTTTGTCCTCTGTCACGCCTATGGCGGTCGGATCGAGCTGGTGAACTTCATCCGAATTCGCTTGATCCGTCTTTATCCGATGTTCCTTGCCGGCGTTCTTGTCGGCCTTGCGATCAGAGGGGGTAACCCGGCATCGCTTTTGTTGGTACCCGACTGGACGAGCGAACGGCTCTACCCGATGAACACGGCCCTGTGGTCGGTCGCCTATGAATTGTTGGCGAGCATTGGGTTTGGTTTGCTGTACCGCTTCGGCTGGAAAGCGTGGCTGCCGTTTTGGGCTGGTTCCGGCCTGATCTGGTGCAGTGTCTTGGTCCAGACCGGTCAGGGTAGCCTCGGCATGACATGGGATGGGCAGGAATTCGCCCTTGCCCGTCTGACTTTCACCTTCACGACGGGAATTGCGCTTTACTGGTTATTCCAGCGGTATGGGAAACGGATCGAAAGCCATTGGGCATGGCTCGTTTGTATCGCGCCAGTGGCGCTCACATTCTGGGCTGATTTGCCGTTGGTTCTGGCACTGACAATTTTGTTGCCCGCCTGTGTTCTCGCAGGGGCAATAATCGAGCTGCCCGCCAAACGTTTTGCAAAGCTCAGCGGCGATATCAGTTACCCACTCTATGCCATCCACTTGCCGATCGTCGCGCTGTTTGGATGGATCAGTGTGCCGATCGTACTGGTCGCATCTTTCCTGTTAGACAGGTATATTGACCGGCCCGTCCGCCGCTGGTTGACTGCAAAGACTGCCCGGCTCGTAAAAGCCGCCTGACCATCGGTTCCAAAGGTCGGTTTTCCGTCCGCATCATAGCAAGACAGTTTCGATGGATTCCAGCCGATTGAAAATGTGAGAAATGCGGCCAAAGAAGAGGTGGGGTTTCTGTTGCTAGCTACCCGCATCTTTTCCAGAAGGGCGAAGACCGCTGCACCAAGAGGAGCATCTGGCTCGATTCCGCAGCAATAAGGGTGGGGGTTTCTGTTGCTAGCTACCCCCGGAGCCCCGGAATCCGTTCTGTTGCCCGGTCGGTCCAACCGCGCTTTAGCTTTGTAAGATCAGGCCGTTAGGCCGTCAGATTACGCAGCGATTGCGAGTGCTTCGTTATCGTTTGCACTTATAAAGATGAACAGTTTTACGGGGTTTTCAGCCCGGGCAAAAACTACGCTTTTCAGTCCACGTCGATCCTAGTTCGTCCCCGTCAAAATCCTCTTTTATAAGAGGGTTATGGTGGAGACGCCGGGTACTGCCCCCGGGTCCGTTGTACCTATTGCACGCAGCAATTTATCGCCATATCCCGCAAAAACGGGCAGGGCCTATATAGACCCTGCCCGCTTAATGTGAAGTGTATCGCGGTGCCGCGCGCGACCCTTAGACCGCGGCGATCACGATATTATTTTTTCAAAGCGTCACGGATTTCCGTCAACAGTTCGATCTCGGTAGGGCCTTCTGGCTCAGCCGGCGTATCTTCTGCAGGCTTTTCAAAGCTCGCCTGCGCCTTGTTGGCGTAGCGAACCAGCATGAAGATGATGAAGGCGAGGATGATGAAGTTGATAATGGTGGTCACGAATGCGCCCCAAGCGAGCACATTGGCGCCAGCTTCACGGGCCGCTTCCAATGACATGCCCGCTTCGACTTCGCCCGACAGCACGATGTATTTGCTGCTGAAATCAACATCACCAAAGATCGCACCGACCAGCGGCATGATAACATCGGCCGTCAATGACGACACGATAACGGCAAAGGCGCCTGCGATAATCACCGCGACGGCCAGTTCCATCACGTTGCCCTTGGCAATAAATTCCTTGAATTCTGTAAGCATTTCGATCCCCTAAATTGATCCCGCTCCCCTATTTTGCAGGTCAGCGCGCGAATGCCAAGCGATTGGTAACCAAGTTTACACTTCTTGAAAGCGGTTCGAGGTGTGCTATATATACAATACAGGACGTTAGCGCGGCTCTCGTAACGGACACGCTCGCGCCATTTGGAGGGACACACATGAATCTGAAGACACTTACCCGCGCTGCTTTGGTGGCAGCCGCATCGCTTTCGCTTGCCGCCTGCGGCATCAACTCGGTGCCCGCAGCCGAAGAAGAAGCCAAGGCGAAATGGGCCGATGTCGAAGCGCAGTTCCAACGCCGCGCCAACCTGATCCCCAACCTTGCCGAAGTCGCGCGCGGTGCCGCCGAAAACGAGCGCGGCATCCTCACCGAAGTGACAGAAGCCCGCGCCCGCGCAACATCGGTACAAGTCAGCGCCGATGATCTGGGTGACGAGACGAAAATGGCAGAACTGGCTCAGGCACAAGGCCAATTGAGCCAAGGTTTGGGGCGCCTGCTCGCAAGCTTTGAAGCCTATCCGACGATCCAGTCAAACCAGAACTTCCTCGCACTGCAAAGTCAGCTTGAAGGCACGGAGAACCGTATTTCGGTCGCGATCCGCGACTACAACGAAGCGGTTCGCAAATATAACACCACCATCCGGACCTTCCCCGACACGATCGGCGCGAACATCATCCACGGTGCGGACCCGCTGGTTCCATACTCGGCAGTGACCGAAGGTGCTGAAGAAGCGCCAGAGCTTGATCTGACGGCAAACTCATAAACGTGCCGCGACCCTTCATTGCCGCTTTCGCTGCGCTCCTGATCGCAGGATGCTCGGCGGGAGCGGAAGAGGTCCAGCTTCCACCGGTTACGCCTGCGCTGGAACTCACCGGGCAAGTGGTTGATGCGGCAGATGTGTTTGATGAGCAATTCGAGCACGATCTGACCCGCCGTCTGGGACAGCTTGAGCAGGACACACAAGTCCAGTTTGTTGTCGCGACCACGCCTGACTTGGAAGGATGGGACATCGAAACCTACTCACTCGACTTAGCAAATGCATGGGGACTTGGCAGCGTTGAGCGCGATGACGGACTGCTCTTGCTGGTTGCTCCAAACGAACGGAAAGTGCGGATCGAAGTTGGATCTGGACTTGAGAAAGTCGTCACCAACGACGAGGCAGCCCGTATTATCGAAAATGATCTGTTGCCGAGTTTTCGAACTGGTGATTTCACGGTCGGCGTTATCAAAGGCGTCGACAGCCTGATCATCGAATTGGCACCACAAGAATTGAAAGAGGCCGCATGAAAAAGCTAGCTATCCTGCTTGCAGCCATAGCCGCGCTTTTCGCGTCACCGATCGCTGCGCAACCTGAATTTCCTGAGCTTACAGGGCGCGTTGTTGACAACGCCGACATTATCCCGGCCGACGTCGAAGCGCAGCTAAACGCGAAATTGGAGGCGCTCGAGACGCAGTCCCAGCGCCAATTGGTCGTAGCGACTGTACCCAGCCTTCAGGATTACGAGATCTCCGACTACGGGTATCAGCTTGGCCGTGCATGGGGTCTTGGCGATGAAGAGCGCAATGACGGCGCGCTTCTGTTGGTTGCTCCGAATGAGCGCAAAGTCCGCATCGAAGTCGGCTATGGCCTCGAAGGTACGCTGACCGACGCGCTCTCCTCCGTTATCATCCAGAATGCGATCCTGCCGCGATTTCGCGCAGACGATTATCCGGGCGGGATTGCCGCAGGGGCAGATGCAATAATCACCCAGCTCCAGCTTCCACCCGAAGAAGCCCGCCAAGTGGCGCAAGCTGCCGGACAGAAGCGCAGCAATTCAACCTATAAGGGCGGCATTCCGATAGGCACGCTGGTCTGGCTCGGTTTTCTGTTCTTCATCATTGTCATGCCAATGATCCGGCGCGGCCGCGGGCGGAAGTACCGTTCGAAGGGCGATGGTCCTTGGGGCAAGCGCGATCGGGGCCGCGATCGTGATTGGAAAGACACCGCTGGCGACATCATCCTTTGGGAAGTAGGCAGCGCGATCGCTCGCGGCGCAATGCGCGGCGGCGGTGGAGGCGGCGGCTTTAGCGGTGGCGGAGGCTTCGGCGGAGGCTTTTCCGGCGGCGGCGGATCATTCGGGGGCGGTGGCGCCTCAGGAGGCTGGTGAACCATGGGCTATCTCAATCAAGAACAACACAAGCTGGTCTCCGACGCAGTAGGCGAAGCGGAGCTTGGTACTTCTGGCGAAATCCTGACAGTGCTGGCCGATAGCAGCGACGGCTATACCGATGTCGCCCTGTGGTGGGCACTCGCGGGCAGCTTTACAGCGATGAGCATCTTTGCCGCCCTGCCCCAACCATTCCTTGATTTCTGGGACGGTCTGATCGGCGGCTGGGGACGCGAATGGTCGATTGGCGAACTGGCCAGCATGACCATCGCATTGGGCCTCATCACGTTTGTGACCATCCTGCTGGTGCAGATGTGGCAGCCGCTCAAATTCCTGGCCATTCCATCGCTGGTTAAGACATCAAGGGTTCATGGTCAGGCGATCAAGCATTTCAAAGTCGGCGCAGAACGCCGCACACATGGCCGCACGGGTGTGTTGATCTACCTCTCCATGTCAGAGCACCGGGCTGAAATCGTCGCGGACGAACCGATCGCGGCGCTGGTCCCGCCCGAAGTGTGGGGCGAAGCGATGGGCGACATGCTGATCGAGATCAAACAGGGCAATATCGCAGAAGGTCTAGCCGTGGGCGTGCGCGATGTCGGCTTTGTCCTCTCACAGCATTTCCCGCGCGCCGACGATGACGAGAATGAGCTTCCGGATCGGCTGATCGAAGTCTAGGGCTGCTCTTCATGAGCAATTCCGAATTTGTGCGCGATGCCGACGCAGACAAACCCGAAGAAACCCGCTGGGAAGGTCGATTCATCACGGCCAAGACGCGCGGGCGATGGGAATATGTTGGCCGCGCACGCGGAATTCGCGCCGCCGCGATCATCGCCATAGATGAAGATGCGGACGGCACGCGCCACGTCATCTTGGTCAGCCAATACCGCGTCCCGCTCTCCCGCTTTTGCCTCGAAATTCCTGCTGGCCTCGTCGGTGACGACGATGGCGGCGAAGGCGAGCATGCCAGCGAAGCCGCCGCGCGCGAGCTTGAAGAGGAAACCGGATACCGCGCCGGCACTCTAGATGTCTTGGGTGAGTTTTACTCTTCGCCCGGCATGGTATCCGAATGCTTTACCCTGCTCCGCGCCACCAATCTGACCAAAGTCAGCGACGGCGGCGGGCTGCCCGATGAAAATATCAACGTGCACCGCATCGCGCTGTCCGACCTGTCCCGCTTTGTTGCCGAATGGCGAAAGGCTGGCCACGCGGTCGATGTGCGGATAGCGATGCTGCTAACACCCGAATATCTTGGAGAGGAACTCAAATGACATCACCGCGACCCCAACGCTGCAAAGGCAAACTCGCTCTGGTAACTGGCGGCGCGCAAGGGCTTGGCCGCGCGCACTGCATCCGGCTTGCTCAAGAGGGCGCTCGCGTTCTTGCAACCGATATTAACGGCGAAGGCGCGGCGGAGACAGCCGAGATCGTCAATGCGGAAATGGGCGCAGGCACCGCGTTTTCAGCGCAGCATGACGTCACTGATCCCTCTAGCTGGGAAGCCGCTGTCGACGCAGCCCGCGAAGGTATGGGCGGGCTCAATGTGCTGGTGAACAATGCCGGTATCGGCGTTCCCGGCAACATCGAAGAATGCGATTTCGGCGATTGGCAGCGGTGTTTCTCGATCAATGTCGATTCCATTTTCCACGGTTGTCAGAAAGCTCTGCCGCTGATGCGTGAACACGCGCCGGGTTCGATCATCAACATCTCCAGCATCGCCGGTCTGATCGCCAGCGATACCATGCCCGCTTACAACGCTTCGAAAGCGGCTGTGTGGATGCTGTCGAAATCGATCGCGCTCCACTGCGCGAAGAAGAACATGCAGATCCGCAGCAATTCGGTGCATCCGACCTTTGTCGACACGCCGATCCTCGATGGCACCGCCAAAGCGCACCAGCTCGATAAGAACGTGTTGATGGACAAGCTCGCGCGGCAAATTCCGTTGCGGTTTGTGGGTGAGCCAAACGATATCGCGAACGCAGTCGTCTATCTGGCGAGCGATGAAAGCCGCTTTATGACGGGCGCAGAGCTCAAGCTCGATGGCGGCATCAGCGCCATGTAGTTTGCGCCGGTTTGTTGTGGCCGAGCCTGATAGGCCCGCAAGGGCGACCGCCCGCCCGCAGCGAAGCGGCTGAAAGCCGCGAGAGCGAGGATTTCGCAGCCCGGATGGGCTGCGGAAAAACAGAAAGAGGGGCCGTTTGGCCCCTCCCGGTTTGTACAGATCGGTTGCGCAGCGGTCCGAAAAACCGAGTTCCGCTTTGTCTTCTGCTGCGCGTGTCAGTCTGCGATCAAAGCGACTGCGAGATAGATCGGAATGGTCAGGCCAACACCCAGAAGGGTCGCGATGACAAGTCCGATACGCCAGATGGTCGCATCAATATCTGTCAGGTTGGCAAGTCCCGAGCATACGCCGAACAGTTTGGCGTTGTGCTTATCAAGACGGTATCCGGTCTGCGGCGCGCCGCCATTATTCTTTGTCAGTTTGCTCATGCGAAGGCTCCAATAACTTGAACGGTGGCTGGGCTAGCGGGGATAATTGCGGTTGCCATCAATATGGCGGTGACGATCATCGCGCCGGCACCGGCCGCGAAACGAGCGCTGGCTGCGTTACCGAGGTCGAAGAACGTGTACATTTTGATATTTCCTTTTCTTGTTTTGGTTGAATTCGGATCAGGCGATCACGGGGCTGCCGGGGATGATTGCGTATGCAAAAACGCCGGTAGAGAGGATCACTGAGAAAGCGGCTGCGAACAGGCGGCTTGTGGTGTCAGAGTTTAACATGGTTGGGGTACCTTTAAGTTTGGGGGTTGATTTGAAGATCAGACCATCAGCGAAGGGCTGGCGGGGATGATTGCGTAAGCGAAGAATGCTGCCGAGATTGCTACCGAGAAGGCTGCTGCGGCAAAGCGGTTTGAAAGGTCTTGGGCGTACATAATTGGTCTCCTATTGGGTTGTTTCGGTGTCCTTCAGGCCATTCCTTGGGGACACCCGATACATTGCAGGAGGTGTGCCAAACTCGAAAAATGGCAGAATTCTGCGGTTTACAAGATTTGACAAGGTGAACACTAGGTTAACAAATCCGAACATTTGGGAATTTGCGCCATGTGTTAGGATCGGTGATTTCCTGAATGCCAAGTCTGGCCTTTGCGCCGCCACATGCTACCTCCGTTCTTCCCATGGCGCTGACCAAGATCACCCTTCAGAACTTTCGCAATCACGCAGCTTCCGAGCTTTCGGATACGGCGCATTTCAATCTGCTGGTGGGGGAGAACGGCGCTGGGAAAACCAATGTGCTGGAGGCGCTGTCTCTGTTGAGCCCCGGGCGCGGATTGCGCCGCGCCAGCCTTGGCGATCTCGCCCGCAAACCTGATCCCGATGCAGAGACGGGCGCATTCGCCATCGGAGCAAGCCTGATCGAGCAAGGCCAGACCTCCGCGCGGATAGGTACGTATACAGAAGCAGAGCGCCCTACCCGCCGCCTTGTGCGCATAAACGGAGCCGAAGCGAGCGCCAGCGCGCTTTCCGAATGGCACGCCGTTTCATGGCTCACCCCGGCGATGGACGGACTGTTCACCGACAGTGCGGGCGCACGCCGCCGCTTTGTGGATCGGATGACACTTGCGGTTGAACCCGGTCACGCGAAGAACGTGACGGCTCTCGAAAACGCGCTGCGCGAACGCAATAAGCTGCTCGAAACGGGTGGTGAAGCCCGCTGGCTGGATGCGGTCGAGGCTCAGGTCGCGCAGCACGGCACGGTGGTCGCGCAAAACCGCGCCCGGCTGATCGCTATGCTGGTGGATGAACTCTCAGCACTTCCGCCAGAACCCTTTGCCCGTCCAATCCTGACCTATCGCCCCGGCGGCCCGACCGATGTCGCCGAATTGCTTGCGGAACTTGCCCGCGCCCGTCCTAGAGACCGCGCCGCTGGCCGCGCGCTTTCCGGCCCTCATCGCGACGAGCTGGAAGTGATCATGGCCTCCAGCGGTGTTCCAGCGGCTTCGTGCTCCACTGGCGAGCAAAAAGCGATGTTGATCGCCATCACCCTCGCGCATGGCATCCTTGCCTCAACAGGACGGCCCAGCGTATTGCTGCTCGATGAAGTCGCCGCGCATCTCGACCCAGTCCGGCGGACAGAATTGTTCCGCAGACTTGGCCAAGGCAAAGCGCAAGTGTGGATGACCGGCACGGAAATGGCCCCCTTCGCTGGTATTGAAAGCGAAGCGGCCATCTGGCGGGTGAGCGGAGGCTCCCTAGAACGCCTTTAAGACGCAGGCGAAATCAAGGTTGCCAGATCACGGCATCGATTTGTCGCTTCCTCGACAATCGACGTTTCAGCCAATGTCACTTCCGCTTCCAGAGCTTGGATCACGCTCACCTCAAGGGATCGTGCGATCAGATCGACCCAAGGAACAGAATACCAATTGGACTTACGATTAAGCGGTTCGCCATTCACAAAGTGCGAATACGCGGCCTGTCCAACCGCGACAGCCAAAGGTTCTTCGATCATCCAATAGCGTTGCCCCCCTTGTGGGATCGAACACCGCGCAAGGAACCTGTCGCTCATGTCGCGTTTCGCGGAATCCGGCTGACGCGAAGAGATGTAGTGGACCAGCTCATGCATGACGATTGTGTCCCAATCGCCCTGATCAAAAGCCAAATTGACTGGCGAATGCAAAAGCAAAGTTTTTCCCTCGATCACCGCCGCTGAGCTTTCGGTGCCAGTCGGAAAACGAGTAAACAGCACCCGGAACTCACCGTCGATAGGTGCTTGGTAAAATCGGCTAACACGGGTGATGAAAGGTTGGAGATTGGCTTGTTCCAAAAGCGCTGAAAGCGCCTGTGCATGCGGGACCAGCACCCGGCTTTCCGCTAACAGCTCACGCCATTTCGGCCTGAAATGATTGTAAAACCCGCGCAGCATTGCTGCATCTTTGCGGCCAAGTGATCGCTCAAACTCGCGCAGCGCGGTTTCAATATCAGGCTGCGCCAGCATAAAAGCGGCAAGTGGATCGCTGCCTGCGGAATCGGTTTCGCTGGATGCAAACAGACCGTTTGGCGAGGTCGCTATATCTCCGCTTTGGGTCTCGCCCTGATATGTCCGGCGGCGGTATTCGCGGTAACGGTCCGCCCACTGCTGATCATCCTCGGACCAGCCAAAGCGCGTCTCCCACTCCGAGCGATATCGCGGATGGGTGAAACCGTCCCACCAACCACTCACGTGGTCCATCATTGAAAAAAGATCGGCAGTCTCGCTGTATTCAATCGACAACCGTACCTCTGCTCTGGCTGGAAATGCTAGGCACAAGGACAAAGCTAAGACGGTCAGCAGGCGAAACACTTATTGCGTTGGCTCTGCCGCCACGGGCTCAAGATTGTCAGATACAGGCAATGCGTTCTCAACCTGATCAAGCGTAGAAGCAACGAGCGCTTCGATTCCTTCGGCTGACGGGTGAATGCGGTCGCTCTGGAACAGTGTCGGATCTTCATAAATGTCTTCGAGCCAGAACGGAATCAACTGCGCGCCATATTCCCGAGCCAGCTCACCATAGAGCGCGTCAAAATCGGCCTGATATTCCGGGCCATAGTTGGGCGGCGCGCGCATGCCCATCAACAGGACGGGAATGTCCCGCTCTTTCAGCTCATCGAGCATCGCAACGAAGTTGGCGCGCGTTTCCGCAGGCGAAAGACCGCGCAGCAGATCATTGCCGCCCAGCTCCAGAATAAACAGATCAGGCTTTGTCTCTTGCGCGTCCAGCGTGAACTCCAACCGATCGAGGCCCGCCGCCGTTGTATCGCCGGAAACTCCGGCATTTGCGATGACTGCATTCACACCCTTGGATCGCAGCGCTCGCTCCAATTTAGCCGGATAGCTCTCGCCATCTTTCAGGCCGTATCCGGCAAACAGGCTGTTCCCGAAGGCAAGCACATTCACCTCTGGCCCCATGACAGGAATGGCCGGCAATTCAGTCTCAACCCGCGAAGTGCCCGCTCCGGGAACCGCCTGGCCATCATCGGCGTTCTCACTGCACGCCGCCAAAACCAATGGCAGCGACGCAATCGCCACTGTGTGACGCAGTATCTGTTTCGTTTTCGACCAAGCGCTCTCGTGCATCTATCAATCCATCGGTTGGGTATCTTGTTGACTGCCCTCCCCTATGCCATCTGGTGTCTGTGACCAATACTTCTTCTGGCGCTTCCCCCGCCATCTCCGCCCGTAACCTCACCTTGACCCTCGGCAGCGCGCAAGCTCCGGTGGACATTTTGCGCGGTATCGATCTCGATATTGCCAAAGGCGAGGTCGTTGCCCTGCTCGGCCCGTCTGGCTCGGGCAAAAGTTCGCTTATGGCGGTTCTTTCGGGCCTTGAACGGGCGAGTGGCGGTACGTTGAATGTCGCTGGCGCCGATTTCGCCGGAATGGACGAGGATGGCCTGGCGCAGGCGCGGCGTGGCCGCATCGGCATCGTGCTTCAGGCGTTCCACCTGCTTCCGACCATGACCGCGGCAGAGAATGTTGCGACCCCGATGGAACTGGCTGGCTCTGATGATGCACAACCGCGTGCGATTGCAGAGTTGGAAGCCGTTGGCCTTGGTCACCGCATCGGCCATTACCCCACGCAGCTTTCCGGCGGCGAGCAACAGCGCGTTGCCATAGCCCGCGCCATCGCGCCGCGCCCCGAACTTATCTTTGCCGACGAACCGACAGGCAATCTCGACGTCACAACTGGCGAAGAGATCGTCAAATTGCTGTTCGAACGCCGCAAAGCATCGGGCGCGACCCTGTTGATCATCACTCATGACGCCAGCCTCGCCGAGAAATGCGAGCGCGTGCTGACGATGGCGGACGGCGTGATCGTTTCCGATACGAAGAACGCCGCCGCATGAGCGATGTCGGCAGCCTTGGCTGGAGCGGCGCGTGGCAGATTGCCAAGCGCGATCTCAATGCGCGCTTTAAGGGGCTGCGCCTACTGCTCGTGTGCATCTTCCTCGGCACGGGCGCTCTCGCAGCCATTGGCACGCTGACAGCAGCGATCGAAAGCGAGCTTGAGTCCAGCGGTCAAGAACTGCTCGGCGGCGATCTCGAAGTCGAGGTTTGGCAACGTGATCTCAACACGGACGAAAAAGACGCGCTGGCCGAATACGGCACCTACTCAGGCGGCACCCGCTTGCAGGCTATGGCCACAACTGACGGCGATGATGGCCGCGCGGCTCCGGTTGAGCTGAAGGCGGTCGATGAGAAATGGCCGCTCTATGGCACGCTGACGCTGGCTGACGGCACCGAAACGGGTGCTCCGACGGCGACTGACGCTTATCTGGCGCAGGGCGCGCTTGACCGGCTCGACATCCAAGTCGGCGATACTTTCCGCGTTGGCACTGTCGAGCTGACCGCTGCGGGAGTGATCGAGAACGAACCGGATCGCCTGTCGGAGGGTTTCCAGCTCGGCCCGACTGTAATTGTTGCCGAGCAAGTGCCGCTGGATGGCGGACTGCTTGCGCCCGGATCGCTCTATCAAAGCAAATACCGGATCGCTTTTGACAACCAATCCGCTGACCCGGAAACCGTCGAAGAGGCGTTGACCGAAGAATTTCCGAATGCCGGCTTCGATTTCCGCAGCCGCGACCGCGCATCTCCGGGTGCAGACCGCTTTGTGCGGCAGATGAGCGACTTTCTGACGCTGGTCGGCCTCGCTGCCCTAGTGATTGCAGGTATCGGTATTGCGGGCGGCGTATCGTCTTATCTCGATCAACGCCGCGCCAGCATCGCGACGTTTAAGGTGCTCGGCGCATCATCGCGCGATATTGTGCGCATCTATACGCTGCAAATCGCCGTGGCCGCCATTATCGGTAGCATAGCGGGGCTTGCCGTGGGCGTGCTTATCACACCGCTGCTCGGCTCTGCCTTGCAAGGGCTACTCCCCGTCGAAAGCGGATTTATCATTGAGCCCGCCCCGCTGATCCTCGCCGCATCTTATGGCCTACTCGTAGCATTTGCCTTTGCCGCTGCGCCTTTGCTGCGCGCGCGATCCTATCCGGCGATGGCGCTGATGCGTTCTCGCGTTACCCCGCTGTCGCGGGACAAGCGCGCATTGGCTGCGACTGCGCTTGGCATTCTCGCCATCTGCGCGCTGGCTATGATCACGACAGATCAACCCCTCCTATCCGGCGGTTTCCTGCTCGGTGCAGGCGGCGCATTGATCCTTCTCGCGGGTCTCGGCTTCCTCATCCAGTTTGTCGCCCGCAAATTGCCCCGTCCTTCCAACCCGCTCCTGCGCTCGGCTCTGTCCAATATTCACCGCCCAGGCGCTCCCACCGGGGCGCTGGTGACTGCGCTTGGCTTTGGGCTCGCCGCCTTTGTGCTGCTCGCAGCGGTGCAATCGGCGCTCGACGGCAATATTCAGACCAATGTACCGCAGGAAGCACCGGACTATTTCGTGCTCGACGTGCCGGTTGAGCAGGAAGACGAGTTTAAAGGTCTGGTCACATCCCGTTTTGACGGCGCAACAATCCGCGCTGTGCCGACTTTACGCGGCGCAGTCCTGGCGTTTGGCCCTAAAGGCGACATGACCCGCGTCGCCGATCTCGAAGAATTGCCCGAAGGCGCATGGATGCTCAATGGCGAGCGCGGTATCACCTATGCCGACACACTGCCTCAAGGTAACCGGGTGACGGATGGCGAATGGTGGGATGCCGCGCATGATGGCGAAGGCTTGGTGTCGATTGACGCTGACTTTGCCCGTGCGGTTGATCTTGGCGTTGGTGACTATCTCACCATCGGAATTCTCGGCACAGAGCGCGATGTGCGCATCGCCAATATCCGCGAGATCGACTGGGAAAGCATGGGTTTCAACTTCACCATGGTTTTTTCACGCAATGCCATTTCAGACGCCCCGCATAACCTTTCCGCGACCATAGATCTGCCCGATGGGGCGGATCCGGTTGCGCAGGGTGCGATGCTTCGCGAAATGGTCCAGCAGTTCCCCTCCACTTCGGTTGTTGAAGTTGGCGAAGTATTGCTGGAGGCGCGGACCATTCTGCAACAAGTCAGCTTGGCGACATTGGCCGCAGCCGCTGTTGCCGTACTCGCCGGTCTCGCAGTTCTGATGGGAGCAATTGCCGCTGCCCGCGCATCGCGGACATACGATACCGTTGTATTGCGCGTTCTTGGCGCAAGCAGACGGCAGATTCTGATGATGCAGCTAGCCGAGTATGGTTTGATCGCCCTCGCGCTTGCTCTGGTCGCGCTTGGTCTGGGTTCAGGCCTTGCATGGGTAATTATCACCCAGCTGTTCGAGTTTGACTGGCTGCCCAATTGGGGCGAAGTGCTCGCCGTGCTCGGCCTAGGCCTCTTTATGGTGCTCGCCTTTGCGCTCGGCGGCTCGCTGCCATTGTTGCAGGCGAAACCAGCACAAGCGCTCCGCGAACTCTAAGACTGGCTGAAACGAAAAAGGGCGGAGCTCTATGCCCCGCCCTTCGGTAATTCTCTAAGAACGCTAGGCGTTATTCGAACACGTCCGTGTTACCCGCACCCTTAGGATCGGGCCCGTATTGGTTTTCACCTCTCGTACCCTCAAGGCACATAAACACCAGCACGATGATGCCGCCAACGAACGGGATGAAGCCGAGCAAGACAAACCAACCGGACTTATCCTGATCGTGGAAACGGCGCACTTGCACTGCGATACTAGGGATAATGATGGCCACGATAAGAAGCATCGAAAGCGGTCCATAAACGCCGCCAATCGAACCACCCATGCCGGTGACACCTTCGATAAGGCCTACAATTACCGCGACGATTATGACGCCTAGGATAAACATCCAGTATTCTTTCCGGCGCGAACGACCGGAGAAATCCGCATACCGCTTTAGCGGCATCAACATCCATTCCATCTTACATCCCCTTCTGTGGAAACGGCAAACGACCACAATACGCGCATGATTACAATACGAAGCCCCATAAAAATGGGGCCTCACTGTTTCCAGCAAGGCCCCGATTTAGGTCAAATCTGATCGTATGGGATCAGAACTTGAAGCGGACAACGCCGCCATATGTGCGTGGCTGGCTTGGATAACCCGAAACCGTACCGGCCTGTGCAACGCCGTCAAAGACGGTCAGGATGTACTGGCTGTTGGTCAAGTTACGACCAAATGCACCGACTTCGAGACCATTGTTCAACTTCAGCGTAGCCGATGCGTTGAGCAGGTTCACTTCGCGGCGGAACAGCTGGGTGTTGCCCAATGCCGCGTTGAAGGTCGGAAGACCATTATTGATGTTCTCGTTGCTCTCGTGGTTGTAATCGACGCGCGTTACCAGAGCGGTGCCGCTGTCGAATTCGTGCGTGTAAGTCGCCGAAGTCGAGATCGCCCATTCCGGGATACCTGCCGGACGAACACCACTGAGATCGCCAAGGACACTTCCGGGGAAGTCATCAAACAGCGGATCGAGGTGCGTTGCGGCAAAGGTCAGGACAAGACCATCCGTTGGGATGATCGTCATATCCACTTCAAAACCTTTGACCGACTGCTGACCAGCATTCTGGAGCGCAAAGCCGGTGCCGGTAAAGGCAAGGCTCTGGAACCCTTGAATGGTTTGGTCGAACAGCGCGAGGTTAAAGCCAAAGCCGTCCCACTGGCCCTTGATGCCGACTTCGTAGACTTCTGCCTCTTCCGGTCCTGCAAAACGCGAACCCGTGCTGAGGTTTGGAATTGCCAGACCTGCATCAAGAATTGGCGAAGAAGGTGCCGCGAAGGTCGAGCCACCTGGTCCTGCGGTAAAGTCCGCATTCGAAGGACGGCTGTCACGCGACAGGTTCACCGAGCTGGCTTTAAAGCCGGTGGCGTAGCTGCCGTAGACGTTGACTTCGTTTGATACCTGATACGCGACGCGGAACAGATAGGTGAGCTTATCGTCATTGGTCCGGCCGTCTTCAACCGCGTTCGGAATGGTCAGGAACGGTGGCTGGAACTGGAACCCTTGAAGACCGATCAGCGGGTTCACCGCTGGATCAAGCGCGGCAGCAATGAGCGAATCTTGCACCGCCTGAGGCAGCGCTTGGAATTCGGCTCTGCTTGTCACGGTCGGCAGCAACGGGTTCGCAGCGGTCGCGCCAGTGATGAACGCATCGACCAGATTGACCTGACCCAATGGGTCCGGGCTGACCTGACTTAGAGCAAAGTCTTTGCTGTCGTCGGTGTAGTTAAAGCCCGCTGTGAAAACGAGACCGTCCGTCGGTTCAAAATCAACCGTACCGAAAATGGAATACGATGTGTTTTCCATACGGAAGGTTTCTTCCGAAAGCAGGGGCGTGCGGAAAATGCTTTCCTGAGCAAGGCCAAGGCCTTGTTCCACGCCGTTGAAAACCGATGGCGCGCCCGACAGAACATCGGCAGGGTCACCGCCAGCCAGCAATTCAAATACATCGCGAATGTCTTCGCCGTTCTGAATAGCGCTGTCTTGCGAGATGCTTTCATCGAAGTAATAGCCGCCAAGCAGGAAGTTGATCGGACCGTCGAAATCTGACGCGACCCGGAATTCCTGAGTGAAGGTTTTGACTTCCTGATCGCGTGTTTCGGTGGCGAGTGACGCACTGGTGTAGTCAATGTCCGAGAGGAAGAAGTTCTTCAGCTCACGATAGGCTGTGATCGATGTGATCGAGATTGGGCCAGCCTGATAGTCCATCTGAACCGAGCCGCCATAATTGTCGACTTCGTTGGTAGGGACAAAGTTCAGGAACGCATTGTAGCTGAAGAAATCAGTATCAAGCTGACCGCCAACCGCATTGATTGCGCCCGTTACCGGACCGGAAACAAGTGTGCTGACCTGACAGCAGACTTCGTCGATACGTGAATAATCACCAATTGCGCGGATTTTGAAATCCGGTGTCGGCTCAATCAGGAGCTGAGCGCGTGCCGACCAGCGGTTACGGTTGTTCTGCTCTTCATCGAGGTTGACGATGGTCGCGTAACCATCGCGGCGCTGATAGCTGCCGTCGACTGAGAATGCGATATTCTCAGTGATCGGGCCGGTGATATCACCTTTAAGAACGAAGGTGTTGAAGTTGCCGTAAACAGCTTCGATGCCGCCGCCAAATTCGAACTGAGGCTCACGCGTCACGACAGAGATAACACCTGCCGACGCGTTCTTACCGAACAGTGTCGATTGCGGGCCGTTGAGAACCTCGATGCGCTGAACGTTTGGAAGATCAGACAGAGCAGCTGCCGAGCGTGAACGGAACACGCCGTCGATGAACACGCCAACCGATGGCTCGATGCCGAAGTTGTTATCGCCGTTACCGAAACCGCGAATGATGAAAGTCGATGCCGACGAAGTCTGAAGCTGGCTAACGCGGAGCGACGGGGTGACTGTCTGAAGGTCGAGAACGTCGCGGATTTGCGCGTTTTCGAGTGTTTCACCGCTGGTCACCGAAACCGAAATCGGTGTTTCTTGAAGCGTGGTTTCACGCTTGGATGCGGTAACGATGATCTGATTGTTGTTCGCCGGAGCTTCAAGCTCGGTATCATCATCAGTTTCAAGGTCTTGCGCAAAGGCAACGCCTGGTGCCGAAACGGCGAAAGCTGCTGCACCTGCAAGCAAGGTAAAGCGGTATTTTCCGGCTGTGCCGGTTGAAATCGAACGCATGGAAGCTCCTCTCCAATATCCCTCGAGCTTCGGTTGCCGTAACGGCACACGTCCCCAGACGTGTCTAACCTTCCACCCGATTGGCTAACGTAGTAGGCTACGCTTACGTATGCGACAAGCGCGAAACCCGCAGAATCCCTCGTGTTACGGGGATTTGTTGCAACACCGACACACTGCCTTGCACCACAAACACACGCCGAGTAATCGCCAAAGCTTGCCGAACTCGCGCACCTGCGCTAGGCGCGCGCAAAATGCTGCAACGCAACAGCAAGTCATGCTTGTAAAGCGTTCCGTAGCGTCACTTTATCTGTCGCATTCCCGCAATGCGCACGCCCTAATCGCACTTCGCGTCTTTATGCCGGTCTGCATTCAGCGATCCGGCGCTTGAACTTGGAATTTTACGCTCATGTCCTCTTCGCTGAGAAATATCGCAATTATTGCCCACGTTGACCACGGTAAGACCACTCTTGTGGACCAACTCTTCCGCCAATCGGGCACTTTCCGAGAGAACCAGCGCGTTGAAGAGCGCGCCATGGATAGCGGCGATCTCGAAAAAGAGCGCGGCATTACTATTCTCGCCAAATGCACCAGCGTCGAGTGGGAGCATGAAGGCGAAACCACCCGCATCAATATCGTCGATACGCCGGGCCACGCCGATTTCGGCGCCGAAGTTGAGCGTATCCTCAGCATGGTCGACGGCGTTATCCTGCTCGTCGACAGCGCCGAAGGCGCGATGCCGCAAACGAAGTTTGTAACGGGTAAGGCGCTTGCGCTGGGCCTTCGCCCGATTGTCGTCGTGAACAAGATCGACCGTCCTGATGGTCGCCCGCAAGAAGTTCTCGACGAAGTGTTTGACCTCTTCGCATCGCTCGACGCCACTGACGAACAGCTCGAATTCCCATCACTCTGGGCCTCGGGCCGTGATGGCTATGCCAGCGAAGATGAAACCGCACGCGAGGGCACGCTTGATCCGCTGTTCAAGCTGATCACGGAACACGTCCCTTCACCCGGCCTGGACACCGAAGGCAAGTTTAGTTTCCTCGCCACCCTGCTCGACCGTGACAACTTTATGGGCCGCGTTCTGACGGGCCGCGTCCAGTCCGGCACGATCAACGTCAACGATCCGATCCACGCCATCGATATGGACGGCAATGTCGTCGAAGTCGGCCGCGCAACCAAGCTGATGAGCTTTGACGGGCTGGAGCGCGTTCCGGTTGAAACAGCACAGGCGGGCGACATTATCGCGATGGCCGGTCTGGAAAAAGCGACTGTGTCCAACACGATCTGTGATCCATCGGTTTCCGAACCGATCGCCGCACAGCCAATTGACCCGCCAACGCTCGCAATGCGCTTCTCTGTCAATGACAGCCCGCTGGCTGGCCGCGAAGGCAGCAAGGTTACCAGCCGCATGATCCGTGACCGTTTGCTGCGTGAAGCAGAAACCAACGTCGCGATCCGCGTGACCGAAGCCGACGACAAGGACGCATTCGAAGTCGCAGGCCGCGGCGAATTGCAGCTCGGCGTGCTGATCGAAACAATGCGCCGCGAAGGCTTTGAGCTCGGCATTTCGCGTCCGAAAGTTCTCTTCCGCGAAGAAGACGGCCAGCGCATGGAGCCATACGAAACCGTCGTAATCGACGTGGATGATGAGCATTCCGGCACCGTCGTTGAGAAAATGCAGAAGCGTAAAGCCGACCTCAACGAAATGCGCCCGTCTGGCCAAGGCAAGACCCGCATCACCTTCTCCGCGCCGTCACGCGGCCTGATCGGCTATCACGGTGAATTCCTGTCCGACACGCGCGGCACCGGCATCATGAACCGCCTCTATGAGAAATACGGCCCGTATAAAGGCGCCGTCGGTGGCCGGAACAACGGCGTGCTGATCTCCAACGGCGACGGCGAAAGCAACGCCTACGCGCTCAACATGCTCGAAGAGCGCGGCGAGATGTTCGTCGGCCCGGCGATGAAAGTCTATGAAGGCATGGTCATCGGCGAAAACGCCAAGCCGGACGATCTCGAAGTGAACCCGATGAAGGCCAAGCAGCTTTCCAACGTCCGCTCGACCGGTAAAGATGACGCGATCCGCCTCACCCCGCCGCGCCGGATGACGCTGGAACAATCGATTGCTTACATCGATGACGATGAAATGGTCGAAGTAACCCCGCAATCGATCCGCCTGCGCAAAACGCTCCTCTGCCCGCACGAGCGCAAGAAAGCGAAGCGTAAGAAGGAAGGTTAAGGCAGCCTTCTTTACACTATTGACTTAACCCTTTTTCTTCCGCTCTTTGCTTTACGAAGTATCAGGGGCATCTAAGTGGCGTTAGTCGAAAGAACTGTTGGTGAAATTGCTGATGTAATCCGCGACTGCGGACCGCAAGGTGAACAAGCATGTCTGCTGATTGGAGCGGGAGTTTCGTTCAGCGCCGGGATTGGCCTTGCGGGAGACTTCGTCGACCGGATCGAAAAACGCTACACCAACGTATACGATAGAGCGTGCCGCGAAGCACCCGAGGGTGAAAAGCCCGGTTACGCACAGTGTATGGCCGCGCTACCTCCTGCCAAGCAAGTAGAGCTTATCCGAGCGGACATTGATGGGGCCAAAATTAACTGGGCCCATATTGGCATCGCGAGACTGGAGAAGTCCGAAATAATCAACGCGATCCTGACGACCAATTTCGATCCTTTGGCTTCGCGTGCATGTGCAATTTTTCACCGTTTCCCGGCCATTTACGATTTAGCCGGGCTTCGCGATGAGCAAGACAACCAAATCAGTTTTGACCGATCATTTGTAAAAGGCAGTGCGATTTTCCATTTGCATGGTCAGCACACTGGCTTTGCACTGCTGAATACCGAAGAAAAATTGAACGATCAGGCTGAGCGAATAAAGCCGGTGCTGGATGCGGTTATGAAGGGCAGGCCCGTCATTATCGCCGGTTACAGCGGTGAAAACGATCCATTGATCGACAAGATCGCCGAATTGGCGCCCTTCAACCACGGCCTATATTGGGTGTGCCACAGCGACTCCAACCCAGCCAAGAGCGTTCAAGAGAAGCTTCTTGCCTTGGAAAACTGTTTTGTCGTGAAAGAGAAACCAGCCGATGTGTTCTTCACCGAACTGGCCAATAAACTTGACCTGGATCCTCCAAGCTTTCTGGCAAATCCGTTCGAGCATATGTCGGATATCCTCGCCGGACTCCGGCCATACGCCGATCTGGAGGACTTGGGTGACCCTGACCTTTTAGCGGCTGCTCAAAAACAATTGTCCGATGCCGATAGCGCGCAAAATGACCAGGACAATCTGGCCGAAGAACTGTCGAAACTCATGGCCAAAGGTGATTTCGCCGAAGCGCATAAGCTGTATCCTGGACCTGACGCTAGCTTAAGTGAAACGACGAAAGACCTGTCAGCATGGGCAGCAATCATGGTTGGCACCGCTCTCTCGGACCAGGCTAAAACCAAGCAAGGCGACGGGGCCGATGCGCTATTTGCACGAGCGGCAGAAAAGTTCGCCGTTGCGCTCGAGATTAAGCCCGACAAGCATGAAGCGTTTAACAATTGGGGCGCCGCTCTCTTAGAGCAGGCTAACACCAAGAAAGGTGGCGAGGCCGATGCGCTCTTTGCACAAGCGGGAGAAAAGTTCGCCGCTGCGCTTGAGATCAAGCCAGACCAGCATGTCGCGCCAAACAACTGGGGCACCGCTCTCTCGGATCAGGCGAAAACCAAGCAAGGCGACGAGGCCGATGCGCTATTTGCACGAGCGGCAGAAAAGTTCGCCGTTGCGCTCGAGATTAAGCCCGACAAGCATGAAGCGTTTAACAATTGGGGTAGCGCTCTCTCGGACCAGGCTAAAACCAAGCAAGGCGACGAGGCCGATGCGCTATTTGCACAAGCGGGAGAAAAGTTCGCCGCTGCGCTCGAGATTAAGCCCGACAAGCATGAGGCGTTTAACAATTGGGGCGCCGCTCTCTTAGAGCAGGCTAACACCAAGAAAGGCGGCGAGGCCAATACGCTTTTTGCACAAGCGGCAGAAAAGTTCGCCGCTGCGCTTGAGATCAAGCCCGACAATCATGAAGCTCTAAGTAATTGGGGCAACGCTCTCTCGGATCAGGCGAAAACCAAGCAGGGTAGCGAGGCCGATGCCCTCTTTGCACAAGCGGCAGAAAAATTCGCTGCTGCGCTTGAGATCAAGCCCGACCAACATGAAGCTCTAAGTAATTGGGGGACCGCCCTCTTGGATCAAGCGAAAACCAAGCAGGGCGGCGAGGCCGATATGCTCTTCGCTCAAGCAGGAGAAAAGTTCGCCGCTGCAGAAGAGTTATTGCCCGGGTCCAGTCTCTATAATCAAGCTTGCCTCGCATCACTAATGGGCGAGCCGGCGACGGCATCTGAATTGGTGGAGCAATCGTTCTCCCTTGCAGTCGACTGGCCTGGCTGCGAACATGTTTGTTCCGATCCGGACTTTGCAAAAATCCGGACAACGCCCGAGTTCAAAGCAGCGATGAAGCGGTGCGGTTGCTCTTGCTGACCGTTTCTGCCTGATTTTCCTACACGGCGCGCGCTTGGTAACTTCGCATCGGCTCTTTCAAACTGTCGATCACCCGCGCGCTTATCCGAGGAGACGGAAATGTCCGTAAGAAACCACGCCAAGTATGTACTTCATCAACTAACTCACCAAAACTTGCGCGAATCGCCTAAGCCTACCCCATAAAATTCGCCTGACCGTTCGATGCGCTGACCCCGCCATCGACGGGCAGGTTCACTCCGGTGATGAAGCTGGCGTCCTCGCTGGCGAGGAACGCTGCCGCGGCGGCGATGTCTTCCGGTTCGCCAACGCGTTTCAGCGCCATGCGGTTCAACATCATCTTCATCGCGCCCTCATTGTTGATGATCTCGTTCACCATATCCGAACGTGTGACAGAGGGGTTGATCGAGTTGACCCGCACACCCTGCGCGCCAAGCTGCAAAGCGAGGCCGCGTGTCAGGTTGCACACCGCCCCTTTTGAGGCGTTGTAAAGCGGCAGCATCGAATCTCCGCCAGTGCCGGAAACACTGGAAATATTGATGATCGAACCCTTGGTTTTGATCAGTTCGGGGATTGCGGTTCGGGAAAGGTAGAGAACCCCTTTCACATTGATATCAATCACGCGGTCAATGCGATCGTCATTCATATTTTGCAGCATGCCCTGATCCGCGACACCGGCATTGTTGACGAGGTGATCGAGCCCGCCAAAGCGGTCCACCGTCTTCGCAACGATTTCTTCGGCAAAGGCGGATTTGCTAACATCGCCAGCGACCACCAGAGTCCGATCCTGATCCAGCGTTTCCGCGACGCCCGCGCATTTTTCGGCATTGCGAGCATTGATGACGACGTTTGCACCTTCGCTGTGAAATCGCCGCGCGATGCCTTCACCGATACCGGTAGACGATCCGGTGATGATGATAGTTTTGCCTGTAAAGCGCGTCGATTGAGTCATGGGAATTGCCTTCCGGAAAGGTGAATGAAGCAGAATGTTCTCAACGCCAGCTTGGCGTAATGGCGCCCATTGTCAAACTAAGCAGGCCTCAATCCTGTATCGCCCGAAACCAGCGCTTTCTTTTCGGTCATCGCCTTCACAATGAAATCCATCAGCACCCTGATCCGCGGCGTGTCACGCAAATCGGGATGGGTCAGAACCCAAATATCCTGAAGCGCATCCGGAGCGTCTGCGGTAAGCCTTACGAGCGAGGGTTCGGGGTCGGCCATAAAACACGCGCCGCGGCTTAGGCCGAGACCCATTACAAGAGCGCGATGCCGGGCGGTGATATCATCAATCGCGAGACCAATCGGGGCGTTCGGATATGGCGAATTTTCCAACCAACCGGGTGTCCGGCTCTCGGCGTTGGGAGCAATCCAGATCAATTCATCTTCCGGGGTTGAGTTCAGATAGTCCCGATTCCCGTAATAGGTCACGCGGTTCGGGAACAGTCGCCGGCCAACCAAGTGTTCGGGCGGCTCCTGCGCTCCGCGAACCACGACATCCGCCTCCGACCTGTCGAGATCCACAAAGCGATAACTTGTCTCGACCCGTAGATCGATAGCCGGATAGACTTGCGAAAACTCGATCAGATCTTCCAGCAATAGATACTGGGCAATCGCTTCTGGCAAAGACAGTGTGATCACACCGGATATGTCCTGATCGGCCGCCCTTTGATGCCGTTGTCCCGCTAGTGTGAGGCTTTCAATCCGCTCAGCCACCTCGATCAATGCGGACCCAAGAGTTGTAGGCGCATACCCGCCCGGAGACTTTTCAAACAGCAGCCCGCGCGTATCTTGCAAAACTGCCAAGCGGCGCGACACAGTCGTATGGGTCAGCCCCATATCCGCCGCCGCCGCGCGCAGAGACCCGGATCGCGCAAGCGAAAGGATCAAGCGGTAATCATCCCAGTCTTCCATTGGAACGATTTTGCACCAAATGTCCGAGAAATCTAGCCAGGACCTGCGGCTTTTGTGCGGTATTGGTGCGCAACCCCACCAATTTAACGAAAGTCCCCCGATGATCAGTTTTCGCAAAGCCCCGCTACTTGCCACCGTATTGCTTACCAGCACCTTCGCTCTAACTCCGACCACACAGGCGCAGGACAACAAGCCTGCACCGGCCAAGCAAGAGGTGCCCAAACCCGGATTTAAGGTCGAGATGAAGCGCGGGGAAGTCCTGCAAGTGATTGCATCAGAGCTGCGGGACGACGGTCAGGCCGCTGCGCGCAAATACGGCCAAACCGCCTTCCCAATCGCGCAGAGTTTTGGCTTTCAGCGCCTCGGCCAATTGAACGTCAACCGAAAAGTCATCAGCGATTTTGACCCGGAGGTTTTCTCGTTCTTCTCATGGCCTGACCAAGCATCCGTTGATGCCTTTGCGAAACATCCCGATTGGCCAGCCATCAAGGCAACGAGGCCAGATGCATGGAGCGAATTGAAGGTCTACAGTGTCGAACTGCAAGACGATCTGAAACTGCAATTTGATCCATCGAAGCATTACACCGTGCTCGTCGCGTGGCTGAAAACTGATGAAGCGATAGGCGACTACAACAAGTATCTCGAAGGTATCGAATCCGCCGTCGAGCGGTCGGGCGGCCGCTTCATCTACAAAATGCGCAACCCATCGATGGAAGCCCATGCATCCGATCCGGCCGCACCGCATCAACTGACATTTGTTGAATGGGAAACCACCGATGGCTTCGACAAGGTTCAGGCATCACAAGAATATCTCGATCACAGGCAGTATTTCGGGACGAGCATTGAACGGGTTGAATTCTATTGGCTCAAAGCCCCTTCATAAGCGCGTCGGTAGCCAATGTGGCGGCGAGATGTTAACCGCCGCCTCAATATGGAAACTGCAACTCTTCTGAGCCTCGCGCTCTATTTCGTCCTGATGATCGCCATCGGCCTGTATGCCTGGCGCAAATCGACCGCTGATAGCGAAGGCTACCTGCTTGCCGGGCGGAATCTCCCGCCTTCGGTTGCCGCACTTAGCGCCGGTGCGTCGGATATGTCAGGGTGGTTGCTGCTTGGCCTACCCGGCGCTCTCTATGCCGCCGGTCTGGTCGAAGCGTGGATCGGGATTGGACTGTTTGCAGGCGCGGTTGCGAACTGGTTTATCGTCGCGCCGCGTTTGCGCAAACAGACCGAAGAGCTTGGCAATGCGCTGACTATTCCGCAGTTTCTCGCCAACCGCTTTCCCGACAAAGCCATTGCCCTGCGCGTTATCTGTGCGGTCGTGATTGTAATGTTCTTTACCGTCTATACCGCCGCTGGACTGGTGGGCGGCGGTAAGCTGTTCGAGACAGCATTTGCAGGCATGCTCCCGGGGCTCGGCATGAGCGACTACATGCTCGGCATCGTGATTACCGCGGGCATCGTGCTTGCTTACACTATGGTGGGCGGATTTCTGGCCGTCAGCCTCACCGACTTTGTCCAAGGCATAATCATGATGATCGCGCTGGTCCTTATGCCGCTCGTCGTGATGTATGGCAGCGGTGATGCGGGCATTTCATTATCCGATGTGGCTCAGCCGGGCTTCTTGAGCCTCACGGAAGGTCTCACCGCGCTTGGCTTTATTAGTGCGGTGACCTGGGGCCTGGGCTATTTTGGTCAGCCTCACATCATCGTGCGCTTTATGGCGATTGATACGGTCGAAAAAGTCGCCCGCGCGCGCACATACGGCCTTTCATGGATGGCTATTTCTCTGGTCGGCGCGGTCGGTATGGGCCTTGCCGGACGCGCATACGCCGAACAAAACGGAGTGGTTGTCGAAGATCCTGAAACGATCTTCATCATCCTATCCGAATTGCTGTTCCACCCGCTTATCACAGGCTTCCTCTTCGCCGCGCTCTTGGCGGCGATCATGAGCACGATCAGCTCACAATTGCTCGTCAGTTCCAGCTCGCTGACAGAGGATTTCTACCGCCTGTTCCTGCGCAAGGAAGCAAGCGAGCGCGAAGCCGTAAATGTCGGGCGCGTCTGCGTGGCCTTGGTGGCGATCGCTGCGATGGTGATTGCGAGCAATCCTGACAGTCAGGTGCTTGGTCTGGTTTCCAACGCCTGGGCAGGGTTTGGCGCGGCGTTCGGCCCGTTGATTATTCTGGCGCTGACATGGCGCGGAATGACAGGGACCGGAGCCGTTGCGGGACTAGTCACGGGCGCACTCGTCGTCGGTCTGTGGATCGCGCTGGGTCTCAATGCAGACTTCATTGGCGGCCAGGGTCTGTACGAAATCGTGCCCGGATTTATCGCCGCATGGATTGCGATTGTTGTCTTGAGCAAAGCGACGCGAAATGGCGCGGTTGCTGCACCGGCAGAATAATTTTGCCGCGGCTGTAACCAGCTCGTTTAAGCGTTCGAACACCCTCTTGAACAGGTCGGCACTTTGCTGGCCCCTCAACGATTCTGGAGCTTCTACCCATGACCCGTCTTTTCATCCTTGTCGGCATTATCGGTGCTGCGATTTTCGGCACGATGCAGCTTTCTGCGCAGGCCAGTGCGAACGGCTGGCAAACCTATGATGCCGGGGAATTCATGATGGCTCAGAAGAAAGGCAAGACCATCGTTGTTGATGTCTATGCGGACTGGTGCCCAACTTGCCGCGCTCAGGCGCCGATCATGGAAGAACTTCGCAAGGAAAAGCAGAACGGCAACACGCTGTTCGTGAAGGTCAATTTTGACGACGAAAAGGCGTTTCTGCGCGCGCATCGCATCCCACGCCAGTCGACCATCCTCGTCTTCAACGGCGAAACCGAAGTCGTCCGCTCGATCGCGGAAACCAATCGCACCCGTCTGCGGGCGAAGGTGTTGGGCGCCCTCTAACGCCCGACCTACCATCAGGCTGAAATCATGATCGGAAGCGCTTTTCTGTCTTTCGTCGCCGGATTGGTGACGATCCTTAACCCGTGCGTCTTGCCGCTGGTGCCGATCCTTGTCGCATCGGCGCTGGGCAAGAGCCGGTTTGGGCCGCTGGCCTTGGCAGGCGGATTGGTGACCAGCTTTACGCTATTCGGCTTCGTCGTGATCGCGTTCGGCTACTCGCTCGGCATAAACGAGCACGCGGTGCGGACTTTTGCGGGAGCCATGCTGGCGATCGCGGGCTTCGTCCTACTCGTGCCTCAGGCGCAGGCTGCACTCAGCGCCGCGGCCGCGCCGATTTCCAACTTCGGCAATCAGCGGCTCGCAAAGCTGAGCGGAAACGGCGCTGGCGGTCAGTACGCAATCGGCCTGCTCCTTGGCATCGTCTGGGCTCCGTGTGTTGGCCCGACACTTGGCGTGGCGATTGCCGCGGCCAGTCAGGGTGAAAACCTGATCGGCAGCTTCTTTATCTTCCTGATCTTCGGCCTTGGCGTGGCGACCAGCGTGCTTGCCTTCGCCTATGGCTCACGCAAGGCATTGGGAGAGCGCCGTAAGACGATGCAGACCCTTGCCAAATACGGGAAGCCGCTGTTCGGGATCGCTCTCTTGATCGTGGGCGTGATGGTCCTCACCGGGTTTGATAAGGTCATCGAGATCGCCCTGTTGGACAGCTTGCCGCAGGGCCTGATTGAGTTCACGACGCGTTTTTAAGCGAGAGGCGCCATTATCGCCCCTTCCCTGAAACGAGGCTTTGCGACATAGTTCGCGCAGGCCAACGGGAGGACAGATTGATGAGCGACGCACCAAGAGTTACGGGGTTAGGCGGCGTATTCTACGTGGCTGCAGACCCAGAAGCGACGCGGGCTTGGTACCGCGAAATGCTGGGCGTGGACGGGGAATATGGGCCGCAAATGGCGTGGTCAGATGAGCCTAAGCCCAATCCCTATTCCCTGATCAGCCACTTCAAAGATGACGAATATATCAAGCCGGGCAAAGGCGGATTTATGATTAATTTGCGCGTCCATGACCTTGATGGATTTTGCGTAGGATTGGCTAAAAAGGGCGTTAAGGTTCTCGATACCGCCGATGAAGGGTACGGCAAATTCGCCTGGATCCTTGATCCGAACGGCATAAAAATCGAGCTTTGGGAACAGGTTGCGGAAGAATTGCCCTAATCACCGCATCCGCCGAACGGCTGAGCGAGCCGTTAATCCGATGATCAGGGTTAATACGCGTTAAGGTTACCTTTTGCACCTTCGGTAACCAAGCCAGCGTATTGCCCCTTAGTCATGAAAACCCATTTGATCTTTCGGAAATCGATGGCGCTTGCAGGCGCTGTGGCTCTTGGTGGATGCAGTAGCCTGATACCCAGCGCCAGCGCGCCCTCTTCAGCGACACCAGACTATGCCGCTGCGCGCGCGAAGCTCGGCACTCAAACGCCCACACGCACAAGCACGCCAGCGCCAGCGCCGCGCCGCTTTGCCTCGACACCGCAAAGCATCGCGCCCAACGCTGCAGACGCAAGCTGCCTCGCAGAATTGAATCAAGCAGGTGCACAGTTCAATCCGATCCCGGATACCTACGCTGCGCCTGGATGTAACAAGCTTGGCACTGTTCAACTGTCCGCGCTTTCCGGCGATGCCAACCGGTTTGGCGTCAGCAATATCGGTCCGGTCAAATGCCGCACAGCCAAGGCGTTTAACGCTTGGGCGCGCTTTGGCGTTGACCGCGCTGCACGCCAAATTCTCGGCAGCCCGCTGGAACGGATCGAGACGATGGGCAGCTATTCCTGCCGCAATGTGGCCGGATCGAACCGCAAATCGGCTCATGCTACAGCGGGTGCAATCGACGTTTCCGGCTTCATGTTGGCAGATGGTCGGCGGATCAGCCTAAAAGGTGATTGGGACAGCGGAACCCCGGCAGAGCGCGAATTTCTTCGCGTCGTGCACAAAAGTGCCTGCAAGCGGTTTGGCACAGTATTGGGCCCGGAATACAACCGAGCGCATGCTGACCACTTCCACTTGGAAGGCACCGGCGCAAAATTCTGCCGCTAAGACCAAAAAAGCGCCTCCGCTGGGGGCACAACGGAGGCGTCTAGTTAGGGGGCTTCGAAGAGACGGCCTACGCGTCCTGACGCGGCTCCAATTTTGCCTCCAGCTTTAACCGCACTGCTTCTGCAGCATGGTTTGCACCCAGCTTGTTCATCATATTGGCACGGTGAATCTCGACCGTTCGCGGGCTGATATCGAGCTCACGCGCGATCACTTTGTTGCTGCTTCCTTCCGAAAGCCATTCCAACACTTCCCTCTCGCGACCCGAGAGGCTGGAAATACGGTCTCTTGCTTCGATCATACGCCGTCTTGCAGCGCCATAGATCTCCGCCTCTTTTTCGATCCGCGTTAGGCACCGCGCAAAGCGGTCCTGATCAAGCGGCAACGAAAGATAGTCGAGCGCACCGGCCTTGATCGCCTCAACTATTCGACCAGGGCGCGGCTGCTCTTCTACGGCGATCAACGGCAACCAGATACCAAGCCGGCTGAGGCGTTCCAGGATCATAGCGACGCCGCCTTCTTCGACTGTATCACGGGCGACAATGATGCCTTCGCGTGGCGGATGTGACGAAAGCTCGGATAGGTCCCCATACACTTCTGAATGGTGTCCTAGTGAGAATCCAGCCCTTGCAAGCTCTGCACGGTTGCGGCTTGATGAGTCGATGAAATGGAGTGTGGCTTTGCGTGTCATGCGCAAAGTAAGTGCCGTAAATTAACCAAAACTCACGCGGGACATGATCCAAACCGGAGAGGTTTTGGAACCAGATTCCAGAATTGTGATCACGCCCGAGCGGTAAGTTTCGGTCCAGAATGGATTAAAATGGCTCCGGGACTAGCGCGAATTACTGAGTGAAAGCCCGAGTTACGAAGTTTCTCGGACTTGCGAATCAAATTTGTAGTCCGGGAGCGAATGAAATGCAGACTTCAATGCAGCCCCCCACCCTGACGAGATTTCGCTGAAATACGGATCGTCTTGAGTGATGCGATGCTCGTGCGTTGGCGCAAAGTCATCCTTTCCGATGACCAGCAGGTCGAGCGGCAATCCGACCGAAAGGTTGGCTTTAAGCGTGGAATCGAACGACACCATCAACAGCTTTGCCGCGTCTTCGAAATTCATATCGCGATCATATCCGCGGATGATGATCGGGCGGCCATACTTGGTCTCGCCAATCTGGAAAAACGGGGTGTCCCAGCTGGCTTCGATGAAGTTGCCTTCGGGATAGATCATGAACAGGCGCGGCTCCATGCCAGCGATTTGCCCGGCTACGATGATCGATGCCGTAAAGCGCCCTTTGCCCCGGTCACCATTGGCCCGCTGGCGTTCTTCGATGGTTGTGCGCAGCAGCTTGCCAATCTCAGTCACGACAGAGAACATCGTCTTGCCATTGAGCAGCGTGTTCTCACGGTCCTCTGGCTCTTTTGTGCGCTCTTCAAGCTGGCTAACCACCGCTTGAGTGGTCGCAAGGTTGCCTGCTGTCATCACAGCGATCATGCGCTCGCCCGGCACCTGCCAGTGAAACATTTTGCGGAATACAGAGATGTTGTCGACGCCCGAATTGGTGCGGGTATCGCTCATCAGCACCAGCCCTTTGTCGAGCACCATGCCAACGCAATAGGTCATTTTGGATTCTCCGAGATACGGGAGCGGGCGGTTACAGGAGAACGGCGCGCGCGCATAGCATTATTGCTGCTGCTGTTCGTTATGCCCGTGATGGATTTCGTGCTGTTGTTCCACCGCGATATCAACGGTGAGGATTTGCTCTGAACCGCCAAAGCTGATCCCGGTGATTGGTGCGGCATCACGGTAATCCCGTCCTGTGGCGACACGGACATAGCGCGGGTCAGGACTGATCCCGTTGGAAATGTCGAATCCGACCCAGCCGAGCCCGTCCACATGCGCCTCTGCCCACGCATGAGTTGCTTCCTGATCAATCCGGTCATTCATCATCAGATAGCCACTGACATAGCGGGCTGGAATTCCGACGGATCGCGCGGCGCCAATGAAGATATGCGCGTGATCCTGACACACGCCCTGCTCCGATGCGACAGCCTCTTCGGCGGTGGTTGTCACACCGGTTGTACCAGTCTGATATTTCACTTGATCCGCGATCATCCGAGACAGGCTATGAAGGTAAGCCAACCTGTCACCGTCCTGCGGCTGCCCGACTTCGCGGATCAAGGCGCGCATTTTGACACCCGGCTTCGTAAGCTTTTTCTGCCCGAGGAAGCTCCAAAGCGGCAAATGTCCGGAATGCCGGCCGATCACACCGCCTTCGTCTTCGGTTTCGACCGATCCGGTACAGGTCACTGTAACCTCGCTTGCCCCGCCATCGACCGAAATCAGGTTTACCGTGTTGTGATGCTCATCCTCATATTCGAGCTCATCATGAGCGTTCTCATACGTCATATCCCATTTGAGGATTTTCTGACCCTGCGTTTCCTTAGGCGTCAGACGCAGCCTTTGCAGGGCATGCACAACAGGTTCTTTAAAGACATATCGGGTGGTGTGACGGATCGCCAATCTCATGCCGGATACCTCATGCTAGGAACCTGTAGTCTTCGGCGATAGCTCTGCTTATCGCGGCATTGCGAGCCGTGAAGTCGACGAGGAATTCGTGCAGACCGCGCTCGAAAATCTGCTCAACCGTGATTTCCGCGATGTCCATATCTGCTTCACGCATCAATTCGTTGCAGGTGCCCTCTGCCCCGTGCATCCGGGCAAGCGCGGCAAGGTTGTCCCGCTGCGCAGACCGGCAAAAAGCAAGGCTTCGCGGAAACCGGTCATCCAGCACCAGAAATTCCACAATGCCGCGCGCGTCGATCTGTCCTGCGTTCAGCCATGTATAAGCGCGCGCGCCGGCAACCGAGCGCAGCACCTGATCCCATTGTCCGGTATCAAGGCTCGATCCGACATAGGAAAGCGAAGGCAGCAAGAGGAAGTACTTCATATCGAGGATCCGCGCAGTGCTTTCCGCGCGCTCAATAAAAGTGCCGACGCGCGCGAAATGATACGCTTCGTTGCGCAACATCGACCCGTCAAAGGCCCCGTGTACCTGAGTGCCCGCGCGCCGGATTGTCCCGACAACATCACCAATTGCACTCTGGCTGACAGGACGTGTCAGCAGCTTGTCCAACTCCATCCAACTGGTGTTGACCGCTTCCCAAACGTCGCTTGAAATTTCGGTACGCGCCAGCCGCGCATTGGTGCGCACGGACGCAAACATCTCGCGGACATTGGCCGGATTGTCTTTGTCGCGCAGGATGAAGTTCCAGGCCGATTGCCCGTCATAACCGTCATTTGTGGCTTCATAGAGCGCGCGTTGGCCGCTGGTGGTGATGACGGAGCGCCATTCTTCCTCTGCTGTTTGAACATCACGGGTCAGCGCCATGCGAAGGCCCGCTTCAAGAAGACGTGCAGTGTTTTCGGCCCGCTCAAGGTAGCGGAACATCCAAAACAATCCGTTGGCAGTTCTACCCAGCATCAGTCTTTAAGCACCCATGTATCTTTGGTGCCGCCACCTTGTGAGGAATTCACCACCAGCGATCCCTCTTTCAAAGCAACCCGGGTCAATCCGCCCGGCGTAATGTCGATCCCGCTTGGCGAAACCAGCACATAAGGGCGCAGATCGACATGGCGCGGCGCGAGGCCCTTCTTGGTGAAGATCGGGCATGTCGACAGCGAAAGCGTCGGCTGCGCGATGTAATTCTCAGGGTTCGCTTCGAGCTTCTTGCGGAACTCCCTTATCTCTTTCTTGGTGGCTGTCGGGCCGATCAACATGCCGTAACCACCGGACCCGTGAACTTCCTTCACAACCAGTTCGTCAAGATTGTCGAGCACATAGGCAAGACTATCATCATCGGCGCAGCGCCACGTTTCGACATTGGGCAGAAGCGGCTTTTCACCAGTATAAAACTCGACGATTTCCGGCATGAAAGAGTAGATAGCCTTGTCATCGCAAATCCCTGTTCCGGGAGCATTCGCAATCGTGATCCCGCCGGAACGGTAAACGTCCATGATGCCCGGCACGCCCAGCATACTGGACGGTTCGAATGTCAGCGGGTCGAGGAAGTCATCATCGACGCGGCGATACAGCACGTCGAGCGGTTTAAACCCGCTGGTCGTGCGCATGTGCACAAGACCGTTCACGACCCGCAAGTCACTGCCTTCGACAAGCTCCGCACCCATCTGATCAGCCAGAAACGCATGCTCATAATAGGCTGAATTGTAGATGCCCGGCGTTAGAACCGCGACGTTGGGTTTCTTCCGACCGCTCTCGGCAAAGGCAGGCGGAGCACACGCAGCGAGCGAACGCGCAAGACGGCGCGGGTAATTGGAAACGGTTTCCACCGGAACACGGCTAAACAGTTCGGGGAACATCCCCATCATCGTTTCGCGATTTTCCAGCATGTAGGACACACCCGAAGGCGTGCGCGCATTGTCTTCCAACACGAACCAATCATTGGGGCCCGTGCGGACAAGATCGATACCGACGATGTGGGTGTAAATGCCCCCGGGCGGTGTAAAGCCAACCATATTGGGCAGCCACGCTTCGTTCTGACGGAACAGCCGCTCTGGCACGCGCCCGGCACGGATGATCTCCTGACGGTGATAGAGATCGTAAAGGAAGCTGTTGAGCGCCCTCACCCGTTGTTCGATCCCGCGGGTGAGCTTGCGCCATTCCGGCGCCGTGATGACGCGCGGCACCATATCAAACGGGATCAACCGTTCTTCGGCCTCGTCTTCGCCATAGACGTTGAACGTGATGCCGGTTTTACGGAAACTGTCATCGGCCTCCGCATTCTTTCGCTGCAGCCACTTGGTGTCTTGGTCATCATACCATGCGCAATAATCGGCATATGCCGGACGGGTATCGCCGCCCGCGTCATACATTTCGTCAAACTTGTCGGAATTGCCGACCATTGATCCCCCGATCCCAGATTACATTCGGGCAGCGTAGGGGCTGCACCGGAAAAAGATAGCGTAAGAAACCAAAGGCTCAATCGCGATCAAGTTCCAAAAGAACTGCACGAATAGCCTCTGGCGCATAAGAAAAGCCCATATGGGTACAATCGACCATGCATTCGCGGTCTCGTTCATGCGCTTCACCGCGCGCGCAGTCCGGTGCAATCACTCCGTCCCGATCGCTCCAAAGCGCGACCGTTTCAACCGGAGGCTTTGTGCCCTCACGCCGCTCTATCGGCGGTGCATCGACCGGATGGCCTGCGACGAATTGATAAAGCCTCCACGCATTGTTGGCGCGTGGATCACCCGAAAACGGCGACCCCATCGTCATCACTTTTGAAACCGCATCCGGCTGACGATGCGCCAGTTCGCGGGCAAACATCCCTCCCAAGCTCCACCCAAGCAGAACGGGCTTGGTCCCGTACCTGTCACGCACTTCGAGCAGCCTCTGCTCCAAAGCCTCAACCCGCTCTAATGTCGGGCCTGAATTGAAACCCAGCTTCCAGTTTTTCGCTTTGTGACCAGCACGCTCAATCTGGTGTGAGAGGTACTGCATGGTGCGCGGTGTCGCGACAAATCCGGGCAACATCACCACGATTTTAGGCTTAGCGGCCTTTTCCACCTGCGGCGCTGGCCGAACACGGACGGCAATCGGAGACAACGGATATGTTGCTTCGCCCAGCATATGCCGAAGGCCCGGACGCGCGGGCGCCGGGCCTTCTATTTTTTGCAGCGCAAGCCGCAAACGTTCGCGCAAGGTGATGTCAGTTTTCGTCATCACGTAACGCTTTAGCACTTTCGGCTAAATATGGAGTGAAAAATCACTCCTCACAATCACCGATCCGCGTCTGTTGAACGCGCATTTCGATGCTTGCGTCATCCATGCCGGGGATCATGCCTTTGGATGTCATGACCAGATCGGATTCTGTCGGACTAACCGTACCCGACATACCCATTGTCATCGGGCCCGATCCATCCGGCGCCGTGCAAGACATCGCCATGTCCATATTGTTGCCGTCGATCACATATTTTTCCATCGTGCAGCCGTCATCTTCTTGGTCTGGACGCTGGCCAAAACCTTCTGCCGCCATTTCAGGGGTCAGACAAAATTCCATACTGTTACCCATCGATGCGCTCATCATATCGAGCATTTCCTTCGGCAGGCCTTCGGCTTTCACGAATGTGGTTTCGACCTTGTAGTTTCCTGGAAGCGGTTTGATGTCATCGCCTGCCGCATTGGAGAGAGCTTCTGCTTCATCTGCCGATACAACACCGTCGCCATCCGTGTCCGCATCTCCGCCAGGGCTGCCACAGGCGGCAAGAGTAAGCGCCGAAGCGGTGATCAAAACAGTCTGAATACGCATAAAAATTCCCTCCAATGTGCTTACCCCTTGTTGAAGTGTCACGAACGCTTGAGCAAGCCCTCATCTGCGCCCATATGACTGCCATGGCCGAATTGATCATCAGACGCGGGCTGGAAGAGCCGGACACCAGCGAAGACTTCACCCCGCACCGCCCCAACCGCCCTGAAAAGAGCATGCCGGGCAAAAAGTTTGAGCTTGTCTCTGACTATGAACCCGCGGGCGATCAGCCGACAGCGATCAAGGAACTGGTCGAGGGAACGCTTGCCGGCGACCAGACGCAAACTCTGCTCGGTGTCACGGGTTCGGGCAAGACCTTCACGATGGCCAAGGTGATCGAGACGCTTCAACGCCCCGCCCTGATCCTTGCGCCGAACAAGATCCTCGCCGCGCAGCTCTACGGGGAGTTCAAGAGCTTCTTCCCGAACAACGCGGTCGAGTATTTCGTCAGCTATTACGACTATTACCAACCCGAAGCCTACGTCCCGCGCTCCGACACTTACATCGAGAAAGAGTCGAGCGTGAACGAAGCGATTGACCGGATGCGCCACTCGGCCACGCGGTCTCTGCTGGAGCGCGACGATGTGATCATCGTTGCCTCGGTATCGTGCCTCTACGGTATCGGATCGGTCGAAACCTATTCGGCGATGATTTTCGACATCAAGAAAGACGCCACCGTCGATCAGCGCGAACTGATCCGCAAGCTTGTCGCGTTGCAATACAAGCGCAACGATGCTGCGTTCCAGCGCGGCACTTTCCGGGTGCGCGGCGACAATCTGGAGATTTTCCCGAGCCACTACGAAGACATGGCCTGGCGGATCAGTTTCTTCGGCGACGACATCGAAGAGATCAACGAGTTTGACCCGCTGACCGGCGAAAAAGGCGCGTCTCTGGAAACCGTGCGGGTTTACGCCAACAGCCACTATGTGACGCCCGGACCGACGATGAAGCAGGCGGCAGAAGCGATCAAATTTGAACTGGCCGAGCGGCTGAAGGAGCTTGAGGCCGAGGGGCAATTGCTCGAACACCAGCGCCTTGAACAGCGCACCCATTTTGATCTGGAAATGATCGCTGCAACCGGATCTTGCGCGGGCATCGAAAACTATTCCCGCTTTCTGACGGGCCGCCTGCCAGGTGAACCGCCGCCCACATTGTTCGAGTATCTGCCCGAAAACGCGCTGCTATTCGTGGATGAGAGCCACCAGACCGTACCGCAGATCGGCGCGATGTCCAAAGGCGATCACCGCCGCAAAATCACGCTCGCCGAATACGGTTTCCGCCTGCCATCCTGCATCGACAACCGTCCATTGCGGTTCAACGAGTGGGACGCGATGCGCCCGCAGACTTTCTGCGTCTCAGCAACGCCCGGCAATTGGGAAATGGAACAGACCGGCGGCGTGTTCGCCGAACAGGTTATTCGCCCCACCGGCCTGATCGACCCGCCGGTCGAAATCCGCCCCGTTGAGGATCAGGTGCAGGATTGCATTCAGGAATGCCTCACGACGGCCAAGAAAGGCTACCGCACGCTTGTCACCACGCTGACCAAGCGGATGGCGGAAGACCTTACCGAATTTATGCACGAGGCGGGGGTTCGCGTTCGTTACATGCACTCCGACGTTGAGACGCTGGAGCGGATCGAGCTGATCCGTGACCTGCGGATGGGCGTTTACGACGTGCTGATCGGGATCAACCTGCTGCGCGAAGGGCTCGATATTCCCGAATGCGGACTAGTCGCGATTTTGGACGCGGACAAGGAAGGCTTTTTGCGCAGCGAAACCTCGCTTGTCCAGACTATTGGCCGCGCTGCGCGTAACGTCGATGGCAAAGTCATTCTCTATGCCGATCGGATCACCGGCAGCATGGAACGCGCGATGGCCGAAACCGATCGCCGCCGCGAGAAACAGCGCGCCTACAACGAAGAACACGGTATCACGCCGCAAACGATCAAGCGCGACATTGCCGACATCGTCGCCCACACCGCCTCACAAGATGGCGTGGTGGTCGATACTGGCGATGATCAGGTCAACAATATGGTTGGCCACAATCTGCGCAGCTACATCGAAGACCTCGAAAAACGCATGCGCGACGCCGCCGCGAACCTCGAATTCGAAGAAGCCGGACGCCTACGCGACGAAATCCGGCGGCTGGAGAATGACGAGCTGGGCCTGCCCGATAGCGAGAAGAAAGCGCCGAAAGTTGGCCGGTCAGATGCAGGTCGCCCTGGCACGCGTAAGACGAAATACGGGAAGAAGCGGACGAAATTTATGGGTGGGAAGCCGTAAAATAACGTGTTAGTCTTGCATACATCTTGAAATACCATCATTTAGAAAAATTCAGGAAATCTTGAAAACCGAATTTTTCATATGCGATCACTACTAATTAACTTTCTTCTATTCTTTGGCCTACTGTCTCTTCTTCATATTTTTCGATTGGCGATCTTTGATGCAATTGGAAAAGCTGGAAACTGGCTAATTGATCGCTGCGATGAAAGTAAGACTCTCTTCAAAGTTGGGGTCAAGATTCGTATCCGTTGGATACTGTTCACTCGTGCTTGGAACGAACAGGTTAGCCTGCGTGCCATAATCGAGACTGTTACCAGGCCAGTTGTTCTCATACTTATCGGTGTGGGTATCCCGCTTTTCGGTTTCTTTTCGATCGTCGAAACGATGAACGCTATCGAAGTTGTTGGCACATCGGAGCCGACAAATGGGAAGCTATCAGCCTGGCTCGACACGCTTTGGCCAGAGAACGATCTGGGCTGGAGCAATCTGGCTCAGCCCATTCTGGTTTTCGTTGCAGCTCCAGCGGCCTTTGTTTTGTGGGCTTTTCGAGATTTCAATGCTAGGGCAAACTTGGAAAACCAGCGGAAAGACATCAACCTCAAAGAGTTTCAAGAGATACAGTTGCGCGCGGCTGGTGCCCTCAACAAGTCGTTATCAAAGAAGTCTCGTTCAACTCTGCAAATCGCCGCGGTCCACCAGCTCAGGCCGTTCTTACGCGGTGAGTATGGTGTGAGCTTTCGCCGACCAGCATGGGAACTGTTGCGGGCGCGGCTTGAAACGAGCGCGACCGTCAACGGGTATTCAACCATCCAAAACCTCCTCGCGAAAGAGACGCGTATCCCGCCGGAAACTCGACCCGATCTCATGGCTGAAGTGGAGCGCCAGCACGCCGACATTTCGAGAGAGTTCGATAAAACCCAGTCGCAAATCGGGCCAATAACAAAAGCCGAGCGTTTTCTACTTAAAGATGAAGCTGATCGTATCTTCAGACGCGATCTGAATTTTGTAACGTCTCATTTTGCGGAACAAGAGTTCAACAGGGGTGCCATTTGCAGCCGACTCGATTTGTCCGAGTGCTCATTTCTAGGTGCCTCGTTGACGAAAGCGCATTTTGAAGAGGCGAACCTGCAGTCGGCGACCTTCGCTTATGCAGACCTTTCTGGTGCGAAACTGGACTTTGCCAATCTATCTGGCGCCAGCTTCTTCAACTGTAAGTTAGACGGGGCAAGCCTGGTCGGTTGTGATATTTCTGGTGCGATCTTCGATCGAGCCAGTCTGATCGGTGCCAATTTCTCTTACACGCGCAATTGTGGCGATGAGCGTTCGGCCGACAGCCTCGGTACTAGATTCATTGGGGCAACCGTCGTGGATTCGAAATTCAACCACAGCAGCCTGGACTACGCTCGCTTTGATCACGCAACGATCAAGAAAACCCATTTCGATAGTGCCACGCTGAGGCATGTAAGCTTTGCGCATTCCAACATAGATCAAGCAACTGCTCGAAAGGCCTTCATCGACATTTTCTATGTCAAAGAATGTGAAATGTATCATTTCGACTTCACCTCAGCCAAGCTAAGAAACTTGAAAGGCAAGGCCAAGCCATCGAAGATGATCATGCTGAACGATGCGGAATTGCAGGGTATTGAAATCCCGCCGCATGGTCTTTTCAGTAACTCCTCGATAAGCTTAAAGACCGCATTGAGTGCGGATTGGGATCGAATGACACCAGAAGAGCAAACTCAGTTAAGACAGCAGTGGGTCGACCGCGGTTTCGCGCGAAGCGAGCAAGAGAGGTTCAGAGGCTGATTATACAATTGGTTTCGCGCCCTATGCAGCCATTCTTGCAGATCGGAATTTCGGATTTGATTAAAATCGGTATTCTTTCATTCCCGGTGCTCGCCCTCGCCGCCTGCAAGCCTCCGCCCACGGATGCGGGTCTCGACCGCGAAATGCCTGCTAGTGAGCCGACCTACGCGTCTGAGCCGCTTGCTTCGCCTGACACCGAAGGGGCGATCTGGGCGCAGTCTACCGAGGCGAACCGGATCATCTATGGTGTGCCGGGCGAACCTGCCCTCATTGCCCTCGCTTGTATCGAGCGTGACGGGCAGTCCGAGGTCATGCGGATCACACGGATCAGCCCTGCCGATGAGGGCGCAGGCGCATTGCTCGCTTTGATCGGCAATGGCTCAATTGGGCGGATTGAAGTCGATGCTACCAAGCAAGGCAGAAGCTTTGTGTGGCAGGGAGAGCTTCCTGCGGCAGATACCAAGTGGGAGCCGTTCAACGGCCCACGTCAGGCGACCGTCACTGTTCCTGGTGCCGGTATGGTGACGCTCAATGCCAGCCGTTTGCCGGAAGAATTGCTGAGCGAATGCAGGGGCATTCCGCCGGTCGTTGAAGCGCCAGATGACGAACCGATTGAAGGCGAAGAACCAACCTCAGAAGAGTCGAGCGCAGACGAGCAGGACACGTCAGAAACGCCTCTACCGCCGGTTTCGTGACGCATATTCTGCGAGTAGATCCGGGGTAAGCACCTGCGGCAGCTGCTCGGCTTCGGCATCCGGCTCGTACCAAAGGTAAAGCGGCACGCCTGCCGCACCTTGCTCGGTCAGGAACATGGTGATTTCCTCATCGCGCACGGTCCAATCGCCCACCATTGTGATCACGCCTGCATCCGCGAACGCCTCACGCACGCTCTCGCGCTCAATCGCGACGCTTTCGTTCACTTTGCAGGTCACGCACCAATCGGCGGTGAACCAGAGGAACACTGGCTGACCAGAAGCGCGAGCCTCGGCGAGGGCGTCGCGGCTGAAGGCAATCGGCTCATGGATCGACTCCGATGGCTGCGCGCTCGGCGTTTGGTAGCTGTAAGGGAGGGCAAACGCGCCGAAGATCACAAACGGCGCGGCGACTAGGCCCAAGGCGGGCCACGCCATTTTGCCCGCCGATTGCAAACGCCCGACCACGGCCAGCGCCAGCACAATGCCAAACAGCATTACGAGAGCGAACATCGCAAAGCCGCGTCCGCCCAGCTGTACTGTGAGCCAGATCAGCGCGAGCGCGGTGAGCCCCATCGGGATTGCCATCACCTTGCGGAATGTCTCCATCCAAGCGCCCGGTTTCGGCAAGCGGTTGCGCAGCGCCGGAACGAAGCCGATCAGCAGAAATGGCAAAGCAAGACCTAAGCCAAGCATCGCAAACAGCAGCAAAGCTTGCGGCACCGGCAACAGCAAGGCTGCACCCAATGCCGCCGCCATAAACGGCCCCGTGCACGGGGTCGCAGCGAAGGCTGCAAGCAGGCCGGTCGCAAATGATCCGGCGGGTTTTCCGCCTTGTGTGAAGGATAACGAAGGCAGCTCAAACAGCCCGGCGAAGTTGACGGTGATTATGGTCGCCAGAACCAGCAGAACGATGACAACGGACGGGCTTTGCAGCTGGAACGCCCAGCCGACCTGTTCACCCGCCGCGCGCAGAGCCAGCATGAGAGCGCCCAGTCCGACACAGGCCAGCACGACGCCGGCCGTGTAGGCGATGCCTTCCGACCGCGCCTTCGCTTCACTCTCCCCCGCGCGGGCTAGCGAGAGCGCCTTAAGGCTCAGTATTGGAAACACGCAGGGCATAATGTTGAGCAGCAATCCGCCCGCAAGCGCGCCGAGGATCAGCGTCCAGAGCGGCGGTGTATCGACACCGACCGGCCCAGCGATCTTGGTCTTGAGTTCGGGAACGCTGCCTTTGCCACCTTCAAACCGGACCCCTGCACCATCACCAAATGCGAGGATACCTGAAATCGCGCTGGCTTCGCCCGTGCCATATTCATCAAGCGGGATTTCCGCGACCAACATATCGCCTTCGCGCATAAAGGTCTGCACAGCGCCGTAATCGACCAACCGCTCATTTTCGACGAAAACGTGCGGGGCTGGCAGGTCCACGGATGCAGGCAGAGGTATGGCGATACGCGCGGTCGTGCTTGTAATCTCGAACCCTTCCCGCGCACTGAGCAACGGGGCAACTTCGGCCTGCCAGCGCGCAAAATCGCCGCCTTGGTTCGCGGTTAGAACAGCATCCTGCGGAACGCAGACACGGTCTGTACAAGCGAGATATTCGACATGGCCTGCAAAGTCAGGAACGCCGGAGATTTCCGCATCGGCAGGTACATTGACAGGCACCAATACTGCGTACTCGCCCTCGTAAATGTGGTTCATCAGCCCGCTGATCAGCAGCGTCTTGGGCACCGGATACAGCGCCTCACCCATGGTCCAGCCATCAGGCAGCGCCAATCGTAGCATCATACCCTGCCCTGCATCGCCAGGGTTCGACCAATAGCCATGCCATTCCGGCGCGCTCGGCGTGAATTTCAGGGCAAGCATCCATTGCTGACCCGCCACTGGCATTCCGTCAGCGCGCAGCTCCACCGCGATATTGTCATCGCCGTAGCGCGCTTCTGTGGGAATTTCCTGAGCCGAAGCAGGCGCAATCGCCGCCAGCATTGCAGCGCACGCAATGAGCCATGCAACGAAATGACGAATAGGAAGTGGGAACATTCTTGCCTCGAACACACTCGACCCTCTAGGCACTACGAATTGTATTCGCAATGAACACTCGACAGGTGACACCGCAGCTATGAACGATACACGCGATCTTCTGATCCTTGGCGGCGGGCTCGTCGGCATGACTTTAGCATTGGCAGCAGCCAAGCAGGGCCTGTCCAGCCATGTGATCGACCGCGCCGATCCGGCGGAATTGACCGCAGAGGGGTTTGACGACCGCGCCACCGCTATCTCGACTGCCAGCTGGCACCTGTTCACCAATATCGGCATCGCCGAGGGGTTGGAGGAATTTGCCTGCGACATCGCCAGCATCGCGGTGACCGATCAGAACCTGCCCGGCCGCCTCGATTTCCAGCCTGAGCCACACGAAGGCACACTGGGACGCATGTTCCCCAACCGCCGCTTGCGCCTTGCAATGTTCGAGGCCGCCGCTGCAGAGCCTCTGATCAACTGGGTTTCCAAAGCCGAAGTGATCGAGCGTCAGCGCAGCGAATTTGGCGCAGCCGCGATCGTCTCTGTCGAAGGCGGCGAGCCGCAGAAATTGATGGGCCGTCTGATGGTGGGCGCGGAAGGGCGCGGATCGCCTACACGCGATGGCGCGGGCATCACGATTGCCAAATGGGATTACAAACACCGCGCGATCATCGCCGGCCTCACCCACTCCAAACCGCACGACAATGTCGCATGGGAAATCTTCTATCCCGCTGGTCCATTCGCACTGCTTCCGATGAATGATGATGCCGATGGCACGCACCGTTCTTCACTGGTGTGGACAGTATCCGAGAAAGACGGAAAAGCCGTCACCAAGCTGGGTGATCGCGCCTTTCTGGCGGAAGTGCAGAAACGGATGGGCGATGTGCTGGGTGATGTAACCAGCGTTGGCGCGCGTTCTTCGTGGCCGCTTGGCTTCCACCACACGGCGAAGATCACTGGAGAGCGGCTCGCGCTGATCGGTGACGCTGCGCACGGTATTCACCCGATCGCCGGCCAGGGATTGAACCTTGGCCTGCGCGATGCGGCGGCTTTGGTGGAAGTGTTGATCGATGGCGCGCGGATTGGGCTTGATCCGGGCGATGCGCAGCTCCTCAAACGCTATGAGAACTGGCGCGGGCTCGACAGCTTTATGGTCGCACTGGCGACCGACGGTCTCACCCGTCTGTTTGGCGTACCGGGCAGGACCGCATCCGCCGTGCGTCGTTTGGGCATGAGCGCGGTGCAGCGCACCGATCTGCTCAAGACGTTCTTTATGGATGAAGCGCGCGGCGTGTCGGGCGATTTGCCAGAACTGCTAAAAGCTTAATCGCCGCCTATTCTTCGACGGGACTCGGCTGGTTCACCAACGCGCCCGTGCCATCACGCAATCCGCCCTGATCAAGCACTGCGGCGGTTTCGATGTTCTCGAGCGCGGCCATAGCGTCGCGGAACTTCTCCGCATCGGCAATCCATGCCTCGGCCTTTTCGGCGCCCGGCATATTCTTGATCTCGTCAATCGCGTTTTGATAGCGGCCTTGCTCAAGAGCAAAGCGCGCACGCTCCAGCCGCCGTTGGGGTTGAGGCGAAGGTGTGCTTTCACGGCGGATCACGAACAGCTCGCCAATCTCGCGCTGGAACCGCGCCCATGACGGGCCTTCCTCGGTCTCGGCGAGCTGCGGCGCAAGGCCTTCTAACCGCGCGAGAAGCGTATCGAGCCGGATCGGCGGATCACTGCGCGAAAAATTGATAATTGTGCCAACTGCATTGGGACGTTCATCGCCGAACCGCAGTCGCAATTGGTCGGCAAGATAGCCAAGCTCTGCGCCGCGTTCGACCGCTCGACGCGTGGCAAAAGCTATCAGCAAACCTTCGGCGCGCGCGGCGTTGCCAGCTGCGGCCTGAGCCTGAAGATCGAGCCGTGCAAGGCGCTGTTCCGCAGCCGCAAGACGCTGGTCAAGACCGCCCTGCTGTTCAGCCAGACCGGATACGGCTTCGACCGCTTCCTCGGCGTTCTCCGGCTCAACCGGTTCGGACAGAGGTGTCGGGGTAGCAGACAGCGTTGCGCTTGGCGAAGCGCTAGGGCTGGCATCAGCTATCGCCGCGGTCGGCTCTGCTTCCACCGCGGACGTCTCGCTGGCATTATACCAGACCACATAGCCGACAAGCGCGCCGCCTATGACGAAAGATGAAACAGCCGCTAGGAGCATCCCCTTTCCAGAGGATGGTTTGCGGCGGCTACCGTATTTCGATTCCATTTTTATCCGTTCTTCAACCCAAAGACCTGCGTTTTCGCATGGCCGCTCGTCTGGAATTCTGTCGTATTATTGGCACAGTGCGCTCACCATGGCCAGCAGCGCTGCATCATCGGCGCGCTCTGCGACGTGGATAGCGCGCCAATCCTTGCCCGCTGCTGAAGCAATGCGCGGGCCAAACACTGCCAGCTCAATTTTCATAGTATCGATATTCAACCGTTTGCATTCACTTGTAAAATGCTCCGCTGCGACGGCGGAATGAAGCAGCACGATTGTGCGATCCGCGCTCCGGTCAAAAACCGATTTCTCCAGCGGCAATGGAGCGCTTTCATACGCAATGACTTTGTGGATATTAACCCCTGATGGCGGATCGAGCGGCACGTGATCTGCGCCTGCAATGCGCAGCATTTTCGCAAGCAGCGCGCACTCATCTATCAGGCTTTGCAGTCCGCCAGAGCCGGTCGCCGCAACAGAGAAACCGGCACTTTCAGCGGCCTTTTGCGTCGTTTTTCCAACAACATAAGCCGGTTTATCGAGAAAGCGAGCGAGGTTTGCGCCGCCATGCCGAATTGCATTGGCACTGCCAATAAGCAGCCCGTCAATCGCCGCCGGATCGGGCGCATCCCAAGGAAGCGGACGAATCTCGAACAAGGATGCGGCGGTTACGCTCAATCCGAGCGCCCGCGCGGCTTCGACGGTTGCGGAAAGCCCCGGCTCGGGCCGGATGGCGATGATCTGCGTCACGTGCCGGATGTAAACAATTGCGTGATCGAAGGAGACGAACGTTCAAGCAAGTCAGCGGCAAGAGCTTTGACCGCCGAATGTCCACCAGCGGGAAATTTGACGGTCGCTTCGACCCGCTCATACCCATCAGAACTGAACAGCGCTGCACGCATATTGAGTTCGCCGCCATCCGGTTCGCAAAGAACGGCAACGGGGCTGTGGCATGTTCCACCGAGAGCTTCGAGCAAGGCGCGCTCTGCAATCAGCTCATCGCGGGTTTGGGGATGATCGATTGCCGCCAGATGCGCAGTCGCGACTGCATTATCGCTGCGACATTCGAGAGCGATCACGCCCTGTCCAGCTGCCGGGATCCAGTCTTCGCTTGGCAACGGATGCCCGACCTCGGATTGGTCGAGCCGCGCTAGCCCTGCTGCAGCAAGAAATGTCACATCCGCCTCGCCCGCTTCAAGCTTGCCCAGACGGGTGGCGACATTCCCGCGAAAGGTCACAACCTTGCAGTCGGGCCGCAAATTGAGAAGCTGCGCAGCACGGCGCGGCGCGCTGGTGCCTATTGTGGCGCCTTGCGGGATGGCAGCAATGCTCTCCGCACCGACCAGCGCATCGCGCCGATCAGCTCGCGGCAAAAATGCGGCGAAATGGAATTTTTCGGGCCGGATGGTCTCGACATCCTTGGCCGAGTGAACCGATGCGTCGATTTTGCCCTCGGCAAGCCACACGTCGAGCTCTTTGGTCCAGAGCGCTTTTCCGCCGATTTCAGACAAAGGGCGATCGAGCACTTTGTCTCCGCTAGCGATCACCGGGACGAGCTCAACCTGATCATTTGTCCAGCCATGCGCGGCGCAGAGCCGCGCCTTGGTTTCGATCGCTTGCGCCATCGCCAAAGGCGAGTTGCGCGTTCCCAGCCGCATCATCACGGCATTTGTCTGTGAATTGTTAGTCATTCGTGTGCTTGCTCTAGCCCCGCAAGGCATTAAGTGGAAGCACAATGGTTTCCGCTTCCAACACCTCAGAAACGCACAAGATCGTGCTCGGTATTGAATCGAGCTGCGACGAGACGGCGGTGGCGCTGGTAACGGAAGATCGCCGTATTCTGGCTCAGCGGATCGCCTCGCAAGAGGAAGAGCACGCGCCCTATGGAGGAGTGGTGCCTGAAATCGCAGCCCGCGCCCATGCGCAGCGGCTCGCACCGATGCTGGCCGATGTGATGGACGATGCCGGGCTGACGCTGGACGATGTGGACGCGATTGCGGCGACGGCTGGCCCCGGCTTGATCGGCGGCGTGATGGTGGGCCTCGTCAGCGGGAAAGCGATTGCCATGGCGGCGGATAAACCGCTGCTGGCAATCAATCACTTGGAGGGCCACGCGCTTTCCCCGCGTCTGGCCGATGAAGAACTCAAATTTCCGTACCTGCTGCTGCTCGTTTCAGGCGGGCATTGTCAGATCTTGAGCGTCGAAGGTGTGGGCGAATATCGCCGCCTTGGGACCACAATCGACGATGCACTGGGCGAAGCCTTCGACAAAACTGCGAAGATCCTGGGTCTCGGTTATCCGGGTGGTCCCGCCGTGGAGAAGCTGGCGCGCGAAGGTGATCCGAAAGCCGTCCCGCTGCCCCGCCCTCTGAAAGGCTCTGCAGAACCGCATTTCTCTTTCGCTGGCCTCAAGAGCGCTGTTCTGCGCGCGGTGGAAAGCGGCGAACACCAAGCGGCTGACATCGCCGCTAGCTTCCAACAGGCTGCTGTAGACTGCCTGATCGACCGGCTCGAAAAATCGCTTCGGGAAACAGGCCCGATGCCATCCCTCGTCGTGGCCGGAGGGGTCGCGGCGAATATGACGATCCGCGCCGCGCTCGAAGCTTTGGCTGAAAAGCACGACATGCGATTTGTCGCACCGCCGCTGGCGCTGTGCACTGACAATGCGGCGATGATTGCATGGGCCGGATGCGAGCGCCTGCCGCTGAATGAAAACGCGCCGCTAGACTTTAAGGCCCGTCCGCGCTGGCCGCTTGATCCAGAGGCCGATGCCGTGCGCGGCGCAGGAGTGAAAGCATGAGCGATCTACCGACTATTGGCGTCATAGGTGCAGGCGCGTGGGGCACCGCCCTCGCCCAGATGCTCGCCAGCGATGGCCGCAACGTCATATTGTGGGCGTTTGAGGCAGAAGTCGTCGAAGCGATCAACTCACAGCACAACAACCCGCTCTATCTGCCCAGCGCCACCCTATCGCCCAACATCCGCGCGACTGGCGATCTCGCCGAATTGGCAAAGCTCGACACCGTTCTGGTCGTGACGCCTGCGCAATTGCTGGGGCGTATCTTGGGCGAGCTGCCCGCATCGCCGCGCGATCTGGTGCTGTGCTCGAAAGGCATAGAAGCGGGCACCAAGCGGCTGATGAATGATGTCGCCCGTGCGGCTTGCCCCGATAGCGGCATCGCTGTTCTATCCGGCCCAACATTCGCGCACGAAGTCGCAGGCGGGTTGCCGACAGCTGTCACACTCGCTTGCGGCGGTGGCCGCGAGCAATGGGAGCGCCTTTCGCCCGCCATCGCGCGGCCCGCTTTCCGCCCCTACTACACTGATGATGTGACCGGCGCAGAGATCGGTGGGTCCATCAAAAACGTCCTCGCCATTGCCTGCGGGGTCGTCGACGGACTTGAGCTGGGCCAGAATGCCCGCGCGGCCCTCATCGCGCGCGGCTATGCGGAGATGCTGCGCTTTGGCGAAAACCTGGGCGCGCGCACAGAAACGCTGGCTGGCCTGTGCGGGCTCGGCGATTTGGTGCTAACCTGTTCGTCGACCTCCAGCCGCAATTTCTCACTCGGTAAGGCGCTTGGTGAAGGTCAAAGCGCCGCGGACCTGATGGCCGATCGCCGCACGGTGGCAGAGGGAGCGCACACCGCGCCTGTCCTTGCAGAGCTTGCCGAGGATCGCGGTATCACCATGCCGATCACCATCGCTGTGAACGCCATTCTGGGCGGAGAGAACCCGCGCGATACCGTCGCTGCGCTGCTCGCCCGTCCGCTTCGCGCCGAGCAGGAACCGGGCGCTTGAGCACAAAAACGCCTCCCGCTTCCAGCTCGCCTGACGATCAGGAAGATATGGCGGCCCTCGCCAAAGGCGGGCGCACCAACACGATGGGTTTTGTGATCCGCGCCTTGGGCGGCATCCCGTTTCTCTTCATCGGTTATCGCCTCTACGGGGTCGAGGACATGGGTCGCTTTGCCGCAGCCTTTGTTATTATCGAGATTTTCGCGCTGATCTGCGCGCTGGGTGAAAAACGCGGTCTGGCCCAGCGCTTGACCGAGGGGGCGGATGAAGACGGGCAGCGCCGCGTGAACCTTGTGTTTGACGGGATGCTCGCCTGCTTGCTGGTTTCCATCCTCGTGGCCGCTGCCTTGATACTCTTCCCACGGATCATGTTCCCGGATGGAACGAACAGCGATCTCGACATGTGGATGATCGCCGCAATCCCCGCTTTTGCGCTGACCGAAATCTTGCTCGCGGCGCAGGCATATAAGCATGACATCGCAACTACGGTGCGCGCGCGCGCTATCGTAGAACCATGGACGCGTTCGATCTGCGCTGGTGTGTTCTTCTTCATTCCCGCAATAAGCGAAGCGGGCTTGGCGATGGCGTTTCTCGCCTCGATTTATGCGGCGCTCGCGACCGCTCTGTGGTCGTTCTTGCGGACATATGGCCTGCCAAAGGGGTGGCGACCCCGCCCGAATTATCTGCTGAAAATGACAAGCCGTTCGCTGCCACTGGTGGGCGCGGATGTAATCGAGCGCGGTACACGGCTGCTCGACGTGTTCCTGCTGGGTCAGGCAACATCATCGGCGACGGTCGGCATCTATTTCTTCGCCAAAGAAATCGCGAGCCTTCCGCAAAAGCTCAAGACCAGCTTTGAACCGATCCTCTCGCCGGTCATCACAAAGAACCTGAAGATCGGCAATATGGAAGCCATCGCAGCGCAGGTGCGACAGGTGGGATTCTGGATCATCGCATTGCAGCTTGGCGTAGCGCTCGCGCTGTCGATACCGGGTGAGGCGATCATGGGCCTTGGCGGACCCGCAATTGTTGGCGGCACAGGCGCGCTGGCGATCTTGCTCGCGGCGGAAGTCGTCGCCTCTATGGCTGTCGTGTCCGAAAGCGTGCTGGTCTATATCGCCCGCAAGCGGAACCTGTTGATGTCGGTCGGCATCATAACGCTACAAGGCGCACTAACCATCGCCTTTATCTTCCTTGCCGAGCATTTGGGCCTTGATGAAGGGTACAAGGCTGCGGGTGCTGCGCTGGCGCTATTCGTGGCACTGGGCGTGTCGAGCATCATCAAATCGCAGGTTCTCAAGACGCTGCTAAAAGCTCCGGTGAGCAATTGGCGTTGGGGCCTGCTGTGGGCGACAGGGCCGGCAGTCGTCGTCGGCTTCCTCTTCACGCAGTTCCTGCCCGAATGGACGGAATTGGTGTTCGGTATTCCGGTGATTTTCGGGACATATATGCTGGTGATCTGGAAACGCTCATTCCGGCCAGAGGACAAAGTTTTGTTCCGCAAAAAGGTTGTCGAGACGGAATTGTCGCTCGATTCTAGCGAGTCTGAGTCCAAGTAAGCCGCAATTGGGGCAGCAAATAAGGCAGCCGCCAGCCCTCAAATAGGGCACAATTGCCCAAATGTGGCGAAAATGTGGCAGAATTCATCTGCCGTTCACCCTGCGAGTGTGATTTTCAAATTCGGGTTGAGAGACTGAGACTGCACATGACCTTGGTTATGTCAGGTTCATATGTTATGTCATAACATCTCGTACAGAGAGTCAAAAGGCTCCGCATGAGAATGAGTAAGCAAGGGAGAGTGCCAATGAATACCTCGCGATTTTCCAACGAAACGCCCCGCACCAAGAAATACGCATTGTTTGCCGGGATCGCCGGAGCGCATGTGCTGCTGCTCGCGGCATGCAGCACTTCGGATAGCGAACAACCCATGGTCGCCGAGCGAGTAACTTCGATCGACGTTGAGGAAGCCCCGCTTTCCTATGCACCTCCGCCAGCTGAAATGGCGGCTGATATGGCGGTGGCTCCGTCCATTTACGCACCGCCAGTAATCGTCCCGACCGATCCGGGCCGTGAGCGTTACGATGCCAAAGATGTTTCGTCCGTGAAAATCGCCAGCGCTGAACCCGTCAGCACATTTTCGGTCGATGTCGATACCGGCGCCTATGCGAATACGAGGCGCTTCCTAACCCAAGGGATGGCGCCTCCTGCCGGTGCCGTTCGAACCGAGGAAATGATCAATTATTTCCGGTATGATTACGACAAGCCGACCAACCGTTCCCAGCCCTTCACGGTCAACACCGATGTCGCCAAGACCCCTTGGAATGATGACACATATCTGATGCGGATTGGTCTGCGCGGTTATGACATTGATCGCAGCGAGCGTCCTGCGGCGAACCTCGTCTTCCTGATGGATGTGTCCGGTTCGATGGATGATCCAGATAAGCTGCCTCTGGTCAAAACGGCTTTATCCGGCCTTGCGGGCGAGCTTTCATCGAAAGACCGCGTTTCCATCGTCGTCTACGCGGGCGCAGCGGGCCTTGTGCTTGAACCGACCAGCGACATCCGCAAAATCCGCAGCGCGCTGAAACAGCTTTCGGCAGGCGGATCGACAGCAGGCGGTGCCGGGATCGAGCTTGCTTACAACATCGCCGAAGACAACTTCATCAAAGGCGGCGTGAACCGTGTGATCCTGGCCACGGATGGCGATTTCAATGTCGGCGTTTCCAGTCAGGACGCGCTCGTCGAACTGATCGAGAAGAAGCGCGAAAGCGGCATCACACTGACCACGCTCGGCTTTGGCAGCGGCAATTACAACGAAGCCATGATGGAGCAGATCGCCAATCACGGTAACGGCAATTACGCCTATATCGACAGCGCTTTGGAAGCGAAGAAAGTGCTGGGCGATGAAATGTCGAGCACGCTCTTCACCATCGCCAAGGATGTCAAAATCCAAGTCGAGTTCAATCCGGCGGTTGTCGGGCAATATCGGCTTGTCGGATATGAAAACCGTATCCTGCGCGAAGAAGACTTCAACAACGACACCGTCGATGCAGGCGACATTGGCGCCGGGCATCAGGTGACTGCGATCTATGAAATCGTGCCAGCGGGTATGAAGGGTTGGATTTCTCCGCGCCGATACGAAGAGCAGTCCAAAAGCGCATCGAAGCAACGCATGTCAGAGGCGGCGCATATCAAGCTGCGCTACAAGCTTCCAAACGGCAGCAAGTCGCGGTTGATCGACACCATCGTGACAGCGGGTGAGCTTCGCAATGCCCGTGCGCCGCGCGGTGATTTCGCCTTCGCCGCATCGGTTGCCGCATTCGGTCAGATCCTGCGCGGTGACGAATTGATGATGAATTTTGATCACAACGATGTCGAAGCTTTGGCCGGACGCCAGAGCAATTACTGGCGGCAGGAATTCCTGCAGCTGAACGAAGTAGCAGGCGCGATGAAAGGCGGCTGACACGCGCTCAACAATCAAATTCGAGGGCCGGCATCGCATTGGCGACTGCCGGCCCTTTTGCGTCTTGGCGAGCCACTGCTAAGGAAGCTCTTGAACGTTCATCTTTCCAAGGGGCGAGTTTCATGAGTTTCGATCAAATGCTTCCGTACATCCTTATCGGCCTTGCGATTTTGCTGTTCCTGATCGCAGTCATTTACCTGAGCACACGCTCGACCAAAGTGGATGGCACGGTAAAGCGTGACGTTCTGGACGAAGGTGCGGATCGCGCCGCCCGGAACGAAGCTTTGATCAATGCGCCTGCTGCGGCGGTTAAGACGCCTGAACCTACTGCCACCACACCAGAGCCTGTGCCCGTACCCGCGTCAGCTCCAGCTCCCGCGCCCACACCAGCTCCGGCACCAACACCTGCACCTGCACCTGCGCCCGTATCTGCACCTGCCAGCGCGGCTGACGATCTTCGTATGATCAAGGGCGTCGGCCCGAAACTGGTCGCTATCCTCGCAGACCAAGGCGTTACCCGCTTTGACCAGATCGCTGCGTGGACCGATGCAGATGTGACGCGCGTCGATGCAACGCTTGGCCGCTTCGCCGGACGCATCACTCGCGATCAATGGGTAGATCAAGCCAAATTGCTGGCCGCTGGCGAAACCACAGCGTTCTCCGAAAAGTTCGGGAAGAAGTAAGCAGGAAAACGGCCGAGAGGAATCGCTGCCACCGATGATTGATGCCGTGATCGAGCCCGCATAATTGGCGATGGATCACAATCGGCAAGTCTCCATACGATCCATGCTTTTCTCGCGCCTGACTCTAGCCTAGGCTTCCTGTCAAAGAGAGACAGGAGAGCGAAGCTTGAGTCAGGAACTGTTCCCAGTGCCCGAAGAATGGGCCGGGTCGGCAAAGATCAATGCCGCCACGTATGAAGAGCGCTATGCCCGCTCCATAAACGACCCCGAGGGTTTCTGGGCCGAGGAATCGCAGCGGATCGATTGGATTGAGCCGTGGAACACGCTCAAGGACGTCAGCTATAATGAGGCCGATTTCCGCATCGGCTGGTTTATGGGCGGAAAGCTCAATATCTGCGCCAACGCGCTGGACCGGCATCTGGAGGAACGCGGCGATACCCCTGCGATCATCTGGGAACCGGACCATCCCGATACGCCGGGCCGCACCCTCACCTATCGCGACCTCCACGCCGAGGTTTGCAAGTTTGCGAACGTGCTGAAAGCCAATGGCGTCAAAAAGGGCGACCGCGTTACCGTCTATCTGCCGATGGTACCCGAAGCCGCTGTCGCGATGCTCGCCTGCGCCCGTATAGGCGCAGTGCATTCGGTGGTGTTCGCCGGATTTTCACCTGACGCACTCGCCGGACGGATCGAGGATTGCCAATCCAACATCATCATCACCGCAGACGAAGGCCTGCGGGGCGGAAAGAAAGTTCCGCTGAAGGCCAATGTCGATGCCGCGCTGGAAAAGACCCCTGCCGACACTGTGATCGTCTATCGTCACACTGGCAGCGATGTGGCGACCGTCGAAGGCCGCGATGTGTGGTGGCACGAAGCAATGGCACAGGCTTCCGCCGATTGCGCACCTGAAGTGATGGACGCGGAAGACCCGCTGTTTATCCTCTACACATCGGGCTCCACCGGAAAGCCGAAAGGCGTTCTGCACACCACCGGCGGATACGCCGTGTGGACCAGCATGACCCACGAATATGTGTTCGATTACCGCCCCGGCCAAATCTATTGGTGCGCGGCGGATGTAGGCTGGGTCACGGGTCATAGCTACGTCGTCTACGCCCCGCTGATCAACGGCGCGACGCAGGTCATGTTTGAGGGCGTGCCGAATTACCCGGACGTAAGCCGGTTCTGGAACGTCATCGACAAACACAAGGTCGAGATTTTCTACGCCGCACCAACCGCTCTGCGCGCACTGATGCGGGAAGGCGATGATTGGGTGACCAAGACAGACCGTTCCTCACTCCGTCTGCTGGGCAGCGTGGGTGAGCCGATCAATCCCGAGGCGTGGGACTGGTATCACCGCGTCGTGGGTGAGCGTCGCTGTCCCATCGTGGACACGTGGTGGCAGACCGAAACGGGCGCCGCGATGATCACTCCGATGCCGGGTGCGACCGCTCTAAAACCTGGCAGCGCGTCCAAGCCGATGTTTGGCGTGCAGCCGGCTTTGGTAGATCCCGAGAAGGGTACAATCCTGGACGGTGCAACATCGGGCGCGCTGATCCTGACAGACAGCTGGCCGGGCCAGATGCGCACGGTTTACGGCGACCATGACCGGTTCTTCCAAACCTATTTCAGCCAATATCCCGGTTACTATTTCACCGGCGATGGCTGCCGCCGCGATGAGGATGGATATTACTGGATCACCGGACGCATCGACGATGTGATCAATGTCTCCGGTCACCGCATGGGCACGGCCGAGGTTGAAAGCGCGCTGGTGGAGCATCCGCTCGTTTCCGAAGCCGCCGTGGTCGGCATGCCGCATGATGTGAAAGGGCAAGGCATTTACGCCTATGTCACGACCAATGCAGGCACCGAAGACAGCGAAGAACTGCGTAAGGAACTGGTGCAATGGGTGCGCAAGGAAATCGGACCGATAGCAACGCCGGACGTGGTGCAATTTGCCCCCGGGCTGCCCAAGACCCGCAGCGGTAAAATCATGCGCCGTATCCTGCGCAAGATTGCTGAGAATGACACCGGCAACCTCGGCGATACGTCGACACTCGCTGATCCAAGCGTAGTCGATGATCTTTTGGCGAACAGGCCGCGTACCTAGAGAAGAGAATGGTTGATCCTTGCGGCATTGGCTGCGAGAGAAGCCTCAAACTAGTTTCAGGAGTAACTAATGGCCGGTATGGTGCCGTTTAACTGGGAAGACCCCTTCGATCTGGAAACCCAGCTGACCGAAGACGAGCGGATGATCCGCGACACCGCGCATGCATTTGCGCAAAGCGAGCTTCAGCCGCGCGTGATCGAGGCGTTTCGCAACGAGGTTGCCGCGCCTGAGCTCTTCCCTTTGATGGGTCAGGCCGGTCTTCTCGGCGCGACCATTCCCGAAGAATATGGCGGCGTCGGCGCGTCCTATGTCGCATACGGCCTGATCGCGCGCGAGATTGAGCGTGTCGATAGCGGATACCGTTCGATGGCGTCGGTACAGTCCAGCCTCGTGATGCACCCGATCTATGCCTATGGTTCGGAAGAGCAGCGCCGCAAATATTTGCCGGGCCTTTCTTCGGGCGAGCTGATCGGTTGCTTTGGCCTGACAGAGCCGGATGCAGGCTCGGACCCTGCGGGCATGAAGACCGTCGCGCGCAAAGACGGCGACGGATACGTCCTCAACGGCTCCAAGACTTGGATTTCCAACTCGCCATTTGCCGACGTGTTTGTCGTTTGGGCGAAAAGCGAAGAGCATGGTGGCGGCATTCGCGGCTTTGTTCTGGAAAAGGGTATGAAGGGGCTTTCTGCTCCGAAAATCGAAGGCAAAATCTCGCTGCGCGCCTCCACCACGGGCGGCATCGTGATGGAGGATGTGAAGGTCGGTGCGGATGCGCTGCTTCCTGATGTTCAGGGTCTGAAAGGGCCATTCGGATGCCTCAACCGTGCGCGTTACGGCATCAGCTGGGGCGCAATGGGTGCTGCGGAATTCTGCATGCACGCCGCGCGTCAATACGGGCTCGATCGCAAGCAGTTTGATCGTCCGCTCGCCGCAACGCAGCTTTATCAAAAGAAGCTCGCCGATATGATGACCGATATCGGGCTTGGACTGCAGGCGAGCTTGCGCGTGGGCCGTCTGATGGATGAAGGACGCTTTGCGCCGGACATGATCTCCATCGTGAAGCGCAACAATGTAGGCAAAGCGCTCGATATCGCCCGCCAGTCTCGCGACATGCATGGCGGCAACGGTATCTCCGAGGAATATCAGGTGATCCGCCATTCGGTGAACCTCGAAACGGTGAACACCTATGAGGGCACGCATGATGTCCATGCATTGATCCTGGGCCGCGCGATCACTGGTATTGCTGCGTTCGGATGAGCGCGGCAGACGCCCCAATGACGCTCTACGGGTATTATCGTAGCTCGACGTCATACCGGCTGCGCATCGCGCTTGAGCTCAAAGGGCTTGAATACGGTCAGGACCCGGTAAACCTGCTGGAATCCGCGCAGAAGGATCAGGCTTTTGCCAGCCGCAATCCGTTTGCTTCGGTGCCGATGCTGGCGGCGGGCGGGCGCGATCGGGCGCAGTCCATGGCCATGCTGGAATGGCTCGACGAGGCCTATCCGGACAACCCGCTGCTGCCGTCTGATATCGAAGACCGCTACACCGTCCGCGAGCTAGTCTATGCCATCGCGACGGAGCTGCACGCGCCGCTCAACCTGCCAGTTCTGAAATACCTGAAAGACCCGCTGGGCCATTCTCAGAGCGTTGTTGATGATTGGTATCGCCATTGGCTCAAACGCACTCTTAATCCTGTCGAGAAACGCCTAGCACAGCTGGGCTCTGGCGACTTCCTGATGGCAACGCCCGGCATGTTTGAAGTGCTGCTGATCCCGCAAATCTACAATGCGCGCCGCTTTCAATATGACCTGTCGGAAAGCCCGCATATCTGCCGTATTGAAACCGCGTGCCTTGCCTTGCCGGCATTCCAACGCGCGCATCCTGATAACCAACCCGATAACCCGCAAAAAGGCTGACCACTTATGAAACTCGCAACGCTTAATGACGGCACCCGCGACGGCAAACTGGTCGTTGTTTCAAAAGACCTCACCCGCTGCTGCGCCGCAGGATATATTGCGCCAACGATGCAGCATGCGCTCGACAATTGGGCGCGGGTTGCGCCTGAGCTTGAGCTGCTCGCCACCGATGTCGAACACGAAACGGTGCCGTGCGAGCGGTTTCATGAACGCGAAGCTCACTCCCCCCTGCCCCGCGCATATCAATGGGCGGACGGGTCGGCATATATCAATCACGTCGAGTTGGTGCGCAAAGCGCGCGATGCCGAGGTTCCTGAGAGCTTCTATCACGACCCGCTGATGTATCAGGGCGGCTCTGACACGTTCCTGCCCCCGCGCGCCGACATCCCCCTGGGCGATCCGGCATGGGGATGCGATATGGAAGGCGAAGTCGCCGTTGTCGTCGACGATACACCGATGGGTGTCTCTGCCGACGACGCGGCTAGCCACATCAAACTGATCATGCTGGTCAACGACGTAAGCCTGCGCGGTCTGATCCCCGGCGAGCTGGCCAAGGGGTTTGGCTTTTTCCAGTCAAAGCCATCCAGCGCGTTCTCACCCGTTGCCGTCACTCCCGAAGAACTGGGCGCGGCTTGGGCAGATAGCCTCATCCACCTGCCCTTGATGGTCGACTATAACGGCGAAGCCTTTGGCCGCGCCGAAGTGGGCAAGGACGCGACTTTCAACATGGCGCAGCTCGTCGCTCACGCGGCGAAGACCCGCAGTCTGTGCGCAGGCACGATCATCGGCTCAGGCACAATCTCGAACAAAGGCGCGGATGGCGGCCCGGGTAAGCCGGTGGCCGATGGCGGCCTAGGCTATTCCTGCATCGCCGAGATTCGCATGATTGAGACGATCCGCGATGGGGAAGCCAAAACGCGGTTCATGCGCGCTGGTGACACGGTGAAGATCGAAATGCGTGACGCCGAAAATCACTCGATCTTCGGCGCTATCGAGCAGACCGTGGTGGAGGCTTAGGCCTTCTCTGCGTCGGCTCGGTCCAACGAGCGGCGGCGAGCTATGCTGCCTTCGCGCCGCTCGTCGATCTTATCGACAAAGCAATGATTCACATCGCGGTGCTCGGCCTCGTCGGCACGCACTGCGATAATGACGTCGCGTAGACGAGCATCGCTGGGCAATTGCCAGTATTCAATCGCGATCTGCGGCGCAGGAATGTTTGCGTGCCGCCCAGCGTCAACCTCAGCGAGGTACTGGGTGTAGCTGAGCACGGCTTCTTCTTCGAAATAACCGACCACGCGGTGCGCGGTGCGCGGCGCGACCAGGTAGAGGAAGAAGTAGAAGTTGTAGAAGATCAGCTGCACGGCGATGATCAAAGCGCGCTCGAAACGGTTCGGCTGCGCAACCTCGATAAAGGTCATCAGGTGCATCCGCTCGTTCTCCGCCTCATCAAGCAGAGTGCGGATCCAGCCTTCATCATCGCGCATATTCCGCAGCGCTTTTAGATGCTGCCAAAGCCCGCCGACCATGCCCGGAACGGCAGCGACGGTTTCCAGCACAACGGCGCGGTGGCCATAGCGTTTGGCAAAAAACGTATCGGCAAAGAACCGCAGCAATTTTACAAAGCTGAAAGCGACCCTGTCGCTCAGCGTTTGCGGCGCAATATGAACTTCCAATTCTGCGTCGTGATTGACTTGCCGAATAAGTGGGCGTGAATCGAAGCTCTGCATGCGGACACTTTCAAGTGTCCCGGCCCCTTCTACTCAACCTTATGTCGAGCGCCCTGACCGGGTCTCTGTCGGCATCCATGAGATAGCTTAAACAGGCCAAAAATTCCCGCGATTTCGTCGCAGTAAGTGTTCTGTTTTTTGCAACAGTGCCGAGAATCCGCTTTAGAAGCCGAGGCTTTCTGCAACGGCCTCGTTCACGATTTTGCCCTTATGCACGTTCAATCCGGGCGCCAAATGCGGATCGTCATCGCAGGCTTTCACGCCTTTTTCAGCCAACGCCAGTCCGAATGGCAGCGTCGCGTTATTCAGCGCATAGCTGGATGTGAGCGGCACCGCGCCTGGCATATTGGCGACGCAGTAATGGATCACATTGTCGACTTCGTAGGTCGGGTTTTCGTGCGTCGTCGCTTTGGACGTTTCAAAACAGCCGCCCTGGTCAATTGCAACATCGACCAGAACCGCACGGTTCTTCATCAATTTCAGATCTTCGCGCGGCACCAGATGCGGCGCGCTTGCCCCTGGGATCAACACGGCACCAATCACAACATCTGCCGTGGTCAGCGCCTGCTCGATTGTGCCTGCGGTCGAATAACGGGTGCTTACACGGCCCTGGAACATTTCATCGAGCTGGCGGAGGCGCGGGAGTGAACGGTCGAAAATCTCAACATCCGCGCCAAGACCGACGGCCATACGCGCTGCCTGAGTGCCAACAACCCCGCCGCCGAGAACCACGACGCGCGCTGGCAAAACGCCCGGTACGCCGCCCATCAAAGTGCCGCGTCCGCCATTGTTTGCGCGCAGCGCCTGAGCGCCCGCTTCGATTGAGAGCCGACCCGCAACTTCGCTCATCGGGGCAAGCAACGGCAAGCCGCCACCGGGGCCGGTTACGGTTTCATAGGCCACGGCGGAAACACCGCTTTCCATCAATCCACGGGCCTGATCGGGATCGGGTGCGAGGTGGAGATAGGTGAAGAGGATTTGCCCTTCGCGCAGCTGTGTCCATTCGTTCGGCTGTGGCTCTTTGACCTTCACAACCATTTCCGCGCGGGCGAACACTTCCTCTGCGCTGCTGACGATTTCCGCGCCGATTTTGGCGTATTCGTCATCCGCTTTGTCGATACCCGAACCAGCGCCCGTCTCAACAATGACGGAGTGCCCGCGCGAAACATATTCACGCGCAGCTTCCGGCGTCAGACCGACGCGGTATTCATGGTTCTTGATCTCTTTAGGGACGCCAATGAGCATAATACTCTCCTGGGAATCGGGCAGAAACGCCGCCGCATTTACGCAATTATGTTACAAACTTGCGCATAATTATTCAATCGGGAAAAGCAGGGGTTCTTTGGCGCACGCTTTCCTACTACCATTATTCCATGCCAAATCATGGGCTGTGAAACGGGTTTGACAGAAGGAAATGTCGGAAAAGTGTCAACTGACTCCTACATACAAGTAGTGTCAGTATTTCAGTGTTTTACGCCAGAAAGCCACACATGACACATTGTCCAACATGTCATGCAAGTCATACAGAATTCGCGGCCCAATAAAGACAAAGGAAGCATCGCATGACGAATTATCCAGAACTCAAAATGCTGATCGGTGGCGAATGGATTGTCGATGGCGGCGATGGAACCATGCCGGTGAGCAACCCTGCGACAGAGGCCAAAATCGGCGATTGCCCCAAGGTTTCGAGCGAACAACTTGATGCTGCCGTCACCGCGGCAAACGATGCCTTCCCTGTTTGGTCAAACACTCCTGGTGCCGAGCGGCACAAGATCCTGCGTAAAGCCGCCGAGTTGCTGAGAGAACGCGCGCCAGAAATTGCGCGGGTTATGACGCTCGAAGTGGGCAAGCCGCATGCTCAGGCTCTCGGTGAAACCGTGGGTGCGGCTGACCTGATCGACTTCCTCGGCGAAGAGGCGAAACGGCAAGGTGGCCGATTGGTGCCAGTGCGCGGGGCGCATTTGCTGCAACAGCGCGTCACACAGGAACCGATTGGGCCAGCGGCCTTGTTCACCCCGTGGAATTTCCCGATCAATCTGCCTGCCAAGAAATTAGCCGGTGCGCTCGCAGCAGGCTGCTCGTGCATCCTGAAACCAGCCGAAACCACGCCGGCCTGCGCGCAGATGCTGGTCGAATGTTTTGTCGATGCAGGGGTGCCCGCGGGCGCGATCAACGTGGTTTATGGTGATCCCGCGAAAATTTCCGAGCACCTCATCACCGCACCCGCCATGCGCAAGATCAGCTTCACCGGATCGACCGCTGTCGGTAAGCAGCTCGGCGCAATGGCCGCTCAAGGCCTCAAACGTTTCACCGCAGAACTTGGTGGACACGCGCCAGTGGTCATCGGCGAGAGCGCAGATTTTGAACGCACTGTTGCTGCGTGTGCGGCGACCAAGTTCCGCAATGCTGGGCAGGTCTGCGTCTCGCCGACCCGCTTCCTTGTTGCGCGCGGTATCTACGACAAGTTCGTGAGCGAATTTGCCGCTCGGGCAAGCGCGCTCAAAGTGGGTGACGCCAGCCAGGACGACGCCGTTGATATGGGACCGTTGGCGCATGGCGGGCGTGTCGCCGCAATGCAGGATCTGATGGGATCGCTAGGCGGAGAGATGGGTGAGATCGTCACTGGCGGTTCGGCAATCGACGGCGCAGGTCATTTCTTCCAGCCGACTGTGGTGGCAGGCCCATCTGCCCAAAGCCGATTGATGACCGAAGAACCATTCGGCCCCGTCGCCGGGATCGTGCCTTATGACGATATCGAGGACGCCGTGCGGATAGCAAATTCTCTGCAATATGGACTAGCGGCTTACGCCTTCACCGGAAATCTTGACGAAAGCCACTATCTCGGCAGTTCGCTGCGCGCAGGCATGGTTGCGATTAACCACTTCGCGGTCGGATCACCCGAGACTCCATTCGGCGGGGTCGGTGATAGCGGGTTTGGTTCGGAAAGCGGTGTCGAAGGGTATCTTGGCTATACCGAGACCAAGCTGGTCACAGTTGCCAAGTCTGGCGCGTGATCGCGGCGACCGCTTAGCGGTGCGGCAGAAAGCGCGAAAAAGCGCGAGCGATCAAAGATTTGCGCGTCGGCATCGGACGAATGCGTCCATAACGTGCCCGGCGCGACATCTCGTCGCCAAAGCAAACTGTCCGGCCCATTGAGTCCGGACCGCTTGAGATAATGGTTGGTCGTTCCATGTGCTGCGCCCCCGATTCGCGCTTTGTTATTCGGAGAAGTTAACACCTAAGCTGTGGAAAACTGAGTCTAAATTTGGTTAACGCGTCAGGAATTTACAAATGCGCAGGCTCGGACAAGCACTTAATTGCGCAAATTGATTCAAAATGAGGCGTCTCAACGATCTGTGCGCTGAACCCCCGCTGCCCTCACCTCTGCCAGATCAGGGTAGCCATTTACCGCCATCAGCAGATCTGCCTCGGCGAGAATTGAACGCAGAACCCAAGCGGCACCTTCTGCCGCGCCTAAGGCGAGACCGTAAGTATACGGGCGCCCCACCCCAACGGCCCTCGCCCCCATGGCCAGCGCCTTGACCGCATCGGAGCCAGAACGAATTCCACTGTCAAACATCACCGGCACATCGCCCGCTGCTTTCACAATGTCTTCGAGCAGATCGATGGTCGCAATCCCGCCATTGGCCTGACGCCCGCCGTGATTGGAGCAATAAATGGCATCGGCACCGCAATCGACCGCCCGCTTGGCATCATCGGCGTGGCAAATACCTTTGAGGACGATCGGCATGTCGGTGACATCTTTGAACCATTTCATGTCGTCCCAGGTCAGCACTTGACCAAACACCCCGGCAAACATCATGATCGCGGCCTCCATATCCTCTTCCGGGGGCTTTTCGAGCAGCGAGCGGAAGACAGGGTCTTGGAAGTAGTTTTGGAGAACCTTCCCGCGCAGTTGAGGAAAGTTCGATGCGTTGAGATCGCGCGGGCGCCAGCCTGTGACCCATGTATCGAGCGTGACCACCAGAGCGGAATAGCCCGCCTTTTCGGCACGCCCAATCAGGCTCTCCGCAAACTCGCGGTTGCGCGGAGTGTAGAGTTGGAAGAACGCAGGCGTATCGCCGCATGCCTTCTTCACATCCTCCAGCGGATCATTGCCAAGGGTCGAGGCGCAGAAAGGAACGCCCGTCATCGCAGACGCCCTCGCCGCGGCCATATCGCCATGCCGGTCCTGCGTTGCCTCTCCGTTCAGTCCGATAGGAGCCATAAACAGCGGCGTATCAAATTTGTGGCCGAACAATTCGATCGAGAGATCACGCTCCGTGCAATCGACCATCATGCGCGGGATCATGCCCCAGTGATGAAAGGCGGAAGCGTTGGTGTCTTGCGTATGCTCATCGCCGCAACCGCCTGCGACATAGTTGGTCAGCATCGGCCCAAGCGCTTCATGAGCGCGCTTTTCAAGGGTCGCAAAATCAACCGGGAAAGTCGGCAAATGCCCTCTCAGCCCGGCGTTATAGATCTCGTTCTGCATGCCGCCGAAATTGTGCATCGCTTATTCTCTCCCGCATTTTATCTTGCGCAAAGAGTGAACCACTTTGCACCGGCGGAGCAAGCGGATTGTTTGCCTTCAACCGAACTTTCGCAGCAGGCTCTGCAATTGCGGACGGATCTTGAGGTGTTGAATATACCCCCATTCGAGGACCCTGAGCACAGTTTTGCTCCGCGCGATCAACCCGAGCCACCGCAGGGAAGGAATGCGGCGCCACATCACAGCAAAAGCAGCGGCACCGCTTACGATCGTGCCGTTCTCTTCCGCATGAAAGCGCGCCAGCAACTCGCTCTGATCAATCGGGCAGGTCGGATCGGCACCGTCTGCCACATCAACGAATACAATTGCCGAATTCCTGTCCAGCCTTCGCATCAACGCGATTTCGCGCATGCACATTGGGCATGCGCCATCATACCAGACCTTTACTGGCGACGACGACGAAGATGCGCGTGATGTTTGCACCCCAAATATGTGCGACGTCGCGACAAGAATTCAAGCAAGAGGCTGGTGACAAGATGCGCGTAATCGGTCAGGTTAGCCCACAATTACTCAGAGGGGACACAATGAATTTCTTCCGAACTGCCGGTTCGCTTTCGATCGCAGCAACAGCGCTTTTCGCAACGGCTGCACATGCTCAACCGAAACCAATTGAGTCGATTGATCAAACCGAAGTGATTGAGCGGATCAATGAAACAACTGTTTCTCCGGCGCTGGCGGTCGTTACCGGCAATCAAATGTCTGGCGCCGATCCCCAAGGGGATGTGAAGTTAATCGCAACGGCCACCAATGGTCTGCGCTTCGAAATCAGCTTCAGAGCCTGCGAGACAGATGACGCGGCTGACGCGAGGCATTGCAAAGCAATGTATATGATGTCGATTTGGGATGCGCCCGCAGGCGGTTCTGATGAAGAATTCCAATCTGCTATCGTAGGTTACCTGCAAGGTAATCCAGCCATCAATGCGGGCCGCTTGCCAGACGGTTCACCTTATATTGTACGCTATGTCATCGCCGACTTCGGCACCGCGCAAGGCAATTTGGTGTCAGAATTCGCCAATTTCATTCGCAGCGCGACGGATTTCCAAAACACAATCTCTCCCTTTTACCCACAAGGTGAGTAATCTTTTCGTACAAGAACGTTGACTGATGAAAACAAAAAAACTGCATTCAATCTTGCTCAATCAATCTTGAAGGTGAATAAGAAAGCAGGGCGCGAGCCTATTTCCAAAAGGGGGGAATATTTTATGAAAATCAAAGCTACTCTAGCAGCCAGCGCAATGATCGCAGCTGGCATGATGACAACACCGGCACCGGTGAAGGCTCAAGCAGATCCATTGCTTGGCCAGATGATGCTGTTCGGCGGTAATTTCTGCCCTCGTGGTTGGGCGGCCACCAACGGAACGATTCTCGCAATCAACTCAAACCAGTCTTTGTTTTCGCTGCTCGGCACTATGTATGGCGGCGATGGACGGACAACATTCGGCCTACCCGACCTTCGCGGTCGGGCTCCGATTTCAACTGGGACAGGCGCTGGTCTCCCAAACTACACACAGGGTTCGTTGGGCGGTTCTACGAACTTCACACTGACTGAAGCTACTATGCCTTCGCACAGCCATACCGGTACGGTCGCAGCCAGCCCGAACGCGGGTGACACCAACCAGCCAGTACGTAACAGCTTCGCAAGATCGACCAACGGTGCGAACGTGTATCTGGATGGCGACCCCGCAATCAACAACATGCACCCCGATCTGCTTCGGATTAGTGCAGCTGGCGGAAGTCAATCAGTCAATAAGGTTTCGCCGTATTTGACTCTGCAATGGTGCATCGCAACCCAAGGTGTTTTCCCGTCTCGCAACTGAGCTTGCTGAATGAATTGCAAGCTATCCATTTTTCTTTTGCGAGAGGACACGAATATGAAGACTCTTAAACTATCCGCAACGGCGGCGATTGCGGCTGCGACAGTCAGTGTATCAACGCCAGCGCACGCGCAATCGGGTACACAATTTATCGGACAGGTTTCGGCCTTTGGCGGAAATTTTTGCCCGCGAAGTTGGGCCGAAGCGAGCGGACAACTGCTTCCGATTTCGCAGAACACTGCGTTATTTGCGATTATCGGCACGACTTACGGTGGCGATGGCAGGACAACATTGGCTCTTCCAGACTTGCGTGGACGGCGTCCCGTTAGCCAGGGCAATGGTCCGGGCATTGGCAATTATCCAATTGGTGGCCGAGGCGGGGCGCCATCCTTTACTCTGGTTGCGGCAAACCTGCCGTCGCACGCGCACACAGGTACAGTCGCTGCAAGTCCAGGCCCAGCGGACACGAATCAACCGGTTCGGAACGGCTTCGCTCAGTCGACAGGAACGAATGCGTACCTGGATGGCGATCCAGCAGTAAACAACATGCATCCTGATACGGTGCGGATCAACAGCACCGGAGGCAACGTCGCCGTGAACAAGGTCTCACCTTTTCAAACAGTGCGTTGGTGTATTGCACTAAATGGGATCTTCCCATCGCGTAACTAACACAGGAAGCCTGCCTAAATAGACAGGGCGTAGCGAGAGATCGCTGCGCCCTTCTTTTTGCAGCGAAGCCAAGCCTTAACTGACTTCAATGAAACCCTTGTTCCTTAGGCTCTGCAAAAAGCCAATCGTTTGGGCTTCGCATTCGGATTTTTCTACGTCGAACTCTTCCAGAAGTCGGGCGCAGATATCGGATACGAGAATAGGATCCTCCATCATCGACCAAATCCGCAGGCCGGTTTGCGTCAATGAAGAAAAGCTGCCCTCATGCAGGCTCATCAAAACGGCCTCGTCATCGATGCCGCTTTCGACAAAGCTGTCAGATTTGGACACTGTTTGATCCAGCAAAATCGCTGCCGTCTCATTCACTTTTATGCTCCTCAAGATATCCCAATTCTCTCATCACTTCGCCGTGATAGGCAATCAATTCACGTTGTAAACGATCAGGCATTGTCTCTCGTCCTTCACCAGATCGTCCTGACCGGAAAAAGCGGTCGGCCACGGCAGGCCGCTCCTGAAAACCTTTTGCGCTTTCGATTTTCTGCAATCGGTCAAACCGCGATGCTTCCACGGCTTGTTCGATCGACAGCGCGCATTCAGGCGGTTTGATACCGATGAATTTCACGATCTTCTTCAGCTCTCGCGCAGCGTCAACTTGTAGATCCTCATAACGCACAACGCATACCGGAATATCATTCTGTTGTATCCAACTGCGATAATGCGCTGACCAATCGCCCATGAATTGGTGGAGCTGTTCCTTCTCCCCACCTCCGAGAAACCTTTGCGGATCGTTCATACCCGCGACTTCCTTTTCAAGGTCATCTTCGCCGCTATGGTGCGCGTAGGATATGGCTACATCCAGCGGGTCACGAACCATGAGGAGCACACCGCGCGAACAGTTTGCAGGGAAGCATGGCTGGTTGTCGGGCAACCTGCGAAATGCATCATGAGCCTTGATGAGAAAGATGCCAGTCGAATTGCGTGCTGCTTCGCGATAGACACTGGGGCGCAGCAGGTCGATTTCTGCTTTAGTAAGCTCATACGAATTGACGCCAGTATAATGCTCGAACATTCGGCGATCGCTGGTCATACCGCCAGCTGGCGAGATTCCATCATCATCCGAAACGGCTTTCAGGCCAAGCAAATTGGACAATAAGATGCGGACCCAAGTGTTGCCCGATTTGGGATAGCTTGCCAGCCAGACGATTTCACCAGCTTCCATTAAATCGCGTTAGCAGAAGCGGGACCAATCGCCGCGCTGATATAGTCCAGGGCTGCGTCGTAGTTTTCTTCGCCTGTTTGCCGGACAAAGCGCGCGACCTTCACCTTATCCGCAAGCTGTTTGAGACCGAGGAACAGAGCACTGCGCCCCATCAGTATCTCGGCGTAATGCGGTCTGTAAAGATTTGCCCGAATGGCGAGCAAAGCCTCCGACCCTTTGAGATTCACAATGGTATTCGGTTCTTTGGCATCGTTACGGGAACGCGTGATTACAAACAGTCTATCGAGCGGCGCCGCGATCAAATCGCTTGGCGATGGGGGCACTGCGAAATGCTTGTCGACTGTCTCGTCTTGCCGGACGGGATGCAAAGCCGTCGCGCCTGTCACCTCGATCGCGTCTCGCCAAAGCTTCAATTGTTTCTGGCCAGCAAAGCATATCGCTTCGGCAGCGTTGGAGGTTTGATCGAAAATCAGCGTGTCATCTGTGAAAAAACTATATCCTCGCACCGCCAAATTTGCTGCTAGCGTCGATTTGCCTGCACCCGAATGACCGGTGAAGGCCACGATTTTGCCATCGGCAATGTTGGCGCTGGCGTGGATCGGTATCAGGCCCCGCTGGTAACAAACCGCACCCCATGCTGATCCGAGGATGAAGAGCGCGAGATCGCGGTCCGTTGTTTGCGGACCACGGCGATAAATGATCTCGCGGCCGTCATTCACATACAGGCTGCTGCCATCAGGAATGTTGTGCAAAAATTCACCGCGCTTGATCTGGAATGCTGCTCCATCAAGTTTGGATTCAATTGCATCAGGTACGTCGCCCTCGCGGATTATCACATCCGCATCGCGGTCAACCACCAAAGCTGTGCTTCGATGGCCCAATTCAATGTCGGATTTGATTGTGAACGGGAATTTCATTGCGCGAAATTAGTTAGTGGTTGCCCGCTTTGAACGAGCAGCTCTGCGCTGAGAGACAGCCCGCGCGCCCGATAATTCACAATACCCGCCATAGCGACGTGATGCCATTGCGGTGAACAGCAGGCAAGCCTAGGCAGTCGAATAAACATGCTCAGTGACAATCATCCTCAAAGGCTCGAAGTTTCCGCTGAATTGCGACTGCTTGCAGCATGTTGTGATCGGCCGAAAACCGCCTCTTCAAAGGCACAGGTTCAGGAACGACTGCAAACGATCAAAGACTGGACCGCATTCCATTCAGAAGCAGTCCGGCACCACGTCGAGGGTTTTGCATATGACCGCCTAAAGGATTGCCGTGATGTACCTGCCGATATCCGTCAGGAATGGCGGGGTATTGAGAGTGGGAGAGTGCTGCGCAACCTTTTGCAATCGCACATGACAAGCAAGCTGCATGCCCTGTTAAATGAAAACGGCGTTCTGAATATCGTATTGAAGGGCCTTCCCCTGTCCGAGCAGCTATATAGGTCTCAAGCGATCAGGCGCAGCGGCGATATAGACCTTTTGATCGCGCCGGAAAACGCATGGAAATCGGTCCAGATTTTGGCGAAAGAAGGATTTAGACTGGTTGAGAACGGTACGAATTTGACCCAGCGGCAAACACGCTGTGTGGTTCGTCATTTCAAAGAGATCACCCTTCAAAACGACAGCAATGTCGCGGTCGACCTGCATTGGAAGATGGTCGATTTTCCAGATGCCTTTTCCAATTTTGATCCGCTTAGCAACATGCGGAAAACTGGTTTTGGCAATGCGGGTGAGATTGCTGTTCTCGGTGAAGCGGAACAGTTTGCTTATCTTTGCGTGCATGGCGCGCTTACCGATTGGAGCCGGCTCAAATGGTTGGCCGATATCAATGCGCTGATCGGTGATAGCTCGGAGCGGGTTATCATTGACTGGTACGCGAGAGCCAAAGAGCTTGGCTGTGGTCCCTCGGTGCTTCAGGCTCTCGGCTTACGTGATATCCTGTGGGGCAAGCCGCCTCCCGCAGAATTGAGCCGCACAATCGAGGAGATAGACGAGCCTGAGTTCTTGGCTTTCCCTATTGAACGGATGCTAACCCCGTACAGATCGGCTTCTTCGCGCGATGCAGTTGCTCGAATTCGACGCCAAACACACGTTCGCTCAGTTCTCTATGGCGGTTCTGCGCAAGCGATACGGGGCACGATCGCACACATGCGCGCGCTGCCAGATGTTCTGGCGCTGCCATTACCCAAGACCCTGGATTGGCTTTACTACCCGCTTCGCCCGGTCCTGTGGGCAATCAGGAAAGTACGCTCATAATGCCTAGTTCGATGTAGCGGGACGATCCTTAGGCTGTGTCAAAATCGTGAATTAGATTATCAACCCGACGCCGATCACGCTTGGACCAGCCCAAACGAGAGGGTAGAAAACCTCTTCAGGTGCCCAGCGGACTAATCCGACCCCATTTACGGTGGGGCCGCGAGCCTTTGCCGGTCAGAATTGGCAACCAAAACGCGAGCAGACCTACCGACCCCGCCACAACGTGGATTCCAATAAGGATTTCGAACAACTGCAATGTGAAAACTTGGACACTTTTTTGATACCGCGCGAGAGCTTATAGGCCGCAGGTGGCATCAAGCTCAGACCGTGGACTCACGTCATTTCAAAGCGCTGGTGACGGGCTAGTTCTTGCCCTCCACCTGATTTATGAAACGCGCTACGGAAATCGCGCGACCGATGGCATATCGCGCAATCAGGTGTTCGGAGAATTCAGATTGCGAGACCGGAGTTTTCTCTGGCCAGTTTTTCGTAAGCTTCCTGAGCCGCTTTAGATCAAGCCGTTTGGCCATCATGGGATCATCGGAAAGCCGATCCAGTTCAGAGTCGATCCGTTCGATGTCCAGGCCCATCCTGCCGTGCCAATCAGCTGACTGCTCACCGCGCGGTGCGTTCAAAACCTCGGACGGAAGTTTGTCCGCCATCATGCGCTTGATCAGCCTGCGATCGGTGCCGTCTTTGCAAAACTGATCATCCGGGATCGCATAGCAAAATTCGACAATCTTGCGATCACCAAGCGGGTCTCTCGTCACCGTTCCGGCTGCTGCTTTGTAGGGCTCAACCAGTGCAGACGCCTCTTCACGGCCTCCACGCTCCGCCATAATGCGCATCATTTCTTTCCGGTCTTTTGGGAGCCGGTAGCCGTCATCCCAACCAAATTCTGCCATTCTTTCCCGTACCCCCATCTCTTCCGCATAGTCGGGATTGATTGCAGAGAAAGCGTGGAAGCCCTTGCCTTTGTCCGGCGCTCTATGGCGTGCATAGAGACCGAACAGTGAATCTGGCGCGTTTGGCAAAATGGCCTGGCGTGTCAATCGCTTGAGATAGGAAAAGGGTCCCGGGACATTGCCATGATAAGAAAGGTGATGCTCTTTCAGGAGTCGAAGCCACTGTCCCTTCCGAAAAAGCTTCCCGAAAATCATCGATTTCATCGCGAAACTCAGCGTCGCATTTCCACTTGAACCGGTGAGCATCACGTTGCGACCTGATTGGAGGCACTTGTGATCGATCTCCCTACCCCAGTACAGATTGGCCAAGCCACGAAGCGGCATGTCCGCATAAGACTGTACCAGATCCAGTCCATGATCGAACGGCAGCAATTCCGATCCGACAAACTCGACGTCCAACTGCGGATAGAGAGCAGCCATCGCCTTCACAGGACCGCTTTCATCCCCCGCCCAACCGTTCCTGACAGAGCCATCCCAATAGCCTGCTGGTACATGAGTAAACGCCTTCAACCGTTCGTCACTAGTCGCATTTGAACCAGCCATGTGTTCAATCATGACTGCAGCCACTGACGCGGAATCCAATCCCGAACTCAGCATCAATGCAGGAGGCTTTAGAGAGCGCATCGAAGACGACACCGCTCGGCTCAAAAGCTCGCCAGCAGCCTCGACATAGTCGTCATCATTGGCAAAGCGGACATCGGGTGTTCGGTCCAAGTATGACGTCCGTTCCACTCGCAGCCCGTGTGGGTTAGCGCGCATGGAATGGCCGGAAGGCAAAATAGAAATGCCAGCGAAGTACGATTGAGTTCGGTTTTCGAAGTTCAGTACCAGAGCGTCAGCGATCCGGCTTTCGTCGACTTTCCTTTCGACAGTTTCATCGCAAAAAATTGCCTTAGTCGATGTCGTCAAAATCAAGCGGTCATCGTCTTCATGATAGTAGATGCTGGCGCTAACTTCACTGCCGCGCTTGGCTATGATCGTGTGATTGGCAATGTCACACACTACGAAACTGTAAGCACCGTACAAATGGTCGTGACACGTCTCGCCCCATTTTTCCCAAGCCATCATGACCAGCTTGCTGTCCGGGATGTTCGTGAGTTCGGCGCGTTCGAGACCGACTTTATCGGCGAGCTCTTCTCGGTGCATCAAAAAGCCGACGAACAACAAGTGCCAGCGATCATGACTGACCACGGGTTGTTCTTCCCAACGATCTTGGGGCGTAAAACCCACATCCTGCGTCCAAATCATCTGGATCGGGCCACGGCTCACCACACCGTCTTTGTCCGGGCCGAAAACGCCGAGGACGGAGCGCATACGTTCCGTAAGATCGCCAGTCAGCGGTCGATTGCTCTTTCGGAGTATCACTGCGAAACTTGCCAAATACTCCCCCTCGCTTCTTGACGGCAACCTAAGTTGGCTTCCGCCGCCTATATAATTGCATTGAAAAATTCGCCATGATAGACGCGTGATAAGTGCACTACTCTTGGGGGAATTACTATGCCTAACCATAATAACGAAGTGTCTGTAAAAAAAGCGGAATGGTCAAAACCACAATTGGTCGAGCTCGATTCTAACCTTTCTGATATCGAAAACGGCTTCGCTCCCGGCGTTGATGGCGCTGGCGGCGCCAGCACTTCTCTTAGCTAACCTCTAGGGGAAGGATTGCGCGAGAGATTTTAAGTCTTTTGCATATCCTGCTTTCTGTACACTTTTGAATGAATGGATCGGACTGCTCTGCGGTCGGACTGTATTTATGCGCGTTGTAGACCGCTACTGACGCCTAACTTGCATCAAAAATCGACCTTTCCGTCCATTCGGTCTATTCCGATCTTGTTGGGCGCGAGGTCATGGGGTTCAGTGGGCTGTAGATGATTGATCTTCGAGGAACGCAGCAATGACGGGGCCCGCGTTTGCCCAGCGTTTTGGACATACCTTTCTCGAACGCAACGGACGCCTCATTCTAAGCGGCTTGGTGATGGCCGTTTTGGTCGCCATTTTTTGGACCGGATCTCGCTACCCTGCCCTCAATGAAAAGGCGCTCATGGGCGGTGACACGCCGATGTCTGGGCTCGCGTTCGACATTGTCCTCGATATCTTTCCGAATAGCCCTGTTTGGTGGGAATTCACCGCCAACGTGGCGAACTGGATCGTTACGAATTGGAAGGGGATGACTTTCGGCGTCCTGTTCGGGGCTGCGCTGCTCACGCTGCTTTCCGTTGTTAAGCGCCGCTCGTTCAAAAATGGCTTCGCCAATGCTGCGCTGGGCGCTGCGATCGGTGCACCGCTAGGTGTGTGCGTGAATTGCGCAGCGCCGATTGCATTGGGACTACATGTCGGGCGAATGCGGCTTGAGACCACTCTTGCGGCGTTGATTGCATCACCGACCCTAAACGTGATCGTTGTGGGAATGAGTTTTGCCTTGTTGCCGATGCATGTGGCGGCGACAAAACTGTTGCTGTCCCTCACCATGATCCTGCTTATTGTACCGCTTCTCTGCAGGTACTGGCTCAAGGATGAAACCGCAGCGAGCGGCGACAACATCGCGAACCTCGCCAAAGTATCCGAAGCGCGCGGCCTTTCGGGTTGGATTGCCAAAGCCCTCACACCGCAGCAATTGGATGCTGGTGCACAAAGTGTGACTGAAGCGCTGCTTTGGTATGCGCGCGCTTTCGGCCGCAACCTGTTTTTCATTGGCATCATCACGGTTCCGATGATGTTTCTTGCCGCATTGCTAGCAGCAGCGATTGCAACTGGCCTAGACACTGGAGCGCTCGCATCCAGCCTTCCGACTAGCGGTGTCGTGATGATTCTGCTGGCGATGATCGTATTGGCAATTTTCGCCACCTTTGCGCCTGCCCCTATCGCTCTGGATGTTATCCTGACAGCGGTCTTGCTTGGGATTGGATTAAGCACGGAATACGCGACGGTGCTCGTAATCGCGCTTGGTACGTTTAGCATCTACGCGTTCTTGGTGCTTTGGCGCGCTGTTTCCATGAAGACGGCAGCAACGATATTCGTTGCCACAATCGCTCTTGCTGTGGTTGGCGGAGTCATCGCGAAAGCCACCGCAAAGTATGAGCAAGCATATGATTTCGAACGCACCGAAAACTATCTGCTGGCTGCCCCGAAGCCTATCCTTGCTCCGGTGCCAAGCCTGCCTGATGCTCCGTCAATTGAAGCTATCGCTCCACTGATCGAAGCTCAGCAGGTCAATCGTCGCCTGCTGGATTTGCGAGCAACCACCGACCGATCCAGTGCAATCAAGGTATATGGGATCGAAACGCCGGACGCAGCCAGTGATGGACGTCTCAACACGATTCCAGAAAATGATTCCGGCGAGGTTTTCACAAGGGTATCCGGCCAAAACATTGGACTGGAAGAGCTCGGGGTGAACACCCCGCTGCGTGAACTCGCGCCGGAGATACTGCTGGGAGGGATCGCTGCGGGCGACATCCATGGAGACGGGTGGATTGATGTTGTGACCCGTCGTCCAACCGGGACGACCGGGCTGTCAATCTACGCCAACATTGGAGGCCGTTTCCAACGTCAAGATGTGGAGCTCGGCGGCGTCATGGCTTCGGAAGTCCTGAACGTAGCGCTCGCCGATCTCGATAATGACATGCAGCTTGATTTGGTCGTCTCGACCAAAGGCGACGGCGTTTTCGTTTTCTTCAATGAAAACGGCTCGTTCGATGTTCAGAACCAAATCCGCTTCGCAATCGATCCGTATGGTCTCGTAATGTCGTTTTCTTTTGCAGATATGGATGCTGATGGGGATCTCGACATTATTCTTGGCAGATGGGCCCATGGATCGGGACGCGAGGGATGGTCACGTTACATCGCCGACGTTTCCGCCAACCAGATTGCATGGAACGAAGGCGAGCGCATATTTTCCATCGCGGATCTCGCTGGAAGCGGGGGCCAAACGCTGGCAACTCTGGTCAGCGACTTTGATGGCGACGGCCAGCTTGATCTTTTGAAAGGTGATGATGTCGCGTTCACAGACCAACTTATCTCATTTTCAAACGGTCGGAAAACCGAACCCTTTTCCAAGTCAAACCAGCCCTTCCCCTATTTTATGCGAACATCGATGAGCTTCGATGTTGGCGATTACAACAATGATCTTCGCCGCGATTATTATGGCGGACAGATATCGAACCCGGCGACCTCATCGCGCGACACCCGAATTGGAAACGGCAAACTTCTTGAGGTTTGCCAACAATTCGGGCGCGACAATGATTGGAATCTGTCGCAAGTCCGCGCCTGTGCAGCTGAGCTGAAATCGGTCGATCAGGTTCGCGGCGGTGAAGGTGTGATTGGTCATGACGATTGCGGAATTACACAGAGGCTGACCGACACAACGTTTTGCTTTGCAATGAAGTATCAATTCATGTTGCTGCACGGGTCACGATCGCGCGGCGATTTTGACGCGGCGACGGCAATCCGCAAATGCAAAGCTGCGTTTGCACGCCTCCCGCAGTTTCTCAGCTGGTGCGATTCCCATGGTCTCCCGGTAAGCGAGATGCTTTCCAGCGAGAAACTGCTTGAAACTCACGCACCGGGGATCGCTGCCCGCAACATCCTGATGACAGCCACAGCCGAAGGCCTGTTTGAAGACGTTGCGCAGGCGCAAAATGTGCATACTCCCGGATGGACATGGAACAGTCGTTTCGCTGATCTTGATCAGGATGGGTGGCAGGATCTTTTTGTCACCACCGGTTCGTGGTTATCCGCCAGCACATCGACGACAAATGTGATGTATCACAACAATTCAGGCCGGTTCGCTGACGCAACCAACAGGTTCGGCCTCTACGACGTCGTCCCATCTTACAGCTACGTGCTCTTCGACTTTGATCGCGACAATGACATCGACATAATCCGCGATGCCAGTTCTTCGAGGATGATCGTTCATCGCAACGATCGCCCAAGAGGAAAGGCGCTCTGGGTCAGGCTTCGGGATAAAAAGGGCAGCAGCTATGGCGTAGGCGCCACGGTATACCTTTGCACCAGCGGTGCTGCGAAGGTTGAGCCAAAAAGCTGTCAGATGCGCGATATCAAAGCGAGCGGTGGCTATCAGTCTTTTGACCCGATCGGCGCCCATTTCGGCCTTAGGAACCCCGCCGCGATCAGTCTCATCGAAGTGCATTGGGCAGATGGCGAAGTGACGACCCTCAATCCTGAGGGTCTAACGCCTGGCGAGATAGAGATTTGGCGCGATTGAGCGATCTACACTGATAAGATCGGCGATCTTTCATACCCAGATCAGATCATGAAATGGCGGAGAGACAGGGATTCGAACCCTGGGTACCCGTAAGGGCACAGTAGTTTTCGAGACTACCCCGTTCGACCACTCCGGCATCTCTCCGTGTTTCTGCGTGCATGTCACAGCATAGTGACAGGCCATCAGCGGTCCCTGTTTCAAGCATGTACCCGGTCGATGGGCTGTATTCACTGCTTAAGGGAGCGAGGCGGTTAGCGCAGCTTGTGCCCCTTGCCAAGGCCTCTTCGCAGACAAAAATCGGGCATATCTTGGCGCGAGCCCGAAAGCCTGCTTGTTTTGCGGATGCGAAGGTCCATATTCTTGGGACTATGGAACGTTCTGAGTTCTTCTCCACCCAAGCTGGTCGTACGATCAATGCGCCGCGCCAAACTCGCACCCGTTTTGGGATTGGCGAGGTTGTGCGCCACCGCATTTTCGATTTTCGCGGGGTTGTGTTCGATATCGACCCGGTCTTCGCCAATAGCGAGGAATGGTATCAATCCATTCCGGAAGATATGCGCCCTGCCCGTGATCAGCCATACTATCATCTCCTCGCGGAAAACGAGGATGAGAGCTACGTCGCCTATGTCAGTCAGGGAAACCTGCTGTCGGACATGGAAGGTGGGCCGGTTGATCACCCGACCGTGCCGCAGCTGTTCGAACAGTTTAAAGACGGTCGCTACCGGATGCGCAGATCACTCACGCATTGATCGAGAGTTAGCTTTTCAGTTTCCAACCTGAACGCAGCACCAGATAGACAGCAATTGCCATCGCCAGATTGAAAAGGGCAATGCCGATGGCTGCCGCAAAGACTGCACTGCCATCTCCAATATCGCTTTCGCCTAGAAAACCGTACCGAAACCCCGAAATTACGTAGAAAAACGGGTTCGCTCGGCTGATCGCCTGAAATGTCGGTGCGAGGTTGTCGATCACGTAAAACGTGCCTGATAACAGAGAAAGCGGCGCGATCACAAAGTTTGAAATCGCGGCGTTGTGATCGAACTTTTCAGACCAGATCGATGTTGCAAGGCCGAGAAGCGCGAGCATTACCGAACCCATCAGGCCAAACCAAACAACCGCCCAAAGATGCTCGATCGAAAGGCTGACATCCGGCCAAAGCGCCATGGCAAGGGCGACAGTGCAGCCTACGGCAAGCGCACGGGTAATGGCGGCCATGACAATTCCGCTCATCAACTCACCCGGCGAGAGCGGCGGCATCAACAAATCAATGATGGTGCCCTGGATCTTACCGGACAGCAGCGAGAAGGATGAATTCGCAAATGCATTTTGCATCATGCCCATCACAATCAGGCCCGGAGCCACAAAGCTGGCGAACGGCACACCCAGCACTTCACGCCCTCCACGGCCAAGAGCGACGGTGAAAATGACCAAAAACAGCAGTGTTGTTACAGCCGGAGCCCAAATCGTTTGGGTCTGCACCTTGAGAAACCGCCTTACCTCCTTCATATAGAGGGCGAACAAGCCAACGCGATTGATGCCGGTAATCACTGGCTCGCCGCGGGCAGGAAACCGGATGCTCCCGCCGGTTGTATTCGAACCGGGGGTGATGTCCTGATCGGGGCCTTCTGACGAGGTGTGAGACGCTTGCTTTTGCATGGCTTCGCCGAGTAGGGCTTTGACTATGACCTGACAAGACACCGCTTCGATAGAATCGGTGGCTGACAGACACGAGAACGGAATAGAGATTTATGAGCTGGACTGACGAGCGCATCGCAACGCTCCAGAAGTTGTGGGAAGGCGGCAGCACTGCCAGCCAGATCGCAGAAGAACTCGGCGGCGTTAGCCGCAACGCTGTGATCGGCAAAGCACACCGCTTGGGCCTGAAGTCGCGCCCTTCCCCGGTGAAAGCCAACGAGAAGAAGAAAGCGGCCAAGAAGGCCGCGCCTAAGGCTGCTGCGCCAAAGAAGGCGGCCGCAAAGCCTGCTGCGAAGCCGGCAGCAAAGGCTGCGCCTGCAAGACCGGCTCCGGCCACTGCAGCGGCACCTTCACCGGCAAAGAACGACGGTTCGCCTTCACAGCCCGTCCCTAACCCGACCCCTGATCTTCCAAAGATCGTATCGGTTGGCCCGGGTGGCTTTCTGCGTCAGGGACCCGGCGATCAGCAACCGCCGATCCCGCCAGCACCGCCGCGCCGTCTTGTACCGGCGAAACCAAGCCCGGAGATTGCCGACAAAACGAGTCTGCTCGATCTGTCAGACAAGGTTTGCCGCTGGCCAATGGGCCACCCCGGCGAACCGGACTTTCATTTTTGCGGGACCCCGGTGAACCCTGGCTTCCCATACTGCGTCGAACATTGCGGCCGCGCCTATCAGGCACAGCTCCCGCGCGGTGCCCGCCGACCCCCACCACCTCTGCCATTTGGCGGCCCACGGGTCCGCTAAAGCATACGACCAAAACGATTTTACAAGGCCCGCCGGTTTCCATCGGCGGGCCTTTTGCTAATAAGCGATCAAGTCTCATCCGATTTCAGGAGTTTACCCGATGCCGCTATCCCTGCACGCCGCCTATGTGCCCAGCGCTTTGCAAATGCTTGGCACTGCAGATCACCTTTTGAACACAGTTGAGCAATGGTGTGCAGATCAAGGCCGCGATCACTCAGAGGTGATCGGCGCCAAGCTGATCGATGACATGCTGCCGTTCTGCTATCAGGTTAAGTGCGTGGCCGAACACACAGCCGGGTCGATCCTGGCCGTGCGCGAAGGCATTTATAGCCCGGATCTGAACCCACCCCCAACAACGTTCGAGGATCTGCGAGCCAAACTGCAAAGTGCACGCGACGTGATCGGTGAGTTAACCGAAGAAGAAATGGAAAGCTGGATCGGGCGCGATATGCGGTTTGAATTCAAGGACCGCGGCATGGATTTCACGGTCGAGGATTTCCTGCTGAGCTTTAGCCAACCGAACTTTTATTTCCACGCCAGCACCGCTTATGGAATCGCCCGTATGCTGGGCGTCCCTATTGGGAAGACTGATTTTATGGGCGCCGTACGCATCAAGAAGGTTTGATATGACCCGGAATACCGCATTTGCATCGGCTCTCGCCGCAGTCACTCTATTCGCTTTGCCAACAAGCGCGCTCGCCGACATTCCCGATCCGGTTCGCGCGATGATCGATGCCGCGATTGCAGGCGGTGATGAAACCAAGATCCGCACCGTGATCGAACTCGCACGGGAAACCAATCCCGATGATGCGGCGGAGATCGACGCTATCCTCGCCAATTACGAAGCGGATTTGGCTGTCGCGGCCAAGGCAGCGGAAGCGGAAAAGATCGAAGCGATCCGCAATGCAGGCATTTTTGAGAATTGGAGCGGGAAAGGCGAGCTTGGCGGCTTTCGTTCGACGGGTAACACATCGAACACGGGCGTTACCGCTATCCTCTCGATGAAACGCGAGGGCATCGATTGGACGCACAAGATTAACGCCCGCGCCGATTATCAGGAAAATGAAGGCGTCGCGAACAGAGAGCGCTTCCTCGCGAGCTATGAGCCGAACTACAACGTTTCGGATCGGCTGTTTATCTTTGGCCTCGCTCAGTATGAACGGGACCGCTTTCAAGGGATCTCATCGCGCTATGCGGTTTCAGGCGGTCTTGGCTATCAAATCATTGACCAGCCTTCGCTGAAGCTGTCAGCAAAGGCCGGTCCGGCATTTCGCGTCACAGACTTTGTAGACGGGCGAAGCGAAAGCCAGATCGCTGCGCTGTTTGGGGTGGATTTCGACTGGGACATCACCGATCGGCTTACGTTGACCCACGATACCAATGCAGTTGCAGAAGCGGGCGGTGCAGCGACTGTGATCATCGATTCAAGCAACACGAGCATTGATCTCGTTACCGGTCTGAATGCAAAGATCAGCAACAGCCTCACTGCACGCCTCTCCTATGCATATGAGTATGACAGCAATCCGCCGCCGGGCGCGGTCGGAACGGATACGCTAAGCAGGGTAACGCTGATTTACGGCTTCTGAGCCTAGCGCTTTTTTGCGAACCAGATTGTGTGGCGCGGCCCTTTGTTGTTGGGCCGCGCGCGCACTTCGCGCATTTCTGTGTCGAAGCCTGCATCGATCAGGCGGTTCGTAAATTTGTGATCAATCGCAGCAGACCAAACCGAAAGCACACCGCCGGGTTTCAGCGCGTCGCGTGCTTTGCCCAGACCTGTCTTCGAATAGAGGCGATTGTTGTGATCACGCACGATCCCGTCGGGGCCGTTGTCGACATCGAGCATGATCGCGTCATACTTATCGCACGTGCCATCATTGGCATCGTCGATTAGAGCCGAGACATCACATATCCGTATGTCCCCACGCGGATCGTCCAGCGTATCTCCGGTTAGATGCGCCAGAGGTCCCGCAGCCCATTCCAGTATCTCCGGTACGATCTCGGCCACGCGCACCTCTGCCTTGGCAGGTACATTCGAGAGCGCGGCGCGGTAGGTGAAGCCCATACCATATCCGCCGATTAGGACACGCGGTACGGCGACATTCAGCTCCGCCAACGTCAATTCGGCCAATTGCTCTTCCGAGAACTGCATGCGCGTCCCCATCAGCTCATCCCGGCCCAGCATGATGATAAAATCACTGCCATGGCTGACGAGAGCCAATTGCTCTTCCCCGCCGGGAATATCAGCAGTGGCCAGTGTTTCGCGCGGTAGCATGGTGTGTTCTCTTTCTTCGTTTCCTCGCCGCCCTAAACAAAAGAGGGGCTGCAGGCGAACCCGCAGCCCCTCTTTATTGCCTTAGCGAAGGAGGATTAGTCCTTCAGGAAGTCGGGCATCGACGCTGGGCCATCATTGCCACCGCCGTTGTCGCCGCCTTTGTCTCCGCCATCGCGGCGCGGACCGCGACCACGGCCTCCGCCACCATCACGGCGCGGACCACGGCCACCGCCGCGTCCGCCTTTGTCACCGCGCGGTTCGCGTGGTGGGCGGGTGTCTTCCAGCTCTTCGCCGGTCTCTTGGTCAACAACTCGCATCGACAGACGGACTTTGCCGCGCTGGTCGATTTCGAGAACCTTGACCTTCACTTCCTGACCTTCGGAAACGACGTCCGTCGGCTTTTCAACACGCTCGTTCTTCATTTCGGACACGTGGACGAGACCGTCCTTGCCGCCCATGAAGTTCACGAATGCGCCGAAATCGACGATGTTAACGACTTTGCCGTTGTAGATCTTGCCGACTTCGGCTTCTTCAACGATGCCTTCGATCCAGGCCCGTGCAGCTGCGATTTCATCAGCGTTCGAAGACGAGATCTTGATCGTGCCTTCGTCGTCAATATCAACCTTGGCGCCGGTTTCAGCGACGATCTCACGGATGACTTTGCCACCCGTTCCGATGATGTCGCGGATCTTCGACTTGTCGATCTGCATGGTTTCGATGCGCGGAGCGTGCTTGGAAACTTCGCCGCGCGACGCGCCGAGAGCTTCGGTCATTTTGCCCAGGATGTGCGCACGGCCGGCTTTCGCCTGCTCAAGCGCTTGGGTCATGATTTCCTGCGTGATGCCGGCAACCTTGATGTCCATCTGCAGCGAGGTGATGCCTTCTTCCGAACCGGCGACTTTAAAGTCCATGTCACCAAGGTGATCTTCATCACCCAGAATGTCGGAAAGAACAGTGAAGTCGCTGCCTTCAAGGATCAGACCCATCGCGATACCCGAAACTGGACGCTTCAGCGGAACGCCTGCATCCATCATCGAAAGCGAGCCGCCGCACACTGTTGCCATCGAAGACGAGCCGTTGGACTCGGTGATGTCTGAGAGCATACGAATAGTGTAAGGGAAGTCCTCAACAGTCGGCAGAACCGGACGGAGCGCGCGGAAAGCGAGCTTACCATGGCCGGTTTCGCGGCGGCTGGTGAAACCAAAGCGGCCCACTTCGCCAACCGAATATGGCGGGAAGTTATAGTGCAGCATGAAATTGCTGTACGACAGGCCTTCCAGACCATCGATCATTTGCTCGGCATCTTTGGTACCGAGCGTGGTGGTGCAGATCGCCTGCGTTTCACCGCGGGTGAACAGCGCCGAACCGTGGGTGCGTGGAAGCAAACCAACCATCGCCTCGATCGGGCGAACTTCGTCAGTCTTACGGCCATCGATACGCTGGCCATCCTTTAGGATAGCCTTGCGAACGATGTCGCTTTCCAGCTTCTTCACGAGCTTGAGACGGCCCATATATTCTGCCGGATCGCTCTCAGCGAGATCAGAATAGTGATCGCGGGCCTTTTCACGGGCCGCGTTCACAGCATCCTGACGGGCAGATTTGTCGGTGATCTTGTAAGCAGCAGCCAGATCGTCACCGATTACGCCGCGCAGCTCTTCGAGAGTTGCGGTTTTGTCTTCGACAGGGGCGAGTTCCCATGGGTCTTTCGCAGCCTGTTCAGCGAGATCGATGATCGCGCCGATGACTTTGCGGCTTTCTTCGTGAGCGAACAACACAGCGCCGAGCATTTGCTCTTCGGTGAGTTCTTTCGCCTCGGATTCAACCATCATCACGGCGTCTTGCGTTGCAGCGACTACGAGGTCGAGATTGCCGTCTTCACCCAGCGCGTCGGTGACGGTCGGGTTGAGGACATATTCGCCTTCGTTGTTGTAGCCGACGCGAGCTGCGCCGATTGGGCCCATGAATGGCAGACCGGAAATGGTCAGCGCAGCCGATGCCGCGATCATCGCAACGATATCTGGCTCGGTTTCGCCATCGTAAGACAGAACCTGACAGATGACGTTGATTTCGTTGTAGAACCCTTCCGGGAACAGCGGCCGGCACGGACGGTCGATCAGACGCGATGTCAGCGTCTCTTTTTCGGTCGCGCGGCCTTCACGCTTGAAGAAGCCACCCGGGATACGGCCAGCTGCAGAGAATTTTTCTTGGTAGTGAACGGTGAGCGGGAAGAAATCCTGCCCTTCTTTCACGGATTTGGCGGCGGTTACTGCGCACAGCACCACGGTTTCGCCATAGGTGGCCAGAACGGCGCCGTCTGCTTGACGGGCGATCTGTCCTGTTTCGAGGGTGAGGGTCTTTCCGCCCCACTCCAGCGATACGGTTTTCTTGTCGAACATGTATTTTCCTTTTGAACCCGCCTGCCACATTGCAATGCGGGGCCTACTTGTGCCGGGGATACCGTCCCGGTCCGGTGCGGGGCTGTCTTTCTGTGCCCCTGAAGTCACCAGCCGGATGCTTGTGACCCCCAATGCGAAAAAGGCGGCCCCGAAGGAGCCGCCTTTCACGAAACTCTTATTTACGCAGACCCAGTTTCTGGATCAGGGCGTTGTACCGCTCGACGTCTTTCTTTTTCAGATAGGCGAGCAGGTTACGGCGCTTGTTGACCATCATCAGAAGGCCGCGGCGCGAATGGTTGTCTTTGTGGTTGCCTTTGAAGTGGTCAGTCAGGTTTTTGATACGCTCGGTAAGGATCGCAACCTGTACTTCGGGGCTGCCCGTGTCGCCTTTGGCTTGGGCATGTTCTTTGATAACTTCTTGCTTACGCTCGGGTGAAACCGACATAGTATTCTCTCTTACTCAGCGACATCGGGAAGGTTAAAACCCCGCACGACCTTGGCCGTGCCATCCGCAATTTGCAGCAGCGCCACCGGAACATTGTCCAGCATGCCGCAGTAAAGCCCGGATGGTTGGGGCAGCTCAGACAGGACCCGGCCCTGGCGGACCGCCTGCGCACTTGTCTGATCGAGAATTAAGGCCGGGATGTCGTCCAGCCCCGCCTCGAGCGGCAGGAGGAGGTCTTTCAATGGCGCGCCACTACCAATTTCGTTGAGTTTGTCCAGCGAAATCGCTTGATTTTGGTGAAACGGGCCCGCCTTTGTACGGCGAAGATAAGTAACGTGGCCATAGGTTCCAAGAGCACGGGCGATATCTCGTGCAAGAGAGCGGATATATGTCCCCTTGGAAACATGCGCGATCAGCGTGACAGAATCTTCTGCTGGCTGACCGAGAACATTCCACGCGTGAACTGTCACAGTGCGCTTTTTCAAATCTACTTTTTCGCCTGCCCTCGCGCGGTCGTAAGCTCGCTTTCCATCGACCTTTATAGCCGAGTATGCGGGAGGTAGCTGGTCAATCTTTCCTCTGAACTTCGATATTGCAGTACGATAGACCTCCATTGGCTCGGGAATGATATCGGATCGCGCGACAACCTCGCCTTCGGTGTCGAGCGTGGACGTCTCCTCGCCAAACTGGATTGTGAATTCATAGATCTTACTGGCATCGAGCATTCGCCCGGCCAGCTTGGTCGCCTCACCCAGCGCGATAGGCAGCACGCCCTCCGCCAGCGGATCGAGCGTGCCGCCATGCCCGACCTTGGTCTTGGCATAGCCGCCTTCGCGAAGATTCCGCTTCACAGCCGCAACCGCCTGCGTCGAGCCAAGCCCGCGCGGCTTATCGAGGACGATCCAGCCGTGAGGCGCGGGTTTCAGATCTGACATGCCCCCGCGCTAGACGGAGCGCGCGTCAGCCTCAAGTGAAGGTTTACGCCGCGCTGCCTTCATTCTCCATGCCTTCTGTCTCGGCTCCGCCAAGTGAGAAGACCGGGGTCTCGCCATAAACCAGCTTATTCATGACCAGCGCGGTCACAATCGATAGCACCAAAGTAACGGCCATGCCGTGAATGTAATGGGCTGGCTCCCACACCATGCTCCAGAAACCATAGAATACGACGCCGGTGACCACGCCGATCATCGCCGCGCCTGCCTTCACATTCTTGAACAGCAAGCAGACAGCGAAGGCGCTAAGGATTGGCATGGACAGCAAGCCATAAAGCTCTTGCACCGTGTTGATCAGGCTTTCCTGACTCGCGAAGAACGGCACCAGAGCAAGCGCCAGAACCGACATCGCAATCGAAACAATGGCGCTCAGTCTGGCAACAGACTTTGGCCTGTCGACATAGGCCTCGTGAATGTCGCAGACATAGAGCGCGGCAGAGGCGTTGAGGATCGAGTTAAACGTGGTCAGCACAGCAGCGGCCAAAGCGGCTGCAAACGCACCAGAGAGCCACACAGGCAGCACATCACCCACAATGCGGCCATAGGCTGCATCACCAATGTCGCCATACAGCTTGTAAGACACTATGCCCGGGATCACGACGATGGCCGGGACGATCAGCAAGCGGATGCCCGCTGCCGTCAGCACGCCCTTTTGCGCTTCCTTGATACTGGGCGCGGCCATGGCGCGCTGAGTGATTGTCTGGTTGGTCGACCAGTAGAATGTCTGGATGAAAATCATGCCCGTCAGAAGAGTAGGCCACGGAATCGGGCTGTCGGCGCTTCCGATCAAGGTCAGCCGATCTGCGGGAATGCCCGTCAGGTCAAAATCAATCGCTTGCAGAGCGAGATACACGACCAGCAGCGCAAGGCCGAGGATGAGCACGCCCGAATAGGTGTCGGACACTGCAACCGCCCGCAAACCGCCGAAAATGGCATAGCACGCGCCGACTGTGGCGAGGATCACGGCCACAATCAGGATATTCTCCAGCCCCGTATCCAGCCCCACCATTGAAAGCAGGAACAGCGACCCGCCATAAAGGATCGCGGGCAGGAAAATGAACAGATTGCCGAACAGGAACAGCACGCTGATCAGCGCGCGAATGTTCTTGTCGTTATATTTCTTCTGCAGCAGTTCAGTCGTCGTCGTGCAGTTGTTCTTGTAGTAAACTGGCAAGAAAACGAAGGTCAGGATCAACAGCCCAGCAACGGCAGCAAACTCCCACCATGCGAGTAGCGCCATCTGGTTGCCATTCATCCCGATCAGCTGATCGGTGGAGAGGTTCGTCAGCGTGATCGAGCCTGCGATAAAGTACCATTTGAGCCCACCGCTCGCGAGGAAGTAGTCCTTCTCACCCGAATGGCCGTCGCTCAATTTGCCGCGACAATGCAGATAGGTTGCAAAGGCGATAAGGGCGGTGATCCCAACAAAGACCGCGATTTGGACAGTACTCATCGAATTGTCTCTCCCTGCAGCGCTCTTGCGGCGCGGCTTTACAGCTTTCCTGTCACAGCTTTGCAGGCGTGAACAGTGGGGCGCCCTATCGTCTTAGGGAAAACCCGCCCGATAACAGAACGGCGGACATTCCTTTCGATTGGAATGCCCGCCGTCTCTGGTCAACTTGCTTGCACGAGACGGCTCACGTTAAGCAAGTTGGCGACCCAAAGTTTGATTAGAACGATGCGCGCACACCCAATGTGTAGCGTGCACCGGTACGGGTGTAGGTCAACAGACGGTTGGGGAAGCGCGAGAAGTCGCGTGTATCTTCGCCGAGAATGTTGATGCCTTCTGCAAAGATTTGGAACTGGTCTGTCAGTTCAAAGCTTGCCGATGCGTCCAGCTGTCCGAAGGCTTCACGCTGGCGCGGTTCAGCAAATTCAGCCTGACCAAGCACCAAGAAACCATCGCGGTAATTGTACGAAACGCGTGCCGCAAACGGGCCGTTTTCATAAAAGCCGGTGACGTTCACGGTGTGCGGCGTAAAGCCGTTAAAGCCAAGATCGCCAGCCGGAGCATTGTCACGCGATGATGTGACGTAGGTGTAGTTCACGATACCGCCAAAGCCGTTGTCAAACGTCTTTTGGAAGGCAAGTTCAACACCGCTAATGCTACCAGAAAGACCGTTGCGCTGACGGGTGTCAGCAAAATCGCGGGTCACGATTTGATCAGGCTGCACACCCGTCGAATCAAACAGGCGGATTTGCTGCGGGACAAGCACAGTCTCACTCTGGATGAAATTGCCCAATTCTTTGTGGAAACCGGCAACGCTGAAATAGCTCAGATTGTCGAAATACCACTCAAAGCTGATGTCAAAGTTGTCTGCTTCAAACGATTCCAGCAACGGGTTACCACCGCCTGACAAAGGCGCATCGGAGCGTCCGCCGAACGTGTTGGCAACACCCAGCGCGGTCAGCGTCGGGCGCGTAACTGTTCGGGCGTAGCTCAAACGCAAGACCGTATCCGCAGTCGGTTCGACCTTGAAATTGGCCGATGGCAGGAAGTTGAAATAGTCGTTCGAAACGGACGTCGGCACAGGCACAGCCAAAATCGGTTCAAGCTGCGTGTCATTGATGTTCGCTGTAAATTCGACCACCGGCTGATCAACGCCGCTCGAAAGCACGTTTGTCCATGCTACGCGTGCGCCGAAATTGGCCGACCATGGAACACCGCCGCCGAATTCACCGCCCAGTTCAGCGTTGATGTAAGTGGCGTAAATTTGCTCTTCCACCTCAAAGCTGCCCGAAGCGTTGAATGTCGGGGTGTATATCCCGAGAACCGGATCAAGACCGCCGCCATTCAGGTATGCCAGAAGGGCAGCCGTGTTACCGCCGGTGCGCGCCGGATCGTTGATGTTTGCAACGTCGTTTAGCTGAGCAAAGGCATCAGCGAATGATGCATTCAAGATCGTCGAAGGGACTGTGTCTGCCCCTTCGACACCGGATAGGAAGCCATCGAAGGAGAACTGGTTCAAAATCGATTCATCGAACCCGACCGTGTAACCACAATAGGCACAGAAGATATTACTGGCCGAAAGCGGGCCTTCGCCATCAGGATCGGCGAAGTTATCGAACAGATCGCGCGATTTGCTGCGGTCGGTCGAAATACCGCCAAAGCTAATTTTGGTGAGCGGTCCGGCGTCCACTTCCCAATCACCATCAAAGCGGAATTCGATCACCTCATCATCAACCCGCGTGCGGTTTACATTCACAAAGTGCAAACGCTGGATCGATGTATCGACGAAGTCGGCTGCGTTGATATTGGTGATTGTCGAGATGCCCGATGTGCTTGTCGACTGGATCAAAGGCGATGTCGGGGCAAGCGCGCCCAAAACCACAAACGGATTGGTGCCGTCGCGCGTCGCTTTCGAATAGGAAGCGTCAGCCACAATTGTTAGGCGGTCGGTTGCTTCAAATTCGAAGTTTGCGCCGAACGCCAACGTTTCCGCCTCGCGGTTGTTCGACGTGAGAACGTTGTCGTTTTGCGATGCGCCAACCAGACCAGCGATGTCCGGGTTGCGTGCCTGAAAATCGAGGCTCGGGCGGCTAAAGGACGTTACCGTTCCGTTCGCATCTACCACCGGGTCAATAAAGGGCGGCGAAAAGAAACCCGAGAACTGTGTATCGAAGGAATCAATCTCGAACTTCGAATATAGTCCGTCAAACGTCAGCGTCCCACGGTCCGCCATGTTGAATTGAAGCGCGCCGTTCAAGGTGAGACGTTCACGCTCCTGATCGTCGCGACTGAAGATCACCTGTTGCTGCAAGCGAGCGCCTGCTGGCAGGCCGCCGTCAAGTGCGCCAGGCGCTGACTCTTCCGAAATGTCGGTGGGCTGAAGATTTGAGGAGGACTCGGGCGCGAAGATTGCCGGGTTGCCCTGACGAAGCGCAAAGCCATTGGTAAGATTGCGATCAATTTGAGCGTTACGTTTGCTGTAGCTAGCGCCGAAAAGAGCGCCAACGTTACCGTTCGACCACGACAGCACACCGCTGATATCGGTGCCAAATTCGTCGGACAATTCTTCGTAAATGCCCGCAGCTGAAATTGTCGCGTTAAAGCCGAGACGGTCAATCGGCTTTGCGGTTGTCACATTAACAACCGCACCAATACCGCCCGACTGGAGCGATGGCTGCGATGATTTGTAAACTTCGGCGGTTTGGATAATGTCCGATGAAAGCACATCGAACGAGAATTCGCGGCCATCATTGTCCGTTGCAAGTGTGCGTCCGTTAAGGAGTACGGCGTTGAATTCTGGACCGAGGCCGCGGACGGTGATGAACTGGCCCTCACCACCGGAACGGTCAATCGCCACACCGGTGATGCGCTGAAGCGATTCTGCGACGTTCTGATCAGGAAACTTGCCGACGTCTTCCGCCGAAACGGCATCAACAACAACCGAGCTGTTGCGCTTGAGATCAATCGAGTCCTGCAGACTTTTCTTAAAGCCGGTGACGATGATTACGTTTTCTTCGCCTTCGACGGTATCAGCTTGATCGCTGTCCTGCGCGAGCGCTGGGCTCGAAATGGCGATTGCAGCAAAAGCGGCGGACTGAGCCAGAATGGCCCGCTTCGAAATCTTCATTGCTCTCTCCCTTTAGGCCTACCCATTTCGGTTGATCTCGACAGGATCGGGTAACGCCAGCAGACCCGTGATGGGCCGTGATGTAAATTCTGCCTTACGCCGGGATGTTTTCCATGGGCGGATTGGACTGGCATGAACTTTTTGGGATTTACCCACGCATCATTTGCCATTGGCAGCGCGAATGTGTCGCAAATTTGCAACGAAGCCCCTTGCTAGGCGCAAATTTAAGCCGAAAGAGGTCAAACAAGGACCAAATTATCAAATCATTGTTTGGTCACGCCCAATTCTCGAACGGTATTCGGATGGCGACCAACCAACCGTTTTGCTGAACTGGCGGCTGAAGTGGTATTCGTCGCAAAAACCCAGCTCGTCGGAAATGTCGCGCAACAATACTCCCGGCTCGCTTAACATCGTACAAGCGCGCTCCATCAAGAGGCTGGTGCGATATCGCCCGGGTGAACGGCCAGACAGCTTTCGAAAACGTTTGCGGAATGCTTCATAGGATTGCTCCATCCGCGTCGCGGCGATGCGAACGTCCATCGTCTCCGCTATCGCTTGCTTTGCTTGCTCGAGCCAGGCGATATCATCAACCATGTCCACTTCGCTCGCCTTGGCGATGTCGGCTAGCAGGCCCTGAAGACCGATAGACTCTCGTACAAGCTCATTCTCGGTCTGCGCGCTTGCTCCACTGATCAGGCCCAGGATTCTATCTCGCCAGAAGTCCATCGGATGCAACGCAATTACGGGTCGCTCCTCATCTATGCACTTCGCCTCACGCCACAGATCAAAGACAGGCCCTTCGAAAACGAGATAGAATTCATCCCAGCTTTCACCTCTCGCGGGGCCGTACCAATGCTCGACGCCTGGATAGATGAGGATCGCATCGCCGGCATTCACATCCAGCTCAATTCCGCGTTCATCGCGGTAATGCCCCTTGCCCCGAGTTACATAGACGAGAGTGAAATGCGGCAATGTGCGTCGCGCGGTCAAAACGCCGACACCTTTGTTCAAGAAACAAGCAATCTTTATGCCCCCGATGGGAGACAGATGCATATTCTGCTTGTAGACCTTCTCTTCCCACATGCCGACCACAACTCCTTTGACGCAAGCGAGATACCAAAAAATTCATGCGCTGCCAAAACACCTCTTCACAATTGCGCCATATCGGCGAAATTGACTGGCTTGAGACGCAGGTCGGCTGATGGGGATTTTGAGCCGAGACGCGATGGGACACGGGATGGATTCCTTGGATGGCTGATACGTCAGAAAATGGCGCCGCTGCTTATGCGGATAATGATAGCGGCATTGACGCCGGCGAGACGCCTGTGAACAGCGATATTGCGGTTCATCAGCACGGCCCTGTTCCAGCTGACGATCCAGCCGATCAGGCCGAGGCCGACCATTCCTTTTACGCGCTCCGCGCAGGAGGCACTTTGATCGCGCTGGAAGCCAGCAAAGGCATGCGTCCGATTGTTGTTTATGCAGGACGTGATTTGCCGGGCGTTGATCCGGATGAATTGGCCTTGCTTTCAACCCAGCAACACGCCCCCGGCAGCGCTTCTGTTCCTTTGCGCGGGTCAATTCTCAATGAAATAGGGACGGGAATCTCCGGTCCATCGGGCCTGATCGCGCATCGATCAGGCGAGGATTGGGCCATCGATCTGCGAATCGAACGCGTCGAACAGATGTCTCCGGCAGAGATCAGCATCTTCTGCAAAGACAAAACCACCGGCATCGCAGCACAGCACACCCTCGCCCTGAGCGAAGGCACTGGCATGCTTGTTTGCAGCACCACAATTGAGAATACGGGTCAGCGCGATCTGGAGGTCGATTGGTGCGCAGCCCTTTGTCTGCCGCTCGACCCTCGGCTTACACGTTTCCTTAGCTTTACAGGCAAATGGGCGCACGAATTCGCGATTGAGGAAGTCCCCGACTTCAAAGGCAGCATCGTCCGCGAAAACAAATCTGGCCGCACCAGCCACAATGTATTTCCCGGCGGAATCATGGCGACTCCGCAGACTTCCGAAAATGGTGGAATGGCGCTCGGCTTTCATCTCGCATGGAGCGGCAATCACCGCCTACGAATAGATCGTCACAGCGACGGTCATTCACTCGTTCAGATGGGCGAGCTATCATTCCCCGGTGAAATCCGGCTGAGTCAGGGCGAAAGCTATCAGACACCCGACTTCCTCGCGTGTTGGTCTGACAACGGTTTCAACGCGGTCAGCCATGCGTTTCACGATTATTTGAACGGCGAAGTGCTCGACGCGCGTACCAATGCCAAACCGCGGCCAGTCCACTACAACACGTGGGAAGCCGTCTATTTCAACCACAAAGAGGATGATCTGCTTGATCTCGCGCAAGCCGCCGCCAATGTCGGCGCGGAGCGGTTTGTGCTCGACGATGGCTGGTTCGGATCGCGCCGCCACGATGGCGCTGGGCTCGGCGATTGGTGGGTTACTCCAGAATTGTATCCAAACGGCCTTCACCCGCTTGCTGACAAAGTCCGCGAACTCGGCATGGAATTCGGATTGTGGTTTGAACCGGAAATGGTCAACCCAGACAGCGACCTGTACCGCGCACATCCCGACTGGGTGCTCAAAGCAGAAGGCGTCGATGCCGTCCCGTTCCGTGGACAGCTGACGCTTGATCTGACCAAAACAGCTGTGTTCGATTATCTGTTCGAGCGGATCACCGACCTCGTCGGCACATACCAGATCGCCTACATCAAATGGGACATGAACCGCGACACGAACCACCCCGCCAGCAGCGGTCGCGGCGCGATGCATCGTCAGACACAGGCGGTTTACCAGCTGATCGCGAAGCTGCGCAGCGCTCATCCCGATCTTGAGATTGAAAGCTGTTCATCGGGCGGAGCGCGCGCGGATTTCGGCATTATGCGCCATGCCGACCGGATCTGGACTTCGGACAACAACGATGCGCGCCAGCGCCAGCATATCATGCGCGGGGCAAGCCATTTTTTCCCTCTCAAAGTGCTTGGCAACCATGTCGGCCCTCGCCGGTGCCACATCACCGGGCGCGAGTTCAGTATGGCTTTCCGCGTGGGCAGCGCGATGTTGGGTCATATGGGAATGGAGCTGGATCTGCGCGATGAAAGCGAGGCGGATTTCAAGACGCTGAAAGCCGGGATCGCGCTTCATAAGAAACACCGTGATCTGATCCATTCGGGCCGTTTCATCCGGCTTGAGCGTGGCGAGACAAGCAACTTGGTCGGCTGCGTCGCTCAGGATCAGTGCGAAGCGATCTTTTCCTTCGCCAAGCTGGAAACCGAACTGGCCACAATGCCTGCCCGCATCGTGCTGGGCGGTTTGAACCCGGATGCGAAATACCGGGTCCGGATGATTTGGCCGTGGTTCAATCCGTCAATAAGCATGCCCTCAATCGTTGATGCAGCCGATTTGCGCGAAGACGGGCACATCTTTTCAGGTGCAGCGTTGATGGGGCATGGTATGCAACCGCCACTCACGTTCCCTGATACGTGTCTGATCTATCACCTCGAAGCCTGCGAGTAAGCCCGACAATGAGCGAACCCTATGATCTGCTGGTAATTGGCGGCGGGATCAATGGCGCCGGAATTGCCCGCGATGCCGCCGGACGCGGCCTTTCTGTCTTGCTGGTCGAGAAGGATGATCTCGCAAGCCACACCTCCAGCGCCTCAACCAAACTGGTGCACGGCGGGTTGCGCTATCTGGAGCATATGGAATTCCGGCTGGTTCGCGAAAGCCTGATCGAGCGGGAGCGCTTGCTGAAGATCGCGCCGCACATAATCTGGCCGCTGCGCTTCGTGTTGCCTCATGACAAGGGCCTGCGTCCAAAATGGATGCTGCGCCTCGGCCTGTTTATGTATGACAATCTGGGTGGGCGGAAAATCCTGCCCCCTACCCGCACGCTCGACCTGCATGCCGCGCCGCATGGCGGGATTCTGGAGGACCGGCTCGAAACCGGATTTGAATATTCCGATTGCTGGGTCGAAGATTCGCGGCTTGTCGTGCTCAATTGCGTCGATGCGAAAGAGCATGGGGCGGACATCCGCACGCAAACCGAATGCACCGGATTGGACCGCCGCAAAGACATCTGGATCGCTGATCTGCGCACATCCAATGGCACGGAAGAGCGCGTTGCCGCCCTCAATGTGGTGAATGCAGCAGGTCCATGGGTCGATAAAGTGCTTGGCCGCGCGATGCCGGGTAACGCGCATGAAAACCTGCGCCTCGTGAAAGGCAGCCATCTGATCTTCCCGCGCCTGTTCGAGGGTGATCATTGCTACATTTTCCAGAATAAAGATGACCGGATCATCTTTGCGATACCCTATGAACGTGACTTCACTTTGGTCGGGACAACCGATCAGGGTTTTGAAGGCGACCCGACAGGGATCGACATTTCGCCCGAAGAGGCCGCCTATATCTGTGATGCCGCGAACGAGTATCTGAAGGCAGATATTTCGCCGGAACAAGCCGTGTCCAGCTATGCCGGGGTTCGCCCGCTCTATGATGACAAGTCGGCAAACAATTCGACCGTCACGCGCGATTATGTGTTCGAGCTGGACCAGGGCGAGGATGGTAAAGCGCCGCCGCTGCTTTCGATATTTGGCGGCAAAATCACGACCTATCGCAAACTTGCCGAGCATGCGATTGAGAAACTCGGGCTGCCGGGTGACGCATGGACTGCTGATAAATATCTGCCAGGCGGGGATATTCCTGTTGAGCAATTCGATGCGCAGCTTGCGAAACTCCAGATGGAATATGACTGGTTTCCAGCCGAAGGCATGCGCCGCTTGTTCCGCGCTTACGGCACCAGAGTGGAAACGCTTATCGGGGATGCGCGCGGCCTGAATGATATGGGCGAACATCTGGGCGGCGATCTCTATGCGCGCGAGCTCGAATATCTCGTCGACCATGAATTTGTGACGAGCGCAGAGGATGTGCTGTGGCGGCGGAGCAAACTGCGGCTGCATCTTGATAAGGCCGCTCAGGAACGGGTCGAAAACTGGTTCACAAACCGGATTGTCGCGGCATGAGCGAGCCGGTCTCCCTTCCCCGCTCGCTTGGCGGCGCGCCGACCTATCGCCGCGATCACCGCAAGGCGGACGGGCGCATGCTGCACCTGTATGGCCGCACATCGCACGATCTGCCGCTGCAACCGGAAAGCGCGGATGAGATCGCGCAAGGCGGCGAGATCCGTCACCATCCGCTGCGCAATGAATGGAATGTCTATGCCGCGCATAGGCAAAACCGCACATTCAAACCGAGCGCCGCAGACGATCCACTTGCCCCAACGCGGCCCGATGGCCCGGAAACCGAAATACCATTCAGCGATTTCGAACTGGCGATTTTCGAAAACAAGTTTGCGGCTTTCCACCCGAGCGCTGCGAATGCTGCTGAGCTTGCAGGTATCACCAGCGAACCAGCCAAAGGCGCGTGCGATGTCGTGGTCTACGGGCCGGAAACCACTGGCAATTTGCACTCGATAGGTGGCGATCGCCGCCAGGTGCTGATCGCGGCCTTGATTGACCGCTATCAAACGCTTTTCGATGCGGGTTGTCGCTATGTCCTGCCCTTCGAAAATCGCGGTGACGAAGTGGGCGTGACCCTGCACCATCCGCATGGGCAGATTTACGGGTTTGAAAGGGTGCCCGAAATTCAGCAGCGCGCGATTGATGCCTTTGCGGATGGATACGACTTGGCGAGCGAGATCACCGCCGCCCTACCCGATTATGGCCTCGGCGAAACAGGCGGCGTCGCTGCTTTCGTGCCGCGCTTTGCCCGCTTCCCTTACGAAGTCTGGATCGCACCGCGCATCCGACGCGAAGGGCCGTGGGACTGCAGTGATGAAGAGCTCGAAGGCCTCGCCTATTGGCTTGGTGAAGTGACACGTCGCTATGATGCGCTGTTCCGGCAACCTGCTGCGACGATGATGGCATTCCACGCCGCACCCGCTGGCGGATCAGAAAACTACCACTTCACCGTGCAATTCTACCCATTGCTGCGCGCACCCGGTCGGCAGAAATATCTTGCCTCTGTCGAACAGCACACCGGTACCTTCACCGTCGATGTCATGCCGGAAAGCGCGGTCGCTGCCTTGAGAGAACACGAAAAGTGAGCGAGCACTTCACTGCAAGCGCGCCGGGCCGCGTCAATCTGATCGGCGAACACACCGATTATAATGGCGGAATGGTTTTGCCAGCCGCGCTGGCAGTTGGCCTTGAGGTCACTCTAGCTCCACGCGGCGACAGCGCTGTTGCGGTCAGCTCGGGCGGCTATGATGCCCCGGCGATCCGAGATTTGGCGGACGAAGCCGTGGGCGATTGGGCGGATCCTTGTGTCGGTGCATTGCGCGAGGCAAACACACTCGGACTGCTCGATGGCGGAGCGACGTTGGACGTTGTCTCGACCATTCCAGAAGGCTCAGGTCTATCCTCTTCCGCTGCGTTGATCGTTGCCGTGCTGAAGGCCGCCCGCGCCGCGAAAGGCGAAGGCCCAAGCGATGTCGAACTCGCGGTGGCGGCCCGCCGGGTCGAGAACAATTATATGGGTGTGCCGTGCGGCATCATGGACCAGATGGCGGTCGCGCTCGCGACACCGGGCACGGCGATGGCGCTGGACACACGCTTGCTCGACTACACGCTTGTCGCCCTGCCCAGCACGCATGAGCTGGTGGTCGTGCATTCGGGCAAGACCCGCAAGCTGACCGACGGCCGCTACGCCGCCCGCAAAGTGGAATGCGACACCGCCAAACGGTACTTCGGCACCGAAGATTTATGTTTGCTCGATTGGGATGATGTTGTCAGCGCGGATTTGGATGACGCGCCCAAGAACCGCGCGCTCCACTGTGTCAGCGAGAATATCCGTGTTCACTCAGCCATCGCCGCGCTTGGGGCAGGCGATATGCCCGCACTCGGCGGAGCCATGAATGAAAGCCACGTGTCGATGCGTGATCTGTTCGAGATGTCATTGCCGGAAATTGATGCGCTGGTGGAAACTGCGACCGAACTGGGTGCAGTGGGAGCGCGTCTTACCGGAGGCGGCTTTGGCGGATGTATTGTCGCCTGCGTTGAGAAATCGGCGCGCGAATATTGGCTCAAAGCGTTGCTGGATCGCCATTCAGACGCCCGATTTATTGACGCCGTGGGCGGGGTCTAGCTTCCGATAAACTGCGCGATGCTCAGGTACTGGTCCACCGTCCATGAAACGGGCGGCATCACAATCTGCGCAATCCAGCCGGTTCCAAAAACCCAGCTCGCCGCGATGATCGCGATAAACAGGAACATGCCGACCTGTTGCAGCTTCTCCCACTCCGCGCGAAGCCGATCAGGCAACATTCCGCCAACAATGTGCGATCCATCAAATGGTGGGATCGGCAACAGGTTAAACAGGCCGAGAAAGACATTCATCAAGATCGAGTAGTAGAGCATTGACGTTAGCGGGCGCAGATCGCCGCCCGCATCGACAAGCAGCATCGACAGTCCGACATCATCGCCAAAGCGCACGCCTTCCGGCGCGAACAATCCGAACAGGATTGCGGCGATCAGGGCGAGTACGAAATTGCTCGCCGGACCAGCAGCCGCAACGGCCATCATTCCGTATCTCGGATTGTTCAGACGGTGCTTGTTGACCGGCACAGGCTTGGCCCAACCAAACACCGGACCGCCGAAAAGCGCGAGAAACCCCGGGACCAACAATGTGCCCACTGGATCGACATGCGGGATCGGGTTGAGCGTCAACCGACCGCGATCGCTCGCCGTGTTGTCTCCCAATGCCTTGGCAGCATAGCCATGCGCGACTTCATGAAAGACAATCGCGATGACGAGGCACGGGATCAGGATCAGTGCGAGGATGATGGTTTCAGACATTGTCGGTAAGTAGGGTGCCGCGCAGCCTTAAGCTAGGCTTCCAACGCTTCGCTGAAATGTTTCCGGCACAGTGCCAAATAGCGGTCGTTCCCGCCGATCTCTGTTTGGGCGCCCTCAGCCACCGGCTTGCCCTCTGCGTCGACGCGCAAATTCATCGAGGCTTTGCGCCCGCAATGGCACACTGCCTTCAACTCGACGAGCGCATCGGCAATGCCAAGCAGAGCCGCCGAACCTGGAAACAATTCACCCTGAAAATCGGTGCGGATGCCGTAACACAGGATCGGGATGCCGACCTGATCCGCCAGTTTGGCAAGCTGCCAGACCTGCTCCTTGGTCAGGAACTGCGCTTCATCAATCAGAACACAATCGAACGGCGTGTTTTCATGCGCCACACTGATCGCCGACCAAAGATCGGTATCGGGAGCATAAAGATACGCACCGGCCTCAAGTCCGATGCGGCTGCGCACCATCCCGTCACTGCGCGTGTCCAGTTCGGCGGTCCACAACATCGTTGTCATGCCGCGTTCGCGGTAATTGAAATCGGCCTGAAGCAGAGTCGTCGATTTGCCCGCATTCATGCTCGAATAATAGAAATACAGCTTTGCCATGCCCGCAAGACTTGCACCGCGCACCTCGCAGCACAAGCGTGCGCGGCGCTGTGTCCACTGCGCATCAACAGGCAGCGCGTTCAGAGGGCAGACAGGCGCGCGCCGCAATGTTAGGCACACGGCCAATTGCGAATACAAAATGGGGATTTTTCATGGCAGGTGCGGCAGCAGCTGAAAACGGCGGTCAGGGGATGACCGGCATTCTGGGCTGGATCGAACGGAGCGGCAATAAGCTGCCTGATCCGGTGTTTTTGTTCTTCTATCTGATCGTCGCACTGGTCGTGGTTTCGATCATCTGCGCTGCACTTGGCGTGTCGGCGTTCCATCCGACAACGCTCGATGAAGCCACCGGAGCACCGCTTCAGATCGAAGCGGTCAGTCTGCTATCGGCAGACAACATCCAACGCCTCTGGGTTGAAATGCCTAAGACATTCACGCACTTTCACCCGCTCGGCTATGTTTTGGTCGTGATGCTGGGTGCTGGTGTCGCCGAACGCTCCGGCTTCTTCGCTGCGGGCATGGCAAAAGCTGTCAAAGCGGCGCCAACAGCTCTCCTCACGCCGGTTGTCGCGCTCGTCGCGATGCTGGGCAACCATGCGGCCGATGCGGGTTATGTGGTGCTGATCCCGCTCGCTGGCATCCTGTTTGCGGCTGCCGGACGCCATCCGCTGGCTGGTATCGCAGCTGCATTTGCGGGCGTTTCGGGTGGCTTCTCGGCCAACATCTCGCCGGGCCAGCTTGATGCCTTGCTGTTCGGCATCACCGAAGAGGCCGTTGCTGCGAGCGCGCTTGATCCATCATGGACGGCAAACATCGCGGGCAACTGGTACTTCATCAGCGCTATGACATTCCTGTTCTTGCCGATCATTTGGTACGTCACAGACAAAGTCATCGAACCGCGCCTTGGTCCTTGGACCGGCGGCGCAATCGCGGGCGCTGGCGATGATGCCGATCCGACCGTGCAAGACCCGGCACTCGCCAGCAAAGGTCTGCGTCATGCGGGTCTGGCGGTCCTTTTCGTCGTCCTGCTTTGGGTGGCGATGGTCTTCGCCCCGGGCACGCCTTTGATCAATGAAGGTGCGTGCTTGAACGAAGCCGGTGCAGCCATTCCAGATTGCTCGATCCATTCGGAACTTCGCCCGCTTTACCAGTCTCTGGTCGCAGCGTTCTTCCTGCTCTTCCTGCTTGCAGGTTGGGCCTATGGCCGCGCGGTTGGCGCGATCAAGAACCACCGCGATCTGGTGAACATGATGGCGGAATCGATGAAGGACATGGGGTATTACCTCGTCCTCGCCTTCGCCGCCGCGCACTTTGTTGCGATGTTCGGTTGGTCGAACCTTGGCCTGATCTCCGCCGTTCACGGCGCCGATGCGATCCAGTCCACCGGATTGCCGCTGCCAATCGTGCTTGGGCTTATGGTGATCTTTGCCGGTCTGCTGAACCTCTTCGTTGGGTCCGCCAGCGCGAAGTGGGCATTGCTTGCGCCGATCCTCGTGCCGATGCTGATGCTGCTCGGGATCAGTCCTGAAGGCGCAACGGCTGCTTACCGTGTCGGTGACAGCGCAACCAACATCATCACGCCGCTAATGGTGTATTTCCCGCTGATCCTCGTCTTTGCGCAGCGTTGGGTGAAAGACTTCGGTCTAGGTAGCCTTACCGCGATGATGGTGCCCTATTCGATCTGGCTGCTGGTATCCGGCACCCTGCTGATCGTGCTGTGGTTCTATCTCGGCATTCCGCTCGGTCCGGATGCGCCGGTTGCCTATGCGCTACCCGGTTCGGGCGGATAGCAAGCTGACGTGATTGCGGGATGGGTCATTGATCCATCCCGCCGCACAAATTTCACCAAGTGAAACCTTCTGCGCAAGTGGGACGTATAACGGGGTAACAAGGAGCAAGACTTTGCGACCAAAACACCTGATATTCGTGCCTCTTTTGGCATTGGCTTTTGCCGGTAACACCAGCGCGCCGCGCAATTACTCGCTGGACCCCGGCGCCAGCGAACTGAGCGCCAAAGTCTCGTTTTTCGGTCTGTCCAGCAAGACCATGACGATCCCCAAAATGCGGGGCAAGGCAGTCATTGTTCCCGATGCTCCTGAAAGAGCGGCTATCGACGTCACATTCGATACAACATCTTTAACCGCACCGGACGAGACCACGCTTAAACGGCTGCGCGGAGACAAGTTTTTCTGGGTCGAAAAGTATCCTACGGTTCGCTTCGTAGGCAAATCGCTCACGCTTTCCTCCCCAACCCGGGGGACAGTTTCAGGGAACCTCACCGCACGCGGCGTAACCAAGCCTCAAACGCTGGACGTAAGATTCGACAGCGATCCTAACAAAGCCGGCGCAAGAGAAGCCGTCAGTTTCACCGCGACCACGACAATTGACCGGCGCAAATACGGCATGAAAAGCTATCAGCTGGTCGTGGGCAACAATGTGAAGATTAAATTTCGCGCGCGGATGACACCGAATTAGGCGTCTTCACCGTCTTCATCATCAAGGTCGCGCGCAACCTTTGGATCGCGCAGCAGCTCTTCGATACGATCCGCCTCGGCAAAGCTCTCATCCTTGCGGAACTTAAGCTTGGGCGCGAATTTCAGGCCCAGCCGCTTGGCAACTTCGCGTTGAAGAAACGCTGTGTTCTGGCGCAGCGCTTGCACCACATCGTCTTCACTCGCGCCCAATAGCGGTTTCACATAAGCGGTGGCGTTCCGCAGATCCGGCGTGAGACGAACTTCTGTAACCGAAATGTTCGAAGCACTCACAACCTCATCATGCACTTCCTGCCGCGCAAGAAGTTCAGACAGGATATGCCGCACCCGCTCGCCCACCTTCAGGACGCGGACCGATTGCTGTTCGGCGGTAAAGGGATCTTTGCGGGCCATCGGGCTACACCATCTTTGAAAGGATATTCTTGAGCGAGTTCATATTGCGAGCCGTGCCCTTACAGCCAAGCCTCCGCTCCAGAAACTTGCTGGATAGATCGGACACACCAACGCCGTGCACATAGTCGAGAAACAGCACGCGGTCACCCAAGGCAAGCCGCTCGCTGCCCTTTGATTTGTGTTCCTCGATCAGAGCATCAACGCTCGCCTGTTCAGGCTGATGGTTCAGAAAGATTGAATGCACCATCTTATCGGATCCGTGCTCCGGCCCGATGCCATGGAACGGGTTTTCGTCAATCGCAGCACGGACTTCCGCCTCGGTGCGGACCATCGCGCAGGATTTAAAACCAAATGTTCCTTGCACAGTGCTTTCGAGCTCGGCTTCAATGGTCGGCGCATCGCGAGAGTCGGTCAGGATCACATTGCCGCTTGCCGCGACGGTCGAAACATCCTTGAAACCCGCCGCTTCAAGCGCGGCTTTCAGATCAACCATCTTGATCCGGTTGCCGCCAATATTGATGCTGCCCAGCAGCGCCAGATAGCGTCTCTGTTCTTTGGCCATCAGCCCATGCCCGTTTCGGTGGGCGACGGACGCGGTGTCGGGATCGCAGTGGAAGTAGAGCGGGCATAGATCGTGCCGTCCTCGGCCAACAACTCCCCTTCGAGAAAGACAACGCGCCGCCCGGCTTTCACCACCCTGCCCTTGCCAATCACTTTGGCGCCCTCCGGGATCAAGCGGATCAGCGACATGGAAATCTCGAGGTTGAGCGGTGCCATCTCGCCGCCAGTGGCCGCGACATAGGCATAGCCCATCACATCATCGAGATACCCGGCGACCAAACCGCCCTGCACGCCGCCGCGCCATGTGGTCATTTCACGTTTGACCGTGAACTGCATGGTGGCAGTCAGCGTTTCCTCGTCGAAGGAGACGAATTCTGAACCGAGTAGGTTTGAGTGCGGCGAACCTTCGGCCCCCGCCTGAATTTGGTCTTCCCAGCTCATTCATTCGACCCTAGCTGAACCACAACGTCGGCAAACCGATGAGCAGTACGATTACGAAAAGATCAATCGAGCAACCGGCGGACAAAAGCCTCTCTAACATGCGCTTGTGCCAAGGAAGCGCTGCCCAGCGACGCGCCTCCAACTCTTCGTTGGTCATGTACCGACTGTCGTCGTGGTCGCCTTCCTGATCACTCAAGTGTTAGCGGTCCTCACCCCACCTCAATCGTCCGTTCGCGCTCTTCAACTTCGAAGACTTCCAGCTGGTCGCCCGGCTGAATATCGTTCGTGTCTTCGAGCACTACGCCGCATTCGAGGCCTGAGCGGACTTCGTCCACGTCGTCCTTAAAGCGCCGCAGCGAGGCGATGGTTGTCGCCGAAACGATAACATCTTCGCGCGTGAGACGTGCGAAGAGGCCTTTGCGAATAACGCCCTCTTCGACCAGCAGACCGGCCGCTTTGTCGCGCTTGCCCGATTTGAAGACCTGTTGAACCGCAGCACGGCCAACAACGGTTTCGATCCGTTCCGGACCAAGCTCGCCGGCCATTTCCTTCGCGACCGCTTCGGTCAGGTGATAGATGACATCGTAATACATCATCCGCACGCCATCGCGTTTGACGAGTTCGCGCGCTTTCGCGTTTGGACGCACGCCGAAACCGATAATCGGCGCATTCGATGCAGCGGCAAGCGTAACATCGCTTTCCGTGATCGCGCCGACGCCTGCGTGCAGCACGCGGACTTTGATGTCGTCGGTCGAAATGTTGTGCAGCGAGGTAACAATCGCCTCAACCGAGCCCTGAACGTCAGCTTTGACCAGAACCGGCCATTCGATGACATCCGATGCAAGATTGTTGAACATCGTATCGAAGCTGGTCGGGGCCAGGGCGGTCCGCTGTTCGGTTGCCTTTTCCTGGCGATATTCGGCCACTTCGCGGGCGCGCTGTTCGTTTTCGACCACGGTCAGCTGATCGCCGGCCGACGGCACACCGCCAAGGCCAAGGACCTCGACCGGCATGGACGGGCCAGCTTCCTTGATCTGCTTACCCTGATCATTGACGATCGCACGCACACGGCCGCTTTGCGTGCCGACGACGAATGTATCGCCGCGCTTCAGAGTGCCGCGTGTGATGAGCACAGTCGCAACAGGGCCGCGACCCTTGTCCAGCTGAGCTTCGATCACAGTCGCATCCGCATCGCGATCCGGGCGTGCTTTCAGCTCAAGCAATTCAGCCTGCAGCTCGATCTTCTCAATCAGCTCATCAAGACCGGTTTTCTTGGTCGCCGAAATTTCGACATCCTGAACTTCACCCGACATCGATTCCACGATCACTTCGTGTTCGAGCAAACGGCTGCGGATATTGTTCGGATCGGCTTCCGGCTTATCCATCTTGTTAATAGCAACGATCATCGGGACGCCAGCCGCTTTGGTGTGCTTAATGGCTTCGATGGTCTGCGGCATGATGCCGTCATCCGCCGCCACAACCAGCACAACAATATCAGTCACATTCGCGCCGCGTTGACGCATTTCGGTGAATGCGGCGTGGCCCGGGGTGTCGAGGAAGGTGATCTTCTTCTTGCCCTTGGTTGTGATCTGATAGCTGCCGATATGCTGCGTGATACCGCCCGCTTCGCCTTTGACTACATTGGCGCCGCGCAGGGCATCGAGCAGCGAGGTTTTGCCGTGGTCGACATGGCCCATGATGGTGACGACCGGTGGACGCGGTTTTTGCGTCTCTTCCGGATCAACATCTTCTTCAGCGACAATGTCGATATCGGCTTCAGAAACCTTCTCGATATTGTGGCCGAATTGTTCGACGAGCAGTTCGGCGGTTTCCTGATCAATCGTCTGGTTGACGGTGACCATCATATCCAGGTTGAACAGCTCTTTGACGAGGTCCGCACCCTTTTCGCCCATCCGTTTGGCGAGCTCGCCAACGGTGATCGCTTCGGGAACGATAACATCGCGAACCTGTTTCTCGCGCGGCTTGGATGAGCCTCCGCCTTGCATACGGCGTTCTTTTTCACGCGCACGCTTCAGCGCGGCGAGGCTGCGGGCACGGCGGCCTTCGTCCTCGTTCAGCGCTTTGGTAACGGTCAGCTTGCCAGAGCGGCGCTTGTCGCTGCCGCCGCCTGTATCTTTTTGGGCGCGCTTGTCCTCTTTCTTCTTCTTTTCAGGGCGCTTCGGCTCTGGACGCGCGACAGGAGTGAACTTGCGTCCTGCCGGCTTGGCCTCTTCCACTGGCGCAGCGGCAGCAGCGGGAGCTTCGGCTTCCATAGCCTCAGTCTGCTCAGCCGCTTTCGCTTCTTCAGCAGCGCGTTTTTCGGCGTCTGCCTCGGCCTTCTTGTTGTCTTCGCGCTGGCGAGCTTCCTCTTCCTCACGCTTTTTGGCCTGCTGCTCTTCACGCTTGCGATCATCGGCAAGCTGGGAAAGGCGCTGCTCTTCCGCTTCGAGTTGAAGGCGCTTCACGCGTTCCTGCGCGGTTTCACCGGCAGGTGCGCGTTTCGCAGGCTTCTTGGCCGCGGGCTTTTCAGCTGCGGGTTCAGGTGCCGGTGCGGGCGCAGGGGCCGGTGCAGGCGTCGGCTCAGGCGGAGTTTCGCCGGGCTTAAGGAGCTTGCGGCGGCGCTTCACCTCAACCGCAACCTTGTTGGTGCGGCCGTGGCTAAAGGTCTGCTTGACCTCGCCAGCATCGACCGCCCTTTTGAGGCCTAGCGGTTTACGGGTGCGTTTTTCTGGTTCGTCGCTCATTCTAGCTCGTTAATCCTTCACGTATCAATTCTGTCGTCGCCGCCAGCGCCGGATGGCGCGGCTAGCGCTTCGTCTGAAACAGGCCGATCACAAACGGCATCTGCGCCGCCTGCAAATCCCACTAGGCGATTTACCGCCTGTGCCACGCGGTTCGCCGCGCGGGCCTTTTTGGAACCTTCCAAATCTTCAGGCCGCCCCGAAACGCCCAAATGGACGACATTCTCGCGGCCCAATGCCACAGAGAGCGCATCGCGGTCCAGTGGTAAGACCTGACCGCGCGCTCCGGACCCTTCGATTTCGGCTCCCACGCGCCAGGCCTGGTCCAGTTTCTTGCGGCCAGCTTCGCTGCTGTCGCTGGTATGGAGCAATAGGCCGAGACGGGCTTGTCGTGCCTGTTCCTCGATCCGACTCGATCCTGCCACGACGTTGCCAGCGCGCATCTCCAGCCCAAGGCGGTCTGTCAGGTGACGGGTCAGTGCCATTTCGATCTGCTGCGGCAAATCATCGGAGTAGGAAAGCGTTACGCGCTCTCCGTCTGTATTGGCCGGCCCGCCCTTGAAGGCGCGCATCAATGCCCGTTTGAAATGGCCATCAGCGATCGCCGCTTCAAGTGCAGCGCGGTCTGGCGCGATCCATGCGCCTCGTCCGGGTGCCTTTGCACCGGGATCGGGCAAGACCAAACCATCAGGAGAAATCGCAAGCCGCACGAGGCTTTCGCGAGGATGCGTCTCTCCTGAAAGAATGCAGCGCCGCTCGCTCCCGGAAGCTTTATCAGCTTGCCGGGAACGGGGCGTTTCAGCGATGTCTGAACTTACGCGCTCATTGTGTGGAGTCCGCATCGGCGGCCTCCTGAGTGTCAGGCTCGTCTTCGAACCAGTGTGCGCGGGCAGCCATAATGATTTCGTTGCCCTGCTCTTCAGTCAGGCCATACTCACCAAGCACGCCGCCCTTGTCCTGTTCACGCTGCGGACGACGCATCGGCGGGCCGTCTGTGTTGTTGCGGCGACGAGGCGCTTCGCGTTTCTTCGCGATAAGTTCGTCAGTCGCGAGGTCAGCCAAGTCATCAAGTGTTTTGATGCCAGCTTTGCCAAGCACAACCAACATAGCTTCGTTGAGATGCGGCATGGTCGCCAGATCATCTTCCACGCCGAGTTCGCGGCGGGCGATACGGTGGGTTTCTTCCTGACGCTCGATCGCTTCAAGAGCACGGCTCTGAAGTTCCTCGGCGAGGTCCTCGTCGAAGCCTTCGATCGCGGCCAGTTCGGCCTTGTCGACATAGGCGACTTCTTCGAGCATCGCGAAGCCTTCGGCCACGAGCAGCTGCGAAAGCGTTTCGTCGACGTCGAGCTCTTCTTCGAACATTTTCGAACGCTCGGCGAATTCCTTGGAACGCTTCTCGGAAGCTTCTTCCTCGGTCATGATGTCGATCTGGTTGCCGGTAAGCTGGCTGGCCAAACGCACGTTCTGGCCGCGGCGACCGATTGCCAGCGAAAGCTGATCATCCGGAACAACGACTTCGATACGGCCATCGTCTTCGTCGAGAACAACGCGGGCAACCGTTGCCGGCTGCAAGGCGTTCACGATAAAGGTCGCGATATCTTCCGACCATGGAATGATGTCGATCTTTTCGCCCTGCAATTCCTGCACGACGGCCTGAACGCGGCTACCCTTCATACCAACGCAGGCGCCGACCGGGTCGATGCTGCTGTCGTGGCTGATCACGCCGATCTTGGCGCGTGAACCCGGATCGCGAGCAGCGGCTTTGATTTCGATGATGCCATCGTAAATTTCAGGCACTTCCTGCGCGAACAGCTTGCGCATGAAATCAGGCGCGGCGCGTGAGAGGAAGATTTGCGGACCGCGATTGTTGCGTTCCACTTTGGTGATGAGCGCGCGGACACGCTCGCCGACACGAGCGGCTTCACGCGGAATTTGCTGATCGCGGCGAATAACGCCTTCGGCGCGGCCAAGATTGACGATCACGTGGCCAAATTCGACCGACTTGATCACACCGGTGATAACTTCACCAGCGCGGTCTTTGAACTCTTCGAACTGACGCTCACGCTCAGCATCACGGACTTTCTGGAAGATAACCTGCTTTGCGGACTGGGCATCGATGCGGCCCAGATCAACTGGAGGCAGTGGATCAACGATAAAGTCGCCGATGGCCGCGCCTTCTTGCAGTTTCTGGCCCTGCTTCAGATCGACCTGCTTGAAGTAGTCTTCAACTTCCTCGACCACTTCGACAACGCGCCACAGCGTCAGATCGCCGGTTTGCGGATCGAGCTTCGCACGAATGTCGTTTTCGGCACCGTAACGGTTACGGGCTGATTTCTGGATTGCTTCTTCCATCGCTTCGATAACGATCGATTTGTCGATCATCTTTTCCGAAGCAACAGCGTTTGCAATCGCGATAAGTTCTGCCTTGTTGGCGGAAATGGCACTGGCCATCAGTCGTCTGCCTTTTCTTGAGTGTCTTCTACAATGTCTTCGGCACCAGTGGTGTCGATCGGTTTGGTTGCAGCGATCAGCGCATCCGTCAGGACAAGCTTGGCTGCGTGAATTTTTGACTGGGGAAGTTCAACCTTACCCAAGTTTACGGCGTCTATCTGCACCATATCACCATCGATGCCGATAAGCTCGCCTTTAAATACGCGCTGTTCGCCCGAACCTTTGGCTCCGTCACCCGACCAGCCTTTGGTCATAACGATGCGCGCTTCGTGCCCTGCCCAATTCGTGAAGTCTTTTTCACGGGTCAAAGGACGATCAATACCTGGCGATGACACTTCGAGGTGATAGGCACCTTCGATCAGCACTTCGCCCGCTTCTTCGCGTGCGTCGATCATATCGGAAACGCGGCGCGAAAGCTCGGCGCATTGTTCGATGATAAGCTGACCCGTTGCCGGGTCTTCGGCCATGATCTGCAGCGCTTCACCGCCGTCACCGGCCTCCGATGGCATCATCTTCACGCGCACCAGTTCAAAACCCAAAGCCGCAGCTTCCGGTTCGATCAGGTCAGTAAGGCGCGCGATATCGCTCATCAAAATCCGTCATAATGTTTCAACATGACAAAGCCGATTTGTGCCGGCCCCTTGCGGCGCCAGCATCCAAACTTGTATCGACAATGTCGGGATGAGAGGCAGTTAGGCCCACTCCGCCGCTTTGGCAAGGGCCAAGCGGACTATTCCAGACTTATTTGAAAAGCGGTATTGAAGCGGTATTTAGTCGTCGCTGCCCCAGCCGCCAACATACTCACCATCTTCGTAAGTCGAGCCAGAGCCTCTGCCTGGTTCAGAATAACCCCAGCCATCCTTGCTCATTTCGCGAGTACGCTTTGCTTCGAGTTCGGCTTCGATAGCGCGTTCACCCAGACGTTCTGCGCGTTCAGCGGCGGCATCGACGACTTGCGGCGCAACAACGCTTGCTCCGACGGTCATAAACAGACCAAAAAGCATAACAGCACCGAATATAAGCAGCATAACCAACCGGAAGCTGCTGAAAACATTATCGATCACATCGCCAACGATACGCATACAAAACCCCTTTCACACGAAGGGTTTTAAGGCGCATGGGTAAACAAGCAGTTATTGCAGCAGAAACATGGAGATAAGAGGCGTCTAATCCTCTGCTTGCTCTTCCATAAGGCCATGCTTCTTGATCGCATGGCGCAGCTGATCATAGCTCAGTCCAAGCGCCTTTGCCGTCTGGCGCTGGTTCCAGCGGTGCTTACCCAGCGCGTGCTGCACAATTGACCGTTCGTGCATATCCACCGCGGCGCGCAAATCGTCGACATGGTCAAGATCAACACCAAGTGAGCCAGCACCCGCCGGTTGCGCGCCCTGCCCGTCTGCTGGAGACCTGACAGCCGGTTCGGATTTGCGATGCGATGGGGAAACTGGCTTCCACGGACTGTCAAACGGGTCGAATTGGACATGTGAGATCGGCTCGGCTGGATCGTCCCAGCGATAGACCGCACGCTCCACCACATTGCGAAGCTCGCGGACATTGCCGGGCCAGGCGTAGTTTTCCAGTTGCTCGTTCACATGCGGCGCAAAGCCGGGCCATTGATGCCAATCCAATTCAGCCGCCATACGCCGCGCAAAATGCTGAGCCAAAACGCCGACATCGCCTTCGCGAACGCGCAGAGGCGGCAGTGTTATGACTTCAAAGCTAAGCCGATCGAGCAGATCAGCCCGGAATTCACCGCTTTCGGCCAGCGCGGGCAGATCATCATTGGTTGCGGCCACAATGCGGACATCAACGCGGATCGGACGCGAAGAGCCAATCCGGGTGACTTCGCCATATTCCACCGCCCTCAGCAGGCGCTCTTGCGCGCCCATCGACAATGTGCCCAGTTCGTCGAGAAACAAAGTGCCCTTGTCGGCTTCTTCAAACCTTCCGGCGCGCGCTTTGGTAGCACCTGTAAAGGCCCCCGCTTCGTGACCGAACAATTCGGCTTCGATCAGGGTTTCAGGAAGCGCCGCGCAATTCATGGTGACGAGAGGCTCATCCCAACGGGTTGATAGACGGTGAAGCCGTTCGGCGATCAATTCCTTGCCAGTCCCGCGCTCACCGATGACGAGCACTGGGCGGCTCATAGGGGCAGCGCGAGACGCCCTTTCGACCGCATCAAGGAATGCCCCGGATTGGCCGATAAACTGATTTTCGCGCTCCATAGCCAATGTATAGTGAAATTTCCCAATGCTTGGCAATAGAAACCAACACCAAAAGTTGGGGATCGCGCAAAAACCGCAGTTTTGCGCCGTTTTTCAAGTTTGGCACGCCGATTGCAAAATGGTGGACAAGCAAGGCGAACACACCGGCAAGGGGCCGGAAACGCCGAAAAGTTTATCAAGTCGGGAGATACCCACCATGTACAGCAACCTGTTCTTCGCCAAGAGTTTCTGGTCCAGCAAACTGGGTCAAGCCGCTTTCGCCAGCATCGCAGCCATGAGCGCGATGGTCGTCCTGACCTCACAGTTTGGCACCGGCACTGCGAACGCAGCAAGCTTTGCACAGCCGCATGGCGACACTGTTGTTCTGGCTGAGATGGCTTGAGCCAAACCGTGACCAAACGCGAAACCAACCCTTTTGAGCCGGAGCGGGATCAGTCCCCCGCAAAAGCTGCCCTTGGCGCCACAGCCCCTGCGCGCCCCGGCAGCAAGCCCGCTTCGGTTCAAACCCTTGGCCCAATTGCGCGCCAAAATGGTCTTTCGCGTCTGGATGCCGAAATTGAAGCCTTGCGCAGGAGCCCCACTCCGACGCAAACTTACGGCAACGACAAAGAATCTGGCCTGAGCGTCAAGAACCCGTTTTTAGATGGAGTAGCCTTTATGGGCATTTTTAGCCGCACCCGAGATATCATCGCTGCGAATTTCAACGACATGCTGGATCAGGCGGACGATCCGACCAAGATGATCCGCATGATTATCCTCGAAATGGAGGAGACACTGGTTGAAGTCCGGGCGAGCGCGGCGCGCACTATTGCAGATCAAAAAGAAATGCATCGCCACGTTATCAAGCTCGACAAGCTGCAAGCTGACTGGGCGGACAAAGCCCAGCTTGCGCTGAGCAAAGAGCGCGAAGATCTAGCTCGTGCCGCTTTGGTTGAGAAGAAAAAAGCCGTTGGCATGGGCGATCAGCTCAAAGCGGAAATCGCCGTTCTGGACGACGCCTTGCGCGCTTACGAGGAAGACATTGCAAAACTGCAGCACCGTCTGCGCGAAGCCCGCAGCCGCCAGACGCAGATCGCGGCGCGCCTTGAAAGCGCTGAGAACCGCGTGAAACTACGCACTTTGATGAGCAACGAGCGCACCGATGACGCGCTGGCCCGTTTCGACCAGCTCGAACGGCGGGTGGATTACGCCGAAGGCCGCGCAGAGTCGCTCTCAATCGCTGAAGACAGCGCGACACCGTCGCTCTCTGACGAAATCGCTGCGCTCGAAGGCGCGGACGCGATCGACGATGAGCTTGCAGAAATGAAGAAGGCGTTGGGCAAGCCCGCGTCAGACAACAAAGATTAAATAAGAGGTATTTCAGGTGGACGATTTTATTCCAGTTTTTGTTGTTGCAACGCTCTTCATCGGCCTTCCGTGGGTAATCCTGCACTATGTGACCAAGTGGAAGACCGCGGCGACCATTACGACCGATGACGAGGTGCTGCTCGAAGAGCTCTACAACCTCGCCAAGCGCCTGGATGAGCGGATGGATACTGTCGAGCGGCTGGTGGCCTCTGACGACCCATCATTCTCACCCGTAAAACGCCTGATGGCGGACCAGGAAACCGACAACCAGCAACTGCGTGAGCTCGAACAGATGCTCGCCGAGAAAAAGGGAGCAAAGCAATGAATTCGCCCCGCACGAAACTCTACCGTGACAAGCACAACGCCAAATTGATGGGTGTTTGCTCCGGGATCGCCGACTATACAGGCGTAGACACTTTCTGGGTTCGCATAGGAGCGATTGCACTCACGATCTTTGCCCTCGGGCCACTCGCGATCGCTGCTTACATCGCCGCCGGTGTCTTGCTGAACAAGAAACCGCCGCATCTCTATCGCGACGCTCAGGAACAGAAATACTGGCAAGGTGTCCGGCAGAGTCCAAAGCGCACAGCACGCGAAATCCGCGCCAATTTCCGCGACATTGATCGCCGACTGGCAGCCGTCGAAACGCACTATGTCAGCAGCAATCCGCGTCTGACCGCCGAAATCGAGCGCCTGCGCTAAACTACAAGATAAATAGGGAGGCACACGTGCCGGGTGAATTCATTCCAATCATTGCAATCATCATGGGCTGCACCATTCCGATGGTCGCCATCTGGGCAAAGCATAAGCAGAAAATTGCCGAGATGCAGGTCGATACGACTGCACAAGCGACTGCCGAGAAAGCTGCTCAATATTCGAGCCAGGTCGCAAAACTGGAAGACCGGGTGCAAGTGCTCGAGCGCATCGTGACCGACCGCGGTTATGACATTGCGACGCAGATCGAAGCTTTGCGCGACGTCAGAGAAGTCGAAACGTCTGATGCGGGTGTTCCGCTTGGACTGGAAACCAACAGTAAGTCAGGGGAGCGAGTGTAATGGATTGGGGTGGGCCCGGCTTCGTCATTGCCATCATTGCCGTTTCGTATGGTGCATGGCTGCTAAACAATCTGATCCGTGCAAAGCACGGATACGAGCTAGAAGACGAATGGGGCGGTAAAAGCAAGCGTGGCGACACCGCTGAAACCAAGCGTCTGAAGACCGAAAATCGCGATCTCAATGACAAACTCGATGCGATGCAAGACCGCATGGTTGTCCTCGAAAAGATCGTAACAGACCGCGGCTACTCGCTGGCGGACGAAATCGAAGCTTTGCGCGATACGTCATCGAAACGCGCCGATAGCGGCGTCCCTCTAAACCTAGACAAGAAAGAAAAAGCATGAGCGTCGACGCAGCAGCAACAATCGTTCCGCATCTTCCTTGGATCATTGCCGGAGGGCTCGCCATTGGCGCAGCTGGTGTTGCCGGATGGATCCATACAACCCGGCTTAAGATCCGACACGGATACCCGCTCGAAGGTATGTGGGGCCAGTCGCTCAAGCCAAGCAATGACGGTGAAGCCCGCCAACGCGTAACCCTGCTGACACAGGAAAACGCGGAACTGAGAGCCGAACTTGCTTCAGTCAAAGACCGCATGGCCAATGTCGAGCGGATCGTGACCGATAGCGGTTACGGGCTTGGCAGCGAGATCGATAAACTTCGCGATCGCCAGCTTGAGAACCTTTCGGACAAAGGAAACGCGTGATGGATCTCGAACTGGTGGTGATCTTTGGCTTTGTCCTGATTGTTCTGTCGATTATCGGCGCGAGCGTGAACGGCATCATTTCCAAGGCGACTGCCTACTATCTCGAGAAAGACGAGCGGGAAAATGGCCGGAGCGGCGGAGCCAATAGCACTAGCGATCTGGCTGAACGGACCGCGATGATTGAAGACCGTCTGCGCGTACTCGAACGTCTGGCGACCGATCGCGGCCAAATGCTTTCGGACGAGATTGACGCGCTGCGCGATCTCCAGGTCACCCACAGTAAGAGTTCGGAGAACGCCTGATGTTTGGTCCCGACACGCCTTTGGTAATGGACGCCCTGCAAATCGCTGCTTTGGCGACGGCTGTTGGAGCAAGCGCTGTCTGGCTCCTGCTGCGCCAAACAAAGCGTGCGACTGGTCAGCCAGAAGCGACCGAGCCGAAAGATATGGAGCTTTCCAAGCGCGTCGAAGTGCTCGAACGGATCGCCACCGATCAATCAATCGGCCTTGCGGAAGAGATTGAAGCATTGCGTGACAACAACGGACAGCAGGCAAAAATCGAAAGCACCGCCCGATGAACTGGATGGCCATCATCTTGATCGCGTTTATCGCGCTGTGGGCATACGAGCGGAACCGCAATTTGCGCCTGCGCCACGAAAACTCCCGTTTGATAGAGATGGGAGCGTCTGAGCGATCGGCCCCGTCCAACAACGCCGATCAGGACGAAATCGATGCGCACGAGCTTGAGGAATTGCGCGACCGCGTAAAAGTGCTCGAACGGATTGCCACAGACAATAACGGCACCGAGGCGCGCACTGCGCAGCGGATTGCCCGAGAAATTGAAAGCCTGCGCGGGGATATCGCGCGGCGCTCTTCAACCAAACTGGATGCCTCAAATAAGGTGGAGGATTTGAGCGAATGATCGACCCGATTTTCATGATCGCCGCGACCTGTGTGGTCGGCATCAGTGTCGTTGCCTTTGCGCTACTGCGTGCTTGGCAGGGCTGGCTTGATTTGAAGCGCGAAGAGCTCGACCGTCCGCATACGACGCATCACCATGCGAGCGCGCCAGAGATCGAAGGCGGTGCCGGGGTCGGCGCAGCCCGCATCGAAGTCGCCGATCTCAAAGAACGCATCAAGAAGCTGGAAGCTATCGCCAGCGGAGTTGAGCTATGAGCAGCACCGGCGGTCAGGCCGCTCAGGCAGGCATAGGATTGGGCAGCGCGATTGCCGTTGCTATTTCGTGGACCACCAACCAGTCTATCCTATGGGCCATCCTGCACGGATTTCTAAGCTGGTTCTACGTCATCTATTTCGCATTCACGCGGCCCGGCGGGCTTTCCGGTTAAACAAACGCCGTGAATGGTGGACATGACGGCCGGGCCGCCTAAATAGCCCGGCATGCGAACACTTTCGGACATCCTCGAAGAATATGAATTCCTTGAAGGCGATGAGCGCTATCGGCTGCTGATAGAGCTCGGCCGCGAGCTGGATGCAATGCCTGACGCGTTGAAAACGGATGCGACATTGGTGCGCGGATGTTCGGCTTCGGTGTGGGTCTATCCTACCGAGCAGACCGATGCTCTCCATTTCCTTGCCGACAGCAACGCCGCAATCACCAAAGGGATTGTCGCGCTGGTCATCGCCGCCGTTCAGGATAAGCCTGCGACTGAGGTCGCGGCAATGGATGTGACCGGAATGCTTGAGCCGTTTGACCTGAAAAACCAGCTATCGAGCAACCGGACGCAGGGCGTTCCAAATATGATCGCGCTGGTAAAAGAGCACGCTGCGCGGATCGCTGCGGCCTGACTTTCCTACATCAGGCCAAATGCCATAGAGCATCATTGGCTCTTTGATATTGTCGACATGACCTCAAAAAGACGCGCCTGACACATGTATCGCGGAAAGTCACATTAGCCGGATCAATTGGGTGGATTTGCGTATATTTTACAGTGGGATACGCAAAATTTCCAAAGCACGCCAACTCTATTTGGTGTCACCCTAGGGCGATTTAGACGCGCGCGTCTCGAACCACGGCAACACCAGCCTTCGCCTGTTCCTTCAGTTCGGCTTTAAGCTTTTGCGGATCGCGGGCGAACACAAATCCAAAGCTGACACCGCCTTCTTTGCCGATGGTTGCATGGTGCAGCTTGTGCGCCTGAACCAGCCGCTTTGCGTATCCCTTCTTGGGAACCCAGCGAAAGAAGCGCTGATGCACCAACCCATCATGCACGAAGGCATAGATCACACCGTAGAGGTTTACGCCGAGCGCAGCCCACCACAGCCACTCCCAATAGAGCGAACCGAAAATATACATTGCGGCGTTGATCGTGCCGAAAACGACCGCGAACAAATCGTTCTTCTCAAATGCGTTGTCATGCGGTTCGTGATGATCACGGTGCCATGCCCAGCCCCAACCATGCATGATGTATTTGTGCGCGTACCACGCGAACAATTCCATGCCGATCACGGCGGCTAAAGTGATTGAAATGGCTTCGAGCCAGCTCATGTGGCGACCTCTTGTAAATCCTTCGCATCTGGCGAAGCCCCGACGCCTGCCTTACGAGCACTTGGCAATGCCCACCATGGCACATCGGGACGCCGATGGTGCTCCAGATGATAGCCGAAATGAAAGCATGTGGCGAGGCTGGCCAGAGTGCCGAATTCGTCGCTGCGGGTGTTGTGCCGATCGACGAAAGGCTGCTCACTCGCGCTCGCGAAATGGCGATGGGGGCGGAACGTGCCGAAATAGAAAAGTTGGAGCGAAGATAGGAGCGCCGGCGCCCCATAAAGGATAAATATCTGCGCCATCGGGATACCGAGCACCAGCCAATAGATACCAACAACGGTGTGCACGAACAGGAGCGATTTCCAGCCGAAATAGCGTTTGAAGAATGTCCCGTACCAACGCAGGAAACTGCGCGGATTACTCTCATCAAAATCAGGATCGCCCGCGTGACCCGCTAGCTTGTGGTGGGTGAAATGCGCATCGCGCAATGTCTTCCAGCCAAAGCCCGCATAGAGCGCGAGCAAAACCGCACCGATGGCGGAATTCACCTTCGGCTTTCCGGGAACCAAACTGCCATGCATCGCATCATGGCTGATGATAAACACGCCGACCGACAGCCAACATTGCACCGCTGCAAGAGCAAGCGCGAAGGGCAGGTTCGCCAGCGTAAGTTCGAAAACGAACATCCCGAAAATATGAATCCCCAGCCAACTGCCAGCGATCAGCGTAGCAAGCGCAAGGCCTATCCCGGCCTGAGCCGGGCGAGCAGGAAGGGAAAAACGGGATGCCATCTCAATCAGATACGCGCAGGCAGGTCATTCGGGTGCGTATAACCTCAAGACGGCACGACTGAAAGCGCAGCGTTCAATCCGCGTCGGGAAAGAAGAACTCGCGCATGTGCTCGCCGATCTTCGCGGGACGCAACGTTTCCACATCGATACAACACCAGCTCGATTGCACTTCGGCCAGAACCTCTTCGCCGCGTTTAATCACGGTGCGATAGAATGCGCGCGGACCTTTGAAATGCTCAAGCACCGTGCTGGCGATAACGTCGTCTTCAAGAAAAGCGGGTTTGCGGTAGGTTATCTCATGCTTGAGAGCGACCCACGCTTTGCTCGCCACTTCCTCTGCCGGAGCAAGCTTGTTCCAATGGGCCAGGACCGCATCCTGCACCCAATTGAGGTAACGCGCATTGTTCACGTGTCCCATAAAGTCGATGTCTTCGGGAAGGACCTTGATCGGAAAGGCATAGGGAGAAGCAGGGGCTGTTGCTGACATGAATGTAAGTTAGCATCTGAGGTCTTACATTTCCATGACCAAATGCAGGTTATTTCTGCGGTGTCTTGCCAGTGTTGCGCAAGGGCCGCTAATCGCAGTCGAGAAAAGAGTTTAGAAAGCGATCATGGCCAGCAAACCCCGCACCCTTTATGAGAAGATCTGGGACGACCACGTGGTCGAAATCCGCGATGACGGCACCGCGCTGATCTATATTGATCGGCACTTGGTGCACGAGGTGACCAGTCCGCAAGCCTTTGAAGCGCTTAGGATTGCTGGCCGTCCGGTGCGCCGCCCTGAGCTGACACTGGCTGTGCCCGATCACAATTTGCCGACAACGGCGCGACGCGATGCCAGCGGCAACAACGTGCCCATCGCCGATCCGCAAAGCGCGGCGCAGCTGGCCGCGCTGGAGAAGAACGCGCCCGAGTTCGGCATCCAGTATATCGGCGATGCTGACGAGAAACAGGGCATCGTCCATGTGGTCGGTCCGGAGCAAGGCTTCTCTCTGCCGGGCACGACAATTGTCTGCGGCGATTCTCACACCGCAAGCCACGGCGGTCTGGGCGCGCTCGCTTTCGGAATAGGCACCAGTGAAGTCGAGCATGTCCTCGCCACACAGACGCTCTTGCTCCAACGTTCGAAAGCCATGGAAATCCGCGTTGAAGGAGGATTATCCAGCGGCGTAACGGCCAAGGATTTGATCCTCCACATCATCGGCGTGATCGGAGCGGCCGGCGGCAATGGTTATGTCATCGAATATCGCGGCAAGGTCTTTGAGCAAATGAGCGTCGAGCAGCGGCTCACGGTTTGCAATATGAGCATCGAAGCCGGCGCGCGTGCTGGATTGGTCGCGCCTGATGAAACCGTTTTCGCCTATCTCAAAGGCCGTCCGATGGCACCGGCTGGCAAAGACTGGGACGATGCCGTTGCGTATTGGCGCACTCTGCACACCGATGACGGTGCCCAGTTTGACAAGTCGGTTGTCATCAATGCTGCTGACGTAGAGCCGACGGTAACTTGGGGCACTAGCCCGGAAGACGTCCTCCCGATTGGCGGCGTGGTGCCCGCGCCCGAAAGCTTCCCTGATGAAAGCAAACAGGCAGCGGCTCAAAAGAGCCTCGACTATATGGGGCTGACACCCGGCACCCCTCTTACTGAGGTGCCGATTGAAAACGTCTTTATCGGCAGTTGCACCAACAGCCGGATCGAAGATCTTCGCGCCGCTGCAGAGGTACTGAACGGGCGCACAAAAGCCTCCAACGTGCGGTGGGCCATAGTTGTGCCAGGATCCGGCTTGGTCAAACGTCAGGCCGAGCAAGAGGGCCTTGATCGGATATTCACCGACGCAGGTTTTGAATGGCGTGAGCCCGGCTGCTCGGCCTGTCTCGGCATGAACCCGGATAAGGTACCCGCTGGTGAACGCTGCGCTTCGACTTCAAACCGCAATTTTGTCGGCCGCCAAGGTCCCGGCGCACGCACCCACCTGCTCTCGCCAGCCATGGCTGCTGCTGCAGCAATCAAAGGTCGGCTAACAGATGTCCGCGACCTTTGATCGCTGATCCCTTGCAAACCCCGCAATCGAGCCGCATGAGAAAGCTATGACCAAAGAGACCCCTGAAGACACGCCGAAAAACAACACTGCGCGCAACGCCGCTATCGGTGCTGCCGCAACCATTGGCTCTGCCGCTATCGCCGCCGCGCTGCTCTATGCCGGCAAGCGCTTCAAGCAAAAGACCGAAGACAGCGCCATCGGTGCCGATCAGGCAAAAAAGGCGCCCTCCGGCGAGCCGCCAGAAACTGATTGAGGGACGGTCACAATGGATGCTCTTTCGCGGATAGAAGGCCGCGCCATTCCGTTCGGCGCCAAGAATGTCGATACCGACATTATCATCCCAGCCGCTTGGCTGAAAACCATCACCCGTGAAGGCCTCGGCGAAGGGGCGTTTGAGACAATCCGCGCGGTCGAAGGAAATGTCTTCGATGATCCCGCCTATGCTGGGTCACCCATCCTGATCGCCGGTGACAATTTCGGATGCGGGTCGAGCCGCGAGCACGCCGCTTGGGCAATCCTCGATCTGGGTATTCGCGCGGTTATTGCGCCTTCATATTCGGACATATTCTCCGGCAATGCGGTGAAGAACGGTATCCTGCCCGTGGTGCTCCCCCAGGAAGCCATCGACCGTCTATTGGAAGTTGCCCGCGACGGGCACGAGATTACCGTCGATCTTGACACTCAGACGGTCACCACACCGTTTCAAGACCGCTTCGCCTTCGACATCGACCCATTCCGCAAACATTGCCTGCTGAATGGTCTCGATGAAGTGGCGCTCACGCTGGAGCGGCAGACCCAGATCGGACAATTCGAGAGCCGGCGCGCCCAAGCGCAGGACTGGCTCGCCAAAGGCACACAAATCTAAGGGAGAGACCCACATGAAAGCCATTCTAAGCCACGAAGTTGGCGGACCGGAAACACTCAAGCTCGACGAAATTGATACTCCCACACCCGGCAAAGGCGAAGTGCTCGTCGCGGTGAAAGCCTGCGCGATAAATTATCCAGACACGCTCATCATCCGTGACATGTACCAGTTCAAACCCGAGCGTCCTTTCGCGCCGGGCGGTGAACTGGCCGGTGTGGTTGAGGCGGTTGGCGAAGGCGTCGACAATTACAAACCCGGTGATCGTGTAATGGCGGGCATCGGCAATGGCGGCCTTGCAGAAAAGGTCATTGTGCCAGCGGGCCGGATGTTCCCGATCCCTGATGGTGTGCCTTTCGAAAAAGCTGCATCGCTTCTGATGACCTACGGCACCACGATCCACGGTTTGAAAGATCGCGGCCACATCAAAGAAGGTGATGTCGTCCTAATCCTTGGCGCGGCTGGCGGTGTCGGGCTTTCGGCGGTCGAACTCGCCAAGGCATTCGGTGCGCGCGTCGTCGCGGCTGTCTCCAGCAAAGCGAAAGGCGAAGTTGCGAAGCAAGCGGGCGCTGATGAGGTCGTAATCTACCCGCGCGATGAGATGGACAAAGCGGCGTCGAAGGAACTGGCCAACAAATTCAAAGCTGCATGCGGCCCGAATGGTGCGAACATCGTCTATGACATTGTTGGCGGCCAATATTCCGAGCCTGCGCTGCGTTCGATTGCTTGGGAAGGCAAATTTCTTGTGGTCGGCTTCCCAGCTGGCATTGCGAAGATGCCACTCAACCTCACACTTTTGAAAAGCTGCGATATCTGCGGCGTTTTCTGGGGAGCATTTACTGCACGCGAACCAGTGAAGTTTGTTGAGCAAGTCAAAGAGCTTTTTGCGCTGATGCAGGCTGGCAAGATCGACCCGCTCGTTTCGGAAACTTTCCCGTTAGAGCGCGCTGGCGAAGCGATTGCCAAACTGGAAAACCGTGAAGCTGTTGGAAAACTCGTCGTCACCATCGATTAATTCAATGGTGGAAGCCTTGTTGCGAGGCCTGCCCACCCCTATTTCAAACCCGATACTTTCGGAGGGACACCAATGACAGATTTTCAGGATCGCCAACGCGGCGAAGAAGCCAAGTTCGCCATGGACGAAGAAACCGCCTTCAAAGTGGCCGCACGTCGCAATCGCCTGCTCGGCGAATGGGCTGCTGACCTTATGAACCTTACCGAGGAAGAGGCCGACGCTTATAAAAAAGCCGTTGTTCAGGCCGATTTCGAAGAAGCTGGTGATGAAGACGTGATCCGCAAACTGCTCGGCGATCTGACGGGCGCTGACACGGACGTTAGCGAAGCTGACATTCGGACAAAGCTCGAAGAGATGACTGTCGAAGCCAAACGCCAATTGATGGGCGACAGCTAAGCCGTGCCAATGTCAGGGCCCGATATCGAAGCCGCGATTGTCGCGGCCTTGCCAGGTGCAGTTGTCGAATTGACTGACCTCGCCGGTGATAACGATCATTGGGCAGCCAAAGTCACTGCACCGCAATTCGCGGGCAAGACCCGCGTGGCGCAACACAAGATGGTCTATGGTGCCCTGGGCGGAAAGATGGGCGGCGAACTGCACGCCTTGCAAGTTACGACTGTGGTCCCCACGTAATTCCTCGACAAACCAATCAAACTGAAGGCCGCATCAATCATGGCTGATACCAACACCCGAATTTCCACTCTCGTCGGCGAAAATGACGTCGTTTTGTTTATGAAGGGCACACCGCTCTTCCCACAATGCGGCTTTTCCAGTCGAGCCGTTGCGATCCTCGATCATTGCGGCGTCGCTTATGAAAGCGTTGACGTGCTGCAGGACATGGAAATCCGCCAGGGCATCAAGACCTATTCCGATTGGCCAACCATCCCGCAGCTTTACGTCAAAGGCGAATTTGTCGGCGGCAGCGATATCATGATGGAAATGTTCGAAGCTGGTGAGCTGAAGCAGATGATGGACGACCAAGGTGTCGCCAAAGCCGAAAGCTGATTTGAATCCAGCGCCAACGCGCTAGGCAAAAAAGAAGCCGCCTTGCTGACCAAAGCAAGGCGGCTCTTTTTTTACGGGGAGGTCGACCTAGAGACCAGGAAAGGTCGAACCTCATTTCAAGACCATTTGGACTTGCCCATAACAATGCACCCACCGTGCCAAAATCACAGTATCCAAGTTTTTTAGTGACTTAGATGGTTATCGAAATTTAAGAGTGTGCCGTGATGTAAAGTGCGCCGACACATACCCGCATCCCCGCTCCTCTGAATGGTCAGGAACACTTGGCAAGGCCCGTTCGGCAGGCCATCACTTATCCCATGAACAGCGAATCCAGCCCCGAAGGCATTCCAGCAGCAACCATCGTAATCTTCCGCAGCGCGCCTGATGGAGGGGCTCCAGAAGTGCTGATGACGGTTCGTTCTCGCACAATGACCTTTGCGGGCGGCATGGCCGTGTTCCCCGGAGGCCGCGTGGATCCGGCCGATTTCGAGTTGGCGCAAACAATCGCCGGGCCTGACCTTTCCGTTGACGAAGCCGCACACCAGATAGCCGCGATCCGCGAAACTCTGGAGGAGACCGGTCTCGCATTGGGCCTATCGGGTGACATTACAGCGGACAGCGCCGCAAAAGCGCGGGTTATGATCGAAGCCGAAGGCGCGCTCGCGCCGGTGCTAGCGGCGTTCGGATGGAGCCTAGACCTAGACCAGATCGTGCCATTTGCCCGGTGGTTTCCCCAGAATGAGAAGCTCTCGCGGGTCTATGACACCCGCTTCTACCTCGCTGATTTGGGCACAGGCGAGGTGGATGTGTCGATCGACAATTCAGAGAACACACGGCTATTCTGGACCAGCGCACAGGGCGCACTCGACGCGGCGGAGCGCGGTGAGATCAAGCTGATCTTCCCCACTCGCCGCAATCTTGAGCGTTTGGCCTTGTTTGCCAATTTTGATGAAGCCCGTGCACAGGCCGAAGCTATCCCGGTCAAAACCATCATTCCGCAGATCGATGACAACAACGATCAACCAATGCTGCGCATTATGGAAAATGCCGGATATCCGATAACCGCAGAACTGCTTTCGACCGTTCAGCGCGGCTGACTATCGTCTCGCGAGGCGGCGGTTCTCGCGAAAATTCGCAACCCGGTAACCGCGCTCACGCATTTCCTTGCGGTAATCGTGTTTGGCGTCCGCGATTTCGTTGCGATATTCCTCATGCGCATCGCGGCGATCCTCTTCATCGGTCGCACGGCGCAGATCGCTTCTCAACTCGCGTTTCGCCTCGCTGATATCTGTCTTGTAATCGAGCCACCATTTATTGCTGTCATTATTTGGCGCAATCGGCATGCCGCGATCGCGTTCAACGATGATCGGGTGAGCGAGGACTGCCGCCGGCGCCGACAAGGCTGCTGCGGCAAGTGCAAACGTTGAAAGGGTCTTCATCTACTGTCTCCTTTGCAAATCTGGAGACTCGAGACTGCCTATCATCACCTGAACCCTGCACGACGCCCGTCCGCAAACATGCGAAAGGCGGCACGACCCGTGGTTCTGAAAAGATGAGTGGAGTTGGCGCGCCCGGCAGGACTCGAACCTGCTGCCTCAAGATTAGAAGTCTCGCGCTCTATCCAGATGAGCTACGGGCGCGCGCCGAACACGGCTGACCGCCCAATAGCGCGCTTTGCGGCATAGGCAAATCGCGCTAGGGGCCGAGATATGGAAAAGACCGATCCTGCCGCCGCTTTCGATACCGATCCGAATGACGGGATCACCGCGACCAGCAGCGCGCCGGTATCGTTCCGCTACTACGAATTTGTCATGGCCGCATTCGTCGCGATCCTGCTGCTTTCCAACATTATTGGCGCGGCGAAGCTTACCTTTGTTGAGGTAAGCTGGTGGCCGGACGGGTGGTGGCCAGCTGCCGATGGCACCTTCATTTACGGTGCGGGCATACTGTTTTTCCCGCTTGGGTATGTCATCGGCGATATTCTGACCGAGATTTACGGGTTTGCGCGCGCTCGCCGCGTCATCTGGACCGGCTTTGCGGCCATGATCTTCCTCGCCTTTATGAGCTATGTTGTGGTCAGCCTGCCCGCATTTGACGGGTGGGAATGCGCGGCCTCCGGCTCAATGGAGCTGAAAGACGATGTCAACAGCGTGCCGGGATCGATCTGCCAGCAAACCTACGAATCCGTGTTCGGCAGCACATGGCGAATTGTCCTCGCCTCTATCGTCGCCTTCTGGGCCGGCGAATTCGTCAATTCGTTCGTCATGGCCAAGATGAAGGTCTGGACCAAAGGTAAGGCTCTGTGGACCCGTACGATCGGCTCTACCGTAGTGGGTCAAGGCGTGGACAGTCTGATATTCTACCCGATCGCATTCTACGGCATCTGGAGCACCGAGGCAGTGATCACGGTGATGATCACCAACTGGCTGCTCAAAGTGCTCTGGGAAGCCGCTCTAACGCCTGTGACGTATCTGGTGGTTGGTAAGCTGAAGAAGGCCGAAGGTGTGGATTTATTCGATACCGACACCGATTTCTCGCCGTTCTCTTCGAAAGAGCGTCGCAGCGAAGCCTAGTATTTACTGCGCAGCCACGTCTGCGTGGCCATCATCATCCGACTTCAGCTCACCATCTGGAACGATGGTAACGCTCCAGTCCATATCCAGTTTTCCCGCAAGCAGCTTGATGTCTTTCTCAGTCGGAATGCCGAATAGAGCTGCATGGCTTTTCTCAAGCCGTAGGACGAGCTTTCCATCCCGAACCACCAGGCGGCTTGCTTGGAGCGAACGGCGGGACTTCGCGCCAATCCGCCGCGCCAACCTGACCGCCAACCCCCAGCAGATCGCTTCATTGAGCGCGTCATCATCGGCCAGTTCGGTGACTTGTTCCGGCAATTCCGGGTGATTGCCATTCGCCGCCACGGCCGCAGCCATCATGGCGCGGTCTTTCCCAGAAACGGCTATCCAGCGTTTGTGCAACGCCCAGTCAATCGCTTGGGGTAGCCGAATGTTTGGCTCGATCTGCATTGATGCCAGCGCGAGCATGGTAGCCGCCAATCGCAACCGCTCGGTGCCGTGCTTCTGCGACGGTGCCGCATCGACAGTCCACGCCGCGATCCTAGCCGCAAGCGTCGGCGGTGCGCCGCGCTGGGTAGCGAAAACACCAATTCCTGCGAGCAGTGGATCTTGCGATTTCGCATGGTTTGGCAGGCGGTCATAGAGCAGTCCTTCGCGCAGTCCCCATGATGAAAAGACAAGACCGCTGGGCTCAATCCGGGCAAGCATCGCTTGCAAAAGTATCGCCGCATTGGGGAGCTTTTCCGAACGCATCGAAGAAATGCGATCACGCGTATTCAAATCCTCCGGTGACATCCCGGCGAGCGTTTTCGCCAGACCTTTCGCCTCTTTCGCGGACATTTCAAAGCCGTGCGGGTCGGACAGCGGATGGCCCTGCTCCTGCATCGCGAACACCGCCATGGTGCGCCATGTGCCACCGACCAGATAAAGCGGTTTGTCCTTACCACCAGAGCCCACGAACTCGCCCGCACCTTTTTTCAGCGCTTTTTCCAGCGACTTACGCATGGCGGAATCGTCATTATCTTTTTTGCGATATTCAGGTAGTCTGAGCGTGCCCAAAGGGAGAGATACGGCAGAACCCGGTGCGCCATCGGCTACGTCGATGAGCTCGAGGCTCCCGCCGCCAAGGTCCGCAACGATGCCCGTGGCATCTGGGAAAGCTCCAGCAACACCGCTTGCGCTTAGGCAGGCTTCTTCCTCACCTGTGATAACGCGCGGGTTGAAACCCAACTCGCGCAAGCCAGCTACGAACTTCTCACCATTGCTGGCATCGCGGACGGCTGCTGTTGCAACGGTCTCGACATCGTCCACACCCAAATCTTGCAACAACAGCGCAAACCGCCTGAGCCCGCGCATGGCGAGCTCGACGGCTTCGTCTGCCAAGGCACCTGTCTCAGCGATGTCTCGGCCAAGTTTCGCCGCAACTTTCTCATTCAAGAGAACTGCAGGCGCGCGCATGGACCCGCCATAAACCACCAACCGGACGGTGTTCGAACCGATATCAATGATTGCGCGTTCGGGGGTAGCCCCGGAAAATGCCCCGTCGCGTTCTGCACGCTTTTTCCGAAGGTTCATCCGCTACGCCCCTTGCGCAGAGAAAGCTTAGGCACGCCGCCCGCTTCAAGCGCCCCGCCCCGGCCCGACAAAGACGGGTTCGTCATAAAGTACCGGTGGCAGTTGAACGGCTTTCCATCGGTTTCAACCCGCGAGTAGCTGCCGTCGCCATGCAGCCACCAACTTTGCTCTGTATCGAGCATGTTCGCGAGCAGCACCTGCTGCAAAATCTGATCATGAACTGTGCGGTTCAGCACCGGGATCAGGCTTTCAACGCGCCGATCGAGGTTGCGTCCCATAAGGTCCGCTGACGAGATGAACACCGCCGCGTTGGTTCCGGGCATCGCTTCTCCATTGGCAAAGGCATAAATGCGGCTGTGTTCGAGGAACCGCCCGATAATGGATTTCACACGGATGTTGTCGCTCATGCCGGGGACGCCCGGACGCAAGCAGCAAATGCCCCGCACAACCAATTCGACCTGAACGCCGGCATCGCTCGCGGAATAGAGCCGGTCGATCATGCCCTGATCGGTTATCTGGTTGCACTTCATCCAGATCGCAGCCGGTTTACCCGCAGTTGCATTGGCGATCTCAGCGTCGATCCGGTGGTAAAGCTCCTCGCGTAGATTAAGCGGAGCAATAGAGATCAGATCGAGCGAACCTGGCTCGACATATCCGGTCACGAAATTCATCATTTTTGCCGCGTCACGGCCAAGCTTTGGGTCTGCCGTGAAAAACGACAGATCGGTGTAAACCTTCGCTGTGATCGGATGATAATTGCCAGTACCGAAATGGCAGTACGTGCGAAACCCATCATCCTCACGCCGCACAACCATCGCGATTTTTGCGTGCGTTTTCCAATCGGTGAAACCGTAAATCACCTGAACTCCGGCGCGCTCCAGCTTCGTCGCCCATGTCAGGTTCTGCTCTTCATCAAAGCGCGCTTTCAACTCGACCACTGCGGTGACTGACTTGCCGCGTTCGGCAGCATCAATCAGCGCGCTGATCACCGCCGACTGAGAGCCAGCGCGATAAAGCGTCTGTTTAATCGCCACGACATCGGGGTCTTCTGCCGCTCGCTTGATGAAATCGACCACCACCTCAAAACTTTCGTAAGGGTGGTGAATGATGATGTCCTTCTCGCGGATCGCAGAAAAGGCATCTCCATCGTGTTCGCGTATGCGCTCCGGATAGCGCGGCGAATAGGCATCGAATTTTAGGTCTGGACGATCTTCACTGACAATCTCGGCCAATCCATCAATCCCGATCATGCCATCGGTTTTGATCACGGCCGCTTCGTGAACGCCAAGCTGCTCAAGGAGAATTGCCTCCGCCTTCGGATCAAAGTCATCCTCCAGCTCAAGCTGAATCACTTGGCCGCGGCGCCGCCGCTGGATCGCACTGCGGAATGTCCGCACGAGATCTTCTGCCTCTTCCTCAATCTCGATATCGCTGTCGCGCAGCACGCGGAACATGCCGTCGCCTTCGATAGCGAAGCCGGGGAACAGGTTACGGGCATAGCGTTGAATGAGGCTCGCGATGGAGATGTAAATTGCCTCGCCTTGCCCGCTGTGATCGCCGGGAACGCGCACGAACCTGGGCAACGCACTCGGGATCAAAATCATCTCGATGATCTGCTCCTGATCGGCTTCACGGGTGAGCGTAAAGAGCAGGCCAATTCCTTCATTCTGGACGAACGGAAATGGATGCGCCGGATCAAGAGCCTGCGGTGTGATGACGGGCAATATCTCTTCGAGAAAGAACTCCTCCAGCCATTTGTGAGCAGCAGGGTTTACGCGGCGCTCATCAGCGACATGAATGTCCGTGTCAGCAAGACGGTCGCGTAGGTCCCGCCAGATATCCTGCTGCCACGCTGATAGCATTTCCAGCTTTTCTCTTATCGCGACGAGCTGCTGGGTCGGTGTCCGGCCATCAATGGCAGGTTTGGCAATCCCTCGCTGCGCCTGACCGACAAGCCCGGCGACGCGGATCATCATAAATTCATCAAGATTGCTGCCGGAGATCGAAAGGAAGCGAAGCCTTTCAAGCAAAGGATACTGCTCGTTGCATGCCTCTGCCAAAACGCGTTCGTTAAAGGAGAGCCATGACAGTTCGCGATTGAAATATGCACCTTCGGGGGCAGCATTCGTAACAGGCTTAGGCGCTTCGGTGCCCGCTGGAGCCGCCGGATGGTTCGCCCTATCGATGATCGGCGTGCTGCTCATGCGATGCGTTCCGGTTCCTCTTAAACTGTTCGTCGTGATCGGCTGGAACGCGGTCTAATTCACCCAATAGGGATTGTCACTTGATTCACACGAGCGAGCGCGTATCGGCGATTTGTGTAATGCCGCGTTTGCCGTTTGTATCGCGGCCCAGCTGGACAATCACGTCAATTACGCTGGCGGAATAGGCAATCGTGTCGGAGCGGGAGAGACCAATGCCCGTCTGCATCACCATCAAAGACAATTGCTCGAGCGCGCCATTCAGCGAATTGGCGTGAATGGTCGAAAAGCTGCCAGGGTGGCCGGTGTTGATCGCTCGAAGGAATGAAACGCTTTCCGCGCCGCGCAATTCGCCGAGGACGATGCGATCAGGGCGCAATCTCAACGCCGCCTGTAGCAACTCGTTTGCCGTGACTTTTGCCTCACCCAATTCGCCTTTTACCGCGACAAGGCCGACCGAGTTTTCGCCCGGGAAACGCAGCTCCGGCGTATCCTCGACCAGAACCACGCGCTCCTCCTGCGGTATTTCGCCAAGCATCGCGTTGAGGAACGTGGTCTTACCCGTGCTGGTGCCACCCGAGATCAGAACAGTCTTTCGCGCACGGATTGCCTTTCGCAAGTAAGCGATTGGCTCCATTTGCGGGTCGGGCATCGACACTTCAGCTTCGCTCGAAAGCGGGCCTGAATCGTAGGCATCAAGCGGCAGATCGAGCCGCCTGTGACGCCGGATCGCCATAATCCAATGCTTTCGGCTGGCTGGAGGTCCGCAGAACTGGATACGTGCACCGTCGGGCAGCGTCGCACCCAACAGAGGATGTTCGCGGTTGATCCCCTGATGCGAAACCCGCGCGACCTGCTCCGCCAGACGTTGCACGAGGCGATCATCAATCTCCGGCGTTTCAATTCGTTTCATCCCGGGATCGGATGCGTCCTCAATCCAGACCTCACCCGGTCGATTGACCATGATCTCTGTGACCGTGTCGCGGTCCAACCAGCGTTTAAACGGCTCGAGATAGGCGTCGAGATAGACGCTGCGTTCGCCCATCGCGATCAGGCTGTCCACCTGATCAGAATCGGCGGAACTGCTGGTATCGCTGGAAGTCTCAAACGGATGGATATCGGCGCTCATACTATCCGGCGATCACTGAACTGTGCTGAAGTCGAGATCGCGCGCGGCAAAGACGCGGATGGGTTCGCCGGGGCTGACGCGGATGGTTGGCCCGATCTGGCCATCCTGTTGAAGCGCGGTGCTGGCCGCGCTCTGACCACCGCCAAGGATCACGCTGGTCCCGCCGGACGCGATTGCGCCAAGTCCATCAACCAACGAAAGAAGCAGAGCCGAACCGAAGCGCTGGAAGAACTTGCTATCGACATCTCCAGCGAGCCCGGTTGTGCCATCAAACCCGACCGCAGGCGATGCAATGTTGACCGATACGCCATCGGGTCGGATCAAGCGGGTCCAGATCACATAAGCGCGTTTCTGGCCCTGCTGCACGCCCGACTGGTACTGGCCAATCAAACGCGAAGAACGCGGGACGAGTACGTTTCTCCCATCAAAGCTGAGCACATCCTGGCTCACCACAGCGCGAACATAGCCCGGCACATCGGTGTTGATCGCAGTCTCAAGGATCGCCGGGATCAGAGTCCCCTCGGTTACGGTCGTCGAAGGGTTGGTCATGGGCCGGGCCTGAGCCGGACCGCCCCCTACACCGCCCACGCGGCTGGCAAAGGCAGCTGCACTGCCAAGCGCACCTGTGTCACCAGTGCTGGTCGCGCTGGCGACGGGGGTTGCAGGCGCTTCAACCAGTCGGTTGCCCTGCGTTCCCGTGCTGGCATCGAACACCATTGTCGGGCTGGCATAGGGATTGGTCACCGGGACCCGAGATGCGTTGGGGTTGTTGGACAGGATCGGAGTCGGCGTTGGCGCAGCGGCGGGCTGTACCTCTTGAGGCGCATTAACGGGCGCAGGCGCAACGGGTGCTGCAGCGACCTGAGCGGGCGCCGCAACATTCGGATTGCCGACCGCTTGCTGGTCACCCGTTTGCTGCGCAGCATTCATGGCCCAAAATGTTACCGCTCCGAGCAAGCCGACAATCGCAACGCCAGCAGCAAGTCCGAGACCTTCTGATTTCGCTTTGCGGTCAATAACGGCAGGAAAACCATTGCGGCTCGCAAGGTCGATGATTTCCGCAGACTCGCTGTCACGCGGATCGCCCTCAGCCGGGGTATCTCCCTCGCCCTTTTTTCCCGGAAGTCGCATTGCAAGACGCATTACTTCGTCTCCCTCACATCAGACTGGTTCGCCAACATCATGATCCGCGGTTCCTTTTTTCATAGGCTGCCGCGCTGCGCGACTGAGATGGCACCGGACCATTGTTGGTCAGGATCGCCGTATCCTCACCGGATCGCAAAATGATTTTCGCCGGGACCGTATCAAGCACCACCGTGTCGCCGCGAACGGTGAAATTAACCGGCCCTTCTTCGCCATCGTAATTGGTCACGAGGATCGCCGGGATCGGTGTCCCAACCGGCCATGTCAGAAACACCGCATCGCCGTTGTCATATGCGCGCGCCGGGAACAGGTCTCGGTCGCCCTCGCTCTCCCATTCGAAATTCAGCAATTCCGGATCGGCCACAGCGTAAGGATCATTGGCGGCGGCCAATTCGACCGCTGTCGCCTGTTCGCGCTCTTTCGCTTCCACCGCAGCCAGTCTCGCTTCTTCCTCGGCTTTTTCCGCCTTCGGATAGCTGAATTTCATCACGTAAAGCGGGTTGTTGCGGGGGCTGGCAACCAAATCGAACAGATACGTCCGCAGGGAGGTCACAACCGTCATATTGGTTTTTGCATTGGGCTGAAGCGGCTTCACGAATAGCAGCGATTGCGCTTTGTTTGGCTGCACTTGCCAAGCCTGACTGTCGCCAATCGCAACATTCTCGATCGCTTCGTCGCTGCGAAACTGGATTGTGGTTTGAACTTTGACCTTGCCCGGGATCGTGAAGACAGCGGTTTCATCGTAGACGCGTGTCTGTAAGCGCGCATCGCTCTGGGCAAAAGCCGGTGCGGCGAAGGCCAAAGCCACGGCGCAGAGTGAAAGCCGAACGGTGTCGACGCGGATCATGAAGTGCTCTCCGGTTTTGAGAAGGCTTTTCCGGTCCCTGCCGAGCGGAAACGGTTGCCAATGCCGCGCGTGCGCGAGCTTGATGGATTGAGCGGAGCGGTTTGGCCGCCTCCGGAAGTGGTGGCGTAGACCTTCGTCTCGCGAATAGTGGTCGATCCGCCTGGGCCGCTATCATTGGCAGCGGCCACGTAGGTCGTTTGCGGCGCCACATCCATGCGGCGCTGCGCGGAAGCGGTAGAAGTGGCAACGGGCGCAGCGCGCGCCTGTCCTGCGAGCACAGGAGCGGCCGCTGGCGCTGGTCGTGCCACCTCCTGCGCGGAAGCGTTTTCCTTTGACGGGACAAGGCCAAAGACTTGCCAACCAGATACCATCGTGGTGGCGACCTTTAGGACAATGAACATCAACGCAATATGCACTGCGCCCACAAGGAAGAACGCCATCGCCGCCTGCTGATCAATCTGTCCGGGAACCGCGACCAAAGCCGCAAGGATTGGCACCGCCATTTCGAGCATGATTGATCCACCGAGGACTGCGAAGAGCGGCGCGAGCGCGAGCATTGTCACGCCTTTGAGCCAACCAGTGAACAGGCCCCGCGTGCCATTGAACAGCGCGAGAACAACAAAGATCGGCCCGACAGCGAGCAGTAGTGCCAGCCCGATGCGCGCCGTTACCAGCAATCCGACAGTACCCAAGAGCAAGAGCATCGCCCCGATCCACATCATGCCTTCTGGCGAAAATGCGCTGATATCGGTCGTGTCGCCGCTGGCCTGCTGAACGGCCAGAAACACAATGTCGAGCTTCTGCGCGAATGTGGCCGTAGCCGACCCGTCTGAACCTGTAATTACACTCGCGATTTCATCTGGACCGCCGACGAACAGATTATAAAAGATCGCAGAAAACGCGGCGAAGCTGGTCGCGACGCTAAGGACAAGGCCGAGCGTCAGCATCTTTGGCACAAGAGAGCGTATCGACAGATTGCTGCGACCGAGCATCAAACTGATCGCGAAAAACGCGACGTAGAGAACGAGTATGAGGGTTAGAGCCAGGGCGAATTCACCGTCTGCCCCAAATATGCGCGAAAACGCCTGTTCGCTGACTTCAGATGCAATGCAATCCACCGCCGTTAGAGCGGCGGAAACGCCAGTGCCCATTCCCTCGGCAGCAAGATCGCAAGTCGTCGTCATTCGGCTGCCTGCCAGATTGGCTGGCCTTGCTCGTCAACCTCTGTCGAACCGTCAGGCCATGCCCGGTTGGTCAGCGATGGATACCACTGTGCAGGGTCATCACCGACCGCTTCACGGAGCAAATCAAGGCGCCGCACAGACGCTTCGCGGCCAGACAGGATCGTCAGAACCTCTGGTGCACCCGACAGGTCGAGACGCACGACAACGCTGGCATCGGGCTGGCGTACCAGAAAACAGCGGCTGTGCGCCGGCAGAGAGCGGATCAGCGCAAATTCGTGATCGGTCAGGCCGAACCCATCGCAATAATCTTCGGGCCGGGCGCGGCTGTTTGGCATGAATATCATCGTCGCTGTCTGCTCGACCAAGGCAGTCGAAATGCGGCTTTCCAGTGCATCCTTGGCAGACTGCGTTGCGAACCCGACCAGCGCGTTGCGCTTCCGAAGTGTCTTGAGCCAGTCGCGAATACGCGCGGCGAACACTTCATCGTCGAGAGCTTTCCAACCTTCATCGATCAAGATCATGGTTGGCTGACCGTCCAACCGTTCGTCAATCCGGTGGAACAAATACATCATGACTGGCGTGCGCAGCCGCGGGTTTTCGAGCAGCTGCGTCATGTCAAAACCGAGCACACGCTGATCGAGGTCAAGCAGGTCGCGATCGTTGTCGAACAACCAGGCGTGTTCGCCGCCGTCACCAGTAGCTTCGCCGATCCACGCAGCCAGTCGGTCTGCGAGATCACCCGGCTCCGGCCTGCGCGACCCGGCAAGCAATTCCTTGAAATGGCGGAGACGTCGCAAACCTGGCGCGTTTTGATACGCGGCATCCACAGCCGCGCTGATCGTCGCAAATTCCTCTGGCCCGTTTGCTTCCAGCAGCACACCGAGCCAATCGCGCAGGAATGCCTTGTTCGAAGGCGTATCGGGCAGCGAGAGCGGGTTGAAGCCGGTCGGTTCGCCCGGATTGATCCGGTCATACCGGCCACCAATCCCGCGAATAAACAGCTCCGCCCCGCGATCCTTGTCGAACAGGATCGTGCGCGGTTTGAATTTCTGCGCCTGCGCCGCAAGGAAATTCATCACCACCGTCTTACCCGAGCCCGACGGACCGATGACCGAGAAATTGCCAAGATCACCGTGGTGGAAGTTGAAGAAGAACGGCGTGGCGCTGGTCGTTTCGAGCAATGTGACAGCATCGCCCCAATGGTTGCCGTCAGCTTGTCCCAGAGCAAAGCCGTGGAAGCTGCCGAAACCCGCCATATTGGCAGAGGAAATGAGCGCGCGTCGCACAATGTATTCCTCATTGCCCGGGAATTGCGCCCAGAAAGACGGCTCCAGATTGGTGTCTTCACGCACCGCGATCGCGCCAGTATCAGCAAGAGCCGCCCCGCAAGCGGCCGTGGCATCATCAAGCCGATCAAGCGTGCTTTCGCGCACCAACACAGTCAGGTGATGATCGCCAAAACCGACGCCGCCATTGCTCAGTGCATCACGCGCCGCCATCATGTCTGATCGTTCGGCTGCTGCCTCCTCATCAACCGAACGCGAACGTCGCAGTGCGAGATCAATGCGCTCGCGGGCTGTTGTGCGCTCGTTTGGCGCGTAGCTCTCCGTCACGATCATCTCGTATGGAAGGCGCAACAGATTATCGAGCAGACCAGGCGATGTCGCCTCGGGATAGTCTTTCAGGCCAAGTATCGCCGAGAAATCAGGATTGCCGCTACCGCGCAGTTCCATCGCATCAAGACCAAAACTGACGCGGCGATAGGGCAGCATTTGCCCGATGTCGGTGTCTTCATGCGGACGTCGCACTGGACGCATCTCGCCGTTATAGATGGCAGAGAGCAATTCGAGCATTTCCGAATTGGTCCCGCCTCCGGGTGCCGAATAATCGCCCAGAACACTCGCGCCATAAGACGATAGCGAAGCCACGAGGCCCGTCGCCGCCGCTTTCAAGCTGCGCAGATCCTTGTAATCCGCTTCAAGCGCTTCTTGTCCCCGGCGGCTCCAGAACTTGGCGAACCTTTCGGGCAGGCCAGTTTTGCCGCGCGCTGGGCGGCGGATCAGAGTGACAAACTGGTCATTGATGAACAGGGATCCGCCAGCAAGCCGCTCTTTCCAGCGCGCGTCAATGTGGCGAGAAAGGGGGTCAGGGAACTCTGCATCCAGCTCAACTTCCACGCGGCGGCGGATCACGTGGTGATACATCACGAAACGCGCATCGAGCGTCGAGCGCAGCATAACCTCACGCGTCACCGCATGGGCATTCAGCGCGTCGGAATCCTCGGTTTCAAAAAGTAGACCGGGTACCTGAATGGCGGTCATCACTGAACCATCGCGGAGCAACACCGTGCTTTCGTCGATCAGACGCTCGTATGGCAGGCGATCGCCAGCGGGCGCTTCTTTCGCGCTCCATGCAGCCGCTCCGATCCATTTTACCATAGTGCTCGGCCCTCCTTCGGGTGGCCCAGTGTTGTCTTCGTGTCAGGGGGTATAGCTGTTGCAGCCCCAACGCTTGTAATTCGGGATGCGCGGGCATTTGGAAACCTTGGTGATCCAAAGGTCGAAAATGCGCGGTTCACGCAGTGAAGCAAAATAGCCAATCGTATGCATTACGAAAGGCACCACCAAGAATGCGATCAGCAATAGCCCGTTTGTGATGAGCAGATTTTTGAGAATAAGAAACGCGATCGTCGTCACCATCAGATTGATGATGAAGAAATTCATCGTCACGCCCATGAACATCTGAGGTCGGGTCAGAGCACGGTGCACCGGATTTCGAACGAGATCGCTCATCGCCTTTCCTAAACCGCCGATTGAATGCCAGCGACAATGGTTGTCGCGCCAAATAGGATGAAGACGCCAATGATCACTGTCGCACCAAAGCGCCAGTTCATCCGGCCAGTCAGCATCATAAAGCCGATGGCAGCGACGGCCATAACAGCAACAGTCGTCGCAACAGTGCCCAGCAACGTGCCTTGAAGCCAAAGCAGCGCGTTGTTGATCGGCCCTGCGCCTTGCGGATCAGCACCCTGAGCCGACGCCACAGCGGGCATCAAGAACACGGTAAGAAAAGCAGCAAATCGAGCTGGCATTCGAAAGAGCGAAGTCATTATGGTGTCCATTGTCCTTACTGAGTACGTCAAATCGATGAATGCGGCATTATCGCGTCGTAGGTCGCGAATGGTTCGCCAAACGCCCCATAATCGCCGCGACATAATGCTGTGTCTCGCGAATGTTCGGTATGCCGCCCGCCCGGATTACCCGGCCCGGGCCCGCATTATAAGCCGCCAGCGCCTTCTCCAGATCGCCATCGAACGTGTTGAGTTGCTCTCGCAGATAGCGCGCGCCGCCTTCAAGATTGGCTTCGGGATTGTCAGGGTCGACGCCAAGGTAACGCGCAGTGCCCGGCATCAATTGCGCCAGCCCGCGGGCTCCAGCGGGAGAAACCGCGTTCTCACGCCAGCGGCTTTCCTGCCAGACAAGCGCCTCGAGCAGTGATGGGCTGAGATCATAACGAGCCGCAAGTTCCTGAATTTTCGCTGCGTAGCGGGCAGGCACGCCAAGCGCGGTGTGCTGCGGATTTGCAGCGGCTCCATTAGGGATGGCGGTCTCGATCGTCGCTCGCTGAGCACTAGTAATTTGAAGGGTGGCAGGAGCAGCGGCAGGAACACCGCCAGCCACCCAGCGTGCGCCTGTGCTGTCGATTTCCATAACATCCGCTTGCGCCGCAATGGCACAGAAGCTGGCTGTCAAAGCCAACACATATTTACCTGCGCGCGCTAGAATCACGACCCGAGCCTCCACTTCCCACACGCCATGTCTACCCTAAATGACATTGAGGTGACAGAGGCTAGACAACCGCGAATTAACCATTCGTTGGATTTAGAGCCCAGACCATCAAAACTACACACCTAAAACAAAGCGGGCCTCGCCGCTGTGGCGAGGCCCGCCATAAATAACGTGGTCGACCATCAAAGCGGCAACCATGCCGCCGCTTAGGGGCCTAAAAATCGCGATCAGTCGCGCATTACCAGACGGTTCGCAGGGCGAAATTCCCCGCGATCAAGCATGGCGATCGCCTTGCGAGCCAATCGGCGGGAATCTGTTGAATTGCCGTCAGCGGTTTCAAGCTCAAGCTGCTTATGGCTCGACATCGCCGCTTTAAACATCGCGCGAGCTTTGGCTTCTTCGCCAGCTTGCGCAAACGCGATGCCGAGATTGATCAAAAGCGCCGGATCGCTCGGGTTGGATTTCAACTGAGGCTCAAGCGCGCGGATCGCTTGCCCGCTTTCACCTTTGGCGAGGCTCGCAGCTCCAAGTTCTTCAGGTTGAGTGGTCGCATCAGTTTGTGCGGCGCTTGTATCTGCAGCCGGATTTGATGCCGCCAGCGCAATCGCAAGTGCTGTGAGTGTCATATGCCTCATCCCTTCTGATTATTTAGGAATGTGACATAGAATTCATAAAACTGCAACATATGTGACATTTCTGTAATTTTTGAGAAACATTTCGATCTATTCCACTGTTTTTCTTGTGTAATAAATCTTATCACATCCAGCGGAATTTTGCTCTTCAAGGTGAATTCAAACGCACCAATTGACCAAAAAGTGTCACAATCGAAAAAGCATGTGGATAGTGAATTGAAACCGTAACTCAGAAAAAAAACTGTCACGACTCATCACTAGCGGGGTCCCAGCGCGTCTGATCGCGTGATCCGATTCTCGGTTTTTTTAGGGGACCGCTCGCTGTGAAAAATTTTCAACGTATTCTCGTTCTTGGCGCCAGCACTGTTGCTCTTGCTGGCTGCGGCGCAGATGAAATTGTCTCGCCTGGCACTGGTGGTGATATCATCATCAACAACCCGTCGCCTTCCCCAACGCCGACAGCGACGCCGACCGGCGGAGCGACTGTCACTCCGGCGGCAGGTTGCCCGACGATCAACACGGCCGGCGGTCTGACCAATGCAGGCACGATCACAGGGCCAACCGGTGAGTACCGCGTATGCCGCCTTCCATCGACATTCACAGTCGATGACAATCTGCCATTTGTGAACGGCCTGCTTTACCAGATCGATGGCCGCGTAAACGTTGGCACCGATCAGGGGTTCAACAGCACCAACACCGATGTGACCCTTTCAGTTGAGCCGGGCGTGATCTTCTTCGCACAGGCTGAATCGTTCCTTGTCGTAAATCGCGGCAACACTATCGAAGCGGACGGGACGGCGACGATGCCAATCGTCTGGACCAGCCGTGACAACGTGCTGGGCCTCAGCAATGATAACAGTCAGGCACAATGGGGCGGCGTCGTGCTGCTGGGCCGCGCGCCGGTATCAGATTGCTCCGACCAGACTTTCAACACAGCCGCCGCGCCCAATGCCAACCCGCAATGCGAACAACAGCTCGAAGGCACCGTGGTCGCCACTCCTTTTGGCGGCACGAACAGCGCGGACAGCTCAGGCTCATTCACCTTCAACCAGATCCGGTATTCGGGTTTCGAACTACAGCAGTCGAATGAACTTCAATCGCTGACCACTGGCGGAACCGGTTCCGGCACGATCATCAACAACCTGCTGTCATTCAATAGCTCGGATGATGGTGTCGAATTCTTCGGTGGGTCCGTAAATGTCCGCGATCTCGCCGTGATCGGTGCGTCGGATGACTCCCTTGATGTGGATTCTGGCGCGCAGGCCAATGTCCAAAACGTGCTGGTCGTTCAGCGTACTGGCACCGGGGACAGCCTGATCGAATTCGACTCTCCGGATGATCTTGCTGACGGTACTCCCGGCAACGCTCTTCCGCAGAGCCGCCTGCAAGTGAACGGCTTCACATTCGTACAGCGCTCCTCTTCATCTTCGCAAGCGATCCGGGCACGCGGTGGCCCTGCACTGGGCCTGAGCAACGGCGTCATCGATGTTGATAGCGCTGACGATGTCTGCATCCGCATTGACGAACAGATCACCCTCGCAGCGATCATCGGTTTTGACTCGCTCATTTGCGACGGAGTGAACCGCCCTGTTCGTGGTTCGTCGGGTGTCGCCGATACCGAAGTTCAGGCGGTTGTTGACGCTGGCACCAACAACAACCTTGTTGGCACGCTGACGCTGACGGGCACCTTCATCAACGGTGCAACGGAAAGCGCCGTGCCTGTGCTTGATGCAACAGCCCGCTCAAGCTTCTTCACAGCTCGCGCCGAAATCGGTGTGACGGACGTGTTCGGCGATTGGACCTGTAACTCATCGATCATGGACTTTGGCAGCGCGACCGGCGCCTGCACCTCGCTCCCGGTTTACTGATCGGGCGACACTCACATCCGGGGGAGGCACCGCGCAGTTTGTCCGGTGCCTCCCTCGCCAGTTAAAATTCCGGGTCGCAAGACCCATCACGTTTCCGGACCTAAGATCGAAGGGGTCTCGTATTATGTCGACCGGCACACGCCTCGCAGGGTTATTGCTTCTCACCACATCGCTCAGCTTTCCGAGTGTTCTGTACGCGCAGTCTGCGGACGAGCCTCCGGCAAATGCCGAAGAACCGGAGCAGGACGCCGAAGAGATCCAGGAAGAGCCCGACATTTCGGTACCTGGCGGCGGCATTATCGTGACCGGTCGGCGCAATCGCAATCCCGAGCGAAATTCTACGCAGGTTCTTAACGTCCTTTCCGAAGCCGATATTGCCCGCACGGGCGAAAGCGATATCGCCGGCGCGCTGGGCCGCGTGTCTGGCCTTGCCGTGGTGGGCGATGGCCGCGTCTTTGTGCGTGGTTTGGGTGATCGATATTCGCTCGCGCTGCTCAACGGGCTTCCGTTGCCAAGTCCGGAACCGCTGAGCCGGGTTGTCCCGCTTGATATTTTTCCGACCAACGTTGTCGCATCGTCTCTCGTCCAAAAAACCTATTCGGCCAACTATCCCGGCGAATTTGGCGGCGGCGTTATCAACCTGACCACCAAAGCCGTGCCGGTCGAGGATTTCCTCAGCGTCAGCTTCTCGATCAGCGGCGACAGCGAAACCACATTTGAAAACAGCCTGACCTATGCTGGTTCTGATCTCGACTCCTTCGGCTTCGACACCGGATTGCGCGACGTCCCGCCAAACCTTCAGGCCTTCCTCGATAGCGGCGAACGTATCGGCAGCGTCGATCTTGCAACGTCCGAAGCAATTGCTGGCGAATTGTTGCCAACAAATCTCGTCACCCTCCTGAAAGAAGGCAATGAGCGCCCGAACTATTCCGGCTCGATCACCGGCGGCGCATCCATCGAACTTGGCGAAGACACGTATCTCGGCATCATCGCCACCGCTTCGATCAAAAACAGCCTCCGCAATCGCACGGTGATCAGCCAAGGCGGCAGCTCGGACCTGTCCGAACTGTTCCAGGATTTCAGCACGTTTATCACCGACGAGAATGTCCTCGTAAACGGCCTCATCGGGATCGGTCTCGACTTTGGCGAGCACACAATCCGCTGGACCAATCTCTACATCCGCGACACGCTCAAAACCTCGCGACTTGAGCAGGGTACCGATATTCTGCCCGGCTTTGACGGGTTCGATTTCCAGACCCAGCAGACCGCGTTTTTCGAACGGCAATTGATCGACACGCAGCTTGTTGCCGAGCTTGATTTCAACCGCGTCAATATCGATCTGCGCGGCGGCTATGCCCGCACCGATCGCGAAGCTCCTTTCAACACCACCGTCAGCTACACCCGCACAAACATCCCCGGCGATCCGTATGGCGATTTCTTCGTCGCCTATTTCAACCAGCTTTCCGACGCTGGTATCACAACGGTTGCCTTCGATGATCTGCAGGAAGAGCTCTGGTTCGCCGGAGCCGACCTTTCTTACGAACTTTTCGACAGCTTCGAAGTGACCGTTGGCGGTGCCTATTCCGACACCACCCGCCGTTCTTCCAGCCGCGAGTTCCGCCCTTTCATCTCGGGCGATGTGCTGGACGATTCCATCGTCCCGGCTCTTGGCCTGCGCCGTCCCGGACAGATCATCAACGATGCAACCCTCGCCGGGTTCAACGTTACCTTGACCGAGGCATCACCCTTTCCCGTGTTTGACGCAGGGATCGAAACAAAGGCGGGCTACGGCCTGTTCCGTTGGCTGCCATTTGAAACGCTGACAATCGAAGCCGGTGTCCGTTACGAAGACGCCGCGCAATTCGTCGCTCTTGATCAGACAATCTTCAACACTCCTATCGCCGGGGCGACGCCGACCAACAACAACAACGATTATTTTCTGCCCGGCGGCACGATCACGTGGGAGCCGCTGGAAGACTTCCAATTGCGCCTATCCGCTTCGAAAACCATCGCCCGCCCGCAATTTCGCGAGCTGGTCGAGCAGACCTATTTCGATCCCGAATCCAACCGCCGTTTTCGCGGCAACCCGTTGCTGACCGATAGCGAGCTGATCAATGCCGAAGCCCGCGCCGAATACTATTTCGGCGGGCCCAACCGGATCAGCCTTGCCGGTTTCTACAAAGAGATCGACAACCCGATCGAGAACACACTGATCTCCGCCTCAGGTCAGGTGCTGACCAGCTTTGCCAACGCGCCGAGTGCCGAGCTTTACGGGGCCGAGATCGACTTCGCCTATGGCATCGACCTGTTCGGCCTTGGCGGGACATTCTTTGAAACCAAACAGCTGCTGCTCCTCGCAAACTACACGTACTCAAAATCGCAAATCAAAGTCGGCGCTGGCGACATTTCTCCCACCACTTCCAACCCGAACCAGCTCGCCGCGCTGATCTTTGACGATGGCGCCCCGTTGGTTGGCCAGTCGGACCATGTCGGCAACATCTCCATCGGCATCGAAGACACCGAGAAAACGCAGCAGGCCACAATCCTTCTCAACTATTCTAGCGAGCGCGTGACCCTTCGCGGGGGCGCTCTGCCCGATGTGGTCGAAGACCCTGGCCTGACCGTCGATTTCGTCGCCCGGACCGAGATCGGCGGCGTCGGCACCCCGCTGGAACTGTCATTCGAAGTGCGCAACATTTTTGGCCGCGACAATTTCGAATTCCAGCAGCTTGGCGAGAACCGGATCGAGATCAACACCTATCAGGTGGGCACCTCTGTCTCGCTTGGCATCAAAGCCGAATTCTAATCGGACCCTCTCCGAAACAACCTTAAGGCCGCTCCGTGAGGGGCGGCCTTTTTTGTCAGTCCTTCACAACCGAAACCTTATCCATCGGAGGCAGCGGCATGCCCATGCCGGTTGGCGTTTTGGGCCGGTATGGTGCTTCGAGTGCGCTCAGCTCCTCGTCAGTCAGCTCGATATCGAGCGCGGCCACGGCGGCTTCGATATGATGCGGTTTTGATGCGCCGATAATCGGAGCGGCGACGGCGGGCAGCGTAAAGTGCCATGCCAGCCCGACGCTCGCCATGGATGCACCGCGTTTCTCGGCGATGTCCGCCAGCGCGGTGATGATCGCCTGATCGGCGGCCTCATCATCCTTGTACAGCATCTTGCCCACGCCATCGGTCTTGCTGCGCACCGTGTCCTCACCCACAGGCCGCGCCAGACGGCCACGGGCAAGCGGGCTCCACGGAATCACGCCAACACCCTGATCCGCGCACAGCGGCAGCATCTCACGCTCTTCTTCGCGGTAAAGCAGATTGAGCTGGTTTTGCATTGAAATGAAGCGGGTCCAGCCATTCGCGCGCGCCACGTCCTGAGCCTTCGCGAATTGCCACGCATACATTGACGATGCGCCGATATGCAGCGCCTTGCCCGCCTTCACGATGTCGTGCAGCGCCTCCATCGTTTCCTCGATCGGGGTGCGATCATCCCAGCGGTGAATCTGAAACAGATCGACATAATCCATGTTCAGCCGCGTCAGACTGTCATCGACCGCCTGCATCAGAGCTTTGCGCGAATTGCCGCCAGAATTTGGAGCCTGCTTCCACGGGAAATACGCTTTGGTCGCAACGACGATCTCGTCCCGCCGCGCCATTTCGTTCAGCAGCTTTCCGGTGATCTCTTCCGACGTGCCGCCCGCATAGACATTGGCTGTGTCGAAGAAATTGATCCCTGCTTCCAGCGCCGCGCGAAAGAACGGGCGGCTGTCTTCTTCGCCCAGCAGCCAGTCTCCATGCCAACCTTTGGTCGTGTCACCATAGGTCATGCAACCAAGGCAAAGGCGCGAAATCATCAGGCCGGACGGGCCAAGTGCGGTGAATTTCATGTCATTCTCCTTTGCAACATTGGCCCGATTCCCAGGGCAATGGCTTGGCGATAATTTCCAACACTGCTTGACACTTTGGGCCATGTGTCATGCGGTGCCTACAGGGTTAAACCAATGATTTCCTTGGAAAAGGCCCATGTAGGACACACATGACAACCCTCCAACTCGTCTCAGTTCTCTCTTCAGACAATTTAGGTATCCGCGTTGGCATAAATTGGCGCATGTAGGAAAGTCATACACTCTTGAAAGTAGGCCTTCTGTTTGCGACCCATATGTGGACATAGACGCGACACGGACACAAGGCTTCATCGTGCCGTTGTAATCTCGGGCCGCCATAGCCATCTATCGATCAGCTACCAGTCGCAATCGACGGTCACCGCTTCCACAGTCGGAAGCCCTTTCCTTCAGTTCCGCCTCATAGTCGCAGCCGGGTCTATTCTGGCGCGCTGCACACTCGTTCGAAGGAATGACACATGATGCATTACGGCAAGATCAAGAATTACGACAGCAGCGTTGGCACTGGCTCAATCACCCCCGAAAAGGGTGGCGATGCGCTCCGCTTTGAGAAGGCAAGCCTTCAACAGGAAGGTCAGGTCCCCGAGGTCGATCAGCGCTTCAGCTATGAAACCAGCGAAGTCGACGGAGGCAAAAAACGTGCCGTAAACCTGCAACACCAGCAGGGCGAGGACCAGGACCGCAAGGACCAAGCCAGCCAACAGCAGGGCTGACACCAACCAATCAGAGCCGGGGGTTTAACCGCTCCCGGCTCTTGAAATGCAGGGTGCATCTGCAACGACGCGACCCGAGGGGTTTTAGGGCAATTTGCCTTTTGATCTCCAACTTTATCCCCCGCCGCTAGTCGGCGGGGGGTTTTTGTAGCTGTGGTTGATTATTGCGTGCTTGTGCAAGCGCATCGCTGAGATTGGTGTATCGATAGGCACCAACCGCATAGTTTCCCACCAAGGTGAGAATAATGCCCATCTCCCGAAGCTCAGCCATGTCTTGCGTCAGCGCCTCACATTGAGAAGTGTCTATACCGCCATCCTCACACAGCATGTGGGGGTGGCAGCGCGGAAGGAACTTGTCAGGGATCATCATGTATCAATCCTTTCGAGGTGCGAAAGCTCGGCGTCCATCTCGATAAGGTAGGGCGCAACGAATCCGGCGTAGTCATGCTTGCGTTGCTGAGGCAGGTCTTTCCAGCCTGTGATTGACCGGCGACAATTGGCATTCCCACAACCGCATGGGCCGACGAAATGTTCGATCCGGTAGTTGCGCATTGCGTAATCATATGTGGCTTCGTCTTCGGCAGCGATATCGCACATCGCGACAATATTATGGCCGCCGGTATCGTTGAGCACGATGCCGCAATTCGGATCGCACGAATGGTTGAACTTGGAACTCAATCCCTTGTGAAATCCAAAGCTGGTCTTGCTGATTTGCGAGGCATGCGAGTGATTGGTTATCGGCCTATCATCAAGCACGCCGACATAGAGAATGTCGCCTTTGCTAAATGGTCCTAGGGTAAAGATACCTTGACCGCGACCATCTGCAGTGCGTTCTTCGATAGCAGCTATCATTTGAGATTCCTCAGTCTGTAGTTGGGTGATAAGACAGTGAGCCAGCGGCCCTGATCTTTGCGAAAGGGTACTGGGCGACGCCGAGTTTTTGTCGAGCTTCGTGAATCAAGTTCTCATGATGATCGACGCAGCCGTTCGGCGCAGGACGAGGTTCTGCCGTAGCGGCATTCATCAAAGCGATCTGGTGGTCATAAAGAAGTCTGTTGAGGCTCAACTCGCGATCTCCCTAGTGCGGGAGCGCAATTGTCTCTCAGTCGAAAGGGCGCATAAAACGTGCTCTCGATATATATAAAATGGTTATGACCATCACGATTTACAAGTTGCAGGTCATAAGAAGTGGACGGCTAATACTTACCACAAACCTTGTAGTCCGTTTCCACACTCACATTCAGTCATTTCATCGTAGCGAGCAGTCGGCTGAAACCGAACGAGCGCACAAACCGCCGATCAGCTCAGCGTCAGGCCGCCATCAACGACCAGCGTCTGCCCCGTCATGTAAGAGCTGAGCGGGGATGCGAGGAACAGCGCGGCGCCCGCCATTTCCTCCGGCGTGCCGAACCGCCGCATCGGGATCATCGCAAGTGCGCCCGCGCTGCGTTCGGGATGTTCGGTTGTCACCGTGGTCATCTTGGTCGGGACAAAGCCCGGCGCGATTCCGTTCACGCGAATGCCGTCCTTTGCCCATGCCTCGCCCAAGGTTTTAACAAGGCTCGCCGCACCCGCTTTTGACGCGCCGTATGCCGGGTTGCCCTTAGTCGCGTTGAACGCAGCAACGGACGAAACGACGGTCATCGACCCGTCTCTCTCCGCCAGCCCGTTATGAAACGCGCGGGCGAGATCCATTACGGAATTGAGGTTCACATCGACAACCTCGTCCCAGCCTTCGCGCTCGAATTCCTGACGGCCATAGCGCACGATACCCTGACACTGGATCAGCACATCAACCGCGCCGACCAGATCGGGCAATGCGGCGGCGGCCTCTCGCTTTGTCACATCAAGGTGGACATAGGTAAGCCCGGTAAAGTCGCTGTCCTCCGCCTCCAGATAGTCGCCTGCATCGGGGCGCGTACCGGTGACAGTGACGCTGGCACCGCGCGCGCGAAAGCTCTGCGCAATGCCATTGCCGATACCGCCCGACCCGCCAATGACGAGGACGTGTTTGCCGGTAAAGTCGAGTGGGTCGGTCATGTCTGGTAATCCCTAAATTGCGCGGCTCACGACTTCTTTCATGATCTCGCTGGTGCCGCCATAGATGCGCTGAACCCGGGCGTCGCGCCACAGGCGGGCGATGGCGTATTCGTTCATATAGCCCGCGCCGCCGTGCAATTGCAGGCAGGCATCGACCATCTCCCACTGCATTTCGGTGTGCCATAGCTTAGCCGCGCTGGCCTCATCCGTGGTTAGCTCGCCGCGCAGGTGGCGGGCGATGGCCCAATCGAGATGCGCCCAGCCGACTTGCAATTTCGCTTTCAGATCGGCGAGCGTGAATTTGGTGTTCTGAAACTCGAACACCGTGGTGCCGAATGCTTTGCGATCTTTGGTGAACTTCACTGCTTCATCAAAGGCGCGCTGTGCCCCGCCCATTGCGCCAACCGCGATGCTGAGGCGTTCTTGCGGCAGTTCCTCCATCAGATGGACGAAGCCGCGCCCCTCCGCGCCGAGGATATTGGTTTTGGGCACGCGCACATCCTGGAAAAACAGCTCGGACGTGTCGGCGCTGTGCTGGCCGATCTTGTCGAGGTTGCGGCCCTTCTCAAAGCCCTCCGTTCCCGCATCGACCAACACCAGCGAGGTGCCCTTTGCTCCTGCCGACGGATCGGTTTTCGCAACCACGATCACCACGTCGGCGTTCTGGCCGTTGGTGATGTAGGTTTTGGAGCCGTTGATGACGAGGTGATTGCCATCCTCCACCGCAGTGGTGCGGATGCCTTGCAAGTCGCTACCGGTACCCGGCTCCGTCATCGCGATGGCGGTGATGATATCGCCGGAAATCATGCCGGGCAGATATTTCGCCTTCTGCTCTTCACTACCGAGCCGTTCGAAATAATTGACCGTGATGTCGTTTTGCAGAGTGAAGCCAGCCGACGTGCCGAGATAGCAAAGCTCTTCCGCCAGAACGCAGTTAAAGCCGAAATCGAGGCCGAGGCCGCCATTCTCTTCGCTAACGGTCGGGCACAGCATCCCCGCCTCGCCCAACGCCTTCCACGCCTCGCGCGGAACGATGCCCTCTTCCTCGTGCTGGTCGAGGTAAGGCTCCATATGCTCGGCCAGCACTTTGCGGACAGTGTCGCGAAACGCCTCGTGGTCTTCGTTATAGGCGGTGCGGTGGGCGGTATCGAGCATTCAGGTTCTCTCTTCCAGAATTCGGTTTTATTCTGGAACCGAATGAAGCGCGGTAAGCGTCTGCGGTCAAGCGCGAAAGGTGGAAGTGGGCGCAAGGGCCGCGATTGCGGAGGGTCGGCTAACGACTCATTTGCGGACGATGAAGCTCATTTTCGAAAGAACTTTGGCAAGTTGAACCATTCAGCAGGCCAAATTGGGAATATGTCTCGATCAATCAAAAATTTGGTTAGAAAACATAACTTTGACGTTCTTCGCGTTTCCCTATACCTTCGCTGGATATGTATTTTGCGTGAGAAAAGCGGGGGCTAAGTGCGAAACAGAATTCTCTGGACCCAACTGTACCTTGATTGGAAAGGTAGATCTAAACCGTCTCTTACTTGCGGAATATTGGTATTGGCTTTGGCGGGCTGCGGGGGCGGGGGAAGCTCAGGCAATACTCCAACGCCGACCTCTACCTCTACCCCTCAGCCGACGAACCGTGCGCCAACAATACAATTTCAGTTGAGCACCACTAATGTTTTAGAGCAAAATCAATTTGTTATCGAAGCAGATGGAACAACCGATCCAGATGGTGATTCAATTACGATTACTATGAGTCAGGTCGCGGGTCCTACGGCCACCCGTTTAGATGACATCAACGCGCTCGCAACACGGTGGCGTGCGCCGTCTTTGAATCAAGACGAGACTGTTGAAATCCAAATCGAAATCAGAGCTGAAGACGGCCGCGGCGCAGTAGCCACGCAGAATGTGGTGATAGCGGTCAGGGGTTTTTCAGGCCCAGGAAGGCCCGTTGCGGTCTTTGACCCCGGCGTCAGACTTGTCAGCGGTAATGTAAATGCGGAAACAAATGCCGGCATCTCAGAGGTAATAGCGCAGCAAAATATTGATGGCGGTATGAGCGGTGATCAAGAACGCTTGCTCTTCTTTGGCGAAGATAGCGGCTTTGGCTATTTCGACTATTCGCAGTTTGATCGAGCAACCCTAGCTGAAACTTTTGGGGATGTTTCCTTCCTTGAAAAGGGCACGTTGGACTTCAATTTCCAGTCGTTCGTCGACTGGGCTAGCGGCCTACTTGTTGCCAGCGAAACCGATGATGAAGTCTCATGGTTTACGACTGAAAGCAGCAGTGCATCGGACCGGCCTTTCGCGCGCAGAGATGGCTTTTCGATTTCGAACCCATGCTTTGTCCAAGGCCGCGTCGACACAAGCCAAGATTTTGTGTGGATCGGTCAACGCAATCAGGGGCTGTCTGTTGTGCGTCTTGATAGGCAATCTGATTCAAACGGGTTCACCGTCTTTAACGATGCCTTGATCAGTCAAACTTCTCAGGGACGCTCACTCTGCCATCTAACCACAACGTCGTTCGCTCAACGGCTCTACCAACCTGATTTTTTTAACAATTCGAATTTCGATAATCTGCTAGCGATAGATTATAATACCAACGAACTTGTGCTGCTTGGCGATTCCAACGAGGATCAAATCTATGAGGAGCTTGAGGTCGTGCCAATCGATACACAAGCCTCCACGCAGCTTTCAATCGTTGATGTATTTTCGCGCGGAACAAAAAGTGCCGTGCCCAGAATCATGACGGTTTTGGTGACCGACGGCACCGAAGGCGGACAACATCGACTGATTGTAATCACTCAAGATCAAGACGATGAGTTCGTTCAAACGGTTTTTTCTTGGAGCGGCGGAGTGCCCGTGGCTCTTCTTGAAGGTTCATTCGTGGGTGTACGCCCCAATGATCAGACCAGAAAAGATTTGGTGGTTGTTTCAGCCACCGGGCAATCCTTAGTTTTTGAAAATACCGTCCCAGAAAATTCTGGTGCAGCAACGCCTCCGACATATGCTGCGCCGGTGATTTTTGACACAGGCATAGGCGCGGGTTCGGCTGTAACGGCCCGAGACGAAAACTTCGCCGACGATGTGGTTATGGTTTCTTATCCAACAACAGGTGTGGTGCGGGTTTTCAAGCCAAGCGAGCTGATTTCGAATTAGGCGAAACGCGATGTCCGCTTCCCACCTCAAAATCGGCCATTCAGGCTGACGGGCTATCTCACCAATAGCTGAAGCAGCAGGATCGCTTTACCCCACAAAAGCCCGTTCGATCACGAACTGACCCGGCTTGCTATTCGCGCCTTCTTCAAAGCCGCGACTTTCCAGATCGGCCGCGTGATCCTTGATCATCGCCATGCTGCCGCACAGCATCACGCGGTCATTTTCGGGATCAAATTTCTGCGGACCTTTGCTGTCCTTGAACAGCTCGCCATTGTCGATCAGCGTCTGGATACGGCCTGTGGTGCGGAATTCTTCGCGCGTCACAGTCGGCACATAAATCATCCGCTCGCGGTCTTCATCTTCGAGCAGCGGATCGCCTTCGAGCTTGCTTTCCAGCAGCTCGCGATAGGCCAGTTCTTCCTTGTGACGCACAGAGTGAACGACGATCACTTCGTCATACATGCCGTACACTTCGGGATCGCGCACAAGGCTCATAAACGGTGCGAGGCCGGTGCCGGTGGACAGCATAAACAGACGTTTGCCCGGCAGCAGCGCGTCGGTAACAAGCGTGCCTGTCGGCTTTTTGCCGAGATAGATCGGATCGCCGACCTTGATATGCTGAAGCCGCGAGGTCAGCGGGCCGTCTTGCACTTTGATGGAGAGGAATTCGATTTCCTCGTCATAGCTGGGCGAGGCCATCGAATAGGCGCGCAGTAGCGGCTTTCCATTGTCACCCGGCAGACCGATCATCACGAACTCACCCGAGCGGAAACGGAAGCTTGGCGGGCGGGTGATTTTCAGCGTGAAGAGGCTGTCGGTCCAGTGGTGGACATAGGTGACGGTCTCAACAGAAAGCGCGCCGCTTTCATTGAATTGATCGCGATCGGTGATCGGCAGGGTTACAGGATCGGTCAAAACATGTGCCTCAAATAACAAAAACGCCGCATGATTGAGCGGCCGGATTGAAGGCGCAAATGGACGTTTCGCCCGCCCGCTTCAAGGTAGTTTAGCGATATTGGCTGAAAGCGCGGCTTGGTCAGCCCTCGGTGTTCTACACGGCGCCGAGGGTCGTCAGCACTTTCTGAACCTGCGCAGACACGTCTTCAGCCGAGGCCGGATCGGCTGGTGGAACCGGCGCACCGGCAGGCCACATCGCAATCAAAGCGTCGATTTCGGCACGAACTGCCTCGGCATTGGGTGTGCCGGGATCATCCGCCAATTGACGCGCGACTTTGGCAAAGCCCCAAGCGTCCTGATACTCGCCCGCATCGGTGACAGCACCATCAGTCACACCAATCGCGTATTCTTCGGCGATCATATTCATCAGGTAACCGATCAGGTCAGCAGGCTCCCCGCCAGCTTTGCCGCGCATTTCAGCAAGGTTCGCCTCAACTGCGGCCAGTTGCGGCTCGATTTCGGCAGCAGGACGGCCCGCTTCCAAAGCGGCAGACACCGCTTCGAACGGCGCAGGATCGAACCCGATGGCGTCCAGCCCCTCACGTTCGTCGGCGTAACTTTCCGAAACCGGGTGGAGCAGATGCGGGCCGCCAGCGGTGCTTTCACCTGCACGGTAAAGCGCAATGCCCGCCTCGACATGGCCCGCCATAAAGACAAGCCGCTCTGGCAAGGTCGGGCCATCCTCTACCGCGTCTTTTACACCTTCTTCGACTTCGGCACTCTCAGCAGTGCAACCAGCCACAATAGGAGTCGCAACGAGGAGCGCGGAGGCGAAAACGGTGCGAAGCTTCACTGCTTAGTTCCAACCTGCGCGGTCAAAGATCTGCACGGCCTGCGCCTGATTGCTACCAATCTGCGCCGCGTTGAGCGTGTCGGGCTTGAACGAACCAAGCGATTCCACCGCCGAATTGGCTTCCAGTCCTTCAACGGCAGGGTATTCGTTATTGCCATCGGCGAAGTAACGCTGCGCGCTTTCGGAAGTCAGATATTCAAGGAAAGCAATCGCGTTTGCTTCGTTCGGAGCGCCCTTCACAAGGCCCGCACCGCTCACATTGATATGCGTGCCATTGCCGTCTTGATCGGGGAAGATCACACCGAGTTTGTCGAACAGCGCCTTCTGCTCTTCATCGCCCCCGGCAAAACGCGCGAGGTAATAAGTGTTCACCACGGCAATGCGGCATTCGCCAGCAGCGACGCTTTCGATCTGCGCGGTGTCATTGCCCTGCGGATCGCGCGCGAAGTTTGCAACGACGCCTTTCGCCCACGCCTCGGCAGCATCCGCGCCGCTATTGGCGATGATGCTGGAAAGCAGCGAGATGTTGTAAATGTTCGATGAGGAACGGATGCAGATATCGCCGCGATAGGCAGGATCGGCGAGGTCCGCATAGGACGTCAGGCCAGCAGGCTCGCCCGCCGATTTGTTATAGATGATCACGCGAGCGCGGGTCGACAGACCGAACCACAGGCCGTCTGGATGGCGAAGATAGGCTGGCAGACGCTCTGCCAAGACTTCGCTTGTCACAGGAGCGAGCACGCCCGCCTCTTCGGCGCGCCAGAGACGGCCCGCATCAACTGTGATGAGGAGGTCGGCCTGCGTGAATTCCGCTTCGCTCTGAATACGCTCGATCAGGGCATCGGCATCGGCTTCGATCAGATTGACCTTCACGCCGGTTTGCTCGGTGAAATCCTCATACAGCGCCAGATCGGTGTCGTAGTGGCGCGAGGAATACAGGTTCACTTCGCCGGAAAGAGCTTCGGTTCCGGCCGCGCCTTCATCCGCAGACGGCGCACAAGCGGTAACCGCCAAAGCCAACAGGCCGCCGAGAATACCCTTTTTCATATCGAATCCTTCAAATCAGTTCTTGCGAGTGATTATCATTAGTAGAAATCGGCGCAAGTATTATATTGTCGCAAATGCCCGCACGCTGCCGGCACCGGGCAATACGCGGTAGCGATCCGATGGCTCCATTCCGGCCAGACCTTCAAATGTGATTTCGCCGCCGTCTTTGCCCGTCATCACGATCCGCTCACCCACTCGCAAGACATGTCGGTCGCGCACAAGCAGGCCGTTTTCGTCGGCAAAGACATGCATATTGTTCGCCGCAACAAGCAGATCGAAACGGTCACCTTCGGGCAATTCACCCGCGAGGCATTCGAGCGGCCAATCGCCGAATTCGGTGTGCAGCCCATCACCACCGCGCGTCGCTTTTATGGTCTGAGCGCCGCCAAAAATTGCGCCGACAGAGGCAGCTTGCGGCGTATCGTGCAGCTCTTTCGGTGTGCCAAACTGGATGATGCGCCCGCCTTCCATAACGGCGATCCGGTCGGCCACGTCGAGCGCTTCGGACGGATCATGCGTGACGAGGATGGTGGTTGCGCCCTGCTCTTTCAGCAGCAAACGGCAATCGCGGCGCAGGCGGCGGCGCAGCACAATATCGACGCTGGCAAAGGGTTCATCCATCAGCAAAACCTGCGGCCCCGGCGCCATAGCGCGGGCCAAAGCGGCGCGTTGCTGCTGCCCACCGGAAAGCTCATGCGGGTATCGCTCACCCAGATTGGCGAGCCCGACATGGTCGAGCCATTTCGAAACAGCGCCTTGGTCAGATCCGCCGAGGCCAAAGGCAATATTGGTCGCGACATTCATATGCGGGAACAGCGCCCCATCCTGAAACACCAAACCCACGGGACGCTTTTCAGGTGGAGGGTTGCGCGACGGGTCAGCCAAAACCTCTCCGCCCAGCGCAATTTCGCCTTGCTGCACATCGAGCAAACCCGCCGCGAGGTTCAGCAAGGTTGACTTTCCGCAGCCGGACGATCCAAGCAGGCACGTGATCTCACCGGTCGGTGCGGTAAAGCTGATATCTTCCAGCGCCCGTACACGGCCACTCCCTTCACCGTAAGCATGGGCAATATGTCGAAATTCAAGGCTCAACGAAAGCTTCCGGACGTGAAAGGATTACAGGTTTGGTAAGCCGCCTTAGTCAGATTGATGCGCCAGAAGCAAGTGATGCGGCAAGCGCCAGCGCCGCGCCGACCCGCTCGTTTTCCGCGAATGGCTGGCTGATTGGTGCGTTGGTGATCGCGGCGCTGGCAGGCTTGCCAATCATCGCGATCCTTGTTTCCGCACCCAGCGGCGGGATGGAGGCGATCGCGCACCTCGCCAGCACGGTCTTGGGCCGCTACACGGCGAACACGGCATTGCTAATGCTGTTTGCAGGCGGGCTCGCTGCGATCACTGGGACAGGCGCCGCGTGGCTGGTGACAGCGGCTGAATTTCCAGGGCGCAAAATGCTGGCATGGGCGCTGATCCTACCGCTGGCTGTGCCTGCCTATATCGCCGCCTATATCTATGCCGATCTGCTCGATTTTACCGGGCCAGTGCAGTCCGGCTTGCGCGATCTCTTCGGATGGACCGCAGGCGGTTATCGCTTCCCGCAGATCCGGTCCTTGGGCGGCGGCGCGTTTGTACTCGGCATTGTGCTTTACCCTTACGTCTATCTGCTGGCGCGCGCAGCTTTTGCCGCGCAAAGCCATTCGCAATTCAAAGCCGCGCGCAGCCTTGGCGCGTCACCAAACAGCGCGTTTTTCAAAGTCGCCTTGCCCGCCGCTCGGCCAGCGATTGCAGGCGGATTGGCGCTTGTCCTGATGGAAACACTGGCGGATTTCGGCGTCGCGCAATATTTCGCGATCCCGACATTCAGCACCGGCATTTTCCGCAGCTGGTTGGCGATGGGCGACAAGCAGGCGGCGCTGAAACTGGCGGCAATGATGCTGGTGTTCGTCGTTGTGTTGATCGCGCTGGAGGCTTCCACCCGCAAAGGACGCAGCGACAGCCGCGACGGGCTTTCCGCCAGCGAGCGCGAACCACTGATCAAACTGTCCGCTACCGGAAAGTGGTTGGCGACAATTGCCTGCACCCTTCCGGTTCTACTGGGCTTCGGCATTCCCGCCGCGCATCTTGCTTGGCTCGCCAGCAGCGATGTGGCGCTTTCTGCCGCAGGTCAACTCGGCACATATGCCAGCGGAAGCCTGCGGCTGGGCCTCGCGACATCGCTCACCTGCCTGATCGCAGCCCTGCTGCTCGCATTCGCGAAGGCGCGATCAAACAGCCGCGCTGTGCAAGGATCAATCCGCGTCGCCACGCTCGGCTACGCGCTGCCCGGCGCATTGCTCGCCGTGGGCCTGCTCGCCCCGCTGGGAGCGGTGGACGTTGGCATCACCCGCTTTGCCCGCGACACGTTCGGTTATGGCGGAGGATTGCTCCTGACTGGCACGAGCATCATCTTGATCTACGCGCTCTCGGTACGGTTTATGACGGTAGCCTATAATTCGGTGGATGGCGGGCTGTCGAAAATCCCGCCTAAGCTGGACCATGCGGCACGCTCTTTGGGCGCGAGCCCCGCCCGCGTGCTCACCCGCATCTACGCCCCGCTATTGCGTCCTAGCCTGCTCGCCGCTGCGGCGCTCGTGTTTATCGACACCGTGCGCGAACTTCCCGCAACTCTCATCCTGCGACCGTTCAATCTCGAAACACTGGCGACCCGCACTTACCGGCTCGCAAGCGACGAACGGCTGGTCGAAGCCTCAATTCCAGCGCTCATTCTGCTCGGTGCAGGCCTATTGCCAGTGCTACTGCTCAACCGGTTGAACAAGAGCTAAAAAAGGTGGCTTCGCAGATGGCTTGCCGGAATTTACGGCGGGCTAGAGTGGCCGATTGTTCAGCGCCATTGCCAATCCATTCTGGCACGCTTAACCAACCCGCATGAAAAACGTCTCATGGAAATCCAAACTCGCCCTCGCACTCATCGTGTTCCTTCCGCTCTATTTTGCGGTGGCGGCACTCGGCACCAAGTTCGGGCTGTGGGGCTGGCAAACGGGTCTCGGCACGTTGATCGGCGGCTTTGGGCTTTGGGTCCTGGGCATTGTCGGCGTTGTCTGCCTCGTGCTCCTGATCATGGCGCTGATTAAGAAGCCCCGCAAAGGCTGGATCTTGCCAGCCATTGGCGTGGCAATGCCGGTTGGCGCGCTGTTGATGTTGGGTTCGGCGCAAACGACCGCTGGCGAAAACCCTATCCATGATGTTGCAACCGATACGGCGACGCCGCCCGCTTTTTCCGCAGAGACACGGGCTGCACGCAAAGAGTTTGGCGCAAATGCTTTGAACAATTATCAGACGCCGCTCGGTGATCTGGAACAGTACGCATCCACAAAAGAGTCCAATCCTGAGCTGGCCATCAAATCACACGCCCAGATCATCAACGACACTTACCCAACGCTGCGCCCACTGCCACTCGGCGGTGCAAGCAAAGCCGATGCAGTGGCCGCTGTCGCCGCTGCGATGGACAAGATGGGGATTACCGAAATCCGCCCGGATGCAGAGGCTGGCCGGGTTGAAGGCGTGGCCGAAACTTTCTGGTTCGGTTTCAAAGATGATGTGGTTACGCGCATTGGCGAAAACGAGATTGATTTCCGCTCCACCAGCCGCGTTGGACGCAGCGACTTAGGCGCAAATGCAGCGCGTGTTGCCGAACTGCGCGAACTCGTCGCAGGACAGATCGGGCAGCGTTAAATCAGTCTTTGAACTGAACCACCGCAAGAGCGCTGCGCTGAAACACGGTCAGCACGCAGAGCGCCGCATAGCCATAGGCGAGCACCGCGAACCATGCGGGGAACAGGCACATCGCGATAAACACCGCGATAGTCTCTGCGCCCTCAGCTAAACCGGTTGAGTAGAAAAAGCTCTTCTTTCCATGCGCATCGTTTGCTTCGCCGCGTTCTGCCGCGATCACAGCAAAAGCGAGGAAGCTGACGCCTGTCAGCACAAAACTGGCCACCAGCACCAAAGCGGACATTGTGTTCTGCGCCGCCATGACGCCAAAGCCGAGCGGAACCGACACGTAGAACGCAAAGTCGGCGACAATGTCGAAATAGCCGCCAAGCGTCGTAGGTCCGTTTGCACGCGCGACTGCACCATCCAGTCCATCCGCAAGCCTGTTTGCGACGATGAGCGCTAGGCCGATCCACACTTGGCCGAGAGCGATGGCCACAGCACCTCCCAGCCCCAAAGACAGTCCGCCAAAGGTCAGCATATTCGCGCTGATCCCCACGCGTGCCATCGCCCTACCCAATCGATTAAGCGGCGGGTCGATCAGCGGGCGGATTTTGGCATCGAACATCAGGTCGCACCGAACGTAACAAGGCCAATCCACGCGCCTGTCATCGCGGTGGCAATATTGCCTGCGATCCAGCTTTTGATGCCCAGCCCCGCTGCCTCTGCGCGCCGTTCAGGACACAAAGTGCCGATAGTGGAAACAAGCAAGCCCACGCTCGCAAGATTGGCGACGCCGCACAGCGCGTATGTCACAATCAGCAAGCTGCGCGGGCTAAACGTTCCTTCAGGCAGCGCAGCGAGTTCCAGATAGGCGACATATTCGTTGAGGATCGCTTTGGTCCCCATAACGCCGCCCGCCGCCTGCGCTTCACCCCAAGGCACGCCGATCAACCACATTAGCGGCGCGAACAGCCAGCCGAATATGCGCTTGAGCGATAGCGGCTCATCACCGACCATCGGGAACAGCGCCAGCACCTGATCGGCTAGCGAAACAAACGCGAACACCACAATGATCACCGCGATCACGGCGAGGAACAGCTGCATTCCGTCCATCGTGCCCTTGACGATGGCATCTATGCTGGAATCGTATTTGAGCCCCTCTTCGGCGTTGTCTTCACTGCCGGTTTCGGTCGCTTCGTCATCGGGTTTGCCCGGCACCATCAGCTTCGCGATCAGCAAAGCGGCGGGAAGCGAGACCAGCGAGGCGGAAATCATATGGCCCACGGCATCGTCCACCGTATCGCGCAATGTGGTGGCGTAGAGAATTAGGATCGCGCCGCTGATGGTCGCCATCGCCAGCACCATGACCTGAAACAGTTCTGCTCGGCTCATCCGCGCGAAATAGGCGCGCACGACCAGCGGACTTTCCACCACGCCAAGAAACATGTTCGCCCCGCCAGAAAGGCCGACAACGCCGCTCACCCCGAGAGACTTGCGCAGGAGGAACGACAGCCCGTTCACCAGCCAGCGCAGCACGCCCCAATGCCACAACAGCGCCGCCAGCGCGGAAAACACGATCACCAGCGGCAATATCTGGAACGCGATAATTAGCGGAGGCTGCGCGCCGTCTTTCAGTTCAAACGGCAGCGATGCGCCGCCGAGATAGCCGAACATATAGGATGAGCCATCCAGCGTCGCCCGCTCAATCGCGGACACGGCTTCATTGGCATAGGCCATCAAATCCCAGACAAACGGCACGCGCACGATCACCAATGCTAGCGCCCCTTGCAGCACAAGCGCGCCGACGATCCAGCGCCAGCTTGGCCTGCCAGAGCGATCCTCGCTTATGCCCCATGCAATGCTCAACAATGCCGCGATACCGAGCAAACCGCGCAGCTGGTCAAACAATTCCAATGTGTATCCCCGCTTTGCGCCCAAGCGGGCGCTTCGTCTGGCACCTTATGCGGAATGATCGACAAAGCGCCAACATTCCGCAGATCGTCAAAGCTCTATCGGCGCCGCCATGAATGGTACTTCTCGACGAAGCCGAGCAGCTTTTCCGGCTTGTTGGCTCGTTTCCAATTGCCCGCGGCGAATTTGTTCGCCTCCGCCATGGTCGGATAGGAATGGATCGTGCCGAGGATTTTGTTGAGGCCCAGCTTGTGCTTCATCGCCAGCACATATTCAGCGAGCAACTCGCCCGCATGACTACCAACAATCGTCGCGCCGAGGATCGTATCCTTGCCCGGCGGGGTCAGCACTTTGACGAAGCCCTTCGTCTCGCTTTCGGTGATTGCGCGGTCGAGATCATCCAGCTCATAAGTCGTCACTTCATATTCGACGCCCTGCTCTTTCGCCTCGGTCTCATTGAGGCCAACGCGCGCAAATTCGGGGTCGAGGAACGTCACCGCCGGGATCACGCGGTAATCGGCTTTGAACCGCTTGAATGTGCCAAACAGAGCGTTGACGCTGGCGAACCATGCCTGATGGCTGGCGGTGTGGGTGAACTGATACGGCCCGGCCACATCGCCAGCGGCATAAATGTTCGGGAATTTGGTCGCGAGAAATTCGTCGGTGTTGACCGTTTTCGACGTGTCGACACCGATATCTTCGAGGCCAAATCCGGTCAAGCGCGCTTGGCGGCCCACTGCAACGATCAGCGCGTCAAAAGGTATCTCGACGGTGCTGTCGCCATGCTCGGCAATCAACTTGCCGCCCGCAACCTTCACAGCCTTGTGATAGGTCAGAACGGTCACGCCGGATTCTTCGAGCACGCTTTGAGCGAGCGCGGAGACTTCTTCGTCCTCACGGCCCAGAACGCGGTCTGCCATTTCCACCTGAGTGACGTTCGAGCCAAGCCGCGCAAGTGCTTGTGAAATCTCGCTGCCAATCGGTCCGCCGCCCAGGATTGCGACGCGCTTTGGTGCTTCGTCCATCTGGCCGAACGCTTCCCACATCGTGTCGCTGGTTAGGTATCCGCTGCCTTCCAACCCTTCGATCGGCGGCACAAACGGCCGCGCCCCACTGGCGATAATGATGCTGCGGGTGGTGAGACGCTGGGTTTCGCCATCATCGCGGGCAATCTCGACCGTCCACGGATCGATGATTGTGGCATAGCCCTTCACCACATCCACGCCGAGCTCGGTGTACCGTTCGACACTGTCATGCGGCTCGATGGCTTTGATCACATCCATCACACGGGCGATGGTCTGCTTGAACGGCACCACGGGTTCCGCAGGCTGCAAGCCATACCGGTCCGCGTTACGCATGTTCGAGGCAACCTTGGCGCTTTTGATAAGCGCCTTGCTGGGCACACAGCCGGTGTTGAGGCAATCGCCGCCCATATCCTTGGCCTCGACCAGCGTTACCTTCGCCTTGACCGTGGCCGCGATATAGGCCGAGACGAGGCCAGCCGAACCCGCGCCGATCACCACCAGATTGCGGTCAAAGCTCTTGGGCTTGTTGAAGCCTTTATAGACCTTCCGCCGCTTGATCAGGCCGATGATCGCCTTGGCAATCCAAGGGGCAATGCCAAGCAGGACGAACGATCCGATGACCGCAGGTGAGGCGATGCCTGAAAGGCTGTCAATTTGCGCGAGCTGCGTTCCCGCGTTCACATAAACGATCGTGCCCAGCAGCATCCCGATCTGGCTAACCCAGACATAGGTCCACGTCTTGATCCGGGTCAGGCCCATCACAAGGTTCACAACAAAGAACGGGATCGCCGGAATCATGCGGACCGTGAACAGATAGAACGCGCCATCCCGCTCAAGCCCGTCATTGATCGCTTTCAAACGCTCTCCGAACTTCGACTCAATGGAATCGCGCAGGACATAGCGTGAGGAGAAGAAGGAAAGCGTCGCGCCCAATGTGGAGGCGAACGAGACAAGGATCGTGCCGGTGACGAGGCCGAACAGCGCACCAGCCGCGAGCGTCAGTATCGCAGCGCCGGGCAAGGATGCGGCTGTTACGCCGACATAGATCAGGAAGAAAACGCCCAGAACCAACCACGGATTCTCATCATAGAACCCTTTCGCGCCATCGACCTGTTCTTTGATCCCTTCGATCGTGAACTTGTCTCCAAGATCAAAATAGAAATATGCGGCGACGAGCGCGGCGAGCGCGGCGATGATGAGAAGTTTTTTCATATATTTGCCTGACTAACCCCTTGTTCGCAGCGAATACGCGATTGGTTACGCGCTATCTTGCTTCGTGCCGCTTAAATCCGCGTACTGGTTCAGCCAGCGTGTGTCGATCCAGTGTTTGAGCTTTGCCGCCCAGCGCCCTTGCGCCGCAAAAGGCCCATAGCTTGCGATTGCTTCACCTCGGCCCGTCGACATCAGATACAGATTGGTAAAGCGCGGCGTGTAGGATTTGGCAGGCGGAAGCCCGGCTGCGGCAGCGCGCAGATTGTCTGCAAGGATCGGCCCGGTGTGGACGGCGTGGACGCCCGAATGCGGAACAACGCAGTCCTGCCGCGCCGCGACATCACCGGCAGCAAAGATGTGCGGATGCGACGTAGAACGCTGAAACTTATCGACCGCGATAAAGCCGTGATCGTCGCATGCGAGCCCGCTTTCCCTCGGACAATCAGGTGCGCCGCTGCCCAAGGCGGCGACGATCAGATCGACACCCCCAATCGCGCTGTCCCCCGCTCTCAGCACTCCGTCTTCGATAGTCGCATCCGCTTCGATCACCGCGATGCTCTGAAGACAAAGCTCATTCGCAACTTTTGCGCGAGCTGGATTATTGAAAGTTGGAAGCAGTCCTTCGCTTCCGGCGACCAGAGTGATTTTACTCGGCGCAGAACCGCCGCGATTGCGTAGGCCAAAGGCAAGCTCTACGCCTCCGGCACCGCCACCAACCGCCGCTACATGCGCGGGCGTTCCGATCGTTTCGATACGATCAACAAAGCGATCAATCGGGCGGACATCCAATATCCGTGCATCATCACCCAACACTTGCGCTGCGCGGCCAACGCCGCCCGTATCGATTGAGCAAAGGTCGTAGGATATGACCGTACCAGAGGAAGCGCGTGCCGTTTTGCCTTCGGGATCAACTTGCTCGCATCGCTCCAACACCAAATCCACGCCTGCGCTATCGGCCAGTGCGGCCAGATCGACCAGACCATCGTCGCGCGAATATTGGCCGCTGATCCACCCTGGAACCATGCCCGAATAGCGAAGCGTGCGAGACGGCGTCAGCAGCGTCGCGCGCGCTGCCGGAATGCCATTGTGGATCCAGTCGGCGAGGACCGCCACATGCGCGTGGCCGCCGCCGACCAGAAGGATATTGTGCGCGGTGATAGTCAGCCGATTGGCGGCTTAGCCGCGTGCGGACTGAGCGATGGTGACCGCTTCCGCAGCCAGCCGGGTGACTTCGGCGAAGTCACCCGCTTCGACCGCATCTTTCGGAGTGAGCCAGCTTCCGCCGCATGCCATCACATGCGGCAAGGCAAGAAATTCGGGCAGGTTCGCCGCTGAAACGCCGCCTGTCGGCATAAAGCGCATTTCGCGGAACACCGAACCCAGCGCTTTCAGCATGGGCACACCGCCAGCGAGGCTTGCCGGGAAGAATTTCACATCGCGCAGGCCCAAAGCATAGGCGCGTTGCACCTCACCCGCTGTCATTGTGCCGGGGAAGAACGGGATGCTTTCAGCAAGACAATATTCGGCGATTTCATCGACAAGGCCGGGGCAAACGATGAACTGCGCGCCCGCTTTGTGGACTTCTTTTGCCTGATCAAGCGTCAGAACGGTGCCCGCACCGACGATCATATCGCCGCCATGCTCGATAATCGCCTTCATGCCTTCGAGCGCACCTTCGCTGCGCAGCACAACCTCGATCACGCTGAGACCGCCCTCGCCGAGCGCTTTTGCCGTGGCAACCGCCCGGTCCGCGTCGCTGTCTCCGATCAAAGGCACCACCGGTGCTGCTTTCAATCGTTCATTCAATCCGGCCATTTTCTATCCCTTTGTCCAATCGGTTCCGACCCCGCGGAACCGCCGCACCCAAATGCATCTATCCTGTGTTGTCGTAGGGAAAAACCCTCTCGGCGTCTGGCTCGCGATACCCGCGTGCGCCGAAAGACGAAACGCTTTTTTCGTACTCGGCAGCACAAAACATTGCGCGTCAGGATTTAGGCCAAAGCCGCCAGACCGCCCGACGTATCAATATCCCGAAGCCAATCGGGCGGGCATTCTACAACCGCCCCTCTCGACAATATTTCACGCGCACCTTTGTCCACCGCCAGCTGCGCAAGCCGCGCGAAATGATCCGATCCGAAAATCGCGGGCGGCAGGCAGGCGTCCTTGTTTGCCGAAGTGCCAATGTGATCGGGGCCGTCCGCCAGCGCGCGTTTGACCAATTTTTCTAAGTGGCTTTCCGGGACAAACGGCATATCTGCCAGCACGATCATCAGCGCATCCGCTTTGGTGAAAGCCGCGAGTGAAGCGGCAAGCGCGACCGATGTTCCCATGCCTTCGTTCGCCTTAGGGTTGGCGCGAATATCAAAGCCCATCGCGCGCCACTCGGCAGCGCAGGGATGCTCTGTCTGGGCACAGATCACCCAAGCATTCTGAAACAGGTGGCGCGGAATGGCCCTGGCCGCGTGAAGCCCCAGTTTCTCGCCCCGAAATTCGGCGCTTAGCTTGTCGGCTTCGCCAAACCTTCGCGATGCGCCCGCGGCGAGAACCGCAACAGCCAAGCGCTTTTGCTCAGGCACGCTCTGCCTCAAAATCGGCCCCATGATAGGCACGCACCACTTCGGCGAGCGTTGATAGCGCGAGCGTTTGCGGATCGCGCGAAGAATGGAACAGGCCAATCGGAGCATGAATTGTCGCGAGTTGTTCTTGGTTGATCCCTTTTTTCTGGAGCGCTTCGCTGCGCATGGCGTGCGCTTTGCGGCCGCCCATCGCACCGAAGTAAAAGTGCGGTAGGTCAAGCGCTGCGGCGATCAGATCAATCTCCCAATCGTGATCATGGAACAGGAAGACAAATGCCGTCCAAGGATCACTTTCGAGCAGGTCGGTCTGGGTGGTCCGCTCGATCAGTTGAACGGCGTTGCCTGCCGCTTTGAGCGATGCGACAATGGCCTCGTCAGATGTGAGCACGCTTGCCCAGCATCCCATCGTCCGCCCCAAATCGGCGAGCGCCTCGACACCGGCGCCGTGGCCCACAATCTGCAATTGCGGCGCGGGCCAATGCCCGAATATTCCGGTGCCAGAGCGCACATCGAATTGGGCGGGCTCCCATGCGGGAACATGCTGCGCACTGCCATCCGCCAAAGCGATGGAAAACGCCGACCGTCCCCGAATTGAACCGAGGCAGGCGGCCGCCAAATCGCTGTAACCCAGCGGCTGAAAATGCAGATCAAGCCCGCCACCGCAGGGCAGCTTTATGTCAAGATAAGGAGAGCCAGCCCCAAAGCGAACAATGCGCGGTGCATCTGCCTTAAGGACATCCAGCGCCTCGGCCACGACGGCATTTTCAATGCAGCCTCCGGACAATGACCCGGAATAGCTGCCATCTTCGGCGACGCCCATCACCGTACCCGGATTGCGCATAGAGGAGCCCTCTACTGCGCACACCGTGACGAGCACACTCGCTTTCCCAGCGAGGCGAGCCTCGTTCAGGAACAGAAAGACATTGTGAAAATGCACCGGGCTGCCCCGCCCACGCTTACTCGCTCAGGCTTTCCAGATACGCGATAATGGCTGCGCGCCGTTCGTCATCGGCGACCGCACCAGCCACCATGATTGTGCCAGGAACGGCCGCGGAAGGGTTGGCAATAAACTCGTCGAGCTGCGCGGCATCCCATGTGATGCCAGACCCTGCCAGCGCATCGGAATAGGCAAAGTCATCGAGCGAGCCTGCAGATCTGCCAACGACGCCGTAAAGGTTGGGGCCCGCTCTCGAAGCTTCGCCGCTTTCTGCAACGTGGCACCCACCGCACACTGCGAAGGCGGCTTCACCAGCCGCGACGAGATCGACAGAACTGTCACCAGCCGGAGCTTCAACCGGAGCAATCTCACCCGGCTCGCTCACGACGATTTGCTCAACCACTTCTGGTTCGCTCGATCCGCCACATGCGGTCAGCATGATTGTCAGTAATCCGGTACCCATCAACGCCTGTTTGCGCATGGTCTGTCCCCTTATGTCTCGTTGTGTCTCTGTTGAAACGCTTAAGTGAAACGCTTCGCAATTGGCAATTCGCGCATTCGCTCACCCGTAGCGGCGAAGATCGCATTGGTCAGCGCTGGAGCCGCTGGCGGCAGTCCCGGTTCACCTGCACCGCCTACCGGAACATCGCCCGAATTGATCAGGGCAACCTCGATATTCGGCACTTCGTTCATGCGCAACATCTTGTAATCGTGGAAATTGCTTTGCTTGACCGCGCCATCGACAAGCTCAAGCTCGCCATACATCGCAGCGGTCAACCCGAAGACAATGCCGCCTTCGATCTGGTTACGGAATCCATCCGGATTCATCACGTAACCCGCATCACACGCAGCCCAGCAATTGAGCATTTTCGGCTTGCCATTCGACATGTCGACTTCGATCACTTCGGCGACAATTGTGCCGAAGCTTTCGACAATTGCGACGCCTTTTGCAGTGCCCTCGGCGCGTTCGCCAGACCAGTCGCTCATCTCGGCAACCTTTTGCAGAACAGCCGTGTGACGCGGTGCATCCTTCAACATGGCAAGCCGGTATTCGAGCGGATCGGTGCCCGCTTCAAAGGCCGCTTCATCTATAAAGCTCTCAATAAACCAGCCCTGCTGGGAGTGATCGACAGAGCGCCACGCCTGAAACGGCAGATGCAATTCGGCCTCCGCCACATTCACGCTGGTGTTGGGAATGTCATACATCGCAGGGACGCAGGCTTCCGCCGGATCATGGCGCTGGGTGAAGATGCTGTGATAGGATGACAACTTGCCATCCTCGTCCAAACCGGCGCGGAACCGGCATAGGTCGGCGCAGCGATACATCGCCTTTTGCGTGTCTTCCTCACGGCTCCAGATCAGCTTGACCGGATAGCCTGTTGCCTTGGCAACGCGGGCCGCCATGGAGACATATTCGCTTTCCAATCGCCGACCGAAAGCGCCGCCCAGATAGGGGTGGTGAATGGTCACATCGTCAGCCGATAGGCCAACGGATTCAGCCACCGCGCTGCGCGCCATCAAAGGCACCTGGGTGCTGGTCCAGATCTCGCATTTGCCATCCGCAAAGCTCGCGGTGCAATTGAGCGGCTCCATCGGTGCGTGCGCGAGATACGGTGCTTTGTATTCCGCCTCGATCTTGGTCGCGGCCTTATCAAAGGCGGCTTTGGCATCACCGCGCGCCGCCGCCTCTTCACCGCCAGCGTCAATCGCTTTGGCGAAGGCTGCGAATTGATCGTCCATGGTCTTGATCGGGCTTTCCGATTTGCTCCATGTGATGTCGAGCGCGTTTACCGCCTGCTGCGCCTGCCAGTAGCTGTCAGCGACGACGGCGACGAAGTTACCCATGTTCAAGATTTGATGCACGCCGGACATGTCCTTTGCGCGGCTAGCATCCATGCTTTCGGCAGACGTGCCGGGCACTGGCGGACGGATGACGGCTGCGTATGACAGATCAAGTCCTTCCGGCGCAGCATCGATGCCGAATTCGGCCGTGCCATTGATCTTCGCAGGAATATCCGTGCGCAGCTTACTCTTACCCATCAAGCGATATTCGGAAGCTTTTTTGAGCGTTGGCGTTGCATCCATGGGTTGTTCGGCAGCCGCGCTCGCAAATTCGGAATACGGCGCAGATTTGCCCGACGCCTTATGTGTAAGTGTGCTGTCTTTGGTCTCGATTTCGCCCGCAGGAACGCCCCATTCATCGGCCGCTGCACCGATCAGCATTTTGCGCGCAGCAGCGCCTGCGATCCGCATCTGATATTGGCCGGTTGACCGGATCGAAGACGAACCGCCAGTGATCAGCAGGTCCATCGATTTGCCAAGCTGGGTGAACAGACCATCCCATGTCGGCTCGAGCCAGTCGGCTGCGTTGAGCGTAAACGGTGCAGCGAACATACGCGCCGTATCGCTGACGATGTAGCTGCCATCAGCCGGAGCCTGCATCACGCGGACATTGTCCCAAGCCGCGTCGAGTTCATCCGCGAGCATCTGTGCAAGCACCGAATGCGCGCCCTGCCCCATCTCGCAATGCGGAACGATCGCTGTCACGATGTTGTTCGCGTCGATTTTAACCCAGCTGTTGACCAGTTGCTCGCCAGTGCCGCCAGCAACCTTCGATGCGAGCGAACCAACCGGGTTACCGGGACGAACGCCAATACCGATCAGCAATCCGCCACCCGCCAAAACGCCAGCGCCAATAAATCCGCGGCGGCTCCATTTGGCCAGTTTGCTGCGCTGTTTCTTTTCAGGAGTAAGATCGTTCATGGCTTATGCCTCCCCCGAAAGACGTTCGGAGAGCGGTTGTTCCTGACCTGCAGCGACTTTGATCGCGCGGCGGATGCGGGTGTAGGTGCCGCAGCGGCAGATATTCCCGGACATCGCGGCATCAATATCGTCATCGCTCGGGTTCGGATTGTCGCGCAGCAAAGCAGTCGCAGCCATGATCTGGCCAGACTGGCAATAACCGCATTGCGGAACTTGCTCGCTGATCCAGGCTTGCTGAATTCTTGTCAGTTCGCCCTCGGGGCCGGCGATGCCTTCGATAGTGGTCACTTCGCGCCCTTCGGCGGCGGAAACGGGTGTCGAACAGCTGCGCACAGGTTCACCATCGAGATGCACGGTGCAGGCTCCGCATTGCGCGATACCACAGCCAAATTTGGTGCCTGGAAGACCGACCTTTTCACGCACGACCCAAAGGATCGGCATCGCCGGATCCGCATCGACCGTGACCGGCTGACCATTAAGAGTGAAGCTCGCCATTTCGAATATTCCCCGCATGTGCTCTCGGTTGCGAAACGCAATTTATCTTAAGCGCCGCGCCTTGGGAAGAGGCGCACCAAAGACTCTTTCACGTGCCTGCTTCCTGACCTAATATAGTGGCATGGAACAAACGACATTCGACACATTCATGGCGCTGGATATTCGCGCTGGAACGGTGATCTCTGCCGAGCCGTTTCCCGAAGCGCGTAAGCCTGCAATCAAGCTGATCGTGGATTTTGGCGACGAGATCGGCACGAAGAAAAGCTCGGCCCAGATCACCGAGCATTACACGCCGGAAAGCTTGATCGGGCGCAAGGTGATGGGCGTCGTCAACTTCCCGCCGCGCCAGATCGGTCCGTTTATGTCTGAAGTGTTGGTGCTCGGCTTTCCCGATGAGGGCGGCGCGATTGTACTCGCAACACCGGACGGTGATGTGCCGGATGGCGCGCGGCTAGCCTAGGCAAGATCGCCGAGCGCGTCCTTTAGCGGATCCAGCCATGGTTCGAATGGCTGCCATGCGCCCTGCCCTTTGCGGTTGATCGGCTGACGCACTTGCTCGCTGGAGGCTGTGCGCACAGCGCGCTCTGTCTTGTGAAAGGCGAGACACGCTTCTTCAAACGGCACGCTGAGGAAGTCGAGCATCCGCCGGGTCTGTCCTTCAAGATCGTCGAGAACATCTTCGTGTTGAACCCGCAGAACTTTGCCCGGCAGCACGTCATCCCAGTGTTCCATCAGATCGACGTAATCGGCGTAGTACCGGCCAACCTCATGAAGTCCGTATGTGAACTCCTGCCCTTCGGCAAAAAGCTGTTTAAAGCCTGAGAAACAGCAATCCATCGGCGCGCGGCGCGCATCGATGATTTTGGCATTCGGCAGGATCAGATGGATCAGGCCAATATGCCGGAAATTGTTTGGCATCTTGTCGATGAAATACGGCGCGCCTTGCCGGTGAATGCGCGTGTTTTCGGTGAATTCCTGTCCGAACTTTTCAAGCTGCTCGCCTGTCAAATCATGCAGGACTTCGGGGTAGCGTGACTGCCCGGCCTTTCGTCCGCGAAGGCGGTGCGCGAGGGCTAGGATATTGGGCAATTCCAGCGTTCCATCGATCTGCGAATGGCTGGCGAGAATTTGCTCAAGCAAGGTCGATCCTGCGCGCGGTAGACCAAGAATGAAGATTGGATCAGGCGCATCGTGGCCCTGACCCGCATGCTTCTTGAACAGCTCGGCGGTCGCGAATTCGCGCTGTTTGGCCAGCTCTTCGCCCATGCTTTCCGCGCTGTAACGGGTCTGCGCGCGCTTAAGCGCATTGCCTTCGTCGTAGGACGCAAAGCTGGCCTCGTAATCGCCGCGATCCTCATGCGCTTTGCCCAGAGCGAATGCGATATGAACCCGGTCCATAAAGGCTAGGTCGGCACGCGCGGCTTGCTCCTGCATCGCGGCAAGTTCGGCGTCTTCAAACTTATACGTCTTGAGGTTCGCCAGAGCATACCACGCGTCGCCGTGATCGGGCTTCGACGCTATCGCCGTGCGGTAGCTCGCGATAGCATCAGCCTGCGCGCCAGTGGTCTTCAGAGCATGACCTTTGCTGGTTAGGTTCGCGGGATCGTTCGGCAATTTCGCCAGCACCGCATCGAACAGCTTTAAGCCGCGATCATAATCGCCCGTTTGCATGCTCTCGATGGCTAGGCGCGATTGGAACAGCGGGTTTTCGGGATCACGGGCATAGAGTGCTTCCGCTTCACTGCGCGCTTTCTCAAAATTCTGCCTGCGCCGCAGCGCGTCGACATAGTCGAGACGCAACTGAATATCGTCGGGCGCAAAGGCCACCGCGCTTTCCAACAGGAACTCCGCGTCCTCCAGAATGCCAAGTTCTATCCCGATCCGAGCCAGCAGGCGCATACCTTCGACATCTCGGGGATGTTGCCGCAGATAGTGGCGGCAGATTTCCTCGGCCCGGATCACGCGACCTTCAGCAAGATGATTGGTGACCGCGACCAGTTCACGCGGCAGACGCGAAAGGCGCTGTTGCTGCGCGGCTGCGGCCTGTGCTTCGGGAACGCGCCCTGCCTCGCCTAGCAGCCGTGCCTGTTCTCGAAAGCTCGCTTCCAGAGCAGGGTTGAATCGGGTGGCGCGTGTGAAGGCGTCGAGGGCTGCGGCATTGTTACCGCGAGCCAAGGCAAGATGCCCCTCCTCCTGCCACGCACGGCCATATTCCGGCATCGCCGCGTGCAGCTGCGCCAGATAATCCTGAGCGCCGCTGAAATCCCTGAGATACCGCGAGGCAACCGCCGCCAGATACAGCGTTTCGCCGTCGCCCTCTGCTTCGGAGAGAATAGCGCGCGCCTCGGCAAGGCCAGCGTCAAACTGTCCTGCCTGCATCGCTTGCTGCGCGGATTTTAGCTGTGCTTCGCGGGTCATGGCTCTCGTCTAGACAAAAGAAAGGCGGGAGTGAACGCCTTGCTCACCCCCGCCCTTCGAATGATGGTATTCGTTTCGATTAGTAGTCGAAACCAACCCGCATGCCCACGGTCAGCGGACGGTTGGTGACGATCCGCGCACGGTCGTTACCAAAGTTGCCCGAAATCTGAGCGCGCTCATCGAACAGGTTCTCACCAAAGATTTCGAACGACCACTGGTCTTTCTTAATCCCGGCGCGAAGATCGACAATCGTGTAGCTGTCGAGTTCGATGTTGTTGATTTGGATGATGTCGGTGAACTTCGATCCCGAATAGCTGACCTGCGGCTGGATGTAAGCCTCGGTTGAGCTGGACAGATCCCATTCGTAACGCATCCGCAGGTTACCCTGGAAGCCCGGCGCAAAGGCCAGTTCCGAACCGGCGATTACGTCGGTTGTCGGGGTAAGCACTTCGGTGATCTCTGTGTCGAGGATCGAGAAAGCACCCGCAATGGTCAGACCCGGCGTTGCATATGGAGCAATCGTGAAGTCGGCTTCGACACCGTAGATCTCTGCGTTTGCAGCGTTATCCGAGAAGAACAGGTTGGTGATCGAAGGATCAAAAATCTGCGTTTGCAGGTTCGAAATGTCGACGAAGAAAGCCGAACCGTTGAAACGGAACTGACCATCGATCAGGTCCATTTTCCAACCGAGTTCATAGTTCTTCACTTCATCGGTATCGACAGCGAATGGGACGGTGAAGCCGTTTGGACCAGCCGCGCCGCCTGGACGGTTCAGCAGACCCGGACGGAAACCTTCCGAATAGGTCGCATAGAACAGCAGGTCTTCGTTCGGGGTCAGTGTGACCGTACCCTTCACGATAACACCGTCAGTCGCGGCCACATCTGGCGCGCGAACGGCGTTGAACACTTGCTGTGCCTGTGTTGCGGAAAGACCCGCCGCTTCAATGTCCGCCAAGCTGTCGTTCAGATCAAATGTCTGACGAAGCGCCGGATCGCACGAACCGATGAAAGTGAACTGTCCGTCACCATCATAAAGATCGCTGATGTCGGTGCCGAACGCGTTCTGATCCGTTCCACCCGAGTTACAGAACGAACCGTTTGCGCTGCCTTCAAAGTCGACTTCGATGTCGTAGTAACGCGCACCGAAGGTGACGGTCAGCAAGTCTGGCACAACGTCCAGGCTGGCTTCACCAAAGAAGCCAAACTGCTCGTCCGTACGGCGAATGTCGTTACGGAAGATCGTTTCTGCAGGGAACGGACCGTCAAGCGAAGTGAAGCCTGTGTCCTGTGGGAAGTTCGGCGCAAACGGACCAAATGGCTGGGCCGCTACGTTGCCCGGATAGGCAAAGTCGACGCGCTCTTCGAGGCTGAGGTCCGAATAGAAACCGCCGCCTTGGAAACGAATGCGCCAGTCATCCGGAGTGCTAAAACGCAGTTCCTGCGTGAACACTTCGGTTTTGCTGAACGAGTTGATGTAAAGGTTCGGGGCCTGACAAGTGCCAGCAGGACCGCCTGCTCCGGGATACGTTACCCCGCCATCACAGATGTAATACGGCAGATATTGACCGACAAACAGATAGTCGGTGTAATCCGCACGCTGCGTGCTTTCGCGGTCGGTGTAAGCACCGGTGTAAACGACGTCGAGCATCGCGAGGCGACCTTCGACCGTCCAGCTTGTGTTCGAGAAGTTGTCTTCGAGACGATCTTCTTCAAAACGCTCGATTTCGAGATCGTCTAGGCCGTTCAATTCAGGATCGGCGAAGAACACGCCATCTGATTCAAGGCTCTGGCGCTGGTGCGCGACGGTCACTGTCCAATCAGGAGTGACTTCCCAAAGGCCACTTACGCGGAAACCAGCATACTGGGTGTCGTTGAAGTTATCCTGAGCGATACCGGCATTGTCAGCTTCGATGAAGTCGACATTGGCATCGATCAGCGCGAGCGTTGCCGCATCAGACTGGAAACCGCCGCGGTTGGCGTTCACCGGGACACCGTTCGAACGGACAGTGCCCGCTGGACGGAACCGGCCGCTTTCACGAAGCGAGCGCGTGCCAGCGACGTTATCAATGTAGCCGCCTTTGTCGTCGAGATAGACAACACCGCGCAGCGCGATGTTATCGCTGACAGGGACGTTGACCATGGCCTCGCCCTGATAGCTTGCTTCACCGCCTTTGGTGAAGGAAACGCCAGCAGAGAATGCAGCGTCAAAACCGTTCAGGCTTGGCTTGTTGGTGATGAGACGGACAACGCCAGCCTGCGAGCTTGCGCCGAACAGCGTGCCCTGTGGACCGGAGAGAACCTCGATACGCTCAAGGTCGGCCGCGTATACATCAAGGTTACGGCCCGGCTGCGCGAGCGGCTGATCATTGAGATACAGCGCCACGTTCGGGGCGAGACCGGCAACACCGGCAACGGTGATGTTCGGCGTGGTCGATGCGAGACCGCGAATGTAGATCGTGCTCTGGCCCGGGCCGTTGCCGCCTGCGGTAACAGTCGGCAGCTGCTCGAGATAATCTTCGAACGTATCAATGTTCAGCTCATCGAGCTGTTCAGCGCCGATAGCGGCGACTGATACTGGAACGTCTTGAAGGTCTTCACTGCGTTTTTGCGCGGTAACGACGATGGTTTTGACACCCCCGCGCTGCTCAGGTTGCTCTGCTTCTGGCTGAGCGGTGTTGTCCTGTGCGACTGCAGGTGATGCGATAGCAATTGCGAGCGCGCTTGCTGACGCGCCGCCAATAAACTTCGACATGTAATGGGCCCCTTTTGAGCTTTCGACTGGGTCGCGGGTGCAGAGTGCAACGGCGTTCCCCAAGAAACGAACAGTTACTGATAAGCATCACGTTCGATTCAGTTCCCAATAACAACCCATTATGCAGGTGGCCACAGCTAGGCAGTAAGATTTGCAGAACAACGACATGCTTGTTGCAGAATAACCACAAACAAAGTCAAAGTGCGAACTTTCAAGTCCACCTGATGTAATTCACCTATGAAGCAAATCTATCTGGATTTTTACTAAAAACGGCGCGCAAAATATCATCTACAAATTCAAATAGTGGCAAGTATGCATCTATCTGTATTTATAGATAGGCAAAAATCACACTACTTATTCAGCGGGAGTTACTTTCCCGTCCCAGTTCTCACACGCCTCTGCGGTGGTCGGAACACCATGCCGCTTGCGGATCAGATCATAAGCCACTGCCTTGCAGATCGAAATGGCCATCAACGCGACCACGACAGAGAACGGCAGCGCGCCGATAATCATGGTGACGCGGATCGCTTCAATCCCGCCAAGAATCAACATGGAGCCGACCACAAAAGCGAGCGCGATGCCCCAGAATACGATGTGATAACGGCGGCTGCCCTCATCATCGCCAGCCCCGTTGATCGTGTTGACGATCAGGATCGCACTGTCTGCGGAGGTTATCAGGTATGTCATCAGCAGAATTACGACGAGGCCCGAAACGATCATCATGGTCCCTTCGCTGAGCATAACCGCAAGCGTCGCATAAAGCTGATCCGCCATTGATGCTTCGAGGATGGACCCGCCCGCAGCACCGCTCAGCTCAAGATCAATCGCGGTGCCACCCGCAAGCGCCATCCAGACAAAGCACATCAGCGACGGCACAAGCGCCACGCCGAGCACATATTCGCGGATCGTCCGACCGCGCGAAATGCGTGCGATGAACATGCCCACAAAAGGAGCGAACGCGATCCACCACGCCCAATAAGAAACCGACCAGCCAAGCTGCCACGCGACCAGCGCATCACCGACTTCACTCCCGTCAGCCTTGAACAAGGTCAGCGTTTGCTGAGGCAGTGTGAGAATGTAATCCAAAGTCCCGCTCCAAAGCAGTTCGATGGCATAGAGCCCCGATCCAGCGACCGCGAACAGCCCGAGCAGACCAAAAGAAAGGCCCATATTGAGGTTGGAAAGCCATTTGATCCCGCGGCCGACGCCCGACAATGCGCTGACCGTCGACGCCCCGACGAGCACGACAAGCGCCAGAATAATCCCCATCGAAGACGCGCCAAGACCGCCACCATCGGGCTTTTCCGTCATCAGCCATTCGCCAAATCCGATCCGGTAAAGGCCAGCAACAAACTGCTCAACGCCGAAGCCCAACGTGTAAGCCACGCCAAGGATCGTCGCGACCACGGCGACCACATCAACGATATGCCCGCCGATACCAGACATCACTTTGCCAAACAGCGGCGCAAGGCTGGACCGGATCGTCAGAGGCAATCCCCGGCGGTGCGAGACATAGCCGATGCCGAGGCCAACGAGCGCATAGGTGCACCACGCGCCGAAGCCCCAGTGCAGGAATGTGTACATGTAAGCGGATCGCACAGCTTCGGCAGACAGTGCCTCAACATCCCCGCGAATGATGTCGGGGTTGTTGGCGAAGTGCGCGAGCGGCTCTCCGGTAGAAAATGTTAGCATCCCGATCCCGATACCTGCGCCGAAAAGCATGGCAAACCACGAAAAGCGGCTGAACTCAGGAGCCTCATCAGGAGCGCCCAGACGCAGCCTTCCCGATTGCGGGATCAGCGCGAGAACAAGGCACACTACAACTAGAGCGGCGGTCAGATAGATGTACCAGCCGCCAAACATCGCGATAATGGAATCATTCGCCGCCTTCAGCGTTTCAATCGCATTGAGCGGAAAGAATATCGCCCACATAATCAGCAGCGAAACAATGATCTTGCCGGGGATCGAGACCTCGCGGCTGAACCCGTCATAAAAACCGCTGTCATGTGTCGGGATCGACAATTCGACCATCGGCGGTTCAATCGGCAGATCATCTGTCGAAGTGGTTGCTGCGGAATTGTCAGTCATAAAAAGACGCGTCTCTGGTTGGCCCGCCAAAGAGCGAAGCTGCGCGGATGCAGGCCATTGAAAAGCCCAAAACAACTGCGCGGTGAAGGAAGAGTAGATAAGCCTATACGGCTGGCCCTCTTTTGCAACCCTACCGATTGGGAAGGGTCGCAACCCTTGCATGGACTGCGCTTTGCGCTGATAGAGAGCCACATAACAAAACCATCAAATCCGTTGGTCGCGCTGTTTTTTGGGGGAGAAGCACTTTGGCCGTTTCAGATCACGTAGACCTAGCGACATTCATGGAAGGCGTAAAAAAACGCAATCCGGGGCAAACCGAATTCATCCAAGCTGTGCACGAAGTGGCGCAGGACATCTTTGAATTCATGTCCGACAAAGTCGAATATCACGAAGCGCAAATCCTGCGCCGCATTGCAGAGCCGGATCGCGTCGTTTCGTTCCGTGTTTGCTGGGAAGATGACAACCACAATATCCGCGTACAGCGCGGCTGGCGCGTTCAAAACAACAACGCGATTGGCCCATATAAAGGCGGCATCCGGTTCCATCCGAGTGTGACGGAAAGCGTGCTCAAATTCCTCGCATTCGAGCAGACTTTCAAAAACTCGCTCACGGGCCTGCCTATGGGCGGCGGCAAAGGCGGCGCAAACTTCAATCCGCGCGGCAAGAGCGACAGCGAAGTGATGCGGTTCTGCCAAAGCTTTATGTCAGAACTCTACCGTCATATCGGCCCGAACACCGATGTGCCTGCGGGTGACATCGGCGTTGGCGGTCGCGAGATCGGCTACATGTTCGGCCAATACAAACGCCTGACCAATCGCTGGGAAGGTGTGCTAACTGGCAAGGGTCAGGAATATGGCGGATCGCAGATGCGGCCCGAAGCGACCGGATACGGCGCGGTCTATTTTCTGCAAAACATGCTCAAACATCAGGGTAATGATGTCGAAGGGCAAAGCGCCGTTATTTCCGGATCAGGCAATGTCGCGACGCACGCAGCGGAGAAAATCACGCAGCTTGGCGGCAAGGTTCTGACCATGTCGGATTCCGGTGGTTTCATCCATGACCCGGACGGCATCGATCAAGAAAAGATCGACTGGGTCAAACACCTGAAAAACGTGAAACGCGGCCGGATCAGCGAATACGCCGATGAGTTCAAAGGCGCGACATATCACGAAGGTGAACGGCCGTGGGGCGTCGAATGCGATCTCGCATTGCCTTGCGCCACGCAGAATGAGCTCAATGAAGACGAAGCGAAATCGCTGGTCAGCAATGGTTGCAAAGGCGTCTCCGAAGGCGCGAATATGCCCACCACGCTAGAAGGCGTAAAAGTCTTCCACGATGCCAAAATCCTTTATGGACCGGGCAAGGCGGCGAACGCTGGAGGCGTTGCGGTGTCAGGCCTCGAAATGAGCCAAAACTCGGAGCGGATCAGCTGGAACCAGGAGCGCCTTGGCGACATGCTGACCGATCTGATGGAAGGCATTCACGAGAAATGCGTAGAGTATGGCGACGATGGCGATGGCTATGTCGACTATGTGAAGGGCGCAAACATCGCAGGCTTCAAAAAAGTCGCAGACGCAATGCTGGCATTCGGCGTCGTCTAAGCACCACGCCAAAGCGCAATTTCAAAAGGGCGGCCCGATTGGGTCGCCCTTTTTATTGCGGCACACCGAGCGCCTGCGCCTGCCGTTTCAATTCGCCTTCATAGTCTGGATTGGCGGCGACAGCGGCGGTTAGCGCGGTCTTTGCTTTGCCGGGCTCTCCCAATGTCATGCGGCTGCGCATCAGCATGACCCATCCGTCCAGATTGTCCGGCTCGCTTTGAAGGCGGGCCTCAAGTTGGGCGACCATTCCTTCGGCCATGGTGCGCTGCTCACCGGGTGGGATTGCGCTTGCCGCGGCCAGTTCTGCCTCGCTCGGCCCGCGAACATTTGACGCTGCAGGGCCATTCGCAACCGGCATTCTGCCATCGCTGACAGCGGCTAGGCGCTGCGCAACATCGATATCGTTGATCGCACCGACTTGCTGGATGGTCTCGACAAGGTTCTGCTCCCACGGCGCACCGGGCGGCGTATCAGAAAGCAGATCGAGCCAGTCCGCAATTGCGCCTGCGTGATCGCCATCAACGTCTTTCTTCACCGCCATGAAATAGCGCGCTCTTGGATCGCTATCATCGATCGCCAGTGCCTTCGCAAACGCATCCATCGCCGCAGCGGGAAGCGGGTCGGCATCCGGTGCGGCGCTGTCATTGGCCATCACCCGCGCCTCACCCAGCGCAGACCAAAGGATCGCAGCGCCAGCATCAATCTCGACAGCCTTTTCATAGGCAGCGGCGGCCTCTGCAAATTCGCCTTGTTCGAAATGAGCGTAGGCTAGATCACCCCACGCGCCTGCATCATCGGAGGATGCTTCGGCAAGTTTTCGCAGATCTTCGATGCTTGGCTGGCCACTTGCGGCAACCTGTTCGGTTTCCTCTCCGCCGCCCGCATCCATCACATTATATGCGACCGATCCAGCGGCCAGCAGCGCCGCCGCGCCAAGCAAAATCCAGCCAGCTTTCGAACTGCCTTCAGTCTTGGCGTTCGTATCGGTGTCAGCTTCGGTCATTTCGTTGTCCAATCCCATGTGCCGGGCGCTAACATCGCCGGGAGAATTGAGCAATTCTCTCTGGCATCTTTGAGCCACTTCCCTATGGTGGCGATGGGTGTAAATCTATCCAAAGGGGGGGATAGATTGTCGGACTTGTATAAAGTCGCCATTGTTGGCTCCGGCCCTGCCGGATTGAGTGCCGCTGCACACGCAGCAGCGCTTGGAATGAGCCACGTCCTACTCGAAAAAACCGATCACCTCTCTGACACGATTTACAAGTACCAAAAGGGCAAGCACGTCATGGCGACGCCCTCCAATCTGGTACTGCGCAGTGACTTTGATTTCGACGCGGGCAAGCGCGAGACGATCCTTGGCATTTGGGACGAACAGGCCGCCGCGCAAAATGTGAACGTCATGATGAATGCCGAGGTTGCCAAGGTCGAAGGCGACAAAGGCAATTTCACGATCACGCTGAAGAACGGGGAGACCGTGCGAGCGGAAACCATCGTTCTCAGCATTGGAACGCAAGGCAATCCGAATATGCTGCGCTGCCCCGGCGCCGATGATCCGATGATCCAATACCAACTGGATGATCCGGGCGAATATTTCGACGAGCACATCACCGTGGTTGGCTCTGGCGACGCAGGTATCGAGAACGCTCTGGGACTCGCGGCTGATGATGCGCAGCGCAATGTTGTGACTATCCTCAACCGCCGCGACAGTTTCGCCCGCGCGAAAGCAGCCAATGTCACTTTGCTGGAAGAAGCCGAACAAGAGGGGCGCATCAGCGTCCGCCGCGAAACCAGCCCTGCCGAGGTGAAGAACGGCGAATTGGTGCTGGAAACGCGCGACGGTCAGGAAACCATTCCCTGCAACCGTATAATCGCGCGCACCGGTTCACAGCCGCCGCGCGGCTTTGTCGAAGCGATGGGGATCGAGTTCACCAGTGAAGAACGCGGCGCTTTTCCCAAGCTGACACCTGCTTTTGAAACCACCAAACCCGGCATTCACGTGATCGGCGCGCTCGCGGGGTATCCGCTGATCAAGCACTGCATGAACCAGGGCTATGACGTGATCGAATTCCTCAACGGTAATGAGGAACTGAAGCCTGCCGACGAGCCGATCCTCGCCGAGAAATTCAGCGTTCTGCCCGGCAATCACGATGTCGAACACTGGCTCGGAATATTTGGCGGCAATGTTTCCATCCTCGAAGAGCTTTCCACGCTGCAGCTGCGCGAACTGATGCTCGACAGCGCGGTTCACGCTTACGAGGCGGGCGACGTGATCTTCACCCGCAGCGCGCCGGGATCGTCGATGTTTGCCATCGCCGAGGGCTCCGTCGCGGTTGAAGTCAATCCGGATGATCCATCAATCACCGTGCCGATCGAGCAAGGATCAATCTTTGGCGAGGTCGGCCTGATCTCTGGTCGTCGCAGGGGCGCTACCATTCGCGCCGCTGAACCTGTTGTTGCCATTGAACTGTCGCGCACCGCTGCGCTTAAACTGATTGCCACATCACCCGGCGCAGCGCGCGCGGTGAATCGCATCTCGGTTGAGCGGCAATTGCTGCAAATGTTCGGATCGGGCCTGACCAAAGAAGACGTCGCGCCGCTGGTCGAAAGCAGCGAAGTGATGGATATCCGCGCCGGTCAGGTGATCATCGAAGAAGGCGCGGATGACAAAGACATCTTCATCATCCGCCGCGGTTCGATGATCGTCGAGAAGGCCATCGGCGGAAGGCCCGTGTTCCTTTCTTACCTCCCCGCTGGCAGCTATGTTGGCGAAATGGCAGTGATCGACGGATCAGCGCGCACCGCGACGGTGAAGGCTGCAATCAAGTCCGAAGTTATCCGCTTACCTGGCGAAGGCTTTATGGAATTGATGGAGCGCAACCCTGCTGTGCGCGAGCGTGCGCTCTCCGATATGGCGGGTCGGCGCGAGATCAACGCCTTTATCGAAAGCCGCAAAGACGATTTTGACGGCGCCGTCGATATGTATTCTGAAACCGCATCCTTCCTCGTCGATCAGGGACTGGGCGAAGCGACCGACGTGCTGCTGATTGATGAGAAGCTCTGCATTGGCTGTGACAATTGCGAAAGCGCCTGCGCCGACGCGCATGAGGGACTTTCGCGGCTCGATCGCGAGGCGGGCAAAACCTACGCGCACCTTCACGTGCCGACGTCATGCCGCCACTGCGAGCACCCACACTGCATGGCCGATTGCCCGCCCAACGCGATCAAGCGCGGCCCCGATGGCGAAGTTTTTATCGACGAGACCTGCATCGGCTGCGGCAATTGTCAGCGCAACTGCCCCTACGGTGTGATCCGCATGGATCCGAAACCGCCGAAGAAACCATCGCTGTTGCAATGGCTGCTATTTGGCAGCGGCCCCGGCCCCGGCGAGGCATCGGCGAAATGGCGCAAGACCAATGGCGATCCCGAACAGCCGAAACAGGCGATCAAGTGCGATATGTGCGCTGGGATCAAAGGCGGCCCCGCCTGCGTGCGCGCCTGCCCGACTGGCGCGGCGATCCGCGTGTCACCCGACAAATTTCTGACCTTCACCAAGATCACCGAGGATGTTGAGTGATGGCCAGCACAGCGCAGAACAAGTTCAAGCAGGACGAGCAAAGGCGCGATGCCGATCATGTCAGCTTCCTTAAGCACAGGAACTGGCGCTGGCTGAAAATTGCGGTCGTGCTCTGCATTGCGGCAGGCGTCGGCTATGCGCTGATTGATCAGGAGCCGCGCCCGAATGGTGGCAGCTGGTATGGCTATACGCTGGGCACGATCGGGCTGCTGCTGATCATCTGGCTATCCCTGCTGGGCGTGCGCAAACGTAATATCACAACCGGTCACTGGAGCCTGAAAGCTTGGACGAGCGCACATGTGTGGCTCGGGCTGTCACTGATCGTGATCGGTACGCTTCACACTGGTTTCCAAATCGGCTGGAACGTCCATACGCTCGCCTATGTGCTGATGCTACTGGTGATCATCACCGGCATTTACGGCGTCTGGGCCTACGCCACCTTGCCCGCCGAACTGAGTTCAAACCGCAAGGAACTGACGCGCGGGGAGATGATCGACGCGCTGACCGCGATTGACCGCCAGCTTGATAGCGCAGCGCAACCGCTCGACCGCGCACAATCTGATCTGATTATCGCCGCGCTTGAACAGGATGTGTTCTACGGAGGCGCTCTGGGTCGCCTTTCCGGTTCCTATCCGGGATGTGCCACGGCGAAAGCTCTCAAAAACATGCCTTCAGGAGGAAGCGAAGCCGAAGAGCGCGTTACCACATTGCTTACTCGCCGATCCGAACAGCTTGCCCAAATCCGCCGCCACTTGCGCATCCGTGCGCTGCTCGAAGTGTGGCTCTTCATCCATATTCCGGCGACCATCGCATTGCTCGCCGCACTGCTCGCGCATGTCGTGAGCGTGTTCTATTATTGGTGAGGGTGAGAGCATGGCGTTCCTGATCCGCACTGTAGATTTCACCACCGCCGGGCGGGAAATTGTGCGCGATCGCACGCTCGATCAATCCGATCTGACGATTGGCCGCGCCACTGATAACGACATCCATCTGCCAGATCTTGCGGTTGAGCAACATCACGTCCGCATCCACGAAGCGCCCGATGGCACCCTGATCGTCGAAAGCGTCAGCGGGCTTGGCTTCGGGATTGATGGCAAGACGGAAACCAGCGCTGAAATCGCGCCCAATGCAGGCGCGGAACTGTCGCTTGGCTCATCGCGGCTGACGATTGGGCGCGAAGACACGACCAGCATTACGATCAAGCAGGCGGAAAGCAGCGACACGAAAGACGTGCTGCGCGGCTTTGCTTTGGCCAGCGCCCTACCCAGCAAACGGATCATGTCTTGGGCGTTTGCGGCAGTCATTCTGATCGCTCTACTTTCGATCCCCGTAATCACGCACCTGACCCGCGATCCGGTCGAGAATGATCCGGAAAGCGATATGCCCGGACAGGTTGTGTTCGACAGCACATGGAGCACTGGCGAATTGAGTCTTGCGCACCACAGCCTCGAAGAAAACTGCGAAGCCTGCCACGTCACGCCCTTTGTATCGGTGCAGGATGCGACCTGTCTGACCTGCCACGAGGAATTGGGCGACCACGCCGACAAACCGCGCCTTGCCACCGGCATGCCGCCGTTCAGCGCTGGCGATGCGCTCCAGTGGAAAATCGCCGAGAGCTTTGGCAAGGAAGGCCCACTCGGCTGTGTGAACTGCCACACCGAACACGAAGGCCCAGTCAAGCAAGAACCGGCCAGCCAGCAATTCTGCTCCGATTGCCACAACGATCTCGATACGCGCCTGACCGACACGTCGCTCGGCAATGCGCACGATTTCGGCGAAGAGCATCCGCAGTTCCGCCCGACTTTCTACACCAAGCTCGCCGCTGATAAGCCGATGCGCGTCTCGCTCGATGCAAATCCAGTCGAAATGAGCGGGCTTATCTTCCCGCATGACATCCACATGGATGAGCAGGGCGGTGTCGCCCGAATGGCGCTGAGCATCGGGAAATATGGCGCGGCATTGGAATGCAGCGATTGCCACACTGAAACGGACGACAAAGTCGGCTTCAAACCGGTCGAAATGGAGTCATCCTGCGAAAGCTGCCACAGCCTCGTCTCGGGCCGCTCGGGTTCGGGTTTCACTAGCCTGCGTCACGGCGATGTCGATGACCTTCGTGAAGACCTAAGGAAGGTCAGTCGCGGGTCGCGTCCGGCAGCATCAAGCGGACGAACCCGCCCCGGCCAATTCGCGCAAGGCCGCCGCTACTATTCCAATTTCGGGCGGCCATTCGGCGCCTACCTTTCGATCAGCAACGCACTCGGGCCCAACGGTGTGTGCGGCGAATGCCACCTGCCCACCACCACCAATGGTGTTGCGGATGTGATGCCAGTGAACCTGCCCGACCAATTCCTCTTCCACGGCTATTTTGATCATGAAGCTCACAAGGATGAGACCTGCATCAGTTGTCACGAAGCCGATACATCTGGCGAAGCGACCGACCTCTTGATCCCCGATCTCGCCAGTTGCCGCGATTGCCACAAAGGCGAGGCGGCTGTGAAAACCGACAAAATCGTGCCATCAAGCTGCGCTATGTGCCACGCCTATCACACGCCTGCCAAACCATGGGCGCCGGAGAGGGGGGATGAAATGCCCGCCAATCTGGTTGCCATACTCGAAGGGATAAAGCGCTGAGGATGGGAGATGCCAAACCGGCGCTTTTGATCGCGCAGATAACCGATATTCATATCGGCTTTGACCCGAGCGCGGGTGAAAACGAGTTCAATTACAAACGCTTTTTGGATGTCCGCGATCATATCCTCGCACAGGATGTTCTGCCGGATATCCTTATCCTTTCCGGCGATCTTGCTGATGGCGGCGACCGGGACTGTTACGCGCGTTTGCGCAGCGCAATCGAAGCCTGCCCCTTCCCCGTCTATCCGATGACAGGCAACCACGACACCCGAAGTATTCTGGTCGATGTGTTTCCGGGATACGAAAATGACGATGGCTTTGTGCAATATGCCATCGAGCTCAACGGATTTCGCGTGCTCTGCATCGACTCGCTGGAACAGGGCCGCCATGGTGGCGGCTTCTGCGAAAAACGCGCGGCGTGGGTTACGCGTGAACTTGAGGCACATCCTGACACGCCGACCATGATCTTCCTGCATCACCCGCCAGTTGTGGCCGGGATCGATTGGATGGATCCCAAGGCTAGCGAACCCTGGTATCAGCGCTTTCACGCCGTCGTCTCCGGCCACAAACAGATTGTCGGTATCGGATCGGGTCATTTGCATCGCCCGGTGTTTTCAGCTGTTGCCGGTATCCCGCTTAGCGTGACACCAGCCGTCGCACCTGCCGTCACGCTGGACCTGCGCCCTGTTGATACCGAGGTCGCAGATGAGCGCGGGATCGTGGACGCCGAACCGCCATTCTACAGCTTGCACCGCTGGCATGATGATACGCTTGTCACGCACCTGCAGCCTGTTGGCGATTGGCCAACGCTCGCGCGGTATAGCGACCATTTGAAACCCATGATGCAGGGACTACTCGACGAGCGAACCTGATCAAACGGGCCGCTGCAATCGTGCGGCCAGTGGTCATCTATTCTCCGGTGAAATCATCCTCGCGGCGGCGCACGTTACGCGGCGTCTCATCAAGGTTTGCGCCCATCCAAGCATTCATGTTGACCTCGTCGGAGACCTTCCACGGAATGCCTGATCGGGTCATGAAGAGCTTCTCCATCTCGGGCCGAGTGAATGGCCGTGAACCAAGCCTGCCAAATACCGCCATCTGACCGCCGGTTTCGTCCACCGCACGGTCCCGATCGAGGCCTTTGGACAGCGAAATCGCTGGCGCGGATGTTTTTGCGAATGCGACCAATTCCGGCACTGGCTTCGGGCTAAAGCCATAGAAGTTGCGCTGGCTGTCGGGGCTGGTCAGTTGCAGCACCTTCATCCCGTTGCGGCCATCGGCGACATAGGCAAACAGCGAGGCATTGGTTGAGGCGACGATCACGTCCTCCGCATCGTTGAGCGTCCCGCCAAGCGTGACTTTTTGCGAGATCACAGGGGCACGCGGACGGGTCACATCGATGATCACAAGACCGTCATTCTTCGCCGCGACATAGGCATATGTTCGCGCGACATAGATGCGCTGCGCATCGGCCAATGGAACCGTACCTTCTGGCACGGCGACCGGATTGCGCATGTCGGTGACATCAAACAGCTTTACGCCATCTACATCGGTGACCCAGAGATAGCGGAATTGGATCGTGCTCGCCCGTGCGTCGGTCAGCTCGCGAATCGCAGCAACTTTCGGCGCACTGGGATCGGCCAGATCAACCACTACAAGCCCTCGATCCGCAGTGATGAAAGCGACCTCACCAGCAAGGTGAATGTGCGAAGCCCCATTCAGAACACCATCGGGGTTCCAAGCAGTGCTGCCATCCGCAAAAACCTTACGGTCGAGATTGTTGTTGCGGAACTCGCCGTCAGCCAGCGTATTCACATTGACCAACACCAAGCCTTCAACCGCATCGGTAATCACCGCATAATTGTAGATCGGCAGGAACGCCTGTTCCTGATTGATCTCACGCAGTTCCGCTGTGCTGCGCGTCGGCGCGATGGGCTGGTTCGTAGCCAGCGCCATGCAGGTCGCGTTGGTGGTATCGACATGCGTGTCATGGCCAAGCGGTGAGAATGGCGCAGTGATAATCCGCTCGGAAATGCCTTTGTTTGCAATCGAGGCAACATCGTACGCGCGGAAGCCGCCACGGCCCTCCGCCACGAACATATACTCACCGCGCAATTGTAGGCAGCCAACGCGGTCCTTTGTGCCCTCGTGAACATTGACGAATTCCTCGAACGGTTTAGTTTCCCCGCTCAGATCTTCGTCAAAGGCTTTGCCGCGCACCCAGTCTTTGAGTTCGCGACCATTGTTATCGACATGCATGCCCCAATAATCGGGATAAGCGTATTTGTGCAGGTAGGATCCGATGACGGCCTGCGGCTCTTCATATTCGGTCACGCGAACGGCGGTGAAGCCGTCTTCCTGTCCGGTCCATGCATGCATGCCGACGAAGTTCACATAGTTCGTGCCGAGCAGCAGGAGCTGCGACATGATCGCGTTGTTGTCTTCTTTTTCTGAGAGGTGACAGTCCGAACAGCCTTTGGTCTCAGTGCCGCGTACAGTGTGAGGGAAATGCGGCGCGAAGGCTTGTGAGGAGAAGCCAATCGAACTGATCGGCGGCTGCTGCACGTAGATACGCTCGCGGTTGATATTGGTCGAAGACAATACCAGCGCCGATGACGAGCGGACCGGTGCGGTCTGATTGCCCTTGGTCGTCTGGTGCTTACCCAACTGGAACATCTGATCGCGCGCGACCTGCGGGTTATAGGTCGCAAAATTGCGCGTTTCGCCGCCTTCATAGCGATGCGATTTGGTCTTCCAGTTGGCTTCAATCGGCAGGTGACACCCGCCGCAACTCGTCGTCCAAGACAGGTGGCATGTGAAACACGCCATCTCCGGATCCTGGTGCGCGCGGTCTTCTTCTTCGACGCCGGTTCCGAATTCAAACTTGCCAGTTTCCGCGCCGTATTTACTCATCAGCTTGGCCCGCGCAGCTTTGCCGTTGAAGGTGGGCATGTCGGGATCGACCGAGTCTTTGACGAGGCTGACCTCCCACTCAAGCTCTGGGTCAACAATCGACCGTTGCATAAGCTTGCGCGAGCCGTCGCCATTGTCGATCCATTCAAAGCGGCGCTTACCATCCGGGTTGCGTAGCAGCGCAAGATCGTGGCCTTTTGGCGGAGCAGCGGGGCCGCTAGTGCGCAGTGTCGGGTATGCGTCCGGCGTGCCGTGGCAATCCTTACATCCGATCTCGATCGCGTTTGCGACCTCGGCATAAATCAGTCCGTTGCCGTGGCTGTCCTGCTCATAATGGCAATCCGCGCATTGCATGCCGACTTCGGCGTGGATGCTCATCAGGTGAACGGCTTTGCCCGGGTTGGTGCCGGGCTCGACAAACTTGCCCTCGCCTTCCTTGCGCCATTTTTCTGGATCGTCATTGTCGACAATCTCGCCTTCTTTATCGAGCAGATTGCCTTCGCGGTCGCGTTTGAAGATCGCGCGGAAATTCCAGCCGTGGCCATGATAATCGGCGAATTGCGTGTCCTTGGCCTCAGTATTGAGGTCATAGACATTGCGGAGAAAATCGAGATCAGCCCATTTGCCGCGCGGAGCTGCGCCTTCGGGGTTGCGCTTGATGACTTCGCGCACTTCCTCGGCAGTGGGATAGGCTTGCTCTTTCGGCCACATCAGCGGCGCGTCGCTCTCGTAATCCCACATCGTGTAACCGAGATACGAGTTCAGGAAGATGTTCGGCTGGTGCATATGGCAATTCATGCACTGCGCAGTGGGGATTGAGCGGGTGAAGACGTGCTGGAGCGGGTGCCCCTTTTCCTTCATCTTGCCATCAATCGTTAGCGCATCATCGTCATAGGTCTTGCCCGGCTGTTTCAGACCGCCATGACCCTTATCATCCTTGCCATAGCCCGAGGCTTTTTCGAGCTTGTTGGCAATCGTTGGATCGCTTGTGATCGTCTGACCATCGCGGCCATATTTTGCATAGGTGAGCGAGTGGCGCGGTTCACGGTCATTGGCGTAAACGACATGGCAGGAGGCGCAGCCGGAATGGCGATAATCGCCCGGCTGATCGTTGGTACCCATGAACCATGTAAACGGATCGTTGAGGCGCGTCTTGTGAATATTCAGCGCAGGGATCGCTACGCGCAGACCGGTTCCCGGACCACGGTTGGACTGTTTCAGGTCGGGTCGGCCCGGCTCCTCAAGCCGTTGAATCTGCCCCGTCGGGTTGGGCAAACCGATTTCGGGGAATTGCGAGTTGATTGTGCGCCCGCCGCGCTCAAACACGCGAAAGATGTCCCCCGGCGGCAGCACGTGCCATGTCGGCAGCGGATACATTTCCTTGATCGCGCCCCGCGCAATCTGATCTTCGGTCAGCTCGCCGCTTGGACCGGTTGGCGAGACAAGTTTCGCAGGTTTGCCATTGCGGGTGTAGGCTTCACCGAGCAGATAGTTCTTAAACGGCAGCAGACCGTTATTGTACGACGCCCCGCCCCACAGCATCGCGCCTGTCGCCATGATCGAACGTTCAGCCGCTTCGATGGATTGAATATGGCAAGACCCGCATGCCTCGCGCGCCACGCGGTAGTCCGATGGGTTCACGAATTTCACAAATTCCGGCGCTTCTTTGTTGAGCAGCGCGTAAGAGCGTTTCGGGTTCGCCGACGACGGCCAGTGCCAGCTATCGGGATATTTCGGTAGAACGTGGGCGCGGTCGCGTGCCGCGACATAATCAGCATGATCATGCGGCAATTCCGAATTGCCTCGAACGCTCGCATCGCCGCCGTGGCAATCGGTGCAACCCAGCCGCACGGCGGGTGTTACGTGCATTGTCGGTGCATCAGTTTTGACGTGGCAGGTGTTGCAGCCTTCCGACTTTGCCATCATCTGCGCGACCGATTGGTTCGCAGGTGCAGGCGCGGCAATCACGCGGCTGTAATCACGCTTGACCGGCTTTTCCTTATCCGCCGCCATTGTCTCATTTGCGAAGATCGCCAGGCCAAGCGTGACAATCGCCGCCACCAGAGCGAGTTGTTGTAGCAAGTGTTTGCCGAGAGATGCGCGTAGCTGTTTCATCAGTAAGTCAGCACCACATTTGCAAGAACAGAGACGAATTCGCGCCCGCCAGCCCGCGCATCGAACAGATCGCGGAAACCATCACCAGCGATCAGTGTCGCAGCGGACAGGCGGAAAACGATGTTCTGGTTTGCCTTGGGTCGCCAGATCGCAGCCGCCGACAGATCATAGCCAATCTCTTTCGGGATCGAGCCTTCATTGCGCAGCACTTGCAGAGACGTTGTATCTTCAAACCAGAGATGATTGGCATTGGCTGAAAGCCGGAATTCCGGTGTCAGGTCTAAGTCTGCGCCCACTCCTGCCAAAATAAGGCCGGGATTGACGAAGTTCGACTGCCCTTGTTCCTTCGAGCTGCGCAGATTGTTCAGGATGCCATTGCGGCCATTCACAGAAACCGCGCGTCCGCCGCCAGCAAACGGGATGGTCTGGCGTATCCAATATGATGTGTCCGCGCCTGCAAAGACCGGGTTTTCAAAGATCGCGTCGTACCCGCCTTGTGTGTCGTCAAACGGATCGCTGTCGCCGCTTTGATATGCACCCGACAGGCGGAACCGCATCCAGTCCCGGTCATAGCTAAGTTCCGCCGCTGCGAACTGCGCATTGATGCTGGCGGGTTCGCCGGTGAAGATGTTGTTCCGATCCTCGCCCAGCACCCAATAGGCGCTCGCGGTGACGTTGATCCGTCCGACGCGGCCATCGGCGTTGTAGCCGATATAGTAGGCATCGTAATCGCGCCCACGCAAGTTTCCGAGCAGTGCCGGGCGCACGGGAAATCCGTTATCGTCAATCTCGATATCGCCCGCTTCGCGGTTCCGGTTGTAAGCGAAAGTGATCTGGCTGGTCAGCGCAGGGATAAGAAAGTCCTGCCGATAGGCATTGGCGATAAACACAAAGTCATCGCGCGGCGTTTTCACGACTGAATTCAGGCCGCTATTGGTGTCTTTCTCAAGCCGCCAAAACGCGCCGAGATTGAACTGAAACCGGTTGTTGTCGCGGTTACCGAACAGCCGCACGCCGAGCTGGTTGTCGTTGAACAGAAAACCGCGGAAATCGGACTGGAACGGCTGGATGCCGGCACGGATCGAGATGAAATCGAAACGGTCATTGTCGAACTGCGTGAAGTGGTAGTCGACAAAGGCTTCCTGCACGCCGAGGAAATGATCCAGCCGGTCGCTTTCCTGCGAAGGCTCGACAAACAATACTCTTCGCTCGGGCACGTCGACATAATTGACGTTGTAAGCGAGCGTTACGCGGTATTCGACGCTGGGCGGCTTATAGGCCGTGCTGCCTTTCAAAAGCGCAGCGCCGACAATGAATGTCTGGGACAGGACGGTCGAAAAATCATCGCCGAACACATCCAAACGGTCGACGTCTTCGGTGGTCTGGATGCCGACAGGAATTGGGAATGTGCGCGGCTCATAGACGCTGTCGCTGATCGCGTTGACGACGAAGAACCAGTCATCGCCTGTAATTGGCAACCACGGAACCTTATCCGGATTGATCGGGCGATCACCCTTGTAAGTGTTCTGGTTGTACGGATCGAGGATGTCCTCTTTGAGCAGCCCCAAATCCTCGATCAGCCGCCAGCGATCTGGAATCGGAATCTGGTCTGTCGGAAATGCTTCCGGTGGAGGAGCCCGCGCAGCGCCTTCGTTGGTCTGGTCAATCCGGTCTGGCAGTTCTCCTTGGAAACCGGGCCGCTCACGGCCTTCGATGATGCCGGGATCAACCGGCGGCGGTTCTTTCTCCCAATCCGGCTCCTGAACCGTCTCTTCTTGCGCAGGAACAACAGGCGGTTCTTCAGCCTGCTGCGCTGGTTGCGCGATCATCGCTAAAGGAATGAGCGAGACAGCCATTGCTACAGCCCCTCACACACATTTTGCGCATTGGTATCGAGGAACGGCGCGAACGGACAATTGACGTAACGCAATCGAACTTCACGCCCGCCAACCTGCACCACAATCCGGTCTGCACGGATATCCAGCGGCGCATTGTTGATCCCGCCGATGCTTTGCCCAGCATTATGGAGGCCGAGAAACGAAATCATATCATCCTGATCGATCCCGTCGCCCGAAACACCGATCCCGCCGACCAGTTGGTTGCCGCGATAGATTGGCACCGAGCCGGGGAAAATCTGGATTCCGTTATCCAGCCGCGTCTCGCCTGCATTTATCTGAGGCAGGGTTGTACAATTGTCAGGAGTGTCGAGATTGGCGCCCTGAACAAAGCCGAGATGCTGACCGACATTGCCGACAATCAACGCAGATTGCAGACCGGTTGAAAACGGGTTGAATTGATCGATAGGGCGCGAGAGCGGCCCATGCGGCTGACCGACTTCGCCATCGGGGAAGAAAGGCCGCGACAGATTGCCGCCAGATCGATCCGCAAAGGCAAACGATCCGGTGAGAGCGTTCGGATCATTCAGGAAAGTCCGAACGCGGTTCACGAACTGCGGCACTTCACCAGCCGCAGCGCCCAGCTCATTCGCGGCGAATGCGCCGGAGAAAAAGTTCGCTGTGCGCGCTTTTTGAAGGCTCACATCAATGCCGAAAATCGGTGCGTCGGGGGAACGAACGATACCGAGCACCCGCCCCCGAGTATCGACCAGACTGATGCTCACCTGCGCGCGGCTATCCAATGGCTGACGGATTTGCGCCCGCGCGCGCGTCATCACCTTAAAGGCCTCTTCGAGGATTGCCTGAGCCTCTGCGCTGGTAATTGGCGAAGCAATGTCCGCCCCGTCTGTGCCAGCGCGAATGGGGAAGCGGTTCATGCCAGCGCCATTCGATAAGACAAACGCGTCGGTCAGCGAAAATTCGCTCGCCGTCGAAGGGCGGATGCCAGAGGCTTCGCTGCCATAGGCAGTGCCCGCGATCAGACCGCCACCAGAGTGGTATCCCGCGACCGCAACAATCGATCCGGCTGTGCCTGCAAAGCTAGCGCCGCTGACCGAGCTAAGCTGCGCGTATGTCGCATCGGTGTATCGCAGTGATGTTCCATCGGCGAAAATGCGATCTGCGCGGATGCTGACTGGTGCCTCGAACCCTACCGTCCCGGCCAAGGCGATCGGTTCATCTACATCGTTGTCGACATCGAGCACGTTCGGATCGGATCCGTAAACGCCGTCTGCAATGACACCGATACCGCCAACAACGACACCGTTCTTGTAGAGCGGGAAACCGCCAGGGTCAGCCGACAGGCCAAGCGGCGAACGCTGCGGACCGATCATGCCGTCGCTTGCGCGGCTCACAAGATCGCTGCACGGCAATTGGCTGAACTGCACCCCGAACAGAGGGCCACTTTCCAATCCGGCTGTTGTGGGTGCAGGCGGAAAATGCTCTTGCACGATCATGCTCGCCGTCCGGCTTGAAAACGCGTTCCCGCCGCTCGACAAATAGGCTCCGGTCACTGCCTTCGCGATGGCTGCCGTTGTCGCTGGTATGGTCAGTCCCTGCGCATCGATATTTTGCCCGTTGGGCGCGCCGGGAATGTCCGCTGTGGCGCCAGCGCCGGGCATTTGGAAAACGCCCAGAACATTGCCGACGCGATCCGTGACAGCGATTGTTGCCGCGTCCCCCTGAGACGCGGCCTGAGCGGCAGCTTGTGCAATGACGGCTCCGACTTCTGCAGCGCTAAGGCTTTCTGCCGCAGGAACGCTGAAGAACCCGCCGGTTGGTGGCGGCGATGGCGGTGGCGGTGGAGGCGTAGGTGGACCAGAACTGGTTCCGCCGCCGCTTGGCGAGCTTCCCCCTCCTCCGCACGACGCGAGCACCAATAGAGGCGCCGCTGCCAGTATTTTCCATCCCCCCTTCATCGATCAGCGCAACCTTCCAATTGCGCCGGAAGCGGATTTAAGGGCCGAGCGAAATTCGGCGGGGCGGTATGCATTCGGTTCGGCCACGGAAGCATAGGCGCGATTGATATTGCTCCGTATTCCCGCCGCTGCGCCCACCGAAACACGGCCTTCTTTCACAAGCGCGTTGAGCAGCGTGTCGATCGCCATCACAGCCTGAACCGATCCGGCATAGTCGGTGAACCGATCAGACGTCGCCTTGCTCGATACGATCTCAATCACCCGAAACGCGTCGGCATCTGCGTAGGCACGCTGGCTTAGCGCATTGGACAGCGCCCCTGCCCGCCGGGAAAGCTCCTGCGCGGCAAGCCTTGCGTCCGATCCGCTTTGTCCCATGGCACGGTGGAAATCGCGGCTCGCCGATTTAAAGCTGTCTGCCTGGCCGGGCACAAGCGCGCCCGCGACCGCCGAAAGCATGATGATATTTTCATCATTGAACGGCGGGTTGCCAAATGGAATCGGGCGGCCCGGATTGGTTTCAAAAGTCAGCTTGCGTTGCTGTGCATCGGTGATGGTCCGATGACAGGAGTGACAGTCGTAGAAATAGAGCTGCGGGAAAGCGCCCTCCGCGCCAAATTTCGGCTTAGCAAACAGGCTGGTCGCACGTTTTACCGCTTCGGCTTGCCCGACTGCCCAGAACCGGACGGCGTTCGGCGCACGTTTGCGCGCGGTGTAATCACCATCAATATCGTGGTGCTGTTGCAGGGCGCTAAACAGGTCGAGTTCGAACGATACACGAGGATGCCCCGCCGCCATCATTGAATGGGTTACAAACTGGCCGGTCTTGGTCGAACCGTAGTGGCAATCGAGGCAGACATTTGCGCGTGCCTGAGGGTTCTCCAGAGGAGTCAGACCCTTCGCGACGTTCGAAGCATGCGTTGCAGGACGCGCATAGTGTGCAGCAAGCCATTCACCCGATGGCCCGTGGCAGCTTTCACAGCCGACACCATCATCTGTGCGGAAACGGGCGCCACGCTGCGTAGAGGGAACATAGGTTGCATGACAACCGAGGCAGGCGGGAGCTTGGGTGGCCTTGCCTAGCCCGAGACTAGTCGCGATTTGTTGGCCGCGCTTGCCAGCAAGTACAGCGAAGGCCCTGCTGTGCGCGCCGCTGGGTGAAGATGGCTCCTGCCATGTCGCGATCTCATCCTGACGGACCACAGCACCGTTTCCTTCGGCTCGGCCATGGCATGTCGAACCGGCGCAGCTGGCCACACCTTCATAGGTAGAGTTGCTATTTGCGACACTGGTTGGAACTGCAATCAACAAGCAAAGCGCGGCAGTGACCCTAGCCACGAAGCCAGAATCCTGCCGGACAAGCCATTTCGGCCGCCATTGCACCTGTGGTGTCGTCATCTCATTCCCCCCGCGAGATGCGCCTGTTTCGTCCATGCCTGCCGGAACACAATCCCAAAACAGGTCTTCTGCCCAAGCCGACAGTCGTCAGACTACCGACCTTGCCGACAGAAGACTTGTACAGTCCCGCCAAGTTGGGCTGTTAAAGCCCGACTCCTACATATCATGCAACCCGCGACCTTGTCCCAATTGTGGGCATCGGATGCAAGCAGCAAATGTTAGTTGGTAATTGCCCCGGACGAGGTCGGAACACAGCCTGAAGGATCAGAAACTCACACCGGCGCGCACATTGATCTCTGGATCGTCGCTGGTGCTGCGCTCGCCCGTTCCGCCCAGCGGGAACGCGCTCTCGACTTCCAGATCAAGTACGCCGAGACGGGCGCGTATTCCCGGACCAGCCGAGAACAGCGAGCCCTCACCGCCCGATTGCGCGATGTCATTGACATATCCGCCATCAGCGAAGGCATAGAGTTGGAGGAAATCGAGCGGAAGATCGCCCGTGTTCAAATTGTAACGCATCTCGGCAAGGCCATAGACGCCTTCATCGCCGAGCACTTCGGCAAAATCATATCCTCGCGTGCGGTACGCGCCGCCCAGCCCGAGCTCTTCACCGGCGAGCAGCGGCCTGTCTGCAATTTGACCACCCGCAGAGAGGTAGAGGCTCAATCTTTTCGCGAGCGGAAGGTTGGCGTCTGCCGTAAAGCGGACCTTGGTGAATATGCCATCGCCATCGGCGCGCGACGCAATCGGATCGCCCCGACGGGTTGCCCCAAGGAGTCCTATGCCGCGCTCCAGCCACACTCCGGTTCGCGCCGTTCCGCCAGCGAAGGCAAAACGTGTGCGCAGGCCGACCGACGCCGTGACCAAAGTGTCATCGCGAAGCAACGCCCCAAGATCATCCTGCTTGATCGAGGCGTAGGAAACGTCACCTTCCACCCATGCACTCGCTTTTTTGGTACGCTTCACAGGCATAGCAAATTGCGCGTTGATCCGGCGCGTTTCACCGGTGATGTCAGAGCCACCCAAAGCGCCGCCGGGATCCGTGGTCCCCAGCCCGCCAGATACAGAGAATGTCAGACCATCTACCGTTAGCTGCGTTTTGTAGAAGCCGGAAACGAACAACAATTCTTCCGGCTCAATCGGATTTATGCGGACGGATGTGCGCAGTTCGTCCGCCGATGACAGAACATCTGTCATCTGGGTCGAAGCGCTGGCGCGGATTGGCCCGAAAGTCTCGGTCCCGTAATTGTCGAAGCCGATGCGAGCCCGCGCATCACGCTTTTCGAGCGTAACAACCAGCACATTGCGGCCTTCAATACGGCGCAATTTTGCTCCGCGAAGCGAGACCGACGGAATATCGGAAACAAGCAGCAGAGCGGATTCAAGATCACGCTTTGATGCAGGCCGACCGGTCAATGTCGACAGTGTTTGCATCGCCATTGCGTTTTCATAGCCGTCAAAAGCGATCTCATCGATGCGCCCTTCGTCTACGTTCACCTGCACAATGCCTAGAGCCGCAGCATCGCGGTCAATCGTGGTTCGAGCGTAAGGGAAGCCCTCTTCTTTCGCGAGAGTAACAAGCTCATCAGTAAGCTGATCGAGCACTTCATCGGTCAGCGGCTCGCCAAAGAATGCTTCAACCCTAGCCTGGTATTTTAACTCATCAATTGCTTCATTGCCCGAAATCACAACCGCGCTGATCTGATCATTGGATTCGCGCGGGGCCGCAACCGCTGGTTGTGCAACAACCAACACATCCGAAAACACAATTTTCGGCGTATTTTCAACATTTTGTGAATGCACTGCAAAACTTGGTACGCACGTCAATGCGACCATAGCCAGCGCTTTATTCGACAGCATTCGGGCCTCCAATTCATGGGCCGCCTAGTCATTCACACCTAAGAATTCCTTACCTGTCAGCCGGAATTAACTTCCCCGTAAGCATCGCCTTTCACCCTTCATTGAACGCCCATTCGCTATTCGGCTTACGTCGACAAATATTTTTAAGAAGAGTTGGGTCATGTTCACTTTCACCAAACGCACGATTGCGCTCGCGACATTGTTCGCAAGCACCAGCGCGCTTGCTGCGGCCCCGGACTGGAAAGTGTCGGAAGCGAGCGGCACCGTTACGATTGTGCGCGATGGCAAAGTGCTTTCCGCCCGACAGAACAGCACCGTCGAACCAGGCGATGTGATCCGCACCGGCCCGAAAGGGCGCGCCGTGCTCGTTCGCGGTCAAGAATTCGTCGTCGTTTCACCGCGCGCCGAATTGAAGGTTGCAGTGCCGGAAGAAGCTGGGCCAGTGATCCAGTTTTTCCAGAATCTCGGCAACGCTCTTTTCAAAATCGAGAAAAAGTCGACACCGCATTTCGGTGTGCAGACCCCTTATATGGCGGCGGTTGTTAAGGGCACGACCTTTAACGTGTCAGTCTCCGGCACAAACTCAAGCGTCCAAGTCACCGAAGGCGCAGTCGAAGTTGCGACGAACGATGATCTGGAGGCAGCACTTCTGACTCCCGGCCTTGTCGGACTTGTGGAGGCGGGCGATCTTGAAAACCTGATGATCGTTGCGCCAGGTCGAAGCGCCGATGAAATCCAGAAAGCAATCGTTCGCGGTGCACCGGAATTCGTCAAATCGGTGTCATCGCGCCGCGAGACATCCGGGCAGGCAACGCCAGCGGTCGCAGCAGCATCCAATAATGGTCGTGCCGACCAGCCTGCAAATGCGTCCTCAAGCAGGCTTGCAATAAACAACGCCGTCTCGGGGAACAAAAACCGCCGGGTCGGGACCATCCCTGTCTCGCAAACGGTTCGCGTAGACGACAACACCAGCGGCGCCGAAGCAAACGACGTTCGCTCGGCAAATGATTCAGAATTCGCGGCAGACTCAACTATCGAAGCCGTGATCGGCGCCAAGCCAATTGAAGCAGAGGATACAACTCCGATCGACGACGCAGTCGATACAGGTGAAGCGGACGCAGAACAGTCGGATTCCGACGGCGCTGTAGTGGATTCCGCTGTCTCCATCGACCCGCCCGTAGTTGAGCCGATCATTGAGCAAGCTGACGGATCAGATCAGCCGGTTGCACCGAACGTCGGTGATGGCAATGATTTGAACTACGCCGAAGATCAGGAAAACGGATCGTGTGCCGGCGTTCCGAATTGCTCTGGCGGCGAAAAACCAGATGATAACGACGACGTCGATGTCTTGGCCGATGACGGGGCCGATGATCAAAACGCGCCTGGCAACGGGAACGGCAATTTCGGAAATGGAAACGGCAATGGCGGTGCCAACGGCCAAGGCAATAACGGTAACGGTAACGGTAACGGCAACGGCCAAAATGATGATGCCGACGATGTTGTTGTGTTGGACCCAGACGGCATGAGCAACGGCGATGGCGACCCCGAGAATGTTGGCGACGGTGCGATTGACGGAAGCAACGATGCTTCAGACTCGAACGATGATCAGAGGTTTTGTATCGCAGGCATTTGCGTCGATAGTCGTGATGAAGGTGAACCCTCAGGCCGCGACAGTTTGAACGACGGCGACGGCCGCGCGTGCGGTCAGATCTTTTGCATCGAACGCGAGAATGGGAACGGCGGAAGCGGTGGCAATGGAAGCGGCGATGAAACCGATTCCATCGCAGATGACGACGACTCAACCGGTAGCGCCGATGACGAGACTGATATCGGTGCGGACCTCGGCTTAGGCTCCAATGAAAGCGACGACAGCGACAGCAATGATGGTCAGTCTAACGATGACGATGGCGATGACGACAAGAACCGGGGCAAAGGCCGAAACAACGGCAACGGCAACGGCAACGGCAACGGCAACGGCAACGGCAACGGCAATGGCAATGGCAATGGCAATGGCAATGGCAATGGCAATGGCAATGGCAATGGCAATGGCAATGGCAATGGCAATGGCAATTTTGGAAACGGCAACGGTAACGGCGGTGCCAATGGCCAAGGCAACAACGGAAATGGTAATGGCGGAAGTGGCGGCAAAGACTTCAGCGACGATGACACCATTGGCCTGACCCAAAATGGAGGCAGCTTCTCCGTTACGCTAAACAACTCCGACGAATTCGATCTTGGCGGCGACCTTGGACTTTCGGACAATGCGCTGGTGGAGGGCGGATTCGATGGAGCGGGTAGCGGGGCTGCTGATCTTCACGATTACCGTGATGGCGCACGGGGCCGGATTGAAAGTATCGAATCTCTCGATCCTGCTTGAGCAATTCGAGGCAAAAGGGTGTGCCAATACAAACGGCGCGGTAACCCTTTTCAGGCATAGATATCTTTCTGTTGGCGATGGGCGCCAGCTAGAAGGAGGTGTGCGTTGCGAATTGCGCGATCAATCTTTCCAAATGTGAATGCGCGGATCAGCGCGTGGGCATTCGTGATTGCGGCTGCGGCGGCGTGTTTGATGCTGGTCTCCGGCATCGGGAACGGGATCGAGAATTCCGTCAGAGATGGTCGCGATACTTTGCGCATATCTCCAGCGAGCGGTGAAATCGCGATTGTCGAAATTGATGGGCGTTCGCTGTTGGAACTCAATCAATGGCCCTGGCCTCGCAGCCACTACGCAAAAGCCGTTGCCGAGCTTGATAGGCTTGGCGCAGAGCAAATCGCGTTCGACGTCGACTTCTCCTCGCATTCAAATCAAACAGACGATCAAAGCCTCGCTTCCGCATTTGCATCTATCGATCAGCCAGTGATCCTGCCGACATTTCGGCAGGTCAATCAAACTGCAGACGGCGAAGTCTATTCGGAAGCTTTGCCGATACCGGAATTCCGCGAACATGCCTTCCTTGCGTCGGTCAATGTTTTCCCGAGCGCCGATGGCCACATCACATTCTACCCCAACGGCGTCACCACGAGCGATATGCCGCGCCCATCTCTGCCCAACATGTTGGCAAAGAAAGCCGGCGCGGTTGGTGAATTTTTCCGCATTGATCAGGCGATCGACGTCGAAACTATCCCGCGGGTGTCGTTCATCGACCTTTTGGAAGGCCGCGTTGCACGCGAAGATGTCCAAGGGAAACGGTTCGTCTTTGGTGCCACCGCGATTGAGCTTGGCGATCGCTACCCGACCGCATTGTTCGGGGTAAAGCCAGGGGTGGTCATTCAGGCTCAAGCAGCAGAGACCCTCTTACAGGATCGAAGTCGCGGAGATCTATCAACTGGCCTAACGCTCGCCCTCGTTTTTACTATGATCGCGGCGGCATTGATTTGGGCCTCTCGTTCAAACAAGGCTTGGTCCAAACCAACACAATTGGCGACGGCTTGTGCAATCGGATTGATCGGCACTGCTCTTATGCTCGATCAGGCATCGATGATTTACATCCCGCTTTCCGGCTCGATCCTTTTCCTCGGTGCGTTTGTATTCATGCACCGCACTTTGAATGCCGCTGCCAACCTGCGGGCCGAACGCATGACCGATACGGCATCCGGAATCGGCAACGCTGCAGCTATGGCAGGCGCACTTAAACGGCACCCCACTGCACATATTGCCGTCGCCCGGATCGCCGATTTCGTCGACGTCATGACCGTGCTTGGAACCGAGAACATCGCTCAATTGGACCGACAAATCGTGAAGCGGCTTGAATTGCTGGCTGGCGATGCAAAGGTCTATCGCATTGATAGCGGCATCTTTGGTTGGCTGGTAACAAGCGGGGCGATCACTGATCCCGATAACATCTTCGCCAGTGCACGCGCGCTCTTCACATCCCCGATTGAAGTTGAGAACGAACGCTTTCGGATCAGCGCAAACTTCGGATGGACCGACACATCAATCGAAGGTGCACTCCATGCGTCGGCTGATGCCCGCAAACGCGATGTAGTGTGGTCATCAAATACAGAGACCATCCACGAAAGCGCCCAATTCCGCCAAAGGCTGCTTGGTGAATTGGATGACGCGCTTGAAAATGGTTCAATTTCGGTTGTTTATCAGCCCAAGCTCAGATTGAATGACAACTTGATAAGCTCAGCAGAGTGTTTGGTCCGCTGGGACAGCCCCAAACTCGGCCGTATTTCACCCGCAGAGTTTATTCCGCTCTTGGAAACCAAGCACCGTATCAAAGAGCTGACCGTGTTTGTTATGGGCGAGGCCATGAGCAAACTCGACGCCGCTTGTGCGAATGGTTTTGCCCTCAATATCGCTGTCAACATATCAGCTCAATTGCTGAGCGATGATGACTTCCTCGACGAAGCTGAAAGTAAGCTAAAAACAATTAATAATCAGCATGATGGATCAATTACATTAGAAATCACTGAAAGCGCGCCTTTGGTTGACTCGGTTAAGGCCCGCAATGCTATCGAGCGGCTTCGCGCCGCTGGTGCGCGGATCTCGATTGATGATTATGGAACCGGCCAAGCCACGCTCAACTATCTGCAGGATTTCCCCGCTCACGAATTGAAGCTCGACCAGAGCTTTATCCGGGGCATGGTCGAGAACCGCAATGATCGCATCATGGTAGAATCCACGCTTGAGCTGGCTCATGCGTTGAACTTCGATGTTGTCGCTGAAGGTGTCGAAGATGCCGCTACTCTTGCGGCACTACGCGATCTGGGCTGCGACTATGCGCAGGGATGGCACATTGGCAAACCAATGGTGTGGGACGACTTTCTCGCGATGGCTACTGACAAACCAGCCATGGCCGCTGTCGCGTAGACCGCTTCAAAAATCGCTTGGCACGATGTGCTGACCAGAGCATGACGCAGGCACCGTCATGACTATCATCAGAGCCATCAAGAAGACCGTTTTGCGAGCCGAGATAATCCTCGGCCTGGCCTTCGCTCGGTCATTGATAAAGTTTGTTCCGTTCCGGTGGTGGGAAGGCAGCATTGGTGTGATCAATGACGCTGACCAATCAGGCGTTGCAGCGTTGACAACGGCTCAATCGAAGCAGGCCTTTGACATTGGTCGGATTATCAAACGGGTGGCTGACAAGCAGAAATTCGATGCCGTTTGCTTCCCTCAGGCGATTACGGGTCACTGGATTTTGAGGCGGCGGGGCATCCCTTCGAGCATCGTGATCGGCTCACGCCGTGACCCGGCAACGGGCATCGCGCTGCACGCATGGCTCAAGGCAGGCGAAAACGTCGTCACCGGTCAGGACCAATATGAGAAGTTTAGCAGCTTCGCCCGGAGCTAGCGTTGGAAACCGGACCGGTAGAACGTAAGGTCAGCGCTTACTCGCTTAGCCGGTCAGCCATCTGATCGACCTGCGTTGTGCACCCTGCGGCGATCAAGGCTTCGGCCATTTGATCGGCCCGCCGATACTCGCCATCGATAAACGCAAAGGTGATCTGCACATTTGCAGCTTCGCTTCCAGGGGCAGAAATCGAGTAGGTACCGCCCGCAGAGACCGACATAACGGCGGGATCAAGCGGAGCGACACTGTCTTCTGCATCGAAGGTGATGTCGGCAGATACTCCGTCCGGAGCGGTCAGGCTGTAAGTCGCGATTGAGGCGCTGTCTGGACGCCAGAACCGAACCGTATCCATGCTGTTCAAACAAATCGTACCGGGCTTGGTGACATCCACATACCAAAGGCTTGGGTTCGTGGGCACGATGTTCTCGTCGTTTCCGCCGCGGACCGATCCCAGACGAACGCGATTGGCTGCACGGGTCCGCGTAAGCGCCGAAAAGCGCGAGCGCGTCACTTTAGGGCGCTCACCGACCTTAAAGGTGCCGGCTCCCTTCATAACCTTCGTACCGCGCGAGGTTAGAACAGTCACACTGTCGCCTGCCTTGAGCGTGATCGTCGCGCTATCAGCGACTTTCGCTCCAACCGGATACTTGCTCGACGAAGGGCCTGTGGATTTCACAACCACACCAGCCATCGCGGCAACCGGCCCGGTCAGGACTGCCCCCGCCAGAGCAAGACCCGCAATACGCACACTCATATTAGCCGAGAACATAAGTTCCCCCCTCGTCCAAATTGTCCAAGCGATTGATCAAATTCAATAGCGCCAAATCCGCAGGGTGGCTAGCAACCACCTCCGCGACCAATTCCACCGCTTTAGCAGGGTCGCTGGCGGCAAGATTGGAAGATTCCGCCAATTTCTCGCGATCTTCGATAGGGAAGCCGGGGGCAGGTTCGAATATCTCCACCGGCCTTGCTCGCCCGCGCAGGCGAACTTTGCCCATTGCGCGCCACCAATCGAGGCCCGAGCGTTCGGCAAATTCGCGGCTCGCCATAACAGAGGATTGGAGCGCCTTGTTTGCGGCTTCCAGCCGGGCGGCGGTGTTCATGCTGTCACCCAGCGCGGTGTATTGGATACGGGTTTCGCCGCCGAAATTGCCGATAACGGCCTCGCCAAAGTGCAGCCCCACCCTCGTTTTGCCGATTTTGGGCAGTGAGGCGTCCATCTCAGCGACTTCAGCTCGGAAAGCCTCACCAGCCTGCCAGATCGCGTATCCTGCCCTTGCAGCGCGCTCTGCGTCGTCTTCACGCGCAATTGGCGCGCCCCAGAACGCAACAACGGCATCGCCGACGAATTTGTCGATCACGCCGCCGTGGTCGAGCACCACCTGGCTGAGCATCTCCAAATAGCGGTTGAGCAGCTTTGCGACCATTTCCGGCTCAATGGCGTGGCTCATCTTCGTAAAGCCTTCCAGATCGGAGAACATGACGTAAATCTCGCGTTTCTCCCCGCCCAGTGCGAGCAGCTCTGGCCTGTCGATGATCTGTTTGGCGATGTCGCGCGGGATGTATTTGCCGAGCGCACCTGTCGCGAAATTGCGTTGTTTGCGGCCCACAGACCGCGCAGCGGCGGTTACGGCGGTGAAAGCGACAATCCATGCCACAAGCCACCCAACTGCGGGCAGGCCGTATGTATCGACGTCGCGCACCTGAAGAAAGACGGGAATGCCAACAAACAATACGGCCATAAGCAGAAGCAGTGGGACAAGCCGCCTCGCCGGCCATTCAAGCAGCGCAGTCAAAACCGCGCTGAGCACTACGACAACGGACATAAGCCACAATATGGCGGAAGAGATCTGCGGCATCACGCGGCCATCAAGCATCTGAGAAATCATCTCTGCATGGACTGCGATCCCTGGAGGGACGTTTCCCGTAACCGATGTAAAGGACGTTTCGACGCGGTCATAATCGACAATATCCCCGCCGATCAAAACGTACTTACCCTCGATTGCTTCTGCAAAGAGCGGAATAACCTCTGGATCAAGACCAACAAATGCTGCGATGTCCAGCGATTGAAATAGCGGCGCGGACGCGTTTTCTTCGGCTCCCTCGCCACCATCAACAACCTCCTCCTCATAAAGACTGCGCCGGTATTCGATCGCGCCTTCGTATCCCGCGAATGCTTCCACGGGCCCTTTTGCACCTTCGAGCATGGCGCGCGCGAGCAGCGGCGGTAAGTCTGGCTCGATGCTTGGCCAAACACGGGTTGCGCCAAAAGTGTTATCCAAACGAATGCTGGCTGGACGAGCGCCGCTACCCTCAAGCGCAGCCATGAACTCTTCCAGATAGAGTTGCTGTTCATAGGTTATATCGGCTTCGTTCGTAGCCACCGCTGCGTACCCAACAGCCACCGGAGCTTTCAGTGAACGAAGCGTTTCGACCAATTCAAGGTCTTCATCTTGTGGCTGGTCAAACAGGATATCGATCCCGATTGCTTTCGGATTCATTTGATCGAGATTGCGTAAAGCTTCGGCCAAAATATCGCGCGGCAACGGCGAACGTTTGCGTGCATCGATCAAAGTCTGATCGGTGAAAACGACCATGACGACACGGTCATCCTGCTCAACAATGTCAGCTGCAAAATAGCTTCGCAGATCATAGAGCGCGCGTTCAGCCTCGCTCGTCAGCGGGGTTGGAACTTCACCATCCGGCAGGGTCCAGCTGAACCGCGCGATGAACAAAGCCGCGGCCACAAGAACAATGGTCGCGAGGATTTGAATGGTCCCCGCCTCGCGCACATTTCGCCAGCCGCGCTGCAAAATCTGCACACCCCATGGCGCCCGCTTCGTCGCTTCAGACATAGTCTCTGATTCCCCCAAATCCGGATTGAAGAAGCTCTGGAATTTTGGTTCCAGATACCATCAACCCGGCGCTCTGTTGGCATACGGCAATTCGAAACGAACTCAAAATTGGACATCCTGTTGAGCTCAATTTCGATCAACTATCGAACCCCTCGTCGCACAAAAACGCCCGGTCAACTCTGGCTAATCTTGGCATCTTTGGAGCTCAATCCACGCATTCAAATTCGAGCTGGAGCGCCACTCAGATTGGCGATCTGGCCGATTTGGTAACGTTTGGATGAGCTGCAAAAACGCAGGTCATAGTTAATTTCAAGGTAAGGAATTCGGCACCTCGAAATTACTTTAGCACGTGATTATCACGCCCTCCATGCAGCTAGCATGGCGCTGAAATCTCTGCCCTCGAAAATACTTTAATAAACGCATTTAAAATAAAAATATCAGAGCTTTAAAATATATTTATGATATAATTTCTATTGCAGCTATCCTATTCGAAATATCGGTCCGATAATCGATCATTCAATCGTAGGGTCCAGCCTCGTTGCCGCTCAAACCTGACATGTAAAATAGCGTCAAATCGTTTCGGCTTGAAGAGTTCGTTAACCATTTTACGCAACAAGTGACCTCGTAGTTTTACGGATGCGTTCCCGAAACCGACCAACCGGTCAGTCACAGGCGCATCCCGACAAACACAAAGAGTTTGAACGAACGGGGCACTATCAATGCAACGCACACGCCACTCTATGTGGAACAGTGTAGGAAGGGTCGGCAAGACTGCAGCGATGGCTGCGGTTCTTGGTGTGTCTTCCGTGTGCTTTGCAGATGAAGCCGCGGCCCAAGACACCTTCACCGTTGCGACAAATCCGGATGCGCACACAGCCACGTACACAGATGCGAATGGCCGCGTAATAACTGTTCGCGCGATCCCGGAAGATACGTTTTGTACATTCATCAACGCAGCCGGATACATCGGGTCCTTCGCCCGATCGAGTGTCACCGCTTGCGACAGAACAATCAGATTCACCTTCGAAACGTCAGGCTTTCTGGTTCAGGCGATTAGCATCAACGACATCGATGATTTCGATGGCACGGCACCTCGCGACGCACTTGCGATGACTGTAGCCGGCACCTGGACTTCGCCGACAATTGAAGTCCACTCATTCGCATCACCGCCGGCATTCGCGAACCAGTCCGCACGGCTAAGCGCGGCCGGCGGCGTCGGAACGTTTATTTCAAATGCTGCGGGTGACAATCCTGTCGACGAAGCCGCCACGTTTACGATGACGACTGCGACACGCAATTTCACCCTGCTGCATGACGATGTTCAGGATGGTCGGAATGCGCTGTTTTATTTCGACCTGAACAACATGCAAATCACCAGTGCCGCTGGCTCTGTTGTCGCAGTCGATGATACCGGCAGCGTAACGTCAGCTGCGGGCGGAAGCGCTCTCAACGTTTATACGGGCGACACTCTAAATACTGTGGCCGCCGGGACGACCAACACTGTTGTTGGTCTCGCCAGCGGGTCCACCCTTCCCTCCGGCTTCACATTCAACACAGCCACGGGCGAAGTTTCAGTCGCCGCAGGCACGCCGGTTGGCGAATATTCTTTTGATTACGAGATCTGTGAAATCGGTTTTGCAACAAATTGCCAAACCGCCACAGCAACAGTGACTGTTACCGGCACTGTCGATCTATCGGTGACGAAAACGAACACGCCAGGCGTGAATGGGGATGTCGACCAAGCGGCCGACACTGTCCTGTCGGGTTCGACAACTACCTACACCATCAATGTGAGCAATGGCGGACCAGACCCCGTCATCGGCGCACTGGTTACCGATACGCCGGGGGCAGGCATCACCTGCAACGGTTCCAACCCAATCACAATCACGGGTGACGGCGTTCCTGCCGGATCCTTCACTTTTGCCGATCTTTCGGGCGCAGGAATCGCGCTCGGAGTCCTTTCAACCGGTCAAACGACCACTCTCTCTTACTCTTGCCAGGTGAACTAAAATGATGAATTTAGACAACATTTCTGCCGACAAGTATGCTGTTAGAAAAGCACCGGGCCTGCCAGTGGCTCGTATGCTGACCAGCGCACTTCCTTTTGTGGCACTGGCCGTGCCGGGCGCAGCCTATGCGCAAAGCGCGACCAACACGGCAACTATTACCGCCCCAGCTGGTGCGACTGATAGCGATCTGTCGAACAACTCTGCGACTGATACGGATACTATTTTCGCCGATATCGCTGCACTTCCTGATGATTTCTCGGGGACACCGATCCTTTCGACCGGTGGCTCCACCGCGACAGTGTTCACGAACGACACGCTGAATAGCGCTGGCTTCGCGGACACGGATGTGATCGTCTCGATCCTTGATGATGACGGTATCACCGGTGTCTCGATCGCTTCGGATGGTACCATCACCGTTCCAAACGGCACCACGCCCGGTACGTACAACGTTCGTTACCAAATCTGTGAAGCGGCCAACCCGACCAACTGTGCGGACGCACTTGCGACAATCGTCGTGGGCGGCGTTGCCGATCTGGTTACCGCGAAGACACTCTCTTCTGCGAGTTCAGAGCCTGCGGTTGGCGACACGGTCACATTCGAAATCGTTGTGACGAACAATGGCGGCGATGATGCGACCAACGTTACGCTGACTGACAGCCTGCCTGCTGGCCTAACTGCCACACTCAACAACGGCAACGTCACAGCGGGTACCTATGTAGCCGGAACCGGTGTCTGGACCATCCCGACACTTGCGAACGGCGCATCTGCAACCCTGACGATCGAAGGTGTGGTTGACGCGGGTACCGAAGGTACATCCATCACCAACACTACGACGGCTGCAACCGGCGATCAGACTGATCCGACACCTGTCGGAGACGATCTGGTAGAAACCGTCACAGTCATCAACACCATCATTGCGAACAACGATGATTTCTCGGGCACGCCAATCCTATCGACCGGTGGCAGCACAGCAACTGTGTTCACGGACGATACGCTCAACAACGCCGGATTTGCGGATACGGATGTTATTGCAACCATCGTCGATGATGACGGCCTGACCGGTGTAACAATCGGCTCGGATGGTACGCTGACCGTACCAAGCGGCGCGACACCGGGCACTTACAACGTCGAGTACCAAATCTGTGAGGCGGCCGACACTGATAACTGTGATACGGCGATTGCAACGGTAGTCGTTGGCGGCGTTGCCGATCTTGTAACTGTCAAAACACTGGCTTCGGGAACATCCGAGCCTGCTGTTGGCGCAACCGTTACATTCGAGATCGTTGTCACCAACAATGGCGGCAACAACGCGACCAATGTCACGCTGACTGACAGTCTACCTGCTGGCCTGATCGCCACACTTAACAACGGCAACGTCACAGCGGGTACCTATGTAGCTGGAACCGGTGTCTGGACCATCCCGACACTTGCAAACGGCGCATCTGCCACCCTTACCATCGAAGGCGTGGTCGACTCGGGTACCGAAGGTACGTCGATCACCAACGTCACGACGGCAGCAACCAGCGATGAGAACGATCCGACACCTGTCGGCGATGATCTTGATGAAACCGTTACGGTCATCAACACCATCGTTGCCAATGACGATGACTTCACCGGTACCTCGATCCCATCGACTGGCGGAACCACTCCGACTGTGTTCACAGACGACACGCTCAACAACGCGTCGTTTGCACCAGCCGATGTCATTCCAACGATCACAAATGATGGCGGTTTGACCGGCGTCACGATCAATCCGGACGGTTCGATCAACGTACCGTCGGGCGCAACTCCTGGAACGTATTCAGTTACTTACCAGATCTGTGAAGTTGCAGATACGGATAACTGTGACACCGCTACAGTCGATATTGCTGTCGGTGCGGTTGTCGATCTCTCGATCACCAAGACAAACACGCCTGGCGTGAATGGCGAGGTTGACCAAGCGAACGATACCCTGACCTCTGGTCAATCTGTCACATACACCTTGGTCGTCACCAACTCTGGCCCAGATGCCGCTGTTGGTGCTGTCCTCACGGATAACCCAGGCACAGGACTGAGCTGCCCAGTCACCAACCCAGTGAACTTCACTGGCTCTGGTACACCTTCGGGCTCGTTCACGATTGGCGATCTCACAGGCTCGGGCATTACGCTCGGAACGCTCCTCTCGGGCGAGTCTGCGACCATCACCTACACCTGTACGGTCGATTGATAACGAGCGAGCGAACGGGCGGATTGCCGATGTACACCTCACAACATATTACAGGTTTGCCAAGCAATCCGCTTAGGGGGATGCTGACGAGCATCCTCCCGTTCCTCGCGATCGTGACTCCGGGTCTGGTCATGGCCGGTGTTGTCACCAACACCGCCACGATCAGTGTCCCCAGCGGCGTTCTCGACGCCAATGCTGACAACAATACGGCGGTCGATTCAGATACCCTTCTGCTGTCGATCGATCCCACCGACGACACCCTTATCGAAGTCAATGGAAGAACCGGCGCAACCGATGTTCTGAACGTCTTCGATGGCGATACGATAGGCGGGGTACAGGCCGATCCGACAAATGCGACCGTCGCTTTGCCAGCGGGAGTTACTCTCCCCCCTGGGATTGCGTTCGATCCGACGACCGGCCTTGTAAGCGTCAACCCGAATACTCCGGAAGGCGATTACACATTCGACTACGAAATCTGCCAAATCGATGCGCCTGACAATTGCGAGATTGCAACGGTTTCGATCAATGTCATCACACCGCCTGCCGGACTGTCCGGTACGGTGTATTTCGACGCAAATAGCGACCGCACGCTCGATAACGGTGAAGAGCTGCTTGAGGGCTGGACTGTAGAAGTCCTGGACGGCGATACGGTCGTCGCGGTTGTCGTTACCGACGCAGATGGTTTCTATGAATTCGCAGATCTCGTTGCGGGTCCAGAATACACAATCGTATTCCGTCACCCGAACAACAACGTCGTCTACGAAATTATCACGAATGTTCTGTTGCAGGACGCATCAACCCTGCCCGATCAGAACCTTCCGATTGATCCGTCCGGTGTGGTTTACGACGCGATTACACGGGAAGTCGTAGCAGGTGCCACGCTTACGCTGGTCGACAGCCGAGGCAACCGCCTGCCAGATGACTGCTTGCTCGACCCAAGTCAGCAAGATCAAGTTACTGACTCAACAGGCGAATACCGCTTTGATGTCATTCCAGGCGCTGCAGGGGCGTGCCCGGTAGGCGAGGCTGAATATGCAATTCAGGTGGCTCCGCCTGCTGGATTCAGCTTCATCTCGACAATTATTGCACCGCAGGGCGGCTCGCTCGATCCTTCTGGTCAGGGCAGCCCGTTCCTGGTCGACACGACAATGGAAGCGCCGACGACGCCGAACCCCGTCTACTACCTGTCATTCCGCCTCCAAAGCGGCGATCCGGACGTGATTAATAATCACATTCCGCTTGATCCGTTCCTTTCGCGCGGCGATCTAATGGTCACCAAGACCTCGACGAAACGTTCGGCAAGCACAGGCGATCTCATTCCTTACGAGATCACCGTTCGCAACGAAGAGCAGTTCCGCCGCGACGATATCGATGTGGTCGACATTCTTCCTGCGGGTATGACCTATGTCCTTGGAAGTGCTCGGGTAAATGGCGTTCCGCTTGAGCCCGAACAGACCAACAGCAATCGCGAACTGGTCTGGCGTGATCAGATGATCCCGGCCAATGGAACGATCCGTTACAACTTCGTCCTCATCGCGGGCGCAGGCATCACCGAGGGCCAGGCCGTAAACACCGGCCTTGCCGAGAACGACGCTGGCGAGCTGGTCTCGAACCGCGGAACAGCAACCGTCTCGATCATACCGAGCACTCTGTTCGATTGCTCCGAACTGATCGGTCAGGTCTTCGTCGATGCCAATGGCAACGGATATCAGGACGAAGGCGAGCGCGGCATTCCGTCTGTCCGCCTGGCGACAGTCAAAGGTGAGCTGATAACCACCGACGAGTTCGGGCGCTATCACATCGCCTGCGCCGCAGTTCCTGACGCGCGTATCGGCTCGAACTATGTCCTGAAGGTCGACACCGCCACCCTGCCTGAAGGCTGGGTAATGACCACCGAAAACCCCCGTTCGATCAGGCTCACACGGGGTAAAATGGGCGAGCTCAACTTCGGCGCTGCGCTGGCTTTGCAGGCAAGCATGACGTTCGAAGCCGAAGCTTTCGCCGTTGACGGCAGCATCCGTCCCGACAACATGGCTCGCCTTCAGGCCTTCGCCGATGAACGCGAAGGAGCGACCATGATCCGCGCCGTCTATCTGATCGACGGCAGCGAAACCCGTGATCTGATCAACGATCGGATCAACGCCATCAAGACCGCCGTAGAGACGACATTCGCAGCGAAAAGCAGCGACGTAACGCCTGTCATTCAGGTGCACGCCGTCGAGAAATCACAGGCGGGAGACCAATAATGCAACAGAACCGCACCCCCCGCTTCAGCGCAGCAATTGCTCAAATGAAGGATAGCGTCCGTCTTGGCCTGGGTCTCACCACCCTCGCCTTCGCCGCGCTCGCGGCACCGGCAATGGCTCTTGTTCAAGACAAGACCGAGATCGCTCCTACAGACAAGAAATCTGCCGACACCAGCAATGGTTTGAGCATCCAGATTATGGAGCCGGATCAAGTCGAAGATGGCGACCAGCTTGAAGAGCGTGAAATTGTTGCAGACACGACCGCCGGCACCGAAGCCTATCAGATCGAAGTCCGCAGCGATGAACGCAAGCTTCAGCCTGTGCTCGCCATCGGCATGGCCGAGTCAAAACGTCTGGTTGAGCGCGGCGGCCGCGTCACCTTTATCGGGTACAACAACTACCCGGCCCTCATCGCGCGTCAGGAAATTCTGATTTTCGAAGCGGGTGCGTCGACGACGTCTGTCCCATTCGCCACCATCAAACTTGGCTCGAGCGGATTTGCGAGCTGGCAGGTCAGCGCGGATGCGCCCGAGCAGATGGTCTATGTCTTGCGCGCTTACGATGCCGAAGGTCGGTTTGATGAAACTGCACCGCAAGAAATGGTCGCGCTCGACGAGCTCGATGCCGACCAGATCCAACCGGGCAAGAACGTTTTCGGACAGCATGACGAAGCTATCATGCGCACGATCCGGATGCGCAATGTCGCAACGGTGACTGTAACCGGGCGCGCTGATCCTGAAACAAAACTCGTTCGCGTTGGTGAGCAGATTGTGCCTGTCACTTCCGATGGCAAATTTGTCAGCGAGCAGATCGTACCGGACAAAACCAAGTCGGTCGCAATCACTATCGGTCAGGGCAACGACATCAAATTTGCCGCTGTGCGCGATCTCAATATCAACCGGGAAAAATGGTTCGTGGTTGCTCAAGGTGAGATCACAATCGGTCGATCATACTCCAGCGGTCCGGCCGAAATTGTTAGCGGCAGCACGCTTGCTGATGGCAACTATGCCATTGGACGCACTGCATTTTACGCCAAGGGACCAATCGGGCGAGACTGGAAACTCACCGCGGCTCTCGACACCGGCGAAGCACCGATCGAAGATCTGTTTTCCAATCTTGATCGAAAAGATCCGCGACAGCTTTTGCGCCGATTGAACTCGGAACAATACTACCCAACCTATGGTGACGATTCGACATTGGTCGAGGATGCTCCAACGCAGGGCAGGTTCTATCTGCGCGCCGATAACGGCGTGAGCCAGGCTGTCATCGGTAACTTCATCGCTGAAGTGACCAGCACCGAGCTCGCACAGCTTGATCGCGGCCTTTTTGGCGCGCTGGTTGACATCAACACCGCAGGAACGACCGCTTTTGGCGAGCGCGACGCGCAATTGATCGCGTTCGCGTCCGATCCGGGCACCGTCCCTGCGCGCGAAGAATTCCGCGGAACCGGCGGCTCGCTCTATTTCCTTGAGCGGCAGGACGTTTCGATCGGTTCTGAGCGCGTTCGCGTCGAAATTCGCGACCGCGAGACCGGAATCGTCGTGGAAACGCAGGAACTGCACCCACGCGAAGACTATGATTTTGATCCATTCAACGGTCGTTTGACACTGCTGCGCCCTCTGCCGACGACTGTCAGCACGGGCCGCACCGTTCGCGAAGGCAGCCTTTCGGGCAACATCCCGGTTCTCGTTGTACGCTACGAATACACCCCAACTGTGGGTGAGATTGATGGCTACAATATCGGCGGCCGTGGCACAGTTTGGATCGGCGATACGCTGCGTCTTGGCGTTACTGCGCAATCGGATTCGACGGCCGACGTTGACCAGACGCTGCTTGGCGCAGACGCTGTTTTGCGCATTACTTCAGGAACTTACTTGAAGGCTGAAGTCGCGCAAACCGAAGGCGCTGGCTTCGCTCAATCGAACTCTTTCGATGGCGGTTTGTCGTTCACAGACCTCGAAGCGCCAGTGATCACGGACGAGGCCTATGCATGGCGTGCAGAAGCGGCGGTAAACTTCGCTGAACTCGCCAACAAACAGGGCAATTTGGGTACAATCAGTGCGTTCTATGAGCAATTGGATCGCGGTTTCTCGAGCTCTGGTCGTTTGACCATCGAGGACACCGTGCGTTGGGGCGCTGCAGTCGATTTGCCGGTTGGCAAGAGCGGCGCGATTGTAGCGTCCTTTGACGAAATCACTGTCGACAATCGCGGTACAAACCGCACCGGTGAAGTTGATGTCACGCAGGCATTTACGCTTGGCAGCGGCAAGCTGACCGCATCGGCAGGCGTCCGTCACGAAGATCTGGCTCCGGCAACAGGCTTTAACTCGACCCAGGTCGGTGAACGCACCGATGCTGCGCTTGAGCTCAAATTCCAACCTGCGGGTAGCAGCTGGACATTGAATGGCTTTGGCCAGGTAAGCCTTTCGCGGGATGACACTCGTGCTAGCAACAACCGCGTCGGCGGCGGCGCGACTGCGCAGATCACCGATCGTTTGTCTTTCACTGGCGAAGTGTCCGGCGGCGATGGCGGTCTGGGTATCGATGCGTTGCTCAACCACCGCCTCGGCGAAGGTGCTGAAACATATGTCGGATACCGTCTGCTTGCAGACCGTACAGATACCGGAATTGAACCGCAGAACCTGTTTGCAGACAATCAGGGCGGCGCTCTGGTGGTTGGATCGCGTCAGCGCTTCTCCGACAGTCTCTCTGTATTCGGTGAAAACCGTATCAGCGTTGGCGGCGACACCTCTACCCTCGCCCGTAGCTTTGGCCTGAACTTCACGCCAACAGAGCATATCAGCATCAGTGGCACATTCGAAAATGGCCGCGTTGATGACCCTGAAAGTGGCCCATTTGAGCGCACCGCTGGTTCGGTATCCTTTGGCTACACCACCGACGATGTACGCGCTGGTGCGGCAATCGAAGTGCGCGATGATGAAGATGCCAATGGTGGCCAGACCGTATGGCTTCTGCGTTCGAACCTGAGCTATGCCGTCAACCCTGATTGGCGTTTCGTAAGCCAGTTCAATCTGGCCATGGCAGACAATGAAGGCAGCAGCATCCGTGCCGCTGAATTCACCGAAGCTGTTGCCGGGTTCGCATACCGCCCAGTGAACAATGAACGGATCAACGGGCTTGTTCGCCTGCAATATTTCGAAGACCTTGGTCCAGCCGGACAGTTCACAGGATCAGGCCAGATTGAGAGCCCGAAACAGGTGAGCACAATCTTCAGCGCCGATTTCAACTTCGACCTGTCGAAAGAACTCACGCTGGGAACCCGCTATGCCTATCGCGGCGGCAGGGTCTCCTTGGGCCGGGATTCAGACGAATTTGTCAGCTCGGACGCGCATCTTGCCGTTCTTCGTGCAGACTACAATGTTCTGAAACAGTGGGATATTCTCGCTGAAGGACGCGCATTGTGGGTCACGCAGGCCGATGACCTGCGTCTGGGCGCGTTGCTCGGTGCGTATCGTCACGTTGGTGAGAACGTGAAGATCGGTGTCGGCTATTCGTGGTCTGATTTCTCTGACGACCTGACCGATCAGAGCTATACCAGCCACGGACCATTCCTAAATATTCTCGGCACATTCTGATGTGAAAGCCCTTCGCCTACGAGCTGGGCGCGTTGTAAAAAAGTGTGAGATCGCAGTGATCGACTTGGAGCATCCGGCGTGATGCACTACGCTGCGACTAAGTAAATCAAGCGTAGCGGAGCGGACATGATGGCACTGAATTGCTCGAGGGGAGCGCTGCTCGCTGCGGCCGCGTTATTTGGCCTCCACACGCCTGCCGCAGCGCAGGAAAACGATACGATCGATTATACGATCCGGCAGGGCGACACTCTGATCGGTTTGGCAAGCAAGTATTTCACCAATACGAGCGTGATCGGCCAGGTCATGGTGCTCAACCAAATCCGCGACCCGCGCCGATTGCCAATCGGCAAAGTGCTCAAACTGCCGCGCGATATTCTGAAGTCCAAGCCCGAACCGGTTCGGGTTTTGCACGTGTCCGGCGACGTTACAGTCAACCGCAATGGATCGAGCGTCAGCGCGAAACAGAACGATACTATCGGTGCAGGCGCAGTCATCACGACTGGTGCCCGAGAGTTTATTACTCTCGGAGGTACCGGCGCATCCAAGATTTCACTGCCGTCTAACTCTTCAATCCGCATCCGCGGCGCCAAACGCTACATCATTAACGAAGCGATCGATTTCGATGTGCAAGTGCTGCGCGGTCGGAGTGCGATAGAGGCCCCAAAACTCAAGCGTGACGAGCGTTACAATGTTAGCACGCCGCGCGCGGTTACCGCCGTTCGCGGGACGAAATTCCGCGTCGCCTTTGATGAGGCTAAAGAAACCTCGCTCACAGAAGTGACCGAAGGCGTTGTTTCCGTTGCCAGCGCTGGCAGCGAAACGTCGCTCCCCGAAAAATTCGGAATTTCTGCGTTTCTTCAAGGGCTTGGCGAAACCGAAGCCCTGCTGTCTGCCCCCAAATTGATTGATCCGGCCAAGACCCAAACAGGCGAAAAAGTTACGTTTCAGATTCAACCTCTGGACAATGCTAAAGCGTATCGCACGCAAATTGCGCGCGATCAGAGCTTCATTGAAATCATCGCCGAGGGCGTTTCGGAAGACTTGGAGATCACTTTCGACGATCTACCGGATGGCCGCTTGCGTGTGCGAAGCAGGGCCATCGCGGAAAGCGGATTGGAGGGCCTGCCGATTGAGGATGGCTTCCGCAGAAAACGCGTCGGGGCGGCGGCGGGGATTGAAGAATCGCCCTTTGCCGATGCATTCAAATTCGTCTGGCTGTCCGAAGGAGAGGGGAACTCCTTCGGCGCCTTCCAGCTTTGGAACGTAGAGACCCCTGAAGTTCTGGTGGTTGATGAGGTGGGACTTCAATCGAACGGACTTTACGTCAGCAATCTAAAACCCGGTAAGTACGCATGGCGTCAGGCGACATTTCAAATCCTTAAGGAAGAAATGGTCAACGGCGAGCTAAAGCCGAGCGAGATCATCAAGGTGTGGACTCCAGCGCTCACGTTCGACGTAGACGAATAGCGCCGAGGCGGATTGGTGGGATCGACTTTGACCAAGACTTCGCGTTTGTTCGCGGAATGGGCGCTGCTTTTGGTGGCAGCCGTCGGTCTGATCATTATTGCGCAGCAAAACGATTGGACCGAACGGCTCGATCAGCAAATTCTTGATTTTTCGATGCAATCAATGGCCAAAGAGCCGCATCCATCCATCGTCATTGTAGAGATTGACGAAAAGTCGCTTGCCGATCTCGGCAGCTGGCCTTGGTCCCGTGATATTCACGCCCGTCTGATCCGTAACCTGTCGGATTCCCGGCCCAACGCCATCGGTCTTGATGTTCTCTACATTGAACCGAGCAATGCCGAAGACGATGCGCAATTGGGCGACGCAATCAGAGACGCGGGCAATGTCATACTCGCGCATAGCTTGGCGGATTACCCCGGACAATCAGGCGCACTGTTCCCAATTGAACCGATCAGAAGCGGTGCCGCGGGACTGGGTCATGTGGGAATCGAGCTGAACAGCGACGGCACTGCCCGAAGTTTTGAGCTCACCGCATCTCAGGGTGATGATCGCTACCCTCATTTTATCAAATCTCTGCTTGAACTGTCTGCGCCAGAATCCGGTTTAGACCTGCCGCCATCCGCAATCGTGCCGTATATGCCCACTGGCAAAATCCGCACCCAACCTGCCGCTGATATTGTTGCAAACAACCATTCTGCTGATGTGTTCGAGGGCAAGACTGTTCTGGTTGGGGCAACGGCGCTGGGATTGGGCGATCAATATGCGATCCCCGGCTATGCGGGCGGCCTGATGAGCGGCGTTGAGATGCAGGCCAATTTGTTAAGCGCGATATTAAACGATCAATTGGTTCTGCCCGCGTCAGTCGTTTGGACGCTCGCGCTGCAATTGCTAGCAATCCTCGTGCTTTTCATTGTGTTCTGGCGCTCATCTCCGAAATTCAGCCTGATTATCGCCACTGGCCTTATTGCTGGGTTGCTGATCCTGACATTCGCCACCGTGCGTTTCGGAAATGTTTGGGTCGCGACGGGCCCGGCGATACTCGCTATCATCCTCGCCTATCCGCTTTGGGCATGGCGCCGCCTCGCGACTGTGAGCCGATTTTTGGAAACCGAAGCGAACACACTGCGCTCGGCAACGGATGATCCCGCTCGCCGCGAAGGTGAAGGCTTTGACGTGGTCGCACGGCAAGTCTCGCGAGTTAAGATGCTCAGTGGAGAGGTACGCCGAAACTTACAGCTGGTGCAGGACGTCATCAACGCAACGCCTGATGCGATGCTCGTTTTCGACGCTGCGGGATCGGTGTCGATGGTGAACCATGCGGCGACCAATTTGTTCGGTGCGACCTGCGTTGAAGAAAACTGCACATTTGCCGAACTCGTCGCAAATTCTGGCGCGCACTATGACGAAGCGCGCCAGGAAATCGAATTCGAAGATCAGCGCTGTTATCTCCTGGCCAAGGCTTCAATCGATCCGACGGTCGGAAGCGAAGTGCTGGTCATGCGAGACATTACGGCGATGAAAGCGGACGAGAGGCAACGCCGCGAAACACTGGAATTTCTTTCGCACGATATGCGTTCGCCGCAGGTTGCGATCATTGGATTGACCGGGAATTCAGGCGATACGCTTGAAAAGGAAGAACGCCTCTCCCGCATTGAAAGCCAGGCACGCAGAACGCTTAAGCTTACAGATGATTTCGTTCAGATTGCACGCGTTTCGACCGAAGGCATCAATCTGGAAGAGGTCGAAATCAACTCCGTGCTGTTCGAAACTGCTGACCGTGCATTCCCTCTTGCACACCGCAAAGGGATATCGATTGAAACCCGCGAAAGCGAAGAGCCGATGTTCGTAAAACTCGACCCCGCAGCAATGGCGCGCACGCTCGACAATCTGGTTGGCAACGCAATCAAGTTCTCGGACGAAGGAACCAAGGTGGTTCTATCGGTCGATGTCTCGAACACAAACCAGATCGTGATCGGAGTCCGCGATTCAGGACCGGGTCTGCCTCCGGAACGCGTTGAGGACCCATTCGCCCGCTTTGGAGCAAAGAGCAACGGCGCAGGACCAAGTGCCGGGCTCGGATTGGCTTACGTGAAGCAGGTGGTCGACAAGCACGGCGGAAGCATTGCGATTGAAACCGCGCCTGGCGAAGGCACGGAGTTCAAAATCGCGATCCCCTATTCCTGAGAAGTGCCCAGGGCGGCAGAGCTGGTGACGGATCGCACCAACAATGCAGCCAGTGCGTCCATCTCGGCGCGATCCCCCGGACACGCGATGAAGTGGCCTTCCGCCTTGCCGACAAGCTCATTCGCGTCGCGATCGAACACGGCAAGGCTTCCCCGAACACGTTCTGGTTTGCATTTGTGAAACCACTTCGCCTTCACCCCGCCACCGGCTGACGGAGAAACACCCTGCTGTTCTTGCGCAACGGTAACGACGGAAGTCTGCGCCGGCTGCGCTGAAACGGCAAAATCCGCAATCCAGCGACTACCCGTTTTGCTTGAGATATTTTGCTCCGAAAATGCCCGAGTAAGGGCGTCGGCAAAACCAACTTTCATCGCAAGAGCTTCAGGATCAGCCGTCATCTCAACGTCAGTGATCGCATTCGACAAAGCCAATCGGTGCGTCAGAGATGACGGCTGCTCAATCGCGCATCCCGCCAGCAACAAGGCAGAGAGCGACAAGGCGGCAAACCGGGGCAATGTGTTCGAGATTTTACCGGTCATTTGGCGCGGACCTGTTTTCAAGTGATACGATCACTCTTCAGCATACTGATCCATACGATATCCGAAACCAAAAACCGTCCGGATCACAAACCCGTTCTCGGGCGAAAGCTTCAATTTCGAGCGCAGGCGGGATACGTGCATGTCGATTGTGCGCGTCTCGATCTCAGCATGCCCTCCCCATACCCGCGAAAACAGATACCCACGCGAGAGCGGGCGATCGAGGTTTTGAAAGAATAGGTCGGCGAGGTCGAATTCCTTCGCGGTCAATTGAATGACTTCATCCTCGCGCTTGATCGATTTTTCGAGCCGGTCAATTTCATACGCCCCATACCAATCGTGGCGCTTGTGCTCAGGACTTGAAGCCCGGCGACCTGCGGCCTCTATGCGGGCGCGAATGACCTCATCCGATTCCGGTTTAACAACATAATCGACAGCACCTGCTTCCAGGCCGCTGACCACGTCGCCTTTGTCCTGACGGCTGGTGAGCAAGATAAAGGCCGGCGGCGCATCCAGATTTTCTGTCGCCCATTCCAGCACTTCAAGGCCCGTCATGCCTGGCATGTTCCAATCGAGCATGACGACATCGAAGGTTTCTCGCTTGAGCGCGTTAAGGATCGAAATCCCGTCGCTGAAACAATTCACATCATGCCCGGCATTTTTAACGACAAACGATACCTGATCCAGAATATCCTGTTCATCATCAGCAAGTGCAATCCGCATCGTTTAATCTCTCTCAGAAGTATCCGCCCTGAAGCCGTTTTACATATTGGATTGCAATCCGCCAGAATGGTGGGCCGCGATTGGCAGTGAATTTACAAGTCTTTACCGAATGATCCAACTCGTAAAATTGGCAAGCAGCTATTACTCGGACTTGATCTCACATCCGAATTTCACTGCGTGTTTGTAACGTCCGCTTGCTGCGATGACTGCGTGGGCGCGGCCAGAGGCGCTGGCTCGGATGGCATTTGGGCCGCAGCCAAGAAAAAGCACGACAGGACAGAGATTACGCCGAGACCAATCGCGAGGAACAGCATGCTCCCGCTTTGAGCTTTGTCTGATACTTGGCGATCCATCCGTCGCGCCCCCCCTAATCGAATCTCAATGAGCCTGCGCTAGCACTTCAAATCGATAGCGGGTGTAAACAGGTGCAAAACCTCACGCGCTTCGCCGGCATGGCGAGGTACAGCCTGACTAGCTCAACGCCGTTACAATTAAGCGAATTCCCAACCCGGTAGCGACCATCACCACGATCGCGCCCAGCACGTTTGCGAGCCAACGATTTGCAAATTCGCCGAGCAACTCACGGCGATTGACGACATATAAAAGGAAACCCGCAATGATCGGTAACAGCAGGCCATTGGCAAGCTGCGCCAGAACAATAATCTCAATAGGCTTCGTGCCCGTGAGTGAGAGAAGCGCACCAATGGCGATTACGCTCAATGTGATGACCCGGAAAGCTGTAGAACTCTGACCGCCCTTAAGCTTCAGGATCTCTGTCATCGCATAACCGGTGGCAAGCGGCGCGGTAATGGCGCTGGTCAGGCCCGCAGCAAACAGCCCGATGCCGAGCAAATACTTTGAATACGCCCCAAACAATGGCTCAAACTGTGTCGCCATATCGGCGGCATTCGTGGCTTCGATCCCTGCCGCAAACAGGCTGGCAGCCGATGTCGAAAGGATCAGAATTGCGATCAAGCCGCCCAAACCGATTGCAACCACTGTGTCAGCTCGGACCGCGCCCAGGTCTTGTGGGCCCGACCATTTTTGCCGGACTGCGGTGGAATGCAGGAACAGATTGTACGGCACCACCGTCGTCCCGATCAACGCAATTACGGTCAACATCGCCCCATCGGGAATGGTGGGCGAGACCATGCCGCCAAACAGACTGCCAAGGTCCGGCCGAACGATCGCAAAAGTCGCGACGAATGCTGCGGCCATAATGGCGACCAAAACAAGCAACACGCGCTCAACAAGCCGGTAACTTCCGCTCAAAAGCAGCGCTGCGGCAAGGACAGAAATTGTAAGGACGGACAGGCTGAAAACCATACTGCCCTCACCCGCCACGGCAGCAATGCCCAAAGCAGCACCAGAAAGATTGCCCGCTTCATAGGCTGCATTGCCAAGATAGAGAGCCAATCCCACCAAAACGATCAACGGCCATTTCCAAACGCTTTGGTCGAGCAAGCCCGAAATCGTTTCTCCCAGCCCCTTTTGCGTCACGACGCCGAGCCGCGCAGACATTTCCTGCAAGATGATCGTCGCAAGGGTCGCGAAGACCAGCGCCCACACCAATGCGAAGCCAAAATTTGCGCCAGCCAAAGTGCAGGCTGTGACAGTGCCGGGCCCGATAAAGGCAGCCGTCACCATTGCGCCCGGGCCGATATTGCGAAGACGTTTGATCATTGGTTGCTTGGCTCCCCCGCCTTTTTTGAAACAACCCTTTTGGAAACGGGGCCGAAACCGCCGCCGGTGGGCGACTGGATCACGATCCTGTCTCCTGCACGAACAATGGTCTGCCCGCTGCCGCCCACATCGTCCACCGTGCCATCCGCGTGTTCCACCCGATTTCGACCAAGGCGACCGTCCTGACCGCCCATCAAGCCAAACGGCGCAATCCTGCGCCGCTCCGAAAGGATCGAACATTCCATCTCTTCAAGGAAACGGATTGTCCGCGTGATGCCATCACCGGCATTCCATTGACCCTTCCCGCCAGACCCACGATCAATGCTGAAATCATCGAGGACAACAGGATACCGTGCTTCGAGGATTTCGGGATCAGTCATGCGGGTATTCGTCATGTGCGTATGCACCGCATGCGCGCCATCAAAGCCCGGGCCCGCCGGCGCACCGGAACAGATCGTTTCATAATACTGGTATCGATCATTGCCGAAGGTCAGATTGTTCATCGTGCCTTGTCCCGACCCAAGCCGTCCGAGCGCTGCAAACAGCGCATCGGTAATCGCCTGACTGGTCTCAACATTGCCCGCGACCACCGCCGCCGGATAAACCGGATTGAGCATTGAACCTTCAGGAACAATGATCTTGAGCGGCTTCATGCAACCTGAGTTGAGCGGAATCTCATCGGCGACGAGGCAGCGCATCACGTACAGAACCGCCGCCTTTGTGACCGCTTGCGGCGCGTTGAAAGCACTATCAAGCTGAGCGCTGGTTCCTGTAAAATCGATGGTCGCCGATGCCGCTTCCTGATCGACCGAGATTGCGACTGCGATCACCGCGCCGCTGTCTAGATTGACGCTGAACTCGCCGGACTTCAAAGTCTTTAAGAGCCGCCGGACAGATGCTTCGGCGTTGTCCTGAATATGCTGCATATAGGCTTGTACGACTGGCAAACTGTAACTTGCGACGAGCTGTCTGAGCTCGCTGGCACCGGCCGCATTTGCCGCGACCTGTGCCATGAGATCGGCGATATTCTGCGGGATATTGCGCGCAGGATAATCACCTGCGCTCAAAGCCTGCTCAATGCGCGCTGTCTGAAACTCGCCGCGCTCAACCAGTTTCAAGTTATCAAGCACGATCCCCTCTTCGTGGATTGTGCGCCCATACGGAGACATCGAACCCGGCGAGATACCGCCGACGTCTTCATGGTGTGCGCGGGATGCGACGTAGAACAGAATTGCCTCGCCAGCCTTATCAAAAACAGGGGAGACCACTGTGATATCAGGTAGGTGGGAGCCGCCGTTATGCGGATTGTTCTGCACAAACACATCGCCCGGCTCGATGCTTTGCCCGCTATCGATCACAGTTCTTACGGTCGCGTCCATCGACCCGAGATGCACGGGAACGTGCGGCGCATTGGCCACCAAAGCGCCTTCGGCGTCAAAGATTGCGCAGGAGAAATCGAGCCGCTCCTTCACATTGACCGATTGCGATGTGTTGCGAAGAATGATGCCCATCTGCTCTGCAATGGAGCGAAACAGATTGTTGAAAATCTCAAGCGTGACGGGATCGGCTTCGAGTGACACGGAGCGACTATCGAAGGCTTGATCGTTAGCCGTCAGGATTAGGTGCCCGTGCCGATCGATTGTTCCTGACCAGCCCGGCTCAACGATAATCGTGCCCGTTTCTTCGACTATGATCGCAGGGCCTTGCACGCCCTGTCCGACAGCAAGATGTTCAATTTCAAAGACCGGCGCTGAATGCCAGGCGCCTTTGGCAAAAAACTCGGTTTCGGCGACCGGCTGCGCTGGCTCCCCTGCTTGTTGCCCCACAATACCATTTGCCGGATGCGCCCCTCCTGCTCTGCTTTCCACGATCAATGTATCCAGCAACACCGCCTTTTCCTTGGCAGTAAAACCGTATTGCCTTTGATGTGCTTCCTCGAAATCTTCGCGCATCGTCACTGCTTCGGCCACCGGCACAGTCAACGTCGTATCGGTCCCGGCATAGCGGAGTAAGGCAACAGCGCGTTCGGAGATGTCGCTTGGTTCAACACCTTGTTCCGACAGCTCGGCAGCACCGGATCGCGAAAGCTCACGGACACATGCTGCCATCTCGCCCTCGATGCTGTGGTGCAACTCTTTGCCAATGACCCGCTGTCGTTCCACCTGTGTCGACGCAAGCCCCATACCGTAAGCAGAAAGCACACCCGAAAACGGGTGGAGCATGATGGTCCTCATGCCCAAACGTTCGGCTACGAGGCACGCATGCTGCCCGCCTGCGCCGCCAAAGCAATTGAGGGCGTAATTCTTCACGTCATGGCCGCGAGCCGTAGAGATTTTCTTGATCGCCTGCGCCATGTGCTCGACCGCAATCTCTAGGAAACCTTCGGCGACATCCTCTGCAGAACGTCCGTCTGCGATGCTATTGGCAATCGCGGCAAAGCCGCTGCGCGAAGCTTCCCGATCAAGCGGTTGATCCTGCCCGGAACCAAATATTTGCGGGAAAAATTCGGGCTTCAGCTTGCCGAGGCACACATTGATATCGGTCACGGCGAGTGGACCGCCCCGACGGTAACAAGCAGGGCCAGGATCGGCGCCAGCAGATTGCGGACCAACGCGGAAGCGGCCGTCTTCATATTTCAGGATCGAGCCACCACCCGCCGCCACGGTATGGATATGAAGCATCGGCACCCGCATCCGTACGCCCGCGACTTCGGTTTCGTAGACTTTCTCAAGCTCGCCAGAGTAGTGTGATACGTCGGTTGACGTGCCGCCCATGTCAAAGCCGATAACCTTGTCGAAGCCGGCCTGACTTGCGCTCTGGACACAGCCAACAATCCCGCCTGCTGGACCTGACAGGATCGCATCGCGGCCGCGAAAACTCGCCGCATCAATCAGACCGCCCGATGATTGCATAAACAGCAGCTGATCAGGCTCCTGACCAGGCGCGAATGCACCCGAGACTTGATCGACATAGCTCCGCAGAATTGGCGTCAGATAGGCATCGACCACTGTTGTTTCAGCACGCGACACAATCTTGGTCAGCGGGGTCACTTCGTGACTGGCGGAGATTTGGGTGAAGCCAATTTCCCGTGCAATCTCGATCAATTGCTGCTCGTGCTCGGGGAATTTGTACGAGTGAATCAGCGCAATGGCTACTGAACGAAAACCATTGTCGAAAGCAGCCTGCATCGCCTTACGCGCGTGGCTGATATCGACGGGTAGCTCAACTGTCCCGTCTGCTCTGACCCGTTCATCGATTTCGACCACGTCACCATAAAGCAATTCGGGTTTTTTGATGTCGAGCGCGAAAGTATCGGGCCGCGCCTGATAGCCTATCTCGATGACATCCCTAAAGCCGCGCGTAGTCACAAATACCGTTGGTTCTCCCTTGCGCTCCAACAGCGCATTGGTCGCAACGGTTGTCCCCATTTTGATCGCTGCGATATCACCGCCAGGTATCGGGTCTGCGTCCGGCAAGCCCATGGCCTGACGGATGCCGTATATCGCCGCGTCATCATAACTTTCTGGATTCACTGAAAGGTATTTGCGGGTCGTCAGGCTTCCCTCTGGTGACTTTACAACGAGGTCTGTGAACGTCCCGCCACGGTCGATCCAGAACTCCCATTTGCCATTGGTGTTCGCCTGCTCGCTATCCATTCAAATCGACGCCCACTGTCCGCATTCCTCAGTGCAGCATCTGTGCGCGAGTGGCGCAATCAATGCAAACCCGGATAGCTGCTGAAGGCACTCTAACGTGCTTGCCGTGCCCCGCGCATCTCGGCAGGGGTGTGGCCTTCATTGGCGGTTTGACATGAAAAAGGCCCGACCGAAAATATACGGTCGGGCCATAAAGTCTGAGCTGAAGAGAACAGCTTGGGGTGGTTAGAAATTCGCCCGGAGGATTACCGTGTAGCGGCGATCATTGCGGAAGAAGTTCCGCGGAGCCTGCAGCCCAGCTTCGTTCACCGTTTGCGTCGTCTCAGTGATGTCGTCCGTAAGGTTCACACCCTGAACACCAACGGTAAAGTTGTCGGTCACATCAAAGAAGAGTGATGCATCAAGCTGGCCGGTCGCCGGTTGATAGATCGATGCAAACGGGAAGATCACATCACGCGGCGTCAACTGGAATTCACTACGCCAGTTGTAAGCGAGACGGGCCTGGACTGGGCCTTTCTCATATAGAGCCACTGCGTTGATGTTGTGCCGTGAAATCCGCGGGAAAATGCCCGAGTCATTCGCAAAACGTGCCGTCGGTGGGTCATCACTTGGGATCGATGCGTCCAGTTCGTTCGCCACACCAGCTGAGTCGATATAGGTGTAAGTGAACTGTGTCCCCAACCCGCTGAGAGCACCCGGCAGGAAGTCGAAGAAGTGCTGATAAGCAACCTCAAAGCCCGAGACACTCGCGCGTTCGTCTGAGTTGACTTCCGTATTCCGAAGCAGTGGGTTGATAATAGAGTTGTTGACGAAATCGGCCGACAACTGATCACCCGGCAAATCGACTTGGACAGGCGCGAAGGAAATGAACTCTTCGATTTCCTTGTGGAACGCGGCGACTGTCAAAGAACCAGCGCGAGCGAAGTACCACTCCCAAGAGACATCGAAATTCCACGACGTCTGCGGCAGAAGCGATGCGTTACCTGTCGCATTGCCGAAGAAGCCCTGGAACGGTTGAATCGTTCCACCAGCGCCATCCGGGATAGCCGAACCTACTTGAGTATTGATGTCGATCCGCTCGTTCAACTGGAACACGCCTGGACGTGTCAATGTCTTGGAAACCGCGAGCCTCAGCAGATGATCGCCTGGCAAGTCGAGCTTGAGGTTCAGGCTCGGCAGGAAGTCATCATAGGACGTTTGAAGATTGCGGCTGATGGCGAAACCATCACCAATCGCCGTTTCCAACGCGTCGAGATCAAGGCTGCAATATTCCGGAACGACGAAGGCCGGGTTCGGGCTGGTAAAGCCCGGATCGCAAACGAGCGTGTTCGGGAAAATCGAATCAAAGCTGCCGATCGAAAGTGAGCTGTCTACCGAGCGATCCGTGTGGATGTACCGCAGACCAACATTGCCCGACAGACGCGGCAGCGTGTCAGAAGGTTGTTCGAAATCAACCCGGACGTAAGCCGCGAAGTTGTCACGCTCAATCTGACCGATTTCGCTTGGTAGGAACGGCGTACCTGCGACCACACCAGGGCGCGACGTCAGCGGACGCCAACCTGACGGACTAAAACCGTTCCCCGTCGGACTGATGCCATTCGCGCCATAGAGGGCATCGATGATACCGTTGAAGGTATCTTGGAACCCTTGGAAGTTTGCCGCACCCGGACCAGTGTAAGTCGGGATCGGACCACCAAGGCCAGTGTTTAGACCGCGTTGATAGTCTTGGAACTCAAACGTTCCGAAGATTGGGTCGACCAGCGCGTTGAGGGCAGGATTGAGATTGCCACCGACAGTCAGGATAGGATCAGCGCCCGCAGCCACCTGTTGCAAGTCGGCGCCAGTCCACACTTCCGAGATATTACCCCAGTTGAAGTCGGATTCGCGCAAAGTCGATTCCTGTTGCTGGTACCGCGCACCGGCACGAACCGATTTCAACCAGCCATCACCGGAGAAATCATATTCCACGTCGCCGCGGAAGGCGAGCGAGTCCGCTTCGTTCTGAGAGATGTGGTCCATCGCCGAACGCAGGAAGTAATTGCTCGGATCCTGGAAGTAGTCCGCTGGCTGATTTACCGGGGCAATCAGGCTCAACTCTGGCACAGATCCAACAGAGCTGTCGACGCCAATGCGCGAGAAGAACGATGTATGGACGGTCAAGTCGACCACATCAGCGGTAGACTCGATATATTGGATATCGAAATTGAAGCGCAGATTGTCCGTCGGAGAGAATTTTACGTTGAGGCCATAATCCGTGGTCACATCTTGTTCGAAGCGCTCACGGAACAGGTTAAGTTGTTGGCCACCGGCACCAGGGAAGAACGCAGGCGGCAACAGGCCGCTGTTGTTCGGACCGCGCCACTGATTGTTGTCGCTGATCGTACCGCCCGTGAAAATGCCATCATCGTCGAAGACGAAATCACTAGAGTCCAGATTAGACCGTGCACCGGCGCTGTCTGCGCCTGTCTCGATCACATTCTCTCCCCACACCAATTCAGAATCGGACCGGAGGAATTGGGCCGTGGCGAGCCATCTGCCATCATTGCTTTCAAACTGCGCAGCCGCAGCGATGGTCAGCCTTTCGCGATCAAATTCCTGAGTGCGGATGCTACCACCCGATGGCACAAAACCGTCGGCGGTTTCCACGAAGTCGACGAGGCCCGTGCCATCGGCGCGGGATTTTAACTCACCATAGGCAACATTTCCGAGCAATCCGAAGGTGCCCGCGCCTGTATCCCAAGTGTTGGAAATGAGTAGTGAACCGGAAGGACTCCACTCTTCTACAAGATCACCATAGTTACCTTCAATCGAGCCGCTTACAACAAGCCCAGACTGATCCAAGGGCAGGCGCGTACGCAGATCAACCGTTCCAGCTGCACCGCCCTCAATAAGATCGGCCGTGGAGCTCTTGAACACGACAACGCTGCCGAGCAGTTCAGGAGAAACGTCTTCAAAACCGAGATTGCCGCTTGAATTCGCGCCGAATACATCGCGCCCATTCAATTCAGAACGGACGAATGGAAGACCGCGAATAACAACGCCGCTTCCCTCAACCGCAAAGTGATCAGGATCGTTTGGACCCGCGAAACGAAGAACGCTTACCCCGGGAACACGCTGAAGGACTTCCGCAACCGAACGGTCAGGCAATGCGCCAATATCGGATGCGGTAACCACATCAACGACTGTGTCGGCATTGCGTTTTTGCGCTGCCGAAGTCGCAAGCGACTCCCGCAGACCCGTAACGATAATGGCGTCACCTTCTTCTATCTCAGGAGCGGGCTCGTTTGCCTGCTCATCCTGCGCCATCGCTGGCGCGGCAGCGATAAGCCCAAGCGTGGAAACGCTCGTAAAAAGAGTTTTGGACATAAGTCCACCAGCGGCGCGTGCGCTTGATAGTTTCACAGTTTTCCCTCCCGTCACGTGCCAGACGATAGCACGCGTATTGTTCTATCCTGATAAAATCCCATATTGACTACGTTGTCAACAATGTTTGTTTTCGGTTGTGGATTTTGCTCACGGCCGTTCTCTGAATGTGCGTTTCCGCCCGTAGTCACGCCTTGCAATGGCGTTCGATAAACTCTGAATGTGTCGGCATTTCAGAAACAGCGTTGTCAATTGTTGCGCCAATGCCACGGATTACCGAATCAATTTTCGCGATCGGGACTTTCGAAATAAGCGGGTTGCTGGATTGAGGCTCAATCCCCTGACCATACATCACAGCCAACCAGCTGGCCGTGCCAAAGATATCGTTTGGCTCTTCAAATATCCGCCCACCTTCACGAAACTGCGCGACGCGGCGTTCCAGATCGAATGGCAACTCTATTGACTGGCAATGCCGCCAAAACGGCGTGTCGTCTCGCTTGGTCGCGGTGTAGTGGAGCACAAGAAAATCCCGCACGCGCTCATACTCAAGCAGGGTTCTTCGATTAAAGGCATCGATGTCTGCTGTGTTGAAACGCTTGTCAGGGAAATGGGTCAGCAATCTTGCAAGACTGGTCTGAACCAAATGAATGCTCGTGGATTCCAACGGCTCCATAAAGCCAGCAGCCAAACCCAGGGCCAGCACATTGCCATTCCAGAATTTCTTCCGGTGGCCGGTTGTGAAGCGTATCCTGTTGGCCTCTGCCATCGGCGCTCCGTCGAGGTTGGCGCGTAATGTCGCCTCTGCGTCGTCGTCACTCAAGAACTCGCTGCAATAGACATAGCCATTGCCGGTGCGATGCTGGAGAGGGATGCGCCATTGCCATCCCGCCTCGCGCGCTGTCGCTCTGGTATAGGGAATAGGGTCAGCGATCTTCTCGCAAGGCATCGCAACTGCGCGATCACAAGGCAGCCATTTGCGCCAATCCTCATATCCGGTTTCCAAAGCCTGTTCGATAAGAAGTCCGCGAAATCCAGAGCAATCGACAAAGAAATCTCCATCGATACTCTGGCCATTCTCCAGCGTGAGCGAGGTCACATGGCCGCTCTCACTATCAAGCGCGACGTCGCTGATCTTTCCTTCGATCCGCTCGACACCTTTGCCTTCTGCAAACCGGCGCAAAAAGGCGGCGTAAAGGGAGGCATCAAACTGAAATGCATAATTGATCCCCGCATAGGCCGATTGCGGACGGTCTTTGACAGGCCTGCGAAACCTTTCGCGGCGACACGCCTCAACCATCAGAGAATAGGCGAACAGATCATCTTTTTTGCCTGCCAGATTTCTGTGAATCCAATATTGGTAAAACGGAATTGCATCGAAATCCCGCCCGAAATCACCGAACGGGTGGATGTAAGAATGGCCCAACTCTTTCCAGTCGACGAACTCGATGCCCAGTTTGAAGGTTGCATTTGTTTCCCGAACAAACTCGTCTTCATCGATGCCGAGCATGGTGTTGAATGCGATGATCGGCGGGATTGTCGCTTCACCGACGCCGACCGTCCCAATAGCTTCGGATTCGATTAATGTTACACGGGTGGGCGATCCTTCCAGCAAATGCCCGAGCGCCGCCGCGGTCATCCACCCTGCGGTTCCGCCGCCAACGATTACAACTCGGTCAAGCAGATGCGGGTTCATATAGGTTTCGCTTTCAATTCTATCGGCGCTGCCTTGCAGAACCGATCAATATAGGCTTGGTGGGCAGGCATCGCTGCCGCGGCCTTGGCGTAAGCACCGCGCATATTTGCCATGCTTTGGGCGAGATTTTTCTCTTCCAGGCAGTGCGCGAGCGGATTGAAACCTTGCGGCCCCCACCCCTGCCCTTCTGCAACCGCAAGCCAGCTGGTCACGTCAAACAGCTCCGCATCGTATTTGAAGAACCGCCCTTGCGAACTAAGCAACTCGATCTTTCGCGATAGGCTTTCCGGAATGCTCATCTCACGAACATAATCCCAGAACGGCGCATCATCGCGCCGAGTTGCTTTGTAGTGCAGCACGAGGAAGTCACGAATATGCTCGAAATCGTCACGCATCAGACGGTTGTATTCATTGCGCTCAACAGGAGCTTCGACGGAGCTTGGGAAAAGCGAAATGAGTTTGGAAATACCCATCTGAATAAGATGGATGCTGGTCGATTCCAGCGGCTCCAAAAAGCCCGATGAAAGCCCAATTGCGACACAATTCGAAGACCAGAACTGATCGCGATGTCCTGTGCGGAACCGGAGATGATTTGGCGAACTGACCGGCTTGCCATCGAGATTGGCCAGCAGCACTTCTTCAGCCTGTTCGGCGCTGCAATAGGCATCGCAGAACACATGTCCGTTGCCTATACGATGTTGCAGCGGAATGCGCCATTGCCAGCCAGCCTCGCGCGCAGTGGAGCGCGTATAAGGCACCGGGTCGCCTTTCTTCTCGCACGCGACAGCTACGGCTCGGTTGCATGGCAGCCAGTGGCTCCAATCGTGATACCCTGCACCGCAAGCGCCATCGATCAACAGCCCGCGAAAGCCGGTGCAATCGATGAACAGATCACCCTCAACCCTTCGGTCGTGATCGAGCATTAGCGCAGTGATGTGACCACTCTCACTATCCTGCTCAACGCTTTCGATCAGTCCTTCAATCCGTGTCGCGCCACGCTGCTCAGCGAACTTCCTTAGGAAAGCAGCATAAAGTGACGCATCGAAATGAAATGCATAGCCAAGCTGCCCGATGACCGGGCCATGATCGGCTTCGGGTCTGAGAAATTTGCCTTGATACGCCGCCAAAGTGTTGAGCGAATATTCGCTTAAGCCATGCGGATCTCCCTGACCGCGCAGCCGCGCCCAGTGCTGGTGAAATTCGACTGCTTCAAGGTCAAAGCCATAGCGTCCGAACGGGTGAAAATAGCTCTCCCCCAAAGCGCCCCAGTCAGCGAATTCGATCCCAAGCTTATAGGTCGCTTGGGTCGCACGCATGAATTCGTGCTCGTCGATACCCAGACGCTGATTGAATTTGGCAATCGCCGGGATGGTTGCTTCGCCCACACCGACGGTCGCAATCATTTCAGACTCTACCAGCGTGACCGATATTCCCGCTCCGCTCAGGGTTTTTGCGAGTGCGGCTGCGGTCATCCAACCGGCTGTGCCGCCTCCTGCGATGACGACACGCTTGACCTGCGTCGCCATCATGCTGCCATTTCCTTACCCACGATTTGCACAATCTGTTTTCGCAATTCCGTGAGCCATTTCATCAACTCATCACTAGGCAATCGATCCGCCATCCGATCATACCGCTGCGGGGTGATACCTCGGGCGCGCAACGCCGTGAGCCATTCCGGCTGTTTGAAGACTTCGAAATCCTCGGTCGGTATGCGGCCGCAGGCGGCGAACAAATCCAGCTTACGGGTCAATTGCGGTGATGCACTTTTTCGCAAGTCCTTTGCCGCCAAAAGCGTGCGCATATCGGCAATCCGCGCCGCCTCATTCTTGGACAGCCGGTTGAATTCCGAGCGTTCGTTTGGTTGGTCGGTCAGATCGCCAACAAGGCCTGCAATACGACTAGCAGCGTTAGCCAAAGTCTGCAGTTCGATCCCGGCCAGATCAGTTGACGACGCAATGACTATTTCGCCTTCGCTCCACATCGTTTCCTTGCAATCCCGTCCGGCTCGAATGGAGATGTCAGCCCCCAACCCCGCCGCATCTTCTCCGACTATGCGCGCCCCTGATTGCTGGGCAAATTGCAGCAAGAGCCCCGCATACTTTTCACGATTGAGAGCCATGCCGAACTGAACTGGCAGCTGCGTCAATTGCTGCATCGGCACCGCCTTGCCTGCATCGTGTAAAGCCAGCGAAAGAGAAAAATCAGACAGGTCGGGCAAAGCCTGAATCCCGGCGCCCCTTTGCCAATAATGATGGAATTCTACGCCGCCCCTGCCAACGCCGAATGGCGAGAACGGTATGGAGACCGTGCCGCCCGGCGTTTGCGCAGACCATGCGAATGCGGGCCGCGCATCGACTGCTCGCATAAATGCATCGGGAGCAAGGCCAAGTTCGCCGTGGAAACCAAGCATTTCCGGTCGAGCCAACAGCTCGTCACCGGATGCAGAAGAACCGCTTGCGGCAATGATTAGCTCCCGCCCCGGGCCGAGCCAACGCTTTGCCAGTGTCGCCCCGACAACGCTCACCCCGAGCCGATCCCCGCTAACCAGTATGCGCTTTGTGGTCATGCAGCGCGGTCCATCCCTGCATGCTGTGCAAGATATTCAGCGTGATCACCCATTGATGCAGCGGCCTTCGCCATATGCGCCTTCAACCCAGCCAGATGTTGCAAGACCTGCTCATCGGGAATGCGATCAACCCGCGCATCATAACCGCTGGGCATGGCGCGCTGACCAATCAAAACCGCGATCCAACTTGGGACCAGAAACAGGCCATGCTCATAGGCTGAGACGTGGCCGTTCGCCCCAAACAGCGACAAGCGTTCGCGCAGGCTATCCGGCACATTCATGGTGCGCATGTGGTTCCAGAAATCGGAATCGTCCCGCTCGGTCGCGTTGTAATGCAGCACAAGAAAGTCGCGAATGCGCTCGAACTGCAGATCCATCCAGTGATTGTATTCACGCTCTTCAACCACAGTATCGGGCGTCTGCGGAAACAGTTCGAGCAGTTTGGTAATACCTTCTTGGATCAGATAGATACTGGTGGATTCAAGCGGCTCCAAAAACCCACCGGAAAGGCCAATTGCCACAACATTCCGGTTCCAAAGCTTGCGGCGCTTGCCAGTGACAAACCTGAGAAAGCGCGGGTCCGCCAGCGGCTTGCCATCGAGGCCGGCGATGAGCGTTTCGGCGGCCTTTTCATCATCAAGGAACTGGCTCGAATAGACATGGCCATTCCCCGTCCGGTGCTGCAATGGAATACGCCAAGACCACCCTGCCTCATGCGCGGTTGCGCGTGTAAAGGGAGCCGGCGGACCAGCGCTTTCGCACGGCATCGCAACGGCCCGATCAGCCGGGAGCCATTCGCTCCAATCATCATAGCCAGTCTTCAGCGCCTTCTCGATCAAGAGCCCGAAAAAACCGGTGCAATCAACAAACAAGTCGCCGGAAACTTCGCGGCCGTCATCTAGGGTAAGCGACGCGACACGCCCGCTTTCGCCCTTAAGCGAAACGTCGGTAACTTTGCCTTCGATCCGCGTGACACCACGCTTCTCGGAAAGCGTACGCATAAACGGTGCGTATTGGAGCGCATCGAACTGATAGGCGTAACGATACGTCGACAGGACAGACCGGGGATCTTCGCTAGGGGGTTGAAATTTTCCGTTTCGGCACGCGATGACCGGTAGAGAATACTCATCAAGCGGGCCAACTTCCGGATGATCGGAGAATTTGCGCCAGTAGTGGTGGAACGGCACCCCGTCATTCGGCAGGCCGAATTCGCCGAATGGATGGATATAGCTGTCGCCCTTCCGTCCCCAATTTACGAACTCGATGCCGAGTTTAAACGTTGCGGACGTTGCAGCCATGAATTCGGCTTCATTCACACCGATTGTGTCATTGAACTGCTTGATATGCGGAAGCGTAGCCTCACCGACCCCGACCACACCGATAGCCTCGGACTCAATCAGGGTGATTTCCAGTCCGGTCGGCCCCAACATGCTGGCAAGGCCAGCTGCGGTCATCCACCCGGCGGTGCCTCCACCGACGATAACGACGCGATTGATTCTGTCTTCGGCGTCGATCCCGGACACGCGAAACTCCTTTCCCCTTACCGCAAGATCGCATGCGGTCTTGCGATGTCAACAGGCCTGACAACGGACGCTGACAGGTTTTTTACCCTTTTGCTTGACGCCTGAATAGTTTCGGTAATACAAATTGACAACGTAAGACAAGATTGTGGGGTGCAATTCTGTCGATTGGGAGGGAATTTTGGACTCGAAGCGCATGCAAATGGGCATGGTTGGCGGTGGCGCAGGCGCGTTCATCGGCGCAGTGCATCGGATGGCTGCTGCGCTCGACGGCGAAATTGATCTCGTGTGTGGCGCTTTCAGCCGCGATCCGGAAATCTGCAAGCAGACTGGCCGCGATCTCGGGCTCGCTGAAGACCGCTGCTACTCCGACACTGAGACAATGCTCACTGCAGAAGCCGCACGCAGCGATGCAATGCAGTGCTTGTCCATAGTCACGCCAAATCACGCCCATGTGCCCATGGCTAAAGCAGCCGCGCTCGCAGGCTCTCATGTCATTTCAGACAAGCCCGCCGGCATTTCCTTGGCCGAGGTCGAACAGCTAGCCGAGACGCTCTCGCAAACGAAGACAGCTTACGCCCTTACGCATACCTATCTCGGCTATCCGATGGTGTGGCAAGCCCGCGCGATTGCTGCCCGTCCCGAGTTTGGCGCGGTTCGCAAAGTTATCGTGAACTACACGCAAGGATGGTTGGCTCAGCCCGCGGAGAAAAGCGGCAACAAGCAAGCAGCGTGGCGGGTCGACCCAGCACTTGCCGGACCAGCCGGAGCGCTGGGCGACATTGGTAGCCACGCGCACAGTCTGGCTGAATTCATCGCTCATTCGCGGATGGACACGTTGTCAGCCCGCCTGCGAAGTCATTTGCCCGATCGTCCGCTCGACGATGATGGAGCAATCGACTTCACGCTCGAAAACGGAGCGACCGGCACGCTCATCTCAAGCCAAATTTGCGCAGGTGACGAGAACGATCTGTTCATTCGCGTCTACGGTGAAAACGCCAGTCTCGAATGGCGCCAGATGGAACCCAACACTCTGATCGAGCGTCGCGGCTCGGGTGAAACGATCATCCACCGTGCCGGAATCGACAAGCCGCTTCATGAGGAAGCGTTGTCGCGCTGTAGGCTCCCTTCTGGTCACCCTGAAGGGTACGTTGAAGCCTTCGCCAATCTGTACCGGAACACGGCCAGAGCTGTACGCGATGGAGCCGCTCCCATCTCACTCGGCGTGCCTGGCATCGCAGAAGCGCTTCGCGGAATGGCGTTTCTCGAAGCATCAATCGCCAGCAGCGCCGATGGCGGCGCATGGACCGATGTAAAGGCGCCCTCTGTCGGACCCGACCTTAAAGGACTGCTCGCATGAAACAGTTACGCGGACCCGCTATCTTTCTGGCCCAGTTTATGGGCGACAAAGCGCCTTTTGACTCGCTCGACAACATTGCAGAATGGGTGGCGGGCCTTGGCTATAAAGGCATCCAGATACCATCGAATGATCCGCGCTGTATGGATCTCGATCTCGCCGCAGAAAGTCAGGATTACTGCGATGAGCTGGCCGGTCGCTGCGCCGAGCATGGCCTGACGATCACAGAGCTATCGACACATCTTCAAGGGCAATTGGTTGCTGTCCATCCCGCCTATGATGAATTGTTTGATGCATTTGCTCCTGCGCATTTGCACGGCAAACCGGATGCGCGTCAGGAATGGGCCGTAGACCAGGTCAAGAAGGCCGCAATAGCCTCCCGCCGTTTGGGGCTGAAATCCCACGCCAGCTTTTCCGGAGCATTGATGTGGCACCTTGTGTATCCGTGGCCGCAGCGCCCAGCCGGGCTGGTCGAAGAGGGCTTCGCAGAATTGGCGCGGCGCTGGCGCCCTATACTTGATGTCTTCGAAGACAACGGGGTCGATTGCGCCTATGAAATTCATCCGGGCGAAGACCTGCATGATGGCGCGACGTTTGAGATGTTTCTCGACGCAGTAGACAATCATCCACGTGCCAACATCCTGTTTGACCCGAGCCATTTCGTGCTGCAACAGCTCGACTACCTCGACTTCATTGATCGCTATCATGACCGCATAAAAGCATTCCATGTGAAGGATGCAGAGTTTCGGCCCAACGGGCGCACCGGTGTCTATGGCGGGTATCAGGGATGGCAGGACCGTGCGGGCCGCTTCCGTTCGCTTGGCGATGGTCAAGTCGATTTCCGCCAGATTTTCAGCAAGCTGACCCAGTACGGATTTGACGGTTGGGCCGTGCTCGAATGGGAATGCTGCATCAAACATCCGGAACAAGGCGCCGCTGAAGGCGCGCCTTTCATCGCCGACCATATCATCCGACCAACCGAATACGCATTCGACGATTTTGCGGGCGGAACGGCTGATCCGGCCAAGCTAAAACGTGCGCTCGGCATCAATAGCTGACGGCGGCGATAGGGAGAGATCAATGGCAACCGCATCCATGGACGCAGTCGGGTCGACCGGCGTAAATCGCAACAGGCTATTCTGGCTTAGCTGTATCTCGCTCATTGTAACGGCGATGACCTTTGCAATTCGCGCGGGCATCCTGACTCAATTGTCCGAAGAGTTCGCATTGAGCGACACCCAGCTTGGCTGGGTCAACAGCATGGCGTTCCTCGGCTTTCCGCTGGCGATGGTGGTGTTCGGCTTTCTCTACAACAAGCTTGGGCCGCGCCTGATTATGATCCTCGCTTTTGCCGGGCACCTGCTCGGACTTGTCCTGACCATCCTTGCCGACGGCTTTCTGGGCCTTTTGATCTCGACCTTCTTTATCGGCTTTGCCAACGGTTCTGTTGAGGCTGCGTGTAACCCGCTGGTTGCCGATCTTTACCGCGATGAAAAGACGAAGTGGCTGAACCGCTTCCATGTCTGGTTCCCCGGCGGGATCGTGATCGGGGCGGTAATTTCCTATCTGATGACCAACGCCGGAATTGGCTGGCAGCCGCAAATTGCCGTTATGTTGATCCCGACCGCAATCTACGGGTTCATGGTATTTACGACGCAATTTCCGGATGTTCCGGCAAGCGAAAAAACCGTCGATCTCGACACAAGAGGCGTGGTGCTTATGGGCACTATTCTTGGCCTGCTGGTCCTCATCGGCACGCCAAACAATTTGGTCGCCGGACTTCCAGGAACCTTTATTTTGCCGCTGCTGGCAGTGCTGGGCCTCACCTTTATGCTGATGCTGTTTCGAGCAGGCCGGACGCGCGATGCGTTGCTGCTTGTTTTGCTGATGGCGATTATGAGCGTGACAGCCACATCGGAATTGGGAACGCAGCAGTGGGTTGATCGCATTCTGGGTGCGCAGCTCGGTAATCTTCCGGGTCAGGCGATGATCGTGCTTGGCATGGTGACCGGGATCATGGCGGTCGGCCGCTATTTCGCTGGCCCGCTTATCCACGCGCTCAATCCTCTTGGCGTGTTGTTGATGAGCGCGATCCTGACAACCATCGGCCTGTTGATGATGGCATCAGCCAGCGGAGCGATGGTCTATGCTTCGGCGATCGTCTTCGCAGTGGGCGTTTGTTACTTCTGGCCCACGATGATCGGTGTCACCGCACAATACGTGCCGCGCTCGGGCGCGCTGGGGATGAGCCTTGTCGGGGCAGCGGGTATGTTCGCCCTTACCATTTGGAACCCGATCATTGGCGGATGGATCGACGGCGCGAGAGCCGAAGCCGAAGCAAGCGGACTGACCGGAACTGCGGTCGAAGTCGCTGCCGGGCAAGGTGCCTTGTCCCAGCTCGTCTATTTTCCAGTCATTCTGATTGTCGTGTTCGCTGCTCTCTATTTTGCACGAAAACGGCTCGAAATGTCGGCAGAGGAGGCATAGTCATGTCGCACTGCTCCCCTTCAATCGACCGGCGCTCAATCTTGCGAGGAAGCGTTACTGTGGCTGGCGCCTTGGTCGTCCTGCCAACTCTTGCGAGCCTTGCCGGTTGCAGCTCTGCTCCGGCGAGCCTTGATGCGCACAAGCGCTTGATCGCATCCATCGCCGATCGGGTTATTCCCGCCACACAAACGCCCGGTGCGATTGATGCAGGTGTGCCGGAATACATCAGCAACGTATTCACCGATTTCTTCACCTCCGAACAGCAGGACGAGTTTGTGGAGGGTCTGGCAGACCTTGCATCCAGTCTTGGAGGTAGCGGAGGTGATTTCACGGCCTTAAGCTCCGAAGATCAAGACCGCGCCCTGACAGAAATTGATCAAGGCGATTATGACGCGCCAGGTCGTGCGCAATGGCAGCAGATACGCGACCTCTCCATCTTCGGTTTCTACACCTCAGAAGCGGCTACACAGGAACTCGCCTTTGAAGAGATTCCGGGCCGCTACGATGCCTGCGTGCCGCTTGCCGAAATTGGCAGCGCCTGGCTCGACCGCGGCGTCTAACTTTCCCCAATCAGGACCTTCTCAATGGCTCTAAATGAAGACTTTGACGTAATTGTTGTCGGCTCCGGCATGTCGGGAGGCTACGCCGCGAAAGAATTCTGCGAGAAGGGGATGAAAACCCTCGTGCTGGAACGCGGCAAGATGACCGAGCATAGCGTCGACTATGTTGGTGAGAACCAGAACCCCTGGGATATGAAGCACCGCGACCGTGTCGATCCGCAGCTCGCCGAAGCGGAATATCCGGTGCAAAGCACCTGCTATGCATTTCGCGAAAGCACGCGTGGTTTCTTCATCAATGACAAGGAAAATCCATACTCGGTAGAGGAGGGTAAAACCTTCGCGTGGCTTAGGGGTGATCAGGTTGGCGGCAAGTCGCTTATGTGGGCGCGCCAAAGCTATCGCTGGAGCGACCTCGATTTTGGTGCGAACAAAGCTGATGGCCACGGGACAGATTGGCCGATCCGGTATGCCGATGTCGCGCCGTGGTATGACTATGTCGAGAAGTTTATCGGGATTAGCGGATCGGCGGAAGGTCTGCCGCAATTGCCCGACAGTATCTTCCAGCCGCCGATGGAGCTGACCTGTGTCGAGCAAGACGCCAAAACTAAGATCGAAGCCGCTTTCCCAGAGCGCAATCTGATTCCTGGGCGCGCGGCTCATCTGACCAAGCCAACCGAGGAACAGACCAGCTTAGGTCGCGGCTCATGCCAGTTCCGCAATCAGTGCGAACGCGGTTGTTCGTTCGGGGCCTATTTCTCGAGCGTTTCCGCCACCCTCCCCGCGGCCAACCGGACTGGCAATATGACGCTGATGTCTGACATGCTCGTCGAGCGCATTCTGTATGATGCCGAAACCGGCAAGGCGACAGGTGTGCGGACCATCAATCGCAAGACCAAGGAGAGCAAGGACTTCACCGCGAAAGTCATTTTCCTGTGCGCTTCAACTCTGGGCACCGTCCAGATCATGCTCAATTCAACGTCAGAGAGCTTCGCAAACGGTTTCGCCAATTCAAGCGGCACGCTGGGCCAATATCTGATGGATCACCACACGCGGATCGGCGCGCAGGGCAACTATCCGGGCTTTGAAGACAAGTATTTCGCCGGGCGCAGACCGAACGGGATATACATTCCGCGCTTCTCCAACCTCGGCAACGAAACTGACGCCGATTTCACCCGAGGCTACGGCTATCAAGGGGGCAGCAATCGAGGTTCGTGGACGCGCGCACTCGGCGGAAGAGGTTTTGGCGAGGAACTGAAAAACGAACTGCGCCAGCCCGCAGGCAATTGGACAATGCGTCTTCAGGGATTTGGTGAGATGCTGCCGCGCGCAGAAAACCGTGTCACACTGCATCCGAGCAAGACCGACAATTACGGTATCCCGCAGATACACGTCGACGTGAGTTGGGGTGACAACGAGCGGAAAATGCGCGTGGCGATGAAACACGATGCTATTGCAATGCTAGAGGCTGCTGGCTGCACTGATATTCAGGCCTTCGAAGAAGAGCCGGTACCCGGCCATTGCATCCATGAAATGGGCGGTGCGCGGATGGGCCGAGATCCGAAGACTTCGGTGCTTAACGGGTTTAACCAGTGCCACGACGTGCCCAATGTCTTCGCCACCGACGGTTCCGCTTTCGCGTCTGAAGCATGCCAAAACCCGTCACTCACATTCATGGCGCTCACCGCCCGTGCGGTCGACTACGCCGCGACGCGAATGAAAGAAGGAAGTCTGACATGAACATCCACACGGACCGCCGCACCCTCTTGGGCAGCGCTGCATTGATGGGCTTGGGCGCACTCTCGGGCTGTTCTGCTCCCACGGGTGAGGAAGACGCCGACGCAGCGAAGCCGATTTATGACGGCGTGCTTGGCGTGCAGCTCTATACGGTCCGGGACCTCTTCGAAGCTGATCCGAGAGCAACTCTCGAAGCGCTCGCCGGAATAGGTTTCAAAGACTGCGAAACCGCTGGCCTCTTCGACCACGAAGCAGCGGATATTCGCGCTATGATGGACGATTTGGGCTTGATGAGCCGCTCTGCACATGTGCGTTTGCCGCAGCTGCGCGATGATTTCTCAACAGCGATTGAAGAGGCAAAGGTGCTCGGACAAGACCGTCTCTACCTCGGTTGGATACCCGAGGAAGAACGAACTTTGGACAAGTATCGCGCCCTTGCCGAACTGCTGAACCAACGCGGTGAAGAAGCCAAAGCCGCAGACATGATGGTCGGTTACCATAACCACGAATTCGAGTTTATCGATGAAGCAGGCACGAACGGTTATGACATTCTGCTTGCAGAAACGGATCCCGAGCTTGTGACCATGGAAATCGATTTCTTCTGGGCAGCGGAGGCCGGTATCGAGCCCGCATCACTATTTGAAAAAGCGCCCGGGCGTTTCACATCATGCCATATCAAAGACCGCACATCATCGGGCGAGATGGTTTCTGTTGGTGATGGAACAATCGATTTTGCCAGTCACTTTGCATTGGCTGAAAAAGCCGGACTTGAACGGTTTTATGTCGAGCATGACAACCCGAACGATCCGCTGGCATCAGTAGGCCGCAGCTACGCTCACTTGACGAAGTAAGCATAGCCGCAGCCATACAAATCACTCTCCCGTTAGGGCTTTGAGCATCGATTGGTCGAAACCGCGTTCATTGTCGTAAAGCGCGAACGTATTGCCGTATGACCAGAGGCACCAGGGGATGTCGGCGCCTTCCATCGCGGCACTAACTGCACCTGCCCACTTTACGCGCTCTTTGTTATCAACTGGCGAGTTGACGCCAAACTCGCCGAGGAAAACCGGTCGTTTGATCGCGTCACGAAAGGCTGTGGCGGTGTCGACAGCAGCGGCGAGTTCCGCCTTGTCCGCTTTCGAGCCCCAACCCCGTTTGCCCTTAGGCATATCATCACCAAGCCAGGTTGCTTCTTGGTGCGTGAAGGGAAACGGATCGTAATAGTGAAAGGTGTATACGACATTCGGATCATCCGTTGCGAGGTTTGTCGCAAGCGTACGGATGCCTGACCATTCCTCGCCGCCAAGAATGACGATGCGATCCGGATTGTGATTGCGGATCAGTGTTAGACCTACCGTTTGCGCACGGCGCATTTGCGTGCCCTTAAGGTTTTTGAACGGCTCATTGAGCACTTCAAACCAGACATTTTCAGGTTGTTCTGCGTAGTGCTTCGAAAGCTGATCCCAGATCATGCCATAGCGAAGCATCTGCCCTTCGGGATCTTCCATGATCTCTTCAAAATGATGGATGTTGAGGATGACGTTCAAACCGGCGTCTTGCGCCCATTTTAGGTTCTGGTCGACCAGCGCCATGAACTCTGGATCAATACCAAAATCAGGTGCTGGCCCCGTGTAGTCGCTCCACCGCACCGGAATACGGACGGTATCGAGCCCGGCCTTTGCAACCCGGTCATAGTCTTCTTTGGAATACAAACGTCCCCAAGATGCATCTTTCGGTGCTTCGAGCGCGTTCCCCATATTGACGCAGCGTTTCATCTGAAATTGCGAAGCGGTCTGGACCGCCTCCACCTCATCAGTTTGCTGCGCATTGACTCCGCCAGCAACACCCAACGCGATCACAAATGATAACGTTGTCAATTTTCCTGAAAGTCTCATGTCTCTCTTCCCTAGTCTGCCCAAATTACGAAACTGGCGGCGGTGCGGTGGTGTCCCGAATGATCAATTCATGATCCAGCACGACACGATGCGCCGAATTGCCATTATTGCTGTTAAAGCTGCCGATGAGTTCATGGATCGCGCGCGCGCCCAAATCATGCAGTGGCTGACGAATTGTGGTCAAAAACGGCCGCATTCGCGTTGCGATTTCGGCATCATCGAAGCCAACAATGGATAGATCCGTCGGGACCTTCACACCGCGCTCAGTGCAGGCTGCAACCACTCCTGCCGCCATATCATCGTTCGAAGCAAAAACAGCGGTAGGGGGCTGATCCAACTGAAGGAAATGAACACCTGCATCATAGCCCGCAGCAAAGTCGAACGCGCCCGGTCGCACCAATTCAGGGTCAACTGTCAGCCCTGCAGCCTCCATCGCGACGCAAAACCCGGAATACCGGACGTGTGCCGAGCGCTGATCTTGACTGCCCTTAACGAAACCGATCCGCTTGTGGCCCAGCGCAGTCAGGTGCCGCACAACATCAATCGACGCCTGGTAATCGTCAATCTCGACCAGCAAGCCTTGGTTTTGAGTGCCATCAACCGGTCCAACGCGTACGACTTGGATGCCCATTTCATTCAAGACAAAGCCGATCTTCTCATCATTGGCGTAGGGTGCGAGCAAGACGACACCGTCCGGTTTACGCCGACGCATCAAGCCTTCGAATGCGGATCGTATTTCGGCAATAGATTTACCGCCCAGGTTTTCGAGCAAACTGATCGAGAGCTGATACCCCAGCTCCTGGCAGGCGAAAACCGCGCCGAACTGAATGGAATTTACATAATTGCTACCCGCAACGTGGCAGACCAGATTAACATCGTAGGATCGACTGCCGCGTAGCGAACGGGCCGATTGGCTTGGCACGTAATCCAACGCATCGGCGGCCTCGCGGACCTTTTGACGCAACTTTTCCTGCACGTGAGGTTCGTTGTTTAAGACACGGGAAACAGTCTTAATAGAAACACCGGCGCGCTCGGCAACGTCCTTCATCTTTGCAGAATTTGTATCCGTACCTCGTGCCATTTCCACTCCTCTAACGCGACAACTTGTCGACGATGCGCGCATGCAAATCCCTGCTTAGCGGCATACGGAACAAATTTGCTGCGGCAAATATCAAAAGTACCGGCGGGACCACCGCGATAAAGGTCGCGAGCGCGTTTGTTGTCCCGACTGTTTGCTGTGTGAGATTTGCTTCGTAGCCAATACCCGACAGCAGATAGCCTATCCCCAGTCCCGTTATTGCCCCTGACGATTTTTGAACGAACAGGCTACTGCCGAAAATAGCACCTTCGTCCCTCCGCCCATGCGCGTTTTGCCCATATTCAACCGTATCCGGGATCAATGTCCAAATAATGATCGCGAACGCCGAATTGGCGAAACCGAATGCAAGGATCTGAAGCGGTACACCCATCACAAGGATTGGCCCCATTGTGAACAGCAGCCCGCCAGATGCGGCCATGATACTGGTCGCTAGGTACCAGGTTCTCTTCTTACCCAGTGATCGAACAACAAACGTCCACAAAGGAGTCCCGCATAAAGTAGCGACCGCAAAGCTGGTCAGGATCACTTCCTTGGCTGCGAATGCCGCTCCGTTCGACGTGATGTAAAACACCAGCGAGATATTGAGCGCTGATCCAGCTGCCGAGTTGAGCAAGAGGAAGAACAAGAGCGATCGCAGCGCGTCATTCTCTCGGAATGCGATTAGAAATGTCGAAAAACTCCAGGCGCTTTGGCGTTCGTCCTTACCCAAAGGGGGCTTTTCCCGGGTGAACAGAAAGCAGGCGACCAATGCAACCGTCGCGAGCACAGCTCCAAGCGTCGCCGTTTTGAAAAACCCTGTATCTGTATATCCGGCGTTCCCGCCAAATTCGCGGCTCAGCGGGAATGCAAAACTCATCACGCAAAGCAATGCGCAAAAGGCAAAGAACATGCGCACACCAGACAGTTCACCCCGTTCGACAGAATTGAACGTCAGGCGGGCAGAAAGCGCAGAATAGGGAACGGCAACAATCGTGTAGCAAGTGCGGAACAGTATCGCCGCGCCGAGTAGCGCCGCAAGCAAAGGCCATCCCTCCAGATCGGGGCGCCAGAACAGCAGGCTGAAACTTGCCCCCAAGGCGATGCTGCCAAACAGCAGAAACGGTCTGTATACACCGAAGCGGGAGCGGTTGGATGCAGCCAGGTTCGCGACAAACGGATCAGAGATCGCATCCCATGCCAAACCTGCGGCGAACAACCAGCCAGCGATTTTTGGATCGAGCCCGACGACATCGGTGTACCAGAATACAAGGATGAAGGAGAGACTGTTCCAGTAGATGTTCAGCCCGAAATCACCGATTCCGTAGCCGACCAGCCGCTTTACTTTTCCGCCCTTGGTTGCGTCAGTCATTAAATCCTACAGATCAGAAGTGACCCAATCCGGCAACCTTTGTTCGCACAGAAACCAACCGATCTTTTGCGGTGATGAACAGCGTTCTGCCATCTTCACCAAACGCGCAATTGGCCGTCGCGCGGCCTGTTCCGATCCGCCCAAGGCATTTGCCCTCAGCAGTGATGACCAGAACTCCGCCAGGTCCTCCAAGGAAAACAAGCCCTTCCGCAGAAATGGCCAAGCCATCAGGAAGACCACCAGCCTCGTGCATATATGGTTTCGCATCGAACCAAACTTCCGGCCCATCGCTTGTCTCTATCGCACCATCTCTTAACAGGAAGCGCTGAATGAGCGGGGCGTCGGGATCTGATTGACTGACATAAAGAGCGGACCCGTCTGGTGATAAGGCAACGCCATTCGGGAAGGTCATATCGTCAATAATGCGTGTCACAGCCCTATCACGTTGCAACTGGTACACGCCATTTCGGTCCATTTCCTTGAGCGGAGATTCGTTCAGCCCCTCAAGCCCGTATGGCGGATCGGTGAAGTAGATCGTACCGTCTGATGCCTCTATCAAATCATTGGGGCTGTTGAATTTTTTTCCTTGATACCGATCGACAAGAACGGTCCGATCACCCGTTTCAAAATCGCGTGACTCCACCGCTCTCGACCCGTGGTTGCAAATCAGCAATTCGCCTGAATGCCCAATCAAAAGGCCGTTTGCGCCGGATTCACGCATTCCGCCAGCGAGTTTCGGATCAACACCAGAGGGGGACAGAAAGATGCCATCACCCTCTTTTGCAGACCAGAAATAGGCCCGATTGCGCGGCACGTCTGTGAAATAGAGGCGTTGTCTTTTTCGATCCCAAGTCGGACCTTCGGCCCACCAGTGTCCGGTTGAGAGCAGTCTGCCAGATTGTTCCATGTCGATGCATTCTGCAAATCGCGTATCAAAGCTTTCAAACTCGATTTCAGGCGTCAGATCAGAGCTGGGTTGCGCTGCGATCCGTCCGGCCGAAGTGCATCCGCAGGCCGCAAGTGCCGCCGATCCGGCCATCAATGTTCGCCGCGATAAATCCATAGTCTCTGATCCCTCCAAGCCCTTGATAGTCAGAAATTGACAACCTTGTCAAAAATTGTCCGGTGTGCCATCTGAGTCGCGCGTCGGCGCTGAGCAAGGCTGCTGGCTATCGGAGGGAACTAGTGAATCGCAAGCAGCTTAAACTCGCGTCTGTTATCGCGCTCGCCGCCGGTTTGACCGCGGTCGGACACGCAAAGACGAAAGGCGTCGATGCGCCCGCTTCTGGCGAAACCGGCACTGCCAGCGCCGCGGAAAGAGAGCTGGGTTCTGTTCGGGCAGAAATCTGGCCGGAGGTTGCGGCGGTAGCTCTCGACCCTGCTATCGAAGTCCGCATCGACGCGATCATGGCCAAGATGACCCTCGAACAAAAAGTGGGTCAGACGATTCAGGCAGACTCCGGCACGGTCACTCCAGAGGACGTCAAAAATTACCGGCTCGGTTCTGTGCTGAGTGGCGGCAACTCCGCCCCCGGCCCATTGCCCTATGCTGACGCCGCTACATGGCTGGAAACGGCTGATGCCTATTGGGAAGCCTCTACCGACAAGGAAGGCGTCGAAATCGCCATCCCGATCATCTGGGGCATTGATGCGGTTCACGGGCACACGAACTTGCTTGGCGCGACGGTGTTCCCGCACAACGTAGGTTTGGGAGCAGCGCGCGATCCCGATTTGATCGAGCGCATCATGTCAGTCACCGCAAAAGAGCTTGTGGTGTCCGGGCATGACTGGACTTTTGCCCCAACTCTCGCCGTGCCGCGCGATGACCGTTGGGGCCGTGGTTACGAAGGGTTTTCAGAAGATCCAAAGATCGTCGCATCCTACGCCGATCGCATCGTAAAAGGCCTCCAAGGCACTTTTGGCGAAGATGACTTCATGACGTCAGGCAAAATCATCTCGGCCGCCAAGCACTGGACAGGCGATGGCGCGACCGACGGTGGCCGCGATCAAGGCGATGCGAGCATTTCCGAAGAGGAATTGCGCGATATTCACACGACCGGATACCTGCCCGCGCTTGAGGCTCAGGTGCAGACCGTCATGGTCTCCTTCTCCAGCTGGCAAGGCGTAAAGATGACGGGCAACAAAGGCATCATCACCGATGTCTTGAAAAACCGGATGAACTTCAACGGCTTCGTCGTAAGCGACTGGAACGCCCACGGCCAAATTCCCGGCTGCAGCAACACCGATTGTGCCCAGGCATTCAATGCGGGCATTGATATGTTTATGGCACCAGACAGCTGGAAGGGTCTTTACGAAAGCACTCTGAAGCATGTGAAAGCCGGCACCATTTCGATGGAGCGGCTTGACGATGCTGTTCGCCGCATTCTTCGAGTGAAGCTGCAATACAATTTGTTTGAGCGCGGCGCGCCGAGCACCCGAGCGGGAGCTGGCAACACGGACACACTCGCCAACGCAGAACACCGCGCAATCGCCCGTGAAGCGGTGCGTAAATCCTTGGTGCTGCTTAAGAATAACGAAGGCACCCTCCCGCTTGACGCGAGCAAGCGTGTGCTTGTGGTCGGTGACGGAGCCGACAGTATCGCCAAAGCAGCAGGCGGCTGGACACTCTCGTGGCAGGGGGGAACGCACACGAACGATGAATTCCCCGGCGGTCAATCGATCCTTGCCGGGATACAGGAAGCTGTCGCAGAGGCCGGCGGAACGGTGATTTTCGATGAAGACGGCACCGGCGATCATGACGCTGACGTTGTCATCGCGGTCTATGGCGAGGATGCCTATGCCGAATTTCAGGGCGACCGCCCCAACCTCGATTTCGATGACGGCGACTTCGATACAGGCTTGCTTTCGGGATACCGCGAAAAAGGGATGCCCGTTGTTTCGGTGTTCCTTTCGGGCAGACCGCTTTGGGTGAACCCAGAACTGAACGCCTCCGATGCTTTCGTCGCCGCATGGCTCCCAGGCAGCGAAGGCGGCGGGGTTAGTGATTTGCTGTTCCAACGCGATCCTGCATTCGACTTCACTGGAAAGCTGTCTTTCTCGTGGCCCAAATTGCCAACCCAAGCGACATTGAATGTCGGCGATGAGGATTATGATCCGCTCTTTGCTTACGGTTTTGGCCTCAGCCTTTCTGACGCAGCGGAGATAGCTACGCTTTCCGAAGAGTCAGGACTTGCCGATGGCGCAGGCGCATCGAGTGATGTGCTATTCTCAGGCGGACAACCCCAAGGCGGCTGGTCGCTTTATGGCAATGTCCGCGGAACGCAAACACGGTTGAACTCGACCACTTGGGATGGCGGCGATCTCGTATATTCCGGTTTTGATAGGCTCGCACAGGAAGATTCGCTTCGGATCGACTGGCTCACCGGCGGACCTGTCATGCGTTTTGCCACGCACGATCGCGCGGACTTCTCCCGTCAAAGCAACGGCGCGATGGAGATGTCTTTCTTTGTCCGCAACCTTGGCGATAGCCCAGCAAAACTGCGTGTAGGCGTAGGTTGTGAGGCGCTGTCGGATTGTAACGATGGCGTGCCTCTGACGGTCGCATCTGACGAATGGGAGGAAGTGCGCCTTTCTCTCGCCTGCTTCGCTGATATGGGCGCGGATATGAGCTCGGTCGGAACGGGCTTTATCATGCGGTCGGACAGCCGGGCCAGCATCGCAATTTCGGATATCAAGCTTGCCCCAGATCTCGACGCGGCACGCGACTGCGGGGACTGATCGGATCATGGCAAATCGGCGCCTGATCGTGATTATGGGGCCGAGCGGGTGCGGCAAATCGACCGTCGCGCGCGCGTTGTCTGATGCGTTGAGTGTACCAATGCTCGAAGGGGATGATTATCACCCTGCGAAGAACCTCGAAAAGTTGGCATCGGGCGTGCCGCTTGATGATACTGACCGGATCGACTGGATCGCGGCGCTGTTAAAGTCAGCGACTTATGGAAATGCTCCCGTGATGGTTGTCGCTTGCTCTGCGCTCACACCGTATGTGCAGGAATGCTTTTCAAGCGCGCTCGAATTCGATGTCCGGTTTGTCTATCTCAATGTCTCTCGGGATGAACTGGCGAGGCGGATGCAGAGTCGCGATCACTTCATGCCGGTTTCCCTGCTAGACAATCAGATCGAGGCGCTCAGCGTGCCCGAAGGTGCGCATACCATTGATGCGATGGCAGATGTCGAAACGATTACGGACGCGATTATCAGTCAGTTAAAGGACTAGGCCCAAGGCCAAGACAACGGCAAAGCCAACGCAGCCGACAAGCGTCGATGCGACTGTCCAGGTCCGCAAAGTCTGTTTCGCATCCAGCCCGAAATAGCGAGAGACCAGCCAAAAGCCGGAATCGTTCACATGGCTGACAATGCTTGCGCCCGCTGCGATCGCGATCACCATGCGCGCCAAATCCCATCCTTCCAGTCCGGCCGCAGCGGCAATCGGAGCGCTGAGCCCCGCAGCGGTGAGCATTGCGACGGTCGCTGATCCTTGCGCCACCCGCACAATTGCCGCGAGGAGGAAGCCTGCAATGATCGGGGTGATGCCAGCTCCCAGAAAGCTCTCAGCCAGCAGTTTGCCTGCACCTGTATCGACAAGCACTTGTTTGAATGCGCCGCCAGCGCCAGTGACCAGCAGGATCACCGCGGTTGGTTCGAACGCCCGAGTAAGTCCGTCTCTCAACTTCTCGCGATCTTCTTCGCTGTCGCCGCGCAAGATCCAGGCTGCAAGGGCGCAGCCAATCATCAAAGCAACGAAGGGATGGCCGATGAACGCAACAATCTCGCTCTGCCAACCGAGCATAGGCGCAAAGGCAGCGAGCACGATCAGGGCCAGAGGCAATGCAAGAACAGCCATCGCGCGCAGAGCAAGGCTTTGCAGCGCGTCTGGCTGGGGCGTGTCTTCGCTTACCAGTGCAGCTGATGAGCCCGCGTTCGTTTCAAGCCAACCGCGCCCTTCCGCGAGCCGCGCGTAATATGGGCCAGCGACCAGCATTGCCGGTATTCCCGCGATCAAGCCGCAAATGATGACGAGGCCCAGCTGCGCCGACAATATCTCCGCCACGGCAACCGGACCCGGTGTCGGCGGGATGAAAGCGTGCGCCGTGGCCAATCCGGCAAGGAGCGGCAAACCAAAATACAGCGCCGGTTTGCCAGCGCGTTTCGAGAGCGCCTGAACCAGCGGAAACAGCAGGATCAATCCCACATCAAAAAACACCGGGATCGCAATGATCAATCCGACAAAACCCATGGCAATACCGGCCGGTCCTGCGGGACGGTTGCCTATGATTGATCTTGCTAGAGCCGATGCGCCTCCGCTCGCTTCGAGATATACGCCGAGCAAGGCCCCTAACCCGACGATCACCGCAATAAAGCCCAGGACACCTGCGAACCCGTTCGTCACGGCATCAATCACGGAAGGCGGAGATAGGCCGGCCATCAATCCGGTTGCCAGCGCGCCGACGAGCAATGCTGCAAACGCATTCACGCGTCGCACGATGATCAGAAACAATAGGCCTGCTACACCTACGAGCGTGGCAAGCAGGGGTTGCCAGTCAGAAATGAACTGAGCGAGGTCGCTCACAATTCAGGATCAACCGGCACTGGTAGCCCGCGAGAATTCCATTTCCAAAACACGAAAGTCAGCGGTTCATTGCCAGTATTTTTGATCCCGTGGGTGTCCCACGCCGCGGCATAGAGCATGTCACCCTCGCGCGCGGTGAAAGTGTCCTCACCTACGGTCCATTCGCCCTCACCCGATACCACCATGAGAAATTCCTCTTCGGCATGACGGTGCGGCGGGTGGATCTCCATGCCCGCTTTGATGGTCGCGGTGCCGGAAAGCAGATCAGTCGTCGCCGCGGTTTCGCCTGCGAAATACTCTTTAAACACGCCCCACTCTTCGGTCGTGGCTTTCGCGGTCTCAGTTGTCAAAACCCGCGTTTCCTGACCGGCACCTTCAGCGGCAACAACTTCGTCAGATGCACATGCCGGAAGTGCCAGCACAAAAGACGCCGCTAAAATGGCTCTGATTGTCATTGAATTCTCCCCGATTGATCAAATACTGATAACGTTGTCAGAAACGATGTGCAAGGCTCCTTCGGCTATTTGAAGCAGCGACATCTTGCGAGCTGGATTGCGCCTATCGGGTGAAACGTCGGCTCGCCCCTCCTCATTCTCCCTGCTCCAGCCGCCCGCAATCGATTGGCATATTTGCTAGGTCGAAACCGCAATCAAATTCGACGCTACCATTTCGCAAAATGGTAGCGCTATCTTTACGTCGCCCGATGCCGTTGCAATGGCCAGCTGGCGCCGCTACGGTTTCGCCGAAAGAAGCAAGATGACCCGAACCAGAAGACGTACAACCCAAGCTGTGAAGATCGATGACGTCGCGCGGCAGGCCGGCGTTTCAGCGATGACAGTGTCGCGCGTTATGAACCGCGAAAGCGGCGTTCGCCCGGGAACACGCGAGAAAGTCCTGAAGGCTGTCGAAGCTCTCAATTACCAGCCCAATCGCTCCGCGCGTCGCCTCGCCAAAGGCGGGGAAGTCCACATTGGCCTCATCTATGCCAACCCGTCCGACAGCTATCTTGGCCGGTTCCTCCACGGCGCGCTTGGCGCGGCACAACGCACCGACAACCACTTGATCGTCGACATCTGCGATGAAGATCGGCCAGCTTCTTATGTAAGCTCTGCTTTGCGGCTGGCAAAAGCCAACATCGCTGGCGTGATCCTGCCCCCGCCCATTTCGGGATCGGACGAAATCCTTTCTGTCTTCAATGAACTGCAGATTCCCGTCGCGACCGTCGCGAATGGCAACAAAGCTATGACTTTTCGAGATATTCGGATCGACGATGAAGAGGCAGCGGCGAGAATGACGCGGCACCTAATTGATCTGGACCACAAAAACATCGGCTTCATTCAAGGCAAACCGGATCAGGCATCAAGCCTGCTGCGCGAACGTGGTTTTAGAAGAGAAATGGAGATCGCAGGGCTCAGGGTAGACCCCGATTACATTGCCCCAGGTCAGTTCACCTATAGATCCGGCGTAGAAGCCGCAGCGCAATTGCTCGGCCTGGACAAACCGCCGACAGCTATCTTTGCCAGCAACGATGATATGGCAGCGGCGACCATCGGTGTGGCGCACCGAAAAGGGCTGATCGTGCCAGACGATCTCAGCGTAGTCGGCTTCGACAACAGCCCTTCTGCCATATCGGTTTGGCCGGAACTGACAACGATCGATCAGCCAGTCAGCGCCATGGCAGCCGCAGCATTTGAACTGGTCCTAAAGCAAATCCACGAGCCCGCTGACGCGGAGGAAATCGAGAGCGCCGAAGCGCCGCTGGATTGCGAGTTAATCGTCAGAGGATCGTGCGGCCCGAGCAAGGAGTAAGTTAGCGCTAGATTTTCTTTTCGTTAGCGCTAACATCCGTTTGAACTGCTATGAAGAGGAGATTCGGGTGGCGAGCGAAAATCCGCGAAACAAGCGCTTTGTCAGCTTGGTTGTGCCCGTTGTGACGCTTCGCCGATTTCTGTTCGGTTTTGACAGCGGTGTGATCATTGTCGGTCTGACCCGATGCTGAAACTGTTGTCCGATCAAACTGAATTGGCCATCGATCCCTGGCGAGGCGGAGGGGTTGCCGCATTCAAGTGGCGCGGAATCGACATCTTCCGATCCTCTGGCGATAGTGACAGCCCGCTCGAATTGGGAAGCTTTCCGCTTGTCCCGTTCTGCAACCGGATTGCGAATGGATATATCGAGAAAGAAGGGCAATTGCGCACCCTTCCCGCCGCCTCAAAATTCGGCGAACACGAACATGCCCTGCACGGGATGGGATGGATCAGTCCTTGGGCCACGAAGCTATCGTCGAGTGATAGCGCGGTTCTGACACTGAAAGGCGACGGCGTGCTGTGGCCGTGGGTCTTTGAAGCCGAGCAACGCTTTCAAGTGCATGCCGATGGCTTTTCCCAGACGATTTCTGTGACCAACCACGATGAAGCTCCGATGCCCGTGGGAATTGGCATACATCCCTATTTCCCGAACGAGGGAGCCACTTTGAAGACGGAGGCGACTGGATATTGGCGAACCGGGCCTGACAGACTTCCCGAGGAGCACTACGATTTGAGAAAGGAGCCGCGCTGGTTTGCGAATTCCGGTTTCGATGATTGTTTTGTAGGCTGCGCAAATCCTGTTCGCATCGATTGGCCAACCTACCATCTGACGATCCATTCATCGACTAACCTCCCCTTCACCCATGTCTATACGCCGCCGGGTGAGGACTATTTCTGTGTCGAGCCCGTCAGCCACATCCCCGATGCCGTGAACAGCGCGTTTGATGATGACATCACAGGATTGACGGTTCTTGAGCCGGGACAGAGCATGACGGCTGAATGTCGTTTTCAATTGGAGCACGCGAGCTGATGTGGCTTGGAATTGACCTTGGGACGTCCGCCGTAAAGTCCGTGATTGTCGATGATGCTGGAAGGGTCCTCGCGGAAAATTCATCGACTCTCGGCGTGCAACGTCCAAAGCCATTGTGGTCTGAACAATCGCCCGCTGATTGGTGGGCGGCAACAAAGGCCTCCGTTCTTGGTTTGCCCAAAAATCTGAGAGCGAGCGTGCGCGGCATTGGTCTGTCGGGCCAGATGCACGGCGCAGTTTTACTCGATCACGCCGACAATGTCTTACGACCGGCGATCCTATGGAATGACGGACGCAGCGCGCCCTATTGCGATGGGCTCGCCCCGCTTGCGCGCAAGCACACCGGCAATCTCGCAATGGCCGGATTTACCGCGCCAAAGCTGCTGTGGGTGCGCGAGCAAGAGCCGGATGTGTTTGCTGCGACGCGGACAGTGCTCCTCCCCAAGGACTATTTGCGGCTCATCCTGACAGGTGAGAAAGTCAGTGAGATGTCCGATGCGTCCGGCTCTCTTTGGCTGGACATTGCCCAGCGACGCTGGTCTGCGGAAATGCTGACTGCGACCGGTCTGAACGAAAGCCAGATGCCCACTCTGATCGAAGGCTCGGAAGTTTCGGGTACGGTACGTTCGGCGATTGCTGATGAACTCGGTATTCCTGTGGTTCCCGTCGCTGGCGGCGCCGGTGATCAAGCTGCGGGTGCCATTGGGGCCGGCGTGACCGAACCCAGACAGGCTTTCCTAAGCCTCGGCACCTCTGGCGTGGTATTTGCCGCGTCGGATGGGTTTCAACCCGCCCCGGAGAATGGCGTGCACGCCTTCTGCCACGCTTTGCCCGATCGGTGGCACTCGATGACGGTGATGCTGTCAGCCGCCGCGTGCCTCGACTGGGCGGCCAAGCTTACCGGTTTTGCTGATGTCCCTGGCGCGCTAGAAGCCGCCGCCAAGAGCAGCACGCCTTCATCAAAGCTCCCGTTGTTCCTGCCCTATCTAACGGGTGAACGGACGCCGCATAATGATGTGTTCGCCAAAGGTGTGTTCTTTGGAATGACCCAGGAAACCGGGCCCGCCGAGTTGATCCGGTCCACGCTCGAAGGCGTCGCTTTCGGATTGCGCGACGGGCTTGATGCGATGCAATCACGGCCCGAGCAATTGTCCGTCATTGGCGGCGGGTCGCGATCAGAATATTGGGCGCAAATACTCGCAGACACGCTTGGCTTGCCGCTTATCTACCGCGACGGCGCAAGCTTTGGCCCTGCCAACGGCGCAGCGCGGCTCGCGCGTTTGGCAGCAACGCATGACAAAGTTGCCGACGTGTGCGTCCAGCCGCCCGAACTCGCGCGGTTCGAACCACAACAATTTGATGAGGACCGGCTCACCAGATTCCGGTCGCTCTACACCACGCTTAAATCCAGTTTCGGAGAATTTTGATGAGCTATTTCACAGACATTCCAGCCGTTGCATTCGAGGGAACGGATAGCACCAATCCGCTTGCCTATCGGTACTATGACGCGAACCGCAAAGTGCTCGGAAAATCTATGCGCGATCATCTGCGCTGGGCGGTGTGTTACTGGCACACTTTCGCGTGGCCGGGGCACGACATCTTTGGCGCTGGCGTATTTGAACGGCCGTGGAAACCCGGTGAACCGGTGACGGCGGAGCATGCCCAGATAAAGCTCGATGCCGCGTTCGATATGTTCAGCAAACTCGGCGCGCCGTTCTATTGCTTCCACGATGTCGATGCGATGGCGGATCACGATGACACGGCCAGCTACACAAGCGAACTGAACGCTATTGTCGACAAGATGGAGGGCAAGATCGCCGAAACCGGCGTTAACCTTCTCTGGGGCACCGCCAACCTCTTCAGCCATCCGCGCTATGCTGCGGGAGCCGCGACAAACCCCGATCCTGATGTATTCGCATGGGCCGCACATCAAGTCCGCTCCATGCTCGAAGCCACCAACCGTTTGGGCGGAGCAAACTACGTCCTATGGGGTGGCCGCGAGGGCTACGAAACGATCCTCAACACCAATCTGGCGCACGAGCTTGATCAGCTTGGACGGTTCATGACGATGGTCGTGGAACATAAGCACAAGATCGGGTTTGACGGCCCGATCCTGATCGAGCCAAAACCGCACGAGCCAACCAAACATCAATATGACCGCGACACCGCCACCGTTTATGGTTTTCTGAAACGGTACGGGCTGGAGGACGAGGTCAAAGTCAATATCGAGGCCAACCATGCAACACTGGCTGGCAACAGCTTTGAACATGAGATCGCAACAGCAAACGCGCTCGGGATCATGGGCTCAATCGACATCAATCGTGGTGATCCGCAAAATGGCTGGGACACCGATCAATTCCCGAACAACGTCCCCGATCTGACACCGGTGCTGTATTACATCCTGCAAGGCGGCGGCTTCAAAACCGGTGGCTTCAATCTCGATGCAAAAGTCCGCCGCCAGTCGGTCGATGCGGAAGATTTGTTCCATGCACATATCGGCGGCGTCGACGTTCTTTCCCGTGCGCTTTTGGCCGCGGCTTCAATCATTGAAGAGGGACAATTGGATCGGTTTGTTGCTGATCGATACGCCGGTTGGAAAGACAATTTCGGACGGGATGTGTTGTCAGGCAAAGTGACACTGGAACAGGCCGCCAATCATGCCGTGGAGAACAATCTGCAACCGGGCGTGAGATCGGGTCGGCAGGAATTTTTGGAGAACCTGATCAGCCGGCACAGCTGATAATTCAGTCAGCTAGGCATCGTGCGAAACGAAGCATCCGACCGGGGTGTATTGGACGAAGCCGTTGCCCCCCGTGACATAAACAGGTCCGGACACAACCCACGCATGGGCAGCTAGCTCCTGCGCACCTGTTTCAGTCGCCTTGTTCCGCAATCCAAAGAAAAGCGCATAAGGAATTCCGTGTACCCCCAAAATGATCCGAGCGGTTATCGCTCTGGGAAAGCAGTTGGCATTCCAAGGCGCGTAATTCGCGGCCACTTTTATGGCTGTTCCGATCGCGCTCGCACTGGCTTCCTGTTTGGACGTCGCAAGCGGACTTCGCAGAACAGCTCCGTCGATCACACCTAATCGTCGCGAATAGCTGCGAAATGGAGTGGTCAGGATAACAAGGCGGCTAAGCCCAAGCAGAACCCAAGCCGGGATCAACCACAGATAGAAGAGTGGTTTTTGACTGGTAGCAGTCTTCCACTTTTGTTTGAGCCGAACCATGATGCGAGCTTTCCTAGTCGCAGAGCGACGGGCCTGCAAACACCCATGATTGATGAGCCCCGTTGCAATGTCCGCATTCGATCGAGGCGGTTTCAGAAGCCCGCCAAGCTGTGTAGACTGAACCGATGCGAATTCGTCACATCGAAGTATTCTACCATGTCTACCGCGAAGGTTCGATCAGCGCCGCAGCGCGCAATCTCTTCGTTTCACAACCCTCGGTCAGCAAAGTTCTTCGCCATGCGGAAGACCAGCTGGGCTTCCCGTTGTTTGATCGGCGCAAGGGCAGGCTTTACCCAACCGATGCCGCGACCGAGCTCTTCCGCGAAGTCAGCGAGATATACGAGCGTGTTTCGGCGCTCGACAGGACAGCAGACAACATCCGCAGTCGCAAAGGCGGCCATCTTCGGATAGGAGTGCTGCCTTCGCTCGGCTTCGCGATTGCCCCGCCCATGGTGGCGGCGATGCGAGCAGATGATCCCGATGCCAGCTTTGACCTGAGCACCCTGCACAGCGAAGAGATCACACCGGCTTTGCTCGAAAAGCGTTTCGACCTCTGCATTGGTTTTGACGACAAATTCGATGACCGGATCCGCTGTCAGGCGATCAACGCTGTCGACCTCGCTCTGCTAGCAAGACCCGGCATGTTTGAGAGCGCATCAGGTGTGCTGACCGCAGACGCGCTAGACGGGAAGGAAATGATCGGCCTCCGTGACAGCGGCCCAGTGGCGGATCGAATAGAGACCTTTCTTCAGAATGCCGGGGTCGAACCCCTTGTCGCGATTTCGGCACAGACATATTATGTCGCCGCCGAACTGGTTGCGCTTGGCGCCGGCTTCGCGATTGTCGATGGTTTCACCGCGAAACGTTTCGTCAGTGATGACGTCCAGTCATTTGCGCTCGCCGGGTCCCCGACCCTGCCATTTGTCGCCATGACACTCGCCGATGAAAGCGAAAGTGCGCTGGTTACGTCGGGAATTCACAGCCTGCGCCATCTGTTCGGTTAACCGCTCAAAGAACCGGGTCACCCACCGGTCGATTGCGGCTGGTCATAACGTAAGGCTATAGCCCTTATGGCATATGATTTTGGAATGCTGTTGCGTGATAAGGCGGATTGACGTCTAATCATGACACAAAATGGAGGGCGCGTAATTCGTTTGAGGAGGCGGATTGCGCAAAACAATAGGGGAAGACATTCATGAAAACCGGACCGCGCATTATCTCATTCGCAGGTGCATCTGTTCTGGCTCTCGCCAGCGCTAACGCGCACGCTCAGGCAACCGACACTGCGACGGATCAACAGCCACAGCCAGTCGATGTTTCCACGCAAGGCAACGTAGATCAGCCGGAAATCGTCGTAACGGGAACACAGATCCGCGGCGCCCAAGTGGATGATGTTTTGCCGGTAACGGTCGTTGGCGAAGACCTGATCGACTCTATTGACCCTTCGTCAGGTGACGAAATTTTCCGCGCGATCCCTCAGGCTGGCTCAGTTGAATTCAACGAGCAAAGCACAGCAGGCGGCGTGAACGGCGCGCGTGGCGATATCGCCTCAATCAACCTTCGCGGGCTCGGAACAGGCAATACGCTGCTGCTTATCAATGGCCGCCGGATGCTGCTTAACCCGGGTTTCCAGACAGAATTGTTTGTCCCGGTCGTATCGCCTGACACCAACACAATTGCACCGGGCAGTGTGCGCCGCGTCGAAGTGCTGCGTGATGGTGCATCTGCGGTTTATGGTGCCGATGCTGTGGCGGGCGTGGTCAACACGATCCTGCGCGGCAACCGCGATGGCGGATTCCTGCAGGCTAACTACCGCGCCTCTGACGGCACTGGTCTCTTCAGTTTCCGGGTCAATGGCGGGGTCGGTTTCGATTTTGCCGATGATCGCGGAAACCTGACCCTCTATGGCGGCTATTTCTACGAAAATGGCCTGCGCGCTACAGACCGCCCTTACTCCGCGTCGAGCGATCTGCGCCCATTCTTGGTAGGAACCGATTTCGAAGGGGATACGCAGTTCGATAACCGATCGATCAATAGCCCTTGGGGTGCGTTCGACATTCAAGGCTCCAGCGCCACATCATCCAACACGACCGCCCTGCGCGATGATGATTTCCATCTTCAACCTTGCGTTCTTTTCGGGCCAGCAGGCGCTGCGGACAGCGACGGCCGGGTGATCGATCTGGGCAACGGTATTTGCGCCGACAATGGCGGCACAATCGACCGCGTGCTGCGCCATGATCTTGGCGCGAACCGGTTTCTCTACTCCGAGAAGAAGCGTTACAATGCGCAGGCCCTTTTCAACTATGAGCTGAGCGATGCAGCCGAGTTCTATTTCGAGGGTTCTTATTACCGCTCAGAAAACTTCCGCGAGCGTGAACAGAGCACAATGCTCAGCGCGGTTCCGCTCGGCATTGAAGCGACCGCATTCTACAACCCGCTTGGCGCAACATTGCTGCCGGATGGTTCGCCAAACCCCAACCGTGTCGATAACGGCATTGGTTCAGGCGTAACCGATGATGGCCGGGCGCTTCTGATTGAGGATTATCGCTGGGTTGATGCAGGCCCGCGGCTTGGCTCTGTGACCAAAGACGAATTCCGTCTGGTCGCCGGTTTGCGCGGCGAGTTTGGCGGCTGGGATTACGATACCGGCTTCCTGTATGCGCAGGCGAACACGACCGACCTTACCCGCAACCGTATCTCTGGCACGCTGGCACAGGACGCGATCAACCGAACTGATGCGAGCGCATACAATCCGTTCAATGGCGGCTGTTTCACCGATCAATTCGGCATCAACATCGCCGATTGTACGCCCAACCCACAAAGCGTGATCGATGCGATCACGATTGATGTGTTCCGCAAAGGCGAAACAACACTGGCGCTGGCCGATTTCAAGGTTTCGCGTCCCGACCTGTTTGAACTGCCTGCTGGCGGTGTCGGCATCGCGGCCGGCGTGGAATTCCGCCGCGAAACGTTCATGGATGACCGTGACCCTCGCCTTGATGGAACGATCACTTTCACCAATGCAGTGAACGGCGACACCTTCGGCAGCGACGTGGTCGGCTCCAGCCCGTCACCAGACACCAGTGGCAATCGCGAAGTTTATTCGGCCTTTGCTGAAGCACTCGTTCCGCTGATTTCGCCTGACATGGGTGTTCCACTGTTCGATACGCTGGAACTGCAACTGGCCGCGCGTTTCGAAGAGTTCTCCGACTCTTCCAGCGCTTTTGTGCCGCGTGCTGCGGTTGCTTGGCGCCCGATTGGCGACGTTCTATTCCGCGGTGCATGGTCGCAAGGCTTCCGCGCGCCGAACCTGATCCAGATCAACGACGCCGGAACGACGCGTTCCAACTCGGTTATTCAGGTGGTGGAATGCGTTGCCGAAATCATCGCCGGTATTGAAGACGATGTTCCCGATTGCGGTACTCAGGGTACGATCGATTTCCGGTCCGGTGCAGCCAACCTTGAGCCGGAGAACACAGAAAGCATCAACTTTGGCGCTGTCCTCACACCGAGCTTCATTCCCGGCCTGACACTCACAGCCGATTACTGGCGCGTTGAGCAAGAAGGTATCATCGGGATCTTCGGCAACCAGAATGCTCTGCTGCTTGACCTTGTTCTCCGCTCGCAAGGCAGCTTTAATCCGAACGTCGTGCGGGATGATCCGGATGCAGGCCAGATCGCCCTTTACGCTGGCACAGGTCTCAATCCGGCTGGTGATGTTCAGCAAATTTTGAACCCGTATCGCAACCTCGATCAGCGCACCTCAGAGGGTCTCGATTTCAGTGTAATGTACGAATTCGGCACCAGCTTTGGTGATTTCGATTTTCAGGTGAATGCTGCAAGGCTGCTGGGCTTTGAACAGCTCGCCGGCCCCGATGCAGAGCCGCTCTTCACGGATCTTACACCGCTACTCCAATCATTCCCTGAATTGTCAGTCGGTGATGTTGCGGCTCTTCAACCGTTTGGCTTTGGCGAATTGCTTGAGATCGATGGGCGTCCGAAATGGCGTTTCTCCGGTTCGGCGGCATGGGAAAGCGGACCAGTCCGCGTAAACTTCTTCGGCCGTTATGTCGGCGGAGTGTTTGACCCGGGTGCCCAGCAAGATGACACAGCGGCGCTGTTCCCGGTCGAAGACTGGTTCACGCTCAATTTCGGTATCAGCTATTCGATCGATGATACGAACACCGGGCTGGACGGGACACGGCTTCGTTTTGGCGTGAACAATATCTTTGATGAAGACCCACCGCTCGCTGATGAGAGCTTCGGTTATTACGGCAGCTTGCACAGTGGGCGCGGTCGTCAATTCTCGTTCGATATTCGCAAGAACTTCTAGTCCAGGATCGGGCCGCAGCGCGGCGCTGCGGCCCGTCACCTTCAGAAACGCAAGGGGAGCTTGGCCGATGCGCCTGCAAGCGATGATTATCGGGCTGTTAGTGTCAGCGGTGTTGGCATCTACACCCGCACACGCTGCGAGCGAGCCAGCAACCAAAATGACACTGCCTGCCGCGCCACCGGAGTGCGACACCAAAGCAGCGAGGATCGACAAAGACTTCCCCACAGGAGCGTATCAATCCTGCACCGTCGCAGACAAAAAGCACTTCAAACTCATCATCGCACCCGAAGATGAAGGCGATATCAATTGCAGCGCATGGTACGCATTTCGTGTTCATGCGGAGCGCAAGACGCGGATTAAGATTGATCTCGATTACACCACTTGCGGGCATCGTTATTGGCCAAAGACCAGCACGGACGGTGTAAACTGGGATTTCATGGACCCCAAATTTGTGAAGGTCGAAGGCGAACGCGGAGAGCGCACTGCCCGATTGACGTTGAAGGTTGGGAAAGAGCCACTGTTCGTGGCGGCGCAAGAGGTTTTCCCTCCATCGGTCTACGATGCCTGGCTGGGCGAACGGGAGCAGGCATCATTTGCCGCAGTTAGCGTTCTTGGCCGGTCAGCGCATGGCCGGGCTATCAAACTTCTCCGCATCGCGGAGCCCGAAACCAAGCACCGCGAAACTGTGGTGCTGGTCGGCCGGCAACACCCGCCCGAAGTAACCGGGGCCCTTGCCATGTTGCCATTCGTTGAAACGATCATGGGTGATAGCGATCTAGCCAAAGCCTACCGCGCGCGATTTGAAACGTTGACCGTTCCGCTGCTCAATCCCGACGGTGTGGTTTACGGACATTGGCGGCATAATACGGGCGGGGTCGACTTAAACCGCGATTGGGGGCCATTCACCCAGCCGGAAACCACATTGATGGACGGACTTCTCAAAGCAATTGAGGCCGATCCTGACCGCGACATGCGTGTCCTGATCGATTTCCATTCGACCAATCGCGATGTGTTCTACACTATCCCCGATGAACTTCCGACAGATCCGGAACTCTTCACCAAGAAGTGGCTGGAACTCTACCAAGAACGCATGCCCGATTACGAGGTGAACCGCGATGCCCGCCACACCGAAGGCAGACCGATATCGAAAGCACATGCGTTTGATGTTTACGGCGCGCCCGGCATCACGTTCGAAATTGGTGACGACACGGACCGCCAATTGATAAAGCGGATTGGCCGGGAGTCTGCGATCGCGATGATGCGAACACTGCTGGAAACACCTCCGCCGGCCAATTTAGCTTCTGCCCAGCGATGAAGCTCCGGATTGGCGCACTCGTATTGTTCGCCAGCCTTGCCGGGTGCGAAACAATGCCGGACATTCAAAAGGCCGATACGATCATTTCAGGCGGGATGGTGTTTGACGGCTCAGGCGAAGCGGGCACTGTCAACCATATCGCCATCCGCGATGGCGCGATCCTTTACATAGGGCCGGATGCTGGCTCGCGATATTCTGCGACCAACATTGTAGATGCCAGCGGCCTGATCATCGCGCCCGGATTTATCGATCCGCACACCCATGCCGGGTCCGATCTCGCGTCAGACAGTGCGGAACGGCGCGCCAACCTGCCATTCGCCTTTCAAGGTGTGACAACCGTCGTCGTCGGCAATGACGGCGGTGGAAAACCCGATATCGCCGATCTAGCAAGCGCAGCTAGGGCCAATGGTATCGGGACAAATAGCGCGTACTTGGTCGGTTTCGGCCCTGTTCGCGAAGCTGTTCTGGGCACAGAAAACCGGGCGCCCTCGCCCGACGAACTCGCGAAGATGGAAGACCTCACTCGCGCCGCAATGTGCGAAGGCGCATGGGGATTTTCTGCAGGCCTGTACTATGTCCCGCAGAGCTATTCGCAGACCGATGAAGTCATCGCACTTGCCAAAATCGCAGGCGAAGCAGGAGGCTATTATGATACCCACATACGGGATGAGAGCACGTATAATGTGACCGTTACCGGAGCGCTTGCCGAGGCACTCGAAATCGGACGCCGCGCAGATCTGCCAGTACACATTGCCCATATCAAAGCGCTTGGCCCTGCCGTCTGGGGGCACAGCGCAAAGATGATCGCTATGATCGAGGAAGCGCAGGCCGCAGGCCAACGTGTAACCGCCGATCAATATCCCTGGGAGGCATCGGGCACACGCATTTCCAACGCCCTCGTCCCACGCGGTGCGTTGGAAGGCGGCTTGCCTGCTCTTCGGCAAAGATTGAATGATCCAGAACAGCTCAAGGCGATCCGCGCTGGCATGATGGATGCGGTTGAGCGTCGCGGCGGTTCGGATCGGTTGCTTATCACTGGCCAGCTTGCCGGTTCGAATGCACCAGTGGGCAAAACACTCGAAGAACTGGGCGCCTCAATGCAATTGGCGCCCGTTGATGCGGCCATTGAAGTGCTGCGCGAAGGGGATGCCCGGCTCGCATCGTTCAATATGAACCCTGACGACATTGCTGCTTTTGCCAAGCAGGATTGGGTCGTCACAGGGTCGGACGGATCGAATGGCCACCCCAGAAAGTATGGCAGTTTTCCAAAGGCCTATCGCGATCTCGTCAAAGGTGATGCCCGAATGGATCTTGCGCGCTTTATCCGCCGGTCTAGCGGTAAGACAGCCGACATTATTGGCCTGAAACAGCGGGGATATCTGAAGGTAGGCTACCATGCCGACGTGCTGGTTTTTGACCCAGCCTCATTTGCCCCCAATGCCGATTACTCTGCGCCCAGAGAGCTCTCCTCGGGTGTGCAGCACCTTTACGTGAATGGTGTTCCTGTCATTACAGACGGAACGTATACGGGCGCGCTCCCCGGCCAACCTCTGCTTAAGGAAACACAATGTTAAAGGCCTGGTTCGGGATCAAGTTATGGCAGCGCGTCCTCGGCGCGCTGGTCCTTGGCGTTATCGCGGGCCTTTATCTGGGCGAGTCCGCCGAAAGCATTCGCTGGATCGGTGATCTGTTCATCCGCGCAATCAGGATGCTGATTGTCCCGCTGATATTCTTTTCTCTGGTTTCCGGAATTGCTGCTCTGGGAGACCTTAAAAAACTGGGCAGCGTCGGCGGCAAAGCTCTGGGGCTTTTCCTGTTCACTGCTCTCGCTTCGATCACGCTTGGCCTCACGATGGGCACGATTTTCGAACCCGGTGTCGGTTTGGACATAGCGCTTGATCCGGGCATCGAAATTCAACCACCGCCCGAATTGAGCTGGACGCAGCGGCTGCTCGAACTGATCCCGGAAAACCCCGTGATGACAATGGCCGAAGGGCAAATCCTGCCGCTCATCATCTTCGCGCTACTCTTTGGAATATCGCTGCTGATGGCAGGTGAAGAAGCGGCTCCGATTGTGAAGGTTGTCGATGCAGGTGCCGCAGTTATGCAGCAGATGACGATGATCGTCATGGAACTGACCCCGTTCGGCGTGTTCGCTTTGATGGCTTGGGTCACTGGCACATTTGGTTTCGAGGCATTGGCGCCGCTCGCGACGATGGTTGCCCTGAACTACGCGGGGTGCTTCATCATCATTCTGCTGGTCTATCCGCTTATCCTGCGAACCATTGCCAAGCTGCCTGTGATAGATTTCTACCGCGGGATTTTCGACGCGCAGGCTGTCGCCTTCTCAACCGCATCATCGAACGCAGCACTGCCCGTTACCCTGCGCTGTGTTCAGCGCAATCTCGGCGTCTCGCGGTCTGTATCAAGCTTCGTCGTCGCTCTAGGCGCGACCATAAATATGAACGGCACGGCGATGTATCTCGGCCTTGTCGCAGTGTTCGGTGCGCAGCTGTTTGGTATCGAATTGACGCTGGCGTCCTATCTGCTGATCGCTCTTACGGCGACGCTGGGATCGGTCGGGGCTGCGGGCATTCCGGGATCGGGCCTGATCATGATGGGGCTTGTGCTCAGCGCAATCGGTGTGCCGCTTGAAACCATCGCTTTTGTCGCGGGGATCAATCACATCATGGACATGATGCGCACCATGACGAACGTCACAGGTGACGCGACAGTCGCTGTGGCGGTCGGAAGGATGGCAGGCGAGATTGATGTCGAGGAATACGAATCCGCCGACGATATCTAGGGTTTAGCCTCGACAAGATTGGCCAGGCGTTCGCCCGATCCCATCGCAAGCGTCCAACCCAGTGCCCCATGACCGGTATTGATCGCGATGGTATTGCTCGCCTTGCGGATAATCGGCTGTGAATTGGGCGTGACGGGGCGAAGCCCGGTCCAGAAATTGTCTGCCCGGCTGTAATCTCCCCCATTGGGCAGACACTCGCGTGCGGCGTTCACAAGCCAGCCGATCCGCGCTGGATCGATCTCGCGTGATGCGCTGCCCAACTCGGCTATGCCCGCAACGCGCATACGGTCACCCAGATTGGTAAAAACCAACCGGCGCTTTCCATCGGTAACCGAAATGCGCGGCGATCCTTCCGTAATGGGCATCTCAAAGGAATAGCCCTTCATTGGCTGCAAAGTGATTTTGGAACCTGTAGGCTGGAGCAAACGGCGGCTCTCATTTGCAGCTGCAACCACCACGAGATCTGCGGTCAGGACCTCTCCGCCAACCAGAGAAATTAGCGCGCTAACCCCTTCATCCTTTATGCTTGCAACAGCGGTGTCGAAGCGCGTCTCTGCTGCAAACTGCGTGGTCAGAATTTCAAGCAGTCCCCGGCTGAACAGCAAAGGGTCACCAACCATTTCCGAAGGGGTCGAGATCGCTCCGATTGCATCCCGATCCAACGCCGATAAGGCGGGATCAAGCTGCGGTAACTCTTGACGTTCCAGAATATGTTGTTCGGCACCAGCCGCCGATTTGAGCCGTGCCATAGATCGGGCGTGGTCTAAATCTTTGTCCGAAAAGAGCAGGTGGATTTTCCCTGCAGCACGGTGCGCGAAGTCCAAATCGTATGCCTCGCAAAGCGCATCCATTGCACGCCGCGACTGGGCTGCCAGGTCAAACACCGCCATTGTGTTTCGGCGGTGTTTCGACGCCGTACAATTGGCAGCGAACTTGGCCAGCCAACACGCATAATCGGGCCTCGCGGACAAACGGAAAGAGACGCCGCCGCGCCCTCTCAACAGGCTTGGCAAGGATGCGGTCACCTGCGGGCTGCCCAGCGCATCGGTGTAACAATAGCTCAGTTGCGCGCCGTTGGAATGGCTGGTTTCCATGGCCGGACCACTTGCGCGGTCGACCAACGTCACATGCCAACCACGCCTGGCAAGCGCATAGGCCGAACACACGCCTATCACCCCTGCCCCGACTATGATCGCCCTTTGCCCCAATTCACCGCCTCTGCAACTTTACGGTGTCGAGTGTGAGGGGAGAAGAGAGTCCGTGCCATGAGCGATTGACGGGGCTGCCATAAATGCGGTCTATGGGCAGGTGGAGGGGCACCGATTGACCAGCAAAGCCGTATTGCAGATGACCGCGCTTGCGGTTGGATTGATCGCCGCACCTGTCAGCGCCGCCGATTGCCGTGTTGCTCCGGTCCAGGCGCTGTTCGAATACGAAGCGCAAACCCAGACCATTCTGGATGTTGAGGCCGCAATGGCGCGCGCTCAAGCACGTCACGGTGTGATCCCTACTGAAGCGGCTGAGGACATAACGAGAAAAGCGCGCGCCGAACTTGTTCGGCAGGCCGAATTTGATGCAGCCTATGGCGTGGTGCGTCACCGTATGGTCGCGCTTCTTCAGGTCTGGCGCGAAGGCCTTGACGATGCCGGCGATCAATATGTGCATTTCGGCGCAACGACGGTCGATATTTACGGCACGGCGACAATTTTGCAGATTGACCAAGCAATTGCGCAAATGGACGCATGTCTAGCCGATACAATCGCAACGATGGCTACGCTGGCAAACGACCATAAGAGCACGCCAATGATCGGACGCACGCTCGGTCAACACGCTCAACCGATCACCTTTGGCAAAAAAGTGAGCGCTTGGATCGGCGAGTATTCCCGTCACCGTGACCGGCTAAACGAACTTCGCAAGCGAGTGCGCAAATCCGCCGCTCTCAAAGGACCGGTTGGCAACTATTCGGGACTTGGAGACAAGGCGATTGCTGTCGAACGCAGTTTCGCGGCCGAGCTCGGTCTTGACGAGCCGTATCTTTCAGATTGGAACGGAACGCGCGATGTGATCGCTGAATACGGATTGATACTTGGCTTGATTGCCCGCTCACACCAGCGCATCGGGCAAGAGCTGTTTCTGCTACAAGGAACCGATATCGGCGAAGTTCGGGAGGCGCAAAGCACCGGCGTAGTCGGGTCCAGCTCCATGCCGCATAAGCGCAATCCAAGAGCGCCCGAGCGGCTGATCCATGCAGGCAGAACCGTTCCTCGATTGGCAGAAGTTCTGAGCGATGACGTCGTCAATTTTTTCGAGCGGGACAACACATCAAGGCTTTCTCCGGTTATCGAGGAAATCTCTGTCACATCGGTTGATGCCGTTCGCAGGCTGAACAATCTTCTCGGCGGCCTTGAAGTTGATGCCGTTCAAATGCGCACGAATATTGATCGCACGCGCGGGTTCGCGATGTCGCAGAGCATTGCGTTTGCCTTGGCCGAACATATGCCGCGCGAAGAGGCCGAAGCGATTACAAAAGCGGTGGTTGCCAATGCGCTGGCGGCTGACACAGGTTTCCTTGAGGCTTTGCTCAAAGAGCCTCAGGTCACTCAGCATTTCGATCGCGACGCGCTTCTCAAACTGCTCGACCCAGCTATCATTGGCGCACCCGCAATCGAGCAAGTGGAGCGCATCGTGAGTGACGCACAAGGCGAAGGGGCCGACCAATAGCAGACGAACCGAACCTTCGATCAGCAAAGGCAATATGGGCATTTCGGATTGCGGGGCTCGCAGCAGCCGCGCTCGTCTACGCGTTGCTTGCACCGGCTGACTTATCTGGCGACGCCCGCATTGTCGCGGCGATTGCTACTCTGATGGCTGTTTGGTGGATGACGGAGGCCGTGCCACTTGCGGCGACATCCCTGTTACCGATCATTACGATACCAGCACTGACCGAGCGCAGCGTAGGTGAGACAACGGCATCCTATGCAAGTCCCATTGTGTTTCTGTTCCTTGGTGGATTCCTGATTGCGATCGCGATGGAAAAATGGGGTTTGCACCGCAGGATTGCGCTTTCGACGCTGAACAAAGTCGGCATATCTCCGCGCCGTATCGTTTTAGGCATGATGCTTGCGACAGGCTTTCTGTCGATGTGGGTGTCCAACACCGCAACGACACTTATGATGCTTCCTATCGGCTTTTCCGTCCTTGCTTTGGTCTCGGGCCGCAGCATGACAGAAGGTGCACCGGAGGATAGCGCCACTATTGATCCCCAAGTCGCAAATTTCAGCGTCTGCCTCGTACTCGCAATCGCATGGTCGGCGAGCATGGGCGGGCTAGGCACCTTGCTCGGCAGCCCTCCCAACGCCATTATCGCGGGCTATGCCAGTGACGAGCTGGGCATAGACATTGGTTTTGTCGATTGGATGATGCTGGGTGTCCCACTGGCATTGACCTTCATCGCCATCGGCTGGGTTCTGATGACCCGCGTCTTCTACCGCTTCGAACTGGATGAGATTCCAGGCGGCGAAGATTTGATTGCGGGTGAAATCGCTAAGCTCGGCTCGATGTCTCAGGGTGAGAAAATGGTGGCCCTGGTGTTTTGCGGGGCGGCGTTTCTCTGGATCGTCCCCGGCCTCCTTTCCGAAGTTTCAGCAGTATCAGCTGCGGCTCCGTGGCTCGGCGGATTGAACGACGCGGCAATTGCTATTGCCGCTGGCCTCGTACTCTTCATGTTGCCGGGCAAAGGCTCCAACCGGATGGTACTCGACTGGCAAGATGCGGAACGCGGCCTGCCATGGGGCGTGTTGTTGCTGTTTGGCGGGGGATTAAGCCTCGCAGGCGCGGTCGCAGGGACAGGTCTGGATGATTGGTTTGGTCAACAGGTTTCGGGACTTGCCGCCCTGCCCACCATCCTCATCATCGCCAGTGTTGTTGCGATCGTGCTGTTCCTGACCGAAGTGACGAGCAACACCGCAACTGCTGCAACATTCATTCCGGTCTTGGGAGGAGTTGCCATCGGCGTCGGGATGGACCCAATGGGGCTGCTGGTACCAGCCGCGCTCGCAGCGACCTGCGCGTTTATGTTGCCGGTGGGCACACCGCCAAACGCGATCGCATTCAGCACCGGCGTAGTAACAATCCCGCAAATGGCGCGCGGAGGGTTTGTCTTGAACCTCATCGGGATCGCGCTCGTCACCGCCTTCGTTTATTGGCTCGGCGGTTGGGCCATGGGTCTCAATCTCAGCTAAGCTGGATCATTCAACCAGATCGTATGAGCCGGACGCCATGCCGTCATTTGAATGTGCGACGCCTTTGATCACGCGCAGGGTCCATCCGAATTCCCATCCGTTTTTCTCAGCCACAGCCTTGGCCGCTTTGTAGAAGGACTTGCCCCGAGAGAACCTGTGCGGGCCTTGCCGCATCGCTCCTTCGCTGCGGTTGAGAGAGGAGTGATCGGGATCGGTGTCTTGGTCACCGAGCAAAATCACAACATCTTTCGATAAAGCTGCCCGGAGCATATCCTCAGTCGCGGGTGTTCCCCCAAGTCCGAATGGAAAGGCGATGCCTAAGTCAGCAAACGTATACCAACCGGCATTTGCGGCCAGATACCGTTTTGCCCGCGCGTCAGGTTTCATCAGCAAGAAGCGGTGAACAAATTGCGATCCCGCCGAGTGACCATAGATGGTGTAATCTGTTTGACGCCCATCAAGACGGGCAACAACTTCATCAAAAATCGGTTCTATTGCAGAGAAGCTCCACACACTGTCATCGCGAAGAGCACCAGTGGCGCGATCAAACACTGAGCCCAAATTGTAATTGCGAGAACCCGGAAAAGCGTCGCGCGAAAACTCCGGCGCGACCACGATAAATCCGCCTTCATCCGCCTCATCGATCCATTGCGCCCGGTAGCGCATAGGATCACGGCGAGCGCCGTGCAATACAAATGCAATTGGTGCAGTGTTTCGGTCGATCCCTTCGGGAACATAGGTCCAAACAGGCAAGTCTGGCCCTTCCCAATTGGAAAAGACGAACGTGTCAGATTTCTCAGAAAGTTTGGCTTTGCTGATCGCTGAGCTTGCTGGATCCGGCTCCGATTGGGCCGATGCTGGACCAGACCAAAGCAGCATCGCAGCACCGCTCAGCACAGCAATCTTGGTCTGCATTGCCAATCGTGTTTTGAGACCGGACAGCATATCACCCTCCCATGAATTGGTACTGAGGATAGCAGGCGGTGCCGGGGTCACAAGCTTCAGCGGCAGGATCGAAATTTCAGACGTTGCATCCTGGTTGGGAAATGGCGCCGAATTTCTCGCGGAACTGGCAAAATATCGCTAAGGCGTTGCTGGACCTTTTTCAGCAAACCGCACCTCGGTCTGGCTCGACAGCAAAACCTTCAATCAAGGGTACAAAATGGATCGTTTTAAAGTGCTCTTGCAATATGCGCTTCCCAAGACATTGCTGACGACAATCGCAGGCCGCGCCGCCGAAACGCGCGGCGGCTTTATTACCACGCAAACAATCCGCCGTTTCGTGAGCAGATATGGCGTTGATATGTCCGAGGCCGCAGCCCCCGACATAGAGAGCTATTCCAGCTTCAATGAGTTTTTTACCCGTCCTCTCAAAGCAGGTGCGCGCCCGTTAGCTTCCTCGGCCTTTATCTGCCCGGTCGACGGCGCGATTAGTCAATTCGGCGCAATAGAGAATGATCATATGCTGCAGGCAAAGGGACACCGGTTCACGACGACCGACTTGCTTGGCGGCGATCGCGAATTGGCTGCTCAATTTCGTGACGGTCGCTTTGCCAACATCTACCTATCGCCAAAAGACTATCACCGTATCCATATGCCCTGCTCTGGCAAGCTGACACGGATGATCCACGTTCCCGGTGCGTTGTTTTCCGTAAATCCCACCACCGCACGCGGCGTGCCAAACCTGTTTGCGCGGAACGAGCGCGTGGTGTGCATCTTCGATTCTGCGGAGCATGGTCCATTTGCCATGGTGTTGGTCGGTGCGACCATCGTCGGCAGCATGGCCACAGTGTGGCATGGTGTGGTCAATGCAAAACGCAGCAATCAGGTCTCTGAATGGCAATTTGATGCTCAAGACATACTCTTGGACCAAGGGGAAGAAATGGGGCGTTTCTTGCTTGGTTCGACGGTCGTGATGCTCTTCCAGCAAGATACAATCTCGTTCAACAAAGATTGGGCACCAGAACGCCCGGTTCGGTTGGGCGAGCGAATGGGCGATCAACCAGCCTAGTCTTCCGATCTCGCCCTCCTATCGCAATACGGCGTAGAGCACATTGGTTTCACGGGGAGATTGCTGGTCGAGGTTGGTGATGCCGAATTGAAGTAGGCTGTTGGCCGATTTGCTCTTGTCAAAAAGGCGACGCGCGTTGATAGAGCCAGCAGAAGCTGACGCTTCTTGCATTAAGAGATGAGCTTCGGCTCACGCCAACCTGCCCGACCGGCAAGGTGGTGGTCCAAAATCGGACGATGCGGCCTAACGGCAACCGGTCTCTCACTGGTAGCTTCAGCCTAATCGCCTGGGTTGTTAAAAGAGGAGTTTACCGTGAAAGCACTCGTTAAAGCCAAAGCTGAGCCCGGCCTTTGGCTGGAAGATGTTCCCGTGCCCGAAATCAGCATCAATGATGTGCTGATCAAAGTGAAACGAACTGCGATTTGCGGCACCGATATGCACATTTACAAATGGGATGAATGGGCGCAGAAAACGATCCCCGTCCCGATGACCGTGGGCCACGAATTTGTCGGCGAAATCGTTGAAATTGGCGACAATGTAAAAGGCTACACTAAGGGGCAAATCGTCTCCGGCGAAGGGCATGTCGTTTGTGGCCGCTGCCGCAATTGCATGGCCGGCCGCCGCCATATGTGCGCAGATGCCGATGGTATCGGTGTGAACCGTCCGGGGGCCTTTGCTGAATATCTTGCTTTGCCAGCTGCCAATCTGTGGTTGCACAATGATGGCATAGATTTGGACATTGCCTCGCTGTTCGATCCCTACGGCAATGCCGTTCACACGGCCCTGCAATTCGATGTTCTGGGTGAGGATGTGCTGATCGTGGGCGCCGGACCCATTGGCATGATGGCTGCGGCCGTTTGCCGTCACGCGGGGGCACGCCATGTCGTCATCACCGATGTGAATGACACGCGTCTTGATATGGCAAAGCGGTTGGGTGTCACACGCGCAGTGAACGTCACGCGCGAAAAGATCGAAGACGTTCAACGCGAATTGGGCATGAGCGAAGGCTTCGATGTCGGCTTGGAAATGTCGGGCAACGAAGCCGGGTTCCAATCTTTGATCGACAATATGTGTCACGGCGGCAAAGTCGCGATTCTTGGTCTTCCAGAGGCAGGAATGGCGATCGATTGGCACAAGGTCATCTTCAACATGTTGACCCTGAAAGGCGTGTACGGGCGCGAGATTTTTGAAACCTGGTACAAGATGTCTGTATTCATCGATTCCGGCTTAGATCTGTCACCGATCATCACGCACCGGTTTCCGGCAACTGATTTTGAAAAGGGATTTCAGGCGATGTTGTCAGGCGAAGCCTGCAAAGTCGTGCTGAATTGGGAAGAGTAATTGTATGTACGGTAAGTTTCAGCAGCACTTGCAGAGCGAACTGGATCAAATTCGGTCCGATAATCTGTACAAAGACGAACGGCTGATCACCTCGCCGCAAGGGGCGAATGTCGATCTGACCGACGTCAACGTCATCAACCTTTGCGCTAACAATTATCTCGGGCTGGCTCAGGACAAGACCGTCAACGATGCTGCGCGCAAGGGCGTCGACGATTGGGGCTATGGCATGGCCTCTGTCCGCTTTATTTGCGGCACGCAGAGCCAGCACAAAGAGCTCGAAGATCGCCTCTCGGCATTTTTGGGGATGGAGGACACCATCCTCTATCCATCCTGCTTCGATGCCAATGGCGGCTTGTTCGAAACGCTGCTGGGTCCTGAAGATGCGGTGATTTCCGATGAGCTTAATCACGCCAGTATCATCGATGGCATACGGTTGAGCAAGGCGATGCGGTATCGTTACAAGAACAACGATATGGCTGATCTCGAGGCCAAGCTCAAAGAAGCCGACGAAAAAGGCGCGCGGTTCAAGCTGATCACAACCGATGGCGTGTTCTCTATGGATGGCTTCATCGCGCAGCTCGACACGATCTGCGATCTGGCCGAAAAATACGGCGCGCTGGTCCATTTCGATGACTGCCACGCAACAGGCTTTATCGGTGAAAATGGGCGCGGAACGCACGAATATCGCAATTGTATCGACCGGGTCGACATTACCACCGGGACGCTAGGCAAAGCGTTGGGCGGGGCAAGCGGCGGCTACACCAGCGGCAAGCGCGAAGTGGTGGAGTTGCTCAGGCAAAGATCGCGGCCTTATCTGTTTTCCAATACGGTGGCGCCGCCAGTCGTCAGCGGTGCGATTGCCGCACTGGACGCTGTCGAGAAACAGCCCGAACGCATCAAAGACTTGCGCGAAAAGACCGCCTATTTCCGAAACGCATTGACCGGTTTGGGTTTTGATCTGTTGCCCGGTGAGCACCCGATCGTTCCGATCATGTTGTACGAGGCAAAGCTGGCCAAGGAATTCGCGGATGAAATGCTTGAGGAAGGCGTTTACGTAGTCGCTTTCTCCTATCCGGTCGTCCCCAAAGGGAAAGCGCGAATTCGCACGCAGATGTCCGCTGGATTGACTTACGACGATATCGATCGGGCTATCGACGCGTTCCGAACCGTCAAATCCCGCGTAGAAAAAGCCTAGAGCTGCCATTGTGATTTCAACGTTGGACCTTTTCCGGATCGGTATCGGTCCTTCCAGTTCGCACACTGTCGGGCCGATGCGGATCGTGAACTCATTTGTGCAAGAATTCGTCGCGAGCGGTGAATTGACCGAGATTGCACGGGTCGAGATTCAATTGCAGGGCTCGCTTGCCTTGACGGGATTGGGGCATGGAACACTCGATGCATGCCTGATGGGATTGTGCGGCTATGAGCCCGAAACGATCGATATTGCTGAGGCTCGATCAGCTATTGCCTCGATCCGTTCTGATCACCGCTTACTGCTCGCCGGCGAACATTGGATAGGTTTTGATCCCCGGCGTGATCTGGATCTTGCGTGCGAGGTGATCCCCGAACTGCACCCCAACGGCATGCTCATCACTATATTTGACGCTGACGGGGATGAACTGCGCCAAGGAGAATATTATTCTACCGGCGGTGGATTTTTTGCAAGCGCTGCGGTTTTGGCTGCCCAAACCGATACAGATCAGATCGCTGCAGGTCGGAAAGTCGCTTATCCATTCACTTCAGCCGCAGAATTGCTCGAAATCTGTGAGAGCACGGAGCAGTCCGTTGCGCAGATTGTTGCAGCTAATGAATTGGCGTTCCGAGAGCAAGATGAAGTTGAGGCAGGCCTGGACCGTGTCGCGACTGAGATGATGAATTGTATCGCCGCTGGTCTATCCGAAACCGGCATCTTGCCGGGCGGTTTGGCAGTTCGCAGGCGCGCCCGATCCATGTTCGAAAAGCTGCAAACGCAGGAGCGTGCCAACGAAGCTGAAGCGTTGATGGATTGGCTCAATCTCTACGCGATGGCGGTGAATGAAGAGAATGCCGGCGGATCGCGGGTCGTAACGGCGCCAACCAACGGCGCAGCAGGCGTAATCCCTTCGTTGATCCGTCACTATTGTTGCAATGAAGGTGTGTTGGAAAAGCGCAAAGCGAGGGAGTTCTTGCTTACCGCCGGAGGTGTCGGCTTACTGTACAAGCAACGCGCCTCTATCTCTGGCGCGGAAATGGGCTGTCAGGGCGAAGTCGGTGTGGCGTGTTCAATGGCTGCGGCAGGACTCGCTGCGGTTTGGGGCGGCGAGCCAAAACAGATTGCCGCTGCGGCAGAGATTGGGATGGAGCACAATCTGGGTCTTACATGCGACCCTGTCGGGGGCCTTGTTCAGATCCCGTGTATCGAACGAAACGCTTTGGCAGCGGTAAAGGCAGTCAACGCCGCACGCCTGGCATTGCACGGCGAATGCGATCCGAAGGTCTCGCTTGATCAAGTCATAGAGACAATGCGTCAGACGGGTCTCGACATGTCAAACAAGTACAAAGAGACCAGTCTCGGCGGCCTCGCTGTCAACGTCGTGGCGTGCTGACCATCGCCGCAGCGAAGAGCAAAATGCCCGCCCTCACCTTCCGCTTCACTCACACAAGACATCTTGATTGAACCCGCGAAGCACAAGCAACCGCCCGTTGCCAGCCTGCTTTAAATTACAAAATCCATCGATGCATTGTTCGAAATAGAGTTCGCCGCGTTCACCGACTGACTTAGCCTGCGATCACGGTTGGTCACCATGCGATCATGAAGCTTAGCAACAGCGCAGCTGGCGGTTTTCTCAAAAGCAAAAGGGAAAATCCCATGCACCATGCAGGCCAGTCCCCCGGCGATCATTCGCCATCCAAAGCTTGCCGCCATCCCAAGATGTTCGAAATAGCTTTCACCAACATTTGCTGGGTGCTGCGTGAACGGGTTCTCCATACTTCCTCCGAGCTGCCGTGAACTTCATTTGAAACAGCATATAAAGCTATAGCCAGAGAAAGTGCTTCCAAACTTTCTATGAAATTGCCATATTAGAAGAATATTTTTCTCCAAAATGGAAGTATTTGGAAAATGGACCGTGTCGATACGCATTTGCTGTCGCTGATACAGCAGCAGGCTGGTTTGACAGTTGCCGAGATCGCTGAGGAAGTGGGCATCTCATCCACGCCAGTTTGGAAGCGGATAAAGCGCCTCGAAAAGGCAGGGATTATCCGCAAGAAAGTGACGCTTCTTGACGCTTCGAAAATCGGTCTTGGACTGACAGGTTTCGTGCTGATCAGAACAACCGACCATAGCGAGGCATGGATCGAAAATTTTGCGCGGGTTGTTGAACAAATCCCTGAAATCGTTGAGGTCCATCGCATGGCAGGCGATATCGACTATCTTCTGAAGGTCGTGGCGCCTGATATGGAGGGGTATGACAACATCTATAAGCGGTTGATCAACGGCGTCGATATCGCGGATGTTAGCGCAAGCTTTTCGATGGAGGTTGTAAAGGAAACCACTGCACTGCCTCTGACATATGCTGCAGATTGAGGCGGTCGGGACAGGCGATTTACCTGCCAGAATTTAACCAACTAAAGCGCAGGGATTAGCAGCAAGGCAGCAACCAACGAGGCCACAGTTGCGCCTAGAATAGGGGCAACCGACCTCCATCCACTATCAAGCAGCAGCTCCAATCTGGAGCGCATGGCTGTCGCGGTCACAGCAAGCAATAGCATTGCCTTCGATGCAGTAAGACCAAGGCCTTGTACCTCTTGAGGAATTTCAAGAAACGAATTGAGCGTCAAAACCGCGAGAAACAGTACAATGAACCCTGGCAACAGGAAGCTTGGCAAATCACTCTGAGCGCCCTCGGACTTTGATCGGTAGCGCAAGATAAGAGCGACGCATGCGACCAGTGGTGCAAGCAGCGCGACCCTGGCCAGCTTCACCACAGTGGCATAGGCCCCCGCTTGATCAGAGACAGCAAACCCTCCTCCGATTGCTTGAGCGACATCGTGAATAGCAGCGCCTGTGAGAAACCCTGCTTGTGCATCAGTTAGATTCAACCAAATCGCCAGTGTCGGGTAAATCGACAAAGCGGCCGCGCTGGCCAAAGAAATGCCGACCAGAGTGACAGCAAATTGCCCCTGATCCACCCGTTTCTGCCCGATTACGCCGTACAGAGCGAGCGCAGCGGAAACGCCGCAAATGGCTGTTGCGCCGCCGGCCAGCAACCCGGCTTCGCTTGGCTGCCGAACCAAGCGCGCCATAAGCAAACCCCCGGCTATTGCAGCAATCATAACGATCGCAAGGGCAGCAAAAGGCGCTGCCCCAAGTTCAGCAATTTGCCACAGCGTCACCTGCAAGCCGAGTAAGGCTATGCCGCCGCGCAAAACCGTCTTGGACGCAAAATCCAACCCAGGATGGGTCCGAGTATCGCGCGACAGAAAGCTAAGCGAAAGCCCGAGCAACAACCCGGCCAAAATTAAGGGAATGCCATAGGTCTGGCTTAGGAACGCGGCCGCCAAACTGACGACGGCGGCGACCAGAAGGCCTGGAAACAAGGCGGAGATCGAGAACCGCGTTGGCTCATTCTCAAGAAGAGTCATCTCTCCATAGAGATCGCCGGCATAATACGCGCCGAAGTCTGGTTTCCTCGTCATGAAATTCGTTTCTCTTACTACGGAAAGCTTTCAGATAGCACGTCCGGGAACTCCATCGGCGTATAGCTCAACGGGAATTAGAGCGCCGCCGGATCAACTGCAACTTATCCGTCATTGGAGCCAATTCACGATGTCCGCTTCTATCCCCAGCATCAATTGTCACGCAGCGGCTGACGGCCCAAACTGCGGTCACTCAGCTTTCCGCTCAATGCTCAATATCGCAGGCGATTGGCCTGTCAGGTTCCGCAGATCGTTGATCATGTGTGCCTGGTCAAAGAACCCATACTGATATGACAAGTCAGCCCAGTCCGGGGTATCGGTCCTGTCCGCTTGGGAGATAATGGCGTTCGCTCGAACGATGCGGCTGTATGCTTTCGCCGACAGCCCCACCCGCTTCTTGAAGCCTGTTCGAAACTGACGCTCGCTCAAACCGATGCGGTCACTCACCGCACGCAGAGATGCCGTCCCGCGCGTTCGACGGATCATAGCCACCGCTAAGTCGACGTTGCCGCTGGGTATGTCGGTGATCATATTCAAGATTGGTCGAGCCATTGCATCTGCAATCGCGTCGACCTGCCGGCCGCCGCTCGCCAAAAGAAGCGCGTTGTCGAAGTCGTCATCTTGCCACTCTACTATTTGGCCTGCGCAGTCGTCGTTTGAAATGCCCAGTGCATTTTGAGCCAGCTCAGGGGCGATGGCTATACCGATGAGCTCGGTAGGTCTTCGCGGTGCATAAAAATACGGGTTTGGCTGTGGCCCATGAAGCCGAAGTGTCACATCTGCGATTTCGCCGCTTACGGTCCATTCCCGCCAAATGACCAGCGAGAGATACCAAAAAGGGACCATACGATGAGGGGCCGCAGTCTCATTTGGAACACCGTGACACCATGCCCAGACATTGGGTGCATTATTGAGCAACGGTAAATGACGGAATGTTCCAACCATACGCGCACTTTAGAGCAGACCCACCCCTTGGGACAGGCAGGATCAGCGTTTCAGCCGTTTTTTCCAATACGCTGACCATTGCGACCGCCAAATATGCAAGCGACCGATCAATCCAGACAAGCAGGAATAGACTCAAATGCCAAAGTCAGAAAAATTGGATCTCAAATCATCACTTTTGGCGCTAATAACGGCTTTGGCCCTCGGCGGGTTTAGCGCCGCTCCAGGGACCGCAGCGGCTCCGGATTGGCTTACGGTTCCACTGGACGAAGACACCTTTGACCTTTCAGCAGCCTCATCTTTTCACATCAAGAATTTGGAGGGGCGCGATGCTCTGTGCCTCAATGGTGAGGCCTTTGCACGCGGGCTGACCCTCGAAAACGGTTCTATCGCCGTGGACATTGCGAACGATGATCGGCGACGCTTTGCCAATGTTATTTTTCGCGCTTCCGCCCGTCACACTTACGAGACAGCCTATTTGCGCATGCACAAATCGGGGCAGTTCGATGCGGTACAATACACGCCACATCTGAATGGAGAAACCAATTGGCAGCTTTTCCGTGAGGCCCAATCCCGTGCCGATTTCGGGAATGATCCGTGGATCACTCTGCGCGTCGATTTTGCCGGTGACCGCGCCAAAGTGTCCTTGGGCGGTGATGATGCGGGACCTGTGTTGACCACTGAATTGACCCTTCCTGCCGAAAGTGGTGCGATCGGACTTCGCACCCTGTTTGAAGGTTGTTTTTCAAACTTTCGGTATTCTCGGACGTTGCCAATTTTCGAGGATGACGATGGGCGCGCTCCACGCCCAATCGTTCAACCAGCGCTCGGCCATATCAATGAATGGTCGTTGTCCAATCCATTCCCACTCGAAAGCTGGCCTGGCATCGCTGCCAACCCTCCTCAAAACCCGCAGTGGAGCATCGCCAATGTCGAGCGCAACGGGCGCCTCTTGATCTCACGCTATGTTCAAAAGCAATCTTCGGGGAGCTTTGAAAGGAACCGCCTCGACGCCGTCTATGCAGGCGTGGCAATCCACTCAGACGATGCTCAAGTCGCCGAATTGCAGATCGATGCAAGCGACATGGCGACGGTCTGGCTCAACGGATCGGTGCTCTATTCTTTCGATAACAGCTTCCGCGCCAAAGGCCCGCTCTTTCGCGGGGATTTTGATGCTACCAAGCAATCGCTGAACTTGAGGCTAAATGAAGGCAGGAATGAGCTGATAGTTCTGGTTGCCGAACGCGCGAATGGGTGGGGTCTTGCCGGTCGCGTATCGGCGGAGCAACCATTGAAAATAGAGGCGATTGATTAAGGCCCATGATATTCCTGCAAGCGCTTGATTTACCTCGATTTCGGTGGGCAATATGGCTGTGTGAGGGCGGTGATATCTTGCAGCAAAAACCGGAGGGAACAGATGTTCCGCTGGCTTGAGAAGGCGATCAACAAGAGCCGGACAACTGTAATAACAGCGCCGGGCGCGCTGAAAATCCACAACGTAGAGGCCAAATTTCGCAGCGCCTCCAATGAACGCCGATCACCATATGGTAAGCTCTCACAAGACCGTTGGAACGACGGGCAGGAACGCTTTAGTCTGACCCTACGCAACCTGCCCAATAGTCATGGTGGCAAAGTGCGCCTCCTGACCGAAGGCAATCTTGTTGCTGAGTTTGATGTGTCCGGCTCCACATTGAAGTTTCAATGGAAGGGCTATTCCAGCGAGAATATCCCGCTCATCGCCATCGGTGACCGCGTTACGATTGAAGCTGGCTCAACGGTTCTCAGCGCCATTGTGGAAGCTGACTGATCCTATTTCCAATCTATCGCGGTGCCAAAGGTTTGGCCGCTGTGGCGGATGACGTGGTGACCAAATAATCGAAGCCGAGCACCAAGAACCGCGTCATGGGTTCAAGTTCGGCAAGCCCTGCATTCCCAAGCTTGCGCTTGATTGGCTCAAGGTCGATCACGAAATGGCCTTCGCTGGATTCAATCATCTCAAGATCTATCGCGCTATCTACCAACAGCGATCGCAATTCATCTGCGCTGACTGGTTTTTCACTAAAGGCTCCATCGGGTGAAGGCATGATTGCCGTGGCCGTGCCGCCAATCGGGAGATAGGCGATATGCAGTGCCTCCAATCCGTTCGATGCCGCCATACCTTCGATCAACGATCCCAGATCAAATGTCGACATCGAAGACGTTGCCCGACCACCATGCGTCAGTCCGAATTTCATCAATACGCGCGGTGCCGCGTCACTGCTCTTTGCAGCGGATTGATATTGGCGCAGGAAATTGCGGCGGATCAGCTCCACCCGATCAAGATTGTTATCGAGCCCCCGTCCCATGAAAAAGGACTGATAGATCGACTGGCTGCGCTCCATCGCCGCGATCCTATCCAACGCATCTAAATTGCCTGTGAAAGCGTCGCGCAGTTCCTGCCATCCATCGGCGGCGATCGTGGCGAAGAGAACTGCCCCCTGGTTCCCGCTGGCAAACGCCTCACGCTCGGTCTGCTCGAGACGTTTAACCAGCGCAGGGTTTTGCGATTCCATGTTGCTGAGAATCTCCAGATGGATAAGCGGCGACCCGATAAATTCTTGGTCCACGCCCCACAACCCGCCGCTTTGAGCAAAGGCAGCCGCCGCGCGTGCTTCTTCGACAGAGTTCAGGAACGGGATAGCCAAGGGCCGCCCGCTCAATTCTTCTGCGAGGCCAGCCTCGCCGCTCTCAAGCAATGTCTGCTGCAACCATTCGGCTGAATATGGGCCGACTTCGACTGCATAATAGCGGAAATCATAGGCCTGCGTCTCAGATGCAAATGCGGACACAAGCAAGGGCGCTTCCGCATGACCATGGGCCTCGCCTATCATTACAAATTGCGCTTGCTGCAAATCATCACGTAGGAGGCTCGCCCCTGGCCCTGCGAAGCCGTTTTCGGAAAATGTCAGCGGCAGTGCAGCGATTTCAGCAGTCTGCGCCACGGTCGCCTCGGCTTGAGATGGCTCATCCGCTAAAGCCGCGGAATTGGCAAACAATGCCACGGCGCTGGTCGCAGCAAGAAGTGGACGCAATATTCTCATAAGTGCTCTCCGTCTAGGATGAATTAGTGTATTGCAGAGTTAATGCAGTAAGTCACGGATGAATTCCACCGGAGACCTCTAGAAACCCGCCAACTATCGGCCTCTCGGGCACTATTCAGCATCACGAGGCTCAATTTTGCGGAGCCATTCCGACACAGGACCCACGAACAGATTTGGGCGGCTTTCTCCGCCTTCCCAAGCATAGGCCGACAAGGCGTTGGGATAGATCCGCAATCCATGACCGGCATTGGGAATTTCCAGCCAAGTCGCCGTACCGGGCCGCAATCGATTGATAGTGTCGACAATCACGCGATGCCCGTGGCGGCTCTCAAACTGCTCAAATTCTCCGTAAACGACCATCACAGGGATATTCAGGCTCGCCCATGCCGACAGCCAGTCTTTCTCGGCCGCTTGCCAATGCCAGGCATAGGGGCGCCCATAATGCGGCGCTTCACTTGTTCCGAACAAAGATTCCCACACGCCTACCAAAGCCGGGAACTGCGCTTCGATCTGCGCTGGCTCCATTTTCGCGCCAAGATAATGCCTGTGGAATTCCATCCGGCGCCGCATTTCTGCGTCAATCTCTTCCGGGCGGAATTCCGCTTGTCGTTCGAGTTGCAGACGATCAAAATGCAGCATGCGTTCAAAATAGGTGAGCGCTCCGCCACCTTGTACAACCACGCCGACTACCGGTTTGTCCTGAGCCACAAGCGGGGCGGTTGTCGAGCCGAGGCTTGATCCCATGATTACAATTTGCTCTCGATCAATCCACGGATGACCGGACAATTGATCGAATGCCTCCCGATAGTGGCGAACTTCCGTATCATAATCTAGCGCGTCGCAGCCGGGGCCTTCGCTAAGCCCAGTGCCAGATCGCTCTAACCGGATCAGCGCGTAATTGGAGGCGGTAGCGACGCGCTCCTCCATACTCATTCGACCATCAACCGGAGCGATTGAATAGCAGGCGACCGCTTGGGTAAAGAAAATCGCAGGCAAGGGATCGCTCGTGTCCGCAGGCCGGGAAATATAGGCAGCCAGTGTCAGCCCTTCGGACACTGTCACCGTGACGCGCTCATGTACCAAAGCTTCTGGCACGGCTTGAGCGCGCGCGGCACTAGACGCACTGAGTATCAGCGTTGCGATTGCGAGAATTACGTTTGTATAGGTCATGAGACGTTCTTGCGAACGCACATGCTGCCTATTCAAGTCGTTTGGGATGAAGGGACGAGCGAGTTGCGTGTTATGGCTTTAGCCCGATAGCGGTCTCCGATGGGAAGCCTAGTGCCGTCATGCAGGACAACATGTTTTCGCTCAAATTGCCGGACTGCTTTCGGATGGACGGCATACTGGCGATGCACTCTAACAAATTTGAAGTCGGTATCTTCTAAGAATCGGGCCAAAGAGGATCGTTCGAGCACGGTTGGCTCTCCAGCACGGTGCATTTCGACATAATTGCCTGCGGACATCACCCAATCACAATCGCTCTGGCGTTCCGCACCAACCATTTCCGATGTGGACGCCACGCCTTCGTCGTTTCTTTGCCGCGTTTCTAGGAAGGCAAAAAGCCCCAGCCCTGCCGCGATCAGAATGGCGGCGGGAATGCGTCTGATAAGGTCAAAGCCGGTCGGCCACGACTGGTAGAGAGCCGTCTCCAACATAAGTGAGACGCCCGTCGCAGCCATAAAGATCACAATCAGGAACAGCCAATTGCGTGACGCACGACCAATTTCAAAGGCGGCAATCCATGGCGCGATGTTTATGACGCCCCACGAAAATGCCTCAAACAGCGTGGCCGGATTCCCCGATGCGGACCGGTAGACCAGACAATACATGGCATTAAGAATAACCGCGGCAGTAACGCCCCAAAAAATTCTCTTGCTCAGTGACGCTGCTAGATAGAGCTTGGCTAAGGGCATCATTCTTCGGTCAACTTGTCATACTTATTGCGCACAACACAAAAGTGCTGAGGCATCGTATAACTCAAGCGGTATACCGCAAAACGTACTTTGCCGGATATCCAAGTGCGTTTGACGAAAAATTATGGCTTGCGTAGCAACCGAGAAAAACCAGCCGATGCGCAAGGCACCGGCTGGCTCCCCCATTGACCTAGACAGCCCAGATCAATTCGGGATTAAAACTCAAAGCGGATGCGGACACCACCCGAGTGGGATTGATAGCCCGAAGCGAAACGACCGCGGTACTCTGCACCAATGGTCAGGCCGTTCTCGCTCACAAAGTCCAGACCAGCGCCGAGATCAAAGCGTGATTCTGATGCCTCATCGGTGACGAGCTGGAATGTGTCAGCACCACCATTGAAAGAGGCATTGATCGCCAGCGGATCACTGCTGAGGTCGTAGGCATAGTCGATGCTGGCGAATGGGATTACGCCAGTCTCTGCTTTACCTGCGACTTTCAGGCCAGCGCGCGCTTCGAAGAACTCCGCACTGTCATTGTCCAATGTCAGACCAAGGCCGCCGGTTTCAGTGAAAGTACCGCGTGACAGCTCTGCGTAGCGCAGGCCGCCATTCGGAGTGATCACCAAGTCGCCGGTTTCAATATCGTATCCAGCATTGATGCTGCCGTAGAAGCCATCGACGTCGCTTTCACCGAGGATCTGCGAACCAAGTGCGATGCGGCTGTTGTCGACCGAGTTGAACGAATAGCCCAGCTCTGCATTCACATAGGCCCCATCCAGGTCAAACCCGGCATAGCCACCCAGCTGGAAGGCATTGATCGAGCTTTGAGCACCGGCAACACCGTCCGTATCGACATTGATATCGGAGTAGTTGAATAGCGCGCCAACCGTGGTGTTTTCGCCCAGCTTCGCATCGAGACCAAGAGTGAAACCAATCGCATCGGCATCATACCCGGGATTGCTGACGCTCGATGCATCACGATCTGCAGTGCGGTAGAAAACTTCGCCCCACAGTCCGGATTCCTCACCCGACAGACGGTTCCGAACCAGTGCGCTTGCAAGACGCTGAGTCTCGTAGATTTCGCGGGTCACGCCGTCATTGATAGCCGGAAGCAGTGCCAGAGACGCTGCCTCAAACTCGGTCGCGGATGTCAGGGTATTCAGATCGGCAAACACATCGGCTGGCAACCGGTTGTTTGCTACCGCTGTGGTAAGCGCAGCACCGAAGCTGTTAGTGTTGGCATCCGCAGAAACTGCGCCAAGATCAGTTGCTCCCAGCGTCACCGATACCGAGCCCAGATTGACGGTAAAGTCCACCAAGAAATCATCATCGAGCAGGCTCACAGTTGTGCCGTTATCCGTGAATGTTCCAGTTTCTGTTAGCACGTCGATCGTTTGACCAACTTGGGACTGATCGATCTGGCTCGTAGCGATATTCACCACGCTATCGGCGCCCAATACGGTGTCACCATCAACGGCCAGCGCATCGACGCCAAGCTCGAAATTAAGTGCGCCGTTTGCCGTCAGGCTGCCTTCGATTGAACGCATGTTTTGGACAGTCAGGATGTTGTCCGCAGACGTTGTCACATCGACATCACCCTGCACATCACCCGACAATACGAATGGTGTATCACCGATAGTCAGTGTGTCAGCGAAAGCCGATCCAACAAAGTTACCGTTCAGCGCGCCGCCGTTCTGGACGAAGGTGAGAGCGCCAAGAGCATCCGACGCATCCACTGCGTTGACCGCACCGGCGATCGTGCCAGAGTTGGTTACTGTTCCAATAAAGTTCACGCTCTCGATCAGCAGGCCGGCACCCGTTTCTGAAGCTATTGTGCCGGTATTGGTGATGTCACCTGAGGCCGATACGCCATTGACGCTGGAGAACAGGCGGACGCCTGAGCTGTCACCGCTTGAAAGCGCGTCTCCGCGTCCGTTGATCGCGCCGGAGTTGGTCAGGCTGAATGTTCGGGCATCACCATCGGTAGCACCAAGTTGGAGCGACACGCCCGAGCCCTGTACAACAGCATCAATGGTGCCAGTGTTGTTGAGGGTGAACGCGTTGGCCGTTCCGTCCGAATAAACGGTGCCGTTCCGCTGCGCGCCAGTGCCCAGGATTGACCCCGAGTTGCTCACAGTCAGGCCGTTTCCATCAATGTTCAAAGCGCGGCTGCCCGAGGAGATGATGCCTGAGTTGTTGACGATGGCGTTCGAGAAGTCACCGCCGCCAGCAGGTGTTGGGTTGCCGAAGTACAGACCATTCTGCACGCCAGAGATCGTGCCTGAGTTGGTCAGTGTGCCTGTGAAGCTCACTCCATTGACGAAACGGATACCAGCAGTTGTGCCGCTGTCACCTTCGCTGGCGATTGCACCAGCATTGGTGATGTCACCAATGAACAGTCCATTGGTTGTCCCATCCAATGCGCCCATGTTGCGTGTTCGTTCAAACCGCAGTCCATCACCGGCGGTTGTCGAACCCGCCGCTGCAGTGCCGCGACCTTGGATCGTGCCATCATTGGTGATGTCAAAGGTACTGCCACCATCAGCAGCCGATGCGAGTTCAACTGAGAAACCTGCACCCTGGTTGCCTTCGCCAGCGTCGATGATTCCACCTTCAAGGTTGTTCAATTCAAAGTTCTGAGCCGTGCTGTCGGCATAGACCGTACCGTTGCGCTGGTTGCCCGTGCCGATGATTTGACCCGAGTTGTTCACTGTCAGACCATTGCCATCAATGTTCAACGCACGGCTGCCCGATGAGATCGTGCCCGAGTTGTTGACGATGGCTTGCGTGAAATCACCGCCGCCAGCAGGCGTTGGGTTGCCGAAGTACAGGCCATTCTGGATACCAGAGATTGTGCCTAGGTTATCAAGAACACCCTGAAAGCTCACACCGTTGACGAAACGAATGCCAGCAGCAGTACCGTTGGCAGCTTCGCTGTCGATCGTGCCCGAGTTGATGATATTACCAATGAACAGTCCATCTGACGTGCCATCAAGCGCGCCCATATTGCGGGTGCGTTCGAAACGAAGTCCGTCACCAGCAGCAGCAAGACCAGCGCCTGCGTTACCACGACCCTGGATTGTGCCATCATTGGTGATGTTGAAGGTGCTCCCACCGTCCGCAGCCGAGGCCAGTTCAACTGAGAAACCAGCGCCCTCATTGCCCGCACCTGCGTCAATCAAGCCGTTTTCAAGATTGTTCAGCTCAAAGTTTTGAGCGGTGCTGTCAGCATAGACCGTGCCGTTGCGTTGGTTATCCGTGCCGATGATGACGCCTGTGTTGTTAACAACCAGACCGGTGCCATCAATGTTAAGTGCGCGGCTATCAGACTGGATGAAGCCAGCATTGTTCACAACGCCGCCAGTGTGGTCCGCTCCGCCTGCTGGCGTTGGGTTTCCAAAATACAAACCGTTTTGAACGCCAGCGATGACTGCTCCGGCTTCATTATTCAGTGTGCCTTGGAAGGAAACACCGTTCACAAATCGGATACCAGCGGTCGTGCCTTGAGTGCTTTCAGACGTAATTTGACCAGCATTGTTGATAGTACCAGTGAACAGGCCAGTCGTCGAACCGTCCAGCATTCCGCCAACACGGGTCCGTTCAAAGCGCAGGCCATCACCTGCACTTGCCGCTCCAGCAGCTGCCTGACCACGGCCATTGATAAAGCCGCCTTCTTCAACATTGATGGTGAAGTTGTTTCCGGCTTCGCTCAATTCAGCAGAGAAACCAGCGCCTTCAAACACTGCGTCAATTCCACCAGCATTGTTCAAGACGAAATCTTGAGCCGTGCTGTCTGCATAAACGGTGCCGTTGCGCTGGGCATCGCTACCCAGAATGCGGGCATCGGCGAGGTTGTTTACGACAAGGCCAGTGCCGTCGATGTTGAGCGCGCGACTGTCCGAGCTGATCGTGCCAAGGTTGTTGACAACGCCGCCTGTGTGATCGGCATCATTGCCGAAATAGAGGCCGTTTTGTGCACCAGAGATGACGCCATCTGCTTGGTTGGTCAAAGTGCCTTGGAAGCCAATGCGGTTAGCAAAGCGGATGCCGGCAACAGTGCCTTGTGTGCTTTCTGAATTGATCAGACCACTGTTGGTGATGTCGCCTTCATAGACATATTGCGGCGCAAGGCCGGGTCCAAAAAAGCGAATGCCGTCACCTGCTGTGCCGCCCATTGGCGAGGCCTGGCCGCGGCCTTGGATGGTGCCCGCGTTGTTGATCGCGCCGCCGCGAGGTGCTCCGCCGCCGCCGACTTCGATTGCGACACCTGCGCCTTCGACGCCTGCATCAATGCTGCCTGTGGCCGAGTTGTTGATGGTGATGTTGTTAGATGTACGATTGCCATAGACCGCGCCGTTGCGCTGACTGCCAGTGCCCAGGATCACGCCATCATTGTTAAGCGTCGCATCACTGCCGTCGAAGTTGACAACGCGCGATGCGGCTTCGAGCCGGCCTGTCGCCGCATTGTTGATAACTGCACCGGTTGTGCCTTGGTTGACTTGGATTGTCTGCGTCACGCCAGTGGTGGCCAGCGTGCCTGCATTATCGACTGTCACCGCATTGTTCGCGACAACGATCACTGGCGCGCCATCAACTGTGCTGGTGACGCCACCTGCGGCTGAGATTGTTTCGCCATCTGCGGCTGAAGTGACGGTTGCATTGTCGCCGTCATTGATAACCTGCTGCGCTTGAGCACTGCCGGCCATCAGGATCGCGAGAGAAGAAGAAGTGAGAAGCAGACGGCCAGTTGTAAGAGCCGTCTTTCTGTTACGGGGGTTATTCATTGTGCTGCCTTTCGTTTCCAAAATTGGATGAAGGCAGATCGGGGGTTGATTTGCCTTCGAGACAGTCATCTATGGCCAGATATTCAGCCTGTATAATACAAGCTCTTGATGGTCGTGATAAGCTATACTTATCAGATAACATCTTGATATAAAACATTAATTATGCAAATACCGATAGCCGACTTGTACCAACAAGCCGGCTCTCCAGAAGGCGCTTTTTGGCGCCGCATTTGATTGTTCGAATGCTAGGCCAAAGAGGTTACATTTCCGGGTGGCGATGTGCGAATTTGGTCGCACAATGCCATCAAAATATGCTCTCTTGGGCACCCTTCGCGGGACAAAAATCCAATGTCCCGGCCGTATGCCTCATCTTCGATCTCGACAAAGCTGATGTTCGGATTGGCCTGTTCCAAAAACGGGCGAGCAAGCATCGGCATAAGCGAACAGCCGACACCCTCAGCGAGATAGTGCGACATCGTCAGGAAGTTGTTCGCAAGGATCTGATGCGGCACATCAATGCCGATGTTCTTGCCTTGGCATAGCGAAAGTGTCTCTGCTCGCAGACAATGCTCTTCCGTCAGCAGCAACAATTCTTCGGTAGGGATTTCGCTGGCGGTCACTCGATCAGTGTTTGCCAACCGGTGTGTTTTTGACACAACCAGCATCAGCCGTTCGCGAAAAATCGGCGTGAATTTATAGCCTGACAATTCGATCGGGCCACTAACTAGGGCAACATCGATCATTCTGTTTTCCAGCTCGGCCAGCAATGTCTGCGTCGGCTGCTCACGGTAGATCGTGGCCAGCTGGTCCGAGAGCACTTTGATTGATTTAGATACATACGGAACGATAAATGGAGCAAGCGTTGGGATTATCCCGATACGCAGGGGTGCCGCGAACGGGTCGTGGTATTCCGCAGCTGTATCGGTAATGCGCTGCGCAGAATGAAGAACATCTTTGGCGGTCGCGACGATACGCACGCCAGCATCCGTTGTAAGAACACCGTTGTTGGTGCGCGCGAACAGCTCAACGCCCAGCCGCTCTTCCAACTTTTTGACTTGCGCGGAGAGCGCAGGCTGGCTCACATGACATGCCTCAGCCGCCTTGCCGAAGTTGCGATAACGATCGATCGCAGTGACATATTCCAGATCGCGCAAGTTCATCAGTTTCCCTCCAGATGTGGAAGGGTTCGCACGCTCAGGCCGTTTGGTTACAATTGGCAGCAGGCGCCATTTGAGGCGCTTAGCGTGCTGAATAGATCCCGAACTCGGCCAGCAGAACCTCAACGTTCCGAAGGCTCGGTGGAAAACGCACATACATCATCACCCTAAGACCAATGATCTTAAGCGACGAGTTGGAGTATCAGACAGGACTAGCTGGCGTCTCCGGGTAGGGAATGCTCTGCCCTACCCCAAGTGCCTCAACCGTCAATCACGTGCATTTGCTCTAACGGCGCCATTGGCGGATTAAGGAAGCTCGACAAAGCGCACCGCGACCCCGCCAGAAGAGGCCAGTCTGACCGCGAAGTCGTCACCTGCGGTTACAACCTGTTCCTCAATCACGATGGAATATGGATTTGTGTCCCAATGCGCATCGTCACCATCGCGGTAGACTTGCGCGCGATAGGTCTTGCCGTCCTCTAGGAAATCCAGCGCGATGGACAGATCGCGCGGCTCGCTGTCGGTGGCCGCACCTAGGAACCATTCTTTGCTGGCACGACCCTGACGAGCGATGGCGACGTACTCACCGACTTCGCCTTGCAGTGCGACGCTTTCTTCCCAATCAGCCTCTACATCCTTGACGAACTGAAACGCATCCATTCGCGCTTCGTAATTCTCCGGAAGATCAGCCGCCATCTGAAGCGGTGAATACAGCACCACATACAACGCGAGCTGCTTTGCTAAGGTTGTCTGCGGACGGTTCGACGGATCGCCGCGCTGCATATCTTCGCGCAGCGCAGGCTTCTCGTTCGGCTTCAGATCAAAAATACCCGGCGTGAAATCCATAGGCCCGCTCAACATCCGTGTGAATGCCAGCGTGGAAACATGCGATGTCGGATTGGGCGGTGTTCCCCATGCGTTAAATTCCATGCCACGTGCGCCTTCGCGGGTCATCCAGTTCGGGTAAGTCCGGCGCAAACCAGTGTCCTTCACAGGCTCGTGCGCGTTGATCGAAATCCCACGCTTCGCCGCCGCTTTGACCGCGCGCAGATGATGCCCGACCATAAATTGGCTGTCGTGCCATTCATACTGCTTCACACCATTGTCGTCATAGCTCACAATATCACCCGCATCAGCGACGTAGCCGGTCTTTACCTGCGTCACGCCCACTGATTTGTAGAGATCAAACGCATCGTCCATTTGTGCTTCGTAATTGGCGACATTCCCCGATGTTTCATGGTGACCGATAATGCGCACGCCTTTCGACATGGCATAGGCGCCAAGCGCTTCCAGATCGAAATCGGGATAAGCTTCGGTGAAGCTGAAGAGCTCGCCATTGTTGAACCAGTCGCCATCCCAGCCGGTGTTCCAGCCTTCGACCAGAACACCTTTGAAACCGTGTTCTGCAGCGAAATCGATATAGGCCCGCGTATCTTCATTATTCGCGCCGTGGATACCATCATTACCCCATGTGCGGTCGCGAACATGCATCGCCCACCAGATACCGACATACTTGCCCGGCTCGACCCAAGACACATCGCCCAGCTTGTTCGGCTCGTTAAGGTTCAGAATGATATCGGAGTTGATCAGGCCGACCGCATCAGGCGCGATCTGGATGGTCCGCCATGGTGATTTGAATGGAGCGGTTGTGTGGACTTTGATCCCGTCCGAACCAGCGCGCAGTTCGGCTTCAAAGCTTCCGGGTCGCAAAGCGAGCAATGACATGCCCGAGTAATCGACCAAAGCCGCTTCGTGGATCGAGATGTGCAAGCCAGATGGCTGACGGAAGGTAACTGGAGTGTGCGCATCATCGACCACACCCGCTTTGCCTTCGCGATAAATATACTCATAGCGATTGAACTGACGGCTGGGCGTCCACCATGCATCCGCTTCGGGGCCGATATTGAACTGAGTGAGTTCGTCAGTGATCCGCACATCGCCTGATAGACCGTTCTGCTCGGGCAATTCGTAGCGGAAGCCCACACCGGTATCGAACACGCGAAACCGGACCAGCATTTCACGGCCAGCCTCTTCGTCGGAAGAGAATGTGACCGCCAGTTCCCGGTTGTTATCGCGCACGATCCGGCGCTCCCCCCAGGGTTGCTCCCACTCGTTATCCTGAGACGTGCGCGCAGAGGCGGTGATTGTCAGACCATCCTCAAAACCGTGATGATCGGCGAACAACAGTCCCAGCCGCGCGGGTTCCATGGCAATCTCGCCATCATACGCCACGCTGTAAGTGGCATGGCCGCCGTCATCGGAAACGGTGACGGTGATTGCACCATCAGGAGAGGAAACCTCCAGCGTCTCCGCGTGGAGCGGCGTGGTTGCCATTGCACCCAGCAATCCCATTGAGAAAAGGTTCGCGCGCAAATCAATCATTGTTTCCTCCTCGGCAGAGCCGCAGTCTCGGCGTTGTTTCCGGGATCTCGGCCGCTGCGATTTTTATTCAGTTTCGCGGAAAATTCGGTAGCCCCACGGCGCAAGCGGGATCGACGTATCGTCCGAGAATTGCGCAGGATCGTTCGAAAGCGCGTCCGTATAATTGCCGTGATGCCGCGCCAGTTCAAAGGCCACACCGTGCTGCCGCGGCGAAAGGTTGAATACCGCAAATATGCGCTCACCTACCTCGCCCCGCACAAAGCTTAAAACATCATCGCTTGCGCTGTTCGGAACATCGACCAGGGGTGCGCCATAGCGCCCGTTCCAAAGCGCTTTTTCCGAAGTCTTGAGCGCGATCAATTGCCGGAAAAGTCCGTCATATTGCCCCTCTTTCCATTCAATCTCGTCCTTCTCGAAGAACGCCAATTGCTTGTCGAGATCGGCTTCCTGACCGTTATAGACCAACGGTATGCCCGGACCGACGAAGCTCAACGCAATTGCGGCCTCATAGGCCGGGCCGTAAATATCTGAAGCCACCCCGTCCCATGAATTCTGGTCATGATTGTCAGTGTAGACCATCCGGTATGCGTCGCTTGGCCAGGTAACGCTTTGCCCAGTGTAGTAGCCACGCATGGCCCCTGCCCCGCTGCCATCAGCAGCAAGCTTCTGCATCGCCTCTTTCCAGTCCCAAGCATAGGTGGCGTCGAAAGCCCTGCGGTGCAAATCGCGCGTTTCCCACTCGGCGAGCATAAACACTGGCTTAATGGCGTTCAGCTCCCCGCGTGCAGTCTCCCAGAAATCAAGTGGGACATATCCGGCCACGTCGGCGCGGTATCCATCGACATCAAATTCACGCACCCAGTAAGTGAGGCTGCCGGTCATATATTCGCGAAGCTCGGCGTTCGAATAATCAAAGTCTGCAACATCAGACCAGTCGGTTCCCTCAGGCGGCATCATGTCGCCTTCGGGTGTGTGGGAATACCACTCCGGATGGTCCGTGACCAAGGGGCTGTCCCAAGCCGAATGGTTCGCCACCCAATCGAGAATGACCTTTAGGCCAAGCTCATGCGCAGCATCGACAAACGCGCGGAATTCTTCCTCTGTGCCTAGGTCTGGATTGACTGCGCGGTAGTCCAGCACCGAATACGGGCTGCCCATTGTGCCTTTGCGTTTCTCTTCGCCAATTGGGTGGATCGGCATCAACCAAACAACGTCGACTCCCATTTCGGCGAGACGAGGTAAATGCTTTTGCGCGGCAGCAAATGTGCCTTCAGCCGTGAACTGCCGCGCGTTCATTTGATAGATCACCGCATCGCGGGTCCATTCGGCATTTTCAAACTCGGCGTAGCTTTGCGGCTCATAGCTCACGCCCGGTCGCGGAGCCTCGCACCCGATCAGCGCCAAGGATGATGCCAGAGCCAGCGGAAGCGTACGCAACTGCATCATACTGTCCCCGCTGCGCTTGCTTGCGGCAATTCTGGCGCAGCTGTCCTATCGGTCACAAACAGTGTCGCGATTGCTGCAAGCAAGAAAGAAACCGCACCAATCGCCATGGCGTAAATGGGCGCACCTCCGAAAAAGGCGGAGATCAGAAAGCTAAGCAGCGTCGCAGCGATCAACTGAGGCACCACGATGAAGATGTTAAAGATGCCCATGTAAATGCCCATCTTTTTCGCCGGTACCGATCCCGCCAAGATCGCGTAAGGCAACGACACGATCGAAGCCCACGCGATGCCAAGCCCGATCTGCGCGATCCATAGAAGCGCCGGATCAGTGATCAGGATCATCGCAGCAAAGCCGAGCGCGCCGATCGTAAGATTAAGGCAGTGCAGCCAGCGTCGCTCAATTCTGGCAGCGATGAGCACAAATACCAGTGCCGCTCCGGCGGCGAGGCCATTGCGCACCGAACCCATCAGGCTCCACCAGTCGGCCCCATCTTGGTAGAGTTTGCTGGTTGTATCGCTCGAACCGAAGTGAAATTCAGTTACTGCAGGCGTGCCATAGATCCACAGCGCGAACATCGCGAACCAGCTAAAAAACTGCACCACAGCCAATTGCCGCATCGTCTTGGGCATCGCGAACAGATCATTCACGACTTCCATAAAGCCGTTTTCATCCTTGTCCGCGTTGCGCAGCAGTCCCGCTGTGATCTGGATAGCACCAAAAGCCGCGATCAGGCCTGCCAGAACATAAAGCTCCTTGCCTACCTCGAGGGCCTGCATATCGGAGCGCCCCCATGCGACGAGCGAAGCAACGATAGCGCCTGCAAAAACCCAAACAGCCCCGCCGGTAAAGAATTGACGTGCTGTACGGCGGACAGTTTTGGCTGCTCCGTGAACGATGCCGAGCGCCTCATGCCGTGCTTTTTCAAATGCAGCGATCTGCTCAGGACTGTATTCCTTGGTTCGAAAGACTGTCCACATGACCGCCAAAAGGAGCGCGGCACCGCCTATGTAGAATGCCCATTGGACGGTTTCAGGGATTTCGCCCGCAGGCGCCGTATTCGACAGCCCCATCCAATTGGTCATCGCCCATGGCAGCGCGCCCGCGACAACCGCGCCGACGCCGATGAAGAAACTCTGCATCCCGTAGCCGCGCGTCCGCTGCCTGTCTGGAAGATTGTCACCGACAAAAGCTCGGAAAGGCTCCATCGTAATGTTGAGCGAGGCATCCATAATCCAGAGCATGCCCGCAGCGACCCACAGCGTGGGAGAGTTGGGCATGATAAACAGCGCAAGACTGGCAAGGATCGCGCCGATCAGGAAATACGGCCTACGCCGTCCGAACCGGCCCCACGTATTGTCTGACATATAACCGATAATTGGCTGTACGATCAGCCCGGTCATAGGTGCGGCAATCCATAGGATCGCCAGCTCGTTAACCTCTGCGCCCAGAGTTTGGAAAATCCGGCTGACATTGCCATTTTGAAGTTCAAACCCGATTTGGATTCCGAGAAATCCAAAGCTCATGTTCCAAATTTGCGCCGGACTCATAGCAGGCTTGCGCCCGGTCAACGCGTTGCTCTCGCTGGTCATTTCGATCCCTCTCCCCGAGTTTCTCCACGCACTTTGGCGTGACAATAACCCGCTCTACGCACTATCCATGCGCAGCCCTTCCCGCATCTGCTAGCAAGATCTGGCTGGTGCAGTTTGCCCGTCCTGCAAAAATTTGCAAGATGCTTAAATTATTTGCGGTAAAGAGTTTTTCGCCATTTGCGATTTTTCATCATTATACCACTAATTTTTATGATGTTTTCTGCGTCGCGCCTGTGTAGATCATGCCAATACAAAGAATTGCAAAACTGTGCATTTGATGGCATTTAGCAATGCGGAGGGGATGAAAATGAAACGAATCTTGGCCTTGAGCCTCGCCACATTGTGCAGCCTTAGCACCGCAGCTTGGGCCATGCGTGACGCACCAGAAGAAACGGCATCTTTCAGAGAGCGCCCTCCTGAAGATGAAATAATCTATTTTGTCCTGCCTGATCGATTTGAAAATGGCGATTCGTCCAACGATAGAGGCGGCATAAAGGGTGACCGTCTAACGCATGGATATGACCCATCCCACAAAGGTTTTTACCATGGTGGTGACCTTAAGGGGCTGACCGAAAAGCTCGACTATATCGAAGGCATGGGTGTGACCGCGATCTGGTTTGCGCCGATTTTCAAGAACAAAGCGGTCCAAGGCCCCAAAGGCAATGAAAGCGCGGGCTATCATGGATATTGGGTGACCGATTTTACCAGCATTGATCCGCATTTCGGCACCAATGCCGAATTCAAAGCCTTCGTCGACGCTGCGCATGCACGCGGGATGAAGGTGTATATGGACATTATCACCAATCACACCGCCGATGTCATTCGATACGCCGAGGGGGACAGTTTCGATTACGCGTATCGCAGCCTCTCCGATTTCCCCTACTCCCGCCGTGCATCTGACGGAACGTCCATCAATGAAGGCTTCATGGGCGATGACCTGAAAACTGCGGAGAACTTCACGAAGCTAACGTCATCGGATTATGCGTACACGCCCGTCATTCCAGATGCCGAGAAAGACGTAAAAGTCCCGGCATGGCTCAATGATCCGGCGTTTTATCACAACCGTGGCAGCACAACCTTTAGCGGGGAGAGCAGCCGCTATGGCGATTTTGCTGGACTTGATGATCTGTATACCGAGCATCCGCGAGTGCTCGACGGCATGATCGACATCTATGCCAGCTGGATTGAGCGGTTTGGCATTGACGGATTTCGGATTGATACGGCCAAGCATGTGAACCCTGAGTTTTGGCAAGCCTTTGTGCCCGCCATGGTTGAGACTGCCGAAGCGGAAGGGATTCCCAATTTCCTGATTTTCGGAGAGGTCTATTCGGATAGTCGAGAAAGCGGCTTTCTTGCTCGTTTTACACGCCGTGATGGATTTCCTTCGGTGCTAGATTTTGCGTTTCAGGCCGCTGTTCGAGATGCATTGGGGCGCAATCAGCCCGCAGGTGTGATGGTCGAAATGTTTGATGGTGATGTGAATTACGAAGGAGGGCAGGAAACGGCGCGAACATTGCCCACTTTCTTGGGCAATCACGATATGGGGCGCTTTTCAACGTTGGTGAAAGCGGACAATCCCGGAATTTCTCAGGAAGAACTGCTTGATCGGGTCAAGCTTGGCCATGCGATGTTGATGACTCTGCGCGGCTCGCCCGTAGTCTATTCGGGCAGCGAGCAAGGATTTGTGGGTGATGGCAACGATCAGGCTGCGCGTGAGGATATGTTCCCCAGCCTGACCGACAGTTACAACGACAATGATCTGATCGGCACAGAAGCGACAACAGCAGATGCGAATTTCGATATGCAGCACCCGTTGTACAAGCTGATTGGCGAGTTCGCCGCAATCCGTTCCAAGCATGCGGCGTTGCGAGGCGGCGAGCAAGTGACACGCAGCTATAATGATGTCGGCCCCGGCTTGGTGAGCTTTTCACGCTTTGATCCCGAAACAGGCCGCGAATACCTTCTAGCATTCAATTCGTCGTCCGCGCCGATCAGCGTGAAATCTGTTATCGGATATGATGCGCGGAAGCTGGAAACTCAATCAGGGAATTGTCCCACTGAAGTAACTGCTCCAGGTACTGTCAGCTTGGAACTTCCTGCATTTGGATGGTGCATCGCTCGGGTATCAGAGACGGCTCAATGAACGAAACGCTTTCAATTTCAAATCCAGCGACAGCCACAGGTGCCCGCGATTGGTGGCGCGGTGCCGTAATCTACCAGATCTACCCGCGCAGTTTTCGCGATACGAATAGCGATGGCATTGGCGATTTACGCGGTGTGGTGGAAGGCCTCGATTACATTGCCTCGCTCGGTGTGGACGGGATCTGGATTTCGCCATTCTTCACGTCGCCCATGCGCGATTTCGGTTATGACGTATCTGATTATTGCGGGATTGATCCTAGCTTTGGCGACTTCGACGATTTCGATGCGATCATCACAAAAGCGCACGATCTCGGTCTGAAAGTCATCATCGATCAGGTCTATTCGCACACTTCGGACCAGCACGCTTGGTTTCAGGAAAGCCGCAAAGATCAGGCGAATGACAAAGCAGACTGGTATGTCTGGGCTGATCCCAAACCGGATGGCTCGCCGCCTTCAAATTGGCAGTCGGTGTTTGGCGGTTCAGCGTGGCAGTGGGATGGTCCTCGCCGGCAATATTACCTGCACAACTTCCTGACCTGTCAGCCCGATCTTAACATGCATAATCGCGATGTTCAGGACGCGGTGCTGGATGTGGCACGGTTCTGGCTAGATCGCGGTGTCGATGGTTTCCGCCTCGACGCGCTTAATTTCTCGATGCATGACCCGCAATTGCGCGACAACCCTCCATCCGGCACTCCGATGGATCAGGTCACGCGGCCATTTGACATGCAGATCAAGCAATTCAATCAGTCACATGATGATATTCCTGCATTTCTCGAACGTATCCGCAGCGCGATTGATGCGTATCCTCAGCGCTTTACCGTGGCAGAAGTCGGCGGACCCGATCCGCTGGCCGAAATGAAGGCCTTTACCGCTAATGGTAAAAGGCTCGATTCCGCTTACAACTTCGACTTTCTGTATGCGCCCGATTTGACTGCGGAACTTGTGAAGCAAAGCCTCGCACACTGGGACGGCACGCCTGGCGAAGGTTGGCCATCTTGGGCATTTTCAAATCATGACGCGCCGCGTGCGGTTACCCGCTGGTCTGATGGCGAAAACCTTGATCAGATTTCGCGGTTGAACATGCTGCTTTTGCTCTCGCTGCGCGGCAATCCAATCATCTATCAAGGCGAAGAGCTGGGGCTGCCTCAGGGTCATGTGGCGTTTGAAGATCTGCAAGATCCCGAAGCTATTGCCAATTGGCCGCACACTTTGGGCCGAGACGGCGCGCGAACGCCGTTGCCGTGGAACGCCAGCGCGCCGCAAGCTGGATTTTCCCAGGCCAATCAAACCTGGCTGAAGCTGGATGACACGCATAAGGACCGTGCAATCAATCGCCAAATTGCCGATACATCATCCATGGTAAGCTACACGCGCATGTTGCTCACTCTGCGCAATTCACTTGCCCCAATGCTGGCCGGGGATAGTCAATTGCTTGACACCCCCGATGGCATTGTCGCATTCGTAAGATCATCGGACGAAGGCCGAGTTTTGTGTGCCTTCAATCTCGATACGAAAACACTAGATTGGTCTCCTCCAGCTGAATTCGAAACGGCACAGGTGATCGCCGATCACAATCAGGCAAGCGCCGCAGGATTAATCCCGAACCGGATCGCCGGCCGCGCGGGTTACTGGGCGAAATAAGGGGCCGGCTGGCGACATGCAGGAAGCCGATACAAAAGTAAAAAAGAACGCGCGGCTCGAAGATATCGCGCGCGAGGCTGGCGTATCGATCTCAACCGTATCGCGCGCGTTAAACGACAGCCCAGCGGTCAAACGCCGGACCAAGCAGGAAATCTGGAAAATCGCGCGCGCGCATGATTATGATTTCCGCAGTCACATGCCCAATGGACCAGTGGGTGCAGAAGCGACAATTGCAGTCATCGTCCCCGCGCCGCAAGCGCGCGAGACGCGCGTCGCCGACCCGTTCTTTCTTGAATTGCTGGCAGGCATTGCCGAGGCGGCACGCGAGCGCAATGCTGATCTGGTCATCAGCCATGTCTTTCCGCGATCCGCCGAGGACCTAGAATTCGCCATGACCACCAGCCGCGCGACCGGGATGATCTTTATCGGTCAAAGCTCTCTGCACGATGGCTTCAACGCTTTGGCGACGCGTGATGACCGATTTGTTGTCTGGGGCGCGGAGTTTTCCGATGCACAATATTGCACCATCGGATCAGACAATGTCGCAGGCGGACGGCGCGCGACCTCTCACCTGATCCGACTGGGTCGCAAGCGAATTCTGTTCCTCGGCGATACCGAAGCGCCCGAAGCAGAACAGCGTTTTCGCGGCTATCGCCAGGCCTTGCATGAGGCCGATATTGAACTGGTAAGCGACTTGGTTGTACCGGCGCATTTCGACGTGCACTCAGGTGAAGTCGCCGCGCGCTCCGCAATCAATCGCGGGATTCAATTCGACGGGATTTTTGCCGCTAGTGACCTGATCGCAATCGGCGCTGTCCGCGCGCTCACCATGAGCGGGCGCAGTGTTCCCGATGATGTTTCGGTTGTTGGATATGACAACATTCCCGCCGCGCGCCTCGTTACACCGCGACTGACTACTATCGACCAAGATACCAATCTTGCCGGCAGGATGCTCGTCTCCAAGCTGATCGATACGAAAGGCGGCAAGGCCACTTCACAGCGTTTGGAAACCAGCCTGCTGATCCGCGAAAGCTGTGGCGGCTGACATGGCCGTTTCTGCTGGTCCGCTTCGGGAAATCGCGATTATTGGAGGGGGCAGTGCCGGTTGGATGACAGCGGCCGCGCTGTCAGATGCGCTTGGGCCAGACTGTCAAATCACGCTCGTGGAATCTGACGCAATCGGCACAGTCGGGGTGGGCGAAGCAACAATTCCGCCCATTCGCAATTTCAACCAACGGCTTGGCATTGATGAAGCAACCTTCGTCAGAGAGACCGCTGGGTCCTACAAACTCGGCATCGAATTTGTTGACTGGGCTCGCAAGGGTCGCAGCTATTTTCACCCATTCGGCCAATATGGAGCGGAGTTCGATAAAGTTCCATTCTACCATTACTGGATGCGGGAAAGCCTTGCGGGACGAACCAGCGGACCGATTGACGATCTTTCGATGTGCTGGGCAATGGCAAAAGCCGGGAAGTTTGCTCACCCACAAGCAGACCGCCGCAAGATCCAATCGACCTTCGACTATGCCTATCATTTCGACGCAGGCCTTTACGCGGCCTATCTTCGGAAATTTGCCGAAGCACGCGGCGTAAAACGGATCGAAGGCCGCGTCTGCGATGTCTCACGCGATGCCGAGAGTGGCTTCATAGAAAGTGTAACACTCGAAAGCGGCGAGACGGTTGGTGCCGAATTCTTCATCGATTGCAGCGGGTTTCGTGGACTATTGATCGAAGGCGCTTTGGAAACGGGGTATGAAAACTGGCAGCGTTGGTTACCGTGTGACCGCGCCATTGCAGTGCCTTGTACTAAGCAAGACAAGATCACGCCTTACACGCGCTCCACCGCTAAAGAGGCCGGCTGGCAATGGCGAATTCCGCTGCAACACCGCACCGGCAATGGCTATGTCCATTGCAGCGAGTTTATCAGCGAAGATGATGCAACGCAGACGCTCATATCATCACTCGATGGTGAAGCGCTTGCAGAGCCGCGAACGCTGCGTTTCGTAACCGGGCGTCGGAGAAAGTTCTGGGAAAAGAACTGCGTTGCGATCGGTCTTTCAGCAGGCTTTATGGAGCCGCTTGAATCCACCAGCCTCCATCTGATCCAGTATGGAATTTTGCGCCTTATTGCCTTGATGCCAGGCCGCGAAATGTCTCCGCTGCTGACGCAGGAATACAACGCACAGACGACCACTGAATATGAGCGCATCCGCGACTTTCTTATTCTGCATTACAAAGCAACAACACGCGATGATGCGGAGCTTTGGCGATATTGCTCGTCGATGCAGATACCGGACAGCCTGCAGTATAAAATCGATCACTTCCGCACGTCGGGGATGCTGGTGGCGGACGAGCGCGAACTCTTCGCCAATCCAAGCTGGATCGCCGTTTACCTGGGTCAGGACATTATACCCGAGCGTGCTCCAGCGATTGCCGAAATGCGCCAACAGGTGCCTGTGGCTGAACGCATGAAAGCCATTGCCCAAGCGATGCAGGATGCCGTGGCAGAGATGCCTGAACACGCCGATTTCCTGAACCAGCATTGCCGCTCCCCGCTCGCGATTTAATCCGGCGCGCTTTTCGCGGTAAAGTTCACTGCACCCTAAATAAGAAGGGGCCCGCTGTTTCCAGCGAGCCCCTTCTCCTCTTGGAGAGTTCTGCGACCCTTCGTGATCAGAATGCCTTCTTCACTGTGAAGTTGAAGGTCCGACCATAGATTTCATGACGGCTCGGGAATGTCCCGATTGTGTTGCCGCCAGTGTCAAGTAGATCGTTCTGAGTAACGAAAGGCTCGTCCGTCAGGTTGAAGACTTCAACCTGGAAACCAAGACCCTTCAGGAATCCAGCTTCGTTCTGGAACGTATAGCCAATCTGCGCATCGAGGATGGTTTCGCTCAACGCGTCCGCACCGCTCAGGCTGCCGTCGAAGTTCTGAACTTCGGACAGGAATCCGCTGCGGTAGCGCGCTGCAAGCTTCGCTTGAAGACCGTTCTTCTCATAGAAGATATCGCCTGACCAAACTTGCTCGGAATAGCCAGGGATCGGGAGCGAATCCTGGTTCTGGTCTTCGACTTCAGCGTCGGCATAGGTGAAGCTGAAGCTACCGCCAAACCCATCCAAAGCCTCAGTCAGATCGATGAAGTCGACCCGCAGAGTTGCCTCGACACCAGTAATCGAACCGTCAGCAAAGTTGACAGGGCCGCCGAAAGAACCCGTTGCGAGTTCTGGCGCAGTCTGCAGTATCGAGCCAAAGCCCGCGTTCACAATCTGCTGCTCAAGATCGATCGTATCCGAGAAATCGATGACCCAGTCTGACAATTCCTTATGGAACACAGCCACAACCAACGCGCTACCGGGCGAGAAATACTTCTCGAAGGACACATCGAACGATGTCGATGAATATGGCTGAAGCGATGGGTTGCCGCCACTCAGGTTGAAGCAAACGACAGACGGCGGGTTGAACGCCAGAACCGTATCAGGGACCTGATCTCCATCGGTATCAGAACACGCGAGCGGGTTGGTCCCGATATTCTGGTTCGCAGCAAGCTGATCGAGACGGGCCCGAGTGATCGTGCGCGCAGCGGCTAGTTTGATGAACGTATCCGTTGCAACCTCGAAACTGAGGTTGGCGCTCGGAAGCCAATCGCCGTACTTCTCTTGAACGAAGTTACGACCGCCACCAATCGTTCCCGTCGAAGACTGGTACGTGTCGGCATATTTGATACCGATGTTACCGCGCAGCGGAATAGCTCCGAGCATCGCATCGATATTGGCCTGAGCGTAGATATTGGCCACCCTCTCATTCACGACCCATTCGGTATCGAATGTCGCTTTTTCAACGACATATGTTCCGTCTGTGAGGAAAGTCGATGGGTCATAAGCAAGAATATCGTTGCCGAGATCCTTGGTGTCTGTGCTGCCGACGATGGTGCCTGTTGGCACCGCAAGTGCACCGTTGGTGAACTGACCCGATGCCCGCAGGAAGCTCTCATTGGAGTCAAAGTTCTTTTGACGGTCTGTGTAGAGAACACCGACCTGAATGCTCGACAGGAAGCCACCGTCAAAGTTCCAATCTGCTTCCAGACGGAGCTGGTGCAGCTCATCTTCAATGATTGGCTGCTTGACAAAGCCAACCTGCCCCCAACCACCTGGATCGGTGAGCAATACGTTGGCAGGATCAGTATAGTCGAGCAGGCCGTCGATGGTGTATTCGCCATTGCTCGGGAAAGTGAAATTTAGCGTATCTTGAGCGCCTGAACGCGCGGCACCAGTACCGGCATATGATTCATAGTCGATGTCGTTACGGTCAAGTGTCGAATAGCCGTAATCGACGACGATGCCGAGATTGTCGCTCAGTTCAACGTCAAGGTTGGCGCCGAATGCGTAGATTTCTGACTCATTGCCTTCTGTGTCGGTGCGAAGGATCGGAACGACCGCTGAATATGTTGCACTGTCAGCGAACGGACCAGAACCTTGCGCGCCATCAAAGCTTGCACCGCTCCACGACGCGATTGGTGTTTCCGTACCGCGGAAGATACCGGAATCCTGCGTATCGCTGTAGAACCCGTCAACGACCAGCGAAACGCGGTCATTCGGTTCAAACTGAAGCGTACCCGCAACCGAAACGCGCTCGAATTCGCGGCTGACCACACCCTGACGCGGGTTGTCGGCTGGATAGATCAAGCCGTTTGCGTCGCGCGACACTTGAAACTGGTTGGTCTTAAGCTCACGCGAAATGAAGTGGGTCGGGTTGGACTGCACAGTCGCACCCAAAGCCCAACCAAAAGTGCCGGATTCGTTCTGATCAATGTATGATCCGAAGAAGCGGTAACCGTCGTCGGCAAAATCCGGGTTCAAACTGCCACTATCATTCAGGACATAACGCGCGGAGACGTTGATCGTCGCATCTTTGAAGTCAAGCGGACGAACCGTGCGGAGGTCAACGGCACCAGCGATGCCCGTTGCAGCAAGCCGAGCGTCTGCAGTCTTATAGACCACACCCTGCCCGATAAGTTCGGATGGGAACTGATCGAATTCAATACCGCGATTGTTGCCAGCGGAGACCACTTCACGACCATTGAGCAGAGCCAATGAGAAGTCAGGGCCGAGGCCGCGGATCGAAATCTGTTGCGAGCGACCACGCACACGCTGCGCAGTGACTCCGGGCAAACGAGCGAGCGAGTCCGCAATAGAAAGGTCGGGAAGCTGGCCGATGTCTTCGGCCGTGATCACTTCGACGATGCTTGACGATTCACGCTTTGCCTCGAGCGAAGTCTCGATCGAACTGCGTATACCGCGAACAACGATTTCGCCCTCTTCACCCTCGGCAATTTCCGCTTCTTGCTGCTCTTGTGCAGCAGCAGGTGCCGCAGCGGCAACCATTGCGAGACCCGTTGCTGCACCACACAGCAGGCGGGCGTTAGCTGAATAACGCTTAAATCCCATTTTAGTCCTCCCCGACGCATCACTATCGTGCGTCTTTGCAGTTTTTTTCATAGCTGAGAAAATCGACAGGGTAAATCGGAAAACGCAGAATCCATAATCAAGCATTGAATTATCATTTTCCAAATATATTACAGATATTTATGCCGCGATATATGCCTGATAGGCATGAACTCATGCGAACTATCAACAATATGTGGCAGCCGTGTCACACTTCGACCAAAGACACTCGCTCAAGGCCCACACATTGTTGTGAAGCGCGCGCAAAACTTGAGTCCAAAATCTATAATTTACTAAATATTCCATACCCTTAATTTACCTTCTTGGCTTGTTCCGCCCTCTTTGTTAGCCTCCTGCTTCAGCCGAAAGCGATGTGAAGAGATTCTCGGATAATGCAAAACATGCGAATTTCAGTCGCTAATCGCGAGACTGGGGTATTTTCCCCAAATAATCATGTGTTTATGAAAATATCCGACATGCTTGACGATCCTGGCCTGGCAATCGCACGCGCCTCTTTGCAAAATTTTGCAAAGATCACACCTCAATATCCTGGCCTGCGTGCACCGCTTGATCCTGAAATTTGCGCAGACTGGGCTGCGCAATTGTCCCCGCATCTCGATGATGCCTTTGGGTATTCAGACAGCCACTGGGGGATGCAGGCGTGGTATTCCATAGTTACCGAACGGCCTGAAAAACTGATCCCAATGCAGTGCTTCCCGCATGTCGACGGAACGGATCCAGACCAACTCGCGATGATGCTTTACCTTGATAGGACGGACCACGGCGGCACGGCCTTTTTTCGTCACCGCTCAACGGGGCTTGAGGCTCTGACGGACGAGAACTTTCCGCACTACCGCGATGCTTTACAGGCGGACGTTTCAGAAAGCGGTCTGCCATCTGCCCGCTATGTGACCGATGGTGCGCCCCATTTCGAGCGAACTCACGCGACGAGCGGAACCTTCAATCAGGCGGTGTTCTATCGCGGGAACGTGCTACATTCCGGGGTGATCGATAACAATTTGCCTTTGCCAGAAAACCCACAAAACGGCAGGTTGACGATCAATGCGTTCTTGCGTCGCCGATGAAATAAGCGGCACTTCATTCCCTTTCCGCGCCCACTAACGAGTAAAGCCCAAATGACCGATACTAATGTGCAGAAGCTGGTAATCGTGGGCGGGGGTACGGCCGGTTGGATCACCGCTGCTGCCTTTGCGCGTCTATTGGGCCGCAACCTTTCGATAGAACTGGTGGAATCTGAAGCAATCGGAACAGTCGGCGTGGGTGAAGCCACGATTCCCCAGATCATCCGTTTGAATGCCATTTTGGGGTTGGACGAATATGATTTCGTCAAACACACAAAGGGGACGTTCAAACTCGGGATCGAGTTCGTCGACTGGGGTAAATTGGGTACCAGCTATCTCCATACCTTCGGTGATGCTGGCCTGAACCTCGCAAGCGTACCGTTTCATCAATATTGGGCACGAGCCGCAGCTAACGGCCATGACAAAGACCTGTGGCACTACTCGCTCCACAAGCGCGCAGCAGATACCGCCAAATTCGGTAAGCTTGAGCGCGTTGGCCAAACCGCAATGACCGGCCTCGCCTACGCGTATCATTTTGATGCCGGCCTCTACGCTCGATATCTAAGGAACTTTGCAGAACAGCATGGCGTGACGCGCAGTGAGGGAATTGTCCAAACCGTTTCCCGCGATAGCGAAAGCGGCAATATCACTTCGATAGAGCTTGATAATGGCAAGCAGGTAGAAGGAGACTTCTTTATAGACTGCACCGGCTTCCGTGCTCTGTTGATGGGGCAGGAGCTGGGCATCGGATACCGGGATTGGTCGAAATGGCTACCTTGTGACAGCGCTCAGGCAGTCCCGAGTGAACGCCTCGAAACACTCGTGCCTTACACCCGGGCGACAGCCAAAAACGCAGGTTGGCAATGGCGCATTCCGCTGCAACACCGGACAGGCAATGGCCACGTTTATTGCAGGAGCTTTACTTCTGATGACGAAGCCAGCCAAGTTCTCCTCGACGGCCTCGATACAAAGCCGCTAGCCGATCCACGCCCCATTAGGTTCACGACTGGAAGACGTGAGCAGTTCTGGGCTCATAATTGCGCTTGTATCGGCCTATCAGGCGGGTTTCTGGAGCCGCTGGAGTCGACCAGCATCCATTTGATCCAATCCCATGTCAGCAGGCTGATACAACTGTTCCCCCAGACAACTGGCAGCACTGCTGAGCGTGATGAATATAATCGCCGATGCGCCGACGAGTTTGAGCAGATCCGGGACTTCCTCATCTTGCACTACAAGCAGACTGAGCGCGAGGATTCCGAGTTCTGGAGCTATTGCAAGAACATGGAAGTTCCGGATTCGCTACGCCAAAAACAGCATCTGTTCGCGTCCTCTGGCAGGGTCGGACGCGATGCGGATGACTTATTTCGTGAGGCCAGCTGGGTGCAGGTGATGTTAGGGCAAAACGTCACACCGCGGAGCCATGATCCGATGGCAAACGGGCTAAATGATGTCCAGCTCAGCGAATTCCTAACCAATGTCCGCAAGCTGATCGAGAAATCAGTCGATGGGTTGCCGACACACGAGCAGTTTATTCAGCAGCACTGCGCATCGGACTGATTGGCCAACCCATTAGCTGACGCTCCAGATTTCTAAACTCACGCATTCCTGCGGCGAGGAATTGAGCCCGTCTGTCGCGATCGTCTCTGCCTTTTCATCAAATCAGATGATCTTGGGCGACGAGCTGAAGTATCAGAACGAACCAGCTTGTTTCTTCTTGCGAGGCACGCCGTGCTCTACTGAATCACCCCTGCATTTCGCTAGCCGATGCATTTGCTCTGACAGCGCTGTTCGGCGGATAGAAATGCTCAATCACCTGAATCAATTGATCGCCCGACTGGATCAGCTGGCCTAGGGCAATAACAAGCGGATCGGTGCCATACTTTTTGTCTATGCCCTGATTGATCTTCAGCAAGATCGGGTTGATCACATTCCAAATACTTGTCAGCAAATCTGCTGGTTTGCCGCTTGGCCAAGGCGGCAGGCTGCCAGGAGTAAATGTGACGGTTGGCGGATTGCCGGCATCCATCTGATAAATCGCGTTGGTCAGCCCAGTGCTCATGGCATTGATGGCCCGGTTAAACACATAAAGAGCAGTGATGAGCGCTTTTTGCTCTGCCGGGTTTGAAAGTGGGTGACCCATCACATAGATTTTTAGCCCTTGGGCCCCAACCCCCACGCCATTGATCACTTCATTACAGCATTTGAATTTGGCGATGGCTTTCCCGTATTTTCCAGAGGCTGGCTTTGGGCAGAGCGACGGCTTGGGATTAGCAGCCTGGATGTTCAATTCGGACCAATCTTCAACAGGGGGAACCGGCTCTGCCTGCAACTGCGCTAGCAGACTTTCAAAGTGTTCCGTTTCGCCAGTTCCCGATCCCTGCATACCCTAACCCCAGCTTGGATAATATTTCTGAAGCACGGTCACAATGTTATCGCCATTGGCAATAACGCCACCTAGCGCGACGACAATCGGGCTAGTGGGGTCTTTGGCCATCAGCTTTTTTTCCACCGCCATCAAAACGGGGCGGATGGCAAGCCAGGCTGAACTGAACAAGTCTGGCTTTTTCTTTGCAGGCCAAGGTGGCAATTTTGATGGAGTAAAAGTGACGCTGGGCGCCTTGCCGTTTTGCATGTCCTTAATGCCCGCGAGCAGCGCCGTATTCATATCCAACGCTGAATTGTAGAAAGCATGGCAAGCAGCATCAATCGCGTTGAGCGCAGTGGCTTTACCTTTGAGCACATGATCGAGCACGGCGTCGAGCACTTGCACAAACCCGCCGCCTGCACAGATCCAATTGTTCCAATCGTCAAACAGTTGGATTTGTTTCGTATAATTGGGCGGAGCCGCCACAGCGATGCTGGAAACCATGGCGACAGGCAGGGTATTCAGCGCAGGCCAGCGCTCCTGATCCTCAAAAAAAATCGGGTTTTCATCTCGTTCAGCGACTTCAGTCATTTAGGCTCTCCTCGGTAATTTCCGGATGTTTTACGGCGTCATTGTTCATGTCCTGAACCAGTTGCAGCAACTGGGTGCGCAAAGCTCCATCGACAAAGAAGTTGTCGACCTTCTGGTCGACTGTCGTGGTTTTCAGCTTGCCCCCGCCAACCGGCTTGCCGTTGACGTTCTTGGAAGGGGGATTGTGATGGTAGCTGACCGTCTTTTGATACTGGAATGATTTTGGCTGCCTCTGCGCGGTCTTGATCCCGGCGAAATCGGATTCGATCTGCGCGACGGCTGCGGTGAAAGTGGCATCATTGGATTTGATGAAGCTGTTCACCGCATCAATATCGCTGACAATCGTAGCGACCGGAATTTCCTTGTTGATGAGGAACAAGAACGCATCATTCAGGGTCGTATTCTTGCCTGAGAAAAACGATTTCATAGATGCTTTGAAGGCGTTGAGTTCGGCATTTGCATCACTCACAACACTGCTATTCTTGGCCGATTTGCAATTGAGATCGGTCAATATACCGGACAGCGGATCAATGATCGAAGCCAGCGTGTTGCAGGTACTGGTCGCAGAGGACAAGCTGGGCATCGCTTTTGCCGCTACGATGCTGGAATCCTTGGTAAGTTGGGAAAAATTGCCGGCATAATTCGTCAGATACGCCTCGATAGTGCCTGCCTGATTCATCGCATCAACAGCAAGAGAATTGATGGATTTCATCTGGGAAAGCGCAATCGCGGCATCGCCATCGATCTGCGCGGTGATTTTGGCGATCTGGGATGAATATTTGCCGGATAGTTTAGCATCGAGAGCTTGTGCCCGGCGCAAAGTATTGCCAGCCGAACACGCACCGGCTGCAATCTGATCAATAAATTGAAGCAGCCGAGTAAAGGTGTTGTGCGCAGGGATTGCGGCCTCGACTTTTTGAATAGCGCTTTCAACGCTGTCTGCCGCCGTCTCCAATGCCTGCGCCTCGGTATAGGCTGTTTTTGAAAGCGCGGCTTCACCCGCCAAATCCGACTGCACTTTTGTTAGGCAGGACGGCGACCACGAAAAGCCTGCCAAGAAACCTACCACTTCGCTGCAGTCATTAAAGATGGTTGAGAAATCCTCCATCTGCGTCTGGAAATTGCTCGGCAATTGGCGCGATTGATCGAACAGTTTTAACTTTGCGGCGATGGCCGGCCCGATGCTTTCCGCTTGGGTCAAATTCTTCTTTGCAGTGGCTGCTTCTGCGAGCAGCAAAGTCACATTGGGCAAGCCAATCGCGTCATAGCTCGATTTGATCAATTTCTTGTCGAGCAATGTTTCGGTCACCCACAATGGCTGGGAAGGAGGCGCGTCCACTTCGATCTCGAACGGGCGAGCCATCTGCTCAATTGCCGCAAATTGTTTGGACATGATCCGTTGCAGGCGCTGGCGCTCGAGATCGCTGGTGAATTTGGCCAGAGCAGGTGAGGAATCGCCTGCAGGATCTGTTGGATCGAGCAACGTCACGCCGCCCGCACCTTTGATCTTCGGCGGATACGGCCATTTCGGCGGGACAGGCAGTTTGCCATTGCCCGGCGCAGCCAGGATTGCATTGATCATATCTTGGATCAGCGCATAGGTATTGCCCTTATCGCGTGTGTCGTATTTTTTGAGATACCCCCCAAGCTCGCTCAAACTGGATTTGCCCGACGCAACTGACGATGGCCCTGCCTTTGAATTCCATGATTCGGTCTGGCTCTTATCGCAATGCTTGTCGAGCAAGTTGAATAAAGGCCCCACGCCGAGCGCATCTTCGAGCTTTGTCTCAAGCGGTTTGAGCAAAGCTTCGATACCAGTCGCCTCAAGCACGGCGTGGATAATTGGCGCGAGGATTTTGTTGATCAATGAAGCCACAGCATCCAGAACCCATTTCACGGGCGCAATTGCATCTTCGATGGCATGGAAAGCATGGCTGATCGGGTCCATTATCTTCTCAAATTCGCCGAGCCCGTCTTTGACTGTCTGGACGATACTTTCCACATCGGAAAAGGCAGTGCCCATCGCGTTTTCGATATCATGGTAGACGGTGACCAGGTCAGAGGCGAATGTCGCAAGCGGCGTAAGAACGGTGGCGACATCATCGCGGATCTTGATCATTTCAGCGACGAATTTCTCGGTCGAAGTCTGGCTTTGTGTTCCGGCAAGATAGGGTAAGATATCATCGACTAGATCGAGGCAATAACTGAGGATTTGCACAGTGTTGAGATAGTCGGGCAGCGTCTGCGAAAGTGTCGTGACGATATCGACCGCCTCTTTCATGCTCTTGGCGAGATCGCTAAAAAGATCCTTACAAGGGGTAACGACGTCTTTGATAATTGGATCGATGGTCGATTGAACGTCGGTTAGAAATTCGGCGACGTCGTCGAGAATCCCTGCTGCAATTTCAGCCACAACATCGACGAAAGGCACCTCGATCAACGCTTGGCACAGCGCGGATACGGTTTCCAAAATCTCTTCTATGGTTGTGAGCGCAGACGGGACATCCGCGGCATAATCCATGGCAGTGGAGATATCCGCGCAAACCGTTTCGATCTCACCCAGTTGGACCACCAATGGGCTAAATGCATGAAGCGACGTTTCCAGCGATCCAACCACCTTTGCAAACGGATCCGAGGCCGCGGCTAGTTCAGTTCCAGATGTCATATTTCGTCCCCCAAAAAATCGTGAATGCTAGCGCGCCTCTCGTTTTCACAGTCGGGAGCCAGCCAACCCAAATCGGCAAACCCGAACGCGATCAATCCGGTGCTGCGGCGCGCAACAAACGGCAGCTTTCCGGGGTGCTGATGCGGACCCGCGCGGTAGACCCGCCGGCGAGTGCCGCTGCGTGGTTCTCATTCAACTCGGCAAGAACATCGTCACGAAAGTGGCCGTAACTGCCGGCGTCGATTGTCATTCCATCGATCAGCAACATATAGCTGAACAGACCCCACGCATTTGCACTGTGCACGTCAAACCATTCCGTTCCCGGCACACGGGCGAAACCATCCGCAACAATGTCGTTCTTGATTTTGGTGCCCAGATTCTCGCCGGCTGGCATATTGTTAGTCAGCACCGCAGCCACGCCGAAATCCGGATTATGCGTAGTATAACCCGCCCTGACGCCAAGACGCGTGTTTGCATTGGTGTCACCAAATTTAAAATAGTTACCCTGCGAGCCATTCGGAAACTGCACGAAAGACCCCATTTGCGCGCCAGGTGTCATGACGAAATATGTATGATTCATACAATTACCCCTCCCCAGCAACCCATTAAACAATGGAGCACAGTAAAATTGTCTTTGCAATAATCATGATTGAAAATTTTTCATGTGCACAGAAACACCCAAGGTCGCATTATTCCTAATCCATTTAAGTAAATGTAATTCAATATCTTATTGATAGATTATTCGGAATTTCTTGCGCCTAAATTCAGCAACACAATAATTAGATTCCGCCATCCGAATACCTCAGCCTTCTTTTTATTCATGAAAAACGTGCAAATTCGATTCCGATTTTTCTGAATATTTCAATCGGATAGGGATTTGGGCCGTCACTGAAAATCGTTTGAAAACGTGGCAATGGTCAAACGTCTTCCCGATGAACTGCATCAAGCGGTCAGAGCGAGTTCGCGGCAGACTGCCGCCACCGTTGACCTGAGCTGAGTTGTTGTTGGACTGCGCAGAGGAAATTTGTCTAAGGCCTTGGGGATGGGAACCCGCAATCCGCCACTCAGTCAGCGACTTTCATTGGAATTGCAGCTGTTGGCCTCCATCTGCGAGTGGCCAAATCAGGTAGACGACACAAGCTCGATCCAAGACCTCGCGTCCCGCGTCGAAGATTGGGACCTGTTCAACCAGATCGCAAGGCGTCACCAATTGCAGGGATTTGCGCATGCGCAGCTGCGAGAAGTAGTGAGCGTTCCGCAATGGTTGAAGGATCTCTGGATACAAGAAGCGCGTCGGCGGGTCATGATGAACGTCAATCAGGCAAGAGATGCTGTGCGGCTGCATGGAGTGCTGGAAGATGAGGGTATTGCCAACATCGTTTTGAAAGGGTTGCCGCTTGCCGAGCGCATCTACGGTTCGTTGGCAATCACAGTAAGCGGCGACATCGATTTTTTGGTCCAACCCTCAAATGCCGCGCGGGCACTGCGTTTGCTTGAAAAGCAAGGTTATTGCGCCTGCCTGACCGCCAAGCCGTTGACACAGATGCAGGCTGCCACGGTGATCCGTCACCACAAAGAAATCACCTTGCGCCATGATGATGGTGGGATAATCGATTTACACTGGCGTCTTGTGGACGCGCCCCAAATTCTCGCTGGCATCAAGCCATTCGAAAACGCGCGAAAGGTCACAATTAAGAAGCTCGGGCATTGCAAGATCCTAGGTGAGGCTGACGAATTCGCCTATCTTTGTGCCCATGGAGCTTTGTCTGACTGGAACCATCTCAAATGGCTATGTGACATCCACAGACTGCTCAAAACGTACCAACCTGACGGATTGCGAGCGCTTGTCGCTCATGCAGATTCTCTTGCAGCCGGACCGTGCGCTATGCAGGCTCTGGCTATGAGAGAAGTGATCTTCGCAGAGCCCATTCCGAAGGCGATCGCCAGTATGGCTGACAAGCTGCCTAACGCGGAAAATCTGCATTTCTTTCTGGACCGCGTAGAACAGATCGGCACACCGCCTTCACTTAGAGACAGAGTCACACAGATCTGGCGCCAGGCCAAAGCGCGAAGAGACCTTTATGCTCGGCCCACAGAGGCGATCTTTAATCTGCGCTCACATCTGTTCGCATTGCCTGATATCCTCGCACTGCCGCTCCCCAGCAGCCTCGACTTCCTTTACCTGCCCTTGCGCCCGTTCCTCTGGCTGAAGCGCCGCTTCAGTCCAAATACCCAAGCGCCCTGAGCCGTTCGATTACTTTCGGATCGGCGTCGAGATCGTAAAGAATGTCCTCGCCAACGACGGCATCATCAGACTTCAGAATGTTCAGAACACCCTTGCTAACATGGGCAAGCCGCAGCCTGTCGAACTTGCGCGAGCACGCGTCTGCTCTGTCGTAAATGTTGTTGCGTTCATCAGGGTCGGCGGCAAGATCAAACAGAAAGCATCGATCCCGGTCGCCATCGTAAATGTATTTATGACCCTCATTAATGATTGCGAGGCGATAAATTGTTGAATCCCTGTGGCCGTGCATTTCGACATAAACCGGGTCAGATGTTCCACATTCGCTAGCTCTGATCTTGTCCAGAAGGCTCTTGCCGCGCATTTTTGGAACCCGGGGCAGTTGTGCCAATTCAGCAATCGTCGGAGCTATATCCAAGTTGCTGACAGGGTGTGTGAATTCTCGAGGCTTTGCGTTACCTGCAATGCGAACAATTAACGGGACGTGCGCACCCTCGCGATGTAGCTGGTTCCAGCTATGTGCCCAAGTGCCGTGCTCGAACAACTCTTCGCCATGGTCGCTGGTCAAAACGACATGGGTGTTTTGCCAGTCGTCCATGTCATACAAGGCATCAAACAGCCGGCCAAAACAGCTATCCATTTGCTCTACCTCTTGGCGGTAAAGCATTTTCCAGCGTTCTGCTCTTTCTGAGCCTGGGAAATACTTCCCACGGTTTCGGCGCTGCATAGCCCATTGGGCCCGATCGCGCCAAACCTGCTCAACTTCGTCGCGCGTTTTCCTTCTTGTTTTTGACTCATATGGCCAATGCAGGTCCATAAAATGGAGCCACAGGAAAAAGGGTGCATCATGCTTCTGCTGGAGCCACGGGAGGCCGAGGTCGATAACATCGCTAGCACTGCTTGCTGGCCTTGGCGGATTGGGGTGCATCCCGATGCGTGAGAGTAAGCGCCGGAATATCGGCAACCTTAGCAATCGACGGGATCCACGAATGGAAAATAGCCGATCAGCAAAACTGCTATGAATTTCGGGTCTCACGTCCGTGAAATGATCGAAACCACGGTCAAAACCATGCATGCTGCCGCACACCGGATTGGTTGTAATTCCGATGGTCTGATACCCGGCTTTTTGGAGCATTTCCGGCAAGAACGGCCGCTCTTCTTCAATCTTGCCTTGAGCAAAATTATACTCTGACGAAAAAGTGGACGAAAGCAGCGCCGTCATCGAAATCTTCGTCCAACCGCCACATGTATATGCGTCAGAGAACCAGGTTCCTTGCTGCGCGAAGCGATCGATATTGGGTGTACTCGGACCATCGTCTCCACCCAGGCCAATGTGATCTCCGCGCCAGCAATCAACCGTCAGAAGGACGATATTGGGACGTTTATCCGGCTTGTGCTCAGGCATGGATCGTTTCGAAATCTTGCAGGAGCATTTTCCCTAGATAACTCAGGCGTGACAGGTCGTTTGCTCTTTCGATGGCGCGGCAGTGTTTTGTGCGGGCGAAATCGGCAAATAGCGCATAGTCCTGCAACCGGTGGGGCTTTTTCATAAGGCTGGTACCGTAGGCATTGGAATTCAAGCGCATGATCGCCTCGCTCGGACCGATTGCATTAATCTGCGTTGCCGTGCCCGCAGGCCCGCGCTTAGAGAGAAAATATACGGCGCTCAATTCTATCGTGTCTGCACCGCCTTCACCTGCGCCTTTATCGCTTGCTGGCAAGTATCGCTTGTCACCTAAGGAAAGAACCGGCTGAGCGCGATCTACATCATGTCCGAGTAGTCGCAGTACATCGGGAGAGACACGCATGTATGGATAGGCTCGTTGAACCTGAAAATGGCCGTCATCCTGATCAATTACAGCGATATCGTCTGCGACAAGCTGTGCACCGCATTGGAGCAGCATTGCAGATGTTGTCGATTTTCCTGCACCTTTGTCGCCGGTGAGCGCAAAGGCGCGACCATTGTAGGAAAGAACTGCGGCGTGGAGGCAAGTCTTTGCCCGCAAACGGCAAATGGCCCCGAATATCGGCCCGATCAAAAATGAAATAGCATCAGTTTCGGGAATATCGCCTATTCGGCGCAACATGATGCGAGCGGAGTTTTCTGAGATATAGAAAATCAGGGCGCTATCGTGATTGCGCCGAAACGTGATTTTCAACCGGCTTTCGCAGTGCTCGATCGTTGTGCTGCTTTCGCCAATTCGGTGCCCGCTATCGCGGACCCAACGCAGCTCCTCCAATGTGCTGATCACATGATCTGCAGGAAACAACTCCACTGACAGATCCTGCAAGACACTATTCACAGCCGGACGAAGCAATGGCAACGCCGTATCCGACCGGATGCGCAAGCCGTAGGCCGTGTAGTCAAATGCCATGGCATATCCGCATCAGTCTCTGCAGCAGGCCATACCCAATGCACGACAGGATTAGCGAAGATAAAGCGCCTAAAGAATACTCGCAGTGTATGAGGACGGAACACCGCCACCATCATCGCCAGTGTCACCCATTATCGTTTGGGTCAGCTCGCTGACCGGACCATAATCGAGCAAATGAGGCGCCTTATACTCGGCTTGATTCAAAGCCTGTCCAGACACGTTTTTTGAAGTTGGTGAGTTTTTCACAGCGCTGCATTACTCCTAAATTTATCTGCTTGTTATACAGGTTGAGCCAAATTGCCAAGGAGCCAATGCGATTAACCGCTCGTGTATCCTGAGTGGTCAAATTCTTGCCATCCGCTAGGCTCTCCCGCAGAGCTGATACGTCTATGAACTCCTCGACATGATCGCCCAGCGGCAAGATTTTTTGCCAGTCTGGAACACCGCTTTCTTCAAACAAGGCAGCCATCTGGTTCGCCGGGAAAGCAGTCTTCGGACGCTGGAGTACTTCTTGCGGCAATCGATTGTGCATGATCTGCCTCAAGAGCAACTTGTTCGCCATCCATGGGTACACCCGCACCGATTGCATCATTTCGACCAATCGAACATCGAAGAACGGAAAGCACAGCTTCATCGGTAACATTGAATATGCTGGACTATGCCATTCGAATATCCGGCGCCAAAGAGGGTGGATTGCCATGTCTTTTCGCGGGCTGTCGTTCAGGCTGGCAATGCCCGTGAGGTTCTGAAATCGCTCTTGCAACGCCGCCCGGCTGACGAATGGTTGTGCCAACCAGTTCGGCACTTTGCGCGTCACTGGGCCACGGCGAACATCCCGCCCGTTTTGAAAAGACTGCGCCAACGCTCGAAGGGGCGGTTTCCCGTACACCTTGGTATATTGAGCCAATTCAGACAGCATCAATCCATATTGGCCTGATTTGCGTAGATTACCCCAATAATCTAGCGGCGGGTGCAGCAGCGGATCACCGCCATAACCAGCGAAGAAATTCCGACCTTTGTTCACGCTATCGCCAAAAATACGAAATCTGGTCGTTGATCGGCTAGTGAAGCTGGGCTCAGGCGGTAGGTCTTCACGGCCCGTAATGTCGGGAAGTGGAAACTCAGAATCATCCTTGAACACTCTTGAAGGTATGTTGAGTTTGTCGGCGACCTTTTCTGCAAAGGGCCGCTCCAGACTCAATCGATCAAGAGCGGGCACATAGGTGTATGCGTTGACAGCCAGACTCGATTTACGACCACGCAGCTCCGCTAGGATCGCCGCGATGGAGGTTGAGTCCATTCCTCCGCTAAGATGGGTGCCGGCATAGTCATCCCGGCACCGGTCACTGACAGCTTGCGTGAACAGAAAATCAAACTCTTCTCTGATCTCGGCCGGATTGCGCCGTCGCGGCTCGGCTTCAGACATCGCCCAATACTGTCCGACAAGAAGCTTGCCACGGTTTGCAGTCAAACATTCACCCGGAGCGAGTTTATGGATGTCCCGGAAGGTCGTGCGCTTGGCCGCGTGATTCATCCGGAAAAGCAAGTAATCGCCGATGGCTTGCTCGTTTAGAATGGACGAAACCGCCGGATGAGCACGAATGGCATTCACATTGTTGCTGGCGAGAATGCCCCCGTCAATCTGCGCATAATAGAGCGGTGAAACCCCCATCTGATCAGTCGCGCAGAACATGTCCTGTCGCCTGTCGTCCCATAGGATGAACGCAAAATCGCCGATCAGATGCTTAAGGCAATCCGCGCCCCAGACCATATAGGCATGCAATATGAGATGATCGTCGGACACAGTTTGTTCAACGTCCACGCCCTTGCCACGCAGCTTTGCGATCAAGTCCAGACGGCCGTCAATCCGCGCATCGGCAGTAACCCAGATTTGGCCATCTAGCGATGATGGCTGCTGCTCCGTCGCAGCCTCTCGGGTTGTTTTGAGCTGCGTGTGACCCAGTGCAATGTTTGGCGCTTGCCAATAGGCCTGTTCGTCCGGCCCTTGCGCGCGCAAGATGTGGAGCATATCGGCAAGCACGTCGCCTTCGACCTGCTTGCCATCATAGCGGAAATAGCCGCAAATGCCGCTCAAGTGACATCTCTGGGATAGTCAAACCGGCCTATCGATTTGTAATTTCCATAGACTTGCTTGCTGGCATTTAACGGTCTGCCGCGATATTCGAGCCAGGCATGCGCGCGGAAAATCTGTTTTTTGCGAATGCCGATATTGAGCGAGGCGTGAAGCCCGCGCCGCTCCAGCTGCCACCACAAAACCAGCGAGCGCGCCAAGCACTTGTTCTTAATCGGAGTGATTGCCATCGCTCGCTTGAGTGCGGCCAGATTGTCTAGAACATCTTCCATCGGAGGGTTTTCCAAAGGCGACGCACCGCCCGTGGCAGCTTCGAGAATGCGCCATGTTCTTCGCAAACCAGCCGTTCTCAGACCCAACTCAGCCAAGGGCACCAGTACGATATTCTGCAGGATCGCCAAGCGTAAGTGAGCCATTTTCAGCTATTGCCTTGATGTTGCAAAAAACGCGCGACGATTGCGTATCTTTCACCGCAAAGGACTGGTGTAACTTCATGAACCAAATCCGCCCGATAGGCCACCAGCATGCCGCCCTGTCCACGCAACGACATGCCGCGATTGTTCCATTCGGGTCGATCGACCAGCCCATAGAGCTTGAGCTCCCCCCCACTGTAAGTGCCATCGTCGCCATGGTCAGTTTGATCGTTAAGGTAGATCGATAAATTGACGCGTCGACCTAGCTGGTCATCTGTATGCGGCGCGAAAAAGTGCCCTTCTCGATATAGGAGAAATTTGGCGGCTTCCATTTGTGCCGCAAAGCGTTCGTTGAACTTCTCCTCCAGCCTGGGACGGAGTGCTTCAATTTTCCGATCCGTTTTGGCTGCAAGCGTTGCTGGTACTTTCGCAAAAAGCGACTGCCGCTTTTCGGGATCAATTTTTCTTGATTGATCGCGCTTGCTATAAACGTTGGCAGCAACCTGCTCTCCCTCACGGATCGCCTGCCGAATCTCCTTACACTCGTCTTTGCTCAAAAACTCTTGGTCGATGTACACCCCAAGTTTTTGCAGGATATGCAGGTTCAACTGTCGGCCTCTCCGAACGTGACCAGACCCGCATTGTGCAATTCGACTACGAAGACGCCAAGGTCCCTTTTCAGCACGTCCGGCGCAATGTCATAGGTTTTAACGGCGCGAGCCAGAGCCTTGTCGACATCACCTTCCTCGTTGAGCCAATGCCAAAAGTTCATGCCAATTTTGTCGAGTCCGTAATAACGCTCATTATTGAGGTTCAGGATCACGGCCTCGTCACCCATATCCTCCAGCAATGCGTTGGCAGAAATTGTGATGCTGCCGCTTGGGACTGGTAAGTCAGTTGCTGGTGTAGGGTCCGACATGTGTCTCCGTTCGTCTCACTGTTGCAGTGGGCGTGGATATGGTGCCGGCTTTCCAGTGTCAATCAAGCCTAATGCCCAGCCATTCAGGTATTGGAGGCAGACCAACGGAACAGCCGCTGCTCTCAAAAACCGAGCCGATCACGCCAACGGCTATGATTGCGATTTCGATACAGTCCAAGCTCGATCGAATTGGGCATGGCTTCGTGTTTGGGTAGCAGTTCTTCACCGACAAATTCTATAATGCGCGGCAGCTGCTTGGCGGTCTTTCGGATAAGCTGGCGGTGGGAGACGGTGATGAAATCCAGATGGCGGGCGGAACGCATCCAACCTTTGATTTCTTCGTTGTGCGCGCGCATTCTATCGACTGTTTGTGCCAGCGCTTCACTATCTTGCCTCTCCCCGCGCGCTGCTATCATCTTGTTTTGTGATCGGACCACCTCGTTGAGATCTCTCTCCATATAGATGACCTTATAGTGGTGGGCTTTCGGTAACTTGGGCAACAATGCGGATATAACTTTGATCGCTTTGCCCGACCCGAGCGCAGGCTCAAGGATCCGGTGATCCCGCCCAATCTGCTTGATCGCCTCCCATTCAAAATACCCTTTGGGATTGTCATCATCAGCCTGTCGAACCCTATCTGTGAAAGGCTCGATGCCGCCAGCTTCCAGCATTTGCATCATCAGCGACGTTCCGCATCGCGGCAATCCCGATACTAGCAAGAGCGGTTCGGTCATAAGAGTATCCTAATGGCCCGTTTTCGGAACGACATCGAATGCGATCGAGATTCGTGGGCGAGATGACTGCGACGGGTAAGTGCGGTGACCAAAGTAAGATGGGAAGAGCAACAGTGCGCCCTTTTGCGGCATGATCAACTGTTTAGGCCACGCCTCAAGATCATTTTGCCCACTTATCGGCAATGGTCCGAACTCTATTTGCCCATCGGGAGAGCTGCCTTCTTCCGAAACAGGAACGTCGACATAAAAAACACCGCTTAGCCAGCCAGCGGGGTGACAGTGCCAATCTTCATATCCGTCACCTGCAAATATGTTGGCCCATGTCTCAAGCCCAACATTTTCTGGCACGCAGTGTAGCGGATGCCAGTCCGTCGGTGCATCAAAGCCCAACGCTCTTTCTCGAATGCCTTGCTTGATGCGCTCGAACAAGGTTTCCACGCTCGGAATACCAAGCTCCAGCAAATGGCTTATACGCCACCCTCCGCCTTTGCCCGCATTTGATGCCGGTAATTTTGAGCGCGACGTGTGCTCTGTCAACTGTTCAAACAATTGGCCCGGCGTGTCCGCATCCACGATATTGGTCATGGAGGTAATGCTGCTTTTCGGGGAAACGATCCCTTCGAGCAGTTCCGTCTGGTTCGCGTGGGCAAGCGCGGTTGGTGCCAGCGCGTTCCATTGTCCAAGAGCAAGGCAAGCTCCACCCCATTGCCCGAGCTCGTCAATCTGATTCAGCGCGATCAAACTCCTGCATAGCGCCATTGCTGCAACGAAGTCTCCTGGATCAGTAGCCAATGCCTCCCTACAAAGCGGCACTGCCTCCTCATACCGCTCTTGTTCGACAAGCAGCCTTCCCAGTTCAGCCAAAGCGACCTTCGAGCCCAGCGCTTGCGCAGCATAAAAATGCCCTTCGGCAATGCTAGCTCGCCCTCGGTGACGCGCCAGCCTTGCGTGGCAAAGCAGCGCATCCGGACTATCCAGACATACTTTCTGACCTAGGACTGACTCTGCTTTGCCAAACTCTCCAAGATGCAGATACAGGCCGGCCAGTTTAACTCGTATGTCCGATCGTCCGGGCAAGCGATCCTGAAAACGGGACAAAGCCGCAATCTGTGTGTGTATGTCAGGCTTCGGCCTACCGGGTAGCCAGTTCAGCATTCCTATCAGCCGCGTGAGAATTCAAAACGAACTGCAATCTGGGAAAGGTAGTGATCGCGTCGAAGCTTCTCTGCGGGCTTCACCGCATTTGTCATCAGCCAAACCATTCTGCGAACCCTCCTGAACGTCCAGTAAAACTCTAATGTCGTTGACAACGAACAGCAACAAGCGCGCATGCGACAAAGCAGGCAGAATTCGAACATAAAAACTGATCTGCCAATTTTTTTCTCCAACGGTCCTGGGTGTGCTGTCAGCCTAAACGCAACTTGTCTCCGTTTGGCAGTTTTGCCCCTACCCACCCGCTTTTTAGGCCATGAGTGCTTGCCGCGAGCGGTCTTGTAAGTTTCTCTGTCGACGAGGTGACGTTGGAAATTGAAGTGATTGAGCACGTTAGCGTGGACGGAAGCGAACTTCTGTAGCGATCTCATCTGCCTGAATCTGATCATCGCCCGTTCTCTTCGTGGAATGGCAAATGTCGATCCCGCGCTCGGCCAGCAGGTCCTCAACATTACGCAAGCTCTGCGGAAACCGAACATACATCATAACTACCAAGCGGATTACCTCAGGCGAAGAGTTGAAATAACGAAACGGGCTGATTGGCTTGCGAGGTCTGGGCATCGCACCGCCCTACCCCCAGTGCCTCAGCCGTCAATCAGGTGCATTTGCTCTGACAATGCCGCTGAGACTGATGCTGTCCAATGCCAAGAAACTTGGCCCTTACCGTTTTCGAAGCAGGCAGACACTGACCCGATCACATCAATGGAAATCTCGTGATTTCGGCAGGATACGAACATCGCGGGGATGGCGGTGGCCGGGTGCGGGATGACGATCAGCAACCTTGTCGCCAAAGGAAGTGTCGAGCTTCGCGTGATGTGTCTCTGACATGTGATTGAGATCACTTGTACGGTCGATCACATTGCTGACCATAAGATGCACGACGCCTTCTTTGCTGCGCTGGACTTCCCCTTCCAACAGCATCAGGCGAGAGGCCATTACCGGGCGGCGCAATCGTTCCATATGCCTCGCCCAAAGCAGCGCGTTGATGATCCCTGTTTCATCCTCGATAGTGACAAAAACGGCATTGCCCTTGCCCGGTCGTTGACGGGTTAAAACAACACCTGCTGTCCGTACTTTCGCGCCATTTTTCGCTGCGTCGGCTTCTGCGCAGCTCAGCACACCTTCGGATTGGAAACGCTCGCGCAGGAAGCCCATTGGATGCCCTTTCAGGGAAAGCCGCGTGGTTTGATAATCTGCAACGACATGGTCGGATAACGGCATTGGAGGGAGCGGCGTGTCCTCTTCCTCACGCAATTCACGTGCCTTTGCAGCAGCGAACAAGGGCAGCTCTCCCTTGGGCATGCGCCGAACATTCCAGAGCGCTTGGCGCCGGTCTTCACCAATAGAACGGAAAGCGTCTGCATCTGCGAGCAACCTTAAAGCTCGCCGGGGCAAGTCGGCTTGGCGAGCCAGATCTTCAATACTGGTGAAGTTGGCACCGCTGCGAGCTGCCACCAGTTGCTCCGACCATTCTTTGCGAAAACCATCGATTTGGCGGAATCCTAACCGTAGTGTGAGCTTACCACTCTCACACGGTTCAAGACTGTTATCCCAGTCGCTGGCATTGATGTCAGACGCGCGCACCTCTCCGCCATGTTCGCGCAAATCGCGCACCAGTTGCGCGGGCGCGTAAAAACCCATTGGCTGTGAATTCAGCAATGCGCAGGCGAACACAGCCGGATGATGGCATTTGATCCAACTGGAAACATAGACCAAGCGTGCAAAGGACAGGGCGTGGCTTTCAGGGAAGCCATAACTGCCAAAACCCTGAATTTGTTTGTAGCATCGCTCAGCAAAGGACCGTTCGTAACCCCGCGCTACCATGCCATCGACCATCTTCTTCTCGAACTGGTTGATCGTGCCGACATTGCGAAATGTGGCCATTGCCCGGCGCAGACGATTGGCATCTTCGGGAGAGAAGTCTGCTGCCACAATGGCAAGCTTCATCGCCTGTTCCTGAAATAGCGGGACGCCTTTGGTGCGCCCTAATACGCTTTTCAGTTCGTCGGGATCGTGCGGTGGTTTGGGAGAAGGATAGTTCACAGCCTCCACGCCAGAACGGCGGCGCAGATAGGGGTGAACCATATCCCCCTCAATAGGGCCGGGACGAACAATCGCGACCTGAATGACGAGGTCATAGAATTCCCTCGGTTTCATGCGCGGTAACATGTTGATCTGCGCACGGCTTTCGACCTGAAACACACCGATGCTGTCGCCCGCGCACAGCATGTCATAAACCTCGCTGTCTTCATGCTGGATTGTGTCCAGCTCAAAATCGCCAAGGCCGTGTTTGCGCATCAAGTCGAAGCTTTTCTGAATGCAGGTGAGCATGCCCAGCGCCAGCACATCAACTTTCATCAGGCCCAGCGCGTCAATGTCGTCCTTGTCCCATTCTATAAATGTGCGGTCCTCCATCGCGGCATTATGAATCGGCACTATTTCATCGAGCCGTCCCTGCGTCAGCACATAACCCCCAACATGCTGAGACAGATGGCGCGGAAATTTGAGGATCTGATCGACTAGCAGCTTAAGGCGCGCGACCTGGGGGTTGCTGAGATCGAACCCGTTTTCCTCAATCTGTGTATCTTTAAGCAAGCCGGAATGACTGCCCCAAACGGTGCTGACCATACGGTTGGTCATATCTTCCGACAGGCCAAGCACCTTGCCAACTTCGCGCACAGCGCTGCGCGGGCGGTAATGGATCACAGTGGCGCAAATCCCGGCGCGCTCGCGGCCATACCGGCGATACACATATTGCATCACCTCTTCGCGTCGCTCATGTTCGAAATCTACATCAATGTCTGGCGGTTCTTTGCGCTCTTCGGACATGAAACGAGAGAATAACAAATTGTGCTCGACTGGATCGACCGACGTCACTTTGAGCAGATAGCAAACGATGGAATTCGCCGCCGAGCCGCGCCCCTGACATAGAATTGGCGGCTTCTGGCTGCGTGCAAATCTAACCAGATCGTGGACTGTCAGGAAGTAATAGGCATAGTTTGCTTTACGGATGAGGGCGAACTCCTCCTCCATCATTGCCGTTGCTTTCGGCGGAATGCCTTCGGGCCAGCGTTCGCGCGCGGCTTCTATCACGAGATGTTCCAGCCAATCCTGTGGCTCCCAACCTTCGGGCACTGGCTCATGCGGATATTCATACCGTAAATCGTCGAACGTAAACGTGATCCGCGATAGAATATCTTGGCTGGCAGCGATGGCTTGTGGAGCCGCTTTGAATAGTCGGTCTATTTCCCACGGACCCTTCAAATGCCGCTCAGCATTGGGAGCCAGCCGCTTGCCGGCTTCGGAAATCGTTGTGCCCTCGTTTATGCAGGTGAGCACATCGTGCAATTGCCGGTCTTCTGGCTCTGCGTAGAGCGCATCATTGGTCGCAAGCAGGGGAATAGCCAGATCGCTGGATAGAGCGGTCAATTGGGCAAGCCGACGCTCGTCTTTTCCAGATCGGTGCATAGTAGCACCAAGCCACAGCATGTCTGGCGCAGCACCATGCAAGGCAGCGAGCGCAGCCTTGTGCTTGGCATCACGAGGCTCTGCCATGGCAATGAAAACCATGTCCTCACAATGGGCGAGCAGATCGGACAATTGCAGCAGGCAGCCGCCTTTTGATGTTCGTAGATTACCGAGGGTAAGCAGGCGTGTCAGTCGGCCCCAGCCATAGCGCGTGGTCGGATAGGCGATAATGTCGGGCGTCTCGTCAACAAAGCAGAGCCGCGATCCAACCACCAGGCGAAAGCCGAAAGCAGATCGCTGTGTTTCGGGCAATTTCTCCAGAGCATCACCCAGGGCAACATGCGCGCGCACCACGCCGGCAACGCTGTTGCGATCCGCAATGCCGATGCCGCTCATCCCAAGGTTGATTGCCTGAGCGACCATATCGGAAGGGTGCGATGCCCCGCGCAGGAATGAATAATTGGTCGCAGCGACAAGCTCTGCAAAAGCCACAGGTGTTTTATCCGGCATCAGGCAAACAGCCCGTGTAAATACCAGTTCGGATCATCGGCTTCGCGGCCATAAAGGCCATGACGAAACACCCAATACCGCCGTCCCTCTGTATCCTCGATGCGATAATAATCGCGCGTCAATTGCGTACGCCCGAGCGGGTCTTCGCTCGCTTTCCACCATTCCGATGCAATCCGCTCTGGCCCCTCATGCCGCGCGACATCGCGCACTTTTTTGCGCCAGCGAAACCGTTTTGGCGGCCCGTCGGGAATTTCTGCGATGACAGCAATGCGCTGCGGCGGATCGAACAAGTGCAGCGGGCGTGAAGGAGGTTCCCCCAGCTCTGCTGACTGCCAGGCAAAGGGATGCCCTGCATCTATAGCAGGCAGCGCAATTTGGGTGTTTTCGGGAATATGCGTGTCGTTCGGGCGAAAACGCAGCACCCGGTTGCGCCCCAGTCGGACGCGCAAAATATCCAGAGTTTCCGCCAGTGTATTGTCGCGCCTTACCTCTTTTTCGATATCTTCCTGCTGCGACTTCAAAAGCTCGGTCTGAACGATAGCAAGCTCGACGCTGTCAAAACCGAAACCGGGATCGAGCGGGTCGGCCAAACCATCCAATCGTTCATCGAAGAGTCTGGCAATCGCGGTGCTGTCTCGGGTCGATCGGCCGGTTTCGATATACAGGCTTTGGACTGCACCATCGACCCTGTTGAAACGCGCTTCAAAGGCGCGGCCACCAAGGTTCTCACCAGCGAGTTCTGCGTTGGCTTCATCAAGCAATTCGCGCAGCACGCTGACAGAATAGGTCTTGCTTGTGATGGGCTCAGCAAAGCGGCGGTGAAAGGTGAAAGAACGCTGGGGTCTACGCGTATCAAGCGGCTTTGCACTTTTCCCGATCAAACGTTCCAGCCGATAAACGCTTGCGGCTCCGAAACGCGCGGCGATGACTTTGCGCGGGCGGTCCATCACATCACCGATCATTTTCAGCCCTGCTCGGCGCAATCCCAAATCGGCTTCGGGATCAAGCTGCAGCGCAGCCACAGGCAAAGAACGAATTGCCTGCATTTCGTCCGCTACCTCGCCGCGATGGAAGCGAGCCAAAGCGCTCGCCGCTTCAGCAGAGGATGCGCATGCCAGGCGTGTTGCAATCTGCTGACTCGCGAACCAGCCTCGAACATCCTGTTGAAGCTCCATCTCTCCCCCTGAAAGATGCGCGCTGCCTGTAATATCGAGTGCCAGGCCATCTGGTGGTTCCACGGCGACCATTGGCGTATAGCGCACGCATTCATCAGCAATCTGATCGAGCAGTTCTGCATCGGCTTGAGGGTTGTGATCGTACACGATCAACTCTGGCTCAACCGCCCGCGCATCAGCTAAGTTTGATCCTAGGGTAAGCCCGCATTCCAGTGCGGCCCGGTTGAGCGCCACAAGACGCATCGCCCCCTTTTGTTTTTCAACAAACGCAAGAGGTCGTTCAGGCGATAAGCTTACTTCTCTCTCTCGCTGCAGCCTGTCCGACGCCAAAAAAGGGAACCACAGAGCCAGAAAGCGTCTTTGGCTTTTGTCTGAAGGTGGATTGCTGATGTTCCTGGAAGCACTGGTTGTCACGGCTCCACTCCACCCGCCAGCTTTTGCCAGAAGGGCCAGAGCGTCTGCGCAGCAAGGTCAGATCCATGGTCGGATGACCCGGAGCGTTGGCTTCGAGAGGGCGGGAGAATGCCGATCGCACCGCCCACCGCGTGCTTGCCGTACTGGGTTGTTCGCGCGCACCAAGGCGCAACATAATTGCGGTCGCGCCGCTGCGATCGGCAGCCAACGTCAGTCGGCGACTGGCGGTTAGATCGAGAATGGCAGGCGAGCCCCAGCATTCGATTACCACTGCGCCAAAGTCGTCACAGCGCAACGCATCGACAGCTGATCTGAGAAGCGTCGCTTCATCAGGAGCGACCACGATAAACAAAGCCGATGGATCTCCGCCCAATTCCGCGAAACCAGCGGGATTAAAGCGTCCGCCTTTGCGCGATGCCGCCAGAGTGCGGAGCCACAAAATGCTCTTACCTGTCTGCTTGGCGCGCAATGAAAGCATGGCTGCAACCCCTGCTGCACACCCATTATCCTCATCAGAGTCGGCAAAGATTTCATGCAGCTGCCCACGCAAAAAACCTCCATCAAGATAGGCGTCGAGAGATGCGTGACCTGAAGCAAATCGCTCTTTGCAAGAGGCTTCATTTACACACGCAACATCAGTTAGCCGCCCACGTAAACTGGACATGGATTGCTCCGAATCACACATATGTTCTTATTTTGTTCCATTCGCACGCAATGTCAACTCAAAGACTGCGTTCCGGCCTACCTTTAAGGCCTCAATTCGGTGCGTCTGGGACTGGTGCGCGTATCGGAACGGCCGGAGCTGGGTCGGAAGCGGAAGGTCCGGTTCTGGTTGCACATCGCTAGAAGAGGAAAGTCCGCTCCCGACCCAATTTCATTCTATCGGACACTCTTCCAAGAGCTCGGCTAAGTCACAGGCCGCATCTGACCTGGGCTTTAAATTGCAGAGCTGAAGCGCCGCTGTGAGACCTCTCTAAACTGATCGAATTGCGCCGCTATGGCTCTCGCATATGGCAGGCCTGCTGGTTGAATTACAAAGGTCATCCCATCAAACCGCGCCAAGCTTCGTCCGATGAAACGGTCCAGTTTGATCCCGCACGAGGCGTAGATACAGGGTGGAAGTGTGGCAAAACCCTTGCACAGCAAGTCTTCTATCACCTTGCCTCGCATCTGATCTTCGCGATTTCTCACCACGCCAACACTTGATGTGAGCATCCCTTGCGATGCCTTCATCCGGTATCGACCGTTGTTCTTTTCGTTTTGAGCGATGAGGTGGGGAAAGCCACTGATTGCGCTTGCGCCCAAACCGATCAGCACTTCACCCGGATCATCGCTGAAGCCCTGAAAATTGCGGCGCAAACGGCCTGATTGGGTCGCGATTGCCATCGGGTCTCTCGGCAAGGCAAAATGATCGAACCCAATTGCATCATAGCCCTCGTTGGTGAGAAACTCATGCGCCATCGCGGCCATATCAAAGCGTGCCTTCGCATCTGGCAAAGCGCCCGCGTCGATGATTCTCTGGCGGGCGATCAAATGCGGCACATGGGCATAGCCGAACACCGCAATCCGGTCGGCACCAAGCAGCTTTGTGTATTCGAGACTGTCCGCGAGGTCGTCTGCGCTTTGATGGGGCAAGCCATACATCAGATCGAAATTCAGCGATGTCACACCCGCGTCTCGCAGCCAATCAATGCTGCGACAAATCATCGCGTCACTCTGCTCGCGCCCGATTGCTTTCTGGCAATGCGCGGCAAAGGTCTGCACTCCCATGCTGGCGCGTGTGATGCCTGCCTCGGCAACGGCCTCACCCCAGACGCTGCTCATGGAGCGCGGGTCCAATTCAATTGACCACTCGCAGTCGCCCAGCCAGAAATTGCGGCCCAGTGCATCGACAAGCGCAATGAACTGGCTCGGTTCGATTGCGTTGGGGCTGCCACCGCCAAAGGCGATCCGGCGAACTCTGGCGTCGCGCGGCAGGAGCGAAGCGACCGTTTCAATTTCGGTATGGAGAGCAGCGAGGTAACTCTCCACACGCTGCTTGCGATTGGCTTTACCCGTATTGCACCCGCAATAATGGCAAATGCTCTCGCAAAACGGAATGTGAAGGTAAAGCGAGATGTCCCCGCTCGCCCCTTCGATTGCATGCGTCAAAGCAGCGGTTGGAAGCTCGCCAAAATCGACGGCAGTCGGATAGCTCGTGTAACGCGGCACCGGCGTTTCGAGCAATTCTGGATGATAAGGCCACATAAGAAGCCTTGAACAAGATCAACGGCAGCGCGTCTTTGCGCTAGATCAAACCGTGCGAGACCTCTTGGCCTTTTCGCGGCAAGCACCCGCATGGCAGGCCTTTTGATGACAGTCGCGTCCAGGCTCCTGCTCGTCATCTCCAATAGGAATGACAATTTGCTCGCCATTGCAGAGGCCCGCGACCAAGCTGCGCTGTTCTTGCGGGAATGGCCCAGTGGCCATCGGTATGACCGCAGCCAGCGATACGATAAGGCCGGCATTCATTGTTCCGTATCCTCTTCGTCGATTAGAATACGAGCCGCAGCCCCGTCCATATCCTCGTACTGACCAGACCGCATGGCCCAGAAAAACGCGGCAAGACCAGCCGCTCCCATGAAGAGCGCGATCGGGATCAAGAAAGCCAGATTAGTCATGGCGCGTTTCCTTTTGCGCTGCTGGCGAGGCGCAGTGAATTGGCGACCACGACCAGTGAACTCAACGACATGGCGATCGCCGCGATGAGCGGCGTGACATAGCCAAACACAGCCAGCGGTATGGCCAGCACATTATACCCGATAGCAAAGCCGAAATTCTGCCGCACGACGGCCATCGTGCGCCGCGCGACCCGGACTGCAAGAGCAACCGGAAACAGCTTTTCGCCAATAAACACCGCATCTGCCGCCTGTTGGCTGGCATCGCTGGCAGTGCTTGGCGCTATCGAAGCGTGTGCGGCAGCAAGCGCAGGTCCATCATTGAGGCCATCGCCGACCATAAGCGGCTTTCGCCCTTGATCTTTCAGCGACGCGAGAGCGGCCAGCTTATCTTGCGGAGACGCCTCTGCAGCAAAGGGGATCGAGAGCTGCTTCGCGGCGTGTTCAACCGGTGCATGACGATCCCCCGACAGTATGCTCGCATCAACGCCATGCTTGGCCAGCGTCGCAAGCGTTGCCGCACAATCGCTGCGCATAGGATCAGTGAAGTGCAGAACATGGTGATGCTCGCCAATGACTAGCGCGGCGGCGAGGCCTTCTTCAGCGTTGCCAGGCCGCTCGAGTGCGACCCGCATCCCATTCCACTGACCGCTAATGCCTTGCCCGCTATGCTCTGAAATGTCCGAGACAGGTGCTGGCGCAACACTTGCTTCGCGCAAGGTTAGGGCCAGCCCCTTGCTCAATGGATGCCTGCTCGCTTGGGCCAGCGCTAAGGCAACACTGCGCGCCTTGCTATCAAGCTCCGCGATGTCGGCGCGTGGTTCCCCCAAGGTCAGCGTACCAGTCTTGTCGAACAGCGCCACATCCACCTCAGCGAGCCGTTCCAGCGCGCTGCCATCTTTGACAAGCAAACCCCGCTTTAACAGTGCGCCCGACGCCACAACCTGAGCGGTGGGAACCGCAAGGCCCATCGCACACGGACATGTGATGATTAGCACGGCAATGGCGATGACCAGAGACTGATGCCAGCCAGCCCCGGCGATCATCCACCCGACAAAAGCGAGTGCGGCAAGCGTGTGAACGACGGGTGCGTAAAGGCGCGAGGCGCGGTCGGCGATCCGTACGTATTGGCTGCGAGATTGGCCCGCCTCATCCATCAATCGTGCGATTTCGGCGATTGCAGTGTCTTCGGCGGTGCGGGTGAGGCGCAAACGGATGGGGGCGGTGATGTTGATTGCCCCTGCGTGAATTGCAGAGCCAACACCGATGCGCTCCGGCGCGCTTTCTCCGGTCAGCATCGAATTGTCGATCGAGCTGGCGCCCTGTTCGACCTCGCCATCGGCGGCCAAGGCTTCACCCGCAGCAACCAGCACCAACATCCCCGGTTCAAGCTCACGCGCTGGTAGGCGCCGGGTTGAACCATCGGGGCCGATCACGCTCGCTGTCTTGCCCATCCGCCCTAACAGAGCACCGATTTCTGCGCGCGTACGCGTGCGCATTTCCGCGTCAAGCGCGCGCCCTGCGAGAAGGAAGAAGAGCAGCATGACGGCGCTTTCGAAATATGCATGCGGGCCGCCAGTTATCGTCTCGTACAGGCTTAAAGCGGTTGCCAGAACCACTCCGATAGAAATGGGCACATCCATATTGGTGCGCCCATGTTTGAGCGCCATCCATGCCGATGCTAAAAAAGGACGCCCGGCATAGGCGATCACAGGCATGGCGATCAGCGCAGAAAGCCAATGGAAGAGGTCGCGCGTCGCGCCCTCGGCTCCAGACCAGATACTTACCGAAAGCAGCATGACATTCATCATGCCAAAGCCCGCAACCCCCAAGGCGCGCATCAAAGTTTTGCGCTCTGCGACCTCCTGGCCAAGCGGGTTATCTTCGACCTGTTGCGCTTCAAACCCTAGCTTTAGGATCGCTTCGGCGAGATCATCTTCGCGCATGCCCTCATCGTGTTCAATTGCGACGCGTTTGGCCGAAAAATTGACCCGTGCACCGTTTACGCCCGCAATCTTAGGAAGCTCGCGCTCAAGCTTGGCTATGCAGCCAGCACAGCGCATGCCCGGCACCGTAAATCGCGTCGTGCTAATTGCACCTTCGTCCGTGGCGACAGGGGCAGCAAGCGTGTTCATCTCAGCTCGTCTTCTGCGGACCATGTTTCGCTATCAGCTTCAATCGAGATGCGAATGGTCCATCGCCCTTCATCCACCGGAGTGGTCGAACGGTATGAACCATTTTCTGATTGCTCAAACGTCACAGACGCATAGTCGCGCACGCCTATCGGGCGGCGCAGCTCTGCGGTGATCAGGGCGCCTTCGGGAACGCCATTAGCGGTGAGATCAAGATATCCGTCCTGATCGCGTTTCGCGTCGACTTCCCATCCCAGCGCTTGATCCGCTTCGGCTTCTTCCAGCCAAGTGTTGAACTGCTGACTTGCGACATAGGAGTTTTGGACCACGACGCCGTGGAAACCTCCCGTCGCAAAACCTGCCATGGTGAAATTGACCGCCACGACAATACCAAAGCCAAAGATCAGGATTGCCGCCATGTGCCGACCAGTGAACCGGGATTTTGTTGGCTTTGCACTCATCAATTGCCTCCGGGCATGGCGAATGTTGTTGGTTCGGCGTCCTGTTCGCGCTGTTCATCAAGCGATGTCAGCTCAAATGTGAATTGATCTGCGCTGCTGCCCGCCGGGATCGTCACGTACGCACGCACAACGCGGGTTTCGTCGGCAGGAACGGCGATTTTCTGAGTCGCAGCAGCCTCATCTCGCCCGATGCGGTCGGTCCACATCACTGCGCCCCGCGGTAGGCCCGATAGCGCGATTTCCATATCACGCGGGCGCCCTTCCATATTGCGCAACCGCAAAGTGTATGCGTTGCGTACCGATCCATCCTTCATCAACATAAAGGGTGGGTTGCGGTCGGGAGAAACGGTCAGCCCCGTGTGCGAGCGGGTGCCCAAAGCGAACAGCATCGCGGTACCGATTGCCCCCCATATACCGAAATAGATAAATGTCCGCGGGCGCAGCAATGCCTTCCACGCGGGCATCGCTGGCGCACCCGCGGCCTCTGCCTCGCATTGATCCAGAGTTGCGTAGTCGATCAGGCCGCGCGGACGTCCGATATCCTTCATGACCCGATCGCATGCATCAATGCAAAGGGCGCAGGTGATGCAACCAACCTGCTGTCCTTCGCGGATATCGATGCCGGTGGGACAGACCGCGATGCATTCACGGCAATCAATGCAATCGCCGTATTTCTCGAGTTCTTTTTGCGCTTTCTTGAGGCTGCCCCGCTGCTCGCCGCGCCAATCCTTATAGGTAACGATCAAGGATTGCTCATCGAGCATAGCGGCTTGAATGCGGGGCCATGGGCACATGTAGATGCACACTTGTTCGCGCATAAAGCCGCCTAGCCAGAACGTAGTCCCAGTAAGCACCGCAACGGTCATATAGGCGACCGGGGAAGCCGTTCCCGTGAAGAATTCAACAAACAAAGTTTGCGCATCGGCAAAATACAGAATCCAGGCGCCGCCAGTGACGAGGCTGATCAGCAGATAGATGCCCCATTTACCGCCACGTCGGGCGATCTTGGACGGCCCCCACGGTGCCTTGTCCAGCCGCATGCGTGCATTGCGGTCTCCGTCGATAAAGCGGTCAACATGCTGAAAGAGGTCGGTCCACACAGTTTGAGGGCAGGCATAGCCGCACCAGGCCCGGCCAACCGCACTTGTCACCAGGAAGAGGCCAATACCCGCCATGATCAGCATGCCAGCAACGAAATAAAACTCGTGCGGCCAGATCTCGATATCGAACATGTAGAAACGGCGGTTTGCAAGATCGATAAGCACCGCTTGATCAGGCGCGTATGGGCCGCGATCCCAGCGCAGCCACGGCGTTATGTAATAGATCGCAAGTGTGACCACCATAACCAGCCATTTAAATCGGCGAAACGGGCCATCGATCCGTTTGTTATGGACACTCTTTCGCTTTTCATAGAGCGGGCCGTTACTCGGCGGGCCGCCGCGAGTGATGCCAGTCTTGTCGAGAGCACGAACCCATTTGCTGGGCTGTTCGAGTTGGTCAGAGGCGGTCATCACCCTCCGCTCCCGATACCTCTTGCTGAGCGGCTTCTTGCTCACTGGTTTCTGCAATTGGTGCATCTTGGGCGGTATCTTCCCCGCCGCCTCGTGAGTGGACGTATGCGGCAAGCATGCGAATTGTTACCGGGTCGAGCTTATCGCTCCAGCCCGGCATTGCGCCATGACGCGGAGCGAGGATCTGCTGACGAATGCTCGCTTCGCTGTTGCCGTACAGCCAGATTGCATCATTGAGCGCAGGCGCACCCTGCAATTGGTCGCCTTCTCCAGACGCTTGGTGGCACGCCACGCAATTGGCGGCGTACAATTCAGCGCCCACCGCATTGCTCGATCCGTTCCCGCTAAGCGAAAGGACATGGCCGACCAAAGCATCAACCTGTTCGCGCTCAAAGATGCCCTCAAAAGCTGGCATGTAAGAGATACGGGTTTGGTCCGACCCTTCCCAGCGGATGCCATGGGTCAGGGTGTATTCGATATCGCCGATTTCACCGCCCCAAATCCAGTCATCATCGTTGAGGTTGGGATAGCCATATTCTTCATAGCCCGCTGCGCCAGCGCCATGGCACTGAACACAATGTTGTTTGAATGCCGCTGCACCCCCAGCGATGGCTTGGCCCATGAGCTCGGGATCGGCAGAAAGTTTGGTGATATCCGTCACCGCGATCCGTTCGAATGTGCTTACCCTTGCCATGTCAGCTGCTGTCATTTCGTCAGCAAGCGCTCCGCGGCTTGACCAGCCAAGCACGCCTTCGGTCGCTTGGCTTACCATCGGCCATGCAGGGTAGAGCACGACATAGACGACGCTCCACGCGATGGTCGCGTAGAAGGTCCAAAGCCACCAGCGCGGAAGGGGGGTATTGAGCTCCTCGATCCCATCCCATTCATGGCCGACGAGTTCTGTGCCTGTGGGTTCATCAACACGATTTTTATCAGCCATCATCATCGTCCTTGAAAATCGAGTGCTTGGCTTCCTCAACTCCGGCACGTGCACGAGGGAGGAAGTGCCATCCGCACAGCAAGAGATAGAGTGCGAAGATCACCACCAGACCATAACTGTCGGCGAGATGACGCAGCGTTTCATAGAGGCTCATCGACCCAGCTCCTCTGCCAGCTCGGTCTGAGCAGCAGCCTTGTCGACATCGACCAGAGTTCCCAGCATTTGCAGATAGGCGACCAGCGCATCCATTTCGGTGACGCGCGTGGGATCGCCGTCGTAATCGCGGATTTGCGCTTTGGGATACCGTTCTTGCAGATCTCCCGCATCGCGCTCCGGATCGGCTTGGGCAAAGAGATCATTCTCGGCCATCTCAATGTCCGCGTCCGAATACGGCACGCCAACGCGGCTAAGCGCGGTTAGCTTGGCTGATGCATCGGGCACTGTCAGTTTCGTTTTGGCTAGGAAAGAATAGCTCGGCATGATGCTTTGCGGCACCACACTTTGCGGGTTTTTCAGATGCTGGACATGCCACGTATCCGAATAACGACCGCCTACTCTCGCAAGGTCCGGACCAGTGCGTTTCGACCCCCACTGGAACGGGTGATCATACATACTTTCGGCTGCCAGCGAGTAGTGGCCATAGCGCTCCACCTCATCGCGAAAGGGCCGGATCATCTGACTATGACAGGTGTAGCAGCCTTCGCGAATGTAGATGTCGCGCCCTGCTTGCTCCAGAGGGGTGTAAGGCCGCATGCCTTCGACCTTCTCGATCGTGTTATCGATCCAGAACAGCGGAGCGATTTCGACGATCCCGCCTATGGCCACTGTCACAAGGGTTGCCGCCGCCAGTATGGTGACGTTTTTCTCAATTTTCTTGTGGCCCTCGAAAGCGCCTTGAGAAGGAGTGGGTTTGGGTGAGTTGGTGCTCATCTTCTCAGCCTCCTTATTCAGCAGGTTCTGGTTGAGGGCGGGTGACAATCGGACGGTCCGCTTGCTCGTCATGAGCGGTGTCACCCATCGGCGCTTCCTCACGGCGATATCCGGCGATGGTCATCCAGATATTGTAGGCCATGATGACAGCGCCAGCGAGGTAGAGCAGCCCGCCGAATGCGCGCATCAGATACATCGGATGGAGCGCCGCGACGGTGTCGACAAAGCTGTTCACTAGGAACCCGTCAGAGCCATATTCGCGCCACATCAGGCCCTGAGTAATCCCAGCGACCCACATGCTGGCAGCGTAAAAAACGATGCCGAGCGTCGCGAGCCAGAAATGCCAGTTGATCATCCTCAACGAATACAGGCGATCCTTCTTCCAAAGCTTGGGCACGAGGAAATAGACGCAGGCGAATGTGATCATTCCGTTCCAGCCCAGGGCGCCCGAATGGACGTGGCCGATGGTCCAGTCGGTGTAGTGCGACAGGCTGTTCACCGCTTTGATCGACAGCATTGGCCCTTCAAATGTGCTCATTCCGTAGAATGCGAGCGCCATCACCATCATACGGATGATCGGGTCGGTGCGGACTTTGTCCCATGCTCCGTTGAGCGTCATCAGTCCGTTGATCATCCCGCCCCAGCTGGGCATCCACAGCATGATCGAGAACACCATACCCAGCGTCTGCGCCCAATCCGGCAGCGCGGTATAGTGCAAGTGGTGCGGACCCGCCCAGATATACAGGAAGATCAGCGACCAGAAATGGATGATCGATAGGCGATAGGAATAGACCGGCCGGTTCGCTTGCTTGGGCACGAAGTAATACATCATCGCAAGGAAGCCCGCGGTCAGGAAGAAACCGACTGCGTTATGGCCATACCACCACTGCGTCAGCGCATCCTGCACGCCGGCAAACGCGCTATAGCTTTGCGAACCGAGCAAGCTCACCGGCATCGCGAGATTGTTCACCACATGCAGCATCGCAACGGTGATGATGAAAGCGAGGTAGAACCAGTTGGCGACATAAATATGCGGCTCGTTCCGGCGCAGCAAAGTCGCCACGAACACCACAAGGTATGCGACCCAAACAATGGTCAGCCACAGATCAACGTACCATTCCGGCTCGGCGTATTCTTTGGACTGGGTTACGCCGAGCAAATAGCCGGTCGCCGCCAGGACGATGAAGAGTTGGTAACCCCAGAACACAAAGCGAGCGAGGCCGGGCAGAGCCAGAGTGGTGCGGCAAGTGCGCTGCACGACATAGAAACTGGTCGCCAACAAGGCATTGCCACCGAAAGCAAAGATAACCGCCGAAGTGTGGAGCGGGCGAACCCGGCCAAATGTCAAAAATGGCTCAACATTCAAAATCGGGAAGGCCAATTGCAGGGCGATGAAAAGCCCAGCCAACAAACCCGCAAGGCCCCAAAACATTGTAGCAATGACACCCCAGCGCACCACGTCATCGTCATAACGCGATGGGCCCGGAGGCATTTTGAAAATGCCCTGGGCTTTGGCGAGCGGGTCGAACGCTTTCAGGGTTGCCAAGATCATTATGGCAAGAACCAATCCAATGATGCCCATATGAACGGCAAAACCGGTGTCTTGCGCCCCCACCATTGCGGCGATCACCGCCATCAATGCGATGGCATAGAGGCCTGACCGGCCTAACACAGCTTCCATAACGTCGATCCCTCTTGTTCCTGCCCCCGTTAAAGGGCCAGAAAAGTGCTGTATTTGATGCAGATCAAACTGGCGTCGAAATCAGTTGAGACTCATTGCTGCAACGCGCCTCAACCGGCGCAGTCGCCGGAAAGATCAAAATAAAATCAGTCGATTATCCCATCCCGCAGGCTCATCACGTGTTTGCCTGCATCGCCACCCACTATTCTGGACGCTCGCAATTCGCATTGATCTGCATCAATTTTTGAAAATAATTTATCCGGCCAACTCAAGGTGACCGGCCCTTCGGTGCAGGCTTGGCAAGTCAAGCAAGCGGAAACGAGAACGGCCACTCGTTTCAATAAGGCAAGCATTGCGCAGTTCGCTGAGCTGACGGCTAACCGTTTCGATTGTTAGGCCAAGGCTGTCACCGATGTCGCGGCGGGACATGATCAGATCAAGCTCCACGGCTCCATCACGGCTCCAACCGATACGTTCCGCCATCGTGACAAGAAAACTCGCCAACCGCTCTTCCGCTGTCTTGCGCCCCAGCGCCACGGATTTTTCACGGCTTCGAGCGAGCGAACGCAAAGTTCTCTCGAGAATAGTAATGACCAGATGCGGCTCTTGCTGCGCGATTTGCAAAAAGTCGTCCGCTGGGAAGAAGACCAATTCACAGTCCTCCAACGCGCAAAGAGTGTATGCGTGGGCGGCGCTTGCCGGCACTGAAACCAGATCGCCTCTAAAGTGGAACGCGACCACTTGCTCTCTACCTTGTGAAACATGGGCGACCAGTTTGGTGCTGCCGCCAGCAATGAAGACAATCTGATCAACACCGATCCCGTTGAACGGAGCATCGCCTTCGCGCGCACTGGTATAGCGCGCGACCGATTCTAGGTTCGAAAGCGTTGGGTCGGAAGCGCCACCAGGCAAGACTGCCGTGCGAAACTCGTCGAAAAGGTCGGGAAAGGTCATCGCATTCTTTCCTAGGAAAATCAGGATGAGTGCGTGTTGCTGCACATTCATGCGCAGCACATTGATCTGGATCAAAGCAGCATAGTCTGAGTGCAACTATCCAACCATCAGCAGCAAAAACCCTGGGCCGTTCCTCTGGCCACTGCTGCTCATGAAGGAAGGATAATGAAATATCTTCTCGCCTCAGCTTGCGCGGCAATCGCGCTTGCTTCTTCTCCGGCCGTCGCACAGGACGAAAGCGGGGATGTCCAAATCAAACTGGTCGCGACAGGAGTTCTGCCCGACAGCGCGATTGATCAGGTCAATGTTGATTTGGTCGGCCTGCCTGCTGGCACTGATACCACCGCCAATGACAATTATGTGCCCACTGTGGCCGTAGAGTATTTCTTCTCGGATAGTTTCTCGATTGAAACGATCGCAGGCACAACGCAGCACGATGTCGATGCGGTATCGGGATTTGCGCCAGGCACTGAGCTGGTTTCAGACGCGTTGCTCTTGCCTGCAACTGTCACTGCCAAAGTGCATTTCAAAACCGGCGGCGTGAAGCCCTATATCGGGGCTGGCGCGTCCTATTTCATTTGGCTTGATGTGGACCCAGGTGCAGCTGTCATTCCATTGGGCGTCACGGAGACGACGCTCTCGGATGAATTCGGTTTTGTCCTACAAGCAGGCGTGGATGTGCCTGTTGGAGATGATGGTTTTGGCGTCACATTCGATGCCAAGCGGTACTTCATCGGGACAACGGCGCGCTGGTTTGCTGGCAATACGCTTGTGATCGAAACAGACCACAATCTCGATCCGTGGGTTCTGAGCGCGGGTGCAAGCTATCGGTTCTAAAATAGCAACCAGCGCCAAAGGGAGGGGCAACTGAATGACATGGCAGATATAGGAAGCAATTCTCCTGTCCCGTTCAAGGTCGCAGGCGATCTAACGATTTCAGATCTGCGTGCGGCCTTGGCTGCCGGATGGAGCGACTTTCTTGCCATGCCGCAATATGGCTTGTTCTTTGGCGCGATTTTCGCGTTTGCCGGGATCGCCCTCGCTTACGCTACTATTGTGCTTGGGGAGGTCTCTTGGCTCATCCCTGCGGCGGCCGGCTTCCCCTTGTTGGCTCCATTCCTAGCAGTGGGTCTTTACGAGGTCAGTCGCAGGCGCGAATACGGGATTGCAGTGGATTGGCCCGCAGTTCTGGGCGCGATCAGAGGCCGCGGGCACGATCAAATATTGAGCATGGGTGTGCTCATATTCGTGGGCTTCGGCTTTTGGGTGATCATCGCTCACCTTATTTTTTCGGTCTTCCTTGTGGAGGCCGGAGCAGGTTCGGAATCTCTTGAATTCCTGATCACGCCAATGGGTCTCGCAATGCTCGCGGTTGGCAGCTTGATTGGCGGTGTAATCGCTCTCGTGTTCTACGCCGTGACAGTGATCAGCCTGCCGATGTTGGTTGATCGCGAAGTTGATTTCCTTACCGCGATCTTTGCCAGCCTTAGGGCTGTCAGCAATAACAGCATGGCCTTGCTCATTTGGGCCGTGTTCATCGCGATCATCATGGCCTTGGCAATTGCACTGGCATTTCTTGGCCTATTGATAGTGGTCCCCGTGCTGGGTCATGCCACTTGGCATTTGTATCGAAGGACAATTGCCTCAACCCATCCATCAACCGGGCAGGTAGTTTGATGCAAGTCCGTTAGCGCCGCGAGGTATCTCCAACAGCGCAAACCTCGCATGACTTTCTCGTTGACCAAACAGCGATTGATCCACCATCGGATGGTACGATCTTGCGCGACACAATCAAACCGAGCTCAAAAGTTTAAGGTCAGAAAAAGGGGGGGCGTCAAATCGGACACGGCGCTAGCCGCCTTCACACCGCCGTCGTTCAACACAAATTCCAGCGACGCGTATTGGCCAGTTCGACCTGTTATGCTCACGGTCCACTTCCATCTTCGGTTTACGATCAAGTGGCTTGATGCAGCCATTCGCGCCCTGCATTGATTCATATTTGTCTACGCCCTAGGTAGCAGGGCCCAAGCCGCCATTGCGAGGTTTTAGCTGTGACGAACACGCCCTCAATTGATCCGGGTTTGGACACTCGAGAGGCCTTTGTTGCGCGCTACGTAGGGCCGTTGCGCTCCTATTTTGCCAAACGAGTAAACCGCTTCGAAGACGTCGATGATCTTGTTCAGGAATTGTTTGGGAGGCTGTGGGCCTCAGCCAGTGACAAGGTTATCGAGAACCCGGATGGGTATATTTTTCAAGCCGCAGCAAACCTCCTGAAAGAGCGTTATCGCAAGCGCGGCACGCGCGATGCAGCGATGGCAGATTTGCCCTTTTTTCATTCCGAAAGTGAGGAAATCACGCCCGAGCGCATCTTGCAGGGGCGAAACGAACTCCAACAGTTGGAGAAAGCACTAGCAGAGCTGCCGTCCCGTACTCGAACCGTGTTCCTGCTGCACCGGTTTGAAGGCTTCAAGTATCGGGAAATCGCGGAGCGTATTGGCGTATCGGTCAGCTCGGTTGAAAAACATATCGCAGCCGCTGCGCGGCATATCACTCAACGGTTAGATCGGAAGTAATGACGAAATCCGCCGACCATGACAGTTCAATAGGCTTTCCAAGCGAGCGTGATCGTTTGGAGGACGAAGCGGCTGAATGGTTCGCGCGGCTTTCTGGCGATCAGGTAAGCGAAGGTGATTATGCTGCTTACCGCGCTTGGCGCGACGCGTCGGCTGAACATGCCTACGCCTATGATCGCATCGCTGCGATTTGGGATGTTGCGGGTGAACATGCTGATGCGCCTTCAATACTGGAAATGCGCGTCCGGGCGCTAGCAGAACAACCCGAGGCGAGCACAAGCTTGCGGCGATACCCCATGATCGCTCTCGCGGCGTCCATTGCCGTGGTATTCATAGCCAGCGCCATCATGCTAACAGGCGGTTCGCCATTTTCTGTTACACCGAGCGTCTCACCGGGCCCGACTATTGCCGCCAATGAAGCTGGCGCCCCAGCACAAGATGCACCGAGTCAGCCAAGCGCGCCAATCAGCGACACGCCGGAAACAGTCGATTTTCGTTCTGGCTATTCGACCAAGGTCGGGCAGATGGCGCAATTCACACTGCCAGATGGCTCGGTGATTGAGCTTAACACGGGCTCAGAGGTGCAGGTCAATTACTCGGCCGCTGAGCGCAACCTCACACTGGTGCGCGGAGAGGCTGTATTCACTGTGTCCAAAGATGCGCAGCGCCCGTTCATTGTGGCAGCGGGTCAGAACCGGGTCGTTGCTCTTGGTACAGTGTTTTCCGTTCGCAAGCGCGACAGCGAGGCGCAAGTAACTTTGATCGAAGGACGAGTTCGAGTTGATCGAGACGGAACCGTAGGAAGCGGAAAGAGCACGCAGCTGACGCCCGGCGAACAGCTTAGTATTCTTCCCGATCGACCATTTGCGATCAGCAAGACAGAGCTTTCCCAAATCGCCAGCTGGCGCGAGGGGCGGCTCGTTTTTGAGCAAACTCCGCTTCGCGAGGTTCTCGATGAGTTCAACCGTTATTCGAACGAGAAACATGTGCTGCGCGATGAGGAACTAGGTAGCTTTTTGGTGAGTGGAACCTTCCGCATCAAGTCGAGCGAGCATTTTGCTGCAACTCTGGAAGCAGGCTTCCCGGTTTTGGTCAGGGCTCGCGCAGGAGGAACGGTTCTCGAGGTGACCTCCGCGCAAGATTCGGGCTCCTAAGGCACTCTGGCTGATAACTAATTGCCAGCTTGGCGAGCTTCATCTGCCACTAATTTATGCTTTTTGCTGAGGGAAATTGTCGGGCGTGCATCTCTCTTGTTGAGGGCAAAGCGCGATCATTGCGCTTTGAATACAAAATACCCAACCAAGGGGGGACACTATGATCCGCACGAAACTGGCAATTGCAGCTTTGGTTACTGGTTGCAGCCTAGCAGCAATCTCAACCGCGGCGACGGCGCAAGAAGCGGCAAGCAGCGAGGCCCGGTCGTACAATATCCCCGCTCAATCATTACAGGGCGCACTCAACTCTTTTGCCGAAGCCTCAGGCTCGGATCTGCTCTATGCGTCCGATCTCGTTTCTGGAAAGCAATCATCTGCGCTGGTGGGCAATTTCACCGCCGCACAGGCGCTGCGCCAATTGCTGAGCGGAACCGGATTAACGGCGGCAGAAGTCTCAGCGAATGTTTACTCGCTCAAAGCGCAAGGGACAGCAACTGCCGGAGACGCCAGCGCATCACCGGTTAGCGGCGTCGTAACAAGCGCTGCCACAGGAACCGCGCTTCCCAGCGCGCAGGTCGAAGTGGTCGGTACGGATTTGCGCACGACTACGGATCAACGCGGCTTTTTCTATTTCCCAGAAGTCGCTGGCACCGCTTTCGAATTGCGGGTGACCTATCTGGGTCAGCCAGCGGCGGTTTTTCCTATTCCTGCTGGCGCATTTGAGCGGGCCCGTGTGAGCATCGCTTTTGGCGGCGAGCAGACCAGCGATATTGTTGTGGTCGGCTATCTCAGCAGTATTCAGAAGGCTCTAAATCAGCAAAAAAACGCAGATAACGCCTCGACTGTTGTATCGTCTGATTTGCTTGGCGGCTTCCCTGCAGAAACAGTCTCCGAAGCGCTGCGCCGTGTACCTGGCGTGGCATTTGGCCGGGACGACGACACAGGCGAGGGATCGCGGATTACAGTGCGTGGCTTCGGTTCAGAAGCGATCAATGTCCAGCTCAACGGGTTAGACCTTCAAGGGACCGGCTTTGAGCGCACAATCGACCTAAGCGGTTTCCTGACTGACAATATTTCCCAAATTACAATCCACAAATCTTTGCTACCCAGCCATGAATCAACCGGGTCTGGCGGGCTGGTTGAGATCGAGACGAAGTCGGCGCTGGATTACGGTGATTTTGCATTCAATTTTGCGATCGAAGGGGAAACCAACTTTGATCGCAAATTTGGCGAAGAGTTTCAGGCGAGCGGCACATTCACCAAAAAGATCACCCCCAATTTCGCGGTCTCAGTCACCGGCCAATATCGCAACACCGAACGGCTGAACTACAATGCATCTATTCTGGATGAGTTGCCCACTGTCTTTCCCGCTGGCGTGACTTCGGACTCGCGCATTCCGGTGGATGCCGTGTTCCCATTCGATCCCGAAGTCCAACAGCAGCTTGTACGCTCAGTCAATTATGTGCGCCGAGATCGCGAGGAAGAGAGCATTTTGGGCTCGATCAACCTAGCGTGGGATGTCGCAAGTCATACTCGGCTGCGTCTTGATTTCCAGCGCAATGTGAACAACCAAACTCGCGTGCAATCGCGGGCATCGGTAAATTTCTTCCCGACCACAGTAAGCATGCCAATCGAAGAGCTGGATGGGGAGGTTCGCAGTCGTAGAGTTCTGAGGTCTTTCGCGCCGACGGGCGGTTTTGAAACACGCGACAGCGAAGGCCAATTTGATACGATCAGTTTCCGCGGAGACACTGATCTCGACCGTTGGTCATTCAAATACAAACTCGGCTATTCTCGGGCGCGCACAAAAGGCAGTGGCTCGTCCATATCGCTTGGTACGAACCAAGACCTCGATTTCATCGGCTTCGTCGATCCGGCCACGATTGTGATAAACCCGGATGATGATGCGGCTATGACGCCGCGTGTGGTTGATGGCGTTTTTGTTGAGGCTGCCAATGGCCTGCCTATCCCCTCGCTAAGCGACGCGGGGATCACGCGAATATTTGACCCGTCACAATATTATATATTGAGCGCATTCACGAATGAGTTCGACAATCCGACGGAAGCCTACATTGCTGAACTAAAAACCCGTTATAGCCCCAAGGTCGACTTTCTCGAATATATCGAAATCGGGGGTAAATATGACGCACGCACACGCCGTACATCAGACGATACAACCAACCCATTAAACACAAGAAACACGAGCTATACAGGCATTTTTAGCAACCGGATTTTCTTGTCAGACTTTGGAGTGGATTTCTTTGCTGAGGACCTTGGTCTGATCGGCGCATCTGGAACTGAGATTCCATTCCTGCGCGGCAGTGATTCAGACAGCATATTCGCTCAGCTGCCCGGGTTTACGGCAGACGATCCATCAACGCCTGACTTTAATGAACTTGGGTTCACTTTTACAGATCGTACTGTTTTGGACCCGTTGGCTGACGGCGCTAGTGCGCTCGCTCCTACAGCAGTAACCGAAGACGAACTGGCTGCTTATCTTGAGACAAAAATTGTTCTCGGCAATTTCTCGCTGATTGCAGGTGGTCGTTACGAACGTGAAAAGCGCAGCGGCACCAATTTGACTTTCCCTTCAATCCTTCCCGGCCCAGGCTTCGCAGCCGAACCTGCTGCGACCTTCATCGCTGTCGGGCTGTATGATTTCACCGACATTAGCGGTACTGTCGAGACGTTCACCCCGAGCTTTCTTGCAAGCTGGCGCCCATCCCAGAACATTGTCGCGCGGCTGGGTTATTTCCGTTCGACGGTTCACCCTGATGTTCGCTTATTGAGTCGAAACACACTCTTTCAAGCAAATTACAGAGCAGGATTTGAGGCCGTTACGATCCGGGAAGCGAACCCTGATCTACAACCAACAAAAACCGACAATTTCGATCTTGATGTCGCCTACTATTTTACGGACTCACCGGGTCTTATTCGCGGCAGTCTTTTCTACAAAAAGACAACAAACAATTTCACCAATGTCAGTTTTGATTCAGTGCCAGGCGACAATGTTTTGGAGCGCTTTCTGGATTATCTTGCACCGTTGGCCGATACGCGGCCAGATCTTTTGGCGGTCCCGGCTGGCGCTGATCTCTTGATAAACCGGCCGATCAATGGCGAAGGCGGAACAATCTGGGGAGCGGAGTTTGAAGTGATCCGCAGACTCAATTTTCTGCCCGGCTTTCTGAGTGATTTCGGTGTTTTGGCCAATGTCACCTATACCGAATCTGACTATCCAACCTTGATCACGGTTCGAAATCTGGAAGGTTCGTTGGAGCCGCAGTCTTTCGATCGGCCTCTGGCTGATCAAGCGCAGTGGTCGTACAATTTGTCGTTGGACTATGCCAAGGACGGGTTTGAAGGACGGGTCATTTACTCTGGGCAATCAGCGAGCGCTGTGACGTTTGATGAGTTCAACCGCAATGTCGTCTCACCAGCCTACTCTACTTTAGATCTGAGGCTATCTTACAATCTCGACATTTTTGGCGGCCTATGGACAGTATTCGTCGAAGGCGATGATCTCCTGCGTGATGCCCAATCGGCGGACATCCGTTCGACTGTCAGTTCTCAATTTGGGGATGGTGACGCCTCTTTCAATTTCCCTCAAAACTACCAGTTCAATGGCGGTCGTACGATCACAGCGGGCATTCGCGCGCGGTTCTGACCCAAGGCCTTGATCTAACGTTTCGGCGCCGCAGCTTAGATTCTGAGCTGCGGCGTTTTCCGTTCTTGAAGCGGAGCGATTTTGCGCCGGGCAAATGAGGAAATCGCAGAGCGACGCATCTTACTTGGCAGGCAAAAGACATCCGTTCTTCGCTGCCTAACCCGCTTATTTCACCGGAGCCTGTGATGCCCAAAGCCATAAACCCCAGACTGTTTGCCCCCACGTTCGTCGCGGCACTGTCGCTTTTCATAGGCATCACTTTTTCTGGAGTAGCAGTTGCCGCACGGGAGGAGGCGGAACCGGCTTTTGCGCACGAGCAAAGCGATTTGGAGCCTGACCCGCGCGTTATCTATGGCACTCTGGATAATGGCCTGCGCTATGCGGTAATGAAGAACCAAACGCCAAGCGGTGTTGCCGCGCTGAGGATGCGGATCGACACTGGCTCACTTAACGAAACCGAAGCACAAAGAGGTCTCGCACACTTTCTTGAGCACATGGCATTCAACGGTTCGGTCAATGTGCCAGAAGGCGAGATGATCAAGCGGCTGGAGCGCTTTGGATTATCCTTTGGCGCAGACACCAACGCCAGCACTGGCTTTGATCAGACCACCTACAAGCTGAACCTGCCATCGGTTGACGATGAAGTGCTTGATGAAGCCTTTTTCTTGATGCGCGAAACTGCTGAGAACCTGCTGCTGGATCATGAGGCGATAGAAAGTGAACGCGGCGTTATCGCGTCGGAAAAGCTCGCACGCGATTCGATCGATTTTCGCTCCTTTGTTGATCGGCTTGGCTTCTTTACCCAAGGCAGCGGGCTCATTGATCGCCTGCCGATTGGCACTGATGATACGATCGCGAGCATGCCGCGCGAAGAGTTCGTGCGCTATTATCGCGGCTACTACCGTCCTGAAAACACCTTTGTCGCCTTGATAGGTGACCTTGAAACCGAGGATGCGATCGCGCGGATCGAAGAGTACTTCGGCGACTGGAGGCCAGTAGGCGCAGCCCTGCCCACCAAGCCTCGATCTCAGGCAGTGATCCAGCCTGGCGTAGTTCGCACCTATCACGATGAAGGGCTGATGACTTCGATAACCTTCGCCGCGCTGGAGCCCTATGTTGAGCGGGTCGACACCAGCGCTACAAGACGCGAAAACCTGATCCGCCGGCTCGGAACAAGCATCTTCAATCAAAGGATGTCGCGCAAAGTTCGCAATAGCGATGCTGTCTATCTCGGCGCGAGCAGCGGGCGGTACCGCGTCTATGAAGCGGTCGATGGCATGGTGTTATCGCTCAGGTCTTCGCCTGAAGACTGGCAAGACGCGCTGGCCGAGGGCGAGCAAGATCTGCGGCGCGCCTTGCAATATGGTTTCACCCAGCAAGAATTGGATGAGCAGATTGCATCCTCGCGCCAAGCCCAAGAGACCGCCGTGGAGCGCGCCGGAACACGCAAAACCTATGCGGGGGGATTTGAATATAATTATGCCCAAGCATTGGTGGATGCCTTTGCTGATGAGCGAGTGTTTACTGCGCCGCAATCCAGCCTTGATCGGTTTAACGCGGCTGTCGCTGATTTGACTCTTGATGAGGTCAATGAAGCGTTTCGAGCGGCGTGGAAAGCGCATGGTAACCCCGCTATCTATTATGTGTCGAGTGAGCCGCTCGACGATGCCGAGATGCGTATAGCATCAGCATTAGAACAATCGCGGCAGGTTGCTGTCTCTCCTTTGGAAGAGCGCGATGTTGGCACCTTTGCCTACACTCATTTTGGCGATCCCGGTGAAGTCGTGTCCGACACACATGTGGCGGATGCAGATGCACACTTGATCAAATTCGCCAACAACGTTCGGCTCAATTTCAAGCGAACCGAGTACGATACCGGCTCGATCAATGTCCGTGTCCGGGTAGGCGGCGGTTTTATGTCGATGCCACGCAAGAGCGAGGGGCTGAGGCGCCTCGGACTCAACGTGCTCGATCAAAGCGGCGTCATTGGCCACACCGCCGATGAGTTGCGCACCTTGTTTGCTGGGAAGCGCGTTTCTGCGGCCACTCGCACGCGGATCGATAGCGATGCGTTTGAAATCATCGGCAGCACTGGCGGAGACGATCTAACCTCTCAGCTCAATTTGATGGCAGCAAAGGTCAGCGCACCGACTTTTCGTGAAGAAATCGCGGAACAGCATTTTCGCAAGATGCGGGCATGGTATCCAACGCACGATTCCTCTCCAGCCAGCGTTGCAGGCAAGTATCTTCCGCGCCTCGTGCGATCAGGTGACAAGCGTTACGGCTATGACGGCCTCGCTGATTTTCTTTCGCCCACACTTTCCGAAGTGCGGGAGTGGATCGAACCTCAGCTGCGCGATGGCCTGATCGAAATCACTGTCGTCGGCGACGTCGAAAAGGAGGTGATTGTAAAAGAGGTCGCGCGAACATTTGGAGCGTTACCTAAGCGAGCTGATCAAAAGGCAGACTTTGGCGCGAATGCCGACCTGCAGTTTCCCGCAGGCACCAACACTCCAGCCAAGTTCTATCACCGCGGCGCAAAGGAGCAGGCACTGGTTTATGTCTACTGGCCCGCCCCCGATGCGAGCGACCCTGCGGATGCTTACCGGATGCGTTTGCTGCGCGGATTATTTCGCAACCGGCTGACGGATGTTCTACGCGAAGAGATGGGCTCGACCTATTCGCCGGGTGCTGGTGCATTCTCAAGTTCGCTGTTTGATGGCTACGGATACGTCATTGCGCGCGTCACTGCCCAGCCTGAGGAGGTTGATAAAGTGCGCGATGGAATACTTCGGGTTGCCAAAGAAATGGCAGAGGCTGGCGTAGACAATGATGCATTCGAACGTGCGCTAAGGCCGCTGATCGAAGACCTCGATAGCACGTTGGAGAACAACGGATATTGGCTTAGTGTCTTAGGCGATGCGCAGACCGGTGCGGACGGACTGGCACGGTTCCGCGCGCAAGAGCCAACCTATCGAGGCACAACGCCAGAACAGATCGAAACGCTTGCAAAGCAGATTTTTGGAGATGAGCGGCGCTCCGTTTCTGCCTACATTCTTCCGCGACGCTAAAGCGCAATACCGATGAGATTAGCCGGATTTGCTGGATCATATTGTTGAGTAAGCCATCCTATCTCTCCTAAACCAGAATGATCTCGGAGAACGTCCGCTGTAAGGCGCGAAAAAGCTGGGCCACTACGTTTGCAATTTTGAGCCGATCGCGGAATGGCTGGTTCCAGCCCTTGAGGTTGAGAAAGCAGACTAACTGCTTACGATCCAACTGCCGACATTCGCAAAGGTCTAATTCGCGGACCAAGCTCTGCAGAGACCAGGGTGTCCAAATGAGCAGTGTTGTCAAATCAGGAGTTGCAAGGCTTAGGATGGAGTCCAATGGCGCCGCCTGTTAGGAATGAGTTTGGATGAAGTGCTGTCGCCTAGCGGAGGTTTGAAGGATGGTGAAAACGGCGGAGAAAGCCAAAGTGCAACGGCGCTATTCCCCTAAGATAAGAAGATCAATGATCCTCGATGCAGCGGCAGAAATGGTCGAAAAGGAGGGCATTTCTCAAGTCTCGATGGAACGTATTGCCAAGCGCGCGGAGATCAGTAAATCACTGATTTATAAATACTTTGATAGCAGTACTGTGATTTTGCGAGAGCTACTGGATCGAGAGCTTATCACTCTGCGCAAAGCACAGTTCTCGGCTGCCGAAAATGCTCGAACTTTTGAAGATATGGTTCGCGGTGTGACAAAGGTCTATCTTCGCTACATTGAAGAACGAGGCCTCCTCATTGAGCGCCTTCAGTCCGATCCAGCGATATCTGATCTGACCGATCCAGCCACCTTTGATCGCGAGGTAGCTGTCGAATATTTTGCGAAAATTGTGCACGATAATTTCGATCTACCGATCGAGACTGCACGAACCGTGACCGACATATCCTTTGGTGTGCCCGTGTCCGCGGGATCATATCTCTTGCGACAGAAAGTCGACATGGCTCAGTTGGAAGACATTACGGTTTCAATGATCATCGGCACGATCAACGGTGTGCGTGATGATTACCTCGTGCGCAAGAGAGCGCTTAAGCGCTAGTGGGTAATCCAAGCCGCCACATTTTCGTCAACCTCAAGATGTTGCCAGCGACCTCCGTTAGGTAACGCTGATGCCAAGGCCGCCTCCAATGATCGTCTAACCACTAGAGGTCAGTCGGCCATCCACTTACATCCCATCAACTTAGGCGCAAAAGCAAAGATGGCCGATCGAGAATGTCGACCGAGCCATCAGGAGAGAGCTTAATTGGAGAGCCAGCTCTAAAACCGGAACGTTGCCTCAACCCCGTATGTGCGTGGTTCCAAGATTACGACTTCGCGGAACCGACCTACCAAGCGACCAGCTGGCAACACACGGGTAATGTCGTCATTGTCGAATAGATTTTTGACAAAGCCGCGGATTTCAAATGGGCCATCGTCAGGTGCCAAGAGGACTTTGAAATCCGTCTGGCCGTATCCATCGAAGCGATCGATTGGTTTGTCGAAAGCCGAGCTGACAAATTCGCTTTGCAGATAGTGATCAATGCGGGGCGTGACAGTCCAGGCGCCCACCGGGATTTCCCATTGCGCGCCGATCGCAATCTTGATCGTAGGTGAGAATGGGAGCGGGTTGCCATCCGCATCCTTGATAACGCCAGCAGGTGTTGCGCCGACGATAACTGTGCCGGGAGCCACTCCGAACGGGTCGGTTTCATCAATCGACTGGAACCCGTTAATCTCAGTGTTGAGGTAGGAAAAGCTTCCGTCAACTTGGAAACGGCTGGACGGGCGTAGCGCGAACTCGGCTTCCACACCCCAAACGGTTGCATCAGAATTCACTGTGCGCGCCGCAGTTGGGGTGGTTTGGCCCAACTGCAGCCCTTCATAGTCATAGTAAAAGCCCGCCAGGGATGCTGTAAGCGTTCCGTCAGACGTGGCGCCCTTTAGTCCAACTTCATAGGCGGTGAGAAACTCAGGATCGAAACCCTGAAGCTCGACATCCACCTCGCCCGGGTTGATGCCGCCTGCCTTATAACCGCGAGAGAAACTCGCATAGCCAAGCAAATCATCGGAGAAGCGGTGATCAACCACAAAACGACCGGTCACTACACCGCGCTCAAATTCGCCAAAGGTGAAGTCTGGCACGCTGCCATCGGCCTGAGGGTTGAAGAAAATTTGGCGGGTGAGAATGGTCTTCTTGTCATCAGAATAGCGCAGGCCTCCCGTTATTCGGGTGCGATCTGAAAGATCGAAATAGACCTCTCCAAAAATGCCGAAGCTCTTGGTGGTTGAGGGGTCGGATTCGTTGGTAAGTGAAGCGAAGTCTGTGCTCAGACCTGTTACTTGTTGCCGGACTGCGAAGATGGAGCTTGTAAACTGCGACCTGCCCGAGCTGCGACGATCATAGTAATTCCCACCAAGAATGAAATTTAGAGGTCCGTCAAAATCAGAAGCAAGCCGCAGCTCCTGATAATATTCGCGCGCCTCGCTTTGGTCCCGACGGCCTGCCAGGATTGAGTTGGAAGTTACCGAACTGCCATCGCCAAAGAAGTCGAATGTGACTGGGATCGGCAAGGTTGCGGTTGAAACGAAACGATCAAAGTCACGGAAACTGTCGCGCTCAAGTTCGGAATAGCCGCTGAGCGACGTAAGTGTGATGTCGCCAAAACTGTGTTCAATTTCTAGCGAAGCCTGCCACTCCTCAACGAAATATGATGGGTCAACATCCTCATTCAGAAGCCGCGTATCAGCGGGATTGAGACTGCCATCGAAATAGTTGGAACCTGGTACGATCAGGCCAAGCGCGCTGCCGACGGCCGAAAAGATAGTTGAACGTGCATTGGGCACTTCGAAACCTGTTTCAAGCGGCGAGCAGCCCAAGGTTGCATCGGCTACACATTGCACTTTGGTCCGCAAATGACGGCGGTCGTCTTCACGGAAGTATGAAACAACAAGGTCAGCACGCGTATCGCCAAGATCAAGTCGCGTGCTGCTGCGTACGCCAAACATTTCACGATTATCAACATCATTGCCGGTGAAAAGGTTGGTGGCGTAACCGTCCCGGTCAAGATAAAAGCCCGCAACTCGCGTTGACAGATTATCGGACAGCGGCACGTTGATCGCCCCGCGCAGTTTGATCGAATTGAAGTTGCCATAACCTGCAGTGACATAACCCTCAAATTCATCTGTCGCCTTTTGCGTGATGATGTTGAGGACACCCGCCGTCGTATTGCGGCCATAGAGTGTGCCCTGCGGCCCGCGCAGAACCTCAATCCGCTCGAGGTCATAGAATTCGGCCTCTGTCGCCGCTGAGCCGAGATAGACGCCGTTCACATGAAAGCCGAGGCCTGCTTCAGACGTTGAAGAGATGGCAAGATTGCCTACCCCGCGCAAAGATGCGCCAAACTGGTCAACCGTCAGGTTTGGGACTGAGAAGCTCAGATCAACGGCGTCGTCGATCACTTTGTCATCGATAGTCGAGCCGTCGAATACCGAGATGGCGATCGGAACATCCTGAATGTCTTGCGAACGCTTTTGAGCGGTAACTAGGATGACATTGCCGTTCCCGTTATCGGCATCACTACTTGACGTCTCATCCAGTTCCTGAGCTGCGAGAGGCGCAGCAAGGCCGGTGACGGAAAGCGACGCGCCCCCCGCTAGCAAAGCAAATCTGATTGTTTTCCCGACTGTCGCGGACATTTTCCCTCTCCCATCTAAATGGACTTTACGTCCTTCAATGCCGCTTGATATGCCAAAAAATAGCGATGTCAAAGGAATTAATTTGACTTAAAGTGCACTTATGATCATCTGTGATAAATGGAATGCGGGATGCGAAGGCCTCCAGTCAGGGAAATTATGACAAAGAAGCGCAAGATTATCGTAACACTGGTTGGGGTTGTCTTGGCACTTGCCGCTGCAGCGGCTTGGCTGGGTTATACGGTGGTCAAATCCGCTACACTGCGAGAGGTTGAACCTGACTCTGTCATCTTGGGTGTGAATTTCGTCGGCCTATTTGTCGAGGATTTGGATGCTGCGGAAGCCTATTACGCGAACTCGGTCGGCACCCAAGCGGTTGAAGCCAATGACCTCTTACCAGAGGGATTCCTCTCTCAGTTTGCCAAGCCGCAAAGTTCCGATTCCGCCCTTGGGTCACGCTTGGTCCGAAGCAGCAACGCCCAATTGCTTTTGATGGGTTCAACCAATCGTTCTGACATTGGCGGAGCAACCAAAGCTGTGCCCGTTAATGGTACAGGCATAGCGCATGTCTGCTTCCAAGTTGCGCGCGAAACCGACGCTCATGCCCGAATGCTTGCAGCAGGAGGAAAGCCCCTGGGGGTCGATGATCTGGTTCACCTCAACCCGCAAAATCCGGTTTATTATGGATATGTCGCGGATCCGCAGGGAATCATTACAGAAATCGAAGAGGTTGATGTTGCGGCTCTGAACCTGCCCGAACCTCCTAAGAACAAGTATCGTATCCGCCATGTCTCGCTAGCAACGCCAGATCTGGATGCGATGATTGCATTCTATTCGGCGTTTCTTGGTGGGCAAGAGGCGCGCCATGTGGGTTGGCTTTCACTGGTTTCGGGTGAAAACGTGGACAAGGTCTCCGGCCTTGACGGTAGCGAGTTGGAAATGGCGTGGTTCCAAATCCGCAATCTGGAGCTCGAAATATTCCAGTATCACAGCCACACGCCCAGCCCCCTCGCGCAACCTCGACCATTGGATGCGCCTGGCTACAATATGATCGTGCTTGATGTCTCAAGTCTGGATGAAGCGCGCCAACGGCTGATGGATGCAGGCGGCGAGATTGTCAGTGGGCCAGAGGGCTTTGCCTCTGGCGAAGCGATCTTTGGGCGCGATCCCGATGGCAATCTGTTGGTGCTGCATAAAGTTGCGGACACATCGCCATTCTCAGCCAAAAATTTCGCCAACAACGGCACCAAATAATCTCAGGAGTTTCAATGTTCGATCTTACTGGCAAAGTTGCGCTGGTCACCGGCGGCAATGGTGGACTGGGCCTCGCATATGCACGCGGTCTGATAAAATGCGGTGCGCAGGTGGCCGTATGGGGCCGTAATGCGGATAAGAATGCGGCAGCGGTTGAAGAGCTGCGCGGCATGGGCGGCGAGGCTGAGGCCTTCGCTTGCGATGTGACCGATGAAAATCAGATCGCAGAGGCTTTTGCAGGCACTATCGAGCGGTTTGGAAAAGTGGACAGCTGCTTCGCAAATGCAGGCGGAGGAGGATATCGCGGTATGTCGCACCTGACGAGCCGCGAAACATGGCTTAGCTCCATCGACCTCAATCTTATGAGCGTCGTGCAGACCTGGAAACCTGTGACAGAGCATATGCTTGCACGGGGCGAAGGTGGGCGGCTGGTCGTCACATCATCTGTGGCTGCATTGGTCGGCACTGGCGGTGCGGCAAGTTATTCCACGACCAAGGCTGCGGTCATTGGGCTTGTTCAAGCGCTTGCACTGGAGCTGGGACAGGGCGGCATCCGCGTCAACGCGATCCTGCCGGGCTTTATCGAAACCGAAATGTCGCTGAACACTAGCGAGGCGTTTCAGGATGCAGCGCGTCGGAGATCCGCGATTGGCCGCATCGGCACACTTGAGGATATGGAAGGCCCAGCGGTCTTCCTTGCTTCCGACCACAGCGATTTTATGACCGGGCGCACGCTTATTTTGGACGGTGGGCACACGATCCACCCCATGTAAGACTTCTGCCCCCTTGGAGAGGTGAAAACGATGCGAGCCATTGCCCATTGGGTCTTTGCGATCCTGCTGGCCTTGATAGGCCTGTTACTCGCTGTGCCAGGAGGGGGCCTCGTTTATCTCGGCGGCAGCCCGTATTACCTGCTCGCCGGACTGGCCACATTGCTCACGGCGTTCTTCGTGTTCCGCAGGTCTCCACGTGCAATCCTCATTTACGGGGCCATATTGGCTCTAACGGTGGTGTGGTCGCTGTTTGAGGCAGGGCTTGATCTCTTCGCACTCTTGCCCCGGCTCGCCGCGTGGTTAGTCGTTGGTCTCTATTTCCTGACGCCTTGGTATCGCCAATCACTACGCGCCAGCGCAGACGGCGCGGAACCGCTTGCGCCCAATCGTTGGTTGGTGGGGGCACCATCTCTCGCTGGGGCGGCACTCATGCTTGTCGCCAGCATCCCAAGTTACACTCAAAATGGCACGGGCACCGTGCGTGAGGAAATTGCAGAGCTATCCTCTGACTGGCGCAGCTACGGCAACACAGGGGGTGGGACACGCTTTGCTGCGATTGACGACATCACGCCTGAAACCGTTGGCGGGCTTAAAGAAGTGTGGCGCTACAGAACGGGCAGCGAGGAAGATTTCAAAGCCACCCCGCTGCAAATTGGCGACAATTTGTATTTCTGCGCTGCGGCCAATGTCGTGATCGCATTGAATGCCGAAACCGGGGAAGAGGTCTGGAAATATGACCCGAAAATCAATCCACCAGATGAGCATCAATATGCCATCACTTGTCGCGGCGTGGCGTATCATGAGGCTAGTGAGGGATACGCCGGTCAATGCCCGGCGCGGATTGTTACCGCCACCGTCGATGCCAGCCTGATTGCGCTCGATGCGCAAACTGGTGCGTTGTGTGAAGATTTTGGCGAGAACGGTATCGTCGATTTGCGCACCGGCATGGGCGAACATTTGCCCAAAGAGTACTATCACACTTCACCCCCAACCGTTGCAGGTGATAACCTGGTTGTCGGAGGTTTGGTTCTCGACAGCCAGAAACTCGGTTTGCCATCGGGTGTTGTCCGCGCCTTTGATGCCACCACCGGCGCATTCTCTTGGGCGTGGGATATGGGCAATCCAGGATATTATGGTGAGCCAGCCGAGGGTGAGACATACACTCCCGGCACCCCAAATGTCTGGTCAGTAATGAGCTATGATGAGGAGCTTGACCTCGTCTACCTGCCAACGGGCAATGCCAATCCTGATTATTACGGCGGAGAACGCCGCGATTTTGACGAAGAATGGTCCTCTGCAATCGTCGCGCTCAACGGCCAAACCGGCGAACCGCGCTGGAAGTATCAAACAGTTCATCACGATGTTTGGGATTACGACGCTCCCGCTCAACCGGTCTTGGTCGATGTAACTCTCGACGGCGAGAATGTGCCTGCGGTAGCATTGCCAACAAAAATGGGTTCAATCTTCCTGCTTGATCGCCGTGATGGCACCCCCGTGCATCCGATCCCCGAGGTGGACGTGCCGCAGGACCCAGAGCTAGGCGACTTTCTCTCACCAACGCAGCCGCAATCACCATTGCCCAACTTCCATCCCTATCGGTATGAAGCGGACATGTGGGGCCTGACACCGATCGATCAGATGGTGTGCCGGATCGAATATCGGATGATGCGGTATGAGGGCATGTTTACGCCGCCGACGCGTGGCGGCACATTGCTGGCTCCGGGCAACTTTGGCGGGTTTAATTGGGGCAGCGTTTCGGTTGATGCGGATAATGGCCTGCTGATCGCTGCGCCGATGCTGCTTGCGCACAGAGTGCTTTTGGCGACCCCCGAACAAGTGCAGGAAGTCGGCCCGCGAGCCGCCGCCGTTCTGGGCGAAGATCACCCCGCAGTGCGAATGGATGAGAACGCTCCAATCCAAGACTTGCCAGAAGTCGATCCGAACGATCCTTTCGATCAAATGCGCGTGAAGTATTTCGGTATTCCAATGCCGTTTATGTCGCGATTGGGCACTGCCATTCCGTGCTTTGAACCGCCTTGGGCTCGCATTGCTGTGATCGACCTCAATACCAAGGAATTGCTTTGGAGCCGCCCGGTTGGCGATATGAGCGCTGCGGGGCCGTTTAACTTGCGCAGCGGGTTGCCAATTGATGTCGGCACTGCGGTGCGAGCAGGCACGCTGACGACGCGCGGCGGGCTGACCTTCATAAGTTCAACCATGGACGCAAAAGTGCGCGCTTATAACGTGCGCACGGGTGAGGAAGAATGGGCCTCCGATCTACCTGGCAACGGGCAATCCACTCCCATGTCCTATCGCGCGCCTCAATCTGGCCGCCAAACACTGATCGTGACTGTGCCCAACCCAAGTTGGCGCTATCCGCGTGACCCCGCGACAAACGAATATTTGGACTCGCAAAGTGTGCGTGACGGGAAAGGTGGATATGTTATCGCCTATGCGTTGGATGACGCGGACTAGTTTGCATCAATCCGATTAAGCTCCATCCTCAAATATCGGCGCAGAGACTGGCCGCGTAGATCTCGCTTGATGCGCGTTGAGACTGATGCTGAAGATCGCGCGAGCGGCGGTTTGGGCTGCTGAATCCCGCAGAAACCGCGGCTTTGCGCAGGCGCCCTGTAAATTGAGATTGGTGCTGGGGGTGGGTGGCGGTGCTGTCAGTCTAATCGCAACTTGTCTCTGGTAGGCGCAGCTATCCCTTACCCGCTGTCGGGTCAGGCCATAAGGTTTTGCCACTCAGCCAGTGCGGCTGAGCGGCGGGTCTTGTAGGTCTGTCTGTGGATGAGGTGGCGTTCTTGGTTGAAGTGGTTGTGGACGTTGGCGTGGACTGAAGCGAACTTCTGCAGGCTCTTCATCTGCCGGAACCTGAGCATCGCTCGCTCTCGTCGTCGGAACGGTAGGTGCGAGTTCTCAACTCGGTTATTCGCCCAGCGTCCCACCTCCTGTTTCTCAGTATTGCCGAGTTCCTTCATTGCGGCTCGGTACGAGGTGAGGCCGTCAGTGGTGATCTCATTTGGCGCGCCGTGCCGCTTCAGTGTTTTCTTCATGAACCGAAGCGCAGCCTTCTGATCCCTGGTCTTGGTGACGTAGCTCTCGAGGATCTCGCCCTCCTGATCGACCGCCCGCCACAAGTAATGCAGCTCGCCATTGATCTTTACGTAGACCTCATCGAGATGCCATTGTCGAAAGCCCCGCATTCGACTTACCCGCGACGCTGGACATGAGCCGCGAACAGCGGGCCGAACCGATTCCAATAGTGCAGAACCGTCTCGTGGCAGATGTCACTGCCTCGCTCTGCCAGTAGGTCTTCAACGTTCCGCAGCGAGAGCCGGAAGGAAACCACATCATCACAACCAAGCGGATGATCTCAGGCGACGAGTTAAAATAGCGGGACGGACTGGCGGATTTGCGAGGTCTGGGCATCACGCCGCCCTAACCCAATCGCCTCAATTCTCAATCAGGTGCATTTGCGCTGACAGTGTCCTTGAGAGTGGTAGATCACGCCATGATGATATACGCTCCGGCTAACGAGTCGATAAAAATGCAATATCAATCCTTCGCGGGATGGAGAAGTAATTGCATGAGGGGGAACGATGAGTGAAGAATTGCGCAGCGACACATTGTTTGTCGCGCTTACCCGGCCGCAAATGTTTGCCGGGGTTACCTACACATTCTTCATCATAAACGCGATTGTTGCAGTCGAACTGTTCCTTGTTTTTAGAGCCTGGTGGGTCTTGCTCGTGGCTGTGGCCATCCACGGCGTTGGCATGCTGGTTAGCTTACGCGATCCGCGAATTTTTGACCTTTGGATTACACGGGTCAGAAATTGCCCGAGGATCAAGAACCACAAGGTATGGAAATGCAATTCCTACCGGCCATAACAAGAGACCCCAAAACGATCCGCGATGAAGCGCCTGCCGGCGTTCACTTGCCCTATGCCCGCCATATCGATGATGTGACGATCGAAACCCGCGACGGCATGCTGGTGCAGACGATCCGGCTCGGCGGGTTGCTGTTTGAGACGGCTGATAGCGATGAACTGAATTACCGGGCCGGACTTCGCGATGCCATGCTCCGTGCGCTCGGGTCATCGCGTTTTGCCGTCTACCATCATGTTATCCGCCGCCGCGCTGAAGCGGCGCTGGACCCCGTCACTGCAGATGATTTTTCAAGCCGGCTGGATGATCGTTGGCGCGAAAAATTGAGTGGTAAGCAGCTCTATGTAAACGAGCTTTTCATCACAATCGTGCGCCGCCCGCTGCAGGGGCATATCGGTTTCCTTGATCGTGCCCGCGATTGGCTCTCCCGAAAATCAAATCGCAACGCGCATCATATTGCTGCCGAAAAGAGCGCGCTTGACCGGGCCCGCGAAGCATTGGTCGCATCACTGTCTGCGTACGATCCAAGAGTTTTGAGCGTCTATGACACTGCCGAAGGGCAGCGTTCCGAGCTGCTTGAGTTTCTCTCATGCCTGTTCAACGCAGACATGCGTCCGGTTGCCTTGCCGCACGGCGATCTGGGTCATTTTATTCCCGCGCGCCGGATCAGCTTCGGCCAGGATGCAATCGAACTGGCCCCTTCAGGCACGCTCGCCCGCCGATTTATCGCGATGATTTCGATCAAGGATTATCCCGGCGCGACCTTTCCTGGCATGTTTGACGAGCTTTACCGGCTGCCATTCGAACTGCACGTCACACAGAGTTTCGCAATGGTCGAGCGAACTCAGGCGCTCGGGCAAATGAATATGGCGCTGCGGCGCATGCGTTCGGCCGAAGATGAGGCTATATCTCTACGAGACGAGCTTACCGTCGCCAAGGATGAAGTTGCAGCGGGACGCGCAGGCTTTGGCGAACATCACACTACCATCGCCGTTCATGCGGATACACTTGGCAATCTGGAAGATCATGTTGCCGAAGTGACGGCGATGCTGGCTGATCTCGGGATCAATGCCGTGCGTGAGGATATCGCGCTTGAGCCGACATTCTGGGCGCAGTTTCCGGCCAATTTCCGCTATATCGGGCGGCGCGGTTTGGTTTCGACTACCAACTTTGCCGGACTCGCCAGCCTTCACAACTTCCCAGTTGGCCGATCATCGGGCAACCACTGGGGCGAGGCAGTCACTCTGTTTGAGACGACCGCCGCAGGCCCGTATTTCTTCAATTGGCACCAACAGGATTTGGGTAACTTCACGGTCATCGGACCATCAGGTTCGGGTAAGACGGTCGTGCTCAATTTCCTGCTTGCACAAGCACGCCGGTTCAATCCGCGCATTATCTTCTTCGACAAGGATCGCGGTGCGGAGTTGTTCCTTAGAGCGATTGGCGGAACCTATGACAGACTGACCCCGGAAGCGCGTTCTGGGCTCAACCCCCTGCAGCTTGAAGACAATGCGACCAACCGGCAGTTTCTGATCGAATGGCTGACATTGTTGGCTGGCGAAGTATCGAGCGCCGAGCTTGATCAAATCCGCGATGCTATCGAAACCAACTTCAAACAACCCATCGAACAGCGCCGCTTGCGTTTTCTGGTCGAGTTATTCCGAGGCGAGACCAGACCGCACCCCGATGACTTGTATTCGCGCATGCGCCCGTGGTGGGGCGATGGCGAACGGGCTTGGTTGTTCGATAACGCCAAAGACAAGACCGACCTTTCCGCAGAGACCGTCGGGTTCGATATGACCGCGATCCTGGATGATCCGCAGGCGCGAACGCCTGCCATGTTCTATTTCTTCCACCGTGTGGAACAACGTCTGGACGGTGACCCTGCGATCATTGTGATCGATGAAGGCTGGAAAGCTCTCGACGATGAAGTGTTTGTTCGCCGCATAAAAGACTGGGAAAAAACTATCCGTAAGCGCAACGGCCTGGTCGGCTTTGCCACGCAATCGGCACAAGACGCTTTGGAAAGCCAGATCGCCAGCTCGATTATAGAGCAGGCCGCAACCCAGATATTCATGATCAATCCCAAGGCACGTGCCGAGGACTACATCAACGGCTTTGGTCTCAGCCGTCACGAATTCGAGCTTGTGAAGACCTTGCCAGATACCTCGCATTGTTTCCTGATCAAGCATGGCCGCGAAAGTGTTGTTGCACGGCTTGATCTGTCGGGTGAAAGCGACCTGCTTACAATCCTGTCAGGACGGGAGAAAACGGTGCGTTTGTTTGACGAGCTGGTTTCGCGGACCGGCCCTGACCCTGCCAATTGGTTGCACGTCCTATTGGAAAAGGCAGCCTGATGACATGCCCTGCAATCATCACGGGAGACAGGTTCCTCGAACGGGTTCTGACCCATATCGATTGTCAGGCGCAAATAATCGGCAGCTACGGCTATCAAGCTCTCGGAGAGCCCGGATCGCCCGCTTCTGTCCTCGTCACTGGACTACTGACGATTTTTATCGCGCTGTTCGGCATCAGGATGATGTTTGGTCCGCCACCCGGAGCGCGGGATGTCGTATACAGCGTGATCAAGATCGGGTTGGTGCTGACCCTCGCATTCTCTTGGCCCGCTTTTCGCACGGTCGTTTACGATGTCACCCTTGATGGTCCGGCTGAAATTGTGGGTGCCGTGCAAGCATCCAGTCAGTCAGCAGCCTCCGGAACGATGGTTGAACGCCTTCAGGGTGTCGACAATGACATAGTCACTCTGATCACAGTCGGGACGGGCCGCAATACCGGCCAATTTCTGAATGAGACCGCTCCGGAAGCCACCTTTGCAGGCACTGCGCTTCAGGATGATGCCGCTTTCGGATATTCGCGGCTGTTGTTTCTTGCAGGCGTCATCGCGCCTCTGGCGCTGCTCAGGATTGGGGCCGCGATATTGCTTGCCCTTACCCCGATTGCAGCCGGTTTGCTGTTCTTCACTCAATCACGCGGCATTTTCGCCGGTTGGGCACGCGGATTGGTATTCACGATTGGTGGCTCGATCGCGATTACACTGGGTTTGACCGTTCAGCTTGCCATTGTGGAACCCTGGCTTGCGGATGCGCTACGTGTGCGGGAATTTGGCTATGCGACCCCTTCTGCCCCGCTTGAATTGTTCGCGACCATGTTCGCATTCATGCTGATACACTTCGCGCTGTTGTGGTTGCTCGCGAGGGTCACCTTCTATCGCGGTTGGCCGACCATCCCCGATTCAAACCCTCGATCCGGCGATACAAGCGCCAGCGACTTCGCCAACCAGCGCCCATTTGCGATGCATCGCCCCCAATCGTCCAACGACCTCGCGCTTGCGGGAAATGGCGGACGGCGAGCGGAGTCGATCAGCAATAGTGTCGAGCACACAATCCGGCGCGAACGGTCCCAAATACCGGGCGCGGCGCCAGACACATCTGCATCGCGCACATCGGGGGGTGCGGCGGCGACCTATTCATCGGATACTGTTTCTGCTCCCCGGCTTGGCAGTTCCTATCGCAGGCGGGGCACACGGCCTCTTCGATCCAAGACAATGCGGGATAACTCACAATGACGGTTCAGCCCGATTTCGAAACTATTGATGTGCCAGTCTCCGAAAGTTGGGCGACAAGCGTCACCGACGATCTGGAAAAATCAAACCGCCGCGCATGGGCTGTGGCGATAATCGCGGCAATTATCGCCTTGCTAGAGGCGGTCGCGCTGGTCTTTCTCCTGCCGCTCAAAACGGTTGAACCTTACACATTGCTGGTAGACCGTCAGACCGGAAACGTGGAAGCGCTTGCACCGCTCGGTGAAAGTGTTGTCGCGCCGGATACCGCACTGACCAGATCAATGCTGGTCCAGTATGTGACCGCCCGTGAGAGCTTTTTGCAGGACGCATTGCAGCAGGACTATCGAAAGGTCGTCTTGATGTCAGACACGGTGGTGGGGCAGCAATATAGCCGCGCAATGAGCGCGACCAATCCATCAAGCCCGCTGGCATATCTGCCGAGCAGAGCGATGATCTCGACCGAGATTAAGAGCGTTTCCACACTCGATGGCAATCGCGCTATGGTCCGCTTTGTCACGACGCGCAACGATCCCGGCGCACGCTCTCAGCCTTCGCAGCACTGGGTCGCAGTTATTGGCTATCAGTTTGTCACAGCCGAAATGAGCGAAGCGGACCGCTATCTCAATCCATTGGGATTTCAGGTCACGAGTTACCGCCGTGATCCCGAAACTCTGCCGCAAGAGGGCATTGTGAACGGAGTTGAGCAACCAGCAGGTATCGACGCCGCGCCATGATGAAAACCGCCCTTGCCCTCTGTTCAATCCTCTTCGCGGCTCCTGTTGCTGCGCAGGTTTTTCCTACGCCAAATCCCGAGAGTCCGCGCATTCAGAGCGCCATTTGGCAGTCGGGCGAGCCTATCGTTTTGACAGCGCTGCCGGAAACCACGCTCACAACCATGCTTGAGCCCGGTGAGCGGATCGAACGCGCAGTTTTGGGCGGCAGCCGGGCTTGGGAAGTGAGCGTTTCAGCGGAGGCGGACAGCTTTCAGGTAACGCCATCAGCCGGTGCTCCTACAGCGAGTTTGTCGATCGAGACGAACCTCCGCCTCTACGAATTCACGCTGGAAACCGGTGTAGGACTGCAAGCGGCCTATGTGGTCCGTCTGCAATATACGGTTGTTTCAACACCGGAACCTACCGCGATGGCCCCCATGGAAATCGAAAATCTCCAATGGTCTTACCGGTTGCGCGGGGATCGATCGGTTCGGCCTTCCTCGATCAGGGACAATGGCGAGAAAACTGTCATCGAATACGCGCCTGAACAGCCCTTGCCAGCCGTCTTCGCGATTGGGGCTTCGGGCGATGAGGAAGTGGTTACGGGCTATATGCGCGGGGACAAATTCATCATCGACCGCGTGCACGACCGGCTCGTTTTCCGCATCGACAAGGAAAAAGCCACCGCCAGACGCAACCCGAAAAGGGATGACCCACGATGAGCAAGGACACTGCTGACGCTCTGGGCGAAGCTGGCCAAAGCCATGATATTCGCCCGATGGTGACCACTGGCGGCTCTGCCAATTGGAGTCTGTGGCTGTTCCTTGGACTGTTGGCCATCGCAGGAGCATGGCTGTTCAACGCGCTCTCAGCCGCTCGTGAGGCCGCCAATGCACCGGAAATGCTGCAATCTGCCGCACCGTCTAACACCCGGATCAGCGCACCAGACAGTTTGCAAATCCCAAACCGTTTCAGCGATGCACCAGCACCAACCAATACCGCCGAACCGATACAACCTCTTGTTCCCGCTTCTCGGTCTGAACCGCTTGTTCCGGCTACATCGGAACGGATCCTGCCGCCCCCGGTTTCCCGCTTCCCGTTTCCGCAGCAACTTCCTCCCCCTCCTTTGCCGGCCCCTCAAGTGGTCTTTGAAAATCGCGGACCCGTTCAAAGTGACACAAACGTCCAGAACGAGAGCACAGATGGCGAGAGAGTGACGGCCGCGCGCTTATTGAATCCGGCAAGAACAATTCCTCAGGGCACTGTCATTCCCGCCGTTCTCGAAACCGCTCTGGATTCCACCAGACCCGGCGGCGCCCGCGCGCTCGTTCAGCGCAACGTCTATAGTTTCGATGGCACGCGCGTACTGATCCCGCGAGGCAGCCGCCTTTACGGTGAATACGAAGCAGGTCTGCAACGCGGCCAAAATCGCGCGCTTGTGCAATGGACCCGTTTGATCCGGCCGGACGGGGTCACGATCGCACTGGATTCCCCATCGTCCGATCCGCTCGGACGGGCAGGGATCAAGGGCAAGGTCGACGGCAAATTCTTTCAGCGTTTCGGCAATGCTATCTTGCAATCCGTACTCGATGTTGGAGTGGGCCTCGCAGTCAATCAGGCAAGCGACGGCGTGATTGTCGCACTGCCCGGCAGCACTCAGAATGTGCAAGTGTCTGATTCAGGCCGCATCCAGCCGACACTTAAAGTGAAGCACGGCACCAGCGTCTCGGTGTTTGTAGCGCGCGATCTCGATTTTTCGAGCGTCGATCCGTGAGCGAAGCCGGATACTACCTCGACAGTTTCCTCGCCCCGCTAGCTCCCATTATGGAGCGCAAAGATGTTACCGACATCTGGATCAACCAGCCGGGCGAGATCTGGGTAGAAAGCCTGCGTGGCGGGATTGAGCGGCTCAAAGAAGAGAGCCTCGATCTCAAACTGTTGGAGCGCCTTGCTCGGCAGATCGCGGCGCATTCCTCGCAAGGTATCAGCAGGGCCCAACCCCTGCTCGCCGCCACGCTGCCGGATGGTTCACGCGTTCAAATTGCCGGACCGCCTGCGACCCGCGACGGCTATGCCTTTGCGATCCGCAAACACGTCTCTTCCAACCTTTCTCTATCCGATTGGGAGGATGCTGATGCGTTTTCGGAAACGGAACCCAGTCAGGCCGATATGGAGCAGAAGCGAGAGTTTCAGGCGCTTTCCGGGCATGAGGCCGCCTCGTTTCTTCTCGGCGCAGTCAAGGCCAGACGCAATATCCTGATTTCCGGCGGCACCTCGACTGGGAAGACGACATTTCTGAATTCCCTGCTCGCGGAAATTCCTGACGAAGAACGACTTGTTCTCATCGAAGACACCGCCGAGCTGCATATCAAGCATGAGAACGCGGTGGGCTTGATCGCTGCGCGGGGCGAACTGAGTGAGGCGATGGTTAGCGCGGAAGACCTATTGATTGCAGCGCTACGGATGCGTCCGGACCGGATCATTCTTGGCGAGCTGCGCGGGATTGAGGCATTCACATTCCTGCGAGCCGTCAATACTGGCCACCCGGGCTCAATGACCACGATTCACGCCGACACGCCCCAGCGGGCTATCGAGCAACTTGCATTGTTGGTGCTTCAAGCCGGATCGAAACTAAGCCGGGACGATGTGCGGCATTATGTGCGCGAAAGCGTCGATGTGTTCGTCCAGCTGGAGCGGCGGCAGGGCAAACGGCGGGTAAGCAAAGTGTTAGCGGCAACGACGAGCTAGAAAATCGGGCTGATCTATGAATTGTTCGTTTTCACCCCCAATTTCCGAAGTAAATCAATCCATCACACGAGCCTAAAACCGGACGGATGAGCTCAGTTGGTTGCGCCAGGTTCGGAAAGCTTGTCGAAGCGCTGCGAGACCTCTCTCCACATCTCGACGCCTGCGAGGTCGTTTTGTTCGAGAAGACGATCTTGTTGCTGGGCGATATGCAGCCAGCCACCTTTCCCGTGATGCTTCTCTACCCAAAGAGCCATGGCCCATAATTCTTGGTCACGAGTGATAGACATACGGTTCCTCAGTAATTCTGCCGCCTGAAGACCCCGCGCCCAGCGCAAGCGTCAATATATGAGGGAAAGGGTAACAACAAAATGACGTGGCGAGCCTCACTCGCAGGCCCTGCCATCCCCATCGCGATCTAAGTGCCTTCCATAGCCAGACTGACCACGTAAGATTGGTGTCGCGCCAGCGCGCCTTGCAGCTGCGCAATTCGGATAATAGGTTTTGCCACCCGCAGGCTTCGAAACGACTTTTCCTGCGTTCTTACCTTGATGGCAGTGGCGGCCCCCGTTCTTCCTATCGTTATGGCAACCGTCCGATGCCAAGCCTCCGGGATGCGCGCTTGCTGGCTCCGGCAGGGCGATGGAGATTAGCGCTGCAACAAGCGCGATGACCAAGGGTATCGAGAGAAATGCGAACTCGATACGTACCGATGCCTTAGCTCGATCACTGCTGTGCCCCCATTCTCTCATTTGCAACTGTGGCCTTTCCAGTAACGATCCCATTTTGCAGCCCACCTGCCTGCGACCATCGCGCACGATAGATCGCCGCCCTTGGGTGAGACACACCATGCCGCTATTCTCTTACGGCCTGCCGAGCCATCTGAACGACAAGTCATCGTCGGTCCTCGGACAAGGATGTGACCGTGTTGACCCAAACCTGTCGGCGCTCCAACCAGGCTGACCAGCGCGTCCCGAGCTTCTTGCGCACTTGCTGATGGGCATGGGTGACCGTCGCTACAAGAACCGTCCAGTTCGCGTGCCGCGATACCAGACAGCCTGATCCTTGGTCCTTCTTCACACCATACTGGGCCATCTCCGTCCCAGACGGCTGTCGGTGTGCAGGCGAATGTTTCACCCGCAGGGACGGCAGAAAGAAAAAAGACCAAGGACAAAAGCATACTGCCTAGCGGAACTCAGCTGCCGCATATTCAGCGATATTCTTTACAGCCGCATCAATACCCGACTTATTTGAACCACCGAAGAACCCACCATTTACAGAAGCCTCACTCCGGACGACTGAGAGTTCCTCACCGGCTTGGTTCGAAAATGTGACTTCAAGAACCACCTTGGACCCGCCTCCAAATAGGCCGCCACCGAGGTACCGACCGACTTGACTTCCTTCGTCGAAGGTCACGTAGCGGTGACGCACAATAATGCCTTCGCCTTCATTGAACAATGGCGTGCTCCCCCCAAAGAAAGCGTCATTCAGCTTCCGCAAAGTATAGGCTTCGTTTTCGGCATCTACTGAAACGGTGGATTTTCCCCCTTCGATCTTTGCGTATTGGGTGCGAAATTCACTTGCGTTAGGTGTCTCGACCATTAGCGAATTATTGGCGCATGCCGTCACTGAAATTGCCAAACAGGACGCGAAAATTGCTTTCTTCATAAATTCCCCTGTGTTTCAACGCTCGCCGATTAGCCGCGTCGCATCGTTACTTTGCTCAAGATTCCATTGTTTTACCAGTAAAATTCCGCACAAAATTCGAGAAGCTCCGCCAAGTTGTTCTGACGAGGTCTAATACTCTTCGCTTTGAGGTATCGTTGTGCGCAGCTCTAGGCGCGCAAGCTAGGAAGGCAGCCATCTTTAGATCAGCCAACCCCTCGGTTCGCGTTTCCATAAGCAGGACGTTTGCGCCCCGGAGAGCTCTATGGGTCAGGAAAGCGTTGATCCGAAAACCAGGTAGCTGCCAGTGAATGATGTGTACGCTATCGCCTTAGTGTTGGCCATTTGTTGAAGTTTTGGATTGGAATCGTTTTCGGCGGCCGTGATCTACCCGCGGAACGCTCTGTGATATTACAAGACAAACTATTCGGAGGCGTCCAATGAACATGAACTCAGTTAGACCGCAGAAAAGATGCGCCATCTATACTCGCAAGAGTACGAACAAGCGACTTGAGCATGACGTAAACTCACTGGTCGTTCAAAGAGAAATCAGCAGCGCATACATCAAGAGCCAGCAATACAGAGGTTGGGTAGCGTTGCCCAATCACTATGACGACGGCGGCCACTCGGGCAGCGGTATTGATCGTCCAGCTCTGTCAAAGATGATGAAAGACATTGAGGCGGGAAAGATCGATGTGGTCGTCGTCTACAAGGTTGACCGTCTAACACGAAGCCTTGCTGATTTTGTTAGACTTACTGAGATTTTTGATCGGCGCGGCATTTCGCTCGTATCGATCTCGCAAGCCTTCGATACATCTGACAGCATGGGTCGAATGATCCTAAATGTCCTACTGACCTTCTCGCAATTTGAGCGAGAGCTGATTGCAGAGCGAGTTCGAGACAGCATCAGAACTAGAAAGCGGCATGGGAAAATGCATGGCGGCCTACCGCCGTTCGGATATATCGCGACGCCCGAGGGTCTGGTAGTCGACGAACCGGAAGCGGAAATCGTCCGTTTCATATTCGCCGAGTTCCTACGAACACGCAGATATACCCAGGTCATGACCGCAGTCCGTGAACGTGGATATTGTAGTTCCGTGAAATACTCACCTCGTGGAAAGCCTAGAGGCGGCACACCAATTAGCCCGAGCACGGTTTACAGTATCGTGCAAAACCCAATGTATGTTGGCGAAATTCGCGGGCATCAAACGAACTATGTTGGTCAGCATGAGCCACTAATATCGAGAGATACGTGGAAGAGAGCCCAGAAAGTCTGCATATCGAGAAAGAAGCGTGATCCGGACAGCCGAAACACAGATCACTTTTTGGCAGGACTCCTTTGGGACGAACTCGGTCGGCATATGCGTCTCGACCTGCATTGGCATCGTGGCAAAACATATGCCACGTACGTATCGAGTAACGCCATCTGGTCCCAAAAGGAGTGCAAGCGACAGTATCGGTCGACGGCAGATCATCTAGATGCACTAGTACTCGCTTCTACTGCAGAATTTCTCTCAGACCGGCGCAAGCTACGCAAAGCACTAAAATCTTTTGGAATATTTGATGAAGAGCTTGGCCGACTTGGTGAAAAAGGTAGCGCAGCGGCCAAGCGCCTCGAGTTGACCCCAAAATCGCAATTGAAAGAGCTATTTGCTGCAATCGCTTATCGAGTTGAGCTTGGTGAAGACCAAATCTCGATCGAGTTCCGAGTGCTCGAACTCCGGCGCTACTTGGAATGGGACAGCGAAATGGCTTTTCGAGGTCGGCCCGCCGACTGGCCATGCAGCGATGCTCGATATATACAAAACGTTGCGGCTAGGGCGGTAACAGCGGAACGTTGGCCATCGCTTCAGATCTCTCCTCGAAGAGACAACTGCAAAGGCGTTCCGGACAAGAAACTGATTGAGCTGGTTCGCAGCGCTCGCAGGGCACAGCATCTCGTGGAGGAGCATCGTGAGCTTGATCTAGAGGCACTCGCTAAAAGGCAGGGCTGTCGCCCAGCGCAGTTTGCAAGGTTGATCAGGCTCAATTATCTCGCGCCCGATATCAAGACGGCGATCATCGATGGAACTCAACCAAAAGAACTGGACAGGAAGGTACTATTGAACTCGAATATACCGACTGACTGGGCGGTGCAACGAAAGCTGTACGGTTTCCCTTCGCCGACCCGCGCGATCGACCCGCGCAATCTATTCGGACGGGGAATGTGGCCGAGCGCCGAGCCTCGACGCAACGCAAGGAAGATCACAAGTTAGGAAATACGGCCTGCACTAATGCAGGTTCGAATTTGACATAAATCCAAGGTCTGGGTTGGCAAACCTACTGATGTTCGGTTGTATGCTGCTCAATTCGGTTTCCGCGACACCAAACCATTTTGCGAGTGTTGCGGAATATTCGTCAACCGAAGTGCTCGGCAACAAGCGTCCCCTGCCGACTTGATCCTCTGAATTCAATGACACTTTAGGTGCGGTCCCGTAAAACCGGTGCCCACGTACAGCGCCTCCGAGAACGAAGTGATGCCCACCCCATCCATGGTCGCTTCCAGTTCCGTTGATGCTCAAGGTTCGTCCAAAATCGGATGCCGTGAATAGTGTTACCTGATTTGCGATCCCCATTTCTGACGTCGAGCGATAAAAAGCATCAAGTGCATAGTCAACTTCACCCAGCAGCCTTTGATGGGCATTGAGGTCGCTGTGACTATCGAAACCTTTGATGGTCACATAGAACACTTGTCGGCGTACTCCGAGCGAGTTTCTTGAGGCAATTAGTCTAGCGACAACGGAGAGTTGGTCAGCCAGATCATTCCCGGACCCAAAGTCGGTAGAGACTGCTGAGCGAGCAAGAGCATCATTTATGAATGCACCATACTCGATCGACCGGCGACTGATATCTGTATAGTCCGTCTTGAGGATATTGGGGTCGGTCGATCTAATCAGTTCATCCAACGCTCGGCTCGCCGTACTTGAGCCTTGCACATTTCGCCTCAAGCCAGAGATCATTCCGGGCCCAGATGGTGTTATGCGGTAAGGGACTGCTGTCTCGCCATTTAGGAATACACTTGCTCCCGCGAGGTTGATGCACGTAAACATCGAATTCTGGTTCGTCTCTTGTGCAAGGTCGGACATCCTGCCTCCCCAGCCAGTACGCGCACCTTCCGGCTGTGAACTTTGCCAAATCGAGCTCTGATCATTGTGGGAGAACAGGAATTGGGGGCGGGGGAATCTCGCTTTGTCACCATTCTCGTATTGAGCCTTAGTCAAAGGCGCTTCTAAAGTTCCGACATTCAGAACAGGAGCCAACCGACCTTCGTCAAACCGCATCTTCAAGCGCGGCATCCATGGGGATAGGGCGTAACGAATATCGTCGGTTAGTACCTGGTGTGAATCCTGAACCAATGCAGTCGGTAACAACTGATTCCTGTCAAAACCAACGATCTGACCGGTCGCTGGGTCTGGATGCCCTCGAATTGCGAAGTACTTTGAATGGTTTACAGGATCATACGGTATTAGAGTATTGGCATGGTCATTGCCCCCAGCAAGAAATACGCAAACTAAGGCCTTGTATTCATCAGTCGCTCCGAATGCGGCGCTTTCGGCGATCCCGGCAAGGCCAAGCCCATAGGATGAAGCTGCTCCAGCGGCAGCCAATTGGGCTGATCGCCTAACAAAGGCACGCCGCGACAATTCGCTCGATTTTCCAATGTACATGGCGGGCTCCTAACGTTGCACGAGGTAATCGGGGGAGGCCATGGTTAAGAATGCGGCAATCCGGACGCGCTTCAGTTTCCCGGCTTGATCGGCGGACGTTTCCAGAGCGATTGATTCCACAGCCTCCAGTATCAGTAACTTAGTGCGAGGGCTCATCTGTTGAGCTGTCATGACCAAATCGAGATGGTCCACCAGGGCTTGCGGATCATTTGCCAGCTCAATTTGATCTGAGAATGAAGCTCGAACATCCCGAGATGCGTACCCTTGACCGTCGATCATAAGTTGAATGAAATTGAGGTATCCTGCGACTGAGGTTTCATTCGCCAAAGCAAACTCTGGTGCGACCATTTCATTGCGCTGTGCGTTTGACGCTCCACCGACAAATGACGGCCTGAAGAAATTGAAGACCGTCGGCGACCGAAATGGGGATTGACCCAATTGGTCGTAGTTTCGATCAAGTCGATCAATCGTCCAATTCCCTGAGATCGACGATGCATGGAAAGATCGGCCCCACTGTGCAAGCCTCAGGATCGGCTCTCTGAGCTTACCGAACCGAGGATCGGTTACTGATGCTTCCGAACGCGCTTCATCATCCAAAAGAATTGCTTTGAAAACCGCGCTCAAATCACCTCTTATGCCGTTTCCATTGTCATTGAAGGCGCTGGCGACACGGCTCACGTATCCGGGTGAAGGATTGCTTGTCGTTAGACGCTGAATCATCTGCTTGCCAAAAAATGGTCCCACATTGGGGTGGGCGAACAATGTGTCCAGAGCTAGCTCCAGCGTTGTCTCAGGCCCGGATCCTGCTGGAATGATCACATCTAAAAATGATTTCTCTTCGAATGAATGAAGAGAGGATGATTGCGGCCTTCGCCACTTTTGCGGATCAGCCGTTATGGGCTCATAAAGGAAATCTGGCTCTTCTAGCGCCCAACCTGCGGTCGGATGCGTGGAAATGCTCGTATTTGAGAAATCGAGGTTGTATCCAGTGAAGCACTTGGCCAAGCCGACCACATCATCGTTGGTATAGGTTTCAATAACCTCACCTGCTTGTCCTTTCGGTGTGCCGTCTAGGTTGAGTTCAACTAAACCAATCGTGAAAAGCTGCATGATTTCTCTTGCAAAGTTTTCGTCCGGCTCTCGATTTGTCGATTTGTCGGATTTTTGGCTACCAATGACATCAAGAAAGCTAGCCATCACCGGGCTCAGCGTGACATCCTCCAACAGTTCCCGGAAATTCCCAAACGCATTGTCGTTGAGCATGTCCCAGTAAGTGCCAATTGCTAGCGGGCGCCACCTGATGTTGAGGTCCTCGAGGTTCACGACAAAAAATTCTGATAGTGCGAGTGATATTCTCTTCCGGAGCCCATTTCCGCCAGCCATTAGCTGGTTCCAGAGCATATAATCAGCCATCCGCTGCTCGTTAAAATAGCTGTTTTCATCGATGGTATCGAAGTTCCGATCGCTGAAGAATTGGCGAGCAGTGCCATCATTGGGCCTTGTCATTTCATTTTCCAACCAACTTGAAAACCCCATCTCGATCACGCTTTGGATTTGCTCGGCCGATGCAGAAAGGGTCGCGTGAAGCAAGAAGCGGGCAGCTTGCGCCTCGCTCAGCGCGTCGTTTTTGGGTTCGCCCGACCCTTTATTGCCGTTCGATTGGATCGGCGGCGCACTCCCGTTTGCCCCGCTCCCTCCACATGCCGCCGCGCCCAAAGTGCTGATCGTACCAAGAGCAACCTTCGCTGAAGTTGGAGAGGAACCCTTTGCGTCACCATCATAAGTCGGTGGTCCGCTCGTAAGGAGCTCATCCTTGTGCACTGATGTAACCATTTTTCCAATCAAGGCCTATTCAGTTAGAACACTGGCAATTGGCGTACTGGAATGTAATTGGATAGATTATGCGCGAAACTACGTACTAGAACTCATTTTGGTACTATTTCTTGATGTCATTGAACGAAGCAGTTCGCAAAACGACACGGGCGAGCTGCGAGGTTGTCCACTCCGCCCGATAATAGCCCGAATTAATCTAGATCAAATTTGAGTCACGAAGATTTGAATTTTGCAAAAATTCGCTAATTTTAATCCCCAAAATGAGTGAAGTTTATGGGTGTACTATAGAAAATATGTAGTGCCACTTAAGGTTGTTTGCACCGCTAAATATTCACTCAGGCAAAAAAGGACACCGATTCCTTTTCGTATCGCCTATTGATTTTGAGGGTGTGTAGATGGGTGAAAATTTCAATATCAATATTCAGACTGCTGCAGCCACGCTGCAAGCCGCCGCTGCAGATTTACTACATGTCAGTGGAGGTGCTCATATCTCAAGCAACGATGTTCTTGTTGATCTAGAGCGTTCGAAGCAGTCAAGGCGCGGAGTTCTACCCGCTGACTGGTGTGAAAGTCCGGCATTGGACATTGTGATGGAAATCTATTGGGCTCAGTCCGAGCAAAGAAGGTGCTACATAAAACATGCAGTCCTTGCGAGTGGAGTTCCTCAGGCAACCGCTACCAGATATCTTCATCGGCTAATTGCTCAAGGGTGGATACAGAAATCATCGACTAATTCGGACCGAAGGAAAGTGCTGCTCGCGCCCTCCGAGGCGACTTCCGATTTGATAAACCAGTGGATCACTGAGCGTAAGAATGACCTGATCAAGCTTGTCTCGAAAACCTAGACCGCGCAGTTTTGGCGATTTCGACCGATGCTCAATCAACTGCGCATGATCAAAGGGCATTCGGGTCGTCGTGCTCCCGCCAGACCTTTAGAATGCTCAACAAAGCCAAAGCGAAAACTGAGAGGTGGATAGTAACTGTGACTGGGTCGTCAGGTGAGCGTCCAGACCGAGCGCCGAGATCTCAAAAGCAGACAGCCCGCAACTGGGCTCTCACCGGAGTGACCACCCATTATGGTGAAACTGTCATAACCTGACCTTCCACTTCCGACCCAGTTGCGGACGATCATTGGAATCGTCCAGTGTTCAGCGTTGGAGTGAACCCCAAGAATTGAGGGTTTCGGGACGATCTATCAGGCCCAGCCCAAATGATCATGTTGTGCCAAAGTTCGTGTTTCTCCGAAGGGATTGGCACCTTTTCGCAATTATATGTTTCGAATCATTGACTCTTATTTTGAAATTCTCATGCTTGGATATTGAAATACTAGGGGGCTGATTTGATTCTTCGAATCCTGTTGTTAGCGGGTACAGCATTGGTGCCGCTTACGGTTGCCGAACAGGCTCACGCTCAATCAAGCACTGAAGAATACACGTACGATTCCTTGGGTAGGCTAGTAAAAGTTGTGACGAGCGGCACTGGCAGCCAAAATGACGGCGAAACACAGTCGATCTGTTATGATCAGGCCGATAACCGGACGGAATACGCAACCAATACCAGTGCTGGAGCGACAGAGTGCACGCCGCCGACACCGCCTCCGCCTCCGCCTCCGCCGCCACCACCTCCGCCTCCGCCTCCGCCGCCACCACCGCCTCCGGGTAATAACCCCCCGGTCACGGCATCGGACTCTGCGTCAGGTCCTTGCCTCGCGACGACCTTCGTCAATGTAACCGCCAACGATACTGACCCTGAGGGCAATTATCCGCTGACGGTTACAAGCGTGGTGCACAATAATGGTGGATCGAGCGCGTCTGTCTTTTCTGCAAGTACGATCCAAATCGATTTCGACAATACAAGCTTCGGTTCTTCTCAATTCACATACACGGTTGAGGATTCGCTCGGTGCATCCTCAACCGGACAGCTCACTGCGCTGACCGGCAATTGTGGTGGCGGTGGAGGTGAGGAGCTTTGAAGAAATTGGCGCAATCCAATCTTTCGCAGATGTCGCTCAACAGGTGCTTTTCCATGTCGCAATACCGCAGCATTCTAGTTGCCACCGCTCTGATCGCGACCGGCATTTCGATCTCTCCTGAAGAGGCAAGTGCACAAGTCGAAGCGGATAAGCTCGTTCCGGGTGCTGCTTGTCTTGCGCGGGAGGCTGCTGACGGACGCAAGGTGGCTGTTATCGCGCCGGTACAGTCCGCTCCAACCCTAATCGCAAAGGGGTTTGCGGTCGAAAGCTGTGAGCGGAACTTTGCTGGTGTCGGTCAGCGGCGCAAATGGCGCGACGAGATATGTGAACTCGCCTCCGAGCCAGATGCGCACTTTCAGGCGCAAGCCGAGAAAATCATGGGCGAACGCCCAGCTGTTCTGTGCGCGATGGCTGAAATCGTTTCTTCTCCATGGGGACGCAGCGGAGGGCGCAACAAATGATCTGGTTTGCACGTCTCCACTTGAGCGCTGCGAAGCAGCTTGCCGGTTTGGTTCTAGCAATGGTCGCAGCATTGATGCTGCCCGCAGTCGCAAACGCGCAAGAGATAAACCCGCTAGACGTTGAGCCTGACCCGAATGGGGTCGACCTCCTGAGCGGTGCGGTAAATGGTCAGCTTCCCACGCTTGCTATCCCGGCTGCACCAGAGCTTGCCTTTAGCAAGCTCGATGATTTCTATCCGCTTCTTCAAGGCAAGGTGCCGAGCGGAGGAAACTCAACGACTGATCAGACAAGTTATCAGATAAATGCAGGCGGCCTCGCATCGGACAGCATCAAGTGTTTCGACGCTTGCGGGGTTAAGAGCGAGCGCGGCTCGGTTCTTGATGGCGGCCCAACTCAAGGGCCTTTTACTTACACGCAAGGCGGTAGCGGACGAAAAATCGTCTTTGACGTCAAAAGAGGGCAGACCTCGCCGCCCACCGGTGGCGAAACATTCTTCTACATGGGAACCACGGTAACCACACCCGGCGGCCCGACGCTCACTTTTGCATATGAGCAAGGCAACAATCCGATCCAAGGAACGGCCTTTTGGGAGCTGCGTCCGATCACTGTGACGAGCAGCTCTGGATACCAGCTCAAGTTCACCTATCAGAACAACACAGACCCCACGTCGTATCTCTGGCGAACCCTCGAAAAGGCTGAGATTGTTGCCGTCGCAGCGCCCAATGTTCCGCTGGCGTCGCTGACCTATGACATCAGTAATTCTTCCAGCACGCTGGTAACGGATATTGATGGTCGCATCTTCTCGTGCAGTGGATGCAAACAGACCATTTCGGGACCGGGGCGCAATTCGGGGACTTCGATGACGTTGCCGGGTGAGACCACTCCGGCCTTCGACATTGCCTGCACGCAGCCTTGCGCCAATAACGATGATTACACGCTTACTATCAGCAGCGATGGCGTCGATTATGACTACGCTGTGACACATAACTCGCTTTGGTATGATGCGCTCGACCGAATGGTGATTACGGGGCCAGAGGGTTTTTATCGCCGCGTTGAAGTCGAGGTCGATGCGCAAACCTCGCAAGGCAACAGCAGCTCACCTCCGCGTCGGCGAGTGACGTCGATTACCAATTCTGAGAATCAGACGACCACCTATAATTACGATCCAAATGGCCAGAATTACTGGTCCCGAGTCGACTCCATTGACTACCCTGGCGGGCGTTCGAGCAGCCTGACATATGACTTGAGCGGCAATGTAACGTCCCTCACTCAAACTGGACCAAGCGGTTCACTGACGCAAACTGCAACTTACAGCACTTACTTTGAGTGCGATGCAGTCACGTGCTTCCTTCCAACGTCGACCACCGATCCCAAAGGCAATCAGACCGATTATCTTTGGAGTAACAGTCACGGCGGCTTGCTTGAGCAACTCGACCCTGCGGATGAGAACGGGAAGCGCCGCAAGGTCAAGAACACCTACGACAATGAGGGCCGTCTGATCCGAGAGGAGATTTGCGAAGCTGCGAATGATGCCAGTGGAACCGAGCTGACGTGCGGGACAGCCAGTTCGTTTGTCAGAGAAATCACCTACTTTGGGTCGACCCGTCTTCCTGCCAGCCAGACTGCAACGGACGGGGCTGGCAACGGGCCACTCACAACGAACTATGGTTATGACAGTGCTGGGCGACAGCTATTTATGGATGGTCCACTTCCAGGCACTTATGACGCGACTTACGCGCGCTATGATGATCTCGGTCGCAAGATATGGGAAATTGGGCCCAAGGGTGAGAACGGTCGCCGTCCTGCTAGCAAGACAACCTACCGCGATGCCGACGATCAGGTGCTTGAAGTGCAAAGCGGAACGGTTGCTGGTACCACAACCCATCTCTCACCATCAGGCGATCCGGTTTTGTCCGTGATCAGCGAAGCCGAGACCGAATACAACTCACGCAGACTGGCCGTCAAAAGCACAATCAAAGCCTCCGGTGGTACGACCTATGCGGTGACCCAAATGAGCTATGATGCTCTCAATCGGGGAACTTGCACAGCGGCGCGGATGAACTTCTCCAGTCTCCCTGCCGACGCTTGTGTTGCCGGTGCTGTAAGCAGCGATGGTCCTGATCGGATTACCCGCAACCATTACGACAGCGAAGGCCGCGTTGAGCGGATTGAGCAGGGCGTCGGTACATCACTCGTTCGTAATTATGCGACATATGAGTTCAACACGCTTGGCGAGATGACCTCGATGATCGACGCGCGGGGCTACCGTGCGGAGATGCTCTATGACGGGTTCGGGCGTCAGACGCACTGGTACTTCCCATCCAAGACGACCACCGGAGTCGCAAGCACAACCGATTTTGAACGCTACGAATACGATGCAAACGGGAACCGCACGAAGCTGGTCAAACGCGATGGCTCGGAGCTGGACTATGTTTACGACAACCTCAATCGGGTCATCGTTAAGCAAGTTGAAAATCGCACCGACCTGGCAGCTGAGCATACGCGAGACGTCTATTACGATTACGATATCCGAGGGCTGCAGACCCATGCTCGCTTTGGAAACGATACAGGGGTTGGAACGAGCTCAACCTATGATCGCTATGGCCGGATTATCTCGACCATCGATACGACCGGCATAAGCTCAGGAAAGACGCTCAGCTATACCTACAATAACGCAGGATCGCGCACGAGCGTGACCCATGGCTGGGACAACAAGACCTTCACCTATGAATACTCGTCAGGTGGTCAGTTCAACCGTTTGAGAGGACCCGTTAGCGAAGTTCTGGTTGACTATAATTACAACACCAATGGTCAGTTAGCGACTGCTGCAAAGTATGGTTCTGCACCAGATCAAAGCTGGACCTATGATCCGATTGGCCGGATGGCTTCGATCAATATCGACAGCCTTAGCAGTCAGTATGACGTCACATGGTCGTTCACGCGCAATGCCGCGTCCCAGATCAAGAGCGAAACCCAGACCAGAGACACCTATAGCTGGGATGGATATCAGAACCCGGTCACACGGACATACGCGACCAACGGTTTGAACCAGTATACCTCTGTCAGCGGCGCGACTTACGAGTATGACGACAATGGCAATCTGATCGATGATGGCTCCAACACCTATCTCTACGACGTTGAAAACCGTCTGGTTGAGATGCGGTTCAAGGCATCTCAAAACGGCTGCCCAACCGCAACGGACGTTCTTGCAGCAAGGTTATTCTATGATCCGCTGGGCCGTCTCTACAAGACTGAGAACTATGTCTGCGGCATATTAAATGATCAGCGCACATATCTGCATGACGGCGATGCGATGGTCGGAGAGTTCGCCACGAACGGCACCACACTGGCGCGGCACGTTCATGGGCCAGCCGAGGGCGTTGACGATCCTCTAGTGAGTTATAGCGGTCAATATGCAAGCCTTGGCTCGGCGCGGTTCCTGCAGAGCGATGCGCGCGGATCGATCGTCTACAGCTCCAATTATCAAGACGGCGCGCGGGTGGTGAACACTTATGACGAGTACGGTCAGCCCGGCTCCAGCAATAGCGGGCGGTTCCAGTACACGGGCCAAGTCTGGCTCCCTGAGCTCGGGATGTATTACTACAAAGCCCGCATCTACTCACCCGCGCTGGGCCGGTTTATGCAGACCGATCCGATTGGGTATGAGGACAACGTCAATCTCTACGGCTATGTTGGACAGGACCCGATTAATGCCGCGGATCCTACGGGTAAATGGGGCTGGAGATTGATTACGTTAACCCGAAAAGGATTTAAGTTAGGCCGGAAAGTCTCCAAGAAAGAAGCTATCCGGATTAGAAAAAGCAAGGAAGGAAACATTACATCTCGGACCAAGCAAAAAAGCACGGAGCTTGAACGCGCAACTAGCAACGATAAAAGCAAGCGAATGAGACACAAAGGTCACGCCCTAAAGGACAAGGACGGTAAGCCGACTGGACAAAAGGGAAAGCCTCATAATCAGACCGAGGGAAGAAAAGGTCATTCGTTCTGGGGACACCTTTCTGCAGCCGGTGCAGTCGGCTTAGAAGCCGTAGACCAAGCGATGGAGGCGGCTGACGCGATTTCGAACCCGTTAGGAACGATTTCTGAGAAGGCTTTAGAATCCTACGTGTTCGACGAAGATGTCGAAATGACTGAGAATCTAGACAACGAAGATATATCTTAGTTTATAGTTTTCGAATAATGTCTTATCTGGATATGCAGTGTTCCAATTCGATGGAGTGAACAACCGTGAAGGTTTTTGAAATCTTATTTGAAGGAAATTTCGAATTCAACGATACTTCCGATTTTAGTACCGAAAGAATATCTGGCTTCCACACACTACGATATATTTCGAGTGCCTCCATTTCCCAAGCGATTGCCAAAGGTACTCGTCTGATAAATTCGGAATTATCGGCAGAAAATGATACACTTTATGCCGCACTCAAAGATTTAAGCGCCATAGAGTGGAAGCAAGTCGATCCGGCATTGTTTGAGATACGAAGTGGTTTTAGTTTTTATATGGATGAATAAGCCTAAGGCCACGGCATTCTTGACAAAATATTGCTGCAAAACCATCAATATCTTATGGAGGTGCATTTTTACACTAAATTGGGGTGGAGTTATGAAGTAACTCTCCCAACTTGCGGAAGCTCTCCGCTGACGCTGGAGCAGCGTGTAGCTTGGCCAGGCGTGTTTGGCGGCCATCGGAAGATTTGCTAGGCTAGCTTAGACTGTAGGCGCTCCGATCAGCACGAAACAGCCAAATTCTCTCGTACAACCGGGTGCCTGCTCAGCAACAAAACCTCCATAATTGAGGCCGCAAGAACGCACACCATCACAGCTACGTAACCATCCAAAAGTTCGCTGATCCACTGCACTAAACAGCGCGGTGGGGCTGACTTTTCTACCGCCTCAAAGATGCGCTTGGATTTGGATCATCGGGCACCGGCTCAAGCTCGCGCGCGGTTGGCTCGGCTAGCGGCAAGCCCGCAACTTGGCTGGACTGCGCTCCGCTCCCACTCAGACCTTGCATAATCCCCAGTGCAATCGCAGGCGCGCCGATTAGCAGGAAACAGCCAAGCACAACGCTCAAGCTCTCGCGCACAGCCAGCCGCCCGCTAAGCCAAAGAAACCCTACAATCGCCACCGCGAGAACGCACAGCGTCACCGCCACACCGCCAAACAACAGTTCGCCAACCCAATGCACGGAAGAGCCCACGGGTGCGCTTTGTGCGGGTTCAAACAAGCTTTGCCTTATCGTCATTTGATCCCTTACTTGTTGCTCGTTGTCACCTGACAGACTTCAGTCATCTCGGTTAGGTCGCGCCCCATAAGAACTACGTTAGCGCCAACATCCAAGCGAGTCTCGATGCAAGTCTGTTGACGGTCGAATAGCCCCAACGTCCGCTTTCACTCCCAGAATCAGATGTCGAACGGTGGCTTGAACTGGGCCGATAACGGAATATCAGGTTTGAGCAGTGGAGGCTTAAAAGCAGACAATTGGCGTTCGACTCTGGTGAGGCCGTTCTAAAAAGATGGGCTTGGGTCCTTTTCGATTCTAGCGAGTCTCTGAGATTACTGCATTAGACATACTCAAGCGACGTAATCGAAGATTTAGCGACCCGGTTCGCAACGTACAAAACGATCGGAGATGTTCTCTAGTCGGCACGATCAGTATAGTTCTTGATCAGTCGAGAGAACCGATCTTTTCGGTTTTCTAAGAATGCCGCCACATAATCCTCATCTGCAACGACCTCTGCCAGCTGACGAAGAGTCAAGTCATACCTCACAGATTTACCAACTTGGTGCCGGAACTTCCGAAGTTCTTCAGAGCCGAGGATATAGGTAATTGCTGCTGGTGATTGGACCTTACGAAGAAGTCCTTGAGCGACCGTTTTGTTCAGGACGATACCCACCCGCCGAAGCTGTTTCCTCGAACGTTGCGAGAGCACGTCCTCATCACCAAAGATCGATCCAACGATTTCGACACTGAAATCCTCAATCGCCAGACCTTCTTCCTTGATTCTGGTGGCCACAGAATCAACATACAAATCTACGAGCTGGTCCAAAACCTCCGACTCAACGTTAATGATTTCAAATTCTTCGCCGATGGCTATTGAATATCGGTCTACTAGCCTTTCTACGCTCTCCTGAGGTACACCGAGCTGCAAAAGGGCGTCAGTCTCCTTGCCGGCTGGCGCTTGCAGAAAGCGGGTGATGGCCCTACCCGCGAAGTCGAACGCGCTCTCTCGATCGTCAAACTCTAGCTTCGAGAGAGCAGCGGTTCTTGCGTCTACTATGACCGAGTCAGCGGCAAGAGTAGCGTCTCTTGTGTCGGAACTCGATTGAAGACCTTCGGCAACCAAATGCCTTAAGAGCAGTTGAAACGCGCTCTTTCGAAACGTCGCTCGCTTACTCGTTCCACCAAAAAGATCGAGGAGCCTTTTTGTCCAAATCCCCATTCGACCTACTGGTCTTGGATCAATTAGCTCTATCCAGCTTTCTCTGACTCTAACCCTTCCTACGACGGCGGAGGGACCGTCATGTCTAGGTATGATCCGCCAACCAGCAAACTCATCGAGTAGCCGACCAGATAGCGGCACCGGCTCGTCACCCATACTTGCAAATTGTATGATACAGTCATCTAGAGCCGTGACCTCAAACCAATGCTTCGGAACCTCATTCGATGGGCCTGAAAATTCATGCTCGAACCCAACCTTTGCGCCAGTAAGGCTCTCGATCAGATCCCCTGAATCCAATTTTATCTTCGTTGATCGACTTGCCGCACTTTGCTCCAGCGAAGCGGAACTAGAGATCGACCCTCCTGCTAGTTTTTCCACCTCATGTGTGTGGTCCAGCGCACAATCCACTGTGTCCAGTATCAGCTCAGCCTTGAAGATCTGAATTCTGAATTCGAATACTTCCCGTCCGGCCAATGGATCTGAGCTCTTGTCATCGACGGGAATCTCCACGATCTCGGAGCCTAGCGTAACTGAGGCCGCAAGGCCGTATCCCTCAGATGGATTGTTGGTTTTAGGCCTCAGAACAATCGATGCGATATGTGGATCGAAAGCCTTCTTAATGCGGGCATCTTCAGCCAGCTGAAGCGCCGGTAATTCATCGTCAATGTTCGGATCACTCATTGATGTGGTATCCCTGACAGTTGAAGCGTGCGCGGGCTATTCAAAGGGTTCATTTAGTTGCTAATTTCGCGCTCTTTTGCACCATTTATAGACTAACCTGCGAAGCGCTGCGATACTGGAATTCTCAGTCTCTCGTATCAACTCGAGCATCATCGCTTGTGGATCAACTTCGAACCGTCCCAAGCAAGCACATCAATGTTCGGAATGCTAGATCTACAAAACAGCGCATCAATCTTGAGATAAGTCACCACAAGTGAGCCAAGTGGCGGCAGCCATAGCAATCGAAGAAAGCTTAGCTCTCCTCGTGTGCCTGGTAAGACGTTGGGCCAATAGCAGAATGGCCGCTCTTGGCGGCCGGGGCGCTAAAAGTAGATTCTCGGCTCGGCCCAAAATACGAGCTAAAGGCCCTCGTTTGCGCGAGAAGCTACTAGGGCCCAGTAATTCTCTATGACTTAAGTCCGATCGGCACTCGGACGATCTGATGCTGATTTACGAGTTCGGCAATACAGAGGCTTTGACTAAGTCGCATGGAGTTGAAAATCTGTTCGGGTTGCAATTCTTCTGCGGGCCAAGTGAGAATTGGAATGCGCGACGGATTGGCTTCTCGCTCCAGTTCGCTCAATGAGCACTCTGCAAAAAAGAGATTCAAATGTGCAACCTTTACAAACTTGGAACGATGCCGGCCGAAGTTGCCAAATGGTTCAACGCCGCTGACAGCTTGAGCGGTGCAAATTTCGGCGTCGAAGTTTACCCCGGCTATCCCGGTGCGGTTGTCGCTGACGGCGAACTAAAGCAAATGACATGGGGCTTCCCACTCGTTCAAAAGAGCAAGAAAACTGGAAATTCGTTGAAGCCGAAACCGGTCAACAATGCGCGTTCAGACAAGCTAGATAGCTTTATGTGGCGCTTCTCATTTCAGGAACGGCGTTGCCTTATTCCGTTGAATGCCTGGGCTGAGGCGGAAGGCGCTAAAGGCAAAAAAGTGCGTACTTGGCTTTCATTGCCAAACACAGAGCTTTTTGCAGTCGCAGGAATTTGGCGTGCGTTTGATGAATGGGGTGAATGTTATTCAATGGTGATGACGGACAGTGCTGGAGCGGCAGCACAAGTTCATAGTCGCATGCCGGTAATTCTCGAACCGAAGCAGTTCGCGCTCTGGCAAAACGGGTCGCATTTGGAGGCAAGGCATCTTTGCCAGCCATACAAAGGCGACGTTCAAATTGATCGCACCGAACAACTCTGGACGCAGCGGGGATAATAGGATTGCGAATCACATTTGTTCTTTTTATGTTCCGATGATGCCAAGGCGCTCAACTCCTCAATCTGCCATCGACGACAAAGCGTTTCCAATCCGTATAAAGTTTGCCGTTCCAGAAGGTGGAACGGTTCGATGGCCAATCGATATGGAAAGCTGGTTGAGCGAGAACTTGGGGTCGTGGGATTTCGCAGTGCATCCCTCGCGCGGAACGACACACCACGCCACAGCCATCTATTTTCGTGACCTGGATCAAGCCCGCCAGTTTTTGGAGGTGTTCGAAGGTTTTGAACTGGCCGATGGAACGCGATCATTTACGTATACTAGACATGGACTGCATCAGCCCGACAGCAACTAGCGCCGCCTCGCCCTAAATTGGCATATTGTGGGCCGTTAGCGGAATGTCTGCTAATGGCTGAAGTAGGCGCCAAAGGGATCTTATGCTTACGATGCCAGATTCGGACATAAGTCACCTAGCTGTGATTTTTTCTGCTCATGTCAGCACTTGTTTCACAGCGAAAGACCGCGCTTAGGCTAGGGTGTTTTGCCATCGGATGCGATCAGTTCCCTGCCAACGTCGCTTCACTCGTTTCCCACAACCGTTCGGCTGCCTCATCGTCACACGCGTAGGCGTCAACACCGCGAAAGCGAGCCGTCGGGCTACCAAGCTCCGTTGGCACGGCGATATCACAATCCTCGCAGTATACGCCTGGCTTGCCATCTAGCTTGTCGCTGGTCGCGGCCCAGAGTGTCGTAGAGCATCCTTGTTCGGGCGTCTTGAAGCCCGACTTGGCGAGTTCAGATGGACTGCCATCTTCGTTCAGCCAGCCTAAGGTCACCTGCTCCTCTATCGAAAGGTGGCGTTGCAAGGGCGTGAATATTCCCCCTGGGTGTACAGAAAAAGCAAGTCCGCCAGATCGTTTCAAGCGTCTGCTCAGCGCATTAGCGAATAGCGCATTTGCAGTCTTTGATTGCCCATAAGCAGTCCATTTCTCATATGGGGTCTTTGTGAATTGGATATCATCCCATCTAATGTTGCTGAGCTTGTGTCCCGTTGATGACAAGGTGATAACTCGAGCTCCTGTGGCTTTGCACAGCACGTCCATGAGCCCTAGCGCTAATGCCATATGCCCCAGGTGATTTGTGCCAAATTGCGCTTCCCAGCCGTGACCGACCCGCGTTTCAGGGCAAGCCATAATACCGGCGTTGTTGATCAAAAGATCGACGCGTGTCAGCGAATTCGACACGCTTGAAGCAAACCGCCTAACCGAAGCGATGTCGCCCAAATCCATGTCGCCTATCTCGACCTGGTCACTAAGGCTCGCGAGCGCTGATGTTGCCTTGTCCCGACTACGCGCGGGGACAATTACGCGCGCTCCTTGGTTGGCGAGCGCACGCACAGTTTCTAAGCCAATGCCGCTATAGCCGCCCGTGACAATTGCCGTTTTTCCCACCAAGTCCACATCCCGAATGACATCCGCACCATCCGTGCGGGCTGGAAAACCCGAATTGACGGGGACTTGGTCTGCGATGGCCATAATAGTTCTCCTCTAGCAGGCCCCTACCTTAGCAAGCCCATGGCGAGACCGCCAACAGCACAGTTTGAAGTACCGCTCCAAGTTAAGAGCGCAGGCCAGCGGCCTTTCTCCCTCTAATCTTCCTTCGTTCGTCTTTTGGGCCGGATGCAGAAGTCCGCTTTGAAGGGTGGAATTCGTCAAAGCCGACATTCAGCTCACGCCCCAGATGCAGACGTGATGGCCTTATGCAGAGAAAGCTAGCGTCAAAATCTAGGATGTAGCAGATAGATTGGACCCGAAAGTGCCGGGTTTTCGATCTGCCCCGAGGCCCTAAGCTCCTAGACGAGCCTAGTCCCGATGAGTCGCCTAGTGTGCGTTCGTGAGAGTGCTTCAGTTGAAGCACTCATTAGATACGAACTTATTGACAACGATGTCATATTGGTTTCTCAATGATCTTGATCTGTGGCTGGAAGCGGCGCTGCTTAGGATCGCTTTTTGTGATTGAGCGTTCGAACACGGCTTGTCTGACGAGAACTACGAGAAAGGTGTTTAAGTGCTAAATCGAAAGGAATTTCTCGCAGGCCTTAGCGCTACACTGGGCGGCCTGGCAGCAATGCCGGCGACTGCATCCAACGTGTCGTCCGAGCATCGCGGAACAAAACGCCCTCGTGCGATAACTATGTGGGATTTCTCATGGCTTGAAAGGCGATGGCCTGGCGCTGGTTACGAGAATTGGGATCAAGCGCTCGATGAGCTGGTCGAGCGGGGCTATGATGCTATTCGAATTGACGTCTATCCGCACCTTATTGATGCCAATCCGATGAAAACTTGGCGGCTTAAGCCAGTTTGGCACGTACAAGATTGGGGCGCGCCGGGACTCGTCGATGTGCAGGTTCTGCCTGCTTTGATCGAATTTCTCAGCAAGTGCCAGCAACGCGATATCAAGCTGGGAATTTCAAGTTGGTTTCGGGAAGATCTCGACAATGTTCGTTTGCAAATCACCGATGGTGAAGCGTTGGCGCGCATCTGGAAATCTACTCTTGATCACATCAATGCTGCAGGGCTGCTGGATAGCGTGCTGTATGTAGATGTTTGCAACGAGTGGCCAGGGCCATTGTGGGCGCCATTTATGCAGCCGGAACTGCAATGGGGTGAGTTTCATGCCCCACGGGCAGAGCACTTTATGCGCAGAGCATTTGCGACCTTGCGCGCTGACTATCCGGAGATCCCATTCCTATTCTCAACCAACAATAGTGACATTCAAGATTATGCCCGTCACGATCTGTCGTACTTGGATGCTATCGATCACCACGAATGGATGGTGAACGAAAACGGCAATGAGTTTTATAACATCATTGGCTACGAGTATCAGCGCTTCTCGCAAGATGACTATATCGAAATGCAGCAGCTGGCCGCGTCCACCTATGCTGCGCGTCCGGAATATTGGGACACGCTGCTCAGAGAAGAAATCGCGGAACTCGCTGATATTTCGAGGAACACGGGTAAGCCCATGATTATAACCGAGTGCTGGGCCATAGTTGACTATAAGGACTGGCCATTGCTGCCATGGGATTGGGTCAAGGACGTCTGTTCAGTTGGGACGCTCTCGGCCGCCGCGACGGGGCGCTGGCTGGTCAACGCAACGAGCAACTTCTGTGGGCCGCAGTTCGTTGGCATGTGGCGCGATGTTGAATGGCACCAGAACCTAACTGCTGTGATCAAGAATGCACCTATAGAACCGGAACTGATGAACGGGCGACTTTGGGAGAGGCTGTAGAGCTACCGCCAAGATCCTTTTGAAGCCATGGAAGGTCTGTGGCGCTTCCAGGAACCGCAACCTCGCGCAATTGCGTTTAACAGCGTTGTTTTTCAACGGAAGCGACAGTTCGCTTTCACCCCCAGAACCGCGCAACAAGCGATGGCTCAAAGTGGGCCGGAAACGGACTGTCCGGTTCTGGCCAGCAAGGCACACCGAGCGGACCTTCCGGCTCACGACCAAATTGCGGCCTTTGGAGAATTTTCGCTTTAGAGCGACTTCAAACGCTCGTGTCTGTCGGCCTCGCATTCAGAATGATCATTGATTGCAGCCATGACTTGGCACCCGCCAACTTTGCCGCCTTGGCAATTCTCGATCATGCGTTTTAACTCACGCTCTAAGGCTTCAAGCTGAGCAAGCCGCTTTTGCACTTCGAGAAGTTGCTTCTGTGCAATTGTGTCTACAGCTAAGCAGTCTTGATCGGGCTCGGTTTGCAATCCAATCAAATCCTTGATTGCTTCCATCGAGAAACCAAGTTCACGGGCATGCCTGACAAATGATAGACGCTCCACGTCAACGCTACCGTATAGCCTTTGTCCACTCGCGCTGCGCTCTGGGATGCCCATCAAACCGATGCTTTCATAGTAGCGAATAGTGGTCACTTTTACGTTTGCAGCGCTAGATAGACGGCCAATTGTCATTGGTTTCATAAGAATGTGCGTTTCTCTCTTGCCTCTACAGTCGCTGTAGACTGTATCACCTACATCGAATCATTTTCAAGTGAGTGAAACGATGAGCAAATCTTCGCAAAGCAAGCCTGCCAAAGACACCAAAAGGCTCTATTTTCCGCCGCTCTTGCAATTCGCCATTTATGGCATTGCGAGTTACTTTTTAGCGGTGAACATCCCATTCCTAACTATCCAGTCCGGAGTATTCTTTTGGCTATCGGTGCCGATGGTTCTGGCTGGTTCGCTACTGCTGCTGCTATCTGTAAGATCATTCGCAAGGGCAGGGACAACGGTAAATCCGATTGAACCTGAAAAAGCCGAGCGGCTGGTAACAACAGGTCTATATCGCTTCACGAGAAATCCCATGTATCTCGGCATGCTGCTTGTTCTTCTTGGTTTGGCCTTCGCCTGGCAGAACATCGCCGCGTTTAGCGGGGCATTGCTTTATGCAATTTCCATAACCGTCTTTCAGATCATTCCAGAAGAGCGTGTTCTTGAAGAGAACTTCGGAAATGCCTTTGCCGCATATCGCGAGCAGACAAGGCGCTGGCTATAGGAGCAACACTGATGATCGACTTTCCTTCGTCCACGCCTTGGATATTATTTGGCGTATCGGCCTGCGCAATATCCGCGATAGTCATCCTGGCTGCATTTGCGGCCTTGAGTGGTAAATTCAAGTTCTTCCCGCCACCGACGAAAGAGGGTTGGCAGCACCGAACCTTCATGACGCTGTTTCGGTTGTTTCTTTACCCATTGGCGGCGCTTTCGTTTCTATTTTTCGAGCCTGTGCCTCCCGCGTCCTCCCTCCCTCAATATTCGATTGGAACTCTGTTGTTGGTGATAGGGTTCTCGCTTGCTTTCTGGGTCACTTTCCAGATGGGCTGGCGCAATGCCTTCGGCGAGAAACATGGCCTCAAGACCCAAGGGTGGTTCAGCGTAAGCCGTAACCCTGTCTACGTCGCGACATGGGTTGGCATGATTGGCTGGGGCTTGCTGGCCAACACGCCGCTGGTCTGGATATTGTTGGTGTTCTGGGCCACCTTGTATTTGCTCGCTCCCATCTTCGAGGAACCATGGCTAGAGCAGCAATATGGCGAAGAGTATTTGGACTACAAACGCGGGACAAGGCGGTTCTTTTGATCAGCTGCTTCCGCAACGGTGCCAGCCGCCTCTACCCTACCATTGCTGGCTGCATTTTTCTGGCATTAGCGATAGTCACTTTTGTTCAGCCAGAAATTTTGCACTATTACGATATCAACCTCGACCAACCATCGGCGCGCACAGCAATGCGCGCCATGATCGGCGGCGGTGAGATTGGGATTGCCCTAACCTTGCTGTTCGGCGGTCACATTCAATTGTCTCAACAGCAGCGCAGCCTCATTGCAGCGATTATTTTCATTTCTGTGGGATTGAGCAGGCTCGGCGGGGTCTGGATTGAAGGCTTGGATTTCTTAACTACTCAACCGCTACGCGAAGTTGCCATCGAACTTGTGCTTGGCGGTGCAGGGCTTTGGGCGGCTAGCAACTGGAAAGCCAGTGAGGGCAGAAATTGAACTCCAACGGTCCGCTTCCCACCCCATAAACAGCCTCTTAGCGGCAAATCGGGTGATGCGGGGACTGACTGGCGGCTAGACTGGTTTTGGCGCTAAGAACGAACTGACTGGCAACGACCCAATTGCGGACATTGCTCACGCTACTTCCGTGTCCGCTCCAGCAGGTCCACAAGTTCCTCAAACTTCTCCCGCTGTTCGCCCTCGTCACCACTGGCGATAGCTTCCGCAACGCAGCAAGCCGCGTGATCCTTCAGTACCTGCGTTTCGACCTTCGCGAGTGCTGATTTGATCGCGGCGATCTGTTGGAGGATATCCATGCAATAACGGTCATCCTCGACCATCTGCGCGACGCCGCGCACTTGGCCCTCGATCCGCTTGAGGCGGTTCAGCTTGGCGCCCTTAGTTGTTGCGGAGTCTTTGGCCATAGTTCGCTTTCTGATTGAAATACCCTAGGGGGGTATATAAACGTCATCTCACTCGTTCAACAGAGATTTTGTTCTATATGCCTAAGCTCTCCCGTCGCAAACTTATCACCAGCACTGCCACATTGGCCGCAGCATCTTCGCTGCCCATGCCTGCTTGGGCGCAGGGCGGCTCGCTGCCGCATGCAAAGAACGGTTTTGGCGAGTTATCCGGCGAAGACATAAAGCTCTCGATCGGGGATGCGCACTTCATGACGGGCGGACAGTCAGGTCACGCCTTTGCGGTGAACGGCACTGTGCCCGGTCCCCTTATCCGCTTACGCGAGGGGCAGGACGTTCGCCTGCACGTCACTAACAAACTGGACGAAGACAGTTCGATCCACTGGCACGGCCTGCTGTTGCCGTTTCAATTCGATGGAGTTCCCGGTGTCAGCTTCCCCGGTATCAAGCCGGGTGAGACCTTCACCTATGAGTTTCCGATCCGTCAGACAGGAACCTATTGGTGGCACTCGCACTCTGGCCTGCAAGAGCAGGCTGGCCACTATGGTCCGATCATCATCGAGAGCGAAAAACCGGACCCGCGCTATGATCGCGACTATGTGGTGCTGCTGAGTGAGTTCACTCCGATCCATCCGCATCAGATTATGCGTCTGCTGAAAGTTGGGGAGCACTATTTCCAAAATCAGATGCAAAGCGCGACCGAGGGTGAGATGTCGGGCGAGATGCGCCGCATGTGGGGCCAGATGCGCATGAACCCACGCGACATCGCGGACGTATCGGGGCAAACTTACACCTATCTCATCAATGGTCACGGCCCTTCTGATGATCTGCAACTGGAGTTCAAACACGGCGAGCGTGTGCGGCTACGCGTTATCAACGGCAGTGCTATGACATTCTTCAATGTCCGCATACCCGGCGTCCCTATGACGGTTATTCAAACCGACGGACAGGACGTTGATGAAGTCGAGGTGGACGAGTTCCAGATTGGCGTTGCCGAGACATATGACGTCATCGTCCAGCCCATAGATGGCAGTCACGCCATCGTTGCAGAAGCCATGGATCGAAGCGGGATGGGCGTTGCCAGCCTTACTTCGCATCCCGGCCATATCGCCACTCCTCCCGCCTTGCGTGAGATACCGACACTGACCATGACCGACATGGGCATGATGGATCACGCTGCGATGGGTCATGGTGGGGGCCATGGCGATATGGGCAGCATGGATCACGATATGCGCGACACCTCGCTGCTCCCCGATGATGTCGAGGCCGGACCCGGCGTCGATATGGTCGCGCCGATGCCAATGGACCGGATGGACTTCCCCGGCCTTGGCTTAGACAAAGTTCCGCACCGCGTGCTGCGTTACACCGACCTCAAAGCCAAACGCATGAACCCGCACCGCGAAGTTGACCGGGAAATGGAGATACATCTCACCGGGAACATGGAACGCTATATGTGGTCCTTTGACGGCAAGAAGTTCACTGCCGTCACCGATGACCCGATCCGTTTCGGATATGATGAGCGTGTCCGTGTGAAGCTGGTCAATCAGACCATGATGGCGCACCCGATCCACCTGCACGGCCATTTCTTCGAGATGGTGAACGGCGCGGACCATACGCACCAGCCTTTGAAGCACACAATGGTGGTGCAACCGGGCGGCACGGCGACATTCGATCTCACCGCGAACGAGCCGGGCGACTGGGCCTTCCATTGCCACCTGCTTTACCACATGCACGCAGGCATGATGCAGGTTGTGACCGTGCGACCTTTCCCAGCATGACGCGCTTTGCAAAAATCGCCGCCGCTTTGCTCGCCTTCTCGCCCATAGCTGCGGCGGCTCAAGATCATTCGGGGCACGGCGGCCATGCCGGGCATGGAGCGCGGGATGCCAAGCCTGAAACGGAAACGGATCATTGCGCCATGGGCCATTTGCCGCCCGAGCAATGCCCGCCTAAGGCTGAGGAAACCGCAGAAGATCAGGACGCTCCAGCACCGGACCACAGCAAGATGGACCATTCGCAACATGCCGCGCCCGACCATTCGGCAATGGACCACTCGCAGCATGGCGCGAAGGATGATGGCTCAATGGATCATTCCAGGATGGACCATAGTGGCCATGGGGCCGCCCCAAACAAGTCTGTTCCCGGTGCCGCGCCCGAAGATGCAGTGCCCGCGCGAGCCTTCGATGGCCCGCGCCATGCCGCCGATGCGATCTGGGGAGCTGGCGCCATGGCACCAAGCCGTGAAAATCTTGCCCGCGAAAATGGCGGGATGCGCACGGGAAGCGTTCTCATTGAAAGACTTGAGGCTCGCGTCGCAACAGATGGCGGCGAGGACGGATATGTCTGGGATGCGCAAGCCTTCTACGGCGGCGACATCAACCGCTTTGTTTTGAAAACAGAGGGTGAAGGCGAGTTCAGCGGTGAGTTGGAGGACGCGGAAATACAGGCACTGTACAGCCGCGCCATTGGCCCCTTCTTTGATCTGCAAGCGGGTGTGCGCTTTGACCCAAAGCCGGACACACGTGGGCATCTGGTTGTCGGTGTTCAGGGCCTTGCGCCCTATATGTTCCATGTCGATGGTGCGCTCTTCTTGTCGGATCGAGGCGATCTTATGGCGCGCTTGGAAGGCGAATACGATCAGAAGATCACGCAGCGGCTGATCGTGCAGCCGCGCCTTGAGGTGGAATTGGCGGCGCAAGATATTCCCGAACGCGGGATTGGTGCTGGGATCACTAAGATCGAGCCGGGTGTGCGGCTGCGCTACGAGATCGAACGCGAGTTCGCGCCGTATGTCGGCATCGAATATGAGGCTGCGTTGGGGGAAACCGCAGACATCGCCAGAGCCGCTGGCGAAGACCCGGATGGGTTGAAGGTCGTGATCGGCCTGAGGGCTTGGTTCTAGCTATGGACGTGATGTCCGCTTCCACCCCCAGTAACGGACGCCAGCTCTCGAGCCAGCGCCCGTGAGCGGTCAAATCTCAGTCTTCTCTGCAAGGGTAAGAGCGTCTTCTATATCGACACCAAGGTATCGGACCGTGTTTTCAATCTTGGAATGACCGAGCAATATCTGGATCGCTCGGACGTTGCCCGTGGCTTTGTAGATGATCGAAGCCTTCGTTCGACGAAGCGAATATGTGCCATATTCCTCCGGACGCAAGCCAATCGCTGCAACCCACTCATCGACAAGGCGAGCGTATTGTCGGGTGCTCAAATGACGGGTGTGATCCACTCGGCTTGGAAAGACGAAGTCCTCGACGTCACCTCCTCGCAGTTCCAGCCAGGTAAACAGGCTTGCTCGCGCATCTGCCGCAATCTCGAACTGAACAGGCCGAGCGGTCTTGCGCTGAGTGATAGTTGCTCGCGCTCTGATCTCTAGACCGCTGACCAAGTCACCGATCTTCAACTCAACAAGATCAAAGCCTCGCAGCTTGCTATCGATCGCCAGATCAAACAGCGCGCGATCTCGAACGCGCTTTTCGCGATCTAGAAAGAAACGGATCGCCCAAATCTGTTTCTGATTGAATGGACGCTTGGGCCCAATCTTCGCTCCAAAATTCCAAGGCACTCGGTTTTGAGCTGCAGGATCGAAGGGTGAGTAAGTCATTGTCATTCCCCGTGGCCGGAATGGCCACAGAGAATGTCCGCTTTCGGGCACTAAGATCTCGAATGACTACGTCTTATGTTGGGGCGCAAAGCAGCCGTTCACTCAGTGACCGTCCACCAGTCCGGCCAGTTCACTTTGTGCGGCATACGGGTGCAGTTCCACACCTCGCGTTGTTCCGCCTCAGTGAGCTGTTGTTCGCCAAGCCTAGCGAGTGCGGCCTCAACCGCCCAAGGATTGATTTCCCAACGCACGCGCTTTTTGTCGGTTGGGAACTTCTTTGTGGTCATGCCGAGCGTTCGTAGAACGCACTCGATCTGCATGGGCACAGTCACGATCTTCGTGATCCCAAGACCTTCCGCATCCGCACTCTTCGCACGCGCGGTTTCAATGGCAGCCAATGATGACCGAGCCGCCGCGCTGTCACCGGCCAGTCCTCTCTGCGTGAGCTGAAGGATAAATGCCTCAGCCGCGGTGATCCGGCGCTTGCGTCCTTCCTCTCGTACCGTGACCATTTGTCCCAGAACATGATTGTACGGGATCTGTGAGTTGCGTTTGCCTTTTGGCCGCCCTTTTGGGTTGCCGGACTGGCCCTTCTTAAACCGGGTCGCGCTCGGCGGCTTGCCGTAGCCTACCGACTGTGATTGATCCGTTTGAGCATTGGCTTTTCGCTGATTCATGCGTCGCTCCCCCGCGGCCAGCGCAGCCTCTCAGAACCTTTGGTGAAGAACTTTATGTCGCTAATGTCCTTCGCCTCCAGTTGACGCTTACCCGGGCGGCTCAAGCCAGCTTGTGCGGCCCAAGTCGTCACCTTCCAGCGAGGTTCGGCATCAGAACCTAAACTTGGCTCTGGCTCAGTTTCAATCATGCCCAGAATGGCGAGAGCCTCGGTCGCATTGTGGGCGCTTTGCTCGTGCACCGTGCTGATTTGTCTGGTGGCCGGCTTGTTACGCTTCGCAAGCGCCGTCTCGCGCTTTTCGATCATCTTGAGCACCTGACGGATCGCCATTTTGCTCCCACCCAAAGCCGCTTGATAGGTCTGGAGCTGCAGGCCTTCCTCGACGGTCAACTCGCGGGGCTTGCCGCCTTCATTGACGGTGAGAACCTTGTCGAAGACAATATCGAATGCAGAAACATTGGGGCGGCGCTTCTTCGGCCTGCCTGCGGGATTGCCCGACTGCCCCTTTTTGAAACGGGTATCGCCGCCGCGGCTCATTCCGCGTTCTCTAGCTTGTAGTCTCCGCTCGACGATCGATGGATCAGCTTGGGTTCTTTGCCCGTGATCTGTGACCAGCGGGTCATCGCCACATCGACATAGGCCGGGTCTATATCGAGACCTCTGAACGCGCGCCCTACCCGCTCTGCTGCGATCAGGCTGGTGCCCGAGCCCAGGAAGATGTCGAGCACCAGTTCGCCTTGGCGCGTCACATCGCAGATCGCATCCGCCACCATTGCAACCGGTTTGACCGTAGGATGCAGCGCCAGATCCTCGCGCCGTGATCCGCGCATCGAGTTGACCGAGGCATAGTCCCAGACATTGGTGCGGTTGCGGCCGTGCTTGCCGAGCTCCACCGCGTTTGTGTGCGGCGCATCGCCCACCCGGTAAACAAACACCATTTCGTGTTTGGACCGATAGAGCGATCCCATCCCGGCATTGCTCTTGTTCCATACGCAGATGTTCAGCAGCTTCTTGTAGACTTCGGTTACTGATGCTGTGACGTCATCCATATGGCGCCAGTCCATACAAACGAAGTGGACTGCGCCGTCGCGCGATACTTTGGCGCAGGCACCTAATGTATCGGTGAGAAAGGTCTGGAACTCGTTGTCGCTCATTTCGCCGGAAGCCATTGCGAACTCGCGGTGTCGGCCGGCCGCGTTGACATGTCCGTTGATCTTCACATTGTAAGGCGGATCCAAAAACGCGCAGTCGATCTGTCCGCCCTCGCCGATCAGCTTGGCCAGAAAATCTGTATCACGGCCATCACCGCACGCGACGCGGTGTTCGCCAAGTTGCCAAATGTCTCCGGTCCTTACGCGCGGTTCGGAAGGCACTTCAGGTATCACTTCGTCGTCCGGGTCCGGGCTGTCCGCCAGCACGACGTCGATCTCGCCGGAACTGAACCCGGTCAGACCCAGATCAATATCGATCTCGGGCATCGATAGCTCGGTCAGCTCGAGCTTGAGGATTTCCATATCCCAACCGGCATTGAGCGCGATCTTGTTGTCTGCAATCCGCAGCGCTTTCTTCTGCGCTTCAGATAAACCGGCCAGTTCAATCACCGGCACTTCTGCAAGACCCATCTCCTTGGCTGCTCGCAATCGGCCATGGCCTGCGATGAGGTTGCAGTCCGGATCAGCAAGGATCGGGTTGGTGAACCCGAACGCCTTTATCGAGGCGATGATCTGTTCGATCTGCCGCTTGGGATGCGTGCGCGCATTGCGGGGGTCGGGAACAAGACTCGCGGCCGCCTTATAGACGACATTGAGCGGGCGATCGGCGTAGGGAAGCGCCGCAGGAGAGGGTTTGCTCATATCATGAACATATCAGGTTCAAACCAGCATTCTAAGGTAGGTGAGCAAACACTATGGGGATAAACTGTGGGCTAAACTTCGACTGGACTTCAATGCATTAGCGAGCATGAGTGTCTCTTGCGCCCGGAGATCCGGGCCTTTTTCGGTAGCAGCCGCCATTTCGGCGCCCGCGTCAACCGGAGAACACCCATGGCCAAGGCATCACAAACAAAGACACCCAGAGCTAAGAAACCGAGCAAACTGGACTCACTTCAAAAACTGCTCTTGCGCGCGAACGGCGCAACCATCGCGGAGATGATGAAAGCCACAGGCTGGCAGCAGCATTCCGTGCGAGGCGCGATGGCAGGCGCGCTTAAGAAGCGCGGTCTCACTATTACCTCCGAGAAGGTGGATGGCGTCCGCCGTTACCGCGCTGAGGTGTCGTCATGAGCATCGATGAGACCCAACAGCTCGTTCGCGAGATTGCAGCTATGGACCTTGAAGAACTGCGAGCCGAATGGAGGCGGCGCTACGGCGTCCCTCCAATCCTGCGCTCGAAGCCGATCATGCGTCTGATGCTGGCATGGCGAGTACAAACCGAAGCATATGGCGGGATTGATGCAGAAACCCGCAAAGCGCTTTCCCGAACCGGCTCGGCTCAACCAGAAGGACGGCAACTCGGCGTTGGCGCAGTCTTTACCCGCACTTGGAAAGGCCGCGAGATCAAAGTCGTGGTCGAGGAAGAAGGGTTCCGCTGGGAGGATGAGCTCTATCCAAGCCTCTCAGCTGCGGCGACCGCAATTGCTGGTAGCCGCTGGAACGGGCCTCGGTTCTTTGGCCTTAGGGATGCGGCATGACCAAGGGCAAGCAACCGGTCCGCTGCGCAATCTACACCCGCAAAAGCTCCGACGAAGGGTTAGAGCAATCGTTCAACAGTCTCGATGCGCAGCGCGCGGCAGGCGAGGCTTACGTAACCAGTCAGGCCAGCGAAGGCTGGACCATAATCCCGACCCTCTATGATGATGGCGGATATTCGGGCGGGACGATGGAGCGGCCCGGTCTGCAGGCTCTGCTAAACGATATCGAAGGAAACCGGATCGACGTTGTGGTGGTCTACAAGATCGACCGGCTCACGCGTTCGCTGACCGACTTCTCTCGCATCATTGAAACCTTCGATAAAGCTGGCACCAGTTTCGTGTCAGTGACCCAGTCGTTCAACACCAAGGACTCGATGGGACGGCTCATGCTCAATGTGCTGCTTTCGTTTGCACAGTTCGAGCGCGAGGTCACCGGCGAACGCATCCGCGACAAGATCGCTGCATCCAAAGCCAAGGGGATGTGGATGGGAGGCAATGTGCCGCTAGGTTATGACGTCCCTGCAGCCGGCACGCGTACATTGCAGATAAACAAGGATGAGGCCGAGACCGTGCGGGGCATCTTTAGCCGCTACCTCGAGCTGGGATCCGTCCACGCCCTTCAACGTGATCTCACCGAGCGAAAGATTTTCTCCAAGCTTCGCATCTATTCAACCGGACGAGTATCGGGCGGCACCCCTTTCAGCCGCGGCGCTTTGTTCCATCTGCTGCGCAACCGCGTCTATCTCGGTCAGATCGTACACAAGGATCAGGTGTTCGAAGGCGAGCATGACGGGATCGTTGATCCAGAACTGTTCGAGCGCGTGCAGCGCAAGCTCGATCGCAATGCTCGCCGCCACAGTTTTGCCGCAGAGCACCGCGTCGCCAAAGCGCCGCTAACCGGCAAGCTGTTTGATGCAAATAGCGAGCTTATGAGCCCGTCATTCTCACGCGGAAGATCCAATCGGGTTTATCGCTATTACGTATCCTCCTCACTTCAGCAAGGCAGCAGCAAGTGTGATGACGCCATCGTCCAGAGACTCCCGGCGACTGCGATAGAGACGATAGTCTCTGATACGGCTGCGCGCTGGCTGCCACACCATGAGGCCCCTCTTGATCTCATACGTGCCGTTCGGATTGCAGATGACGGATTGGTATTCGAGTTCGCCGCAAAGCTTGCCGATGGCGTTTCCCGATACCTTCGCGGCAGCGAATTGATCATCCATTCCTCCGCCAAGGTCTGCTGCATCAAAATGCCGATCTCGCTTCCGCTGCGTGGTGGGCGGCGTCTGATCATTGCCAAAGGCAAGCCGGACATCAGACCTGATCAGACTTTGATTGCGGCGCTTCGCCGCGCGCACTCATTGCTCGGACGCGATCGCAAAGGCATGCCTTTGCTCGAGACGTCGCCTCCCGCCGCTTATGATCGAAACCTTGTCCGGCTTGCGTTTCTCGCGCCAGACATTCAGCGGGACATTATCAGCGGACGTCAACCTGCATCGCTCAACCTCCAGCAGCTTATCAAAATGGACATACCGATTTGCTGGAATGAGCAGCGAAAAGCGCTGAACTGGCCGAGCGCCCAGCTAACCTGTTCTGCTGAGTAACAGGCCTGTTATTGCGAATTCGCCCCCTGTTATGGGCGAATAAGTACCCTGTTACGGCGAAGAACAGGGAAACCTCCTTTTCCGGTATCTAAGTCGCGGCAATCACGAGCTTTCATCAGTGATTCTCTACCCAAATCTAAGCGAAACGGCCTGTTTTGGCCTCGAAATGCACGTTTTTCCCTGTTCTTTCCCTGCTAAACAGGGAAACTCTACCGATTGCGATTGGCGCAGAGACCGGCCCCGCAAATCTCGCCTGAAACGCTCTGAGACTGATGCTGAAGAGCGCGCCAACGGCGGTTTGGCCTGTTCAACACCGCGCGCACCGCGGCTTTGCAGAGGCGCCCTGTAATCAGAGATTGGTGCTGGGGGTGGGTGGCGGAGACGGTGGGATTCGAACCCACGAAAGAGTTGCCCCTTTACACACTTTCCAGGCGTGCGCCTTCGACCACTCGGCCACGTCTCCGCATGCCATTACGGCAGATGCGGGCCTCTAGCTTTCCTGCCATTGCAGCGCAAGCCGCATGATGGCACGAAGTGAATATGAGAACATTATTCCTTGGCATCACCGCGCTCGCCCTGACCTCCACGCTTTCGGCTCAAGAAGCTCCAGCTGGAGCGCCATCGCCCAATGCCATCGTCGATGCGGCTGCGAAGGAAGAGTGGGTTCAGATCGACACCGAAGATTTGATCGTGATGACGCTTGCGCCCGATGCAAATGGGAAGCCGCGCGAAGTGGTGATCCAACTGATGCCCGCGCCGTTTTCGCAAGGCTGGGTCAGCAACATCCGCACGCTCGCCCGCGCCAAATGGTATGACGGGATCAGCGTCAACCGCGTGCAGGACAATTACGTCGTGCAATGGGGTGATCCGGGATACGACAATCCCGAAAGCGGCGAGACCGAGCAGAAGCGTTTGCCCGAGGGGCTTAAGGTGATGGGGGAGAGTGACTACTCGCAACCGATGGAAGTAATGGCAGATGCAGTGGCTGAGAATGAATTTAAAATGGAGAGAGACCAAACGGGCGAATTTACGCTCACCCCTGAGGAGAGTGAACGGCGTTCAATGCTTTCGATTGCAACCACAAGAACGGATTCTGCTCCACAAGGGTGGCACCAGCGAGACTCGTATTCGTATTTCGTCGAATTCTTTGAAGGCTGGCCAATAGCCTCCGACACACCCGAAGACTCCGCCCAATTCTGGCCCATCCACTGCTACGGCATGGTCGGCGTGGGCCGGAATTACTCGCCGGACACGGGCTCAGGCGCGGAGCTTTACACCGTCATCGGCCATGCGCCGCGTCATCTGGATCGCAATATCGCTCTGGTGGGTCGCATCATCGATGGGATGGAGCACCTGTCTTCGCTACCGCGCGGCACTGGCGAGCTTGGCTTTTACACCGAAGAAGAGGCCGAGCTGCGCACTCCAATACTGTCGGTCCGCGTGGTTAGCGATCTGGCAGCGACCGGCACCTATCAAGAACGCAGCGCCACTGAGCGCAAATATGCCTACGAATATCTCTCCACGGAAAGCGAAACCTTCGCCAAATATGCCGATGCCCGCGCCAATCGCCGCGATCCGTTCTTTATCAAGCCCGCCGGCGGTGCGGACATCTGCAACATCCCCGTGCCCGTCCGGAAGTTTGAATACACACGCTACGAACCGCTCGACGGGCCTGCGCCAGGCCAAGCCGAGGCCGAGTGAGCGAGACAGTCACCGCCACGCTCCCGCTGAAACGGTGGCAGGGCGATCGCGGCACCTATCATCTCGTCAATGTCACAAGCGATGCGGCGGAAACGATCGCCATGCATGCGCGCCTGCACCGGCTTGAGTTCGGCAAACAGCGCGGCTTTGGCTCGGTCAAAGTCATCGCGCGGATTGGCGGTACGGAATGGAAAACGTCGGTATTCCCGATGAATATCGAGGAAATGTCCCGGCAAACCAAAAACTGGACCTTGCTGGTGAGCAAGAAAGTCATGCGGGCCGAAGATTTGGCCGAGGGCGATCCGGTCGCCCTCGAACTCGATCTGCTTTAAAGGCGCTGCATCAATTCGATCCGGTTGCCAAACGGATCGGTGGTGAAAAAGCGGGCATAGCCATCGACTGGTTTGTCATCGCGGGTTTCATACCCTGCCGTCTCCAGCCGCTCCTGCACCAATGAAAGGTCATCAACGAGAAACGCCGGATGCGCTTTTCGTGCAGGCGTGAAATCGGGATCGACGCCGATATGCAAATGCGCGCCGCCTCCAGTTAGCCAGAGGCCGCTTGGCGAAAGATTAGCGGGTTTCGGCACTTCGACCATCCCCAGCAGACCGCAAAAGAACCCGCGCATCTGATCTTCGCCGCCCGCCGGTATGGCGAGTTGCACATGATCAAGCCCGATAACGCCCACTAAATGCGTTCTGCCTGAGCCACCGCATCGCTGGCGCGCAGCGCGCTGAGAATGCGGGCAAGGTGCGACAAATCCTGCACTTCGGCATCTATGCTATACGTCACAAATGGATGATCGAGCTGTGATTGCGCGAGGCTGGTCACGTTGCTTTTGTTCTGTGCAAACAGGCCAGCCATTTCAGCCAAAGTACCCGGACGATCATAAATCGTAACGGAAAACCGCCCGACCGCACCGTGGGACCGCTTGCCCCATGACAGATCAAGCCAGTCGGCATCCACCCCGTTGACCAGCTCAAGGCAGTCGATCGAGTGCACCAGAACAGTCTCACCTTTGCGTCTAAGGCCCACGATCCGATCACCGGGGACCGGATGGCAGCATTCGGCAAGCTCAAAGCCGACGCCGGGCGTCATCCCTTTGATCGAAATAGCGCGGTCACGCGGGGACCATTCATTGTCGTCTGCGAAATCGGCGGTGCATCCGGGGACCAATGCCTCCATCACTTCGCGGTCGGTCAACTTCGCCGCACCGACAGCGAACATGAGGTCTTCCGGCCCTTCCATATCCAGCCGTTCTATCGCTGCACGTATGGCTTTCTTGCCGATCCGAGCGGGCACCTTTTTCGCGATTTCATCAAACAGTTTTGAACCGATAGCCGCGACTTCAGCGCGCTCTTTCTGTCGCACATTCCGACGGATCGCGGCGCGCGCTTTCCCCGTCACGACAAAGCTGAGCCACGATAGCTGCGGTTCTGCGCCCGCCCCTTTTATGACTTCAACCACATCGCCGTTCTGCAACGTCGTGCGAAGCGGCATGTGCCGTCCATTGATCTTCGCACCGAGACAGGAAAGGCCCAGATCGGTGTGGACCGCAAAGGCGAAATCAACCGCGCTTGATCCTTTGGGCAGCTGGAACAGCGCGCCTTTCGGCGTGAAGGCAAAAATGCGATCCTGATAAATCGCCATGCGCGTATGCTCGAGCAATTCCTCCGCATCATGGCTGGCATCGACAATTTCGATCAGGTCACGCAGCCAGCCGACCTGCCCATCGGCACTGTCCGACTGTTTGTAAGCCCAATGCGCCGCGAGCCCAAATTCATTACGGCGATGCATTTCGCGTGTGCGGATCTGCACCTCAACCCGCATCGAATTTTCATACATCAGCGAGGTATGCAGCGATCGATATCCGTTGTTCTTCGGTGTCGAGATATAGTCTTTGAACTTGCCCGGCAGGAACTGCCATGTCGTGTGCAGAATGCCCATCGCGCGGTAACAATCGGCTTCATTCTCCGTGATGACACGGAACGCCATGATGTCGGTGACCTGTTCAAAGCTGACATGCCGTTCGGCCATCTTGTGCCAGATCGAATAAGGATGCTTTTCGCGGCCGGACACCTCAACGGTCAAACCCGCTTCAGCCAGAGCCTGTTTGATCTTTAATGCGATTGCATCGACCTGACCGCCGTCTTGCCCGCGAAGTTCCTCGAGCCTTTTGGTGATCGTAGTGAAGGCTTCGGGCTCAAGCTGTTCGAAAGCGAGCAGCTGCATCTCGCGCATATATTCATACATGCCGACGCGCTCAGCCAGAGGCGCGTAGATATCCATCGTCTCGCGCGCGATCCGTTGGCGTTTTTCCGGCTTTTTGATGAAATGCAGCGTGCGCATATTGTGCAGCCTGTCCGCCAGTTTCACCAGCAGCACGCGGATGTCCTCGGACATGGCGAGCAGGAATTTGCGCAGGTTTTCCGCCGCGCGCTCGTCCTCCGGCATGGCCTCGATCTTGGAAAGCTTGGTCACGCCATCGACCAACCGCGCGACCTCGGGGCCAAAATTGGCCTCGATATCCTCAATCGTGGCAAGCGTGTCTTCAACCGTATCGTGCAGCAGCGCAGTGATGATCGTTTCCTGATCCAGCTGCAGGTCGGTCATCAATCCTGCGACTTCCACCGGATGCGAGAAATACGGGTCACCACTGGCGCGTTTCTGGCTGCCGTGTTTCTGAACGGTGTAAACATAGGCGCGGTTGAGCAGCGCTTCATCAGCGTCCGGGTCGTAATCTAGGACCTTTTCAACGAGTTCGTACTGGCGCAGCATGGGAATGAATGTGCGGGCCAGCGCGACTTATTGCAATGCGAAAAATGCTCTGTTCTTAACCAGTCAGCCCCAAGTCGCCCTGGGCGGCAGGCTCATCAAGATCGCATCTATGTTTCCGCCCGTTTTCAGGCCGAAAATCGTACCGCGATCATAGACGAGGTTAAACTCGGCATAGAGACCGCGATATTCGAGCAATCGCGCTTCGTCTTCGGCGGAAGATTCGCTGCCCATCCTCTTGCGCACAAGCTTGGGATAGATGTCGAGGAATGCTCTGCCGACGTCTTGTGTAAATGCAAAATTGCGATCCCATGACGGATCATCATCGCATTCGAGGTGGTCATAGAAAATGCCGCCTACGCCCCGATGAACTTCGCGGTGCGGGATGTAGAAATACTCATCCGCCCACTTCTTGTATTTCTCATAATAGGTCGGATTGTGAGCCATACAGGCCGCGCGCATGCTCGCGTGAAATTCATCCGTATCCTCTTCATAGGGAAGCGGAGGGTTGAGATCGGCGCCGCCGCCAAACCACGCTTTGCCTGTTGTCAGGAACCGGCAATTCATATGGACAGCAGGGACATGGGGATTGTGCATATGCGCGACCAGACTGATTCCGGTTGCGGTGAAGCCGGGGTTTTCGGGATCAGCGCCATTGATATTGCCGGCAAACTCTTTCGGGAAATTGCCGCGCACGGTCGAAACGTTCACTCCGACTTTCTCAAAGACTTTGCCCTTCATCAGGCCCTGAACGCCTCCGCCCGGGTCATCATTGCCTTCTTCTTCGCGCTGCCAGGGCGTGTATTGAAACGTCGCGTCCGATCCGCTGTCACGCTCAATCGATTCAAATTCAGAGCATATCTGGTCACGCAGAGTTTCGAACCACTGTTTCGCCTGATCCGTCTTTGGCGCCCAATCGCTCATTTGGTGTTCCTCGTCTCTCAGGCTGGCATGCAACGCGCAATGTCAGTTGATCTGCCAATCCGCTTTGACACAGATCAAGTCAACAGGGTGTTGGTCGCAATCGCGCTTGCCAAAGGCGAACGGCCGCGCCTAAAGCACCATCATGGTTCCCGTTTCGTTCGCACCTCTGGATTTCGCCGGTGAAGAGCTTGTTCTGATGAAGAGCAACGCGCTTTACTGGCCGCGCGAGCGGGCGTTGCTGGTTGCTGATTTACACCTAGAAAAGGGCAGCTGGTATGCCAAGCAAGGCCAGATGCTACCGCCTTATGATAGCCGCGAAACGCTCGAACGGATTGCAGACAGCGTAAAAGCCACTGGCGCACGCCGCGTGATCACCTTGGGCGATAACTTTCACGATAGCGAAGGGACAAACCGGTTGGATCCGTATGCGGCGGGAATGCTGGAATCCCTCACCCGGGCGCTCGATTGGGTGTGGATCACCGGCAATCACGATGAAGAGATGCAGCGCTCTTTCGGGGCCACTCTGGTCGATGAAATGGAGATCGGCGGGATTACTCTACGACACGAAGCCAAACGCGGCGAAACACGCGCAGAGCTTTCTGGGCACTACCACCCAAAAATGCGGGTGAAAGTCAGAAACAGGCACATTGCGCGGCCCTGCGGCGTGGTCAGCCGATCAAGCGCCGGCGGAGACCGGATGATCCTGCCCGCATTTGGCGCCTATACCGGCGGAATGGATGCGGGCTCACCCGAAATCCTCGAAGCGCTAGGTCCAGCCAATCAGATCGATGCAGTTCTGCCAGCAAAGGGCAAATTGGTCACATTCCCGCTTTATCGCGCAGCTGCTTAAGACTCATCTGGCGTTTCGGCCATGCAGGCCTTACATAGCGCGCATATTACACAGGCTATTACAGGAGAATCTCACATAGCTCGTCCACCCCGGCGCTCGATGGCCCCGCCAACTAAAAGCGGCCCTCGCTACGATCAGTTTATTCAAGTCCCCAAGGTCCGCGTCATTGATGACGAAGGCGAGAACCTTGGCGTGATGTTTACCAATGAAGCGGCAGAGCAGGCCAATGAGAAAGGCCTGAACCTTGTGGAGGTGTCCCCCAATGCGGACCCTCCAGTGTGCAAGTTCCTGGATGTCGGCAAGTATCGCTTCGAGGCCCAGAAAAAAGCCAATCTGGCGCGTAAATCGCAAAAGACGCAGGACATCAAAGAAGTCAAAATGCGTCCAAACATCGACACGCATGATTATGACGTGAAGATGCGGAATGTGACCAAGTTTATCAGCAATGGCGACAAGGTGAAAATCACACTGCGTTTCCGCGGCCGTGAAATGGCTCACCAGAACCTAGGCATGGACCTGCTCAAACGGGTGCAGGATGATTCAGCAGAAATCGCCAAGGTTGAGGCTTTCCCTCGCCTTGAGGGCCGCCAAATGCTGATGGTGCTCTCGCCGAAATAGGCAATTTGTGTTGCGCATCCCGATTTGGGGATGCGGACAGGAAGCTGGCTTCACCGCCAGCTGTATATTAGGCTGCCGGGTGGATCATGGTCCAGAACTTTGGACCTCCGCCCGGCACCTCCCACTCAGAGTCAATTCGAAAGCCGAGCCGCGAGTAAATCGCGACATTGGCGGGCGTTGCCGTTTCCAGAAGCACACCCTGCCCGTGTTCTGCCGCATGGGCGATCACCGCTCTTACAGCGGCACCGCCCCAACCTTGTCCCTGAGCATGCGGGGCAACACCGACATATTTGAGATAGGAGTAAGGCTGCGGATGCGGATGGCGGGCATGCATTGCCTCGGCGACCTTTAGCCCGCGCGGTAACGCAGTCTTGAACATGCCGACAAGGCGGATTGAATCCCACAAACGATCATCCTTCACTTCTCCAGAAGGATAGATAAGCGCTGCCGCGTGCCCCTGCTCTGAGGCTAGAACCGTGCCGTAACGCAGGGATTGCTCCACCATTAGTTTGAAAAAGCGCGGTAACATCCGTCGCCTCGCATCCGGGTCGGCTACAATCCATGATAATGCAGGGTCGTCCTGAAATGCCTGAGCCAAGGTCAAAGCAATTTGAGCATTTGGTCCGGTTACGGTTTGTATAGAACGCTTCGCTTGCATGGCGACACTCTATGCCACCCCGCCTGCGTTACGCATAGACTGGACCGCAGCCGACCAACAGCAGGTGTGTTCGATGAATAACACACCGCATCCGACAACCGGCAACACGCGCAATTCATTCGCGGCTATACAATAGTTCACGAGGCCGGGATCGGTTTTAGCCCTAACGGGTTTCCCCAAAGCCGATCCCGCTTCGGCAACGATAATCAGCTACGTGGCGCACATACCCCGCTCCTCCCCCGGAGCACCCCGCAAAAGCCCCGAAAGAGGGCATTAAATAACCTGTTCAGGAAGGACTGATCATAATGCCCCGCTTCCAAGCTCTTACCCTCACTGCTGCCAGCGCTCTTGCGCTGATCGCCGTCCCTGCATCAGCTCAGAACGGCTCAGCCAGCGATCCGCAGTTTGCCACCTTTGTCCCGTCCTCCAATCCCAACAATGACAAGATCGATTACTCGATCTGGGATGAGGCGATGAAGAATGTTGTCGTCTCGATGGGGCCATCGCTCCGCGAAACCGCAGGGCGGCCTGACCCAAGTTATGGCTCGCGCCGTCAATACGGCCATGTCTCGCGCTATCGCCTGGAAGGCACGCGGATCATGTTCAGCTTCCTCGATTCCGATGTGAAAGCCAGCTTTGGCGAATATCGCCGCGATCTGGAAGCGACCGCAGACACAGTCGACATCCAATCGCTGTCTCGCAACGAACAGCTCGCTTTCTGGATCAACCTTCACAACGTTGCGATGATCGAAAAAATCGCTGACGAATGGCCAGTGCGCCAGCCGCGCGAGATCAAGATCGGCGGCGTTCCGCTGGATGATGCGAAATTCCTGACCGTTGAAGGCATCGCTCTTAGCCCGCGCGATATTCGCGAAAAGATCGTGTTCCAGAACTGGAACGACCCGATGGTCATTTACGGTTTCTGGCGCGGCGAAATTGGCGGACCATCGATCCAGCGCGAAGCATACAATGCGGACAATGTGGCCCGTTTGCTCGACAAGAGTGCACGTGATTTCGTGAACTCGCTGCGCGGTTCGCAGAAATCGGGCAACACACTGCAAGTTTCCGAGCTGTATGCAGAGGCTGCTCCATTCTTCTTCGACAATTTCGGAGCGGATGTTCGCGCGCATGTCGCGGAATATGCCAACGCCGATACCAACGCGCTTCTCGCCGCTACCACTGATGTAGAAGCGGTGATTAAGGAATGGGACATTGCCGATCTGGCCGGCGGCGTTCGTGAGCCTACCTATCAGAACATCGAATCCGATGGCCGCACGCCAAGCTTCCGCATCCCGCAAAGCATGGCGCGCCTTCTTGCCCAGCGCGAAACCAAATTCCGCAAGATACTGCGTGAAGGCCGGACCGGTACTGTCACGTTTAGCAACATCACCCTGCCCGGCGATCCGGAAGACAAGGACAATGGCGAAGTCGAATAAGGCACGGCCATAAATCTAGGCCAGTCTCGCCCTGTGAGGCCGGCAATATCAAGACCGTCAGGAGCAATTCTGACGGTCTTTTCATTTGCGCAATTCATCATGGGTTATGGAAGCGCGTTTCATCGTATAAACAGCTGGATAAGGGGGCAGATGGTGGGGCCGATGACAAATATATACAGAACAGCTCTTCACGGCACACTCGCCGGTGTGGCTCTATGCCTCTCCGCCATGCCAGCATTCGCGCAGTCTGACATCGGCGCGGTGCAGGCGGCGGCAGAACCGATCGCGACATTTGTCCCTAATGATGACAGAGTTGAACACCGGATCGACTATTCGATCTGGACGTCTGCGCTTAACAGTTTCGTCATTTCGATGGGCCCACCCCTTCGCAAGAAACCATTTGAAGTGCCAAGCACGCTCGGCACCCGTCAGCGCGCTGGGCACAATTCGATGTATCGTCTTGATGGGGCAATGATGGGCTTTTCGTTCATGCCCCCCAATATCATCGCCAGTTTCACAGAATATCGCGAGGATCTGGAACGTGTAGCAGATGGCCTCGACATCCAATCGATCCCGCGCAACGAACAGCTCGCATTCTGGTTGAACCTTCACAATGTCGCGATGGTTGAACAGGTCGCAAAAGCTTGGCCCGTTCGTCAACCACGTACAATTGAGATCGACGGCGTACCTCTTGATGAGGCAAAATTCATCACGGTTGAAGGCGTTGCCTTGTCACCAAAAGACATCCGCACCCGCATAGTCTATCCCAACTGGTCAAATGCAAAGGTTATTTACGGCTTCTGGCATGGCGAGATTGGCGGCCCGGCAATTCAGCGTCGGGCGTTTGAAGGCAACAAGCTATCAGACCAGCTGGACCGCGCGGCGAAGGAATTCGCCAATTCGCGCCGCGGCGTGGAGAAACGCGGAAAGACCTTGCATGTCTCAAGGCTCTATCTCGAAGCCGCGCCCTATTACTTCCCGAATTTCGAAGCGGATTTGCGAGCGCATCTCTTATCTCACGTCGAAGGCGAGGTGCTGGAACGGGTGAACGCCACAAGCACCGTAGAAGCTTCCTTGCGAGAGCATGATATTGCCGATCTTTCGGGCGGAGCGCGGCTCAATTCGTTCTTCTCCAACGGGAAATTGAACCAGGGCATTATCAACCTGCTCAATCAGCGTGCCCAGAAACTGCAATATATTGAACGCAAAGGCCTGCGGACCGGCACCGTAACGTTCAGCAATATCATTCTGCCGGGAGACGATCCCAATAAGGGTGAAGTCGAATAGCGCCGCCGGGCAAAGGCTTTTGCCCAGTTCCGGCCATGTGTTACACAACAGCAGCCACCCAATGCACACCAAGCGGAGGGCATGATCTGTCATAGTGGGAGAAACGCAATGCAATTTCGTTCGGTAGCCGCTGCCCTCGCCTTTTCATCGCTTGCCGCGCCAATTGCGGCTGAGAACAACTCAGACAGTTTTGAACCGCGCAGCAGCAAAGCATCGCTCGGCGGTGTCGAGCAGTTTACCCCTACATCGATCAGTACCGATCACAGAATTGACTACGCACATTGGGACGAAGCCCTCGGCTGGTTTGTTATCCCGATGGGGCCATCCTTACGTGAAGGCGCGCCGCGGGTTGAACCGTTCACTGGCAGCCGGCGCATTTACGGCCACGATTCCCGTTATCGTCTCGAAGGAAACCGGGTCGCGTTCAGTTTCTTTGACGATAGCGTTCGCGCATCACTCACCGAATATCGGATGGATCTGGAACGCATCGGCACCCAGCTGGACATCGCAAGTTTACCGCGCAACGAGCAGTTGGCGTATTGGATCAACCTCCACAACGTAGCCATGATCGAAGCGCTCGCGGGGGCCTATCCGCTCAGCGAGCCGCGAACGAGACGATTTGGCCCGAACAGTGCCGCACTCGATGATGCCAAGCTTGTTTCGGTCAAAGGTGTTGCTCTGAGCCCGCGCGACATCCGCGAAGGCATTGTCTTTGCGAATTGGCGTGATCCCAAAGTGATCTACGGTTTTTGGCGCGGGGAAATTGGCGGGCCGTCGATCCAGCGGCTGGCCTATAACAGCCAAAATGTCGATGCACTGCTTGCCCTGTCAGCCGAGGAGTTTGTGAATTCCCTGCGCGGCGTTGAAAAATTCGGCGGCGCGCTGCGCGTTTCGAAAATCTATCAAGAAGCCGCGCCGTTCTACTTTGGCGATTTCGATCAATTGCGTAGTCATCTTGGCCAGTTCGCCGGTGACGATGTGCGCGGATTGATCGAAAGCACTGATAAAACGCACTATAATGCGTATGAAACCGATCTCGCCGATCTGACGCGCGGGGAGAAAGCGCCCGGGTTCTTCAATTTCGGTACGGCCACCGATCCAGCAGGTGGAGACCGCGTGTTTCGTTCTTACACGCCGCGCAGTGCGCTGAACGCCAATTCACCGATCAGCATGTCGATCCAGCGCCTTATTACAGAACGCCAGAACAAACTGACAAAAGCGAATAAGCGCGGGATCCGCACCGGCATGGTGATCTATGGCGATGGCGAAATTGGCGGCGAAGAAAAAGAGGTCGAATAGGGTGAAATTGTGCGGGCGTTTCTGCGCCCGCACTGGACACCGCGCTGGACTGCCGCGAATATAGCGCCTGCACAAAGAGGGGCGCACAATAGACATGACTGCTCAGCGGATCGGCCTGTTTCTCGGCCCTCTTATCTTTGCAATGACGGTGTTGACCGCTCCACCAGCTGGGATGCCCGCAGGCGCTTGGCTGGTTGCCGGGCTGGTCGTTTGGATGGCGACATGGTGGATGACAGAGGCCATCCCTCTCACCGGAACGGCATTGCTCCCGTTTGTAATCCTGCCTTTCAGCGGTGTTTCCAGCGCGAGAGATGTCGCCAGCACATATTACTCGCCCATCCTGTTCCTATTGCTCGGGGGCGCGTTTCTGGCGCTCGCGATTGAGCGAACTGGCCTGCACAAACGGTTGAGCCTCGCGATCCTGCGCGTCGTCGGCAGCGGCGGCGGTCAAACCCAATTGCTGCTCGCCTTTATGATCTCTGCCGCGCTGCTTTCGATGTTGATCTCTAACACATCGACCGCGCTAATCATGATGCCGATGGCCCTAGCTGTCCTTGCAGGCGGCGAAGGATTATCGGCCACCGCCTCGCCAGCAGAGGTCTTGAACAAGGAGGGTCTATCTGGCGCGTTACCGATGGGCATCGCCTTCGCAGCCTCGATTGGCGGGCTGGGAACGATTGTCGGCTCCCCCACCAACGCCATCGCTGTCGGCTTGCTCGACACAATGATCGGGATGGAGATCACTTTTGCGCAATGGACGCTTTATGGCCTTCCGATTGTTATCATCGGAGTCCCGCTCGCCGCCTTTATCATCGCCAAATTTCAACGCGTCGCCGACCACCCTTTTGATGTCGCCGCGGCGCGTAAAGCCATTGATACGCATTCCGCTTGGAGCAGCGCAGAAAAGCGACTGATCCCGATTGTTGCGCTCACCTTCTTCGCGTGGATGACGGTGCAATGGGTGCGCCCATTCTTGCCGGACGGATCGTGGACCAACGGCACCATTGCCATCATCGCCAGCCTCGCATTGTTCCTGTTGCCCGATGGCACGGGCCGTCCGCTGCTCAATTGGAAAGAAGCCAATCGCGCGCCGTGGGGCGTCATAATGATGTTCGGAGGCGGATTGGCGCTTGCCGCCGGAATGCAGGCTTCAGGCCTCGCCACATGGCTGGGCGAGGCTTTGCTGCCGCTGGAAAGCCTACCTTTGTTCGTCGTCGCACTGTGCGTTGTTGCGATGATCATCGTGATCACCGAATTTGCCAGCAATGTCGCAACCGCCACTGGTATCATTCCGGTGGTTGCTGCGCTGATCGTGGCGCTGGGGGCTGATCCTGTGTTGCTGGCCATCCCAGCCGCCCTCGCCGCCAGTTGGGGCTTTATGCTGCCCGCAGGCACCGGCCCGAACGCAATTGCATGGAGCACCGAACGCATCAGAATAGAGCGAATGGTTGGCGCAGGGTTTGTGCTTGATATCGTCGGCGTGTTCCTGATCGTCGGCGTGGTTTGGGCAATCGCAGCGTTCGTCTGATCAGATTGCGGAAAGTCGCACCAGAACCGGTTGCAAACGAAACTAGTCGGCGGTAACTCTCTGGCCATTGCACGGCTCGGGGGAGAAGCGCTTCTGCGGAGGTTAGAAGCGGGTGCCCACGGGCCAACCAATTGGCTCCTGCCTTCCTGGGAGCGTTCAACAGGAAGGATCTCGGTATGACCGACTCCATAGACCCGATCGCCACCCCAACCCCGCGCCGCAAGCCGAAGCCTGAAAAGACCAGCATTGGCGGCCGCGAATTGAAGCCATCAACGCTGATGATGGGGCACGGATATGACCCGGCTTTGTCCGAAGGATCGCTGAAAGCCCCTATCTTCCTCACCTCCACCTTCGCATTTGAGAATGCTGCGGCAGGTAAGCGCCATTTCGAAGGCATTACGGGCAAGCGTCCAGGCGGCGCGGAAGGTCTCGTCTATTCGCGTTTCAACGGGCCAAACCAAGAAATCCTCGAAGACCGTCTGGCGGTTTGGGACGGCGCGGAAGACGCGCTGACATTCTCATCCGGCATGACCGCAATCTGCATCCTGATGATGGCCTATGTCAGCCAGGGCGATGTGATCGTCCATTCCGGCCCGCTCTATGCAGCCTCCGAAGGGTTCGTCGCGAAATTCCTGTCCAAATTCGGCGTGACCTATGTCGATTTCCCCGCTGGCGCGACGCGTGAGGAGCTCGACGATGTGCTGAAACGCGCCAAGAAGCAGGCGAACGAGAATGGCGGCAAAGTCGCCATGATCTATCTCGAAAGCCCGGCCAACCCAACCAACGCTTTAGTGGATATCGAAGCGGTAAAAGAGGCGCGCGACGCAAACCTGAAATGGGATTGCCCGATTGCGATCGACAACACGTTCCTCGGCCCGCTCTGGCAGCGCCCACTGGATCATGGCGCGGACATCGTCGCCTACTCGCTAACCAAATATGTCGGCGGCCACTCCGATCTTGTCGCTGGCTCGATTGCGGGCGCGAAGAAGTGGATGGATCCGGTTCGCGCTCTGCGCAACACAATGGGCGGGATCGTAGATCCAAACACCGCGTGGATGCTGCTGCGCTCATTGGAAACTGTCGAGCTGCGCATGCAGCGCGCAGGTGAGAACGCGACTAAAGTTTGCGCATTCCTGAAAAGCCATCCGAAAGTTGAGGGGCTCGGCTACCTCGGCCTGATCGAAGATGCGCGTCAGCAGGACATCTATGATCGCCACTGCAAAGGCGCAGGCAGCACATTCAGCGTGTTTATCAAGGGCGGTGAGGCAGAAAGCTTCCGCTTCCTGGACAATCTTACCATCGCCAAGCTCGCGGTTAGCCTTGGCGGGACAGAAACACTCGCCAGCCACCCCGCTGCGATGACCCACCTATCCGTTCCGCAAGAGCGCAAGGATGCCCTTGGCATCACCGACAATCTAGTGCGGATCAGCGTGGGTATCGAAGATGCCGACGACCTGATCGCGGACTTTGCGCAGGCTCTGGAGCATGTATAACTGCATGCATGAAATGGCTTAAATCACTTCGGGGCACAGCGCTGTTTGTCAGCCTGTGCCTCGCAGCGCCCGCAGCCGCGCAATTCGAGCAGACATATCCGGACGAACCGCCGAAAGAGGGGCAGACGCTGCTCGAATGGTCGCGTCCACCCATTCTCGATTACACGATACCGCCGGAACAGCGTGACGACGTGTCGAGCTGCGGTGCGCGGCATGACTTGGACCTCGATGAAACTGCGGTCACATGCTGGCCCGTTCTTCGCGCAGCACAGCTCTTTACCTTGGCCAGCTTCGCACAAGGCGAGCCGACCGGCGATATGGCTGCGAACCAGCGGCAGGGCGTAGAATACGCCGATCAGGGTCTGGCATTCATCGGTACACCGCGTTGGCCACTGCAGGAGCATCTCCGCTCGAAGCTGCTTGAAGTGAAGCTCTCGGCATTGGTCAAACTCGAAGACTGGGACGCTGCCCTCCCCGTGGCTCGCGATCTGGTTGAAAATGTCAGCGGCGATCTGATGAAGTACGACGATTTCCGCCGCGGCTTCGCCCACCGGAGATATGGCGAGGTGTTGCTGAAACTTGGGCGCGTGAAAGAAGCGCGAGCTGATTTCATGACAGCGTGGTCGCTCCTCAATGGGCCAGCAGGTGACAAGGTTGGCCTGCCTCTCAGCAAATACAGCCGCAATCTGATCATTGATGCCATTCGCAAAGGCGATCTGAACTACGCGGAAAGCGCGACAGAGAGATATTTGTATTTCGTACGCGAAGAGCCATTTGGATTTCGGTTTGGCTACCGGGATCATCTGGAGTTTAGAATGTACCTGCTCGCAAAGGACGGGCGGAAAGCGGCACTGCTGGAAACGCTGAAAGAGCGGATAGGACTTGAGCGCGACTACTCCAGCCTATGTTCGATTTTTGATCCTTTGTTCCCGGGTGTCCTCGCCCCGTATCGCAAGGACGAAGATGTGCTGAAACTGCTCCGAGATGCAGACTGTCAGGAGCGGGTCATTTCGAAAATGGATGATGTCGCCAAAAACGGCCTGCGGGAGTATAAAGGACCGCTGCTCCTTCCCTATCATGGGGCGGATTGACGCCTCCGGCACGACTGCAAAGGACAATTGATGACCACACGCAGACCAGTTTTCCTCGTCATCGGCGCAGGTGCGGGAATTGGCGGACATGCCGCCGCGCGCTTTGCGGCGGGTGGTTATCACGCAGTTCTGGCGCGGCGCTCTGATGAGGACGGGCTCGCCAAGCTGGTGAACCAAATCGAGGAAGCTGGCGGCGGCGCGACCGGCTCTTTGCTCAACGTATCGGAAGACGGCACGATAGAGGAGCTGATTGAGCGCACAGAGCGCGACATCGGCCCGATCGACTGCGCGCTATATAATCTGGGTGCACAGATCGGAAACCGGACGCTGGCCGATACACCGCACCGCACATTCGAGCTGGGCTGGCGGCTTGGCACATTCGGCCTGTTCCGCCTTGCCCATGCCATGCTGCCCGCGATGGTGGAGCGCGGCAAAGGCAGCCTGTTGGTCACCTCCGCCACGGCTGCGGTGCGCGGCAATTCGGGCCAGCACAGCCACGCTGCCGCGATGGCTGGCCGCCGGATGCTTTGCCAGACGCTCAACGCGGAATTTGCGCCGCAGGGCATCCATGTCGCGCATATTGTCGTCGATGGATCGGTCGATGCGCCGGACACGCTGGGCAAATTGCTGGGTGACAAGTTTGAGGCGTACAAAGCCGCGAAGGGCGAAGATGGAGTGATCGACCCGGCTGCACTCGCCGAAACATACTGGCACCTGGCGCAACAACCCAAGAATTGCTGGACCCACGAAATAGACGCGCGGCCATTCACAGATGTGGCGTGGTGGAATGACAATCCGATAGCCGCAATCAATCGCGGCAAGCCGGGCACCTGAATCAAGGTCGACTCAATCGGTCAGTCCGCTTCGACTTTGACACACGGAGCCTCTCCATCAGGCTCCCCTTTCTGAACAAAGTATTCGCGAACCAGAGGACATGGAATGTCCGGGCCGGGCAGCATGACGGTCTTGTATGTGCCATCGGCACCGCGCTTGTAGATTTCCGATGCGACCGGCGAAAAATCGGAGTCAGGGCGCTCGACAAGGATCATTGCGTAATCGCCGGATTCGCTGATTGACCGGATATTCCGATCATCCAATGCCGCCTGCCAACGCTTTTTCGTCTCTTCGAGACCATAGGTTTGCAGTTCGCGGTTTATCTGCCGCAGATAGTATTCGGGATCATCGGTCAAATCGGCGCCTGCGGAAAATTCGCCTGCTGCCATCAATCGCCTTAGCTCGCGCGCGGCCTGTTCCGCCTCGTGATCCGCATGGATATCGGCTGACTGGGTTGGAACGTCGTTTGGCTGCGCGGCTTCAGAACCTGAGCAACCGATTGAGGCTGCGCTGATTGTGCCGGCCAAGGCGAGGCAAATAGTCTTCATTCTTCACCAACCGTATTAGCCAGCATTGCAATCAATCCGCGCAGCTGAGTGTTCAGTGTGTCTTCGATCAGCTTGCCTGCGCCCGTATCGAAATTCTCACCAAAGCTCGGCACAGACAGATACCCTACAAGATTGCCGCCAAAGCGCGGCATGTGGCCTGTCGCAAACTCCAACACGCCTTTGCCTCCACGCCCACCGGGAGATGTTGCGAGCAGCACCATCGGTTTATCCTGCCACACATTGCGGCCCACGCGGCTGCACCAGTCGAACAGGTTTTTGAACGCGGCGGTGTAGATACCGTTATGCTCGGCAAAGGAAATGATCAGCGCATCTGCCGAACCGACCTTTGCGAGAAAGTCGTGCGCCTGCTGAGGGATACCGCTCTCTTCCTCGCGGTCGTGGCGATAGATCGGCATATCATAATCGTGAATGTCGAGCATTTCGATCTCCGCGCCCTCAGCAAGGCTGGCGGCGTAGGCAACAAGCTGCTGATTGATCGACACCGATGAATTGCTGGCCGCAAAGGCGAGGATACGCATTTTACTCTCCAGATTGTGGGGTAGCCGAAATCAGCCTTTCCAGCTGCGGCGCTCTTCGGCGGCGCGGAGCACTTCGTAGCTGACTTGGATGGCCTGGAATTGCTTGGCCGCCTCTTCATCACCCGGCTTCACGTCGGGATGCACTTCCTTGGCTTTGGCGCGGTACGCTTTCTTGATCGCGGGGTAATCGGCATCAGCTTCAAGCTCCAGCACCTCAAGCGCCATCATCTCGTCCGCGCTGCGGCTGCCATCGCCCGATCCGGTCCACCCGTAATGCGAAGCCTCGGCATAGCCAGCGCTTTCCTGCCGTTCGGATTTGGCGCGCTGCTCCTTTTCCTCTTTGTCGAGACCTTCGAAATAGTCCCAGCCCTTGTTGTATTCCGCGGCATGCTTTTGGCAGAAATACCATTTGTCTGGGTTGTTTGGCGATTTGGGCGCGGGGCATAGGCCCGGCTCGCCGCAGCCATGCCGATCGCACTCACGCTGAGCCACGGTTTCGCGCGAGGATTCATACGAACGCCAGCGGGGAAAACCCCAATCGTCGGACCGGCGCGCCTTAGGCATGGGAAGCTGTGTTGTTAGTCGATGACATATTGCGATTCACCTAGGCGAGGTGGCGAGGAAAGCCAATGCAATCAATACAGGGAACCAGTTGCGAAGTGAAATGTTGCATTGCAATACAACGTTTACAAATCTGCGGTATCGGGTCTTTCGATCCCGCATAATGTGAGACCCTGATGAGCCAACAACTCGCCCTATCCAGCCTTTTTTCGGTGCTTGCACTGGCAGTGCTCAGCCTCGCATCGGTGAACGGTATGGTTGGCGCAGGCGGATCAGACGCGGCTCCGATCCAGCCGTTTGTAATTCAGGCCGAGCTCGCGCCCGGCCTGAACAGCTAATCACGCGGATTTTACCGATTAATTGATGATGATGCTCGCGGCGCGACGGTTCTGCGCCCAAGCCGCTGCGTTCGATGCCAGCGCAACCGGGCGTTCCTTACCAAAGCTGACCGTGCGGATACGGTTTGCGCCGACACCCAGACTGACGAGATAGTTTTTCGCCGCATTTGCGCGGCGCTCACCCAAAGCAAGGTTGTATTCGCGTGTACCGCGTTCATCGGCGTGTCCTTCGACGGTGAAGGTCAGCTGCGGATATTGCGCGAAATACTGCGCCTGCGCCTGAAGCGCGGCAGCATCGGAGCTATCGATGTTGAAGCGGTCCGTATCGAAATAGATCACGGTTGAGCTGCCCACAGCCCCTGCAAAGTGTTCCTGCGAGCCAACAATCGGGCCGGACTGGTTCGGCGTGTTGTCAATCGGCGCCGGGGTTGGCGAAGTGATTGGAGCGGGCGGAAGCTCTTCCGGCGGCTTTTTCGAGCAGGCGGCAAGCGCGGTGGCTGACGCGACCAGCAGCATTGTGGCTTTCATCGAATTCATAATCTTATCCTTTCGAAAACTGCCTTCGGTGTTCGGGCCAAAAGCCCGGTTGGTTTCAATTCAAACGGATCAATCTCTGATCGGCCCCCAAGCGGGGTCAGATGCATCGACGGGAGTGGGCAGACGGCGCTCATTGTCACCTGTAAGATCAACCTGCCACAGGGCAGAACGCCCCGAATTGCGGGTCGTGCGGAAGAACTGGATGATCCGGCCATTGGGCGCCCATGTCGGCGCTTCGTCCTGCCAGCCGCGCGTCAGCACACGCATGCCGCGACCGCTGGGCGACATCACCGCGACGTTGAAATCACCAGCGATGCGGGTGAACGCGATCTGGTCTCCGCGTGGGCTCCATTCCGGCGTCGCACAGCGACCACCGGAAAAGCTGATGCGTTTCTGGTTCGAACCGTCAGCATCCATCACATAGCATTGCTGTGTGCCTGAACGATCGCTTTCAAACACGATTCTAGAGCCATCTGGGGAATACGATCCACCAATATCGATGCCCGGCGTATTGGTGAGCCGCACCGAGCGCCCGCCAGTGACAGGCACGCGGTAAATATCAGTGTTGCCGGCAACCGCCATCGAATACAGAACATGGCGGCCATCGGGCGACCAGCGCGGCGCGAGCGTCGGGTTGCTGTTTTCGGTCACCAGTGTCTGTTTACCGCTGCCGATATCATAGACATAGATGCGCGGATTGCCGTCTACATAAGACAGATACATGATCTTCGAATAGTCGGGTGAATAGCGCGGAGTGAGCGCAGTGGCGCTGCCCAAAGTCAGGAAGCGGTGGTTCGCGCCGTCGCTGTCCATCACGGCGAGGCGTTTGACGCGCTTATCCTTGGGCCCGGTTTCGGCAATATATGCGATCCGGCTGTCGAAGAACGGGCTTTCCCCGGTCAGGCGCGAATAGACAAGGTCGGAGCATTTATGCGCCGCGCGCCGCCAATCGGCCGGACGCACTTCGTATCCTTCACGGATCAGTTCATCCTGAAGCGCGACGTCGTAGAGATAACAGCCGACAACGAGTGTGCCGTTGTCTTGCGCGACAACATAACCATGCACCAGCATTTCCGCGCCCCGCCCGCTCCATGTGCCGAAAGCAGGCGATTTGATCTGCGGAAAGCTCGGTTGAGGCAAGCTGTCTGGGCCGACCGGCTTGAACAGACCATTGTTGCGAAGGTTGGCTGCGATAACGCGGGAAATCTCGCGGCCCAGCGCTTCGGTGCCATCGACATTGGCGGCGGTGGTGCGGTTGCGGTTTGTCGCAAAGGCAGGGATCGCAATGCCGATATCGGACCAGTCGCTTTCATCGGTAACGGTGCCGCGCAGCGGACCATCATCTTCGATCTCTTCGCCATCCAGTGCGACATCAGCGACATCGCCGCCTTCTGCCAAAGGCTCCCCTAGATCCTGATTTTGCGCAAGCGCCGGAGCCGCCATCAGGCCCGCCAATGCTGCAAGAAAAACAGTCAATTTCATTATCAAAGCCTTCTGTCGAATTGCCATTCGAGATCGTCCCAACGACTATAGAACTGCTCGGGTAAGTTAAAAGGCGCAGCGCGCCGAACCGCGCGGATTGCGCGGTCACAGTGGAGGCCCGCTTGCGGTCTGTTAGAGGGTGTTATGCTGCTGGGGACGGTTTTGCACGTCGGCGTGCCTCGAATAGAGCCGTCTTTGTTCAAATTCCATCGCACGATAGAGACAAGTTTCTCCACCTCAATGCCGTTTGGCGCATCCCATCTGCGCTTAAGCTGTCGTGAGATCGCTGAAGCAAGATCGGCGCGCTCCTTCCGACCGAACGTTGCAGCTGGCGCGCGCGTCTCTGTTGTCGTCGTCGAACTGCCCTGCCCTGGAAGGAAATCATCGCCAATCCGGCTACCACCGCCACGTTCGGCGGCGCGCGCCGGCGTTGGCGAAGGTTTTGGTGGTGTGCGATCAGGCCGCGAACGGTCGCGCGGCGGGGTTGTTGACGGTGTCGTTGTATTCCGACGTGTCACGTTGACGGGGGGCGGTGGGGGCGTTTCCGGCACGACCTCGGCCGGTGTCTCGGTGCTGTCAGGCGCAAGCTCTTCGCCCAGCACCGGCGCAATCGCGGCGCTGCTTTCCAGCACCGGCTCGGGCGCGGTCGCCTCCAGACTGACTTCTGTTGCGAGGCTAACATTCATGCTTCGCGGGATTTCCATAACCTCTTCGCGCACGGGCTGAAGCACAAGCACCGCTGCGACCGCGACATGCAGCGCAATCGCAATCGGCAGCGCGATGCTATCCTCTTTGCGGAACATACCGCTATCGGGGGTGGTCACCTCTCCCATACTGCCCAAGGCTATGGCGGCGAGACTGAACCGCTGGTGACCAGCGATATATTGGTAAAGCCTGCGCGGTTTAATTCGCCCAGAACAGCCATGGTGCGCCCGTATTCGACCGCGCGATCTCCGCGGAACACGATGATCGGCAACTCGCCATTAGCCTGACGATCAATCGCCGCGAGTGCAGCGGGGAAACCGCCTGTAGGAACGGCTTCGCTGTCAATGTAGATCACCCCGTCACTGTCGACGGAGATGGTGATTTGCTCGGGTGTCTGCTCCACAGCGTTGGCGCGGCTATCGGGCAGTTCAATCGGGACACCCACCGCCAGAAGCGGCGCAGTGACCATAAAGATGATCAGCAACACCAACATCACGTCCACAAACGGCGTGACGTTGATCTCCGACATAGGCGCGCGGCGAGAGCGGCGACCGGAGCGAGAAGAGGCGAGCCCCATCCCCATTATTTCTTATCCAGCTCGCGGCTTAAGCCCGCATGCACCTTATCAGCGAAGCGTTGCAGCTTTGCCTCATAACGGTTCACGCGGTTGGAGAACCGGTTGTAAGCGATAACCGCAGGAATGGCGGCGAACAGACCTATGGCCGTCGCAAACAGCGCCTCGGAAATACCAGGTGCAACCACGGCGAGAGAGGAGCTTTCCTGCGCGCCGATCTGGAAAAAGCTGTTCATGATGCCCCAGACGGTGCCGAACAGGCCGACAAATGGCGCAACCGATCCGGTGGTGGCGAGAAAGTTCAGCCGGCCGGCGAGCTCGTCTGCTTCGTGCGCGACCTGCCCCTCCATCGCGGCATTGATGCGGTCACGCGCAGCGCCTGTGTCAATCGTAGAGCCTGATGTCGAACGCTTCCATTCATCGAGACCAGCGGAGGCCACGCGGGCCGAGGCGACTTCGCGGCGTTGCTGTTTTGTCAGCAAAGCTTCGCGATCGCGCGTTTCCCAGAAATCGGCTTCGTATTGGCGGGAACGCCCTTCCATCCGGTTCATCCGCAGCGTGAATGAAACGATGATCGTCCAGACCCAAAGGCTGGCCAATAACAAGCCCGCCATTACGGCCTGAACCACGATATCCGCGTCCAAAAACAGTTCGAGCGGATCGAGCCGCGTCGTCGGAGCAGCGGCGAGTATTTGAAGCGTAAGTGTCATGAGGCCTCTTGGTCCATGAAAGATTGGAATGCGTCGCGCCACGGCGCGGGCTGGCGTTTGGGACGCCCTGAAAGCGAGATATAGCCAACGCGCAAGGTCGCTTCACAAAGCTTCTCATCCCCGCGCCGTGCAATCTGGTGCATCCGGCAGCTCGCCGCGCCCAGCTCTGTGCAAATGGTTTCGATCACGACATCATCATCGAGCTTGGCCGGGCGGAGATATTTGAGGTGGATTTCAGAAACAGCATAGGCCCCACCTTCTGCGCCTGCTTCGATTTCGGCGCGCTGGTCAATCTCCAGCATCCGCAAAAGATCGGAGCGCGCGCGCTCGAACCAACGCAGGTAATTCGCGTGATAGGTAATGCCGGAAAGATCGGTGTCTTCGTAATAGACGCGCACCGCATAAAGATGCCGCGGGCCATCGAACACGCCGCCGGGAGGAGTTGGGTTAACCATTACAGCACCATCTAGCGCAGCGGAGAATCGCTGCAAAGCGGCGTTTGTGTTTGGGGGCATGAACGAAGGTGAAACGAGTCTCGCGCACGACGAAACTCATTTTCTCCAGATCATCGGTCCTAAAGGCTGTCCACCGAAGATGTGCACGTGCAGGTGGGGGACTTCCTGTCCGCCGTGCGCGCCGATATTGGCCATCATCCGGTAACCCGGTTCAACGAGGCCCTTCATCCGGGCCACTTCGCCCACTGCGCGGACAAAGCCGCCGATCTCTTCGTTGGATGCTTTGGCCGAGAAATCGTCCCAGCTGACATAGCGCCCTTTCGGGATCACCAGCGTGTGCACTTCAGCCTGCGGATTGATATCTTCAAACGCGAAGGCCCATTCGTCTTCGTAGACTTTGTTGGAGGGGATTTCCCCGCGCAGGATCTTCGCAAAGATGTTGTCATCGTCATAGGGCAGCGTCGGATCAATCGGCATGGTTTACTCCGTACGTGATGCTTTTTCGTCGAGGCCGGAAAGCCCCTCGCGCCGGTCCAGTTCGCCCAGCACATGGTCAAACGACACGCCTTTTGCGTTCAGCAAAACCATCAGATGGAACAGCAGATCGGCGCTTTCGCCGACGAGTTCTTCATTGCTGCCAGAAACGGCCGCGATCACGGTTTCGGTGGCTTCCTCGCCGACCTTTTGCGCGATCTTCGCCACGCCTTTCGCGTTGAGTTTCGCGACATAGCTGCTGTCGGGCGAGGCTTCGCGCCGCGCGGCGATGGTTTTTTCGAGGCGTTCCAAAGTGCTCATGGCTTAGCTTTTCCCTCAAACACCGCGCGCGGGCAAGCCTGCGGCTCGCAAGGCTTCGTGCGCTTCGGTGATGGTGTGCTCGCCAAAGTGGAAAATCGACGCCGCCAGAACCGCGCTCGCATGGCCTTTGGTCACTCCATCGACAAGATGATCCAGCGTCCCGACGCCTCCACTCGCGATCACGGGAACGCTTACGGCGTCGGCAATCGTGCGGGTCAGTTCGAGATCATATCCGGCCTTTGTCCCGTCGCCGTCCATGCTGGTGACGAGCAATTCGCCCGCGCCCAGATCAGCGACTTTTTTCCCGTACTCAACCGCGTTGATCCCGGTCGATTTGCGCCCGCCATGGGTGAATATCTCCCAATAGGGCAGCGCTTCGCCAATGGGCAGGATCACGCGGCGCGCATCGACGCTGGCAACAACGCATTGGCTGCCGAACTGGGCCGCAATTTCGCTCACCAGTTCAGGCCGCGCGACTGCTGCGGAATTGATCGCAACCTTGTCAGCCCCTGCGAGCAAGAGCGCACGCGCATCCTCAACACTGCGCACACCGCCGCCGACGGTCAGCGGCATAAAACACACCTCTGCGGTGCGCTTCACAATATCGAGCAATGTCCCGCGCCCTTCGTGGCTTGCGGAAATGTCGAGGAAGCACAGCTCATCCGCACCCGCCGCATCATAGGCGCGTGCCTGCTCAACAGGATCGCCCGCGTCTTTCAGATCGACAAAGTTCACACCTTTCACCACGCGCCCTTCAGCGACGTCGAGGCAGGGGATCACTCGAATACGGACTGTCATTGTTCCATCGGCTCCAGGATGATTGTGCGGCTCTCGCCTTCGGCAAGGCATTCGTCACCCGAACAGCCATCACTCGCAAAGATCATGGCGTAGGGCCACAGAAAGCTAACGAAGAATGCGCCCGCCATGCCGTAGACCAATCCTTCCTGACCAAAGCGCGGCGCAAGAAATTTGGCCACGCCGAGTGCAAGCACCAGAAACACAACCATATTGATCAGCGCGATCTCCAGCGTCGCTACCGTGATGCCTGCAAGGAATGTCAGACCGAGAAAGAGCGAACCGATCAGGCGGGTCATTGATCAACCACTCCCAATGCCACGGTTTGCACTCCCGCTTCTTGAATGCTTTTTGCCTCGCTCTCGGCCACCTGCCCCGCCAGCCAGAACAGCGCGAAAGCCATATTGAAATAAACTACCAGCGCCATCCAGTACTTTTCGGGATCGCTCTCTATGGTCAGCTGCAATCTGCCAATCGCTGTCTTCCCGCGCAGCCAATCGATCACCGTTACAACGATAATACCGAAAAATCCGAGTAAGGCGATATCCTCGATGGACATCGGTTAGGCGCGCGCGCCCATCGCAATCGCCGCCGCCAGATCCAGCTTGCCTTCATACAGCGCGCGGCCTGTGATGACGCCTTCGATGCCTTCTTTGGCATTGAGCGAAAGGACGTGAATGTCATCAATGCCTTTGACCCCGCCGCTGGCGATCACAGGAATATCAACCTGCCGCGCCAGCTCGACGGTCGCATCGATATTCACGCCTTTCAGTAAGCCATCGCGGCCAATATCGGTGAAGAGCAGGCTGGCAACACCTGCATCCTCGAACCGGCGGGCGAGATCGACCACAGGCACATCGGACACTTCAGCCCAGCCCTCGGTCGCGACCATGCCGTCTTTGGCATCGACTGCGACGACAATGCCGCCCTCCCATTCCTTCGCCATATCTTTCACGAATTCGGGGTCTTTGAGCGCGGCAGAACCCATCACAACGCGCGACACGCCGAGTTTGAACCAGCCTTCGACGCCTGCGCGATCGCGGATACCGCCGCCCAGTTGAACGTGGCCGGGAAACTCCTTGATGATCGCTTCGACAGCTTCCCGGTTCTGTGTCGCTCCGGCAAAGCTACCGTCCAGATCGACCACGTGGAGATGCTGAGAACCGGCCTCAGCAAAAATCATCGCCTGCGCTGCCGGGTTGTCACCATAGACAGTCGCGCGGTCCATATCGCCTTCGGACAGGCGCACGACTTGGCCAGCTTTCAGGTCGATGGCCGGAAACACAATCATATATTCCACTCCAGAAAGCGGGTTAGGGTCGCAAGGCCATAGGCCTGGCTTTTTTCAGGGTGGAATTGCACGCCCAGAACATTGCCGCGCGCAACCGCCGCGACGAGGCCTTCGCCGTGGTCCGTCATCGCGGCCACATCCTGCGGATTGTCGGCGGCAAAGTGATAGGAGTGGAGGAAATACGCTTCGCCCTCCTCCACCACTGGGTGCTCTTTCGCATGCGGCATCAACGCGACATCGTTCCAGCCCATATGCGGGACCTTGATCGCGGGATCGCTCGGCTCGATCAGGCGCACTTCGCCCGAAATCCAATCGAGACCAGCGGTGGTGCCATGCTCCAACCCGCGCGTGGCGAGCAATTGCATGCCGACACAAATGCCGAGGAACGGCGCACCGCCTACATGCACACGCTCGGTCATCGCCTCGGTCATGCCATCAATCGCGGCCAGCCCTTCAGCGCAGGCTTTGAACGATCCCACGCCGGGCAGCACAATCCTGTCGGCTGCGCGCACGACTTGTGGATCAGCGGTGACAGAGACATTCGCCCCCACCGCTTTCAATGCATTGTGAACCGAATGAAGATTGCCCGCGCCGTAATCGATCAGGGCGATGACTTCAGCCATTGAATGCCTCTAATCCCGGGCCGACAAAGCGAGGTGTCCATTCGATCATCTGGCTGTTTGCGACGCCTTCCGTGATGAAAGGATCGCTTGCCGCCAATCGCTCGGCCTCTTCGCGGCTTTCGGCGCGGATAAAGATGAGGCCGCCATCGCGAGGTTCTTTCGGACCCCACGCCATAAAGTGGCCAGAGGCGTGTCCTGCCTTGAGCCACTCCAAATGCGCGGCCAGCAAAGCGTCGATTTTGTCGATCGGCACCGTGTAGGTCAGCGATGCGATAAAGATGCTAGCCACCAAGCTGCCCCTTTGTGCTTGGAATAGCGCCGCCTTTACGCGGATCGCGTTCGACGGCGGTGCGCATCGCGCGGGCGAACCCTTTGTACAGACTCTCGCAAATGTGGTGATTGTTGACGCCGTAAAGCAGCTCGCAATGCAGCGTCAGTCCAGCGCTTTGCGAAACCGAATGGAACCAGTGCTCGATCAGCTCTGTATCCCATTCACCCAACCGTTCCTGCGTGAACTTCGCCTTCCAGATAAAGAACGGGCGGCCCGAAATATCCAGCGCAACGCGGCTGAGCGTTTCGTCCATCGGCGAATAGGCGTGACCATAGCGGCCAATGCCGGCCTTATCGCCGAGCGCATCGGAAATCGCCTGACCCAGCGCAATCGCTGAATCCTCGGTCGTGTGGTGCTGATCCACGTGCAGATCGCCCTCAACCTTCATCGTCACATCGATCAGCGAGTGTTTGGAAAACTGCTCAACCATATGATCGAGAAAACCGATGCCAGTGGACACGTCATAGGCACCGGTCCCGTCAAGGTTCACGTGGATCGCGATCGACGTTTCGGCGGTCTTGCGCTCAACTGAGCCTGTGCGGGGAGAAAGAGGGGTATCAGACATGGACTGCGCTATAAGCGGGTGAGAGCACGTTGCAAGATGCACAGACGCTTCGTTTTGCGTGCTGGCCCACTGATTTTACGCATCAATCATGCTTAAGGCTTGACCAGCGCGGCGCGTCTCGCCACGACTCTGGGCACTATGAGTGATGAGACACCCGACAGCCTGATCCCGTATGACGAGATCGTTCAGGAAGCACTTCGTGCCGTGGTCGGCCGTGTGCTTGGCGAAATTGTTGAGGGCGGCAGCGAGCTGCCCGGCAATCATCATTTCTACATCACATTCAAAACCGAAGCGCCCGGCGTTTCGATCCCGCCGCATCTGAAAGAACGGTTCCCGGACGAAATGACGATCGTGCTCCAGAACAAATTCTGGGATCTTGAGGTCCGCGAAGACGGATTTGGTGTGGGGCTTTCCTTCAATCAGATCCCGGCCAAGCTCTCGATCCCGTTTGCTGCGATCACAGCTTTTGTTGATCCGGCGGTCGATTTCGGGCTGCAGTTTCAGGCGTCGGGCGACGACGCTTCACCCGAAGCGCATGATGTTGCGGGGAATGATGGCCCGGAAAGCGGCGATGTGCCTGAACAAACGGCCGATGACGGTTCGAATGTCGTAACTGTCGATTTCGGCAAGAAAAAGTAAGGCCGCCGTGCTTTGATAGCGAGATGCTGGATCGAATTGCCGCCCAAAGGATTGATTGGGTACCATGAGCAAAACTGACACCACCGGCGATCAAGGCGATGCAAAAAAGACGTCCGGTCTTTTACCGCTGAGCCCGAATCCGGCGACCAATTTGCTGATCACCGATATCGTCGTGCGCGGCGCTTCGTCGCTTTTTCGCAAGAATGTCGAAAAGCGTGTGGCTGAAAAGACGTCCGAAACTCAGCAGGAAGCCCGCGATGTGCTCGACGGGCGCGGGATCATTACGACGCTCGGCCTGTATGGTGCGAGTAAGCTGGCGACCCGCTCTCCCGTTGGCCTGGGCATTGTCGCAGGCGGTCTGGTGCTGAAAACGCTGTATGATCGCGGCAAATCGCGCCGGAAACGACTGCGTAAGGCCCGCAAAGCGGACTAAACCAACGCATGCGTCTCGCCCTTGATTTTTGGGGGCAGTTCGCGGCATTGGGGCGCATGGGCGACTTCCAATCCACTGACAAACTTGCACGCCGCGGCCTGCTGTTCATCCTATCCTCGCCATCGGGCGCGGGCAAAACCACGCTTTCGCGCATGCTGCTCGACGCTGATCCTGAGATTAAGCTGTCGGTATCCGCCACGACCCGCCCTCCCCGCCCCGGCGAAGTAGACGGCGTGCATTACCACTTCGTCTCCGATGCCGATTTTGATCGGATGGTGGAGGAAGACGATTTCTACGAATGGGCGCATGTCTTCAATCACCGATACGGCACGCCCAAAGGCGCGATCCGCGAGGCACTCAAAGAAGGGCAGGATTTCCTGTTCGATATCGATTGGCAGGGAACGCAGCAGCTTAAACAGAAGGATGATCAGGACGTCGTCACCGTCTTCGTCCTCCCGCCAAGCCTCAATGAATTGCGCCGCAGGCTCGAAAGCCGGGCGCAGGACAGCAACGATGTGATTGACGACCGCATGGAACGCGCCCGTGCAGAGATCAGCCACTGGGCTGAATACGACTACGTCGTGGTCAACGACAATGTCGATGAGTGTTTTGACCGGGTCCGCGAAGTGCTCGACGCGGAACGCATGCGACGGACACGGCAAACGGGCCTTATCCCGTTTGTGCGCGAATTGATGGGATAAAACGGCCGCGCCCAAGACGGTGCCGGTGCATAGAAAAATTGGGGGGAGGCATGGGAAGTCAGGCACCATCGAAGTGGAAGACGACGCTCGCGCTGTTCCTGCCCGGTATCTTCCTGCTCGGGTTCAATATCGGGACTGGCAGCGTCACGACCATGGCGACCGCCGGTGCGAATTACGGCATGACTTTGCTGTGGACCGTGCTGGTTTCCTGCGCCGCGACCTATTTGATGATCGCAACCTATGGTCGCTACACCTTGGTAACTGGGGAAACTGCGCTCGAAGCATTCCGCAAACACATCCATCCAGCGGTCGGCATGTTCTTTATTCTCGCGCTGGGCATTGGAGTGTGCGCCAGTGTGATGGGCGTGATGGGCATCGTCGCTGAAATCAGCTTTGAATGGTCGAAGACGTTTATCGAAGGCGGCATTGATCCGCTATTCTGGGCGGCGTTCTTTTGCCTTGTCGCTTACTTCATTTTCTGGAGCGGTCGCACCCAGGTATTCGAGCGCACTCTTGCCGTGATCGTGGCGATTATGGCCGCTTGTTTCGTGCTCAATTTCTTCATTTTGATGCCTCCAGTGGCAGATATGGCTGCCGGTCTTGTGCCTTCCGTGCCGGATGTTCCGGCGAGCGAAACCGGTCCGTTGCTCCTGATCGCCTCGATGGTTGGCACGACGATCTTCTCGGGCCTGTTCATCATTCGCACAACTTTGGTGAAAGAAGCGGGCTGGACGATCGCGCACGACAAGCAGCAGCGCCGCGATGCCGCCTTTGCCGCTATCATGATGTTCGTGATCAGCGCATCGATCATGGCTGCGGCAGCGGGCAGTCTGTATGTTCAGGGCGTAGGCCTCGATAATGCATCACAAATGATCGGCCTTTTGGAGCCGCTGGCTGGTCCCCTTGCCGTTTCGATCTTTGCCATCGGCATCATCGCGGCGGGCGTTTCCTCGCAGTTCCCGAACCTGTTGATGATCCCGTGGTTGCTGTGCGATTTTCGCGGCACCCCGCGCGATATGACGCTGTGGAAATACCGCCTGTTTGTCGGCGCGATCTCGCTGCTGGGTCTGGTTGTGCCGCTGTTTGATGCGCGTCCGGTGTTCGTCCTGATCCTGTCTCAGGCTTTCAACGTCGTATTGTTGCCGGTGACCGTCGGCTGCATCATCTATCTCGGCAATCGAGCCGATCTGATGGGTGAATATCGCAATTCGGCGCTCACCAATATCGGATTGACCGGATTGTTCCTGTTCTCATTACTGACAGGCTATATGGGCTTCCAAGGCCTGATGGGCATGCTGTCGGCTTAAGGAAAGGTACAAGGCAATGCGCGAATCCTGGCGTTGGTTTGGCCCTGACGATCCGGTCTCTCTGGAGGAAATCCGCCAGACGGGCGCGACCGATATTGTCAGCGCCCTGCATCACATTCCGATTGGAGAGGTTTGGCCGCGCGATCAGATTGCGGCGCACCGCGCATTGATCGAAAGCGGCAACGTTGCGGGGTCAGAGCTGCACTGGACGGTGGTGGAAAGCATCCCTGTCCATGACGATATCAAGCTCGCTTCGGACGGCCACAAAACCTATGTCGATGCGTGGATCGAAAGCATGGAAAACCTCGCGGCAGAGGGCGTCAAAACCATCTGCTACAATTTCATGCCGGTGATCGACTGGACGCGCACCGACCTCAAATACCAGCTGCCCAATGGCGCCTTTGCCTTGCGGTTTGATCAGGACCGCTTTGCCGCATTCGACCTTTTCATTCTGCAGCGCACTGGTGCGAAGCACGACTACAGCGACGAAGAAATTGCTCGCGCGAAATCAGCCTTTGATGACATGTCGGCAGAGGACATCGCGGCTCTTACAAAAACCATCATCGCCGGGCTTCCGGGCAAGATGACAGAGGCCTATTCGCTCGATGATTTTCGCCGCGCTTTGGCCCGCTATGCGGACATTGATCACGGCCGCCTGCGCGCCAATCTGATCGGCTTTCTGGAGCGGGTTTTGCCCGCTGCGGAAAAGCTTGATGTGATGCTAGCCATCCATCCGGATGATCCGCCTTGGGACATGTTCGGCCTGCCCCGTGTGATCTGCACACCGGATGATCTCGACAAGCTGTTCACCGCCGCTCCCAGCCCATCCAACGGCATGACGCTGTGCGTGGGAACCTATGGCAGCCGTCCGGATAATGACTTGCCGCAAATGGCCCGCGATTACCGCGACCGGATCCATTTCGCCCATCTGCGCGGCGTGACCCGCGATGCCAGCGAGCAGCGTTCTTTTGTCGAAGCCAGCCATCTTGATAGCGATATCGATATGGTCCGCGTGATCCGGAACCTGCTCGAAAACGAAGGCGCAACGAGCCGCGAGATTTTCATCCGGCCCGATCACGGCCATCTGATGATGGGCGATGTCAGACGCACCTCCAATCCGGGCTATTCGGCAATCGGCCGCATGAAAGGCCTCGCAGAAATTCGCGGTGTTATCCGCGCAGTTTCTGAGGTTGGGTAGAAGAGTTTGTGCGACAGTTTATGGGATAGCTAATTGCCGCCTCTCGGAACGTCAGGTCCATTTGATCTTGTGTCAGGACGTGCAATGCTATTTTTGGAAACAGATGACTTTGCATCTACATCTTCCCATGCAGCGATCCAAGTCAGACACTCGGCTAGGTTTCGTGAAGAATGCTGACTGGCCACCCCGCCATTAGTGCAATTGATTGAAGTGTAAATTTGAGTTGGTTCACGGCCAAATAGCCTGATGGATTTCAAAATATCTCCAAATTCCACAACCGAATGCCTTAAGTTATCAAACCGCCTCTTACCTCTCGCAAACCTTGGCGACGTATTGAAAAAATACCCGTCAACATTCTCTCTATTGAGTGTGACATGAGAGGCGATCGCTCCTCCAAGTGAATGACCCGTTACCGATATCTTCGTTTTTCGATGCTCTTCACGCACGTTATCAAACACAACAAGACCAGCCTTCTGTTGTTTCAAGAGAGCGTTGCCTGATAAGTCGCCTAAGATCGCATCAGTGCCACGGTAAGCAATGATGATCTCGACCAGGTTACCATCTTCGACCCGGTTGAATATCTTATACTGGAAATTGCCCGTGGACGGTTCCTGTTCTTTAACAAAAGAGAGTGTGCGCCCCAACTGAAAGCTATCGCCTCCCGCATAGCTATTCGTTGCCAATTGGGCGTATTCGTAAGTGCTTCGAGCGGTCTCCCTAATTTGATCTGCAAATCCAGAAGGGTGATCTCGACCTGAGAGAGGGATTTTTTCCCAACTCACGCAAGCAGTCAAATTGAAATAAATTGCGATAATTAATAAATTCCGCACCCTCATCTCTCGCCCTCCGAATATTGCCGCAAAAACACTATTTATAGTCCAATCACCAATATTTCTATTACTTTTATTTTTCTCAATTCTCTATTTTCCTACACCTAACCAAATCGCTATCCATAATCCCGCTCTTTCCCATTGTCGGCTCACCGCAAAATCGCGCGTCTAGGCGTTCAAAGTAGGACACTTGTCACCTGTGTCCTACTTAAGGTTTTTCGCTTAAAATCAACGCTCTGACCCTGTAGGCACCGCATGACATGTTGGAGAATGTGTCACCCGTGTCCTACACACCTGCAACACAAAAAAGCCCGCCGGATCGCTCCAGCGGGCCTTTGAATCTCGGTCAAGAAACAGCCGTTTAGCCAGCCGGATCATTGAACATGCTTGGCAGCGCTGCGTTCACTACGCCGCCATCGACGGTCACGGTGTCGCCGACCACATAATCGCCCGCGCGGCTGCACAGATAGATTGCGGCTGCGGCCATATCTTCTTTTGTACCGACCCGTTTGGACGGGATCATCGCCGCCGATGCATCCGGCGCGTTCTTCGCGGCTTTGTTCATCTCGCTCGGGAAGGCGCCCGGCGCGATGGATGTGACAATGATATTGTCCTGGATCAGACGTGCAGCCATACGGCGGGTCAGCTGGATCACGGCAGCTTTCGATGCCTGATATGGATAGGTTTCCCACGGGTTGATCCGTTGCCCATCAATCGAGGACACATGGATCACCTTCGCCGGATGATCGCCCTTCCCGCCTGCAACCAGCAGGTCGTGCAGTTTCTGCGTCAGGAAAAACGGCGTCTTGACGTTCAGGTCCATCGTCCGGTGCCAGCCAGCTTCGCTGAATTCGAGGTAAGGCTGGCCCCATGCCGCGCCCGCATTGTTGATCAGAATGTCGAGCTTGTCTTCGCGCTTCGCCATTTCGTCGGCGAGCGCCTGCATGCCGTCCATCTGGCTAAGGTCAGCCGGAATTCCGATGACTTTATCTTCGCCAAATTCGGCGATGGTTTCCTGCATCTGCTCGACTTTGCGAGCCGAGATATAGACCCGCGCGCATCCTGCGGCGAGCAGGCCTTCGACAAACATCTTGCCGATCCCGCGGCTTCCGCCAGTGACGAGTGCGACACGGCCATGAAGGCCGAAAAGTGAATTGATATCCATGATTAGTACCCGCTCATTTCTGCAACGCGATTGGCGTGGAAATACGCATCGCCGAGGAATTCCTGCAAAGCGCGGTCGCGCTTCATATAAAGGCCAATGTCGTATTCGTCGGTCATGCCGATGCCGCCATGCATCTGCACGCCTTCCTTCACAGCGAGACCTGCAGTCTTGGCGACTTTGGCTTTCGCCACCGAGCTCATCAGTTCGGCTTTTTCGCTGCCACCGTCGAGCAATTGCTGCGCCTTGATCACAGCAGCGCGGGCGATTTCAACCTCTGAATAGAGGTGGCTTGCTCGGTGTTGCAGCGCTTGAAACTCACCGATCAGCTTGCCGAATTGCTTGCGCTGTTTGAGGTAGTCGACGGTGATATCCATCGCGCCGCTGGCAACGCCAACGCCCTCGGCGGCAGCGCCAATCCGGCCTGCGGTGAGCATCGCATTGAGCACTTCGCGCCCGCCATCAACCTCGCCGATCACCGCGTCACCGTCCAGCTCGACACCGTCAAACTTAGTGTGGGTTGCCATCGAACTGTCGACGAGACGTACGGAATCGTGGCTCATATTTGCTGCGTCTTTCGGCACAGCAAACAGAGTGATGCCATCATCGTCTTCATCGCTGCCGCTGGTGCGGGCCGCGACGACCAGCATATCAGCGCTCGCGCCCTGGATAACGAAGCTTTTCGAGCCGCTGAGTTTGAACCCGTTGCCCGATTTTTCGGCGCGAGTGGTGATGCGGCTCGGGCGGTGTTTCGGCGTTTCATCGATGGCGACGGCAAACACGCTGTCTCCTTCAATCAGACCCGGCAGGTAGCGACCTTTGAGGTCATTCGAACCGTGCTTGAGCGCGGTCGCTGCCAGAACCGAAGACGTAAGAAACGGCGACGGTGTCAGATTACGACCAATCTCTTCGAGCACGATGCCCGCCTCGACATGACCCATGCCAAGCCCGCCATCGTCTTCGCCGACAAGCATGCCAGTAAAGCCCATTTCGGCCATCTGCTTCCAAAGCCCGTGGCCGAAACCATCGGGGCAATCGCGGTCGCGCCAATGGCGCAGTTGATCTTTGATATTGCCTTGTTCGGCCATGAAGCTGGTCGCGGTATCGGCCAGCATCGCCTGATCTTCGTCGTGATAAAGGGGCATATTCCCTTGGTCCTCTTCCGGAATTCGTAGGAGCGGGCCGCCCTCGTTTGCGCGGGGCGACCCTGCTGAAATGGTGTCGCGGCTTAGGAGCCCGGCAGATCGAGAATGCGCTTGGAAATCACGTTCAGCATGACTTCCGACGTGCCGCCTTCGATCGAGTTTGCCTTGGTCCGCAGCCAGTTGCGCGATGGCTTGCCGCCGCTGGTTTCTTCGCTTTCCCATTCGAGACTGCGCGAACCGCCAGCCGACATCATCAGCTCGTGACGGCGCTTGTTCAGCTCGGTGCCGGCATATTTCATCATATTCGGCTGAGCGGGATGCGCCTTGCCAACCTTGATCTCGTCGAGGAATTTCTCACCCATCGCACCGTATGCCAGAGCATCGACATCAAACATGGCGAGTTCGGCGCGCAGCACCGGATCCAGCTCATCGCCGCCTTTGGCAACGTGGCGCGACATGGCCGAACCGACGGTGCCAGTATTGCCGCCATCCGCGCCGGAAATCATCTCGCGCTCATGGCCCAGCAGATATTTCGCAACGTCCCAGCCGCGATTGATTTCACCGACATAGGCAGGGATGCCCTCACCATATGACTTTGGCACCTTCACATCTTCCATGAAAGTTTCGCAGAACGGGGAATTGCCGCTGATCAGTTTGATCGGCTTGGTCGAGCAGCCTTCGCTCGCCGTGTCGAACAGCATGAAGGTGATGCCCTTATACTTGTTCTCTTTGTCTGTGCGGACGAGGCAGAAAATCCAGTCCGCTTGGTCGGCATAGGATGTCCAGACCTTCTGACCGTTGACAACCCAGTGATCGCCTTTGTCTTCGCCATAGGTTTGCAAGCTCACAAGATCGGAGCCGCTGCCCGGCTCCGAATAGCCCTGACACCAGCGGATTTCACCGCGGGCGATCTGACCGAGGAAGTGCTTTTTCTGCTCTTCGGTGCCGAAATGCAGGAGCGCTGGGCCGAGCATCCAGATGCCGAATGAGCTCAATGGAATGCGCGCCTTGATGCGGGTCATTTCCTGACGCAGCACCTTGGCCTCGGCTGGTGAGAGACCCGCGCCGCCATATTCTTTCGGCCAAGCCGGAACAGTGTAGCCTTTGGCGACGCAGGCTTCGAACCATGCTTTCTGCGCATCGTTTTTGAAAGTTGCGCGGCGGCCGCCCCAATAGATGTCTTCCTCATCGCGAACAGGCTCGCGCATTTCGGCGGGGCAGTTCGCCTCCAGCCAGCTGCGGGTTTCTTCGCGGAATGCTTCCAGATCGGACATATGCCGACTCTCCTCTGTGTAATCCCAATTGACGCTTACGTTATGGGAATAACGGGGCTCGCCGCAAGCCAAGAGATTGCGGAATTCTGCGGAGCAGGGATGCCGTAGCGTCAGAACGGTTTCATTTCGCTATGGATTGACGCGGTGGCCAGTGTCCTTAGGTTCGCGGCCAAACATTTGGGAGAGAAATGTGACGGGATTCGGAAGCGCTGTGGCGCAAAAATGGTGCCGCGCATGAGCCTTGTTCAAGGCAAATTGCCGTTGCGGCTAAAGCTGATCCACGGCTTTGGCGCGGTTGCATTCGGTGTGAAAGACACCGGATTTTCGTTTTTCCTGTTGTTTTTCTATAGCCAGGTTTTGGGCATGGATGCGGGCCTTGTCAGTCTCGCATTGCTGCTCGCTTTGCTGGTCGATGCCTTTGTCGACCCGATCATCGGCAACCTGTCAGACCGCACTTACACGCGGTGGGGACGCCGACTTCCGTGGCTTTATGTGGCCCCCATCCCGCTGGCATTCGCGTGGGTGCTGTTGTGGTCTCCGCCGGGCGGTGAAGCGCCAACTTTCTGGGGCTTGTTTGGCATTTGTGTCGTGGTGCGGCTGCTTTTGTCCGCCTGTGAAGTGCCTTCGATATCTCTGCTACCAGAGATCACGTCCGACTATGTCGAGCGCACAACCTTGTTCCGGTTCCGATACCTTTCGGGCTGGCTGGGCGGCATTCTGATGATGATCATCGGCTATGGCTTCCTGTTCACCGGAGAAAGTGGGCTGCTCGATCAGTCAGGCTACATTCCGTTCGGAATTATCGGCGCGATATTGATGGTTATATCTGTGATGGGATCGGCACTGGGCCAGCACAAGCTGGTTGCCAATCTTCCGCTTAACAAACCTGCGCCCTTTTCGATCAAGGCATGCTTCTCCGAGATTTTCGAAGCATTCAGCGAGAAGGCTTTCCTGTTCTTCGCTGCGGGCGGACTCGCCGCCTATATCAGCCAGGGGCTCAACTTTTCACTGTCGAACTATCTCAACGTCTTCGTCTGGCGGCTCGACGCAACACCGCTGCCCGGCCTTCCAGACAGCGTGACCGGCCTTAGCATCTATCCGCTGATTCTGTTCCTATCTGTCGTCCTGATGTTCAACATCGTGGGTCCGATGCACAATCGCTTTGGCAAGCCCAAGAGCGCCGCGATCGGGGCGGTGGCGAGCACGATTCTGGTGCTGTTGCCGTATTCGGCGCTGCTGCTGGGTTTCTGGCCGGAACCGGGCTCTCTGTCGTCCTTGGGGCTGATATTCGTACTACTGATCGTCGGCAATGCGCTGGGAATTGTGGTGATGGTGTCGGCATCCTCGATGATCGCAGAGATCGTGGAAGCGCACCTCGAACGCACAGGCGTACGGGCCGAAGGAGCGTTCTATTCAGGCAATTGGCTGGTTCAAAAGTGCGCCACTGGCGTTGGCATCTTTTTGAGCGGGCAATTCCTAAGCCTCGCCTCGTTTACATCCGACGTTACCCCGGAAACGGTCGCTCCTGCCGTGATCGACAATTTGATCATACTCTACGCAGTGACCACCGCCGTTCTGATGTTGATTGCGGGGTACTGGTTGGGTCGCTTCCCGATCACCCGCGAAGATCACGAAGCGCGAATTGCCGCGATGGCATCGAAGCCAGCCGAATGATTTAAGCAAAATGAGAACTTGGCGCAGCCTGCGCGAAGTGCCACGGTCACTCGCAACAGATTCGATTTCAAAAAGAGACTAGAGAGGAAAACCCCCATGGATTTTCAACCAACCGAACGTCAGGTCTATTGGCGCGATCGCGTACGCGATTTCATCGAAACGCATGTTCGCCCGAACATGGACGTTTACAAAGAGCAGGACATGGCGGGTGATCGCTGGAAAGTGATCCAGATCATCGAGGACAAAAAGAAGCTCGCGAAAGAAGCGGGTATCTGGAACCTCTTTATGCCGCCGCGCAATGATGGCCACCACCACGTCGAAGAGACCTTCGAGTTTGAAGGCCCCGGCCTGACCAATCTCGAATACGCTTTGTGTGCCGAAGAAATGGGCCGCATCGGCTGGGCATCGGAAGTGTTCAACTGCTCCGCGCCCGACACCGGCAATATGGAAGTGTTCCACCGCTACGGCACGATCGAGCAAAAGGAACAGTGGCTGCGCCCGATCATGAACGGCGAAATTCGCTCTGCCTTCCTGATGACCGAGCCATTCACCGCTTCATCCGACGCGACCAATATCGAAACCCGGATTGAGCGCGACGGCGATGAATATGTCATCAATGGCCGCAAATGGTGGTCTTCGGGTCTTGGCGATCCGCGTTGCAAAGTCTCCATCGTGATGGGCAAGACCGATCCGACCGCGGGCCGCCATGCTCAGCAGTCTATGCTGCTCATGCCGAACGACGCACCGGGCGTGAACATCATCCGCCACCTGCCGGTGTTCGGATATGACGATGCGCCGCACGGCCATATGGAAGTCGAAATGAAGGACGTCCGCGTCCCGGTAACCAACATGCTGCTGGGCGAAGGTCGTGGTTTCGAGATCGCTCAAGGGCGCCTCGGCCCAGGCCGTATTCATCACTGCATGCGCACCATCGGCGTTGCCGAAGAAGCGCTGGCGAAGATGTGCAAACGTCTTCAAGAACGCGAAGCTTTCGGCAAGCCGATCTACAAGCATTCGGTCTGGGAAGAGCGCGTCGCTCGGGCCCGCATCGATATCGACATGACCCGTCTGCTCTGTCTGAAAGCGGCAGATATGATGGACAAGGTCGGCAACAAATCGGCTAAGCAGGAAATTGCGATGATCAAGGTTCAGGCGCCGAACATGGCTCTGAAAATCATTGATGATGCGATTCAGGCGCATGGCGGCGGCGGCGTGTCGAACGATTATGGCCTCGCCAATGCCTACGCTCACCAGCGTACTCTGCGTCTTGCGGACGGCCCGGATGAAGTTCACGCGCGCTCTATTGCCCGCATGGAATTCGGCAAGCACGTTCCGGAAGCCGGTCCAACAGCCAATGCCCTTCGCGGCGATAGCGGCCGTGCCAGCAACGATAGCGGCAGCATGAGCTCGGGCGATATGGGCGCAACGCGCTAAGCTGCGCGCCTTAGGAGGAGAGGCCTGACATGGCGAAAGCAGCAATTCTGAAAACACCGGGTGAAGGCCTTGAGATCGGCGAGATTGAACTCGCCGATCCCATGCCGCACGAGGTTCTGATCGACACAAAGGCCTGCGGCCTGTGTCATTCTGACCTGCACTTTATTGACGGGCATTACCCCCACGCGCTTCCAGCCGTTCCCGGCCACGAAGCGGCGGGAGTGGTGCGCGCGGTGGGATCAGAAGTGAAAACGGTGAAGCCGGGCGATCATGTCGTCTCCTGCCTGAGCGCGTTCTGCGGAACCTGCGAATTCTGTGTCACAGGCCGTATGGCGCTGTGCCTTGGCGGGGCAACCCGCCGCGGCAAGACGGATGCGCCGCGTCTAACACTGGCAGGCGGTGATCCGCTTAACCAGATGCTGAACCTGTCGGCTTTGTCAGAGCAGATGCTGATCCATGAAAATGCCTGCGTCGCAATCGACAAAGACATGCCGCTGGACCGTGCCGCCGTTATCGGCTGCGCTGTTACAACGGGCGCTGGCACGATCTTCAATGCCTGCGCTGTGACACCGGGCGAGACAGTGCTCGTCGTCGGATGCGGCGGGGTTGGCCTTGCGGCTATTAACGCGGCCAAGATCGCTGGCGCTGGCAAGGTGATTGCCGCCGACCCGCTTCCGGAAAAGCGTGCGCTCGCTGAAACCCTCGGCGCGACCCATACGGTCGATGCTTTGGCGGATGATGCGGCAAAGCAAATCATCGCCATTTCCGGCGGCGGTGTCGATTGGGGTATCGAAGCGGTCGGACGTCAGGCGTCTGCCGACCTCGCGGTCGCTAGTCTACGGCGCGGCGGAACGGCTGTGATCCTCGGCATGATGCCGCTGGATTGCAAAGTCGGCCTTGGCGCGATGGACCTGCTGGGCGGTAAGAAGCTGATGGGCGCGATCATGGGGATGAACCACTTCCCGGTCGACCTCCCTCGCCTTGTCGATTTCTATATGCGCGGTCTGCTTGATCTGGACACGATTATCGCGGAACGGATCAGCCTCGATGATGTGAATGCCGGCTTTGATAAGATGCGCGGCGGCAGCCATGCACGCAGCGTGGTGATGTTCGACTAAGGCGCGATAGCTGACCTGTCCTACAGCCAGTGAATTGGGTAGAACCGATGTCATCGGCGATTGGAACAAGATCAGCGCGCTTTATGGAAAGTCACAAACTGGCAGGCGATCGCGGCGATAAGCGGCGGTAATAAAACGGTTTCGCGTGGAAAGTCACATATTCCGGAGCTCCGGTTTGTGTCACCCACGCAGCGTAAAACAGACGGGAATAGGTAGAATGAGCGAGATCGATTTCGACAAGGAAATGGTTGGCACAGTTGAAGTGCCAGAGGCCGACAAGCTGGATATGGACAAGCTGACGGCATGGTTTGAAGCCAATGTCGAAGGGTTCGAAGGCCCGATCAGCTACACCAAATTCAAGGGCGGACAGTCGAACCCGACCTACAAGATCGAAACGCCGTCTACGAATTATGTGCTACGCCGCCAACCATTCGGCAAATTGCTGCCAAGCGCACACGCGGTTGACCGCGAATACAAAGCGATGACAGGCCTGTACCCAACGGGCTTTCCGGTTCCAAAGACATACGGGCTTTGTGAAGACCCCGAAGTGTTGGGCTCCAAATTTTTCGTGATGAGCATGGCCGATGGCCGCTCGCTCTGGAACGGCGCGCTGCCGAACAGCTCTCCGACTGAACGCCGCGAGCTTTACAACGCCCTGATTGATACGATTGCCGACATGCATCTCAACAAGCCCGATGAAATCGGTCTGGGCGATTATGGCAAGCCGACCGACTATTGCGCGCGGCAAATCTCGCGCTGGTCAAAGCAGTATAAACTCTCCGAAACCGAGCATATGCCGGATATGGAAAGGCTGATCGAATGGCTGCCGCAAACCATCCCGCCGCAGCACGAAAGCAGCGTCGTTCACGGCGATTATCGCCTCGATAATGTGATCTTTCACAAGACAGAAAACCGCGTGATTGCGGTGCTCGATTGGGAGCTTTCGACGCTCGGTGATCCGATTGCCGATTTCAGCTATCTGATGCTCAACTGGTTCCAGCCGTCCGACGATGGCCGTGCCGGTCTGCTCGGTCTCAATCTCGAAGAGCTGGGCATTCCTACCGTCGAAGAGGCGGTTGAACGCTATGTCACACGCACCGGCTATCCGGTGCCGCCGATGGATTGGTACTTCGCGTATAATCTGTTCCGTCTCGCGGGCATTATGCAGGGTATCAAGAAGCGGGTTATCGATGGCACGGCGTCGTCAGCGCACGCCAAAGCGATGAGCGACCGTGTGGCTCCATTGGTCGAGCGGGCAGCGCAGTTTGCCCGCGCCGCCGGAATGCCCGACTGACCAAGAGCTAGAACGAAGCGGAGAAGCTTACGAGCGCGCCCATATCGTCGGGTGCGCTTGCAACGTGGCCAGGCTCGCTACGGTAGAACACGCTGGCGCGCGCATAGCCGATAAACAACGGAGAGCCCCATGTGAGCTCGCCCATCATTTCGCGCCCTTCAGGAGAGAGCGAAAGCGTCTGGCGGCCAATGATCGGTGTTTCTGTGGCATAATCATAGGCGACTGGCAGATCGAGATTGAGCCCGCCGCCGCTAACCCGCAATGGCTGGCTCATACGGAAACCAATAGCGTCACCGCTTGCGAATGTGCTCCGACGCGTCAGATCAAGCGACCACGCCTGCGATTGCAATTGCGAACCGCTGCCCAGCAAGTCACCTCCGGTCGGGCGGGTAAAGCCTGCCCTGCCCGATGCTCCCAGCCGCCAGTTCGGCGCAAAGCGCCACGCAGCATCGCCATCAAGGAACAATGTATCGGCACCGCGCAAACCGAAAGCAGAATTGAAATGTCCGCCCAGCAGCGTCTCTTCTTCGGAAAGCCAGGTCAGCGCGACATTTGTGTCGAGCGCGCCAAAGCTGCGATCCGCCGCGATCCCGAAGGTGGACGTTGGCCTGCGCTCACGCACACCAAACACGACATCTCCGGCGCGGCGATTGTCGCCAAGCCAAGCATTCCCGCTTTCGGCTGAAACCGTCAGTCCCCAAGGCCCGATCTCTCGGCGTGCGGCAAATGAGACGTCACTGCTGGCAAGAAAGCCGCTATCATTGCCAGCTTGCGGGGCAATTGCGAATGCTGCGCGATCAGAACCCTGCAATTGGCCAACCAAGCCTTTCGATCCTTGCGCGATCGCAAAACCAAGCTGGAGGTCAGGCGATATCCGCGCCGCAACCCGCGCTGCCAAAACGCGCGCACCCAGCGCTTCGTCGGGCGTCAGTTGAAGATCACTCGACCAGCCTAGCCCAGCAGCCCGGTCTCCTTCGCCAACAGTCACAGCCAACGACAAATCACCACCACCGGCTGAGCGAGTGAACCCGTTCTGTTGAACAGCGCTGCGAAGCCGTTGAATTGGTGCAGCGGATTGCGTCTGGCCACCCAAAGCAACGTTATAGGCGCGCTGGTATTCGTCGAGCACGACCGTGCTAAGAGTTGCTCCGGTTAAGGCATCACCCATTGCCGCAGAACCAAGGGCAAAACTGTCGGCCAAAGCCAATGTCTGATTGGTGCCTGCAATACTTGTCGCACCAGACGGAGCGATCGCTGCGGCAATGTCGAGAATGCCGGTGCCAAACACCGCATCCGTTCCTGCATCACCCGCATCACGCGCCGTATCGAGAAGTATCTCGACAATCTCTTGCGCGGTCAGGTTTGGAAATGCCTGGGCCAACAAAGCAACTGCGCCGGAAACTTGCGGAGCGGCAAAACTGGTGCCGGAGAAAACAGTCACGAAACGTTGTCCGTCGACTTCTTCAATGAACAGCTCGCCATCGTCGTAGACGCAGCAAATTCTCTCACCAAAGGCAGTGAGGTATGAAGCGGCGTCATTACCCGCCCGGTTGCTGAAGTCGGAGATTTCGCCTTGGTCATCGACAGAGCCAACAATGATTACATTGCCGTTACCCGCGCGCAGAATACTCGCGCCAAAAGGATCAGGTTGATCGGGATCGATGCCCGGTTCAGATCCGTCACCGCCATTTCCTGCGGCTACAACCACTACAATACCTGCAGTGGTTGCATCTCGAATAGCGCTCAACACCCCTTGAGAAGCAGAACCCCCACCGAGACTGAGGTTGATTACGGTCGCGCCTGCGTCAATCGCAACGCGGATACCGCGAGCAATATCGGAATCGGCCAATGTGCAACCCAGTGTTGGGTCATCCGGCGTATCAGTACCACACGTTCCAACCCCGTCGCCGCGCAACGCGAGCACTTCGGATTCGAATGCAATGCCTACCACTCCGGTGCCATCACGGCCCGCTGCGGCGACTAGCGCCACGTTCGTTCCGTGATCATCTTCTGGGTCGACACCGCGGTTGCTCACGACGTCTTGCGACAAAGGATGAATGCGGCCCGTGAATTCGGGGCTATCGCTATCAATCCCTGTGTCGATCACCGCGATGATCTCGCCATCGCCGGTAAAGCCCTGACGCCATGCGTCATCTGCTCCGTGAAATGCCGGACCGTCGGACCTCCGAAATTCCGCCGTATCGATATTCGTCACCGGAGGAGGTGGCGGCGGCGGGGGAGGAGGGGGAGGCGGCGGCGGTGGCGGTGGCGGTGGCGGTGGCGGGGGAGGTGGTGGCGGGACCGACGAAATCGGTGTTCCCGGTGTGCCTCCGCCGCCGCATGCGCTCAAGGCGATACAGGCGGAGGCCGCGACCGCAGCTTTGCCAACGACCGTCCAATTAACGGGGGACTTGGGATCTGGTGAAGACGACGACGTGTTCGAAGGGGACTTCGGCATAATTATGATCTCTCTCAAAATCCCCCTAGGCCACAAACACTAAGCGATGGTAACGCACAAAGACAAGTCGACAATTTCATCATTGTTGCGAATAGCAATCGGCTTGTGACATTTGCATTGCACGGCTAGCAGCACGCCAAAGCTAAATTCCGAATTGCCAGAGGACCTATGACCGAGACATTGATCGCCGACATTGAGACAGCTTGGGACAACCGCGCCGAGATCACACCAGGTAGCGAAGTGCGCCACGCTGTGAGCGAGGCTTTGGCCATGTTGGACGACGGCAAAGCACGCGTTGCCGAACCAGACGGCAATGGCGGGTGGCGCGTCAATCAATGGCTCAAGAAGGCAGTTTTGTTGTCTTTCCGATTGCGCGACAACGGCGTGATGGAAGGCGCATCTGCTGGCGAGGCAGCGTTCGACAAGGTGCCGAACAAGTTTGCCGGATGGGGTGACAATCGGTTCCGCGAAGCCGGCTTCCGGGTTGTTCCGGGCGCCGTTGCGCGGCGTGGCAGCTTTATTGGCAAAGGCGTCGTGCTCATGCCAAGTTTTGTAAATATCGGCGCCTATGTCGATGAAGGAACGATGGTCGACACTTGGGCCACGGTCGGATCATGCGCGCAAATCGGAAAGAACGTGCACATTTCTGGCGGCGCGGGGATTGGCGGCGTTCTTGAGCCGCTTCAGGCGGAACCGGTAATCATCGGCGATGGCGCCTTTATCGGCGCGCGCAGCGAAGTGGCGGAAGGCGTTCGTGTTGGCGAAGGCGCTGTTCTTTCCATGGGTGTCTATCTGGGCGCGTCGACCAAGATCGTCGATCGCGCTACAGGCGAGATCCATATGGGTGAAGTTCCACCTTATGCTGTCGTTGTTCCGGGCTCACTGCCCGGCAAACCGCTCCCTGATGGCACTCCGGGTCCATCACTCTATTGCGCGGTAATCGTGAAGACCGTTGATGCGCAAACCCGCTCAAAAACCGGAATTAATGAGCTGCTGCGCGATTAGTCTGGAACGAGGCCACAAGACCAACGTTGAGTAAGATATATCGGAATTCACGGAGGGTATAATGGTCGACAACAACGAAGAAATTCACATCGAAGACGAAGACGCGCGCGCAGGTCAAACGACGGGGCATATGCGTTATGTGCTCGGCATAGGTCTTGTAATCGCAATTATCGCCATGAGCGTAATCTGGATTATCCCCGCTCTCTCTAACTAATCTTGGCGGGAACATCTTCTGCTGATCAAGCATTACTTCTGTAGATTTACAGGAGACAATGATGAGCAATTCCAACAGCTTCCAGACCAATCAGTATGTCAAATGGAACTGGGGAAACGGTGAAGGCAAGGGCCAGATCACCGACCGATTTGAAAAAGACATCACCCGGACCTTGCAGGGCACCGAAGTTACGAAGAACGGTGACAGTGACAATCCCGCCTATTTGATCAAACAGGAAGACGGAGATGAGGTTCTCAAGCGGGGCAGCGAGCTGTCCGCCTGGGACAAAGACTGAGCCGTGGCCAAAGCAGAAAGCAAAGCGCAGCAGAAAGCTGCTGGAGCAGCCTTATCCGCCAAACGCGGCGAAACTGACAAGTCCGATCTTGAAGGCGCGTCGATTGCGATGTTCGAAAGCATGACCGAGAAAGAACTGGAGGAAATGGCCTCCACCTCTCACGACGATCTGCCTGAGACGGCCGAGAGCGGCTGACATCAAGGCGCCGCGTGTTTAGTCGCCGGTTTCGAGAATACTCTCGATTGGCGGCTGATCGGCAACGCGCGAAGCGTATTGCTCTGCCTCGCGCAGAACGCGGATTGCGTTACGGTTTGAGATCAGCTCCAGCTCGACCTGCGAATATCCACGCCGCGCCAATTCGGCGAACAACGCCGGATACCCGCTGACATCTTCCATTCCAACAGGTCCGGTTGGCATGCCGTCATAATCGGCACCGATGCCGATATATTCCACGCCCGCGACAGCTTTAATGTGATCGACATGATCTGCCATGTGGCTGATCATGGTTTCCGGCTCGGGATTGGCAGCATCCCATTCAGCCATCGCCCGCTCCCACACATCAGGCTGTCCGCCAAACAATGACTTTTGACGTGCTACCTCGGCTTCGCGCGTTGCGTACCATTGCCGGCGCTCGTCGTTGAGAAAGCCGGGCAGGCCGACCACCATCACAATACCGCCATTCTCAGGCAGCCGGGCGAGTACGCTATCCGGTACATTGCGCGCGTGCCCATTGATTGCACGTGCACCCGAGTGGCTGAAAATCACTGGAGCCTGTGCCACGTCCAGCGCATCCATCATCGCGTCTTCGCTGACATGGCTCAGATCAACGAGCATGCCGATCCGGTTCATTTCGCGGATCACATCCTTGCCGAAGTCGTTCAGGCCGCCATGATCTGGCTCGTCCGTTGCGCTGTCCGCCCAAGGCGTGTTGCGCGAGTGAGTGATGGTCATGTAGCGCGCGCCCAGCGCGTACATCTGGCGCAGCACACCAAGGCTCGACCCGATCGAATGGCCACCCTCCATACCCAGCAGCGATGCAACTTTGCCCGCCGCCATTGCGCTTTCGACTTGGTCAGCGGTCTCTGCATAAGCGAGCGCATCAGGATACCGCGCGATCAGACGCTTCATCACGTCGATCTGCTCCATCGTCATTTGAACCGCTTCCGGTTCGCTCAGGCTCGTGGGGACATAGACAGACCAATATTGCGCGCCGACCTTGCCCTCTGCCAAGCGCGCCAGATCGGTATGCATCACCCGTCCTTGAGGATGGGTGTCGCCAATCTCAAGCGTATCGGCAAAGTCGAAATCGTTGATCTGATTGTCGAACCGCGCGCGCAGCTGGATCGGAACGTCGTTATGACCATCGAACACAGGAGCGGCATCAAGCGCGGCATTTGCCGTTATGACTGCCTGATCGGTCTCCACTACCGAAGCGATATCCTCCTCAACACTTTGCGCAGACGCAGAGGCGGCGAGACAGGTTGCGATGGCGGCGAGCGAAAGAGCGCGATAGTGCATGAAAACTGGTACTCTCGGTGAGTGGGCACAAAGGATTTGAACGTGGCCAACAGTGATAGCGCGGACAAATGGATCGAACAATCGCATCTGGAGCAGCAAAGATGATCAAGCTCGCGATGCGTCTCATCCTCGCTCTTCTCTATGCGTCTGCCGGCTACCTGCATCTGGTCTGGCCGGAGCCGTTTCTGGCTATCACTCCGAACTGGGTGCCGCATCGCGGCGCAGTCATATGGTGGACCGGCTTTGCCGAAATCCTCGGTGCGGTCGGATTGCTGCAACCATTTTCAAAGCAATTGCGTCAGGCCGCGGGCATCGCACTTGCCGCATATGCGCTGTGCGTATGGCCCGCCAACATCAATCATTTCACTATGGATATGGCCCGAGAAGATGGCGGGCTTGGCCTTGGCTATCACGTACCGCGTATGATCGCGCAGCCGATTATCATCTGGCTTTCGCTATGGGTTGGCGAAGTGGTCGGCCCGCATGCCAAACCCCAAAACAGTATTGAGCTTTAGCGCACCAAAAAAAGAAGCGGCGCGAACTCTTCCGAGCCGCGCCGCTGCATTCGATCATCTCTTACGAGAGGATGAACTTAGGTGAGGTGCTTAGAAACAGCAGCCGTCATCTTGAACATCGAGATCTGGTCTTTGCCGATCACAGCGCCAAGCTTGGCATCTGGATTGATCTGACGCTTGTCTTTGGAATCCTGCAGGCTGTTTGCCTTGATGTATTCCCAGACCTTTGAAGTAACCTGAGCGCGTGTCATCGGGCCTTTGCCGATTACGTTCTCGAGGTCGCCTGAAAGTGTCACTGGTTTCTGCAGTGCGTTGGTCTTGCCAGCCATGGTATTCTCCCTTTTATGATGGCAGTTTAGTCAAGTTCTTCATCTTCCCATGCCATCCCGTCATCGGCTTCGATACCGGTGAAAGGTGCCGTCAGAACCGCGCAAGCTGTGACGGTGCCTTTCAGCATCGTCATCAGATCGTCACGGCTAGCGCCGGGCATAAGAGTGAGCGGAAGGTCGGTAGCGAAAAGCTGGAACACGTAGTTGCGTGTTTCGCCGACTGGTGGGTCGGGCAGCAGCCATTCGGAATTTCCAAGGTGGTTCTTGCCAGCGCGCGGCGGCACTTCACCTTCAAGCAACTTGCCGCGCTGCGCGCCGAGGCCCCAAACGAGCCAGTGGCATTGCGGCTTGTCGCCGGCAGTTGTGGCGTCCTCAACGATGAGCACCACTTCCTGAGAGCCAGGAGGCGGCGCGGTCCATTCGAGCGGCGGCGCAACCGCGTCTTCTTCTTTCGCGGTGAAGCACGGATCAAGTTCTTCGCCAGCGTCAAAAGCAGGACTCGAAAGCGCGAAGCCTCCGCGCCCGAACGAGCGTTTATCACCCAGCGACGCGATTGCGAGGCCAGGATGGCGCGCAGCGGCCGGCAGGCCTGAAACAAGCCAATCGGGAAGGTCAGTCATGATTCTGTCTTTCCATGTCTCTTTTGCTAGTAGGATACGGGGCAGTAAACGAGCCGCGCGGGCTGAAATTACGCTGCTTTCTGAGGAAAACTCGGCAAATTGCGCCGAATTGCATGCAAATTCGCATGATTTTACGCCTTCACCTCGGTTGCGAAGCCCAATCAGCCTTGCGGCTCGGACCGTGGCATTGCATGTTCATGCACCGTTCGGACGCCAAATCTATACCCTAAATTGCTTTACCTCACGGAGTCGCACCCCATGAATATTGGTCGCACCGCCCTCTCTTCAACCCTCGCATTTGCTCTTGTAGCTTGCGGCGGTGGAGGCAGCTCACCTCCTCCGACAAGCGGCGGCCCGACAACGCCTCCTACTACAGCCGGGTGCTCACTCACCGAACAGCTCGACTTTGCCGATGCCGTTCTCAACGAATGGTATCTGTTCCCCAATCTGCTGGACAATAATGTCAGCCGCGCAGGCATCACCGATGTACAGACATATCTGAATGCCCGCGTTGCGCCTGCTCGCGCGCAGGATCGGGACAAGGGCTTTACCTTCGCCACCTCAATCGCGGAGGAAAACGAACTCATCAATTCCGGTGCCAGTGCCGGGTTTGGCATCCGCCTTGCCTATGACACCGTAAACAACCGCGTGTTCCTTCTCGAAGCTTTCGAAAATGGCAATGGATTTGCTGCGGGCATGGACCGCGGAACGGAGTTGCTGCAAATTGGTGAGAGCAGCGGCAACCTAGTGACAGTCTCGTCGCTAATGGCCTCTGGCGGCCCGCAATCGGTGATCAATGCGCTGGGTCCATCCGATCCAGGTGTGTCGCGAGTCATCCGCTTCGCGCAGGTCGGTGGCAATGTCATCGAGCAAACCATCACCAAATCGAGTTTCTCGCTCAATCCGATATCGAACCGATATGGTGCCGTCGTTCTGAATGACGGCGGAAAACAAGTTGGCTATCTTAACTTTCGGACATTCATTGTTGGCACATCAGACCGTCAACTGGCCGATGTTTTTCAGGATTTCAGCAATCAAGGGATTACAGAGTTCATAATCGATTTCCGCTACAATGGTGGCGGTCTGGTTCGGATCGCCGACATGATGGGAGACTTCTTGCGCGGTCCCAACACTGGTCAGGTCTTTAGCGAAACAGTTCTGCGACCGAGCAAATCGAGCGAAAACTCCACGGAATTTTTCGAAAGCACCGGAGGCTTCTTTAATCCAGCAACCGGAGCTCTTGGCTCATCAGAGACTCTCCCGTCGGTCAATCCGATAAAGATCGCATTTATCGGTCGGGTCGGCACAGCCTCAGCAAGCGAACTCGTGATGAACTCTATGATCCCGTATGTCGCGCCAGCAAACCTCGCGCTGATCGGTGACAACACTTCGGGCAAGCCAGTGGGTCAATTCGGATTTGATCTGGATGCGTGCGATTTGCGTATTCGCGCTGTCACCTTCCAAACTAACAATGCCGACGGCCGCGGCGAGTATTTTAGCGGCATGGCAAGTGAAATGCCGAATACCTGCCGGGCCAGCGATGATATCTTCGCCCCTCTAGGCGATGCATCGGAGGCCTCGATTGCAACCGCTCTCGATTTCCTAGGTGGTCGAACATGTACCGCAATCATTGGCGGCCCTGGCCAAGGAATACAGAGTGTCGGCGGACGCGAAATATTGCAGCCGGAGCGTCCAAACGCCGCGCAATTCGAGATACCGGGACTGTTCTAGCGCCTTTTGCGCAAAGGACTAGCGCGAGGACAAGCCGCCCGGCTGGAATATTGACTGGTATTCCAGCCGGGTGCTTTGACACAGGCGTATCTGGATCAAACCCGCATCATACGACGGAAGCCGAGTTTAAGTCTCGCTCGGCCGGGTGATTAAGAAAGCCAAAAAGCCGATGGCGAACACCAAGTCGATAGAAAGAATGATTATTCCCAGAATCCCGCCTTCTCCATTCAGGACTCCTTGCGCCATCAAACCGACAACGCCGAGATTGCCAATCACGCCAGCCCACAAGACTGCAGCATACCGCAGCGGGTTGCGGGCGACGACCGCATAGACAACGCCGAAACAGAATACGAGCAGGCCAATGATGCGTTCGTCGACGCTTGGTACGGGCGCGAGCATGCCGGACAGCCCGATTAAGAAATTGAACAACGCAGCTGACCAGAAAAATATTGGCCAGAATGAGCCGATTTCATTTCGGCCTACGGGTGCACCCAACCTGCCTTCATTCATAAGTCACTGTTCCCCTAAACGGGTTCGTCACTGGTGTAACCGCACCCGAAAAGGGTTGCATCGCCAAGTGAGACTGTCGCCGTGTACGGATAGGTATTGTCACTCATCGTATCGTTGCAATCTCCCGGTGTCAGGGCGATCTGCAGCGCAGCGCCATCAAGCTCACCCGAGAAACCCAGCCCGTTATTCCCGGCAAAGCGTGTCACTTCGATAGCCATTCCGTCGATGTTCTCAGGCGTCGAATAGGTCGCAACATACCCTGTGCCCTTGGGTTCGATCTCAATGCCCCAGAATGGTTCATTGCCAAGCAGATTGATCGTCGCCTCGGCGTCGATGCCAGCAAATACTTCGCCGCCTTCATCGATACCGTCGCTTGTCGAACACGCCGCCAGTGCGCTGCAAGCCGCAAGCAGGACCAGCTGCGAACGGCAATTGCGGACGAAAATGGTGCTTTGCTTCATCGCCGCCATTTAACGCGGCATGTCCAAAAACGCAAAAGGCGGACCTGAAAAGGCCCGCCTTCGCAATGTCAATTTATCGCTTTGATTATGCTGGCATCAGCACTGTGTCGATAACGTGGATCAACCCGTTTGATGCTTCAACATCGGTCGCGGTCACTGTTGATGTACCGCCAGCCGCGTCCGTCAAAATCACGGCGCCGTCGACCACAGAGGCAGTCAGCTCACCGCCATTGACTGTGGTAATTGTATAGCCGGCTTCGCCAGCTTCCCCGATTGCTGCGGTCAGAGTGGCCGCATCAACTGCGCCTGCAACAACATGATATGTCAGGATGCTACCTAGCGTTTCGGTGTCGTTGGTTGTCAGTTCGGTCAACGTTTCTGCGGGGATCTTGGCAAACGCATCGTTGGTCGGCGCGAATACAGTGAACGGGCCTTCACCCGAGAGCGTTTCGCCAAGGTCAGCGGCGGTGACCGCAGCGACCAATGTCGAAAACGTTTCGTCGCCCTGTGCCACTTCCACGATTGTGCCTGCCGTGGTTGCTTCTGCTGTCATGGCGGTTTCATCCGCAGTCATAGCATCGCTGGTTTCCGTGGTTTCTGCTTCCGGAGCACAAGCTGCGAGGGCTAGAGCAATAGTCGATGCGAGTGTGATATTGAGCTTCTTCATGGTATATCCTTGAATTTGCGTTTTTATTCTACGATTAGGCTACGGCGGGGGAGCCGTGGACGCTGCGGTTAGCTTTGCCATGCCTCTTGTAAGTACGAACGGCCAAGCTGCTTGGATGTTCCGAAATATATGTCTCACCTGCGTAATTAAATTTCACCATGACCCATCCGGTGTCTGCGGAACCCAATGACAGCAGTCCAGTTTATCTGGCATGATATTTACCCCAACACGCAAAGCTGGGCTGGACCGCCTTCAAGCCTTCCTTCCGCAAGCTGGTCGCCATTATGCGAACAGCCGCAACTACGATGATGGTGTTCCAGAAGACGGCCCGCGCAGAAACGTTTCGCAGCTTTCGCCGTGGCTTCATGCCGGGCTGATCTCCGAAACCCAGGTGATCAACTCTGTGCTTTCCGCGCACTCACCGGATGCATCAGAGAAGTTCATCGCCGAAGTAAGCTGGAGAATTTACTTCAAGGGTTACCTGGAGCAACGCCCGACAATCTGGTCAGCATATTGCGAACAGCGTGATGCTGCGTTCGCCAGGTTGCGGAGCAATTCGAACCTTGCGGATTCTTACGACACAGCGATCAATGGAAAGACGGGCATTGCCGCGTTTGATCTATGGGCGCGCGAATTGGTGGAAACCGCCTATTTGCACAACCACGCGCGGATGTGGTTTGCGAGCATATGGATTTTCACTCTTAAACTCGATTGGACGTTGGGCGCGGACTTTTTCTTGCGCCATCTCATCGATGCCGACGCAGCATCCAATACGTTGAGCTGGCGATGGATTGGTGGCCTCCACACAAAGGGCAAAACCTATCTGGCCCGCGCAGACAATATCGCTAAATACACCGCGAACCGATCGAACGGTCCACTCCGGGCCGAAGGGCTTGCAGAGGAGGCCGATGCGCTTGTCGAAACGGTAGAGCACAATCGCGCCACTCCCAATCTCCCTGCCCCTCTTCAACTTGCCGATCTGCGGCATGCATACGCACTGATTGTGCATGATGAAGCCGCCAGCCACGCGCCTTTGGACCTTCCTCATCCACCCGCTCTCGTGATCGCCGCCGCGCGCCCCGAAGCACGATCACCCCGCCCTATCGGCTCGCACGCCCGCTCCTTTGCGAGTGAGGCCGTTAGAAAGGGAGCATCGATCGCGGCCCACGCATTTGATTGTGAAGAAAGAGCATGGACCAGCGAGGACGATCTCGCAGCTATCCTGAGTGCAGCGGGACTTAAGCGTATTGTTCTGCCTTACTTGCCGACCGGCTGGACCAGAGATGCTTTGAAGCCCGAATTGGAACCTCTTTTTCTAAACGGCCATGCGATTGAAGTTCTGAATGAACTTTCACGCGCAACATGGCCGCTCGCAAGAGCGGGTTTCTTTGGGTTCAAAAAGAAGGCTAGCCGTATTCTGTCCGAACTGGGCATCATGGGCATCTAATTGAATAGGAGGCAATAAGAATTGAGCGTTTTTAATACGTTCTCATAAATGCAGGCTAAAACACGTCATTACATCTGGCCATTATCATTGTTCTATTGCAGTAATCGCACGGTGACCTTGGCCGCCAGTGGTCCAGGTCTGCTTTTTACCGAAGGGGGAAATTTATGTGGAATATGAAAAGTGCAGATGGCGAAACGTCAATAGGTGTTTCGGCGAGCGGTACCGGTGAGATGTCTGGCACACTCGTTTTCCAAGAAGTTGCATATGAAGTGACGGGCGAATGGGCGGCTTCTGGCAGCGTCCCCGGCCGCGATTATTCCGCCTTCTATCTCGGCGGTGGCAACTCAAAATCGGCACCGGAATTCATCGCAGCAGCGGGCACAATGAAAGGCCCAGGCTCCGCACCTGAATCGATCGCTCTGAATTTGATCCGCACCGATTCGCATACGGGCTTACAGTACGGTTGGGACGGCGAGTTGCTGCCGGAATAAACTGGACAGATATGCGGTTTGGGCCGCCTGTCGTTTTCGCGAATTGAGAGATTAGGAGAGGAAATATGGCAGGCGGCCTTGGACTAGCGCTCAGCGGCGGCGGGGCGCACGGCGCCTTTCAAGTTGGCGTCCTTGATGAATTGATCGAACAGCGCGGTGTAGACTTTGAAACCGTGGTCGGCACATCAACGGGCGCAATACAGGCGGCTGGCGTTGCTCAGAATGACATAGCGCAGTTGCTAGAGCTGTGGACCGGTATTCGCGGCAATGATGATATTTATCGCAGTCGGGGCGGGGAAATCTGGGCCGCGATCACAGGCAAGGATTCCATGTTCAGCACTGGCCCGCTGCGCGCCCTTCTGCAAAAGACGTTTGATGATGCAAAGATCCGGGCAACCGGCAAAAACTTGCGATTGGCAGTCGCCAATCTGACCAACGGCCAGCTTCGGATAGTGGGCGAGAATACCGACAATATCGCGGATTGGGTCTATGCCAGCGCCGCGCAGCCGCCCGCTTTTCCGCCATTCAGGACCAGTGATGAAAACGGCCAGCTCGAACAATGGGTTGATGGGGGCTTGCGCGATGTGACCCCATTCCGCGCCGCGCTTCGCGAGCGGCCTCGTGCAATCCTTGCCGTGCGCGCCGAAGGTCCCAAGATGACCGAGCCTCGGGAATATAAGAGCCTCATTAAGATCGGCCTGCGTTCGGTCGATCTGCTAACAGAAGAAGTGGCCGACAATGATTTGGGCAATGTTGATCTGATCAACAACTTGCTCAAAGCGGAAACGGAACAGCGGGCAGAACTCGAAGCGCTCGGTCTGCAACCAGCTCAGATCGCGAAGGTGATGGAGCCGCTCAGTTCTCAGATTGAACGCTACAACTTTGTGCCGACAATGGTGCTGCGCCCGCCGACAAACCTGCACAAGACACTAGAATTTGTGCCTGAACTGATCGCGCAAAATATCGAACGGGGCCGTCTGGCCGTGCGCGATAATTGGGATGAGCTGGGACCGTTCCTCGGCGTTACCGAAGCAGGAAGTGAATAACGGCGGAACCATGAGTTGATGCTCACCGTTGTCTTCGCATGACAGCATCCAAACGTTTCTTCGCAATCACTTTGGCGAGCACTTCCCTCGCTCTCGCAGCCTGTGTCGGATCGCCCGGCCCCGTCGGCAATGTCGCCGTTCCCGAGCCTGCCAAGCCGGTTGCGCTCCCTGCATATCTCGGCACGTGGTACGAATATGGCCGCTATGAAGCACCATTTCAGAAAGGGTGCGAAGGGGTGACAGCGCAATACTCGCTTCGTGAGACATCGGGCGATGCCAAAATCCGCGTCATCAATTCTTGCTACAAAGACGGCCTCGATGGCGAATTTGATCAATCAACCGGCAAGGCGAAAGTCGTCGATGGTAGCGATGGCGCGAAGTTGAAGGTCAGCTTCTTTGGACCATTCTACGGCGATTACTGGGTACTCGATCGCGGAGAGCCGAATGAAGACGGCGAGTATCCGTGGTCCATCGTTGGTGAACCGAGTGGCCGGTATCTTTGGATGCTCACCCGCGAGTCTCGCCCATCGGCCGAATTGCGCGGCGCATTGGAAGCGAGGGTTCGCGAGCTGGGTTACGATTGGAGCCTCGTGCGGTTTACGCAGCAGCCAGCCCCCTAACCTCACTACATCACTTTATCGGGACGCGGTTCGTGCTTGTGCTTTTCGCCCTTGCCGAAGACCCGCTCAAGACGCTGGGCCATGGTATTCGCGGCCTTGCGAGCAGCAGAATCCACATCGGACGCGTGCTCGGTAACGCCAATCGGCTTGCCGCCGCGCGGACGAGCTTCGATCAGGCAGGTCTTGTCATCAGCGCCGCCCTTGCGAGCGTTCTCGTCTGACACATGGACTTCAAGTCTGGTCAGGCGTTCTTCAAAGCGCGCAAGCTTATGGCGCACCTGATTTTCAATCCGTTCCGCGACATTGTCGGTGCCCATCACCGAGCTATCGGAATTGAACTGGAATTGCATATCGGACATCGGGGTCTCCTCTCTGACTATTCTCTCAGACGGTAGGGACCGTCTGAAGGATATATGGGGAGTATTTGCCCGATTGTGAGTGCAAATTATTCTTGAGCCAACGCCTCAGCTGCACGTTTCGCCGCGCGCTCTTCTTCGGCTTTTGCGCGGTCGGTTGCTACACGCTGCGCCTGATTGGCAAGCGCACGCCAAGTCTTCTCCGAACGCAGTTCACGATCGCGAACATTGTCGAGTGTGGCTTCTTTCGCTTTCGCCGCAGCTTCATCGGCGCGGTCGCGGTAAAATTCGTATGTTTGGGCCATCAGTGGCTCCTGTTGGAGTGGAGAGAATGGCGAATAGGACGCGGGTGCACCAGCAAGCCGGCACACCCGCACATCCAAATTAGTCAGCAGCCGACAGGTTTACAGCGCTTTCTTTGCCATTACGGCCGATCTCAACGTCAAAGTTGAGGCGCTGTTCTTTGTCGAGGCTCTGCATGCCAGCAGCCTGCACGGCAGTGATGTGAACGAAGCTATCGTTCGAGCCATCGTCAGGCTGGATAAAGCCATAGCCTTTGTCGGTGTTGAAGAATTTTACGGTGCCAGTCTTGGCCATGATGAGTTCCTTTCAAGAACTAGTGTCCAACCGGGCGAAATACCCGTTGGTCGTGCTTCAAATCGTTCAGGAAAAGGAAGTCGTCGTCCGGTTTACGCCGGGGGTCAGAAAGACCAGACGGCGGAGCGCAAATTTCGAAGTCCGTCGCAAATTCCGACGTCAGCAATATCGCTTTAGCATGATTGTGCGCATCCACCTAATTTTCTTTCGTTGCTGTAATATTTGGCCTCCCGCGCAAAGTCCCGCTACGTCTGTATTCCATGACTATTTCGATCCTTGTCGATGCCGATGCCTGTCCGGTTAAGGACGAGGTGTACCGTGTGGCTGACCGCTTCAAAGCGGAGGTCCGCATTGTCAGCAATTCGCCCTTTCGCATTCCCGATCATCCGCGCATCAAACGCATTGTGGTGGATGACGGGTTCGACGCCGCCGATGATTGGATCGCAGAGAATGCCGATGCGAAAAGCGTCGTCATCACCGCCGATATCCTGCTGGCCGAGCGCTGCCTGAAAGCGGATGCGGCGGTGCTCGCGCACAATGGAAAGCCTTTTGACAAAGCCAGCATCGGCAACGCCATCGCCACCCGCGCCATTATGGAAGACCTGCGCGCCGGAATGGACGGCATAGGCGGAGGCCCGCCGCCGTTCAGCAAGGCCGACCGTTCGCGGTTCCTGCAAGAACTCGATCGGGTGATGAATAGGCTCGCGCGTTCTTGATTGCGCAAACAAAAATCCACATGACACATTCTCCAACATGTCACCCGTGTCCTACAGGCGGTAAACCGCAGAACTCGGCCATTTTCGAGCAGTTTTCGCGTGTAGGACACACATGACAACTCTCCAACAAAGAGCCACTTAACCCTCCCCCTCCTCCTCATAAAACGCCTCATATTCCAGGCGGCTTTCTTCGTCCCACGTCTCCGGCCCATGCTCGACGCGCTCGAGCAGTGGACCGAATTCATTGGCGCGGTAAGCGAAGGCGGCGTGGGTCGAGGGGACACGCGGCGGGCCGAGCCGTTCGCGCATGGCGAGCAGCGCCACGGTCAACCGCTCGTCAAAGCGACGCGAGGTGTGGATCAGCTCCCCCTGATGGAAATGCGGAACTTCGACGCCGTGCATAGCCCGCTCCAAAGCGGCCTCGGCCAAAGCATCAAAGCGGCACCGCAAAGCCGCGTGCCAAGCCAGATCAAACGGCTCGCCTTTGAGGCGGGCGCGCAAGGCATAGGCGGATTGCCGCGACATGCCGACAGCGCGTGCCGCCTGCGTAACGGAATGCGTAGAGGCCAGCGCGGTGAGGAATGCGGACTGGCGCTCAGGCGTCCAATGCGGCGCGGCGCTGGCGGGGATGATGGATGTGGCGGAGTGTGTTTCGGATGGATGTGTCATCCGGGATTATAGGGCAGATTTTGGCTGAGTAGGAAAGGTTTGCGATTTCGCAAAGAAGGTTGAGTGATCCCCGATCTTACAATCCTATGTCACCCCAATATACTTCAAAAGAATTTTGACTTTTAGTGATTTTTATACAACAAATCTTTCGATTCGCGAGGGGGCTTATGAACGACGTAAAAGAACATTCCGAATTATTCCTTCCGGAAGACCATCCACCTGCCGTTGTCACCTTTGGCTTAGGACTTCAGCATGTATTGGCAATGTTTGGAGCTACAGTCCTTGCGCCAATCCTAATGGGCTTCAATCCAAATACAGCGATTTTCCTCTCTGGAATCGCCACAATAATTTTCATCGTCATCACAAATTTCAAAGTCCCAAGTTATCTTGGTTCTTCGTTCGCATTTATCGCGGCGGTAGGGATTGCGTCTGGCTATTCAGGAAGCGGGCCCAATCCCAATTTAGATGTTGCGCTCGGCGGTATTTTCATTGCCGGTTTGATCTATGCGATTGTTGCCGGCCTTGTCATTTTCGTGGGGCCAAGGTTCATCGAGCGACTTCTTCCTGATTTGGTAAGTGGAACGATCGTAGCAATAATTGGAATTAGCCTCGCCGGAGTAGCGATTTCGCAAATCGGTTCAACCGGTGTCGGGCTAGCTTCCGCATTCACCACACTTCTCGTCGTTGTTCTATGGAGTGTCTACGCCCCAGGTCGATTGGTTAGCCCACAAAGAGGGAAAAAAAGTATTCTAAGAATTATCGAAGTCATTCCAATACTTATTGGCGGGGTTGTTGGGTATGCCTTCTACTTCGTGTGCGCCAATATTTTTGGTCTTGCCGATCCGGTTAACACGGCTGCAATTCAAGAGGCGGATTTGATCGGCTTGCCTGAATTCACGACCCCGACTTTTACGGTTGGAGCAGCAATTACAATAGCTCCTGTTGTGATTGTTCTGCTGGCCGAGAACCTCGGTCACGTGAAAGCAATCGGTGCCATGATGGGGAGAAATTTAGACGACAAAATTGGAAAAACTTTTCTAGGAGATGCGGTAGGCACCATGGGATCAAGCGCGCTTGGCGGCCCCGGCCTCACTACTTATGCAGAAAACATGGCGGTCATGCGGTTTTCAAATAACTTCTCTTCAATAACCTTCATCGCAGCTGGACTTATTGCTATAGCGCTAGGCTTTTCCCCGAAATTTGGTGCCATCATTTTGAGCATACCTCTTCCGGTTATCGGTGGCTTGTCACTAGCAATGTTTGGGCTGATTACTGCAGCTGCTGGCTCAATTTGGCAGCGCGGGATAAAGAGCGGCGAGATAAATTTTCTCGAGAGCAGAACACTAATTGTAGCCGGCATTGGCTTGGTAGCTGGGGCTGGAAACCTTACCTTCAAGGTCGCTGGAGCAGAGATTAATGGGATCGTCACAGCAACTTTGATAACTATCGCTCTTCATTGGCTCCTGCACATTGGGAAAGAAAAAGTCAGCATCCCGGTGGAATATGAATAAAACCAAGGAATTGGTGGATAGCAAAGACGAAGACGAAAAAAGCTTAATACCAAAACGATTTGAACAACTGTCTGTCGTAATTGCGAATGGCTTTGCAATCGTGGCTCCTTTGGCTACTTGGCTCTCTGGCCTTCCGGCGTCCTGGGTTGTAGCTATAGGCCTCTTGATTTTTCTTGTATTGATTGTTCTCGTAGTTGTCTTCGCAAGTAGAGAGCCCAATCTTGTACGCGGTCTTTCAGTAGCAGCAGTACTTTCGCTTGCTGTCGCCATAGCTGCAGAAGTAAGTGGCCATTCAGGAAACGAGTTTCCGGCAACCGATGATGCTATCAAACCTGCGCCGCCCAGAATTGAAATACAGGCTTGGTTGGATCGGCCAACATTAGAGTCGGACGGTAAAGGAGCGTTCATTGAGCTTACCGGTGACGGTGTGAAGGGACACCAAGAACCATCACTGACACCGGTCGAGGTCTTCACTCCAGATCGGGTAAACTCAACAAATATCTATCGTTCGCCAGGTTACTTCTCTCCATTTGAGCCGGGGCAAACTGTTACCGCAAAAATCTGCGGCCTTGAGTTTCAGAAGGTGACTTACCCACGATCAGACAAGCGATATCAAGATGTTATCATCTGGGATATTCCAGTGCCCGCATCGCAAGAAGAGAACTGCTGAGCTTACCTCACGCCCTCACGCCTCCGGCAAATACAATTTTTGTACGACAATTTTATACTTCTCGCTCATCTCTTCCATATCCTTGGTCGCAGCTTGGCGTCTAACTTCGGTGGTTTCGCAGCGATTGCGCCTGTCCCAAAAACACCAACGCCCGCCGATAGGATCATCTCCTATGGCGGGCGCAGTGTATGTTCGATTCAACCGCACCCCAAAACGGGCACGGAAGAAAGCGAACCGGTTTTAGTCGAACAGGTTGTTGTCGACGACGGTTGTTCCGTCAGCCGCGAGGATCGCGAAACCGTCATCCTGAATGTCGTTCGATTTCAGGCGGCCTTCATAGCCGACGCGGTACTGGAATGATGAACCGACGCCTTCGAATGACACGGTGGTCCATGCGTGGGCGCTGAATTTCGCATCCAGCGCGGCTTTGTTGTCGGCCATAAATTGCGCGAGGGGTGCCGGGTCCACTTCGGATAGCGGGATCAGGTAATCGTCCAGATTGAAGTCTTCGGGATCGCCGGAAACGGACATTTCCACGGGGTCCGGGCCGCTGAACATCTTGGTGTATCCGTTGTAGGAAATGCCCACCAGTTTGCGGGGGTCTTCGGGATCCTGATAGAAGATGTTGCACACCTCTACGCCGCCCGCTTCGAGGGTCTCGTCCGCATCAACGTCGGTTCCGGCGCTGAACATCGTGGTGATTTCGGACACTTTGGTATCCGCGTCCAACTTGTCCTTTGCCGCCTGGAAGCACACGTCATGACCGTCTGCGATGTTCATCTCGCCGGCACCGGCTGCATTGGCGAGATCGCCTGCCAAGTCTTGCGCGCTGTCACAAGCAGCAAGGCCCAGTGATAGGGTTGATACGAGAAGTACGGAACGAATAGATTGAGATTGTAGCAAAATTGCCCCCCTTAAAATTGGATGCGCGCCGCCTGTCAGCGCGCGAAGGCCATGTGTTGATTGCCGCGTTAATCGCAAGTGAATAGCGAATGCTGCGCCTTAGCTTGCAGGACCCTCGGCCGCCTCATCCGTCGCATCGCGGCCAGTATCGCGCACCGCACCCGGTTTCGTCGAGCACTTGCCCAAAGCTTCGAAATACTGCCGGAACGCTTGGCGGTCGCCGTTCAATGCGCTGCGCAAGAGCTGTTCCGCTTCATCGGAGGCTTCACGGATCAAGGCCGGGATCGAAACATCCATTGTGAAGAACTCGGCAGCACCGATCGCTCCGTTCAAACGCAGCGCATAGGGAAACACTTCATGGGCGCTGAGCGGGAAAGCACCGTCATCCACCGCATCGGCATGCAACCTCCACCGGCCAACGCACCGCGATGCGTCTTTGCGGGTAAAAACCATCGGAGACTCCGCTTCGCCTGCCACGAAATGCTCAGCAGCCAGCTGCCAGTCTTGCCCGCCGCGTGGTGTCGCAGCGCAGCCGCTCAATGCGGCGCTGATGGCAAACCCCGCGAGGGCATACGATACACGCTTTATGCCGTCAGCCATGAGCCCTCATTGCTCCTCAACACCGGGCGTTGTGGAACTCTACCGCTTCAACAATCTTCTTGAACTTGCGAAAGCCCTTGCGCGTTTTGGCATCGGCGGCTGTGCAGCTGTCAAACAGGCGGGCCATTGCGCTTTCGTAGTTCGCCTTGGTCACGACACTCATCGCATCGGCGCTTTCGTCGTAGAGGAGGTATTCCTTTTCGGTGATCTCGATGCTGCCGATCGCGTCTGAGACTGCGCTGCCGAAGCTGCGGCCCGATTCAAGGCTTTGCGAGACTGTCTTGCCGTCTTTGAGCGAAGACATCACCGCTTGCCGGCCCGCCGCGCCCGCCATATTGCTGAGCAGAGAGACCGGCACAAAGTCCGATATGGGCCGCGATGTGCCCGCTGCGGGGTTGTAGGACAGGCGCATCTCGCCCGATACCAGCCGCTGTAGATATGCGCCGTCATAGCGGTCAAACACGCGCTCGCCCTTTTTGACCTGCTGTTTGATCAGCACCGCGTCGTCCGACCCGATAAAGATCGCATCCACCTCGCCTTCGGGAATGACCAGCAGGACGCGTTTCACAAACTCCCAATCCGCCGCAAGGCTGAGCGTGGCGACCCGTCCGGTGAGCACGGTGCCATCGCGCAGGGTGACCTCGCCCTCGCGAAATTTGGCCATACCCCACACGCCCGGATCATAGGTGAACGCGTTCGCTTTCTTGCTAAAACACACCCCGGCAAAGACGCATTTGGTGCCTTTGATGCGCTCCATATCGTCGGGCACGCCGATGACATTGACCTTCTCCTTAGTCAGCGCGGCTGCGGGTGAAGGCGCAGCAAGAGATGCGGCAAACAAAGCGGCAATCGCGCCCAGCCCCAAGGCCGTGGTTCTGGTCAAAGTCATAATGGTCCCCCCAAGTTTCGCAGCGAATGCAGTGTCTGCGCTATACCTTAGTCTTCTGGTTTATTAGCCGCAAACCTGCACGCAACTCACAGCCAGGGTAGCGACGCATCGCCGCAACCTGTGAATTCAAAGCTGTCGTCGTGGTGGAACCGGTATCACCGGTGTGGCGCTTCGCCATAGACAAAGGGGGCTTCGCTTTCCGGCGTGCCGCCCTCTTTACGGAGCAGGCGAATGCGTCTCGCATAGAGCGCGATTGTCTCGAAATGGTTTTGCCGTTCATCCACACTATTGGCGGCGTGCGCGCGGATCGCGGCCAGCTGGTGCGCGTGCAACAGTTCATTAAGGTCCATTGTCGGCTCCGATCAGGTTAGATGAGAGAAGGCCAAGCCGGAGACGCGAGGGATACGCCTCCGGCAAGTGCAGCCTTAGCCTTGCTGGCTACTGGCCTGTTCTTTCTGACCTTGCTCGTGTTGCAAGCTCACGGCCACGGGCTTTCCGCCATCGACCTGCTTCGTTTCATAATTGTAGTGCTCGCCAACCTTTGGCTCCTGAGCCTGTTGTTGCAGGCCGGATTTTTGGAACGACAGAGCATCACCGCCCTTTTCGGGTGTGATCATGCCATGTCCCTTGGCGGCATCGTATGATTTGATTTTTCCTGAGTGAGCCATGATAAAAATTCCTTTTATCACGTGCAGACGGACAGAAGCGACCGTTTGTGCACGGCGCTAAGAGGCGGAAAAGAAAGGGGGAATACATTTACAGTATTCAAGACCGTCGATCTCGACTGGTAGCTGAACTTTAAATGGGCATTATCTCCAACAATTCAACACGGCTGAGCCTATTATTTGTTCATTTCAGCGATATGTTTTGATATTATTTTTCGCGATCCCATCTAAGGCATGGGGCATTCCGCTCTGATTGGAAAATATGATGGCCAAAGGTCAACAAAAGAAGAGCCGCGAAGCCCGCAAACCCAAAAAGGAAAAGATCAAAACCAACGCCTCTCAGCCGAGCCAGAAGCCTGGAGCGATCAAAGGGCTGGAGAATATGAAGAACGGTTAAAAAAGGGCGGCATTGTGCCGCCCTTTTTTAAATGCGCCTGCGCCTCCAACTCACGGCATGCGGAGTTATCGCGCGCGAGCATTTCTCCCAGCAGTGCGGCTTCTCACTCGTATCCGTATACTGCTAGCTAAGCACCATCAGTGCAAACCTGCCGTCACAACCTTGGCAGCCACTCCTTGCCGTAGTCATCATAGTAATACACTTCGTCGAGCCGCCACGCATCGCCTTTGCGTTTGAATACAAAATTGTATTCGGCAACGAAATCGAATTGGCCAGTGTGGCGCAGATGGATGATCCATTCGCCGTCCTCGAACTTTTCAAACACAATCTCCGAACGTTCTGGGTCGAAATCGGGATCGTTGCCGAAGGTTATGCCTTGGTGCTGTTTACCCGGCCCGCAATACAGATTGATGAGGCGGCGATATGCCGCTTCGGGGCCGCTAAGGTCCTTTGTTTCATTGTAATGAGCATGGGCATAGGCGTTCCACGCCGTGTGATCGACTAGAAATGTGCGGGTGATTTCATGGGGTTTAGCGGGCAAAGTATCGGTGTAGGTGGGGCCTTCATTGGACTGCGCGGAGGCATTGCCCAAAAGCAACGCCCCCGCAGCAACGATCATTTTGATGAAAGCCTTCACGCTTAGTCTTCGGGCAGATACAGCTTCTGCCCCATATCCTTATACTTCTCGCTCATCTCTTCCATGCCCTTGATCGCGGCTTGGCGGCTGGCTTCGGCGGTATCCGCGCCCAGTTTCTCTGAGGCTAGGAAGCTCTCGGGGCTTTCGTTTTGCTTCGCGGCAAAGTCCCGCACTTCCTGACTGATCTGCATGGAGCAGAATTTCGGCCCGCACATAGAACAGAAATGCGCGGTCTTTGCGCCCTCTGCTGGCAGGGTCTGGTCGTGGAATTCCTCCGCCGTTTCGGGGTCGAGCGACAGGTTGAACTGGTCGCGCCAGCGGAATTCAAAGCGTGCTTTTGACAGCGCATCATCGCGGACCTGAGCGGCGGGGTGACCCTTCGCGAGGTCGGCAGCGTGTGCAGCGAGTTTGTATGTCACAACGCCGACCTTCACATCGTCACGGTCGGGCAGGCCAAGGTGCTCCTTCGGCGTGACGTAACAAAGCATCGCTGTGCCATACCAGCCGATCTGCGCCGCGCCGATGCCGCTGGTGATGTGGTCATATCCCGGCGCAATATCGGTGACGAGCGGGCCGAGTGTGTAGAACGGAGCCTCACCGCAAACCTGCAGCTGTTTATCCATGTTCTCTTTGATCTTGTGCATGGGCACGTGGCCCGGCCCCTCGATCATAACCTGCACGTCCTGCTCCCACGCGCGGTGGGTCAGCTCACCAAGAGTGTAAAGCTCGGAAAATTGCGCTTCGTCATTGGCATCCGCGATGGAGCCCGGGCGCAGACCATCGCCGAGCGAGTAGGCGATGTCATACGCCTTCATAATCTCGGTGATGTCGTCGAAATGTTCGTAGAGGAACGATTCCTTGTGATGCGCGAGGCACCATTTCGCCATGATAGAGCCGCCGCGTGAAACGATGCCTGTGACGCGCTTGGCCGCCATCGGGACATAGGCAAGGCGCACCCCTGCGTGGATGGTGAAGTAATCGACGCCCTGCTCGGCTTGCTCGATCAAAGTGTCGCGGAAGATGTCCCAAGTAAGGTCTTCGGCAACGCCGCCCACTTTCTCCAGCGCCTGATAAATCGGCACGGTGCCAACCGGCACGGCGGAATTGCGGATGATCCATTCGCGGGTGTCGTGAATGTTGCGGCCCGTGGATAGATCCATGATCGTATCCGCTCCCCACCGTGTCGCCCAAACCATCTTGTCGACTTCTGCCGCGACATCGGAAGCGACCGCGCTGTTGCCGATATTAGCGTTGATCTTGACCAGGAAATTGCGCCCGATCGCCATCGGTTCGCTTTCTGGGTGGTTGATATTGTTCGGGATGATCGCACGGCCGCGCGCAATCTCGTCCCGCACGAATTCGGGCGTGATCACGTCAGGGATCGCCGCGCCAAAGCTTTCGCCGCTGCGCACGAAATCCTTCGCCAGTTCGCGGCCCAGATTTTCGCGCTCGGCGACATATTCCATCTCAGGCGTGATGATGCCTTTGCGGGCATAGTGCATTTGCGAAACGTTCATGCCCGCTTTGGCGCGCAGTGGGCGTTTGATCGTGTTGGGGAATTGCGGGACGCCGCCGGAACGGTCCGGCCCAAGCTGGCCGTTGTCTTCGGGCTTTACTTCGCGGCCATCATATTCCTCGACATCGCCGCGCGCCTTGATCCAGTCGCTGCGCAGGCCGCCGAGACCGGCGTTGATATCGATATTGGCTTCCGGATCGGTGTAGGGGCCGGAGGTGTCGTAAACGCGCACGCTCGGTTCGCCGCCTTCGAGGTCGATCTCGCGCATTGCCACGCGAATGCCGCTGCCAGTACGCGCGCCGACATAAACCTTGCGGCTGCCACGAATGGGCCCGGTGGTTACGCCGATTTCTACAGGTGAATTGATGTCGGCCATGCGAAGTCTCTCCTAGAGGCGGAGCGCGGACTTCTGGCGTGTCGATTGAGCCAGCCGCTCCCTCCGCCGATGTTAGTCGGTTCAGGTTCAACGGGTCAGGCGGTGCTTATCCCGCCCCTCTCAGCCATAGCTGGCTCCCCGGGGATGGCGATTGTTTAGGCGTTAATCCGGATTAGGTCCAGCGTCGGATTTAGCATCAGGGTCGCAGCCATTGTCTTTCAGGAATTTGCGGAAAGTCGGGCGATCACGGATTTTGTCGAAGTCGGTATCGTTGGCGATTTTTTCGCAATCGAGGCTGCCGCTGTGATCACGCCAATGCGTAAGCGCCTCAATCGTGGCTGTCACCTTGTCTTGCAGGGCGAATGCGCAAGCTTTGTTGAACAGCGCCATTGCTACGTGTTCTAGCGGGGCAGGATCATCGCTCTCGCCGAAACGATCCACCACCACATCATACACGGCAACGGCTTCTTCGGAACGGTTCAAAGTAGTCAGCACAACACCTTTATTGACTAGCGCCATTGCAACCTGTTTTTGCAGTGTAGGATCATCGTTCTCGCCATACCGATCCATCACTGCATCATAAACGGCAATGGCCTCTTTGGAGCGGTTCAACGCGCCCAGCCGAACACCTTTATTGGATAGCGCTATTGCCACCTTCCTTTGCAGCGCAGGATCATCGCTCTCGCCGAAACGATCCACCACCGCATCATAAACGGCAATGGCCTCTTTGGAGCGGTTCAACGCGCCCAGCGAAGCACCTTTGTTGAATAGCGCGATTGCCACCTCTTCTTGCAGCGCAGGATCATCGCTCTCGCCGAAACGATCCACCACCGCATCATAAACGGAGAACTCCTCTTCGGAACGGTTCAAAGCGCCCAGCCGAACACCTTTATTGGATAGCGCCATTGCCACCTGCTTTTGCAGCGCAGGATCATCGCTCTCGCTATACCGATCCATCACCGCATCATAAACGGCAATGGCCTCTTTGGAGCGGTTCAAAGCGCCCAGCGAAGCACCTTTGTTGAATAGCGCGATTGCCACCTGTTCTTGCAGCGCGGAATCTTCGCTCTCGCCAAAACGATCCATCACCGCATCATACGCGGCAATGGCCTCTTCATTCCTACCCAATTCACCCAGCGCATAGGCACGGTTGAAAGCGGCGAACATCATGTCTTTGTCCGAACTTTCGCCTTCGAATAAAGCCTCCATTGCGATCGCACGGCGTTCCATCGCCTGCCAATCCTTATCCATAAAGGCGACCGTTATCAGCGCCCGATATTCATCTATGCTGCGTTCGCGGCGCGGTTTCGCCAGGGCCTCCCTTGCGATATCCCTTAAGCTTTTACGCTGCTCTTCATCGGCTGGGGCCTGCCCGGCGACGAGGCCTTCGGTGTATTCCTTGATCGATTTTTGATCTTTCCTGATCTCGGCCACTGCAGACTTGGCATCGTCCAGCAATTTGCGGACGTCTTTTTGCTCCGCGTCGAGAGCCGCCGTCGCGGCGGAAACCGCTGCAGTCTTCGCTTCTTCAACGGCCTGTGATCCGAACTTGAAGGCGAAATAGATAATCACGACCGTAACGACGAGACTGAACCCGCCCATCAAGACCGCAGTCCAAATCTCAAACCAAGACGATTGCTCGGCAAGCAGATCAGCGCGCAAATCTGCAATCGCCGCTTGATTTCGCAACTCCTGATTTTCTTGGACGAGCTGTGTCACGTCGTCACTCTGTGCTGTGTCTACCGCTTGGCTAGCTTGTTCCTGGCCGATTGCGGGCGCAGCGATCCATACGGCCAAGACCAGCGCAACTATCTTTACTGTATTCATCCCCGCATGTTGGCGGGATTTAGGGGGTAAGGCAAATCGGCGCACTGCAGATATCGGTAATTGGTTAGCGCGAGCCAAGTTACCAAAAGAAAAGGGCGCGTGAAGCCTGTTCCTTCACGCGCCCCGCTCAATTCAAAGTATGGCTTGGAAACCGGATCAGTCGTCCTTCACCGCGCTCAACAAACACAGCGCCAGTAGCACCGTCGCCAGCACGCCCGATCCGCCCGCTAGCGGAAGCTCGCCCGAAAATTCGCGGCCCAGCGCCATAGACAGCGCGTTGGTAACAAAGGCCACCGCGCCGACCAGAGCGGTCAATCCGCCTAGAGCCTTTGCGCCATCATTCAGCTTGGCGAGGCCAAATACGATGGCAGCGAGAGCCAGCAGCACCTTCGCCGCATTATAGACCATGAAGGAGAATGCGACGACCGCACTGGCGGCCGGTGCCAGTGCTTCGACTTCGCCAGCCGCTTCGAAGAACGGGCCGAACATAGTTAGGCCCACACCGACTTGAACGACATTGAGAACGGCGGCGAATGCAATTGCCGCCCAGCCCAGATGCTGGCTTTTCGCCTGCACCATGGCTGAGCCTGCAAAAGCGGCCAAGACAACAAACAGAAAACCTTCGAGGCCCCAAAGAAGCTGACGCGGAACATCCGCTTCTGCAATATAAAGCGCGGTGTAAATCGCCTGCGTTACAGCGGCGATGATGAGCAGTGCCGCAACAATATGCGCCGTGCGTTTAAACGTGAAATCCATTTTCGATGTCCCTAATTCTTCCCCGAAGATAGGACGTATACGCTGCAAACGCGCGATTGGTTACAAGAATTGCGTCACAGTCCAATCGCGTCGAGCAATTGCTGATGCCACACTCCGGTGTTCTGATCGCGGAATGCGAAGCTGTTCGTGTAACCCCAGATACATCCGTCTACGTCAGCGCCGCGGAATGCTGTCGAAACGGCGCTGTAGTAGCTGACACGTTGATCCATCGGGATCGGATCATACGCACCGTATTCGCCCAAAAACACAGGCCTCCCGGTAGACGTCATGAAGTCGCGCGCCTTTTGCACCGCACCTTCCAGTTCCTGCTGATCCGCTGCGCTGCCATAGGTTGCGCCTACCGGCTGAACGGGCGTTACCCACGGAGCCCCTTGGTGGGTGAACGGGAACGGATCGTAGAAATGGAACGTCGCAATCAGATACGGATCGTTGGGCAAAGGCAAAGTCGCCAATGAGTTGATCCCGCTATAATTCTGACCGCCGACGACAACGGGCCGCGTCGGGTTGGTCGCGCGGACTTCCGCCAATGCAGGCTCGAGAATGGACAGCAGGTTTGCATCCGTGATCTGGTTGTGCGGCTCATTGAGCAGCTCGAACCAGACCATATCGTCCGCTCCCTGAAAACGCTCAGCCACCTGTTTCCAGATCGCGGCAAAGCGCTCTTTTTCCGCATCGGGGTTTTCAAAGATCGCGTCGTAGTGATGGTCGTTTAGTATCACCCGAAGGCCAGCAGCGCGTGCCTGTCCGACCACGTCTTCAACACGCTGCATCCAAGCTGCATCGATTGTGTAAGGCGGCGTAGCAGATGCCTTGTTCGACCAGCGCACGGGCAGGCGGATTGTTTCGAAACCGACCGCCGCGATATCGGCGAAATCGGTGTTGTTGATAGCGCGGCCCCAATCGCCTTCGGTCGGATTGGCTTCCAGATGGTTAGCCATATTTACGCAAGCGCCGATCCGCGCATCGGCCTGCGTAAGAAGAGATTGGGACGGTGTTGGAGTGGGTGTCGGTGTTGGCGTTGGCGTCGGGCTGGGCGAAGGGCTCGGGCTGGGAGCTGGCGCACTGATCGCGCCGCCGCCGGAAGCCGCAGAACCGCCCCCGCATGAAACCAGAACTGCTGCCATAGCCAGCGGCATTGCGATTGATCGCAAGCGTATATTTTGCATCCACTCTCTCCCTCAAGCCATCGCCTGCATAAACTGACAATGACTATGACAACGTTGACAAAGAGCTGACACAAACTCAAGCGGCATTCGTATTCACAAAGGCAAGCTGGCCCGGTTTTTGACCCGTTTATCCCAGTGTTCGCATCCACACGATCCATGTATGGCGGCACGCGACAATGACCTCGCTTTACCGCCTTGATTGTTCTTCCGCACAGATTGCCTCGCGCTTTGGCGCGCGGCTTGGCGATGATCCATGGGCAGGCGGCTATGTTGCGCCGCTCAAATTCGCGCCCGTAATTACAGCAGGACGGGAATTCATTGCAGGGCCGCGGCCTTCGGGCGGGAGGCTCCAACCGCGCATAACGCCGCGATTGTGGGGCGTTGCCCCTCCCCCAAATTCGGACGATCCCACAAGGCGGATTGCCACTGTCCGGAACGCCGATAGCCCGTTCTGGATCGGCAATCTGCGCAACAGCGAGTTTCGCTGTCTGATACCAGCGACCTCCGTGATGTTATGGGGCAGCGGCACGGATTGCGAAGGGCGCAGGCTCAAACACTGGTTTGCGCCAGAGGGCGAGCCGATCTTTGCGATGGCAGGTGTGTGGAAGGACGAGGACGTGCCCGGCTTCGCGATCCTGACACAGGAAGCGCGCAGCGCAGCGCGAGAGGCAGGATGCAAAGCCATGCCGCTGATCCTGCCCGATCACGAAGGTGCACGGCAGTTTTGGCTGCACGGCGGATGGGACAGAGCGCGCGCTCTGATCGAACGACCGGAACCGATCAACCTGGTTGAAATCGGCGATCCGGCCCAGCGATAATCATTCCGTTTCGGGGACGTCCGCGACTTGTCCTTCTTCGGTAAAATACGCGCGGTCTGTCTTCGCCAGCCATTCCGGCACGCTCACTGGCACATGCATGCCAACTGCGCTTTCTGCGTTGAACGTCTCGTCGATCAACCTGTCTGAGTTGGCCGTGCCGAAATGCCAATAGGGCACGATGGCCAGGCCGCTGCGCGCTGATGATAAGAACGCACCGTGCGGCCCCATATGCGACCGCGCGGGATCGGCATCGCCGAAATGCATGATCCGCTGATACGCGGCTGCGCCCGTCGACGCTGACACGCGGTAAGTGATATTGTGAACGTCAGCGTGGCGATCCGGCCAGCCGGTGTGAGGGGAACGGAACGCCTCTACATTCGCGCCCGCGATTGTGAATGCTTCAGCTTGCTCCCCATTCTCCAGCGAGATTTCGGTGATGCGCGCGGCAAAAACGGGGTCCCACCCGGCGTCGCTGCGCATTTGCTCGATGGCTTGCACTGGCGCGATAATCTGCAATTCGGACTGCGCAGCCATCATACGATTAAAAGCGGCGGGCGAGAAATGATCGCCATGGGCGTGGCTCACGAACACGGCATCGACATTGTCGTAAGGCGCAGCGCCCGCAATGATCCGCTCAATCAGAGCGGCATCGAGCGGCTCCAAAGTGCCAAAGTGTTCATCATAAAGCGGGTCGAACAGGAATTTGACCGGTTCGCTTTGAACGCCCAGCCGCGCGGTCACGCCCGCATTGAGGATAGAGGTGACCCCTGTTGCCTCAAGCGGGGCATGATCGGGCAACATTCGGTCGGCGACTGATGCGTTGGGCTCCTGTCCGCACCCTGCAAGCATCAGCACGCTTGCCGCGATCATTGCACTCCGGATCATATATCTCTCCTCAATCTGACAGACACATCCGCATTCCGCGCCGCGCAATATTGAAACCGCGCTCCGCCACCTCTTTGCTTTCCGCGCTGTCTGGTTCGCGGATCGGATTGGTGTGGTTGTAGTGGATAAAATGCACCTTGGCCCGCTCACTGTCCGGCAGATCGGCTAAGCGATCCATCGTGCCGGTGACGCGTGGGTGCGGGATCGCGCTCATATCACGGCCCTTCAACTCATTATCATCCCAGAATGTTGCGTCGATAAAGGCGTAGTCCACCCCGCCAATCAGGTCGGAAAGGGTGCCGCCGCCAGCCTCCGCAAACTCATCCCAACTGTCGAGATCGGGCACATAGAGCGCGCGCTTTTCGGGTGTCATGATCAGGAAGCCGACCGTTTCGGAAAACTCGTCGCGGTGCGGGACAGTGATCGGAAAAACGCCGAACACGTCTGAGACCGGCGCAAGTCCGTCTGCCTCCAATTCGGTAACGGCAATGTTGTCGAGGGTGTGCAGCTGGCTCCACGGCGCGTTTTCCCGAAGAAACTTGACCATGCGCGGCATGGCGAACACCGGAACTTTGCTCGCTCCGGCCGCTTCCCGCCCAAGATATGCGAGCCCCAGATAATGGCCGATATGAGCGTGGGTCAAAAAGACGCCATCAATTCCCAGCCCGTTTTTCGGAGGCTCAATCCGGTCAAGCACTACCAATTGCTCGGTGATCGCAGGAGTAGCGTCAAACAGGAAACGCTGGCCGTTCTCACGGTCGATAACCGCAATCGAAGACGGTAGCAGGCGCGGCCCCGTATCATCCGCATTGCCGATCTGCGGCGCACCAGCGTCCTGCCCTGCGCCGAGAACAACCAGTTCGCGGGCGCAACTTTCAGGAGCGCTCACCGTCAAGGCAAGCGCCCCCAATGTTGCCGAAAGGCTCACTCGATCACCCGGCCACGTACCATAACGAAATCGACGTCTTCCAGAACCGTAACATCGGCCAGCGGGTTGCTATCAACCGCGATTAAGTCTGCCGAGAAGCCGGGCGCGATGCGGCCAATCTCGTTTTCCATGCCGAGGATTTCGGCGGCAACTGTGGTTGCGCTGGCGAGCGCTTGACGGTCGCTCATCCCGCCCGCTTTCATCAGCGCGAACTCGCCTGCATTCTCGCCATGCGGGAAAACGCCTGCATCAGTGCCAAATGCGACCTTCACATCATATTCGATCGCACGCTCGACAATGGTTCCGGCGAAGGTTGCAACGGCGCGGATCTTGTCCTCGACCACCGGCGTGTAAAACCCTTTGCCAAGGTTCTTCTTTATCCCCTCAAACGCCATCAGCGTCGGAACAAGCGTGGTGCCATTGGCATTCATCGCGCGCGCTGCGGCTTCGTCGATATAGGTGCCATGCTCGATTGTGTGGACGCCAGCGCGGGCAGCGGCTTCGATACCGCGAGCACCGTGTGCGTGTGCCGCGACTTTCAGGCCGAGCGTTTCAGCCGTGTCAACAATCGATTTCATTTCTTCATCGGTGAAATGCGCTTCAAGGCCGCGCCCTTGTTGGGAAAGAACGCCTCCGGTCGCCGTGATCTTGATCAGGTCTGCGCCGTATTTGGATGCGGTGCGCACTTTCTCAGAGCACTCGACCGGGCCAGTGCAGGCAAAGTCCGATCCGATCGCGTCATTCACATGCTTGTTGAACCCGTTGGTATCGCCGTGGCCGCCAACAATCGCGATTGTCCGCGCGCTGGTCACGATGCGCGGTCCGGCCACCACGCCGCTTTCCGTGGCGCGGCGTAGGCTTTGCGTGACCTGGTCCGTGCGCGAGCCAAGATCACGAACTGTCGTGAAACCAGCGAGCGCCGTGATCCGCGCATTCTTGGCCGCGATCAGCGTGTACCATTCGGGCGGATTTGTCGCCGCGCGCCAGAACTCTCCTGAAGGGTCGCCGGAAAGGTGTGTGTGGAGATCAATCAGGCCGGGAAGGACCGTCTTGTCAGAAAGGTCGATAACAACGTCGGCTTCGAAATCGGTAGTCGTCGTCGAAATCGAAACAACTTTGCCGTCTTCGATCATGATCAAGGCAGGGCCGGTCGGTTCGCTATTCGCATCCACAATCACGCTGCCCGCGCTGATCGCAATCCGCTCGGCTGAAGCCGAGGTGCCAAGCATGGCAAGCGCGGCAATCGCGGGAACCGCAAGTTTCTTCAGGACTTTCATTTGTATCATCTCCCTTTGCCGCACTTGATGACGCGCAAGTCGGCGAAGCACAAGCGGCAAGGACAGGCAAAATCGCGGAAACGCTTCATTTGCCATACAGTCACCGTTCGTTATGAATACGCGCAAGAATCGACCAAGCAGGGACAATTATTTTATGATCAGACAGATCGCACGACCGCTCGCATTCACTGCAACGCTTCTCGCTGGCGCATCGCTCGCCGCGACCGCTCAGGCCCGCCCGATGACGCCGGAAGACGTCGCCAAGCTGGAAAGCGTTGGCGCAATGGCAATCTCTCCTGATGGCACCCGCGTCGCCTTCACGACATCGAGCCTGCCGGATGTAACCGAAGGCGAAAAAAACGGCAGTTTCCAGTCCGAATTGAAAGTCGCCACTGGCCCCGATACGGCGCAAGCTTACCTGCCTGATGATATCAGCCCGGGCGGCGTTGCCTTCTCGCCTGACGGATCGATGGTCACATTCCTGTGGTCCAAAGGCAAAGAAGACCGCGCAGTATGGGGTGTTCCCGTCGGCGGCGGCACCTATCGCAAGCTGGCCGCTGTCGAAGACACCGGTGTTCGCTCATACAAATTCAGCCCCGATGGCAGCATGATCTACATGCTTACGGGCGCAGGCGAAGACAAACAGCGCACGACCCAAAGCAAGGCGGGTTTTAACGCGCGCATTTACGAAGAAGAGTTCCGGCCCGCTCGTATGTTCGCAGCCAAAGCTGGCATGGAAATCGACGAAGAGCCGAGCGAGATCGCTATTCCGGGCTATGTCAGCGCATTCGATATTGCGCCGGACGGTTCATTCGCAATGATTGAAACCACGCCAAGCCCGCTGGTTGATGACAGCTACACCAGCAAGCGCGTGAACATCCTCGATCTTGCGTCAGGCAATGTGAGCGCCGTGGTGGAGACACCGGGTAAGATCGGCGATGTCGAGATTTCGCCGGACAGTTCGCAGCTCTCATTGATCGCAGGCGTTGATATGAACGACCCGGCGGCGACAACGCTGCATTTGGTCGACACCGCTACTGGCGCATTCCGCGCTTTGAATGCTGGCGCTGCCGAGGCGGCGACCGATACCGAGTGGTTGGCCGATGGCCGTCTTGCGGTGACCGTAGACGTCGGTGCGCAGTCGAAACTGCGCTTCTACAATGCTGATGGTACTCTGGACGAAGAAATTGATCCGGGTTCGCTTATCCTGACAGGCGTCGAATCCGCGGGCGGAAAGCTGGCCGTTCGCGCTGACAGTCCGAAACACCCGAGCGAGTTGTTCGTCTGGAACAACGGCGCGTTTGAACGTTGGACCAACCACAATGAGTGGCTGTCCGAAGTCGATTTCGGTGAGCAGCGCACCTACACCTATACCGCGACCGATGGTCAGCAGGTCGAAGGCGTTTTGATCCTGCCTGTTGGCGGCGTTCCGGCTGGCGGCGCTCCGACCATCATGAACGTCCATGGCGGACCTGAAGCGCATGACAGCAATGGCTGGAACACCGCCTATTCGAAGCCAGGACAAGTTGCCGCAGGTCAGGGCTACGCTGTATTCCTGCCAAACTATCGCGGTTCGACCGGATACGGCGTCGACTTCGCGAAACAGCATCAGGGCCGCTACACAGACCCTGAATTCCGCGACATTGTCGATGCGAAGAAAGCTTTGATGGCGGATGGTATCACTGATGGGGACCGCACCGGCATCACTGGCGGTTCCTATGGCGGCTATGCCAGCGCATGGGGCGCTACGTATTACTCGGATGAGTATGCAGCCGCTGTGATGTCAGTCGGCATTTCAAACCAGGTATCGAAGTTCGGAACCGGCGACATCCCGTATGAGATGTACAACGTGCACAGCCGCAAATGGCCTTGGGACGATTGGCTTGCGATGCTTAAAGTTTCGCCGATCTATCACGTCGACAAATCGAATACACCGATCCTGATCCTGCATGGTGAAGAAGACACCCGCGTCGATCCGGGTCAGAGTCTGGAGCTCTATCGCTCGCTCAAAGTGCGCAAGCCTGACGTGCCTGCACGTCTGGTTTTCTATCCGGGCGAAGGCCACGGCAACCGCCTTGCTGCGGGTCGTTACGACTTTAACCTGCGCATGATGGAATGGTTCGACACCTATCTGAAGACCGGTGATCGCCGCGCTGAAATGCCCGGAACCCGTCCGCAGCTTGCAGAAGGTGCAAAAGGCGCCAAAGCAAAGGACGACGATAGCGAGGATTGATCTCCCGCTTCACTAACAAAACCTAGAAAGGGCCGTGCGGACAAAATCCGCGCGGCCCTTTTTCGTTTTGCTTTCAACGCGAAAGCTGCGCTATCCTTGTGTCAGAGATACAGAGGGGCCCATGGTTTTTAAGAACATACGTCTTGCCGCGATTTCACTGATTGCTGCTTTGCTCGCAGTGCTTTCGCTGCCGGTTTCTGCGCAAGAGCCAACGCCCGTCGATCCATATGAAGACCTTTATGCCTCCATCAATGAGAGCTTTGATGAAGCCGAATGGCTCAATAGCGTACTCAAAGAAATGCGCACCCAATTGTCCCGTGACGATTGGGTTCAGGAGATTGAAAGCGAGAGTCCCGGGTTTTTGGACGACTATCTCGAAGCAATGCAGCCCCCGCTCTTACGATCGGCCCGAAAAGAATGGGAATTGGAGAGAACTCGTTTCGTAGACCTTTTTCGGGCTGAACTTACTGAAGCCGAAGCCAAAGAGGTCTCGGCGATCTTTCGCACTGACAGTTTTCGGAAGTTACAGACGGCGATTATTGACGCGAGTATCGAGAGCATCGATCTGGAAGAGTATGCTGACGATGACGAAGTTAGCGAAGAAGACGTGGAGGCTTTTCAGGACGAAGTCGGCGACAAAGCCATAAAATCGCTTTCCTCTGCGGACCGTGGTGACGTCGAATGGGCAGCGCGAGTATCACCCGGATTTCGCAAGTTTACGACGCTACAACCAAAGATGATTGCGATCCGAACCGAGATCGAAAATCAGGAGGATCCAGAGTTGGACAGAGAACTGGACGATGTAGTGGACCGAGTGCTCGACAAATATTTTCCGGATGATTCTGAGTAGAGGATAGCAGCGCAGGAGAACAAGCCGCTATCACCCGAAGAAGAGGCCGAACTGGCAGAACTGACCGAAGCGTTCTTCGCGAAGTGATTTGGAAACCGGCCCTCAGATTAGGGCCAGCGCCTGCTAGAACGTATACCCTAAACCGATACCGCCAATGAACTGGCTTGCACTGCCTCGCTCGGCGGTGAAGGGCGTATCTGCGGCATCGCCTACTAAGCGCGAAAACCCGCCGACCATATAGATATTAAACCCGCCATTCAGCACGTCACCGTCCAGATCGACGGTAGCAATCGCGGTAGTGCCGAAACTGTTCAGGCCGCCTTCGGCGGTGAATTGCGGGAGGCCGGTTGCCGTGCTTTGCGCTGGGGTGATCGAGTAATAATAGTCCGCAAAACTGTCGTCGACAAAACTTACGCTGCCGATGATCTGCACGGCCGCGCCGCGCCCCAAAGGCGTGAAATACGAAACGCCCGGCTCGATCAGCATCCCGTCATGCGCGCCCAATACATCCCAGCGCACCGCAGTTGAAATGGCGACCCGGTCAAACCGGTTCAGCACTCCGGGGAAGCTCACACCGCCTTGAACCCCAACTTCGAGAGCGGTGTCGAGATCACCAGCAAGTTCCACAACAGGGTCCTTGATCTGGCCATTGCGGTCGCCGCGAATACGGAATGTTGGGCCGAATGATAGGCTGGTCTCTGGCGGACCTTCGGAAGAGGCTTGGGATAGGACATCAAGGTTGAAGCCTGGACCATTGGGAGAAATTCCGATGCCGCCCACACGCCCGACGATCAACGGCAGCGGAATGACAACATAATCGTCTGACCCGGAATAGCTTGGCGTAAGGCCCGCACCTGCTCCCACGGTCAGCCACGTTTCATCAAACACGCTATCGGCAAATACACCGGGAGGCGGACCGCCCGATCCAATACCTTCGGGCGGGCCACTAGCCCGATCTTGCGTCGCATCGGGCTGGCCCTGGACGGCTTCGGCGCTTGTTTCGTCATTCCGGTCACCGTCCCGCTCTTCCTGCTGCGCAAGAGCAAGCGAAGGCGTGCAGACGAGCGCAGTAAGTGTAAAGCTGGATAGGATCAGACGGCGCATGATATTCCTTTGCGGTTTGATAGAGTTACGCATGCCGCGCGGTTTCGGTTCCGCAGTCCGCCATATTCGCTTGACTTAGGGCACGCCACGACGGAAGCAAAGCGCGAGAGGTTCGACTCCTCTCCTAAGGGTATACGGGCGCGGGCCACAGGTCACACATAAAGCGCGGATACCCGAGCAGACGGGTGCAATCGACTCAGAATCGATCCATTGGAAAGGGCTCCCTCTGCTGCCTGCCGTCTCGAGCGGCAACCGCCAAACGGCTTTGCGGGCTTCGGGCCCCCGCCGCGCGGCTGTGGCGGCCGAGGGAGTCTATGCACCACAAGATTGTAAGAGGGGAAGTAGGGCAATGTTCTGGAGTTTTATCGGCCTGATAGCAGCTGTCGCGGTTTTAGGACTGGTGCTGCGCACCATGCTCAATCGCCACGTTGTGCATCTTGGCCATACCGGCCTGCTCTATTCCAACGAGTCCTTTGTCAAAACTCTGGAACCGGGAGCCTACTGGCGGTTCGATCCTCTAAGCAATGATACGATCGTCAGCGTTTCGATGGTGCCGACCGCCCTCACACCAAACCAGTTTGATGTGATCAGCAAGGATCAGTTCGCCTTCAGGCTAACGCTCGCCCCGCTTGTCACCATCACCGATGCTCGCGCCTTTCATGAAGGCGCGGCGCCTGTCGCGGTGGACATGGCTCAGTTTTATCCCGGCCCCGAAATGCGCTTGTCTCGACTCAATCCCGTTTTGGCCCATGCCGTGATGGCGGCGGTTTCGGCGAAGACGCTGGAAGAATTCGTCGCCAATCCTCAGGCCGCGCTTGAAGGATTGAAGGATCAGATTGCTGATGTCTTGCCGGGGACCACGGTGGACCGGATCGCTATCACCTCCATCCAATTGCCACCCGAGGTGCGCAAGATGTTCACCGAAGTCGAGCGTGCCCGCCGCGAAGGATTGGCAGGACTGGAGCGCGCGAAAGCAGAACAGGCATCTTTGCGCGCGCTCGCCAATGCGGCGCGCAATCTGGCGAACAATCCGCAGCTCGCGCAGCTGCGGATGCTACAGACGATGGAGAGCGCGAAGGGTGCAAAAACCTTTGTGCTGGGCAATGCGTCTGAACTGGCGGCGGGCGAAGAGCCAGCGAAGAGCTGAATTGCAAAGCTTACAAACGGGCAGTGCATTGCCCCGCCCCGCGCCCTGCACTAGGCACCTTTACGCATGAGCGATCACGCCCCCATTCAATCAGCCAATGCTGGCTCTCAAACGACGTATGATGTCGCTATCGTTGGCGGCGGGCTGTCCGGGGGATTGATCGCATTGGCGCTTCATCAGGCACGCCCTGAATTTCGCATTGCGCTGATCGAAGCGGGCAAGACGTTGGGCGGCAACCACCGCTGGAGCTGGTTTTCGAGCGACCTCTCTGAAGAAGGCCACGCGCTGCTTTCCTCTTTCCGCAAAGATCGTTGGGAGGACGGCTACGACGTCCGCTTCCCGAAATACCAGCGTAAATTAGCGACCGGATACAACTCGCTATCCTCGGTCAATTTTCATGAACGGCTTACGCGCGCTTTGCCCCAAGGGACGCTGCATCTGGGCCGGCGCGCCAGCGGGATTGATGCGCGCGGCGTCGATTTAGACGATGGATCGCGCATCAATGCACGCAGCGTGATCGATTGCCGAACATTCACCAGCAGCAAACATTTGAACGGCGGCTGGCAGGTTTTTCTGGGCCGGCATATGACACTTGAAAAGGCGCATGGCATCGCCCGTCCAGTAATCATGGATGCCAGCGTCGATCAGGTCGCGCCGCACGGCAATGGCGGCGCATATCGCTTCGTTTATGTCCTGCCGCTGGGCGCGCATGATGTGTTTGTCGAAGACACCTATTATGCCGACGATCCCGATCTTGATCGCAGCGCGCTTTCGGCGCGGATCGATCAATATTGCCACCAAAGCGGCTGGAAAGACGGCACGCCTATGGGTCATGAAAGCGGCGTGCTGCCCGTGCTGACCGGCGGCGATTTTTCCGCCTATCAAGATGAAGTGCGCATCGAAGGCGTCACCATTGCCGGTGCACGCGGCGGCTTTACCCACCCGCTCACCAGCTATACGATACCCATGGCGGTCGAAAACGCGCTGGCCATCGCACAAGAGGCCGATTTGCCCGGTCCGCAACTGGCTGCGATGATGGAAGTTCGCGCCCGGACCCATTGGCGCAAAACCGGCTATTATCGCTTGCTCGCAAGATTTCTTTTCTTCGCTGCGAAACCAGAGAAGCGTGTAAACGTATTCCAGAGGTTCTACAGTCTGCGCGAAGGGCTGATCGAGCGGTTTTATACAGGCAAATCGACCGGGTTTGACCGGGTCCGCGTCTTGTGGGGTAATCCGCCCGTATCTATTCCGCGCGCAATCGCTGCCATGTTTAAGCGGGGCAAGCCCCTGAAACCGGAGAAAACGGTATGAATGCCCCAATAGCTTCAGATGGGAAGCTCGACTTTGGTCTCTCCACCAATGGTGGCAAGGGCATCAATCCGGCCATGGCAGAGAAATATTCTGGCAAGTCCGCATGCGTGATCGGAGCGGGCTTTGGCGGTTTGGCGTTGGCTTTGCGTCTGCAATCGCACGGCATCAAGACCACCGTCATTGAATCCCGCGACAAGCCCGGCGGCCGCGCCTATTTCTGGGAAAAGGACGGCTTCACCTTTGATGCTGGCCCCACGGTCATCACCGATCCGCCTTGTTTGAAAGAGCTGTGGGAGCTGACCGGTCACGACATCGCCGACGATGTCGAGTTGATGAAGGTCCACCCGTTTTATCGCCTCAACTGGCCCGACGGCACGAACTTCGATTATTCAAACCACGAAGAAGAGCTGTACGCCGAAATCGCGAAGCTCAATCCCGATGACGTGATCGGGTATCAGCAATTCCTCGAATACGCCGCCGGCGTGTACGAAGAAGGCTACGTCAAACTGGGCCATATCCCGTTTCTCGATTTCAAGAGTATGTTGAAAGCGGCGCCCGCGCTGGTCAAAAAACAGGCCTGGCGCAGCGTTTACAGCATGGTCGCCAGCTACATTCAGGACGAACGACTGCGCGAAGCCTTCAGCTTTCATACGCTGCTGGTCGGCGGCAGCCCGATGAAAACCTCCTCCATTTACGCTTTGATCCATAAGCTGGAAAAGGACGGCGGCGTCTGGTGGGCACGCGGCGGCACGAACCGTTTAATCGCGGGCATGGTGCGCCATTTTGAACGGCTCGGCGGCACCATGCGCGTCGGGGACGGCGTGAAACAGGTTCACACGCTCGGCACCAAAGCCACAGAAGTGGAAACTGAAAGCGGTTGGAAAGAGCGTTTCGATGCGGTCGCATCCAACGCTGACATCATGCATTCTTACAAAGACCTGCTCAGCGAAAGCGCGCGCGGTCCGAAATATGCGAAATCGCTGGCCCGAAAAAGCTATTCGCCTTCGCTGTTTGTCGTGCATTTCGGCCTCGAAGGAACATGGCCGGGCATCCCGCATCACATGATCCTGTTCGGCCCGCGCTACAAAGGGTTGGTCGAGGATATCTACAAAAACGGCGTGTTGCCGCAGGATTTCTCGATCTACCTGCACCACCCAACCGTGACCGATCCGAGCATGGCGCCAAAGGGCAAGAGCACGTTCTACGCGCTGGTTCCGGTGGCTCACATGGGCAAGATGCCGATTGATTGGGACGTCGAAGGGCCAAAGCTGGAAAAGGCTATCCTCGACGAGGTTGGTCGCCGCCTGATCCCCGACATTCACGACCGGATCGTGACCAAATTCCACTACGCGCCGAAAGATTTCTCGGCCGATCTTAACGCGCACCTTGGCAGCGCGTTCAGTCTGGAACCGGTTTTGTGGCAAAGCGCCTATATGCGCGGCCACAACCGCGATGATGTGATCGACAATTTTTACCTTGTTGGCGCAGGCACCCATCCCGGCGCGGGCATCCCTGGCGTTGTCGGCAGCGCGAAGGCAACCGCCGGTATTGTGCTGGAGGATTTGGCGGCTAAAGCGAGCGCATGATCATCTGTCGCCCAATCTTAGCCGGGATCGCAATGGCCGCACTTGCGATCCCCGCCTTCGCGTCGTCTAAATTGTCCAGCAATTGGGTTCGCATTGCCGAAACGCCCGAGGGCTCGGTCTATTACATTGACGCTGATCAGAAGGGTAAGGGGCGAGACGAAGGCGGCCCCTATGTCGTGGCTGATTTCATCATCGATGAGTCCAAGAACGCTTCGAAGAAGCAAGCCAGCACTTTTCTAAAATATCACGTCCGATGCGGCCCTCAGATGTACAAACTTGTTCACCTTGCCACCTTCGATAAGCAGGGCAAGACTCTACAAGCTGGTGATGTCACTGGGCGATTGGCGGAAATTCCATATGCGCCCGGTTTAAAAGGAACGATCAGCGGCACTGTGGTCCGCCGTGCGTGCGAAGTAGCAAATTCAAAATGAGCACACATCCCGGAGCGGGCATCCCCGGCGTGGTCGGCAGGGCGAAGGCAACCGCTGGTATTGTGCTGGAGGATTTGGCGGTTAAAGCGAGCGCATGATGCTTCTTGCAATCCTTCTGTTGTCTGACGTCGTTGCTGCTGAATTGCCGCGTTCCGACCTAGTCTCAGAAGACCACACGCATGAATGGTCTGTGATCGATCGTGAGAAAGCGGAAATCATGCTGCTCGATCAGGAACAGACGGCTGACTATTCTGACGGTGAGAACACTTACAAGACGGTGCTTATTAGAGGCTCCGAACCCGATAGAGATGGTAGCGTATATTTCGTTGATTTCCTGGTTGCGATTGATTGTGAGCGCTCAATGTTGGCCCCTATCGGATATTGGGAACCGAAATTGCAGAATGAGACTCCAAAACTGCGCACCGATGAGATCGGAAAATTCGTCCAAGCCAACGACAAAGCCGATGAAAAAGTGCTGACCGCCGTTTTCCAGCATATTTGCGGCCCAAAATGGAAGTTTGAACCCCGTTGATGAAACGTCTTGCTATCTATTGCGGCTCGGCCACGCCCGATGATCCGCGTTATATCGAACTCGCCCGCAGTGTCGGCGCTGGCCTTGCCGAACGCGGCATTGGCGTTGTCTATGGCGGTGGCCGCCTCGGTCTGATGGGCGCGGTCGCGAATGGTGCTAAGGATGCGGGCGGCGAAGTGATCGGTGTGATCCCCGAAGCGCTCGTCAATTCAGAGGTCGCCAATCACAATTGCGATGAGCTGATCACAGTCACCGGCATGCATGAGCGCAAACAGCGCTTTACCGATCTGTCCGATGGTTTCGTGACTATCCCTGGCGGCGTGGGCACGATGGATGAATTGTGGGAAGCGATGAGCTGGGCGCAGCTTGGCTATCACTCCGATCCGGTCGGCTTGCTCAACGCATTCGGATTTTACGATGATCTGATCGCGTTCAACGCGAAGATGGCCGATGTGGGCTTTGTCCGCCCCGCCCACCAGAACATCCTGATTTCAGCGGAGACACTGCCTGATCTGCTCGACAAAATGGCGGCTTACAAACCGCACACGCCGATCTTCAAGATGAAGGCTGAGGAACTCTAGGCAGTCCGCATGAAAGTCGACGCCGCCCGCCGCCAAGCCCTCGTTGAGCACGCTCGCCGCACGATCAAAGTCGGCTCGCAAAGCTTCTCGGCTGCATCGAAGCTGTTTGATCCAGAAACCCGCGAACGCGCATGGCTGCTCTATGCATGGTGCCGCCAGTGTGACGATATTGCCGATAATCAGGTAATGGGCGGCGAATTGGGCGATCAGTCCGACCTCGACAGCCGCCTGAACCTGATCCGCAAACTCACCGCCAAAGCCTTTGCGGGCGAGCCGACTGGCGATCCGGCATTCGATGCGCTGGGCGTGGTGGCCGAAGAATGCGGCCTGACTCCTGCCATGGCCGAAGATGTGATCGCGGGCTTTGCCCTCGATGCCGAGGATTGGCGCCCGCGCGAAGAGAGCGACATGCTGCAATATTGCTTCCACGTCGCAGGCGCTGTTGGCGTGATGATGGCGGTTGTCATGGGCGTCGATCCAGAGGATCAGGACACGCTCGACCGCGCGAACGATCTGGGTCTCGCATTCCAGCTTTCCAATATTGCCCGCGATATCGTCGAAGATGACGCCGTGGGCCGATGTTACCTGCCGCTGATGTGGCTCGTCGAAGAGGACATTGAACCGGGCCAGCACACCAAACCGCATCACCGGCAAGAGCTGGCAGATATGGCTGAACGCCTCGTCGCACTCGTCGAAAAACACGAAGCCGCCGCTCGCGTCGGCGCAGCCCGTCTGCCCTTCCGCAGCCGCTGGGCGGTCCTGTCCGCGGCGCGCATTTATGGCGCGATAGGGCGCAAGGTGAGGAAACGCGGGACCGAGGCGTGGAATTCCCGCACCTATGTCCCGCGCTATGAAAAGGCATGGCACGGAGCGCGCGCCTTCCTGTCTGCCGTGATCAACCGTGAAAAGCATCCCGACGGCCCGATCACATGGGGCATTGCGGATTTCCGACCAAACGCTTGAAGCGACGTGCGCGCTGGCGTAGCCACGTCCGTATGAAAACCACTATCCTGTTTGCTGCTGCCCTTGCGGGTTTAGCCCTTTCACAAGCCGCCCCCATTCACGCCTCTCCGGTTCAAGCCAAAGGGCCGCCCATATATTCCACGTCGCGCGTTTTGGAACCTCGGGATGAAGTCATGGTCGGATTGATTGCGTTTTTCGACGCCATTCGAAATCCGGATAAGACAGCGCTTTCTGAAGTGATGCTGCCCGAAGGCATGATCTTCATTCACAATCGAATGAACCCCCAAAACACCGCCGTAACCGCTGTGCCCGTGTCAGATCATCTGTCCCGCTGGGGAAAGTCGACGGCCACTGTCGATGAGCGAATGATCGTCAAATCGCTCATTGTGGATGGCGATATGGCGCATGTTTGGGGTCCATACCGATTTGTAACCGAGGGCGAGACCAGCCATTGCGGCGTCAACTCGCTCAGCCTCGTAAAAACCGACAATGATGGGTGGAAAGTGGCCAATACCAGCTTTTCCATGGTGCCACCTAGCCAGTGCTCAGCAATCGGCGCACCGGAGCCGAAAGAACAATGATCAAGAAACTCCTGATTGCCAATCGCGGCGAGATCGCCTGCCGCATCATCCGCACTGCGCGCGAGATGGGCGTGGCGACTGTCGCGGTCTATTCCGATGCCGATGCCAAGGCGCTGCATGTGCGCCAAGCCGACGAGGCCGTGCATATTGGCCCCTCACCCGCTGCAGAAAGCTATCTGGTCGGTGAGAAGATTATCGCAGCGGCGAAGGAAACCGGCGCAGAGGCGATCCATCCCGGCTACGGCTTTTTGTCAGAGAATGCAGACTTCGCCCGCGCGGTGATCGACGCTGGCCTAATTTGGGTCGGGCCGAAGCCTGAGAGCATCGAGGCGATGGGCCTCAAAGATGCTGCCAAAGAGCGCATGATCGCTGCAGGTGTACCCGTCACTCCGGGCTATCTTGGCGAAGACCAGTCGGTCGAACGCTTGAAGAAGGAGGCCGACGCCATCGGCTATCCAGTGCTGATCAAGGCGGTCGCTGGCGGCGGCGGTAAGGGTATGCGCAAAGTCGACGCGCCCGAGAATTTCGAAGCCGATCTAGAAAGCTGCCGGCGCGAGGCCAAGGCGAGCTTTTCCAATGACGAAGTGCTGCTGGAAAAGTGGATCACCTCGCCCCGGCATATCGAGGTGCAGGTCTTCGGCGACAGCCACGGCAATGTCGTCCACCTGTTCGAGCGCGATTGCTCGCTGCAACGTCGTCACCAAAAAGTGATCGAGGAAGCCCCTGCCCCCGGTATGGACGAGGCCACCCGCGAAGAAATCTGCGCCGCCGCCGTGCGCGCCGCGAAAGCGGTCGATTACGAAGGCGCGGGCACGATTGAATTCATCGCCGACGCCAGCGAAGGCCTGCGCGCCGACCGCATCTTCTTTATGGAGATGAACACTAGGCTCCAGGTGGAGCACCCGGTGACCGAAGAGATCACCGGCGTGGACTTGGTGGAATGGCAGCTGCGCGTCGCGAGCGGCGAGCCAATCCCGCTGAAGCAGGAAGAACTGAGCATCAATGGCCACGCCATCGAAGCGCGGCTCTATGCGGAGGATCCGGCGAAGGGGTTTTTGCCGAGCACGGGGCGGTTGGAGCATTTTGATCTTGGTGATGAAGGCCGGATTGAAACTAGTGTCGAAGAAGGTAGTGACATTTCGCCGTTCTACGATCCGATGATCGCAAAACTCATTGTTCACGCAGTTGATCGAAATACAGCAATCTCAGACCTTGCGAACGTCTGTGCTGGCGTTGAAGTTTATCCTGTTCGTTCGAATGCTTCGTTTTTGGTGAATTTGCTTGAAATGGACGAGTTCGGATCGGCGCAACTGGACACCGGTCTGATTGCTGCGAAAGGCGACGCGCTGCTCCATTCCGAGCCTTCAGCCGCTGTCGAAATGGCGGCAGCAAGCTGGCGCATTGAAGAGTTCGAGGCAAAGGACTGGGATCGCGATATTTTGCCCAAAGCAAACGGCGTTTTTGGTTTCCGTCTGAATGCAGAGCCAGCACTAGCTCGCGTAGCCATGCACTTGAATGGTGAAGTCAGACACTTGTCCGTCGCAGCGACTGGTGATGATGATCGCTTTGCTGTTGAGGTCGATGGAAGGCAAGATTTCAGCGAAGTCACTCATCTGCCAACCACACATGGCGATGTTGCCGATGACCAGCCTGACGGCGAAATCCTGATTTTCGAAAGGGGTGCCGCTCATGTCGTCAGCTTCGCGCGCGAACGCGGCACTGGCGCAGCCTCCGCCGCCGATGGCGCGATCCTCTCACCTATGCCGGGCAAGGTTATCGCGGTCGATGTGAGCGATGGCCAAGCGGTTAAAGCGGGCGACCGGCTGATGGTGCTCGAAGCGATGAAGATGGAGCACGCTCTCACCGCGCCGTTTGACGGCACCGTGACGCAGCTTGCCGCGTCTGAAGGCGGGCAAGTGCAGGTCGAGGCGGTGCTTTGTGTGGTGGAGCCTGACGAGTGACAGCTTGCGACGCGTCCCTATCGGTTGCGCAGCAACCGCAAGCCCGACTGGGCGCCCGCAGCGACGCGATCTTTGATCGCATGAGCGAGGAAGTCGCGCGCAGGATGGCGTGCGGAAAACAAAAATGAGTTGGGCAAAAGAACTCGAAGAACTTCGCCAACGCGAAGCCCTTGCCGAACAGATGGGCGGCGCGGACAAGGTCGCGCGCCAACACTCGCGCGGAAAAATGGATGCCCGCGCGCGGCTCGCGGCGCTTTGCGACGAAGGCTCGTTCCGCGAAATCGGCAAGATCGCTGGCAAGGGCTATTACGACGAAAACGGTGATCTTCAGGGCGTAACCCCTGCCCCGTTCCTGTTCGGCAAAGCCACCGTCAATGGTCGGCCCATCGTTGCCACAGCCGATGATTTCACTATTCGCGGCGGCGCGGCGGATGCGGGGATCAAACGCAAGATGGTTCAGGCCGAGCAGATGGCGCACGAGCTGAAACTGCCCATAGTCAAGATGATCGACGGCACCGGCGGTGGCGGCTCGGTCAAAACGCTCGAACAGATTGGCGCGACTTATATTCCGGCAGTTCCCGGCTGGGGCGATACGGTCAAGAACCTCGACACCGTGCCCGTTGTGGCGCTGGCGCTTGGCCCGACGGCCGGGCTCGGTGCGGCGAGGATCGTTGCCAGTCACTACTCGATCATGGTGCGCGGGCTCTCGCAATTATTCGCCGCTGGCCCCGCTGTCGTTGACGGTCTCGGTGCAAGCTACAAAAGTGCGGACGATCACCAGCAGGCCAAGGAAGAGCTTGGCGGGGTCGACATTCACACCCGCAACGGTGTGGTCGATGATGAGGTCGTGAGCGAAGCCGAAGCTTTCGCGAGGGCGCGCCATTTCCTTAGCTTTATGCCCGAACATGTCGGGCAGCTTGCCCGCCGCGCTGCGCCAACCGATCCGGTGGACCGGCGCGAGGAGGCATTGCTCAGCCTTGTCCCGCACGAGCCACAACAAGTCTATTCCATGCGCCGCGCGATGGACATGATCCTCGATCACGGCACCGTGTTTGAAATCGGCAAGAACTGGGGCCGCGCTGCGATCACTGCGCTCGCCCGTCTCGATGGCTATCCAGTCGCAGTTATCGCCAGCGATCCAAGCTATCTGGGCGGATCGTGGGAAGCCAAAACAAGCGAGAAGGTCGAACGCTTTGTGAAGCTTGCCGACCAGTTCCGGTTGCCCATCGTCCATCTCGTCGACAATCCAGGCTTTATGATCGGGCGCGAGGCGGAGATGGCAGGCACAATCCGATACGGCGTGCAGGCGATGAACGCGATCTACAAAGCCACCGTCCCGCTCGCCAGTATCGTGATGCGCCGCGCATACGGGATAGCGGGCAGCGCGATGAGTAATGCGGACCTCTATCAATACCGCTTCTGCTGGCCGTCGGGCGATTGGGGCAGCCTGCCTATCGCGGGCGGGCTGGAAGTCGCATACAAATCCGAACTCGCAGCCAGCGATGATCCCGCAGGTGAGCTGGAAGCGATCAAGGAACGGCTGAACAAGGTCACGTCGCCCTTCCGCAGCGCGGAATTGTTCAATGTAGAAGACATCATCGACCCGCGCGATACACGGCCATTGCTGTGCGAATTTGCCGAACTCGCTTGGCGTAATCTACGCAGCGAAACCTAACCGTTGGGCCGCGTAAACAGCTTGCCGCGCTCGCTGAACAGCACGATCAAAAGCGTAAGCAGCGAGCATATCAGCATCGACATGGCGAGAGGAACTGTTGTCCCGTCATAGGCCGCGCCGATTGTCACGCCCAACACCGCGCCCAATGTCATCCGCAGAGCCGCGTGAACGGAGCTGGCCGCGCCCGCAATATGGAAGAATGGCTGCATCGCGATTGAGCTGAAATTCGCCCCGACAAAGCCCAGCATCGCCATGTTGCAACTCATCAATGGGACGAACTGCCAGATCGTTTGATCCGGCTGATTGGCGGACCACAATTGCAGCAGTGAGGCGCCGATAAACAGGAACAGCGCGGTATGGCTAACCCGGCGCGCGCCAAACCGTTCAACGATGCGCGAGTTGAGGAAATTGGCCGCAACCATGCCCAATACCGCTCCGCCAAATATCACCGCGAAATAGTCACCCATTCCGAATGCTTCGCCGATCAGTTGTTGCGACGAATTGAGGAAGCCGAACAGCGACCCGAACACCAGTCCGCTGCCAATGACATAGCCAATCGCCTGACGGTTAAAGAGCGCTTGGCCCATATTCGCCGTCACAGTGGAAAGGTTGATTTTCTGGCGAGTTTCCTCGGTCAAAGTTTCTGGCAGACGCAACCAAACCCACGCAGCGACCAGCGTCCCGACTATCGCCATGGCGTAGAAAATCGCCTGCCAACCTGCGAAGATCAGGATGACCTGACCGATCGCCGGCGCGATGATCGGCACGATAAGGAAAATCATCATGATCAGGCTCATCAACCGCGCCATACGGTCACCGCCGACTTGGTCACGAACGATGGCCGCAGGAACGACACTTAATCCTGCGCAGCTAAAACCCTGCGCTAAACGCATCGCGATCAGCGCGTCGAAACTGGTCGCCAATGCGCAGGCAATCGAAAGGCCGATATAGGCGGCTAGACAGACCGCAAGCACCGGACGGCGGCCAAAACGGTCCGCAAACATCCCCGGAAAAAGCGCGCCTATTCCCGAACCCAGGAAGTACGCGCCGATCACTTGCTGACGATCATTGCCGCCAGCGCCAAAATCGCTTGCCATCTCGCCTAGCGCGGGCAGCATCGCGTCAATGCCAAACGCCTGAAGGCTCATCAAAAGCGCCATCAGCACGATCATTTCACGCTCGCCCAAGGACTTGCGGATGATAGGTGATGCGGCGGATGCGTTCATGGCGCGCAGCCTTGGGCGTTTGTTCGCGATAAGGGAAGCGTGATTTTCGTGACGCGGGCGGCATGATGCGGTTATTGTTGCCGACATGCCAGACCACACGCCCGACAAAGATGATGAAGCCGCGATGGGCCTTCGCAAGATCATCCATGTCGATATGGATGCCTTCTTCGCGAGCGTGGAGCAGCGCGATAATCCTGAATTGCGCGGCAAGCCAGTGGCGGTTGGCGGGTCCGGCGGGCGGGGTGTGGTGGCCGCAGCGAGCTATGAGGCGCGCAAATTCGGCGTCAAAAGCGCAATGCCATCGGTCACAGCGAAACGGCTTTGCCCCGATCTTATTTTCGTGCGGCACCGCTTTGACGCTTACAAAGAAGCCAGTCGGCAAATTCGTGCGGTGTTTGAACACCACACGCCGCATGTCGAACCGCTTAGTCTGGACGAAGCCTATCTGGATGTGACGGAAGACCGGCTCGGCATCGGCAGCGCCACACGGATCGCGGATCTGATCCGGCAGGAAATCCGCGCCAAGACGCAGCTGACAGCAAGCGCGGGGGTTTCCTACAACAAATTTCTCGCAAAACTGGCGAGCGATCAGAACAAACCGGATGGCGTATGCGTGATCCGGCCAGGCCAAGGCGCGGACTTCGTCGCGGGCCTGCCGATCCGGCGGTTTCATGGGGTCGGCCCAAAAGCCGAAGAGAAAATGAAGCGGCTCGGGATCGAAACGGGTGCCGATCTGGCGGCGAAAGATATCGAGTTTCTGCGCGCGAATTTTGGCTCTTTCGCGGATTACCTCTTCCGCGCTGCGCGGGGCATCGACCTCAGGCCAGTTAGCGCGCACCGGGTGCGCAAATCTGTTGGCGGAGAGCGGACGTTCAGCGAAGATATTTCGAGCGGCGCGATGCTGCGCGAAACGCTGGAAAACATTATCGATATTGTGTGGGAGCGGATAGAGAACGCCAAGGCGCGCGGGCGCACGGTCACGCTCAAAATGAAGTATACCGACTTTCAGACGATGACACGCTCGAAATCAGTCACGCATTGGGTCGAAAGCAAGGAAGAGGTCGGCAAACTGGGCCGGGAATTGCTCGAAGAGGCGCTTCCCTTACCTATGCCGATCCGATTGATGGGACTGACACTGTCGAACCTTGATCACGGTGATGCCAAAGAGCCGGAGAAAGACAGCGCCCAGCTTTCCCTGCTTTAACTGGGTGTGCCGGTTCCCCGCTTCTTCCAGACACCAAGCCGCCTGCGGGTCACCTCACCGAGCGGTTCAGGAAGCGAATGCGAAGGGAAAAACCGTGCTTCGTCCACCTCGCGTCCATCCGGTTTAGGCCGCGCATTGCAGGTCGCGCTGAAAAGGTGCGCCGTGTGCGGGGAACCTGACAATTCCTCTTCAATCGACCCGAGCGATTGAACATTGGTAACTTTGATCGAAAGCTCTTCCATCACCTCTCGCCGTGCGCACTCGGCAGGATCCTCTCCTGCCTTCAATCCTCCACCCGGCAATGCCCACACTTTCGGCCCGTATGAGTGCCGCAGCAGCAGGACATCGCCATTCAAATTGGTGACCACCACGCTCACACCCTCAATCGGCGTGCCCCGCCAGACACGCCAGCGATGCCGCACTTTGTGTGCGAAAGGCATGAGCGCGCGTTGCAGCGGAGCGGGGATGATGTTCGTCATTATGTGAAGCAGGTGATACGGGGCGCTTCCGGCTCCCACGTTTTGGCTTGCGCCAAAAGGCGGGCGACCGGCAAGTCGCTATCGCCAGCCGCGGCCGCATCAAAAACGGCGCGCTTTTCATCACCGCGGATTACGAAGATGATGGACGGGCAATTGAGCAAAGCGGGAATTGTGAGCGTGATCCGGTCAAACGGTGCCTCTGGCGGCAGCGGATCGGGCGTAATCCGGCGCACTGCGCGGGCATCGTCGGGTTGCGGATCGGTGTTGGGAAAGAGCGACGCGATGTGTCCGTCCGCCCCCATACCCAGCCAAACCAACGCAAATTCGGGCATTTCTGCATCTTCGTGCAGGCCAACCACTTGCGCACCGACAGGTTCAAAAATCGCGCGCATTTTGCCGGTGTTTGATGCCTCGTGATCTTCAGGAACAATCCTGTCATCCGTGGGCCAGACAATCAGGCGCGTAAAATCGAGATCGCGCGTCACAAGCTCTTCGAATATCGGAAACGGTGTCGAACCGCCCGGTACCGCAATGGTAAGATCGGCGTCGCTCGCATCCAATGCCCACTCCAAATACGCAGCGAGCCTGTCTGCGATCTCTGCAGCATCCATGTCGGGAATGAAATCTATCTGGTCCATGCCACTCCCATAGCAAAAGGGCTGCTTCCGGCTAACCGGAAACAGCCCTTTTGATGTGGACGCTTTTACGCACCCTGTATTTGTGTTGTTCGGCTTATCCGAGCGTTGATGTCAGGAACCACACGCGTTCTTCCGCCATGTCGGTCCAGTCATCCAGCAGACCGTCGGTGGCGTTGTCGCCTGCCTGTTCGGCCAATTCCTTCATCGCCTTAAGACGCTCAACCATTTTCGCATTATCGTCGCGAAGTTCGGCAACCATATCTTCCGCGCTCAGCGTCGCGCTGTCTTGGTTCTTCACCTGCGTGTGCTCGGCAATCATTCCTACCGATGTAATCGTGTCGCCGCCCAGTTTGCGGGCGCGCTCACCAATGACATCGATTTGGTCGCGAATTTCAATAGCCTGCTCGTCAAACAGCAAGTGTAGGTCGCGGAAACGCGGCCCCTTCACATGCCAATGAAAGTTCTTCGTCTTCACATAGAGCGCAAAGTGATCGGCCAGTAGACCATTGATTTCAGCGATGAGAGCAGTTTTCGAGTTGTTGTTTGGATCAAGCATACTTGTCCTCCTGATTGGTGTTAAACGGGATGACCGCCTGCAAAAGGGGAAGCGGTCGCCGTGTATTTCTTCAACCAACCAACGACTAAGCTATGGATTTGTTTCGAGAAAAATCAGATCGCAAAAATCGAATAATCCGATCACAGCTCCGCGAAACGAGCGTTCAATCCGATGAAAAGCGCCGCAACAATCAAACACGCACCTATAAAAATGCGGACATAATACAGCGGATATTGATCCAGCCGCGCTTTACCAGCGGCCCAGCCCAGCGCGATCGCTGCCATGCCGCCCAATGCGCCGCCCAAGATCGTGACAACCGGATACACGGCCTGCGCAGCAAAAGCGAAAATCACAAACCGCGCCGCATCGCCAAATTGCCGGAGGAGCACGACTGCGCCAATGGCGATATAGCTGCGTGTCGGTTCCTTCATTCGCTTAAGCTTGATCGGCCAGAACAGCTCTAAACCGGCAAATGCCAGCGCGATGGCAACCAGCATATTGGCCGCACGATCGGGCAACATCGCGGCTATTGTCCATCCGGCATAAGCCATCGCCGCCGCACTTGCCGCGGCGCACGCCATGCCCAAAATCAGCAGACCAGTGGTTTTCTCAAGCTCGTCAGAGAATTGCGCGATGATCATCTGGTCACGCCCACCAAGCGCGATGATAAATGTCAGCAGCAATGTGAACATGAAAGCGTCCATGGAACCTGCCCTAGCATGCCAGTCACGCTGCGCCAGCCTCCGCATGCTTGCCCTATCGCGGCGTCGAAAATTCAGGCTAAGGATGGAAGCGAGAGAGACGCATAGGAGAGATTATGAAATTGGAAACAGGCATGGCGGCCGTCGTAACAGGCGGAGCATCGGGACTTGGCCGGGCCAGCGCGGCGGCGCTTGCGAAAAAAGGCATGAAAGTCGCGATTTTCGACATCAATGATGAAGCTGGGGAAGAACACGCAAAAGCTATCGGCGGCACGTTCCATCATGTCGACATCATGGATGAAGAGAGCGTCGAAGCGGGCTTTGCTGCAGCGCGCGCTGCCAATGGTCAGGAGCGTGTGACAGTACACTGCGCGATGGCTTCGAAACGCGGCAAGACCATCGGGTTTGATAAAACAGCGGGCGGCTACAAACGGCTTTCAACCGAGGATTACGAGTTCGGCGCGCAAGGCATTCTGGTCGCGAGTTATCGGATCGCCAGCATCTCCGCCTTGGGGATGGCAAACTCCGATCCGGTCAATGATGATGGGGAACGAGGATCAATCACGCTCACCGCGAGCGTCGCGGCGCAGGACGGCCAAATCGGCCAGACAATTTATGGAAGCTGTAAATCGGGCGTGAACGGCATGGTTCTGCCGATGGCGCGCGATCTGATGGATTTGGGCATTCGGGTGAACTCCGTGATGCCCGGCATTTTTGCGACGCCTTTGATGCTGGGAATGAAAGATAGAAATCCGCAGATGTGGGATCAGTTGAACGCTAGTGTGCCCTTCCCAAAACGCCTTGGCGAGCCCGAAGAGTTTGCGTCTCTCATTTGTGAGATTGCTGGCAATTCGTATATTAACGGCCATCAATTCAGGCTGGACGGCGCGATTAGAATGCCGCCCAAATAATTGTGTCGAGCGATCAGGCGAAAACGCCTGGGCTGGCCGAGACAATCGCCGTGGCGAAGAGAATGGCCGAAATGCTGAGCGAGAAAATGGCTGCGAGGACGGTCGAATTGGTGTCTGTGTTGGTCATGGCGAATTCTCCTGAAATAGGCGCTTAAGCGAAAAGGCTTGGGCTGGCTGGGACGACGGCAGTGGCAAAAAGAACCGCAGAAATGCTGAGCGAAAATACGGCTGCGAGAACGGTGTTGTTGGTTTCGGTAGTGAACATGGTGAAGTCTCCTGATGCTTGTTTCGTGTCTGGCGGGACCATCCCGCTGGATGAAACGTACTCTGCAGGAGCTGTGCCAAACTGAAGAAACCGCAGAAAACTGCGAGTTTGCGCTGGTAGCGCGTCACACCGCTAGGACCGCAATTCGGATAGTTGGGAAATTTCACCTATGTTTGGGGTGTACGTTTTCGCTCACAGCAAAGTCGCCTGTGAGACCTTACCTTGCGACACCAGTGATTGGCTTCGTGCGCCGCTAACGCTACGGAGAGTGTCAGAATCGTAAACTCGAGAGGAATAATCATGCGCCAGGTTGATCACTTCATCGTCGGAGACAGCCCTGCCCCCACGCGCAAGCACCAGATATGGAACCCGTCGACTGGCGAAGTTCAGGCCGAGGTTCCGCTGGCTGGCGCATCCCTGCTCGATCAGGCTGTAGAAACGGCGAAAAAAGTCCAGCCGGAATGGGCCGCGACCAACCCGCAGAAACGCGCCCGTGTGATGTTCAAGTTCAAAGAGCTGATCGAAGCGAACATGCAGAGCCTCGCCGAGCTGCTTTCCTCCGAGCACGGCAAGGTTGTCGACGATGCCAAAGGCGACGTCCAACGTGGGCTTGAAGTGATCGAGTATGCCTGCGGCATCCCGCAGGTCTTGAAGGGCGAATTCACACAAGGCGCAGGGCCGGGCATTGATGTTTTCTCGATGCGTCAACCGCTCGGCATCGGCGCGGGCATCACCCCGTTCAACTTTCCCGCAATGATCCCGATGTGGATGTTCGGCATGGCCTGCGCAGCGGGCAACGCCTTCATCCTGAAACCGTCCGAGCGCGATCCAAGCGTGCCCGTGCGCCTCGCCGAACTGTTCGTTGAAGCGGGCGCTCCTGAAGGTCTGCTGCAAGTGGTCCACGGTGACAAAGAAATGGTCGACGCGATTATCGATCACCCAGATATTCCAGCGATCAGCTTCGTCGGATCGTCCGACATCGCGCAATATATCTACTCGCGCGGCACGGCCAATGCGAAGCGCGTGCAGGCATTTGGCGGCGCGAAAAACCACGGCATTGTCATGCCCGATGCCGATCTCGATCAGGTTGTGAATGACCTGACTGGCGCCGCGTTCGGCTCCGCAGGTGAGCGCTGCATGGCTCTGCCCGTCGTCGTGCCGGTTGGCGAAGACACCGCCAACCGCCTGCGCGAAAAACTGATCCCGGCGATCAACGCATTGCGCGTTGGCGTCTCCAACGATCCCGATGCCCATTATGGCCCGGTTGTCACCCCTGAGCACAAAGCCCGCGTCGAACAATGGATCACCACTGCCGAGGAAGAGGGCAGCGAGATCGTAATCGATGGTCGCGGCTTTACGCTGCAAGGACATGAGGACGGCTTCTTTGTCGGCCCGACCCTAATCGATGGCGTCACCGAGCAGATGAAAAGCTATCAGGAAGAAATCTTTGGCCCCGTGCTTCAGATCGTACGCGCCAAAGACTTCGAAGATGCTGTGCGTCTGCCGAGCGAGCATCAATACGGCAACGGTGTCGCGATCTTCACCCGCAACGGCCACGCCGCGCGCGAATTTGCAAGCCGCGTTCAGGTCGGCATGGTCGGCGTGAACGTGCCAATCCCTGTACCAGTCAGTTATCACAGCTTTGGCGGGTGGAAGCGGTCAGGCTTTGGCGATATCGATCAATACGGTACAGAAGGCCTCGCGTTCTGGACGAAGAACAAGAAAGTCACCCAGCGCTGGCCCGATGGCGGCGGCGATGGATCGAACGCCTTTATCATTCCAACCATGGGGTAATTGATTTGCCTTTTCTGCGCTCGATGCTGATGCTTTTTGCGGCCTTGTTACCGGGGGCATTGGCTGCGGAGGAAGCCGCTGAAGGAACACCGGTCAAGCGTATCGCGCTAAGCTTTGACGATACGCCGCGATTTGAAGGCGCACTCTATTCCGATGACGAGCGATCGATCCGCCTGATCGCAGCTTTGCATGGGGGCGGCGTCAAACAGGCGGCGTTTTTCATCAACCCGGGCAAGCTCGCGGAAAAGCCGGGCGGCAAGGCTCGCATTGCTGCCTATGTCGCTGCGGGTCATGTGATTGCCAATCACACATTCTCGCACCCGCAGCTGCGCGACACTGATACGCAAATCTACATCAACAATATTCGCGCTGCGGCAGACTGGCTTGACGGGCGCAAAGGCAATCGTCCTTGGTTCCGATTTCCGTTTCTGGATGAAGGCGGCAAAGACAAGGTGAAACGCGATGCCATACGCGGTACCCTAGATGAGATGGGGTTGCGCAATGGCTATGTAACTGTCGATGCCTCCGACTGGTTCTACGACGCCGAGTTCGGCAGGGCGGTGCGTGCTGGTAAGACGGTCAATATGGATGCGCTTAAGGCGCTATTCGTTGAAAGCCATGTCGGTGCAGCTGCTGCTTATGACCGGATCGCAAGAGAAACCCTCGGACGCTCGCCAGCGCATGTGATGTTGCTGCACGAAAGCGATCTGACTGTCCTTGCTTTGCCCGATCTTATCGCTGCGCTGCAAGTCGCTGGCTGGGAGATCATCACCGCGGACGAGGCCTATGCTGATCCCATCGCAAATGAGATGCCCGATGTGCCGTATTCACAGGGCACGATTATAGAGATGATAGCTTGGGAACGCGGAATGCCCGCCCCACGCTGGTACGAGCGAAATGATACACGCGTTGCGGGCGAGCTGTTTCGCGAGCGCGTGTTGGTCGATGCGGAAGAGCCAAAGGAATGACAATGCGTAACACGGTCTGTTTAGTGCTGGCAGCGGCGGTGTCCGCTTGCGGCGCCGCCCCTGATCCAGCCGAGCCTACCCCGATTGAAACACCCATACCGGTCGAACCGGATGGCGGTATCGGTGACGGCGCAGGCCCGATCCCGGAAACCGATGAAGCCAACACCACCGATGCCGCGATCATCCCGGTCCGTTTTCAGGGCGTCTGGGATTACGAAGGCGGGACATGCGCGCTCGAAAGCGATTTGCGGATGGAAGTCTCCGCTGACGAAATCCTGTTTTACGAGTCCATTGGCACGGTGAACGCGGTTTCAGCCGATGGAGAGGACACGATCGTCACCCTCGCGGTGGAAGGCGAAGGCGAGACATGGGAGCAATCGACGCGGTTTTCGCTGATGGGTGAAGGCGACGATTTGCGCTTGCACACATCCGATGGCGAACAGCCGAAGCAAGCCGATGAATACCCCAGCAAAAAATGCCCGGCCGACGGGGAAAGCGAATGAGGATAGCTCTCGCCTTCGCCATGTCGCTTTGCCTGGCGGCCTGCACCGGAAGCTACTCGGCGCCGGAAACGAGCGTCGACCCTGCTGAACCCATCAAACGCCCACTCGGCATGACATGCGACGCCTCTTTTGCGCAGCATCATGTCGGCGAAAAGGTAACGCAGGAGCTGGGTCTGGTAATCCGCGAGGAAACCGGTGCGAAAAGCCTGCGATGGGGTCCGCCCAATTCGGCATGGACGATGGATTACAGCGAAACCCGCGTGAATGTCCGCTATGATGAAACGATGACGATCACAGCGATAACCTGCGGATGAGTACGCGCTCTCGCACAAGCTCAGGGTCTCCGTTTGAAGCCCAATTCGGTTTCTGCCGCGCGGTGAGAGATGGCAACAGGATTGTTGTCGCCGGAACAGGGCCGATTGAGCCCGATGGCAGAACAACGCCGGGCGGAGCAGCTGAACAGGCTGTGCGCTGCTGCGAATTGATTGTGAAAGCTATCGAAGACTTGGGCGGCAGCGCGAAAGATGTCGTCCGCACCCGCATGCTGCTGACCGATTTCGATGATCAGGCTGCGGTTGGCGATGTTCATGCGCGCTATTTCGGAGAGGCCAAGCCCGCCGCAACTATGGCCGGCGTTGCTTGGCTGTGCCGCGCGGAATGGAAGATTGAAATCGAGGCCGAAGCAATTGTTTGTGAAGCCTAAACCGAGACCCGAACAAACGACATATTAACACGCTCAATCTCGACTTTGCTTTCAACGTCAACAATCAGATCGCTCAGGCTCTCCATCGCATCGAACTCTTGTGCGCCAACTATGGTGCGCAGCCGTCTGCCCGGTTCGGCAATGAGGATTGCGGGCAGATCATGGCTCTCTCCCGGATAGTCTGCTGCAAAATCATCGCGGTGATGGAAAACAACGTCCATCGGCAGGTCGTCTAGGAATTGTTTCCACTCGCCGCGCATCGAAACCGGCCCATATGTCAGGGCGCAAAGCGAACATGGATAGGTGTCAGGAGCGAACTGTTTATGCAGCGCATGAAGGAGCATATTCAGCGCACCTCCATCCGCGTTATAGACTATCAAGAGCTTCGCTTTTTGCATGTTCATATCATTAGCTACGTTAAGCGAGCGAAATTGGTTACATCCTTGCGAAAACTTTTTCGCGGCTTTCTGCTTCGTGCCAAGTAAATCCCGCAGTCTGCCAGCCCTTTTCTCGCGCCGCGAAGCGGGGTAGATGCGGGCATATGACAGGACAATTTCAGCTCACCGAAGATCAGCTTGCGATCCAGGAAATGGCGCAGCGATTCACCGCCGACAACATCACTCCGCACGCCGGAGAATGGGATGAGAAACATATCTTCCCCAAAGACGTGATCAAGCAAACCGCCGAGCTGGGCTTTGGCGCGATTTACGTCTCAGAGGAATCAGGCGGCATCGGGCTTGGCCGGCTTGAAGCTGCGCTGATTATGGAAGCGATGGCCTATGGCTGCCCGACGACCAGCGCCTTTATCTCCATCCACAATATGGCCGCTTGGATGATCGACACATTCGGCAATGCGGATGTGAAAGAACGGTATTTGCCCGACCTGATCAGCATGGAGAAAATCGCGAGCTATTGCCTGACCGAGCCGGGCAGCGGTTCGGACGCCGCGGGCCTCAAGACTAACGCGGTTCTGAATGGCGATCACTATGTCTTGAACGGCACGAAACAGTTCATTTCCGGCGGCGGCGTGAACGATGTTTACGTGACCATGGTCCGCACGAGCGATCACAAGACAAAAGGCATCACCTGCCTCGTGATCGACAAAGACACACCCGGCGTCAGTTTCGGCGCGCCGGAGAAAAAATTGGGCTGGAACGCTTCCCCTACCGCGCAGGTCATTTTTGAAGACGCGCGCATTCCCGTCACCAACCGTGTCGGTGATGAAGGCGAAGGCTTCCGCTTTGCGATGATGGGGCTCGACGGCGGACGCCTTAACATCGGCGCCTGCTCACTTGGCGGGGCTCAACGGTGTCTGGACGAAGCGATTGCCTACACCAAGGATCGCAAGCAGTTCGACACGCCGATCGCCGATTTTCAGAACACGCAGTTTATGCTCGCGGACATGGCGACCGATCTAGAAAGCGCGCGCGCGCTGCTTTATCTTGCTGCCGCCAAAGTCACCGACAATGCGCCAGACAAATCGCGCTTTTCCGCGATGGCGAAACGGCTTGCGACTGACAATGGCAGCAAGGTCGTCAATGATGCGCTCCAGCTGTTCGGCGGCTACGGCTATCTCAAAGATTACCCGATCGAACGGTTCTGGCGCGATCTGCGCGTGCATTCGATCCTCGAAGGCACCAACCAGGTTATGCGCATGATCGTGGGCCGGGATTTGCTGCGCCAGTAATCGGCGCGGACATTAGAAAGGGGTTTCATGACCCAAGACGTAATTACACGCATTGACGGCCCGGTTGGGCGTATTTCGCTTAATCGTCCAAAGGCGCTTCATGCTCTCACGCTGGAGATGTGCCATGCAATGAGCGCAGCGCTCAGCGAGTGGGCGAATGATGACGCGATCGAAGCCGTCATTATCGATCATGTTGAAGGTTCGCGTGGTTTCTGCGCGGGCGGCGACATCGCTTTTCTGCGGGATTCCGCGCTGAACGATGGCGGCGTTTCGGGCCGCAAATTCTTCCATGACGAATATCAGCTCAACCATCAGCTGTTCACCTACACCAAACCTGTGGTCGCCTTTATGGACGGGATCACGATGGGCGGCGGCGTAGGCATTTCCCAGCCCGCCAAATTCCGCGTCGCAACCGAAAATACCCGGTTTGCTATGCCGGAAACTGGCATCGGCCTGTTCCCCGATGTTGGCGGCGGCTGGTATCTTTCGCGGCTCGGCGGTCGCCTTGGCCAATTCCTCGCGCTGACTGGCGCGCGGCTCGATGGTGCAGAGGCGCATTGGACTGGTCTGGCAACGCACTATGTGCCCAGCGACATGCTCGAAGACTTGAAGGCGCGAATTATCGAACGCCCCAGCCGTATCGCGGGGATTCTTTCAGAACCGGTCGGCACTCCGCCTGAGGCTCGAATTGAAAGGAACGCCCTCAAAATCGCGAAGCATTTCGCATCCGATACATACGAGGACATTCTGGCTAGCCTTGAAGCTGCCATTGCCGAAGGCGATACATGGGCTGAAAAAGAGCGCGATACGCTCGGCACGAAAAGCCCGCAGACTTGCAAGGTGGCGCTCCGCCAGTTGGCGACCAGCCTCGACCTGCCAACTTTTGCCGACAATATGGTGATGGAATACCGCATCGCATCGCGCGTGTTGACCCGCCCCGATTTCTCAGAGGGCGTGCGCGCCGTGATCACCGACAAAACCAATGATCCGAAATGGGATCCGGCAACCCCGCAAGATGTAAGCGACGCTCTGATCGACAGTATCTTTGCCCCGCTGCCTGCAGACGAAGAATGGAAACCACTATGAGCTTTGAAACGATCACCGTCGAGACCGATGCGCAGGGGACCAAAGGCGTCACTTTGATGACGCTTAACCGGCCAAAGGCGCTCAATGCGCTGAATTCGGTCGTTCTGGCCGAATTGATCGAAGCCTTCGCCGCTTATCAGGCCGATGACAGCCAGCTTTGTGCCGTGTTGACGGGATCGGGCGAGAAAGCCTTCGCTGCGGGCGCTGACATCAAAGAGATGAGCGAGAAAGCCGCCGCTGATTTCTATCTCGACGATTTCTTTTCGCCGTGGACTTCCGAAATCGTGAAGAAAACCCGCAAGCCGTGGATCGCAGCGGTCAATGGCTTTGCGCTGGGCGGCGGGTGCGAGCTTGCGATGATGGCCGACTTTATCATCGCGGCGGACAACGCGAAGTTCGGTCAGCCAGAAATCAAGCTGGGCGTGGCCCCCGGTATGGGCGGTTCGCAGCGCCTGACCCGCGCGATTGGCAAGTCCAAGTCGATGGAAATGTGCCTGACAGGCCGGATGATGAGCGCGGACGAAGCGGAGCGCGCCAATCTGGTCGTTCGCGTCGTGCCGCAAGCCGACTTGCTCGCCGATGCGCTCAAGACCGCTGGCACCATTGCCGCGATGCCGCCAATGGCGGCTATCGCGAACAAGGAAATGGTCAATGCCGCGTTTGAAATGACGCTGGATCAGGGTCTCATTATGGAGCGCCGCATCTTCCAGATCCTCACCGCGAGTGAAGACAAAGCGGAAGGCATGGCCGCCTTTATCGAGAAACGCGAAGGGCAATGGAAGGGCCGCTAAGGCCTTCCATCGGGAGAGAGAAAAGCATGAAAATCGCATTTATCGGACTGGGCAATATGGGCGGCGGAATGGCTGCGAACCTTGTGAAAGCAGGCCATGATGTGCGCGCGTTTGACCTTAGTCAGGACGCGCTGAATGCGGCGAAAAGCGCAGGCTGCGCTGTCTTTGGCTCAATTGAAGACGCTGTCTCAGGCGTAGAAGCGGTCGTCTCGATGCTGCCCAATGGCGCGATTGTGAAAGGGGTCTATTCCGATTCCGTGATCGAAACCGCGCCTGAGGGTTCAGTGCTCCTTGACTGCTCCACCATCGATGTTGCGACCGCGCGCGAAGTCATCACCGCTGCGACAGAGGCAAGCTATGACATGGTCGATGCGCCCGTTTCGGGCGGGATCGCGGCGGCCAATGGCGGAACGCTCACTTTCATGGTCGGCGGTAGCGACAGCGCATTTGCTCGCGCCAAACCCATTCTCGAAGCGATGGGCAAGGCTGTAATTCACGCAGGCGATGCAGGCGCAGGTCAAACGGCCAAGATCTGCAACAACATGCTGCTCGCCATAACGATGATCGGCACTGCTGAGGCGATAAAAATGGCGGAGAAGCTGGGTCTGGATCCGCAGAAATTCTATGAAATCAGCTCGCAAAGTTCTGGCTACAATTGGTCGCTAAACGCTTACACCCCTTTGCCGGGTGTCGGTGTCGAAAGTCCGGCGGACAATAACTACGCTGGCGGCTTTGCTACACCATTGATGGTGAAGGATTTGCGGCTTGCGATGGAAGCGGCTGAAACCGCAGATGCCGCAGTGCCGCTGGGTGCCCGCGCCGCAGCGCTTTACGAGGACTTTTTGGGGGCGGGTAACGAAGACCTCGATTTTTCCGCCATCATCAAGACCTATTGATCTCTGCGATAATCTGTTCGAGCCATTCCCGCGGAGCCGTGCGCCTGCCGATATCGGCCACAAATTCCTGTCCGCGCGCCACACTGCGGAGCCTGCTGCCACGCATCCAGCGATCCGGGCGGTCGTGGTAGGATAGGCCGCCGCGTCTGAGCCAGTCGGGCCGCTGCCACAGGCTTGGCGGGCCTTTGGGGACAGTGAGCCGCAAAGCATCGCTCGCGCGATTCGCAGTGCGTCCTTCCCCACGCCAGATCACGTCATTGGAACTGTGCATCTCCAGCGCATGAGGATGCGCAATGTCGACCAGATCAACCGGGGCGCCGCCCTTAAGAGCGATCATCTCTTCCACGCGCAAATAGCCAAAGATGCGATGGTGCGGCTCGCGCGTCTCCTCTTCGGCAAAGAGGCCAAAGAACACGAACACATCGCCTAGCCCGACACCCTGCCGTTCGAGATGCGTTTGCGCCGCGCTGTGCTGTCCAAAGACGCATGTTCCATCATCGCAGAACATCGGATCGTGATGGCACAGATCATCCGCGCCCAGCTTTCCTTTGCTCGCAAGCGACGCGTGATCCCCAAGCCCGAGACCGCCATAGGTCGTGCGCGAAGCCGTGCCAGCTGGAATAGGCAGACTGAGCGGGCGGCCATCAACAATAGGCGACGGCCCACCGCCTGCGCTGCTATCAAAACCCTTACGGCTGAAGACAATCTTCACAGGGTGACGATCACCCTTCCGGCGCTTCCCATGCCAGCTTTGGCTTACGTGCAGCGGCGGTCTCATCGAGACGGCGCCGCGGAGCGTAGTATGGTGCCTGCTTCATAGTTTCGTCTCCATCCAATGCGCGCTGCGCCACTGAACGGAAAGCGGTGATGAACTGATCAATCGAAGCCTTGCTCTCGGTTTCGGTCGGCTCAACCAGCATCGCGCCGTGAACCACCAGCGGGAAATATACCGTCATCGGGTGATAGCCCTCATCGATCAGCGCTTTGGCCAGATCGAGTGTCGACAGATCATTGCCGAAGTCTTTGTCGCCAAACAGAGCTTCGTGCATGCAAGGGCCGGCATCCGCAAATGGCGCATGGAGCAAGTCTTCGAGGCTGCGTAGGATGTAATTGGCGTTCAGCACCGCATCCTCGGCCACCTGTTTCAGACCGTCTGCGCCATGGCTGAGCATGTATGTCAGCGCGCGGGTGAACATACCCATCTGGCCATGGAATGCTGTCATCCGGCCAAAGTGTCCAAGTTCACCGCCGAAATGTTCGCGGGCGAACTCGTCGGCCTGCTCTTCTTCAATCAGGTGGACCACGCCGTCCTTCGTGCGCGCTGTGTAAGGCAGCGGCATGTAAGGCGCGAGCGCTTCCGAAAGTACGACCGGGCCGGAACCCGGGCCGCCGCCGCCATGCGGGGTGGAGAAGGTCTTATGCAAGTTGATGTGCATCGCATCGACGCCAAGATCACCCGGGCGAACCTTACCGACAATCGCGTTGAAGTTTGCACCGTCACAATAGACAAAACCGCCCGCTTCATGGACTGCATCCGCAATCTCGCGGAAGTCCTTCTCGAACAATCCGCATGTGTTGGGATTGGTGATCATCACCGCCGCAACATCCGGTCCTAGGCGCGCCTTCAACGCCTCGACATCAACGCGGCCTTCCGATGTGGCGGGGATGTTGTCTACCGCATAGCCCGCAAAGGCCGCAGTTGCCGGATTGGTGCCGTGCGCACTTTCCGGAACCAAAACGACCTTGCGGGCATCGCCGCGCGCTTCGAGTGCAGCCCGGATACAGAGAATTCCGCACAACTCGCCATGCGCGCCCGCTTTCGGGCTCATCGCGACACTGTGCATTCCGGTCAGTTTGATCAACCAATGCGCAAGCTCGTTCATCAATTCGAGCGCGCCGCTTACCGTTGAAACCGGCTGCAGTGGGTGAACATCGGCAAAGCCGGGAAGCCGCGCCATCTTCTCGTTGAGGCGCGGATTGTGCTTCATCGTGCAAGATCCGAGTGGGAAGAAACCAAGGTCGATGCCGTAATTCTGGCGGCTGAGACGGGTGTAGTGGCGCACCGTTTCCGGCTCGGTCAGGCCGACCAGACCAATCGCATCGTCACGCTCCAAGCCGCCCAGGCGGGTCGGCGCATTGGCATCCACCGCTGGCAGGTCGACACCGGTAGTTTCGGATGTGCCGATCTCGAAGATCAGCGGCTCTTCGAGCATCAAGGCCCGGTTGCCCGTTGTGGTTTGAGGGCCGTTATGCAGGCCGTCTTCGGCCGCTGCCATCTGCGGTTTCCAACCGGATTTGTTGGGTGCGTTCATTGGGCTGGCTCCTTCACAAGCGCTTCCAACTCGGTGGCAAGCGTCTCGATATCCTCTTCGGTGGTCATCTCTGTCACGGCGACCAGCAATGCATGATCAAGCGCCTTTACGCCGGGATAGAGCCGCCCGAGCGACACTCCGCCAAGCACGCCGCGATCCGCCATTTCGCGCACAATCTCGCGCGCTGGCTTGCCATCGAGCATCAGAATGAATTCGTTGAAGAATGCGTTGTTGAGCACCTTTACGCCCGGCACTTTGTCGAGACGGTCAGCCGCAAAGCAAGCGAGGCGGTGATTTTCGGCTGCGAGCTCGCGCATGCCCCGCTCACCCAGTAATGTCATGTGGACGCTGAACGCGAGCGCACAGAGGCCGGAGTTTGTGCAGATATTGGACGTCGCCTTTTCGCGGCGAATATGTTGTTCGCGGGTGGAAAGCGTCAGCACGTAACCGCGCTTGCCCTCTGCATCGGTGGTTTCACCGCAGAGACGGCCCGGCATCTGCCGGACATGTTTCGGATTGCGCACGGCAAACAGGCCGAGATACGGACCGCCAAATTGCAGACCAACGCCGATTGATTGGCCCTCGCCCACAACGATATCCGCACCGAGTTCTCCCGGCGATTTGATCGCACCGAGCGCCACCGGTTCGGTGTTCACTGCGACCAGCAAAGCGCCCTTTGCATGTGCAGCTTCCGCGACTTTAGAAAGGTCGCTGACCCGGCCCAGAATATCGGGATATTGCACAACCACACAGGCGGTTTCATCGTCGATCCGCGCAATCAAACCGTCGATGTCGGGCTCAGCCTGGATCGCAGGAGCGCTGTCGGCGATCTCGTCACCAGTGAACTGCGCCATGGTCTTCACGACTTGCGCGTAATGCGGGTGGAGCGCGCCGGAGAGAACCGCGCGTTTGCGCTTGGTCACGCGGGTCGCCATCGCCACGGCTTCCCAGCACGCTGTCGAGCCGTCGTAAAGCGAGGCGTTCGCCACCGCGCAGCCATACAGCTTTGCCACCTGCGTCTGGAATTCGAACAGCATTTGCAGCGTGCCTTGCGCGATTTCCGGCTGGTACGGTGTGTAAGCTGTCAAGAACTCACCGCGCTGGATCACCGTATCGACACTGGCCGGAACGTGGTGACGATAAGCACCCGCCCCAAGGAAGAACGGAGCATCACCCGCCGACAAATTCTTGCCCGCGAGGCGTTTCATATGACGTTCAACAGCCATCTCACTCGCATGCATCGGCAGATCATGGATCGGTCCGTCCAGCCGCGCGATTTCGGGCACATCAACGAACAGATCATCGATGCTGTTAGCACCGATTTTCGCCAGCATTTCGCCGCGGTCGGTATCAGTAAGTGGTAGGTAACGCATTGGAATTGTCTCCTGAGCCCGCTTTTTCGCCTAACGGGCAATCCGCAGTTCAACAGCTACGGTCGGCAAGGTCGCCGGGATGATCGAAAGTTACAGATTATCGATGAAGGCTTTGTACGCCTTGTCGTCCATCAGACCTTCGAGCTCATCGCTGTCGCCGATGGTCATGCGGAAGAACCAGCCTTCTTCTTCAGGTGAAGTGTTCACGAGAGCAGGTTCGTCTTCGAGCGCAGAATTCCCTTCAGTCACTTCGCCCGTAATCGGCGCGTAGACATCGCTTGCCGCTTTGACACTTTCAACCACCGCCGCATCGCCGCCTTTGTCCAGCATCGCACCTACATCGGGCAATTCGACAAATACGATATCGCCCAACTGTTCCTGAGCGTAATCGGTAATACCGACGGTGGCGGTCTCGCCTTCAACGTCGATCCATTCGTGTTCATCAGTGAAATAACGCGGCATAGAAATCAGCTCCCTCGGTAATAACGGTTCGGTACAAAAGGCATGGGTGAAACGGTCGCAGGCAGGCGCTTCTTACGCACCTCGCAAGTCAACTCGGTACCATCGGCGGCATAGGATCTGTCGACGTAAGCCATCGCAATCGGCACGCCGAGCGTCGGTGAGAACCCGCCGCTCGTTACCACACCCACTTTGGTATCGCCGGAATAGACCTCTGCTCCTTCGCGCGCGGGCATCCGGCCTTCCAGCGTCAACCCTACTCGGGCGCGATCCGGTGCTTCAGCAATTTCACGCAGAATACGGTCTGCACCCAAAAACCCGCCTTCGGTGCGGCGACGTTTGTTGATGCCAAAGATCAGGCCAGCCTCAATAGGGCTGATTTCAGGCGAGAGATCGTGCCCATACAAGGGCAAACCTGCCTCGAGACGCAGGCTGTCACGCGCACCCAGACCAATCGGCTGAACTTCTGGCTCGTTCACTAGCAGACTTGCAATTTCCTCTGCTGCGGCAGCAGGGATCGAGATTTCAAACCCGTCCTCACCAGTGTAACCCGCCCGTGCAATCGTTGCATTATGGCCTGCAATCGAAAACTTGCCAAAGCGCATAAAAGTAAGATCGGCCAGCGAGTATTCGCCCGTCGCATGACGTTCCAGCGCATCCACAGCCTTTGGCCCCTGGAGAGCCAACAACGCGTGATCGTCTAAGTAATTTAGCGTGATCTCATCGGGCAAATGCTCCCGCAAATAGCCAATATCGTCAGATTTGGTCGCGCCATTAACCACTAGATAGAGGTTGTCCGGCCAGCGAGAGACCATCAGATCATCAAGCACGCCGCCTTCTTCATTGAGCAGCAGTGAGTAACGCTGCCGACCCAGCTTCAACGTGGACAGGTCGATCGGCAAGATCGCCTCGACCGCTTCGTCGAGGCCATCACCAGAAAGCAGAACCTGGCCCATATGGCTGACATCAAACAGCCCGGCATTTGTGCGGGTCCATTCGTGCTCTGCAACGATGCCGCCGCCCTCACCGGTATATTGGATCGGCATTTCATAGCCCGCGAACGGGACCATCCGCGCACCTTGCTCGCGATGCCATGCATCAAGCGGCAGCTTGCCCACTGGCATTTCTTCGTCTGGTACATCTTCGCTCAAATCACTGCTCCCCGAACAAGAATCCAATGCGCCGAACGGCGCGCTGTTCCTGCCCCCTCTGTCGGGAAACCTGAGAGCTTCAGCCGGGCGGAATACGCCGCCTGACCTTCCCCTTCGGTGGCGATTACAGCTGGCTGCAATCACGCTTTCCAGAGTGCCTATGCCTCGCGCGGTCCGTTTGCCTGAGAGTTTCCGGGGCGGTTGCTCCTTCGGCGCCGCGCCCGATTGCTCGGAACAGTCTCTCCCGCGAAAGACGCCGGAATCACTTCCGGCAGGCGCGACCCGTTTTGCGGATGCGAAGGCCCGCGTCAATCACAGGATTGGTCGACTCGCAAAAGTTCGGGGAAAGCGTGAAATATTCGTACTCAAAGCCGTCAGATTCCTGCTTACGGTGCGACTAGTCGAGGTTCGGCCGTAGCCAGCGCTCTGCAGTTGCGAGATCAACGCCGCGTCGCTCGGCATATTCTTCCAACTGATCGCGCCCGACGCGTGCAACACCGAAATATTCCGATTCCGGATGCCCGAAGTAAAAGCCCGAGACTGCGGCGGTCGGCCACATGGCAAAGCTCTCTGTCAGGGTAAGCCCGACATTCTTCTCAGCTTCGAGCAATTCGAACAGGATCGGCTTCAGCGAGTGATCGGGACAAGCCGGATAGCCGGGTGCCGGGCGGATACCCCGATATTGCTCTTTGATCAGCGCTTCATTGGTCAATTGCTCGCCCGGTGAATAGCCCCAAAGATCAGTGCGGGTGTGCAAGTGCAAACGCTCCGCAAAGGCTTCGGCGAAACGGTCCGCCAGCGCCTTCAAAAGGATATCGGAATAGTCGTCCTTGTCCTCTTGGAAGCGCGCAATATGCGGCTCAATGCCGTGGATGCCCACGGCAAAGCCGCCGATCCAGTCGCCATCGGGATCGATAAAGTCGGCGAGGCACATATTGGCGCGGTCGCGGCTCTTCTTCACCTGCTGGCGCAGGAAAGGCAGCGTCACATGCTCTTCGCGTCGGACGCGGTGAATGGTGACATCATCTCCGTCTCGCGCGCACGGCCACAGGCCCGCGACACCGCGCGCCGTCAGCCATTTCTCGCCGATGATCTGATCCAGCATCGCATTGGCATCATCGAACAACTGGCTGGCAGTTTCGCCGACCACATCGTCGGTAAGGATCGCAGGATAGTTTCCATGCAATTCCCAAGCGCGGAAGAATGGCGTCCAATCGATATATTGGCGCAGATCGGAAAGGTCCCAATCGTCAAATACGTGCACGCCCGGCTGCAACGGCGGCGCAGGTTTGTCGCTGTAGAACGGGTCGTAATTGTTTGCCCGTGCTTCCTCGATAGACAGCAAAACGCTTGGTGACTTACCTGCTCTTGCAGCACGCACTTTTTCGTATTCGGCAGCGGTTTCAAAGACGAAATCATCGCGCTGGGTGTCGGAGAGCAGCTTTGATGCAACACCAACCGCGCGGCTGGCATCGAGCACGTGGATCACAGGGCCTTTGTAATTCGGTTCAATCTTCAGCGCAGTATGAACCTTACTGGTGGTCGCCCCCCCGATCAAAAGCGGCATCGTCATTTCGGACCGCTGCATTTCTTCAGCAACGGTCACCATTTCATCCAGCGACGGAGTAATCAGACCGGAAAGGCCGATCATGTCGGCATTGTTCTCATTCGCTGCTTCGAGGATTTTGGGCCACGGAACCATCACGCCAAGGTCGATAACGTCGTAGCCGTTACACTGAAGAACTACGCCGACGATATTCTTGCCGATGTCGTGTACATCGCCTTTGACGGTGGCCATGATCACCTTGCCTTTGGCCTTACGCTCGGCTTCCGGCAGCAGGTCCTTTTCCGCTTCGATAAACGGGATGAGATGGGCGACCGCCTTCTTCATCACGCGGGCGGACTTCACCACCTGCGGCAGGAACATCTTGCCACTGCCGAACAGGTCGCCGACGACATTCATGCCGTCCATGAGCGGGCCTTCGATCACTTCGATCGGGCGCCCACCATTATCGGCAGTCGCGCTACGCATTTCCTCGGTATCATCGACGATATGCGCGTCGATACCTTTGACGAGAGCATGTTCCAGCCGCTTGCGAACTTCCCAGCCGCGCCATTCCTCGGCGGCCTTTTCATCGGCGACAGACTTACCCTTATAGCTTTCTGCCAGATCGATGAGGCGCTCGGTTGCATCATCGCGGCGCATGAGGATCACATCTTCACATGCTTCGCGCAGCGCAGGGTCGATCTGGTCATACACATCCAGCTGGCCAGCGTTGACAATCGCCATGTCCAGTCCGGCCGGAATGGCGTGGTAGAGAAACACGGAGTGCATTGCGCGGCGAACGGTTTCATTACCACGGAAGCTGAACGACAGGTTCGAAAGACCACCGCTCGTCTTCGCGTGCGGGCATTGCGCTTTGATTTCCTGCACCGCTTCGAGGAAATCAAGGCCGTAGCGATTGTGCTCTTCGATACCGGTCGCAACGGCGAAAATGTTCGGATCAAAGATGATGTCTTCAGGCGGGAAGCCTTCGCCGACGAGCAGATCATAGGCGCGTTTGCAAATCTCGACTTTGCGCTCTTTGGTGTCGGCCTGCCCCACCTCGTCAAACGCCATAACGACGACTGCCGCGCCGTACGCCATACATTTGCGCGCATGCTCCAAGAACGGTTCTTCGCCCTCTTTCATGCTGATCGAATTGACGATCGGCTTGCCCGAGACGCATTTCAGACCCGCTTCGATCACGTCCCATTTGGAACTGTCGATCATCACCGGAACGCGGGCAATATCGGGTTCTGCCGCGATCAGTTTGAGGAAAGTCGTCATCGCGTGCTCCGCGTCGAGCAGACCTTCGTCCATGTTAACGTCGATCACCTGCGCGCCGTTTTCGACCTGCTGGCGCGCAACCTCAACAGCGGTGGTGTAATCATCCGCCATGATTAGCTTTTTGAACCGGGCAGAGCCGGTGACATTGGTGCGTTCACCGATATTGATGAAACGTGCGGAAGAGGATTGCTGGTTCATCAGGCCGCCACCACAAATGGCTCTAGGCCCGCCAGTCGCATCGCCGGATCATGACCTGGGACAACGCGGGGCAGCAGTCCTTCAACCGCATCGGCAATCGCCTTGATATGTGCGGGCGAAGAGCCGCAGCATCCGCCCAAGATGTTCGCCTGACCGTTTTCGGCCCACAGCTTAACCAGCGCAGCGGTTGTTTCCGGCATCTCGTCATATTCGCCCAGTTCATTGGGCAGGCCCGCATTGGGATACGCCATCAGCAGCGTATCGGCGATACCAGACAGTGATTGGATATGCGGGCGCAATTGATCCGCACCGAAACTGCAATTCAGTCCGATAGTCACAGGGTTGGCATGACGTACAGCGTACCAGAACGCCTCGACCGTGTGGCCGGACAGATTACGTCCCGACAGGTCTGTTAGCGTCATCGAAATCATCACTGGCACATCGCGGCCAAGCTCTGCCTCAAGCTGTTTCACCGCCATAATGCCCGCTTTGGCATTGAGCGTATCGAACACTGTCTCGATCAGGATGAAATCACAGCCACCTTCGATCAAAGCCGCCGCCTGATCCTTGTAGACGGCGGTCAGCTCGTCAAAATCAATCTCGCGAAAGCCAGGGTCTTCGACATCCGGGCTGAGCGATAATGTCTTATTGGTCGGTCCGATTGCCCCAGCGACGAAGCGGGGCTTGCCGTCCTTCGCCGCAAATTCATCCGCGAGAGCACGCGCGATTTTGCCAGACTCGATATTGATCGCTGCGACCCGATCCTCGGCGGCGTAATCCGCCTGACTGATCCGGTTAGCGCTGAAAGTGTTGGTCGCGACAATGTCAGAACCGGCATTCAGGTAAGCGCGGGTGATGTCGCGAATGACATCGGGGCGCGTCAGAGCGAGGATATCGTTGTTGCCCTTCTGGTCAGCTTTCAGACCCAGATCGCCCGCATAATCCTCTTCAGTCAGCTTGCGCTCTTGGATTTGCGTGCCGAAGGCGCCGTCAAAGATAAGCACGCGTTCGGCGGCGGCCGCTTGCAACTGTTCGCGGGCACTCATGCGATGCCTCCAACAGGGCGCTTCCCGAGCATGTGGCAGATCGCATAGGCGAGCTCCGGCCGGTTGAGCGTGTAGAAATGGAAGTCACGCACGCCGCCTGCATATAGCCGGCGACAGAGCTCAGCAGCGACAGTGGCTGCGACAAGTTTGCGCGCAGCAGGCTTGGCATCCAGTCCCTCAAACAAACCGTCCATCCATTCCGGAATTTCCGCCCCGCACGCGCCAGCGAATTTGCGCGCCTGTGCCACATTGGTGACCGGCAGAATCCCGGGAAGCACAGGTTGTTCGATCCCACTAGCGGCGAGTTGATCGCGGAAGGCGAAGAATTTGTCAGCGGAGAAGAAGAACTGGCTGATCGCTCGGCTCGCACCTGCATCCAGCTTGCGCTTCAGATTGTCGATATCAGCTTGCGGGCAATCCGCGTCAGGGTGCGTTTCGGGATAGGCCGCGACCGAGATATCGAAATCGGCAATTTCCTTGAGACCTGCGACCAGATCGGCTGCAGTCGCAAAACCCTCCGGATGGGGCGTGAACGGAGCGCCCGGCTCTCCCGCATCGCCGCGCAGAGCGACGATATGGCGCACACCCGCTTCCCAATATTGTTCGGCAACCTCGCGAATTTCCGCTTTGGACGCGCCGACACAGGTCAGGTGTGCTGCAGCGGGCATATTCGCCTCGGAAATGATCCGCGCAACCGTGGCATGCGTGCGTTCACGGGTCGATCCACCGGCGCCGTAAGTGACCGAGACAAAGCTTGGCGCGAGCGGCTTCAATTGCTGAACAGCATCCCACAATTGCTCTTCCATCTTCTCCGTTTTCGGCGGGAAGAATTCGAAACTGACATCGACATCCCCCGGCAGGCCGGAAAATAGCGGCGTATCCACAGCGGTGCGCGCTTCGTGCAATTGATCGAGAGTGGGGGTCATTGGGAGTGCTCTTTAAGAGAGGAAGCGGTTTGGCTTTGTTGGGCAGGCACATCGCGCCTTTTCCCAATCCAGATTTTTACAACAAGTTCCCCGCCATCGAGCGCGATCGGTTCGCTAGCGCTGAAACCTGCGCTGCGGATCAATTCGCGCATTTGGCGATCCGAAAAGCCAAGACGGGCATGTTGATGGCGGGTGCGCAGCTCTTCGCGGTCATGGCTGGCGAAATCGACGATAGCGATCTTGCCTCCAACCCGCGTGACACGCGCAGCCTCAGCCAGAGGAAGCGCGGGGTCTTGTGCAAAATGAAGCACCTGATGGAGCAGTACGGTGTCGAAGCTCGCATCGGCAAACGGCAATTCGGAAAAGTCGCCTTGCACCAGCTCAATCTGCGCAGCGGGCAAATGCTGAAGCTTGGCGCGGGCAACGCGCAGCATCTCAAGGTTTTTGTCGAATGCGACAATACGCTCAGCCTTGCTGGCGAAAAATTCAGCCATGCGGCCTGTGCCTGTACCGATATCCAGAACCGCGCCGAGCGCGTCTTCGCCGAGCGCGTCAGAAAGCCGCTGCTCCACTTGCGCATCGGGGCTATGCAGAGCGCGCAGATCGTCCCAGTCGCCTGCGTGAAGCGCGAAATAGGTCTCTGCGCTTTCCTCACGCGCATCACGGATCGCCGCAAGTTTACGCCGGTCGCTTTCGCACACTTTCGCAAATTCGCCATTTTCGCGTTCGGCGATGGCCAGCAATTGCTCCAGAGCAACCACGACAGGATCGGCATTGTCGGCTCCGGCAGTCGAGCGCAGAAACACCCAGCTGCCTTCACGACGCCTCTCGGCTAACCCCGCATCGCAGAGGATGCCGACATGGCGCGACACGCGGGGCTGACTTTGCCCAAGCGCCTGAGCCAGTTCACCCACCGCAAGCTCCATCGTCCCGAGTAGCCGCGCAATGCGCAGCCGGGTCGGATCGGCCAAAGCTTTGAAGATGGTATCGACAGACATACGGAGAGATATAAAGATATTTTTATATCTGTAAATGCGTCAAATTGACGATCACGCTTGCAATATTTCACGACCGCGCGGAAACCGCGCAAGATATGAAACTTGGTTGCTGTTATTATCCCGAACATTGGCCCGAAGACAATTGGGCCGATGATGCGCGTCGGATGGCGGAAATGGGCCTTTCGCTCGTGCGTATCGGAGAGTTCGCGTGGAGCCGGATTGAACCGGAACCGGGTCAGCTCGTTTGGGATTGGCTCGACCGTGCGATCGAAACACTGCACACGGCGGGCCTTGCCGTGATCCTCGGCACACCCACCGCAACTCCGCCCAAATGGTTGGTCGATCAAATGCCTGATATGGTCGCCATTGATGAGCAGGGCCGCCCGCGCGGCTTTGGATCGCGACGCCATTATTGCTTTTCGCACCTCGGATACCGCAAGGAATGCCGCCGGATCGTGACGGCAATGGCCCAGCGTTATGGCGATCATCCAGCCGTCACCATGTGGCAAACAGACAACGAATATGGCTGCCACGATACGATCCTGAGCTTTTCGGACGCAGCCGCCGCGCGCTTTCGCGAATGGCTTCAGGTGCGATATGGAACGACAGAGGCGCTGAACGAGGCGTGGGGCAATGTGTTTTGGAGCATGGAATACCGCTCCTTTGACGAGGTTGATCCACCGCATCTCACTGTGACTGAAGCGAATCCAGCGCATTGGCTGGACTATCGCCGCTTCGCATCGGATGAAGTCGCCAGCTTCAACCTTGAGCAGGCCGAAATTCTGCGCGCGCATTCGCCGAGCCGCGACATCACCCACAACTTCATGGGCTTCTTCACGGAGTTCGATCACTACGATACCGCTCGTGATCTCGATGTGGCCACTTGGGATAGCTATCCGCTCGGCTTTCTGGAGCAGTTCTGGTTCGGTGAAGACGACAAGCGCGACTATCTGCGCCAGGGGCATCCGGACATAGCGGCCTTCCACCATGATCTGTATCGCGGCGTGACGGGATCGGGCCGCTGGGGCGTTATGGAACAGCAACCCGGGCCGGTGAATTGGGCGCGGTATAACCCCGCCCCGTTGCCCGGTATGGTGAAGCTGTGGTCGCTGGAGGCGATGGCGCACGGAGCCGAGTTCACCAGCTATTTCCGCTGGCGGCAGGCTCCCTTTGCGCAGGAACAGATGCACGCGGGCCTCCTGCGTCCCGATGGCAAAGACGCCGAGGCTGCACATGAAGCGCGCGACGCTGCAAAGATCATTGGCGAGATTGGCCCACAAGACGCGGCCAAAGCTCCCGTGGCTTTGTTGTTTTCATACGAAGCCGCATGGGTGTGCGGCATCCAGCCGCAGGGCGCGAGTTTCCGGTATCTTGAACTGATCTATGAATGGTATTCCGCACTGCGCAAGCGGGGGCTGGACGTGGATATTGTATCCGCCGACGCTTCGCTCGAGGGCTACAAGATGGTCTGCGCGCCGACACTGCCGATTGTCTCTGAGGAGCTTGTCGCGGAGTTGAAAACACTCGACTGCCCAGTTCTAATTGGACCGCGTTCTGGCAGCAAAACCGAAAGCTTCTGCATTCCCGATGGCCTTGCCCCGGGCAACCTGCGCGAATTGATCCCGTTGACAGTCTCCCGTGTGGAATCACTGCGCGGCGGCGTTGCTGAAGCAGGCGACGGGTTTGAAGTGACCCGCTGGATGGAGCAGATTGAGAGCGATTTAACGCCAGAAGTCAGCTTGAGCGACGGGCGCGGTGTCGTCTTTAAGCACGACCACGTTCGATATTGCGGCGCTTGGCCGGATAACGCACTGCTCACTCGAATGATCGAAGCGATGGCGGCCGAAGCTGATGTCTCTGTTGCCCATCTTCCAAAGGGCATTCGGGTGCGACGCTCGGCCCGGCACCTGTTCGCGTTCAACTATTCCAATAAGCCAGTGATGTTCGATCTGACGGGCGAGATGATTGACCCCGCCGGGGTTTCGATTACGGCGCTGTCACGATGACCCAGAGCCGCAAATACGCCATTATCGGATGCGGCATGATGGGCCGTGAGCACATGCAAAACCTCGCGATTGTCGACGGAGCCGATCTGGTCGCGATTGCTGATCCGGACGCCGGCTCGCGCGCTGCGGCGAGCGAGCTTGCAGAGCAGCTCGGCCAGAAAGTTGAGCTCTTCGATGACTCAAGCACGATGCTCGCCGCAATCAAACCTGATGCGGTGATTATCGCATCACCCAACTTCACGCATTTCGATGCAGTGAAACCGGTGATGGAGACAGGCGCGGCGATCCTGCTGGAAAAGCCGATGTGCACCACCATTGCCGACGCCGAAGCACTGGCGAAAGCGGCGCAGGAATATGAAAACCTGTTCTGGGTCGGCCTTGAATACCGCTACATGCCGCCCGTCACCCGCTTTATCAAGCGCATCCACGCTGGCGAAGCAGGTGACATCAAGATGCTGGCCATCCGCGAACACCGCTTCCCCTTCCTCGTCAAAGTCGGCGATTGGAACCGGTTCAACCGAAATTCCGGCGGCACCCTGGTCGAGAAATGCTGCCACTTCTTCGACTTGATGCGCCACATAATGCGCGATGAACCCGTGCGCGTATTTGCCAGCGGCGCTCAGAATGTGAACCACCTTGATGAGAGCTATGATGGCGAGACACCTGACATCCTCGACAATGCATTTGTGATAGTCGATTTTGCAGGCGGCGCGCGGGCAGTGCTGGATCTGTGCATGTTCGCCGAAGGGTCTGAACAGCAAGAAGAAATCAGCGCGGTTGGCCGTATCGGCAAGATGGAAGTGAAGCTGCCAATTGGTGAAGTCACGTGGTCTCCGCGTGACAAATCCGGACCGTTTGTCAGCCACATCGAAACGCCATCTGATGCGCTTGCCGCAGGGGATCACCACGGCGCGACCTTCTTTCAACAGCGCGACTTTCACGATGCGCTGATCAATGGAACCAAGCCTCTGATTGATGCGCAGGACGGGTACAGGTCTGTCGTTATAGGCGCAGCGGCACAGCAAAGCATCGAAACCGGCCTACCGGTTGATATCACTTATACGGACGAGGATTGAACGTGCTCACAGGAATGCCACGCAGCGGCTTTGGCCTTTGGAAAATACCACAAGATGAGACCGCCGATACCGTGGTCGAGGCCATACGTGCAGGCTATCGCCATTTCGATAGCGCCGCCGATTACGGCAATGAAAAGCAAACCGGCGAAGGCATTGCGCGTGCGATAGGCGAAGGTCTCGTTACCCGCGATGACCTCTGGATCACATCGAAGCTGTGGAACACATTCCACGCGCCCGAACATGTTGAGGAAGCGTGCCGCAAATCGATGGACGATCTGGGGGTGGACTATCTCGACCTCTATCTGATCCACTTCCCCATCGCGCTTGAATACGTGCCGATTGAAACCCGCTATCCTCCCGAATGGGTGCACGATCCCGACACGCCCGGCTCCAGTATGAAGCTCGCCAAAGTGCCGCTGCATGCGACTTGGGCAGCGATGGAAGCGTTGGTCGACACAGGCCTCGTGAAGAATATCGGCGTATGCAATTACAATTCCGGCCTGCTGCATGATCTGATGACTTACGCGCGGATCAAACCAGCCATGCTCCAAATCGAAAGCCACCCGTATCTAACACAGGAGCGGCTTATCCGGCTTGCTGGGAATTACGGGGTGGACGTTACCGCCTTTTCTCCGCTTGGCGCGCAAAGCTATTTCGAGCTTGATATGGCGGCTGAGGGCGAAAGCTTGCTTGGCACGGCACCCGTCATGGTTGCCGCCAGCGCGCATGGCAAAACGCCTGCGCAAGTGCTGCTACGCTGGGGCGTTCAACGCGGTACCGCAATCATTCCCAAAACCAGCAAGCCGGAGCGGATGCGCGAAAACCTCGACATTGATGATTTCGAGCTATCGCAGGTCGAAATGGCAGCGATTTCCTCGCTTAATCAGAACCGCCGTTTCAACGATCCGGGCACATTCGCCGAAGCCGCCTTTGGCACCTTCCATCCGATCTACGATTGATATGACAGATCAAACCTTCCCCGCCATCGTTGAGGGTTCAGGCGACCTCGCCGGTTTTCTGAGCGCCAACAAAGACGCCGTCGATGCGGCTCTTGCCAATGCCGGGGCGTTGCTCTTTCGCGGGTTCGATGTGCCTGATCCGCAGGCCTTTGACGCCGCCATTGAAGGATATGGCGAGCCGGGGTTTACCTACGAAGACTCGCTATCCAACGCAGTGCGCACCAATGTGACGCCGCGCGTGTTCACCGCGAATGAAGCGCCGCCCACAACCGAGATATTCCTGCACCATGAAATGGCGCAGACCCCGCTCTATCCCAGCAAGCTGTTCTTCTATTGCGAGATCGCGCCCGAAACAGGCGGAGCGACGCCCGTCTGCCGATCTGATTGGGTGTTGGACCACCTGACCACAATCGCGCCGGATTTCGTCGCGCGCATCGAAGCGGACGGCGTGCGTTACACCAACGTTATGCCCGGCAATGACGATGCAGGATCGGGCCAGGGCCGTAGCTGGCGCAGCACTTTGAGCGTGAAAGACCGCGCTGAGGCAGAGGCGCGGTTGAGCGATCTTGACTATTCGTGGGAGTGGCAAGCGGATGAGAGCTTGCGCGCGACCACACCCGCCTTGCCCGCCATTCGCGAGCTTTCCGATGGCAGACGCACATTTTTCAATCAGCTGATCGCAGCATTCCGCGGCTGGGCCGATAGCCGCAACGATCCGAACCGAGCGATCACTTTTGGCGCCGGTGATCCGATCACGTCTGAAGATATGGCGCCAGCGATTGCCATTGCGGATGATCTGACCGCGGACATCACCTGGCAAGCGGGCGATGTTGCTCTTATCGATAACTTTCTAGTGATGCATGGGCGGCGTCCATTTGAAGGCAAGCGCCGGGTGCTCGCATCGCTGATCGCTTAATGTCGGGTGATACCCAAGCGCGCGTAATCCACCATCGAATAGCCGGACGAATGCTCTGACACTGCGTCAGGGCGCACTTTCTGCACCTCATCGGCCATCGGCCCGAAGACATTCTGACCTTCGCAGAGGTCCGCAAATTCTGGCTTGTAGTCGAACAGGTACAGCCCGAACCCAGCAGGGTGATCGCCAATTTTGCGGATGTTCTCTTTCAGCCGGCGATCGGACATCATGCCCATCATGCCGTTCATGCCCGTAAACCCGCCCGAGCCATCATTGCCGGGGCCGATGCTGCCGCCGGTAAGGTTCCGGACGCTGCCATAATGGCGCAGCTCAGGGCTGCGATAGGGGCGTTTACTTTGCATATCCAAAATCATCGTTCGCCCAATGGCGCACTCGCATGGCAATCCCTAATTGTTAGGCACCTAAAATAATCAATGGCTTATTGATGAATCATTAATACCCTTGTTCTGTGAAATGGTCAAAACCCACAATATTGCATTGGCCGCGAATAGCGCCCCGATCAGCCCGAAAAACAGAGTATTGAGGCCAGAACTGGATGCGAGCCCCACTGGTGAAAACAAGAGATATGTCGCGACCACGCAGCTAAACAGGCTGACCGCAAGCGGCTTTGCAAAGCGCCATGGGGTCATGTCGACCTGTTCATTGCGAGCAAAGCTCCACGCCGTTTCACGCGGGCGTATCCAGCCGCACACGAGCATAATGCCAACCTCAATCCAGAACAGCACCGCATAGAGATGGATGAAGTGGAGCGTGATCACATCGTCGAAAACGAACCGGATCAGACCATAAGCAATCACGTGAAAGACGATCACAATCTTTGCGCCCAAGGCCGGGACACGGGCTGTGAACAATCCCACAATCACGATCACGACCGTCGGAATATTATAGAAGCCGGTGAAGATGCGGATGATCTGCCACAGCCCTTCCGGCGCAAAGGCCAGCATCGGCGCAACAGCGAACGAGAACAGCGCGATCACCAGGCTGGCGATCTTCGCCACCCGCACAAGCTCCGCGTCGGTCGCCTTCTCCCCTCGCGCAGGAGCGTACACATCCAGACTGAACAAAGTCGCCGCGCTATTGAGCAGAGAATTGAACGATGAGAACACCGCCCCCAGCAGTACCGCTAGAAAGAAGCCTGAGAGATAGACCGGGAGCACATCGCGGATCAGTCGCGGATAGGCCTCATCGATCGAACCCAACCCCGACCCATAGAGGTGAAATGCAATCACGCCCGGTATCATCATCAAAAACGGCACAAGGATTTTGAAGAAGCCGGAAAACAGCACCCCCTTTTGTCCTTCGGCGAGGCTTTGCGCGCCGAGCGTGCGCTGGATCACATATTGGTTGGTGCACCAATAAAACAGGTTTGCGAACACCATACCGGTAAAGATTGTGCCGAACGGCGTCGGGTCATCCGATGCACCAATCGCGTTCAATTTTTCGGGGTTCTCTGCCGAGATCTGCGCAACCCCTGCAAAAAAGTCGCCGCCGCCCAGCGCGATCAGCCCAAACACGGGGACCAGAACGCCGATAATGAGCAAGCCGATCCCATTGAGCGTGTCGGAGATCGCCACAGCGCGTAAACCGCCAAAGATCGCATAAATCGATCCTGTGACCCCAATCAGGATCACCATTGCGACCAACGCCTGAAAATCGCCCAGCCCCGTCAAAGCGGGCACATCGAACAAGGCAATTACCGCGAGACTGCCGGAATACAGCACGCTCGGGATCGTGACCAATCCGTAACCCAGCATAAACAGCACAACAGACATTCGGCGTACCACCGGATCAAACCTGTCATTGAGAAATTGCGGCAACGTGGTGAATGCGCCCGCGAGATATTTGGGAAGGAAGATCAGCGCCATCGCGATTGTCGCGACCGCTGCCGTTACCTCCCACCCCATGCTCGACATATTGAAACCGTATGCCGACCCGTTGAGGCCGATAAGCTGTTCAGCGGACAGGTTCGTCAGCAACAAGGAACCGGCGATAAAGGTCGCGCCAAGCCCGCGTCCGGCAAGGAAGTAACCGTCCTTTGTCTCCACCGTACCACGCGTTTTTAGCCAGCTGACCCAGCCCACAAGCCCCATAAAGAACACACAGCTGATGAGCGTGAAGATAAGACTATCATTACTCATGCGGGATGCCCCCCGCTCGATTGAGACGGGTGACACCAAACAGAGTTCGCGTTTGAGCGTCCGAAGACATTTCTCCAAGCAAGCTCAACAGTTTGCGAGGAATTGACCCTGCCACTGTGTGACTTTCGGCAGGAAAGGTGTCCAACATCGATCATTTCAAGCCACCCTAGTCGCCGAATTGACCGTAGGAAATGGCTGTTTCAGGCGCCGCAAAACTGGCGCGCGCTGTTCGTGTCGTGTGTGAATGTGCTTTGGCCCCGTCCGTTTCAGGACGGGGCCTTAGCCTATCACCACAGGACGATATAGAGGCCGACAAGAATTGCGACGGTCAGCATCGACAATGTGTTGAACAGCATCGTCGTCGCGAAGCTGATATCACCGAGCTTGACTGTGCGTTCTTCATCCGGCGCGCCTGTCACCCGCGAAACGGCGATCGCGGCGATCAGAGCGACAACGAACACGGCCCAGATACGGATAATAAATTCGAGATCAGGTGCGCCGAACTTCAACGCAACGTTCAGTACGACCGAACCGATCAGAGCCGTAAACGCGCCTGCTGCATTGGCTTTCTTGTCAAAGAAGCCGAGCAGGAAGACGATCACGATACCCGGCGCGATATAACCGGTATATTCCTGAACCGTCTGGAACGCGCTCTCAAATCCGCCAAGGAATGGACGGGCAAGAACCAGCGCAATACCCATTGCAACAAACGCTGTGATCCGGCCGACCATCACATAGTGTTTCTCATCCTCGTCAGCGCGAACACTGCGATAGAGATCCATTGTGAAGATGGTCGAGATCGAGTTCATCATCGATGCCAGCGAGGACACAATCGCCGCAATCAATGCTGCGAATACAAGACCGCGAAGGCCAGCAGGCGCAAAGCCCATAAGCTGGCCATAAGTGCGGTCAGATTTTTCCGTCAGCGCCGCCTGATCCAGCATGCCTTGCTGAGCGAGGATCACCGCTGCGATACCCGGAATGACCACAATGAATGGCACCAGCAATTTCAGGAACGCCGCAAAGGCGAGACCCTTTTGCGCCTCGCCAAGGTTCTCAGCGCCCAAGGCGCGCTGGATGATGTATTGGTTGAAGCCCCAATAGCTGAAGTGCAGCACCCACAGGCCACCAAGCAGCGTCCAGATACCTGGAAGCTTGTCATAGCCGTTGTCGCCTTCGTCGAGGATCATTTCGAAATGGCCCGGCATTTCCTGCATCAGATAACCGAAGCCGCCGATCGCGCCATCAGCAGGCAATGCGTCGAGCGCAAACCATGTGATCGCAAGGCCGCCGATAATCAGGATAACGACTTGAATAATGTCGGTAAGCGCCACGGCTTTCAGTCCGCCATAAAGCGAATAAAGCACCGCAAAACCGGCAAGCGCCATCATCGATGTCATCACGCCCCAACCGGTCAACGTATCGACCGCGAGACCGCCCAGCCATAGCACCGCAGTGAGGTTCACAGCCGTGTAGAGGAAGACCCAGAACACACTCATCAGCGTCTTCACGCCCGATCCGTATCGCTGTTCAAGGAACTGCGGCATGGTGTAAATTCGGCGTTTGAGGAAGATCGGCAGGAAGTATTTCGCGACGATGAGCAGGACGATGGCCGCCTGCCATTCATAGGCCGCAATCGCGATCCCGATGGCGAAACCTTCACCCGACTGACCGATAATCTGCTCAGCCGAGATGTTGGATGCGATCAGCGAAGCGCCGATCGCCCACCACGGCAGTGCGCGGCCAGCGAGGAAGTAATCCTCTGTGTTCTTCTCATGCCCAGCAGGCTCCCGACTGACGAACAGCGCAATGCCGAGCAGCGCGAGCGCATAGCCCGCGATGATGATGATATCGATGGTTTCGAGTGTCACTTTACATACTCCCCCGTGGGCGCTGGCTCTTGTGCGGCCTTGGCCCGGATCCCGTTGACAACGATGGACTAGCGCATTCTTGCGTCAGGTCCATAGACATTCGATTGCATAATCAAAACGAACACTCGGCCCCGTCGGCTGCTGTTTCCTGTGCGATGGCCGAAATCTGGATCGAAAAGGGCGCTTCTGATCTGATCGTCAGACCGTTGTTGATGCCCGCCAGACACGCCTCGGTGATCACCATTTCGCGCCAGCCCTTGCCTTCTGCGATGAGCAATTCACGCGATACATCAAATGTGCCGCCATTGCTGGCGAGCTCAACCTTGCCCGATGGACGCTGCAGGACCTGATAGGTGATCCGATAAGCATTTCCGCCTTGCGGACCGCTCAGATCGAGGGCGGTGCCCGGACCGAAATCGATCTGGCGCGCGTCTTCCTGAGTGTTCCGATCGATCCCGCGGGCGACGATACCGCCCGCTTTGCCGCGGAGATCGGGAAGCTCGGTGCCTTTCGACAAGGCCTTTACCCGTTCCGCCAGACGGCCGGCAGTGAACCAGTCAGAGCCTCCGCCACCGTCAAGAGCAGAACAGTCTTCGCTCAGCGCGCCGAACGGGGTTGTATTGTCCATGGACCGGCTAAAGCCAACCGGGAACAGCGCGCCTTCCGGTCCATTCAGAGGATTGCCTTCACAGCTTACCGGCCAACTGAATGACAGCGCGCCGCTGGCTCCTGCTTTTCCATAGAGGAAATCGGCAACACCCGCGCCTTCGCTGCCGGGCAGCCATGCTGCAACAAACGCATCGGCCACGTTCAGTTCGCGGTTCACCCACATTGGGCGACCTGAAAGGAACACAGCGACGGTCGGAACACCAGCCGCTTTCAAGGTGCGGAGAACCTTCAAGCCCTCTTCATCGCGGAAGGCGAGATCTTTGCGATCCCCCACAAATTCCGCGTAGGGCTCCTCTCCGAAAACGACGATGCCAAGATCAGGCTGCTGCCCTTCAGCAAGTACCCCGTAGAGCGAGAAATCGACGCTGCCGCCAGATGACTTGGCCGCATCTTGGATGCCCGCCAAAATCGAGGTCGCACCGGGGAAGTCCTTGTTGGTCAGCTCTCCGCCGCCCTGCCACGTGATCGTCCAACCACCCGCCTGCTGCGCGATGCTGTCTGCCGCGGTTCCAGCAACCATGATGTTGGCGTTGGCTTTGATCGGCAGGACGCCGTTATTCTTCAGCAGAACCATGGATTTGGCGACAGCTTCACGCGCAATCGCGCGGTGCTCTGCCGAACCCAGCTTGCTCCAATCACCGCCATTGGGGCGCATCGAAGGTTTCACTTCACCATCCAGAATGCCGGCGCGCTGTTTGATACGCAAAACACGCGCAACCGCCTGATCAATCCGCGCCTCGGGGATCGTGCCGTCTTTCACCTGTGACAGGGTTGTCTCGTACAGACCCTTCCAGTCCTCCGGCACCATGTAGACATCCAGACCGGCCAGCATCGCCTGCGGGCAATCGGTGTTGGTGCAGCCTTTGATCTGGCCGTGGCCGTTCCAGTCACCGACGACCAGACCATCAAAGCCCATTTCATCGCGAAGCAAATCGGTCAGCAGGGCTTTGTTGCCATGCATCTTCTTGCCGTTGATCGAGTTAAAGCTCGCCATGACAGAGCCGAGGCCTGCATCAATGGCGGGCGGATATGGCGCAACGTGGATACGCTTGAGGTCCTCAATATCGCCATTGACTTCGCCTTGGTCGACACCTTGCGCAGTTCCGCCATCGCCAAAGAAATGCTTAGCGGTCGCGATAACGCGGCCCTTGCCGAGGAAGTCCTCATCACCGGGCTTGCCTTGCAAGCCTTCGACCATGGCAACGCCCATTTGGGCAACGAGCGCGGGATCTTCGGAATAGCTTTCGTAGGTCCGACCCCAGCGATCATCGCGGGCAACCGCCACTGTCGGGGCGAAAGTCCAATCGATGCCAGTGACTTCGATCTCAGTCGCGGTCGCTGCGCCGATCCGGCGGATCAGATCGGGCTCACCCGTCGCGCCAAGCGCGATGTTATGCGGGAAGATCGTAGCGCCAATGACGTTGGCGTGTCCGTGGACAGCATCGGTGCCCCAGATCGTAGGGATAGCAGGCTCACCATTCGCCAAGGGCTTGGTTGAGGCTTCCCAAAATTCATCCGCCAGCTTCAACCAATCTTCGGCCGGCGCGAAATCATTGTTGTAGGGGCCAGAATTGCCGCCGTTCAAAACGCTGCCAAAGCGATATTTCTCAACATCAGCGGGCGTGATCGAAGCAATATCCGGCTGAATCAGCTGAGCAACTTTGCGCTCCAGAGACATCTGCGCAATCAGATCAATGATCTGCTGTTCTTGGGCACCCGCCGCAGGCACCGACCCAACAGGGGCTGCGCTGGTAGCAGTTTGAACCGGAGCGCCAGCTCCGCATGCAGACACCAAAGTAGCAAGAGCACTGGCTGCCATCAGCCGCGCGGAAATACGCATTTTAAATAGTCCCTCCCAAAGACCCGCAACGTTCGCGATCATTGCAATAATGAGAACGTTCACAACAAGTGTATGGTTCGCATGCGATTTGACAAAAATCAAGCCTTCATGCGGGCCTGGAAACGGTTGCCAACAATAAGGCGGCGAGTACGGCAAGCGCCCCGAAGAGCACGAACAAGGCCGAAAAGCCAAAGCCGGGCACAAGCGACAATGTCAGCCACGGCATCACGATCGAAGGTATCGTGTTGGTCAGGTTGAAAACGCCCAAGTCCCGCCCTCGGTGCTGTGCCCTTGGCAGGAATCGAAGATACTGGCTCGTGTGAAGCGACAGGAAAATCGAGGCTGCGATACCGAACACCAGATAGCCCGTAATGGCGATCGGCAATCCGTCGGCAAAGGCCATTATCAATAGCCCGGCTCCGGCCAATGCCGAGCAGACAACGAGCGGCGCGATCGGCCGCCCATGAACATCCGACCAACGCCCCATCATCAGAGACAGCGGAATGGACAGGATCAATACAATACTGAAGATATTGGCAGAGGTGTTTTCATGGAAATCGGGCACAATCGAGCGCAACCAGAACAACAGAAACGCAAACAGGCCCGCTTCGGAAATCTGCACCAGAAAGCGCGACAGCCACATCCTTACCACCGTTGAGCGCGACCGTTTGGCTTCATCACTGGTGCCGCGCTTTTCAAAGTTCGGGCGCATCAATGTGGGACGTTCATGACCGCGGCCAAGCACGACGAGCGGCAGTATGAACGCCGCAACCATCACGGCGACCGCCGTCATCCGGTATCCTTCGGCTACAAAACTCTCAAAAGTGACCAATGACCCCGCCATCGCGCCAAGCGCCGGTGCCACCGCAAGCAATCCACCAAGCAGCCCTTTTTGACTATCGGGCACACAATCCCCTGCCCATGCGAGCAGCGGGCCAAGCATCATGTTCAGACACAGCTGCCACGCCATGATCAGAGCGATCAATTCAATCAAAGATGCCGCTCGGCCGATCATCACAAGCAAGATCGACGAACTAACCAGACCGAGGACGATCCATATGCGCCGCGAGCCGCTGCGATCGCTCACTATGCCAAATGCAATATTGGCCAAGCTGGCGACAATGGCTCCGTAGAACGTGACCCGTGCTAAGGACGCGACATCTTCGCCGCCCATAAGGCTCGTGATCTTAAGCGGCAGAAGAACTGTGAGCAGCGGAACATAAGCAATCGCGCCCCCGCCAACAGCGAGCGCAAACAGCACCAGAAACCAGACCGGCTGGCGATCAGCGGGGGTTTCAAGCGAGTTCACTTCGCGGCGGGCGCCGGTCCTGTTGAAGAACGCTCAACCAAGTCTGCCGCCACATCGATCACATCGCTTACCGGCGGAGCTTTGTGCACATTGATCAGATGCTCCACCGCGATGGACACGGTTTCGGCAATCGGCTGATCCACGGCGGTCAATGGCGGTTGAGAGAACCGCACAATCGGCGTGTTGTCGAATGACACCAGCGAAATATCGCGCGGGACATGCATGCCTTTGTCGCGGGCGACTTCTAGCGCGGCCAGCGTCATCTGGTCGCTGCTACCGATGATGGCGGTGAGATCAGCATGACGGTGCAGCAGGCTACGCGCCGCCTGCGTGCCGGACTCATAGCCAAAATCGCCTTTTTCGCAGAGGCCATCGCTGGGTAGGCCGCTATCCTCCATCGCCCGTTTCCATCCGGCGATCCGCCAGCCGCTGAGGCTGTATTGGTCCGGCCCGGCAATCATCGCGATCTTTGTGTGGCCGAGCTCAACCAACCGTTTTGTCGCGGCATAGGCCGCGCCTTCATCGCCCATTGTCAGACGAATGCCGGGACCATCATCGGTCGATCCGATCCGCGCGAATGGGATGTTCCGCTGCGCAAGGAGCCGCGTAATTTGCGTGTTTTCGGAGTGCGGCGGGGTGAGGATCACGCCGTCCGGCTGAAGCGCAGAGACAGTCGCGCCAAGTTCTCTCTCAACATGATCGGCGTGTGTGTCCACAAGCTCGACGATCATGCGATATCCGTGCTTTGAACACGTCAGCGTCCCGCCCAGCAACATTTGGTCAACCCAGTCGGTGCCCTGCCGCTCACGCCAATCAGCGAGCGTGCGTTCGCGGTCGTTTATGGCGAGGATCAGATAACTGCGCGAACCGCTCATGCGCTGCGCGGCAAGCGAGGGGACATAGCCGAGCCGGTCAATCGATGATTGGACCCTGTCGCGCATTTGCGGCCGTACGTTCGGCTCGTCATTGATGACGCGGCTGACCGTTTGCAGAGACACGCCTGCGTCTTCCGCCACTTCGCGGATTGTTACTGAATTGCGGCGTCTAGCCATTTCATTCCCGTCCTCACCGACCCCCCAGCCGGATTTCCAAAAAATACGCTTCCGCGCATCAATTCATGCAGGCGCGACCTGTGTCCTGATCCTCTGTGCATTGATACACTCTGATCCAATCAATCACGAACTGATTTGGCAGAGATTTTTCGTCCAACCCCAGTTCGTTGCTTTCCTCCGGCCATTTCCCGCCAACGGCGAGATTGGCCATGATATAGAATGGTTTATCAAATGGCGCGTTAGCGTTCCCCGCCGCCGATGGCGATGTTGTCGACCATTCCTCCCGGGAAACAGTGAAGTGTACGCGGTCATTGATCAAGAACCGGATTAGCCCCTCACCCCATTCGACCGCATACACATGAAATTCGTCCGACGGCAGAGAAAGGTCTGGCAACGGCGATTTTTGTGAGACGTATTTGTTCCTTGGCGATGTATCGCCAAAATGCAGCGCGCTGACATGCCGATTTTCGCCAACACTCCCTTCGCATTCATCGCAAGCAGCGCCGATATTCACCGTTTCCAGAATATCGATTTCGCCGGAAAGCGGCCAGCCTCCATACTCGTCATCGGCGGGCATCATCCAGACTGCGGGCCACATGCCCTGCCCAGCAGGGACCTTTGCACGCACTTCAAAGCGGCCATATTTCCAGCTGTGAAGTCCGCGCGTGCGAATTTTGCCAGACGTGTATTCCTGCGTGACTTGCGGGTTGGGACTGGCGGCGATTTCCGGAGGTCTATCTGGTCCGGTGAAGGTTTCCTTACGCGCCTTTAGCAGCAGGAATCCGTCTTCGACCGCGATATTTACTGCTCGGTCGGTGTAACATTGCCGTTCATTGTTACCGCCACCCCAGCAAGATTCCTCCGGTATCCATTTGGTGTAGTCGAGCGATGTGCCATCAAACTCGTCCTCCCAAACAAGCTCCCAGCCCGCCGTTGCAAGCGGCGGCCCCGCACTCTCACCGCCGCAAGCGCCAAGAGTAAGAGCTGCCCCCATTGCAGCGATCTCAATCAGCATTCGAGACATCAGCCTTTTCTCCGATAGTTACCCTAATCGAACTCTTGCAGAGCCCGAAAGGCAAGGAGGGGACCTTGCCCCCGTGCAAAGCCCCCTCCTCAACTCGTTCGTGTGATTTCTACCCCTTAAAAATCAAAGCGAGCGAGGAATGTGAAGCGCCGGTCATTGCGGAATGCCGAGCGCGTGACGCGCGTACCGTCAAAGTCGATAACTTGCGACGTTTCGGTCACTTCGTCGAGCAGGTTGACGCCTTGAACACCCAGCTTGAGATAGTCGGTCACCGAGAAGAAGATCGACGCATCGAGCTGTCCCGTGGCCTCCTGCCAGATCGGCGAATATGGGAAGATGTCATCACGTGCGGTGATGAGGAATTCCGACCGCCAGTTATAGGCTGCACGTGCGGAAAGCGGTCCCTTCTCGTAGAAGATCGTAGCGTTGACCGTATGCTCGGAAATACCAGCCAATGGCTGCAATTCCGAGAATATCCCTTGGTTCGCATCAAGGTTCGCGTTCACGAAATCACCACCATCAATATAGGTGTATGTCCCAGCAAAACCGAGGCCATCCAGCGGAGCCGGTAGGAAGTCATAGGTTTGCTGGTATCCGATTTCGAAGCCTCTCAAGGAGCCATCGAGCACGTTGTCCGGCCGGCGGGTTTCCGCCTCGAGATTGACACCGCTTGGGCTAGTGTATGTCACGATTGGAACCGTTGTGTTTACGATACCATCGATGTCTTTCACAAAGCCCGAAAGCGTAAGCGAGCCGACATCGTCGAAATACCATTCCGCAGACAGGTCATAGTTCCACGATTCGGTTGGCCGCAAACCGCGGAAACCAGTGTCGATGGCGAACAGAGGCCCGTTATCGAGCGCCGCCTGACCTGCATCGCGAAGAGCATTGGTATTGTCCCCAATGCCGCCGCCCGCACGGAACAGCTGCAAGTCGGGGCGTGAGATGCCCTTTGACACCGCAGCGCGGAACAACAAGCCACCGCCGGTATCAAGACGGGCGTTGAAGCTCGGCAGCCAGTGATCAAAATTGATCGTCTGGTCCAGAGTGATGATCTCACCCGTATGAAGCGCAGCAAACTCTGCTTTGCGGGCATCCGAAAGCGAACAATAGCCAGGCAATGGCGGTGGAGCCGTCGTACACGCCTGGTTGATCTCGGACACTTGCACCACGCCATCGCCGTTACCGTTTCCAGTGTCGAAGAAGAACGGGTTCGGGAAGCCGATCAGACCATCGCTTTTGACTTCGGTTTCAACGTAACGAACGCCGAAGTTTCCGTCGAGAATCCAGCCATTGCCAAAATCAGTGCCGAAATCGATGCGGCCATAGGCAGCCTTCGTCGCTTCGGTGACCTGAGATACTTCTGGCGGACAGAATGGATCACACGCAGTAACTTCACCGGTTACAGCGTCGGTGAATTGACGGCCCCGGACACCAAAGAATGGGTTTGGTGTTTGCGACAGCGTATTGATCGCTTCCGCTTGCTGCTTGGAGGTGCCAGCCAGGTATTCACCCAACAGATCGTCACCGCCAAAGAAGAACACACCACCCGGAAGCGGTGCCGGCGCGTTGCCGCGCTGGAAATCGTCCCCGAACGGGTTCCGCAAATTCGATGCGCTCGGGAATTCATCGGTAAAGACACCGCCCGAAATCGCGTTTTCCTGACCCGGAAGGCCGGTGTAATAACGCCCTGGCGTGAAACCTGCCCAAGACGGCACGAATGGTCCCGCACCTTGGAAACAGCCCGGACCAGCGCCCCATGGGGCGCAGCCTGCGCGGCCAGCCCATGGCGCCGAAAGGTTGCCCCAAGTGCTGAAGTTGGTGTCGCGGGTGGTGCGATCACGTTCAGCCCAACGCGCACCAAAGCGCGCGCTCTTGAAGAAACCTTCGTCGCTGATGTCGTATTCGGCATCAAAACGATAGCTTTCGAGGTCACCCTCGTTGCGCTCAACACTGTCGAGCAGGAACCAGTAATAGCTGTTTGCGCCGCTAGCGAAGTAATCCGCTTCGGCACCCGGAGGCGCGACGAAATTGACCTGCGGCGTACGACCGGAGAGATCAAGATCGATGTTCGCCCACGTGTTCATCGCGCCGATCACAGAATCGCGAGAAAGATCCGACTCGATGCTTTGCGCTTCGAAATTGATCCGGAACCTGTCCGAAATTTCCCAATCGATATCGAGCGAGAAATCTTGCGTGGTTGCTTCCGTCTGACGCTGGAAACGCAGAGCCTCAAGCGGGATACCACCACGACCGAACGGGTTGGCATAGGCATCACCGATGCGCTGGCTCAATACACCGCTTTGAAAAATTCCGTTTTCGTCAAACTGCCATGTGCTGCCAGCCGCTTCGACCGGGAACAGCGCATCGTCATTGACCTGAGCGAGAAGTGAAGTCTCGTCAGTGAAGAACTCCGTCTCGGAACGGAGCCATTCAAATGTAAGAAGGAAATCGCGCGCCGGGCTTTCATATTGAAGCACAGCGGACCACGCCTGACGGTCACGCTCAAGATCGGTCGTGCGGACGCCCGCACCTTTCGGTACAACCACGGCGCCAGCTGGCGGGAAGTTCGAGGCATCAAAGTTCGCACCGCCCTGGAAGCCGCCATCAACAACTGTCTGTGCGCGAAGACATGCGCCATCCAGAGTTGGCGCACGGTAACACGGATCGGAAACCTGCGATGCGTCGGTCCGACTGGTCAGCTTGGACTGGGTGTAGCCCAACTGAAGACCCAGCGAGCCGTTATCTGTGTCCATGGTGGTGGACCCGAGAACGGAGAAACCGCCGGTCCATTCTTCAGCCAGATCACCAACGGTGCCTTCGATGCTGCCGGAAAGGCGAGTGCCGCGATTATCAAGCGGCTTACGCGTTACAAGGTTGACCGTGCCAGCAATACCGCCGTCGATCATATCAGCAGTAACGTTTTTGAAGACCTCGACACGGCCCAGAAGCTCTGGCGAGACATCGTTAAAACTGAGCACGCGGCCACCAGTGGCGGAGAAGATGTCACGGCCGTTCAGTTCGGAACGAACAAAGGGCAGACCGCGAACAATCACACCCGTTCCCTCAACCGAGAAACGATCTGGATCGGAGGTCTTTTCAAAGCGGCCAATATTTACGCCAGGAATACGCTGAAGCGTTTCCGCAACTGAGCGATCGGGCAGCGCGCCGATATCTTCAGCTGTTACCGCATCTACAAAGGTGTCCGCATCGCGTTTGATGTTCTGCGCATTTTCAAGCGATTTGCGGAAACCATCAACGATGATGATGTTGCCTTCATCAGCAGGGACCGCTTCTTCGGTGCCTTCATCCTGATCTGCATCTTGTGCAAGCGCCGGAGTCGCGATCATGGCGGACATCGCCAGACCGGACGCGGTACTCAGAGCGGAAAAGCGCCGTGAAGGCGCAATACGAGCCGTCTTCATGTGATTTATTAAACCTCCCCAAGACCCAAAAATGGGTTCATATCCTTTATGGACTTTCCGATCGGTAGCGAAAAATGTTAGCGTTCACAAGAGTTACAATTTAGAGACCATATTGCACAATTGATGTGTGGGATTTTTCCCACATCGGCCAAAAGAGGGCATACGATTGCGATCGGCTTGCGTATGTGTGGTATTGGCGGGGCAATGGCGAAAACGCCGAGGGCAGAGGATAGAATGGCAATTAACAGGATAGTGATCGTTGGCGGCGGAACCGCAGGATGGATGGCTGCCGCCGCGCTCTCGCGGCTCAATGGCACACGTGACCTGTCGATCACGCTGATCGAATCGGAGGCCATCGGAACGGTCGGTGTCGGCGAAGCAACCATTCCTCCTTTCGTCGAGTTCAACCAGATGCTGGGCATTGACGAGCGCCAACTGCTCTCTGAAGTGCAAGGCTCATTCAAACTCGGCATCCAGTTTGAAAACTGGGGCAATATTGGCGAGAGCTACATCCACCCGTTCGGCGCCTATGGCTATCCGATGGGCGGGATTTCATTCCATCATGTCTGGCACAAGCTGGCGCAGGACGGCGATAAGCGCCCCATTCAAGTCTTCAACGTAGAAACAATGGCGGCCTATTTTGGGAAATTCGCGCGCACCGAAGATTACCAAAAAGAACGCGATGATATGCCGCCTGTCAATTACGCCTATCACCTCGACGCCGGGCAATATGCTCAATTCCTTCGCCGCTATGCAGAGGCTCGCGGAATTGTCCGTCAGGAAGGCAAGATTTGCGATGTGAAGCTTGATCCAGAAAGCGGCGACGTCACCTCGGTTCAGGTCGAGGACGGACCAGAAATCGCAGCTGATCTGTTTGTCGATTGCTCAGGTTTCCGCGGGCTATTGATCGAACAGGCGCTGGAAACCGGATATGAAGAGTGGACCCATTGGCTGCCATGCAACCGCGCGGTAGCGATCCCCTGCAAGCGCGACGATGGCGGGCCGCCCCCGCCCTTCACCCGCGCAACCGCCCATTCGGCAGGCTGGCAATGGCAGGTTCCGTTGCAAAACCGCAATGGCAATGGCCACGTCTATTCGGCGGACTTTATGGAGCAACAGGAAGCGCTCGACATCCTGCTCGGCAATATCGCGGGCAGACCTCAAGCCGAACCGAACCATCTGCGCTTTGTAACCGGCCACCGGAAGAAATTCTGGAACAAGAATGTGGTCGCGATCGGTCTTGCCGCGGGCTTTATGGAGCCGTTGGAATCGACCTCAATTCATCTTGTAAACACTGGCATCGACAAGCTCGTGTCGATGCTGTCTCTCGACGGGATTACAGATGCGCAGCGCGACACATATAACCGCCTGACGGTGCGCGAGTATGAGCGCATCCGAGATTTCCTGATCCTCCATTACAATGCGACATCGCGCACAGACTCGGAGTTCTGGAACCACGTAAGAACGATGGAAGTGCCGGACACGCTCACGCAAAAGGTGGAGCTGTTCAAATCCACTGGCCAGATCTTCCGCGAAGAAGACGAGCTGTTCACCGAGAGCAGTTGGACAGCAGTAATGCTGGGCCAAGGCGTCCCGATGCTTAGCCACAATGCGATGGCGGAATCGATGGACTTTGCCAAAACCCGCAAAGAACTCGACGAGATCGAGCAATCGATCCGTTTTCTGGTCCAGCATATGCCCGGGCACGGCGACTATCTCGCCCAATATTGCCCTGCCAAAGCTGCGTGATGAAACACAGGTTCGGCAACCGCACTTTATCCGCGGCGGAATAATTGATAACGTTATCATATCAACACTATAGATTACGGGTGCTTGCAGGGCGGGTGTCCGCCTTTTGGGAGAGGAAAACGCAATGACTTTTCAATTGAAAGCTATGGGCGCGGCCCTTTTGCTTGGCACAGCCAGTCTGATGAGCGCGCCGCTTGCCGCTCAGGATAGTGACGAGTTGAAACAACTGGACGCTCAGCTGCCCGGCGACCTCGTCAACAACCCTTCGCGCATCGATTGGCAAAGTTATGGCGCTGATTTGGAAGCCAGTGCTGTCGTTGATGAGAGCATTCCCGGCGGGGGCGCAGCACGCCGATTTGAGATCAAGCGCGCTGCCGAGTTTATCTACACAGCTGGCACCAACATACCGCTGACCAAACCCGTCAATCGCGGTGAGACTGTAACGATCGGTTTTTACGCTCGTACGGTCAGCGCCGATACCGATGATGGCCGCGGCATCGCCCGCGTCCGGTTTCAACAAAACGCCGAACCGTATCCCGGCTTTGGCGAAGAAACCGTGACCATCGGCAATGATTGGGAATGGTATGAAGTCTCGGCCGAGGCTGAACAGAAGCTGCGCAAGAAAGACGGCATCGTCGCCATCCAGTTCGGTCGCACGCGGCAAATCCTCGAAATCGGCCAAGCGATCATCGTTTCCGGTTCCGATACAATCGCATCCAAGGGCCCAGTTACTGTCGCGGCGGCCCGTTCCAACGTGCCCGAGATTGAAATGCCCGATGGCCTCGCTGCGACGGGCACCTTGATCAACAATCCCGGGCAGGCTCGCTGGAAATTCGGCGGATCGGCCGGGAGCTATTCCAATCGCGACGAGCCGCAAATTTGGATGATGAAAGCCACCCGTTTCGAAGTGGCAGAGCCCGGCACCAATCTGACCGATCTCTACGCGACCATTCCGATTGAGCAGGCGATCAAAGCTGGCGACAATCTGACAATTGCCATCGCGGCCAAGACAGTCGTGAGCAGCGCAGAAGATGGCAAAGCCGTTGCCGCGTCACGGATTCAAGGCACTGCCCCGCCGTTTGAAAGTTTTGCTTCCAACCGTTTCAAAGTCGGCGATAAGTGGCAAATGATCAAGATCCAGACGAAGGCGCCGCGCGACTACACGCCGGGTGGTTCGGAGCTTCAGGTCTATTTCGGCGGCACCGAGCAACAGGTAGATCTGGGCCCGGTCTACATCTTCAAAACCGAAGAGTAGCAGCGCGGCTCATTGACGTTTTGCCGTTTTCGGGAAAGCTGTTACGCCTTGCGGAAACGCACTGGCTCAACAGCTCTCTCGGAGATCACCATTGAAATTTGCACATCTAGTCCTCGCCGCGACCGCGCTAGCCACATGCAGCTCGGCCGCGCTGGCTGATACCATTGTCCTGACTGCAGACGCGATGGTGGATGTGAAACGCGGCACATTGGTCGATGATCCGGTCATCACCATCGTGGACGGCGTGATTGAGGGCGTGGCAACTGGCGAAGCTCCGCAAATCGAGGGCGCCGAATATGTCGACCTGTCCGGTAAAACAATTCTGCCGGGCCTGATCGATATGCATGTCCACTTAACCAGTGAAAGTGACATGCACGGCTATCGCCGCCTCGCCATTTCGGACGAACGCGCGACCATTACCGGTGTCGTCAATGCCAAAACCACATTGATGGCTGGCTTTACAACCGTACGGAATGTTGGCGCGGGCAGTTTTGGCGATGTCGCTTTGCGCGATGCCATCAACGAGGGTGATATTCCCGGCCCGCGCATGTTTGTTTCCGGCCCGCCCATCGGCATCACCGGCGGGCACTGCTCTGACAATAACCTGTTGCCACCTGAATATGAGGCGGTTGGCGAGAATGTCGCCGATGGCCCTTGGGCTGCGCGCGCGGCGGTGCGCAAGAACCGCAAATTCGGTGTCGATGTGATCAAAACCTGCTCAACTGGCGGCGTGCTATCGAAAGGCACCAAGGTTGGCGCGCCGCAATACACGGTAGAGGAACTGACCGCTCTGACCGAAGAGGCCCATAGTCACGGCCTAAAAGTCGCAAGCCATGCGCACGGATCAGAAGGGATCGTCAACGCGCTTAAAGCAGGCGTGGACACTATCGAGCACGCGAGCTTTATCGACGACGAAGGCATCCGGCTTGCGAAGGCAAACGGTGCATATCTGTCCATGGATATCTACGTCACCGAATTCATCCTTGGCGAAGGTGAAAAGGCGGGCATCTTGCCAGAGAGCCTCGAAAAAGAGCGCATGGTCGGCAAAACCCAGCGTGATACTTTCCGCAAAGCGCACGAAGCGGGCGTAAAAATGGTGTTTGGTACCGACGCGGGTGTCTACCCACACGGCGACAATGCGCGGCAATTGTCGCGCATGGTTCGGTTCGGCATGACATCCGCTGAGGCATTGCGCGCAGCCACGTCCAACGCGGCAGATGCGCTTGGTCAGACCGGCAATGTCGGCACTATTGCGCCGAAAGCATCGGCAGATATCATTGCCGTTAGTGGCAACCCGCTGGCCGACATATCGCTTTTGGAAGACGTCAAATTCGTGATGAGATCGGGCGAGATATACAAGAGCGAGTGATCTTCGCAGATTGCTCAGCGCCCTGCGCTCGCACCAGAACAAGCGCGAATGGGTGCAAATTTGCAACAATATGATGGGGAGCGTCACAGAACAGCAATGTTCTAAGCCAACATCCTTGACTTAGGCTTTGCCTCAGAGCGATTATGCTGCGTCGCAACAAAAAGGCGCATGTACCCTATGACAAAGCAAACTGTTCAAACCAAGAGCCGCCTCCGGCTCTCCCGCAACGCTCTCCTTCTCGCAGCAGCAAGCGCGATGCCATTCGCAGCGCATGCTCAAGAGGTCGCAGATCAAGACGAACAACCCGAAGCCGAAGAACAACAGATCGTTGTTGTCGGCTCACGCATCGCGCGCGATCCCAATATCGGTTCGCCGGCGCCCATTCTCTCTCTCGATTCCGAGCAACTGGCGCAGTCAGGTACGGCTGATGTTGTCGATGTTCTTCGTGACATTCCCGCTCTTTCAACATCAACCTCAGCAGAAGGTTCGATTGATGGCGTGTTCGCGCAGGCAGTTGGTCAAGCGACCCTGAACCTTCGCGGTCTCGGTGCGGGCCGAACTCTCGTCCTCGTCAATGGTCGCCGCCACGTCTCCGGTGTTGCTGGTGCACAGATTGTTGACATCAACTCGATCCCAACCGCTTTGATCGAGCGGGTCGAAACGCTGACCGGTGGTGCATCTTCGATCTACGGTGCCGACGCCGTTACCGGCGTTGTGAACTTTGTTCTCAAAGACGATTTCGAAGGCATTCAAGCCAATGTCCAATCGGGCATTTCGTCCGAAGGTGACGCGTGGCGCATCAATGGTGACCTTACATGGGGCACCAACTTTGCCGATGGTCGCGGCAACATCACCATTTCAGGCGAATATGCTTACGGCGAAGAACTGCAGTTCGGCGACCGCGGCTTCTCCGCTAATAATGGCCTTTTCGATGATGCGGCCAACCCCGCTCTTCGTCTTCAAACTGGCGAACTCAACGCGACTGATACTCCGAACTTCATCGCAAACGGGGCGGTGCTAGGGGGCTTGATCCCGACTGACCTAACAGGAGTTACTCTGACTGCGGCAGAACAGGCTCTGGTCGACCGCTCGCTGAATGCGCCGCGCCGCTTCATCGCTGGCGATCCGCGCTTCTCGCTGTCTGCGGCTGGCGGTATTGTCGCTCCGGGCGATATTGGCCCCAGCGACGGTCCAGACATCAACGGCAACGGTACGCCTGACTGTCTTGAATCCTCGGTTGGCTTTAACAGCACATTCAACGCAGGTGCATTTGGCCTCGCGGGCGGCTGTGCTGTAATCAACGCTGACGGTAGCCTTTCCGTTTATGAGGATGGCCAGATCACTGGCCTCTTCAACCAGTTTGGCGGCGACGGCATTCCGAACAACTTCGACGTGAACTCGCTCATTCCAGAAACTGAGCGCTGGTCGGTCAATGCCAACCTTTCATACGAAATTTCGTCCGAAGCGACCTTCTTCTTTGAAGGTAAATACGTTTCCAGTTCGGCGGAATTCCAGGCTCAGCCGAACACTTTCTATGACTTGCTGACGATCCGTGCGGAAAACCCGTTTATCACGGGCGATCTGCAAGACTTCGTTGCACCGCTGTTCTTTGGCAACGGCACCGATGAAGGTCTCTATCTAACGCGTGACCCTGCTGATCTTGGCCCGAACCGTGACCGCAACGAGTTTGAGACGCTGCGCTTTGTCGCCGGACTTAAAGGCGATATCACAGATCATCTCAGCTACGAGATCAGCGGCAATTACGGCAAGTTCAACCAGACTTCGCTAAACGCCAACCGTGTTATCATGGACCGGTTCTATGCTGCGATTGACGTGATCAGCGACCCGACAACTGGCAACCCGATTTGCCGGTCTGATATCGATCCTACCGCACCTGCGACAACGCCTTTTGGTATTCCGGCAGGCGATCCGGGCTTCTTCACCTTTAATCCGGGTGATGGCTCTTGCCGTCCGGCCAACGTACTTGGCGGCGTCGGTGCGATCAGCCAGGATGCGATCGACTTCATCACCACGACGACGGTCAATGAATTCCAGCTTGAACAGCTGGTGTTCAGCGCGATCTTCTCTGGTGATACGGGCGCGTTCTTTGAATTGCCCGGCGGTCCTGTCGGCTTCGCTGCAGGTTTCGAATTCCGCGAAGAGCAGAGCACGTCGACCTTTGATCCGCTCGTAATCGGCGTCCTTCCAGTAACTACTCCTGATGGTAATGCGGGCGATCTGATCCGCGATCTTCCGAACGCTCAAAACTCGCTGGTGTTCGATCCAGCCAGCACGATCAACAATGCTGGCGGTGAATTTACCGTCGTGGAATTGTTCGGTGAGGTTCGCCTGCCATTCCTGCAGGACGTACCATTTGCAGAAACCCTCGAAGTGAGTGCAGCGGCGCGTTACGCCGATTACTCCACTGCGGGCGGCAACTTCACTTGGAATGTCAGCGGCCTGTATGCGCCGACCGAGGATATCCTGTTCCGCGGTACGTATTCACGCGCCGTTCGTGCACCGAATATCAACGAGCTCTTCAACCCAGCACAGGGCGCGTTTTTCCGCCCGGTTGATCCATGCGATGTAGGCAACCTGCAAGCTGCCCCTGACGAGGCATTGCGTACAGCAAACTGCACCGCTCTTTTTGCAGCGTTGAGCCCAAGTTTTGATCCGACTTTGGGCACGGGCACATATTCCTATGTCGATCCGCTTACAGCCCGTTTCTCCGGCTCGATCAGCGGCAACCAGGATCTGAATGTTGAAACGGCCACAACCTGGACCGTTGGCGCCCAGATCACGCCGAGCTTCCTGCCCGGCTTCATCGCAAGCGTCGACTACTACAATATCGAAATCGAAGACGCGATCAGCACGGTTTCGGCTCAGGATATCGTAGACAACTGCGTAGATAGCTCCGACATCAACAACAGCTTCTGCGGTTTGGTCGATCGCAATCCGGCCAATGGCGGATTCACGTTCCTGCGTCAGACATCTTTGAACTTTGCCCGTCTCGAAACATCGGGAGTTGAATTCAGCGCCCAATACGCTTTCGATCTCGGCGATCACGGTTTCACTCTGGCTGGTAGCGGCACATATGTTGAAAAGCTGAACCGCTTCTTCGACCCGAGCGACCTGACCCTGATCGATCCGGAATTGGGCGAAATTCAGCGTCCAGAATGGGCTGGCCGCGCCTCGTTCACATGGGATTGGGAAGGCTTCAGCGTAACTTGGGGCACGACGTACCTCGACAGCATGGCGCTGCGCGCGGTTGAGATCGAAGATGTGGGCACCACCGCCAACGATCTCTACTCACCAACCAATGCGTTGACCGATGACACGTTCATCCACGACATCAGCTTCAACTTCGATGTGAACGAGATGTTCGATATCTATGGCGGCGTGAACAATGTGTTCAACGACAGCCCGTTCGTTACCGAGCAGGCCTATCCGGTTAGCCCGGTCGGCACGCTGTTCTTCCTTGGGCTTCGCGCAACCATGTAAGCGATCCTTTAGGCAGCAATTAAAAGAGGCGGGGCGACACAAAGTCGCTCCGCCTTTTCTTTTGGTGCTGACCTAACGAAACGCCGCCGTGTTCAAACGGTGCTGTTTCAGAATACGAATGGGAAGCGCAACAGGATCCTCAGATCGGTTGCGTCATCGGTCACGCCGGATTCGACATTGAAATTGAAGCTCGTCGTGTTGTTGATCTTGTAAGTTGTGCCGAACAACAAGCGACCGATCTGCAAATCCCGCGATTTTTGCGACACCGGCTCTGCGCCCTCGGCAAGAGCGCGCGTTATTGTTTCGGTTCCGAAACCCCAACTGTGCGCATAGCCAAAATTGAACGACAGGCGCGGGTTAAGCGATACGCCAAGTCCGCCGCTGAATGAAATCGCATCGCCCGGATTGACGTTCAGGATCTGAACAGGCGGGATGGTCGTGTCCACCGAACGTCCGAAATTCTTCGTGTAGCTGAGGCTGCCAAAAAGCACGCCGGGGTCGCTTGGGAGGATGGCCGTAATGCCGGGTGTCACGCCCCAAAATCCAGAGCCTGTCGCCGCGTCAAACGCCTCACCGAATTCGTTTCTGTCGACCGAGAACGGCCCCTGCCCGGTGGGAATATTCACCTGCAGGTTACCGATCAGATACGGTCCGAAGCCGCGCGGCGCGAGCAATTGCTTGCGCATGAGGATTTCAACATCACCGATCCCGAAACCATTCGCGCTGTTATCGATAGTGCGAGCTTCATCATCATTGGTCGACCCGGCGACTGGCGCCAGCAATGAAGTATCCCACCGCGCGATCAATGGCACGTCGATGCCAACCTCGAAATCATCGGTCAGACCATATTGCAGCCCAAGCGTCTGAGTGAATACGTCCTGCCGGCTTTCATTGATGTCGAACACACCGATCAAGACCGATTCAACCACCTCAACACCGCGGAATAATGCGCGGTTGCGTTCTGCTCGCGCATAACTCCACTCGATCTCACCGCTCAGCTGGCCTTTCTTGGTGATCGCGCTGCCACGGCGACCAAGAGCGGTCACTTCAGGCTGGCGTTCGGCATCTTCGGGTGCCACTCCCACCGCTTCATCGGGAGCCGCCTGCGTCGTGTTCGCGGCAACGCGCTGGCTTGCCGGGTTTGGAGTGGCAGCTGGGGCCGCTGCCGGACCGGGCTGTTCATTCTGAGTAGGTTGATCACCGGTCAGCGCCGCATCCAAACGCGACTCAAGTTTTTCAAGCCGTGCTTGCTGCTCCCGCAGCGAGGCGATTTGCGCCTCGATTGCGCGGCGTTGGTCGGCGACTTCGGCGCGCAATTGCCCGAGGTCTTCGGCATCGCTGGTGGCTTCTGAGCGTGTTGTCGCTTCTTGCGCGCTGGCAATAGCGCTATTCGCCACTCCGCATAGCAAAGCTATGCCGACAAAACCCAACCGCATTTGGCAAATCCTTCAGACCGCTTAAACGTTCGTCAATCGAACGAGAAATCAGCCGTTTGCCTAGCAATCGATCCAAGCCTTGGGAACAGCGAGCCGACGGAACCCACAGTCATGTTCGACAGATCGAGATCAATCGTGGTGATCGTATCGATGGTGCGATCATTTGCCGTGTTTGCAATAACGCTGCCCGTGGTCCGCCCGATCAGGTGAGAAACGGCTGTTCCGGGAACTTCAACGCTGAGCTGCGTCCGCGTCGGATCGCCGGTGGTTGTGACCGAAATTCCGTCACCAACGCGGTCAACGCTGATCACGGGGCCGGTATCATCAATCCGGTAGGATGTGCGAAACAGCAATTGACCATTGATGCTGGTTTCTTGCGTGATCGCAATGCCGATATCGATACCGCCGGGCAGCACAAAGCCGCCGCGTTGCTCGGCCAGTTCGGCATCCTGCACAGGCGCAGCATCACCAAATGGCGATTGGGCTGCGGCCAGTGATGGGAACGCCAGCATCGCGAGTGCCATCGGAAAGATGTTTTTCAAAAGCATAATCTAGAATTCCCCGAAGCCCGGCGCGGTGAGCGACAGAGCCTGACGACTAAGTGGTTCAAACGCCCGGTGTGCAGGTCCGAAAGCGTTGACCTTCGCCCACTGTGCATCGTCGTTCAGCGCATGACCTGTGATGTCAGCGCCTTCGGTAAGAACGAAGTATACTCCGTTCCACGTTTCCTCGAATTCTTCGCGGTCCATTCGGCGAAGACCCAAGGATGGGTCTCCGACCAGAACAAACCCGTCTTCGACGCCCTTCACGACCACGAAATGACGGTATCCGTTCGGCGCGATCAGAGCGATGCCTGGCGTGCCAGAATCGCGAACCTGATCGAGCGAAACGCGGTAGCCGTTGGCCGTGACGCCTTGGGCAGCCAGAAACCGTTTCATGTCGAGCAACGAGAAGCCAAGGCGTTGGATCGCCTCTTGATCACCGTCACGCCACATACCGCCAAACACATCATTTTCAGTCTGCGGTTGGTCGTAATGGTACGTCAGAAGCGTTGCGAGCGCCGCGGAACCACAGCTGAAATCGAACTGTTGGCGGACGACTGTTTCGTAACGCTTTTCAGCAAAGCTGACAGGGGCATTCTGTAATACCAGGCTGCCTGCATGCGACTGCATGACAAGCCGTCCCCGCTCTTCCGGCAAAGCCGTACAAGCTGGCAGCAAACTCGCGGCGCAAATGGCCCCGAGCGCTTTGAGAACGCCCCGGTTCACTTGATCAGTTTCCTGCCGCAACCTGGGGCATCGCCACGTTCACCTGAATTGTCGCGTTGATGGCGACGTTGTTGCCGGTGTTTGCGTTCAGGATCGACAGACCATTCATGTTTTGAAAGGCCTGATCCTTGATCGAAACAGTGCCGGTGCGGCTGTTGTCGCCAACACTGTTGCCGGTCACCGAATTGTTCGAATCCGACTGTGTCAGCTGGTTAATGTCTTCACGGCCAGCAATTTTCGCCAGCGCTTTGTCATCAACCACTTTCTCCGCAGCGAAAGCAGGCTTTTCAGCCGGTGCCTTTTCTTTCGCGACTGCTGGCGATGCAAGCAAAGCAGCAATGGCGAAAGCAGCAGTGGTGCTTACCTTGTTCATATGTTCGCTCCAATAAAGAGAGACCTTCGCACCGGAACCGTTCCGGCGCGAAGTGTCACAAGGCTCACTCTGGATTGAAGCCGTCGCCGGAAACGGCGATCGAGATGTTGGCGTTTTGCGACGCGGCAACACCAGTGTTCTGGTTCAGCGCGTTGATGCCCGAATAGTTCTGGAACGCGTTGCCCGAATTGACGAGGCGGTTTTCGTACTTCGCCGAATCTTCAATGTCGCCATAGCTGACATCCACGCCGGTTACGACGTTGGAAAGAGTGGCTTCGGCGACTACCGCGTTGTCATCAAACGTGCTGTTTTTGCGCGTTTGAACGGTGCCATTATAGTGATCAGACAGATCATCGAAGCTGTCATTGAAAACGCGCTCTGAATTGTCGTCAAAGCTATCGTTGTAGACTTCCGAATTGTCGTCGAAGCTGTCGTTGAAAACGCGGTCAGAGTTATCATCGAAGCTATCCTGAATAACAGGACCTTCGGCAGTAGCACCAGCATTCGCGTCTTGCGCGTAAGCGGTTGATGTCATCCCTGATACCAAAACCGCAGCTGCGGCAACTTTATGCAATTTCACCCTAATTCTCCTGGTTCAAACGGGGGTGTTATGATCCCGATCACCAGGAGAACTACGTGGGTCCTTGTAAATATTGGCTAAACTTGATGGTTAACAGCGCCTAAATTCCGTCTTGGGATAACGGCGTATCACCGCTGGACGCGTCCTGAGCCATCACCTGACATAAGCTTTTCGACCTCTGGCACGGTGACCCGGTTAAAATCGCCCATGATAGTGTGCTTGAGCGCGCTGGCTGCCACCGCAAATTCAAGGCTCTGCTGACGGTCTTCGTAGGCGTTGAGCCCGTAGATCAACGCAGAGGCAAAGCTGTCACCGCCACCAACACGGTCGACGATATCGGTCAGCTCGTACTTCTTGGAGAGTTTGAACCCATCATCGCGGGTGCGCAGACAGGCCGACCAATTGTTGCGGTCCGCGCTCAGGCTCTCACGCAGCGTAATCGCGATCGTGTGCATGTTTGGATAGATATCCAGGACCTTCTGGCCCAGCGCTTCGTATTTGGCTGTGTCGAGTTCGCCGCTTTCGACGTCCACATCGACGCTGATATCGAGCGACTTCTGGCAGTCTTCCTCGTTCGCGATGCCAACATCGACATACTTCACCAGCTCACGCATCACCTCGGGCGCGGTCTTGCCGTATTTCCAGAGCTTGCCGCGGAAGTTGAAGTCGCATGAAACGGTCACGCCTGCCTCCTTCGCCGCCTTCACACAGGCCATCGACAGGTCAGCAGCCGACTGGCTTAGCGCCGGCGTGATACCGGTGATGTGAAGCCATTTTGCGCCTTTGAAAATGGTCGGCCAATCGAACTCGTCCATCGCGGCATTGCAGATCGAAGAGTTTGCACGGTCATAGACCACTTTGGATGGACGCTGGTTTGATCCGGTCTCAAGGAAGTAAATCCCGACACGGTCACCAGAACGGCTGACATGGGCTGTGTCCACGCCGAATTTGCGCAGCTCCATGATCGCGTTCTCGCCGATGTCGTTATCGGGCAGCGCGCTGACAAAGCCTGCATCCAGACCATAGTTTGAAAGCGCCACAGCGACATTTGCCTCGCCGCCGCCAAAGGTCGCTTCGAACTCGTGAGACTGGAAGAAACGCTGATGCCCCGGCGTTTTCAGCCGCAGCATGATTTCACCAAAGGAAAGAAAATCGGTCATGGGGAGGTGCTCCTTTTAGAGCGCGCAGAGAGGCTATTGCCCGCCCCGCGCGCCAATATGAGTGCATTGATTATGGCGCTGCGTGAACAGCGCGGATCGTTTGGTGGTCTTACGAGTAAGCAAGGCCGCCATTGATATCGACATTCGCACCGTTGATGAACGATGCTTCGTCAGACGCCAGATACGCGACAGCATCGGCTGTCTCTTCGGCGCGACCCTGACGCTTCAACGGAGTGCTGTTGGCGACATTTTCGCGCGCAGCGTCTGGCGTAAACTTGTCATGGAAAGCGGTCGCAATCATGCCCGGGCAAAGCGCGTTCACGCGGATGCCCTTAGGCCCCAGCTCTTTCGCCATTGCGCGGGTAAAGGTCATCACGGCGCCTTTCGATGTGGCATAAGCAGATGCACCGCCACCGCCGCCATCACGGCCAGCAAGCGAAGCGAGGTTCACGATTGCGCTGCCTTCGCCCATATGCGGAGCGACAGCCTGTGTGGCCATGAAAGTTGACGTGACGTTGAGCTGCATGACGAAATTGAAGAACTCTTCATCCATTTCGGAAAGCGTCTTGCGAGCCACGAGACCGCCAGCATTGTTGACCAGGATGTCGATGCTGTCGCCGAATGCTTCGCGGGTCGCCGCGACAAGAGCTGCAACGTCAGCAGATTTGGTAACGTCTGCTTTCACCTTGATACCCTTGCCTCCGCCCGCAGCTTCGATCGCTGCGAGCGTTGCGTCGGCATCCGCTTCGTTGCTGTTGTAGTTCACAACAACATTGGCACCTTCGCTGGCCAGTTTCACACAGATAGCGCGGCCGATGTCACGGCTACCGCCGGTTACCACTGCCACTTTGCCTGCAAATTTCATCTAGTTTCCCCTTTTAGGAATATGCGTGGCCTTAAGCCGTTTTGGGTTGAGTTGGTTTGAGCGGTTTGATTTCTGGACACAGGATCAACACCGAAAGCACGGTCATGATCGCAAGGCCGGCGCCAACAATAAAGGCAGGCGCATAGCTATTCACGGTGATGACCGGGATCAGGAAGTTCAGCATGACCACAGCGAGCTTCGCAGCCGTGCCAGCAAAACCAGCGAGAGTGCCTACAGACTTACCGCTGTAGAAGTCACTGGGCAGTGTCTGGATGTTGCCAACAGCCGTTTGGAAACCAAACAAGATCACCGCCATCATAAGCACCGCCACCAGCGGTGTGCTTGCCTGTGTGGTCGCGAGCAGCGAGCCGAGCATGATCACACCGCCAAGACCGATCACAGTCTTTCGCGTCCGGTTCACTGTCCAGCCCGACTTGATACGGTTGCCAGCGAGCAAGCCGCCGAACCATGCACCGAACATCGCGCCGACATATGGAATCCACGCATAGACTGCGATTTCTTCCACGCCGAAGCCGTAGGTTTTAAAGAGATAGATCGGAAGCCAGCCCACGAAGAGCCACCAGATCGGATCAAGGAAGAAGCTGGCCATGATAACGCCCCAGCTTTCCTTACGGCTAAGGATCTCGCCGGTCGAAGGCGCGTAATCTGCAACTTCATTCGTCTCGACGTTACGCTGACCGGTAAGGATGTACTCGCGTTCTTTCTCGCTGATCCAAGGGTGCGCATCGGGGCCGCTTTTGTAGACGATCAGCCATGGGACAAGCCACAAGAAGCCAAGCGCACCGATCGCGATGAAGGTCGCCTGCCAGCTGCCAAGCCATACAAATAACAATCCGATAATCGGCGCAGAAACAATGCCGCCAATGGCGGCGCCCGAGTTAAAGATACCCTGCGCAAGCGCGCGTTCATTGATCGGGAACCATTCAGCATTCGCCTTTGTCGCGCCGGGCCAGTTGCCCGCCTCCGACACGCCCAAAAGCGCGCGGAACACTGCAAAACTGGTCAAGCCAGTTGCGACCGCGTGCAGCATGGTCGCTGCGGACCAAACGACGATCGACAGGACAAAGCCAAGCCGCGTTCCGATCCAGTCGAAGATCTTGCCGAACAGCGATTGACCAAACGCATAAGCGAAGGTGAAGACGTTCAGAATGATCGCATAATCGAGCTCGGTCAGCTCAAGATCTTTTGAAATCTCTGGCCACAAAAAGCCCAAGGCACCGCGGTCAATGTAGTTGATGACCGTGGCAATAGCGACGAGGATGACGATCCCATAACGCAGCATAATTAGTTCCCCTCGCCCAAAAAGTCTTCGCGTGCCGGGCTGAATGTATCGATCAGCACCCCGTCCTTGAGGCACACTGCGCCGTGGTCCAGATGCGGGGCGATGTAGAAGCTGTCACCAGCGCCAAGCACACGCTTTTCACCGTCGATGAAGACTTCAAACTCGCCGCTTTCGACATAGGTCGATTGGCTATGGCGGTGCGAATGCACGTCGCCGACTGCGCCTTTATCAAACCACACCCGCACGATCATGATCTCTGGGCCGTAGCCGAGGATTTGGCGGGTGATGCCGCCCCCGAGATCTTCCCTGGGCGTCTCGCCCGCGACCACAAAGGCCGGACTGGAAGCACTTATCAGTGTTGCCATGATTTAATTCCCCTCTCCGGTGAGAGCAACCACAGCGGCAAATCCGGCCCAGGCGATTGTCTCGCCATCGAGCGTGACGCTGTGCGCCATCTCAGGATCGGATTGGTGCGACACTGCAATCGCAAAGCGCTGCCCTGATTTCAGGGTCAGACGCACAATATCAAAACCTTCGACCCAAGCATGGTCGAGGTCTGCAATACGGCTGCGGCTCGCAACGGTTTGCTCTGCCGCGCCATCATATTTGCCGTGTGCTTCAAGAAGGCTGGCAAAGCTTGCCTGACCGTTCTCACGCTCTGCGCGAAGCATGATCAGCGGCTCACGCCGCAAGTTAAAGCTCGGATCGTTCGCGCCGGTTTCGCCAAGCACCACATTGAGCGGTCCGTTTCCTACGAAGCGATAGGTGTAGAAACGGCCGTCGAGAATCCAGGTGAGCGCGCCTTTGCCATCGTCAAGCTCGGCCTCGGCATCGACCCAGATATGCTGATAGCCATTGGCCTCACCCAGCACAGGCCGCTCCGCTACGTTGCTCTCAACGGGGAAATCGAACTCCATGATGTGCCCGCTATAGTGCAGCGGCAAATCGTATTGATGCGCATCACGGCTGCGCCCGCGCACCAGATCGAGCACGACGGGTGCTTCGAGCCCGGGGATGTCCGGTACGATCAGCGTGCGCTGCATCAGGACGCCGGGATAAGCTTCAGTGATCCGTCCGCTCGATACCTGCAGGCCTTCGGCGTCAGAGAAGTAAAGCTGGCTCGGGGCCTTGGCGCTCGCAAGCTTTACGTCGCCATCAAAGTGGCTCTTCTCATCAACAACGAGAGTATTGTGCGCGATGGATGACTTCGCCCATGTCTCGTTTTCCGGGAGATAACGGCCGCCTTCTTTTGCAACGATGTTCAGGAAACGAGCCGCACCATAATCGCGCACGATCTCGTTGCCATTATCGTACATCTGCCAGGCAAGTTTATCGAAGTGGCCATGGCCCATGCCCTGCGACGTGTTCTTCGCGATCAAAGCTGTCGAAGGCTCTCCTTCGTCATTGGTAGGACCATCGCGCAGCACAGCAACAGCGCCCTGCATTCCCTCAGGGCCATCAGATAGAAGAAGCGATTTGAAAGGAAACGGCTTCGCTTTGCCTGCAGCCAGATCGCTGGCAACCATCATGCCGTTCTTGCTCAGAACAGTGCGATCCTGAAATTCAGCTACTGACAATAGCGAGGGATCGCCCGTCTGCGCATAAGCGATGGCGATGCCATCATAGAGCTCCGCCGTTTTCAAGCTCTTGTCGCGGATCGCGTCATTGAACGGGAAGAAGTACCCGCGATAGCTTAGCTGCACAGTGGTGCGCAGCGCCTTCAGCAGGATACCGTCGCGGTGCTCGAATATCTTACGCTCTGGCTCATTCCGCTCGATAGCATCGGCAAACACCAGGAACGGCAGCAATGCAAAGCGTTGATAATAGGGGCCTTCGGTATAATAACCATCGGGTGAAAAAAGCAGCTCGGTCTGCCGCAGAAAGCCGGTTTCGCCGCTCTTGTCACTGCCAAGCAAAGCGATGTCGACCATGTCTTGATCGCCGAGCAGATAGCCAGTCATGCCCACGCCGGCTGTCGCCCAAGTCGCATGGTTGTGTATGCGATTGAAGGTCCGCCCGGAATCGACAGAGAGGAATTTCACTGCAGGCCGGAAGACATTATTATCAATCGCATCCCGGTCAGCCTGGGACAGGCCATCGCGGATGTCGCCATATCCCTGCACCGCGTGAACGAGCCACATGGCATCGTTTAAAACCTGCCAGAACAGGCGACCAACATTCTGGTTCGCCTTGGCCGGATGATCGCCAAGGGTCGGATACATTGCGGCATATTCGAGCAGCATATCGCGAACATAATCGCGATACTTCTCGTCACCTGTAATCCGATAGATCTGACCGCCCAGATAGATCGCTTTGTAGTTCCGCTTATGCTGCTCGTGAGTGTAGCCTCCGCCCGGATCTTTGGGTTGAGGGACCACGAGGCCCTCTTCCATCATCCCATCAACGAAAGCCTTCGCACGGAGCAACTCGGCCGCGTATAGCGGCGGCAGCAATTCCGTCGGTGCTGCTTGAGCCTGATTGGATGCAGCAGCGGCGACACTGTGCGGGAAGGTGCACAGTGCCGCTGCTGCTGCGAGGAGCACCAAACGCTTCATTGATCGGCCTCACTTGCAAAAACATTGTCAGAGAGGACGGCCCGATGCGCGCCATCGAAGTTCAGCTCTTCGAGGACAAGCGGAGGCGTATTGGCGAATTGATTGTTCTCAATCGTGGTCTTTGGCGTGCCCACCGTGTGGACGACACGGATCGGTGCGGATTCCGCGATCACATTGCGCTCGATATTGGCCGTCTGCACGCCGTGCAGATTGAGCGACGCACCAAGTGTGTTCGTCGCCGCATAGCCGCTTTCTGCGACCGCATTGCCCGCGAAAGTGACTAGCGGGCCAAACGTGCTTTCATCGCGCCCTCCGCGATAGACATTCGCAATCGGCCCTCCGATTTTCGCAAAGCTGCTATCCGTTATTTCGAGATATTCGACATTGTACTGGCCGTAATCCTCCGTCTCGGCAGCCGCCGAAACAACGGCGCCGGTGATGTCGGAAAACGCGCTGTTCTTAATTGAAACGCGGTCTGCGAGCGAGCTTTTGCCCAGCGACACAACGTTGAAGGACTTGTTTACGACCAGTCCGCGCACAGCCACACGGTCCATCTCGATCTGCATATTCGACTTGATAGGATAGGTCGTCGTCCGGATCGCGGAGTTGCCAACCGAGTCCGGGGCAAGCGCGCCATCGATAACCAAGTTCGCGAGCTGCAGATTACCACCTTCGCGAAGTTCAATCAGCGTGGGACGGGTGAAGAAAAGAACAGGTGGCTCACCGCCCTCTTCGACAGCGCCTTTGATCGTGATCGCTGCGCTCAGCGGGATTGTGCGATTGGAGATGTATTCACCGCTGCCAAGCAGCAGGACGTCACCATCATTCGCAGCCATCGCAGCGTCGACCAAGGTGTCTTCGCCTGGCTGAACTTTAACGACTTTGCCCGACGACCCAAATACCTCGCCGCTACCAGGCTTTTTATACCAGGACGCACCGACCTTATCGAGTGTGACCGGCGCAAGATCGCGAGGTGCGCCGAGCGCCGCCAAGGCCGGATCAATCGGATAGAGCAGGCCGTTTTCGGCTCGCTCCATGGCGACTGGCGCTTGATCAAAACCGCTCAGTTGCCCCGCAACCCCGCCAGCGACCACGCGATTGCCCGAAAATGCGATGCCCGAAACGTCATCATAGACTTCGAGGAAGCTTTCGCCTTCGATGCCGCCGAGCAGGTTGTTGGCGAATGTGCTGTTGCTGGGCGGAGCAGAACGCTCCTCATCCGCGCCGACGTTAAACCCGATGCGGCGGCTATCAATAATGGTGTTATTCTCGATCGTCGCACCCTCAACCTCGACATAGCGGTTCACGGGCGAATTCGGCACACCGTTCATAATCGCGAGCGCGCTGGAAAATGCCGTGCCGCGCATCCCCTCAATGTAGTTATCGCGAATCGTCTGACCGCGATTGATCACGCGGATACCGCCCGTGTAATCCTTACCACCGCCCATAAAGACATTCCGCTCAACGATATTATCATCGCCGTGCCGAAGAGTGAGAGTGCCGCGTGATTTCAGGAAAACATTGCCACGGAAGACATTGCCACCTGACTTGGACGAAATAATCTCAACCTCACCATCGGTACGATCAAAGATGTTGTTTTCAACAATCGTTTCCGAGCGATACATGGAATAGCGGCTGGTCCCGATCCGCAAAGTCTCCCCGCCATTCGATCCAAGCACCGGGCGCGGGCCGAAGTAATTGTGATCAATGCGATTGCCGTTCTCACGGCTTTCTTCGCTGTCGAGCCTTACAGCAAGCGTCACACCTTTGTTCGTTTTTCCGACCATATGGTTGTGATCGAAGCGATTGTTCTTGCCGTAAATTCCGACCCAATAATCGCTCTCGTAGCGATCCGGCTTACTGAAATTGTCGATCACAATCTCAGTCACTCGGCTATTGCTGGCAATATCTTTCTTGGACCGGCGGAAGGAGACAACTTCGCCGCGCGGGCTGTAGCCATCCTTGAACACCAAACCGCGCACTAGGATATACTCACCCCCGACGCGAAGGCTGGACTCGCCTGTCAGGAGCACCTTGCCCGCTTCTTCCGATATTACAGTGATAAGCGCGTCGGCACGCCCTTCGCCCGTGATAACAAGGTCGAAATCGCGCCATTCGCCGTTGGCGAGAACAATGACGTCTCCAGCCTCGATCTGCTTGGCGGCGTCAGCATATTCAGATTGATCGCGGACAAAGTAGCGCTCAGCCATCGCCGGTGATGCACCAAGCCATACAGCAAGCAGCACAAGGCCAAGCCTCGCCAACATCCCTATTCCCCTCATCCGTACTTTTATGAGTCGAAACTATAAGGGTGGGAGACGCATTGTCAATCAATGTGGCATATCAAAACGGCAATTATTGCCTAGCCAATTTGCCTAGCCAATTTTTGCGGCTGCAGCGAAGCGCTCGCGGCTCTTTGAAACCTGCTCTTGCACTTCCTCGAGCGCCATGCGTTCGGTTGCATCGAGCATCGCCTCGATCAGCCGATGAAAGTGCTCTCGCATCGCACTTCGCGCTCCGGCTGGATCGCGATCGCGCAATGCGAAAAACACGGCCTCATGCTCGGCCGTTCGCGATTCTGCGTCATGGATACAAACAGCTTGATACGTAGCCTTCACATCCGGAATCTCTTCGCGCATCCGCCACAATGATTGCACGGTGTGAACCATGGCGGCATTGTTGGATGCCTCTGCAATCACTTGGTGGAACTGCTCATCGGCAGCATCGGCCTCAGCCTCATCACCAGTCCGCATCTGCTCGATCAGCGCCTTCAACCGGGCAATCCCTGCATCGCTGATATTATGTGCAGCAAGAGCAGCAGCCTCGGATTCGACCAGCAAGCGCGCTTCAGTCACTTCAAACGCGCTTACAGATGGCAGCGCAGCTTTTTCCTGAGGCTGCTCTTCACTGACGTAGACACCCGAGCCAGTTTTAATCTCGAGCCGGCCAACGGCCTGCAAAGCGATCTCTGCCTCGCGGATGGTTACGCGGCTAACCCCAAGCTTTTCAGCAAGTTCGCGCTCTCCCGGCAATCGCGTGCCCGGAGGGAATGCCCCCTCATCAATCAACTCAGCAATTTGCTCAGCCACTGACTGGAAAAGTCGCTTACCGCTCATTCCATACCTCTGCGCTAGTTACAGCCTACCCCTTAACTCAACAAGCCTTGCACAAAACCACTTTGAATTGCCAGTCCCGTTGAAAAGCTGTCGCCGCCTGTACCCCTACGGCGGCGACAGCCTAAAGGGTCAGAACTTGACCCGAACACCAGCAAAGTAACGCGGGCCATACACTTGGATCGCGCCAAAATCGTCCGGTGCGCCGCGGAAGTTGGTGCGCGGCTCGTTGAAGAGGTTGATCCCTTCGACCGAGAACCGGACGTTGCTGTTCAACTCATAAGACATACGCGCTTCGAAGACGCCTACGTCATCGACATACCGAACGCGGCCCGGAGTGGAGACGAACTGCTGGAAGTAGTCGCTCCGGTATTTGTAGACTCCTTGGAAGTCGAAATCGCCGATTTCATAGTAGACCTGACCGGAGAACACGTGCTCGGAAAAACCAAACAGGTTCGAAGGCGGGATCAAACCATTGCTGGTTGTCTGAACGTTGTTCACATCAACTGTCGTGATCGCGCCCAGCGTATCATCTTCGAATTCGAAGTTTGAGTCCGCATAGTTGTAGCTCAGTTTAAAACCGAGACCATCAAGCGGAGCAGGCAGATAGCTAAACCGGTGCGCTGCTGTGACTTCGATGCCGTAGATGGTGCTGGTTTCATCAGTTGTGTTGATTGTCAGAACCGGCAGATCAACCACGTTACCTTCAATGTTGAAGGTTTCCGTAATGGCCGCCGTTTCAAAACCACCGTTGAAGCTTTTGTAATATGCATTGAAGGCAAGGATCGTATCCGCGTTCGGATACCATTCGAGGCCAACATCCACATTCCAGGACAATAGCGGGTCGGTAGCCGGGTTACCAGTGGCCGTCACACTATCGATGCCGCCAGTCAGAGCCTGCTGCGCGGTGGTGAATTCATCGTTGTTGGTGTTGAAAGTCCGTCCATTACCGAGATCCGAAGGATCTGGGCGCGAAAGCGAACGATACAGTCCGACACGACCAAGAAGATCAGGCTGGAACTCGGCTACAAGGTTAAAGCTAGGCAGAACCTCGGTGTAAGAACCACGCGTTACGTTGGTAACAAGTGTCCCCGTATCCTGAACAACCGTGAATTCATCGGCCGAGTTGGGATCGGTTGGATCTGCTGCGGTAAACAGAACGGACAAATCAGCACGGAAACCCCTTGTCGTGATGTCTGTACCAACGACCCGGACACCTACGTTACCTCGGATCGGCAGACTACCGAGATCACCATCGAAATTAGCCTGAGCGTAGGCCGCCCAACTCGTTTCCTCGACATCGGTGTTGTCGATCGAGTCGAAGTCGCCGGTTAGATAAATCGGAACACCGTCTTCGTCGAACTGGAGACCGCGCGGATCTTCGCGTTCAAGCACCTGCGCGATGCAAAGTGCATCGAAGGTCGCAAAAGTGTTCGATGTGCTGAGAACATTTCCGTCAAGGTCGACATTGGTGATCAGAGGGTTGCCACCCGAGATCGAGCCAAGGAACCCGGTTTCCGGGAAGCTTGTACGGCATTCTTGGTTGGCCACGAAAAGCGCGCCTGAACCATCGGTGTCGTTATATGTTTCCTCGAACCGGCTCAGATTGTCATCCGCGCTACCCCGGGCACCCGGCACGTCGCGATAGACCAGTTCCTGATAACGGGCACCGCCCATGATCGAGCTGAAGAAGCCATCCATCTCATATTCGAGATCGCCGCGGAAAGCCCAGATTTCATTGAAACGATCCTGCTCAAGATCGGCACGCAAACGAGGATCGTTCGCGAACAGAGTGTAATCAGTCACATCGAAGTTCTGAGTGATGAAGTTCAGACCTTCAGATCCATTCTGCTGGATAAGAACTGCGGTCTCAATCCGGTCATCCGTACCGTTGGTGCGACCAGCGTTAGGCGTCTGATCGCTTTCGAACGCTTCTGGGAAGAACGGGTTGCCGTCCGCATCGGTATTTCCGAAAATGCTCTCACCATCCTCGGTGCGGAAGCGGATTTGAACCGCCTCTTCAACCCGCTGAGTGCGCGAGTAAGAAGCATCAAGTGATACGGTCAAACGGTCACTGACCTGCGCATCAATCGAGAGGCCGCCACCATAATACTCTTCGTCACGCTCGAGATATTCACTCACAGCCTCAACGCGCTGCTCGTTAGTGAATGAACGCAAAGCGCCGCTTTCGGTAAAGGTCAGCTCGACACCAGGGATCTTGTTCGGATCACCCGGACCATCAATCCGGCGACCTTCAGCAAAGTTCAGATCGCTACGCTGCTCTTTGAAAAGGCGCTTCGAATATTGGAAATCGGCGTTGATGTCGACGCGTGGGCTTGGCTTGTACTGGATCGCCCCAAAGACAGCGTCACGCGTATCTTCGGTGATGTTCGAACGCAAAGCATAGCTGTTGCGCGCAATCACAAATGGCAGATCAACCGTGCCATCACGCAAACCGTCAATCGTGCCACTGCTGGTGTCGCAGTTCCCGTCATCGAACACGCCGTCGCTGGTCGTACTTGGATCAATCACACAGGCACGGATCGTATTGGAAACGTTTGCCTCTTGCTCTGGATTGGTCGTGGAGTTGCGCTGATACCCAAGCGCAATACCAAACTCGCCATCGCCGAGCTGCCATTGATCAACATAGCTGCCGGTTGCACGGTAACCGAATTTTTGGAAACGCTGGTCTGGATCAATATCCAGATTGTCCGGGTTGATATTGAGCTTGAACTCACCCTGGATACGCTGCTTGCCATAATCGACAGGCTTGATCGTTTCGAGAACGATCTGGCCTGCGACGCCGCCTTCGACATAGCTGGCCGCCTGCGTTTTATAGATGCCCACCTTGTCAAACAGCTCGGAAGGGAATTGGCTGAAGTTGACTGAGCGATCTCCGGAACCGTTCGAGGCAATGCGGCCGTTGATAACAGTCGAACTCAAAAACGGACCCAAACCGCGAATCGAAATCTCGGTAGCGCCGCCTTGCTCACGGTGCGAACCGGCACCAGTTAGCGTCTCAAGAGCTTCACCGATCGAGAGCGCGGGAAGATCGCCAATCTCATTGGCAGAAAGCGCGTCGAACACTTCTGTCGAATTGCGCTTTTCTTCGATCGAACCCTGAATAGTGCCGCGGATACCGGTAACAACAATGCCACCATCTTGCTCCGCCACTTCGACCGGCTCTTCATCTGCAGCCTGATCCTGCGCAAGCGCTGGCGCACCCACAAATGCGGCCCCCGCCAATAGAGTAGCTGATATGGAAATGCGCGCCGAAGCGCCGCGCGAAGTAGCACGAACAGTCATTTTGCCCCCTCCCTGAGGTATGTTTATGGCACCATGGATAGAGTCCAGCCCATGTTTGTCAACCAAGGTGTCATACCAATTTTGCAGCCATGGTAGACCGTACGGGGGTATCCGCCCGTGCCTGCACACAAACTTCAGTATAAATAGCCGAGCAGGCGTGCAAATTTGTCACACAGCCCCGCCACGGACTGACCATTCGGTAATGACGCTCCGGGCAAAATACTCGCAAGTGTCTGTTTATAAACAGAAAGGTGTGGAATACAAATTGGTATACACCCAAATGGATAAACGCCTGTCACTCTGGTTGACACTTTGGACTTCACAATTATGCTTCGGCAAAAATAACAACGAAGACCACTGTGAGGGGATTATCAATGAAGTATCGGAACGGAGGCGCGAGCCTGTCCGCAAAGAAGGCGCGCATTCTTGCGGGCTTGATGACTGGTTCGGCCATCGCATTTGCTCCAGGAGCAGCGCTTGCCCAAGACGGCGAATCAACGGCCGAAGTTGCCAATGGCGACGAAGGTACAGAGATCATTGTCAGCGGCATTCGCAGCTCGCTTGCGAGCGCGCTCAACGAACAACGTAACGCAGATAGCATCGTCGAAGTCATCCAAGCGGAAGACATCGGTAAACTGCCAGACCAAAACCTTGCAGAAGTGCTCGAAAACGTAACCGGCGTTCAGATTACCCGTACTGCGGGTGTCGGCACCGGCGTCCAGATCCGTGGTACCAACGATAACCAGGTTCTGATCAACGGCGTCAAAACCGTTTCCGCAGGTACAGGCCGCGGCGGCATCAGCTTTGAAGACATCAACCCGGCCATTATCGGCTCGGTCGAAGTCATCAAGGCACCTACTGCTGACACGATCGAAGGTTCTGTCGGTGGTACAGTGAACCTGCGCACAATTCGCCCGCTCGACATCACCGACCGGATCGTCTCGCTGCGCGTTCAAGGCGAATACAGCGAACTTTCCGATAGCGTAACTCCGCGCATCTCGGGCAGCTTCGGCGATGTCTGGCAGGTGGGTGACGGCGAGCTCGGCATCGTTCTCAGCGCAAGCTATTCCGAACAGGAAGCAACCTCGTTCCGTCCACGTGTCGACCGTGACACCGTGGTTCTGACAGGTGCGGGCGTTGCTGCTGACGGATCACCTGGCCCGGCGTTTAACTATCTCGGCATTCAATTCCTCAACCAAGAACTCGAAAACTTCGAGTATGAGACCATCAACTTCGCCGGTTCGATCGAATACGCGCCGAACGATAATCTGATGTTCTTCTTCGACACGATCTACAACGATCAAACGCGGACGCAGGACAGTTCGCGCGTTCAAGGTTCGGGCGTCAGCTCGCTGCGCTTCAACAACGTGCCCGATCAGTTTGAAACTGTGAACTTCGGTTCGCTGGACGGTGTCGCACTGGGTTCAATCGAAGCAGCGCTCGTTGGCGTCATCGAGCCAAACCTTACACGCGACGATGATGATCCAAACCTGCGCTTTTCAAGCGACACAGGCGCGCGTGTAACGACCAGCGAACTCTACCGCCTTGGTACCGAGTTTGAAACTGGCCGCTTCTCTGCCCGTCTCGAAGCATCGCGTTCGACATCAGATTCGAGCAACCCGAATTTGAGCACCACGCTCAACTTTATCAACCCGAACCCGCTGACCCCTCTTGACGGATCGAGCAACGACAACAGCGTTCCCTTCCGTTATGATCTCTCGGGCGGTTCGCTGACATTCGGTGTGAACTTTGACTCGCCATTTGCACCAACGGTCGCTGATCTGACCGATCTTAGCGGTGCCAACGTTGTGCTGGATGCGGTTACAAACAGCAACAACCGCACGCAGAACGAAGAAACCGCTTTCCGCATCGACACCACGCTCGATCTGGAAGACCTCACTCCGTTCTTCACCTCGTTCGATCTGGGTTATCGTTTCAACGATTCCTCGACACAGTTTGACCAGCTCCGCTCCACATTCGGAACGGGCGCGATTGCAAACAGCCCAAGCGGTACACTGTTCTCCGATCTGCTTGTCGCTGGCCCAAGCAACTTTGGTGATGCCGATGGGCGCGAGCTTGCGTTCCGCAACTTCGTATTGATCGATCCAAACCGTGCGTTCTCTGAGCGTGATGCGGTGTTCGCCCAACTTCAGGCAGCATTGGATTCGACGCCGGGCGGTCAGGCTCGCATCGCGAGCGGTAGCCGTTTGCTCAGCGATCTGGATCCAAACGCATCTGGTAACCTGTCCGGCTCGTTCCGTATCGAAGAGAAAACCAGCGCCGTTTACGGGCAGTTGAACTTCGAAAGCGGCCCAATCCGCGGCAATATCGGTCTGCGTTGGGTCAGCTCGGAAATCGACTCGTTCGGTAACACAGTCGCCAATGGCGTCGTTTCTCCGATCACCTCGCGCGGCAGCTATGATGAATGGCTTCCACGTGTAAACCTGATTGCGGATATCACCGATGATCTCGTGTTCCGCGCAAGCTACACCGAGGACATCAACCGTCCGGACTTTAACGATCTGTCGCTTTCGGTGACATTCCCGACCGGGCCGAACAATCCAGTGTCACTCGGCAACCCGAACTTGGCACCGGAAACCGTGCAATCCTATGATGCTTCGCTGGCATGGTATTTTGCACCGTCGTCTCTGATCAGTGTCGGCTTCTTCCATAAGGATCGTACGAACCTGTTCGTGACCCAAGTTGAAGATGCAGTCGAAGATGCCAACGGCTTCCGCGACATCACCGACCCATGCGAAGGTGGCGGTATCTTTAACCCGGTTCCAGATCGCAACGTCCTGTCGCCAACGATCGGCAATGGCCTTTGTGTTCCGCTGCAAACCATCATCAATGACACGGCAACGACGACCCAGACCGGTATCGAAGTTGCGTTCCAGTACGATCTTTCGCAGTTCGAAGACGTTCTGGGCTTTGCATCGGGCTTTGGTGTGATCGCCAACTACACCTACCAAGAATTTGGTGGCGGTCAGGCGACCAACAGCAACTCCGGTCGCGGCGAAGACATCTTCCAAGCGATCAACCCAAGCATCGCGGTTCCAGTAACCGCGGTTCAGGGTCTGCTCGACTTCTCCGAAAATGCGTACAACGCGACGCTTTACTACGAGAAGTACGGCCTGTCGGCTCGCGCACGTTACACATGGCGTGATGCTTTCCGTACGCTGGATACAGCAGGCGGCGCATCGCTCAACTCGACCCTCGGTTTCCCGACAGTGACGGAAGCCCGTGGTCAGCTGAACGCGAGTGTCACCTATGACGTGACCGAATGGCTGAACATTGGCGCAGAAGGTGTGAACCTGACCAAATCCGACATCACACAACGCTGTGTGAATTCGGGCGCGCTGCTTTGCTTCCAAGGCCTTCCGGATCGCCGCATCACTTTCGGTGCGACACTGCGCTTCTAAGCTCGCGCAAACATAACGCCAAAGACTGACAATCGTCGGTTTGCGAGGCGCCGCCACACTCTCCCGGCGGCGCCTCGTTTCGTTCCAGGATGCGCAAAGCTGCAACCGAAGCCATTGGCCCGTTCACTATGAGAGTCTTGGTCCCATTTCGAGACCTGCTAAAGCACTTCCTCAATGGACGAGAATCAAGCCACCAATCCACTTTCGTCGCTGACGCAGCGCCAAGCTCAAGTGCTCGATCTGGCGCTTGAAAGGCTGGAGAACAAGGTGATCGCCGCTCGCCTAGGCATAAGCGAGCGGACCGTTGAAGTTCATATTGAAAAAGCCGCCCGAAAGCTTGGTACATCCAGGAAGAACCCGACTGTCATCGAATACGAAAGGCTGCTCGACGAGTGCGGAAAAGCCGAACGTGGAATTTCCCGACTTGGAAAAGATACCGCCAAATCCAAAAACGACAATCAAGACGCAACGGATATGTCGATACCCGATGTTCCGGTCTCGCGTCTTGACGTTTTGGACGCTCAGCTTGGCGGCAAATGGTGGCGGTTGGCAGGCGTTGTCTTCATCCTTGTGATGCTGCTGACAGCTGCTCGAACCGGTCTCGACTTTGCACAGGACCACAGCTCATATGTGTCTCAAACGTCTAAACCTTGAACGCGCCTGGCGCAGTAGGACAAGACAATGTCGAATTTGGATCAGATGGGCCGTGAAATGAGCATTCGCTTTCACGAAGCGATGGACAATCTCGATCGGCTGCAAAACGAAATGGACGAGCTGGCGTCGTTTGCCCGCACCATTCGCACGGAGAGCAATATGGGACAGCTGGACGGTCAGCGGACCCTCAACTTCATCTCGGGCACGCAATCGCGGCTGAATGAGGCCCGTGAGAAACTGGCTCTGGCACATGCGCGCGCTGAGAAAGATGCTATCAAAGCCGATCTCCCTTGGGAATGTCCCGCTGCTAGGGCCACTAAACTCAAACTGGTGAATGGCTAGTGACTCTGCCCGACCTTGAACAAACCAGTATTGCGGTAATTTATGGCGCGCTGATTGTCTCGGTCGGGCTAGCCCTTTGGGATTGGATCGAAAGCGCACGTCAAAAACCCAACTACAGGGAAGGCGGCGTGCCAGAGCGATTCGGCGTGCTTACCTTCGTTTTCATGTTCGTGGTTCAAGCGCTGGGCTACGCAGGTAAAAGTGCTCAGCCAGAATTTGCAGCGGTCGACCAAATCTCGGTCCTGTCGGACCTCATTGGGCTGACAGGCTTTCTGGCATTGGCTCTCAATGCGAGGCGCTTCTGGCCTCTCTTTTGCACCGCTTTGCAAGGGTGCAGCGTTATCTTTCACTACGCACGGGACATTATTCCGGACATTATCCCGCTCGCCTATGCGATCCAGAAAAGCACACCAACCACTATGGCTCTTCTTATTGTGATGGGCGCGCTGATTTATCGGCGTTGGCGGGTGAGCCGGCAAGGCTGGGACATGGATTGGTCTGTTGCAGGTTATGCGCGTTTGTATCGCGAAACTGACAACCGCATGATGCTGTGGGATTTTCTAAAAACTTTCGGCCGGTCATGGCTGGGCCTGCCAGTGATGATCTGGGGGACGCTAATTGTTGCATACAGCGCTCTTCATTCATGGAGCGGTGCACCTTTCCCAACTATTCTAGCATTGCTGGGCGTTGTCACGATCGCCGCAGGCGTTCTGTACCACCAAAGGGAAAACAGGCTGGTTGAGGAACGCACAAAGGCGTTCAAAACGCTATACGGTGCGCAAATGGGCGCTCCCTCTGCATCACGCTAGGCTGTTCGCATCCGCCATTTCCCGCTCGGCATACCGACCTAGTTCAGCTGCGATGAGGCACATGGTCTGCAAGCGTTCCGCAGCCATCAAAATGAGTCACATAGATTAGGTGGTGCCGCTTAGAGGACTCGAACCTCTGACCCCATCATTACGAATTTGATGGAATGGTTTAGGAATAGCCCTATTTGCCAGAGCGTTATATGTCTTGAGTAGCCCAAACTTCTGTTTGCCCCACAGAGAACCCAAAGTGCAAAGCTGGATCGTTTTCACGATTTCCTTGTGAAAGCGCTTTTGGCCGATTCAATTTTGCCATCGGACCTCAACCAAACCCATTGAACGGCTGCTCATTGGACAGTTCCCAACTTCTTCAAACGTCCACTATGGCGAGGTGAAAGCGGACATCGTACTTTCGCGAAGTTTGATCAATCGATCTCGCAGGACTGAAATGTTCGTAGCTCTTCGATCGAGGCTAACTAAATGCTTGATGACGTTGAAATCGAACTTTGGGCAAAGCAGTCAAAAAAGATCTACCCCTTGAATGAACCGCACAAAATAGACGAATATAAAAGCGAATTGGAATGCAATGAAGCTAACCCCTTCTCGCCATTTTGCTGTATAAATAACTGTGGTTATTGCAGCTATCGCAGCAATTAAAATGCCGACATACAAAGACGCACTATCACTAAAATCAGGTGTGGAATCAAACATTATTAGAGCTGTCGGCAAGATCAAGATATTAAGGAAAATCAATAATAAATCGATTTGACGAATTTTGTAGCGCGACCAAATTTTCAAAGAAATTAGCGTCGCGATTGAGAGGCAAGAAAAGAAGAGAACCAGGAATTGAAGCATCAGTTCTTCAAATCACAAGACTTGATTTCGCGACCATGGGAATGCGGGCCTGGCGAAGTAAATCGAATCCGAGCTGTCGGCACAAAAGCGTTGGTTATCGAAGCCGGGGATTGGGTAAGTGAGAGATCACTGCTTTGGTCTAATTTCCAGCCAAAAACCAACAAGTCGTCCACGGTTGGGGCCCATTGTGTAAACTGCATGACAACCCTTTCACGCCTCCCTTCACTGCTTGGCTTAAGGTAACAAAGTGGTTGTGATGCATGCGTCGCGATTGAGAGAAAAGCTGTATCGACGCCGAAGCGACTAAACGTATCGATAGTTTTTCTGTGATTCTCGGAAACGAGATCCCAACTAGGCGTCTGAGAAGACACATACCCCTGCTCTACCATGCCAAAACTGTTGGCGTGCATTACAATGACCGATTCCGGATTTAGGCTAATTCTGTCAGCGAATGGGAGCAAAAACTGGGAGCACGATGAAGCACATACGCCCACTACATCGATGTGCATCTTATTTTCAGCGATCAAAACGCTCGCATCAAGAGCAATTTGTTCGTTACCGCCAGGGCTTTGCAATCGGATTCTTCGATGGCCGTCGCGTATGGCTTTCTCCAACTTCTCGTAGAACGTTCTGTCGATTACGCCCTCAATCAATGGGCTTTTTTTGTGAACATTGGGTTCAGCCGCGCACGCGCTAGCAAGAACGCCGCACAGTACGATAATTGAATGGGCTAGCCGCACCTAAATCTCCAGTTTTGAGTTGCACCAAAAGTCGAAGACAGGTCCCCAGAAAAGTCTAGGGACCTGTCTTGTCAACATCAATTAATATGCTTCGGTGTTCTCACCTGACTGTGATGGAGGTGATTCAGGGCTATCACCTCCTTCGCTCTCATCTGAGTGTTTCTCGTCAATTGAGAACTGGATTCCAGTGTTCAATTGGAACCCTATCGTCAAAGGATCCAAGTCGAAGTCAATGCCACCTAACATAGTCGCCCAATGAGCTGGGGTAAGAAATGAAAGTGGAGCAGTATGGACCTGTAGACCACTATTGTCTGCATTGGCCGCAGCAACCTCGTCTGAAGCGCTATAGCCGAATTCTAGAGTGCCGCCCCAGCCAACGGTGAATAGCCCAGTGTTGCCCCCTTCGCTAAGGCCGAACCCTCCGCCTACAATGGGGGTGAATGTCATGCCTCCGTAAAAGGAACCATCGCCATCGCCCGATTGGCTCGTTGAGCTGGAAGAAGATCCTTCACTAGAGTAAGCCCATCCAGCATTTGGTCCAGAACCGCTATAAGGTACGTCAAACATTGCGCCGGTTTGGGAATCGATAAACGTCCCAGTGATCACTCCATTCCCCCAGTCATAAAGGCCTGAGAAAACATCAGTAGGGTCCAACATCAACTGACCGAGCATCATGTTGATATCTGAAAGAGGATCAAGAAGATCGTAATCCGGACCCATCGTAAAGCTCCAACTAGTGGATGCGCCGCCGCCAGAGCCATTGCTGTCACCTGAGTCGCCACCTCTTGTTCCAGTTACAATGATCACATTGCCGCCATCTCCACCGTCGTCACCCGTTGTCATGATGCCAAGCATCTCGGCAACAGACTGCCTGTTTTGAAAGCCGTCCTGTATTGGATCCGGGATCGGGTCTTCATTGTAATACCCACCGCCAACAGCTTCGAGTTCAACCTCATTAAGGACTCTGAATTTGCTTCTGTTTTCATGCTTCATGTAAAAACCCTTTTTGTTGAATGATTGAAATTCTAAAATTCTAAAATTAGTTTACTGGCTCCCCCTCCAACTCGGTTGATTGAACTCTGATTTATGGGTCTTGCCTGCCCGCCTTTGACCTCGAAGACCTTTTCCGCTGCCTCAAGCGTCGCTGGCCGATGCGCGACCGCTATGCGCGTGATCTCCAGCCCCTTCAGCGTTTCAAGTATCTTAGCCTCATTCTCGGCATCGAGGTTCGCAGTGCCCTCATCGAGGATCAGCACTTTTGGATCGGGATAGAGCGCACGCGCCAGCAGCACGCGCTGCAATTGCCCGCCGGATAGGACCGATCCCATATCGCCTACGAGCGTCTCGTATCCCATCGGCATCGCGTCGATCTCGCCGTCGATCTGCGCCATCCGAGACACTTCGCGCACGCGCTCCATATCGATCTCAGGATCGAAGAACGCGATGTTTTCAGCCAGTGATCCAGCGTAGAGCATATCGCCCTGCGCCACCGATCCGATGGCGCGGCGGTATTTGATTTTGCGATAGGAACTGATCGGGCGCTCGCCCAACCGCACAGCGCCGTTGGTCGGCTCAAACAGGCCCATCAGGATTTTCATCAGGGTCGTCTTGCCGCCGCCTGAAGGGCCAGTGATCGCGATAAATTCGCCCGGCTCGATTGTCAGGTTCACGCCCTGCAACACCATCGGCTCGTTCGTGCCGTAACGATAGAACACCCGGTCGAGCACAAGCGGTTTGGTAAAGTCCGGTTCTTCGTTGCTTTTCTCGGCCTCGCCCTCTTCGAGCGGAGACAGCGCAATGTCCGATATGCGGGTGAGGTGGACCTTCACGATCTGATAGTTGATCATCTGTTCGGTCAGCCGCATGCCTGCGTCCAAGAACTGCTGCTTATACGCCTGAAACGCGAAGATCATGCCGACGGTCAGGATGGAATCGAATGCCAGCGTGATCGCGATATAGACAAAGATCACCCGCTCGCCGCCGATGACAAACTGGCCGAGCGCATCAAAGGCAGCCTGCAGCCGGCCCAGTTTCACTTGCGCATTGACCGCATCAGCCTTGCTCTTTTGCCAAAGACGCTGGCGATTGCCTTCCTGACCGAATGCCTTGATCGCGGAGATACCGCGCACGCTTTCGATAAAGTTGGAGTTCTCTTTTGCCATCGTTGTGATGACATCGAGATTGCGCAGTTTGATCGATTGCAGAAATGCTATTCGGAGGCCGACATAGAGCGCGAGTGCGGCGCAAGCGACGCCCCCCAGCAGCGGCGAATAGACGAACATCAACGCCAGCGTGAGGATCGCCATCAGGCCGTCGATAAAGGCAGCGATCATGCCTTGGCTGATCAGCTGGCTAATCGGCTGCGTTGAACCAAAGCGGGAGATGATGTCGCCAACATGGCGTTTCTCGAAATAGTCGAGCGGCAGTCGCACCAGATGCCGGAACAGGTTGACGATCACTTGATAGGACAGCGAGTTTGAGAGCGTCACAAGGATGAGCGATCGCAGCCAGCTTGCCAACAGGTTCACAATGGTCAACCCGCCAAAACCCAGAGCCAGCATGAACAGAAGGTCGGTATCAAACGCCGGAAAGACCGTGTCGATAGAGATTTGCAGGAAGAACGGTGTGGCGAGCACTACCAACTGCATCACGAGCGACAGCAAGACGATCTGGCGGATCGTGCCCCAGAAACCGGTCATTTTAGACCAGAGCTGGGTGATGTTGAGCTGTTTCTTCTCGATCTTCGGTTTGAAACTTTCCGACCGGATCAAGTCGAGCGCAACGCCGGTCCAATGCCGTGAAACATCGTCTTCGCTCAGGACCAATGTGCCGCGAGCGGGATCGTGGATGTGATAGCGCTTGCCGCGCACGCCGCCGGTTATTGCGGTCAGAACAACGAAGTGATTGAGGTTCCAATGCAGGATCGCGGGCATTGCGAGATGCGGCATGTCCTCGATCTCACCGCGAAGAGGCCGTGCATTGAAACCGATATCCTCGGCCACCTGCATGACCTGTTTAAGGTTCGCGCCTTTGAGCGACATCCCGTATCGCTGGCGCAGCGCAATCAGGTCGGTCTTGTAACCGTGAAAGCCCGCCACCATCGCGATGCAAGCCAGCGCGCATTCGCTCGCTTCGCCTTGCGGAATATACGGTGTCTTCTGACGCCCGCTGAATTCGACAAGATCAAGCGGATTGTTCATGAATTCCGATTCAACACCGCGTTGAGGGGCTGGAGTATCCAACCGAGAAAGCTCTGCCGTTCGAGAACGATATTGGCCTGCAGCGTCATCCCCGCCTGCAGTGGAGCGGGTTCGCCGTATGCCTCTACCGTCTGCTGATCGAGGGTCACCCGAACGCGGTAAACCGGCTCTTCAAACGGAAAAGGTATGTCAGTCTCACGTGGATCAACCGCGATGCGCGAGATGGACTTCACGCTTCCGCCAAAGCTGCCGAAGCGTTGGTAGGGAAAGGCATCGAACAGGAGCCGCGCTTCTTTACCGGGCTCCACTAAGCCGATGGCGCGAGTGGGGGCGTAAATCTCAGCGGTCAGCTCGGCGTCTTGCGGCACGATCACCATAAGAGGGCGATTCGGATTGGCGGTGCGTCCGACCCCTGCCGCGAGTGCGGTTACCCGCCCATCGATTGGCGCGGTGATGACATAGCTTTGTTCACCTTCCAGCCGGGCTTGTTCGGCTGACAGGCTCTGGAGTGTATCCTGAATACGGGAGATACCCTGAGCCGCATCGATATTGACGCTGGCGAGCTGACTGCGAGCTTGATCTGCTTCGGCGAGGCTTGCCATCCTGCGTTGGACGAGCGTGGCGAGATTCTGTTGCGAGGAAAGCAACGTTTGCCGACGCCGCTCGAACTCCACCTTGCTGACAAAGCCGCGCTCGACGACTTGTTGGATCTGGTCAAAGATTTGCTGATTAGAGGCGACGACTTCTTCTTGAAGGGCGATCTGGCCAGTCAGGTTGCGCGCTTGATCTTCAGCCGAGGCGATCACAGATTGAAGACGGGTTCGTTCTGCAGCCGCACGCCCGCTTGCCATGGCGACTTGAGCCTCACTCAGCTGTTGACGCGCTGTCAAAGCCCCGATGCTGCGGCTTGCCACATCGCCGCCCGCTTCTGTCTGCCTGTCAGAGTTGATAACGAGCAAGCGCTCGCCCTGCTTGACTATCTGGCCCTCGCTGACCTGCATCTCTGCAATCACGCCGGATTGCCGGGCCACGACTTTCGCGCTGGGAACGTCGGTAACCAGGATGCCCGGAACCGTTTCGACACGGGCATAGCTGCCGACATTTACCCAAACTACGCCAATCGCGATGATTATGAATAGCACGCCAGCAAAGAGCTTCGTCGACAGCGGCTGTGTAAATACAACTTCCCCGTGGAGCCGATCCTGGCTCGCTTCGACAACCTCTTTCCTGAAGAGCGACAAACTGCATCCCGTCTCATTGATCCCGTGGGGAGGGCTAGAAAGATCAGAAGATTCGGGGACTTAAGGTTTTCTGTAGAGGTAGGGACTTTCCCTGATTTCCGCCATTCTCGGACGAAAATATATGTAATCTAGCACGCGAGCAGCGGATCGGTGATTTGCTCGACAAATCGTAATTGTACGTAACCGCCAATTACTAGGCATCATTTGCATTACATCCCCCGCGTCGAAAGCTTCTTAACGCGAATCACAGAGGCCGCATCCGCGCGATCTATTTCTGATTATGTCCGCAATTGGGTCGAACGCTGACTGATCAAAGTAACTGACTTCAAACCTCAAAGCTGACGGTCCGCTTTCGGCCCAATGCCCGCCAGTCTTGGATTGCCAAAAGCTCAGACTTTGATCAGCTAATCTTCGAACCATTCTTTAACGGATGGATAATCCCCGTAAGGAAGATAGTAATTTCGGATCAAACTAGCAAAGATGGTATGGCTTCCGTCCTCAAGTGTATCAGAGGTAATCTCTTCAATTTCCAATTCCGACGGATCGTGCATGTCGGAACCCACAATCGTTTCAACCATGCTCGCGGACTGATGAGTTGCGATGACCGCTACACTCGTTATTCCGGCGAAGTCAGGTGACTTGCCGCCCATGTTCTCGACCCCACTATAAAATTCACTCCATTGCTCGCTGCTGCGCCCGCCAGGAAGACGCACCGAGTATAACTTTTTAGCCGACATTTTCTTCGCCATGTTGCAACCTCTCCAGCAATCAAAATGTCGCTTAGATGAGCAATTGTCGAGTATTTTCAATGAGCTCAATTCACGCTAAGCCGCCCATTGCACACCGTCCCCTCTGCGAAGGCATGCGGTTTCCGAGAAGAACTTTCGCCCCTCTTTTAGCTCCCGTGAGAGGCAACCACGAATTCGCCAAGGGTGAGCGCCACTTCGCGCTTCTAATGGACGTCGGCTGACAGCCAGCCTCCCGTCACTCCCGTATTGCGGTGCGAGCGAACTACTTGAAAGAGCAAGAGTGCAGCTGAGAGAACTGCCCCTTTGTTAGCTCCCACTGGTAAATCAATGGCGGCTTGTTGCACTTTGCGACGCAGAACGGTCAGTCCGCTTGCGGCCCAAATTCAGGCATTTCATAAGACGGTACGCTAGCGACGTCGCGAAGGATCGATCACTAGGTCAGCGCTGGGTTTACTACCCGTAGCGCCCCACTTCGGACCCAAAGCAGCAATTAGCCGGAAGCTACTTTCGCCGCATGGGCCGAGATTTATTGCCGAAAGCACTGGTGCCGCTTAGAGGACTCGAACCTCTGACCCCATCATTACGAATGATGTGCTCTACCACCTGAGCTAAAGCGGCACAGGCGCGCTGGGTTGGTGGAAATTCCTGCGCGCAAAAAGAGTGGAGGCCCGAGCCGGAATCGAACCGGCGTGCAAGGATTTGCAGTCCTCTGCGTAACCACTCCGCCATCGGGCCGAGCCACCTGACGCAACAAAAGCGACAAGCGAAGGCGCGCACTAGCGATTCGTGCGTACAATGGCAATCCGCCATTCGCATTTGAATGACACAATACAGCTGGAACCGATGCTCACTAAGATGTGACGCAACGTCAATCTGGACCCACCGCTTGGAAGCAGGCACAACTACCCACATGACTATTGCAAGCTTACTCGAACCGATCACTGGAAAGCCCGGCCCTGCCCAATTGATACAGGCAGACGATTGGATGCAAGGGCGCACGCTCTATGGCGGTGCATCGGCGCTTGTGGCCTTTACGATGGCGCAGCGCGCTTTCACTGATCTCCCTCCGCTGCGGGCCGCTCAAGTCGGTTTTGTCGCTCCGGTTGGCAAGGATATTGAACTGAACGCCGAGATCGTCAGACAGGGGCGCAATGTCACTCAGGTACGGAGCGAAATCCTATCTGAAGGCAAGGTTGCCCTGACGGCATTCTGGCTGTTCGCGGCTGAGCGCGAAGCCAATGCCTCGCGGCAAGCTACCCCGCCGCAGGAATGGTCCGGCCACCCTCAAGACGCTGCCCAAGCAATGAAGGGACAAGGCCCCGCCTTCATCCAAAAAAATTTCGATGTCCGGCATGGTCAGGCAAAAGATACGGAGCGCGGCGCTACAATTCGTCGCTGGGCGCGGCTGACTGAGGATCACGAGCTCGATCCGGTCAGCAAACTGGTGCTGATGGGGGATGTGAATCCGCCGGGTGCCATGCGTATCATGCAGCGCATGGGACCGATCAGCTCAATCAATTGGTCATTCAACGTGCTCGATCCGCACACTCGGTCTGAAGGTGGCTGGTATCTCGCCGAAAATGCGAGCCAGCATGCCGACGCAGGCTATTCATCGGAACGCCTGCGGATGTGGGATAGCGAAGGCCACCAAGTGCTAGACGGCATCCAGTGCGTTGCGGTGTTTGGTTAGGTCACACGTCTTCGAATGAGGGCGCGCGTTTGGCCATTCCGGCCATGACCGCCTCGACCTGATTCTTTGTCCGCATGATGCCGTGCTGTTCGATGCTTTCTTCGAGAAGAATAGCATCGGTATCGCGCTCAATCATTCCCGCTTGCAACCGTTTTGCCGCACGGATTGCGTGTGGATTGCGGCTAGCAATTTCAGTGGCAATCGTCGTTGCACGGGCGAGCGGGTCAGCATCGACATAAGTCGCAAGACCAAGGCCTTGCGCCTCTTCACCGCTGAATTCTCGGTTGGTGTAGATAAGCTCGCGCAGGACATCATCCCGGACAAGACCGCGCCACAGCGCATATCCGCCCATATCAGGCACCAGTCCCCACTTGAGCTCCATGATTGCCATACGGGTTTCCGGATGGGCAACGCGGATATCGGCGCCGCTGGCGATCTGCATACCACCGCCGAAGCAAACTCCGTGCATCGCTGCCACAACAGGCACGGGCAATTTCCGCCACTGCATGGCCACCTGCTGAAACTTGTTGGAGTTGCCATAGGTTCGTTCGGTCAACTCAGGCTCATCCGGGCTTGGCGTACGGGCAAAACTGGAAGTATCGAGACCTGCGCAAAAGGCGGGTCCCTCCCCTGAAAGCACTACAGCCCGCAGGCCCTTCATATTGTGAAGCACGCTGCCCGCTTCGATAATCCGCTCAAACATCTCCGGGTCGAGCGCATTCATTTTGTCGCCGCGCGTCAGGCGCACCTGCGCAACACCATCTTCGCCCAATTCGATCGAAACACGGTCATTCTTTGACAGGGTCGGTGCGTGTGACATCAGGCTATCCTCATTCGAAGTCATTTAAGTTCGGCATTGAAACTAGCTCTGGAATCCGCCTTGGTCCAGCCGCAAGAATTAACCCAGGTGATCGTCAACGCTGCTTAAGTCACACCAGAACCAAAGGAAAAGACGCTTTGCTCTGGTAGCGTGTCCAAAAAATAGCCGCCATCGGGATGAGTGGCGACGATATTGTCGAGACCGAAACTCGACAATTTCGCTCTGACTCGCGCGACATGAACCGCGACGCTGTTGCTCTCCGGTTCGAAATCTAGGCGCCAGACATCAGCAAGCAATTGCTTCTTCGTCATCCGCAAACCTGGTTCTTCGGCAAGCCTCCAAAGCAATTCAAATTCGCGAGGATGAAAGCCGATCCATTTCGCCTCCACACGCCCATCGCGGTGAAACAGGTCAAGAGTAACATCCCCCGCCTCGCGAAACCGGGGGATCAATGTGGCATTGTCAGGGAATATGGAATGGACAGCGCTCGCGCTCATAACTTCCCTCCGGCGCGCATCGAATACAGATTGTCTCTGGTGAAAATCAGATGGTCGATCAATTCAATATCCAGCGCATCGGCAAACTCCTTAAGTCGAGCCGTTTCGACGATATCCAGCTGGCTTGGACGACAGTCTCCCGATGGATGGTTGTGCGCAATAATCAGGCCACGCGCATCGACCGATAGAGCTTTACTGAACAGGTCCCGCATGCGCAGCTTGAGGAATGCTGTCGTGCCTGCGCCCATCGAAGCGTCTGAAACATATGTATGCGCGGCATCCAGAAAGATCGCGTGGAACCGTTCACGATATGCGGGCTCGGCTAGCACCACACGTCGAAGGCGCTCGACGATGGATACAGTTTGTGCTTCGCGAGGATTGATGGCGCGAAGAGGCGCGCGATCCAGAACAGAAATCATGATCGCCCCTTCAAACTTTCATAAGAAGTCTAAGGAGTGAACCAACAGGATGCCGCGATCTTTTGATCAATGCACTCTGCACAGGCGCGACGACAGTTTCAAACAAACACCGCTCTAACGTCCAGCGAAATTCGGGGTGATACGGGGTGTCGCAATAAGCATGGTCGGCCATAGGAAATGTCCCTGCCTGCCATTGCTCAAACGGTAGGCTGAATCTCACTCACGGGGACGCGTTCCGAACCGTCCATTGCCTCGCTCAATGCAACCGCTGCGGTCACTGACAGCGCCACAGCTGCCATCATTCCAAAAACGATGCCGACTATCGCAGCGAGGCGAAACAAAACGGCATGTTCGCCGTCGAGCACCCCGGGGACAACCTTTGGTTCGTCTGGGCGCAGCCACGGCGCCTGTTCGATCAGCGGGAAAGCATCGCTCATCACAAGCTCGCCCCGGTCAACCCGATTGCCTATATCGCTTGGCTGGGTCGGCTGCGGCACCTGATTTTTGCTATATACAGATTCTGTGAAGCCCTTGTGGCCGTCACCTATAGAGGGGGCGCCTGTCACAACTTCAGGCGGAATTGCGCTCTGTTCTTGAGTCTTCGAAGCGCGATAGATTTCGACAAGCTCTCCCAAGCTTCCCGCACTATAGATGTCCTTAAGGGCGCGAATGTGTTGATTAATGCGGGTTTCGGACACGCCAAGTTCCTGCGCAATCACCTTAATTGGCATGCGGCGGTCTATTCGCTCAATCACGGCCTGCTGTCGTTCGGTCAGTGGCCGCGCCGCTTCGGGCGGCATCCCTTCCTCCTTCATGTAATTATCGACTTCGTTAGTTAATGCATTTTATACCGCTTTGCTCCCCCAAATTTATGGGGAATTCTTAACCCTTGAAATACTTAACTAAGTTCCCGCGCTATTTACCCCGAGAGAAGATAAGTACCTTTTTACATTGCGGGCTGCTTGTCTAAGGCGCTGTTCATTCTCGACCATCGCGATCCGAACAAAACCCTCGCCCTTCTCACCATAACCCACACCCGGCGCGACAGCGACTTGGGCCTCGGTCAGCAATTGCTTGGAGAATTCGAGGCTGCCCATTTCCGCCAAAGCGGGAGGCAGCGGAGCCCATGCAAACATTGAGGCCGCTGGAGGAGGTATATCCCACCCTGCCCGGCCAAACGCTTCGACCATGACATCGCGCCGTTTGCGGTAAAGATTGCGATTGCTTTCAATGATGTCCTGCGGTCCGTTTAACGCTGCGCAGGCCGCTGCCTGAATGGGCGTGAAGGCGCCATAGTCGAGGTAGGACTTTACCCGCGTCAAGGCCGCGATCAGCTGTTTGTTGCCAACAGCAAACCCCATTCGCCAACCGGCCATGGAATAGGTTTTGCTCATACTTGTGAACTCAACAGCAATGTCTTTCGCGCCATCAACCTGCATGATCGAAGGCGTCGGTTCGCCATCATAGTACAGCTCGGAATAGGCGAGATCGGACAAAACCCAGACCTGGTTTTCTTTGGCCCAAGCAACAAGGCGCTCGTAAAACGCGAGATCAACAGTCTCAGAAGTCGGGTTTGACGGATAACTCACAACCAGAACACTGGGCCGAGGAACTGTAAAGTTCATCGCACTCTCTAGGGACCGCCAATACTCTTCGTCCGGCGTCGTTGGGATAGACCGGATGGTCGCGCCGGCGATAATAAATCCGAATGTATGGATCGGGTAAGATGGGTTTGGAGCCAGCACCACGTCTCCGGGCGCGGTGATCGCATTGGCGAGGCTTGCGAGCCCTTCCTTCGATCCCATTGTAACGACAACTTCGCTCTCAGGATCGAGATCGACACCGAAACGGCGCTCATAATAGTCCGCCTGCGCGCGGCGAAGGCCGGGAATACCCTTCGACTGCGAATAGCCATGAGCAGAAGGCTTCGCGGCCACTTCGCAAAGCTTGTCGATGACATGCTGCGGCGGGGGCTGATCAGGGTTGCCCATACCAAGGTCGATAATGTCCTGCCCGCTCTGACGCGCGGCATGCCGCATCGCATTCACTTCAGCGATCACATAGGGTGGCAACCGCTTCATGCGGTAAAATTGTTCGTCCATTGCGTTTCCTACCCATATCCGCGCAATCAAAATGGCTGCGGACGTAATTTTCCGTTTAAGCCATTAACAGTCGATGTGGGAAGGCGTTTTCGCTAAAGTTGTTCTCGCGATACACAAATGCGCGTTCCGGCAATCGGGATTCGCGATATCAGGACAGCTCAGGCCATGACGAACGACGACAGCAGCAACTCATCCTTTCTCGCAGATGTGCTGAAGACGATGCAGGATATGTTCGCGCAGGCGATGCCCGGCAATGGTGCTGATCTGGCGGATGGCCTTAAGGGGTTGCTTCCCGATGGAATCGCGACCGGTGATCTGGGCGAATGGGCAAAATCGAGCACCGAGTTGCAAAAGATGTGGCTCGAATTTGTCACGCATCAGGCGAAGCAAGCTGCCGAAGGCGCGGCAAAAGGTAAGAACCTGCTGGACCCAGCCCAGTGGCTAGTGATCTCGCAAAGCATGGCGAAGCAACTCCCGCAAGGAGGGTTCGAAGCGCAGACCAAGCTCGCGCAGGATTCCTTGGCTCTCTGGAAAGGTGTAGCCGAAAGGTTTGTTGCGAAAGCGACCGGCGGCGATGCAGCGGCGGAACAAGACGCGGAATTGCCGATAAAGGATCGCCGTTTCTCTGACCCTGCATGGCGCGATCATCCCGCCTTTGCGTTGCTGCATCAAAACTACCTGATGCTGACCCAGTATTTTCAGCAGTCGGTCAAATCGATGCAAGGCCTCGACAAAGAGAAGCGCAGGCAGCTTCAATTTGCGGTCACGGCCCTGTCTGAAGCCATGAGTCCGGATAATTTCCTGCTTACCAATCCGGTCGTGATGAAACGGACTGTCGAGACCAAAGGGCAAAATCTGGTGCGCGGTATGCGCCACCTGATCACCGATCTGAAACGCGGCCAGCTGACCCATACAGATCCCGATGCCTTCACTCTCGGAGAAAACCTCGCCGCATCGCCGGGCAAGGTTGTTTATGAGACGCCGATGTTCCAACTGGTTCAGTATAGCCCTTCGACGAAGGACGTGTACGAAGTGCCGCTGGTTATCTTCCCGCCATGGATCAACCGGTTCTACATTCTCGACCTGACTCCGAAGAAGAGCTTTATCAAATGGGCGGTCGATCAGGGGCTTACTGTGTTCGTTGTCAGCTGGAAGTCCGCTGATGAAAGCATGGCCGATGTCGTGTGGGACGATTATATCCGGTCACAGATCGAAGCCATCGACACAGTGCGTGAGCGGCTGAAAGTGCCGCATGTCCATGCCATCGGATATTGCGTGGCGGGCACCACTCTGGCCGCGACCCTCGCCTTGCTCGCGCGCCGCGATGAAGCGGACAAAGTGAAAAGCGCCACCTTCTTCACCGCGCAGGTCGATTTTGAAAAAAGCGGCGAGCTGAAACACTTCATCGAAGACGGTCATCTCGATATGATCGGCAAGCTCTCGCAGAAAGGCTATCTGGACGGACGTTATCTCGCGGCGACATTCAATGCGCTGCGCGGCAAGGATCTGATCTGGAACTATGTCGTCAACAATTACCTGCTTGGTGAAGATTATCCGGCCTTCGACCTGCTGCATTGGAACGGCGACGTCACCAACCTGCCATCCAAGTGGCACAATGATTATCTGCGCGATCTTTACCGTGACAACAAACTGGTCGTGCCCGACGCACTATCTGCCGACGAGACACCGATTGATCTGACGCGCGTCAAAACACCCAGCTTCGTTCAGGCCGGGCGCGAGGATCATATCGCCCCTGCCGAAAGCGTGTGGCGGATTACGGATCACTTCTCTGGACCGCTTGAATTCCTGCTGGCCGGATCGGGGCATATTGCGGGCGTGGTCAATCCACCAGCGGCTGGCAAATACCAATATTGGGTCGGCGACAGCGACGCGCCTTCACTTAAAGCCTATGTCGAAAGCGCGCAGGAGCATCCGGGCAGTTGGTGGCCGCATTGGCTCGGATGGCTGGAGCGGCAGAATGACGCAAAAGTGCCCGCGACCGGTAAAAGGAAGCCTGGCGGACGCGGTGATAAAGTGATCGAAGATGCACCGGGCCGCTATGTAAAGACACGCTGAGGCAGCTTTTCCATAACAATTTCAACGGCAAACCCGCTTATTGTGCACTGCACAAAAAACTCTTGACTTCGCAGTTGCAATGCCTATTTTGTGCAGTGCAACATGAAGTGAGGAAATTATGGCAGACGCCAAAACCCAATCTAAGATCGATGTCGCTGCTGAAAAAGCTTACGAAGAAGCAGCCGCAAAGACCGCCAGCGCCGCTAAGGTAGCCGAAGCCGTTGAAGCCGACGCTCCGAAGCCTGCGCCGAAAGTAGCCGCTGTCAAAAAGGCAGTGAAGGCACCGGCCAAGCGCACAGCAGCGAAAAAGGCTCCAGCAAAGAAGGCTCCGGCCAAAAAAGCTGTCGCAGCCAAAACCGCCGCGAAGAAAACACCCGCCAAGAAGCCGGTAGCGAAAAAAGCTGCCGCGACGAAGGCGCCGGTTCGCAAAACAAAGATCGCTGCAAAGAAAGCGGCACCGAAAACAACGACCGCAAGTCCGGTCACCAAACTTAAGGACACCATCATGGCAACTGCAGAAAAAACTGATTTCACCGCCACTGCCAAAGAAATGGCTGCGACCGCTCAAGAGCGCGTAAAAGCTGCCTACGACAATGCCGGCGAGTTCGCTGGTGAGTTCGGCGAGTTCAACAAAGCCAACGTCGAAGCCGTCGTCGAAAGCGGAAAAATCTTCTTCGCCGGCGCTCAGGAACTGGCCAAGGACAATGTCGAAACCGGCAAGACCGTTGTTGAGACTGTAACCGCAGACGCGAAGAAAATGGTTGCTGTTAAATCACCAACCGAACTTTTCCAGATGCAGGGTGAGCTCGCACGTCGTAACTTCGACGCAGTCGTCGGCTATGGTTCGAAGCGCACCGAAGCATGGGTGAAGCTCTACAACGATGCATTCGCACCAATTTCGAACCGCGTAAGCGTTGCAACCGAGAAATTCTCGAAAGCAGCCTAAGCAATTCCTTTCTGAACCGGGCCTCTCCTCTCTCTCCCAATCCCGGTTTATGAAGTGGGCGCATGGCGCCAGGCCGGATAGACCATTGCGTCTGTCCGGCCTTTTGCTGTCTGGGCCCCTGACAATGCGGTTTGGAACGGGTTTGGCGACGTATCGTTAATCCCATTCACGCTATTGAGAGCGTCTCACCTCTTGCGATCACCGATACTAATCCCATAATGGAGCCTCATGTCGACACCCCGCCACGCCTTTGAAGAATTGACGCTGCCGCTGACGCTCGTGCCGATTGGCGCGGATGACGGTGATGCCGACAAGGATGGCGGTACAGAAGGCGAAACCGGCGTCGCCACCAAAACGCGGACCAAGCCGAAAAAACCCAGCCAGTACAAAGTTCTGCTGCTCAATGATGACTACACCCCGATGGAGTTCGTAGTGATGGTGCTCAAGCGGTTTTTCTCTATGGATTTGGAAGCCGCAACGCGCGTCATGCTGCACGTTCACCAGAAAGGCGTCGGAGTATGCGGCATTTTCACGTACGAAGTCGCCGAGACAAAAGTGAATCAGGTGATGGATTTCGCGAAGCAGAACCAGCACCCGCTGCAATGCACGCTTGAAAAGGCGTAACCGATCCGGTGAGCCTCTTCGGGCATCCTGATCCAGACCCGGCAAAAGACGGGCAGGAAAGCGTTTGGGATTACCCCCGCCCTGCTGTTTGTGAACCGACCACGCGCCGGATCCAGGTGCGCCACCATGGCATAGATGTCGCCGACAGTACGAATGCCTTGCGCACGCTCGAAACGAGCCACCCACCCACCTATTACATTCCGCAATCTGACATCGCGATGGAGCTGCTCACGCCCAACTCGCGCCGCAGCATGTGCGAGTGGAAGGGACAGGCGCATTATTGGGACTTGATCATCGGCGGCAATCGCCTGGAGGCGGTAGCTTGGTCCTACCCGGAGCCAACTCCAAGCTTTGCAGGCATTCGGGATCATATCGCGTTCTACCCGGACCCGCTTGATGCGTGCATGGTTGACGGCGAAGTGATCACACCGCAACCGGGCCAATTCTATGGCGGCTGGATCAGCCAGTATGAGGCCGGCCCATTCAAAGGCGGCCCGGGTAGCCGTTTCTGGTAGCGATGCGTGTTCGCAAATCGAGGGCATGACCGCGCCGAATTTTCCCGCTATGGCGCTGATCAACACTTGAAATCTTAATTGCCAAAGGCCGCCGCAATACCCGTGCTGAAGTTTATTCCCAGTATTGACCGGTATATTTTCCGGCTGGTGATCGTGCCGATGCTGGGCGTGTTTGCGCTCGCGGCTTCGCTGCTCACACTCGACAAGATGCTGCGGTTGTTCGATTTCGTCGCGGTGGAGGGCGGCCCGATCGGCGTCGTCTTCAAGATGCTCGGCGCATTGATCCCGGAATATGCGAGCCTCGCGATACCCTTGGGCCTCCTGCTCGGCGTTCTCCTCGCATTTAGGAAACTAGCGACATCAAGCGAGCTCGACACAATGCGCGCGGTTGGCCAATCATATTGGCGCCTCTTGCGGGTGCCCTATGCGATCACGTTGGTACTGGTGGCGGTGAACGTGGCGCTGGTTTTTTACGTCCAGCCGCTCAGCAATTATTATTACAAGCAGATGGAGTACGAGCTGCGCTCTGGTGCGCTTGGCGCTTCGATCAAGGTTGGCGAATTCACAACCTTGGCTGACCGTATGGCCTTGCGGATCGAAGAAAGCGAAAACGACGGGCAAAAGCTGAAAGGCATTTTCGCCCGCGTCGCCAATGAGAAAGATCAGGTGCTGTCGATCAGCGCGCGCGAAGGCACATTCATGGCGACGACCGATGATCCCAATACGATCATCCTGCGCCTGACCGAAGGCACGATTGTCCAAGATACTGGAAGCGAGACCCCGCGTGTTCTCTCGTTCAGCCGCCATGATCTGCCGATTGATCTGCCCGCGATTGAAGAATTTCGATCACGCGGGAATGAGACGCGCGAATACATCCTGCCTGAACTGCTCAGCATAGGTTGGAATGATAGCAGTGCGGAGGAAGACCGCGATGCCAGTCAAGCGACGTTCAATTTCCGGCTTGTCGAGATCGTGATGATGTTCCTCATGCCGCTACTGGCCGTGGCACTGGCGATCCCGCCCAAACGATCAACCAGCGCGCTTGGAGTGTTCGTATCGATCATCATGGTCGTTTCATATCACAAGGTGAACCAGTACGGCGAAGACGTGGCGACGCTGGGACGCATTGATCCGATCCTCGCCCTTTGGGGGCCATTCGTCATTTTCGCTGCGCTCATCCTATGGATGTATTACCGCGTTGCGCATGTCCCCGGCGGACAGGCGATTGGTGCACTCGAAACCGTGTTTGCCAAGATCGGCAAGAAAATCGGCAAACTGTTCAAACGGCGCAGGCCCAAGACCGCGCTGCCCGAAGATGCCAATCCACAATTGTCTCCGGCTGAATAGACAGCCATAGGCGAGAGACAATGCAGCTCGATTTCTTCCCCTCACGGTCGCTGACGATCTATCTGGCAAAGATGTTTGTCGTGCGGATTTTTGCCGTACTGATCATGCTGGTGCTGGTATTGATGGCGCTTGACCTGCTTTCTGCGACAGGGAAAATTTTGACGCCGGAGGGCAATGGCCAAGGTGAAATCCTGAGATATGCGGGGCTGCGAATACCGCAACTTATCTCGCGCTTCCTGCCCTATTCGGTCTTGCTTGCCACGCTCATCACATTGGTAACACTCAACCAAAATAGTGAGGTCGTTGCGATGAAAGCCGCGGGCCTTTCCGCGCATCAAGTGCTCGCGCCATTGCTGCTCACAGCCGGCATTGTTGCTGTGCTAAGCTTTGCCTTTAACGAGCGTGTTGTGACCCGTGCAAACTCGGCTTTGAAAGCGTGGGAAGCGGCTGAATACGGGCCAATTCCCGAAGACACCGGAATACGCTCGAACGTCTATCTCACCGATGGATCGAATATCCTTACCGCCGCAATACTCACAGGTAGAGGTGAAGAGATTCAGCTTTCCAATGTGACATGGTACGAGCGCGGCCCGGGCGGCATTATTCGCGAACAAATCAAAGCGACCAGCGCTCGCTATGCCGCGCCCGGATGGACGCTCGAAAGCCCGGTTCGTTTCGACGTTGGTAGTGCGGAAACACAAGAGATCGACGCGCTTGTCGTTGGCGAAGCTTTGACACCAGAGCAAATCGACCTGCAATCGGTTGATCCCGATGGCCTGTCGTTTTGGGAGTTATCAGAAACAATCGACGCATTTGATGCCGCTGGTCGGCGAACGTCAGAAATGCGCGCGAGTTGGTGGCACCGGATTTCCGGACCGCTCTCAGCGATGCTTATGCCGCTGCTCGGTTCAATCGCGGCCTTCGGTCTGGCGCGTTCGGGGCAGTTATTTGTGCGCGCCATTATCGGGATGGCGCTGGGGTTTGCCTATTTCGTCGTCGACAATGCGGCTCTCGCGATGGGCAGTTTTGGCGGCTACCCGCCATTTCTCGCCGCGTGGGCGCCGTTCTTCCTGTTCATGTTGGTGGGTGAGACGGTTTTGATCCGGACCGAGGAATGAGCAGCGACATGAACTGGTCGCTCCGACTGGCGCGGCCCGATGATTCCGATGCCATGCCCGCAATCGAAATCGCTGCTGCCGCGCTTTTTGCGGACGACCCCGATCTCGCCAATCTCGACTTTGACGACCACTGGGAACCAGATGAGCTCCGTGTGCTCATTCGCAAAGGGCACTGTTTGGTAAGCTTTGTCAGCGAGCAGATGGTTGGCTTTCTCATTGCTCAGCCTTTCAGGCGCGAACTGCACATCTGGGAAATGGATGTCTTGCCCGCGCATCAGGGTAACGGCATTGGCGCTGGCCTAATTCGCGCCTGCCAAATCGACGCGCGCAATGCTGGCTTCAAGGCTCTAACCCTTACAACGTTCCGCGATCTGCCTTGGAACGGTCCGTTTTATCGCAAGCTCGGCTTCGAAGAAGTCACCGCCTTGGACGCGCATCCGCGTCTTGCAGGTGAACTCGCCAATGAGGCAGATGACGGCCTACCCGCAGAGCGGCGCTGCGCTATGATCCATTTTCTCGATTGAGAGAGTTGTGACCGCGCTCAGCGCATCATAGTGCTGCGCGCGATCCTTCCGACCAGCGGGAACATGCCTGCATGGTTTGCGCCGTCATAAGTCGAGTTCTCACCCAACTCCTTTTTGAGCCGGCGATGCGTCTCTGGCAGATCATGATACGGCATTGATGGCATCAAATGATGCAACGCGTGATAACGGAGCCCCACCGGCGCCCAGACCTCGGCAATAGGGCCAGGAGGCGGTACATTCACGCTGTCTAGGAACTGAGCCGTCACCGTCATTGGATCGCCCTCATTCTCCCAGAGATGCGCCACCAATGTGCGCAGCTGATTAAGAACAGCCGTGACCGAGAAGATCGCCAGCGCGATCAGGATCGGCCGCCAATCAAACACAAGCGGGCTTAGCAGTACCGCGATGGCCCAAACACTCGCCCCAATTTCCTGCCAGCGCGCACGGTTAATCAGCTTACCCGTCGGTGGTTTGCGGCGGAAATCAGGGTTGATCGAAAGCGAAGAAAATCGCTGCCACACAAATGTTCGCACCGGCGGGATGATCCAACCAAGCGGCACCAGAATGCCAAAGCGGATAATCAGCGCCAAAGGTGCGAGCAGCGCCACAAGAACGAAAGCAGGAAGGCTCCAAGGCTTCATCAGCGCGAGCGGAAGGTATTCCGGATCTTCAATCGTGCCATATTGCGTGCGCTTGTGATGGATCACATGCACGCCTTCATACATAAAGCTTGGCGTCAGCATCGGAATGCCGACCATCAGATTCCAGCCGAGCCGGAAACCCGGCAGCGCGTCGCTCTTGATATGGGTCAGCTCATGAATGAACATAAGCGCACGGTACATGGCCAAGGATGCAACAACCCCGGCAACCACGGCAATGATCGTGTTTGAAGACAAAATCGCTGTCGCAATTCCAGCATAACCAACACCTGCCGAAAGCAGCATGTCGGGCCAATAAATGCCCGGCTTTGCCTCGCCCAGATCCTTGGTCAGATCACGAGCAGCGCGGAGCATGTCCTTGTCATCTTCGGTCTGAAAATCGGCACGCACCGCGCGGCGCGGTTGCTGCGGGGACACATCTGCTTTTGGAGCAGCGGAAGGGGTCTGCTGTATATTCATAGTTTTTCTCAGGACGGCCTTTACCGCATTATGTGCGGCATGGCCAAACAGGATGTGTTGGCAAGAGTAATCGACTGACTTGCACGTAGCACCCGTTCGAGGGCAAACACGCTGCATAGCAAAACAGAATTACGGGATAGACCGCCGGATGGACGCGCAGATAAGCATTGAGACAATTACCGACAAGCGCGGGCGAGCACGGTTTGTGGATGTGGGCCGCGCGTTTGCGGAAAAGACGCCAAATTCCGTGCCGCAATTGCGCAGTGAACAATTGGAATTGGTCAACCCGGACAAGAATCCATTTTTTGGCCATGCTCGCGTTCAGTTCTTCATCGCGCACCGCGACTCTCAGCCGGTCGGCAGGATCGCCGCCCATATCGATAATCTCGCGCTCGAAATGCCGGCAGATCAAGGCTTTGGTCCAGGCACGGGCATGTTCGGCTATTTCGATGCGGAAGACGAAGCGGTAGCAAAAACACTAATCGAAACGGCAGAAGCTTGGCTGCGCGATCAGGGAATGGCGCGCATTGTTGGCCCGATCTCCCTCTCAATTTGGGAAGAACCGGGTCTGCTCGTCAACGGCCAAGATCACCCGCCAATGATCATGATGGGCCATCATCCCGCACATTACGCGGGCTGGGTCGAGGGGGCAGGATTTGCCCGTGCAAAGACGCTTTACACATATGATCTGGACATCAGCGGCGAATTCTCGCCTCTGATCCAGCGGATCGTGAAATCCGGGGAACGCAATGAGCGGATCAATGTCCGTCCAGTGAACAAAGCGCGTTGGGACGAGGAAGCGGCGATCGTCCTTTCGATCCTGAACGATGCCTGGTCAGATAACTGGGGTTTTGTCCCCTTCACCCCCGATGAAGTCGCCTATGCTGGCAAGAAGCTCAAAACGATTATCCATGAAGATCTAAACATGATCGCCGAAGTCGACGGGAAACCTGTCGCCTTTATGCTCACATTCCCTGATATTAACGACGCGCTCACGCGGATTGATGGAAAACTGTTCCCGTTTGGCTGGTTCCACATGCTTCGTTGGCTCAAAAAACCGCGCGGTTCCGGCATGCGCGTACCACTAATGGGCGTGCTGAAGGAGCTGCACAATTCTCGCATGGCAAGCCAGCTGGCTTTCATGATGATCAGCTACATCCGCATTCAAGCAAATGGCCAGTTTGAATCCACTCGCGGTGAGTTGGGCTGGGTGCTGGATGACAATCAAGGCATGGTCGCAATCGCAGATACGATCAAAAGCAAGATCAACCGCGAATATGCGATCTACGAAAAACCGCTAAATCGTTAGACCATAAACAAAAAAGGCCATCACTTGGGAGAGTGATGGCCTTCGGGATCGTATCACCGCCGCTTGGACGGGAGGGGGGTATCGGCGGTGATATTAGCAGAATGCGCACCACCGAAAGCGGTTCCCGAGGAACAAATCTTTTTTTGAATCTTTTATCGGGAGTGGAATAGGCAACTGCCTAATCAATCATTTTTCCAGACTAAAAAGCGATCGCAGCCCCGTATGATATTGGTAGTAAGTTTTGCACACAAAGTCGGGGGCGACGAGGGCTCTACGACAGGCTATGGCGCTGGTTTGGATGTGCCATCCCGCAAACAAAACACAGCAAAGAGTGAGTTATTATGCCTCTAGGTCAAGACGTTGCAGCCAACCTTCCTTTCCTGCGCCGTTACGCACGTGCGCTAACAGGATCGCAGGCTACTGGAGATGCCTTTGTGCGTGCAACACTAGAAGCTGCGCTCGCTGATGAGGAATTGAAGGCATCCTTGGGCGGAGGCCGGATCCCCCTATACGCGGCGTTCAACAAGGTCTGGTCGAGCGCATATATGGATGCAGACGCTGGCGACATCGCGAGCGGGGAACATGAAATCGGGGCCCAGGCTAAACTTGGTGCGATCACCCCGCTTAGTCGGCAGGCATTGCTTTTGACCACACTCGAAGATTTCTCCACGGCTCAGGCGGCGCAGATTATGCAAATGGAAGCGTCAGAGATCGAAACTCTGGTTGCTGAGGCCATCAGCGAAATCGATCGCGAGCAGGCGACATCGGTACTGATCATCGAAGACGAACCGCTTATCTCCATGCAGCTTGAAGACTTGGTCAGCGGCATCGGGCACGAGATTTGCGGCACCGCTGCGACCAGAACGCAGGCGCAGGAAGTCGTTGAGAAGAAGATGCCAGGCTTGGTTCTTGCCGACATTCAACTCGCCGACGGATCATCAGGCCTCGATGCGGTTGACGATATTTTGGCGATCGCAAAGGTCCCGGTTATCTTTATCACGGCGTACCCGGAGCGTTTGTTGACCGGGGACAGGCCGGAACCGACCTACCTCGTAACAAAACCGTTTCAAGAACAAACCGTGCGGGCCGCGATCAGCCAGGCATTGTTCTTTGGATCCACCCGCCCTCTCGACTAGAGAAGCCTAGCTTTCGCTTGCAGAAGCCGATTGGCGAATTTGAAAGTCGCTGCGGCGGCGCACAGGCACATGCAACAAACAGCGCACGCCTTGATCGTGGAAATCAAGTTGCACTGGCTGTTTCAGCTCGTGCGCGACGATTTTCTCGATCAGTTCAAGACCAAAGCCACGCTTGCTCGGTTGCTCGACACGCGGGCCACCACTCTCGCGCCATTCGAGTTCGACAAGCGTCTCTGTCATTGATTTCCAGATTATCTCGACCTGGCCGTCGTGCGCACTAAGCGCTCCAAATTTGGCTGCATTTGTCGCAAGTTCGTGAATCGCGAGCCCAAGCGACAACGCATCATTGGGAGCAAGCTCAACTTCGGGTCCGGAAACCGAAAAGGAGCTTTCGGTATTGCAGCGGAAATGTTGCAATTCCGCGTTGATCACCGAACCCAAAGGGATCGTTTCCCATTCGCAATTGGTCAGCAAGTCATGGGTTGCGGACAGCGATCGGATGCGCCCTTCCAGACTGTCGGCAAAGTCATCGAGATCCGTGGCCCTTCGCCGTGTCAGGGACATAATCGAGAGTACGTTAGCCAACGTGTTTTTGACACGGTGATTCAATTCGCGGCTCAAGGAATTGCGGATTGAATGCTGTTCCTCAAAGAATGCCAATCGCTGCCGATCTTCTTGCGCCTGCTGGGTGATCAACCGCGCTAGCAACATTAATAGAGCCGCCAGTGCCAGACCAAACAGAAGTGTGATCATCGAAAGCGGCGCAAGAGCTCTTCGCTCGCCTGCTTCCACGACAAGGACGAATTGCCGGTTTGCGATTGAAACACTCTGTTGGGCGCGGTGCGCCACTCGACCTTCCAACTGTTTGGCGGAAAGTTGGCGTTCGGGATCAATGCTGCCATCGTAAAGTCTCACACCGAATTCGGTTGAACCCGAACGGCCAATGGCTGCTTCCAGAAACTTTGCCGCATCGAATGGGCTGTAAACATATCCTGCCAGGCTTTCTTGCGCGTCCCTGATAGATGGTTCGCCCGCGTAAACTGGCATGACAATCACAAACCCAGCGGCATCTTCGGTGGTCTCTTGGTCAACGATAGTGCGGCCCGATGCCGTCGGGCGAACAGTCCGGCGCGCTTCATCCATTGCGGCTGCACGCACGGGATCGGAATACATGTTAAAGCCAAGCGCTCGCCGGTTCCTCTGCGTGTCGGGCGAAAAGTAGGTGACCGGCGCCAATCGCGGCAAAGCTGCACCAGAGGCCGGTCTGACCGATGGAAATTCTGGCTGGGTTCTCCTTACCCTTGCAAGAAATTCAGCCTCGCCGGTTCGGGGAACCGCGGTAATCCAGCCAATTCCCTCTGCGCCTTTGTAATCGAGATTGAGCCCAAGTTCGTTGACGAATTGACGAAACAACTGAGGCGTGACCTCGTCAACGCTCGAAAACAACGCCGCTCCTGCGCGCAGGTATGATGAAAAACTGTCACCGCGCCGCTCAAGCTCGGACGCGATAGACTGCGCCTGTTCTCGCATTTGCGCAGCTTGACGGACCTTCTCACTGCGCTCGATGGAGAACACACTGAGGGCAGTGATAGCGACAATGGCAGCAAATACGGCTAAGGGTATGGCTCTTGGAAAACGGAGCATCCAGCTGCGCACTTGCACCCGCGCTCTGTCGCGTCGGGAACCTCGCTTTTCTGTTTCTGGTGCCTTCGTGTTCATTTGCAATCTTTGCTACTCTGTGTGGTCGGAACCAAACAGATCACGCATCGTTCCCATAACACTTACAGTCCACATCTGCATTTTGAGCGCAGATGTTTGACACGATCAAAAGATACGAAGGGATTTCTTTAAGCCAATGGCTTTGGATAACGACAAAAACCGCCGAGATGGCAATCAAGGTGTAGATACGCCGGATTGGGCCAATGGTCTGCGGCAATTCTACGATGCCGTCGTTGATGAGCCTCTCCCTGACAGCTTCAAAGACTTGCTCGAGAAGCTTGATGAAGGTGGCGGCAGCGGCTCGGACAAAGGACACAGCAACTAGTGGCTGAGAAGAAGCCACTGCCAGAACGCACCCCGGCTGAAAAAGCGGCGTTCAAACGCGAACTCACCGAAGTTGTACCGCATTTGCGTGCCTTCGCTCGCGGTCTTTGTGGTCGACCTGACATGGCCGATGATCTGGTCCAGGAAGCCATGCTCAAAGCATGGGCTGCACAGGACCGGTTCGAGCCGGGCACCTCAATGCGCGCATGGACATTTGTTATTTTGCGCAATGCGTATCTAACAGATATGCGGCGCAACCGGTTTCGCGGTGAATATGACGAGGGCGTTGCCGAACGCATTCTCACCGCGCCAGCTGGTCAGGAAGAGCCTATCCACCTGTCGGACATGCACCGCGCATTGCTCACCCTGCCTCCTGAACGTCGCGAGGCATTGCTGCTCGTAGGGGCTGGTGGCTTTTCTTACGAAGAAGCTGCTGAGATTTGCGGCTGCGCGGTTGGCACGATTAAAAGCCGCGTGGGCCGTGCCCGCGCCACTCTCAATTCCATGTTGGCTGACGGGGACATCCCCCGGCGTTCGACAGAGGATGCAGGCGCGCACCGCGCTATCCTTGAAGAGCTGGACAATGTCGCCGCAGGATTGGGCATCGCTGCCGCCAAGACTTAGCCGCTGGCGGTGTCCTCACCGCCGCGATCCACCGCCGATGTGACCGCCACATTCATCGTGACATTGGCGAGTGTCCGCATGATATCTGGGAGCATTTCGACCGCTACGAGCAGCGCAAGCGGTTCGATCGGCACACCCATAGCCAAGGCGATGGGCCCAATCGAAACAACGAAGCTAATCGATCCGGGTAAGCTGACAGAGCCAATGCTGATGATAACCGCAATCAATATGCCAACGATCAGCAGTGCAATGGGCACGTCGATACCGGCAAGCGCCGCCACATAGAGCGCGACCGCCAAATTCATCGCCACGCTGGTCGCCCGGAAAATGGCAACGGCGAGAGGCAGCACAAATTCGCTGGTTTCTGGCCGCAGCTTAAGCCGCGTGGCGCTGTCCAACATGGCGGGAAGGCTTGCGAGCGAGCTTTGTGTTGACACCGCCACCGCCTGTGCGGGCAGCAAAGCCTTGGCAAAACGCAACGGGCTTACGCCGCCCAATGCCCAAGCGATCAGGTACGCCAGCACCAGAATGAAGCCGCCCATCGCAGAAACGATCAGGATGTAGTGCGCCAATGCGGCAAATGCCCCGCCCCCGCTTCGCATCCCTACGCCGAATGCGAGCGCGAGGACGCCCGCCGGAGCCAGCCACAGAACCCAGCCGATAATCATCAGCATCGCATTGGCAAGCGCATGGAAGAAACCAAGTAGCGTCGCGTTCTGGCTCTTGGGAAGCTTCGAAATAGCCACCGCGAAGAGCGCAAAGAAAACCGTGAGCGGAAGCATGGCCGTATCTGCCGCTGCAGCGATCATGTTCGGCGCAATGAGCGAGGCTGCGAAATCCAGAATTCCGGGAACTTGCTGCTCGCCTTCCGGCACTTCAGCAAGAAACCCGCTGGCCGCTTCGGGGATCGGAACAAATTGAAGCACAAGCGGCATCACCAGTGCTGTAAAGATGCCGCCCGCTATCAGAACCGTAAAGACCAAGGCGAGAAATTTCACGGCGGCTTTCCCCGCCCTCGCCGCGCTCATCATTTGGGCGATACCCAAGACAAGCAAGCTCGCGACCAACGGAATAATCGTCATCTGCAAAGCCCGCAGCCACAGTGTCCCGACCAGCGCGATGGAATCCTGCACCCATTGGGGAAGAACATCCCCGGCAAAAACTACTCCCAGTCCAAGGCCAACAATCAACGCCGTGAAAGTCGCAATGACAGGCAAGCGGATGGTCACCAGCTCAAAATTGCTATCTGGAACAGGCGAAGCGCCCGCCGAAACATCATTGCTCAAAAAACCGAACCCCTGTGCTGGCAGACGTTTGCCTGCAATTCTTTACGACGATACTCTTCCATTCGGGCGATAACCGCGCCAGAAGCGCCTGACAAATTTCACTGGTCGATCAGGGGGCTCATTCGAGCATGGCACGCAAGTTCTTCGGTACAGATGGCATCAGAGGCCGCACCAATAGCGGAGTTATGACGGCAGCGACCGCAATGAAAGTTGGACAGGCCGCTGGCCGCCACTTTGTGCGCGGAGGCCACCGCCACCGCGTTGTTATCGGCAAAGATACGCGGCTGTCAGGGTACATGATGGAAAGCGCCCTCGTCGCCGGGTTCACCAGTGTCGGGATCGACGTCATTATGACTGGCCCCCTTCCTACCCCCGCAATTGCGCTTTTAACGCGGGAAATGCGGGCTGATCTTGGCGTAATGATCTCTGCCAGCCACAATCTATACGCTGATAACGGGATCAAACTGTTCGGGCCTGATGGTTTCAAACTGTCAGACGAGGCCGAAGCCGAAATCGAGCGGCTGATTGAAACCGATATTCCGCTTGTACCAGCCGAGCAAATCGGACGCGCCCGCCGGATCGAGGATGCCCGCGGCCGCTATATTCACGCAGTGAAGAATTCGGTTGCGAGCGAGGTGCGTTTTGACGGGCTGAAGGTCGTGGTCGATTGCGCGCATGGCGCCGCGTATCAGGTCGCACCGTCCGCCATCTGGGAATTGGGCGCAGATGTTATCGCGTTGGGCGTGAACCCCAACGGTGTGAACATCAATGACGGGGTAGGTTCCACAGCTATCGAAGCGTTGCAAGCCCGGGTCGTCGAAGAGCAAGCGCATATCGGCATCGCACTGGATGGCGATGCGGACCGGCTGATTGTAGTCGATGAAAAAGGCCGGGCGGTCGATGGCGACCAGATCATGGCCTTGATCGCGACGCGCATGCACGAAAAGGGATCGCTTAAAGGCGGAGGCGTGGTCTCCACCGTCATGTCCAACCTTGGTCTTGAACGGTATCTCGCCTCGATAGGGCTCACGCTAGAGCGCACGAAAGTCGGCGATCGCTATGTGCTGGAACGCATGAAGGAAGGCGGCTTCAACATTGGCGGCGAGCAATCCGGCCATATGATCATGCTGGATCACTCGACGACAGGCGATGGCACCGTCGCGGCGATGCGCGTCCTGACCAGCCTTGTCAGGTCGGAAAAGCCAGCGAGCGAGATCCTGCATTTGTTTGATCCCGTCCCCCAATTGCTCAAGAATGTCCGTTACGAAGGCGGAGCTCCTTTGGAAAACGCGACCGTTCAATCCGTGATCGCTGAGGCGGAGCAAGAGCTCGAAGGCAAAGGCCGATTGGTCATCCGCCCATCCGGCACAGAGCCTGTGATCCGCGTGATGGCCGAAGGTGATGACAAGAAACAAGTGGAATCAGTGGTGGATCGCATCTGCGATGCCGTGCGCGCCGCAACGTAAACTGGAGACGCTGAATGCTGGAAATGCGCCCTGATTGCGAACGGTGCGGCAATGATTTGCCAGCAGAGGCGCCCGGCGCGTTTATCTGCAGCTTTGAATGCACATTCTGCGCCCCATGCGCTGAAGAAATGGATGACCAATGCCCCAATTGCGGCGGTGAATTGATGGATCGCCCGGTTCGCGCGGCAAAGCTGCATGACAAATATCCACCTTCGACTGAACGGAAGTTCAAAGGGTGAGCGAAGAGCAGGTTTTGGCTGGCAATCGCCCTCCCCGCATTCTTGCCATTGCGGGTTCGGATTCATCCGGCGGCGCAGGGATTCAGGCCGATATCAAGACGATCATGATGCTTGGCGGTTATGCCATGACCGCGATCACTACCGTCACCGCACAAAACAGCGTCGGGGTTCAGGCAATCGCGCCGATGGGCGGCGCTATCGTGCGCGAACAGATCGCCTCCTGTATCAATGATATCGGCGTGGATGCGATCAAGATCGGCATGCTGCACGATGTCGAGATCATCAACGCTGTCGCTGAAGGTCTCGAGCTGATTGATAGCAAAGTGCCCGTCGTGCTCGATCCGGTTATGGTCGCGACCAGCGGCGCGACGCTGATCGCGCAGGATGCGATTGCGGCGATGCGCGCAGCCTTGTTCCCGCGCGCCACCTTGATCACGCCCAACCTGCCAGAGCTCGCCCATTTGCTTGAACGAAGCCTGACAGACTCGTCTCAAATGGCAGGCGCTGCCGAGGAATTAGGCGATGACACGGGGGCTGCGATCCTCGCCAAAGGCGGACACACAGGCGATGCGCGCGTGATCGACATTCTTTATGTGCCAGACACCCGCGCCGTGCAATTCGAGCACGCACGGATCGATACACAGCACACGCACGGCACGGGCTGCACATTGTCATCGGCAATCGCCACCCTGCTGGGCCACGGACAGCCACTGGTAAATGCGGTCCGCTTGGGCCGGAACTTTGTCCGCCATGCAATCGAAAACGCGCCGGGTTACGGCTTCGGCAATGGTCCCCTAGGGCATCAGGCCGTGCGTGCTCTGTCTGACCCGGAAGAGGACTAATCTAGGTTGTAGAATTCTGCGATGTGATCCCAAGCATCCTCGGCGGTTTCGCACCAACGGAACAGTTCGAGGTCCTTCTTCGAAATTGTGCCCTCCTCGGCAATTGCCTCAAAGTCCACAACGCGGGTCCAGAAATCCTTGCCGAACAGCAGGATCGGAACAGCCTTCATCTTGCCCGTCTGGATTAAGGTCAGAAGCTCGAAAAATTCGTCAAATGTGCCGAAACCACCGGGGAATACGGCGACGGCGCGTGCGCGAAGCAGGAAGTGCATCTTGCGCAGCGCGAAATAGTGGAAGTTCAGCGAGAGGTATGGCGTCACATATGTGTTGGGTGCCTGCTCATGCGGAAGAACAATGTTGAGACCAATGGACTCTCCGCCCGCATCGCTGGCGCCGCGGTTGCCTGCTTCCATAATCGAAGGGCCGCCGCCGGTTGTGATTACAAACTGGCGCTTGCCATCCTCGATAATGGCCTTTTCAGTAATCAGCCGCGCAAGCTTGTAGGCCTCTTGGTAGTATTTGGCTTTTTCTGCGAGGCGTTCCGCCACTTTCTGCTCGTACTCGGTGCCGTTCTTAGCGGCATCAATCTTGGCCTGTGCCTCTTCCGGCGCAGGGATCCGGGCAGAGCCGTACATTACCATCGTCGAACCGACGCGCGCTTCATCAAGCAGCATTTCCGGCTTCAGCAGTTCAAGCTGGAACCGGACCGGGCGCAATTCGTCGCGCAGGAGGAAATCATGGTCTCGAAATGCGAGCTTATAAGCCGGATGCTCAGTCTGCGGCGTACGATCAGGCGCTTCTTCGGTGAAACGCGATTCTTCGCCAGCGTGGTAAAACTTGTGATCTGTTAGGTCTTTATCTGTCATATGTTTGCTCTAGGCGCGCGCTGGTGCATCGGCAAGACAGCGAATGATCGCGCGCTGTTGGAATACCGATGGAATGGATGCCCCGTGAGGATTCGAACCTCAATTGACGGAGTCAGAGTCCGTAGTCTTACCATTAGACGACGGGGCATTAAATATCTGAATAATATCAGATATTTAGCAGAGCCCTTTGTTGCAAATGCAACAAAAATCATGCAACAAACGCGCGGAATAGCAGCGTTGTTGCATAGCGCAACCCCAAAAACCGCAGAGTTCCGGGGTTCTTGCATGGTGGGTCGTCAAACGACTGGTTTGACGACAGGCGCCCCCGATTGACCGGCCACTTTGAGATAATCACTCTTTTTCAATCAAGATCTGAGAGTAGATAAAGTCGCATATTAAATATTCACTAGTATTATTTCATTGAAATTTTTATTTTTATAACGCGATCTATATTTGTTCAATTGCTAAGTATTCAACATATTGTATGATTTACAAGAATGCTAATATTTTTGGATATCTTTATCTCACACAGTAAGATGTGTGCAAAGGCGAACGAATGAACTTGCAAGGTCGGAACTAGTGACCATAATAAAATTTAGCGCCCACAAACCGTACCATCACGGAAAAGAAAATTTCTCGGCATGAAAGTAACCGCTTGGAACGATGCCGAATGGGTTCGGATTACTGGTCACGGCCTCACGGTTCGTCAGCCGTTTGAGCTTGTTGACGGAGTCTGGGTTTCTTCGGAGATTCCGGAATTGCAAATGCTAAGTCTGGATGAATGCGAGACCATCCAAGAGCAGGCCGCCGTTGTGACCATGCACGAAGTCGCAACGTTCTCAATCGAAGTAAAAGATCCGTCAGGCGGCAAGGCACTAGCCACGAAAGCTTGGAACCGGCTTTGGGATTTTCACCTGCTAAGTCTTGCAGCTAATGCGCCTTGTTTCATTCTATACAATAGTTCCGAAGGCAAAGGCGGCACAGTTTATTCGGTCGCCAACAGAAATCTGATCGTCAGACCGCTTTCTAGCTCCAAGGAGCTGACCCCTTCAGCTCTCGAGTGGGCCAAAAATCACGAATCCAACTTTAGACAGCTCATTAATAACGAGCAGTTTTCATCTGCAATGCGTTATTTTGGAAACGCGCACTATCTCTTTGATCTCGAGCACCGGATCATGCTGCTTTGGGCGGGTATTGAAGGGCTATTACAAGTGGAAGCCGAGCATAGCAGAAGGCTGGCGCTTTATTGCGCTTTGCTTTCGAACGGAAGTCTCGAAGAAAGGGTAGAACTGTTTGATATGGTCAAAAAAGCATACTCTCTTCGGTCGAGAGTCGTGCATGGCGCGAAACCATCAAAAAAGAAACTTGAGAGCGGATACGAAGACGCGACGAGGCTTTTGGCCGAGCTCCTAGCCAAGTGCGTTGAGCTAGGAAGAGTACCAGAACGCGCGGAGTTAGATCGCGCCTCACTTAGCGCGCAAATCCTATGACAAAAAACCTTCTGTCAAAATGCAACAAAGCGCCCAAACTCATGCAGAGTTGCACAAAACTATTTCTCTAAGTTATTGATTTCATTGGAATTAGCAAAAACTTACCATTAGACGACGGGGCAATGTTCGGCGGGCGGAATCGTCGCTCTTGCCGAGAGAGCGGGCCTCCTAGTTTCGCGCCGCAGCGCAGTCAAGGCCCGGTTCGCTTGCTCTTGGAGCGTGCTTAGTTTAGCTTTTGTGTCAGGTGCCCGCGCAAAATCTGCGCGAGTGAGATGAAAGATACAGTATTATGGCGGACACAAATCCGCCGGACACGAAAAGAAGTGTTGGCAAGAAAAGGGACCGCAAGTCCGGCAAAGTAGCTGATTTCCGCTACAAACGTCCCCCCCGACACAAAGAGAAAGGCGATGCAGGCAGAGGCAAATCTCGCTCGCAGCGCTCATCACCAAACAGCGATCCCGCGCGCAATAAACCCAACGGTCACGCCGGGCCTCGACCTGGCGAAGCCTATGCCGCGCTAGACCTAGGCACCAACAACTGCCGCCTGTTGATCGCCCGTCCTTCAGGGCGCGATTTCACCGTGATCGACGCGTTCAGCAGGGTGGTGAAACTTGGCGAGGATCTGGCCAAGACGGGCAGACTTTCTGATGAAGCAATGGATCGGGCGCTCGGCGCGCTTTCCGTATGTGCCGAGAAACTGCGCCGCCGCAAAGTCCGCCTCGCGCGCTCAGTCGCAACCGAAGCTTGCCGGCGCGCTGCCAATGGCAATGCTTTTATAGAGCGCGTCAAAGAAGAAACCGGGATCGTGCTAGACATCATAACGGCCGAGGAAGAGGCCCGTCTCGCGGTGCTTGGCTGCCACATCTTGCTGGAAGACGGCAAGGGCCCGGCGGTTATCTTTGATATCGGCGGCGGCTCGACCGAGCTTGTCCTGTTGGAGCCCGGCGGCAAAATTCCGCGCATCATTGATTGGCAAAGTGTTCCATGGGGCGTTGTTTCTCTGACCGATACAGTCGGCAGAGGTGAAGACACTTTTGATGCCAGAGTCGCGCGCTACGCGAAAATGCGGGAGATCGTATCAGGCAGCTTTGCGCCCTTTGCAGAGCGGATCGCCGATGCCTCGACACATGACGATATTCGCCTTTTGGGCACCAGCGGCACCGTTACGACATTGGCTAGCCTCCATCTCGAATTGCCGCACTATGATCGCAAAGCCGTAGATGGATTGATCGTGCCATCAAAAGCGATGCGCGACATCAGCGAGCGCTTGTCCGGCATGTCCCCGGACGAACGCAGCGAGCTGCCCTGCATCGGCAATGACCGCGCTGATCTGGTTGTTGCCGGCTGTGCCATTCTCGATTCGATCCTCGATCTATGGCCAGCTGAAAAGCTGGGCGTTGCGGATCGCGGAATTCGCGAAGGCATCCTGCGCAGCCTGATGGCTGCAGAGCGGCAAAGCGAACGCGCTTTGAAAGCTCTCCATGAAACCCGTTCAGACACCCACTCAAACAGGGCAATATAATGGCGCGTTCCGGCCGAGATCCCGAAAAACGGGTAAAGACAGCCAAAAAGCGCAGCGAGTCATCCACTCGCTGGCTTCAGCGTCAGCTAAATGATCCTTATGTGAAGCGAGCGAAGGCCGACGGCTATCGCAGCCGCGCCGCCTACAAGCTAATCGAACTCGATGAGCGCTTCGGCTTAATCAGAGGCTCAAAGCGGGTCGTCGATCTAGGCATTGCACCAGGCGGCTGGTCGCAGGTCGTGCGTGCAAAGGCACCAAAGGCAAACGTCGTCGGTATTGATCTTCTGCCGACGGAGCCGATCGAAGGCGTCACCATTTTTGAGATGGATTTTATGGACGACGCCGCGCCTGCCGCGCTGGAGGAAGCACTCGACGGACCGCCGGATCTGGTAATGTCGGATATGGCCGCAAATACAGTCGGCCACAAACAGACCGACCATCTGCGTACGATGGCGCTTGTTGAAGCAGGTGCGTGGTTTGCGACGGAGACTTTGGAAAAGGGTGGTGCTTTTATCGCCAAGGTTTTGGCCGGCGGCACGGATAGCGAATTGCTGGCGCTGCTCAAGAAGCATTTTAAGACGGTCAAACACGCCAAACCACCAGCGAGTCGCAAGGACTCATCCGAGTGGTATGTCATCGCTCAGGGCTTCAAGGGGCGCGACTAACCACGCCCGATTGATAGCTTACTCAGCCGCGGCTTCTACTTCTTCCGCTGCGTCTTGTTCTGCAGCCGCTTCGCCTTCAACGTCCGCTTCGGCTTCGGCATCTGCTTCAGCGGTGGCCGCTTCCTCGACATATTCAGGAACCGCAAGGCTCGACCCGTTAGCGTTGAGGTAAAGCGCAACAGCTGCGCGGTCTTCAATCTTGCCGAGACCAGCGAAGCTCATGGATGTGCCGTTGATGTAGCCCTTTGGCGATTTCAGCCAGGCGTCCATTTCTTCCCAGCCCCAGCTGCCGCCCATTTCGAGCAACGCCGAAGAATAACCAAATCCTGCTTTCGCACCGAATGCCGAACCCATCACGCCGTTAAGATTCGGCCCGACACCATTCCTGCCGCCAGCATCAACGGTGTGACACGACATGCATTTGGCAAAGACCTTTTCACCTTTGGCGATCAGCTCGTCCTGCGGCATCATATTGAGCGCAGCGGCCATAGTCATTTCAGCGGGACCATCACCACCCGAGTCAGCGACTGCAATCGCATAGCCAGGGTTTTCCGGCATTTCAGGTTTGTCAGCGTGGAAAAACTTCCCGCTGAGGATCGAAAGGCCAAGGCCCACGACGCCAGCAAAGAGAACCCAGCCTGCTGCTGTGTTGAAAATGTCGCCGCCGCCATTGCCGGTTTCTTGAGTCATGTCTGAAGACTTTTCCTGTGTTATCCCGGCGCTCCAATAATGCCCGGCTCCCTCGCTTGCAAGAGCGATCGCAACATCAATTCTTGCATTACGTGCAAGGAGCCTTGCAACCGGGCTTGCCGCGATGGCTGCACCGCACTAGCACGGCAGCCACTATGCGAAGTTTTCCCGGACCAGCTTTGGCCATTGTCGACCGGCTTCGAGCCGCAGCAGAAGCCAACCCTACGCAAGCGATTGCGTTTCAAGGTTCACCGGGTGCCAATTCACACCGCGCCGCGACCGAAGCGCGGCCCGATGCCATGCCGCTGCCTTGCTTTAGCTTCGAAGACGCACTGGATGCAGTGAAGGACGGCCGCGCAGGTCAGGCAATCATTCCGATTGAGAATTCTCAGCATGGACGCGTCGCCGACATCCATTTCCTGCTTCCGGAAAGCGGCCTCTCGATTGTTGGCGAATATTTCATGCCGATACATCACGCCTTGATGGGGGTTGGAAAAGGCCCCTACGAAGCAGCATACAGCCACCCGCAAGCGCTCGGCCAATCGCGATCTTTCCTGCGAAAGCGGGGCATTGTCCCGCTGAGCTATGCCGACACTGCAGGAGCTGCGGCATATGTGGCGGACAAAGGCGACCCGACACAAGCGGCCATCGCGCCCGCTATCGCAGCCGAACTTTACGGCCTCGATATTGCCGAGAACCATGTTGAGGACAGTCCGGACAATATGACGCGGTTTGTCATTCTGGCAGACAAGCCGACATTCTTGACGATCGCACCAGAAAGCAAAGCCGTCACGACCTTTGTTTTTGAGGTGAAGAATATTCCTGCCGCGCTCTACAAAGCGATGGGCGGATTCGCGACTAACGGCGTCAACATGACCAAGCTGGAAAGCTATCAGGTCGGGGCGAGCTTTTCAGCCACGATGTTCTATGCCGACATCATTGGTGCTCCGGGCGATCCAGCCGTCGACCGGGCGCTTGAGGAATGTGCGTTTTATTCCAAGGAATTGCGAATTCTGGGCACCTATGAACAGGCACGCCCCCGCGGATAGGGAATTGCCCGATTTCTGCTGTTGCGCCGCGCGATGAGCCGTGCCACCAACGCAGACGAATGACCTATCCGGCGACGACCTCTCCTGCCGAAACCGAAGCACCTTCCACCGTTGCGGAAACCAGCGCGCCGTTGGAAAGCTGGGAAAGTGTGCGCGATGACAGCGACATTCAGTTTTCGCCGGTAGAAATCGAAGCTATCCCGCCCCGGGAACCGGGTGCTTTCGAACAAGCGTTGAACGCATTTTTCGGTTTCCTTGGGGAACTGCTTTCCCCGGTCGGGGCATTGCTCGCCGGGATATGGCCTGTTTTGCAATGGGTTCTGTTGGCTCTAGTGGTCGGCTTCGTCCTCTACCTGCTCATCAACACAATCGGCCCTGTCGGCCGCAGACGGCGCGAAGCGCGCAAAGATCGCGCGGCTGAGGGAGAACCCGAATGGGCTCCTACCCGCAGCGAGAGCCTGTCGCTTCTCGAAGATGCTGACCGGCTTGCAGCTGAGGGACGCTATGACGAAGCGACCCATTTGCTGCTCCAACGGAGCGTAGGGCAAATCGCGGCGGCACGGCCAGATTGGGTTGAACCATCGAGCACGGCCCGCGAACTGGCGGCTCTTCCGACACTGTCCGAAGCCGCGCGCGGAGCATTCGGGACGATCTCGGAGAGGGTCGAACGCAGCCTGTTTGCCCTTCGAAAACTCGATCAGAATGATTGGACTGCCGCGCGCGCGGCCTACACCGATTTTGCGCTTGTTAAAATCGGAGGCGCCGTATGAGCACGGCAGCCGCCTCTACACGCGCATCGTCTCCGTTCAGCCGGTTCGCGGTTCTAGGGATCGTACTGGTCGGCTTTCTCGCTTTTGTGTCGCTGCTCTACTTCCTGAGCGCTGGTGACACCGGCGATCAAAAGAATGATGGAGCCGCTCACGCTTCGGCCACAGGGCTGAACGGTTACGCGGGATTTGTAAGGCTGCTGGAAAAAGAAGGGTACGACATCACCCTTTCACGGACGCCCGGCGGGCTTGAGACGACTGACCTCTTGGTGCTGACTCCCTCTCTTTACGCCGACCCCGAAGAAATTGGCCGGATCATCGAGAACCGCGATTATCTGGGCCCGACAATCGTAATTCTCCCGAAGTGGTACGCGACCCGTCCACCAAGCAACTTAACGAGCGAATCCGCTGACAAGTTCAAGGATGGCTGGGTGCAATTGGGAAGCGCGACCCAGCTGGATTGGACCAGCGAATTGCCCGGCCTGTTCAAAATAGAGCACGTGATCGAGACGCTTGGCGAGGACGAGGTGCCCAATTGGGACGGGGTCGAAGCGGCGGGAGAATTGCCGACCAAGACGATCGCCTATGCAGAGGAAAATGAACTGCATCAGCCGCTTATCACCGATGGAGCTGGACACACACTGGCGCTCAGCATCCTCGGCGAAGAAGGCAGCGAGTATTACGAAGACGCCCATTGGACAATCTTCGTGGTCGAACCGGATTTGCTCAACAATTATGGATTGGGAAGCGCCGAAAGCGCAGAAGCCGCACTCGCTCTGGTCAGGGAGGCCGGATATGGCGGCGAATACGAATCCATCACTTTCGATATGACGCTTCAAGGGTTTGGCGGCGCTGACAATTTGCTCACGCTGGCATTCCGCCCGCCATTCCTAGCGGCGACACTTTGCCTGATCCTCGCCATGTTGATCGTCGGTTGGCGCGCGTTCCTGCGTTTTGGCCCGGCAGCGGTGACCGGCCCGGAAATCGCTTTTGGCAAGAAACGGCTGGTCAGCAATGGGGCGGGCCTGATCGTGCGGGCCAAACGCCTCGGACTGTTGGCTGCTCCTTATGCCGAATTGTCCGCCCGGCGGATCAGCCAGCGATTGGGGTTGGCCCGGCCTGACCCTGAAGCAATTGATGCCGTGCTGGCTGCGCGTCTGCCCGATGAAGAACCGTTTTCGCTTCGCGCAGACAGGCTGCGCGAAGCCCAATCACCCACCGATATTTTGCGCGCCGCACAGGCGCTGAGAGAGCTTGAAGGGAAACTTGCGAAATGAGCATGAGCCTAGATGAACTGCGCGCGCTGGCAGACGCGATCCGCGCCGAAGTTGGAAAAGCCGTCGTCGGTCAGGATGAAATGGTCGAACAATTGCTGGTCGCCATGGTCAGCGAAGGCCACGTCCTGCTGGAAGGCCCTCCCGGAACGGCAAAGACGTTCCTCGCAAACAGCTTTGCGACCGCGCTGGGCCTCGATTTTGGACGCATCCAGTTTACGCCCGATCTGCTTCCGGGCGATATTCTTGGGTCCAACCTGTTCAACTTCCAAACCAGCGAGTTCAAGCTGACGCGCGGGCCGATTTTCTGCGAGCTGCTGCTGGCGGACGAAATCAACCGGACACCGCCGAAGACACAGGCCGCCTTGCTCGAAGCGATGCAGGAACGCCGGGTGACACTGGATGGAGAAACGCACCAATTGCCCCCGCGCTTTATGGTGGTTGCGACCCAGAACCCGATCGAGAACCAGGGCGTCTATCCGCTGCCAGAGGCGCAGCTTGATCGCTTCCTATTCAAACTGCTTGTGCCCTATCCTGACGAAGCCGAAGAGACCCGGATCGTCACCGATTACGGCAAGCGTCAGGGCCCGCAGCGTCCTGCCGATCTTGGCGTGACCGCGGTTGCCGATTCCGACAAGCTCGTCGCCGCGAGCGGCGCGTTGGAAAATGTAACGGTCGCACCGGAAATCACCCAATATGTCGTGCGCCTTATCCGTGCGACGCGCGAACATTCCGAACTGGCCGTCGGCGCAAGTCCTCGTGCCGCAGTTATGCTCGCCAATGCCTCCCGCGCGCGCGCGGCGCTGGCGGGCCGCGCCTATGCCATCCCGGATGACGTGAAAGCGCTCGCCATTCCAGTCTTGCGGCACCGCCTCACTCTAAGCCCGGCGGCAGAGATCGAGGGCCGCGACATCGAAGCGCTTGTTTCCGAACTGGTCGAAAGCACCGAGGCGCCGCGTTAAGCGAATGGCATTGCCCCGCATCACCCTTCCTCTGGTTCCGACCGAGCGCGCCGCGTGGCTTATCGCTGCCTTTGCTCCGGTGGCGCTCATCATCGCGGCGATCGCGCCGCAGATGTGGGTCGTGGCTCCAGCAGCGGCGATTGTCTTGATCGGGTTGATCATTCTCGACGGGTTGCTCGCCGGGTCGTGCCGCGAATGGGTGGTGCAAGCGCCAAGCGATACGGAAGTCGGCCAATCGACAGCGATCGAAGTCTTCGCCCGATTTGCTCGTGTGATCGCGCTTCAACCCGAAGCCGCCGTCGAATTTGATCCACGGCTCGGGCAGTCCGGGCGCGCGACTGTGAAATTGCTGCGCGATAAAGAAAGCGGCACGCGCAGCGGTGCGTTTGATGTCTTCCCCGAACGGCGCGGTACTGCGGAGATTTCACGCGCCTGGCTAAGGTGGACTGGGCCGCTGGGACTGGGCGCTCGGCAAACCAGCAAGGTGCTTGAAAAAGAGCTCCGCATCTGGCCCGATCTGTCGCCGGTGCGCAGCCGCGAATTGCAGACTTTCCTGCGCAATTCGCAAAATGGCCTGATCGCGCGGCGTATTCGCGGCGAAGGCACCCAGTTTGAAGCGCTTTCCGAATACGAACCCGGGATGGATCGCCGCCGGATCGATTGGAAAGCCAGCGCACGGCACAACCATCTTTATGCGCGCGAGAATGAAAGCGAGCGCAACAACCAGATCGTGTTCGCGTTCGATTGCGGACAGGCAATGTGCGAGCCGGTTGATGGGATGCCGCGTATCGATAGAGCCGTTTCTGCTGCGCTTACGTGCTGCTATGTCGCTCTCAAAGGCGGCGACAAAGTTTCGCTGTTCGGCTTTGCACAGCGTCCTCAGGTAATGACGCCGTTCGCGTCTGACAGCCGCGCGTTTCACCGTCTGCAAAGCGCCGCCGCAGCGCTGGATTACGAATCCACCGAGCCCAATTTCACCCTCGCTTTGGCCACCCTCACCGCCAAACTTCAGCGCCGATCCATGATCGTGCTGTTTTCGGACTTCACCGATCCGACAGCGGCGGAAATGATGATCGAAAGCATCGGACGGCTTGTCGACAAACACCTCGTCCTGTTCGTGACAATCGCCGACAGCGAGCTTGAAACATTTGTGAGCGAAGAGCCGAGCGACATCGCCACCCTCGCCCGCAGCGTAACCGCCGATACGCTTGCGACGCAGCGTTCTATCGTGCTTCAGCGCCTACGCCGGATGGGTGTGGATGTGGTTGAGGCGCCTTGGGACCAGATCGGATATCGCCTGATCGACCGCTACTTCATCATCAAAAACAGCGAGGCGATTGGATGAGTACGGCTGTCCCCGCAACAAAGGGTGTCAAAGATCGCATTGGATCGTGGTTCGGCCGCGGAGATATCGCCGCGCCGACTGACATTGAAAGCGCCGCCCTGCGCTCCGACCGGTTTCGCCTTGAGCGCGAGGCGGATTGGCGCAGGCTCGAAGACATCGTGGTCGCGATGGAAAAAGGCGGCGTGCGCAAGATCGACGATGAGGAATTGCTGGCCCTGCCCACGCTTTACCGCACCGCCGCATCCAGCCTTTCCGTGGCGCGCGAAACGTCATTGGATGCGGCGACACTCAAATACCTCGAAAGCCTCGTCCAGAGGGCATGGTTTCAGGTCTACGGCCCGCGCAAAGGCTTGTTCGGTTGGTTGCGCGAGTTTTTCCTCGGCGGGTGGAGCCGCGCCGTTCGCGAGATATGGCTGGACGTATGCATCGCCTTGTTTGTGATGACAGCGGGTGCGGTCGTCGGCTGGTTGCTCGTCGCGCAGAACAACGACTGGTATTATCGGCTGGTGCCGGGCGACCTCGCAGACACCCGCGTTCCGGGCGCAAGCCGGGAGGTTCTGGCCGAGACCATTGAAGTCGAAAATTCGACCGGCGGGCTTTCGGTTTTTGCGGCCTATCTATTTAGCAACAATGCGGGCGTGTGCATCCTTGCCTTTGCGCTGGGCTTTGCCTTTGGCATTCCCTCGCTGCTGCTGCTCATTCACAATATGGCTATGCTGGGCGCTATGGTCTGGCTGTTCGCCAATGCGGGGCTTGGCTGGGAATTTGGTGCTTGGCTCAGCGTGCACGGAACCACCGAGATTTTCGGTATCCTGCTGGCGGGTGCGGCGGGCTTGCATATTGGCCGGTCAATGGCTTTCCCCGGGACGCGCTCTATTCTCGAAGCGGCTTCGGAAAGCGGGCGGCGCAGCGCCGTTGTGATGGTCGGCGTCGTATTGATGATGGTCGTCGCGGCATTCCTTGAGGCATTCCCTCGGCAGCTCGTGGAAACCATGGAAAGCCGCTACATCATCGGCGGCGCGTTTCTAACTTTCTGGCTCGCCTACTTCTTCCTCTATCGGCCCAATCGGCCTCTGGAGGACGGATGAGCGCCGCTACCGGAAGAATTGATCGGCTTAACAAGCGCGAACGCACGCTGATAACGCCCGAAGGTCTCGCCGTGCCGGTGACAATCGCTGCGCGCGGATCACGGCTGGGCGCGCTTGTGCTCGATTTCGTTTTCATATTTCTGGGCCTTTTGGTGATCCAGATTGTTTTGATGCTGATCCTTGGCGGAGTGGTCGAGGACACCATGAATGCCTTGGATGAGAACATTTCAGGCGCAGCTGAATTCGTGATCATCATCTTCATTCTCGTCGGTTTTCTGGCGCGCTATGGGTATTTTCTGGCGATGGAGTTGGGGCCGCGCGGCGCGACTTATGGCAAGCGCGTCGTGGGCATCAGGGTCGCTGCGCGAAACGGCGGCCGTTTGACGCCTGAGGCCGTTATTGCCCGCAACCTGCTCCGCGATATCGAGCTGTTCATGCCCCTTGTCTTCCTGATGATCGCCCCCAGCGGGGCAGCGGGGAATGCCGGAATCGCAGGCATGATCTGGTTCCTGATCTTCATGCTGTTCCCATTCTTCAACAAAGACGCGTTGCGCGCAGGGGATGTGATCGCGGGAACATGGGTGCTCGAGGCACCGCGGACCAAACTTGCCGAAGCACTGTCGACCCAAGGGGCGGCTGCGAAGGGTTCAAGCATGGTCACCGGCGCGAAGTACGAATTCGGTGATGAAGAGCTTTCAGTGTACGGCGAGCATGAATTGCAAACACTCGAACGGATGCTGCGCGATGCCCAGCCCGAGGCTTTGTCTGCAGTGCACGAGACAATCTGCCGTAAAATCGGATGGGATCCGGGAGCGGGAGACGAGCGAGCGTTCCTCGAGGCGTTTTATGGTCAACTCCGCGCCAAGCTGGAAGGCGACATGCGGTTTGGCAAGCGCAAGGCGGACAAATTCTCGTGAGCCAATTCACCATCCAGCCGGATGATCTGACCGGTGAGGATGTGCTCGAACTGTTGCGGCTACACCTCGATGAGATGCACAGCTGGTCACCTTCCTGCAAAGTCCACGCAATGCCGCCTGAACGCCTGCGAGAACCCGATGTCTCCTTTTTCGCGGTTCGCGATGGTGAGATTTTGGCTGGCGTTGGTGCGATCAAGCATTTGAGCGAGACGAAAGGCGAGCTGAAATCCATGCGCGCGGCTCCGGCCTATCGCGGCAAAGGCGTGGGCAAGCTTCTGCTGCGCCATTTGATCGATATTGCGACATCACGCGGATACAGTTGGATTGGGTTGGAAACAGGACGGCCAGCGCCTTTCCTTCCCGCCGTGCGGCTTTACGAAGCGCATGGATTTGCCGAATGTGCGCCTTTCGGCGATTATATCTCGGACGAATTCAGCCTCTGCATGGAGAAGCACCTCGAATGATCAAGCGCCGCGCCTTTCTTGGTGGAACAATGGCGCTTGGAGCATCCGCATGCCTACCTCCCGATCAAAGTCAGCTGGGCAGGTTGGCCGCCAAACTCCGCATTGTTGAAGCCGCCGCAGATGGCACATTGGGCGCGGAAATCTATGACACGGCGACGGGATACTCCGTTGATCTAAACCGGAATGCCCGGTTTGGCCATTGTTCGTCCTTCAAACTGTCTCTCGCGGCGATGATTCTGCTCCGCGCATCGACTGGATTGGACAGCCTCAACCGCCGCGTCACTTGGAGCGCAGACGATCTGATGGGCTATTCCGCCTTCACAACAGAGCGATTGAAGGACGGAGCGACACTCGGTGAACTGGCGGAGGCTACTCAGAAATTCTCGGACAATGCAGCGGCTAACATCCTCTTGAGGGAAGCCGGCGGCCCTGAAGAGCTGACCGGATTCTGGCGATCTATCGGCGACGAGACGAGCCGCCTCAACCGCATCGAGCCCGCGCTCAACAACGTGCCCGCTACCGAACTGCGCGATACGACAACGCCGTTTGCAATGGCCCGGACTGTTGCGAAAATTGCCTATGGTGATGTGTTGCCAGAGCTGGAGCGGGAAATGCTGCGCCAATGGATGACCGATACGCAAACGGGCGTTCGGCGTGTGCGGGCGGGTTTACCAGATGATTGGGTGGCCGGTGACAAGACCGGGACTTCATTCTGGCCGGGCATGGACAGCCTCTATGTCGATATCGGTTTCGTTGAGCCCGAAGGACGTTCGCCAATAACATTCGCGGCCTATTTCCGCGCTCGCGAAACACATAGTGCGATAAATCCTGCCTCCGAACAGGCTTTGGCACGCGTCGGTGAAGTCATCGCCGACTTCGCCCGCCAAGACCGCATCCTTTCATTATAGTGGCAATATGATACCCACTTCGAACAGGAGAGGGTTATGGAACGCGCGCTGAAACTGGTGGCTGGATTGTTGCCGATTGCTTTCGCATTCGCATTTCTGGTGCCGGTATTCGATCAAGGCATGCAGGCTCTTGGTATTACCGTGCCGTTGGGCATCTCCACTCTTACTCTTGCCCTGATTATCGGCGGTGCTTGGGGCCTCTTCGCGCAAGTCACAGGCCGCTGGATATGAATGCGCAAACGCCTGTGATGCCGGCTGATCTATCGCAGCTTTCGGACGGAGAGCTCCGGCGGCTGGAGCTCAAAATTGCGCGGAAATACTCAGGCAAGGTGCCTTGGATCGCCGTGTTCTGGGCGTTCGGCAATCTTGCCGCTTGGCTCAGCTTGTGGCCACTCGTCCTGCTGGACATCCTTCCGCTTTGGGTTGCCTTTCCGATCGCAACCATCAACATGGCGCTTGTCTATCTGCCGACGCATGAGGCGCAGCATGACATTATCGCACGTCCAGGCACGAAGCTGCGCTGGCTCAATGAGCTGGTCGGCCATGCGACCAGCTGGATGCTGTTAATGCCGTTTCAGATGCTGCGCGTGACGCACCTTGATCATCATCGCCACACCAATGATCCGGAACTGGATGTGGACATCACCTCGAGCGCAAGCGGACCTTGGCAGGCCATTTGGAACGCCATTCAAGGGCGCCAACCCAAAGCAAAACGCAATCAGGATTACCTTGCTAGCTTGGCCCGAAATGGCCGTGAGGGTGTGATAGTCCTGTCGCTGCTTTACCGGGTCGGCTTTATAGCGATCCTCGGCGCGCTGGCATGGAATGGATTTGCGCTGGAGGCGCTGCTGCTCTGGTGGCTGCCTTACCAGATTGCCATTACCTATATTGTGTTCTTCCTATCATGGGCGCCGCATCACCCTGCGACGCACCAGGCGCGCTACACCAACACACGCAGTTGGAAATCAGCTGTCGGCAATATCGGATCGATGGGGATGCAGTTTCATATCGTGCACCATCTGCATCCATACATTCCGCTGCATCTCACACCCGCTGCCTACCGCGAGATGCGTCCGATCCTTGAGGCGCGGGGTTGCCGCTTGGGCGGGAACTAAGCTCTATTCCGCAGCGAAGATAGCCACCTCGTTCACGCCATCACTGGTCGCACGGCCGCGATACATGCCCGTCGTATTGAAGCTGAAAAGAGCATGACCCTCTGGAGTTACAAGGATGACACCGCCATCACCACCGAGTTCCTTGACCTCATCCATCACCACATCCGCCTCTTCCTGGGCCGACTCCACGCTGAGCGGAAACTCGGAAGCGTGAATAATATATGTCGGCATTCCGTCTGCGTCTTTCGGCACCACGGATTGCACAGCGTCGATGTCCATCCGGAACCGATAGCGGAGCCGGGTGCAAATCTCCTGCGCCACGCCAACGCGGATGAAGTATTCACCCCAGCCGGTCGCTGACACTGCGCAGCTGCGGTTATCGGCATAGGTGCCTGCGCCAATTACAGGAGCATCTCCGATCCGGCCCCAGCGTTTGCCTGTCATCCCGCCAGTTGAAGTGCCCGCCGCCAGATTGCCTTCGAGATCAAGCGCGACTGCACCCACTGTCCCGAATTTGTGATCCACATCCAAGGCGGAAAGCTGGCGCGCTTTCATCCGCTCCAGCGATTTTTTACGGCGCTCGGTCGCGAACCATTCCGGCGGAGCGGTTTCAAGTCCCTGCTCGCCAGCAAACTGCTCGGCTCCCTCACCCATCAGGAAAACATGAGGACTCTCTGTGCGGACTTTATCCGCGAGCAGGATCGGGTTCTTGATCGTGGTCACACCCGTCACAGCGCCCGCGCTGCGATCGCGCCCATCCATGATCGAGGCATCAAGTTCGTTGCGCCCTTCCCATGTAAAGACAGCGCCCCGCCCCGCATTGAACAAGGGATCATCCTCAAGCGGAATGATTGCGGCCTGCACGGCTTCCATCGCGCTGCCACCGTTTGCGAGCACCGTCTTGCCTGCGTCTAGCGCGTTCTGAAGCGCGGCTTCATAGGCGGCCTTTTGCTCAGGCGTCATTTTATCGGGATCCAGCGTCCCCGCCCCGCCATGGATAGCAATCGACCAACGAGGCTCTGCCTCCTGAGCATATGCTGGGGTAGAAAGGGCGACGAATACGCCTATCGCGGCAAGGATCAGATTTTTCATAGCTTGAAGGACTAACCCAAAGCTGCGCATGACGCTATATCCACTTGATATCCGCTTGCGCACAATCCGGGAGAATATGATGAGCAATTTCGGCGAAAACAGCACGGCAAGCGAGGTTCTTGCGAGTAAAGACCTGTCGGGAAAGACAATTTTCATCACTGGCGGCAATTCAGGACTGGGCATGGAGAGCGGTCGCGCAATGGCAGCGCAAGGCGCACATGTGGTGCTGGCTGGCCGCGATCAGGGCAAACTTGATGATGCTGTGTCATCTATCAAAAACGAAAACCCCGACGCTCAAATCGAGACAATCATTTGCGATCTCGGCTCACTCGAAAGCGTGCAGTCATGCGGTAAAGAAGCAAGCCAGCGGCTCGGAAAGATCGATGTGCTGCTCAACAATGCCGGTGTGATGGCTTGTCCGCACAGCAAGACCGCCGATGGCTTCGAAATGCAGTTCGGCACCAACCATGTCGGGCATTTTCTCCTGACCAAACAACTGATGCCTTTGATCGAAAAAGGGCAGGACAAACGCATCGTCAACCTGTCCAGCCGCGGCCACCACATCACACCGGTCAATCTCGACGATCCGAACTTTGAAAACCGTGAATACAATGAATGGGCAAGCTACGGTCAGTCGAAGACGGCTAATATCCTCTTCACAGTGGGCTTGGAAAATCGCTTCGCCGACAAAGGTATTCACGCATACGCCGTACATCCGGGCGGCATTCAGACCAACCTTGGCCGTCATATGAGCGAAGAAGAAGAGGCCGCTCTTGTTGCACGCGTGACCGAGAATGATCCTGACTTTTCATGGAAGACCATTCCGCAAGGTGCAGCCACGCAATGCTGGGCCGCGACCGCCGCTGAACTGGAAGGCAAAGGCGGGGTTTACTGCGAAGACTGCCACGTCGCCGAGGTCGATGACACCTCCCCAAACAGCGGCGTGCGCAGCTATGCGCTCGATCAAGCAAGCGCAGATCGGTTGTGGTCAATGAGCGAAGAAATGGTCGGCGAAAGCTTCAGCGCCTGACTCGGTTACTCGACCAAAAATTCGCCCAAAAGCTTCACCGTATCTTTGGACTCGCTTGTCGGAGTGACTGCCATAAATACATGCGGGGCCGCCTCGTATTCGTACAACTTTGCATCGACACCGGCATCGATCAATTTGCCGGTGAAGGTGCGGCTATCGATGATAAAAAGATCATGCCGCCCGGTCCAGATGCGGGTCGGTGGTAACTTCGCAAGGTCATCTTGCGAGGTGTAAAGAGGGCTGCATTCGGGGCTGGCAACGTCGCGGTCGTCCGCGAACATCTTTCCGCAGCTGCGCAGAGTGCCGATTTTCAGCATGATGTCGTGCGGCTCGACCGCTTCAATCGCGGGGTCCGCCATGGTGAGATCGAGCCACGGCGCAAAGAGAGCGAGCTTGCCGGGTTGCGGGCCGCCCGCTTTGGCCAGCCTCAGTGCGAGGCTCAACGCCATATGACCGCCAGCGCTGTCACCATTCAGCACAATGCGCGAAGGATCATGTTCAGCAGCAAGCTTCGCATAGACCGCATCTGCGAGAGCGTCTTGCGAGGCGTAGGAGCTTTCCGGAACGACATTATAGAGCGGCAAGGTCACGCTCGCGCCAAGTTTGTCGACCATCGCCGCAGCAAGCGGCCAGTGCTCTTTGAACATCGGCAGAACAAATCCGCCGCCGTGGAAATAGAGCATGTGCCATTGGCCCGGCCCGGATTTGGGATGGATCGTGACGACTTCCTGATCCGCAGCGGACCAATGCTCCAGAGTGTAGCGATGCTTGAACTGATTGGGGATCGGCGCGTCTTTGGGCATCGCGCGGGCCGCCATATATTCCTCAAACGCGTCGGCCGTATGGGGGAAAACGGGCGTGCGCTTGCTCATCAGCCATTTGACACCGCGCAGCAACATGCTTGCCTTTGTGGTCCGCAATTCAATCGATGTGCCTGTTAGCAACGCGTTTCTCCCTTTGACGCAAACCTGACGCAAGCCGTCAGGGAGTCAAGCGCTGACGCCGAGAATTACTCCCTCATTGAGCCAATCGCCCAGCATTGTGCCAGCTGCGACGGCGGCCTGCTGAATAGCATCCGCATCGGCACTGTCTCCCGCGATCTGCATAATCATCTCGCCATAGGCCGCGCCATTTTGCATGGCAGACAGCGCGTAGGCCGCCTCGGAAGCGACCATCTGAAAAACCGGTCGCTCGCCTTCACGCGAGACGATGCAGCCTTTGGATTGATCGAGAAGCGGGGCTGGTCTTTCTCCATCTGCACCCTCGTCAAGCGCGTTCCATAGGCCGCTCAAATTGGCCTGTACTTCGCGCGCTGCCACACATGGCTGGAATTCAAGCCTCAGACCCATCCAGTCCTCATCACCAAAATCCGCTGTGGTCGCGCCAAACTCTGCGGCGCCGAAAGGCTGCGTATCCGGCGCATTTGAAACCTGGAGCATGGCCCATTCGAGCCATGCCAGTTCAGCCACTTCTGGATTCTTGGCAAACAATTGCGCGCAAGTGGCGTCGAAACCAGCTCCCGCTTCCTCAATCGTCCAACCCGATGGCGGATGGGCGATCGCGTGATGGGCTGCGACCTGTTTGAAGGGGCCTTCGCCAACATAGCGCGCGGTGCGTTCAAACGTGTTTTCCAGCGCGCCGACAAGCGCCGAACGGTAATTCCCGCGATAGACGGACATGCCCACCGATTGAGAATTGCCCCAGCCATCTGGCATCGGCGCGCATTCATCAAGGACGCTGCGCAGGAATGCCGCCTGCCGATCCGCCAGTGTTTGTCCTCCGGTCACGCCGGAACCAGTGCGTCTTCGGCAATGCCCCGTGCGCGATCAAGTTCAGCAAGCAATTCGGGCAAAGGCGGAATGTCCTCGTCACGCTCGATCATGGTGGCGACCGGCCCCGGCAGCATCGCAATCGCTTTGGCATACAAGTCCCACACTCCATCGACGACAGGGCGGTCATGCGTATCAATGATCATGGGACGCTCCGCAGTCGCAGGATCATGACCCGCAAGATGGATTTGACGCACACGGTCCAGTGGTAGTCCGGCGAGATACTCGTCAGCCGAGAAACCGTGATTGCGCGCGCTGACATAGATATTGTTCACATCCAGCAGCAGATAACAGCCTGTTCGCCGGGTCATCTCTGACAGGAACTGCCACTCGCTCATCTCATCTTCGGGGAAAGTGAGATAGCTTGACGGGTTTTCAAAGAGCATCGCCCGGCTCAGCTCGTTTTGGGCATGATCGATATTGGCGCAGACCGCTGCAAGAGCCTCTTCGGTGAGTGGCATCGGCAACAAGTCATGGCTGTTATGTGCGCTCGTTCGTGTCCAGCACAGGTGATCGGACACCCATAGCGGGTCGATACGCTGTCCTAGCCGTTTGAGCTTTGCCAGATGATCTTTGTCGAGACCGCCTGCCGATCCGATCGACATCGAAACACCGTGCAGGATTACCGGATGCTTTTCGCGCACCTGATCCAGAATGCGCAGCTGGCGTCCGCCATCGATCATGTAGTTTTCGCTAATCACCTCAACGAAATCGACCGGAACATCAGTTTCGAGGAAATCCTCATAATGCGTCCGGCGCAGGCCCAGACCGAAACCGGCAAACGGTGCGATGGTGGATTGATACGGCATATTTCACTCTCTTAGCAGAACGGTTCGAAAATCGAATGCGCGATTGATCTGCGCGGGCGACCCGCGCCGCATTGTGCAGTCAGCTATAACAGGATAGCCTGCCGCAAGCTGGCGCATATGGGAGTGTTCGCCAGCTTGCGGCGCGCCGTTACAGGCCGCTCTTATTGAGGGACAAAAGGGAGGGGCAACAAATTTTTTCACCAAATTGTAACCGCAATGCGAACCACCGCGAACTGCATTGTGTGTCCGGCATGATGCTGGGCGAAAAGACAGATTTTTGGAGAACCCCCATGAACGCCAAGTCAATTGCAAACATCGCCGGTCTCGCCCTCACTGCAGGGATCGCTGCTGGTCTCGCCACTACCCCTGTCGCGGCGCAAGGCGCGAAAGAAAAATGCTACGGCGTTTCCAAAGCAGGCAAGAACGATTGCGCCGCTGGCCCGGGCACAAGTTGTGCTGGCACCTCGACAAAAGACTACCAAGGTAACGCATGGACATATGTCGACAAAGGCACCTGCGTGAAAATCAAAACGCCAAAAGGCAACGGCTCGCTGAAGCCGATCAAACGATAACTCGAACACACGGCGCGGGCCTGTCAGGCAAACACCAGGCTCGCCGCCGCTGACAATTGGAGGAATATGATGAGCGGACTTATGAACTTATGGCAGCGACTGACCGGCATTTTGTCCGGCACCATCGCCGAAAGCATCGCCCAGCTTTTTGCTCGCATCGCGCTGGCCGGAATTTTCTGGCGGTCGTACAAAACCAAAGTCGTCGATGGCACATGGCTGCAGATTGACGAGACCCAATACTTCATTTTCGAGAACGAATTTTCCGGACTGCCAATCCCAACCGATCTTGCGGTGCCGTTGGCAACATATTCCGAGTTTCTGTTCCCGATCCTGCTTGTTCTGGGTCTCTTCACCCGCTTTTCGGCGCTCGCGCTGATGGGCATGGCGGTGGTCATCCAGCTGTTCGTATTCCCCGATGCGGCACACTTCTTTGGCTGGGCTATCACGGTTCTTGCTCTGGGTGCGTTCCTTGTCAGCCGCGGCGGCGGGTTGATCTCGCTCGACGCGATCCTAGGCCGCATCACGGCTTCGAAAGCCGGCTGACATGGTCGCTGACGAACCAACCTTCGCCCGCCTTATGGTAGCGACACAGGACGGCGACAAAGCCGCCGGTAATGTGTTGCTCACCGAGGTGGGCGTCTGGTTGGAGCGGTATTTCCGCCGCCGGGTGCCCCCGCATCAGACAGACGATCTGGTGCAGGAGGTGCTTATATCATTCTACACCAAGCGCGGGACATGGGATCCCTCGCGTCCGTTCCTGCCATGGCTTGCCGCCATTGCGCGCTATCGCTGGGTCGATCATCTGCGCAAGGTTTACAAACATGACAGTCAGGAACTGATGGAAGACGACGCGGTAGAAGACAGCGAAGAAGAAGTTGTCCTGGCCCGCGTTAGCCTAGACCGTTTGTTTGGGCAGCTCCCCGAAAAGCAGGCCGAAGTCATCGAGATGGTCAAAATTGGCGGATTGTCCGTCCGCGAAGCCGCAGAAAAAACCGGCCAAAGCGAAAGCCTGGTCAAAGTGAATATCCATCGGGGTCTGAAGAAAATGGCCTCCTTGGTCGAGAAAGCTGATTGAAATGAATAACTCCCCCAACAAAGCCCAGTCGCGCGCCGATCTGATTGCGGCAATGGCCGAAGACCTGACCCCGGTTCGCCCGGTTAAGCCGGTCGAAGGCATGCTGCTTATCGCGGCGGCGACTGTGCTTGCGACAGTGGGCTCTATCGCGATCCATGATTTCTGGTGGGGCCTGCTATCGGGCGATGCCTCGGGCTATTTCCTGATCACCCACGGCCTATTGCTTGTGGTTGGTTTGGCGAGCGCAGCTGGCGTTGTCTTCAGCGCTCAGCCCCGTGTCGGCACTCGCGGTAACGCGCCTGCGTGGAGCGTGGCTATGCTCGCTATCGTGCCCGTTGCAGCGATCATCAGCCTCATTTCGGCTGGCGGTGAACACTTGCATAAAGGCATGAACGATCCGGCTGCATGGCTCTGCACCAGCTCGTCGTTGACCGCTGCTCTGCTTGTTGCAGGTGCATCAATCCTGTGGCTGCGCCGCGGCGCACCGGTTTCAATCGAACGATCCGGCTGGTTGACTGGTATCGCAGCGGGTTCGCTCGGAACGCTTGCTTACGGTATCACTTGCCCCGTCGACAGCCTGTCGCATGTCGGCCTGTGGCATATTGCCCCGGTCGTGATTGCGGCTGTGGTCGGACGCTTCGTCGTACCGCCGCTTATCCGCTGGTAAGAACGCAGTCGGCGGCCGTTTCGCGGTCGCCGACACGCTTTTGCCGGTATTCGAGATCGAAGAAACCGACGGTCAGCAGAAAGGCAAGGATGATCATTGCGAATTCTCCGGCATCTTCGGTGAAGGTCAGGATCGCATGAAACACCTTTCCTTGCTCGCCCCACACCACGAGCAGATCGACCGCAACGCCGAATAAAGCTGCGCCGAACACGCAACCGGCGAGTGCCAGATTGAACACGAGTGCCCGCCCTCTGATCGACCGCACGGCGAGCGCCAGAGACACCAGCCAGAAAGCTCCGACTCCGAGCATCAAAGATGCCTCCGCAAGATGCGAAGGCTCAACCGGAATTCCTGGAATTTGCGGAAAGAACGGTCCGGCTGTCAGGCCAAATGTCTCGTGCAGCTCGACCCAGTTGTCCAGCGTGAGCCACACGAAAAGTACAGCTTGCGCCAAACAAATCACTGCCCGCTCTCGTCGCCAAATCAGCAACATCATCACTGCGATCGCAGCTGTGAGCGCATATTCCAGATATTCGCCGAAGGACCTGTCGGACGCGAGATAAAACTGCACCGGCAATTCCGCTTCGGTCAGCGAGCCATAATGCGCCGCCACGTCGAGACCGATCAGCACTCCGGCATATGGCAGGAGCACAAGAGCGGCGCGCATGACTGCAGCTGAAAGCGTTATTTCCGCAAGTACCCCTGCCCATTTTTGAAACACCGGAATTTCAAACTCCCCTTAATTCACGCATATTGCTTGTGAAAGGCGAGCGTTCTTGCGGTGTTGGGCTCCACTCACCACGCATTTCAGGGCACCGTGCCGCAATGCGACAGGTAACCGCAGTTTTGCTAAACAGCCGACTATCCTTGTCATTGCCGCTTCATGTTTAGGCGACTATATGGCCCTCATGTCTTCAGTACGGCCCTGGCGCGATATCGAACGGCGGCAATGTCGCCAGATTATGGTTGGCGATGTGCCGGTGGGCGGCGATGCGCCGATCACCGTTCAAACCATGACCAACACCCCAACCGAGGACGCGGCAGCGACGATCGATCAGATCCGCCGTTGCGAAGAGGTTGGCTGCGACATCATTCGTGTGTCTTGCCCCACGGAAGAGGCAACAGCGGCATTTCCGCTGATCACACGCGCTTCCAACATCCCCGTCGTTGCTGACATCCACTTCCATTACAAACGCGCATTGGAGGCTGCCGATGGCGGCGCGGCGTGCCTCCGCATCAATCCGGGCAATATCGGATCGTCCAAAAAGGTCGCCGAAGTTGTGCGCGCCGCGAAAGCGAATGGCTGCGCGATCCGCATTGGCGTAAACGCAGGTAGCCTCGAAAAAGATCTGCTGGAAAAATACGGCGAGCCTTGCCCGGAGGCCCTGATCGAAAGCGCGCTGGATCATATCAAGCTGTTGCAGGATCACGATTTTCACGAGTTTAAAGTCGCGGTGAAAGCCAGCGACGTGTTTCTTGCGGTGGCGGCCTATCATGGCCTCGCCGAAACTGTCGATTGCCCGCTGCACCTCGGCATTACAGAGGCCGGCGGATTGATCGGCGGCACTGTCAAATCCTCTATCGGAATGGGCAGCTTACTTTGGGCAGGGATCGGCGACACGATCCGCGTATCGCTCTCCGCCGAGCCAGAGGAAGAAGTCAAAGTCGGGTATGAGATGTTGAAAGCCCTCGGTCTGCGCACACGCGGTGTTCGCGTGGTGTCCTGCCCCAGCTGCTCGCGACAGGGTTTTGACGTCATCCGCACGGTTGAAACACTTGAAAAACGGCTTGAGCATATCAAGACACCGATGAGCCTTTCCGTGCTTGGCTGCGTGGTTAACGGCCCGGGCGAAGCGCGGGAAACCGATATCGGCCTAACCGGCGGCGGCAGTGGCAAGCATATGGTCTATCTTTCCGGCATGAAAGCGCACACGATTGAGGATGACGATATGCTCGATCACATCGTCAAACTGGTCGAGGAAAAAGCTGCCAAGATTGATGCTGGCGAGGAAACCGCCTTTGACCCGCACGCTGTGGAAGCCGCCGAATGATTAGGGCTGCAACGGTTCTTGTGTTTGCAGCCGCCTTGTCTGCTTGCGCGACCGTGCCGGCAAGTGACGCGGCTTATCACCCTGAAGCCCGATCCTATCTCGTTTCCGGCGATGCCATGGCCGATGTTGATGCTGCGCTGGTGCAGGCAAAGCAAAACGGCAATCGCGTTCTGTTGGTGATGGGGGCAAACTGGTGCCACGATAGCCGCGCTTTGGCCGGTTGGCTCGAAACCGAACGGTTCAGCCATTTGGTAGCCGAAAAGTACGAACTGGTATTCGTCAATATCGGGATGCCCCAAACCAAAGATGGCCATAACCTCGAAATTGCCAAACGCTTTGGCCTGGACGATCTTCCGGGCACACCAAATGTGCTGGTGCTGACAGCTAACGGCGAATTGGTGAACGCCGACACGGCGACCACTTGGCGCGATAGCGCGAGCCGCAGCGAAGATGCGATTTATGACGAGCTGGCTTTGTTGGCGCACAAGGACGCTTAAGCTCTGCTCCACGTCGTTCATCACGCCGATTACGTGGCGCCGCGCCCGGAGCGCGGAACGTTCAAATTCGACAAGTACTACTTGGTGATGGAGGCGTTGCGCGCTGATGGAGGGCCGCTGACCGAGCATTCTCCAGAACCGATGCCGCGCGAATGGCTCGAAGCAGTCCATGACCCTGACTATGTCGACGAGGTCTTCCGCGCAGAAGTCCCTCGCGACAAAGAACGGCGGATCGGGTTTCCGGTAACGGAGAAAATTCGCGACCGCGTTCGCCACACCAATGGTGGAACCTGGCTTGCCGCACAATTGGCCATACAACACGGATATGCCGCAAATAGCGCCGCGGGAAGCCACCATGCACTCGCCGGCACAGGGGCGGGATATTGCGTATTCAACGACCTCGCTGTGGCGTCCAACCGCTTGATTGCCGAAGGTGATGCCAGCCGTATTCTGATCATCGATCTGGATGTGCATCAGGGTGACGGCACTGCGAGCCTGACGGCGGGCCGCGAGGACATCTTCACCTTGTCCCTCCATGCCGAAAAGAACTTTCCGGTGCGAAAGGCGCGTTCCAGCCTTGATGTGGGTTTACCCGACGGTGTCGATGATGACGGTTATATGGCTGCGCTAGACAGACATTTGCCGGAGGTAATTGCGCAGTTCGATCCCGATCTCGTTCTGTATCAGGCGGGCGTTGACCCGCATGCCAATGACAAGCTGGGCAGGCTTTCCTTAAGCGACAAAGGGCTGATTAAACGCGACCGCTTTGTTGTGCATCAGGCCCGCAAACGCAGACTGCCAATCGCAAGCGCGCTTGGCGGCGGATACGGGGATGATCAAAGCGAAGTGGCGGCGCGCCACGCCAGATCAATGCTGTCTATGGCCGCGGAAAATGCGCTCTATTCGCCCTTACCTGCAAGGCTCGGCGCGAAATAGATGTCGATGTAGTCGGTCAGATAATCGCACCATTCAAATTCGCGCAGACGATAGTAAGTGCGATTTTGGGTCACCTCAAACCGCCACAGTTTGTCTTGAGAGCACCTGCGCCCTGGATCGGGCGTGTTTGCGATTGTGATCTGGCCATCAAATAGGAAATAGTCCGCGCCTATCTCGGTGATCACGCCGTCGATAACGAGGCCAACATCCTGCCCGCTTTTCTGTTCGCCAAGCAAACGCCAAACGCCATCGACCGAATTGATGATCGTGACATCGCCGCGCGTATCCCAATCAATCCATTGCAAGGTGATCCCCTGCACCGTTTCAAGACGTGAGGCATCTGTATGACTGCTTACAATTGTCGGCTTGGGGAGAGCCTTTTCGGCGTGGTCATCTTCGGCCATACCCGACGAAATTGGCAACGCCAAAGCCGTTAGCAGTCCAAGCCCTTTTGCCATTCGTATCGTTGATCGCATCGTTCAGCCCCCTCTGTTTTGCTTCACTTTTCGTTGCATGACAGGCATGGACTCTTGGTGAACCCACGCGAGCAAGGATATTCTCTTTATGGCCGATTTTGAAACCGATTACTTGATCATCGGCGCTGGGGCAGTCGGCCTCGCATTTGCGGACACTCTGCTCGACGAAGACCCCGATTGTCACATCACAATCGTCGATAAGCACGCCCGGCCCGGCGGCCATTGGAATGATGCCTATCCCTTTGTTGCCTTGCACCAGCCCAGCGCGACGTACGGCGTGAATTCAAGAGAAATGTGCCCAGACCGCGTTGATGAACACGGCCATAATGCTGGCATGTACCCGCTCGCCAAACATGCTGAAATTCTGTCCTATTACAGCAAGCTAATGAGCGAACGCATGATCCCGAGCGGGCGCGTTTCCTATCATCCGCTGACCGAGTATCACGGCAGAGAAGGCTCGCAGCATACTGTCAAAGGTATCCTGTCCGGCGAAAATCAAGTCATCGAAGTCCGACGCAAGCTGGTCGATGGAACATTTTTCAAAACCTCGGTCCCTTCTACTCACACTCCAGCATATGAGATTGCGGAAAGCGCTCGTTTCGCGATTCCGGGCGACCTCCCCGGACTTTGGAAAGACATCGGCAATCTGCCAGAGAACTACATCGTAATTGGCGGCGGCAAGACCGCAATGGACACCGCTGTGTGGCTGTTAGAGGCCGGTGTGTCCCCTGACAAAATCGGCTGGGTCCGCCCGCGCGATAGTTGGATGTTCAACCGCAAATTGCTGCAACCGGCCAAGCACGGGATCGAAGGCCTGATCGAATTCCAAAGCGATCTGGTAGAAGCAGCCGCTGCATCGGAAACCGGCGATGAGATGTTCGCCGAGCTGGGTAAGCGCGGAACGATGCTGCGGATCGATGAGAGCGTGACGCCGAAAATGTTCCATTTCGCGGTCATGTCCGAAGCCGAGGTCGATCTGCTTCGGTCAATCAAAACAGTCTATCGCCAAGGTCGCGTAAGCAAGATCGAAGACGGCGCGATGCACTTTGGCGATGAAGCCGTTGAAGTCCCCGCCAATACCCTCTTCATCGACTGCACAGCCAGCGCAGTGCCATTCGAGGCGCGCGACAAAACGCGCAAATTCTTCGATGGTGACACGATTACGCTGCAATTGGTGCAGGCGCCGTTTGTGCCATACAGCGCGGCCCTCGGCGCGTTTTTAGAGGCGAATTTTGAAACCGACGATGAAAGAAACGCTCTATGCCCGCCCGCACCGTTGACCGATACGACAGATACGTATCCCTACGCGGTGATGGCCAATCTGATGAGCACGGCGATCCTTTCAAACAACGAAAAGACCAATGCCTTTAACGCCAGAAGCCGCCTTCACCCCACGGGCCCTGCTGTTGCAGAGATGATCGCGAACAATGATCCGCGGCTTGCGGAGCTCAGCAAAGTCGGTCCGAAAATTCAGGCCAATATGCCGGGTGTTATCAAGCTTGGCATGGCAGCGAAGGCAATCCACGAGGCCACGTAAAAGACGTGCGATTGCCTATTCACGGGAACGATAGAATTGAGCTAGTAGTATCAGCGATATGAACCGGCGTGATCTTCTAAAGACTGGCATCGTCGCAGGTGCCGCAGCAACACTTCCTGCAACAATCGCGGCTGCGCCGCGCGCAGGGAGCGAGCGCAATCGCAAGCTGTTTGCTCTGGCCAAACGCGAGCTTGACCGCGCGGGCGACGTGATCTGGAAAAAAGATATCGTCGGCATTGCCGATTTTGGAGTGCACTCCGCCGAAAAGCGCTTTCACTTCGTCAATCTGGACCGCGAGGAAGTGCAGAGCTTTCATGTCAGCCACGGCACCGGCTCCGATCCGGAGCATGATGGCTGGCTCAACAATTATTCCAACGTCGAAGGTTCCAACGCGACAAGCAAAGGCGCCTATATCACGTGGGAATGGTATGTCGGGCGCTATGGGACATCGGTGCGTTTGGGCGGGCTCGACTCCACCAACGATGCCGCCCTTCGCCGCTACATCGTGATGCACCGCGCCAAATATGCAGAGCCTTCGCACATAAGCCGCTGGGGTAGACTGGGACGATCGAACGGATGCTTTGCGCTAGGCGAAGAGCAATTCCGCATTGCGCTGCTGAACCTGTCAGGCGGGCGCTTGCTTTATGCCGACAGTCTCGGCTGGTCGGACGGCTCGCTTAAAACGCTGCAGCCGGAAGAGCCGAATGCGGTTCAGCGATATGCGCCAGGAACGTTTTGAAGCGTGAGCTATCGTCCGGATCACGCCGGGTTTGAATTGAATGCAGGCTCCGCAGTCAGTGCGGTGCTACCCGCCAGCGGTCTGGCCGCTGCGATCGGTTCGACGTGCGCATTCGCCGGAGTTTTCTTTGGTGAACTTTCTTCAAGTCTGGATTTCACTGCAGACTCATTACTCGGCCTACTATTTGGCTTCCTGGTCTTTGTGGGGTTGGGGACCATCGTAGGCACGTTTTTTTGTGCGTTCTATATCGCATTGGTTGGCATGCCGATTGCCGCGTTGCTGGGTCCGCGTATTGAAACGCCTGCCGCAGCCGTAATTTCAGTGCTGGCGGCAATCGCGACCAGCTACGTGGCAGCTTCCTTGCTAGCTGGCGATTTTGAGCATTGGGAGCCGCGCGACAAATGGGGGCTGATCGGTTTCGCGCTGGCATATGCAATCCCAGCGGGCCTACTCTACCGGAAAGCTGTCATCAGTGCGCGCCATTTTAGCCGCTGGTCCTAACCCCCGACGCGCGGATCGTCCTCAATCACGATGATTTCATCATCGATCACATTGCTGCGATTGCCTTCGCGTGGTTTGTCCAAGCTCGCCAGAACCGGCGCGTCGCGGCCATAGATGTCTTTGAAGGTCTGCATCTCGCCATTGATGTCGGATGCCATTGTGAAATAGGTGATGTAGGCGGGCAGCTTATCCTTGATCATCACCTTGGTGTATTTGCCGGACGTTGCGATTTCGACCGCTTCGTCCTTGCTCGCACCTTTGCCGAGAATGGCCATCGTGATCGCCAGCTCCAGCGCACGCTCTGTGCGGATGCAACCATGCGAGAGAGCGCGATTGTCATTCGCGAACAAATGCCGCGACGGCGTGTCGTGGAAGAAAATCGCATGCGGATTCGGCATTTCCAGCTTCATCCGGCCTAGCGAATTGGTCGGCCCGGGCTGTTGCACCACTGTGATCCAGCCATTCGCGCCTTTGGTTGCTTTATACCCCTTGGACCGTGCCCAAGCGGGGTTGTTTAGCACGCGCTGGCCCAACCCCTCGCCTTTCACAATGCTCTGCGGAACAGTCCATGTGGGATTGAAGACTACGCCTGACACCATTTCAGCCAATTGCGGGGTCGCGGTGCGACCCGGCTTGCCCACAACTGTGCGGTAGGTGGAGATAATCTTGTCACCCACTGTTAGGCGGAGCTGATATTCCGGCACATTGGTGATCAGATATTTCTTACCCAGATCGCGGCCCAGCCAGCGCCAGCGATCCATATTCGCACGGATCAGTTTGCGTTTCTTCGTCTCTGTTTCCGGCGTGTTGGCAAGCTCTTCTTTAAGGCGTGCATAATCGGGATGCGCAGGGTTCAATTGCGTTAGAGTGCCGGTGACATCGCCGGTCGCCAATGCTTCAGTCAGCAAGTCGCCGGTGCGGTTGGTGTCGCGGTCCGGATCAACCACAAACCACTGCTTGCGCGCATCCATCGGTGTGCGACCATCGCGCAAATCCTCGACCAACCAGACGAAATTCTTTGAGGCAATCTCGCTCAACTCTTCGGATGGTCCGCCGCGCATCGACACTTTGAGCGCTTGCAGATCATAATCGCGCGGATCGAGCCCTTCGGCGGCGATCCCTTCTATAAAGCCGATCAGGTCTGCAACAGCATCCAGATCCCACTGTTGAACCAGCGGGCCGGGAGCATCGAGCCCGCCCTGAACCACTTCGCCCGAAACCATTTGGGGAAATGCTTCATCGAAACTCGTTTCGGTTTCGGCTGGAGCCTCTGTTGGCTCCTGATCCTGCGCGAAAGCGCCGCTCGAAACCAATGCCACTGCCGCGATTCCGCTCGCAAATTTGCCAAAAAATTTGACCATGAATGCCTCTATTGTCCCAAATTGCCGCCAAACACGACTGCACCGAATTGTATGGTAACTATACCCCTGCTTTTGTGCTCGTATCAACCAGCATGGCTTTCTGACTGATGAATTTACAAGGCTTTTTCGTCGCAGCAGCGTGACGCGAGGGCGAAGACTGCCTAAAGGCGCGAAGTTATGTCGTCCTCGCCCAGTCCCCTTTCGCGATTGCTACCGTTTATCGCTGCGGCGGCGGGCGTCGGCTTTCTGTCGTTGATGGACGCATTTATGAAAGAAGCCGCTCTGGCGACAGGCACGTACACGGCGACTGTCCTGCGTTCGTTGTTCGGTGCAGCGATCATCGCGCCCTTCTTTCTTGCACAGCGCAAAGGCTGGCCGAGCCGCGATGTGATGAAATTGCACGTTGAGCGCGGCATCATTTCCGCCATCATGGCGCTGAGCTTCTTCTATGCGCTGACCAAGCTGCCGCTCGCCGAAGCCATTGCGATCAGCTTTATCGCGCCGCTAATCGCGCTCTATTTTGCCCGCGTACTGCTCGGCGAAGAAATCCAACCCAAAGCAATTTTCGCCAGCATTTTGGGCTTTATCGGGACCTTGGTGATTGTCGGAGGACGGCTTGGGCGGGGCGAGATGACCGATGATGTAATGTTGGGGCTCGGTGCTCTCATATTTTCGGCCCTCCTTTACGCCTACAATTTTGTGGTGATCCGCAAACAAAGCCAGGTCGCGGGGCCAGTTGAAGTCGCAACATTTCATAGCGGCGTTGGCGGGTTGGTGCTGCTTTTGTTTGCGCCGCTGCTCGGCACCACGCCGCAGATGGACGCGCTTTGGGCGATTGCTGCGGCCGGAGCGCTGACAGTTGTGGGCGCGATGGCCATCGCTTGGGCCTATGCGCGGGCCGAGGCTCAGGCTTTGGTACCTATCGAATACACAGGCTTTCTGTGGGCCAGCCTGTTTGGTTGGGCATTCTTTCGCGAGCCTGTGACAGTACCGACGATTGCAGGTACAGCTCTGATTGTGACAGGCTGCTGGATTGCCACACGCAAGCCGCGCGAGCGCATTGCCGCTACGGCGTCCTAAATCTGTACTCGAAAGCGACTCGCAACAGAGGGCAAACCCTTGACGAGGCGCACTCAAACTAGCAGGTGCTGATCACAGATTTAACGGTCTGAATCGAGCGCGATTCAAGACACCTCCACCCGCAGTGACCTCCACGCTGCGGGACAGCAAACAAGGATGGGATTTCCCGATGACAGCAACCGGCAAGGACACGCTAGCCACCCGCTCAACGCTTTCGGTCAATGGCACCGACTACGCTTATTACTCGCTCGCCAAAGCGGCCGAGCAATTGGGCGATGTTTCGCGCCTGCCAAACTCGATGAAAGTGCTGCTGGAAAACATGCTGCGCTTTGAAGATGAAAGCTTCACCGTCGGCAAAGAGCACGCTCAAGCGATTGTCGATTGGCAGAAAAATCCTGTCACGGGCAACGAAATCCAATACCGCCCGGCCCGCGTCCTGCTTCAGGACTTCACCGGCGTTCCTTGCGTGGTTGACCTCGCCGCCATGCGCGATGCGATCAAAGAGCTTGGCGGCGACACGGCCAAGATTAACCCACAGGTACCTGTAAACCTCGTGATTGATCACTCGGTCATGGTTGATGAATTCGGTCATCCGAAAGCGATGGAAGCCAATATGGCGCTCGAATATGAGCGCAATGCAGAGCGTTACGACTTCCTCAAATGGGGATCGAAGAGCTTTGAAAACTTCTCAGCTGTCCCTCCCGGCACTGGCATCTGCCACCAGGTAAACCTTGAGCACATTGCCCAAGGCATCTGGTCGAGCAAAGACGAAAACGGCCAGATGGTCGCCTATCCTGACACCTGCGTCGGCACCGACAGCCACACCACCATGATCAACGGTCTGGGCGTGCTTGGCTGGGGCGTTGGCGGGATCGAAGCTGAAGCAGCGATGCTCGGCCAGCCGATCTCTATGCTGATCCCTGAAGTCGTCGGCTTCAAACTGACCGGCGCGATGGCCGAAGGCGTAACCGCAACCGACCTCGTTCTCACCTGCGTCCAGATGCTTCGCGAGGTCGGCGTTGTGGGCCGCTTTGTTGAATTCTATGGCGAAGGCGTTGCCAACCTGACACTCGCCGACCGTGCTACCATAGCCAACATGGCGCCGGAATACGGCGCGACCTGCGGCTTCTTCGGCATCGATGACAAGACCATCGACTACATGCGCCTGACCGGTCGCAGCGAAGAAAACCTCGCTCTGGTTGAAGCCTATGCGAAAGAGCAAGGCATGTGGTTCGACCCGGCACATGAGCCGATTTTCTCGAACACACTCGAGCTCGACATGACGTCTGTTGTGCCAAGCCTTGCCGGACCGAAACGTCCGCAGGATCGTGTGATCCTTCCTGAAGTGGACGAGCTGTTCAACGGCGACCTTAAAACGCTTTACAAGAAAGACGCTCCTGTCCGCACTGCTGTCGAAGGCAAAGACCACGACATCGGCGACGGTGACGTTGTGATCGCTGCGATCACAAGCTGCACCAACACATCGAACCCCGATGTTCTGATCGCCGCCGGTCTGGTTGCGAAGAAAGCCGTCGAAAAAGGCCTCAAGCCGAAACCATGGGTGAAGACATCGCTCGCACCGGGATCGCAGGTCGTCACCGACTACCTCGTGAAATCGGGCCTGCAGGCAGATCTCGACGCAATTGGTTTTGACCTCGTCGGCTATGGCTGCACCACCTGTATCGGTAACTCGGGTCCGCTCGCTCCGCCGATCAGCAAAGCGATCAACGGCAACGATATCGTTGCGGCATCGGTCCTCTCGGGCAACCGCAATTTCGAAGGCCGCGTATCGCAAGACGTGCGTGCCAACTTCCTCGCATCGCCGCCGCTCGTCGTCGCTTACGCGCTGCTCGGCACGGTAACCGAAGACATCACCACCACGCCGCTTGGTCAGGACCAAGACGGCAACGATGTGATGCTCGCCGATCTGTGGCCAACCAACGCCGAAGTCGCGGAAAACCGCGCTGCCAATATCGATCGCTCGATGTTCGTGGACCGTTATGCCAACGTCTATGATGGCGATGAGCATTGGCAGGCTATCACAGTCGAGCCATCTGACACATATCAATGGCGCGCGGGCAGCACCTACATCGCCAACCCGCCATACTTCGAAGGCATGGGCATGGAGCCTGCTCCGATCACCGATATCGAAGGCGCAAAGCCGCTCGCGATCCTAGGCGATTCTGTCACGACCGACCACATCTCGCCCGCTGGCGCGATCAAGGAAGACAGCCCTGCCGGTTCGTACCTGAACTCCAATCAGGTCGCGAAGAAGGACTTCAACTCCTACGGCTCGCGCCGCGGAAACCATGACGTGATGATGCGCGGCACCTTCGCCAATATCCGCATCAAGAACGAAATGGTCCCGGGCGTCGAAGGCGGCGAGACCACTTACAACGGCGAACAAATGCCGATCTATGACGCTGCCATGAAGCACAAAGCCGATGGCACACCGTTGATCGTTGTCGGCGGCAAAGAATACGGCACCGGCTCCAGCCGTGACTGGGCAGCGAAGGGCACCATCCTGCTCGGCGTGCGCGCAGTGATCGTTGAGAGCTTTGAGCGCATTCACCGTTCAAACCTCGTCGGCATGGGCGTTCTGCCGCTGCAGTTTAAAGACGGCGATACCCGTGAAACTCTGAACCTCGATGCGGATTGCACATTCTCGATCAAAGGACTGGCTGATCTGACGCCCGGTCAGGATGTCGAAATTGAAGCGACCCGCGCCGATGGCACAGCCTTCAGCTTCAACGCTCTGTGCCGCATCGATACCGCAAACGAGATGGAGTATTACCGCAATGGCGGCATTCTCCATTACGTTCTGCGTAAGCTCGCTGCTTAAGGGCGCTGGATGATCGACCTTCGCTTTCCTTTGACTGCCGCTGTGACGCTCGGGCTCTGCGCCTGCGCGCCCGGCGGCGGCGAGGATGGCGATACGCCGAGTGTTCCGCCGGGTTTTGAACTGGCGGCACCCAAACAAAGCGATGCAGCCCTAAAAGACTCTGCCACCGAACAGTCTCAGGTCATCGACCTTTCCGTGGCACAGCTTAAGGAATTGAGAGCTTCCGAAGATATTTGGCTCATTGATGTTCGCACGGCGGAAGAAGTCGCCGAAGGAATGATCGACGGCGCGGGCCATATTGCACTCGCCGATTTCGAGCCGGGGCCTGAACTACTCGAGAGGGCAGCTGGCCGTGAAATCGTGCTCTATTGCCGCTCGGGTCGCCGCTCGGGGATAGCGGGCCACAAACTGTCAGAGTACTTAGGTAAGCCCGTGCGCCACTTGGCTGGCGGATACATTGCGTGGACCGAAGCAACGACCGCGAGCAAATAGCACGCCGTTCCGATGACCATGTTCATGGCAGCGAAATAGCGCATCCCTGATGATATCTCTCTAATCGACGGGAGAGAGATATGTTCAAGAAGCACCATGTGTCTGCGATTATCGCCGCTGCCATGCTGGCGGTGCCGGTCTCTGCACAAGACCAGACCGCTGTCGATCCATCTGAACAGATCGACTATACTGGCTTTGCTGAACTGGTCGAAAAGGTTCAACCCTATCGCGAATCCAGATTACTCGAGCGCGCGGCCTTCTTCGAGAAGGCACGTGAGCAAGGCGTTTTGCTGCTCGACACCCGCTCAGCCGAAGCTTTCAAAGCAGGCCATCTCGAAGGTGCGGTGAACCTCCCGTTTTCCGATTTCACCAGCGCAAGCCTAGCCAAGGTGATCGGCGAAAATGCTGGCCGCCCTATCCTGATTTATTGCAACAACAACTTTGTGGACGATGTGCCCCCAATCAGAACCAAGTTGGCAACACTGGCGCTTAACATTCCCACTTTCGTCAATCTGTATGGCTACGGCTACACGAATATCTGGGAGCTTGAGGGCACAATGACGACCGCATCTGTCGATTGGGTCGCTGCCGAAACGGATTGATCGCGCGCGCCAAAGCAAAAGGGCGGCTCCGCACTTTGCGAAGCCGCCCTTTTTGTTAGGCCGGAAGTTAGCGCTTACGCGTCCTTCTTCACCTTGAACTTACGGCGACCAAGGATCGCTGCTGCGGCCAGGCCGAACAGTGCCATCATGGGCGGTGCCGGAACTTCGGTGCCGCTGGTTGTGCCACTCGTACCGCCCGAAGAAGACGAGCTGCTCGATGAGCTGGAGCTCGAAGATGAAGACGACGACGACGAGCCAGAAGAACCGCTGCTGCCCGACGAACCCGAAGACGAGCTGGACGATGAAGAGCTGCTCGATGAAGACGAAGAGCTGGTGCTGCTCGTCATATCACCCGAGGTGCCGCCGCTGGTCGCGCCGCCCGAAGACGAGCTTGAGCTGGAAGACGACGACGAAGAGCTGCTGCTCGATGACGATCCACCAGTTGATGTCGCACCACCGGAGGATGAACCACCTGATGACGAGCTGGAGCTGGACGAAGAGCCGCTCGACGAACCGCCTGTAGAGGTTGCACCGCCTGAGGTGTTACCGCCTGACGAAGAGCTGCTCGACGACGAGGATGAGCTCGACGAAGAACTGCTCGAAGAGCCACCGGACGTATTGCCGCCCGATGTGTTGCCACCGCTCGAACCACCCGACGAGCTGCTGCTCGAGGATGAAGATGAACTAGAGGACGAACTGCCCGACGAACCACCAGAGGTGTTTCCGCCCGATGTGGTTGTACCAGGATGGCCGCTGGTGCCGCCAGACGTGTTACCGCCTGAGGTATTGCCACCAGAAGTGTTGCCGCCCGAGGATGAGCTGCTCGAAGAAGACGAGCTGCTTGAGGACGAGCTCGACGATGACGACGAAGAGCTCGACACATTGCCGGAAGAACTTGAGACGTTACCCGAGCTGCTCGAAACGTTGCCCGAAGAACTCGATACGTCGCCCGAGCTGCTCGATACACCGCCGGTGCTCGAAGAGACTGCACCCGTGCTCGACGAAACGCCGCCGGTGCTGGATGAGACCGTTCCAGTGCTCGAAGAAACGGCACCTGTCGAACTGGAAACGTCGCCCGAAGTGGTCGAGGTCGTGCTCGAGATACCGCCAGTGCTCGATGAGACTTGGCCAGTTGAACTCGATACGTCACCCGAAGTCGACGTGCTCGAAATCTGACCGGTCGAGCTGGACACTTCACCTGTAGAAGTCGACGAACTGATCGTGCCGCTCGACGATGTAGTGGAGGTCGAATTATCGATATTGATGTCGATATTGATCCCGCCGTCACCATCCAAAGGAATGTCGATCGTGCCGCTGCTGCCGCCGTCACCGGGATCATCCTCACCGCCCGAACTCGAGCCGCCGGTTGTGGTCGTGCTGACTACAGAAACGTCACCGGAAGACGAACCACCGCCGCCGAAGAAGCCGCCGAAGAAGCCTCCACCGCCGCCGAAGCCGCCGCCAAAGCCGCCACCGCCGCCAACTACGATCGGAGCACCGCCACCGCCGCCACCGGAAATCGGTGGAAGTGGGGGAAGCGGTGCCGGTGCGTAGGCAACCTGCTGGATTGGCGGGCATTCGTTTACGTCAATATATGCGCGGGTCGCACCGGCGGGCAGCGGTGCGGAGCCAGCGACACTATGTGTACCAGAGCCAACGCCCGGACCTGCACCAATCGGCTGACATTCAATCGTCCGCTCGACAATGCGGCGACGACGTTGTTCAGGGCGCGGCAATTCGCGAGTGCGCGTTTTGATGTAGCGCGGCTCTTTAATGTATCGTGGTCCTTCAACATATTGAGGACCCTTGATGTAACGCGGCTCAGCGATCGGAACGCCTTTGCGGCTATCCTCTACCAGCTGACCATCAAGATTGGTCGTGTACTGGGGCTCGTCGGTGTTAAGCGGCTCGGCCACGCGGACGGCACCACCCTGGATCAGGGCGACACCCGCGACGGCGGCGGAGAGCTTTGCAGCAGCCAGTTTGAGCGACATAGTTTCGAACCTTGCTTTCTGATGGTGTCTGACACGGCCCACCCGCATCTCCACCAATTCCAAGTGTGTCATGCGGAACGATTGGCCGTTCTCGCAATGCGGTTAACCATGAATAAGAGGCGTTAACGGCTCGCAAGCCTTGGATTCAGGCGGATTTCACCGCCGCTGTCCCGTTTTGATACCGAATAGTGAGGCCAAGTTAGCCGTTTCGTTATCCTTAAACTGCCGAAACGCGATTCTCGCGAAACGGGCAGAGAATCACTTGCCCTCGCCAAAAAGCCCGGTTTGCGCAGGGGGCTGCTGCTTGGGAGGTGACATCTCCAGATGCTCCCATCCGGCGTCATTCAGCACCCGCCCGCGCGCCGTGCGCGCGAGGAGGCCAAGCTGGATCAGGTAAGGCTCGACCACATCCTCAACGGTATCACGCGGCTCCGCGAGACCGGCCGAAAGCGTCTCCACGCCAACGGGCCCCCCCTTGTAAGTGGTTGCAATCATGGTGAGATAGCGGCGGTCCATCGCATCCAGACCCAGCCGGTCGATCTCCAGCCGGGTCAGCGCATCATCTGCACCCGCGCGCGTAACAGTCCCCTCGCCCGCGACATGGGCAAAATCGCGCACACGGCGCAGCAAGCGGCCAGCGACACGCGGCGTTCCGCGGCTGCGGCGGGCAATCTCGCGCGCGCCATCGGCATCGATTTCCAGACCCAGCAAACTGGCCCCGCGCTTCACCACCCGGTCCAGCTCGTCATGCGTGTAGAATTGCAGCCGGACCGGAATGCCAAAGCGGTCTCGCAGCGGTGTGGTTAGCAACCCCTGCCGCGTCGTCGCACCGATCAAAGTGAAAGGCGGCAGATCAATCCGCACGCTGCGCGCAGACGGCCCTTCGCCAATAATAATGTCGAGCGCGCGGTCCTCCATCGCTGGATAGAGCACTTCTTCGACCACTGGATTGAGCCGGTGGATCTCGTCAATGAACAGCACATCATGCGGTTCAAGATTGGTGAGCAGTGCGGCAAGATCGCCGGCTTTGGCGATCACCGGACCGGACGTGGCGCGGAACCCAACGCCCAATTCATTCGCTACGATCTGCGCGAGTGTGGTCTTACCCAGCCCCGGCGGACCAAAGAACAGCGTGTGATCCATCGCCTCACCGCGCGACTTGGCGCTTTCGATAAAGACCCGCAAATTGTCGCGCGCGCTTTCCTGACCGATAAATTCGGCAAGGCTCTTGGGCCGCAATGCAGCGTCAGGATCACCCGCTTGGCGATCAGGCGAATGGATGGGTTCGTCTTCGGTCATTCGGTAGCAGGTATCCGTAATTCGGGTGCTTGTTTGCCCGGAATAAACCAGTTGTTTTCTCGCTCAAACCCGCGAGACCGATCAGCAGGATCTGGCAGATAGGCTAAGGCCATGAAAAAGTCAGTGTCTGGCGCGGCATCGAATCTCGTCGGCTCGTTTTCGACAACGATATAACCGTTGAGCCGTCCGAGGCCGATGCATGAATTCCATGCCTTTGGCACGATGTTCAGTTGCTCGCCCTGCAGCGTTTCTGACCCCTCCTCAACATTCGCGATCAATCCGAACGGCATATCTTCATGTGGGCCAATCACTTCGATTTTGAGCACCATTGCATTCTCCGGCACGGCTTTATGGCGCTCTTCCCAGATCAACCCTGAGACAAAGCCCTCGGGGCCATCCGACATGCATGCTGAAGCTGATGACGGGTACAGAGCGAGCCCAATAACGAAGTACAGAAGTTGCCTTACGCGCTTCAAAACGGGTTCACCGTATAGCCCTGTCGTTGCAAGACCGCGTGGGCTGTCATCGCGGAAAGCGCCATTTCGACACCGGGAACCAGATCTTCTTTAGCGACCCCATTGGCCGCAGCGCTTTGCCCGCACAGCACGATCCGCACGCCCATATCTAGCAATTCCGGGATAACGGCGGCGGTCGCGTTGGCCTCACCCAATTCGCGCTCAGCAAACTTCGCATCGTTCAACAGATCGAGCGTCGCCTTGCCGTGCACCACGACCGCAACGCGGACGCGCGCAGGCTCCACTCCGGCGGTATTGTGCATATTGATAAACCGCGCCGCGCTTTCGATGGTGCGATTGATACGCCCGTCTTCAGCGGCCTTCGCAGCGTCAAAAGCGATATAGAGATCGGTCTCTTCAGGGATCGCAAAGTCCTGATCCGGCACCGGCGCATGCGGGCCGAAGTCTTCAAAGACAGGACCGGTTTTGAACGCCGAGAGGTCTTGAGCGGCCAGCGGTGTTGCGACTAGCGCTGCGGTGAGCGCGGTTGCGAATCCCAGTCTGATCATGATTTTGCCTTTAGAAAATGAGCTCCGAGTATGATCATCAAGGCTCCAACACCCGTCGCGCAGTATTGATAGAAAATTAGGATTAGCAAGCCGATAGGATCACCGTCATTTGCATCATAACCCCACACGCCAAACCCAATAACGAGTATTGCGACTATCCCCATTGCATCGGTTTGACGAGGTACAAGACACAAGAAAACGACTGGCGCCAATGCAACAAGCATTAGCACGATCGTAAACGGTACATCTGCAATGCTGGCATGCGGTGCGCCAATTGTCACCGACTCCCAAAACAAGAGACAGCCGTAAAAAAGCAAGACAAAGAGCCGCCACTTGGCACGCATCACCCAGCCGCTTTCTTAAGCGCGAACCTGATCAGATCGCCTTCTTTCGCGTCCTCGCCCAATTCTGCCTGCGCCCGAGCCACAGCTTGCGCGGCTACCGCCGGTTTGAACCCGAGATTCTCCAGCGCGCTGACCGCATCGGCGCTCGCTGCGCCTTTCGGCACTGCGACGCCAGCCGCTCCGGCAATGCCTCCGCCGGGCAGAGCGCCTGCTTTGTCTTTGAGCTCGTTGACGATCCGGCTTGCCAGCTTCGGCCCGACACCGTTCGCCCGCGCCACCGTCGCCGCGTCTCCGCCCGCGCAGGCATCGCGCACTTCACCGGTCGACAGTGCAGAAAGGATTGCGAGCGCCACTTTGCTGCCCACGCCTTGAACCGTCGTCAGCAATCGGAACCAGTCGCGCTCTGCGCTTTCGGCAAAGCCGAGCAGCCGCATATCGTTTTCGGAAACCTGCAAATCGGTGTGGATCGTGCACCCCTCGCCCACTTCGCCCAGCGCGGCGAGCGTCTTGGTCGAACAATGGACCAGATAGCCCACGCCCTGCACATCGACGATGGCCCAGTCCTCGCCGGTTTCGTCCAGCCGCCCCGATAGCTTTGCAATCATTCGTCCGCGCCCTTGGCCCCGATTTGTTCTGAGCATTCTTCTGGCGCATACGAACCCGCAGCGCCAGAGATTATGGACACCGGCCCACAGTTGCGACATGAGAGCAGGCATGAGTTTGAACACGTTCGGGCGCGTTTTGCGCTTTACCACTTGGGGCGAAAGCCATGGCCCCGGACTTGGCGCGGTGCTGGATGGGTGCCCGCCGGGATTGCCTCTGCGCGCAGAGGACATCCAGCCATTTATGGATGCGCGCAAGCCGGGGACGAGCAAGTTCACTACCCAGCGTAAAGAGCCGGACGCGGTGCGCATAATGTCGGGCGTGTTCGACAATGCGGATGGGCAGCAGGTCACAACCGGCACGCCGATCCATCTGATGATCGAGAACACCGATCAGCGGTCGAAAGACTATTCGGAAATCGCGCAAAGCTATCGCCCCGGTCACGCTGACTATGTCTATGACGCGAAGTACGGCATCCGCGATTATCGCGGCGGCGGACGTTCGAGCGCCCGCGAAACGGCTGCGCGTGTGGCCGCGGGCGCGGTGGCGCGCCTGATCATTCCCGAAGTCACGATCACCGCCTTTGTTTGCGAACTTGGCGGGGACCGGATCGACCCGGCTAATATCGATTATGACCAGATTGGCCAAAACCCGTTCTTCTGCCCTGACGCCGCCGCTGCGAAGCGTTGGGAAGAGCTGGTCGACAATGCTCGCAAGGATGGCTCTTCGCTAGGCGCAGTCGTCGAATGCGTGGCGCATGGAGTGCCCGCCGGATGGGGCGCGCCGGTCTATGGCAAGCTCGACAGCGAACTCGCCTCCGCCATGATGAGCATCAACGCGACCAAAGGCGTCGAAATCGGCGACGGTTTCGAGGCCGCGCGCCTGACGGGCGAGCAGAACGCCGATGCGATGTCGCCCGGCCCGGATGGCAAGCCGGTCTATGCCAGCAACCATGCAGGTGGGACGGCGGGCGGTATCTCGACCGGACAGCCGGTGGTGTGCCGCGTGGCCTTCAAGCCGACCAGTTCAATTCTGACGCCGGTGGACTCGATTAACTCCGCAGGCGAGGCAACGCAGGTCCGCACCAAAGGTCGTCACGATCCCTGCGTGGGCATTCGCGGAACGCCCGTGGTCGAGGCGATGATGGCGCTGGTGCTGGCGGATCAGAAGATGCTTCACCGCGCGCAGGTTGGGTAGCCAAATGGAGAACGCATAGTGATGCGTGCAAGGCTCGCAAGGATCGTAAGTTCTATCGTCCCGGCGGCGTTCGTAGTGATTTACATTCCGACGCTGTTTGAGATCGCAGAGATACATGGTTTTTGGTTCATGCTGCCGGCTTTCTTGCTCTTGCTGGTGGGCCTGTTCATTTCGGGGGAATGGCTCGAAGAGCGTCTGCACCGAAAGCATCAAGCGGACACCGAAATCCATAACGCCGCTTTCCCGAGCCCATCTGTTCGTGCTGGAGACTGGGATGCCTGGTTGGTTGCAACCCCAGAGGCGATTGAGGAGGCGTTAAATTCGACAAAAGGCGGTCGACATCCGTTCCTGCGCGCAGTCAACAATGGCGCGGATGAACTGCTGATCAGATGGTACAAGGACGGCTGGCATATCGAAGTCACACCGAGAAACGAGTACATCAACAAAATTGCAGTAAAGCCGACAAGTAAATGGGCTGGCAAGGAAGTGACTTTGAAAGGCAAATTGGGCTTTTTCAAGCGCTGGCCCGAAGGCAGGGTCGACGAGAAGGCTGCCAAGCAAATCCTCGCGCACTTTCTTGGGCGCGGTGAATTGCCCAGTGAAATCGCTTGGAGCACTATCCGCTATCCGACAAAAGCCTAAATTCCCGGTACGCTCTCTTTGCGAGCTCCACGCGCGTTTCGACCAACGCCAATTGCCTCTCGCGGCTACGCTTGGTAGCACGGTCGGCAATACGATTTCCCCTAATTGAAACCCTCAGGTGCATTTATTCACGCTCCCCTAACCGCCGCCGCTGAAACCAGCGATGACAATGCAATCAATCCCCGCAAACTGGCTCGCGAGCTTGCTGCATTCCGGACCCCGCGCGTTTCGCGCAGCATTTGGGAAGTCGCATCCACCTTCGTCCCATTTGCAGCTTTGATGGCGGCGATGCTGTTTGCGGTTCAGGCCGAGTATTACATCGCGCTGGCGCTCATTCCGCTTGCGGGCATGCTGCTCCTTCGGTTGTTCATCATTCAACATGATTGCGGACATGGATCGTTTTTCAAAAGCAAGGCGGTGAACAAATGGCTGGGCCGGTCAATCGGCGTTCTCACCCTGACCCCCTATGATTGCTGGCGGCGCAGCCACGAATTGCATCACGCAAGCACAGGCAATCTGGATGCGCGCGGATATGGCGATGTGGATACGCTGACCGTGCGCGAATATCGCGAAAAGAGCTGGCTTGGGCGCTTTGGCTATCGCCTTTATCGCCACCCGATTGTGCTTATGGGGCTGGGCCCAGCCTACCTGTTCCTGCTGCGCCACCGGCTACCGATCGGGCTGATGAAAGCGGGCTGGATTTACTGGATCAGCGCGCTTGCGACGAATGCGGTCACGGCCGCGATCCTGATTGCGCTTGGGCTGGCTTTCGGAGCCGCAGTGACGGCGCTGGTGTTCCTGCCTGTCCTACTCACGGCGGCATCGGTTGGCGTGTGGTTATTCTATGTCCAACATCAGTTTGAAGATGCGCATTGGGATACGCGCGAAAACTGGAATTATCACGATTCCGCAATTGGAGGCAGTTCGTACCTGCATCTGCCCGCTGTGATGAACTGGTTCACAGGCAACATCGCGATCCACCATATCCATCATCTGGTGAGCCGGATTCCGTTTTATCGCCTTCCCGCCGCGCTCAAAGCGTACCCAGAACTGGCCGAATACAACCGTGTCAGCCCGAGGCAGGCGGTGAGCACGATGTGGCTTGCACTATGGGATGAAGACAGCCGGAAGCTGATCAGTTTCCGGCAAGCAAAACAGCTGGCAGGATAGAATTTGCTGCATTGAATGCAGCGAAGGAACCAATCCAATCTCCTCCCGTTTTCCTGATTGAAAATTTCGATCTTCGCAATCGCACAAATCGTCTTTTTTGCAGCGCAGCACGCACTATGTGGGCTGCAACCTCTTCCTCTCAACCCACACAAAAGGGAAATATATCCATGGGTATCATCGGTTCGACAGTTCAACCGTTCACAGCAACCGCATTCCAAGCTGGCAAAGACTTCTTCGACGTCACTGAAAAAGACATCGAAGGCAAATGGTCGGTATTCTTCTTCTACCCGGCGGATTTCACATTTGTGTGCCCGACCGAGCTTGAAGATATGGGTGAAAAGTACTCGATGCTTCAGGACATGGGCGTCGAAGTGTACGGGGTCAGCACCGACACACATTTCAGCCACAAAGCATGGCACGACAGCTCCGAGAAAATCGGCAAGCTTCAGTTCCCGTTCCTCGGCGACCAGATGCACACCTTGTCGAACCAGTTCGGCGTTCTTCGTGAAGGCGTAGGCCTTGCCGATCGCGCGACCTTCGTCGTCGATCCCGATGGCGTGATCCAAATCATGGAAATCACCTGCGAAGGCGTAGGCCGTAACGCCAACGAACTGACCCGCAAGATCAAAGCCGCACAATATGTCCGCGCCAACCCAGGTCAGGTTTGCCCGGCAGCATGGGAAGAAGGCAGCGACACGCTGGCTCCTTCGCTTGACCTAGTCGGCAAAATCTAAGCCTTACGGCTAACCGGCTCAGGGCCGCGCGGGCCTCCATCCAAGCGCACCCCTGCGGCTTGGATCGCAAAAGGGTCCGGATCACTCTCGCCATCCCCCCTCCCCCTCGCGAGGTGAGATCCGGACCCACTTTGCCTCGATTTTGAGGCACTAGGGCGGACACCAATTTACAGCAGAATTTCCAAGAGGAACTCCGATGCTCGACAGCAATATGCAGACCCAGCTCACACAATATCTCGCCAATTTGCGCGAGCCGATTGAGCTTGTCGCGTCGTTGGATGACAGCGAGAAATCTGCGCAGACCCGCGCCCTGCTGACCGAAATTGCCGAGCTTCACGAAATGGTGAGCGCGCAATTTGATGGCACGCACGAGCGCAAGCCGAGCTTCATCATCCGCCGCGCTTCCGATGCAGATAAGTGGGTGCGTTTTGCAGGCCTGCCGATGGGTCACGAATTCACTTCGCTCGTGCTCGCGCTGTTGTGGGCTGGCGGACACCCACCAAAAGTCGATGCCGATCTGATCGAGCAGGTTCGCGGCCTCGAAGGCGATTTCGAGTTCGAGATGTTCTTCTCACTCAGCTGCCACAACTGCCCCGACGTTGTTCAGGCGCTGACCCTGATGGCGCTTGAAAACCCGCGCATCACCGCGACCTTGATCGAAGGCGGCACATTCCAAGATGAAGTAGAGAACCGCGGCGTCCTCGCTGTTCCTGCGACATTCCTCAACGGGGAAAGCTTCTACAACGGCAAGATGGAACTCGCCGAAATCCTGTCAAAGCTGGACAGCGGCGCAGACGAAAAAGCGGCCGAGAAACTGTCAGCCAAAGAGCCGTTTGAAGTGCTTGTTATCGGCGGCGGCCCCGCCGGTGCGGCGTCTGCAGTCTACACCGCTCGCAAAGGCTTCCGCACGGGTATCGCAGCAGAACGCTTCGGCGGCCAGTTGCAGGACACACTCGGCATCGAAAACTTGCCGGGCACGAGCTATACCGAAGGGCCGAAGCTATCGGACAATCTCAAGAAGCAGACGCTTCAGAACGAAATTGACCTGATGGATCTGGCCCGCGCAACGCAGCTGAAACCGGCAAGCGAAGCTGGCGGTATGCACGAAGTCACATTCGCCAATGGCGCGGTTCTGAAATCACGCTCGCTTGTCCTTTCCACGGGTGCGCGCTGGCGCAATCTCGGCGTACCGGGCGAAGCGGAATACCGAAACAAAGGCGTGGCCTATTGCCCGCATTGCGACGGCCCGCTGTTCAAGGGCAAGCGGATCGCGGTGATCGGCGGCGGCAATTCCGGCGTAGAGGCCGCGATTGATCTGGCCAAGATTGTCGGCCACGTCACTCTGATCGAATTCGACAGCAAATTGCGCGCGGACGAAGTGCTGCAACGCAAGCTGCGCTCCATGCCCAATGTCGAAATCGTGACCAATGGTCAAACGACGGAGATCACTGGCGACGGATCGCGCACCAACGGACTCGTCCTGAAAGATCGTGAGAGCGGAGACGAACGTACGATTGAGTTGGAGGGCGTATTCGTTCAAATCGGCCTTGTCCCGAACACGGAATGGCTCGCAGATACCGGCCTTGAACTGTCCAAGCATGGCGAAATTGTCGTCGACGAGCACGGTGCAACCAACCTGCCCGGCATCTACGCCGCAGGCGATGCAACCACTGTCCCCGACAAGCAAATCGTCGTTGCGATGGGTACGGGCGCGACAGCTGGCCTTGGCGCGTTCGACTATCTCATCCGCAACGAGCCGGTAGACGAAGTTGCTCAAGCCGCTTGATCGGTAAAACCAATCAATCAGCGCATTTTAATCGATTGGACTGATTAGAGCGCATCCATCATTCTCTTGTCATCATACTCGGGCACACCGAGTCTCATTGGTAAGAGGAGAGTTTCCATGGATGCGAAGACAGGTGAAATGAGTGGCGGATGCCCGTTCAACGGCGACGGAGGCATGCGCACCCTTTTGGGCCGGACCAATAAGGATTGGTGGCCCGAGGCAACACAGCTCGACATTCTGACCGAGGAAGGCAAAAGCGCCAATCCTTACGGCGAAGACTTCGACTATGCCGAAGCATTCAACTCGGTCGATTATACTGCACTCAAAGCCGACTTGACCGCTCTCATGACGGACAATCAGGATTGGTGGCCTGCCGATTATGGCCATTACGGCCCGTTCTTTATCCGCATGGCATGGCATGCAGCCGGCACCTATCGCACAGGCGATGGTCGCGGCGGTGCGGGCACTGGGCAACAGCGTTTTGCTCCGCTGAACAGCTGGCCGGATAACGGCAACCTCGACAAAGCGCGTCGTCTGCTATGGCCGATCAAACAGAAATATGGTCGCAATATCAGCTGGGCCGACCTGTTCGTGCTCACCGGCAATGTCGCCATCGAAAGCATGGGCGGTCCTGTCTTCGGCTTCGGCGGCGGACGTGCTGACGTGTTTGAGCCGGAAAGCGTCTATTGGGGCACCGAAGAGCAGTGGGTGAACGAAGGCGTCGCCACCCGCATTCAGCCGAAAGAAGGCATGGCTCTCGAAAACCCATTGGCTGCGATCCAGATGGGCTTGATCTACGTCAATCCGGAAGGTCCGGGCGGCAATCCCGATCCGCTGGAAAGCGCACGCGATATGCGCGAAACCTTTGCCCGCATGGCGATGAATGACGAGGAAACCGTCGCTCTGACAGCAGGCGGCCACGCCTTCGGCAAAGCGCACGGCGCTGAGCCTTCTGACACGTTCGGCGGCGCTCCTGAAAGCGAAGCTCTCGAATTGCAGGGCTTCGGCTGGCTCAATGACGAGGAAGAAATCGGTAAGGGCCACATCACCACTTCGGGTATCGAAGGATCATGGTCGAACAACCCGACTTCATGGAGCCACGACTATTTCCGCATCCTGTTCAAATACGAATTTGAGCTGGTGCACAGCCCGGCTGGTGCGCAGCAATGGACGCCGATTAATCCCGATCCGGAAGACATGGCACCCGACGCCCGCGATCCGTCGGTCAAGGTTCCTACCATGATGACGACCGCCGATATGGCGCTGAAGATGGACCCTGAATATCGCAAGATTTCGGAGCGCTTCCTCGCCAATCCAGCGCAACTGGATGACGCTTTTGCTCGTGCATGGTTCAAACTGTGCCACCGCGATATGGGGCCGAAAGTCCGCTATCTCGGCCCTGAAGTGCCATCGGAAGAGCTGATCTGGATGGATCCGGTTCCTGCTGGAACGCAGGTTTCGGATGGCGATGTCGCAGCCTTCAAATCCGCTGTTCTCGGTAGCGGCCTGACCGTATCCGAACTGGTGAAGGCAGCATGGGCTTCGGCCTCGACCTATCGCAATTCGGATCACCGCGGCGGCGCGAATGGTGCGCACATCCGCTTTGACGCGATGAAGAACTGGGCGGCTAATGATCCGGAAGAGCTGGGCAAAGTGCTGGCAAAGCTGGACGAGCTGCGCGGCTCGATCTCGATGGCTGACGCTATCGTTCTGGGCGGTGCGGCTGCGGTCGAGAAAGCGGCGAAAGATGCAGGCTTCGATGTGAGTGTTGATGTGACCACCGGTCGCGGTGACGCAACCGAGGATCAGTTCGATGCCGAAAGCTTCGAGCCGCTGGAACCGTTTGCCGATGGTTTCCGCAACTACCTCAAGACGAAAGCCAATGTCCGCACCGAAGACATGCTGATCGACAAGGCGCATCTGCTGGGTCTTTCGATCCCCGAACTGACTGTTCTGGTCGGCGGCATGCGCGCGCTGGGCGCGAACACCGGCAACACCAGCCACGGCGTCCTCACGACCCGCAAGGGCCAGCTGACACCGGACTTCTTCACCAACCTGCTCGACATGAGCACGAAGTGGACAATCGTCGATGGCAGCGGTGATGAGGAATATGTCGGAACAGACCGTTCGACCGGAGCAGAGCGTTTCCGCGCGACCCGCACCGATTTGGTCTTCGGATCCAATTCACAGCTTCGCGCTCAGGCCGAAGTCTATGCTGAAGCTGGCAGCGAAGAGAAGTTCGTGCATGATTTCGTCGCGGCATGGACCAAGGTGATGGACGCAGATCGCTTCGATCTCAGCTACGCCAAATATCACTGATCGGTGATTTGACTTCACCCTGATCTCCCCCCCGATCAGGGTCGCAAGAGACCTCCGGAGCGAAAGTTTCGGAGGTCTTTTTGTACCTGCGTCAAATCCAGCCAGCCTCTCGTAGAGCTGCAACATTCGCGCGGCTTACCGGAGCTTCGACCTCACGCGGGAGTTTCAGGCGGATGTTGCGGCCATCGCGCACCACGTCTTCTACTGCATGGCGTGCGACCCACCAGCTGCGGTGGACCTGCTGACCTTCGATCTCGGCCACATGGACCGTTGCATCGCGCAGCCGCATCAGGACCAGCTCCGAACCAAGCGCAGTGTGCACGCGAACATAGTGATCTTCCATCTCCAGAGCGATGATGTCGCTACCGAGCTCCGCCGGAAGCTGTTCGATCAAGGGGTTTGTCAGAATCGGATCAGGAACTGGTGAGGCAGTCTCCGGGGCGATTGGCGGCACAGCCGCCGCTTCACCGTGCTCACCGCGCGCTTCGATCATGTAGAAAAAAGCCGTGATCCCGCCGCCGACCAGAAACACATAGAAATAGGATGACAGCGCCTGCTCCAGCGATGGCAAGGGTACGGGGCGCGGCAGAAAGCCCATCGACCAGACAATCGCCGTCATCGGAATGGTTGCCAGCACCACACCGAACACCCAGAGCAACGGACGCGGCAGCTCAAGCCAGGCGTACAGCCGGTCCACCACCCAGCTCATCGGGCTGTAAATCGCATAACCGATCCACGCGAAGCTGACCCAGCTGACCAACCGATAGGCGAGCGGCTCCGCGAAACTGCCGAATGGCCCCACGAATGCCAGCACCACGCCGATCACCGTCATGATTGAAAGATCGATGACGATTTTGCGGGCGAGTGGCTTGGCAGGAGCGGGCTTTGCGGTGTCCATACACCTTACCTGACTGCCCATTCGCGCTTCGTAAAGTGGCAAACCGCGTGAAATCCGCCGTTTCGCGAAGATGCGCGTCCCTTCGCGCAGCAGCGATTGCGGGCAAACGGGTAGGCGGCATTCTGGCTCCAACGAACACAAACAAACCGTGATTGGAGACAGACCGATGACCGTATTTACACAGAAACTCACATTCCCGTTTTCGCAAAATAGTACGCCCAAACCGAAGAAAGCCCCGGCGTTCGACATCAGCCCCCAGGTCCGAGCGATTGTGATGTTGGCTGCGACCACAATGACACTCGCGGCATTCTACGCGGTTGGCCGCGGCGTGTTGGGCTTCGCGCCGGAACACCCAAATATCCGCCACCTCGCCATACTTATCCATGTGACGACTGTGCTGCCCGCGATCCCGCTGGGCGGGTTCTTGCTGCTCGCCCCTAAAGGCACGCCGATGCACAAGACGCTGGGCAAGGTCTGGGTCGCCCTGATGGTGACGACCGCCCTTTCCGCGATTTTCATTCGCACAGGCGGCACCTTCAGCTTCATTCACATCTTCATTCCGATGACCCTTTGGGCATCTTACAAGCTGATCGCGACGGCACGGCGCGGCGATATGAAGGGGCACAAGAAAGAGATCCTGAGCCTCTATCTCGGCGCTCTGATGATCCCCGGCATTGTCAGCTTTGCGCTGCCGGGCCGTCTGATGAATGTCTGGTTGTTCGGGTAATCTGTCATACCCGAACAAGGAACGGCGGTGCTGGGTTCAGCGCCGCCGTTTCAGCACAAGATAAAGTGCGCCCTCGCCGCCATGCCGGATATGCGCGCGGCGCACCGCAGCGATGCTATCCGCGTGATGGCTCGCCGCAAGCCAATCGAGCATCTTCGCACGGATCGCCCCGCGTTTGCTGCCACGATCTGCCGGATCAACCGGACGCTCCCGCCCGGCGATTACCAGAACCAGCCGCGCATCCATCGCGCGCGCCTGATCAATACCGCTGATGATCCGACTATATGCGCTGTCGAGCGTGTGACCGTGCAGATCGAGCGTGTAATCCGGCGCGATCTGCCCTGCCTTCAGCTTACGGGTCCAATGCGAGTCCAGCTCCGATGAGAACCGCCGGCGCGGTGGCGGTGAAGACGTAGGAGCGCGCGCCGCAACAGGGGCACGCCTCGGTGGTTTGGGTGCGATCGGCTTGGGTGTTGGCTTAACCGGAGCAGGATCAGAATGGATCGCCGGCTTCGGCACGGGGGGCAGTCTGCGCCCCGCCATCGGCGTTACGCTTTCAGCCAGCTTCGCCCATGCAGTTTGTTCTTCGGCGCTCAGGCCCCGCGGGACGCTCATTGTCCGTTTGCGCGCAGCCGCTCGGCACTGGCTTTGGGAAGGAGAATGACAGCCGATCCCCGCCCGCTCATTCCGCCTGCGATTTCGCGCGCTTCCTCGCCCGCGCCCCAGAACGTATCGAACCGGTTGGGGCCCTTGATGGCGCCGCCCGTATCCTGCGCGATCCAGATGCCGTCGGCCACGTCACGGTCGAGATCGAGGATGACAGGCGCGCCGTAAGGCACGTATCGCGGATCAACCGCCACCGCATTGCGAGGCCTGACAGGCACTCCGATTGAACCCAGCGGACCTTCGCCCTCCAGTTCGCGGAAGAAAACCCAGCTTTCATTGAGCCGCATCAGGTCTGCGCCATCGCGCGGGTTTTCGCGCAGATATTGCATGATGCCTTGCATCGACCCTGCATATTTGCCGGGCCCTTCACCCAGCAATCCGCGTTCGCGCATGACGCCGCCAATGCCGGTGTAGGAATGACCGTTCTGGCCTGCATATCCGATGCGAACCACATCGCCATTTTCGGTAACGAGGCGGCCTGACCCCTGAATTTGCAGGAAGAAGAACTCGATCGGGTCGCTTGCATATCCGATCACGGGAGCGCGGCCATCCAGCGCGCCTTGCTCGATTTCGGCGCGGGTGAAATATTCCGTGCAAGTCCCGTCTGGCATCCGCCGACTGAGCGGTGCGCGGCCGGTGCGCTCGCTATCCGGAGTGCCTTCGCGCCAGCAACGCTCAAGGTCAGTCGGCAGGCCGTAAACGGGCACATCTGTTGCGGATCGCCGGGCCAGGCCGCCTTGGATTTGAGGCTCAAAATATCCGGTTGCGAATGCAGCGCCGTCTCCGACGCGGACAGGTGTGAATTGGCTCGTAAAAAACTCGGCTGATTTGCTGCGCGGCCAAGTGGCAGCTTCGCTGCAAGGCTCAGTCCAATCATCGGGACGGGTCAGACCGGAGCGGTCAGCGCGTGAGGTTGCCACGCGGCAAGACAGCAGAAACGCGTCAAGATCGGCGGTGGCCTCAGTGCGGCTCGCACTATCTAGGGTAATCCCGGAAAGAGGCGTTGCGCCAAGCAATACAGCCGATGCCGCGACCGGTGCAGCCGGCACGTTTGTCGAAGGTGTGCTGGCTTCAGGAATGAGACGCCCGCAACCTGTCAGCAAAAGCAAGACCGCCAGTGCTGGAGCAATGCGCATCGTTATTTCCTAAAAACCAGCCAGCAGAAGCCCGGTGCCAATCAACCTTCGTCGGTTTCGTCGAGCACCCAGTTTGGATCGCGCGAACCGATATTGCGCGAGAATGTCCAGATGTCGCGGCTTTCAATCGCATCGTCGAGCGAACCAGCCACGACATTTCCATCCTTGTCGCGTGTCACGGAAGCAATATCGGCCACAAACAACATTGAGATTCGCGCCATGCGATTATCCAGCGATGCAGAGTGGATGCGGCTTTCCTCGATTCGGATCAGCTTGTTTTCAAGCGTTTGTCCGGCCTCTTCGCGCGCATCAATCGCGCCTGTGAAACCTTCGTAAACATCGTCGTCGCACAGTTCGCGAAGGGTTTCGCGATCGCCGGTCCAGAAAGCCTCCAGCACCATTTCATAGGCACCTTTTGCACCTTCAACGAAGCCAGGAAGGTCGAATGACCGATCAGCATCGCTGATTTCGCGAATTCCGCGCTCAACGGCTGGTACTACCCCTTCGAGTTCAACAACACGCGGTTGCGCAGCAGGCGCAGCGGTCTGCGGCTGCGCAGGCTGACCAGCCTTATTGCTGCCCGGATCGTATTTCTGGGTAATCGATTCTTCTTCATGCTCGGCACGCTGGCCGAGCACAGAATATAGCCTGAGCCCCAGAAAGGCGGCGATCATGGCGAGAATTACGATTTCTGTTAACACGATAAGGGTCCGATTACCTTTGCGAACATAAGGCTGTTCGCTTTGCCTAAAACGCGATGCGTGAATGCAGCCTTGCGGCTAGCTCGCGCCCTGTGATTTTCATACGTGCCTTAAATAGGTATCAATTACAATTCGCCAACAGCCAATTGGTTGCAATTCGTTGGTCAAATTGACCATTTCGTCCGGTTGCGAGCTCGCTTTGCGCCTGCTAGGCGCGCGCCGGAACAATTTACGCAATGCAATAGCTGCGCAATGGGCCTATGTCTGGTGCAAGCGATGCAAGTTCAGTTACAAACTTTCGAAAGATCTTAGATTATGGCCGACGAAGGCGACATCCTGCAAAATCTCGACACTAAAGCCAATGGCGCGGACACGCAGCCTTCGGCAGCGATCATCACACAATACGTGAAAGACCTTTCGGTTGAAAACCCGAACGCGCCGGGCGTATTCCAATGGACCGATCAACCGCAGGTTGATGTTCAGTTTAACATCGGTACCGAGACGATCAGCGACGAAATCCACGAAGTCGCGCTCAAGGTGAACATCACCGCCACTGCAGAAGCTGGCCCTGCCTACATCCTCGAATTAGCCTATTGCGGCCTGGTCGGCATTCGCAACGTGCCCGAAGATCAGGCCCACGCCTTCTTGTTTGCCGAAGCTCCGCGCATTCTGTTCCCGTTTGCGCGCCGCGTTATCTCGGACGCGGTTCGCGATGCCGGCTTCCCGCCGCTGCTGATCGATCCAATCGATTTCAACGGTCTGTACATGCAGCAATTGCAGGCAAAGCGTGCGCAGGAAGGTGCCGAGGGCACAATCCCGCCAGCTGAAGGCAACGCGTAAGCGGATGCCGGCGCGGGCCTGAACGATGAGCCTGCTCAAGAACGTCGGAACAATCGGCGGGCTAACCATGCTCAGCCGAATTGCCGGAATGGCGCGCGAGATGATATTCTCGCGCGTCCTCGGCGCGAATGCGGTCACCGACGCATGGTTTCAGGCCTTTATCATCCCCAATGTGTTCCGCCGCCTGTTTGCCGAAGGCGCATTTTCGGCGGCTTTTGTGCCGATGTTTTCAAAACGGCTGCACGGGCATGACGACCCTGAAAAGGGGCTTGAAGAGGCAAAGAGTTTCAGCGCCGATGTGCTGAGCGTTTTCCTGCCAGTGCTCATCGCGCTGGTCGCGATATTCGAAATCGCGATGCCCGGCGTGATCTGGCTGCTCTCAGAAAAGCCGGTCGATGCCGAAACCTATCCGTTGGCGGTCGATTTCGCGCGGATCATGTTCCCCTACATTATCCTTGTCAGTCTGGTGACCTTGTTCACCGGCATGCTTAATAGCGTCTCACGCTTCGCACCGGGCGCGAGCTTTCCGATCATTCTCAATCTTGTCCTGATCGCGGCGTTGCTGACCGGCGAGTGGTTTATCGAAACCACAGGCGCAAGCGTGGAGCAGGTCGCATATGGCGTCGCATGGGCTGTTACGGGTGCAGGCGTGATGCAGCTTGCTTGGCTGTATTTCTGGACGCGGGTCGAAGGGTTTCGGCCAAGGCTGCTCTGGCCGCGGATCACGCCGGAGGTAAAGCGGCTGTCGATCATCGCGCTTCCGGCTGCGATTGGCGGCGGCGCGTATCAGATCAACACTCTGGTTCAGCTCTATTTTCTCAACCAGCTTGAAGACGGGTCGGTCAGCTACATGAACTATGCCGACCGTCTGAATCAGCTGCCGCTTGGCATCATCGGTATCGCGCTGGCGACCGCTATCCTGCCGTCTCTGTCGAAATTCGTGGGAAGCGACAACAAGCAGGGCGCGGATAGAGTGCAATCTGATGCGATCGAACTTTCGATGCTGCTGACCATCCCTGCCGCCGTTGCGCTCGCGATCTGCGCAACGCCCTTTGTCACGATGATTTTTCAGGGCGGACGCTTTGAGATGGCCGATGCCGCGATTACGGGCAATGTTCTGGCGGCGCTTGTGATGGGCCTGCCCGCCTATGTGCTGGTAAAGGTGCTGGTGCCAAATTTCTACGCCCGGGCTGATACGAAAACACCGGTCATTGCGGCGTTCATTTCGCTGGGTGTATTCATCGCATTCAACATCGCTCTGCTTGATCGGTTCGGTGTGATCGGTGTCGCCTATGCCAGCGTGATCGGCGCTTGGATCAATGTCACCTTTCTGTTGGTCGTCCTCGCGCAGCGCAATTTCTACCGCGTTCCGGGCGCGCTGATTCTCAGGATCGCTCGGCAGATTGTTGCGGCAGCCGCCATGGGCCTCGCCTTGTTCTACACCCGCGACCTACTAACCAGCTGGTTCTCTGCCGGACTGTTTGAACGGCTCGGCGCGCTACTTGCGCTCGTATCGGCAGCCGCCATCGTCTATTTTGGTGTTGCATTCGCAGTCGGAGCCATCGACCGTGAACGCATCGCCCCACTCACAAAGAAGAAAGCTCCCTGATATGCGTGTCGTTTCCGGCATCCAGCCCACTGGCAAACCGCACCTTGGCAATTACCTTGGCGCGATCGTCAATTATGTGAAGCTTCAGGAAGAAGCGCATGCGAGTGGCGGTGAATGCTTCATTTTCCTCGCCGATCTGCATGCCATCTCTATGCCGCATAGCCCGGCTGAGCTGACGCAAAACACACGCGAAATGGTGGCTACTTTGGTCGCTTGCGGCGTTGATCCGGCCAAAACCGTACTGTTCAATCAGGCGCAGGTTCCCGCTCACGCCGAATTGCAATGGTTGCTGAGCGGCACTGCGCGGATGGGCTGGCTCAACCGCATGACCCAGTGGAAGGATAAAGCGGGCAAGAACCGCGAGGGCCAATCCATTGCGCTCTTCACTTATCCGGTGCTGCAGGCGGCAGACGTGCTGCTGTATCAGGCGACGCATGTTCCGGTGGGCGAAGACCAGAAACAGCATCTGGAGCTCGCCCGCGACATCGCGCAGAAATTCAACACCGATTTCTGCCCCGAAGACGCGCCTTTGTTCACCCTACCAGACCCATACATCCCGCCCGCCGCCGCGAGGATCATGTCCTTGCGCGATGGCACAAAGAAGATGAGCAAGTCCGATCCGTCGGACATGAGCCGCATCAGCCTGACCGACGATGCCGATACGATCATGAAAAAGATCAAAAAGGCGAAAACTGACGCCGAGCCGCTTCCGAGCGAAGAGAAGGGTCTGGAGGAGCGGGCCGAAGCTAAAAACCTCGTCGGAATCTTGGCGGCCCTGACGGACAAGACGATCGAGGAAGTCCTAGCCGATCACGGTGGGCAAGGCTTCGGAGCGTTTAAACCGGCTCTTGGCGAGGCTCTGATCGAAACGCTCGCGCCGATCAATGCACGCTTTATGGAGCTGAAAGACGATCAGGAAGCGCTCGATGCAATCCTCGCTCGCGGCGCAGCGCGAGCACGCGAAAACGGCCTGCCAACGCTCGACGCAACCTACAAAGCACTGGGATTGGTGCGCGGATAATCCATTCATCGCCATTCAAACCCGGTTCAGCACTGTGCTTTACAGTGTACCGGGCTAGTGGCACTTTGCGCGTTCGAGGTCAGGTCCACGCCTTTTGGCGATTTCGAGGGGGAGCGTGCGCAGCTCACTGGTGGACACTTTTGCGCCCTGAAACGTTGGGTGCATATAAACAAATAGGGTATGCCATGAAACAACCTCACAAGACCTCGCTAAAGCGATTTGCGCTGCCGGTTCTGCTCGCGGCGGGCCTTTCTGCCTGCGCGCCAAGCTTCAACGCCGATGTATCGCGCTTCGCCACCACATTGCCTGCGCCGCAGGGGCAGACATTCGCGGTTGTCGCCGAAGATCCGAAACTCGCGGGCGGCCTCGAATTCTCGCTCTATGCCGATATGGTTGAAAGAGAGCTGGAAAAACTCGGCTACACCGAAGCCGCTTCGCCTGCCGAAGCAAACATGCTGGTGCGGTTCGATTACGGCGTCGACAATGGCCGTGAGCGTGTTCGCACCACGGGGAATCGGTTTGGCGCATTCAACGATCCGTTCTTTGGTCCATGGGGCCGCGGTTTTGGTTTCCGCCGCGGATTTGCGTTTGGTTTCCATGATCCGTTCCTCGCCGGACCGGAAGTGCGCAGCTACACCGTTTATGTCGGCGACATCGATCTGAAGATCGACTCGACTGCGACGGGTGAGCGTTTGTTCGAAGGGCAGGCTCAGGCCGCCTCCCGCACCAACCGTTTGCAGACACTTGTCCCAAATCTTGTCGATGCCTTGTTCACTGATTTCCCTGGCAATTCCGGTGAAACTCTCAGGATAACGATCAAGGATGACGGAAAGACCGTGCGCCAAGTGCGCTGATAGACTAGTCTCTATCCCAATATTCCCTTGGACGGGATGTAAAGGGCGGCGCGAGTGATTGGCGCCGCCCTTTTTGATTCTCCAAATAATTAAAGCTTTGCGTGCCCACCGGTTGAGCCAAAGCCGCCTGCGCCGCGCTGGGTTGCGTCCAGCTCATCAACTTCCTGCCATGATGCCTGAACCACAGGAGCCAGCACAAGCTGCGCAACGCGGTCTCCGCGCGCAATGGCGAAGGCTTCCGTGCCGTGGTTGATCAACAGCACCTTCAACTCGCCGCGATAATCGCTGTCGATGGTGCCAGGCGTATTCGGCACCGTAATGCCATATTTGAACGCCAGACCAGAACGCGGACGCACCTGAATTTCGTATCCGTGCGGGATCGCCATTGAGAGGCCCGTTGCCACCGCATGGCGCGCGCCCGGTTCAATCGTGACATCCTCAGCCGAAACGACATCCATACCCGCCGCCCCGTCCGTCGCATAAGCGGGCAGGTTCAACCCTTCCCCGTGCGGCAGGCGTTTCAACTCGACGGGAACAGGGGCGATTGTCGGCGTGCCTTCGGCACCAGTTTCGCGGCTCATTCAGCGGCCTCTGCTTTAAGGGATGCGGCAATCCGCTCGACCAGCGCCATGGCCACGGCGGCCTTTGGCATTTCATCAAGGCTTTCGATGCCATCGGTGCTGACGATGTGCACGCGGTTGTTATCGCCGCCCATAACATCGCCTGAAACATCGTTGGCCACGATCCAGTCACACGCCTTGCGCTTACGCTTCTTCTTGGCGTGTTCGAGCACATTGTCGGTCTCTGCGGCAAAGCCCACCACCAGTTCAGGCCGGTTGCTACCCGCAGCAACATTGGTGAGGATATCGGGGTTCTCGGTCAGCATGAGAGCTGGCGGCGCGGACCCGCGTTTCTTGATCTTCTCGCCAGTGTATTCTTTCGGGCGCCAATCTGCGACGGCGGCAACCATAACGGCAACATCGGCAGGAAGTGCAGTCTTGACTGCCTTGTTCATGTCTTCGGCGCTTTCGACATCGATCCGGTCAACACCAGCCGGTGTCTTGAGCGATACAGGACCAGCGACCAGAGTGACTTTCGCACCCAGCGCAGCAGCGGCGGCAGCAATCGCGAAACCCTGTTTCCCGCTCGAACGATTGGCGATGTAGCGCACCGGATCGATCGCTTCCCATGTCGGGCCAGCAGTGATCAGTATATGGCGGCCATCGAGGGGCTGATAACCGGCATCGACGTTAAATGCTTCTCCGCCAAGTGCGTCTTCCTCGACAGTTTCGATGCCGGAATTGCCAACCGGCGCAGCGGCTTTTTCGCCCTCGATATGCTCCGGCGCGTCCTTCCGATCATCGATCATGTGATTGATGGCTTCGGGATCAATCGGAGGCGCAGAACCTGCGCCGCCCTTCTTCGCCAAGAGAGGCCCGCCCATATCGGGATTGAATTCGATCTCTTCCTCTTCCACCGGAGGAAGGTCTTCGTCCGCGATTTCCTCTTCGCCTTGCTCTTCCAGCTCGGCAAATTCGGTTTCGATATCGTCGTGGCTGCGCTTTGCAGTCGATCGCGGAATAATTTTGGAAAGCAGTCCGCCGAGTCCGGTAGAGGCCGGCTCGTCTTCGGGCTCGAGCGCTTCGACATATTGATCGTTCGCTGGCGCAGGCGGAGCGGTCTCCTCGACTTCGATGCCGAAATGCGCTGCGATCTCGCGCCAGATGGCCTCCGGTTCGGGCAAGCGGCCATAGCCGAATTCGCCGCAGGCCATCGGTCCTTCATCGGGGTGCAGCACTTGCACGCCCGCCTGCTGCAACAAGGTCACGTTGCGCTGCGTTGCCTCATGCTCCCACATGCGCACATTCATTGCCGGCACCGCCATAACTGGCTTATCCGTCGCGAGGATCAAAGTTGTCGCAAGATCATCGGCGATCCCGGCGCTCATTTTCGCCATCAGATCAGCCGTCGCCGGGCACACCACAACCAGATCAGCCTCACGGCTCAGCTGGATATGACCCATTTCGGCTTCGTTCTTGAGATCGAAAAGGCTGGTATAGACCTGATTTTCGCTAAGCGCGGCGAGAGACATTGGCGTCACAAACTGCTGTCCGCCCTTGGTCACGACACAGGTGACATCGCCCCCGCCTTTGCGGATCAGGCGCACGAGCTCGCACGATTTGTAAGCGGCAATGCCGCCGCCAACGACAAGCAGGACTTTGGGAGCAGCGCCGCTCATCGCGCGCACTCAATCAAAGTTTTCTGAGAAAGGCCGATCATGCCGGTCATTTCCGTCCAATTCTCCAATGCCCAAGGCGGGCCAAAAACGTCTTTGCGGAGACTAGCCTAGCCGCGCGGCATCGCCGCGCCAAGACTCTACGCGAATTCCCAGTCTTCCATGGGGTCCAATGGTTAAATTTTCTTGAGCGATGCTGCGCGATGATGGATACGAGCCGAGAGACGAGAGGGGATATCAAACATGACAATCGCATTGCGCATCGCGCTCGCTTTAGGCGGGCTGCTGCTCGTTTATATGGGCTTTGGCTTTCTGACCGATCCGGTTACAGCAGGCGCAGAGTTCGGCCTCAATGTCGAGGGCGCGCATGGCACCACCTCTATCCGTGCAGACATGACCGCGTTTTTCGGCGTCAGCGGCGCGTGCTTTATATTCGGTGCATGGGCCCGGCGGAGCGATCCGCTGGTAATCGGCTCTGCGCTGATGCTGGTCACTTTGGCGGCGCGGTTGGTCAGCCTCGCGATAGATGGCGGCTTTGAAGGCTTCATCCCGCCGATGGTGGTCGAAGCATTGCTTGGGATTTTCGGATTGATCGGCGCGAAGGTGTTGCCAGAAACGCGCTGACTTATCCGAGCCAGCCCATGCTGGAGGCGCCCCACATCGCGCCTGCGCCAGCGAGAATGGCTACAAGATAACCAAGGCGCGATCCGCCGCTGCGTTCCTTCCGGTCCGTCAGCAGCTTGATCTCTGGCAAAGGCGGTGCTTCGGGTGCGCCGCCTTTTGGCGGGAAGCGTTCTTCGATCCGGCGGATCAGATCGGGCAGGCGCATGAGCGTTTGCGTGTCTTCTTTGATCCGCTCGGCCACGGCGGCTTCCGGTCCCAATTCATCGCGGATCCAACTGCGCACATAAGGCGCGGATGTGTCCCACATATTGATGTCTTCGTTGAGCTGGGTGGCGATGCCTTCGACCATCACCATGGTTTTCTGCAGCAGCAGCAAGTGCGGCTGTGTCTGCATGTCGAAATCGCGGGTTATCGCGAACAGGCCATCCAGCATTTGCCCGACCGACAGTTCCTTCACAGGCTTGCCGCGCATCGGCTCACCCACCGCACGCAGAGCGGTCGCGAATTCTCCAACCGAGTGGTAGCTCGGCACATATTGCGCCTCAAAGTGGATCTCGGCGACGCGTTTGTAATTGCCCGTGGTCAGGCCATAGAGAATTTCGGCGAGCCATTGCCGCGCACGCCGATCAATCCGGCCCATGATCCCGAAATCAATCGCAACGATTGTTCCATCGTCTTCGATGAACAGATTGCCCTGATGCATATCGGCATGGAAAAAACCAGCGCTGATCGCTTGGGTCAGGAAGCTGATCACGAGCTTTTCCGCAATCGCGTTCAGATCATGACCGCGCGCGATCAATTCGTCTGTGCGGCTAATTTTAACGCCGTCGATCCATTCGATCGTGAGAACGCGGCCATTGGTACGGTCCCAATCGATATCGGGAATGCGGTACCCACCAACGCCCGACATTTCCTCGGCGAGTTCTGAAGCAGAGGCCGCTTCGCGCCGCAGATCGAGCTCTGAATTGGTCCAACGTTTGAAGTTCGCAATGGTCAGACGCGGGCGCAGGCGCGTTGCTTCGCCGCCCATCGCCTCGACATGGGCAGCCGCCCATTCATAGGTCTGGATGTCCTTGGCAAACTTCTCGCGGATGCCCGGCCGCAACACTTTAACCGCCACTTTGCGGCCTTCGGTTGTCACCGCCTTGTGAACCTGAGCAATGGATGCCGCGCCGACGGGCTCCGGATCAATCTCAGAAAAGAGCGCTTCGATAGGTTGGCCGAACGCCGCTTCGATAGAGGCTTTGATCTCAGAAAACGGAACCGGCGGCAGACTGTCCTGCAGGCTCAAAAGGTTCGTCGCTGCTTCCTCACCCACAAGATCGGGGCGAGTCGCAAGCGATTGCCCCAGCTTGATCGCCGCCGGGCCAATCGCGCGGAACGCTCCGGCGTAGTCGGGTTCGCCGCGCTTGCTGGTAAATGTCGCCCAGCGCGCGAGTTTCACCAAACGCTTTACAGGAGTGGGCGCATTGGGATCGTCTTCGATACCCACAAGAGCGCGGCGACGCGCCAGAGTGGTGCCCCAACGGGCAAGGCGGAAAAGATGGACGACAGGAGCGGTCATGATGTCAGTGCGTTTGGATCACGGATAAGTTCCGCGATTTTGCCAATCAAACCTTCCAGCCCGAATGAATTGCCACCGCGCCGCCCAGAATAGGCTCGACCTTGGTGTTGGTAAAACCGGCCGCGCGGATCATGCTTTCAAATTCGGGCATGCTCGGAAACTTGCGAATGGATTCGACCAGATACCGATACGAATCGGCGTCGCCTGCGATTGCCTGACCCATGCGGGGCAGCAGCTTATCCGAATAGACATCATAAATTTCTTTGAAGCCCGACCATTCGGTGGTCGAAAACTCCATGCAATAAAAACGTCCGCCCGGCCGCAAAACACGGTAGGCCTCTGTCAGAGCCTGATCTTTGAACGTCACATTCCGAATACCGAAAACGATGGTGTAGGCATCGAAGCTGTTGGAGGCGAAGCTGATCTTTTCAGCGTTCTGACAGGTAAAAACGAGGCTGCCGGTTTCATCGCTTTCAGAACGTTCCATCGCGCGCTCTGCGCCCACATCCAGCATATCCTGATTGATGTCGGCCACGGTGATATCCGCGCCGCGATCCGCCATGCGAAACGCAATGTCGCCGGTGCCGCCCGCCATATCGAGAATTTGCTCGCCCGGCTGCGGCTTTACGCGCTTAACAAAGCGATCTTTCCAGCCGCGATGCATACCCATCGACATTGCATCATTCATAATGTCGTATTTGCGCGCGACGCTGGAAAAGACTTCGCCAACCCGGCGGGTCTTTTCCTGAGGGCTCACATTTTCGTAGCCGAAACTGACAGTCTCTTGGGCGGTGTCTTGGATGCTTTCAGTCATGTGATGTGCCCTAGATGGAATTGTGCGCCGCGCAAAGGGTGTTAGGGGGTGTTTCATGCCTGAGTTACCCGAAGTCGAAACTACCGTCCGCGGACTGGCGCGTTTCCTGGATGGAGAGCGGATCACCCGCGTCCAGCTCAACCGCCCGAATCTGCGGCGCCCCTTCCCGCCTGACCTGGTTCAGGTGATGACGGGCGCGACGGTGACGCATCTTTCGAGACGTGCGAAATATGGCCTGCTGCATCTGGATCGTGGCTCTGCCATGATCTTTCACCTCGGCATGAGCGGGCGCTGGCGCATCGACCCTGAAGAGGCCGACAAACACGATCACTTGGTCATCGAAACAGCAGACCACCAGTTCGCCCTGTGCGACCCCCGCCGCTTCGGCTCGGTCGACTTGATTGGCGAAGATGCGCTCGACACGTGGCCGCAATTCGCTTCGCTCGGCCCAGAGCCATTGGGCCCCCAGCTGACACCGGAGCATTTAAAGGACGCACTGAAAGGCAAGACGCAGAGCATCAAACTGTGCCTGTTGGATCAACGGATCATCGCCGGCCTCGGTAATATATATGTGTGCGAGGCTCTATGGCGGGCGGGTATCCATCCGCGAAAGGCTGGCGGCAAGGTTACGAAACCGCAGCTTGCGCGACTGGTCCCCGCAATCAAGGATGTGCTGGAGACCTCGATCAAGGATGGTGGCTCTTCTTTAAGGGACTACGCGCAGCCGGATGGCGAGCTAGGCTATTTCGCCACACGCTTCGATGTCTATGGCCGTACAGGAGAGCCATGCCGCCGCGATGATGGCGGCGCGATCCGCCGAATTGCACAGGGTGGGCGAAGCACGTGGTATTGTACGAAGTGTCAGAAGTGACACTTTTCTTGACGATTCGCAGAGAGGCCCCTAAGAGCGCCGCTTTCCGGCGGTAATTCGCCCACTTTCGATATCACTGAATTGATTCGGTCGCGTGTGCGGCCCCTAAAGAACGCGAGACAGACAGTATTATGGCAAACACGCCGCAAGCACGTAAGCGTATCCGTCGCAACGAACGCCGGACCGAAGTGAACACCGCCCGCGTAAGCCGCATCCGCGGTTTCGTGAAAAAGGTCGAATCGGCTTGCGAAGCAGGCGACAAGAAAGCCGCTGCTGAAGCGCTCAAAGCTGCTCAGCCGGAAATGGCTCGCGGTGTTGCGCGCGGCGTAATGCACAAGAACACTGTGGCGCGCAAAATGTCGCGCCTTTCAAAGCGCGTCGCTGCGCTCTGATTCGCGATTTCAAGCCGCCGATTCGGCTTGAAGTTACGCGAATTTACATTTGGAATTGGCTAAGGGCTGCTCCGTATCGGGGCGGCCCTTTTCTTTTGACTGGTCGCTGGCGGCGCTGCCGAACCGCAGTGAATTGAAAAGCTTAGGATTCCTCGCGATTCGCATGCCTTAAATGGTGAATCGCCTGTTAAAACAATCACTTGAACGGCAGCCTGCGGGGTAGAGCCGAGTCAACCCGATATATTTCAGTTTTTTTAAATTTCCCCGCTTGCGCAAACGCTCGCGAGGCTCTTTAGTTGTGTCTCACCCGGCGCGGGACAGTCCGGGTTTTAAGAAGCTGATCGATAGGGGGCGCTCGAAAACCATGGTTTTCGGGATTGGGAAGGTTTTGCCTGTCGAATGGACAAGATTGCGCTCCGGATGCGGCTCCGGGGATGGGATAGTTTTGGGGAATTGAGACGTGAACAATACTGATAAGGCGCGGGCAACGCGTCGGAAAGCAGATGATGACCTGATGGAAGATGCAGAAGCCGTAAATCTCGCAGCGGACTGGTCCGATATCAGCCAGGGTCTTCGTAAAGATCTGGGCCATCAATTGCATAGCCAGTGGATCAAGCCGATCCAAGTTGGCGGCATCAATAAAGAAACAGGCACGCTTGATCTGTTTCTTCCAACCGAGTTTTCAGCGAACTGGGTGAAGGACCGTTTTCATGACCGGCTCCAGCTCGCTTGGAAGATCGCGCGCGGTGAAGTGCGCAACGTCAATATTCAGGTTCATCCCGGTCGACGCCAGTTGCCCGAACTGCGGTTGGACGATGGCCGCCGCCCTGCCAATGATGGCGCGAGCGCGATTGCCGTCGCTGCTGGCACTATCGGCGAGGCCGGTTTCACTAGCTCGGTGGGGCTCGACCCGTCGCTGACATTCCAGGCCTTCATCACAGGCGAGGCAAACGTGCTCGCTTGCAATGCAGCGCAGCGCATGGCCGCAACCGAACAGCCGCAATTTTCGCCGCTTTATCTGAAAGGCGCGACAGGACAGGGCAAAACCCACCTGCTGCACGCCATCGGACACGCCTTCTTGCAAGCGCACCCACGCGCAAGGATTTTCTACTGCTCGGCAGAGCGGTTTATGGTCGAGTTCGTGCAGGCTCTCAAAGCCAACCAGATGATCGAGTTTAAAGCGCGCCTGCGCAGCTTTGACCTGCTGTTGGTTGACGACATTCAGTTCATCATCGGCAAAGCGTCCGCTCAGGAAGAACTGCTTTACACCATTGATGCGCTGCTCGCGGAAGGTAAGCGGCTTGTATTCGCGGCCGATCGCGCACCGCAGGCATTGGACGGTGTTGAACCGCGCCTGCTCAGCCGTCTGTCGATGGGTCTGGTGGCCGATATTCAGGCCGCCGATATCGAGCTTCGCAAGAAGATCCTCGATTCCAAACTGTCGCGTTTCGCGCCGCTTTCGGTGCCTGAGGATGTCATTGATTTCCTCGCTCGCACCATCACACGCAATGTTCGCGAGCTGGTCGGCGGCCTCAATAAGCTGATCGCCTACGCTCAACTTACGGGTCAGGAAGTTTCGCTCAATCTCGCCGAAGAGCAATTGACCGATATTCTGTCAGCCAATCGCCGCCGGATCACGATTGACGAGATCCAGCGTACGGTTTGCCAGTTCTACCGGATTGATCGCAGCGAGATGTCATCGAAGCGCCGCGCGCGGGCCGTTGTCCGTCCGCGTCAGGTTGCGATGTACCTTTCGAAAGTGCTCACACCGCGCTCTTATCCAGAGATAGGCCGCAAATTCGGCGGACGCGATCATTCCACCGTTATCCACGCCGTTCGCCTGATCGAAGATCTGCGTGAGCGTGACGCCGATATGGACGGCGATGTGCGGAGCCTTTTGCGCCAGCTCGAAAGTTAATTCGCACACATTTTCCTCATATTACGAACAGACTGATCGACAGGGCTATGCACAGCCCTGTCGACAGGTTGTGCACATCATGCCAACAGCTTCTCCATGAGCTTGTCCCCAGCCCGCCTAGACCGTTTCGCGCGCCATATCGTCATTCCTGAAATCGGCGGCGCGGGTCAGGTTGCTTTGGCGGACAAGCACATTGCGATCATCGGCCTTGGCGGCATCGGATCACCCGCGCTGCAATATCTTGCAGCCTCCGGCATCGGGCGTCTCACTCTAATCGATGATGATGTCGTCGATGTCAGCAACCTTCAGCGCCAAACCATCTTCACCACCCGCGATGTTGGCCACGGCAAAGCGACCAGCGCGCGCCGCTGGCTCGCCAATTTCGATGAAGCTTTAGACGTCGAAATTTCAGATTCGCGGATCAGCGCAGACAATGCAGGACGTTTGATCGAAGGCGCCGATCTCGTGCTCGATGGAACGGACAATTTCGCGACTCGCCTCGCGGTGTCCGATGCCTGCGTCGCAGAGCGCACCCCGCTCCTTTCTGCTGCTGTAGGCCGCTTTCAGGGGCAGGTCGGAGCCTTTGCCGGGCACCTCGCGGATCAACCCTGCTACCGCTGCTTTGTTGGCGATGCGTTTGACGCGGAAGATTGCGACACCTGCGCCGATGACGGGATGCTTGGCGCAATGGCGGGATGGGTCGGCAGCTTTGCAGCGATGCAGGCGGTGCGGATATTGCTCCAAGGAGTCAGCGCGTTTGGCGAGCCACAATTCGGCAAGCTGCACATTCTCGACGGGATGAAACCGGGCATGCGGACGCTGAACATTGCCAAGGATGAAGCCTGCAAAGGATGCGGAGTGCCTCGATGAGCGACGATAAAAATTCCAACGAACTTGCTGAAGACCGCACCGATCTGGCCGAGGATCGCACTGATTGGGCCGAAGACCGGACCATTATGGCGAATGAGCGCACCTTTGCCGGATGGATGCGCACCGGCCTCGCATCGGTTGGTATCGGCCTGGGCTTCAACGCGCTGTTCAATTCGATGGAGCCGGCTTGGGTCCCCAAAGTCATCGCAACGATTTTTATGATCATCGGCATCTTCATTTTCTACGCGGCGCAGAACAGAGGCTGCGCTGTTCAGAAACGGCTTGATGCGCATAAGGCTGAGCCGATCAAGCGCATCAATATGAAGCTGATTGCGGGCTTTATGGGTTTCGCCAGCGCGCTGCTGGCTATCGCGATTTGGGTGATGCGGTTTCCCGAAGCTTAGATGGCGGCAAATCCTCATCAGCCTGTCCATCCCAGGTGCGAGAAACAGAAAATTCGATAACTGTGAGCATGGCAAAGGCGTGGAAGCGGCGTCGTGAATGCTCTAGGCTCACGCCAAGCATTGAATCCTGAGCGACTGTCTAGGACACATCCATGATTACCCTTCTCTCACCCGCCAAAAAACTCAACTTTGACGAGATGGCAACCACGCTTGAAGTGACCCGCCCGCGCCTGCAAGACGACACGCGCGAAATCGCGAAAGTCGCAAAAAAGCAAAGCGCAGGCCAGCTGGGCAAGCTGATGAAAATCTCGGACAACCTTGCCGAGCTCAATGCAGAGCGGTTCAAAGCGTTCGATCTGGAAGGCCGAAGCAATTCGTCAAAACCAGCCGGGCTTACATTTGATGGCGATGTCTATTGGGGGCTTGAGGCCAAGAGCATGGACGATGCAGCGCTGGCCTATGCGCAGGACCATTTGCGGATATTGTCCGGTTTGTATGGTTTGCTTAGACCGATGGATGCGATCCAGCCCTACCGGCTCGAAATGGGCACCAAGATGGCCAATCCGCGTGGCAAATCGCTTTATGATTTTTGGGGCAGCCGGATTGGTGAAAAGCTGGCCGAGGATTTGAACGACCACGGCGACAACACTGTCGTGAACCTTGCCTCGAATGAATATTTCAAGGCTGTCGACACCAGTGTGCTGCCAGGCAAAGTGATTGAGGCCAGCTTCCTCAACGTGAAAGACGGCGAAGCGCGGCGGCTGATGTATCACGTAAAATACGCACGCGGATTGATGGCCCGCTGGATCATCGAAAACCGGATCGAAAAGGCAGACGACCTGCGGGGTTTTGATGCGGAGGGCTATCGTTTCGATGCAAGCGCTTCGAGTGAGACTGAGCTTATTTTCACCCGCAAACAGCCTCCGGTGAAGAAGAAGTAGAGGCGGCCTCTAAAACTTCTTCTAGAAGCTACGATGATAGATACAGACGAAGCTTGCCATGAGACCCAGGTTGAGCATTCATAGCTTCATGGCTAACGTTAACGTGTATTTAGGTTTCAGAGAGCTCGTCATGAAAAAGCACATCTTCGCCATTTGTCTCATTTCAATTCTGGCGACTTCACACGGCCTTACACCGACTCACGCTGAGGGTACTTCAGGTCATTCGATAAATCTGACATCAGGCACATGGCAAGCCGATATCAAATTGCTGAATTTGGCTAACCAGACAGTCGTTCAAGCTTCCGAGGCCAAGCTTTGTGCATCCGACCGGGTGACGTCCTTCGATCAAATCGAAACAGTGTTCTTGAGTAAGTATTTGGAAGCGGGGTGCTCCTTATCTGATCGAGAATTCACCAGCCTTAGCAATGTTTCGATATTGAAGGCGAAGATGACATGCGGCGCCTTGTCCGGGCCAATCTCAATTGCGACTGGCGACAACGATGTTAAAATCGGAGTAGAAATGTCGGGTGATCCGGGCAACGGAGTGATTGTCGGGAAGGACATGAAAACCAATTTCGATTGGAAGCATGTTGCGAATGAATGCTGATCGTCTTTTGCTCCTCGATGCAGTCACCTCTGGTGTGTAAATGTGGGGATTTGCGGCTCAGCTGATAGCACAACCCAAAATCTCATCCACCCATTGCGGCACCAATTCTCCCGCTGGGCCATGGCGCGCTTCGTGGAAGAAATGCGTGCCCTCGCTTGGCTCTAGGTTCAGCTCCAGCGTCCGCGCGCCACATTGCCGCGCTTCTTGCACAAAGCCCGCCGCCGGATAGACCGCGCCGCTTGTCCCGATGCTCACGAACAGGTCGGCCGATCCCAGAGCGCCGTAAATTCGGTCCATCTGATACGGCATCTCGCCAAACCACACGACATCGGGGCGTAGGGTTGGTGCCTGACATATCGGGCATGGCGGACGGTCAGCCATCGGTGCGTCCCACGGGCTGCGTATTTCACAGGATGTGCAGAGCGCGCTTTTGAGTTCACCATGCATATGCAGCACCTGCCGTGATCCGCCCCGTTCGTGCAAATCATCGACATTCTGCGTCACCAGCAACAGCTCGCCAGCAAACTCCGCTTCCAGTTTTGCCAGAGCGCGGTGGGCCGGATTGGGGTCAACCTTGGAAAGCGCCTCACGCCGCATATCGTAAAAGCCCAACACCAGATCGGGATCGCGCGCGAAGCCTTCAGGCGTGGCGACATCCTCAACCTTGTGCTGCTCCCACAGCCCGCCCGCTGAGCGAAACGTATCAATCCCGCTTTCTGCTGAAATGCCTGCGCCTGTAAGGATGACGATGCGATTGATCTCTGTCATAATCAGCATGAAACACGGTGGAGGCTTCGGGATCAATGGCGCAGTTTGGCATTATCGGACACAAGGGCCGCATGGGGCAGGCCATTGCCGCCGCTATCGAGGAAGCGGGTCACGAATTTCGCGTGGGCGTCGATTTGGGCGGCGACCCAACCCCGCTGCTGGATCAGTGCGACGTTGTGGTCGATTTTTCCTCTCCCGAAGCGCTTGAGACCAATCTGAAAGCAGCCCAAGCAGCCGGAATTCCCATCATCATCGGCACAACCGGTCTGGAAGAAGAACATTTTGTTGCTCTTGCGGAGGCCGCCGAAACGATCCCCGTTCTGCAAACGGGCAACACCTCGCTCGGCGTGACATTGCTCGCGCATCTGGTGAAGGAAGCCGCTGCAAAGCTTGGGCCGGACTGGGATATCGAGGTGCTGGAAATGCATCACCGGATGAAAGTGGATGCCCCATCAGGCACCGCAAAACTGCTGGGGGAGGCCGCTGCTGAAGCGCGCGGCGTCAACCTTTCCGATGCGATGGATAGCGGTCGCCACGGGCAAACAGGCGCGCGGACCGAGGGCGATATCGGCTTTGCCACGCTGCGCGGCGGCACGGTCGCTGGCGATCACAGCGTGATCTTTGCTGGCAACGAAGAACGCATCACTTTGTCGCACTCAGCCGAAAACCGCATGATCTTCGCCCGCGGCGCTGTTCGTGGAGCGGAATGGCTGATTGGCAGAGAAGCAGGGCGGTATTCCATGAATGATGTGCTGGGGCTTGCCTGATACATTTTTCGCCCAACTAGGCGACACGAGGGGGACACACGATGGCATTCGATCCAAAAGCAGCAACCGAAGCGCATCTCGCCAGCCTGAGCCAGGCTGAGCTGGATCTTGCGCGTGATTACACCACCGGCAATCACTGGCTTATGCTGACAGGGCTTATCGTCAGCGCGCTGGTCACATGGATCATCGTGAAAAGTGGCATTCTGGATAAGCTCACAGCGAAGCTGGAAAAGCGCGGGTTTACCGTGCGCACCTGGCTGATCGCGGTGGTCTATCTGCTGGTGTCGACGATCATCGCCCTGCCCTATTCCATCTACACCGATTGGTGGCGGGAGACGCAGTATGATCGCACCGCGCAGCCGCTGGGCGATTATCTCGGCCAAAGCGCCATCAGCACGGTTCTCGCGGCCGTTCTCGGTGGGCTATTCCTCGTCGGCCTCTATGTCCTGATCAAGCGGACGGGTCGCTGGTGGTGGGCGTGGAGCGGCGGCCTTGTCGCAGCCACTATCAGCTTCATGTTGCTGCTTTCGCCCATGGTGATCGAGCCTTTGTTCAACGATTTCCAACCTATCCCCGAAGGCGAAGTGCGCGATGCGGTGCTTGAACTGGCCGCCGAAGCGGATGTGCCGGAAGACCGCGTTTTTATGTTTGATGGATCGCGCCAGTCGAACAATTTCACCGCCAATGTTTCGGGCGTAGGCGGATCGGCGCGGATTGCCATTTCCGACGTTGCGCTGGATCAGGCTTCGCTGGACGAAGTGAAAGCCGTGACGGGGCATGAGATTGGCCACTATGTGCTCGGCCATGTGTGGCGCACAGTGCTGGTGCTCAGCACGCTGGCGGTGCTGGTGTTCTGGCTAACGGCGCGCACTTACAATGCGTTTGCGCGCCTGTTTGGCAGCGATGCAGAGATTTCGGAGCCGCGCGGACTGCCCGTTCTGGTTTTCACAATCGGGCTGTTCTTCACCCTTGCAACACCCATCACCAACACGCTGACCCGCGTGGGCGAGCGTGAGGCGGATATGTATTCGCTGCAGACTGTGAACCTGCCCGATGCGCTGTCCGGCGCTCTCGTGAAGACCGCAGAGTACCGCTATCCTCTTGCCGGGCCGGTGGAGGAAACGCTGTTTTACACTCACCCGACCGTGAAAAACCGGGTGCGCGCGGCGATGGATTGGAAAGCAGAAAACCAAACGACCAACGCCGCAGAATGACCAAAGACCAGATCTTCGAATTCTTCCGCCGTCTGGCGGAGGACAATCCCGAGCCTGAGACCGAGCTGGAATATGGCAATGCCTATCAGCTGACCGTGGCTGTCGCTTTGTCCGCACAAGCGACCGATGTCGGCGTGAACAAGGCGACCCGCGCGCTGTTTGCAAAGGTGGAGACGCCGCAGCAGATGCTCGATCTGGGGTTGGAAGGTCTCATCGAGCACATCAAGACGATTGGCCTTTTTAACTCCAAAGCGAAGAACGTCATCGCGCTCTCACAGCTGCTCATCGACGAATATGGCGGCGAAGTGCCGGACACACGCGAAGACCTTGTGCGGCTACCCGGCGTGGGTCGTAAGACAGCGAACGTCGTGCTCAATTGCTGGTTCAAGCAGGAGACGTTCGCGGTCGACACCCACATCCTGCGGGTCGGCAACCGGACCGGTCTGGCCAAGGGCAAAACGCCCGAAGCGGTCGAGGCCAAGCTGGAAAAGCGCGTGCCCCAGCCGTTTCGCCTGCACGCGCATCATTGGCTGATCCTGCACGGCCGCTACACCTGCAAAGCGCGAACGCCGGAATGCTGGCGCTGTGATCTGGTGGATTTGTGCAGCTTCAGGAAGAAGGTGACGGAAAAGCCGAAGGGGCGGTAGTTAACGAGTCGCCGGATAATACCAAACGCGCCGCACCAGTCCGTTTTCTATCTCATAGACCGCCAAAGCCGATTGCGAGCGCTCCTCGCCATCACTGGTGGTCCACATGGCAATTTCTCGGACCGCGACGAACCGCCCATCAGTTACGCTGCCATCAATCGTGCTACGGGTCGCAAGGGGCGACGCTAGATAGTCACGCATCTGCTCTTTAAGATCAGTCTTTCCATTGGCGAATACTGCAACCTCAGAGCCCTCAACGCTCAACCACTGAACGTCTTGATGCATAAGCGCGAGCATCGCATCGAGGTTGCGCTGGTTGTAGGCTTCGACATAGTCTTCAGCGACTTGTAGCTCGCTAGGCGGAGTCTGCTCTGCTAGCGCAGCCTGCGAGGCGAGCAAAAATGCTCCTGCAACAAATCCCAAATTCTTTGGCATGCGCTTAAACATCGTCAGCACTGATCATCTCAGCTTTGTCGATCTCACCCGTCATGCTCGCCACTGTCGTCGCCACAGCCGCGTCGCCCGACACGTTGGTCGTGGTGCGCATCATATCCATGATCCGGTCCACGCCTGCGACAAAGGCGATCGTTTCCAGCGGCACGCCGACCGCGCCGAATACCAGAGCCATCATAATCAGGCCCGCGCCCGGAATGCCCGCTGCGCCCACTGCTCCGAGAGTGCCTAGGATCGAGATCAGGAAGTAATCGGTCCAGTCCAGCGGGACGCCGAAAATCTGCGCGCCGAACAAGGTCGCGAGGCCGAGATACATCGCGGTGCCGTTCATATTGATCGTCGCGCCGAGGCTGATCACAAAACTCGCAACCGAATTCGACACGCCCAGGTTCCGCCGTGCACAGCGGAGCGTCACTGGCAGCGTCGCGTTGGAACTGGCCGTGGAATAGCTCACCGCGATTGCGTCGATAATGCCGCGGAAGAAGTCGATAACCGGCAGTTTGGCGAGAAACTTGATCATCCCGCCATAGATCAGCGCGATAATCAGCAGGCATCCGAGATAGTTCAGCGCCACCAATTTGCCGAGGGCCGCAAGCGCATCAAAGCCCAGCGTGCCCGCAACCCATGCCATCAGGGCAAAGACGCCAAACGGGGTCAGCTCCATCACCACCATGGTGACTTTCTGCATCACCACGCTGCCGCTTTCGAAGATTTTGAGCACAGGCTCACCCTCTTCTTTCGCCATCAGAATGCCGATGCCGATCAGCAGGGAGAAAATGATCAGCGGCAGGACGTTCACATCCGCCATCACCTGAACCGGGCTTTGCGGGATCATGCCCATGATCATATCGCGCCACGTCGTGTCATTGGGCGGCGGCGTGTCGCCAACATTGAGGGCAGTCGTATCAACGCCAAGCCCCGGCGCGAGCACCGTACCGAGGAACAGGCCGAGCCACACCGCAATCTGACCGCTGACAATAAACAGCAGCATGGCGCGCCCGCCGACCGCGCCCAGTTTGCGAATGTCACCAATCGCGGCAACACCCGCGACAAGGCTGAAGAAGATCAGCGGCACAACCAACATCTTGATAAAGGCGACAAACACATCGCCGATAATCTTGATGCTTTCCGCTTCCGGCCCCCACAAGCGCCCGACGATAATGCCAAGGATCAGCGCGCCGATAACGCGCTGCCACAATGGAATTGCAAACCATGTTTTCATTATGTCGATCCCCGGGCCGAATTATTCTTTGAGCGCCAGCGCCCCCAGCGCAGCTTTGGTGTAGATACGGGCTAGCGCATCAAGGTCGGGCATGGCCACAGCCTCGTCGCGTTTATGCATCGTCGCATTGCAAAGGCCAAACTCGATCACGGGGCATACGCTGCGCAGGAAGCGGGCGTCGGACGTGCCGCCAGTGGTCGACGGTTCTGGCGCGATACCGGTCTCGTCTTCGATTGCCTTGGCCAGCATGTCCGAAAACGCGCCCGGTGCGGTCAGAAACGGCTCTCCGCTGATCACGGGCCTCGCCGTGCCGCCATGCTTTTCGGCGATGGCTGTAACGGTTTCGGAAAGGCTTGCTCCCGAATGCGTATCATTGAAACGGATAGAAATGCGCGCCGTCGCTTTCGCCGGAATGACATTATGCGCCTTGTTCGCGACATTGAATTCGGTGATTTCGAGGTTGCTTGGCTGGAACCAGTCGGTGCCTTCATCGAGGATCAGCGCATCAAGCTCCGCCAGAATAGCGACCATTTTGGGCATCGGATTGTCGGCGAGGTGCGGGTAGGCAACATGGCCCTGTGTGCCTTCAACCTCCAGCCAGATATTGACCGAGCCGCGCCGACCGATCTTCATCATATCACCAAGCTGGTGAACGCTGGTTGGTTCACCCACGAGGCACAGATCGGGCTGGATGCCCTCTGCGGTCATATACTCGATCAGCGCGCGGGTGCCGTGAAGCGCGGGGCCTTCTTCATCGCCGGTGATGATAAAGCTGATCGTGCCGGCATCCTGCGGGACATGTTCGACCGCCGCGACCATGCTGGCGATGGAGCCCTTCATATCAACCGCGCCGCGCCCATAGAGCAGCTCGCCGCGCTCTTCGGGTTTGAACGGATCGCTTTCCCAGCCATCACCCGGTGGGACGACGTCCAAATGGCCCGCAAAGGCGAAGTGGTTGGAACCTGCCGGACCGCGCCGGATCGCGAACAGGTTTTCGACTTTTTCCTCGTCGCTGCCCACTTCCCCCTCGCCGCGTGTGAAGCGGTGCACTGCAAAGCCCAGCGGGGTCAGCATCGCTTCCATTTCGTCAAACACTTCGCCGGTCGCAGGCGTAATGCTGCGCGCCGAAATCAGGCGCTTGGCATAATCGAGAGCCTTGCTCATCGGCGTTCCTCTTGCGGGAGCGGCCCCGGTGCAAAGGCGCTTTCAAGCAAATCGGCAATCCGCACGCCCGCTTGCTGTACGCGGCGCTTTGCAATGGGCACGCCGAGCGCAATGTCCTCTTGGCTCAGCGCGGTTTTCATCGGCAGCTCGCCGCCGCACACATCCTCGGTATCGAATGCGGTGGGATAGATGAAATCGCGGCTGATTTTCCAACTTTCGCGGCCCCAATCCGCCGCTTGGCCGCCGCCCAGATCGCCGCGCTCTGCGGGTGAATAACGGCGCACGACCGGATCAGCGGGATCGCTGATCGCACGTTCGGCCAGCGGCCCGTCCCAGATCCAATGCAGGTTCAGGCTGGGCACGATGCCATAATCAGTCTCGCGGTCATTCCCGCCGCGATCATTCTTGTCGCCCGAATGCAGCGGCATATGCACGTCGCCCGCAAAGTGGACCATAAAAGCCAGCGCTTCGAGCCGGATGTGATCGGGCAGGCTTTCATCGGCAAGGATCCGGTGGTTGCGTTCCACCTGAGCCGTCACACAGTTCCCGCCCGAGCAATTCGCGCGCGGATTATACGCCTCGCAGATGGGTGTGGTGCGGTAATGCCATGCTGCGGTGTAGCCCCAGCGCCAGCGCGCGCGGCGCACGCAATCGGGCCAGACGCTGGCGTCCTGTATCGTGGCGAGATCGCATTCGGGTGTGCCGAGCAGCGCCTCTGATTTCATCAGCGCTTCGATCTTTGCGCGCGTCGCGGGTGAAACATTCACCTCGGCAATGTCCGCCGTTTTCCGGTGTGCGTAGAAACCCCAAGCATGCGCCGGCGCGGGCATCACCATCACCAGCGCCAACAGGCCAGCGATGATTACTCCGCTGCAACGCTTTCGTATTGTTCGATGACCCATTGTTCTTCCTCTGCCGCGGTGATCCATTCCTGTGTCCAGGCATGTTCCCACATGGCTTCCATATAACTCTGCGCGAATCCCGGCACGCCAATACCGTAAGTGATGAAGCGCGAAACGATCGGCGCAAAGAATATATCCGCTGCGCCATATGTACCGAACAGGAATGGTCCCGCGCTGCCATGGCGAGAGCGCGCCTCTGCCCACAATTGCAGGATGCGGACAATGTCGGCCTTGGTGGCATCTGACACGTTCTGCAATTGCACCCGGCGGCGGACATTCATCGGCATGTCGGTGCGCAGCGATGCGAAGGAAGAATGCATCTCTGCCACCATCGCCCGCGCCATGCCCCGAGCACCGTCTTCTTTCGGCCAGAACCGGTCACGGCCCACTTTGTCAGAGCAATATTCCAGTATCGCGAGACTATCCCAGATGACGTTCTCTTCATCCCACAGGATCGGAACCTTGCCGCTGGATGGCTGCATATCGCCTTCCTGCTTGGCCTTGTCCCATTGCTCGCCCAGTAGCGGCACGATGATTTCTTCAAAGTGCAAGCCGGATTGCTTAAGGGCAAGCCAACCGCGCAGCGACCAGCTCGAATAGTTCTTATTGCCGATAATCAGCTTCATAATTCTGCCTGCTCCACCAGCGGCCTTGCAAAAGTGCGACCTGCCTAGATATTCAGTGTTTCGCTGTCGAGCCTGAACGGGTTACTAGGGACCAGAAACCGCAAAAAGGCCCAAGAAATGACGCTTTCGCCCTTCCATCTCGCTTTTCCTGTCGATGATCTTGGAAAAGCGCGCGCCTTCTATGGCGATCTGCTGGGATGCAAAGAGGGGCGCAGCTCAGACGAATGGATCGACTTCGATTTTCACGGGCACCAGATTGTCGCGCACCTTGCGCCGGGCAAAGCAGGTGATGCCGCCAGCAACCATGTCGATGGGCACGGAGTGCCGGTTCCGCATTTCGGTCTGGTTCTACCAATGGAGGACTGGGAAGCGCTGGCGGAAAAGCTGAAAGCGGCGGGCACAGACTTTGTAATTGAGCCGACGATACGGTTCCGTGATCGCCCCGGCGAACAGGCGACCATGTTCCTGCGCGATCCATCGGGCAATGCGCTGGAGTTTAAAGCTCTGGCCGATATGGGGCAGCTTTTCGCGAAAGAGTGAGGTTTTCCTACTGCGGCTGAGATCGCTACTGGAAAGCTGCGTTCTTTCTCATCGTTAGTGCTGATTTCAACCAGAATGTTGGCAAGTTGTCACCTGTGTCCTACAGGCATAAATTCTCGCAAAATCAGATAGTAAACCCGAAAGACCACGGGTGACATGTAGGACAATCTGTCATGTGTGTCCTACAAGATGCGTCGTTTAATCCAGCGACTCTGCTCCTAGAGCGTCCTGTATCAAAGCCACCCGAAGCGCATCGATACCCATCCCTTTTTCGCTGCTGGTCAAATGCAGTTCGGGATAGGCGGCGGGGTGCTTGCGGGCCTCATCGGCCACCTCTTGTGCCACACGGTCCAGATGGCTGGCTTTGATCTTATCCGTTTTCGTCAGCACGATCCGGTAGCCGACTGCCGCCTCATCGAGCATTTTCATCATGTCGAGATCGACCTGTTTCAGGCCGTGGCGGCTATCGACCAGCACAAGATTGCGCGCGAGCACGGTCCGTCCGCGCAGATATGACCTGACCAGCTTCTTCCATTTCTCGACAACCGAAACGGGCGCTTTCGCAAAGCCATATCCCGGCATATCGACTAGCCGGAACTGTGTTGGTTCGCCAACTTCGAAAAAGTTGAGTTCCTGAGTCCGCCCCGGCGTCACGGAAGCGCGAGCGATCTTCTTTCGCCCGACCAGCGCATTGAGCAGCGAGCTTTTGCCGACATTGCTTCGGCCACAAAAAGCGATTTCGGGCACGGTCGCATCGGGCAGGAATTTGAGCTGCGGAGCGGAGAGTAGAAAATCCACGCGGCCGGAGAATAGGCGCATGGCCTTCTTCTCGCGGCGCAATTGCGCGCGCTCCTCAATCTCCGCTTCTGTTAGCTCGGGCGCGCTCACGCTTTGCCTTTCGCCTCTTTCTCGGCAGCCTTCTTCTTGGCCATCTCTTCCTTATCCTTTTTCGCCTGCGCTTTCAGCGCGGGGTGCTTGGAATAGAGATAGCTTTGCTGCGCGACCGTCAAAATGTTCGACGTTACCCAGTAAAGCAGAAGACCTGCAGCGAATGGAGCCATTACGAACATCAGGATCCACGGCATCAGGTTGAAGATTTGCTGCTGCATCGGATCCATCGCTGCGGGGTTCAGCTTGAATGTGATCCACATCGTCACACCAAGCAGCACGGCAAGCACACCAATGCCCAGGAAGCCGGGAACCTCGAACGGCAGATAGCCAAACAGGTTCAGGATCGTCGCTGGGTCAGGCGCCGACAGATCGGAGATATAGAGGAACGGTTCGTGCCGCATCTCAATCGCCAGCATCAGCACCTTATACAGCGCGAAGAAGATCGGGATCTGGATCAGGATCGGCAAACAGCCTGCAAGCGGATTGACGCCCTCTTGCTTGTACAGCTTCATGATCTCTTGCTGCTGCTGTTGCTTGTCATCCTTATAGCGTTCTTGAACCGCTTTCATCTTCGGCTGGATGGCCTTCATCGCGGCCATACTCGCAAAGCCTTTTTGCGCGATCGGGAACATCAATCCGCGAACGATGACTGTCAGCAGGATGATCGCGACACCAAAGTTTCCGACGAGACCGTTGAGCGTGCGCAAGAGCCACAGAAACGGCTTTTCGATAAATCCGAACCAACCCCAGGAGATCGCATTACCGAAAGAACGGATGCCGCTGTCTTCGTATTTATCGAGGACGATGGAATTTTTGGCACCGGCAAAAAGGCGCGTCGATTGGGTCAAGCTGCCGCCGGCGGGGATGGTTTGCGCCTGATAGGTAATGCCAGTGCGGAACAGATCGCCGCCGAGCGCGCGGAAGCCTGCGCTTGCGGTTTCCCCTTCACCCGGGACGAGCGCAGAAAGCCAGTAACGGTCTGTGAAGCCAAGCCAATCGGCAGTGCCCGCAGGCATGTCGCGGCCGATCTCGGTCAGCTCTTCGTAATTGTTGCCGTCCTGGAGCGTGTCATCAAATACCCCGATCGGGCCGGAATGGACGATAAACTCGTCTGGCGAGGCGTTCTTGCTGGTGCGGTCGATTATCGTGAATGGCTGCACGATCGCAGCCGCCTCCGAAGCGTTGGCTACGGATTGCGCGGCTGAAATCATATAATCTTCGTCAATCGACAGGGCGATTGTGTATGTCAGGCCAGCCTCATCGGTATGCGTCAGAGTAACCGGTGTGTTCGGTGTAAGCTTGTCACCGCTTGCTTCCCAGACGACCGTGCTCGGCATACGTTCGCCCCCGGCAACAAAGCCGAACTGCGCGAAATACTGATCTTCGGTGCGGGCTGGCGCAAACAGGCGGACGGGGCCGCTGTCTTTATCGACCGACTGCCGGTAATCCTTCAGAACGATGTCATCAATCTGCGCACCGACAAGATTGATCGAACCAGCAAGTTTCGGCGTTTCGATTACAACGCGGTTCGGATCAGCCAGCGCCGCGGACAGATCGACGGGACCAGCAACAGGCGTGACACCATCAGGCAAGTCGCCAGCAACTGTTGTCGTTCCCGGCGCGCCGCCTGCGCTTGCTTGAGCGGTAGGCTCGACTTCTTCGACCGGAGACGAGAATGCCGCCTCAGGATAGAATGTCCGCATCGCAAAATCCCAGCCGATAATCAGCACGGCGGAAAGAGCGACAGCGAGCAAAAGATTACGCTGGTTGTCCAAAGTGAAATCCCGTCAATTCTTCTGTTGGTGTGTTAGATAGACACTACACTAAATATTACTAGGGAACGGGATCATGTCCATGACCGCCCCATGGATGGCAGCGCCCTAGCCGCTTTAATGCCAGCCATCCACCCTTGAGAGCACCATATTTGGTGAGCGCCTGAATCGCATAGTCGCTGCATGTTGGCGCATAGCGGCAGCTTGGCGGCAAAATGCGCGATGGGCCGAGTTGCCAAAAGCGAGCGATCAGAATCAGAATGCGTTTCATTTCTGGCCCCCGCCGCTGCCGCTGCCCTTGTTTCCCCTGCGAGGACGCCGACCGCGGGCAGGATCGGATTTCCCTTCACGGGCGCGCTCCAGCGCCTTGTCCAATTCGGCGGCCATAGTGTGAAAGTCGCGCTCAACCCCGCCCGCGCGTCCGATCAGCACATGATCGTGATCGGGCAGACCAAGTTCGGGCAACTTCGCCCGCAACAACTCGCGAAAACGCCGTTTCATACGGTTGCGAATCACGGCATTGCCGATCTTCTTCGTCACGGTGATGCCGTACCGCATACCCTGACCGCCATTGGGCCGCGTTTGCAGCACGAACCCCGCCCGCGCATTGCGCAGACCTTTGTTGGCTGTGAGAAAATCGGACCGCTTGGTTAGGGTTTGAAGCATAGAAACTGCAGCTTAGCGGCTCTCAAAGGAAAGCAGAAACGCAAACGGGCTCCCACAAGGGAGCCCGCAAAGGGCGACTGCCCACCGCCGCTTATGCGGCGTAGCCAAGTGGGCCGGATGGCCCGCGCCCGGCGCCTGAGGGCGCCAATGCGATTAAGCCGAAAGGCTCTTACGGCCACGCTTGCGACGTGCACGGATCACCTTGCGGCCACCCGGAGTAGCTTTGCGTGCAAAGAAACCGTGCCGACGGGCGCGCACTAGATTGCTGGGCTGAAATGTCCGCTTCATATCGTCCTCGATAAATTGGTCCGGTGGGCTGTCCTGTGCGAAGTGCGCACTTTGATCGCTCACCAATAAAAAAGCGGCCACCCACAAAGGCAGCCGGGTCAGGCGCGCGCTCCTATGGTGTCCCCGCGCATGAGTCAAGCAATCTCACGATGTTTCAGCTCCCGAAATTGCCGTATCCGCCACCGCAAGACGTGTGACATCCTTATAGTCGATCACAGGGGCAGTTTCGATCATCACGGATAGCGTCACAGGAGTGACTGAAATCTCAGGGGTTGGCAGCGGCTCGGTCAGCGCCATACGCACTTGCGCTTGAACTGCCATGATCGGCGAATGCTCTGGCTTGATCCATGACTGCATATCATCTGCTTTCAGCCAAAGCGCGCTGGAATGCGGCACCGAATTGGTCATCGCATAAAAGCTCCGGGCGCGGTCTTCGCTCATACCCATTTCAACATAGTAATTGAGATACAGGCGATTCGCCGGCGCATCAGGTGCGAAATCGGCGGGCTGGCGGCCGTAATTGTCGAGCCATGAATGCACCGCAAATTGTGCGCCTGCGGCCATTGTACGCTTTTCGCCAGCGAGGAACAGTTCAACCCCGCCCGAACGCGCCGACCCGCCATTGGGAACATGAGTTGTCAGGCCCGCTGCACGAATGCGGCGGCCAACTTCCAGATTGGCGATGTCGTGGCTGGTACCACCAGCGTCAACGAGTTCGAGGACCGCAAGCTGGGGAAAATCACGCATCATTGCGTCAAAATGCAGAGGTGATTGCGGACCAGTCGTCCCGACAACCGCCGCGCGTTTGCCATCAATCACGCGGAACGGACCGTACTGCGCAATTGCCTTCGATTCCGGCTGCGCGCGTAGTGGAACCGCATAGCGCGCTGCACCAATCTTTGTGGTTTCCGAAACAACTTGGCCGTTGACGATGTGCGTTGTGATAGTCGTGACTGGTTCATTTGCAGCGTCCACGTCATCCGCAACACGCACCCAGCTTTCACTCACCGGATCCCATTCTTCGACCCAGCTCGTCGTAGAAACCGTGCGCGCGCCGACATAGTCCTGAGCTTGCGCGGCGGCAGGCAGCAGCAGGACCTGAAATAGAGCGATCAAGGCAGCGAGCTTCTTCACGCTGCGTTGATTAGGAGGCCAGCGCTTGAAAAAGTGCCAAGGTTTATACTTGCGATTTTCTTTAACAGGCTGGCTTAGCCGCTCGACAAGTCGCTATTAAGCTTGCACAATCGGCACTCAAACAAGGTAAATGTGCGCTTCATTCCAATGACTAGGGGCAATTAGGGATTGCCGCGCAGTTGGCGATGATTGTTCGGCGGCTTGCTCCGCTAGCGCTCCGGGGGTTTTAGATGGTCGCATTGGTGCGCACGGTTGCTTATCTGGGCCTAGAGGCTCGGCGCGTCGAAGTGCAATGCCAAGTGGCATCGGGATTGCCTCGGTTCTCGATCGTCGGCCTACCTGACAAAGCTGTGAGCGAGAGCCGGGAGCGGGTTCAGGCCGCCCTATCCGCGATGGGGCTTGCGCTGCCCCCGAAACGGATCACTATCAATATGTCGCCCGCCGATCTGCCGAAGGACGGATCTCATTACGACCTACCGATTGCGCTGGCACTGCTTGCGGCGATGGGTGTCACCGATGCCGAGCAATTGGGCGATTGGATCGCGGTGGGTGAATTGTCGCTCGATGGCCGGATAGTCGCCAGCCCCGGCGTGCTGATTGCCGCATTGCACGCCAGCGAGGCAGAAGCGGGGCTTATCTGTCCGGCAGAGCAAGGCGCGGAGGCGAAATGGGCGAGTGGTGTCCCGGTGCTTGCGCCTCGCGATCTTTCGGCATTGCTCGGTCATTTGAAAGGCACACAGGTTCTGGACGAGCCCGCGCGCGGCGATGTGGCCGAAGCGCCGCCCGTCACTGATCTCAAACAGGTGAAAGGTCAGGAAACAGCCAAGCGCGCGCTCGAAATCGCAGCTGCGGGCGGGCACAACCTTCTGATGGTTGGCCCTCCTGGGTCAGGCAAAAGCCTGCTTGCATCGTGCTTGCCCGGGATATTGCCTGAACTTTCGCCATCCGAAGCGCTTGAGGTATCCATGGTGCAATCGGTCGCGGGAATGCTGGACGCGGGCAGGATCAGCCGCGCCCGCCCGTTCCGCGCACCGCACCATTCCGCCAGCATGGCGGCGCTAACCGGTGGAGGGTTGAAGGTGAGACCGGGGGAGGTCAGCCTCGCACATCTGGGCGTGTTGTTTCTTGACGAACTGCCCGAATTCCAACGTTCCGTGCTCGATTCCCTGCGGCAGCCGCTGGAGACCGGCAAAGTCGATGTCGCACGGGCGAATGCTCATGTTAGCTTCCCGGCGCGAGTTCAGCTGATTGCGGCGATGAACCCGTGTCGCTGCGGCCATGCAGGAGAGCCGGGACACACCTGCGCGCGCGGACCGCGCTGTATGACAGAATATCAGTCGCGGCTTTCCGGCCCACTGCTCGACCGAATTGATCTGCATGTTGAGGTCGCCGCTGTGAGCGCGATGGACCTCGGCCTGCCTCCTGCTGCCGAAGGAAGCGTTGATGTTGCACAGCGAGTTGCCGCTGCACGGTCGATGTGCGGTCTGCGTGGGGTGCGCTCCAATGCGGAATTGGAAGGTGAAGCGCTCGAAAGCTTCGCTGCGCCCGATGATGCTGGCCGCACGCTTTTGATGCAAGCAGCCGAGAAATTGCGCCTTTCTGCGCGCGGATACACTCGGATGCTTCGAGTAGCGCGAACCATCGCCGACCTTGCCGAATCAGAGCAAGTCGGTCGGACGCATATTGCAGAAGCTCTGTCTTACAGGCAGATGGTCGGCACGCGGTAATTGGCCGCACACGAAGGGCTTGCAGCAATGCCATTTGATCCATCCTGGCTGATCCACATTGGCGCCGCGCTGCTACTGATCGCTTATGCGATCCGTGACGAGTTAAAGCTGCGCCTGCTCATTATCGTCTCCACCTTCATCTATATCGCCTACTATTACCTGGCTGCCGATCCTCCACTTTGGGATGCGATAATCACCAGCGCGCTGATGATCGTCATCAACATCATTGTGCTCGGGCAGATCGTGCTGGAGCGGACGACATTTCGGCTCGACCCGGATGAAAAGGCGCTGTTCGATGCATTTGAGACGCTGACGCCGGGCCAATTCCGCCGCATTGCGAAACTCGCGGCGTGGCGCACGTCGGATGAAGCGGACGGGGTGATCCTGACCCGCGAACAGGAACCGTCAGATTCGCTGTTCTATATTTTCGAAGGCACAATCTCGGTTGAGAAAGCCGACCGGCGGTTCCGTCTGCCCGAAGGCAATTTCGTAGGCGAGGTCGCCTTCGTGCTTAGGCGCAAGACCACCGCAACTACGATTGCTCCACGAGGCGTGCGCTTTGTCGAATGGGACAGCAAGGCGCTGCGCAAACTCAGTGATAAATATCCCAATCTCGGAAATGCATTGAATGCACTGCTTACGCGCGACCTCGCGCGGAAGATTGGCGCGAGTTACCGACCTGATGATGCCATGCCAGCAGACAAACAGTCCGAGGCGCTGTTAGAGACCGCCCAATCCGCGCCGTGAGAACGGATAATTGCCGCGCTGTTCATTGCCGTGCAAGTATCGCTCTGCTTACCAAGCCAACACGCCTCCTGATAAAGAGTATTCTCGCAATCCATGGCAGACACTGCTTCGCCTCTGCCTGACGAGAACGGCGTCGATGAAAAGGCGTTATGGCCCCCATGGTTCCGTCGTGAACAGCTTGGAACACGCGCTGCCAGCCTGACGATTGCTATCTTGGTCGAAGCGCTGCTGATCCTGCTGCTATTTATGATCGGTTGGAACTGGCGCGAAGAAACCGACATGGCCGAAACAGTGACAACTCTTGAGGCGTCCGATTTCACTGAGGATACTACCGAACCGGAAGCGCAACCAGACGCGCCGAGCGAAGCAAGGCCGAGTCCGCTGGAACCCACACCTGTGGAGCCGCAACCGGAACCGGTGCCTTTGCCCGAAACACCGCTACCGGTTCCCAACCCGCTGACCAACGAACCCGTACCGGTTCCACCTATCACTCCTGAACCGACATCTGCGCCCAACCCTCCTCAAAACACCGCACCCGCCGGGCCGCCTGCGCGCACATATGGTCCGCCGAATACTGGAACCAGTCGCGGTGGCAGCGATAGCCAAAGGGTCGGCACAGCCCCCAATGGAGAACCGCTATACGCGGCGCGCTGGTATCGTGAGCCGACGCGTCAGGAACTGGCAGGTTATCTTTCAACCGCTGACAACCCTAGCACCGCTTTGATCGCATGCCGGACCGTGCCGGATTTCTATGTCGATGATTGCGAGCTGATCGGTGAAAGCCCGCGGGGTTCCCAGATCGGGCGCGCTGTTCTCGCCGCAGCGTGGCAATTCCGAGTCAGACCTGCGCGTGTCGGCGGCCGATCACAGGTTGGGTCATGGGTCCGGATCAGGATCGATTACACCCGCGCCGTTCGCCAGTAATCAGCCTTCAAATTCGCGTACGACCGCGCAGAAATCCTCGCCATATGTATCCAGCTTACGCGCGCCCACGCCTTGGATATTGCCCAGCGCATCCAGGGTGGTTGGCCGCTCAAGCGCCATCGCGCGCAAGACGCTGTCATGAAAGATGATGTAAGCAGGAATGCCGCGCTCGCTGGCAAGGTCTTTCCGCTTGGCGCGCAATGCCTCGAACAAGGGGTTGCCGACCGGATTGGCTTCACCTGATTTGCGACCGCGCCGCGCCTTTTTGGGCGGCTCTGCGATCAGGATAGCCCGTTCATCGCGCAGCACTTCGCGCGCGCCTTCGCCCAGCGCCAGCCCGCCATGATCGGTCGAAACCAGCATTTCGTGCGCCATCAGATTGCGCATCACCGGGCGCAGCATCGGTGCGTCGGCCTCGCCGAGGATACCGAAGACGGACAGCTGATCATGCGCACGTTGGCGCACCCGATCATCATCGCGGCCAAGCAGGACTTTTTCGATATGGCCGATCCCATAACTTTGGCCGGTGCGATAAACCGCCGATAGCAATTTGCGCGCCGTCTCTGTCACATCAATAACTTGCGGCGGGTTTTCGCAATTGTCGCACGATCCGCATTCGCGCGCCGGGCTTTCACCAAAATGCCTTAGTAAGATCGCACGGCGGCATGTGGGCGCCTCCACCAGTGCGGCAAGCGAATTGAGCCGAGCACGTTCGCTCGCCAAGCGATCCTGATCGACCTCGTCCAGCCGCTGGCGCGCCTTGGCAAAATCGTTCGCGCTCCAGAAAAGCTGCGCCTCGGCAGGGTCGCCATCGCGGCCTGCCCGGCCCGTCTCCTGATAATAGGCTTCGATCGATTTGGGCAGGCCTGCATGGATGACAAAGCGGACGTCCGGTTTGTCGATGCCCATGCCGAACGCAATCGTGGCGACCATTACCATATCATCCGAACGAACAAATTCAGCCTGCACGGATGCGCGCTGCTCTGGGGGCAGGCCCGCGTGGTAATAACCTGCGGGGCGACCCGTCGCGGCAATGGTTTCGGCCAGCTTTTCCGTCGCCGCGCGGCTGGTGGCATAAACAATGCCCGCGCCCGGCGTGCGGGCTACGAATTCGGCAATTTGCTTGCCAGTGTTTTGCTGAGGGCTGATGGCATAGCGGATATTGGGACGGTCAAATCCAGCGACGATCAATCCGTCATCGGGAATGCCGAGTTGGAGCAGGATGTCGCGGCGCGTCGTCTCGTCCGCTGTTGCCGTAAGCGCAAGGCGCGGGACATGTTCAAACCGATCCAACATTGGACGCAATTGACGATAGTCCGGGCGGAAATCATGGCCCCATTCAGAAACACAATGCGCCTCATCAATCGCGAAAAGCGAGATATCGGCAGCAGTCAGTAGCGATTGGAAGCCGCCAGTATTGGCCCGTTCCGGCGCGACATAAAGCAGGTCAAGCTCGCCATTGCGAAGCGCGTCAGCGGTCGCCGCATTGTCGCTATCAGCCGATGTCATCGAAGCGGCGCGAATACCCACCGCATTCGCTGCACGGATCTGATCATGCATCAAGGCTATCAGTGGGGACACGACAATCGCTGTGCCCGAGCGCGCGAGGGCCGGAATTTGATAGCAGAGCGATTTGCCGGCACCGGTCGGCATCAGGGCGCAGGTGTTCTCACCTGCCATAACGCGGTCGATCACTTCCTGTTGGCGCCCGCGAAAGCCGGAATAACCGAATGTCGTACGCAGAATGGAATGCAAATCTGCGCGGTCGGCGACCGTCATGGCTGGGGTGACCCTTGGTGAAGTGTGATGCGCAGGCCGCGTGCCTGCACGGGGATTGGCTTAGCCAGCCGCCCGTTTCTTAGCCGCTTCGATATCAACAATATCGCCGGTGCCAAGTGCATCGCCCGCTGTAGCCACAGTTCCGTCCGCGCGCTTGCCCAAATCTTCGCGCTTTGTCAGCCAAAGGTCTTGGTGGCTTAGAATACGGCCATCATGCGCGAGCATTGAAACAGGGCCGACTGGCAGGCGATCGCGCTCATCTACGAGCACAGGATCTTCGTTGACAAAATCGCTGCCATATTTCTGACCCCACTGACGCAGAGCCACCATCGCAGGCAAAAGATCGAAACCCTTTTCGGTCAGACGGTATTCGATCTTCCGGCGATCATCCGCGCATGGTTCCCGCTTGAGGATGCCATGCTCAACCAATTTGGCGAGGCGATTGGAGAGAATATTGCGCGCAATGCCGAGCTCGGTGAGGAACTCCTCGAAATGCTTCAGCCCGTTAAAGCTCGCGCGCAGAATCATAAACGACCAGCGTTCGCCCATAACTTCAAGCGCTTGCGGCAGACCGCAATCAATCAACTCGCGCAGTGGTTCTCTTAAATCGCCCATATCAGTCCCTTCCGTGCAACCTTTTTAACGCGTTTTGTCTCAAGCGCAAATTTGGCTGCTCAAGGGGCCTAAACACGAACGAAATTTAATTTCGGTTTTTAGTTGCAACTCAAAACTCATTCGCATAGGTAGTGATTCGCAACTGGTTTCAATGTGAAACTTAATGCCCCGAAACGCAATTGAATTTTGAACTGCTCTCACAAGGATACCGATGATGACATTCTCTCTCCCCCGCACCGGTCGCTTCTCAATCTTGGTGGCTGCTCTGGCCTATACTGGTCTGACATTCACCGCCGCCACCGCTTCGGCTCCCCTCGCCGCAGCGCAAAGCGGACCGTACTACTCGGCTACATTCTCGGCTCCAGTCGAAGACAACCGTGCCGTTGCTGGCGGCGTAGCCTGGGCTTGCAAAGACACCAAATGTGTCGCCAACAAAGGCACATCGCGTCCGGTCAATGTTTGCCGCGGCCTCGCCCGGGAATTTGGTGAGATCACCAGCTTCACCGCGCGCGGCAAAGAGCTCGACGAAAAGAAACTGGCGAAGTGCAACGGCAACTAGGCCGCTGACCTTCCCCTGATGCGCGGTCTATCCCCCGCGTTCCCCGCCGTCCCGATACTCTCCACCACGGGACGGATATCAAAACCCCTCGAAGCCGCGTTCCCCAGCTAGGTTTCGAGGGGCTTTTTGTGTGTGGCTACAACAGGCCGGACGCTATCAGCTGTTTCTCAAGCGCCGCTGCATCCGTGAACAGATGAGCGTCCCAGCCACGGGCGCGTGCTGCTTCGACATTTGCTGCGCTGTCATCAGTGAAAAACAACTGCGCGCCTGTCCGCCCGGTGCGTTCCTCTGTGATTTCATAGATGCGCGGATCGGGTTTCGCGACTTGCTCGGTGCCGGACACCACGATATCTACGAAGCGATCAAAGATTGGCTTGCTTGGGCGGAACCCCTCCCAGAACTCTTCCCCGAAATTGGTTAGACAATAAAGCGGGGCGCCTTTCGCCGCGAGACGTTCGACCAAAGCGTGGGTTCCCTTAACAGGGCCGGGAATGGTTTCGTTAAAGCGCGAACGGTAAGCTAGGATCAGCGCCTCATATTGTGGGAATTCAGCGATACGCGCTGGAACCATCACATCGAGCGCTTCGCCGCGATCGTGTTGGAAATGCCAACCTTCGGTAATGACATTCGAAAGGAACCAATCGAGCTCCTCTGGGTCTGCGATCAGTTTTTCGAAGAGGTGACGCAGGTTCCAATTGTAGAGAACCCGGCCAACATCAAATACCGCCGCTTTTTGCATATCGCTCACAATTCACTCCGCCAGAAACGGCTGCGGCCCGCTCTCCGGTGTGGAGGCGGGCCGCTGCGTTTACTCGGTCACCGTGGCGGCGACCGGCCATTCCAATCACTTAGCCCTGACGGGCTTTGAAGCGACGGTTGGTCTTGTTGATGACATAGGTGCGACCGCGACGGCGGATAACACGGCAGTCACGGTGACGGTTTTTCAGCGACTTAAGGCTGTTGCGGATCTTCATTTCGGGTTCCTGCAAATAATAAGGCACCGGAGATCATCTCCGATGCCGGAATATCAAGGGGCGCGCCTAAGCGGATAGAGTTGATTCGTCAACCATTCCCGCGAATTTCGGTCAGTTTGCGCTCCCACGCGAGAGCATGGCCGATAATCTCGTCAAGATCGGCATGCTTTGGCTCCCAAGGCAGCGTCGCGCGAATGCGTGCCGGATCGGACACAAGGGATGCAGAATCGCCAGCACGGCGCCCCTCGAACCGGCGATCAATTTTCATGTTCGTCACACGGTCTACGGCATCCAGCACTTCCAGTACAGAGAAGCCTCGGCCATAACCGCAATTCATCGTCAAAGAACGATCAGGCTGCTCAATGAGGGCATCAAGAGCAAGCACATGTGCAGCCGCCAGATCGCTGACATGAATATAGTCGCGCACACCCGTCCCATCCGGCGTGTCAAAATCTGTCCCGAACACACCGACATGCTCACGCTTGCCCAATGCCGCCTCAACCGCGACCTTGATCAAATGCGTTGCCCCAGCCGTCGATTGACCGGTGCGCGCGCGCGGATCAGCTCCCGCCACATTGAAATATCGCAGCGCGCAGTAATTCATCGGATGCGCCGCCGCGGTGTCACCCAACATCTGCTCGGTCATCAGTTTTGACCAGCCATACGGATTGATCGGAACACGCGGTGTTTCCTCGGTCACTGGAGAAACTTCCGGCGTGCCATAAGTCGCCGCAGTCGAAGAGAAGATGAAGTGCGGAACCTCCGCCTTCACCGCCGCTTCGATCAAGGCGCGGCTCTTCACCGTGTTGTTGTGATAATATTTCAGCGGGTCGGAGACGCTTTCAGGAACCACGATAGAACCTGCGAAGTGCATGATAGCGCCGATGCTTTGTTCCGCGATGATTTTCGCGACCAGCGCGCCATCCTCAATATCGCCTTCGTAAAGCGGCACATCATCTGGCACCGCGAACCGGAAACCGGTTGTGAAATTGTCGATCACGGCGACCGACCACCCGGCGTCTTTTAAGGCAAGAACCGCATGACTGCCAATATAACCCGCGCCTCCGGTAACGAGGACGCAAGGTTTACCTGATTGAATTGTTGCTTCAGACATAAAGACGCCCTTACCAAAGAATGGCTGCAAGAACATGAAGACATTGGGCCGACGATGCAGCTTTTGGGATATAGGATCTGAATTCGACCTTCAAAATGGGTTCCCGCCCAGAAGGCAGAGAGGATAACGCCATGACCATCATCGCTAACAAGACAAAACTGGCACTCATTTCGGCAGCCGCGCTTACACTCGGCGCGTGTGCAGGAACCTACACTGGTCCGGTAGAAGTGACGCGATTTGTTGCTGAAGACACCAGCGCACTCGGCAAAGGATCGATCGCAGTGGCCATTCGATCGGATGAAGGCAGCGACAGCGAAGTTCTTGATGCGATCTACACAAGGGCGATCCTCGCCGAGCTTGAGCAGCTTGGATACACTGCCAGTCTTGAAGGCGAGCCCGGACAACAGGCATTTGCGAGCGTTTCGACCCGCTTTATCAGTCGCGGAGGCGGCAATTCTGCCACCGGCGTCAGCATTGGCGGGCGGACCGGTACTTTCGGCACGGGACTGGGCATCGGCTTGGGTCTAGCGCTGGGCGGCGGAAGCAAGGACCGCGAAGCGACCACAATGGAAGTCCGCATCACTTCGCAGGAAACTGGTGAAGCCTTGTGGGAAGGCCGCGCCGAAATCATCACAAGCGTCGATTCCAAATACAGTGTCGCGACCGAAAATGCCCGCGCGCTGGCCGCCGCCCTTTTTAGCGATTTCCCCGGTGGCAATGGTGAGACTGTGCAGCTATCGGTCGACCAGCTTGAAAGGACACCATGACTTCTACCGGTAATTCAATTGGCATTGATGCCGCTTTCGACAGCGGTAATATCGAAGTGCTCTCAATCGATGGAAACACAGCGCGCCTTGCGATCCCGAAAGATCACATGGCCGAGTTCGCGCAGTGGTATCATTTCCGTGTCACAGGCGCCGCCGGTGAAGAGCTGGAACTGAAGATCACAGGGCTCAGTGACAGCGCATTTCCTGGCGGCTGGCCGAATTACGATTCCTGCGTATCGGAAGACCGCGAATTCTGGGCCCGCGCCGCCAGCTCTTATGACGAGAATGAAGACGACGGCACGCTGACGATCCGTTACACACCCGCTTCAAACACCGCTTGGTTTGCCTACTTCGCACCCTATTCGATGGAGCGTCACCACGATCTCGTCGCTGAGGCCGCGTCCTGCGAAGGCGTTGAGCTGACCCGTCTCACGCAGACGCTTGATGGCCAGCCGCTTGATATGCTGGAGATGGGTGAAGGCGATAAGCAGGTATGGCTTTATGCGCGGCAGCATCCGGGCGAAACGCAGGCCGAATGGTGGATGGAAGGCGCGCTCGAGTGCCTGACTGATCCAACCGATCCGGTCGCACGCGGCCTGCGCAAGCATTGCCGCCTGCACATCGTGCCAAACTGCAACCCCGATGGATCAAGCCGGGGCCACATTCGAACCAATGCAGTTGGTACAAACCTAAACCGCGAATGGTCGGAGCCTAGCGCTGAGAAATCGCCCGAAGTGCTCGCGATCCGCGCCAAGATGGATGAAACCGGCGTTGACTACGCGATGGACGTCCACGGCGATGAGGCGATCCCGGCCTGTTTCCTCGCAGGGTACGAAGGCATCCCAAGCTGGACCGACGATCACGGCGAAAAGTTTTACCGCTATCAGCGCATCCTTGATCGCCGCACGCCGGATTTCCAAACCAAGCTCGGTTATCCCAAAGCACCCGCTGGCAAAGCCAATCTCGGCATCAGCACCAATCTGGTCGCAGAGCGTTATGGCGCCTGCGCGATGACGCTGGAAATGCCGTACAAGGATTTGGCCGACTTCCCGGAACCCGAGCAGGGCTGGTCGCCGGAACGCTGCAAATTGCTGGCCCGCGATTGCCTGGCATCATTGCTGGAATGGCTGGAGACAGAATAAGCTCATGACCACGCGGGTCGCACCGCTATTCGATGCAAAGTCTGCAGCGCAGGTCTATTTTGACCGGCACGCAGCCGAATGCGCCGAGCTGAATTGCAGCGCCTCCGATATCGGTGTCGAAATTGCGATCAACCAGATTTTTACGCCTCTGGTCGTCTTGCTCGTTGCGCTCGCCTTGCACCGGTTGGGTTTCTGGCGAGCGGGCTATGACAAGTTAAGCCGATGGCTGCGCTGGTCGATCCTCTCATCCGCTGCGTTCGGCGCGATGGCCATGGCTTTGTTTGTGGCAACGCTATTGCCATTCAAATACTACATCGAGGTTTGGCTCGGAAAGACAAGCGGAAGCATAATCACCATTGTCAGCGACGATCCTCGCTTTGCGCCGCCCACTTTCTTGCAGCGGAACTTTTCGTTCTTTTGGGATCAGTTTGAACTGGTTTTGATGCTTGGATTAGTCGGAGCAATCATCGCTCCGCTCGCATTTTGGCTTTTTCGAACACGCCCCCGGACGCTGTTTGCCATTGCGGGGGCATTGTATCTGTCGTGGGTGTTGGTGCCGACAATCGATCCATGGGCGGAGATCTTTCCTCTGGCTGAAGGGGAATTGCGGGATGATGTCGAGCAAATTGCCGACCGCGCAGATATTGCCATGGACCGCATCCGGACAGGCAATAAAAATCGCCTTGGATTAGGCCAAAATGAAGCCCGCGCAGAATGGCATGATGGCGGCACCAAAGCGATCATGAACGAGGCAATGCTGAATATCATGCAGCTGAACCCGAAGGCTTATTCTCCGCCATTCAAACCTTTCACGGCCAAAGAATTCCGCGCAGTCGTGGGACATGAACTGGCGCATCTAAAACAGTACCATTGGCAATGGTTGATCGGATTCAGAGCCATTCTTGCATCGGTCTTAACTGCGCTCGCTGCTTGGATTGCCTTGCGCCTCAGCAGCAGGCCATTTCTGACAGGCCCGCAAGGGCAGAGACATGCTCCAACCTTCTTGGCTCTGTTTGCAGCAACGGGTTTCGCTTTCCATTTTGTGGCGCTCCCGCTCTTCAACAATGCGATCCGGTGGCAGGAAAACAGCGCGGATCAGGTAGCGCTTGATCTGGCACGTGACCCCGATGGCGCGGCCGAGCTTGCCTATCGGCTTGCTCGCGGTGGCCCCTTGGAACATCGCAGGTGGTATAACACGCTCTATCGCTCTCACCCCGACGCAAGAACGCGGATCGAACGGGCGATGAGGTGGAAAGTGCAGAATGAACCAGCAGTCTATAAGGCGAGCGGTTGGAGCGGTGCGGTTCGCAGACGCTTTATGGGCGATTTGGAAGCCATCGAAGGCTGGTCAGAGAAAACAGAATAAACCTGCGCTCTACATGATTTTACAGCGGGTTCAGCAAGCCGGCAGTGCTGCATCATGCTATAAAGTGCTCTCAACACATGACGGGAGCCTCCGATGAAGCAGCAGACACAATGGAACCGGCGCGGTCTTCTTATGGGCGCAGGGGCGCTTGGGATTGCGGGCTTACTTCCTGCTCAGGCGGCCGCGCAAGGTCTTGATCTGGGGCTCGGCAAAGGGCTCGATCTGGGTTCGATCCTTGGCAAAGCGACCGATGGCGCGCTTGATAAACTGGCGCAGCCGGGCGCTTTCTATGCCGATGAAGACATTCGCATCGGCCTTCCGATTGTCGGCAATCTTGGCGGGCGCAGCGGCGGCCTGTTCGGCAGGCTGATGAACGCTGGAAACCGATTGGGCATTCTCGGAGATGTCACCCGTACCATCAATGATGCAGCCGGACTCGCAGCAGGTGAAGCCAAGCCAATTTTTCGCGATGCGATCAACGATCTCTCATTCGAAGACGCGCCCGGTATCATCAAAGAGGCAGATGGCGGCACCCAATATCTGCGCAGGTCTTCAAACGACCGCTTGCACTCGCGCTTTGAACCACTGGTCGACAGCGCGCTGGACAAACTTGGCGTCTATAAGAGCTTTGACGGACTGGCTGAAAAGCACAGCTTTATCCGCGATGCGGGGCTGAACCGGGCGAGCATCAATCGCTCAGTCACCGATCAAGGGCTCGACGGAATCTTCTCTTATGTCGGCAAAGAAGAGCGCGCATTTCGCAAAAACCCCGTCGGCAATCTTGGCGGAGCATTGGGCGACTTGCTCGGCAAATAGGCGCTAGTCCAGATGCGCCGGACCGAAGGCGTGTGGAAGCAGTTGGGATAGCGTCACTTCGCGTACTTCGTCGGCGCCGACACACAGCACACGCGGGTCTGTTCCGCCCAGCTGCGCGATTTCATTGAGGACTTGGCGGCAGCGGCCACATGGCGTGATCGGCGCGCCATCGCCCTTGTCCGATGGGCCGACCACAGCGACTGCAACAAGACCCCCGCGACGCCCCTCGCCAAGCGCTTTGGCCACCGCGACAGTTTCTGCGCACAGCGCCAGTCCGTAGCTCGCATTTTCGATATTGGTGCCGGTGATCACCGCGCCGTCTTCAAACCGCAGAGCCGCGCCGACGGCATAGTCGGAATATGGGGACCATGAATGTTTGGCTGCGTCGCGCGCTGCCTTGATTAGAGTTTCATCGCTCATCTTTGCACCACCACCCATTCGATTGGTTCATCCGACGCTTCGGATACAAGCTGGCTGTTGGCACTCCATAACAGCCATGGCCGACCGGCATAGTCAGGACGCGCGCGATCGCGCATCAACCACAAGTCCCGCCCCATGGTTTGCGCCGTGCCGTATTGCGCTTCAAAATCACGGTTCAATTTCAGAATAACGGGTTTGCCCGAATGCATTTCAATCTGATTGATCAGCGTCAGCAATTCGCTTTCAACTGCTGCGTCACTCACCGGCTCCGCGCAATCTTTTCCGCTCGCGTCCAACTCAATTGCAGGCGGCAACAATGCCTCGCTTCGCGGCACCATCCGCGTGAAGCGTTTGGATTGAAGGCCAGCTCTGAGACATGGATCGAACTGAAGGACGATCCCGATATCAATGCCCGACCGCCGCGCTTGTTCAAAACGGCTGCCAAAATCATCATCGAGCGCGCGCGAAGCAGGCTGCAATTCGAGATAGGCAAATTGCCCGCCAACGGCTTTCAGCGTGTTAAAATTGATGCCGTTGATCTCGCTGGGTATCACTGCGCCTTGCTCGGGATAGAGCGCTTCATCAGGGCGCCATTCGCGCATGTCCCACCAAAACCAAGCGACAAACACGATGCCGACCAAAGCAAGAAGCGCGACGAGGCGGAACATCCAGCGCCCCATACCGCCCTTTTTGCGCCTCGAACGGCCGGAAGTTTTGGCACGTGCCATGCTAGTCTAACCCTCAGCCTTTGATGTGGAGCACGCAAATGAGCGTAAACAGCCGCCGTGCAGTGGCGAAATCGGTTTCCACCTTACCTTCAAGCCGTTCCTGCAAAAGCTCGGCTGCATTGTTGTGAATGCCGCGCCGGGCCATATCAATCGTCTCAATCTCTGACGGTGTCGCCTTACGGATCGCTTGATAATAGCTGTCGCAAATGGCGAAGTATTCGCGGATTGGCCGGCGAAAGCGGGCAAGCCCGATGAGAAGCGTTTCGAGCTCTTTTTCGCCTTCATCGCTGATCCGCATCACCAGCCGGCCGTCTTGCACGCCAAGGTTCAAACGATACGGCCCGTTTGCACCGCGTTCACTGCTGCGAACCGGCTTGAACGTGTTTTCTTCGATCAGATCATAAATCGCGACGCGTCGTTCCTGTTCGACATCGGCATTGCGCCACAGAATCGTCTCTTCATCCAAGGCGATATGGGCAATGCGAAATGTGGTCGCGGAATCGGTTGGCAGGTCGGCCATAGGCACGCCTTCGCAGATAGAAGGGGCACACTTCAAGCACTTCGACACGCAATCCCCGCTATCCACAGCACAACCAGCCTCACGCAAAATATATTGCACCCAAATGACCTTGCCAAAGCGGGCTAGAAAATCGATCAGAGCCACATGGCTGATCCCACACCTCTCTCGCTTGTCGATTCAGAAGCGGAAACCGCGCGCAAATTGCCTTCCAACCTGGAAGCTGAGGCCGCGTTTCTCGGGGCTGTTCTGATCGACAACCGCGTGATCGAGGAATTGCAGACACCGATCCGGCCCGACCACTTTTTTGAGCCGCTGCATGAGCGCATCTTTGAGCGTGTCCTGACCCTGATCGAGCGTAACGCGACTGCATCGCCCGTCACTCTGCGCCCCTATTTCGAAGCGGATGAGGCGCTGAAGGAGCTTGGCGGGACGAAATATCTCGCGCAGCTGACCGCCAATGGCGCTGGTCTTCTCGCACCGCGAGAGCTGGCACAGCAGATTTACGATCTGGCGCTGCTCCGCGAACTTGTGAGCGTGGGACGCGGATTGGTAGAGGGGGCGCTCGATACGTCCGAAGAAACCGATCCCATGGACCGGATTTCTCAAGCCGAAGCCGATCTCTTCAAAGTCGCTGAAGGTGCCGCGACAGGCAATGAAGCCTCGACTTTCCGTGACGCTGCGTTGACCGCGATCAAGATGGCCGAAGCGGCGATGAATTCAGGCGGGGGCCTATCGGGAAAAACCACCGGTCTTTCGACCATGGACAGCAAAACCGCCGGTCTGCACGAATCCGATCTTATCATCCTCGCGGGTCGTCCGGGCATGGGAAAAACTTCGCTTGCGACCAACATCGCCTTCAACTGCGCCGAGGCGCATTTGGACTGGGAACGCGACGGCGGCGAATTCAATTACGGTGCACCGGCGGCGTTCTTCAGTCTGGAGATGAGCGCCGACCAGCTGGCGACACGTATTCTCGCCGAACAAGCAGAGATCAGTTCGGAAGCCCTTCGGAGCGGTAAATTGAGCCGCGAAGATTTCCAGAAGCTCAGCTTTGCCAGCCAGCGTCTTTCCGAACTGCCGCTTTATATCGATGACACGCCTGCCCTCACAATTGGCGGTCTGCGCACACGCGCGCGGCGGCTCAAACGGCGGTATGACATCGGATTGATCGTAGTTGATTACCTACAGCTTTTGCAGGGTTCAGGCCGTGCCAATGACAACCGCGTCAATGAAATTTCGGAGATCAGCCGCGGGCTTAAGACGCTCGCCAAAGAGCTGTCAGTGCCGGTGATCGCCCTGTCGCAGCTTTCCCGTGCGGTTGAGCAGCGCGAGGACAAACGCCCGATCCTGTCCGACCTCAGGGAATCGGGTTCCATTGAGCAAGACGCCGATATGGTCTGGTTCGTGTACCGCGACGACTATTATCTTGAGGCCACGCGCCCCGATTTCCCGACCGAAACAAGCCCGCCTGATGCGGTCGAAAAATATCGCGCTTGGGAAGAACAATACGAACAGGTCCGCAACAAGGCCGCAGTCAACGTGGCCAAACAGCGTCATGGCTCAACAGGGATCGTCCCGCTGCACTTCCAGGCCGAGTATACCAAGTTTACCTCGCCGAATATCAAAGATTACTCGGATTGGGGCGAAGGTTAAGTGTTGAGGCCCCGCGCCACCCGGTAATCGGCGAGCGCGATCCAGTACCCGATCTGCCATCGTAAACGGTTGAACCAGCTGGCTTCTTTAGCATACCATTCCGGCGTCACAGGCATACTTGCACCTTCCAGCTGTGTCACAAATTCGCGCAGCCTGTCCGCCAATTCGCCGTCTTCGACGCGCACCATCAATTCGACATTGATCCGGACAGACCGTTTGTCGAGATTGGCGCTGCCGAAATAGCTGACATCATCAACGATAAGCAGCTTCATATGCAGCTTACACGGCTGAAATTCGAAGATCTTCGCACCGGCTTTAAGAAGCTTGCGATAGAGAAGCCTAGCGACCTCGATTGTGGCGTGAATGTCGGACTTTCCGGCCATCACCATGCGAGCGCTACCCCGCCGTGCGACACGCGCCATGAGTCTGCGCATGCTGGCCGGGGGTGAGAAATAGGCGCTGACTGTGTCGAGCCTTCGCGCGTCGATCAGATCTTCTTTAAACTGCCACGCCCAATGGCTTTTGCGAATAAGTGGCCCGCCCACAAGCAAGCGGACGGGTCCATCACCTGCATCCCACTGCTTAACCATTCGCCGCATCCGGCGAAGCTGTGATCCTTTGCTCTGAGTCCAGTCTCGCAGCAGTTCGAACCAGTCGCTGAACTGATCGACCACCGGACCTTCGATCGCCACGCCCAGATCGCACCAGCCGTTTTTGTCGGGCGGATCAAAATAATGGTCGGACACATTGTTGCCGCCGGACAGCACACGGGCATTGTCGGCGATCACAAACTTCTGGTGGTTCCGAATTAGATAGCGAACATTCCATTTTGCCGAAAAGACATCAAACCGCCCGCCTGCCTCAACTAGAGGATCGAAAAAGTGATCCGGTGCATCGCTACCAAAAGCATCGATGATAAGATGGACGTCCAACCCGCGCTGTGCCGCATCAACCAGCGCATCCCTGATCTGCGTTCCCGCGTGATCGTGCTGAAACATGTAATAGAAAATGGAGAGTGATTTCTGCGCCTTTTCGATATGATCGATGAGCGCTTCCAACCGATCAGACCCGCGTGGATAGAACGTAAAGGCGTGGCCCTGAGCCTTTACCTGAAAGCTGTCGGCATCCTGATAATCGCTGGTCGGCGTTTCGGAAGGATCGGGGGAATTGTGCTGTGCCACACTGCCTCCAATGCATTGCAATGCATTCGGTTGCAAATTCTTGACTCTGCGCCCGTGGAACACTAGGTGCGACGCTCTTTCAGACAACCAAATTTTATGAGGCCCGCTGATGGCACGCGTTACCGTTGAAGATTGCGTCGATAAGGTTCCAAACCGTTTCGACCTCGTATTGCTCGCCGCACAGCGTGCGCGCGAAGTTTCCGGCGGCGCTGAACTGACGCTTGAGCGGGATCGGGACAAGAACCCGGTTGTGGCTCTGCGCGAGATCGCCGAACAGACGATCAAGCCGAAAGAATTGAAAGAATCGCTGGTTACCAGCCTTCAGAAAATTCTGCCTGACGATGAAGACGATGCCGATGAAATCGGTTCGCTGAGCCAGTCGGCAGAAGCGCTGCGGATCACCGCAAGCGCGCCGACCCGCTCGACTTCGATCGGCGCCGACTACGAGGGCTAAGCCGCTCACAAAATATCGGGCAATTTGTCCCGTATTGAGAAGGGCCGCCAGTTTGGCGGCCTTTTTCGTTTCGGTGCTGTATTCGAATTGTAAGAACGGTAACTTACCGGTCTTACAACCAGAGTTCCGGAGCGAGACAACACACAGCTATGGCGTCGATTGCGGTTTACAGTGTAAAAGGCGGGGTCGGAAAGACGACCTTTGCGGTGAACCTTGCATGGTGCGCGGCGAGTGTTTCGCGGCGTCAGACGCTGCTGTGGGACCTGGACGCTGCGAACGGATCGGGGTTTCTGTTGGGTGTCGACCCGAAGAAGAAACGCACGGCGCAATCGGTGTTTGCCGCTGACCGCAGCCCGACAAAGCTGATCCAGAAAACCGCCTATCCCAACCTTCACCTGCTGCCTGCCGATGAGAGTATCCGCACGCTCGACCGACAATTTGACCGCATCGGGAAGAAGAAACGGCTGTCCAAGCTGACCGATGCGCTGGGCAAGGAATACGACCGGATCATCTTCGATTGTCCCCCCGTTCTCAACGAAATCAGCGCGCAGGTAATGCGTGCGGCGGACATTGTAATCGTTCCGCTTCCACCCTCCCCGCTTTCGGCACGTGCGTTCGATCAGGTGGTCGAAGAAGTGCGCGGCAGCGGGAAAGGGCACCCGCCGATCCTGCCAGTTCTCTCCATGCTCGATATGAGACGGACCCTTCATAAAGAAGCGCGGGCCGCCAATCCGAAATGGCCGGCCGTTCCGCTGGCCAGCGCGGTGGAGCAATGCGCGGTTATGCGTCAGCCCGTGGGGGCATTCGCACCGCGATCGCCCGGCGCGCGCGCCTTTGCGCAAATGTGGACCGCGATCGAACGCAAGCTGGCTTCCAAGAAGAAGTAATAGAGAGCTTTCCTCGCCGCGCAGGCATCGCTTATAGCGTGAGCATCGATACGGGGGACGCATGAGCGATATTACCGAGGGCATTGGCGCAGCGATTGAAGGCGCTCTCACCGGGCGTGCGGTGGAGCCCAATCATGGTGAAGGGGCGGCAGCAGACGAAAGCGGAAGCCGTTCGTGTCTGAACTGCGGCGCGCAGCCGGCAGGTTCGTTCTGCCAAAACTGCGGCCAGAAAACCCACGTCCACCGCACATTGTCCGCTATCGGGCACGATCTGATCCACGGCGTACTTCATCTCGACGGCAAATTCTGGCGCACCATTCCCTTGTTGGTTTTCAAGCCGGGCAAGCTGACCCGCCGTTACATTGAAGGGGAACGTGCCAAATTCGTCAGCCCGATGGCGATGTTCCTTTTCAGCGTTTTTGCGATGTTCGCGGTGTTTCAGGCGCTAGGCATCACGACCCCCACCGATATTGAAGGCGAAGCGAAAGGCCAGTTAGAGCAACTTGCAAAGGACGAGCAGGCGCGTCTGACCACAGAGGCAGAAGCGATCAACGAGCGGCTTGCCAACCCCGAATTGACCGCGGTCGAACGCAGCGAACTCGAGCAAGCACTCAGCGATGTGGAGGATAAGCTCGGTCAAGCCGAAAACGGAGAAGCGATAATCAGCAATTGGCTGGAATCGGGTGGCAGTGACACCCTTGATGAAATTCAGGCCGCGACCAGTGTTCAAATCGAAGAAGCGCGCGGGCGCCTCGCGACGCTACCGCAAGGCTCTGAAGAATATGACGAACTCGCCGCAGAAATCGCCATCCTTGAACGCGGGAGCAATGGATTGCAGACAATCCAAACTGGCCCCGTCCAGAGTTTCACTCTGGACGAAGAAGGCAACGTCAAGGGTACCTTTGAAAAATCAGGTATCCCCTTCATCGACAAATTGCTCGAGAAATGGAGCACAAACCCCAGCCTGATGCTCTACAAGATGCAGAACAATGCCTATAAATTCAGCTGGCTACTCATTCCATTGTCGGTTCCGTTCGTATGGCTGATCTTTGCATGGAAGAGACGTTTCAAGGCATATGATCACGCAATCTTTGTGACGTATTCGTTGGGCTTTATGTCACTGCTGTTCATCGCTGTGTCGATCCTAGGCAGCATTGGGGTGCCAACAGGAATTCTGGTGATCGCGGGCATGCTAATTCCGCCGCTGCACCTCTACAAACAGCTGCGCGGCACTTATGAGATCCGCCGGTTCAGTTCATTCTGGCGGTTGATAGCACTGACATTCTTCATCGCGATTGTGATCGGATTGTTTATGCAGGCATTGCTGTTGCTCGGTGCTTTTTGAGCCAGCTGGCATGCGATTAAGCCGGCGGCAGATACAGAAAAGGGCGCCCGGATTCCATCCGGACGCCCTTTTCAGTTTGGTCTTTAGGGAAGAATTACGCCCCTTGCGGAGCTTCACCACCCTTGGATCCGCCGAAACGCTTACCCGCTTTGGGGATCGCGCTGCCATGGGTTGGCTGAACTTTGATCGGTCCCTTCGGTTCGTCCGGACGATCAATCTTGCCATCTTCCAGCAGCTTGGTGATCTCGTCACCCGTTAGCGTTTCATACTCCAGCATCGCTTGCGCCAGCAGGTGGAGCTTGTCCTCCTGCTCGGTCAGGATGTCTGTCGCGCGCTTCAATCCACCTTCCACCAGATCGCGGATTTCGGCATCGATCAGCTTGTTGGTTTCTGCACCCGCCATCGTCCGCGTGGTTTGACCCATGCCCAGATAGCCTTCCTGTTGGTCTTCATACTGAAGCGGGCCGAGCTTTTCGGACATGCCCCATTTGGTCACCATGTTGCGGGCCAGATCGGTCGCATACTGGATATCGCCAGAGGCGCCGGAGGAGACTTTGTCATGGCCGAAGATGATTTCCTCAGCCACGCGTCCGCCCATCGCAACCGCAAGGTTGGCGTGCATTTTGTCGCGGTGGTACGAGTAATTGTCGCGCTCCGGCAGGCGCATAACCATGCCCAGCGCACGGCCACGCGGGATGATCGTCGCTTTATGGATCGGATCAGACGCGGGCTCGTTTACACTGACAAGAGCGTGACCGGCTTCGTGATAGGCGGTCATTTTCTTCTCGTCATCGGTCATCACCATGGAGCGGCGTTCCGCGCCCATCATGACCTTGTCCTTGGCATCCTCAAATTCCTGCATCGCAACGAGGCGCTTGTTCCGCCGTGCAGCCAGAAGCGCTGCCTCGTTCACGAGGTTGGCAAGGTCTGCACCAGAGAAACCGGGCGTACCGCGCGCAATCGTGCGTGGGTTCACATCAGGTGCCAGCGGCACCTTCTTCATGTGCACACCGAGGATTTTCTCACGGCCATCAATGTCGGGGATCGGCACCACAACCTGACGGTCAAAACGGCCCGGGCGCAGCAGCGCAGGGTCAAGAACGTCGGGGCGGTTGGTTGCGGCAACGATGATAATGCCTTCATTGGCTTCGAAACCATCCATCTCAACCAGCAGCTGGTTGAGTGTCTGCTCGCGTTCGTCGTTCGAGTTGCCAAGCCCGCCGCCACGTGATCGGCCAACTGCGTCAATCTCGTCGATAAAGACGATGCATGGCGCATTCTTCTTGGCCTGTTCAAACATGTCGCGAACACGGCTGGCGCCGACGCCCACGAACATTTCAACAAAATCCGAACCCGAAATGGTGAAAAAGGGCACGCCCGCTTCGCCAGCGATAGCCCGCGCAAGCAGCGTCTTACCAGTACCCGGTGAACCGACCAGCAAAGCGCCTTTCGGGATTTGACCACCAAGTTTGGAGAAACGCTGCGGGTCTTTCAGAAATTCGACAACTTCTTCGAGCTCTTCGCGGGCTTCATCAATACCGGCCACATCGGCAAAGGTCACTTTGCCGGAACGTTCGGTCAGCATCTTGGCTTTGGATTTGCCAAAGCCCATTGCGCCGCCTCCGCCGCCTTTTTGCACCTGACGCAGCGCGAAGAACGCAATGCCGAGGATCAGCAGGAACGGAAGCGAATTGAGAAGGATGTAAAGCAGCATGTTCGGCTGCTCACGCGGTTTCCCGGTAAACTTTACATCGTTTTCCTGAAGCAGCTTCGTGATTTCCGGATCGTTTGGAACTGGTACCGTTTGGAATGTGCTGCCATTCTTGAGTGTGCCAGTGATGATCTCCTCACCCATGGCAACGTCTTGAACCTGACCTTGTTCGACCTGATTGCGGAAGTCAGAATAATTGACCGTTGTTCCGGCAGTCTGGCCCGCATTGTTAAACAGCGAGACAACGAGAAGCAGGGCAAGGAAAATACCGCCCCAGATCATCAATTGCTTCACCCAGGGATTTTGTCCCTCGGGCGGCTGTTGTTGCGGATCGTTCGGGTCACTCATCAGGGGAATCCTTTCTCGATGTCACAATGTAGGGTTCGCCAAGTGAATGACAAGATAATGTGCGTTGCCGAGCGCCATGCTATTTTCCGAACAGAGTGGTGCGGAAAATCGATCAAGAGCTCTGTTTGGCATCCACACCATAGGCTTTGAGGAACACATCAACTGCGCCTTCGATGCGGCGCTCTCTGTCCGCCTTGGCCACTTCGGCGCCAAAGCGGCGTTCAAGGTCACCCATGCCTTTGCACATCGACACGAATTGTTCAGCGGCCAAGTCGGGGCTCTGGACATTAAGCTCACCGCTTTGCGTCGCATGCGAGAGAAGTCCGCCAAAAGCGGCTTTCATGCGCCATGGCCCCGCCTCCAGAAAAGCCTGCCCAAGAGCGGGCTCATTCTCCGTTTCGGCGGCAATGCGCCGTTCGAATTGAACCATTTCCGGCCGGGACAAAAATGCGTCCATCGCTTGCCCGATCACTTTTAGGCGTTCTCTAATCGACCCCTTTGGCATTTCATCGAGTGAGAAATAGCCCCGCATCTTTTCACATTCGAGCTCGACCGCAGCAGCGAACAAGGCGCGCTTATCGCCAAAGTTATTGTAGATCGTGACCTTAGAAACGCCGGCATCACTGGCAATCTGCTCAATCGAACTCGCCGCGAATCCGACGTCAAAAAAGCTCTGCGCAGCCGCCTCGATAATCGCCGTACGTTTGGCGGCATCGGAAGGGCGTCCCAACTTTTTTGCAGGCGTCTGGGAACGCATATCGGGACTGGCAGTTGACAAAATGAACGACTCCGTTCAATTAAACGCGACCGTTCAATAATGATCTGATTTCCACACCGAAGCAACCCCCGCTTCCGACAAAGGTTCCGCCCTGATGCTCTGGATTGCCATCCGAATGCTCACCGGAGATGCGCAGAAGTTTTACGGACTTCTGTTCGGCATAGCGTTTTCGACCCTGCTGATTACGCAGCAGCTCACCATCTTTGTGAACCTGATTGAGCGCGGCGCCAGCGGCGTTTTCAACGCGCCCGAAGCCGAAGTGTGGGTGATGGATCCAGTAAGCCGCACCACCGACGTCAATTATGCAATGCCCTCTACCGCACTTGATGAGGTACGCTCTGTTCCCGGTGTGGAATGGGCAGTGCCACATCTGCGCGCTGTGGCATCTGTCCGCACCGGCACGGGTGATCTTGAAGGGGTCGCGATCATTGGTGTGGACGACGCCACCTTGATCGGCATGCCGGAAAATATGGTCACCGAAACGAAAGGTGTCCTCTCCCAGCCTGACGCCGTCGTCATCGACGATGGCGGCGTTTTCAACCTCTTCGAAAACGGCGAAGACCCGATTGGCCAACGGCTTGAGCTTAATGACCAACGCGCTGTGATCCGAGGCGTGGCGGATTCGATCCCGAGCTTCACCAGTCAGGTCGTGCTCTACACCAAGTATTCGCAGGCGCTGAATTACGTGCCAGGCACGCGCAACCGGCTGACCTTTGTGCTCGCCGGTGTGACCGAAGGCGAAACCGCAGCAGGGGTTGCCGACCGGATCGAAGAACAGACCGGCCTGAAAGCGGAAACGCGCGAGGAATTTGCTCAGGCTGGCGTTGATTTTATCGTCCAGAACACTGGCATTCCGACCAATTTTGGCATCACGGTGGTGCTCGGCTTTGTGGTCGGCGTCGCCATTGTCGGCCTCACATTCAGCCTATTCATACGTGACAACATCAAACAGTTCGGCGCGCTCAAAGCCATCGGTGTGACCAATTCGAAGATCGTCGGCATGGTCAGCGCGCAGGCGGCCTTGGTTGGCGCGGTTGGTTATGCGCTGGGCGTAATCGGCACCGTCACCTTTATCTGGGCCTTTAGCGGAAATCCGTTTTTTAAAGGCTTCTACATCCCCTGGCAAATCCCGCTGATCAGCCTCGCCGCTGTTGTCGTCATCCTCGCCATCACAGGCTGGATCGCTCTGCGCAGCGTGCTGAATACCGAACCAGCGGCGGTGTTCCGGTGAACGCGGAAAGCGCGATCTGCGCACGCGGGATCATCCGCGACTTTCAGGCAGGCCAGTCCATTATCCGCGTGCTCCACGGCATCGATACCGATATCAAAGCGGGCGAGATGACCTATGTCGTGGGCGAAAGCGGCTCTGGCAAAACCACGCTGATTTCGATCATGTGCGGCATCCTATGGCCAACCGAAGGCGAAGTGCAGGTATTCGGCACCGACATTTACGGGCTTTCAGATACAGATTTGGTCAAGTTTCGCCTAAACAATATCGGCTTCATTTTTCAGCAGTACAATCTGATCCCGTCGATTGATGCGGCAGCAAATGCCGCTGTTCCGCTTATCGCCCAAGGCATGTCAATCGAGCCAGCGCGTGAAAAAGCTATCGAACTGCTCGAAAAGCTCAATATCGGTGATCAGGCGAACAAACTCCCGAACCAGCTTTCCGGCGGTCAACAACAGCGCGTCGCGATTGCCCGCGCTCTGGTGCATGAACCGCGTTTGGTTGTGTGTGACGAACCGACCGCTGCGCTTGATGCCAGTTCCGGTCGCCGCGTGATGGACCTGCTCCGCGAAGTCGCAGTTGCGCCAGACCGCGCTTGCATCATCGTGACCCACGACAACCGAATTTTCGATCTCGCCGACCGCATCCTCGTGCTTGAGGATGGCCGCGTCACCCATGACGGCACTGACATGCCGGACGACCACTAAGAAACCCGATACCCGAGGATAACATGGCCCTGCTTCCCCAAAATGTGAGCTTCTCACGGCAAATACTGCCCATCCTTGCGCTGATCGGTATTGTGATCGCAGCGTTCTATATCTTCAGCGATCTGCCCGATCGTTCGACCAGCGAACCGGATCAGCAACCGCCGAAAGCCACTGGCGAACTCGCCGATAGCGCGCGGGTTGCGGGTACTGGCCTGGTCGAGCCGGCCAGCGAGATCATCGATATTGGCTCCGCGCTATCAGGCCTTGTGACCGATCTGCGCGTCCAGCCGGGTGACCGCGTGGAAAAAGGACAACCCCTGTTCCTCGTCGATAGCCGGGCTGCGCGTGCGCGTTTGCAGGAAGCGAACGCTGCGATTGCCGAAGCGCGCGCCGCGATCAACGAAGCGAGAACGGCTCAATCGACGGCGAGTCAGCAGCTTGCGCTGTTCCAAAGTCTGGATGATCCCGCCGCTGTCAGCCGCAGCGAAGTGATCCGGGCAGAAGGCGAAGCAGCGGCCGCAAAAAGCCGCCTCAGCGTCGCCCGCGCCCGTCTCTCTGCTGCTCAAGCCGCCGCCTCCAGTGCGAATACGGAAATCGGCCGTCTCACCGTCCGCGCGCCTATCAGCGGGGAAATCCTCGCCGTGAATATCCGGCCTGGCGAATTCGTTGCAACCCAAGGCGGCGGTGGCGGGCTGCCATTCATCCAAATGGGCGAAACCAACCCGCTGCATGTGCGCATCGATATTGACGAGAACGAAGCTGTGCGTCTGCAGATGGGCGCGGACGCCACCGTCTCGCCGCGCGGTGCCGCCGAACGTCAGGTGAAGGCGAAGTTTGTCCGCGCAGAACCGCAAGTCGTGCCTAAGCGGCAGCTGACCAACAGCGCAGCGGAGCGTGTCGATGTGCGCGTTTTGCAAGTGATCTACGCCTTGCCGGAAAGCGATGATTTCCGCGTCGGACAGCAAGTCGATGCCTTCATACCGGCGGTCGACAACGGTCCCCGTGCGCCGGTCCAAAGCAGCGAAACGGAAGAGAAGGAGTAAGCCCAATGCGCAGACTTCTGACCCTTTCTCTGGTTGTATCGCTGGGCGCGTGTGTTGCAGGCCCACCCCCTGAAATCGCAACGCCGGTGCCGGAATTGCCGCAGGATTTTGCCTATAAGGGCGATGCGGCGACCAACACCTCGGTAGCCGATCTGCTGCCCGCTCAGGATCCGGCGTATCAGACCCTCTCCAGCGCCGCTTTAGCAGAGGGCCCGACCCTCGCCGAAGCCATCGCCCGCGTCGAAGCCGCCCGTGCTGGTGCACGCGGCGCTGGCGCGCAGCGTCTTCCGAATGTCAGCGCAGAAGGATCGGTCACAGGCACTCGCATCAACCCAAACCAGTTCGGTGACGGAGCAGCCGCTGGCGGCTTTATCGATACCGAGCAAGTCTCATACGGCGCAAACCTCGTCACCAGCTGGGACCCGGATCTGTTCGGGCGCCTAAAGGCTCAGGAACGCGCCGCTCTTGCGCGCATCGATAGTGCCAGCGCATCGGCAAGCGCGGTGCGTATTGCACTGCTCGCGGAAATCGCCGGAAGTGTGACAGATTGGCGCGTTCTCGAAGCCCGCGGAGAAGCGATTCAAGGCGATGTCGAAGCGGCGACACAGCTCGCCGGGCTGGCGAAAAAGCGCGAAGATGCCGGGATTGCTCCGGGTTTTGACCGGGTGCGAGCAGAGGCCGCCGCCAGCGCGTCACGTTCACGCTTGGCAGCATTGAACAGCGAACGTGTACGCATTGTAGGTCGGTTGATTACCTTGACCGGACAAAGCGCAGCTGAGGTCAATGCCGCGCTCGCAGAAAAAGGTTCAAGCCTCCGCCAGACAGCAGCACCTGCTTCATTGCCATCTGACCTTCTCACCAACCGCCCTGATGTTCTTGCGGCAGCGAGCGAATTGGCCGCCACGGATGCAGAACTGGCCGCGGCGGCAAGTGCCCGTTTCCCGCGCATCACTCTGTCCGGCGTGATCGGGCTTCTGGCGTTCAATCCGAGCAACCTTTTCGATGAAGACTCGATTGTCGGGACTCTGGCAGCGAACGTCGCCGCGCCATTGCTCGATTTCGGCCGGATCGAAGCCGAAATTGACGGCGCAGCGGCGAATAAGAAAATCGCCTTTGCTGCCTATCGCGGTGCCGTGTTTCAGGCGCTTGGTGATGCTGAGGCTGCTTACGGCCTGATCACGGCAAGCGACGCCGAAGCCGCACTTGCCGTGCAAGAACAAAGCGAATTGGAGCGCGCAGCGAAGCTGGCCGACACGCGCTACCGCGCCGGGCTTTCAAACTTCCTCGAAGTGCTCGAGGCTCGCCGCGCTGCCGATGCCAGCGGCGAACGGGCGGCGGCGGCATTGGGCCGCGCGCAGCGGGCACGCATACTGTTGTGGCAAGCCTTGGGCGGGGACAGCTCCGAAGGTTAACCGAGAAGCCTTTCGAAGAGCCAGAAACTGCCTGTGATCCCTATGGCGTAGGTCGCCACGCGGATCGCCGGTGTTTCGGCGCTAGGCAACATGCGCTTCATTACCGCAAGCACAGCAATCAGCGCGGCGATCACTAGCAACTGCCCCGCTTCGACGCCGACATTGAACGCTACGAGCGCGCTGGCGATTTCTCCTTGCGGCAAGCCGATATCGGCCAGCGCCCCTGCAAAGCCGAAGCCATGCAAAAGACCGAATGCAAAGGCGACAAGCCACGGCATGCGGCGGGTCCAGGTGTGATGGTCCGGCTCACGGATTGCGCGGATCACTTCCACGGCGAGAAAGACGATCGAAAGCGCAATCAGGGCCTCGACCGGGCGGCTGGGCAAGCCGGCATAGCCGAGTGTTGTCGCCACCAGAGTGATCGAATGCGCCACCGTAAACGCCGTTGCCGCCTTCACTACAGACCAGCCACTGCGCACCAGCAACACCAGAGCGATAACAAACAATAGATGGTCCCAACCGAACAGGATGTGCTCCGCGCCGATGATGAAATAATCACGGGCCACCGCCCATCTGTCGGGCTTGGCAGCGATGGTCGCGGTGGGTGTCTCGGCCGTGAGCCTGAAGGTTTGAGTAGGGCGCGACAGCGGTGAAACACGGGCGATGGCGTCTGCATTTCCGATAAGTTCGCTCAGCCCGAAGCTCTCTTCTGCAAGATCGCCGGTGCACGCCAGTTTCGCGCTGCCAAGGAGCGCGAGAGGCGCAGCGCGTTGCACCGCATCGCCTTCCATCGTGCAGCTTGCCGGGACAACGGGCTGCGCGAGCAAAGGCGAAGCGCCGCGTGTGTTGGCGGAAACCGGGATCTTCCATTCGAGCGACCATTGGCCCGCCTCGCGCTCGGTAAGTTCGATGACGGCGGGGCGCAATTCATCAGCGGAAAGCGGAGCAGCGAAAGCCGCGAGCACCGCGATCAGCATTGCCCGCAGCAGGCGGATCACCGGTCAATCTCGATCCGGTATGCCTCGCGCAGCAATTCGAATGCGCGCTCTTTGCGGGTTGCGACTTGCGCGCTGCGCCAGTCGTTTGAGAGTTGCTGCCTCAGACCATCAAAGCCGGTGTCCGTAGAGGCGCGCTCGCGCAGGCGCACAATGTGCCAGCCAAAGCCGGAGCGAAGCGGGCCTTGCCATGCGTCGCCGGTGTCCAGCGCCGCAAGCTTGGCGCCAAATTCCTCGCCGAACTGGGCGCGAATATCGCGCTGCGATGCGTTCTCCATCGAGGCCGGCAGGCTGATCGCTTCGCCCAGCCCCTGCCAATCGGATGCGGTTGCGGCCTGATCTATCGCCGCCTGCGCCGATGCCTGATCGGCAAAATAGAGCTGATCAAAACTCGTATCGAGCGCGGTCTGATAACGCTCTTTGTTCTCGTCCAGAAACGCCTGCAAAGTCGCGTCATCCGGCTCGGCTATCTCTGCCGCCGCGCCTGCCGTCATATCCATCTTGCTCACCAGCCGCCGACGGACAATCGCGTCACCCTGATCCAGCCCAAGCCGCAAAGCTTCGCGGTACAGCACCTCGTCCCGTACAAATTGCTCGATCTGCGCATCCAGCTCTGCATCGGTCGGAGCGCGGCCCATTGTCCGCTCATACTGAAGCGCAAGCTGCGCCTGCGTATCGCGGTCAACATCGATCACCCGCGAAGACGGATCAACCGCGGTCCCTCCGATCCAAGCAAAGAACGCATAGACAAAAGCGCCCGCAATCAGGAAATGGACCAAGGGCTCACGGGTCCAGCGCGGCAGTGTCATTCGATTACCCTCAGGCGCTTGGTTTCAACCATATCGGCGACGTATAGGCGCGTTCCTGAGCGACGGCATCTGCCATCGCATCTTCGCTCAATGTGAAACCGAACCGCACGGCATCGAACAGCGACCAGCGCGGCGTCGGAATTTCGAGCACGCGGACATAGTAGAACGCGCGCTGACCCGCTTGGTAGTCGGGATCGGTCCAGACACTGCGCAATTCCGGTGCACCGATATCGTTGGTGTAGGTTGCATTCTCGCGGTCCACCGTATCCCCAACGGCTGGCACTTTGCCGCCGGAAATAGCGCGGTTTTCCATGTCGCTCCACACGACATCATAGACCTGTTCCTGCATCTCGCCCTCGCTATCCAGATAGCCTTTGACGATCTGCACCCGGTCCAGATTGGCGCCATCAGGGTCTTTGAGCGCGCTGATCATAAAGCGCGGGGCTTCGTCGCCGCTGGTGAGTTCGCCGCCCATCGGCACGCCTTCGGTATAGCCCTTGCGCACCCAATCGCCGTCCCAATCGGCGTCTTCAAATCCGAAGCCGCCAAACACCCGCACGCTCATACGCGGGCCAGTGGTGGCGTAGACTTCGCGGCGCTGGAACGCATCGAAGATTTCCGCCCGCGTGTTCCCGCGCGCCCAAGCCGCGGCATAGCCGCCCGCAAGGTAATTCCAGCCAAAGCGGCCCACGCGGGTGCCGAGGTTTTGAGCCGCCGGAGCGCGTTCGGCGTTGTTGTACTCGTTGCCGGTGTGTTTGCCCCAGAAATTGTCTTCGTCGCCGGTTGCCAGCGAGGTGTGGCTATCGGTCGATCCGATCATGCCGAATGCATAAGGGTTCACGCCCATTTGCTCTTCGAGTGACAGCCCGCGTTTGAGCGCCTCTCGGACATAGGAACCTGCGAGCATATCGTCCGTGGTCTTGGCGGTGAGCGGAAGGTTGCCCAGCTCCCAGCCGGTCACCCCAAACCCGGCCATTTCGTCATTGGGCGAAAGGAATGGATGCGTCTCACTGTCGCCTTTGATCTGGGTGACTTCGACAACGGGTTCCGCCGCCGCACGCTTGGCAGCGTATTCCGCTGTCATCGGCGAGCCGTCCGGCATCGTCATTTCAAACATCAGGCCATTGGACAGGTTTGAATTGTGCGGAATGGCCAGAGCTTTGCCGCCGGTCGATTCCGAATAGGCCGCCATATAGTCCCACAGCTGTTCGGCAGTGGTGCTCAACCCTGGAAACGGAACCACCTGACTGGTCCGGTCGCTGCCATCGCGGAACATCACCACACGGTGCAGGTTGTTTCCGTCAGGCATCAGGGTCCATTCGAAGCCGGCCAGCGCCGTGAATTCGCCCGGCTTGTTATAACGGTCCAAAGTGTCGAGATGCGCGGTCCAGATGTCACGCGTGTTCTCTTTATTGGCCTCGGGATCGCGCATCGCCTCTGGCAAAGTGTTGTTGGCCGCTGCCGTGATCAGCTCGGCAATGGCAAGCTGCGATTGCTCCGGACTTTCATGCATCATGTCATGCCAGCGCAGCAGCGTTTCATCCTGAATCAGAAAACGCGGCGCATCGTAAAGGCGGCGTGTCGCGCCCAGACCATCAGAGTGGTCGGCAATCACAAGAAAATCGAGTGGGCGGGCAAGCTTTGCCTCCGCTCCGGTGGTCGCAGTAACCGTATCACCGCGCGCGAATTGCAAAGCCTCTTCCGGGCCGAGGCGCACGCCAAAACCGAACGCATCGACGGAATTGTCCGTGTGCAGGTGGGTATCACCCCAATATGGACGGTCAGGGAATTCGGCGAGCTCAATCGTGCCCTCGCCATCGCCGCTTTGCGCTTCATCGACCGGCGTCAGGCTATCACAGGCCGACAGGGCCAATGCTGAAATGCCTGCAAGTGCGAAACTCGTCCAATTGCGCATTGTGCGCTCCTCCCTCTCAAATCCCTCCGTCAGACTTTGCGCCCGAAACTTACCGTTCGTCAAGCAGAACGGCGCAGCAGAGCGGACCTTTCGCAGCGGCAAACCACCTCGTCGCGCTGATTGAGCAGCTCATGCGTGAAGGTAACGATACCGGCTTCGGGCCGCGATTTGCTTTCCCGCAGCTCCTTCACCTCGCTGCGCGCACGCATCGTGTCTCCGATAAACACAGGCTTTGGCGTGACGACTTTATCAAAGCCGAGATTGGCGACGAGCGTGCCCAATGTCGTGTCACCCACTGAAAGGCCCACGAGCAGCGAAAATGTGAACGTCGAATTCACAAGGATCCGGCCAAAGCCGCTTTCCTTGGCGGCCTCGACATCCAGATGAAGCGGCTGCGGATTGTGGGTCATGGTGGAGAAGAGGAGATTATCGGTCTCGGTCACAGTGCGGCGGATTTCATGCTCCACGCTGTCGCCGACCTGCCATTCGTCAAAGAATTTGCCTGCCATGGTTCAGCCTTTCGTCCAGCCTGCGACAATATCTGCGCCATTGTCTGCGCTTGACCGGACTTTGCCCGGTGTCCTGCTGAAACGCGGAGCGGGTGCGGTGTGCCACGCGCCATCATGTTCGACGAAAGCCTCGCGGGCTTTCATGTGCGGATGTTCGCGCGCTTCATCCAAGCCCATGACCGGGGCGAAACATGCGTCTGTTCCTTCGAGCAATTCGCACCATTCATCGCGGGTTTTTGTGGCAAACAATGCCGCCATTTTGTCGGCATTTTCATCCCAGTTCGCCGGGTTCATCTGGCCCTCTGTCAATTCAGCGGGCGCGCCCGATTTCGCGATGAGTTCAGCGTAGAATTGCGGCTCAATCGCACCGAGGGAGACCTCTTTCCCGTCCGCACATTTGAAGCAGCGATAGAAATGCGACGCGCCGCCCAGAAGGCCTTTGCCGCGCTCGGTCGTGCGCACTGCGGATTTGGGCAGACCGAAAAAGAAACTCATCAGGCTGGTTGTGCCATCGACGATAGCCGCATCGACAACCTGACCTTTGCCGGACCGTTCGCGCTCATACAATGCGGCCATGATCCCGAACGCACAATACATCGACCCGCCGCCAAAATCACCGACAAGGTTCTGTGGCGGCACGGCGGTCTCTCCAGCCTTGCCAATTGCATCAAGCGCGCCGGTTAGCGCGATATAGTTGATGTCGTGGCCAGCCGCCTGCGCGAGCGGACCGTCCTGCCCCCAGCCCGTCATCCGCGCATATATAAGCCGCGGATTGTCGGCGAGCAGTTCATCCGGCCCGAGACCGAGACGCTCCATTACACCTGGGCGCAAACCTTCGATCAATACGTCGGCTTTGCTCGCCGCGTCGCGGCAAAACGCCTTGCCCTCTTCGCTTTTGAGATCGGCTGTCACCCGGTTGCGCGCGCGCTCGACAACGGGGTTCATCACCCCGCCGCCAGGCCGATCAATCCGAACGACTTCCGCGCCCAAATCCGCCAGCAACATCGCCACGTGCGGTCCCGGACCGATCCCTGCAAACTCGACGACTTTCAGGCCGCTTAGCGGGCCAGCATTGTTGGTCATGTAAAGCTCTCCTCTTGGCCCCGACTTCTGGCGCGAGACGCAAGTGAGAGCAAGAGCGCTTCATCAATCCACCTGTGATTGACACTGCGGCCTGCTCCGCAATACTGCCTAGGACGCGCAATTACGCGGCCAAGCAAGCAGGTGTTGGGTAGTGGGCAAAGCCACAAAACGAGTCTTGGCGGCGGCTTCAGGCGGCGGGCATTGGGAACAACTGATGCTGCTGCGTCCCGCGTTCGAACCTTACGATATCCATTATGCCACCACCGACAGTGAAGTGGCCGCGCAGCACGGATTGCCAGGCGCGGCGATCCTGCCCGATTGCAACAAGACCCGCCCTTTTCGATCGGCATGGTGCGCGGTTGTAGCACTTTGGATCGTGCTGCGGTTGAGGCCAGATGTCATCATCTCAACCGGCGCTGCACCCGGTTTCTTCTGCATCCTCGCAGGCCGATTGATCGGGGCGAAAACGCTTTGGATCGATAGTGTGGCCAACGCAGATCAACTGTCCATGTGCGGGCAGCTTTCCCTCACTTTCGCGCATGAATGTCTGACACAGTGGGAACATCTGGCCGATGATGAAAAACCAGCATTTCGCGGGGCTGTGTTGTGATTTTGGTGACTGTTGGAACGCAGCTCGGCTTTGACCGGCTGATCAAGGCGATGGACGCCCTCGCCCCGACGCTGGACATGCCTGTCCTCGCGCAGACCGGTGCTGGCGAATACAAGCCGGTCAATATGGAAGCGCATGCGCGGATTGCGCCGGATGAGTTTGAAAAGCTCGTCCAGAGCGCCAGCTTGATCGTCAGTCACGCCGGGATCGGCACAGTGCTAACCGCGCAGCGTTTCGGAAGACCAATTGTGCTCATGCCGCGCCGCGCGAGTCTGGGTGAGCATCGCAACGATCATCAATTGGCGACCGCTGACAAATTGAGCTCTCGCACCGGAATTCTGGTGGCCATGGATGAGACAGAATTGGCAGATCGAATTGCTGAAGGATTGGCCCAGAAGGATTGGCCAATGGACCGATCTTCAGGTGCCGATGAATTGCATGCTGCAGTCGCCGAATTCATAGAAACAGGCCGTTTGTAGACCGCTCAACCGCTTTCTGTCCCTTTCTGCCCCTTTTGAAAACGGTAAAAATCGTATCAAGGATAACGTGATTTTAAGGGCTTTGAGCGCATGAAACCCGCGTAATTTCGGGAATTGCCCCGTAACTTCGGGAACTAAAAGTTCATGAACGCGCCTTTTGATACCTCTACCGCTTTCGGCCTAGATGCGGTCAGCCAGCCGGCCCCTGATCACCAGATCGCGGTGATCGGCCTTGGCTATATCGGGCTTCCAACAGCGGCCGTTCTAGCAAGCTATGGCTGGAACGTTTGCGGCGTCGATGTATCTGAAAAGGTTGTCGAAACTGTCAATGCAGGCGGCGTGCACATCGAAGAGCGCGACCTTGATCAGCTGGTGCGTACCGCAACCGACACTGGCCGCCTAACGGCTTCGACATCCGTCCCCACCGCGCACTATTACATGATCGCGGTACCCACGCCTCTGGGTAAAGAGAACAAGCCCGATATCGCCTACGTCGAGGCTGCTGCACGCTCTATTGCGCCGCAAATATTGCCCGGCGCATGCGTTATTGTTGAAAGCACTTCTCCGGTTGGAACCACCGAAAAAGTCGCTGATATTATTGCTGAAATACGGCCCGATCTGAAAATTCCTTCATTCGGAGATGCCGAAGGCGGCGATATCGCTTTGGCCTATTGCCCTGAGCGTGTTTTGCCAGGCAAGATCGTGCGCGAACTGGTTGCGAATGACCGTGTAATCGGCGGCATGACGCCAGACTGTGCGGAGCGCGCAGTCAATCTCTATGCGAGCTTTGTGAAAGGCGATTGTCTGAGCACAAACTCGCGCATCGCAGAGACCGTCAAACTGGTCGAAAACAGCTTCCGCGACGTCAACATCGCCTTCGCAAACGAGCTTTCGATGATCGCTGACGAAATCGGTGTCGATGTTTGGGACGTTATCCGTCTGGCCAACCGCCATCCGCGCGTAAACATCCTTCAACCCGGCCCCGGTGTCGGTGGACATTGCATCGCAGTGGACCCTTGGTTCCTTGTCGCCGGTGCCCCAAAATCCGCGCGCCTCGTTCGCACGGCCCGCGAGGTTAACGATCACAAAGCAGTGCATACAGAACAACGCATTCGCGGGCTTTTGCAGGCAGTGCCAGACGCGAAAGTTGCCGTCCTTGGCCTCGCATTTAAACCCGATATCGACGACTTCCGCGAAAGCCCTGCGCTCGAAATTGCTGAGGCTCTTTCCGCCGATTGCGGGGAGCGAATGCTGATCGTTGAACCCTTTGCCGAAAAGCTGAGCGAGGAGCTCACCAACTCCGGTGCGAAACTCACGACTCTTGACGAAGCGCTTTCTGAAGCAGAAATCGTTGTCGTGCTTGTCGATCACACCGCCTTCAAACACCTCACACCGTCCGATCTTGCGGGCAAGATCACGTTCGATACGCGAGGAATGCTCAAGCGATGAGCGACGCGCAATCGCGCCCCAAGATCATGGTCACTTTCGGTACCCGTCCCGAAGCGATCAAGATGTTTCCCGTGGTTCAGGCGCTTCGCGCAACTGAGCAGTTTAATGTTTGCGTCGCGGTCACAGCGCAACACCGCGAGATGCTTGATCAGGTGATGGATATTGCCGGCATTAAGCCGGATATCGACCTTGACCTGATGCAGCCGGGACAGAGCCTCGACGCGCTGTCAGCGCGGATTATTACGCGGTTTGGCGAAGCTCTGGATGCTGAAAAGCCGGACCGGGTTCTGGTCCACGGCGATACGCTCACAACGATGATGGCCACCCTCGCCTGCTACTTCCGGCGTATCCCCGTCGGCCATGTTGAAGCAGGCTTGCGCAGCGGCGATATCTATTCGCCTTGGCCAGAGGAAGTGAACCGCAAAGTTACCGGCGCAGTGGCTGACCTCCACTTCGCCCCGACTGAAAACGCTGCCGCCTCCTTGCGGGCGGAGAATGTACCGGAAGGTGCAATTCACATCACTGGCAACACGGTGATCGACGCACTGTTGATCGCGCGTGAGAAGGTCGCTGCGAATCCGTCGCTTGCCCCGGCCCTAGCGCCGTTAAGGGAGCGATTTGCAGGCAAGAGGATTGTCGCTGTCACCGCGCACCGACGCGAGAATTTCGGCGAAGGCATGCATCAAATCGCAGCTGCACTTAAAACGCTGGCGACGCGCGAAGACATAGCGATTATCTACCCCATGCATCCCAACCCTAATGTGGTTGAAGTGATGAAGCCTGCTTTGTCAGGGATCAACAATATCGCGCTCATTGAACCACTCGATTACCTTGGTTTTGTCGCGATGATGGAAGCATCGGATATTGTGCTGACTGATAGTGGCGGCATTCAGGAAGAGGCCCCCAGCCTTGGTAAACCGGTGCTGGTGATGCGTGACACGACCGAGCGACCGGAAGGTGTGGCAGCGGGAACAGCGAAACTGACCGGAGCGGATAAGGAAATCATCGTAAGCGAAGTTTCAAGCCTGCTCGATAACCGCGCTGCATATGAGGCTATGTCGAAGGCTCATAACCCCTATGGCGATGGCACAGCCAGCCGCCAGATCGCGCAGATTATCGGAAATGCGCACTAACTGCGCGAGCGAACGAGCTTCACGTAATAAAGGGCCGAAGCTGCTACTAGAACGCTCAGGCCAAGATCACCGATCCAGTTCAGCTTAACCGGTCCATAAAGTAGCGCATCAATTGAATGGAGCGAGATCAGTCGCAACACGATAAGCAGTACCATCGCCGCGCACGCTCCAATCCCGATTGTTATGGTTAGTTCGCGGCGACCATGATTGCCTCGCATTCTTTTTACGAAGGCGAAAATGCCAACAAGGCTGCTCAACAGCAGAACGATAGCAGCGATCCAGCGTTGATAATCACGCCGATCATCATACAGGCCATCACCGATGATTATCGTGCGAAGCTCATCACGAACCAAGTTCTCAACATCGAATATTCTCAGTCCGATGAGAGCCACAAACATCAGTGCAATACCGAGCCAAACCAGTATATCGGCGGTGCGTTGTTTGAACGTGATCGCCGATATAGCCGCGAATATTACCGCGGCGATAACAACTGCATAAACTCCGGCAGCGAATAGGCCTAGCCAAGTCGGTCCAGCAGGCATGTTAGGATCCCCAAACCCATCAATGGCAGAGCGCAGGCTGAGTGCTAGCGCAATTTAGGCTGAATGCCGAGAGCGCAATCGTTTTTCTAGCGGCGAACGGTTTGAATTGAGCGATACTGGCACGATTGTTTACCATAAGTTGTATTGCGCCTTATAGACCTACGCACTAGACCCTAACCCCTTGGTAAGAGGAACATCTGCAATGGGCAGTGCGGGTTCAAAAGTAAAAGCAGCATTGCTCGCTCTCGCAACCGCCGCGCTGAGCGCCTGTGCTTCAACGCCCGAACCGGTGATTGGCATTGCAGCATCCGAGCCAGTAAGCGAGCTCGGTCAGGACAGTTTTTCAAACACCCGCGCGGTCGTCTACCTTCTGCGCCCGTCAGACAAGATTTCGGTGAATGTCTACCGCGAGCCTGATCTCACAATGGAATCCGTGCAAATCGGTGTTGAAGGCAATGTCTCGCTTCCCCTGCTCGGATCAATCAAGGCGGCAGGACTGACCGCTGAACAGCTTGAAGAAGATGTCACCCAGCGTCTGGGAGACGTGGGCCTGAGACAGCCAATCGTGAGTGTGAATATCGCGGAATACGCCTCGCATCTTGTCACAGTAGAGGGCGCCGTCGGGCAAGCGGGCGTTTATCCATTTCAACCTGGAGCACGTTTGTCATCTGCCATCGCGATGGCTCGCGGACCTGCGCGGACTGCCAATACCCAGCAAGTCGCTGTCTTTCGGGAAACCGCGGACGGCGTGACCGTAGCAAAGTTCGACTACCAGCAAGTCAGCCAAGGTACGATGCTGGATCCAGTCCTTGAGCCTGGAGACCGCGTGGTCGTGGGCACCGACGGTCTGTCCGTATTCTGGCAGGACTTTCTACGCGCGCTTCCTGCATTCGGCATTTTCGCCAGTCCTGCGAATTTTTGATCAGAACAATGAACGATCGAGCCATCACAAACCCGCAAGAACCCGAAGATCGCCCGCTATGGCTTGACCGGTATTTGCCCGAGGGACAAATTGTCCCGCATCAGCGGCATGGCAAGCTACTAAGCGCACCTGCGATCCGCGGCATACTGTTCCGTCAACGCTGGTTAATCGCCGGAATTCTTGTGGCGGCTGCGATAGTGGGTTTGATCCTCACGTTGCTTGCAACCCCGATGTATGAGGCGCGATCGAGCGTGCGGATTGAGCCATATGGCTCGTTTATCGTCGAAGGGCAAAACGTCGAGCAGGGCATTGCGTCAAACCAGGTTTACGATCTGCTTTCCACCCAGATCAGCATTATCAAAAGCCGCAGCCTCGCAGAGACGGTTGCTCAAGATCTGAACCTGGGCGAAAGATACGGCCTGCTTGGAGCGGATGTCGATGAAGGGCGCCCACCCGAACTTTCTGATGAGGAATGGGTCAACGCCAAACAAAGGATGGCGGCGTCAATTCTGTACGGATCTGTTGATGCAGAATTGCCATCGGATAACTGGATTATCGAAATCGTCTACCGGTCTGACGATCCGGTGCTCGCCGCCGAAATGGCGAACGCTTATGCAAAAGCGTTCGCTGCTTTCGAAACACGCGAAACTCTTGATGGGAATGAATACGCTCAGTCGGTGCTGCGCGAGCGGATCACAACCGTGCGTGCGCGTCTGCAAGATGCCGAAGACAACGCCAACACATATGCCCGCAAGAATGGTATCATTGTTCAGGCGACACCGCGCGAAGATGGCGAAGGCACCGTTACGGTAACATCGAGCAATCTGGCCAGCATCAACGCAAGCGCTTCTGCTGCGACCGCAAAGCGGATTGAAGCAGAGCAACGTTGGCGCTCCGTCCAGAATCTGCCCGCGGCCCAGCTGCCCGAAGTGCAAGAAAATCTAGTGCTTCAAGAATTGATCACCGACCGGGCTATCAAGCAGGCCCAGCTCGTCGAATTGCGTCAACGCTATACCGATGTGTTTCCGCGCGTACGAGATTTGAGCGCTCAGATCGCCTCGCTCGATGCGCGCATTCAGCAGAGTAGCGATGAGATCAAAGCCGCAGTTCGCAATGCCTATATTGTTGCGCGGAACCAAGAACAGGCGCTGCAACGCGAGCTCAATTCGGCGACGGGCAGCACCCTCGCAGAGCAGGATCTTCAGGTGCAGTATAGCGTGCTGGAACGCGAAGCGCAGGCTCTGCGAGACCAGCTGCAGGCTCTTCTTGCCCGGTTCAACGAGGTCAGTACCGCAGCCAACGTTCAATCGGGAATGATAAACCCGCTCGACACCGCCGTTGTTCCGAGCTCCCCCTATGCGCCGAGCTTGTTTCGCAACCTTGCTCTCGCGCTGGTCTTGGGAACAGCACTCGCCGCCGGTCTCGCTGTTCTGCGGGAGACGCTCGATGATCTGGTACGCTCATTCGAGGACGTTGAAGAAAAGACAGGTTTGCCTTTGCTTGGGCACACGCCCTTCGTGGAGGAAGCTGATCTTACTCAAATCGGTACGAACCGGTTCAGTTCGCTTGTGGAAGCCTACGCTTCGATACGTTCAACCCTCGATTTTGCGATTCCGCCCGAACACAACGTCATCCAGCTTACAAGCAGCCAGGCATCTGAAGGCAAATCAACCACAGCTGTTATTCTCTCGGAACTTTTTGCTGGTGTGGGCCGCAAAACGTTGCTCGTCGATGGCGATCTACGGCATCCAACAGTGGCCCAATTGGTCGGTCATGAGCGCCCAAAAACCGGGCTAGTCGAAGTGCTGCTCGGTCAGGTCGATTTGCAGTCTGCGATCATTAGCGGCGTTCATGAGAACCTTGATATTCTGCCGGTCGGGGAAGTGCCTGCAAACCCGACTGAACTCTTCGCATCGAGACAGCTGAGCGAATTTATTGAAAAGTATCGCAGCGAATATTCGCTGATCATTTTCGATTCGTCTCCCATCCTAGGTCTCGCAGATGCCCCAATGCTCGCACGCAAGGTCGATGCAACAATATTCGTTATGGAAGCCAACCGTGTGCATTTCGGCCAGGCTCGCACTGCAATCAAACGCTTGCGGGCAAACGGCGGCAATCCCGTCGGGGCAATTCTGACAAAATACCGAGCGCTCGAGGCTGGACAGGATTTCAGCTACCAATACGGCTACTATGAGTATGAAAAAGGCGATTAGGCTGCGGCACCGTGATCTCAAGCCAATCTGCGCAAAGCCCTATTGCAGCTGCAGTTTGAAGCTTGATTGATCTAACGATTCTGGAGCTGTGATTGAAGGGCGATTGCATTGGAAAAAGTGACGAGCTGCACGGTCATTATTCCCGCCTTCAATGAAGAGGCAGTGATTGCGCGCTGCCTTAACTGTCTCCTTGAAACCGCCCCGCATGACCACGGAATGGAAATCATCGTTGCTGCAAACGGGTGTAGTGATGCGACAGTTCGGATTGCCGGCGAGACTGCCCCTGAGGCCATAATACTTGATCTCGAAAGGGGATCGAAAACAGGCGCAATCAATGCCGCAAACGCAATCGCAAGCCATTACCCACGCATCTATCTCGATGCAGACATCGAATGCAGCTATTCGTCCATCATGGCGTTGGTGAATGAGCTAGAGACAACCGGAGGCATGGCTGCCTCTCCAGCAATTCGGATGCGCCTCGATCACTCAGATTGGTTGGTTGAAGCCTATTACCGAGTTTGGCTTCGCCAACCCTATGCGAGCAGTGGAAACGGTGGCGCTGGTTGCTACGCCCTCTCACGCTTAGCGTGCGAGGAAGTTGGTGAGTTTCCCGACATCGTCGGCGACGACATCTGGATTCACACACGGTTTGCACCTGATCAAAAGCACTATGTCGACCGAGACAAGGCAGGCGATCCGGTCTTTACCGTAGTTCGGCCACCTGCCGGGGTAGTCGAGCTGATCGGGGTTGAGGTACGCAAGCAATTCGGCAATGCCGAGGTGCTCGTCCAGCACCCAAGCCCCCATGGCACCTTACAAAAGAGTAGCGGAGGTCTGCGGACAGCCATCAAGAGCGGCAGTGCAATTACCGACATCTTTGTCTTCTTTGCAATCAAGCTGTGTGCCCGCGCGGTTGCTGGTACACAAAGGTTACTGGGCAGGAAAACGGCATGGTCAACGGATCAGAGTTCCAGGCGAGCATGACCCAAGTAAAAACCACATCGCCCAAAATCAGCATCCTGATCGTCGGCTACAACTCCGCAGAGCATATATTGCCATGCATCAGCGCGATCCCGAAAGCTTGCACACAGTCTAGCTATGAGACCCTGTTCATCGACAATGGTGACGGGTCAACAGAAACATTGGTGGCAGGGGCATTTCCGGAGGTTACAATCCTTCCAGGCTTGGGAAATATTGGTTTTGCAGCCGCCAATAACCGGCTCGCTGATTTGGCCACTGGCGAGTATCTTCTGCTGCTCAATCCGGATGTGGTTCTGAAACCGTCAGCAATTGATGCCCTCATATCGGCGACCTCTAGTCACGCCGAGGCTTCGGCTTGGGGCGGTGTCACGCTTGATCGCAATGGAAATCCCGACTTGGGCAACCGCGTGCACATTCCATCACTACGAGAGCTAACAAGCAGGCTGACCGGTCGCTCTCGCGCGAATCACGGTGCGATACAGGGGACGGCCAAAGACACTAAAGTTCCCGTGCTCAGCGGCAGCTTTGCAATGTTCGCTCGCAATGCATGGGATAAAGCCAGCGGTATGGATGAGCGATACTTCCTGTACTGCGAAGAAGTCGACTTGTTTTACCGCTTGGCGGCTGAAGGGCATTCGTTTTGGCGAATTACCGAGGCACGGGCCTACCACGATATCGGGCATGGTGAACTGATATCACACACTCGTATGCTGTATCGGGCGGCTGGGACAATGCAGTTTGCTCGCATCCATTGGAACACGTTGCGGCAATGGCTAGCATTCTTTCTGATTTGGGCAGGTGCCCTGCAACGGCTTTTGATCGGACGTCTGCTTGGTGCTTGGACACCGCATCTGGCAAATGTTGCCAATGGCCACCGAGATATCGCACTGCGCCCTACTCTATGGCGATATGGCTATGATCCAGAACGAGGCTTACTTCGGCAGCTTGAGGCACAGAATGATAAAGTCTCCGCGCGCTCGAGCAATCCAGACGGCAAACAATGACAGCGCGAACCACTCCATTTGAATCAATCGCTGGCAAGTTTCTTATCTCAGCGCCCGGCCTGGCTCCCAAAGAACTGCGCGAGATCCCGCTGGGTTCATCTTGGACCCTGGCAGTCGATGACGATGTACCTGTCATCGACATCACGTGCGCAGGAAAACGGATCGGTTGGCTGATCGGTGTCGTGGTCGACCTCGAGACCAGCTCCGTCTGCGATGAAGCGCTCATTCTCCACGACTGCGAAACCGTGGAAACAGCGTGGAGCGCGATCGCGATGCGTTGCGCGGGAAGTTGGCTTTGCATCTTTGATCATGACAGTGAAATTGAGTTGCGTCCCGATGCCGACGCTACGGTCGGTGTGGTGTACGATCCCAAGTTGCGCCAGATCGCTTCGCATTCGTTTCTTCTGGTAGGCGACGATTACTCCGCGCGCCTCAACGCCAAAGATCGCGCAGCCAATCGCGTCGATGAAGATGGCTGGTTCACAGGCGGTCTAACAGCACATTCCGGGATCTTTCGGCTGCTGCCCAACCACGGGATGACCACTTCGGATTTTGTCCCGAAGCGTATTTCATTGGATTTGCCGACCTATGTGACAAACATTGGTCCTGTCGTCGATGCGATCGCTTCTGACATTAGCGCTACGGTCAGGGCGCTCGACACGCACAAAAGCGCAGCGATATGCCTGACGGGAGGAAAGGAAACGCGCGCACTTTTGGCCGCCCTAAAGACATCGGCAGGCGCGCACACATTCGTTACGATCGACTATCCGAATTCGCTGGACGGTCATCTCGCTGCGAAACTCGCCGCGACCGCCAACCTTGAGCATGCAATCATCCCAAGAGTTGAGGCCAATCATCAGGACAAACAAACTTGGCTGATCGGCGCAGGACACGCCATGGCAGGTGCCAACAAAGACTTTTTCCCATCGATCCTCTCGCTTTCTGAAAAGTACCTTATCGGCGGACTTGGTGGAGAATTTGGGCGAGGATTTCTCTGGCCCGATGATCTCGTCGCTGAAAGCCATATCGACGCAGGGTTTGTGCTGGCGCGGCTAAAGCTGCCTCGAAATCAAGCAAATATGGAAGCGACGACGCGCTGGATTGAAGGTCTGCCTGATGGGCTGGACGCATTTCAGACTCTAGATCTTGCATATCTAGAGTTAAGAATGGGGCCATGGGCCTTTGCCCAACCGCGGGCAAAATCCTCGCCGCGCTCAATCCATCCTCTGATCTCGTACCGTCAATACGCTCGATTGCTTTCGGTCGCGCCCGCATTGAAAAGGAAGGATGGGATCATCGAAACCCTGATTCTCCGCCAATGGCCGGAATTGCTCGATATTCCCATTAACCAATTTGGCGATTTTCGCGATCACGTTCACCGAGCGAAACTGGCGTTGATGAACCCAGGCCGCGTCTTCAGAAAGCTCAAGCAGATTGTCGCATCAAGTGTCTAGTCGGCAGTCCGTACTCTGGTTACCTGCGATTTGGCGAATATTGGCCTAACGTCACGGCGATGCCCAACAAGACGAAAAACCAAACAAGCGCTGAAAGCCACAGTGAAACCGAGTTCACGCCCAAGGCAAGTACCGCAAGAGAGATCGCCATCCCGCGCATCAATTGCGCGTCTCCTGGGGCCATATTCCGTGATCTCAACGCGACCATAATTATCGCGATCAGCGTCGCGCAAATCAACAAGATCGCCTCGGGCAATCCGAACCGCAATGCCATGATCAGCCAAAAGTGATCGAAAGAATCAGAATGCATCCAAGATGGGCGGTCCCAATCGCCATAACCGATCCCGAACCATGGATTGCGCGCTATGTTGTCTGTGCCGTACTCCCAGATCAAGACGCGGTTGTAAGCTGAAACGGTGTTGAGCGACGCATAGCGCACCAACAGGCCGAAAAATCCGGTGTTGCTGGTCAACTCAACGATGGCATAGGCCAGACCAGCAAAGAACAGGAATACCTGCCAGCTGAAATTCAAAATCTTGGTCGACAGCCAATCATATGCCCTCAGAAATCCACCGACAATAAGGCCGAGAAGAGCCGCCGAACTCATCGTGAATATCCCGCCCAGCGAGGCTCCAATTCCTACATATTTTGGCCAACCACGCAGCCCGGCCATCAGGTAAAGCGGCAGGAAGCTGGCCAGAAAAATCCCAGCCAAAATGGGATGAGGAAACGACGCCGCGCCGCGCATCAGGCCCAAACGCACTTCATCTCGTAGCGTGTTAGGAACGCCCGTCAACGCAGAGGCGAGTGGCTGCAAAATTCGCGTATGCGTGATCGATTCTGCGACAACGATTGCACTTGTGAACGCAATTCCGGGAGCAATTAGGATCAAAAAGATCCTGAAGTCGCGCGGCGATTGAATACTCGTTCGTGCGAGAAAGTAGGCAACCGCCATATCAACGGTATGCGCACCGCCTTGCACCGCTGATGTAAGCATCGAGCCGCTCGTCATATAGGAAGCAATCCAAATCCAAGCCGCGGCAAGAATAATGAACAGATCAGGAAGCGCGAATTGGATACGTCCCTGCGCTGCACGAACGATCAAAACCCCCGTCGACGCAATAAGGAAAATCCGGAATGGCGAGAGATAGATACTACTGATTGTGACGTTGAACTGCGCCGGGATGAGGAGCGTGTAAACCAGCACCGAAAGCAACGTAACCGGTAGCAATTCGGCAGCCTTCCAGCGCTCTAAAAGCACTGAAGGGGGCTTAAAAGCCACTGATCGGGACGTGGGCTGCACGCTGCGAGAGTAATCGCCTTTTGAACGAGTTTAAAGCACCTTCTCGACCTAAGCGGTCTCGAGCAAATTTCAGAAAAACCATTTTCCTACAACTAACCAATATGGTTCATCGGCTTGAAATCTTTCAACCAAAGGATCCTCCATGTCTGATGAATTCGATTCCCTCGCTCAATCGTCTCTGACCCCTAGCGAGCACGCGTTTGCTGTCGTGCCAGATGACCTCACCGCCCTACAATCAGTGCCCAAATATCTTTACGTTGGCACAGGCGGCGCGGTCGCGCTGCGGACGATGGATGCCTCGTCTGACGTCACATTCATCAATGTTCCTGATGGCGGTTACCTGTATGTGCGAGCGCAATTTGTCCGCGCAAGCGGAACAACTGCAACAGACATCGTAGCCTGCGCGTAATGATTGGCCGCTCTCTTGTTCAACAAGCCCACAAAAACGCCCGTGCGGGCAGTCTTGGCACTTTGTTTTCCGGCATATCCTATGGCCAATCAGCAAGCTTTGATGCCGGCATTGATGGCGACTGGTTTGTCAATGGAGTGAGTGGCAAGGATACCAATTCAGGCATGTCGAGCAGCGCGCCCTTCGCCACAATTGGAGCCGCCCTTTCCGCCGCTGACGCATCGGGTGGGGATCAAACGATCCACATCATGGGACACGGTGTCCGCTATCGCGAAGAGGTCGACTACATCTGGAATGGTACAGGGCCGTCGAGCCTTGCAATCAAAGCATTTGGAACGGACCGACCAGTCATATCCGGAGCGGAGCGGCTGACAGGCTGGACGAACTGCGACATTAGTGACGCCGACGCAGTGGGCGCCAATTGGTCGGAGATTCACAAAGTCACTGTGAATTCCGCCGACTTTCCAGCACCGAAATATTGGCGGACGCTATTGTCGGAAGCTGGTTCAGCATTGAACATTTGCGGACTGCGCCGAGGCGAGCGCTCTATTCCTGATTTCTTTTTCGACAATATCGATCAGACCGTTAGCGAAGCAGATCACGCTGACTTGGCATTCGGTCTTCGCGATGCGACGTATTACGACACGATCACGCACCCTTCGATGCTTGGTCCATTCACCGACGCTCAACTGCGCCAAACCACCGCAGTGCTCTATGCGTTTCCCAATATCGCGTATTTCCAGGAAATCACGGATGTATCGGGCCAAGTCCTGCAACTCGAACCCCGCGACTACCGTCCCAATTCTACGGGCGTAAATGGCGCCTATGCATTGCTCAATGTCTTACCATCAATGCAAAAAGGCCAATGGGGCTACCGTGAAAATGGTGACGGTACTGTCACTTTCTATGCGTGGCCGCGCGACCCACAGAACCTGATAGATCGCATGGAAATTGCCGTGCGAACACGCGGCATGCGTATCTATCGCGCCCTTTCAAACACTCTATGCACTATCGAAGGGATCAACTTTGAGATGTTCGCCGGAGAGGAGAATGGCGGCCTTCCCCTTGGAATCGACGGCCTGAGCGATCTCACCGGCAACACAGCAACGATCAAACACTGCCAAATCCGTTTGTTTGCAGGCGAAAAAGGGTTGGAGCTGAAATTTCAGGAACAAGGCGTCGAGATCGAGAATGTCACGTTCCGCGACGGAGTTGGATTTGGGCTGCAAACGATCGCAGCCACCGACAAGCCCCTCTTTGACTATCGTGTTCGCAACTGTCTGGCGCAGGACCTGTCACAAACAGGTTTCCGCATGTTTGGAGTGCGTAACTGCGTAATGACAGATATTCGCGCGCTGCGAACAAGCGGCGGTGGGCACGCGAATGCGATCAATTTCTATAACGGTTGCGACAAATGCGTGGTGCTCAATTTTCAAGGAGGCGTGCGTGCTCGCGACCGCCTTTATGAAGGGTACGGTACCAATCAACGATCCTCGAACATTTACTTTCTGCACAGCACCTTCAGCCCGGCGACTGACGGGCGCGGATACGTTGACCAATCCAATTCCGGTGGCACCGATCAACCCAATATCGGTGAAGGCGGGGGCCTTATAAACTGCTGGATCCCTGACATGCCCGATAGGCGCGGAGCAACGGGCAATGGCGGCATCACGGTTGGTCGCGATATTATGCCATGGGCCATATACAATTGCGTCACGCCCGCCATCGTCAACACGGGCGGAATTGTTGAACGCAAAGGCAATATCCTCACCAATTCGAGCACAGTTGGCGATGCCAGCGAAGTGCTGGCCAAGGCGGATGGCGAAAACGCAGTACATGCAAATGCTCCGAATTTCGACTGGCGCTCTCGAGTTGGATCGCCTCTGAACACCGCCGTTGGCGAAAACGTCACTGCGATCATCTCTACGCTTGAGAGCTGGTTTCCAGCTGAGAACCTCCGCCGTGACGCAAATGGCAAGGTATGGGACCCCGCGAACCCAGGAGTTGGGCCGTTTGCTTCCGAATGGCCCGTAGCACGGGAAGCATATTCCGCGCCGACTGTAGCGGCCACACCTGGCGAATACCTCACTCAGGGCGAACCTGCCGGATACTTTGTCGATCCGGCCAATGTCCCACCTCAAACGACGCGCATCACATTCCGAGGAAAATTCAAGTTTCCCGCTGGCGCTTCACTGGCGGGGGCCAAGCTCTTCGCGCAGGAGAGCACCGCATGCGATTTCGTGCTGCAATCTGACGGCAGTATCAATGCTGTGATCGAAGACGGCACCGGAGCTAAAATGCTCAACAATGCTGAGGTAGCACCTCTTGCGACGATCATTGCCGGCGAATGGCTCGATATCGAGTGTGACGTGAACCAGGTTACCAAACAAACGACCGTGACCGTCAATGGTTCGGCTACGATCACTCCATTTGCATCAAAAGGCAATGGCGTGTTTCAAGCTACGAGAGAGGTGTCTTTCCTGGCAACAAGCGCAGGCGGAAACGCTGTACCCAGCGCAACTGAGATCGCCGATTTGGAAGTCGACTTTGACGATACTCTCCATAAATCCATCGGCAATATTGCCACGAATTCAAACAACGATCCGTGGCACAGAGGCGGACCTTTTTAGGCTGAAGAGCGGCCAATCAATCGCATCCATGAATATGAGCAAAGGTACAAATCGGTCGCACTGTTGAGGGTTTTGTTGCAAGCTGCCGCGATGACCGGGCAAGGCACTCCAAGAAATCCGAATACGGGCTTTGCCGCCAAGCTTTCCGCATTTTTTGGCGGAACCGTTAGCCAACGACGCTCGCTTTTCGGCGCTCTTGCTGTTCGCGGTGCGGGCGTGCTCGCTGGCTTTGCCGTAACATATTTGATCGGCAACAATTTCGGAGCGGCTGCAACAGGGCGATACGCGCTCGCGACTCAAACGGCGATGCTTCTCGCTACCGCAGGCCTCTTGGGTTTGGACGTCAGCATAGTGCGCCATGCTTCTAGGACAGCCTCCGACAACAAGCCGCTGGCGCTCTCATTCATGCTTCGGTTTCTCTCCCTTGGCTTTGGAATGATATTCCTGCTGACGTTGGTCTTCGCAGTCGGAGCATCGAGCAACTGGAAGTTCTTTTTCGGGGATGTGCTGACCGCAGACTTCCTGCTCGTCCTCTGCCTGCTGTTGATCGGAAGGGGCGGAGGCCAATTGCTTGGAGGGCTATTGCGTTCACAGCACCAGTTCACTCTCGGCCTTGCAGTAGCAACAGTATTTGTCCCCGCAGCCAGCGCCGTTGCTCTTGCGACTGGACTTGCGGATAGCATCAAGACAGCCCTTTGGGCTGCAGCTATTGGGGGGCTCATGTCTGTTGGAACAGGGCTTGCGCTTTTGCGGATGAATGTTTCGCGTGCCGCAAATGCGACTTCGGTGCCGATGCGTTCAATCATCACTTCCGCGCTGCCGCTATGGGGGGCAGGTCTCGCGCTGGCAATGTCTGAATGGTACGGCCTCGCTGTTGCGGCACGGGTGTTGAGCGCAGCCGATGCTGGCTTGTATCGGGTAAGCTTTCAGCTCTCTGGTATCCTGCTGATGATGTCAGCCACAATCTGGTCGGTGTATTCCACTCAGATCAGCGCGGCCTTTCATGCGGATGACACCAAAGAAGTGGCACGCCTTGCTCGCTCATCGGTCAAGGCTGGAGCTGTTGTCGCTGTTCCAATGACCATTCTCATTCTCTTTGGCGGCGAGTTCATTCTGGCGCAGATAGGGCCAGAATTTGTTGCCGCTCAGCGGGTCATCTCGATCATGGTCGTTGCGAACCTTCTCGCCGTGTTGATCGGGCCATATGGAATTGTACTTGCCATGTCAGGGAACGAGCGAGCCAATCTCGCACTCTCGATAGTAGCCACAGGTCTGTTGCTCATCGCGGCACCGCTCTCGGCTCTGTACGGCGGCTTGATCGGGTTGACGATCTGCATCGCTGTGGCTCTGGTCGGACGATATGTTGCGGCGTTTTGCCTGGTCCGATGGAGGCTGGGAATTGGTCTCGGGGTGGCCAAGGCTTGATCGCAGCCCTTTTCCAAAACGACGGCATCCGAAAGAAACCAGGATGGTCTTTCCATCGTCCTGATTTGTATTCGATAGTCTCAGGCATCTATGGCCAGCTTTCAGAGCTGCATGCGGGCTTATCGGAGATCCACTTCTGCTCATCTTGAGGGGTTTTGCCGGCAACTAGAGCCTGTCAGTGCCGCAACCAGCATACGCACAGGACGTCCACGCAGTTGCTCAAAGATAAGCGTTTGGAAGAGCCCGGTCCTGTGAAGCCATTCGGCATAGTGGCGGTGCCAAGCCCGCCGCTTTGATCATTTGGCCGGCCCACGATCACTAAGCGATCTGCGCAGCATACCAAAGAAATTGCGTAGCCCTGCCACCACTCCAAACGCGCGCGCGCCTGACAGCATCTCAAGTTTCTCATAACGCGGGCGCGGTTTTCTCAATAGAGCCAACGCTGCCAATCGAAAGAAGACCAATCCCTTTCTGAGGGACTGGTATGGTTGCATCTTGATGATTTCTTCCAACTCGACAGGCTCCGCGACTAACTTGCCAGCCTTGATAGCACGCGCAACCAGCGCTTCGCCGCGGTTGGTGCGCGTCAACACGATGCTGCGTCCATGGTTTTCGTCGAACATCGGATTGCCATCCGCATCGCAATACCAGCCATCAGCGCACACGATATCGGCAAATTCTCCGATCCCGTCCGCGCATATCTTGCAGCGGAATTGAAGATGGCGGTTCAGGATGCGCCCCCAGCTCGTGTCGTAATCCATCGACCGCGTGCTGCCATCCTTCATCTTTGCAGTCGCATTGCCTGGCCAGCCCTCTCCGCGATAACGGAAAGCTTCGACTTCGCTTTCATCCGATACGCCCATCTGCTCAAGCAAATCGGATGTACCACTGTAGCTTGGCACGCCTGCGCACATGAATGAAATCATGAAGGGCACTTTTTCATCGACGCGAGGATCGTGCCTCGCAAGCTGCCGGAGGCCCGCGACGTCGCACGGTTTGCCCACAAATGCGAAGCGCCTTGGCTCATCCAGCCTTGATCCGATGTCTTCCAAAGGTGAAGACGGTGCATATCGCGAACCCGCCGCAAGCATAACGCCTTCTCGGTCCGAGCTAACTGTGATGGCGTTGCGGATCGGAGAATCAGCAGCAACGGAGGTCTGCAGAACATAGTCGATCTCACCTGATTCAATCAGATGAAGCAGGATTGCCGAAAGCCCTCCTCCCGAAGACGCTTTATACCGCAGAGCTTCATCGCTGCTCCAACCAAGCCGCGCCTTGATCACAGGCCCCCAAGTCGGACTGTATGTCGCCTCGAAGCTTTCGGGTTCATGTCGGATGTTTACACCCGGGCAAACTTGATCGATCTTCCTTGCGTGATCCGCGCTGACATCCCCGATGCGTTTTGGACGCCGATACCCCTGCTCTGAAAGGCCCATCTCGATGCCGGGTTGATCCTGATTACCAATCCCGGCGCATAAACCGCACCCTGAGCACAACCCCGATGCTTTGATCTGCTCAATATCAAACACGCTCTGCCGCCAGCTCGGTAAACACCTTGTCGAGGTATCCGGTGTACGACTTCAGCCTCCGATGGGCCTCCAAATTCGCCACCATCGCTTCATTGCGTAAGGATGGGAGGTCGGAAAGTGCGCCATCCAGCCGTGACAAAACGGTCTCGTTGGCCTCGGTGGTCAGGTCCGAATTCCAATCATAGCCGAGCGAACCAAATAGTCCGCTAAACTTCCGGCTATACCCCAGAGGCAATACTGCTGTGTTTGAAGATAGAGCCGCGATCGTCGCGTGCATGCGGCTACCCGCGAAAAGGTCGAGCGCAGCAATATACGATTTCGCCTCGGATGGGCCGGAAAAGCGCGGCGGCAAAATAGCCTGCGGGAAACGCTCCGCCAGCGCCTCGGCTAGCGCATAGTCATCTTCGTGCGGGGCTGCTTCAGCCAGGACATGTGGGACCAAGTGCAACTCGATACGCGGGGCACGCAGAATCCGGTCGATCATCGCATCAATAAGAGCTGGATAGTCGGCCGAGAGGCTGATCCGGTCACCTTTCGCGATGTCGCGGCGGTAGAGCAACGCGGACACATTGAGGCCGACTTTGATCGGTCCATCCGCTAGGTCGCGCTCACCCTTTTGCAGAGAGGCCTCAAAAGGCAGTGCGAACGCCACATCGGTAGTGATAGACGCCCGGTCCTTTAGCCCCAGTTCAGCTAAAACTCGAAAAGATGGTTCGTCGCGGGCGAACACATGCTTGGCAGGCTTTAGAGCCAAAGCAGACTCTAGCCGGGCGGTCCGTGTGTGAAATGGCCCGATCGTTTGCGGGCTAAGCACCAACGGGACACCGTGTAGTCTTACCGCAAACTTTGACGCGATTATCAGCTGGAACCGGCGCGCAGAATAGATATCCGAGAAACTATCTCCGCCCCCAATATCGAAAACGATGTCGCATCGCCGAATAGCTCGATGCAGGTCCGAAAACGGGTTCGCCAGCGCCTTGTAGCCGACATTGGTGAAGTCACATTGGTATCCGACCTCATGGCTGTAATCGAATGTCCCGCGCACACCGAGGCAATGAAAAACAGGTTGCATTCCGGCCTTTTCAACCGCTGCGCCAATGAGGTTGGCATTGGCTACGGTAAGTGCGCCAACACCGAGGTTTTCATTGAAACAGGAGTGCCAAAGCAAACCGATATGAAGCGGCTTTCGCTGCATAAGATCCTTAACGCTTCATTCGATCAGGCAAGGCGCCAGCTGCGGGGTCGCTTTCACGCAATTCTCGTTCGGTAACATCCGCAGCGATAAAGCGACCGTAAGCGCCGACTTCGATATCGCTCTGGATGATCTTTGCTGGATTGCCCGCGACAATGGAGCGTTCAGGAACATTTCTCGTAACCACACTTCCGGCGCCAACCACGCAATTGTCGCCAATCACAACACCGGGCAAGATCAAACTCTCTCCGCCGATGAAGCAGTTCTTTCCAATCCTGGTATGGACATAGAGCCCTCTAGTCCGGTCGTGGGTCATAATACGCGCATTGAACGCAACATAGGTGCACTCATCGATGTGAACGCCGCGCGGAAAGGTCGCGTCAGGCTTCGCGCTCAGCGACATTTCCACGCTCGGATGAATGTCCATCTTCATGACCGATCGAAAGAATTTGAGCCGAGCTCCAGTGAGAAGTCGGCGCAAGAAAGAGAGCCTGCTGAGGCTAAAGCTCATCTTTTGTCTCCTTTCCTTTTCACACCCTGCATCCGCGATCAGCCGCTGATTTTCATCTTCCTAGCGGGCTAGAAGCGGTTCCCACCAGCTTTCATGCTCAAGATACCAACGCAGTGTTTGGCGCAAACCTTCATCAAAACCATGTTGCGCCTGATAGCTAAGATCGCGGCGGGCCTTTGTCTCATCGATAGCATATCGACGATCGTGCCCTGCCCTGTCTTTCACGAACGACTTGAGGCTATTACTTTTTCCGCCCTTAGCAGCAGGTGCGTCGGGATATCGACTATCCAGACTTTCAACCTCTTGAAACGCGAGATCAACCTCGCGGCAAATCGCATCAATCACCGCCATATTGGCAAGCTCTGCACCTCCGCCGATGTTGTAAGTCTCGCCCGGCTTCCCGTTTTGAAGGCACGCCTCAATCCCACGGCAATGGTCTTCCACGTGCAGCCAATCACGCACATTCATGCCGTCACCGTAGATTGGAAGGTTTTTGCCGAAAAGCGCGTTGAGCAGGAATAGCGGGATCAACTTTTCCGGATGCTGGAATGGGCCGTAATTGTTGGAACAATTGCTGGTGGTGACTTCAAGCTCGTAAGTGTGATGGTATGCCCTGACGAGGTGATCTGATGCTGCCTTTGACGCAGAATAGGGTGAGTTAGGTGCGTATTGGGTTGTCTCACTGAACGCAGGATCATTCATCTCCAAAGATCCGAAGACCTCGTCGGTTGATATGTGATGGAACCGATGGTCTTTGCCAGAACCGCCCAACCAAACCGCACGAGCAGCCTTAAGCAAGCTATTGGTGCCAAGAATGTTGGTGTCGATGAAGGCATCTGGTCCTTCGATTGAGCGGTCTACATGACTCTCTGCTGCAAAGTGGACAATCGTATCGCAGTCTCGCTCACGCAGGATTTTCTCCACGAGCGCCGTGTCACGAATGTCACCAACTACAAGATCGCAATGCGGGGCACCCTCGAGCGTGGAGCGATTCCCCGCATAGGTCAGTGCATCCAAGACAATAATTGCATCATCTGGGTGCTTGGCGTTCCAATAGTGAACGAAATTGCCGCCGATAAATCCAGCACCGCCAGTAACAAGCAAATTAGCCAAGAGCTTTTTCCTCTTTGAGCATGACGCGAAGGTTGGTCCGCCAGTGTACAGGATTATCCGCCAAAAATTCACGTGTCTTGCTGCAATCAAGCAGCGAAAAAGCAGGCCTGCGTGCGGGGGTTGGATATTCTGAAGTGGTAATTGGCTTCACGCGCGGCTGGGTTTGGATCACCCCGAGCGCGTGCGCCTCCTCGCTGATCGCGACCGCGAAGTCATACCAGCTCGCCACACCGGCATCACTGTGATGAAACACGCCATCGGCATCGCGCTCGACAAGCGCCCAAATTGTCCGCGCCAATCCGGTGGCAAGAGTTGGAGATCCGATTTGATCAGCAACTATCCCAAGCTCATCCCGCTCATTCATCAATCGGATCATGCTGCGCACAAAGTTTGCGCCGCCGGCCTCATAAACCCATGCCGTTCGCACCAGCAGATCTGATGCGCGAAGATGGTCCTCGCCTTCCGCTTTTGTCCGTCCATATGCCGAAACCGGTGCCCGCTTATCTTCCGGTCGGTATGCACGCGATGACGAGCCATCAAAAACGAAGTCGGTTGAGATGTGGACCAGCTTTCCGCCAACCCTGCCCAATTCTTCAACCATCACTCCGACTGCATCGGCGTTAACGGCGCGGGCCAAAACCTCTTCGCTTTCCGCCTTGTCGACCGCAGTGTAGGCAGCAGCGTTGATCAATATATCGGGTCGTTCAGAGGCAATGACCGTTCGAAGCGCTTCGCGGTCGGCCAGATCACAGTGGGCCGCGTCAATTGCGCTGATCCGGACTCCTTCAGGGGCAGTGCGCTGTAACGCACCGCCCACCTGGCCAGAGGCTCCCGTGATCAGGACTTTCATGGGAATACCGCAACATCGCTCAGAGTTTGACCCCGGCGATCTTTGTCCGAAATGATTGGCGTGATACCGTTCAGCGGCCAATCCACTGCAACAGTGCTATCATCCCAAGCAAGCGTATGCTCTGCTTCAGGACGGTATGGCGCGGTGCATTTGTATAGAAAATCGGTGTCATCTTCGAGGGTCAAAAACCCATGAGCAAAACCTTCTGGCACCCAGATCATCCGTTTGTTTGAAGCAGAAAGTTCGGCTCCAATCCATTTGCCAAAATGCGCCGATGATCGTCGAAGATCGACGACGACGTCGAACACCGAACCGCTCGTCACGCGAACCAGTTTACCCTGTGCACCAGGGTTCTGAAAATGGAGGCCTCGCAGCACGCCTTTTTGCGAACGGGAGTGGTTGTCCTGTACGAACTTCAAATCGAGCCCAGCATCCGCAAACTGGCTTTCGCTCCATGTCTCCATAAAGAAACCGCGTTCATCTCCAAAAACGCGCGGCTCAATGATCAGCGGACCGGGTATGTCGCAGGATCGGAAAATCACAAAAACACCGGTTCTTCCAAGAGCCGGAGCAAATACTCGCCATAGCCTGATTTGCGCAGCGGCTCTGCGATCCGTGCAAGCTCTGCATCATTGATGAAGCCTTTGCGCCAGGCGATTTCTTCCGGACAAGCGATCTTGAGACCCTGTCGTTCTTCGGTGATCCTCACATAGCTTGCTGCATCAAGCAGAGACGAATGCGTCCCTGTATCAAGCCATGCAAAACCCCGGCCCATTATTTCAACCGCAAGTGCCTCGTCATCGAGATAGAGCCGGTTGAGATCGGTGATTTCCAATTCCCCGCGCTTCGAAGGCTTTAGGCCTCTGGCGCGCTCGGCGACTGTATCATCGTAGAAATAGAGGCCCGTCAGAGCATAGTTCGACTTCGGCTCTTTCGGCTTTTCCTCAATCGAGATCGCTCTGCCTTCGCTATCAAACTCGACCACGCCGAAGCTTTCTGGATCGGTAACGCGATACGCAAACACGCTTGCACCGCTTGACCGCATGTCGGCTGCGTTCAGCAAATCCGGCAGGCCATGACCGTAGAATATGTTGTCACCAAGGATCAGAGCGCTTGGCCGACCGGAAACAAAGTCAGCGCCGATATGGAATGCTTGAGCAAGCCCTTCCGGCTTGGGTTGCACCGCATAGCTTAGAGCCACACCGAAATCTGAGCCATCGCCCAACACGCGCTGAAACTGATCGGCATCTTCAGGTGTCGTGATGATCAGGATGTCCTGAATTCCCGCAAGCATCAGTGTGCTTAGGGGATAGTAGATCATTGGCTTGTCATAGATCGGCATCAATTGCTTCGAGACACCGCGCGTCAGCGGATACAAGCGTGTGCCGGAACCACCCGCCAGAATGATGCCTTTGCGGCCGGATGTCATCCCAATTGGTCCCTTCAGAGATCGCCACTTTCAGGCAAATTTCATTGCAGCAGGCGAATGGGCGGTCAAGGTCTGTCACAGTTATATCCCGGCAGAGAGCCGCCAAAGCCTGCGCTGGCCAAATTGAGCTTAGTCCCGCATAGTTGGATGCTCCGCTTCGGACCGCGCAGCAACATGGCAGACTATGAAAGACACCGAAGCCATAGACCGATTTCTTTCTGAAAGTGTTCGCAGCATTCTCAGGTCGATGACTGCGCCCCAATGGCCCGAAGAATTGGGCGAAAGTGTGCCGGGCGCGATCCGCCGCCTAGAGTTTCACGGAATTGCATCTTTTCTTGCCCATAGCGCTGCGACGTTGGACGGATGGCCGCCAGAGTTGGCAGAAGCGCTAAAGACCGAGGCGAGGCTTCAAGCCGTTTGGGAGGCCGATCATGCGAAAGCCACAGCTCTTCTGATTGAGCGGCTCCATCAAGCTGAAATTCCATCGCTAGTGATGAAAGGCACGGCGCTCGCCTACTCCGTATATTCCGAACCCGGTATGAGACGACGAGGGGATACCGATTTGCTTGTCGAAACCAGCAATCGTGACCTCGTTCGCCAAGTTCTGCGCCAAAGTGGTTTCCAACCGAGCACTGATCGCCGTTTTCTGCAGGAAGCGTGGGTGCTGCAATCACAAGCTGGTTTTGCACACCAGATCGACCTGCACTGGGCTACCAGCTCCAGCATGGCCGTCGCCAAGGAGATTTCGTGCAATCATCCCCGAGACCGAGCGATTGATTTGCCTGCACTGTCTCCAAACGCCCGCGCTGCTGGTCCGCTTGATAGTTTTATCCAGATTTGCATCAACCGTAACGGGCACGAGGCATTCGGCTATCTGGTCGAGGGCGAGAAAATTCACGACGGCAACAGGCTTATTTGGGCGCTCGACCTGCATAATTTGGCGGCTGGTTTTTCCGACCATGACTGGCGAACATTGATAGCAATCGCGGATGATTGGAGTGCGACGAAGCCTGTGCTCTCAGCTATAGATTTTGCGAAAAGCGCTGTGGGTTTGCAGATATCTGCGGAAACAAGGCAAGCATTGGAGATGGGCCAAGGCAGTTTCGATCGTATTTCATCCTATTATGGCGCGCCCGCGCTAGAACGCCTGTCGCAAGACCTTCATGCCGCGCAGAATTGGCATTCAAAGTTGAGCATTGTGTCAGAACACATTCTGCCCGGTCGCCACTTCATGCAAAGCCGGTATCCCGATCACGGACATTGGCCATTGTTTGCGCTGCAAATTCGCCGTTTGCTTGACGGAACGTTCAAAATGTTGCTGGGCCGCCGACTATGAAGCTTGCATTCCTATGGCAGCGCGCAAAGCAATTTCGCGGAGAGTTGCTTACAATTAGCGGTCTGGCGCTGTTGAGCGCGCTTGCGACACTCGCGATTCCTTGGCTCGCTGGTCAATTGCTTGGCAGCATAGTCTCGGGCGCTCAGCAAGACTTGCAGACCATCATCGTTCTGTTGGTTGCTGCGCTGGTCGCGACTACTGCGCTGAACATCGCCGCGACGATTGCGTCGTCGGCGGCTTCACTCAGAATTCTCGCGCAACTGCGCCAAGAGGTCTACAATCACGTCAACCTTATGCCGATGTCGTTTCATGACAAACGTCGCAGCGGTGATGTGCTCGCATTGATGACCTACGAAGTCGGCAATCTAAGCAGCTTTCTTGCCTCAACGATCACCAATGTTCCTTCAATGCTTGTTACCGCTGCGGGTGCAGTGATCCTCCTGTTCCTTATCGACCCGACAGTCGCGATCTTGATGCCAATCCTGATCCCTGCATTCTTTATCGCAATGAAACTGGTCGGGAGAAGGTTGAGAGTACTAGCCCGCAAAGCGCGAAGGGCCGAAGTTGAGGTCTTTGCAGCAGCTGAAAACGATCTTGCGTTGGTTCCTGCGATAAAGTCCTTCGCAGTCGAGCAATATCATCGTGATTTCTATTCTGACGCCGTTGGTCGATCGCAGCAGGTCGCATTCCGGCAGGTCCGAATACGTGCTTTCATTGCCCCGCTTGTCGCGCTGATTGCTGCACTCGCTGCGATTGCAGTCCTCATCCTGGGCAGCGATGCTTTGAATAGCGGCAACCAGACACCGGGCGAACTGTTTGCATTCCTGCTCTACGCCGCATTGCTAACGCGGCCGGTCGGAGGATTGGCTGACATCTATGGCAGCTATCAAATCTCTCGGGGAACACTGGCAAGGCTGGAAGCTGTGCTCGAAATGGAGCCAGAGCCCGGTCATGATCAAGGGGAGCGATTGGCGCGAGCGGATGGCGACATCGAATTCAAGAATGTCCAATTTGCTTACCCTGCTAGGCCACAAGTTCTGTCTGGCATTGACCTCTCGATCAGGCGTGGAGAAATCGTAGCCCTAACCGGCGATAACGGCGTCGGTAAATCCACCCTCGTGAAACTGTTGCTCCGTTATTATCAGCCCGATGCTGGCCAGATAACGTTAGATGGAAAGGACATCGCACAGTTTCAGGTCCAAGAATTGCGCCGCCAATTCGGATATGTTCCCCAACGCCCGCTGCTGTTCAACGGGACAATCGCAAGCAACATCGCGTTCGGCCAATCGACGGTCGAGAGCGATCAATCCCGAGACGCGATCGCGCGGGCCGCTGGATTGGCCCAAGCAGAGAGCTTCATCGCTGAACTGCCTAGAGGGCTTGAAACCGAAATTGGCGATAACGGCGTCCGCCTATCGGGCGGGCAAGGCCAACGTGTGGCTTTAGCGCGCGCCTTGTTCCGTGATCCGCCGATCTACATCCTGGATGAAGCGACAAGCATGTACGATCTCGATAGTGAGGCGGCATTTGTCGAAGACTGCATCGATGCTTTGAAAGATCGTACAGTCATCCTCATCACACACCGCCCCGCTAGCCTCGCACTGGCCGATCGCGTCTTGAAGGTTTCTGCGAACACGGTGACCGACGTGACGGGATCAATCTGACTGAGCGATAATCAGCTCGCGGTGGGCGAGATCTTTCGCGAGCGCGAGCATATCTTTTTCGATCACATCGCGCGCGGCCTCGAATTCCGTCTCGATAGCATCGCACAACTCAACCAGCTTGTGCGGCCTATCAGTGAGGAGCGCCCAAATCCGGCCGCCGACCGCATCCAATCCGAAGTACTGGCCGCTTTTCAAATCGAGCAGCACTGTCTCACCGCTCACTTCTCGGGCAACGACATCTTCAGATGCGGCATATCGATCATTCAGCTTCATCTCGGTCCAATCCTTGTTCGATACGAGCCACTGCATTGCAGACCTCAGGCAAAATCGGATATTCGCGTGGGTAGTGTAGCTGGAACACAGGAACCTTGTCTGCAAGATCGGCGAGGCGGCCAAAATGCGATTTCAGGCGTCCTCGGTCTTCTACATCCAGCACGAAACAATGCTTCATCAAGAGAGGCAAGGCAGCCGACGCATGCAGCGGTTCAATCGATAACGCAGCTTCATGGTCCTCTCCCAAAATGAAGAGCGCAGCAAGGCGGGCGGGTTTGTCGGAAAACGGGATTGCATCCGAGCTATCAACGCTCTGTTTTCCATCGCCCTGGACTCCATCCAGAGCAAGGCCAAGCAGGTGGCTGGCACTGTCTTTGAAGAGCCGCAAAGCAGAGCGCTTTGGGCGGAGTAAAAAGCCTTCGTCCGTCGATTGAAGATCAACCACGTCCTCTGACATGTATGGCCAGCCAGCCTTCGCGAATGCCCCCGCCAAAGTCGTCTTGCCGCTGCGCGAGTAGCCTAAGAAACCGATAGCGCCCGACTGGGCCCGGACAGCGCTCCCATGGAGAAATAAGCCACCGTCGTGGTTGCCGATCAACGGAAGAATGGAATTCTCGAACAACTTTCTCGCGATTTCAACGCTACCGCCGGATGCGGGCCAAGCCTGAACAGAACTCGCTTGAAGATTGACGAGAAAGTCGACTTGGTCCGGAAATCTGAGAACGAACTCGGACAGTGTGCGATGAAATTCACACACGCACTCACCAGTAGGTGCCAGCCAGCGATCATACGGATCGGTTAAGAGCGGCTCTTGGTGCCTGACTTCATGAACAATCAACTTCATCAGGACACAGCGCTGCGCCGAAGAACGTCCCTGACTAGATCGCGCGTTGCTTCAAGGCTGGGCAATAGATCCGGGTTTTCGCGGACCACGATCTCTTCAATCTCTTTGCCCGACCGTTTCCCGTCGACAAGGGAAAGGATATAGAGCTGCGCCTTCACACGATCATTGAGAACTACAGGGTCACTTCCACCAATAGCGCGATCTCCCTCCGTCAATATCGTGCTGCCCCAGTTCGATTGTTTGAGTGTTGTTGCTCCATCCGGAGGCGCAACATTCCATGCATACAGATTGCCATCGGGCCTTATTCGCAGGGTAACTGCGACCACGTCACCTTCGTTCACTTCGAAAGGCTCAACAACCGGGAAAAAGGCTTGCGAGCGCTTTATGCTTTCCGGATCCAGCGGCGAATTGGTCATCCAGACACCGCCGCCGAGGTGAGCGTTGAACCAACCCGCGAAACCATCGAAACGACCGGTTTCCGTAACGAGAATTTCCGCTTCGAATGAAAAGTAGTCGGGCGTGTCTGCATCCAACTTGACCGAACCCAATTTTGCTGGAGAACTGCATAGTTCTTCCGGTGAAAAATCGTGCGAATATGTCGTGTTGCGGGCTTGCTCATCAATCCAACGAAAACGCTCAGGTATGATATCTTTCGACCACGCGCTTGCTTTGTCGCGGCAATGGTCAGAATTCACTCCGGCAACATGCAATGTAAGGCTTTCGGGAATGATGGTTCCGCCGGGCTTCAACATCCGTTTTGCCGCATCGCGGATCATATCGATGATGCCGTAATCGATCCCGAAATAACCCACATGATCACAAATTAGAGCGTCGACTGGATCGGGCAACTGAGCGTGGAACGTACTGCTAGCTATGCAGGTGTATTCGGCCTCCAATCCGTTGTTCTTGATAGTCTCGTTCGCCAGATGAATCGCGTCGCTGTTGTCGATGCCCCAGACATGACTGGCTCCAGCCTCAAGGCAAAAAATGCCTAGAACTCCGACACCGCACCCTAGATCAGCAACCGAACTGCCAGAGGCAACGCACGTCGAAATGGCAGAACGATAAAGGTCGCTGCGGTTCGGCAGACTCAAATAGCTGACATGTTCAAACAGGGCATCGCTCATCCTGCGTTCGGCCCAAGCCGCAATGGCTTTTGCGCAAGATCTGCAACCCTACAGCGTAAAAAATCGTTCAATTCAGTTCCGACCTGCATCCAAGGTTACGCCCGCATTTCGCAAAAAGCTTACTGTGCGGAATATCCCCCAATACTGCCAGCCCCACAGATCATCAATGTCGTCCTCCTCACGCTGCGCGCAAAATGCACGGAAGGCGTCCGGATCAACTAGCGGTTGTAAGACGCCATTCCGCTCCGGCTCGCACATGATACGTATTTCGCGGTCATGCTTCCTTTCGGGAAAAGAAGCCTTGTCCTCACGGTCCACAACACAATCTGGCATAAGTCCGCGCATTGCTTCGCGGTGCAGCCACTTTGTCTGACCACCTCGAAGCTTCAAATCTTCAGGCACACTTGCTGTAAACTCGATAAATTGCCGAGTAAGCATCGGACTGCGCGATTCCAGCCCAAGGCGCGCATGTTGCCGAGCCATCAGATCAAAGGCACTTTGACTGACGCAAGCATCAAGCTTTCTGGCATTCGCATTGCCCGTGTCATCGTTTGGCAGGGATGAAAAATAATCGAGCTTTGCCGCCCCCACTCTATCGGCAAACCCAGCATCTAGAAATTGCACAGGATCGGCCACTAGCTTTCCAAAGTCGCCGCGCCGTTTCTTTAGCGACAAACGAGCAGACGTTGGCAGAGCCGCGAACAACAATTCCTTAAGAGCAAAGGGTACCGACCAGCGAACGCCATAGGCCTCAATATCTCGCCGCAAATGGCTCAGAAATCGCTTTGCATCGCGCGACTGGATGGCTTGGGCAAAGTATCTGTGGCTGCCGTCCAGCCACTGATCCCCTCCCACTCCATTGAGGAATACCCGCGAGCCATTCGCGACCATAGACTGCGCCATTAGGATCGATTGCGCTGCATTAGTATAGGTTGGGAGGTCCTCGGCTTTTTCACCCTCTGCCTCGAACCAATCGAGGTCAGGCCGAAACAATTCATATTCGCGGAGGTCGGTGTTTGTGAATTCCGTGACCGCCCTCGCATAACGGACTTCGTCTGACACAGATCGTGCTTCACCGCGCAATGTGAACGCCCTGATCTCCGGTGCTAGGAGCTTGTGGTCGCGCGCCATTTCTACGGCGAGGCAATAGACCGCAGAGGAATCAAGGCCGCCGCTGACTTCGATTGCGAGCGGCAAATTTGTCCGAGACGTCCGGCGTACAGCATCACGCAAAACCTCCCGATATTCTTCGATAAAATCTCTATCCGATCGCGCACGAATAACGGGCGATGCCGGGAGGGAATAGTATCGCTGTATTCTGGTGCGTTCAGGGGAGAATGACAAAGAATGGGCAGATGGGACGCGTTTGATCCCATCCCATGGTGTGCGATCAACGGAATGGATTTCACCAACCATAGCCTCGGCTAGGAAATCGTAGTCGTAGTCCGGTTGTTTACCGAGCGCGGCTAATACAACGGCGACGCTTGAGCCGGCGATGAAGCCACCATCCTGCATGCTGTAGAACAACGGACGCAACCCCTGATGATCGCGCGCGCAGAACATGGTCTGGCGGCGACAATCGGCGACAACAAAAGCGAATTCACCCTCTATTCGTGATGCGCATTCCTCCCCCCATTGCTCATAGGATCGTATCACCAATTCTTCGTCAGAACGGTTTCGCAATTGAACACCGCGGCTCTTTAGATCGCGTCGCAATTCCTCACAGTTCGTCAAAAAACCATCAAACACCAAACCCAATCCGGGGGCTGTCGAACGATAGGGCTGACTGGCTTCCAATGCTTCGGCACTAGTCGGCAATCTGCACGCCGCGAGCGCCATCTTGCCGCTCGACCAATTGTCAGACGTGTCGTGCGGATTGTGCGCCAAAACCTGGATCATTGATCCCAACTTCGCGGTCGAAGGAGCTTCTGCAAAGATGGCTGCAATACCAGTCATGCTGTTTTCGCCCGTTCCTTCACATTGAGGTCTGAAGTCGCCACTACACCGAAATAAGCCCTGATACCCCGAGCGGCAAATCCCGCACCGTTATGGTTCCGTTGAGTTATTCGAGATACTACTCTATCTTTGCAGACCTTACGCCAGATGGACACACACCATGATCAAAACAGCATCTCGCCTTGCCTTGATCGTTGCCACCGCAAGCCTAGCGGTCGCGCCGGTTGCCGCCCAAGCCAATACGCGTGCCGGAGATAATGGAACCGTTTACGGAGCCGAAGCTTCGACTGCTGGTGCGATTTTCGGCGCCGTCTATGATGATGAAGAGAAGATCGCTGGCGCTTGGGTTGAGATTATTGGCGGTATTCTCGCCGCGTCTTTGGTCCTTGTGTTGCTGTCCGGTGGATCTGGAACCGATAGAGCCCCCAATCAGTCCCGCGGCGCATAAACACAGCTTCGCGTTGCTTTCGGCGAATTCTCTTACGTTTTGCCGACGGCTATCCTGATATGGCCCGGGACAACCGCAAAGACCGATCACCTCTAATTGCTGTTGGCGTTCTAATCTGCCTTGCGGTGGCATTCGGCGGCGGCGGTGTAAGGTATGGGCTCGCCAATCTGGTGGTCCAGATTGGCGCCCTCATTATACTGGCATTGAACACGGCAGCGGTCACCGATTTCTGGAAAACCGCACCGTTGTCGCTAAGAATTCTAATTACGATTTCGGTCTTGCTTCCGACCGTTCAGCTCGTACCGCTGCCTGAAAGTCTTTGGAAGAGTCTGCCAGGGCGCGACCTCGTACAGCAATCGTTCGCGCTGACCGGGAAAAGCGGTTGGGCTCCAATGAGCGTCGACCCCGTCCGCACGGCGGTGGCCCTCACAGGCATGATCGTACCTCTCACGGTAATCATGGTCGGCTGGGCTTTGACGCGCGCTCAGCTATTGAAACTGGGTTGGCTGATAGTCGCGCTCGGTATGATCAATGTTGTGATTGGAATACCGCAAGCACTGCAAGGCGGACTTAGCTTCGAAATATTTCCAGAGCCCGGGCCAGACGGTATCCTTTACGGCACTTTCGCAAACCGGAATTCGACCGGCCTTTTTCTGGTCGCAGCGCTTTCCTTCGCAGCGATCCTGCCAACGCCGAAGCCGCATTCTGCCGCATTGCCAATTCGCTTGGCGATATGCGCGTTGTTGTTTGTCGCCATCCTTCTGACGCGTTCTCGCACCGCGCTGGTGCTCGTTGCAATTCCGGCCCTACTTACAACGTTCCGCGCTCTTTGGTGGCATCATAGAAACAAGCAAAACCGAGCAAGTCCATCAATCCAAACCAGTCTCGTTGTCTTTGGACCACTAGCACTCGGCCTAGGGGTCATGGCCGCAATTGTCGTGGTTGCGCCGGGCAGAGTTGGTGACACCATCGAGCGTTTCGATGCGACCAGCGATGCGCGGACACATATCTGGGAGGATTCAGGCTATGCCGCATCGAGGTATTGGCCAGTTGGCGCGGGCATGGGTGCTTTTGACGAAGTTATTCAGGTCGATGAATCGTTAGAGAATGCGACAGAAAGGCGCGCCGGACGTGCGCATAACGATTTTCTCGAAGTAGCTATTGAAGCAGGAATTGCAGGCATTGCCCTAATCGCCTTCTGGCTGCTCGCCGTGCTTTGGTTCGCATGGCAGGCTCAATTTTCAAAAACGCGTTGGGCTGCTTGGGCCGGAGGCGCAATCCTAATCGCTGTCGCTTTGCAGTCTATCACCGACTATCCTCTCCGCAATCAATCCATGCTGGCTGTCGCAAGCTTTGCCTTCCTTTTGCTTGCGAGAATCGGGAGCAGATCCGCAGAGGGCAAACCATGATTGGCAGGTTGATCTGGTACGTCTGCCTGCTGGCAATCGGCATCGCGACATTTGCCCTGCAGCTGGACAGGCAATCTGCGCTTGCGCCGCAATTGGCAGGAACGGTCCCTGCTCCCGCACGCGGTTTTGCTCAGTCACAACTAGCGGCGAGCGCGCTGCAATCCAGCGATCCTCAACGTGCGGTTGAAGAAGCTGGATTCCTTGTGCGAAGCCGACCGATACCAGCAGAATCGTTACGATTGTTGGCTCAGGCGCAATTCGCAGCAGGTCAGAACGAGCAAGGTTTCCTGACAATTCAGATTGCAGCCAAGCGTGGCTGGCGGGATCCGGTTGCTCAAGAGGCAATGCTTCGCCTCGCGATTGCCGCCGGTGACGAAGCGGAGGCCGCGAAACGATACACAGCGCTGTTCCTGCAAAGCGGGACAAAGGATGAGCTGCTGATAGAGATTGGCAGCACTTTGTTTGAGAGCGTGGCGGATCCTGCGGCGCAAACTCTTATAGAGATATTGAGTGGCAGCGACCGCTGGCCCGATACTTTCCTGAGACGGGGGGCTAGAGTTTTGCCGGCAGCGGCATTTGTTGCGATCACCCGCGATGCAGAAGCACGCGGAGCCGAATTCTCTTGTAGGACTCTCAATGATGTAACTCCGGTGCTAGCATCGCGAAATCAAGACGCCGCAGCGCAATGGGTCACCTTTACTGATGAAGCCTGTTAGAGAGACAAGCGCAGCAGCAGCGTCGCTGTTACTCAGACAATCAAATCGACATTTTGCGATTTGAGCGCGGGAACGCTTGCTAGCCGAGCCACATTGAAGCATTGGCACTTCGATACGAATTGCATGAACGCACGGGATCATACGATCATGACCAACACTTCGCCTCTCGCTGAAAAGCTCGTCACTGTCTTTGGTGGCAGCGGCTATATCGGAAACTACGTCGCGCAAAGCCTGCTAGAGCGCGGCGCGCGCTTGCGGATTGCCAGCCGCAATCCGGAAAAGGCGCATTCGCTGCAACCGCTCGCCAATCTTGGCCAGTTGCAATTCGCGCGGTGCGATATCACGAACGAGGAAAGCGTAGCAGCGGCGCTCCACGGTGCAGACTATGTGGTCAACCTCGTCGGTGATTTTACCGGTGATCTTGAAAAATTGATGGGTGAAGCGCCCGGAGACATGGCCAAGATCGCTGCTGAGAATGGCGTAAAAGGCTTCGTCCATGTCAGTTCGATTGGTCCAGATGAGAACTCGAGCGCGGCCTATGCACGCGGCAAAGCCAAAGGCGAGACCAACGTCTTTGCTGCCTTCTCCAATGCGACAATCATGCGTCCCTCAATTGTCTTCGGCAAAGACGATAACTTCCTCAACATGTTTGGCCAAATGATCGAGATGATGCCGGTTCTTCCGGTGTTCGGCCCCGATGCGAAACTACAGCTGGTTTTTGCAGATGATGTTGCAGAAGCCATTGCGGTCGCTTTGGAAGACCCGGAAAAGTATGGCGGTGCCATCTATGAACTGGGCGGCCCCGAAGCGCTTACGATGATGCAAATCAACGAGCGGATTGCCGAAGCACAAGGGCGCAGCCGCCGCTTTATCGCCATGCCCGATGGAATGTCCTCGCTGTTCGCCAGTCTGCCGGGCACGCCAATGAGCAAGGACCAATGGGCATTGCTAAAACCGGGCAGCACAGTTTCCGGCGAGCACCGGACTTTCGCGGACCTTGGCATTGAGCCGCGTCCGCTCGGCCTGTTCCTCGACAAGTGGATGACCCGCTACCGCAAATTTGGCCGTTTCGGACGAAGCAACGAGCGCGCGAAAAACCGCGCGGCTGGTTAAGTCGGCGCGGTCAACGCCTCAGAGATTTTCCGAATAGAGCGTCAGCAGGTCGGCGTAAGCCTTCTCAGCGGCCGGTTCTGCATATGCCGGGCTGTCTGGCACAGTCCAGCCGTGATCCCCAGCATAGACTTCGACTTTGGCAGTTCGGCCAGCCGCTTCGGCAGCACTCGCGAATTCTGTTTTCTCAGTTGGCGCTTCAGCATCGTCATCTTGTGCGACCGCAATAAGGAAAGCCGCCTCCGCATTGCTCAGCACTCTATGCGGGCTAAACGGATAGTCTTGGCGCACTAATCCTCCGCCATGGAAGCTCGCTGCCGCTTTGATACGGCTTGGCACCGCGGCTGCGCTCCACACAGTGAATGGCCCGCCCATGCAATAGCCTTGTGTACCGATGCCTCGTGATGTGTCGACCTGCTCCTGAGCATCGAGCCATGCAACTATGCTCTTGGCATCACGCTGAATGGCTTCTGCATCCAGCTTTTCACGCCACGGACGCACTTTGGAAAAACCTTCTGCTGCGATGAAGCTTGCGAAGTCGGCAAATTGCTCACCTGCAACATCACGGTAATACGGGTTCACCACCAGCACCGCATAGCCTTCGCTTGCGAGGCGCATTGCCATTTCAACCTTGGATTGTCTGACGCCTGCGATATCAGGCCAAAGGATCGCCGCCGGATATTCTTCGCCCTCTTCGGGATAGATCAGAAACCCATCCATCGTGCCGTCTTCGGTCGGGAAAGAGACTGCGTCGCTGAACATAGAAAGTTGGCTAGGAAGCTCTTCGCCTTCTCCGCCGGTTGCTGGCGTGCAAGCCACGACGGCGGCGGCTCCGGCAAGCGCTCCGAATTGTCTCCGGCTGAGAGTGTCTTTTGCCCAATTTTTGAGTTTCGCCTCATCACACATGCTCGTCGCTCCTGCAGTTTGCTTTGGATGTCAGCATAGGCTGCGCGCTTACCGATGGACAAGTGGTGACTGAAGCGGCACCATGCGTGCCGAGAGGGAGAACAATCACATGTCGATGAGGAAATGGGCGCTGCCTGTACTCGCGCTTGGCGCGCTGTCTGTGGCCGCTTGCAACGAAATTTTCGAGGCAGAGACCGAAGGCGGTATCACAGCTGCAATGTTGGTTGGTGCGGATAGTGATCATGCAAACTGGATCACGCATGGCCGCAATTATTCCGAACAAAGATTTTCCCCGCTCGATCAGATCAACGCCGAAAATGTTGGCGATCTTGGTCTGGCCTGGTTCTCCGATATGGATACGGCGCGTGGTCAGGAAGCCACTCCGCTCGTCATGGATGGTAAGCTGTATGTGACGACCGCGTGGAGCAAGGTGAAAGCCTTCAACGCGGCCACGGGTGAGCCGCTATGGGACTATGACCCAGAGGTGCCCGGAGAGACTGCCGTCAAGGCATGCTGTGACACCGTCAATCGCGGTCTTGCCGCATGGGGTGACAGCCTGTTCCTCGGGACACTGGACGGACGCTTGGTTGCGCTTGATCGTGATACAGGAGCGGTAAAATGGGAAACCGTCACCGTCGACCAGACCCAAAGCTACACAGTGACAGGAGCGCCGCGCGTTATCGATGGCAAAGTCATCATCGGCAATGGCGGCGCTGAGTTTGGCGTGCGCGGCTATATCGCGGCCTATGACGCCAATGATGGCAGCGAACTCTGGCGTTTCTACACTGTGCCGGATGGCAATGAAGGCGGGGAAAGCCCGCAATACCTTCAAGACGCGGCCGAGACATGGAACACCGAAGTGCTGGCCGGAAATGACGCGATTGGCGGCGGCGGCACGGTTTGGGATTCCATGGCTTACGACCCTGATCTCAATCTGCTGTATATTGGCGTTGGCAACGGGTCACCTTGGAACCGTGCATACCGCTCTCCGGGTGAAGACGGCACCGGTGAAGGGGACAACCTCTATCTCTCGAGCATAGTGGCGATCCGTCCCGATACCGGCGAGTATGTCTGGCATTATCAGACAACTCCAGGCGAGACGTGGGACTACACAGCGACCCAACACATCGTGCTCGCAGACATGGAGGTCGACGGCGAAGAGCGTCAGGTATTGATGCAGGCACCGAAGAACGGGTTCTTTTATGTGATCGACCGGGCAACCGGAGAATTCATCAGCGGCGAGCCATATGTGGCCGTCAATTGGGCGACTGGCATTGATGAGAATGGACGGCCGATCGAAAATCCGGAAACCCGGATCGATAAGACTGGTCAGCCCGCCATCGTGACACCGGGCGCATTGGGCGGCCACAACTGGCACCCGATGGCGTATCATCCTGACGAAAACCTCGTCTACATTCCCGCTTTCGAAGCAGGCATGGTTTATGCTCCGGAAGAAAACTGGAAGCCAGACCGTGCACGCGGCTTCAATGTCGGCTTCAATCTGGGCGCGGGCGATCTTCCCCCTGACATGGGCATACGCCGCGAAGTTGCAGGAACGCTGCGAGGAATGCTGGTCGCTTGGGACCCGGTCGCTCAAGAAGCAAAATGGACTGTCGAGCATCCCGGCCCATGGAACGGCGGCTTGCTGGCAACCGGAGGAGGCCTTGTGTTCCAAGGCACCGCAGGCAGCGAGTTTAACGCCTACGCCGCGGGCTCAGGTGAAAAACTCTGGAGCTTTGGCGCGCAAACCGGCGTTGTTGCACCACCCATCACCTATACGGTCGATGGCGAGCAATATGTGGCTGTTCTGGCCGGCTGGGGCGGCGCCTATGCGATTACCGTCGATGGTGAATTGCTGAACACGAAAGCGCCTGTGCGCAATGTGAGCCGTCTGTTGGTGTTCAAGCTTGGAGCGGACGGTGAACTGCCTGCCGAAGTAGAGCTGGCCAAACTGCCGCTTGATCCACCGCCTAGCCGTGCAAGCGCAGAAACGATTGCTCTCGGGGCCGAGAAATACGCCCGCTATTGCGCTGTGTGCCATGCGCCAGCGGCAGTCGGCTCGACCGTGCTGCCTGATCTGCGACGCGCGGGTTCGCTTGGCAATGCAGGCGCATGGGAGGCGGTCGTCCATGGCGGTATCCTGAAAGATAACGGCATGGTCTCTTTCGCTGAATCGCTCAGCAAGGAAGAGATTCAGGCGATCCGCGAATATGTCATCTTCCGCGCCAATCAGGACAAAGTGATGGAAGAGCCCGAAAAGGTAGCCCGGCGATAATCAGCAGGGTTACTCGCCAAAGAAATTGAGCTCGAGCAGGACATTGTTTGGGTCTGAAGTGAATATTTGCCTCAGACCCGACGATGGCATGTCGTTGATCTTGTAGTCGGCGCCGCGCGCATCCAGCCGCGATGTCACTTCCTCAAATCCGGTGCAGCGCAGAGCGACATGATGGATCGCGCCAGTCTCTGCTCCGGAATCAACATTCCGATCATACTTGCGCGGGAAATCGACTGAATTGAGATGCAGAATGGCAATCCCGTTCTGATCATACATCCAACGCACCTGATCCGGCTTCATATGTGGCGGACCGTCTCGTTCCTCTAAATCGAGCAAGTCGGCGTAAAAGGTGGCCGTCTCCGACAGACGGTCAGTGATGATGTTCACATGGTCAAGTCGTTCGACAATCATGGCTCTATCCCTAGTCGCGGAAAATCACAGTTCGATTGCCGTTCATGAGCACACGCTCTTCGACAAAGAGCCGCACCGCTTCGGCGAGGACACGGCGTTCGATATCGCGTCCTTTGCGCACCAGATCTCCGGCACTGTCAGCATGAGTAATCCGCTCAACGTCCTGATGGATGATAGGCCCCTCATCAAGATCGCACGTCACGAAATGGGCAGTCGCGCCGATGATCTTGACGCCGCGCTCGTGTGCTTGGTGGTATGGCTTCGCCCCCTTGAAACCAGGCAAAAAGCTGTGATGAATATTGATGCATCGACCGGAAAAGTGCGTCGATTGTTCATCCGAGAAAATCTGCATGTAGCGCGCAAGCACAACGAGCTCGGCATTGGTGTCTTCCGCAATCCGGCGCACTTGCGCTTCCTGATCTGCCTTAGTCTCTCTGGTGACCGGGAGATGATGAAAAGGAATGCCGCTTAGATCGATATCGGTGATCGCGTCTAGCGGATGGTTGGAAATGATCGCGACAGGATCGATACTCAGCTCGCCAGTCCGCCAGCGATACAAAAGATCGACCAGACAATGATCGAATTTGCTCACCATGATAATCGTTCTTCGAGGACGATCCTGTGCCGCGATCTTCCAAACCATTGCGTATTCGGCTGCAAATTTCGTGAAAGCAGCGCGAAGACTATCCGCACTCGTACCAGTCGGATCGAATGCTACGCGCATGAAGAAACGGTCAATCGAACCGGCATCTGACCGATCGTTGAACTGCTGCGCGTCCAGTATATTGCAGCCGCGCTCAAACAAGAATCCCGTGACCCGAGCGGTAATTCCAGGTCGATCTTCGCAGCTGAGGGTAAGGATCAAAGTGCTGGCCATGCTAACGGCCAGTTAGAGCTGCTTCGCATTGCTGCATGAGTTCGGCGATAATGTCAGCGACCGGCTCTTCGGTCTTGACCATGCCGACGCTCTGGCCAGCCATAAGAGAGCCATTTTCCACATCGCCGTCGATCACTGCGCGGCGCAATGCACCGGCCCAGTAGTGCTCGATCTGCAGCTGGGCTTCGCCCATATCGACCTCTTCGCGGTCAAGCAGTCCTGCGACCTCGATCTGTTTTGCGGTAAACTCTTCAGTGCCTTTGTTCTTCAGTGCACGCACCGGGATCACGGGCAGACGAGGATCGACTTGAACGCTTGCTTCGGCGTCGCGTGCTTTGGCGCGGAAGAACGCCTTTTTGAAATTCTCATGAGCAATGCTTTCGGAGGCACAGGCGAACCGAGTGCCAAGCTGAACGCCGCAAGCGCCCATTTCGAGATAGCTTGCAATCGCCTCGCCCCGGCCAATCCCACCGGCAACGAAGACGATATGATCTTTGGCAAGCTCGGGAAGAAATTCTTGCGCCAGAACGCTGGTCGATACAGGCCCGATATGGCCGCCCGCCTCCATACCTTCGATAACCAGCGCGTCGCCGCCGGATCGCAAAAGCTTTTTGGCCAAAGCCAGTGTGGGAGCAAAGACAATTACCTTTGCGCCGAATTCCTTGATCGCCTCAACGCTACCCTTTGGCGGGATCCCGCCAGCCAGCACAACATGAGCAATACCGTGCTTCTTGCAAACCTCGATAAGATCGAAAATCTGCGGATGCATCGTGATCAGATTCACACCGAACGGCTTATCAGTCATGGCCTTGGTCGCGGCGATCTCACCATCGAGCAACTCAGGCGTCATCGCTCCGCAAGCGATCACACCAAATCCACCGGCATTGGAGATTGCCGAAACAAGATTGCGCTCGGAAACCCAACTCATCGCACCACAAAGGATTGCAGTTTCGCAGCCAAGAAAATCGATACCGCGCTGCATCATGGCCGCGCTCTTTGGGAAGCTAGTCATGACGACTGCGATTAGTCTGCTCAGTCGCGATAGGCAATGCGCACTTTGCTCGCCGCCTCTGCCGCCAAATCGCGCGCATCGTCTGTGTCTTCCCCAATAGCGAGCGTCACACCCATTCGCCGATAGGGCCGCGTGACCGGTTTTCCGAAAATGCGGACATCGACATTGGGGCCAAGTCCAAGCGCATCTGAAACGCCTTCAAAACCAAAATCATCGCCGTCCCGGTCAGCCAAAATGACTGCGGAAGCAGCCGGGATCGCTTGCTCATCGCCAAACAAAGGAAGCCCCAGAATGGCGCGGGCATGAAGATCAAATTCTGAGAGGTCTTGGGAGGTTAGCGTCACCATGCCGGTATCATGCGGGCGCGGTGAGAGCTCTGAAAAGATTACATCGTCGCCTCGAACAAAAAATTCAACACCGTAAAGCCCCCAGCCGCGGCCGCCGCCTTGCAACGCCTCCACAACTGTTGTGGCCATATCCTTTGCTTTGCTGAGTGCCCCGGCGCTCATCGCAGCAGGTTGCCAGCTTTCTCGATAGTCGCCGCGTTCTTGTCGGTGGCCAATCGGCGGGCAAAAATTGATCCCATTCTTATGCCGGACCGTCAGCAACGTGATTTCGTAGTTGAAGGCGATGAATTCTTCCACGATCACACGCGCCCTGTCACCGCGCATATTATCGACCGCGTAATTCCAAGCAGCCTCAAGGCCGCCTGCGTCTTCCACTTTGCTTTGGCCTTTGCCGGAAGACGACATGACCGGCTTGATCACGCATGGAAAGCCCGTGTGCTTTGCGCCATCACGCACTTCATCAAGGCTTTCCGCATAGCGATACCGCGAAGTAACCAAGCCAAGCTCTTTCGCAGCGAGATCGCGGATCGCGTCGCGATTCATAGTGAGCTGTGTGGCCCGCGCCGAAGGGACAATGTTGAACCCATCCGCTTCCAGTTCGGCCAGAACTTCGGTGCGAATGGCCTCGACCTCAGGGACAATGTAATCCGGTTGGTGCTTAAGCACAGCAGCGCGGAGAGCATCCCCATCGAGCATCGAAAACACTTCGCGCTTGTCCGCCATCTGCATCGCCGGAGCATCGTCATATGCATCGCAAGCGATCACTCGCGCGCCGAGCCGTTTCGCGGAAATCACAAATTCGCGGCCCAGTTCACCGGAGCCAAGCAGAAGAATCGTTGCAATATGCGCCATGGCGCGGTTGCTTAGCGTGACGCAGCGGCAACTCCAACAGGGCTTACGCTACTTGCCCTATCGTTGCTGGCTCCATGATAACCGCTGTTCCCCCGGTAGCCACATTCGCCAACTTGCATACCACCTCCGGCCCGCGCCATGACCAACGCCAATTCTGCCTGACGCAAAGTCCAATCGACCGTACATTCAAGTCGGGCGAGCCCGGCACTGGCAGAGAGCTTAGGAGCGCGAGAGGAAGCCGGTAGAGCAAGTTCTCCAAATGTCTTGAGGACATCGTTCGCCCAAAGACGGGTAGATGCCGTGCACATTTCTGGGACGACTACCGCCAGCCGTTCATTATCAAGTTGAGCAATCTCGTAATCAGGCAGAGTCATTGCCTCTAGGAACTTGGCAAAGCCCCACATTATTTCATCCGCCGTACGCTGACCGTATTGCATAAATATGGACCGCATCCGATCCACAGCAAACACAACCACATTTTCGGCTCCACCCACTGCAAGCCGTCGGCGCAAGCTTTCACAAAACGCATGCCGATTGGATAACCCCGTTAGAGGGTCAGTGACTGCACGGCTGTGCAGTTCACCTTCCAAAATCCGCTTGTGTTGTACCGAACGAATTAATCCGAGAGCGCCTTGGGCTTCTCCCTGGTCATTATCGATCCGGCGCAGGCTCAGCGCATACCAGCGGCGATAGTCGACCGCGCCAAGATCAAATTCGGTATCCCGCACGGCAACCGGGAATTCAAACCATCCACGCGGCGCCTCTCCAATCATAACCTGCTGCACAAACACTGAAAGCGCAGACCCATCCTCTCCCTCTGCAAGATCGGATACGTGCGGCATCACCAGCATTGCCGAAAGATCATGGCCCAGATGAGCCACATTCTCTGACGCAAATACAATGAAGCCATTGGCATCCAGTCTGACGACTATGTCGCCCGAGACCTCTTCAACCAGACCGTGCAGCACACGGCCCTCCACATCACTCAAACCAAATTTCATGCCGAAATGCCCCCGGCGTTAGCGACCAAACTCGCGCATCTTCATCAATCGTCAAATAACAAATTAGCTAACACTTGACTTATTCAAATTGTGAAACCCCCTATTTTCTCACAATTTCAATATTGTCTGTTAGTTTATTGAATCTTATTGACTAAAAAACGAATCAGCGATGAATTTTGTTTACCATAAAATCCGATTTTTCTACTTTTTCTAATTGTAAAACCCTGAAACAGAATGCTCTAAACCTCGATCATGATGCGAATGCTGCTAGGGTCTGCTCCATAAGCTGTGGCGATACGCAGTCGGGCATCCTCAATTACGCTGCGCCCTTTATCGCCATCACGGCTTTCCGAAAGCTCGTCTATTGAAACGCCTAAGGCCGCAGCGATTGCTTCAATCCGTTCGGGCAGCGGCCTCGCCTTGCCCTTTTCCCAAGCCCAGACCGTTGGCTTACTCACTTCAAGAGAGTCTGCGACATTGGCGAGCGTCAGACCGCGCTCCCGCCGCAATCGATTGAGCCGCACGCCGAAGGGCTCCGAAGGCGGCGATATGAGCGGAGAGCGGCCAGCTGGTTCGTTGTGATCCATCAAGCTCTGCAGCTGCACAGCAGCCAGCGCGCCTTCAGACAGCGCATCGGTAAAGGCGCACCCAAACAGATGCTCACTCTGCCAAACGATTGCTGCATCGACAGGACCAATGTCTGGCAACTCGATGGAAAGCACCTCGCCGACATTCAAAGCCAGATCGGTTTCAAGCAAGAGCCCAACGGCGGAAAGGTTGTGAACTGTGACATTGGCTTCGCCGCCGCTTGGTAGAACCCCGCTGGTTTCCAACTGCATTGCGCGACGAGCATCGCGCCGTTCGTCAAACACGGCTGCGACTGGATCAAGGTGAGCTTTGAGAACCATATTCATGCGACTCCTGAAAAGAGCGCATAAAGTCCGGTTAGCAGTCTTAAACAGATGCTACCGATTATGGTTAATGGCGACCAAACGTCGCTGATAAAGCGACGAGTTGCCCGCTATTAACCGATCAAGCTTCCGCAGGCGCAGGAATTGGATGCGCGATCATCAAATTGCCTTCGAAGATCGGAGCATCAGGGACCGTTTCGCCATCGCCGAAATCGAAGATCCCATCCTCATTCATATCACCGTGCAACATGATAATGAACATATCGCCTGCAGCTGGCACGTCGCCAACATCAATCACTACATCAGTGTTTGCGCCCGCTGGCAGCAGTGTTGCTCCAACATACTCATTCCGCACAGGTGCACCATCGCGAAAGGGGTGCATGACCAACCAACCAGCGCGCTCGATAACCACTTCTGGCACGGTAAAGGTCGAACCTGTACGCGTGATCCCTGCAACGGCGATCGAATTTTCGTCGCCATTGCCAAGCGTAACTTCAGCCGGATCGGGCAAGTCGACCGCTTCGTGTTCAGGCGCTGGTTCTGCGGTGTCAGCTTGCGGCTGGCACGCGGCCACGATAGTCGCGCCGGCCAATACGGTACAAAAGCGTTTCATAATCTCTCCCATCGTTAGGAGGACAATGACGCATTTAGTCGTTGGCATCCAGCCCGTAGGCGGTGTGTAGGACACGCACGGCCAATTCGGTCTCGTCCTCGTCGATCAGCACGCTGACCTTGATTTCGGATGTCGAAATAGCCTGAATGTTGATACCGCGATCTGACAGCGCGCGGAACATTGTGCTGGCGACACCAGCATGACTCTTCATACCGACACCGACAACGCTAATCTTTGCGATATGGCTGTCCGTGATAATCCGGTTAAATCCGATCAGGTCCGCTTTGTCTTCAAGCAAGGCCTGAGCGCGTGCTAGGTCCGCTTGTGGCACGGTAAACGTGACGTCAGTCTCGCCTTTGTCGCGGCCGACGTTTTGAATGATCATATCAACATTGATGCTGGCATCGGCGAGCGGTTCAAAAATATGCGCCACCGCACCTGGCTTATCAGGCACGCGGGTCAGGATGATTTTCGCTTCGTTCTTGTCGTGAGCGATCCCGGTTACAAGCTGGCGTTCCATCAGGCCCTTCTCCACCAATTCATCCATTTCTTCGTCCGACACGATCATCGTCCCGGGCAGTTCATCCGCTGACACGGCGTCATCACCGACAAAGCTGGAAAGCACTTGCAAGCGCACTCCTTCTTTCATCGCGAGGCCGACCGAACGGGTTTGCAGCACTTTTGCACCGACGCTCGCCAGTTCGAGCATCTCTTCATAAGTGACCGCCTTTAGCTTTCGCGCCTTGGCGACGATGCGGGGGTCGGTTGTATAGACTCCGTCGACATCGGTGTAGATGTCGCAGCGATCCGCGCCAACAGCAGCGGCAACAGCAACGGCAGATGTGTCAGAGCCACCCCGCCCCAGCGTTGCAATGCGCCCTTCATCAGATACGCCTTGGAAACCGGGCACTACTGCGACTTCACCGGCTTCCATACTCGCAACCATTTCTGGCGCGTCGATTGTTTCGATCCGCGCTTTCGCGTGCGCTCCGACGGTCTTGACCGGTATTTGCCAGCCGAGCCAGCTGCGGGCTTTACAGCCCAAAGATTGCAGCGTCAGGGACAACAAACCGCTGGTGACTTGCTCACCACTCGCGACGACGGCATCATATTCCGCCGGATCGTAAAGCGCATTTGCTTCGCGACAAAAGTTGATGAGCCGATCAGTTTCGCCAGCCATCGCGCTAACGACGACCGCGACTTCGCTTGAAATGCCGTCTGCATTCTCGGCTGCTTGCGCGCGCACGATGTTGGCCACCCGGCGGATTCGCTCCGTCCCGGCCATCGAGGTGCCACCAAACTTCATCACAATACGTTGTTTGCCCTTGGCCAAAGCCCAAGCTCCCGCTGGTTAGTGCGTCCGCGCGCTGTTAAGGAGCCTCAATGGGAAACGCAAACGTATCAAATGTTACTATCCGTCCGGAAGAGGCAGAATTCTTCTCTGGTTTGGCTCGCGACTGGTGGAATCCCAAAGGCAAGATGGCCTCTTTGCATCAGGTGAACCCAGTGAGGATGGAGTTCATCCGCGCCGCTATTGATGACCACTGGGGCGGCGATTCGCGCTCAATCAAGGCGCTATCCGGAAAGACAGCGCTCGATATCGGTTGCGGTGCCGGGCTGGTTTGCGAACCGCTTGCTCGGCTAGGCGCGGATGTAACCGGTGTCGATGCATCGGCAGAAAACGTCTCCGTCGCCGCGACGCATGCAGAGGCAAGCGGTTTGGATATCCGGTACATGGCTGGCGAAGTCGGTGGCCTTGATATCGGCCAATTCGATCTGGTCACATGCCTTGAAGTGATAGAGCACGTCGCAGACAAGCGCGCGTTTCTGGCTGATGTTGCCGCCCGCCTCGCGCCCGGCGCTCTTCTTGTCATGTCGACTCCCAACAAAACGGCTGCCAGCCGAGTACTTTTGGTCGGTGCAGCCGAAGCGGTTGGTTATGTCCCCAAAGGCACGCATCATTGGAGTGATTTTATCACGCCGGAAGAGTTTGAAGACCTGCTCACAGATGTCGGACTAGAAGTCACTCAGCGTCGCGGCATTGCCTACGGCATCGGAAAAGGCCTCCACCTGTCGGACAATGAAGCACTGAACTACATTCTAAGCGCACGGCGCAAGGATTAGAGTATGCGGCTCGCCTGCTCAGGGGTCGGCACCCAGCACGTCTCGCGCTTGCCGAATATCCGGTACCGATTTCGCGCAATGAGATGATAAAGCGGATCGCGCAGCGCACGCGGGATAAGACGACCGACACTAGCAATACGCCAGGGCCAGCCCATCTGGTCATAAATGCGAATGACAGCATCGCTGTCGCGCCAAATCCGGCCATCGTCAAACACAACCAGGCTCATGGGATCGGACGGATCAAGCCCCGCGCGGCGCATCAAATCAGCGCCAACGCTATCCTGCATCGCCGCGAGATGAAAAACGCGGTTGCGATCAAATTTGAGCACAAATTGTGCGTTAGCCGAACATAGAACGCACATGCCATCAAACACTATCACCGGAACGTCCGGGATGGGGTGCTCCTGATCGACTTCGGCTTTGCTCATTCGCCCTTTAGCTCGACAAATTCACGAACATTGTCCGTGAAAAAACCATCGGCTCCGCTAGCAATGGCCTTCGTCCAAATCTCTTCGAACTTGCCATTGGCTGAAGGACCGCCTTCGTTTTGAAGTGCAGCGGGAAGAAAACCGTTTTCTTTGCGCAGGGTCCAAGGATGAACCTTTAGGCCAAGAGCATGAGCGTCCGAGACGAAGGTGGTTTCATTCATAGTCGCCGGATCAAGGACGTAGCCAAGCCAAGGACCAACGCCGTCCGCATACAAAGCAATTTCAGATAGGCCGGTCGCGCTCACCATTTCCGAATATCGCATATCCGGCTCGTCAGCTGGCCCGCCTTCGGGATGAAGCAGTTGCACGAGCTTGTAATCGCTGCGTTTGTTTAGACGCTGAAGCACGCCAACCTCAAAGCTTTGGATATAGATCGGATCGTCGGCATCAAGATCGAGGTTGCGCAGTTCGATGAGCACAAGATCAACAATGTCGATGCCCGCATCTTCCAGCAAAAAGGTAGGATGCTTTAATTCCGGATAGAGACCAATCCGGCGCCCGGTCTCCTCCTCTTTCGCACGAACGAGCTGAACGATCTCAGCGAACGTCGGAACCTGATACAAGCCATCATAACGCGTGTTATCGGGCCGCGAGCCCGGCACACGCTCCTTCGCGCGGAGCGTGCGTAATTCCTCGAGAGTGAAATCCTCTGCGAACCAGCCTGCGACGCGCTGTCCATCAATAGTCTTGTCGCGGCGGCGATCTTCAAACTCCTCACGGCTGGCGACATCCGTTGTCCCCGACAGTTCATTCTCGTGCCTTGAAACCAGGACGAGATCTTTGGTCACAACCAAATCGGGTTCGATGTAATCCGCGCCAAGCTCGATCGCGAGCTCATATGCCGCGAGCGTGTGTTCGGGCCTTTCGCCGCTTGCGCCGCGATGCGCAATAACAAGCAGATCATCAGCGGCCATAACAGTTCCCGGAAGTGTGAGAGCAAACGCGCATGCGCTTAGGACAATACTGCGGACCATTCGTCTTCCTTAAAACCCACAAGAACGCCTTGCGGATGCTCGACCACTGGCCGTTTGATCATTGAAGTGTGCTGAACCAAAAGCGCTACGGCTTTATTACCGTCTTCAGCATCCGCTTTTTCGGCATCGGATAATTTGCGGTAAGTCGTGCCGCGCTTGTTCAGAATGACTTCGACGCCCTTTTCATCGATCCATCCTTTGAGTTTGGATGCCTCGGCGCCTTCTTTCTTGTAGTCATGGAATGCGTAGTCGATGCCGTTCGCATCGAGCCACTTCCGCGCTTTTTTGACAGTGTCGCAATTGGGAATGCCGTAAAGTTGGATCACGTCTTGAACCCTTTGATCTGGTCTTAAAACCGTTTGCTAAGATGAGCATCTGCGATTGCAACCGCCAACGCATCAGCTGCATCAGCGCCTGCGATATCGGCTCCAGGTAGTAGGACTTTGAGCATGGCCTGCACTTGCGCTTTGTCAGCCGCACCAGTTCCAACCGCCGCCTTTTTTACCAATCGAGCGGAATGCTCGTTCACAGTCAAACCAGCCGCTCCGCAACCCGCAAGCACAACTCCACGAGCCTGCGCGAGTTTCAGTGTGGATTGCGGGTTCTTGTTGACGAAAACTTCTTCACAAGCGGCTCTATCTGGTGAATTCGCGCCTATCACCGCGCATACCGCGTCGTGAATATGGTGCAAACGATCCGCCATAGGCGCTTTGGCATCGGTCTTAATCTGCCCATTCGCAATGTGAGTGATGCGGGAACCTTCGCTGCGGATCAGGCCCCAACCCGTGCAGGAAAGCGAAGGATCAAGACCTAGGATAATCATAAACCGATCCTAAACCCCAATCGCCAAACGGCCGCGGTCAGAAACGCGAGGCCTAGAGCAGCCGCAAACAGCCACTCGCGCCAGCTCACGCGTCCAGTTTTTCCATCACTTCGTCGCTGATCTCGTAGTTGCCCCACACCGTCTGCACATCGTCATCGTCATCAAGGACGTCGATAAGCTTGAGAAGAGTGCCTGCGCCTTTCTCATCCATTTCAACAGTGATGTTGGGCTTCCATGCGAGCTTCACATTGGACGCTTCGCCAAGCGACTTTTCGAGATCGCCAGCGACTTGATGAAGATCGTCAGCTGCGGTCCAGATTGTGTGGCCGTCTTCGGAGCTTTCAATATCCTCTGCACCGGCTTCCATCGCCGCCTCAAGGACTGTGTCTTCATCACCAGCCTCAGCCGAGTATTCGATCAAGCCAAGCCTTTCAAAACCGTGCTGAACCGATCCTTCGGTGCCGAGATTGCCGCCATGTTTGCTAAATGCGGTGCGCACAGCTGTGGCCGTGCGATTGCGGTTGTCCGTCAGCGTTTCAACGATGATTGCACTGCCGCCCGGGCCATAGCCTTCATAGCGAACTTCTTCGTAATTTTCGTCATCACCTGCGCTAGCCTTGTCGATAGCGCGCTGGATGTTGTCCTTTGGCATGGACTGCCCTTTGGCAGTGTTCACCGCGAGCCGGAGGCGCGGATTCATGTCCGGGTCGGGCGTGCCCATTTTCGCTGCGACAGTAATTTCGCGCGATAGCTTCGAAAAGAGGTTCGAACGCTTTTTATCCTGCGCACCTTTACGATGCATGATGTTCTTAAATTTGGAATGGCCTGCCATGGGAACTCTTTGTAAGCCGTTATGGAATATAGCGGTGTTGAATCAACAGGGGCCCATTAACCGCATGACAGGTGAAATCACAAGTCCAACCTCAGCATCAGGCACACAGGTTGTCAGTGCGGATTCCGCACGTGAGGAATGGCGCGCCTTTCTCAGCTTTCTAAAACGTCCCCATCTGCCCGATCAAACCGCGCGATCTGGCAATGGCCTGCATGCCACCCTGCGCATGCTCAGCCTCGATCTGATCTTTCTGCTGCTCTTCATTTCCACGTTGTTGGTCTTGGTGGCCATCGGAATCGAGCTGCCCGAAAACCTGAACAGTTCGCTCGAAATGAACGTAGGCACGGTAATACTGGTCGTGATCGCCGCGCCTTTGATCGAAGAGCTAATCTTCCGCAGTTGGCTATCCGGTCGGCCGCGCTATCTCATCGTGATTCCGATAATGCTTATAGCGGGGACGGTAGCAGGGGTGATGGGAGTCACGCGTACGGGTGAAGCCGCCGAAATTGGTGTCGGCCTCGCAGTGGTGGGCGGGGTCCTAGCCTCAACGATTGCGATGATCGTGCTGTGGAAGCGAACGTCCCCCGGATGGTTCAAGACGATTTTCCCCGTCGCCTTCTGGATCAGCAGCGTTGCGTTCGCACTGGTCCACTTTGCAAACTACACCGAAGGATCATTTCTGGTCCTATTGCCACTCGTCCTGCCGCAATTCGTGCTGGGTTCCATCGCCGCTTATCTGCGGGTGCATTATGGTTTTTGGACCGCTATTGCGCTGCACGCCATCCATAACGGGATAGCGATTGGCGTCGCGTTTCTGGCTATGGCAGCGGAAAACGGCGGTTAAACTCGCACTGCAGTCCCGCTTGCCGAAACCATAAGCATCGAACCGTTAGCGCCGATCACTTCGTAATCTAGGTCAATCCCGACAACCGCATTGCCACCGCGACTGGCCGCTTCGGCTTGCAATTCTTCGATTGCCTGATTGCGGGCATCCGCCAGAATGCGCTCGTAACTGCCCGATCGACCGCCAACGATGTCGCGAACACTGGCGAATAAATCGCGGAACACGTTCGCGCCAACGATCACCTCGCCCGTGATAACACCGAGATATTCCTGAATCGGCATGCCTTCGAGCGTCGGTGTGGTGCTAACAATTACTCCACGTGAATCTTTCCAAGGTCCGGCCATCAATTTTCTCCCTATATTACTGTATTATCAACATAATACACAGAAAGAAAATTTCAATATGAATCGACGTTAGCCCATGCCAAGTGCAGCCTTGTAGGTCTCAAGAATGATCTCTTGTTCGCTACGATCGTCGGGTTTCATTTTGCGCAGACGCACGATCTGGCGCATAATCTTGGCATCATAACCGACTGCTTTTGCTTCGGCATAAACATCGCGAATATCATCAGCGATGCCTTTCTTCTCTTCTTCGAGGCGTTCGATGCGCTCAATCAGCAGGCGCAGGCGATCATCGGTGGCTTCAGCCATTGTATTCAATCTCCGGTGAATTGAGAATCAGTTGGGCACCGGATACGCGCAGCAGCGGGACTGCGAAAGGGTGCAATCCACATTGATCGAAGATTATAGGAGGCCAGCCTTATTCTTTGCCAAACTGGCCTCCATCGCCTCAATCTGCGCTTGGGTTGCTGGCGATTGCTTCGTTGATTTCCATTTATCCGCAGGCATTCCGTGAATCAGTTCTCTCGCCGCAGATTTGTCGCCATCGAACCCCCCGTCACGAATCCAGTCCGCGAGACAGTTCCGACAAAACCCTGCGAGCCCCATCAATTCAATGTTCTGCGCATCGTGGCGATGCCGAAGATGACGGACCAACCGGCGGAAAGCCGCTGCGGCGACAGCATCGTCCAATTCTTCGAGTGGATCGGATGCATTCGTATCCGCAATATCACTTTGCATAAGACTATCCCTTGAGTTGCAATAGTTCCGTGTCATAGCATCACAGCAAAGAGGGACACGGGATCAATGACGAAAAGCGATCATACACGGATCGACCCCCGCGGGCGCAAGGTCAAAATTCTGGCTACGATCGGCCCTGCGAGCCGATCTCCAGAAATGCTGCGAAGGTTGTTCAAGGCTGGTGCCGATGCGTTCCGCGTAAACATGAGCCACGGCGATCACGCCGATCATGAAAAAGCGATCACCGCTATCCGGGCGTTGGAAAAGGAATTTTTCCGCCCCATTGCTATTCTTGCTGATCTTCAAGGTCCAAAATTGCGTGTCGGGACTTTCAAGGATGGCAAAGCGGTCATCAAACACTCGGCGCATTTCACACTCGATCGTGATCCAACACCAGGCGATGAAAACCGCGTATGCCTGCCCCACCCTGAGCTTTTTGGTATCATGGAGCGCGGACAGCGTTTGCTGATCAATGACGGAAAGATCCGTTTGAAAGTCAAAGAGGCCGATGAGAACCGCATTTTCTGCACGGCAGAAGTAGGTGGGGTCATTTCGGATCGTAAGGGCGTCAATGTGCCCGATGCCGAGGTCCCTATTCCCGCATTGACAGAAAAAGATCGCAAAGACTTGGCCTTCGCGGTCGAGCATGGCGCAGACTGGATTGCACTCAGCTTCGTTCAGCGTCCGGATGATATGGCGGAAGCGCGCAAGCTCGTAACCGCTCATGGCGGGAAATCGGTTGCATTGTGCGCCAAGATTGAAAAGCCGATGGCGGTCAATCGTCTAAGCGAAATCATCGAAATGTCAGATGGCATCATGGTTGCGCGCGGTGATCTGGGGGTTGAACTGGAACCACATGAAGTTCCCCCGCTCCAAAAGAAGATCGTCAACGCATCACGCCGTGCAGGTAAGCCGGTGATCGTCGCGACACAGATGCTTGAATCGATGATCGAAAGCCCGATGCCGACCCGAGCTGAAGTCTCCGACGTGGCCAATGCGGTCTATGACGGGGCCGATGCGGTCATGCTTTCGGCGGAGAGTGCAGCGGGTGATTGGCCGCAAGAATCCGTTGCGATGATGCACAGCATTGCGCGCCAGGTCGAAGGCGACGAGGATTATTTGAAACGCGTGCGTTTCCTTGAAACGCCGCCGGATTCGACGACTTCTGACGCGCTAGCGCATAGCTGTATGACAATTGCAGACACCGTCTCGATTAGCGCAATCACAGTATTTACCGATTCCGGTTCAACCGCACGACGAGTAGCCAGAGAGCGACCTGACACTCCTGTACTCGTATTGACCCCGTCGATGCGCACTGCACGCCGCGTAGCATTGCTTTGGGGTACACACGCAGTCGCCACGAAGGATATTGGCAGCTTTGAAGAGATGATTGCAAAGGGCAAACGGATGGCGCTGCGTCACGGTTTTGGCAAAGCTGGATCAAAGCAAATTGTGCTTGCAGGCGTGCCGTTTGGAACACCCGGCTCCACCAATTTGCTCCATATCGTCACTCTGTCAGGCAACGAGTTGGACGAGCACGAGACTTAGGGCCAGTCGTACCCTACGCGCTGCAGTGCTTTAACCAGCTCTGGCACCTCGCTGACTGGCGTATGCCATACTTGGAAAACGCCATCATCCCCGGGTCTAGCATACCTGCTTGAGGTGAAGACAATATGCCGCCCGTCCGGCGTCAGACGTGCGGCAAATTCCTCTGCTGAAGAATTCACAGGAGTGCCAAGATTGCGGGGCTCGCTCCATTGGCCGGCTTCGAGTGTCGAGACAAAGATGTCTCCCCCGCCCTCGCCGCCGCGATCGCCATAACTCAAAAGCATCAGTCGCCCTTCAGGGTGCACCCAACCGAGCGCGTCATTCCCTTCGGTGTTGATCGGAGCTGATAACGGGCGCGCTTTCATAAACCCGCCGTTCCCATCAGCCTTCGCTAGGTAAACGTCACGGCGACCGACACCGTCGAGACGCTCGGTCCAGAAGTACAAATCGCCCGCCTTGGTCAGACTTGGCCCGGTTTCGTTGTGCACGAAACGTAGCGTACGAACCTTTCCTCCTCGAATGCGATTGATATCAGGATCATCGATTGGCTGCGGGATCGCCTTGGGATCGCCTAAGTTCAGGCGATAGAGATCGAAGTCGACATCAACGTTTGCGCCTCTATGGCGCGGGCGGTCGGTCGCCCATGAGAATAACAATTCCTTGCCGTCCGGGGAAAAGCTCGGCCATTCGACCCGGTCACCGCGTGTTTGGGCAACAAATTCAGGCTCACTCCAGCCAGTGTCCGTTCGGTTTGAACGCATGAGCTCTTGCGGACACTGCCAAATCCGTTTGCATCGAGCTTGCGGAAAATAGATCACCTCGCCATCGGCGCTGAACGTTGGGCTAAAGGTAATTCTGCCAGCTTGCTTCAAATCGGTAGGCGCAAACAACTGAGGTCCAGCATACGTCGAAGGTACAACTTGCGGATTGTCTGCCTCCAACCCGAGCATTCCTGCGAAAACTGTCCAGACCCATGCCAACATATACACTCTCCTTGTTGACCAAAGAGATAGGCGGTTAGCACGATCAGATGCGCTCTTTTTCGCTTGCTTGATGATCGATTTCGGTCAAATTATCTATGAAATGATTGGAAATGCTCACTTAACCTTGGATGCGACAGATCGACGGATCTTACGCGAAGTGCAGACAAACCTTCGGCGCAGTCCAGACGAAATCGCTGCAGCGGCAGGCGTATCAGTATCAAGCTATCGGCGGCGCCTGAAAAGACTGAGAGCTAGCGGCGTGATCCTGAAAGAGGTGGCGATCGTCGAACCCGCTATTGATGGTATCGAGATCATCGTACTTGTCACAATGATTGAAGAGCATTCTGACGGCTATGACCGCTTGGCACGCCGCGCTCGGCGATCACCAGAGGTGACGCAGTGTTATTCCGTGACTGGTGAGGCCGACTTGATACTTCACGTCCACATGCCAGACATGCGAACTTTTGAGAGTTGGATTCGGGAAAATGTAATCGGTGATGCCGCGGTGAAGAGATGCACGTCTCATGTCGTCTATTCGCGAATGAAGTTTGAAACCGCAATCACGATCTAGCGCGGTCATCAGTTCTAGCTACGACCAAGCGCCTTGCTCAGAGCCGCTGCACCAGTGGGATCGAAGTATTCGCGGATCGCCGCGATTTTGCCTTCGCGAACGTCGGCGACAATGCAGACTTGCAGATCAAGTTCACCATGTGTGCCGAAGTTTGCTCGCACGCGGTGCTCCTCGACGAAGCCGGTTTCAGTCTCAGAACAGACGATGTCCTCATACCGGAAATCCGGTGCGGCATTCTTTACGGCCACCGCAAAATGCAGGATCGTGTCCAGATCCATTTTCTGGCCACCATTCTGCCGGCCTATCATGTCAGCTGAACAGACTTTTCTAGCAGCGTTCGCATCGCCTGCTTGAAATGCATCAAAGAGCTGTCGGGCAAGTTCGCTGTGGCTCATGCAGCAGCCTTGTCGAGCCGCTCTTTGGCTCTTGCCTCCCCGATCAGTGGGAGCAATTCACCCATGTCAGGGCCATGGTTCATACCCGTCAACGCCTGGCGTAGCGGCAGGAACAGAGCCTTACCCTTGCGACCAGTGCTATCTTTAAGAGATGCGGTCAGAGTGCTCCATGGATCATCGCTCCAAACCAGAGTTTGGGCCGCTTCAGCCAGATAGGCTTTGTCCTCATCCGAAAACTCGGGTTGCTCGATCGGGCCGGTTACTAACCGCCACCATTCGCCAACTTCGTTGACAGTCGCGATATTGGGTTGAACCGCATGCCAGCCAGCTTCGTCGATCCCTTCGGGCAACCTGTCCTTCACGGCGTCATAGGGCATCGCATGCACAATGGCTGTGTTGATACGGTCCAAATCTGCATCGTCAAACCTCGCCGGGGCACGGCCAAAAGTCGACAGATCGAAGGTGTCGAGCAAGACGGAGCGTTCCGTGATAGGTTCGACGGGCAAGGAAGTGCCCAAACGCGAGAGCAGCGCGAGAATTGCCTCAGGCTCGATACCCTTTTCGCGGAATGTGTCGCAGCCAAGTGAGCCAAGCCGTTTCGATAGCTTGCCCTCTTTGCCAACCAGCAATGCCTCATGTGCAAAGGCAGGAACTGCGGCGCCCATCGCAGTAAACATCTGGATTTGGACCGCCGTGTTCGACACGTGGTCTTCGCCGCGCAGCACCTGCGTCACACCCATATCGACATCGTCGACCGTGCTCGGCAGCATATAAAGCCACGATCCGTCGGCGCGGCGGATTACAGGGTCAGAAAGCAGTTTTGGATCGAATTTGGCTATTCCCCGAACGCCGTCTTCCCATTCAATCGGCTCGTCATGATCAAGCTTGAAGCGCCAATGTGGTTCAATTCCATCCGCCTCTTTCGCAGCACGTTCGTCATCGCTTAATTCGAGCGCGCCACGATCATAGATCGGCGGCAGGCCGCGGCCGAGCAACACCTTGCGCTTCAACTCAAGCTCTTGCTGTGTCTCATACGCTGGATAGATGCGGCCTGCATCGCGCAATGTCTGAAAAGCTGCCTCGTAGTGGTCAAGTCGCTGGGACTGTCGTTCTTCACGGTCTGCAGCAATTCCAAGCCACGCCAAGTCCGCGCGGATCGCCTCGACGTATTCTTCTTTGCTGCGCGCCGCATCAGTATCATCGATGCGCAGAATAAACTCGCCGCCAGCCTTTTGGGCGAGCATCCAGTTGTGAAGGGCGGTACGGATATTGCCGACATGGAGACGGCCCGTAGGTGACGGAGCGAAGCGGGTGATTGTCATGACGCGTGCGGTAGCCAGCCAAGCGCAGGGCGGCAAGCTATTCAGTGGCCTATATTGTGCGGGATTCCGCCGCAACGAGCGCCAATGTTCGATCCCACAATCGGTGCATCCGGTCAGGGCGAACCAGCCCTTCCACGGCAGAATCGAATGCAATTCTGTCGCAATGCGCTGCACCATCAAGCAGTCGACCAATCGCGGTTTCATCGTGCGAAAGAAGGTGGCAACAGAACCGTGAGATATGGATCGGCTCTGGCCACGTCGAAGAAATCACTTGAGCCAATGTCAAAGCCTTGGCCGCGATATCGACACTGCCCAGCCGCACCACGAGTTCGGGCAGCGGATCCTTTCTTACCCGATCATGGAGGGCAATCAGGCGCAGAGAATACACAAAGCGCGCCGCAATCGGAGAAAGGGACACAACTGTCTTGGGCCGCTTTAACTGTTCGACCCAGTCGGCCGCTGACGCCGATCTCGCTTCTTCCCGCATTCACCTTCTCCATCCCTGATTGAGCTTCAGATTACTATAATTGCGAATACGTCTCAATAGCAATAAAGGTTTTTGATAAATCCTCGGATAGACATTTGCGGTTCAGGGAAATTGTCCTACCAATATGTAGGACAATTTCACGGAGACGATGCAGACCAATGGCTTTTAATAAATTCCTCCCTTCAAGCTTCGCCCTCATTTCTTCTGCGCTCTTGCTAACGCCCGCCTCGGCGATTGCCGAGGAGGTGCCGGCGCCCTCTAGCAAGTTTGATTTGAGCCAATGGAAAATCACACTTCCTATGGATGCGAACAAGGATGGTAAGGTCGACGAAAAGACCGTTGCCGAACTCAAAACGTATCATCATCCCGACTTTTTCTATCTCAATGAGAATGGCCGCCTTGTTTTTGCCGCACCGAACAAGGCGACCACCACCGCCAATTCCAGCAATACCCGCAGCGAGCTGCGACAGATGATCAGAGGCACGAACACGCGGATTGGCACGCATGATCCGCGCAACAACTTCGCGGTCGAAGCGCGCAAAGGCTCAGACAAATTTGGTGCCGTTGGTGGCAAATTGAATGCCACGCTCAGGGTGGATCATGTCGCGCTCAATGCTGGTGAACCCGAGGCGAAAGCGGCTTACTCAGTTGTGGTAGGGCAAATTCACGCAACGAAACTCAAAAGTACAAGCAGCGGTTTTGGCTATGGCAATGAGCCGATCAAGATCTACTTCAAAAAACAGCCCGGCCATCAATCAGGCGTCGTTTTCTGGAACTACGAAAGAAATTTGGCGAAAGACGATCCAGACCGCAATGACCTTTCCGTTCCGGTGTTCGGCGGCAACTGGGAAACAAAGGAAGATCCCGGTGAGAACGGAATCAAGTTGGGCGAAGAATTCAGCTACGAAATCAATGTTCACCGCAACACGATGTATTTGACGTTTCACAACGAGCGGCTCGGGACAGTTGTCCAGTCCCGAAGCCTCGTCCGTGGAGCCGACGACAAGGATAACCCTTACGCCTATGGCGGCGATGCGCTCTATTTCAAAGCCGGCGTGTACAACCAATGCAGCACGAAATCAGGTGGCGGCAATTGGTACGCGGCGTGCGCTGGCACAGGTGACTGGGAAGTCGATAAAGCTAACGGAGACTACGCTCAGGCGACATTCTCACGCATCGAATTATCAGAATCGACACCGCCGCCGGAAGGGTGATCACGACTATTTCGGCCTAATTGCGAAATCATGCTCGATGTAAAGGAACACTTCGGTCTCGCTTGATTGCTGCCAATACAGGTCGCCTTCTAGGCCGTTGATCTCGACACCGTATCCGCTTCCGAACATCTCGGCATAGCGGGTCGATTCCTTGGCGATATGGCGCACCACGTCCGCGCGATATTGCTCGGGGTCGTCAATCGCTAGGCCAGTTGTACCAACGTCGATGAAGGAGCGCCCCGTCGCGGCGATACCTTTTACGAACTCGGCAATATCTTTGGCTGTTGCACGCACACTTGCCGTTTCGCCCTTTAGCGGGATACGCGCGTAAATCTGGACTCGGCTTGTATCCGGCCGGTTCCCGCCTCTCACCGGAAGTTCGCGCATATTGGCGCGTGTAACCGGCTTAAGTGCGTAATTGCCGGCAACGAGCGTTATCCCCTGAGCGGCAGCACGGTCGATTGTGGCTGACAGCATCGCGAACAGTTCCTCGGAACGCGCGTCTCGATCCCGTGAATCCGAACTGACATATAGCGGCGTAACAAAATAATCCGCTTTGCGCGTCACGCCTATTGCGGAAGGGCCGTTATTGGCGGTGAAATATGCATTGCCAACCGAGCGATCTTGCCGCGATCCAGTGACCACAATCGTATCCTGCGCAATGGCAGGCATAGGCAGGGCAACCGCAACAAGCGCGACAGTTAAAATCAATTTTCTCATAAGTTCCTCCCAATCTCAGTGAAATGACTACTATGATCGCGCAGCAAACTGAATGGTGAACGGCAAAAGAAAAGCCCCGCCGATGCATGCTGCACCGGCGGGGCTTTCCAATTGGTTTGTCAGCTAAGCTTACTCAGCAGCTGGTGCGTCTCCGCCGCCCATCGCTGCTTTCATAGCCTCTTCGCTCGATACAGGATCGGCTGCAGGCTCAGGTTCGGCAGCTGCAGCGGCATTGGCTGCGGCCAGCTTATCCTGTTGCTTCTTCCAAGCAGCTTTCAATGCAGCGTCACGGCTCGATGCGGTGACCCGCATACGGTTCATGCCTGCACCGGTACCAGCCGGGATAAGACGGCCCACGATCACGTTCTCTTTGAGACCGATCAGAGTGTCCTTCTTACCTTCGACCGAAGCCTGCGTAAGAACGCGGGTGGTTTCCTGGAACGACGCCGCCGAGATAAAGCTGCGGGTTTGCAGCGACGCCTTGGTGATGCCGAGCAGGATCGGAGTGCCTTCAGCAGGCTCCTTACCCTTGCCAAGCTTCGCATTGTATTCGAGCATTTCAGCCAGATCGACCTGTTCGCCCGGAAGCAATGTGGTGTCGCCGCCCTTGGTGATCTCAACTTTCTGCAGCATCTGGCGAACAATCACCTCGATGTGCTTGTCGTTGATTTTCACGCCCTGCAGTCGGTAGACTTCCTGAATCTCGTTGACGAGATATTCTGCCAGAGCTTCGACGCCCATAACTTCGAGGATGTCATGCGGGTTTGGCGAACCGGAAATCAGGGTATCACCCTTCTTCACGAAGTCGCCTTCCTGCACGTCGATCACCTTGGTTTTCGGGATCAGGTACTCGACTGCATCACCTTCCTCGGGAACGATCGCAATCTTGCGTTTCGCTTTGTATTCACGGACGAATTCGATCTTACCCGAAATCTTGGCGATGACCGACATGTCCTTCGGCAGACGCGCCTCAAACAGTTCGGCGACACGTGGAAGACCACCGGTGATGTCACGGGTTTTCGCAGCTTCACGCGATGCACGCGCAAGAATGTCACCCGCTTCAACAGTTTGACCGTCTTCGACCGAAAGCGTCGTACCCGGAGCCAGCATGTAACGCTGCGCTTCGGTTTCGTCTTCGCTTTGACCTTCGCCGAGAAGAGTCATGCGCGGACGCAGCTCCTCTTTCTTCTTGCGACCGGTTGCCCGGTTCTCGGTCACGACGCGCTGGGCAATGCCCGTCGCATCATCGGTTTGCTCTTCGAGCGTAGTGCCTTCGACGAGGTCCTGATACTTCACAACACCCGATTGCTCGGTGATGATTGGCAGGGTGAACGGATCCCATTCAGCCAGACGGTCGCCTTCTTTGACCTTATCGCCATCCTTGAACATGAGCACGGTACCATACGGCACTTTGTGCATTTCACGCTCACGTCCCTCGGCATCGATAACGGCGATTTCACCGCTACGTGCGAGCGACAAAATGCGGCCCTTCTTATCGGTGATGGTCGGCATGCCGCGCAATTCGATCTTACCCGTCGAGATGGACTCAAGGTGAGATGTTTCGTTGAGCTGCGCCGCGCCGCCGATGTGGAATGTCCGCATCGTAAGCTGGGTGCCTGGTTCACCGATGGACTGAGCAGCGATAACGCCGACAGCTTCACCGATATTCACCGGAGTACCGCGAGCAAGATCACGGCCATAGCATGTGCCACAAACGCCTTGGTCGGCTTCACAAACAAGTGGTGAGCGGATTTTGGCAGACTGGGTTTCAGCCGCTTCGATTTCCTTCACCATTGGCTCGTCGATCAACGTGCCGGCTTTGACGATCACTTCGCCGGTCGCAGCGTTCACGATATCCTCGGCCACGGTGCGGCCCAGAATACGCTCACCAAGCGATGCGATAACCGAACCACCTTGAACGATGGCGCGCATTTCCAGCGCGTTTTCAGTTTTACAGTCGTTCATGACGATGGTGCAGTCTTGCGACACGTCAACCAGGCGGCGGGTCAGGTAACCCGAGTTCGCCGTTTTAAGCGCTGTATCGGCAAGACCTTTACGCGCGCCGTGGGTCGAGTTGAAGTATTCAAGGACGGACAGGCCTTCCTTAAAGTTCGAGATAATCGGCGTTTCGATGATTTCGCCCGAAGGTTTCGCCATCAGACCGCGCATACCGGCAAGCTGCTTCATCTGCGCTGGCGAACCACGCGCACCGGAGTGACTCATCATGTAGATCGAGTTGATGTCAGCCTCTCGGCCTTCCTTGTCGATCGGCTGTGACTTAATCTCGGCCATCATTGCATCAGCAACAAGATCACCACACTTCGACCAAGCATCGATGACCTTGTTGTACTTTTCCTGCTGCGTGATGAGACCGTCTTGGTACTGCTGCTCATATCCAGCAACCAGTTCCTTGGTCTCTTCAACCATGCCGACCTTCGAGTCAGGAATGATCATGTCATCCTTGCCAAAGGAGATACCAGCCTTGAACGCATGGCGGAAACCGAGGACCATGATGGCATCGGCAAACAGCACAGTGTCTTTCTGACCAGTATGACGATAGACTTCGTCGATTACGTCACCGATGTCTTTCTTCGTCAGCAGACGGTTGATGATGTCGAACGGAACCTTGTGGTTAGTCGGCAGACATTCACCGATCAGCATGCGGCCAGGCGTGGTTTCAAAGCGCTTCATTTCCACTTTGCCATCCTCGTTCGCCTGCGGAACGCGGGCTAGGATTTTGGTGTGGAGCGTAACCGCTTTGGTTTCGAGAGCCTGGTGCACTTCGGCCATATCGGCGAAGCGCGGCAGTTTCTCGACTTTGGTGCCGTCTTCATTCTCGAGGAATTCAGGCGTCTTTTCCTGACGTTCCATCGAGAGGTAATAGAGACCCAAGACCATATCCTGCGAAGGAACGATGATCGGTTTGCCGTTGGCTGGCGAGAGAATGTTGTTGGTCGACATCATCAGAACGCGCGCTTCCAGCTGCGCTTCGAGCGACAGCGGAACGTGCACGGCCATTTGGTCGCCATCAAAGTCAGCGTTGAACGCAGAACAAACGAGCGGGTGAAGCTGGATCGCCTTACCTTCGATCAAAACCGGCTCGAACGCCTGGATGCCAAGACGGTGAAGCGTCGGCGCACGGTTCAGAAGAACCGGATGCTCACGGATCACTTCGTCAAGGATGTCCCAGACTTCCTTGCGCTCTTTCTCAACCCACTTTTTCGCCTGCTTGAGGGTCATGGAAAGACCCTTCGCATCGAGGCGGGCGTAGATGAACGGCTTGAACAGCTCGAGAGCCATCTTCTTTGGAAGACCGCACTGGTGCAGTTTCAATTCCGGACCGGTCACAATGACCGAACGACCGGAATAGTCGACGCGCTTACCAAGAAGGTTCTGACGGAAACGGCCCTGCTTACCTTTGAGCATGTCGCTCAGCGATTTCAGCGGACGCTTGTTCGCACCAGTGATGACACGGCCGCGGCGGCCATTGTCGAACAACGCATCGACAGCTTCCTGAAGCATACGCTTCTCGTTGCGGACGATGATGTCTGGCGCGCGCAGTTCGATCAGGCGCTTCAGACGGTTGTTACGGTTGATCACGCGGCGATAGAGATCGTTGAGATCGGACGTCGCGAAACGGCCACCATCCAGCGGCACCAGTGGGCGCAGCTCTGGCGGGATCACAGGGATCACTTCAAGGATCATCCACTCAGGGCGGTTGCCCGAGTCGATGAAGCTTTCAACGACCTTAAGGCGCTTGATGATCTTCTTGGGCTTGAGCGTCGACTTGGTGGTCGCCAGCTCTTCCATTAGATCGTCGCGCTCTTGCTCGAGATCGAGGTCCATCAGCATGACTTTGACCGCCTCAGCGCCGATATCGGCACTGAACGCGTCTTCGCCATACTCGTCCTGCGCTTCGAGCAATTCGTCTTCGGTCAGCAGCTGGAATTTCTCAAGCGGGGTAAGGCCCGGCTCGATCACAACATAGCTTTCGAAATAGAGGATGCGCTCAAGCTGTTTCAGCTGAATGTCGAGCAGCAGACCGATGCGCGATGGCAGCGATTTCAGATACCAGATGTGCGCAACCGGGGCGGCCAGTTCGATGTGGCCCATGCGCTCACGGCGCACTTTGGTAACGGTGACTTCAACGCCGCACTTCTCGCAGACGACGCCCTTATACTTCATCCGCTTGTACTTACCGCACAGGCATTCGTAGTCTTTTACCGGGCCGAAGATGCGGGCACAGAACAGGCCGTCACGCTCAGGCTTGAACGTACGGTAGTTGATGGTTTCCGGCTTTTTGATTTCGCCGAACGACCACGAACGGATGCGCTCTGGCGAGGCGATACCGATCTGGATCTGGTCGAATGTTTCCGGCTTGGCCAGCTGGTTGGTGAATTTGGTCAGTTCATTCATGACTTGGTTCCCTCAGGGGGTGATATCTCTTGGAGCGAAGTGGGAGGGGCTTTTCAGCCCGCTCCCCTTATTCCGCTGCCTCCGGCCACTCGTCGTCGCCCTCTTCGCCGTCAGACAACGACTTGAGTTCGACGTTCATGCCGAGCGAGCGCATTTCCTTCACGAGAACATTGAAGCTCTCCGGAATGCCCGCTTCGAAGGTGTCATCGCCTTTGACGATCGCTTCGTAGACCTTGGTCCGGCCGATAACGTCATCCGATTTGACGGTGAGCATTTCCTGCAAGGTGTAGGCGGCGCCATATGCCTGCAATGCCCAGACTTCCATCTCACCGAAGCGCTGTCCACCGAACTGCGCTTTACCACCCAGCGGCTGCTGAGTGACAAGCGAGTATGGACCGATCGAACGGGCGTGGATTTTGTCATCAACAAGGTGGTGCAATTTGAGCATGTAGATGATGCCCACAGTGACCTTACGGTCAAACGCTTCACCAGTGCGGCCGTCGAACAGGGTAGACTGACCCGAACTGTCGATGCCGGCCTTCACCAGCATGTCCGACACATCCGGCTCACGCGCACCATCAAACACTGGCGTACCCATCGGAACGCCAGCTGACAGGTTGCCAGCAAGCTCAACGATCTGTTCCGCCGAGCGGCTTTCGAGATCTTCGAAATACTGCTCTCCATAGACATCCTTAAGACGCTCAACGACCGCTTCGGGTGGCTTTACGTTCTTGTAGTCTTCGGCGGCATTCGGATTGGCACGCTTCCACTCTTCGAGCTTGTCCGCGATATCCATACCGAGACCACGCGCAGCGAAGCCAAGGTGCGTTTCGAAAATCTGGCCGACGTTCATACGCGAAGGGACGCCCAGCGGATTGAGTACGAGGTCAACCGCGGTGCCATCTTCGAGGAACGGCATGTCTTCGACGGGCAGAATGCGCGAAATGACACCCTTGTTGCCGTGACGGCCAGCCATCTTGTCGCCAGGCTGAAGCTTGCGCTTCACGGCGACAAAGACTTTGACCATCTTCAGAACACCCGGGGCGAGTTCATCACCACGCTCGAGCTTTTCCTTACGGTCGGCGAACTTGGCATCGATCATCGCAACAGCTTCGTCATACTGCGTCTTGATCGCTTCAAGCTGAGCCTGACGACCATCGTCAGCAACCGCGAATTTGAACCATTCGTGACGCTCAACGCCTTCAAGGAGTTCCGCAGTGATGTCTGTGCCCTTCTTGACACCCTTAGGTGCTGCAGAAGCGGTTTGACCCAGCAACATGTCGCGCAGACGGTTGTATGTCGCACGGTTGAGGATGTTGCGTTCATCGGCGCTATCTTTGCGCAGACGCTCGATTTCCTCGTTCTGGATCGCGCGAGTACGATCGTCGATCTCGATGCCGTGGCGGTTAAACACGCGAACCTCGACGATTGTACCGGCAACACCCGGTGGCAAACGCAGCGACGTATCGCGAACATCCGAAGCTTTCTCACCAAAGATGGCGCGCAGAAGCTTTTCTTCAGGCGTCATCGGGCTTTCACCCTTTGGCGTGATCTTACCGACCAGAATATCACCCGGATGCACTTCCGCGCCGATATAAACGATACCCGCCTCATCGAGGTTGCGCAGGGCTTCCTCGCCGACATTCGGGATATCGCGGGTGATGTCCTCTGGACCAAGCTTGGTGTCACGAGCCATCACTTCGAATTCATCGATGTGGATCGAGGTGAACACGTCGTCTTTCACGATGCGCTCGCTGATCAGGATCGAATCTTCGTAGTTGTAGCCATTCCACGGCATAAACGCGACGAGGCTGTTCTTGCCGAGTGCGAGTTCACCGATATCGGTCGAAGGACCATCGGCAATGATGTCACCCGCTTCGATCGTCTCACCAACTTTTACCAGCGGACGCTGGTTGATGCAGGTGTTCTGGTTCGAACGCTGGAATTTCTGAAGGGTGTAGATGTCGACGCCGGATTGGCCCGCTTCGACATCGCCGATTGCGCGGATAACGATACGGGTCGCGTCCACTTGGTCGACGATACCGCCGCGCTTGGCCGCAATCGCAGCACCCGAATCGCGCGCCACGGTTTCTTCCATGCCGGTTCCGACCCAAGGTGCCTCTGCTTTCACAAGCGGCACAGCCTGACGTTGCATGTTCGAGCCCATAAGAGCGCGGTTGGCATCATCGTTTTCCAGGAACGGGATCAGCGAAGCCGCAACCGAAACGAGCTGCTTCGGTGAAACGTCCATCAAAGTGACCGTTTCGCTTGGCGCCATAAGGTTGTCGCCAGCCTGACGCGCCGAGATCAGCTCCTCAACAAAGGTGCCATCCGGGTTCAGTTCAGCAGACGCCTGAGCGACGGTGTGTTTCTGCTCTTCCATTGCGGAAAGATAGATCACATCGCCGGTAACGCTGTTGCCCTCGACCTTACGATACGGCGTTTCAATAAAGCCGTATTTGTTCACGCGGCTGAATGATGCCAGCGAGTTGATCAGACCGATGTTCGGGCCTTCAGGCGTTTCAATCGGGCAGATACGGCCATAGTGCGTTGGGTGAACGTCGCGGACTTCAAAGCCGGCACGCTCACGGGTCAGACCACCTGGGCCAAGCGCAGAGACGCGGCGCTTGTGGGTGACTTCGGAAAGCGGGTTGGTTTGGTCCATGAACTGCGACAGCTGCGAAGAGCCGAAGAATTCACGAACAGCAGCAACAGCCGGCTTCGCATTGATCAGGTCGTTAGGCATGACGGTCGAAACATCGACGCTCGACATGCGCTCTTTAACAGCACGCTCCATGCGGAGCAGGCCGACGCGGTACTGGTTTTCCAGCAGTTCACCAACCGAACGGACACGGCGGTTGCCGAGGTTATCGATGTCGTCGACTTCGCCTTTGCCGTCTTTCAGGCCGACGAGTTCCTTGACCACTGCGAGGATGTCTTCCTTGCGCAGCGTGGTCACGGTGTCTTCAGCGTCGAGTTCCAGACGCATATTGAGCTTTACACGGCCAACCGCAGAAAGGTCATAACGCTCACCATCGAAGAACAGACCTTCGAACAGCGCGTCAGCAGTTTCCTTGGTAGGCGGCTCGCCCGGACGCATCACCTTATAGATGGCCTCAAGACCTTCATCACGGTTTTCAGCCTTGTCGACCTTCAGCGTGTTGCGGATCCAAGGACCGGTGTTTATTTCGTCGATGTCGAGCAGCTCAAGGCTGTCGATACCGGCACCGTCGAGAGTTTCGATGTGCTCGAGTGTCAGCTCATCACCAGCTTCAACATAAATGCGGCCAGTGCTTTCATCGATCATATCACGCGAAGCATAGCGGCTGACGACTTCTTCTGTCGGCAGCAGCAGCTCGGTGAGACCGTCTTTGGCAGCCTTGTTGGCGGCACGCGGGCTGATTTTTTGACCAGCCGCGAAGATCTCTTCGCCGGTCTTTGCGTCGACAAGCGCGAATGCAGGCTTCTGACCGCGCCAGTTCTCGGCGTTGAATGGAATTTTCCAACCATCCTTCGCACGCTCCCAAGTGACCGTGTCGTAGAAGTGGTGGAGGATTTCTTCACTATCGAGGCCAAGGGCGTACAGAAGCGCCGTAACCGGCAATTTACGCTTACGATCGATACGCACATTGACGATGTCTTTGGCGTCAAATTCAAAATCGAGCCATGAACCGCGATACGGAATAACGCGTGCAGCAAACAGAAGCTTGCCAGACGAGTGCGTCTTGCCGCGATCGTGATCAAACAGAACACCAGGCGAACGGTGCATCTGCGAAACGATCACACGCTCGGTGCCGTTGATGATGAAGGTGCCGTTCTCGGTCATGAGCGGCATATCGCCCATGTAAACGTCTTGCTCTTTAATATCGAGCACCGAACGGGTTTCGGTTTCCTGATCGACTTCGAAAACGATCAGACGAAGTGTCACCTTCATCGGAGCAGCATAGGTGATACCGCGCTGGCGACATTCGGTCGTGTCGTATTTCGGCGGTTCAAGTTCGTAATTCACGAAATCGAGTTCAGCGGTCCCGGCGAAATCGCGGATCGGGAAGACGCTGCGCAGCGTCTTCTCCAGGCCAGAAACGTAATCGATCGAAGGATCAGAGCGCAGGAACTGTTCGTAGCTCTCGCGCTGGACTTCGATCAGATTCGGCATGTCCACAACTTCGTGGATATCGCCGAAAATTTTCCGGATACGCTTTTTCGCGGTGCCCTGCGCCTTACGGCTGCGGAGCTTGTTCGAGGTTCGGAGGGCCTTCGCCTTGGTCGCCATGGAAGAGATATGCCTCTTTGTTGGACGCACACGAGACAGAGGTGCCCGCGTGCAAAATGAAACTCACGTCACGCGAAACATGATTGCCACTCAGACGCAAAAAGAGCCGCATGCCTCGGCGCAGCCTTTCAAGGCAGCCAGGGTGCAGCTGATTTTATCGTCGCGAATGTAGCAAAACGCCGCTTCTATTCTGGAACCGATCCCCGCGTATGAATCGGCCTGTCTCGAAGGCGGTGTGTGAGGGCTATTTAAGAGCCATGTTGGATTTGTCAACGCAGGAGGGCGAAGCACAGCAGGCGAATTCACCCCGACCAGTTAATCTGGCCTCAGGAGTTATGCATAAAGTCGGCCAGAAAACTGAAAAACGATAAGGTGCATATTGTTTTTCAATATTATTGATTGACAATAAACCGAATCGCTCATAGATCGTGATTATCGAAAAACAATATCACACATCAAGGAGTTCGATATGACCAATGCTCTGACCCAATCGCTCGCCATTTGCGCTGCGCTGTTCCTTACCCTCGGTACAATCAGCTCGATCGTCACCGTTCCGCCTGCTCAGGCGCACACCTCGGCAGCTTTTCCGGTTAGCATTGAGCTGGCCTAATTGGTCAGGAAAGGAGACTAGATATGCAAACCAAACCCAATGATTTGCTCTTACTGGCCGGAAAGATCCTGACCATTCTGATGCAATGCGTCATGGCGATCGCTGCTCTGGCCATGCCTATTGGCGCGGCGGTCGTAGTCTTCATGTCGGACACCATTAATGCGGAGATCGCGGCGGAGTTTGCAGGTGCGGTCGGGCCGCTCCCAACTATCCCTGTACTCGCACTATTCGCACTCGCCCTGGTCGCAGTCGCCATGATTTTTCTGTTTTTTGGCAAATTGCGGGCGATCATTGAAACGGTCGGAGAGGGTGACCCATTCGTGCCCGATAATGCTGAGCGCCTCACTTTCATGGCATGGCTTTTGCTGCTCGTTCAGGCACTTTCGATCCCGATTGCCGGACTCGCGTTGCTCGTCTCAAAATGGGCCGAACCGATGGAAAACACAGAGGTGACAGTAGGCGCCGGTATCGATCTTGTAGGGATCACGATGGTTGTAGTGCTTTTCATCCTCGCCCGCGTTTTCAAACATGGCGCGGCGATGCGCGAAGATCTTGAAGGGACCGTGTAATGCCTGCTGATGATGAAGGAGCAACAATCATGGTCAAATTGGATGACCTGCTGCACGAACGCCGCATGACCCTAACCGAACTGGCGGAGCGGGTGGGCCTGACCCTCGCCAACCTTTCGATCCTGAAGACTGGCAAAGCCAAAGCAATCCGATTTTCCACCCTCGCAGCGATCTGCAGGGAACTCGATTGCCAACCTGGTGATTTGCTCAGCTTTCAGGCCGAATAGGTGCCGAAAACATAGATGGGGTATCAGCCCCATACAGCCAAAACGAGCTGCTCCGTAGAAGGGTTGGCAGGAACACACGGTGGTTTCTGCCAACCTTTTTTAGGAGAGACACTATGAACACTCGTACTTTCGCAAAGGCTGCGGCTCTTACCCTCGCAGCGACAACAGCACTCGGCGCTGCCGCACCCGCGATGGCCGCCAACACATGTAGGAATGTCCAATTGGAAGTGATCAATAACACTGGCGGCAAAATCAACATTGTCGACATTGACTACTGGGATCCTGCCAAGGGCAGAGACGGCGGTTGGCGTTCGGAGCCGATCAAAAACGAAACGCTGAACAACAACCGAACCTGGCGCGAGACCCGCAATCTCGAAAAGGTCAACAAACGCCGCACGAAAATGCGCGTCGAATATCGGATCAAAGGCAAGCTCGGTGGTTGGTCGTTCAAAAAGTACAAAAAGAATAGCGGATCATTCACCTGCGATGCCCGCGATACGGTTTCGGTCACTCTCAAATAGACCCACAGCTCAAAGACACTGATACCGCTATTCACTTGACTCTCGAGGCGCGCACGATAAATGCGCGCCTCGACTGCTTTCGAGCGGTCATCCGTCCAAGACAGTTGGTGGAGACAATCGGGTCTCCTTAATTTCCAGCCTAGACGGGGAAAAGAGATTTTCGCGGCGCTTTTTGAGCGCTTGCAACCGTGCCGCTTGGCACACCCTCCTTCCCCATCGTCGGACTTTGCTTTGTCGGTAAGCGGCAGAGTGAAACATGAGCCGGTCGCACGGAACGTTTCCGTTCGGCCATTAGTGAAGGAGTAAGGCATGGATCGTTCGCAAAAAGCCGACGCGGTTGCTCAGCTCAACGCTGTTTTCAACGAGGTAGGCGTGGTTGTTGTGACCCGCAATCTCGGCCTGACGGTGGACCAGTCCACCGACTTGCGCGGAAAAATGCGTGAAGCTGGTGCTTCCTACAAGGTTGCGAAGAACCGTCTCGCCAAGCTCGCCCTGAAAGACACTGATTACGTTGGCCTCGAAGAGTATCTCTCCGGTCCAACCGCGCTGGCATGGTCGGAAGACCCTGTCGCGGCTGCCAAAGCCGCTGTTGAGTTCGCAAAGTCGAACGACAAGCTGGAAATCGTTGGTGGTTCGATGGGCACGCAGGTGCTCGACGAAGCTGGAGTCAAGGCGCTTGCCTCGATGCCAAGCCTCGACGAACTCCGCGGCAAACTCGTTGGTCTCGTCAACGCACCAGCAACGAAAGTTGCTCAGGTCGTCAACGCACCAGCGAACAAGTTGGCCCGAGTATTTGGCGCATATGCCGCCAAGGACGCTGCTTAAGAGACGTTTCTCGCAAGAGACGAAACATACTTTGAGGTTGGACCAACATTTAGTCTGCCTCGCATTTATTGGAGTGAACATCATGGCTGATATTGCCAAGCTTGTTGAAGAACTTTCGAAGCTGACCGTGCTTGAAGCGGCAGAACTCGCAACTGCTCTCGAAGAAGAGTGGGGCGTAAGCGCCGCAGCTGCTGTTGCAGTTGCTGGTCCAGCTGCTGGCGGCGGCGAAGCTGCTGCTGAAGAAAAAGACGAATTCGACGTTGTCCTCACCGGCGACGGCGGCAAGAAAATCCAGGTCATCAAAGAAGTCCGCGCCATCACTGGTCTGGGCCTCACCGAAGCCAAGGGTCTTGTTGAAGGCGCACCGAAGCCAATCAAAGAAGGCGTTGCGAAAGCAGAAGCCGAAGAAATCAAAGGCAAGATCGAAGCAGCCGGCGGTACCGTCGAGCTCAAGTAATTTTGCAAGAGATTTCGTGGGTGTCTTGAAGCGCCTGCGGACGGAAGGGCGGTACCGCAAGGTGCCGCCCTTTTTCGTATCCGCACGGCCAATTTCGGCTCTGCTGCATTCGGGAAACTCCGAGATCTCTTATGTGGCTGGGGAGCCGCACCAATAGCCGAACGCGCGGCACGCGCCGCTTCGGGCTTTGACGATTGATCCGTAGAGCCTATCCGGAGCGGCTTTATGAATGAAACAGAGCGTCTTGAAACGCCCAGTTGGGGCCAGGAATTGCGGGCAACGTTGATGCTCGCGACGCCGCTTGCGCTCGCCAACCTTCTCCAAATGCTCACCTACGCCGTCGACGTAATCTTCATCGCGCGGTTGGGCGACGAACAGCTCGCCGCATCGGCTTTGGCAATTTCCCTATTCGGCCTAGTGCTTTGGGCGATGACATCTTTGATCGGGGCTGTCGCTCCGCTCATCGCCGAGGCGCTCGGATCATCCGCGCCATCATTCAGGCCAGTGCGACGCTCCACACGAATGGCACTATGGCTGGCTGTCATAGCGGGCGTCATTGGCATGGGCATTTGCTTGCTGCTCGAACCGTTGATGATTGAGACGGGACAGCAGCCTGCCATCATTGTAATGGCGCGCGAGTATAACCTTGTCATTATCTATTCGATGGTGCCGATGCTGCTCGCAGCCGTACTGCGTTATTATGTCTCGGCATTGGGCCGCCCGATCTTTGCAACGGCGATTACAGGCCTAGGCATTTTTGTGAACGCGGGTGCCAATTACGCATTTATCTTCGGCAACTTCGGTGCACCGGAATTGGGACTGACGGGCGCTGCTGTGGCAACGATAATCACATCGATTTTCACGCTCGCCGTGTATGTGATTGTCATCCTCGGCGATCCAGCACTTGCCAAATTTCGCATCTTCTATCGCTTTTGGAGGCCCGACTGGCAAAGGTTCTGGCAGATCATCCGGGTCGGCGCTCCCATCGCTCTCACGGTTACGGCAGAAGCAGGTATCTTCGGAGCCGCAGCGTTCTTGATGGGCCGTTTTGGCGCTGCTGAGCTAGCGGGGCATACCGTCGCATTGCAGCTTGCCGCGCTCGCATTTCAGATACCATTTGGTGTCGGTCAGGCCGCAACAATTCGCGTGGGTTACTTTTACGGTGCCCGCGATCCAGTGGGTGCGCAGCGCGCAGGTTGGGTCGCGATGGTGATCGGTACAGGATTTATGGCGATCACAGCCAGCGCGATGGTGCTCGCGCCCTACACGTTGCTTTCCATCTATGTGGATCCCTACGCCGCCAAGAACGCGGCGCTGGTGGGGTTTGCCTTGCAATACCTTGTTCTTGCCGCCGCATTCCAAGTTGTAGACGGTGTTCAAGCAGTTGCTGCGGGTGCGCTACGCGGATTGCAAGACACCCGCGTGCCGATGTGGATTGCAATTTTCAGCTATTGGGTGCCCGGCATCGGGCTTTCCATCTGGCTCGGTTTCTTCACCCCGCTCCAGGGTGTTGGGGTCTGGATCGGTCTCGCTGTTGGCTTAGCCTCAGCGGCCGTTCTACTTACGTGGCGCTGGATGTTAAGAGAGAAGCTGGGCTTAACCCGCCACCCCATCTGATCAGATCGAATTTTCTGAAAAAATTTAATCGGCCGAGTGTTGACTCGAGCACGGCGCACAACCACATGCGCCTCGCTGGCACTCTTAAGAGGAGAGTGCCAATCGACTCATCAACTCAAGTGAAAGGTCATCAATCATGGCATTTCGTCCGTTGCACGACCGCGTAGTGGTCCGCCGCATCGAAGCCGACCAGAAAACCGCTGGCGGCATCATCATTCCTGATTCAGCCCAAGAGAAGCCAAGCGAAGGCGAAATCGTCTCCGTTGGTGAAGGCGCCCGTGACGATAGCGGCAACCGCATCGCTCTCGACGTGAACGCTGGCGACCGCGTCCTGTTCGGCAAATGGTCCGGCACCGAAGTCAAGATCGACGGTGAAGACCTGCTGATCATGAAGGAAAGCGACATCATGGGCGTGATCGGCTGAGCCGAACGCTGACGCTTTTCCAACTACCCCAATTTTTCAGGAGAAACACCAATGGCTGCTAAGGACGTAAAGTTCGGCCGTGATGCCCGCGAAGGCATCCTCAAAGGCGTAGACACGCTCGCAAACGCTGTAAAAGTGACACTCGGCCCGAAAGGTCGCAACGTTGTCATCGACAAAAGCTTTGGCGCACCGCGCATCACCAAAGACGGCGTTACCGTCGCCAAGGAAATCGAACTGCAAGACAAGTTCGAAAACATGGGCGCGCAGATGCTCAAGGAAGTTGCGTCGAAGACCAACGACCTCGCCGGTGACGGCACCACCACTGCAACCGTTCTGGGCCAAGCGATCATTCGCGAAGGCATGACGGCTGTTGCAGCTGGCATGAACCCGATGGATCTCAAGCGCGGCATTGACGCGGCTGTTACCAAAGTGACCGCTGATCTCGTTGGCCGTTCGAAAGAAGTCGCCGGTTCGGCTGAGGTTGCTCAGGTTGGCGTAATCTCGGCCAATGGTGACAAAGAAGTCGGCGAGAAAATTGCTGAAGCCATGGAAAAGGTCGGCAAAGAAGGCGTGATCACCGTCGAAGAAGCCAAAGGCCTCGAATTTGAGCTCGACGTTGTTGAAGGCATGCAGTTCGACCGTGGTTACCTCTCACCATACTTCATCACCAACCCTGACAAGATGACGGTGGAACTGGAAAATCCATACATCCTCATTAACGAAGGCAAGCTTTCCAGCCTGCAGGCGATGCTGCCGGTTCTCGAAGCAGCTATGCAGAGCGGCCGTCCGCTTCTGATCATTGCTGAAGACATCGAAGGCGAAGCGCTGGCGACACTGGTCGTGAACAAGCTGCGCGGCGGCCTTAAAGTTGCTGCGGTTAAAGCTCCAGGCTTCGGCGATCGCCGCAAAGCCATGCTGCAGGACATTTCGATCCTTACCAAGGGCGAAATGGTCAGCGAAGACCTCGGCATCAAGCTTGAGAATGTCACCCTCGGCATGCTCGGCGAAGCTAAGCGCGTCACCATCGACAAAGACAACACCACTATCGTGGACGGTGCCGGTTCGCAGGACGATATCAAAGCACGCGTCGGCGAAATCAAAGCCCAGATGGAAGCAACCACTAGCGACTATGACCGTGAGAAGCTGCAAGAGCGTCTCGCGAAATTGGCTGGCGGCGTTGCCGTGATCAAAGTTGGCGGTGCTTCGGAAGTCGAAGTGAAGGAACGCAAAGACCGCGTTGATGACGCGCTCCACGCAACACGCGCTGCTGTTGAAGAAGGCATCGTCCCTGGCGGTGGTACCGCGCTTCTGTACGCCTCGAAAGTTCTCGAAGGCCTCAAAGGCGACAATGATGACCAGACCCGCGGCATCGACATCGTTCGCCGTGCGATCCTCGCCCCGGTCCGTCAGATCGCTGCAAACGCTGGCCATGATGGCGCCGTAGTTTCGGGCAACCTCCTTCGCGAAGGTGACGAAACCCAAGGCTTCAACGCTGCGACCGACACCTACGAAAACTTGGTGGAAGCCGGCGTGATCGACCCTACCAAGGTTGTTCGCACCGCGCTTCAGGACGCAGCTTCGGTTGCTGGCCTGCTCATCACCACTGAAGCGGCGATCACCGACGCTCCGGAAAAAGAAGGCGCTGGCGCCCCTGCAATGCCTGATATGGGCGGCATGGGCGGTATGGGCGGCGGCATGGGCTTCTAAGCCAACCGCTAGCTTCTACGCTTACAGAAAACCCCGTCGAACCAAGGTTCGGCGGGGTTTTTCTTTGCTGCCAAATGACCGTAAAACCTGTCCGACCCAGCCTTCGATCGAGGCATGGCATTGGTCATAAGATGAAGAATCTACACCATAACAATCAGATATTGATTGCCTTATTTGCCAACCGGGAGAATATTGCGATCTATGCAATTGGGGGATTGTGATGGGATTACTCGATAAAGTTCTGCCCGGTCGTTCCAAGAAAGACATTTTGTCCGAAAAGGCGACCAAGCGAGTCCATTCTTGGATGAAGGTATTCTTTGGCGATGTTTACCCGCATCGCTTCACATCAGATGACAAGCTGGCTGATTTCATTCGCGAGAACGAATATTCCTGCGTTGGGCAATCGCACAGCTACAACGGAGTTCAGGTTGTCCCGGGCATGAACGCCGTACTCATGGGCAAATCGACCCTTGATGATTGCGACTGTGACTTTTCGTCAGGCACTGTGACATGCGGACCTTCGACTACGATCGAAGAACTGAAACGCACCCTGCTCGGACGCGATTTGAAGATGTTCAACAGCGGAAACTTCATGGCGCAGACCGTTATCGGTGCGCTTGTTACTGGCACCCATGGCTATGGTGAGAAAGCGACCATGGCCGATAGCGTAACTGAGCTGACATTTCTTAATGGGCGGGGATTGCCGGTTACGCTCAAACGCGGAGATCCCGACTTTCCTTATGCCGCAATTTCGTTCGGAACGATCGGACCGATCGTAAGCGTGACATTGGAGGCAACCGGATTGGTCAGCTATCAATCGGACGCATGGATCACCCGGCTGTCGAAGAAGGAAAAGCTGAAGAAAGGTTCTGTAGCCACATCGTGGGCTGTGGTCCCGTACAGTAACCCTAAAGACCCGTTGATCATGCTCCATAGCTTACGGCCCGCAAGTGTGGGCAAGAAAGCGCAGAAGACCAAGCCAAAGCTATTCTCTTGGGCACGGTTGGCGATGTTTGTTATCGAGAGATATTGGGCGATTGACCGAACTTTTCCGCGTTTGCGTCGCCCGCTGCAAAGACTGGCGGATCGGATAGATATTCGCAGCCACCGCCGCACCATTACAGATGAACGTGACCTCGACTACCTTTACGATCCCGAACCTTTGCTCAAGAGTCAGCGCTCCCCAGACATTCTGACGGGATTGTTCTCGACCACACACACAGCCTATAATCTGGCGTTCCATGTGCCATTGGAACGCGCGGAAGAGATCGTAAAATTCATCATGATTGAAATCGAGAAGTGGCAGTCTCTTCGGTTCTATATGAAAAGCCTGATCGGGGTTCGGGAGCTGAGCGACACGTCTCCATTGCCTTTTGCTGGTAATTACAAAGGTCCGACAGCCGCCATCGATTTGTTCGCAGATGTCCGTGACTATGCATGGCTTGAGCGGCTGCAAAGGGAAGTGCTTAGCTATTTTGACGATGTGCGACCGCATTGGGGTAAGAGCGCCATCGTACCCGAGTTCGCCGCCAGCTTGGGGGACGAGCACATGACTCGTCTTCATGACCTCCACAAAAAACACTTCCCAGAGGGCAATTTGAAGCCAAACGAACGGGTTCGGAAACTGTTCGACCTCGGCAAACCAATGGCGTCGGCATCAATCGAGATGGTCAGACAGGATTAAGTCAGCGAACGGCATGACGGCAGCTTGTCAATATGTCTCGACGAACGACGCTTTTCATTTTGACCTGCTTGCCCCACTATCCGCGGCAAGAAACAAAACAATCTGGGGAACTCCCGTATTATGAAGACGAAACTCGCAGCACTCTTAATGGCATCGGTCGCTGTGACCGGATGCGACATGATGAACCCGACAGTTGAAACCCTCGAATGCGCGACGACGCAGACCGAGTGTCTGAACGCATGGTTCGATGAAAAATTCCAAGAGGAATTGGCGTTCAGCCCGCTTCGTCAAACCTCGCTTGGTATGAAAACGGACTACGACAAGATCGATGATTTTAGCCTCGAGGCTCAGCGCGAACAACTCCGCTGGTGGCAAGCAGCAACAGCCGAGATGGAAGCCAATTTTGACTACGATGAACTATCGGATGAAGCCAAATTGTCTTGGGATATGTGGCAGTTTCGAACCGAACGCGCCGAAAGCGCCCTCGAATTCGCAGATCACGATTACATCCTGACCCAGATGGGCGGCACGCACGCGGCGCTGCCGAGCTTCTTGCTGAGCCAGCATACTGTCGAAAGCGATAGCGATATGGTCGCCTTCATCGCGCGAATTGGCGGAATTGGGACTGCGATGGATCAATTGCTCGAACGCGCACAAAACAATGCCGAAGCAGGCACACGCCCGCCGCGTTTCGCCTATGATGCCGTGATCGCGGAATCTCAAAAGCTGATCAGCGGTGTGCCATTCGATGAAAGCGGTGAAGACTCGGCTCTGTGGGAAGGCAGCGAAAAGCACCTCGCAGATCTCGTCGAGGCTGGCACTATCACCGAAGAGCGTGCGGACGAATTGCGCGAAGAGGCGCGCACTGCACTGACCGGAACATTTGCTCCTGCTTACACACGGGTCATCAATTGGTTCACCGAAGACCGCGTGAACACATCCGAGGAAGCTCAGGGCGTCAATCAGCTCGCCAAGGGTAGCGATTTCTACAATCACAGCCTTGGGATGATGACCACGACAAAGCTAACTGCGGACGAAATTCACGACATCGGCCTTAACGAAGTCGCGCGCATTCGGGCCGAAATGGAAGCTGTCAAAGATCAGGTCGGATTCGAAGGTTCGCTTCAGGAGTTCTTTGTCTTCACCCGTGAGGATGATGAGTTCTTCTTTTCCGATGATGAAGCGGGTGCGCAGGCCTATATTGACCGCGCGACCATGCATATCGATGAATTGACGGCGCGCTTGCCGGAGTTCTTTGGCACTTTGCCCAAGGCTCCGCTTGAAGTCCGCCGGGTGGAACCGTTCCGCGAACAAGACGGCGCAGCGCAGCATTATCGCGCTGGCACGCCCGATGGCTCGCGGCCCGGCATCTACTACGCTCACCTGTCGGATATGAAAGCGATGCCAATCCCGCCGCTGGAAGCGATCGCCTATCACGAGGGCAACCCTGGCCACCACATGCAGGTATCAATTGCGCAAGAGCTGGAAGGGATTCCCAAATTCCGTTCGCAGGGCGGCTTTATCTCCGCTTATGGCGAAGGCTGGGCGCTTTATTCCGAAGCTCTGGCCAAAGAGATGGGCGGATACAAAGATCCGTATTCCGAATTTGGTCGCTTGCAGAGCGAAATGTGGCGCGCGATCCGTCTAGTCGTCGACACGGGCATTCATGCCAAGGGGTGGACCGAGGATCAGGCGGTTGCATACTGCCTTGAAAACTCCCCCAATCCAGAGACTGTCGCCCGGTCCGAAGTACAACGCTATTTCGTGCTTCCGGGTCAGGCCACCTCATACAAAATCGGTATGATCCGTATTCAGGAACTCCGCGGCAAAGCGGAAAAAGAGCTCGGCGAGGACTTCGACATTCGCGGGTTCCATGACACCGTTCTTGGCGCGGGCGCACTACCGCTATCGATCCTCGAAAAGCGGGTCGACCAATGGATTGAAAGCGTCAAAGCAGCCTAGTCGGCGCAATCCGGACAAAGAAAAGGGCGGGATGGACCAACGCCATCCCGCCCTTTTTTACGTCTTGAGTAGCGTTAACGCTTAGCCGCCCTTGCGGCTCGCTGCTGCAGCTTCGATCACGTCTGCATCCCAAGTTACTTGGGTCTGAGTTTGCGGGTTGAAGCGCGTATTAGCGTAAGACGCCGCCTCTGCCGCCGCGATCTCTTCAGCGCTGAGATACTCGCTTGGCTCTAGTGCGAAGACATCAATGCCTCGAGTGATCTCGGTTCCGTAGATACGGCCATTGTACCAATAGGAAGACCAGTATCCGCCAACCACAAGCTGCTCATCACTGATCGCACCGCGATCGAAATAGGCAATCTCGGTCGGGTTCGAGCTGTCCGTGAAGTCCATCACACTGATCCCGCCCTGATACCAAGACTGAACAAACAAATCGCGGCCAGGAACGGGAATGATCGAACCATTATGGGCGACGCAGTTTTCGGTGTCCCCTTGCGGTCCGGGCATCTTGTAGTGGCTGCGGAATTCCAGCTTGCCATCCTTGATATCGTAAACCGCATTCGCGCCCCAGGTCATCGGGTCAGACGCTTTACAGCGAGGGCGACCGCCGCCGCCCCACTCATCAGTGAAGATGACTTTGGTGCCGTCATTGTTGAACGTAGCAGAGTGCCAATAGGCAAAGCCTTTATCGAAGACAGCATCGATCCGAACCGGGTTCATCGGATCAGAAATGTCCATAAGAATGCCGTTACCCGAGCACGCGCCAGCCGCGAGGTTCAGGCTCGGGAAGACTGTGATGTCATGACACTGGTTTGTCTGTGACGTGCGCTGCGTGCCTTCGCCGCTATCACCGCCAAGCCAAAGACCTGCGATTTCGCCAGTTTCCTGATCTGCAAAAACGCGTGGGCTGCTGATAATCCGTGCGGCAGCTGGGTTTGCGACAGGGATTTCGATTACGTCGATGCTGAACAGAGCGGTCCTGCTGTCAGACGGGTTATCAATGCAGCGTGACAGCTCTTCCTGCTCGCGAACACGCGAAGTGCCGGAATTGTAGACGATGATCTTTTCGTCGTCGGCACTCACGATCGAATGTGTGTGGCTGCCGCGGCAAGTTTGCACGCCGCCAACTTGGCGTGGGCGGGCCAAATCGGAGATATCAAAGATGCGCAGGCCGCGGAAACGTTCTTCGCTAACCTCGCCTTCGACACCTTGGAGACCGCAATCAACACGCCCGCGCGTTTGCTCAACGCTCATGACCAAGAGATCGCCGACGACAGAGACATCGCCCTGCCCGCCTGGACACACCACAGAGCTCAAGAGGTTCGGTACGCCGTCATCGCCAAGGCGGTAAATGTTGAAGCCGTGGTAATTGCCCGCCACCATGATGTCGTTGAAGAACGCCATGTCGGTGTTTGCAAAGTCCAGCAATGGGGAACGCTCTGCGAATTGAGTTAAACTCTCTTCTTCTTCGCGCTCTGGTGCTGCTTCGTCAGAAGCGGCTTCTGCATCGGCAGCTTCTTCCGTCTCTTCACCTTCAGTCGCTTGCTCGTCACGAGGCGGAACAACTGCGCGCAGATCGGAAGGGTTCTCAGGATCGAAGAAGCCGGCTGGCTTCCTCAAACTGGAGACCTTACGCAGGTTCATGATCGCTTCTTCAGCATTGTCAAAACCGGATGCCAGCGAAGCACGCGGATCGGCAGAGAGATTGGCCAGCATGCCGTCCATCCGCTCGATTTCACTGGTTTGGTCATTGTCGATATCGCCGACGAAGCGGAACAGGATTGGGTCAGAGGCACTACCCGGCTGACGCAGCAATTCGTCGACCATATCAATCGCGCCTTCATGATGCGCGATCATTAATGTCAGAAACTGGCGATCAAACTCGGTTCCCTCTGCTGCCGCCAGCGCCGCCATCTGATCTGGCGATGCCATGCCAGCCATCATGTGGTGCATGTGCTCTGCGTGTCCTGCCATTCCAGGCATAGCAGCGGGTTCACCGCGATCACCAAGCCACTCTTTCATGAACTCGATTTCGTCCGCCTGACTGGAAAGTATCCGGCCAGCAATTGTTACTACGTCTTCGTTGTTGGTGCGGTCATTGACCAATTCGGACATCGTCACCGCTTGTTCGTGGTGCACGATCATACCCTGCATGAATGCCACATCAGCGTCAGTGTATTTGGAAGATGCAAGCTTGGTCGCTTCATCAACGCTGAGCGTCTTGCTGGCCTGACCGGGCGCGCCCGGCTGAACGATCGGAGCGCTCTGTGCAAACGCAAGGCTAGAACTGCCCAGCAGCATTGCGGTCAAGAGCGCACGAGATGTGCGAATCGTGGAATTATCTGTAGTCATGAAAGCCCCGTATTTAGTCTTGTGCGAGCATCATCGGCTGTGCCGAGTGAGACAGTCAAGCCTTACAAGAGCAGGTTCGACGAACTCCATTTTGGAACCGATGGTTTGCTTCATAGTTCCTGCGGAGTTGAATTGGGCGGTCGTTTAGGGGTCGGTCGCTTCCTGCGCACTATTCATCGCAATCGATGAAACGAACGCTTGCCGCGACGAATCGGGACGATCAAGAATCGGACATTAAGTTACTGGCAACCATATTTCGGATACCTTGAGTAGATGAACACAAAGCCTCGCTTACCTTTCGCCGCAATTTTCGCAGCCGCGCTATCGCTAACCGCTTTGCCAGCGACCGCGCAGGCTGAAGACGGACAAGCAAACGAACTCAACGCAAGTTTTGACAGCGCATTCGGCACCGACATGCGCGAGCCCCAGTCTTTTGAGGCAGTCTACACGGAGGGTTTTGAGCGTAGGATCGTCGAGCTTGCGGACGGAGATCGCGGACGGATTGGTGTTTACGCAATCGACTTGGGCACTGGCAAAGAGATCTCGGTTCTGGGCGATCAACGGTTTCCAATGGCTTCAACCAGCAAGGTTGCTGTCGCGGTCGCGTTCCTTGACGGCGTAGATAAGGGCAAATGGAAACTCTCCGACGAGTTTCCATTGATGATCCCGGTCAAATCAAAGAAATTTTCGAGCACTCGCGCTCCAGTCCGGACGGGAAACTATGTTCCCGCTTGGGAGCTCATCAGCCTGATGATTAGCAAGAGCTGCAACAGCTGCACCGATGCCTTGCTGCGCGTTGTGGGCGGACCAGGTGCCGTGAATGACTGGATGAGCGATGCAGGTTTTGCGGATTTTCAGCTATCCCGTGACATCGCAACTTTGGTGCGCGACGACGGTGAATACGATCCGGTCGAATGGATTGACCCGCGCGATTCCGCATCTCCGCGAACGATGGGGCTTTTGCTCGCCGGCATTTACCAAGGGCGCTGGCTCAGTCCGCAAAGTCGCGGGTTGCTCATGGCCGCCCTCGAAGAGACTACAACAGGCCGCAACCGTATGAACGCCGTTTTGCCGGACAGTGCGCAATTGGCGCATAAAACCGGAACTTTGAGCCGGACAGCGAGCGATATCGGCATCTTCCGCTTGCCTGATGGACGCGCAGTGGCCGCCGCGATCTATGTTACTGGGCAGAGCGCAAATCTGATTGACGAAGCGCGTAACAAGCGGACCGCACGAAAAATGCGCGATGCACGCATCGCCGAGATTACCCGGGCCCTTTATAATGGGTTTGCGGCCAGTGCCCGGCAGGAACAGCAACCAAATTGGACCAGTGCGCCGCGCTCTGGCGGCTAAACCGAATGGAATAATGCGCATCAAAGAAAAAGGCGGCGCCTCGCGGCACCGCCCTCTTCTTTTGTCTGTCGCTCCAATCAATGGAGCGATCAAACCGAGAGTAAATTACTCAGCGGTCACTGCTTCTTCAGCAGCGGTGGCAGCATCTTCAGCCGCGCCAGCAACTGCGTCTGCAGCGTCGTCAGCAGCTTCAGCGGTCGCGTCTGCAGCGTCGCCAGCGGCTTCAGTGGTTGCATCAGCAGCGTCGCCAGCAGCGGCAGTCGCGTCGTCAGCAACTGATTGAGCGTCAGCAGCCATTGCGTCGCCCATTTCGCCAGCTTTTTCAGCGGTTTCGCCGCAAGCAGCAAGGCCAAGAGCCGAAGTAGCAACAGCGGCAGCAAGAACGATCTTACGCATAATAATAATCCTTATTCAGCGAGTGAATTGGATGCAGGTGATTTATCCCTCCCGCATCAAAGCCGGATTCTGACCCCCGACTCTGCCTATCCAAATAATGGCCGTATTGTGGCAATGCAAGTAAAATGAGGCAAAATCGCCATATTTTAGCCTTAATTCAGACACAATCGAGCCGGGCTGTGCGTAAACCGAGATGGGCGTCAAACTGGCTTACGCGAGGCCAAGGTGGATGCTAGTGCTCCTCCATGTCCGAACAACAGCACCTCTATCTCGTCGATGGTTCGTCTTACATTTTTAGGGCATATCATCGCCTCCCCCCACTCACCAATCCAGAGGGCACTCCGGTTGGCGCAGTGTATGGCTATACGACGATGCTGTGGAAACTAGCCGATGATCTCGATGCGGCCGATGGTCCGACGCATCTCGCGGTCATACTGGACAAAAGCTCCCATTCGTTTCGCAACGACATCTACCCAGAATACAAGGCCAACCGCCCCGAGCCACCTGAGGATTTGCGCCCGCAATTCCCGCTGATCCGCGATGCGACCCGCGCGTTCAGCCTTCCTTGCATCGAGGAGGAAGGGTTGGAGGCAGACGATTTAATAGCCACCTATGCCCGCGAAGCGCAGCGGCAGGGCTGGAATGTCACCATCGTTTCATCAGACAAAGATCTGATGCAGCTGATCGGTGAGGAGAATGGCGCGCGGATCGATATGCTCGACACAATGAAGAGCGCGCGCATCTACATTCCAGAGGTCGAAGAAAAGTTCGGTGTTAGGCCCGAGCTTGTCGGCGATGTTCTCGCTTTGATGGGAGACAGTGTCGACAACATTCCCGGCATCTATGGTGTCGGACCGAAGACCGCCAGTAAACTGATCGCAGAGCACGGATCATTGACTGCGGCGCTCGACTACGCGCCGGAGATGAAGAAGTCGAAGCTCAAAGAGCGCCTTCTTGAAGGGCGCGCCGATGCCGAGATGAGCCGCGTCCTCGTTACCCTCAAAGAAGACTGTGACATTCCGCAACCAATCGAAGAGATGCGGATTGAAAAAATTCCCGAAGGACCGCTTTCAGCGTTTCTGGAAACCCATGGTTTCACCTCCCTATTGCGGAGATTGGGCTCAGGAAATGGCAGCCCGGAACGGTCAAACAACCTTCATCCGGCAGCGTCTGAGAAAGATGGCGATGCAGGTCAGGCTGACGGCAATCGTCAGCCGCTACCAGAGATGCCCGCTGTCGATCGCGGAGCCTATGAGACTGTTCAGACGGTTGAGCGATTAAAGGTCTGGGCTCAGCGCGCGACCGCGGCACGGGTGGTAGCAGTCGATACCGAAACATCTTCGCTGAATGCCATGCAGGCCGATCTCGTCGGGATCAGTCTCGCGCTCGGTGCCAACGATGCGTGCTACATTCCACTCGCCCATGGCGGCATTGATTTGCTGTCAGAAAAGCCGGAGCAGATCGAACTGAATGCCGCTTTGGACATCTTGAAACCAGTGCTTTCTGACCCGAGCGTCACCAAGATTTTTCAGAACGGAAAATACGATCTCAACGTCTTGGCGCGATACGACATCTCGGTTTCGCCGATCGAAGACACAATGATCATAAGCTTTGATCTGGATGCAGGACGCGGCGAAGGTATGGGCGGCGGACACGGGATGGATGAGTTGTCTCAGCGCCATCTCGACCATGCGCCGCTTTCCTTCAAAGACGTGTGCGGCACAGGGAAGAAGCAAATTTCGTTTGGTGAGGTTCCGCTGGACCGCGCAACCGAATATGCGGCGGAAGATGCCGACGTTACGTGGCGGCTTTATCAGCACCTAAAGCCACGCCTTGCGATCGAGGGCGGCAGCACGGTTTATGAGCGCGTCGATCGCCCTCTTATCCCGGTCGTCGCCCAAATGGAGCGGGAAGGTGTAAAAGTTGATCGCGCACGCCTTGCGAAACTCTCTGAAGAATTTGCAAAGGAAATCGGCCGGCTTGAAGGTGAAATCCATGAGCTGGCGGGACAGGCATTTACCGTTGGCAGCCCGAAACAGCTTGGCGAAATCTTGTTCGATAAACTTGGCTATAAAGGCGGCAAGAAAGGAAAGAGCGGGCAATATTCGACCGATCAAAGCGTGCTTGAAAGACTTGCTGGGGATGATGCCCCGATTGCCAACAAAGTGCTGGAGTGGCGCCAACTCTCGAAACTGAAATCCACCTATACCGATGCCCTGCAAGAGGCCATCAACCCCAAAACTCAGAGGGTACATACAAGCTACAGCCTAACCGGAGCGCAAACCGGTCGGCTATCCTCAACCGACCCGAACTTGCAGAATATCCCAATTCGGACAGCGTTAGGTCGACAAATTCGCGAAGCATTCGTGCCAGAGCCGGGCAATGTATTGCTCGCCGCCGATTATTCGCAGATTGAGCTTCGGTTGGCCGCACATATGGCCGATGTCGACACGTTGAAGGATGCCTTTGCCAAGGGCGAGGATATTCACTCACGGACTGCAGCCGAGATGTTCGGTGAAGTGACACGGGACACCCGTGCACGCGCCAAAACTATCAACTTTGCGATACTTTACGGGATATCTCGCTGGGGCCTTGCGGGCCGTCTCGAAGTCGAGCCCGATGAAGCACAGGATATGATCGACACCTACTTCAAACGCTTCCCCGGCATTCAACGCTACATCGCCGAGACCCTCGAAACCGTCGGTGAGCGTGGGTATTCAGAAACTCTGTTCGGCCGCAAGACGTGGTTCCCTCGGATCAAGTCGAAGAACCAAGCTGAACGGCAAGGCAGCGAGCGCGCGGCGATCAACGCGCCTATTCAGGGGACGAGCGCAGACATAATCAAGCGGGCTATGGTCCGCATGCTTCCTGCTCTGCGCGGCGCAGGATTGAGCGATGTGCGGATGCTGCTTCAGGTACACGATGAGCTCGTATTTGAACTCCCTGAAAGTGAAGTATCCAGAGCATCAGCGGTGATCGAGAGAGTTATGGCAGACGCCGCATTGCCTGCGGTAAAACTTGATGTGCCATTAGCAATCGATATCGGAACGGGCACTTCTTGGGATGCCGCGCATTGATTGCTTAAATGCCTGTTGGCGGCAGATTCCGCAGCAGAATTCACATCAAAGGGGCCATCCAAACCTGTATGTTTAACGATCTCAACCCATCGAATTGGGACGTCGACTGGAGCATTGTCGCCTATGACCTTGCCCTTTCAACAATCGTCTTAGTTGTCGCAGTCATTCTGTCCTACTTCGCGTACCGGGTTGTGTTTGCGCTGGTGAATCGACTCACGCGTATGTCTGACAACCATGTTGATGACCTCCTCATCGACCGGGTACGCTCCCCAATCAAGTGGTCATTCATCGCGATCGGAGTGACCATTGCGGCCCAAGTGGATCAAACGCTGGGTTTGCTTTGGGAACCGTTAGCCCAATTCCTTCGACCTGCACTGCTAGGGTGGATTGCCTTCAATATCGTGCGTGCGTTCACCGCCGGACTCGAAGCAAAAATGGAGGTTCATGAAGACCCGGTTGCGATGCGAAGCCGCAAAACCCGGATTGCAGTGCTGTCGCGCGTCGCCACCTTTGCAATCATCGTGATCACTGTTGGCTTGATGCTGTTCGCGATCCCGTCTGTCCGGTCGATCGGGACAACAATGCTGGCATCAGCTGGTCTGGCAGCGTTGGCAATTGGTGCAGCTGCACAACCAGCGCTCAAATCGCTCATTTCAGGGCTGCAAATCGCACTTACCGAACCGATGCGGATCGGTGATCTGGTGAAGGTTGATGGAGAAGTTGGCCGTGTCGAGCAGATGAAAATGTCGTTCGTCACAGTGCGCACTTGGGACGAACGCGTTCTAATCGTTCCCACCAGCCGCTTTCTGGACGAGAGTTTTGAAAACTGGTCCCGCAGCAATGAAGAGCTCACGGGGCCTGTCTTCCTGCATCTCGATCCGGCGACATCTGTTGCACCAATCCGTGAGGAATTTGAGCGCTATGTCAAAGCGCATAGCCTCTTTGACGGGCGTAACCTCGGAATGCTGATGACCGAATCCTACCCCGAAAGCATCGAAATGCGGCTATCGATGAGCGCTAAGACAATTGGCGAATTGTGGCAGCTACGCTGCGACACGCGCGAGCATATGCTGGATTGGATGCGCGAACACGCACCTGACGCACTCATTCGGCACCGTCTTGAAGTCCCCGGCGGCCACCCGAAAGCAGGTGAAGCCGCCGCGCCTTAACTCTGATCAACTATGCTTCTTCGCATTGGTGGGCTCAAGCGTGTCTGGCGAGAAGAAACCGATCGGATTGACCTCAGCCGCTCTCTTCTTCAATTCGCCGCGCATTTTCCGGTACTCGGCTTCCATGCGGGACGTGACCGTCGCACGAGAATCTTTGAGAGCATCCTCGAAGTCTTCCATCGCAACCGTCGTCACTTCGCCGCCAACTCGCCGAAGAGCGCCAAGACCGGCGCGCCGAACGATATCTTCAAGGTCCGCGCCAGTGAACCGCTCTGCACGCACTGCGATGGACTTCAGATCAACGTCATCAGCCAGCGGCATTTCTGACGTATGGATTTTGAGGATGTGTTCACGGCCCTCTGGATCCGGCGTGCCAACATAGACCAATTCATCAAACCGGCCCGGACGCAGGAGAGCCGGATCAACCAGGGTCGGACGGTTCGTCGCGCCAATAACGATAACAGACTGCAATTCTTCGAGGCCATCCATTTCCGCGAGGATCGTGTTGACCACCCGGCCAGTAACCTGCGGCTCACCTTGACCGCTTCCTCGCGCAGGCACGAGGCTGTCGATCTCATCGATAAATAGGACGCATGGCGCCACAGCGCGGGCGCGGGCAAATAACCGGGCAATCTGCTGCTCGCTTTCACCGTACCATTTGGAAAGCAGATCGGAGCTTTTCATAGAAATGAAGTTGGCGTCAGCTTCCTTAGCGGTGGCTTTCGCCAAGAGGGTTTTGCCAGTTCCTGGCGGGCCATAGAGCAAGAAGCCTTTTGCCGGGCGAATGCCCAGTCGGCGGAATGCATCCGGGTTTTTAAGCGGAAGTTCGATGCCCTCTTTCAGTTTGTCGATAGCATCGCCGACACCGCCTATATCGTCCCACCCCACATCGGGCATTTGGACCATAACTTCGCGCATCGCCGACGGTTGGACCCGCTTAAGAGCCGAAAGGAAGTCTTCACGAGTGACGCACAGATCCTCGAGTACATCCTGAGGGATTGTCCGTTCATCCAGATCAAGGCGCGGCATAATCCGGCGAACCGCATCGATTGCAGCTTCACGCGCAAGCGCAGCAATGTCAGCCCCGACAAAACCATGCGTGACGCGGGCGAGTTCATCAAGATTCACGGCTTCTTCGAGCGGCATCCCGCGGGTGTGGATCGCCAAAATTTCCCGGCGGCCACCCTGATCGGGCACACCAATCACTATTTCGCGGTCAAAACGGCCTGGCCGACGTAGGGCCTCATCAATGGCGTCCGGTCTGTTTGTGGCAGCGATGACTACGAGATTGGCGCGAGCTTCCAGCCCGTCCATCAGAGTCAGCAATTGTGCGACAAGACGCTTTTCGGCCTCGCCCGGCACCTGCGTCCGCTTTGGAGCTATAGAATCAATCTCATCGATGAATACGATAGCTGGTGCGACGCGGGTTGCCTCTTCAAAGACTTCCCGCAATTTCTTTTCGCTCTCGCCATAACCCGATCCCATAATTTCAGGGCCGTTGATGGTGAAAAATTCCGCGTCGCTTTCGTTCGCGACCGCCTGCGCGAGGCGAGTCTTGCCAGTGCCCGGCGGCCCATGGAGCAGGACACCTTTGGGAGGATCGACACCGAGGCGCGTGAACAATTCTGGATAGCGCAGTGGCAGTTCAACCATTTCACGCAACGCCTGAATAGTTTCTCCCATACCGCCGACATCGTCGTAATTGACCGCGCCACGAGCATCACGCGGTTCTTCGAAATCGGCGCGAAGTTCGACTTCGGTGTTCTCGTCAATATGGACAATCCCTTTGGGGCTGGTCGATGCGACGGAAAGCCGGATTTGTGTCAGCGCGTAGGCAGGCGCGCGCAGCAGTTGGCGGACATCAGGCGGCATGTTCTGAACGGGCTGCTGACCTGTCGTCGCCACCAGATCACCGGCGAGGAGCGGCTTGCGGAAGAAGTTGCGCTTTAGCGCCTGTGTTGGCCCCTGCAGACGCATTTCTCGCTGCGCCGGTGCAAACACAACGCGCGTCGCAGGGCGCGATTCGGCGACCGAAACTTCGACATGCTCACCTGAAGCTGCCTCGGCATTGCCGCGCTGCAAGCCATCCAAACGCACAACTTCAAGAGCGTCGTCTTCTGGATAGGCTGCCATCGCAATTGCAGCCGTGGTGCGTTTGCCTTTAATCTCGATCACATCGCCTTCTGTGATCCCCAGCGTCTGAAAGGCAGATCGCGGCATTCGGGCGATGCCCTGTCCCGATTCTTCCTGCCGAGCGGGAGCGACCTGAAGTCGCGCAGTGCGGCTGGGAGTGGCGGTTTCGGCGTCTGCCATCAATTACTTCCTCTCGAACACATTGATTCGTTTTTGTCTTCGCCACCCGTAGCAACATCCATGCTCTGGGAAAAAGCCCGCCGGGCCAATTTGCTGAACGAGCTGCGGGCAATCGACCAGGCAAGTTGTCACAGCACAACCGAGTAGGAGGCGCGAAGCCGCCATGATGCGTACTTGGACAAAAAAAGCCCGGCACAAAGGCCGGGCTGGAAAAGTTTGGGAGAGGATGCCTAAAAGGCGAAGAGAGATATGGCGCCGAACCACTTCCTTCGCAAGTGCGAAAGCCGCATTCTTTATTGCGATTTGCGCAACACATTAGGGAATTTGAGGCAATTTATACAAAACTGTGCAAATTTTCTGCCTGAAATTTGAGCATTGGCGCATATCTAGTGCAAATTTTGATCACAGAAATTGTGCGGCGCAGCATAAGTCACTCAAGAATTACCGGGTTTGCAAAGCGTGACACGGCGCGCTTGACCGATTATTCCATTCTTTGATTGGGCTCCTGAAACCCAGACCTTTTTAAGCAAAGAAGCGAGTGCCATTATGAGCAAACTTTTCCCCGATGCAAAAAGCGCGCTCAAAGGCGTCTTGCAGAATGACATTTTGATTGCTGCTGGGGGCTTCGGACTTTGCGGCATTCCAGAACGTCTGCTCGACGCCATCCGCGACAACGGGGCGACAGGGCTGACATTTGCGAGCAACAATGCCGGTATCGACAATGAAGGCATCGGCAAGCTGCTTCGCACGCGACAAGTCAAAAAAATGATCTCCTCTTATGTCGGCGAAAACAAAGAATTCGAAAGACAATTCCTGGCCGGCGAATTGGAAGTGGAGTTTTGCCCGCAGGGAACACTTGCAGAGCGCATGCGCGCTGGCGGCGCGGGAATTCCTGGCTTCTACACAAAGACGGGTGTCGGCACTCAGGTCGCCGAAGGGAAAGAGCATAAAGAGTTCGTCGATGCCGACGGTGTCAAATCAACATACATAATGGAACATGGAATCTTCGCTGACCTTGCGATCGTGAAAGCTTGGAAAGCGGATGAAACCGGTAATCTGATTTTCCGCAAAACCGCGCGCAATTTCAACCAGCCCGCAGCAACCTGCGGCAAGGTCTGTATTGTAGAAGTTGAAGAAGTCGTCCCGGCTGGGGCGCTCAATCCCGATGAGATCCACCTTCCTGGGGTGTTTGTGAACCGCATGATCGTCGGCGCGCCATATGACAAACAAATCGAATTCCGCACCACGCGGGAGCGGGAGACAGCGTAATTCGTCCAACCGCCCCAACCTTTTTTGTTTTGGGCTTGGCAAGCCTGTGCCTTTCAGGCTGCGTCGCAGCAGTCATTCCGCTCGTCGCAAGCGGAGCGATCGCGCAATCCGAGAAGAACGGTGGGGTGAACAGTGAGCCACGTGAGGCAGCTAAAGAACTGACACCAGAGTCCGATGCAATGGCACCTGATGCATCCTCGGTCAGCAGCACTGATCTTGCCACTAATACTTTGGCCGAACAACAGCCAACGCCGGCAGCGGACCGCTCGATCCAGTCGCCGCGTCTTGCCGAATTTATCCGTTACTCGACACAGCAAGCTTTCAGATTTTCTGAAGTTGAAGAGCCACTCGCCTCTGCGGTTCTGCGCAATCCCGCTTCGCTTAAGGCTGATCGGATCGAATGCGAACCGGACGATGAACTCGATCCAGCGGTCCTGATCGATCTAGACCCGGGAGAGAATAATTTCTCCAGCGCTTCGCCCCTGCCAACTTCAACCTCCATCGCGCTCAGTTTGAAGGTGCTAAGAAGCGAAGGCGTAACAATTGCGTGGATTTCCGGAAACTCAGCCGCAGAGGCAGACATTGTCCGCGATGCGCTGACATCCTCGGGCCTTGACCCCAACGCTGAAGACACCTTGCTTTTGATGCGGTACCCCGGTGATCGCAAACAAACCCGCCGCAAAGAATTTGCCAGCGAGAATTGTCTGATTGCCATCGCCGGCGATAATCGCCGCGACTTTGATGAATTGTATAACTATCTCAACAATCGCGATACAGCATTCAGGCTTGAAAAACTGATCAACAATGGCTGGTTCCTGATCGGCCCCGATACTCCTGCCGGAGCGTCCTCAAGAGACGCGGATGACCCGATAGCTCAAACTGAAATCGATACTCCGGTAGACGCAACACAAACAGAAACACCTTCCCTGCCAGATCCAGACGGAAAGCAAGATTAATGACCCAAGATGCAATCGGTTGGACCCGCGATCAGATGGCGGCACGCGCGGCGCAAGAGCTGCAAGATGGCTATTACGTCAATCTCGGCATAGGCATTCCAACACTTGTCGCGAACCACATTCCCGAAGGCATGCTGGTGACGCTTCAGAGCGAGAACGGGATGCTTGGCATTGGCCCGTTCCCTTACGATGACGAAGTGGACCCTGACCTAATCAATGCCGGCAAACAGACCATAAGCGAACTGCCGCACAGCGCCTATTTCGATAGCGCAACGAGCTTTTCGATGATCCGCGGTGGCCATATCGACCTGACTGTTCTGGGCGCAATGGAGGTCGCAGAGAATGGTGACATCGCCAACTGGATGATCCCCGGCAAGATGATCAAAGGAATGGGCGGGGCGATGGATCTGGTCGCTGGCGTGAAGAAGATAATCGTGGTGATGGATCACAATGCCAAAAATGGCAGCGCTAAGTTTATTCCTGAATGCACTCTGCCTCTCACAGGTGCAGGTGTGGTCGATATGATCATCACGAATCTGGGTGTGTTTCACCGACCATCGAAAGATGCAGATTTCCGCCTCATTCAATTGGCCCCGGGCGTTACAGCTGACGAAGTCGCTGCAAAAACTACGGCCAAATACGAAGTGGCTTTGGAAACGGCCTAGCCTGGCCGGGCAAATCTAAAGCGAGTCAGGATTTAGTTCGATCGTTGAATCATCGCCCCACGTCGATACGGCGCTGGTACGGCGATTTTCGTTGATGATTTCAAGAACCCGCTTGAGCGATGGTAGCCGGTTTTGCGGGACGAAATTGATCCGCTGATCATCGGTTATCACCGTTATCGAGAACACCTTTTTCTTGTTCTTCTTGGGATCGGCAAGCAAATCCGACCCGCTATCAGGTGCCACTGAAACCCCCATGCCGCTATCGCCAAAAGCGATCAGATATGAATCTTTCGATGCGTTTGCGCGATAGGCGACCTGCATGGTGCTAATTGCGGAATCACGGCACCATGCGACAGCCTTCTTCGGCTCTGCGCTTTGCTGTTGTTCTTGCACTTTTTCGGCGATCATCCCGCCTAGCAACGCGCTTATGAGGCTTGACGCACCATCCACTTTGGCGTCCTTGGCCTTCTTTTTGAAGACAAGTTTCTCTTCGCAGTCTGTAACCGGAATGACTGCAGGTTGGTTTACGCGCGCCTCAGGTGGAGTAAGCTCTGCAAACGCTGAATCAATCCATGCTCCCAATTCCTCTGCTGATCGATTGGCCGAAGTCGCGCGCACTTTAACGTACCAGCCTTTGACCGAGAACAGAACCAAACCTGTGCTTTTCCCGACCGAACTTTTCGGGGTCGCATAAATGGCGCGCTGGCCCTGCCAGGCTTCGGCCCCAGGCCACGCATAAGGTTCAATCAGATAAGGCAGCTTGGGCCTGCCAAAAGTATCACGATTTTCAATTCCTGTTCGCGCCTGCTCAAACCAGACCGGAACCCCGCCATTCGTGTCGCGGTATATGTACAGCGATAGCTCTTCCGCTTCATCGCGAAACGAAATGCCGATATTGAGATAATCCGGTGCGAACTCGGTCACCCGATTGCGCGGCAATCCTGCAAGGGTAGTCGGAACCGTGATTTCACTGTGTGGGTGGACCCAGGCTTCCTCGGGAAGTTCTATCGCTCGCTGCGCAGAAGCCGGACCCGCGAGCACAGTTGCTGCCGCTGTTACCAACAACGCGACATTTTTCATCGACCTACGCATACAAAACCTCCCGAGTTCAGCATGTTCTGGCATGACTGAAACGGTCGGGCAAACCGTTCCTAGACTTGCCAGCATCTTTCTCCGCTTGTCACCCTTGACGAGATGCAGGCTTTGGTCGAGCGATGGCGCTATGTGGCTAGATCATCCTCGCAATCAAAAATCGCCGCTTGCCGGTCTCAAGGTCGTCGAACTCGCGCGCGTTCTCGCAGGCCCCTGGGCCGGACAAATCCTTGCCGATCTTGGCGCGGACGTGATCAAGGTCGAAAGCCCGGAGGGTGATGGGACACGGCTTTGGGGACCTCCGTGGGTGGAACGGACCGATAAGAACGGAAAGGTGCAACGCGAGGCAGCATACTATCATGCCTGCAACCGGGGAAAGCGGTCCATCGTGGCTGATTTTCGCGATGAGACCGACCTGAAGCGTGTACGCGATCTTTGCGCCTCAGCCGATGTTGTGATCGAGAATTTCAAGACTGCTAGCCTGGCCAAATTTGGCCTCGACTACGGTTCGTTGAGATCAAGCAATCAGGGGCTGGTCTATTGCTCAATTACGGGGTTCGGCCAATCCGGCCCGCGCGCTTATGAAGCCGGATATGATTTCGTCATTCAGGGTATGAGCGGGTTTATGTCTGTCACCGGAGAGCCGGAGGGGGACCCGATGAAGATGGGCATTTCCATTTCCGACCTCACCACCGGCACATGGGCCGCGAACGGTATCCAGGCCGCTTTGCTACAACGCGAACGGCCCGGCCCGATGCAAGGGCGCGGCCAACATTTGGATATGGCATTGATGGATTGTTCGGTCGCGCTTCTGGCCAATCAGGCGAGCTATCTGCTCAATACCGGCTCCAACCCGCCACGCATGGGCAATGCGCATGCGCAGGTCGCGCCGTATGGTGTGTTCCCGGTGAGCGATGGGCATGTCATTCTTGCACCAGCAAATGACGGGTTGTTCGCGAAGCTTGCGACGGTGCTCGGCCGCGCTGATTGGGCCGATGATCCCGATTTTGCAAGCAATGGCGATCGGGTCGCCAACGCCTCTAAACTCGATGCGCAAATTGCGATCGAGACCGCCAAATGGAGCAAGGCCGACTTGCTATCCGCATGCAAAGAAAACGGCGTTCCTGCTGGCCCCATAAACGAGCTGAATGAGGTGTTTGAAGACCCTCAGGTGATGGCGCGCGGAATGCGCGTCGATCTGGGGGGAATGCCCGGCGTGCGCTCTCCCTTTACCTTTTCGGATGCGGAATTGGCTATGGACCGCCCTTCACCCATGCTTGGGGAAGACGGTTAGGTCAGCGCTTTTGCAGCGCGCCTCCACAGCCGTTCCAAAGGTCCGCGGCCAAACCGGACATCCCATAGCGGAGACCAGACGAGCATGGCTGCGATCGGTACGAAGCTGATCACGAATGCCTGACTTCGTGAGACATTGCCAAACAACCCAAAGCCCCAACTTGCGAAGATCGCTGCAAGGACCACACTGCTCATCACATAATTGGTCAAGGAAAGGCGCCCCACGCTGGCCAACAGCTGAGTGATTGACCCGCTCGCAGAAAAGAAGGCCATCGCCAACGCAGCGTATCCGAGCGCAAGCAAAGTGTCGAACGGAGCAGACAGGATAAGCGCGACCGGCCCGACCAATGCGCCCGGAAATCCTTCGTCTGAAACCCACCATGCTAACGCCAGCAATGCAGGGATCGAGACGAGTGCGCAGAGCGCCGCCAGTCTCTGCATTCTGAACATGCGCCATTCGCGCGCCAGCATCCGATCCTTCCAAAGCGCCATGCCAAGTGTCATCCCGGCAAGATTGATCGGAAGCGAACCTGCGATGGTCCATATTTGGGCGGGGATGTCGCCTGCACGTCTCACAATGCGTTCTGAAAAGCTTTCCCGCCCCCATTCGAGCGCAACCCGAAGCGCCGGTTCATTATCGCCGAACGCTCTTTGGGCGAACAGCGATGCATCGCTTTCCAAACGGCCAGCATAGAAATCGACAACGACGCTACCAAAAGCAACAATTCCGCCGCCCACGTGGACCGCCAAAAAACCAATGGCGAGAGCATAGAGCGCCCGGTGAGAGAGCGTGGCGAAGAAAGGCAAAACTAGCCCGGCGAGCGCATAAACTCGCAGCACATCATTGCTCGCAAGCAGCACCGAATGGACGATGCCAAAGGCGAATAGGATCGCCATTCGGGCAAAGTGAGGACGCCAATTCGCGTGCCCATCCCGCTCTAGCAAGATGAGGCAACCTGCCCCGAACATCATCGCGAACAGGGTGCGAAATTTGTCTTCAATGAAAACAAAACTGATCGCCCAGACCAGCTGATCAATCGCCTTTTCGCCGCCCCAGACAATGGGATTGTAGTACGCTGCCAGAGGCAGCGCGAAAACATAGACGTTCATCCAGACAATGCCGATCACCGCGAGCCCGCGCAGCGCGTCGAGCTCGACAATGCGTTTTGGTCCAGATGAAAGCGCCACCATGGTCAGTGGCGTTTATCAGATCAGGATAGCTCTGCCTTCAAGTCTTCGACCAAATCGACTTTTTCCCACGGGAAGAAATCGCCTTCAGCCTTGCGGCCAAAATGACCGTATGCTGCGCTCTTTCGATAAATCGGCTTGTTGAGACCCAGATGCGTCCGGATTGCGCGCGGCGTAAGCCCACCGAGCTTGCCGATGCTTTCAATAGCATTCTCAATCGCTGCATCGTCCACGCCAGTGGCAGCAGTACCATGTGTGTCGACATAAAGCGAAAGCGGTTCGGACACACCAATGGCATAGGCAATCTGGATAGTGCAGCGTTTGGCGAGACCGGCTGCAACCACATTTTTCGCAAGGTAGCGCGTGATGTAAGCCGCGCTGCGATCCACCTTGGTCGGGTCTTTGCCGCTGAACGCGCCGCCTCCGTGAGGGCTGGCCCCGCCATAAGTGTCAACGATGATCTTGCGCCCCGTCAATCCGGCGTCTCCGTCCGGACCGCCGATTACAAAGCTGCCCGTTGGATTGATATGCCATTGCGTTTCGTCTGAAAGAAAGCCTTCAGGCAAAACGTCAGCGACAACGCCTTTCACATAGGCTTTCAATTCTGCTTCTTTTTCGCCGTCGTCATACCCCTCGGCATGCTGTGTCGACACAACAATCGCTGTGCATCCGACGGGCTTGCCGTCTTTGTAACGGAGAGTGACCTGACTCTTCGCATCCGGCTCAAGGAATGGCGCGGCGCCCGAGTGGCGATCCGCTGCCAGACGCTCGAGAATCTTGTGACTGTAGTCGAGCGTGGCCGGCATAAGGTCAGGCGTTTCGTCACAGGCAAACCCGAACATAATGCCTTGGTCGCCCGCCCCTTCATCCTTGTTCGAACCATCAGCGCCCGCATCGACACCCTGCGCGATATGATCGGATTGACCATGAAGGTGGTTTTCAAAAGTCAGAGTTTTCCAGTGAAAACCGTCTTGTTCATAGCCGATGTCGCGCACAGTTGCCCGCACAGCCTTTTCAATCTCTTCTTTGGCACCGGGGGCCCATCCACCGTTGACTGCCCATTCTTCGTTGCGCTCGTCATACATCGGAGCACAGCGGATTTCGCCAGACAGGATCACACGCTGTGTCGTCGTCATAGTTTCGCACGCGACACGGGCTTCCGCATCCTTTGCCAACATCAAATCAACGATGGCGTCAGAAATCTGGTCCGAAACCTTGTCTGGATGGCCTTCGGAAACGCTTTCCGATGTGAAGAGAAAATCGTTGCGCATGAATAATCCTTGGGCTTTCCGCGATGGAGATAGTGTCCTTTAAAGGCGCCTCATGCAGATATAAGGAAACCTTTATGTCTTGCGCCTGCACTAGCCGCGCGAGCGAGTCAGCGCAAGCATTCTCGGCAGGCTAATTCCGAGCACCAGAAGCAAGGCAGCCCACATCAATGCAAGTGCATTTCCCAGCTTTGAAAAGAGAGTAGGTGCGTTAGCCGGAGGGATAATGCCTGAAACCGTATCGGCAGCGCCCGATGGGATGCTTTTGCGAACGACACCGCCTGCATCGATCACGGCGCTGATGCCGGTCGTGGTAGAACGCAGCACAGGCAGGCCCTCTTCGATTGCGCGCATCCGTGCCTGAGCCAGATGCTGCGGCGGTCCCCACACTCCGAACCAACCGTCATTGGAGGGATTGAAAATGTAGTCCGGGCGATTGGTCTGGTCGACGACCTGGCCTGAGAACACTATTTCGTAGCAAATCTGGATGCCGGCCTTGCCATGCTTTCCCAAATCTATCGTACCCGGTCCGGGGCCTTCCTTGTAGTCGATAGAACCGGCGACCAGTCGGGATAGGCCAAGCGGCTGCAGAACCTCGCGCATAGGGAGGTACTCACCATAGGGCACAAGATGCGCCTTCGCATAATGCCCCGTGATATCACCCGACCCATCAATCGACAGCACAGAATTTCGCGCAGATTCAACGCTTTTTATGCCGGCTTTTTCCCGGAAATCGAGGTTGACCACACCAGTTAGCAAAGTCGCATCTGGCCCGATTACCGCTGCGATGCGTCGCCGTGCAAAATCAGGATCGCCGCCCACTGTCATCCGGTCATAATATCGCTGCGGGTAGCCGTCTTCGAGGTAATCCGGCACCGCGCTTTCCGGCCACAACACAAGCCGCGAGCGGTTGTTGCTTGGAACGGTGAGATTACTGATGCGCTCAAACTGCTCTTCGAACTTAGTCGGATCGTTAATCTCATCCTGCATCAGCAGAGGTTGGACCAATGTATATTCAACGCCATCGTTAGGCGAGGTGACAGTGATAGCCGGAAACAGCATCAAAACCGACACGCCAAGCGCCAAAACCCCCGTTTGCCACCATCGGCGAGTGCTCAATAGCCACAACGCAATCGTCGCAACGAAGAGAACGAAACCGGACAGCGCATAAGTACCAGTCCAAGGAAGGACAGCAGCAATCCCCGGCACATTCCATCCGCCAAGAAATATCAGTCCGAGCGGCGGCCACGGGTAGCCTGTAAAGGCCCAGCTACGCAGCCATTCGGTTGCTATCCAAGCGCCAGCCAAGATGGTGCCGAAAGCAAGCGGACTTGCTCGCTTCGCCAGCAAATGCGCCGCGAGCGCGGCAATTGCAGGATAAATTGCGAGATAGACGCAAAGCAACGGAACAGCGATCCAGCCGAGGAATTCAGGCATCTTTGCTTGATGCGTAAATGCAGTGGCGATCCAGCTATTCGCGAGCGTCAAATGCGCCCAACCAAATAACCAACCGCGCCCCATGGCAGCGCGCCAATCTGGAGCCCGATGCAAATGCCAAACAAATAGCGCGATTGCCGGTAGCGCGATCCACCAGCCGTGAAGCGGCGGATACCCCAGTGCAGCAATTGCACCAAGCAACAGCGCAGTCAGTTTCGGCCAATCACCCGAAAGCTCGATCAGTCTCTGCGTTAGCTTTTCCATCAAGCCGATTGGCCGCCAGAGCCTAGGCTTAGCCGACTGCTTCTAGGCTGTCGTCGCTGTCCTTGTCTGACGTACCGCCGATTGCTGGCGGAAGGACAGACGAGTCGATTTCTGCGGCCTCGTCGTTCTTTTCACGGCGGGGCTGGCGCGGTTTGCGCTGCCGTGGCTTTTCTTCGCCATCGCCATCATTGCGAGGTTTGCGAGCCCGGCGCTTGGGCTTTTCGGTTTCTTCCGGAGCATCCTCCGAGAATTCGTCTTCGTTTTCCGCCGAATTTTCAGCATCATGCTGGCTTTCGCCATCTTCACGGCGACCACGCGGGCGGCGGTTGTTGCGGCGCCGATTATCGCCATCCTCATTTTCATCGCTATCGTCATTGGCCTGACCGCGCTCTTCATTGCGCTTGGCCCGGGCTTCGTCCTGACGCGCCTTGTTATCGGCAATCACGCGGAAATAGTGGTCGGCGAATTGCAGATATTGTTCCATCTGCACCCGGTCACCGTGGTGCTGCGCATCCTGAGCAAGCTTCTTGTACTTGTCGAGAAGCTGCGGAGCATTTCCGCGCGCACGGCTATCAATCCGGTTCTGATTGTTGGCCCCGCCCTGACTATGGCGATTGCCGCGACCGCGGCGACGATTGTTATTGCGATTGTTGTTCAAGGAAAATCTTCCCGTTTGCGACCGTGGTGCAATGAAATGAGAGCACTGTGGTCAACAGACCTTTCGTCTATGCGTCTGTAACGACGCGCGCTCCGCGTTGTCATGGCCATGGGCGTGCCCTGATGGCCGTCTGACATCGAATTTGGAGCTTGGTACAGCGATTTGCGCCCTTCGCAGATCGGTGTCCTGATTCGGAGGTAGCGAGGCGAATCACTTTTGCCAAGCCCTAGTGATGTTTTCATGCGCGGAAGATCAAAGCGCGTGGCCTATTTGCAAGATCGCGTCGCATTTCGACCGAGAAACCCACCTTTTCGGCCATTTCACTTACGGGACCTGCTTGCGTGTGGCCGATTTCAAAGATCGCGGCCGCATCGTCATTCATCAACTTGCGCAATTGCGGGATGATCGCCTGATAGTCGTCAAGCCCCTCTTCTCCAGCGAAAAGGGCGCTGGCTGGTTCATAGTCTCGAACATCAGGATCAAGATCAGCGTCCGCTTCGACATAGGGCGGATTGCATAGGATCAGGTCGAATGTGCCGACATCATCACTCCAGCCTTCTGAGTGCCAATCGCGGCACAAAAACTGCGCCATTTCTTTGGTCAGGCCCAAGGAGTCCGCATTCCTTCGGGCAATCTTGACGGCGGGCGGTGAAGCATCAAGTCCAAACCCCTCTTTCGAACCAAGCTCAAGCATTGCCGTAATCAACAATGCACCAGAGCCCGTCCCGAGATCGAACACCCGCCCGGCAGACGGCGCAAGCTCAATCGCCGCGTCGATCAAAACCTCGCTGTCTCCTCGCGGGATCAGGACGTCAGGCGATACGGCGAATGTCCGCCCGTAAAACTCGGCCTCACCAATGATATGCGCCACCGGCTCCCGCGAAGCACGGCGCGCGATCAGAGCCTCATATTCAGCCGGAGCAGCATCGCGCATTTTGCCGATCAGCATATCCGAACGGCTGACACCGAGCGCATGCGCCATCAGCAATTCCGCATCCAGCCGCGCGGTATCGCTGGTTGCCGCTAACCTGTCCGCCGCAGCACGGATCGCCTCAGCAACCGTCACTCGTTTAGCGCGGCGAGCCGCTTACCTTCATCTTCGGCAATCAGCGCGTCGACCATCTCGGTAAGCCCCGGCCCTGCCAGCACTTCTTCGAGCTTATGCAGCGTTAGCCCGATACGGTGATCGGTCACGCGGCCTTGCGGGAAATTGTACGTGCGAATGCGCTCCGAACGGTCGCCGCTGCCGACCATCGCCTTGCGCGCTTCGGCTTCGGCGCCTTGGGCTTCATCGCGGGTTTTCTCGAACAGCCGCGCCCGCAGAACCTGCATCGCTTTTTCGCGGTTCTTATGCTGGCTGCGCCCGTCCTGACAGGTGACCACGATACCCGAAGGCTCATGCGTAATACGGATCGCGCTATCGGTGGTGTTGACGTGCTGACCGCCCGCCCCGCTCGCACGATATGTGTCGATCTTTAGGTCACCGGGATCGATATTCACATCCACATCGTCCGGCTCAGGCAGGACCGCCACCGTCGCAGCAGAAGTGTGAATCCGGCCACCGCTCTCAGTCACTGGTACACGCTGGACACGGTGGACGCCGCTTTCGAATTTAAGCCGTGCGAACACGCCTGCGCCGGTGATATTGGCGACCACTTCCTTGAACCCGCCCACTTCGGAGGCACTCATGCTGACCGGCTCGACTTTCCAGCCATTATCGGCGGCGAAGCGTTCATACATCCGGTAAAGATCGCCCGCGAACAAAGCGGCTTCATCCCCGCCAGTGCCAGCGCGAATTTCAAGCATCGCGGGCTTGCTGTCCGCCGCATCGCGGGGAAGCAGCGCAATGGCGAGCGCGCGCTCTTTTTCCGGAAGAGCCTCGCGGATCGCAGCAAGTTCTTCCTCCGCCATCGCTTTCATTTCCGGATCGGCGAGCATCTCCTCCAGCCCGGCCGTCTCCTCGCGCATTGCCTTCACTTCGCGGGCAATCTTGGCGACCGGCTCCAGCTCGGCATAGTCGCGACTTGCCTTGACGAACTCGTCGCCCTCAAGCGTGCCCGACGCCATGCGCGCCTCAAGCTCCGCAAAACGGTTGGCGATCTGATCAAGACGAGCGGCGGGAATTTGCATTAGAGCAAGTTCTTCAGAAGGGCGTCTATTTGTGAAGTCAGGCCGGTCGCGTCTGCGGACCTGACATTGGCCTGAGTCTCGCCATCGCGGATGTCAATCGAAAGGAGCGCCCGTGCGTTCACTTTTGACGCCTTATCAAACCTTTTCTTGGGCGAACCCGACGCGATCAAATCGACTGACAGACCAGCATGCCTCATGGCGCTGACTGACTTTAATGCAGAACCGATAGCCTCGTCATTTTCAACAGCAACAATCACATCCAACAATGGCTGCTCTGCTCGCTGACCCACCAGCATCGCCAGCCGCTCTATGCCTGCAGCCCAGCCGACTGCGGGCGTTGGCGCGCCTCCAAGCGACTCCATCAAACCGTCATAGCGCCCGCCGCCTAGCACGGTGCTTTGCGCGCCTAAGGCTTCTGCTGCTGCAGAGCCTTCATCAGGAATAAATTCGAACGCGGTGTGGCGATAATAATCGAGGCCGCGCACCAGACTTTCGGCACGTTTCCATTTGACGCCGGCTGCGTCGAGACCGCTCGTCACCGCCTCGAAAAACGCCGTGGCCTCATCGGTCAGAAAATCATCAATCTTGGGCGCATCAGCGAGGAACTGCTGATCGCGGCGATCCTTGCTGTCGAGAATACGCAGCGGGTTTTTCTCAAGCCGTTCCTGACTGTCTTCGGACAGCCCGCCTTCGACTTTCTTGAAATAGTCGATCAGCGCAGCGCGCCATTGATCACGGCTATCGGCATCACCCAAAGTGTTAAGGTGCAAAGTCACCCCTTCAATGCCGAGTTCTTTCAAAAGCTGATCGGCCATAGCGAGCAATTCGACATCCGCCTGAGGCTCAGCCGCGCCGATGATCTCCGCGTCAATTTGGTGGAACTGGCGATAACGGCCCTTCTGCGGGCGCTCATACCGGAACAACGGGCCGTGCGTTGCGGCCTTTAACGGCGCATGCTGCTGCCAGCCATTGGTCAGGAAAGCGCGGGCAATACCAGCGGTGAATTCCGGGCGCAGCGTGAGCGAATCCCCGCCGCGATCCTCGAACGAATACATCTCTTTGGAAACAACATCGGTTGTCTCACCAATGGCCCGGCTGAAAACTTCGGTTTTTTCAAAAACCGGCATTTCGACCCGGCGGAACCGGTAAAGCTTACGCACACGCTCGAACGTTTCGACCACATAGGCAAACGCCTCCGCATCTGCGCCAAAGATGTCCTGTGTTCCGCGAATGGCTTTAGGGGTATTCTTGCTCATGCCTGTCCTGTCTTTTGGGCGCAGTTAAGGACAAGTGAGGTCTTTCGCAATGCTCGTCGCTGGGCTAAGGGCCGCGCGAAGTCCTTGGGAGAGGGGCCGCAATCAATACAGGAACCCCATATGCGTATCGACAAAATCCCCACCGGCGAAAATCCCCCAGACGAACTGAACGTCATCATCGAAGTGCCTACTGGCGGTGAGCCGGTGAAGTACGAATTCGATAAAGAGTCAGGCGCATTGTTTGTTGACCGTATCCTGCACACACCAATGCGCTATCCGGCGAATTACGGTTTTGTCCCGCATACGCTTTCACCTGATGGTGATCCACTTGATGCGCTTGTTATCGCGCGTTCGCCATTTATGGCTGGCTGCGTTGTTCGCGCCCGCCCGATTGGTGTGCTCAACCTCGAAGACGAGCATGGCGGCGATGAAAAGCTGATCTGTGTGCCGGTGGACACGACATTCCCGTATTATTCGGATGTTGGCGAAACCAAAGATTTGCCTTCGATCATTTTCCAACAGATCGAACACTTCTTTACCCACTACAAAGATCTGGAAGCTGAAAAGTGGGTCCGCATCGGCAAATGGGGCGACCGCGCCGAAGCACGTCAAATCGTGCTCGAAGCGATCGAGCGCGCAAAAGAAGCCTGAATAAAGCGGGGCGGTGAAAGCCGCCCCGTTTGACTAGACGAGCGTAAACGCCGCTTTGAAAATGCCTGTCAGCAGCAGAGGCAGACCGATTGCCAGCGTCCAGAGCATGATGATGTCGCGGCGGAACGCGCCGGCATAAGCGGGATCAAACGCTTCTTCGTCGGGCATGTCTTTCCAGCGCTTCTCAAACCAGCGGCAGGCGGGAATGATCGCAGCGACGAGAATGATCAAAGCGAAGTACGGGAGGATCGAAGACATGCCCTCGGACAGCGCCTTCACCGTCACAAAAATCTGCAATCCAGTGTACACCAGCAATGCATAGGCGACATGATCGCTGATCGATTTGCGCCAGTCAGTCCCGCGCTCTTCGGCATTGGCGCGAACCGCCGCCCGTGTCTCTTGATTTACCATTTGACCGCTCCCCAACGGTTAGTGTCTCTCCGCACGCAGTATCTCAAAGACATCGCCCGCTTGCAAGCGCAGTAACCAAATTGAAATGCTGTTGCACTGGGCGCAATTGCGGACAGCCAAAGGTCCGGAATCGTTTGGATTCTGCCCGGCCCGCCTAGGTTTCCTGCTATCCGGAGCGCGTCAAAGCAAAAATCCTGCCAAAACGGATCAACCCCCTTTTCTGTTAAGAAGAGGCTGCTAAAGCTAGTGCCTATGAGCGAGTCCACCACTCTCGAAGAACCGGCAAATGCCACCGTTCCGCTGCCCGATGGCGGGCTGGAAGTTGTTTCCATTGCCAAAAGCTATGACAAGCGCGCTGTCCTCACCGATATCTCGCTGAGCGTCGGCAAAGGCGAAGTGCTTGGCCTGCTAGGCCCGAACGGGGCCGGGAAGACCACTTGCTTCTATTCCATCATGGGTCTGGTCAAACCGGATTCCGGGCGGATCCTGATGGATGGCGAGGATGTTACGAAGCTCCCGATGTATCGCCGCGCGATCCTTGGCCTCGGCTATCTGCCTCAGGAAACAAGCATCTTTCGCGGAATGACTGTCGAACAGAACATCAATTGCGTTCTCGAAATGGTTGAACCTGATGCCGATACGCGCGCAGCCGAACTGGAGCGCCTGCTCGGCGAATTCGGTCTGGAGCGGCTCCGCGAAAGCCCAGCCATGGCGCTTTCTGGCGGTGAACGCCGTCGCTGTGAAATCGCCCGCGCGCTCGCGGCAAAGCCATCGATCATGCTGCTGGACGAACCCTTTGCAGGCATCGATCCGCTATCGATCAGCGATATCCGCGATCTCGTCAAAGACCTCAAGCGGCGCGGGATCGGTGTTCTCATCACCGATCACAATGTCCGCGAAACGCTCGACATCGTTGATCGCGCTTGCATCATTTATGGCGGGCAGGTGCTGTTCGCTGGTACACCGCAAGACCTTGTCGCTGATGAGAATGTAAAGCGGCTTTATCTGGGAGAGAGCTTCACGCTCTGACATAGACGCCATGGCGCTCGGACCCAGACTGGACCTACGCCAATCGCAACAATTGGTGATGACGCCGCAATTGCAGCAGGCGATCAAACTGCTGGCTGCATCAAACCTCGAAATCGAAACCTTCATCGGCGATGCGCTTGAAGGCAATCCTCTGCTGGAAGCCGGGTCGGTGTCCAGCGAGGACACGGGAGGCGGAGAGCCGGATGACATCCCGCGCGAAGAGTTCACTTCAGACCAGCTGATGGCGCAGGGTGGGGGCGAGAAAGAGGCCCCGCTTGATCTAGATACTGGCGCGCTCGACCGGGACCGCGATACGGGCGATGGCTCGCACGCGGCAAGCGCTTCGGGTGATGCCGAATGGGGTTCTGCTGCATCCAGCGGCGCAGCGAGCGGCGAGGATTTTCCGGATATCAATGCCACCCGCGCTGCGGAAACGACATTGACCGAGCATCTTAACGAGCAAATCGGCGCAATTGCTGTGAATGCCAAAGAAGCCTTTATCGCACGGCATTTGGTCGGCTTGCTCGATGATGCGGGCTATCTGAGCAGCGACCTACGCGAAGTTGCCTACGACCTCGGCGTCACCCGGGACGAGGTTGATGACGGTCTCACCGTACTGCAAATGCTCGATCCAACCGGAGTGGGAGCGCGCAGCCTGGCCGAATGTCTTGAGCTGCAGGCGCGCGAAGCAGACCGTTATGATCCCTGCATGGCAAAGCTGATCGACAACCTCGAATTGGTCGCGCGCGGTGAAGTCGAGAAGTTGAAACGCCTGTGCGGCGTCGATGATGAAGACTTCGCCGATATGCTTGGCGAATTGCGCAGCTTTGATCCCAAACCCGGTCTCGTTTTTGCACCCGCAACAGACAGTGCAGTCGTGCCCGATGTATTGCTTTCATCAAAGGACGATGGCGGCTGGGATATCAAACTGAACGAGGCGACACTGCCTCGGCTGGTCGTGAACCGCGATTACTATGTCGAGCTTAATCAGGGTTCACCCGGCGCAGAGGCACAAAGCTGGCTCAAGGAAAAGCTGGCCGATGCCCATTGGCTCATCCGGGCTCTTGACCAGCGGCAAAAAACCATCCTCAAAACCGCTGCGGAAATCGTAAAGCAGCAGGACGGGTTTTTCCGTAGAGGCGTCTCCGAATTGCGTCCGTTGACCTTGCGTGAGGTCGCAGAGCAGATCGACATGCATGAAAGCACGGTTAGCCGTGTGACCAGCAACAAATACCTCCACTGCGATCGCGGTTGTTTTGAGCTGAAGTACTTCTTCAACAGCGGTGTCGGATCGAGCGACGGCGAAGGCGCTTCGTCGGAAACGATTAAGGCGCGGATCAAATCTCTCACCGATGCCGAGGACCCGAAAAAGGTGCTGTCTGATCAAAAGCTGGTGGATCTCCTGAAAGAAGAAGGCTTCGATCTCGCACGGCGCACCGTCGCGAAATATCGCGAAGCCATCGGGATCGGGTCCAGCGCACAGCGGCGGCGGGCAAAGAAGCTTAGCGGGATTTGAAGCGAAGCTGGGTGTTAGCTCAGGGGGCCTTTCGTGCGTATTGCCTGCCCGCAAAAACACCTGTGACCTCAAAGACTCACAATTTTTCAAGCCATCCGTTTACGGCGCGTTAACCTTTTCCGTTCAGAACTTGTGTGGTTAATACATGACAACACCTCTTACCGAGGCGTTACCACCAAAGCTTGCCAAGAGGTGAGCGCCACCTTCTGGGGCAACGTAGGGGACCAGATATGCGAGTGCTTTTGATTGAGGACGAGCCGACAACGGCGAAAGCCATTGAGCTCATGCTCACTACTGAAGGCTTTAACGTCTATGCGACTGATCTAGGTGAAGAAGGCCTCGATCTGGGTAAGCTGTATGATTATGATATCATCCTGCTCGACCTGAACCTGCCAGATATGCACGGCTATGACGTGCTTAAGAAGCTGCGCGTTGCCAAGGTGCAAACGCCGGTTCTGATCCTTTCGGGTATTGCCGAAATGGACAGCAAAATCCGTTCGTTCGGCTTCGGTGCCGATGACTATGTGACCAAGCCGTTCCACCGCGAAGAGCTGGTCGCCCGCATTCACGCTGTTGTGCGTCGTTCGAAAGGCCACAGCCAGTCGATCATCCGCACCGGCAAACTGGCCGTGAACCTTGATGCCAAGACTGTTGAAGTCGACGGCGCACGTGTTCATCTGACCGGTAAAGAATATGCGATGCTTGAGCTGCTCTCACTGCGCAAGGGCACCACGCTGACCAAAGAAATGTTCCTCAACCACCTGTATGGCGGGATGGACGAACCGGAACTCAAGATTATCGACGTCTTCATCTGCAAACTGCGCAAAAAGCTCAGCCATGCATGCGGCGGCGAAAACTATATCGAGACTGTTTGGGGCCGCGGTTATGTGCTGCGCGATCCGAACGAAGAGGCAGAGGCCGCTTAAGCGCCCAAAGCCAAAGAGATTGAAAGCGCCCGCGACCGAGAGGTCAGCGGGCGTTTTTCGTTTCAGCCTGCTTTGGTGAGAGCAGCGAAGTCGCCGCCTGTCGGCTCTTGGAATATCCGCAGGTCAAATTCGGAAAGGATCGCCAGAAGGTGATCAAAAATGTCCGCCTGAATACCTTCATAGACCTCCCATGCGGTGGTGTCGGTAAAGCAGTAAATCTCCAACGGGACACCCTGCGGGCCCGGCGGGAGCTGGCGCACCATGATCAGGAAGTTGTCGCTGATCTGCGGGTGCCAGCGGATGTAAGCCGCCATATAGGCGCGCAACGTCCCGATATTGGTTAGGCGGCGAGCATTGACCGGAACCGCTTCTTCTCCCGACAATTCGGCTTCGTTCCACTCCGTAATCTCATCACGCTTGCCAGCGAGATAGGGTTTGAGAATGCGGAATTTTTTCAGATCGAGAACTTCATCGTCGCTCAAGAACCGGATCGAATTCTGATCGATGGCCAGCGAACGTTTGATCCGCCGCCCGCCGCTTTCGCTCATCCCGCGCCAGTTCTGATAGGAATCCGAAACCAACCGGTGCGTAGGAATAGTGACGATCGTCTTGTCGAAATTCTGCACTTTCACGGTATGCAGAGAGATATCGATCACATCACCATCCGCGCTCATGCTGGGCATCGTGATCCAGTCGCCAACGCGCAGCATGTCCTGCGTGGTCAGTTGCACACTCGCGACGAGGCTCAGGATCGTGTCTTTGAACACCAGCAGCAACACCGCAGTGATCGCGCCTAGCCCCGACAGCAGCAGCAGCGGCGACTCGTCGATTAGGACCGAGATCAGAATGATCGCCGCGCCGCACAGGACGAGGATTTTTACAACCTGTACAAAGCCTTTGATCGGCTTGTTCTTCGAACGCGGCATCCGCTCGTAAAGCTCGTTCGCATAGGTCAGCGCTTTTACGATCGCCATGGCGACCGAGATGACAATCAAAGCTTGCGCGACGCTGCGTACAACCGTGTAGACCTCTTCCTGCAAATGCGGGACGAGATAGATCCCGCGCGAAATAACAAGCAGCGGTGCCGCCGTTGCGAGCCAGGCTGCGGCCTTGTCGATTGTGGTCGTCTTTTCATCCAGATACGGCGCCGCGAGGCGCAAAATCACATGCTTGAGCACATAATTGAGAGTCAGCGCTGCCGCGGCCAGCAATACCAATCCGATAAGAGATTGGGCCCAGAGGGGCTGCGAATAAAAGGTTTCGGAAAGAGCTTGCATAGAGGTTCGGGATATAGGCGCCGTGAGGATTGGCTCAACCTTTCTCTCAGACACGCCTACCGCGATAGTCGCGGATCGGGACGCAAACCGGCACTAGACAGGCCCTACTCGCGCCATTACCCGCCCGCATTATGTCAGCATTTAAAGAAGGCGATCCAACCACCCTTAACCGAATGTACGGCCGCAGCATCGGGAAACCTTTGCGCGGGCGGCAGCAGGGTTTGGTCGATGATCTGCTCCCCAAAATTGCGGTTCCAGCCGAAGGTCCGGTCACAGCTAAAGACTTGTTTGGCGAGGATTGCCCGCTTCATTTCGAAATCGGCTTTGGCAGCGGAGAACACCTTGCCTACCGCGCAGATCTTCTGCCCAATCACGGCTTTATTGGTGCGGAGCCGTTTCTAAACGGCGTTGCTGCGGCGCTGGGGCATGTCGATGATGAAAAGCTCGCCAACATCCGCCTGCACCACGGCGATGCGATCGATGTGCTGCAACGCCTGCCCGATGGCGCGCTCACCATGTGTTATCTGCTGCATCCCGACCCATGGCCAAAGAACAAACACGCCAAACGGCGCATGGTGAATGACGGTCCGATCTCACTCATCGCGCAAAAGATGAAACCCGGCGGCGAATTCCGCTTTGGCACCGATCACGACATCTATTTGCGCCACGCGTTGATGGTGATGCAGCGCCATACGGATAAGTTCGAATGGGTCGTAGAAGGCCCATCCAACTGGCAAAACCGCCCGAGCGGCTGGTGCGAAACACGTTACGAATACAAAGCCCGCAACACGTTCGGTCACGAAGTCTGGTATTTCCGCTTTCGGCGGATTTGAATAATACTAGGTATTTCCGAAAAGCTTGTTGCCAAGGAATATCTCTGAAATAGTCACTCTGCATTGTTAGGGGGATTATATGAACCGGCGTAGTTTCATTACTTATAGCGTTGGAGCTTTTGCTTTCGGCCTTCCGTCGCTGTCCAGAGCACAAAACAACACGTTTCTCGGATACGCCGAACTACGCTCGCTGCCAGGCCAGTACATGCAATTGCTAAGCAGGTTCAGCTTTCGCGATCCGCAGGGCCTGCTTTGGTCTGTTCCTAAGGGCTACAAGTCCGACGGCGCATCGATTCCCCGGGCCGTTTGGGCTCTTGCCGGCGGACCATGGGCAGGCAGCTACAAAGACGCGGCGATTATTCACGATTACTACTGCGATACGATGAGCAGATCGTGGGAAGCGACGCACAAAGTGTTCCACCACGGTATGCTTGCTCGCGGAGTGGATCCTGTCGAAGCCAAAATCAAATATGAGATTGTCGACCTTCTTGGCCCACGCTGGGACTCAACGCATCGCTGGACCGGCAAGTACGGAAAGAAACGCTTAAGAGGCGCGACAGGTATCAGTTTCTCTTTCGATCCAAGCAAACGGATCGCTCGGTCTATCGCAAGCAGCAGACAGGAAGCTTGGGAACTTGAAGTGGCGAGAGATGTAGAAGCCAGAATAAGATCAGAGGGGGCAGCCAACTTCAGTTCCGAAAGCTATGCTCCTCCAACCATCTTCGACTATGATGTCGCGTTGACCGAGGCACAGCAATCGGTCGATCAGTACGCGACCATCAATGATCGAGGGCAAGTGTTAATGCCGACAGAGCAGATGTTGCAATTCCAGACAAATCTGTCGAACCCTGCTCTCAACGAAATCGGCACGCTGCGAACACCAAACATGTAGCCTGCCCAAACTAGGGGCAAAAGCAATGGCATCACGGCGGCAATTTCTGGGCGGTTTGGCAGTGGCCGCCGGAACTCTCGCCGCTTGCAGAGAAATCCCTGCAGGCGGTGGAGGAGCGAGTAACGAGAATGCTGTGTCGATGGACGCGACCAGCCTTGAGGACGCACTTGTCGGAAGCTCATACCTCGGCACCGGAGGCGGCGGCAGCTTGAGCGCAGCGCGTGAGTTGATCGCCAAAGACCTCGCGGCAGGCCTGACATTCTCGATGATACCGGTCAGCGCGCTTTCCGATACAGACCGCGTCGCTTGCCCCTATGGTCTCGCCAGCCTCGCCGAAACGAGCGAGGAAATGCAGGCAAAGCTCGACGCGGTTGAGAACCCTGTCGAAGTTCCAGTGCAAGCCGCTTTCGAAGCGCTTGAGAAACATATCGGACAGAAATTCGCAGGCGTAATCATGGGCGAAATCGGCCCTCTCAGCCTCGCTGAAGGATTGTCGACCGCCGCCCGTTTGGGCGTTCCGGCGCTTGATGCTGACACGGTTGGCCGCGCTGTGCCTGAAATCAATCAGCATTCGGTGAAGGTTGCGGGCGTTCCGCTTACGCCGATTGGCGCGGCCACACCCTTTGGCGATACGATGATCGTCGAGACCCTTGGCGATCCCACACGCGCCGAAGACATTCTACGCAGTATCGCAGTGGTCAGCCGGGAATGCGGCGTCACGGACAGCCCGATTACGGGAACTCAGGCCAAACAGACCGGAACGCTGGTCACAGACAGCCTCTCGCTTGCCCAAAGCATTGGCAAAGCAGTGCGCGAAGCGAAAGCGGCGGGCACGGACCCGATCGAGGCTGCAAGGGTCGCAGGCGATGGCTATCTGCTATTCACTGGCACCGTTTCGGACTTCGAGTGGAAAGACGAAGACGGCTTCCTTGTCGGAACCGTCGATGTAAGCGGCACTGGTGCATTTGCCGGTCAAACCTTCCAAACCAATGTTAAGAATGAACACCTTGTCGCTCGCCGCGATGGCGCGGTGATTGCGACCTGTCCCGATCTGGTTTCCTTGATCGATCTCGAGACCGCAGATGGCGTTATCAATCCAGGTTTCGAACGCGGGCAGGCAGTTGCAGCGTTGGGCTTTCGCTGCGATCCGCTGTGGCGCAGCGAAGCGGGCCTCGCAGTCTTCAATCCGCGCTATTTCGGATATGATATTGACTACATGCCGATTGAAGAACGGCTGGCTTAACTGATTGAATAGCCGCTTTTAGAGCTCAATAGAATCCAATTCACGTTTGGTTGGCCACTTCGTGCTATAGCAGCGGTTAGAGGGGGCAGACATGAAAACGATATCGATAACGGGGATGTTCTTCGCCGGCATTGGCGCGATCTTCGCTGCGATCGGCGGCTGGATGCTATGGGGCGAGCTTGCCCTTTCCGATGTGAGCTTTTCCGCCCAAGGCACAATTATCGAGCTTGCCGATTACCGCGACAGCGAAGGTACAACCATGTACCGCCCCGTTGCCGAATTCTATGATACGAGCGGCAGACGATACGAATTTTCCAGCAAGACAAGCAGCAGTTCTCCCGGCTTTTCAGTCGGAGAGCAGGTCGACATCATCTATGATCCACTCAGGCCGCAAGACGCGCGAATTGACACTTTCGGGCAACGCTTCTTGCTGCCAACCATTTTCACGGCGATAGGCAGCCTGTTCGTCCTGATCGGCGGCGGTATGGTCGTTTACCCCATGCTGCGTGCTCGCGCGATCAGAGGACTGGTCCAAGCAGGCCTACAGGTCAGAGGGACGATCACCGATGTCAGCCAGGACCGCCGATTTGCCGTTAATGACCGGCATCCGTGGCGCATCATCGCCGAAGCCGAACATCCTCGCACTGGCATAATGACCGAATTCAAGAGCGACGCTCTTTGGGAGCGCCCGATCGGCGCGAAAAAAGGCGATCAGGTCCCGGTCTATCTCTCCGCAAAGAACAGCAAAAAGAGCTATGTCGATGTCGACAATGTGACAGTTTCAGCCTCGCAAGACGAAGACCGGCCTTGGCGATTTGGCGAGACGCGCCGCTCATTTGGCAAAGCCGCGCGCCGCGATGAAACCTAAGCGGGTCTAGCCGACCACTCCTGCACCAGCGAGCACAGCAAGAGTAAGAACATCCGGCGCAAGAGCAGTCATCGGTACGATCTGGACCGGTTTCTCCATGCCCAGCAGCATCGGACCGATTGTCGCGTTGCTGCCCAATTCGCGCAGCATCTTTGCCGAAAGGTTCGCTGATTGCAGCCCCGGCATGATGAGCACGTTGGCAGGCGCTGAAAGGCGGCTGAACGGATACAGCTTCATGACCTTCGGATTGAGCGCAGCGTCGGGCGCCATTTCGCCTTCATACTCAAAACCGGGATCTTCGCGGTCTAGAATAGAAACCGCTTCACGGATATTGCCGAGCCACTGACCCGATGGATTGCCGAAGGTCGAATAGGATAGAAACGCAACGCGCGGTTCATGGCCCATGCGGCGGGCAACGGCGGCGGTCTCTTTCGCGATGTGCGCTAGCTCTTCCGCGTTTGGCCGCTCATTCATGGTCGTATCAGCCAGGAACGTCGTGTGGTTCTTGCCCAGCATCATATGAATGCCAAACGGCAACGCGCCCGGTTTCTTATCGAGCACCATATTCACTTCGCGCACGGTCTGCGCAAAAGTCCGCGTAAGGCCGGAAATCATGCCATCGCCGTGCCCAAGCGCCACGAGCAGCGCAGCAAACACGTTACGCTCCTGATTGACGAGACGGCGGACATCGCGCTCTGTAAAGCCTTTGCGCTGAAGCCGGTTATAGAGATAGTCCACCATTGCGGGGACATGCTCGCTATCGGCGGAGTTCTGGATTTCAAAGCTGCTCGGGTCGGAGACCGAAAGCTGATGCAGCTTGTCGAGCACAGCCTTGGTCCGGCCCACAAGAACCGGCGTACCATAGCCGAAATCGCGGTATTGAATTGCGGCGCGCAGCACGACTTCTTCCTCGGCCTCTGCAAAAACCATCCGCTTGGGATTGGATTTCGCTTCGTTGTACACGCCGGTAAGAACCGATGTGGTCGGGTTGAGGCGTGAGCGCAGTTTGGTGCGGTATTCGTCAAAATCCGCGATGTCCGCTTTGGCTACACCGGAATCCATTGCCGCTTTGGCAACGGCGGAGGAAACGACTTCGATCAGGCGCGGATCGAACGGCGCGGGAATGATGTAGTCGGTGCCGAATTTCTGGTTTTTGCCGTAAGCGCTGGCAACTTCTTCGGGCACGCGCTCACGGGCCAGTTCGGCAATCGCGGAGGCGGCGGCAACCTTCATTTCTTCGTTGATCGTTGTCGCCTGCACATCAAGCGCGCCGCGGAAGATGAACGGGAAGCCCAGCACATTGTTGACTTGGTTCGGGAAATCGCTGCGCCCCGTGGCGATAATCGCATCAGGACGGACAGCTTTGGCTTCGTCCGGCATGATTTCCGGGACGGGGTTGGCCATCGCGAAGATAATCGGCTTATCGGCCATCTTCTTCACCCAATCGGGTTTAAGCGCACCCGCCGCTGACAGGCCGAGGAAGATGTCCGCTCCGTCGAGAGCCTCTTCCAGTGTTGTCGCTTCGGTCGCAACTGCATGCGCGCTCTTCCACTGGTCAACATTGTCGCGGCCCGGAGTGATCGGACCAGAACGGTCGCACATGATCACGTTTTCGTGAGGCACACCCATCGCCTTGATCAAAGCGGTGCAAGCAATTGCCGCCGCACCCGCGCCGTTCACGACGACCTTTACGTTCTTCACATCGCGGTCAGTCAGGTGACACGCATTCAGCAAGCCTGCCGCGGTGATGATCGCCGTCCCGTGCTGATCATCATGCATGACTGGGATATTCATCCTCTCGCGCAGCGCGGCTTCGATGATGAAGCATTCGGGCGCTTTGATATCTTCGAGATTGATGCCCCCAAAAGTCGGCTCCATCAGCGCAACCGCGTTGATGAAAGCTTCGGGGTCTTCGGTCGCAAGTTCGATGTCGATCGAATCAACATCGGCAAAGCGTTTGAAGAGAACAGCTTTCCCTTCCATCACAGGCTTGGACGCCAGCGCGCCAAGATTGCCAAGGCCAAGGATGGCAGACCCGTTCGAGATAACCGCGACAAGGTTCGCTTTCGCGGTGTAGCGCGCAGCGAGTGATGGATCGGCAGCAATAGCTTCAACGGGCGCTGCAACACCGGGCGAATAGGCAAGGCTAAGATCGCGCTGCGACGTCATCGGCTTGGTGGCGACCACCTCCAGCTTACCCGGACGAATCGTCTCGTGGTAAAACAGTGCCTCGCGCGTGGTAAAACCGCTCTTGCGATCATCAGCCATGGTGGATTGTTCCTTGCCCCAAATGTCGATTGATGAACCGTTTAGCGGCACCCAAACGCAAACGATAGGGGAAAGGATACGCGCCGCCCGTTCCGAATCACTCGCGGCCTGTCTACGCCACTCCGATGGCAGGCACCGCGACTCCGATGATGCAGCAATATCTCGCCCTCAAGAAAGAGGCCGAGGGATCGCTGCTGTTTTACCGGATGGGCGATTTCTTCGAGCTGTTTTTCGATGATGCGCGCATTGCCGCAAACATTCTCGACATCGCTCTGACCTCGCGCGGCGAGCATGATGGCGAACCGGTCGCGATGTGCGGCGTGCCCGTGCATTCAGCCGAAGGGTACCTCGCGCGGCTTATCAAATCGGGTCAGCGGGTTGCCATTGCCGAACAGGTCGAGACACCTGACGAAGCCAAAGCGCGCGCCAAGCGAGAGGGCAAACCTTCTTCCAAAGTGCTCGTAAAGCGCGACATTGTTCGGTTTGTCACGGCGGGCACCCTGACCGAAGAAGCGCTGCTCAATCCGCGCAGCTCCAATCTCCTTGCCGCGCTTGCCGAAGTTCGCGGCACCATCGGCATTGCCAGCATCGACATTTCCACGGGCACGATGACGTTGGAAGAATGCGCGCCCGAAATGCTTGGCGCTGAACTTGCCCGGATTGGCGCAACCGAAGTGGTCGTACCCGAAGATTGGAGCCACGGGCCGGACGAGCTGACCTATCATTCGCACGGCACTTTCTCGAGCGATGCCGGAGCGGAACGGCTCAAAAGCGTTCACGGGGTCGCGACACTCGATGGCTTCGGTGATTTCTCCCGCGCTATGCTTGCGGCAGCTGGCGGGCTGATCGCCTATCTCGACCATGTCGGGCGCGGCTCCCTGCCGCTAATGCTGCCTCCCACCATCCGCGAAAGCGCCAGCGGCATGGCCATGGACGAAGCAACCCGCGGCAGCCTTGAGATACTTGAAAGTTCGACAGGCGGCCGCACCGGAAGCCTGATCGCCACTCTGGATCGCTGCTCTACGGGCGCAGGATCGCGGCTGCTGGCTGAAGACCTTTCGGCGCCTTTGCTGGACCAATCCGCCATCGAAGCGCGCCTCCATCTGGTCGAGTTCTGGCACGCCCGCCCGATAGAACGCGCGGACCTGCGCGATACTCTGCGCGCGCTACCCGATATTGGCCGCGCGCTGGGTCGGGTCGTTGCTGGGCGCGGAAGCCCGCGCGATCTTGGGCAGGTGCGCGATGGTCTGGCCGAAGCGGGCCGGTTGCATGAGCGATTGGAGCTGGAGCGGGACCGCCCTGCCCTGCTCGATGAATTGTTGCCGCGCCTGATCGGGCATGGCGCTCTGGTCGATCATATGTCCCGCGCGCTTGTCGCCTCCCCGCCGACGGAGCGATCAAACGGCGGCTATATCGCTGACGGTTACGACGCGAGCCTAGATGAGCTGCGCGAAGTTTCGGGCAATGCCCGGCGCGCCATCGCCGCAATGGAAGCGCGCTACCGCGAGGAAACAGGCATTTCCTCGCTCAAGATAAAGCATAACGGGGTACTCGGTTACTTCATCGAAGTGCCCAGCCGCCATGCCGACAGCCTGATGGATGCGGAAAGCGGCTTTACGCATCGTCAGACCATGAAAGGCGCAGTGCGCTTCAACTCGCTTAGCCTGCACGAAGAAGCCTCGCGCATATCCGAAGCTGGCGGGCGAGCGCTCGCCGCCGAAGAGGCGCATTTCGAAGAATTGATCGAAGCGGTCACCGCAGCGCGCGAAGCGATCGCAGCGACCGCAGCTGCGCTAGCACGGATTGATGTTGCCGCAAGCAATGCCGAGCGCGCTTCCGAAGGCGAATGGTCGCGGCCTGAAATCACCGCTGATGCAGGATTGTCGATTACAGGCGGACGGCATCCAGTGGTCGAAGCGGCATTGGTGAAGTCAGGCGACCGCTTTGTTGCCAACAATTGCGCGCTCGCACCCGATGACCGGCTCTGGTTAATTGGCGGCCCGAATATGGGCGGTAAATCGACTTTCCTGCGCCAAAACGCGCTGATCGTGTTGATGGCTCAGGCCGGATGCTTTGTGCCCGCAGAGGCCGCATCAATCGGCTTGGTTGACCGGCTTTTCAGCCGCGTTGGAGCGTCGGACAACCTTGCGCGCGGACGCTCCACCTTCATGGTCGAGATGGTCGAAACGGCGGCCATTCTCGCTCAGGCGACGACGCGCAGTTTCGTGATCCTTGATGAGGTTGGGCGTGGCACATCGACCTATGATGGCCTCGCGCTGGCATGGGCTGTGGTCGAGGCGGTGCATTCGCGCATCGCGTGCCGCTGCCTCTTCGCAACGCATTACCATGAGCTCGCAAGGCTTGCGGAAACCTGCCAAGCGCTTTCGCTGCACCATGTTCGCGCCCGCGAGTGGAAGGGCGATCTCGTTTTGCTGCATGAACTGGCAGAGGGGCCTGCCGACCGGTCCTATGGTCTCGCTGTGGCGAAGCTTGCCGGTGTACCAGCCACCGTCGTCAAACGCGCCGAACAAGTGCTGTCAAAGCTCGAACAAGCGCGCAGCGAAACGGGAGGGATTGCCGCTGGTTTGGGAGAGCTCCCGCTGTTTGCCGCAGCAGCGCAGGAAAGCGAGCCTGAAGCTTCTCCAGCAGAGCAGCTGGCCCAGCGCCTGTCCGAAGCCGATCTGGACGCGCTTTCACCGCGCGATGCCTTGGACTTGCTCTATGATCTCAAGCGCGACCTCTAAGAGCAGCATTTCTACCATATATTAACCGGCGCTCTGCTACCTGTCGGCGCATGTCGAAGACGATGTTCGAAAGTAGCAAAGTGGCGCTGGCGTTTGCCGGCGTAACGCTTTTTGGAGCCGCAATTTTTGCAGGCTCGATGGGCGATGGTGGATTTGCGTCCCCATCGGCTGAGCGCGAACGTGGTGTTTCGGATGAAAATGAACAGGTCGCCGAAGTGACCGAAGAGCCAGAAACGGTCTTTGAAGACTACGCTCCGGCAGAAGATTTCGGGAATATGGCTTTCGCTGAAGACGAAGCTCTTATCGATGATGCGTCAGGATTCAGCCCGGACGGTTTCGACGCCAATCCCAACGATCAAACGGCGATCATCACGCCGTCCAGTCCTTCGCGCAGCGCGCGCGGCCCCGGAGGCGGACCCGGCAGCGGTGTCGCACCTCCTAAACCAAGCGGATCGATTTCACGCGGCGGCGGCTCAAGAGCGGCGGCAGCGCCTGCCCCAAGCAAGAAACCGAAAATCCGGTTCTCACGGAAAAAATCGAACGTACAACCCAACCTCAACGGTATAGGCGATCTGGGCGAATAATCCGCCGGGTGGCAGCCTCAACACATCGCAAATTTAGCGCGTAGGAACGGGCGCTTCGCCTGAGTAATCGTAAAAGCCGCGGCCCGTTTTCCGGCCAAGCCAACCAGCCTCAACATACTTCACCAGCAACGGCGCCGGACGATATTTTGTGTCGCGCGTCGTGCGATAGAGCACGTTGATAATGTCGAGACAGGTATCAAGGCCCACAAAATCGGCGAGTTGCAGCGGGCCCATCGGGTGATTCAGGCCAAGGCGGCAGCCCTTATCGATATCTTCAATGCCCGCAGTCGACTGGCCCAGCACAAACACCGCCTCGTTAATCATCGGCAGCAGGATACGGTTGACCACAAAGCCCGGCTCATCCTGACTTGTCACGACTTGCTTACCAAGCGCTTCGGCAAAAGCCGTCACACGCTCGGTCGTGTTCGCTGACGTCGCAAGACCGGGAATCACTTCGATCAGGCCCATAACCGGGACCGGATTGAAAAAGTGCAGGCCGATAAAGCGTTCTGGGTCGGGCGAGTGGTTCGCCATGCGGGTGATTGGGATTGAACTGGTGTTCGATGCCATCACCGCATCGGCTGAGAGGACCTTGCCGGCGCTTTCAAAAATCGCGTTCTTGATCTCTTCGCGCTCGGTCGCGGCTTCAATAATGATATCGGCTTCGGCCATCGGCGCGTAATCGGCAACAGGGGTGATCTTTGCGAGCAGTGCCTCGGCTGCGTCAGCTTCGATCTTGCCGCGCCCCATCAGCTTGACCAAGGCTTTTTCAACGGCCGCTTTACCAGCCTCAGCACGCGCCAGATCAACGTCTGACAGCATCACATTCATGCCATGCTGGGCCACGGTCTGGGCGATGCCCGTCCCCATCTGACCCGCTCCGATAACAGCGATATTCCGCATGGCTCAATTCCCTCGCGTAAAGTGCACTTCGCAAGTGCAGCAATTTGTGTCTGCGCGCCTGTTAGCGGCGGCATCGTGGAATTGCTAGCGGGGTGTTTCTACCGATTGGCGCCCGGCACCCACTTCACATCGGCAGCGCCATCATCGTTGAGCACGCGGGCAAGCACGAAAAGCAAGTCGGATAGCCGATTGATGTAAGCAGTCGCCGATGGGTTGACCGGCGTTTCAGCCGCCATCGCAGTCATCGCGCGCTCTGCCGAACGCGCCGTTGCGCGGGCAACGTGGACGCGCGCCGCCGCTTCGCTGCCACCCGGCAGAACAAAGCTGGTCAGCGGTTCAAGACGATCATTGAGAGCATCGATCTGCTCCTCAATCCAGATTGCTTGTTCGGGAACCATGCGTAGAACCATTTCGGACGGCGCGAAATCACCATCCTCGGCAGGGGTCGCGAGGTCCGCTCCAAGATCGAACAGGTCGTTTTGTATGCGAGTGAGAGTGGCCCGCTGCGCTTCATCTTCGATTGCGCAAATCGCGTGGCCGATGACGCTGTTTGCCTCGTCCACTTCACCAATGGCGGCAATGCGCGCCGAGTGCTTCGGACAACGCGATCCGTCGACGAGGCCTGTGGTCCCGTCGTCTCCCGTGCGCGTGTAAATCTTGTTGAGCTTTACCATGCGGCCTCGTTAGGCGTCGGTGCCAGACCGGTCCAGTCTATTGGCTGCCGCCAGCGACAACAGCGATCAGGACGACCACACCGATGGCCAGCGCCTGATACTTGATACGCGAAAACATCGCTTTGTTCTGAACCGCCTGCATTTCGGTGACGGTTTCGCCTTCACCGGTTTCCAGATCGATCTTGGTCGTTTTCAGGAATGCAATAATGCCGCGGACGAGCGAAACGACCACAAGCACACAAAGCACGGCGAGTACGATTTTGAGGAATATGTCCATAGGGTCTAAATAGTCCTGCGCGCGCTAAGTTCCAGACTGCATTTGTTGCAACCGCAATTGCTCGGCAAGCGCCAGTCCGTCTTCGCCTGCCTCCCGGCGGTCTTTCAGCGCAGGCGAACCGCGCCGTTTGGCCAGCTTTTGTCCGTTATCATCCAGCAGCAATTTGTGATGATGCCAGTGCGGAACGGGCAGTTCGAGCAATTCCTGCAATATACGGTGCACATGGGTCGACGTGAACAGATCCTCCCCGCGCGTAACTGCCGTGATCCCGTCGGCGGCATCATCCAAAGTGGCGGCGAGGTGGTAGCTGGCGGGCAAGTCTTTGCGTACGATCACCACATCGCCAAATTCGCGCGGATCGGCGATCACAGAGCCTGCTGTTTCGTCCGTCCAGACCAGCTCGCCCAGCGCCGCCATGGCTTTGTCGACATCCAGCCGCAGGGCCGCCGGTTCGCCTGAGCCGCACGCCGCACCTTTGCACGAACCGGGATAGACGATGCAATCTGCTCCTTGCCTCGGCTCCAGCGCTTCAATGTCCTTGCGATTGCAACTGCAGGCGTAAAGCCAGCCGTCCTCAAGCAAGCGATTGGCGGCTTCATCGTAGCTTTCAATACGGGTCGATTGAGCAGGCACATCGTCCCATTCCAGCCCCAACCATTCGAGGTCGCGGCGAAACTCATCGGCAAACTCGGCGCGCGAACGCGGCCCGTCGATGTCTTCAACCCGCATCAGGAATTGCCCACCGGCATCCTTTGCCAGATCATGCGCATAGATCGCGGAATAGGCATGGCCCAGGTGCAAATGGCCATTCGGGCTTGGGGCAAAGCGGGTCACAATTTCCACGCCGATCTTCTGCCACAGGCACCCGCTGCGCGCCATCCACTTGTCCTGCACAGGTTTATCCCTGTGGATATACACAGTGTCACGGCTTTGACTCCTGCGCATGCCAAGTCATGTTCGTGTCAATCAGGGAGGAACGCAGGACGTGTTCAAAAGCGAACTGATCGAAACAGCGGCGAAATTCCGCAGCGCTCAGGAAGATCCGACGCGCAGCCTTTCAGGTTGCCCCGCTTTGGTGCTCAACGCGGATTACACTCCGCTGTCCTATTACCCGCTCAGCTTGTGGCCATGGCAGACCGCTATCAAGGCGGTGTTTCTTGACCGGGTGGATATCGTTGCGAGCTATGACCGCGAGGTCCACTCGCCCAGCCTCGACATGCAAATCCCGAGCGTCATCGCGCTCAGGCAATATGTAAAGCAAAGCGAATTTCCCGCTTTCACCCGCTTCAACGTGTTCCTGCGTGACAAGTTTGAATGCCAATATTGCGGCAGCGGCGATACTCTCACCTTCGATCATGTGATCCCGCGCCGTCTGGGCGGTAAAACCACGTGGGAAAACATCATCACCGCCTGCGCGCCATGCAATATGAAAAAGGGCGGACGCACACCCAAGCAAGCGCATATGCCGGTGCAGATGAAGCCGATCCGCCCGACAAGCTGGCAATTGCAGCAATTCGGCAAGCAATTCCCGCCGAATTATCTGCACGAAACTTGGCGCGATTGGCTGTATTGGGACATCGAGCTGGAGGCTTAGAAAGCACCGAGAGGGATGTATGCGGCTGTTATTGGCGTTGATCGTGCTTGCGATTCCATTTGGGTTGCAAGCAAGCGAACCACCGCAATCCATCGAAGAATTCGTCGACAAATCCTGGCCCGAATCCGGCGCTCCTGGCGTCGCATATGCCGTTATTGAGGACGGGAAGGTCCGCACCGGTGTTCGCGGAAAGACATTGTCCGGTGGAACGGATGAGATCACTCCCGATACACCGTTTTTGATCGGGTCGATTTCCAAGAGCTTCGCTGCATTGGCCATTATGCAGCTGGTCGAATCTGAGAAGATAGACCTTGAAGCAAGCGTCGGCACCTATCTTGATGCGTTTTCTGATCGCCCGTCCTCCGCGATCACGATCCGGCAATTGCTTTCGCACACCAGCGGCTATTCGACGGTGCAAGGCAACAGCTTGCATGGCAACGCAAGTCGGAGCGAGGGCAAGCTGGCGGATCACGTCGCCGATGTGGCGCAATGGGAACCTGCCTACGCTCCGGGAGAACGTTGGGAATATTCCAACGCGAATTATCACGTGTTGGGCGCTGTGATTGAGGCTGTCAGCGGTCAGGACTATGCCAGCTATATCGAAGCCAACATTCTCCGGCCGCTTGGTATGGACAGCAGCTTTGTTTCCGATGGCCGGATACCCGGCAAAATCGCTATCCCGCATCGACCGTGGTTCGGCGGCAAACGCGCGTATGATATGGGCCGCACAACACCTGTTGGTGCTCCTGCGGGAGGGATCTTTGCCAGCGCAAATGACCTCGCGCTTTACCTCGCAATGATGCTCGATGGTGAAGACAACATCATCACCGCCGCGAGCAAATCGCAAATGCTGCAGCCCGCGAGCGATGCCTCACCATTCTACGGCCTAGGCTGGTTTATCGACGTCGAAGCGAGGACCGCATCACACAGCGGATTGGTTCCGGGTACTGAAACGCTCGCCACCCTTGTGCCCGCCGATGGAAAGGGTGTGGTGGTGTTGGTCAATGCCAATGGCGGGATAGGTTTTGGCGAAAATTTTGAACTTCGAAATGGGATCACCGCCAGAGCGCTGAACCTAGACTATTCCGGCGAAGGGTCGAGATTTTGGCCGCAATTCACTTATCTAATGATGGTATCGTTGCCCATCATCTTCGCTTTGAGCGCAGGCTGGGCATGGCTCCGCAGAGAGCAGCTTCGAGCGAAATCGGGCGCTCTTGGCATGTTCAGCCTGTGGTTCCCCTTGATCGCTACCTCTGCGATGGCATTCGCACTGATTGTTGTTGTGCCTCAGATGTTTGGTGGCTCAATCGGAACGATGCTGCTGTTTCAACCCGACTTTGGATGGGCCATGGTAGCAGCGGCAGTCGCAGGTCCAATCTGGGCGATCGTCAGGTTAACGCTGGCCTACCGCAAATGAGTGACACAATATCGGCTCTATTGGGATATCGAGCTGGAGGCTTGAGATTCCGCTGCCGACCCAATTGCGGGCCCGCTGTTTTGGATCCGATCAAGAACGGTTCGCTATTGCCTTTCCTTTTCTTTGGGTCACGTTCCAACTGATTTTTGCGCGGAGAACAATAATGATTCGATTGCCGATTTTAGACGTTCGATTGATGTTGGGTCTCCTGCTTCTGACTGTCGGACTGGCTCCGTTGAATGCTCAACCAGCCTCAGCAGAGTTCGACGGCAACCGGGTAGATAGAGCCCTGTCTGCGCTTATAGAGGACGGATCTCTCGTCGGCGTATCGGCTGTCGTTCATATGCGCGGGGAAGAGGTCTATTACGGTAACTTCGGGTTTGCAGATCGAGAGGCTGAGCGGCCCTGGCAACGCGATACCCTAGCCACGCTGTATTCCATGACCAAACCGGTCACAGGGGTGACCCTGATGTCGCTTTACGAGGACGGCCTGTTCGATCTTGACGATCCTCTATCCCAGTATCTTCCAGAGTTTGCAGGGGTGCAGGTCCTTGACGGAGTGCGCGAAGACGGGACCCCTATCCTTGTAGAACCAGTGCGCCCGATAAAGGTCATTGATGTTTTTCGCCACACAGCATGCTTCGGCTATGAATGGGACAGTGCACCGGCGGCTGCTTTCATGGCCAAAGCGGACCTGTTCAACGCATCCAAACCCTTGTCTCAGTTCAGCACCGAGCTGGCTTCGCTCCCATTGTTCTGCCAGCCGGGCAAAGCGTGGAAGTATGGTGTTTCGGTCGATGTCCAAGCTCGGCTTGCTGAGGTCGTCACCGGCCGCCCTTATGAGGAACTGGTAACCGAACGGGTATTGGAGCCGTTAGGAATGACGGAGACCAGTTATTTTGTTTCCAGCGAGAGGAAACTCCGTCTTGCAGCAGGGTACATGCGAGAAGATGACGGAACTATTGTCCGGCAATCCGATGATCGCGTTTATGGCTTTCGTGAGACGAAACCGATCCAGATAAATGGCGGTCATGGGCTGATCTCTACAATCGACGATTACCTGAGGTTTGCACTTATGCTCCAAAACGAGGGCAAGCTAGGAGACGTGCAGATTCTCAAGCCTGAAACGGTGGCGCTGATGGCTCGTGATCATCTGCCAGAAGGCGTGACGGACAGAGATTTTCTGATGACAAAGGGCCAGATGGGTTTTGGTCTCAATTTTGCCGTCAGGACAGGTCCGCCGAACTCCGATGCTGAACCCTTTGGCGTTAAAGGCGAGTTCTTTTGGGACGGTGCCGCAAGCCTATTGTTTTGGGTCGATCCTGCAAACGACATTACGGCGGTATTCTTTACTCAAATGATGCCATTCGATTTGAATGCGCAGGCCAAATTTCGCAGAGCAGTCTATGACGCGGCTGGCTTGATCGAAAAGCCGCGTTGAACGCTGCACGGTTAGGCCTCTTCTTCCACCGCCACTTGCAAGTACTCAGGTAACTGCCGCGCGCTGGCTGAACTCATCGCGCTGCCATTCGCCGCTCTGAATCACTTCGGCCAAATGCCTTGCGGCCTCTGCCATATCTTCGAACCGTAAATAGGCAGGCGCAAAGCCCAGTCGCAGGATATCCGGATCGCGGAAATCGCCGATCACGCCGCGCGCGATGAGCGCTTGGCACAGGGCGTAGGCGTTTTCGTGGCGGACGCTTAGCTGGCTTCCTCGCGCACCACTCTCAGATGGGCTGACCAAATCGAGTTCGAGGCTATGTTCGCCCAAACAATCGAGGAAGAACTCCGACAGCGCGCGCGACTTGGCGTAGAGCCGGTCAACACCGATCTCTGCGATCAGATCAACGCCCACTTCCAGCGCTGTCAGGCCAAGGATTGGCGAGGTGCCGCATTGCAATTGCTCGATGCCCGGCGCGGCTTCGTATTTGTCCGAGAAAGCAAAGGGGCGCGCATGTCCGAACCAGCCGGTAAGCGGCTGCGCGAGGTCGCCATGGTGCCGCTCGGCGACATAGACGAAGGCCGGCGCACCGGGGCCGCCATTCAGATATTTGTATCCGCAGCCGGTGGCGAAATCCGCATTTACACCGTTCAGATCGACCGGCAACGCGCCGGTGCTGTGCGAGAGATCCCATAGGACCAAGGCGCCAGCATCATTCGCTGCTTTCGTCATCGCTGCCATGTCGAACAGATCGCCGGTTTTGTAATGCGCGTGGGTCAGCATCAGCAGCGCGACATCATCGTCCAGCGCTTCCTGAATTTGATCGCGTTCGGCCAGCCGCTGGGTCGCCAATCCCTGACGCTCCAGCCCCTCGATCATATAAATGTCAGTCGGGAAATTACCGGGTTCGGACAGGATCACTTTGCGCCCCGGTCGCATTGCCAGAGCAGCAGAGATGAGTTTGAACAGGTTCACGCTGACCGTGTCGCACGCCATGACCTCGTGCGGCCGCGCCCCTACCAATGGGGCGATTTTGCCGCCAACCCGGCCGCCCATTTCAAACCATTCGGCGTCATTCCAGCTACGGATCAGCCCTTCACCCCACTCTTGCTCGACCACACAAGCCATCGCGGCGGGTGTCGCTTTCGGCAGCGCGCCGAGAGAGTTTCCATCAAGATAGATCACACCCTCGGGCAATGTGAAACGCCCGCGAAATTCGGCCAGCGGATCGCTTGCGTCGAGAGTTTTCGCGCGGTCCACCATCGCATCCGTCATGGCAGTTCCCTCAAAATAGCGCGCACAGGTGAAGCGTCGCCTCCGACAATCGGCAAAGGCAGAGCAATCAGCTCGTACTGGCCCGGCGGCACATCATCGAGGACTAGCCCTTCAAGTATGCGCAGGTCATGTTTGAGAACGGTCTTGTGCGCCAGCATGTCTTTGGAAGATTGCGGGTCAATCGAAGGGCCATCCAGACCAACAAGCTTCACGCCTTGCGCGGCGAGCCAGTCAATAGTTTCGGGCGCAATGGCCGTTGTGCCCTCATCCCAAGTGTCATGCGGAAAGGCATCGAACGTCCGCATCAGAACCCGCGTAACACCACCCAGCTCAGGAAGATCGCTAGGCATAATCAATGAGCCAGAGCCGCGCGCGTCAACAACAAGGCATTCACCCAAATACGGGGCCAGCGCCACCTCGGCGATATCAGGCGCGCTCGGTGAATAATGAAGCGGCGCATCAGCATGCGCTCCGGTATGAGTCGATAGAGTGACAGCCGAAACATTAACCGGAGAGCCCTCCTCCATCTGCCACGTCCGCTCATGCGAAAAAGCGGTATCACCTGGCCAAACCGGCAGGTCAGGGCGCAGTTTTTGAGAAATGTCCCAAACGCGGCTCATATTGCTGTCCGCACGCTAAGCAGTTCAGGGAAGAATGCCTGTTTGAGCACGCCTTCCAGATAGGGAACGCCCGGTGTCCCGCCAGTGCCGCGTTTGAAGCCGATAATCCGCTCAACAGTTTTGAGATGGCCAAAACGCCAGCGTTGGAAATGATATTCAAGGTCGACAAGCTTTTCGGCCAGCTCGTACAAATCCCAATGCTCTTGTGGATCGCGATAGATGGCCGCCCAAGCTTCTTCGACGCTGGGATCATGCTGATACGGAGCCCTTAAGTCGCGCTCTGTCACTTTCTGGTCAATCTCAAAACCGCGCCGCGCAAGTAGGCGGATTGCCGCATCATACAGGCTATCGCGGGTGACTTCATGGCTCAAACGCGCGGCCCAATCGCCGGTTTTTTCATGCAGGTGGATATGCTTTTCATCGCGTCCGCCCAGCATGAATTCCATCATCCGGTATTGCGGCGATTGGAACCCGCTCGACCCGCCCAAATGCGGGCGAATGCGTGAATAATCATGCGGGGTCATTGTGCTGAGCACATCCCAGCTCTGGATCAATTGCTGCTGCGCTCTGGCAACACGGGCAAGCATTTTGAAAGCAGGGCGCAAATCATCGCGTTCGATGCATTCGCGCGCTTCGGTGAGCTCATGTAAGCACAGTTTTAGCCACAGCTCGCTCGCCTGATGAACGACGATAAACAGCATCTCATCATGCGCGCCAGAACTAAGATGCTGAGCATCAAGAATTTTGCCGAGATCGAGATAGCTTGAATAGGTGACTGTGTTGGTCATGCCGCTGCTCTAGCGCTGCAAAGCCTCACCCCACAAGCCAAGAAGGAAACTAGCCCTCAATCACACGCGTCTCAGGGTGATGCTTGTCGAGATGCTTCTTGATAATCCGCAAATTTCGCGTGTTGGAGCGGAAAACAAAGTCAGCCGCGTCACCCACGAGCGGAACAAGACCCAGCACCGTATCGAATGCCACATTTGCGCCCATCCGGGTCAGGTGCCATTTTGACAGGCCCAGATTGCGCGCTTCCCAAACGATGTAGGCACCCAATGCGGTTGTGACAATGTCCCCAATGACTGGCACCAATCCGATGATCGCGTCGAGCCCGATTGGCACGTTGGTGCCAGGAACACGCAGGCTCCGTTCGAGCAGTAACTCCACCGCTTCGACCCGAGCGCGGATTGCAGCAGGGTCGGTGCCCGTAGGCAGTTGTAGACTGAGGGTTTGCGGGCGCTGAGGGCCTTCCATGCGATCTCCTTACGCCTCCTATGTGGTGGGTTGAGACAGCGGGAACAAGGGGTGGAGGCCCCATTGGTTGGCTTGATAAGACCCAATAGCGCCCCGCACCAAGGCCCAACGAACCGGAGCACCAAGCGGAATAAAAACCTCCTGCGCGACCAATTCTGCGTGAGCTTCGGCGAGAAGTTGCTGCTTGGCCGCGAGATCAGATTGCGTCAGAGATTCGCGGACCAATGCGTCCGCCTCGGATGAGCAAAGGCCGATTTCCAACTCGCAGTTGAACTGATTTAAGAACCAACGGGGAGAGGAATATCGTGCCAAACGGTCGCGCAACTCAACGTCGGCTCCGGCACCCGGGGCAACTTTCACAGCATTAACGCCGATCGCAGACCACGCATCATTCAATTGTTCGAACAACAAATCACTGCCCGGGCCAGAAGGCATTCCGACGCGAATTACAGCGTCTTGACCGCTAGAGCTTTCCCACCCTCTGATCCTTGTAGCCGCCATATTCTGACGCTCTTCGATGGACAGGTTCGACCACCGAGATTCCGGATAGGCAGGTGTCGCAAACAAAATAGGGGGAACGATCCAAGTCGTTGGCTGCCAGCCACCAAGCCCGAACGGCTCAATAAGGGCATTGCGATCAAGCGCCATGGACAGCGCCTCACGCCGAGACGGATCGCTTAGCAAGCCGCTGTCATTGCGAATAGCCAGCCCGAACAGGCCCAGCGATGGATCAACCTGAATTGCCCCTCGGGACAAAGGTCCTAGCTGCGCCAAAGGGAAGCTTGAAAGCCTGCCGTTCAGCAGCAAATCGATATCGCCATTTGTGAATGCCTCTACAGCAGCTTCAGCAGGCAATGCTCGCACGGTGAGCGGCCGGGCCAGCTCCTCCCAGTTCTGACGAGCCGGAAAACCGCGCGCTTCTGGTGGCAGAGCGTTTAGCGTGACAATTGGAGCCTCTTCATCGCGCGAAGCAATCATCGGACCTGCTCCGCCGCCGTTCTTGACCAAGCCAAGCTCGGGCTGCGCAAGTAAGCGCAGAAATTCGGGCATCGGGCTGGAAAGGCGCACCTCTACGACACGACCGGTCATGGCTCTAATTTCGACGACTTTTGCCAAGTCCAGATCGAGCGACGTACCCTCAAGCCGCGCGATCGTATCACGCAGCAAAACACGGATATCGCGAGCCGTTATATCTTCGCCATCCGGCCAAGATGAGTTCCGCAATCGGAAAATGTAGCTGCGGCCATCTTCGGTAACGATCCAGCGCTCTGCGAGGGCGGGGACAATCTGTCCGGCGGGATCGAGAGATACGAGCCCCTCGAACGATGCAGCTCTCACATGCTGAGCTGCTGGCGAAAGGCGAACCCCTTGTTGAAAAAGGCTTTCCGGCTCGCCGACAATAGCCACGGCAACGGGGCCGGAGCCATTGGAGGGTCCGCACGCGGCAAGCGCCCAGCACAGCGCAAATAGGACGGAGAATCTCTTCACGCTGCGATGCCTAGCAGCTTGCAGCGTGAAGGTCAGCGCTTCACAGCGCCACAATCAGCAATGTTGAATGTCAGACTTTGCGAAGCGACTGAGGTGTAGGTGTCGGCGGTGCCCGGTGTGCCCACGAATTCTCGCTTTTCGGCTTTGTAAGGGGATCCGCCTCGCTGGCAGGCTTCCTTGCAGACTGCGAATCTATTTCTTCATCGAATGCAATGCCGAAACGATTATCTTGGACCCACGCTACGCTGCCTTCGACTTTGCCGATATTGCGCAGTTCGATCTGCAGGCGATTGCCGCGCTTAACGCGAATATTGCCTTCGCCCATCATGCCGCCATCAGAGAGATTACGCACGCGCACTTTGTGCACTTCATCATCCTGCTCCACACGGATGCTGGCGAGCAGAAATAGACTGTCACGGCTCACCGTCCTTGTTTCAACAGCTGACATATTCGGGTCGCCTCCTTGGCGCTTCAAAGTTAATCCACCTGCGGCTTACGCGCCCTGAATTGCAAAGGGACTACGTGCACCGCGTGCATGTTGGCTATGATTTTGAGGTAAATGCTTCGTAAAATTTGTACGCGGCGGACACAGAGAAGCTATGTGCGTCCCAATCTGAGACGAACCGGGGTCGTAGGTAAAACGGTTCGCGGTCTATTCCGAGCGCATCTGCAGAGGGATGTTCCCTCAGTTCTGCTAAGTGTCGCGGGAGACTTTCTCGCGCCGCTCATGCGCTTCTTGCGCTTCGACTGTCATCGTTGCGACCGGACGCGCCATCAAGCGTTTCAGGCCGATCGGATCGCCAGTTACTTCGCAGTACCCGTATTCACCGTCATCGATCCGGTGAAGAGCAGATTCAATCTTGGAAACGAGTTTGCGCTGACGATCACGCGTGCGCAGCTCAATGCCCCAATCGGTTTCACTGGAGGCGCGATCATTGAGGTCAGCCTCTCGGATCGGTCCGTCCGCGAGCGATTGCAGCGTTTGGTCAGCCGCATCCCGGATCGAAAGTTTCCATTCGATCAAGAGCATCCGAAAATACGCTTTGTGCTTTTCGCACATATAGTCTTCTTTCTCGCTCGGCGTATAATCCGCCGCGAACATCGACTTCGCATTTTCCAAAACTTCAGTTTCTTTAGACACCGCCGTGGCCATGTGATCCTCTTATCCCAATCACTTCCCGCGAGACTGTCCCATCAAAACGCCTGAATTTCTTCAGAGCATCTCTTACCCCAGCAACTCGTTGCTTGGCGCGCCTATAGGCAACGCGACCTTACGGCACAAGTCGCTTTGAAAAGAGAATGTCTGCAATCGGTGGATTGGAGTTTTCGCCGCATCCTGCCTGAGTGGGTAAGCCACGATTATGTAAAAGCTTTAAGCGCGTTAACCATTTGTTGACCATGTTCCGCGACTTCTGTGTTTGCCCGATCCGCGAGGGGGTGGATCGAAACAGTAACGGGGAATTAGAAAATGAAACTGACACCGCTTAACGGGGGCGAGTTTGAAACAGCCCATAGCGCCGAAGTCGATATGGTTGTTGCAAAGTGTCTTGCTGCTGCGTCGAACGGAGACAACGCTGCACTGTTTGACTTGGGCGTTGCATTTTCCACTGGTAGCAATGGCGTGACCTGCGATCTGGTCGAAGCGCACAAATGGTTCAATATCGCCGCATCGCGCGGTCATGAAGAAGCTGGCTGGTGCCGTGCAGATGTGTCCGATGAAATGACCGCCCGCGAAATCGCCGAAGCTCAACGTCGCGCTCGCCAATGGCTTAGCGAAGAGCGCCGCAAAGCAGCCTAATTCTTGGTTTTAAAGGGCGTTCGATCGTCCAGATAAAGCTGATCGGTCGCGATACCTTCGCGCTCTCGCTCGAGAAAGCCCGATACCGCTGCTCGGAAACCGGGATCGGCTAGCCAATGGGCTGAATGCGTCTGCACTGGCTCATATCCGCGGGCCAGTTTATGCCCGCCTTGCGCACCCGCCTCGACGCGCGGCAGGCCCAATTCAATGGCGATATCGATCGCCTGATAATAGCACAGTTCGAAGTGCAAAAATCGCACATCCTGCGTGCATCCCCAGTACCGTCCGTACAGCGCCTCTGACCCGATAAAATTCAGAGCACCAGCAATCGGTGTGTCCCCGTCAAACGCGAGGATCAGGATCATTTGATCGCCCATTCGCTCGCCAAGCAGAGTAAAGGCTTCACGCGTTAGGTAAGGCGTGCCCCATTTGCGCGCGCCAGTGTCCTGATAGAATATCCAGAAGGCGTCCCAATGCTCCGGCTTGATATCGCCGCCTTGCAAGCGTTCGATCCGCAAACCCTCGACCGCTTTGGCCCGTTCCTTACGCAAATCCTTGCGTTTGCGCGATGTCAGCGCGCCGAGGAAACCATCAAAGCTGTCATAGTCACGATTGAGCCAGTGGAACTGGATATCGTTGCGGATCAGCCAATCGCCCGCTTCGAAGAGCTGCACCTGAGCGGGATCAATGAAAGTCGCGTGAGCCGATGAAAGGTTGTTCTGGAGGCAGACTGCCTCCGCACCTTTCAACAGATGCGGCGCGAGCGCATCGTCCGATAGCAAGAGGCGCGGGCCGCTGGCAGGCGTAAACGGTGCGGCAATCTGGAGCTTTGGATAATATTGACCACCAGCGCGGTGCAGTGCATCGGCCCATGAATGGTCGAACACATATTCACCTTGGCTGTGCCCCTTCGCATAACTTGGCATGGCGGCGAGTAGCTGGCCCGCATCATCCGTGATCACAATCGGCACGGGGTCCCAGCCGGTCCCCTCGCCCACGCTTCCGGAGTCCTCCATTGCAGTCAGGAATTCATGGCTCACGAACGGATTGCCCGTCTTATCCAGCGCGTTCCATTCCTCACGTCCAAACGAGCCAACAGATGGCGCGAGACGGACGGTGAGTTCGCTGTTGGGAGGATCGGTGTCGCTCACGGCAAGCCGGCACCTTCGCTCACCAACGCATCGACATGTAACAAGCCCCGCTGACGCGTTTCCGGAGAATTCACGGTCCAGCTCAAGATTGGCAACCCGTCGGCGCGAAGACCTTCGACCCAGTCATTTGGCAGCGCTGCGATGTGATAGGCGAGGAAATCAGGCTGAGCATACTCAAACGCCTCCCACCGTTCCGCAGCGGTCTGGGTGTAACCATGCTCATCCTCGCGCATCACCAAGCCGCAGCACGTATCAGGGGAATGCTCTCGCACCCAAGCAGCAGCTCGCGGATCGAAGCTCATTATCGCCACATCGCCCGAATATGAGGCGAGATCTTGAGCCACAATTTCGCAGCTACGCTCGACACCATACCCGGGCTTTGACTTGATCTCGATCAGCAGCGGCGCACATCCTTCAATCAGACTGAGCAATTCGCGCAAGGTCGCCGGGCGCTGGTCGCTACCGGAGTACTGCAACTGATGAAGCTCCTCAGCGCTCAAAGCGCCCGTCGCACCCGCCGCGCCGGTCAATCGCTCGACATCCCAATCGTGGAACACCATTGCGACATCATCAGCGCTGCGTTGAATATCGCACTCAATGCCCATGCCTGCCGCAATAGCGGCTTCAGCGGCGGCTAGAGAGTTCTCGGGCACGCCCTTCCCATGCAAACCGCGATGAGCATACTCCCATTTCGTCAGCCAGCCAAGGATGCGGCAATCCTCACTTCAGATACGGCGATGACTGCATCGACTTCGACAGCAGCGCCGAGCGGTAAGACTGGCACGCCGACAGCTGCGCGCGAATGACGCCCTTTTTCGCCAAACACTTCGAACATCAAATCCGAAGCACCATTGGCGACTTTAGGTTGGTCGGTGAAATCGGCTGTCGAACTGACAAAGGCGCCTAGCTTGACGACCCGTTCGACCCTCTCCAGCAAGCCTGCTGCCTTCAGTTGAGCTAGGATCATGAGCCCGCATGCGCGCGCTGCGGCCATTCCGCCATCAAGATCAACATCTTCGCCCAAACGGCCCGTTGCCAGCTCGCCATCGATGAAAGGTAACTGGCCCGAAACATGGGCAAATCCGCTATGCACCACCACCGGCTGATAACTCGCAACAGGAGCAGCAGCCTCTGGCAAAGTGATGCCGAGTTCAGCCAAACACGATTCAATACTCATGCGGGTGTCTCCTCCAATTTGTTCATCAACCAAGGCAAGGCCTGCGACCACACGTCGATCCGCGCATCAGCGTGACCCGCTTTGTGAGCGCAATCTATAGCGCCCGCGACCAATGGCTCCCCGCACATATGCAGACGGACCACATCAGGCGTGATCTCGGAAACCGAATGGTGGTGCTGCGGCAGATCGTCGATAAAGAACGCACGGCTTGGCGCGAGCTCTTCGACAATTTTTTGCAAGGCCGGGCCTTTGGGCCCCTGATTGGTGTAAACGGGCGCTTGAATGCCGTGATCAGCAAGCTGCTCGGCGCGCATATCGCGGCGTTTATCGACCAGGTTGGTCAAGATCACAATGTCAGCATGTTCGGCCAGAGCGTTGATCGATTCCACAGCGCCTGCAATTGGCGTCTGCCTGCTCATCTCTGTGTCGAAAAATCCACCCAGCATCCGCCAGACTTCGTTCGCTTCGAGCAGAGTGCCGCTTTTCTGCCAACGCAAAGCCTCACCGAAATTGGCGCCATCTAGGTTGAAATTGATACCCTGACTTTCTTCAAGCCATTCTTTGAACGGTACGACCATGTGCAACAGCACTTCGTCACAATCGGAGATAATTAGCGGGCGGCTCATCGGGATAGCTCCTGGCGGGCGGCGATCAGTTCTTCCGGTGTTACAGCCAATGCTTCGGCAGCGCGGATCAGATCGGGTTCGTGGTTGGCAAGAAAATCGAGTGGTGCGGCCAAGATAGACGGATCGTCCAAACCGGCGCGCAGGGCGTCAGGGGTCAAACCCGTCAGGCTCAAGAAACGTTCCGCACGATCATCATTCTCCAACACCCAGCCAAGAACGGCCAGCGCAAGAGTGCTTGCTGACAATGAAGTAGGTTCGGGCAAAGACTCGTCCATATGCGGGATTGTGAAGGCCTCTTGGTCGGGGTAAGCGAAGGTAACTTAACGGATCGGGGCGAGCAGTGGCAAAGCGAATAATGGTTGTCGAGGACAATGACCTCAACCGGAAATTGTTTTGTGACGTTTTAAAAGCCAATGGCTTTGACGTTGAGCCCGTTGCCGATGGTGAGAGTGTGCTTGAAACAGCTCGCGCTGTAACGCCGGATCTGATCATTATGGATATCCAATTGCCAGGGATTTCTGGTGTCGATCTCATCGAAGCCGCGCAGCAAGACATGCTGCTCGCGCAGATTCCGGTGCTTGCCGTGACAGCTTTCGCCGCCAAGGGTGACGAGGAACGAATTCGAAAGGCAGGCGCTTCGGGCTATTTGTCCAAGCCCGTATCGATCATGCCGTTTATGAATGCCGTGAAAGAGCTCTTGCCCGCTTAGTTTAAGGAAGCGGCATACTCTCCGGCATACACAATCATCGTTATGAACAGGCCGCTTAAGAATATCCGATAGGCATAGGCCAGGTAACGGTATTTCTTACCGTAGAGCACCTGCCCATTCTGGTAGATGTCGCGCAGCATCGCCCTGTAAACCGTTTCGTCTCGCTCGAATTCGGTGAGCAGCTTCCGTTTCCATTCCTCTTCATCCATCCCCGTAAAATGCCCGAAGAACAGGATGTTGAAACTCTCATCCTTCGGATCAATGCGGCCCGTCGTCGGAAGGACTGACAGCACAGCGAACAAAGAGGAAATGAACGCAGTAAGCGCGAGACAGACTGTCGCCAAAGTTATCTCGCTGCCCAGCAGGCGCGTCACCGAAAGCGAAAATACGACAAAAGTCGCACCGATCAGGATGTTGGCTTTTTGATCGGCCATTTGCGACAGAGTGAGCGTGTTGAGCTGTGCGGTCCGCGCGAGATGGATGGCATTAGCCGAAAATTGCCTCGGCACAATTTTCTCGTCGGAAATCCGCTCTGATCCATCGCTCTCGTCTTGAGCCATGTCAATTTACCCCCAAATCAAGCCCGCAGACTTGATGTGCCAGCCGCACGAAAACTTGACAAGCCGCATCCACAGCCGCTTTGCAGCCGTATTCAAGTGGCATACCATTCCCGCAAGCAGGAAAAACGAAAGCACCCGTTTCACTATGACCGAAGCAGAAGTCGACACACGCATCCGCGCTTTGATCGAGCCGTTCAATAAGAAAGGCGTCGATATTGCCGAAGGCACAACCTTCGCAAATGACCTCGAATTTGACAGCCTCACTGTGATGGATTTCGTCGCCGAGATTGAAGACGAGTTTGATATTATCATCAGCATGAACCAGCAGGCCGAGATTGAAAATTACGGTCAGCTCGTCGCAGCAGTGCACAAACTGCAGGATAGCTGATAAAGGCTCTGCGCATGACTGATAACGTGACCACGGATACAGCGCCCAAAGGCGATCTGTTCTCGAAATTCGACGACATCATTCAAACCCGCGAGACGCTTCTCGCGAGCGGTGTTGAAGACCCATACAATCTGGTGATGGAAAAGGTCCTGTCGCCGACCCGTGCGATTTGCAACGGGCGTGATACGGTGCTCCTCGGCACGTATAATTACATGGGCATGACCTTTGATCCGGATGTTCTGGATGCGGGTAAGCAAGCGCTGGCCGATTATGGGTCCGGCACCACCGGCAGCCGCGTATTGAATGGCACATTCCAGGGGCACAAAGAGTGCGAAGACGCACTTAAAGAGTTTTACGGGATGGACCATGCCATGGTCTTCTCAACCGGTTACCAAGCCAATCTCGGGATCATCTCGACAATAGCTGGCAAGGGCGATTACGTGATCCTCGACATCGATAGTCACGCGTCGATTTATGATGGCTGTGCGATGGGCAATGCTGAAATCGTCCCTTTCCGCCACAACGATGTCGAAGCGCTCGAGAAGCGTCTCCGCCGTATTCCTGAAGATGCTGGCAAACTCGTTATTCTGGAAGGCGTTTACTCGATGATGGGTGACGTCGCTCCGCTTAAAGAGATGGTCGCCATCTCTAAAAAGTACGGTGCAATGGTGCTGGTCGACGAAGCGCATTCCATGGGCTTTATCGGCGAGAATGGTCGCGGCGTCGCCGAAGAGCAAGGCGTCATGGACGACTGCGATTTCATCATCGGTACATTCTCAAAGAGCGTCGGGACGGTCGGCGGTTTCTGCGTGTCCAACCACCCGAAATTCGACATCATGCGTCTCGTCTGCCGCCCGTATGTCTTCACCGCCAGCCTCCCGCCGAGTGTTGTGGCGACTTCAGCCACGTCGATCCGTAAGCTAATGCACGGATCAAACAAACGCGCGCATTTGTGGGAGAACTCAAAAACGCTGCACAAAGGTCTCTTGGACCTCGGTTTCGAGCTTGGCACGCAAGAACCGCAAAGCGCGATTATCGCGGTGATCATGCCAGACCTTCAGCAGGGTGCGATGATGTGGGAAGCGCTGCTGAAAGAGGGTCTCTACGTCAACCTTGCGCGGCCACCGGCAACTCCGGCGGGCATGACGCTGCTGCGCTGCTCGCTTTGCGCTGAACATTCAGCCGAAGAAGTGCAGATGATCCTCGATATGTTTGAGCGTGCGGGAAAGGCAGTGGGAATTATTGGCTCCTAATTTCAATGGTTTGTTGAAATTAATTTGCATTCCCCTAGTCTCCTCAATGAAATGGGGACATTCAACACAATGCATGCTGTATTAACTTCTAGAGTGGCGCTGGGCGCTTACGTGTGCGTTGCCGCTCTTGCGCTGACATCTTGTGGCGGCGGTGGCGGTTCAACAGCGCCGTCACCGACACCAGTACAAACCGCTCCTACACTGACATCAAGCACGTCGGTTAGCGTTGCCGAAAATACTGCAGAGCCTTTCTACACAGCCACCGCAACCGATCCTCAGGGCGGCACAGTGGCAATCGAGATATTCTCCGGGCCCGATGCTGATAAGTTCGTGATGGAGGCTGGCAGCAATATCCGCTTCAACACGAGTCCGAATTTCGATCTGCCGACCGATGCAAATGGCGACAACATTTACGAAATGAACCTTCGTCTTACGGCAGGAGGCGGATCACGGACCTTTGGAATCCGTATTGACGTTACCAACGAACGCGAAGGCATTGTCGTAAAGCGCGTTGCGACTGGTTTCCAAGATCCGGTAGCGATTGCGCAAATTGGCGGGCAGCCGACTTTGTTGATAGCCGAGGCATCAGGCCGCGTTTTGAGATTTGACCAGATTGATAACTCAATCGTCGAAGATACATTTATTCGCGATTTTCGGTTGCCAGGTGAAATCCTAGCAATTGGGTTTGCTTTTCCAAACGGCCCCAATCAGAGGGGCGTTTACATGGTGACGCATAGTCCGACAGAGGGGCTATTGTTGCAAGCCTTCGATCCGGACCGAAACGCCTTCAATTGGACAAAGCTGGCAGAACCATGGTCCGCGCCAACGACCGTTTCATTTATTAATCAGCGCGAACCCCTAATCGCCGTAGGCTCCCCGTCAGAATCTGATGCGCAGGATGGTTCGACCGCCTATGGCAAGCTGATTCAGCTCAGAAATTTCAACCCGTACGCAGTTGCAAGCGTTCCTGGTCCTTCGGATATGATTTTGCTTCCAGAGATTATTGGAGATGGCATCCAGCGGCCTGGAGGTTTTTCGTCGGCGGCTGATTTTTCCTATTTGGTTGATCAGGGTTCAAGCGTTGAGCACGAGCTAACAATCCTGCGTCCAGAGTGGCGTCCTCTCGACTTTGGATGGCCGTTTTATGAAGGCGGTGAGGTAGTCAGAACTGACCCTCCTGCAGCTGTAAATGGGCCAAGCCTTGTTTACCGCGTCGGAGATGGAAGAAAGGAAGGCCAAGGTATTATCGCTGGGCAGCTGTTCCGCAGTGATTTTGATCCCGCGTTTGGCGATGCTTATGTCTTCTTCGATGTGAACGGATCCATATTCTCAATCCCGACAGCGACGTTGAACAATGGATTCCGCAATTCATCCGATGTGTTTGAGGACAAAACCAATGATTTTGTGCCTGATGCAGGGCAGATTGATACAATTGTCGGCTATGGCGCAGGTATCGCCTCGACCTTCTTTTACCTGCTTGATGGAGATGGCGAGCTGTTTGAGATATCGCAGGAAGCGCTCTAACGGCCGATGAAACTCAAGCCTTTGACCTTGAGCCTAACTTCCGCGAACCTCTGTAACAGAATCACAAACATTGTCCGAGGCTGCTTCATCATCCCCGCCAGCGAGCTGGGTGAAAGCTACAAATCCGCCGACCACTAGCACGACGAATGCGGTTGTGACCCAGCCGAGATATTTGTCGATTATGGCTTTGATCGGCGCGCCGAACAGCTGGAAGAGGATCCCCACGACCATAAAGATCAGAGCACGCCCAGCGATGGCGGCCAGCGTGAAGGTCAGCAAGTTCATTTCGATGAAGCCTGCCGTGATCGTCATCAATTTGAACGGTACGGGTGTGCCAGCGGCGAAAAACACGGCAAGCGCGCCTTGCTCACGGATATAACAAGCCGCGACCGGGAAGCTCTCTGTCAGGCCCAATACGCCGATGATCCACGCACCCACAGCTTCGTAAAGAAAGTACCCAATCCCGTATCCGAACAAGCCGCCCGCGACCGAAGCTGTTGTAGCCACCGCTGCAAATCGGAGCGCCTTTTTCGGTTCTGCCAAACACATAAGGCCAAGAAGCGGGTGCGGCGGGATCGGGAAGAAGCTAGATTCTATGAAAGAGAAAAAGGCCAGCCACCATACCGCCTTGGGATGCGCGGCCTTGTCCATCGTCCAATCGTAAAGCGCGCGCAACCAAGCCAATGTAAAAGTTCCTATCCGGTGTTAAGTAGACGGATTAGGCGAGCCACCACATGGGAGCAAGCACGAAATAATTAACCTATTTGGCACTTTATGATTGACATTGTCACGCTCTCTGGTTAGAGAAGGGCATAGTCAAAAAATAGCGATTCGCCAGCAGGCAGCCTCCCGGTCCGGGGTGCTGCCTTTTTTCGTTCTTGGTCCGGAGATTGCTTATGGCCGCCAAGGGAAGGCAGCGTACAAAGATCAAAAAACAGCTCAAAGAAGGTGAAAGTGCGAAGTTAAACCGTCACTGGCGCGGCCTGTTCCTCGATTATCTGGCGGAAAGTTCGAACGTTTCCGAGTCAGCGAGCAAAGCGGGCATCAATCCCAGCCGCGCCTACAAAGTTCGCCGTGAAGAGCCCGAATTCGCCCGTCAGTGGCTCGCCGCTCTGTGGGAAGGATATGTGCATTTGGAAATGGAGGTGTTGCGCCGGCTTAGGGAAGGCGACCAACAAACCGACGATTCCGACAAATACGATTTCGCCAATGCAATCCGTTTGTTGAACGTACACAGGGAAAGCGCAGTTCGCGCTCAGGCCGATCAACGCAATGTCAGCGCGGCAGAGATCCGCGCCTCGATTGACCGGAAAGTCGAAGCCATCAGGCAGAAGGTCAAAGAAGAAAAAGACCGCGCAGGCCAATCGAAGTGACACCAGGATTGGATTGGCTGGCTTGTGAGCCGAAACAGGTTCGTTCCCGGATTGCCGATGCTCTGAACGGAACCGAACGGGCCGAATTTGACTACCATTGGGGTATGACAGCCCGCCCAGCCCAACTGCCGCCGGCTGGCGATTGGCGGGTTTGGCTTGTGATGGCGGGACGCGGATTTGGGAAGACACGGGCTGGCTCAGAATGGGTGCGCAACATCGCGGAAACGGATTGCAATGCGAGGGTCGCTCTTGTGTCATCATCTTTGGCTGAAGCGCGAGCCGTAATGGTCGAAGGAGAAAGCGGCATCATGGCTTGCTCCCCACCTGATCGTGCACCCATTTTCGAGGCCTCTCTAAGACGTCTTCGTTGGCCCAATGGTGCCCAAGCGCAGATTTTCTCGGCGGCAGAACCGGAATCTTTTCGAGGCCCTCAACACAGCCACGCTCTCCGGGCAGGCCCAGAAAGAGTTCTTTGTCAATCAGAGCTTTGCGATGATCGATGGGTTGCTTCAGCTAGCTGTCGACGCAAGCCTATCCGAACCACCGACAAACGCCGAAAATGGCGCAACCTTCAGGATCACACCCGAAGGCACCGGGGAATGGATGGGACAAGATAACAAGATCGCGATCAAGATCGCAGATAGTTGGAATTATTTCGAACCCAACGAAGGAATGCGAGTCTTTGATCGTACCGCTGACCGATTCTTGTTATTCAGATCGGGTTGGGTCGAGGCCATTGCTCCAGACATTCCTTCAGGTGGTCAAATCATTGACAATCAAGCAAGGGCGGCAATCGAAGACCTGATTCAAGCGCTTCGAAACGCTGGCATTTTCGCTGCTGCTTGAGTCAAAGGCGTGCGGTTGAGGCGCGATTTTCGCGATAATTACCAATCTTGCTTCAATTTTTCCGCACTGAGCACCTTATAGCGGCATTCTTGCAACAGTTTCGGTGTATTGATTGCTTGCCTCCCTTTTGCCGAGAAGTTAGATACAGCCAGTGCCTCAATCCTATAAAAAGGGGAATATAGAAATGCGCAAACTCGTCATAGGTATGGCGATGGCTTCGACAGCGCTTACCGCGCCTGCCACAGCTCGTGAGGGCGAGTGGTATGTCGAGATCGGCGGTGGCCCGATGCTCGTTGAAGACATCGAATTCGACGTCAATGGTAGCCCAGAAGAGTATTCAGGCGACTATGATAATGGTGCAGATTTCGGTGGCCTGGTTGGCTACGATTTCGGTGCCTTCCGCCTTGAAGCTGAAGCCAGCTATCGTACTGCAAACCTTGAAACGTTCACTGTTTCGCCAGGTTTTCTTAACCAAGTGCCAGCTGGCACATCGCAAGCTGCAAACGGCGAATTCAACGCTCTGAGCTTCATGGTGAACGGTCTTTTTGACTTTGGTTCGGATGATGGTCTTCAAGCATTCTTCGGCGGTGGTATCGGCGTTGCTCGGACTGACTTCGAAGCGCAGTATTTCTCCAACCTTTCGCCAGTGATCGATGATTCCGACACTGGTCTGGCTTGGCAGATTCTTGCGGGCGTTCGTGCTCCAATCAGCGACAGCTGGGATGCCGGTCTTCGCTATCGCTATTTCAACGCGCCATCGATCGAATTGTTCGATACGGTTGGCAACACACTTGATACAGATGCTAGCTCGCACTCGCTGCTGGGTACGCTGACGTACAACTTTGGCGGCGAAGACACACCACCACCACCGCCTCCGCCACCACCACCACCACCACCGCCTCCACCACCACCGCCTCCGCCACCACCGCCACCGCCACCGCCACCGCCGTGCAACACTGGCCCGTACATCGTATTCTTCGATTTCGACCAGTCAGACATCACTGCGGAAGCCGCGACAGTTCTTAATAACGCTGTCACTGCTTATGCGAATTGCGGAACGGCGAACGTTATGCTTGCCGGTCACACCGACCGTTCAGGCAGCGTGACCTACAACATGGGTCTGGCTGAGCGTCGTAACACTTCGGTTACCGACTACCTCACCGGTCGTGGTATCCCAGGTGCTCGCATCAGTAGCGAAGCGTTTGGCGAATCGCAGCCACGCGTACCAACCGCCGATGGCGTTCGCGAACTGCAGAACCGCCGCGTTGAAGTATCTTACGGTCCAGGTTCGGGCATGTAAGACTGAGCTTCACGCTCTACGAATTAAGGGGCCGGAGAAATCCGGCCCCTTTTTTGTTGCCATTAAGGTCGGGAAATGAATCATAGCTTGGAGGGAGCAGCGCTATGATGCGCCGAAAGCAATCCACTCTAAGTCTAACGGCAGGATCGACGACCGTTCAGTCCGAACTCCAACATTTATATTCAGTTCACTTGGAAAGTTCTTCGAAGGTTGAAGTAGAGGGATGCGGGCACGCCGGTGCCTTCGCAAGAAACTTCCTGCGGTTAGACAGCATAGCCTTTGTAAAACGAAATCCCGAGAACCGCTTGAATGCCTCTGAAGTGCCCTCGTTGATCTAAGGGGTTAGGCAATCGCGGTCATCAAAGTGCACGCAAGTGCCTACGGAGCCGATTCATTCCAGCGGCCAGCTAGGGGAAACTCACGCTCCTATGAAGCGGTGACCTGCTTTGCTCCAACTGGCTCACCTGCAGCGGTTGCGCGCTCAACAACGGTCTTGTTAGCCTTAGGCACCAATTTCAGAGCTGACACAAGCAACACAAATCCGATCGGTGTAATCCACAAAGTCGACAAAACTCCGGCGCTCAAATCACCGTCATTGAGGGCCGACACGTATCCTGCGGTATATGGCCCAAGGCCCAAACCGACCAATGTTGTCGCGAGGAAAAATGTTGCTGTGGCCGTCCCACGCATCCGCGGTAGGACCAAGGCTTGGCTGCTCGCCGCCGCCGCGCCAAGAGCTGACGCCGCCAATGCACCCACAACCACGTTAAGCACAAGGAACAGTGCCCAACTCTCCGTTGTATATTGAACATAAGCAAAAGGAATTGGGCTGAGCAGACCGAAAAGGATCACCCATATCCGCCCTCCTTGCGTCTTGAGATACAACGAATCAGCCATGCGGCCGCCGAGTATTACCCCCAGGAAACCGCCTGCAGCTCCTCCACCGCCGAGCCAGAAACCCAACTCTGCTTTTGACACATCAAAGACGCGTTCTGCGTAGGGCGCGCCCCAATATGATGCGGAATAGGCCATGAAGGCCACAGTGCCGTAACCTAAGATCGTGCAGAGAAATGCCGGCGAGCCCCATGTCAGTGCAAATGTCGGATAGTCTCGAATGCGCAACGCACTCGCCCAACAAAAGACCGCGTAATAGCCGATAGCCAACAAGGCCCATTGGTCCGAAATGGCGGGCATCTCTAAACCAATCAAGTTGCCAAGGGCTGCGATAATTATCCCTTGGCCGGACCCGAGCCACACAGTGATAAAGTGAGCAGCCACTTGTGCAGCCAGAAAAACCGCGATGTTGATGGCAAAAGAGCCAAGACCGCGTTGGGCAGCCCCGACAAATGTGAACGGTGGAATCACCGTGTAGAGTTCTTGAATGAAACCACGGAATGGGTGTGGGTCTTCTTCAGTTGGCAGACCATCTATTGCCCCTCGAACCGGTTCCCGAAGAGTGAAAACCCAAACCGCGAGGAGCAGCCCAGGCAGTCCGACCGCGATAAACGCAGCCTGCCAGCCAGCAAGACCTAGAAATGGGTCGCCATCTGGGAATGTGCGATTCCAGTTATCGACAATCAGCCCGCCAATGGCGAGTGAAACGCCGCCGCCAATATAAAGGCCGGAGGAATAGATCGCGAGCGCCGTTGCCCGCAAGCGAGCCGGAAACCAATCGGAGATCAGCGAGTATGCTGAAGGGCTTGCCGTCGCCTCACCTACACCAACACCGATCCGCGCAACTGTAAGAGTCGCCGCATCTTTCGCAAATCCAGAAACGGCTGTCATGGCCGACCATAAGGTCAAACCAAGGGTCATAAGTCTCACGCGCTTCCAACTGTCCGCGAGTTTTCCAAGCGGTATCCCGAACAACGCATAAAAAATCGCGAATGCGGTACCATATAAGAAGCCTAGATATGCGTCATCAACGCCAAGGTCCGCTTTGATATCGTTGGCTAGGATCGAGAGAATTTGCCGGTCAATAAAGTTCAAAACGTAGATAAGGACCAGAACGCTTAGGGCATACCAGCTATAAGCTGGAACTGGTTGTTCGACCTGCTCCGGCTCGACAGTCTTCGCTTCTGACAAAATTGATCCCCTCGTCCACGCTACTATTTTTTTGAGCTTGCGCCGTGGAAGCGTCAGGCTGCGTATGCAGTGCTATCTGTTATTCCCGCTTCGGCAAAACCCTTTTTGCGTAAACGACAGGAATCGCAGAGTCCGCAGGCCTTGCCAGCTTCGGTTGGATCATAACAAGACCAACTCCACGAAGGGTCCAAATTCAGTCGCTCACACTCCGCCGCGATGTCCGCTTTCGTCATATTTTGGAGCGGCGCATGGATCGTGAATGGGCGCCCTTCGATCCCCGACTTTGTGCCTAATCGCGCCGTCTCGGTGAAACTCTCGATGAATTCTGGGCGACAATCTGGATAACCAGAATAATCAAGCGCGTTCACGCCGATGAAGACATCGCGCGAATTGGCCGCTTCTGCACATGCCGTCGTTAGCGCCAGGAATACCAAGTTTCGTGCTGGAACGTAGGTGACAGGAATATCGTCACCGACCCCCGACTTCGGAACGTCAATTGAATCGGTCAGAGCCGAACCGCCAAAGGCACGAAGATCTAGCGCGATTTCGACTTGGCTCGCCAAACCCAGCTTTTCTGCAATCTTCTTGGCAGAATTCAGCTCAAGTTTGTGCCGCTGGCCGTAATCGACCGATAGCGCTCGAACTTCATAACCCCGTTCCTTTGCGATCGCGGCGGTTACCATAGAATCCAGTCCGCCGGAGAGCAGGACGATAGCTGTTGGTTTGGAAGTCGTGTCTTTCATGGCCAGTCACTTAGCCGGATACACTTATTAAGCAATCAGCAGCTGCCCGTTCGGCGAGCTTCACCTGCAAGCTGAAATGGAGTTCCGGATGCGATACCCTGACTTTCAATCTGCACGAGCGAGCCAGTTTCACGGCGGATCGATGTTCGCCCATAACCGTTGCCCGGACAGGTGTATTGAACGGTAACACGTGAAGCGCTGTCTTCGACTACAAAGCGGTTGCACCCACCGTCGCCGTGCCGGAGTTGAATAAGCTCCTGTCCACTACGAACGCAAATCTTCCGCTCTGGCGAACCATCACGATACTTGATCGTCCATTCGCCTTTGACCAGCTCAGTGAGCATGGAAAGGCCACCGGATTGCGCGAGCGCGGGCAATGCGAAACCTAGCGCTCCTGCACCAAGCAAAGCGGCCACATTTCTAACTGGATTAAGTTTGCGCTTTTTCATTCGTGTATCATCGCCTTTTTGCGGAAGATCGCTTGCACATAGTGGCCATTGAGCGATGAGCCGTTTCTGAATAGCGGCCAATTGTTAAATCTGTAGCTCAAAAGCCTTTGCACAAAACGCGCAATCCACCACGATCTTCCCTTGTTCATTGCGCATCTCGGCCTGCTCAGCGGTCGGAAAGCGTCGGATGACGCCTTCATAATATTGCTGATTGCACCGGCAACCGCGCGATAGGCTGGCGCCAGACTGCACTCGCACCTCCTCTTCTTCGTGAAAGAGACGCCAAGCGATTCCTTCCATCGAAAGTGCCGGATCGAGCAATTCATCATGGCTGATGCTCGACGCCATCACGGCTACATGCTCCCAGTCCGGATGGTCCATTTTGACATGCAACCGCTCGCGGCCTTCCTCACCATCCGCAAGGTGCTGAAGCAAAAGACCGCCCGCGAACGAGCCGCTCGCTCCCGCCTGACTGGCCACGCGAATCATCGTCGGGATTTGTTCTGATTGAGTAAAATACGCTTCGCACGCATCGGTAAGCGTCTCACCCTCAAGCGGCACAATACCTTGGTATCGCTGCCCCGGTCCGGTTTCGAAAGTGATCGCGAGATAGCCATCTCCGAACATTGCGGACAATGATGGATTCGCACCAAGCCCCTCCAATCGCTCCCCGTCGAACTCGGCATAGCCGCGCATATCACCAGCGCGAAAATCACAAACGAGCAAGGATACAACGCCCGTCTGCGATTGAGCCTGCAGCGTCATTTGTGCCTGCTCCCCCTTCAACAAGCCTCCCATAAGAGCTGCGAGTACAAGCGCTTCACTCAACAAATGCGTGATGGGTGCAGGGTAGTCATGTGCTGAGAGTACATCCGCGATAACCTGATCAAGACGCACAATGCGAGCACGGGCATTTCGCGCAGGCAGCGTGAACCCCAGGATTTTATCTGAGAATGTTTCCGTTTGCGTGTTCATAACCGGGCATATGGTGCCTCCCAGGCAGCTGTGGAAGACCCTCAGCGAAATCTGCGAGGTTTATGCGGGGCTATCCCAGCAAGCCGAAGCTCCAGAGAAGAACCGACTTCTGCGCATGAATGCGGTTCTCGGCTTCATCGAAGACGACGGACTGATCGCTTTCGAACACATCCTCGCTTACTTCTTCGCCGACATGTGCCGGAAGACAATGCAGAAATATCGCATCAGATTTTGCCGAGGCCATCACTTCTGAATTAACTTGAAACGGTTCCATCGCAGCCCGCTTTTCATCAGCGTCAGCCTGACCCATCGAAATCCACGTATCGGTTACAACGACATCGGCTTTGCTTGCGGCAGCCTTCGCATCATGCGTGAGCGTGACAATTGCCCCGCCAGCCCTCGCCATTTCGACGAATTCGCCCTCCGGTTCGTATCCAGCGGGTGTCGCGATGCGAACGTTGAATTTCATCAATCCCGCCGCTTCTAGGATCGAGTGAAGCACATTGTTGCCATCACCCAACCATGCGACCTCGAGACCCGGGAGAGCTTTGCCATGCTCGATCACGGTGAGGAGGTCTGCTGCGATCTGGCACGGATGGGACCGGTCCGTAAGGCCATTGATCACGGGCACGCTCGCATGACGCGCCATTTCTTCAATCTTCGCGTGATCATCCGTTCGCAGCATAATTGCATCGACCATCCGGCTCAACACGCGCGCTGTATCCGCAATGGTTTCGCCCCGTCCAAGTTGGCTTGACCCCGCTTCGAGAATGAGAACCGTGCCGCCTAGCTGACGCATTGCGATGTCGAAGCTTACCCGAGTTCGGGTCGAATTCTTCTCAAACACCAGCGCCAGCACACGTCCGTCGAGCGGACGATCAGCGTCGGCCCTGCCTTTTGGCCAACCAGCGCGCGCCGATTTGCGATCAATCGCGTCATTGATCATCTCCGCGATAGCATCAGGACCTGCGTCGCCTAAATCCAGGAAGTGCTGATAGGCCATTATGCTGATTCAGGCACCTTGAAGCTCGCCGCACCGGCCGAGAGTTTTTCAAAGAACTCGTCGATCTCAGCATCACCGATCACCAATGGCGGTATCACACGTAAGGTCTGATCGCCCGCAGCCACCGTAAGCAACTGGTGGTTATCGCGGAGATGGACAAAGAACGGGCGGCTTTCGACCTTCATCTTGATGCCAAGCATCAGGCCCTTACCGCGCACCAATTCAAACAGTTCAGGATAATTCCCGATAAACTGTTCGAGACGCGAGCGGATGCGTTCGCCTTTGTCGGTGACTTCGGCGAGAAATTCATCATTTGCCACTGCGTCCATTACCGCGCTGCCCGCAGCCATCCCGAGCGGATTCCCGCCGTAAGTCGAGCCATGTGTGCCGAAGGTCATCCCGCGCGCCGCTTTCTCCGTTGCGAGGCACGCACCTATTGGAAAGCCCCCGCCGAGACCCTTAGCGCTCGCAAGAATGTCGGGATCAATCCCATAGTGCTCATGCGCGTACATCTTGCCAGTCCGCGCGACGCCGCATTGCACTTCGTCCAGCACGAGCATCAGATCATGCTCGTCTGCCAGCGCGCGAAGGCCTTTCATGAATTCATCGGACGCTGGGCGGATACCGCCTTCACCCTGAATTGGCTCAACCAGAAAGCCGGCTGTGTTCGGCCCGATCAGCGCTTTCGCGGCTTCAAGATCGTCAAACTCAGCGTATTTGAACCCTTCCAACAATGGCGAGAAGCCATGGTGCATCTTGGTCTGATTCGAAGCGCTGATCGTCGCCATCGTCCGACCGTGAAAGGCATTGGTGAAGGTGATGATCTCAAACCGGTTTGCATCGCCTTCGTCACCTGCATTTTGGTGATAAGCGCGCGCGCACTTGATCGCTGTTTCAACTGCTTCCGCACCCGAATTGGTGAAGAACACCGTGTCGGCAAAGGTGTTATCGACCAATTGTTGGGCCAGCTTCTCACCCTGAGGGCTGCCGTAAAGATTAGACACATGCATCAGCGTTTCCGCCTGTTTTTGCACTGCGCCAATCAGGCCTTCGTGTGAATGGCCGAGTAAGTTCACCGCGATACCACTCGCGAAATCGAGATAACGGGTGCCATCTTCATCAATCAAATGGCAGTGCTCGCCGCGGACCGGACGAACGCCGCAGCGCGGGTAAACAGGCATAAGCGGGGTAATGGACATACGGTGATTCCCAATTCCGAAATCGAGTGCAAAAACAAATGGCGGCCCATAAATGAGCCGCCATCTGGATTGAGATAAGGCCGCTCGTTCGCTGGGTCAAACGGCCTGACAAGTTTTAGGAGGTTTACTCCTGAACAGGCGAAAGATTGACCGCAGAATGCTTTCCGCGTCGATCCACCTCAAGGTCAAATTCAAACCGTTCACCTTCGGCAATTTCCGTAAGGCCCGAACGTTCGACCGCGCTGATATGCACAAACGCGTCTGGTTGGCCATCATCACGCACGAGGAAGCCAAAGCCCTTCATCGAATTGAAGAATTTGACCGTTCCTGTCGCTTTTTCACCGGTAAGCTCACGCTTCGGTGGGCCTGCATCGGCTTTAGGCGCTGCGATAACATCGCCGACAATCTGCAGATCTTGAGCCGAAACTTTTCCGCCGCGATCGACGAGGTTGAATTCAAGCTCCTGACCTTCGGCCAAGCCTTCAAGACCAGCCCGCTCGACTGCACTGATATGAACAAACACATCTTCGCCGCCAGTTTCCTGAGCGATAAAGCCGAAGCCTTTTTGACTATTGAAGAATTTCACGGTGCCTTTGCCGGTACCAACGACCTGCGCTGGCATGCGGTTGAAACCACCGCCACCACCGCCGCCGCCGCGATCACCGCCGCCGCCACGTGGGCCACCGCGATCTGCGCCGCCGAAACCACCGCCACCGCGAGGTCCGCCGCGATCGCCGCCGCTATAACGGTCGCCACCGCGATCGCCGCCGCCAAAACGGTCGCCGCCACGGTCATTGCCGAAATCGCTCGGCGGGGAATATCCATCCATGCCGCCGCCAAAAGGATCAAAGCTGTCCTCGCCGAATCCGTCGCGCTTGTCCTTGCCGCGCCGACGTCCTCTATCGTAACCCATAATTCCGTACGTACCTTGTCACACTGCCCAAACCTTCAAAACGCCGATAGCGAGGACAGTAATCCGTACCGAACGCGGGCAATAATCCGATGGATCGGAACAGCCCTCTTAAGCGTGTCATAGCGCACAAAGCCCTGCTTTGCGAATGTTTTAACTTGCAGAGCCTCTATCGCGCATAATTATGACATTTTCGCACGGAATTTATGATGATCACGCCAAAATGCGAAATTGAATTCGATTGCTGCGCAGCGTAGTTCGAACCGAAATCAGATGAGGCCATCATTCCATGAACGAATTTCGCAAACTAACCGATTCGGTATTCGCCAGCGCGCAAATTGAGCTTCCCGATGTCGCGGCCGCCAAGGATGACGGCTTCACCCTGATCATCAACAATCGGCCAGATGGTGAAGATCCAAGTGCGCCGCAAGGGAGCGAGATTGCTGCGGCAGCTGAACAGTCAGGCATCGCCTATTTAGAAATTCCCATCGGCCATTCCGGGTTCAGTGAACCGCAAGTCGACGAGATGGTCGCAGCGCTTGCTAGCGATGATGCGAAAGTGCTCGCCTATTGCCGCTCGGGCACCCGCTCGACATTCCTATGGTCGCTTGCCCAAGCGAAAAACGGCGGCAATCCCGATGAAATCGCCGCAGCGGCCATGCAGGCTGGTTATGACATCAGCCCGATCCGTCCGATGATCGACATGCTCGCCGCGCGCTAACTCTACTTACGGTAATCGAGCGGCGGTGCGCGGTCGCCGAGCAGAGAGCGGTACTCATAGTCCTCGCCGCGAGCCGCATCGAATTCGGCCCGAGCGGCCGCGCGCAGTTCGGGGTTGGTGAACAGCTCCACAGCCATCAAGGACATCGACTTCGCGGCGACTTGTGTCCCCTTATGTCCTATTGAGTGCCCGCTCGCTGCAACCGCTTGCCAGCTATGCGCGCTCGTTCCTGGCACCCAAGTGGCCGTACGGACGCCTACCGTTGGAGTCGCCCATGATACATCACCGACATCAGTAGATCCGTATCCCAGGCTCTTTTCGTATTCACCGATTTCACCCGCACTTGCGAGAGGCTTTGCCGCATCGCCGAGCGATTCTTGCAACTGCTCCGCCCAGGCGCGCTCTTCATCGGTGTATTCTACGCCGCCGACCTGCCGAAGCTTTTGGTCCATCACTTTGGCCAATGTTTCGTTGACCAAAAGTGGATTGTTGCCGTGGATTACTTCCCATTCGACTTCGGTGCCAGTTCCCGTAGCGGCGCCGCGTGCAGCATTCTCAAGCCGCGCCCAAATCTCTTCAACTCCATCGGGATCGGGATGGCGGACGTAATAGAAAACCTCGGCAAAATCAGGAACGACATTCGGAGCGTTACCGCCCGAAGTGATCACATAGTGCATCCGCGCATCCTGCGGCATATGCTCGTGCAGCATGTTCGCCATCATGTTCATGGCCTCAGCCCCATCGAGCGCGCTGCGCCCGCGTTCCGGTGCGCCGGCCGCGTGAGCAGAAATCCCTTTGAAACGGAACTTGGCGGAACGGTTGGCGAGGCTCGTTTGCGCCGCCGCGCTGTTTTCATCGCCGGCATGCCAATGGATCGCCACATCGACATCATCGAACATGCCAGCGCGGGTCATATAGACTTTGCCTGACCCGCCTTCCTCGGCTGGCGTGCCGTAAAACCGAATACGGCCCGGTGTGCCTGTTTCCTCCAGCCATTTTTTTACGGCGATGGCGGCGACCAGCGATCCGGCGCCAAACAGGTTGTGCCCGCAGGCATGGCCCGCATTCTTGCCTTCGATTATTTCCCGCAAAGGCGAGGCAGACTGGTTGATACCGGGCAGCGCATCCATTTCCGCCATAATCGCGATGACCGGCCCGCCTTCACCCCATTCGGCCAGAAAGGCTGTCGGAATATCGGCAATGCCTTGCTCAATGCGGAAACCTTCTCCGGACAGCTCGCTTTGCAACAATGCCGTTGTTTGGGTCTCGAGGTATCCGAGCTCCGCCAATTCCCAGAGCTGCTGAGCCACACGCTCGGTCCGCTTTGCATCGGCCTCGACGAAGGCAGTCGGATCGACTGCGTGATCGTCGGCAGCCAGCGGTGCAGCCGAAACAAGAAGCGTGGCAGACGCAGCGGCGGTGAGCGTGGTGAAAGGCAATTTCATGGCAATCTCCTGTTGCGGCCATGCTTGCCGCAAAGCGCAGCTCATGCCAATCCCGGATGAACATGGAAATTCATCCGCAAATCCTGATCTTCGCTGGTTCATTGATCGCAATTCTTGCCATAACCGGATTAGCCAAACTGCTCCGGCTCGGGGGCGAGACGGCATTCTGCGATGAGGCCGAGGCACGGCGCGCCGCCGCCGAAGTGGAGGACGGGTATGAGGCGGTCGCAGTCGCCTTGGATGCAAGCGGAGCGGGCGCGTTGCTGAAAGATTCGTCGGGGCGGATCATGGTCATAAAGCCGCATGGCAATCAGTTTGCGGGCCGCATCCTCACGCCCGATGCAATGGCTTCAATTTCAGACGAGAGAATCACCGTTTCCACTGGGGAGGCGCGCTTTGGCGACGTTGACCTAACGCTCGCAAACTCTGCGCCTTGGGCAGAAGCGATCAATCGGCTAAACAGCACAGACGATGCCTGAATTCTCCCCCACCCAATTTGCCGTGCCTCTCTTCGTAGTCGCCGTCCTGGCTGAAATGCTGTGGGCGAGGTTCCGCGCACCCGAGAAATATGAGCCGATGGACACATTGGTAAGCTTGGCGTTCGGACTGGGCTCGACAGTCGCGGGCGCTTTGTTCGGCGGTTTTGCCCTTTATGTGTTTATCGCTGCTTACGAATATCGCCTGTTTGACCTCGGTCCTGAATGGTGGATCGTTTGGTGGGCATGGCCGCTTGTCTTTATTCTTGATGACCTCAAATATTATTGGGTTCACCGTGCGGGGCACCGGATCCGATGGATGTGGGCAAGCCATGTGAACCACCATTCCAGCCAGCATTACAACCTATCAACCGCGCTCAGGCAGTCGTGGACCGGATCATTCACGTTCGGATTGCTCTTTGCCCTGCCATTGGTGCTGCTTGGCTTTCACCCGGCCATGATCGCCATCGTCGGCGGCTTCAATCTGATCTACCAATTCTGGATCCACACCGAAGCCATCGATAGGATGCCGCGCTGGTTTGAAGCCGTAATGAACACGCCGAGCCATCACCGCGTGCACCACGCGACCAACCCACGCTATCTCGATCGCAACTACGCTGGCGTGTTTATTATCTGGGACAAGATGTTCGGCACGTTCGAGGCCGAACGCGATGATGAGAAAATCCGGTATGGCATCATCAAACAGCTAGGCAGTTTCAACCTGCTGTGGGCCGTGTTCCACGAGTGGATCGGAATGATCACCGACATTTGGCGCAGCCCGTGGAAGCATAAGCTGTCCTATTTGCTGCGTCCTCCCGGCTGGAGCCATGATGGCTCGCGCGAAACCTCCGACACGATCCGCGAACGCTGGCGCGCCAGAACCGGCCAAAGCGACGCTGTAAAACCAGTTGCTTCGAGAAACCCGATTGAAAGCCAAGGCGAAGCTGCGTAGTCCTGTCTCTCAAGAGGAGAGATCATGGAGAGTTTCGATTACGTCGTTATCGGCGGAGGAAGTGGTGGCAGCGCAGTCGCCGGGCGCTTGGCTGTTGATGGCACCCGCCGTGTCTGTTTGATTGAGGCGGGCGGACGGAATGACAATGTCATTATCAAAACGCCAGGCTTTATGCCGTTCATCCGCAATTCCTCGAATTACAAATTCGACACTGTTCCGCAAAAGGGGCTGAATGGCCGGATCGGGTATCAACCGCGCGGAAAAGGGCTCGGCGGATCATCCGCAATCAACGCGATGGTCTATATTCGCGGCAACAAATGGGATTATGACAACTGGGCGGCGATGGGTTGCGACGGTTGGTCGTATGAGGATGTGCTGCCCTATTTCAAAAGGGCGGAATCGAATGAGCGCGGAGGCGATAAATATCATGGCGAAGGCGGGCCATTGTTCGTCTCCGATCAAGGATCGCCCAACCCCACAAGCCACGCATTTGTCGAAGCGGCTGCATCGCTCCAAATGCGTCCCAATGATGATTTCAACGGCGAGCGGCACGAAGGCTTTGGCCTGTATCAAGTGACGCAGCGAAACGGCGAACGCTGGTCCGCTGCCCGCGCCTATGTCGAACCGATCCGTGAGCAGGGCAATTTCGCCATCCGCACAAAGACACTGGTTGAAAAGCTCGTTGTTGAAGGCGGCCGTGTGACAGGTGTGATGGTCCGGCGCGGGAAGCGCAGCGAGATGATCTATGCCCAGCGCGGCGTGATTCTCTCTGCTGGTGCATTCAATTCGCCGCAGATCATGATGCTATCGGGCATCGGCCCGGCGGAGCACCTCAAAGACAACGGTATCGACGTAGTGTTGGACCGCAAGGATGTCGGTGGGAACCTGCAGGATCACATCGACTATGTGTCCGGCTGGGAAACGGAAAGCGACGTTCCGATTGGCGGCACGCTGAAAGGTACGCTCAAGATGGCTGGCGCCATTTTCGAACACCGCCGCAAACGCACCGGCGCGATGACCACGCCATATGCCGAGGCAGGCGGATTCTGGACCGTGATGAAAGACGCTCCAGCACCGGATATTCAGTGGCACTTTGTTCCTGCTGTGCTCGAAGATCATGGCCGCGAAAATGTGAAAGGTTACGGCTTCTCTCTACACGCCTGTGTGCTGCGTCCAGAAAGCAAAGGCACGGTTCGGCTGGGGTCGGGTGATGCTGCGGCGGCGCCTGTGATTGACCCGAACTTCCTCGACGATGATCGCGATATCGCAACTTTACGCGAAGGTATTCGCCTGTCGCACCGGATTGCGGATGCGCCGCCGTTGCAGGTCTATGGTCCGACCGATCGGCACCCAGTCGATCTGAATGACGACGCCGCTCTCGATGAAATGATCCGCAACCGAGCGGACACAGTCTATCACCCGGTCGGCACGTGCCGCATGGGCGCAGACGACGATGCGGTTGTTGATCCGACGCTGAAAGTGCGCGGATTGGAAGGTCTCTGGATCGCCGATGCGAGCGTCATGCCCAAGATCGTAAGCGGCAACACCAACGCGCCCAGCATTATGATCGGCGAACGCTGCGCTGACTTTATCAAGGCAGCCGAAAAAGCCTGATCTGACTCAAGCGTCTCTGCTTAAAGGGCAAATACCAAAAAAAGGGGCCGGAGCGGGTATGCCGCTCCGGCCCTTATCAGTTTGTTCGTTCGCAGGAGGAACGTGTGGAGGCGGGAGAAAAGGAGAGGAGAGAGTTCTTCCCCCGCCAAACTGGTTGTCTAATTGTAGGCGCGTTCCCCGTGTTCGGAGATGTCGAGCCCGTCGACTTCGGCTTCTTCTTCGACACGCAATCCGATCAGCATCTGGACAATGAAGCCAGCGATCAGAGTGCCGATACCGGCCCATACAATCGTCACGAGCACACCCTCAGTCTGAACCCAAAGCTGAGCCAAGAGGGGGGTAGAACCGTCGCCAGGACCACCGAGGAATGGCTGATAGACAAGGCCTGTTCCGATAGCGCCGACAATGCCGCCAATGCCGTGGATGCCGAATGCGTCCAGCGAGTCGTCATATCCGAACTTCGCCTTCACCTTCGCAACGAAGAAGTAGCAAACGACAGAAGATGCGATGCCGAGCAGGATGGCGCCAAATGGTCCGCTGTTACCCGCAGCCGGTGTGACAGCAACAAGACCAGCGATCACGCCAGAGCAGAAGCCAAGAGCGGAGCCCTTGTGTCCTGCCATGCGCTCGATAACCATCCATGTCAGCGCGCCAGCGGCAGTCGCAACGAATGTGTTGATCATCGCAAGACCAGCAAAGCCATCGGCTTCCAAGGCGGAGCCAGCGTTAAAGCCGAACCAGCCAACCCACAGAAGGCCAGTGCCGACCATTGTCATAGTAAGCGAGTGCGGTGGCATCGGCTCAGCCGGGTAGCCGCGACGCTTGCCAAGAAGGTATGCGAGAACCAGACCCGAAACACCTGCGTTGATGTGCACAACAGTACCGCCAGCAAAATCAAGCGCGCCCGCCTCAAACAGCAATCCGTCACCTGCCCATACCATGTGGGCGATCGGGAAATAGACAATTGTCAGCCAGATCGGAACGAAGAGCATCACGGCGTTGAACTTCATGCGCTCGGCAGTGGCGCCGAGGATCAGCGCGGCAGTGATCGCGGCGAATGTCATCTGAAAACTGACAAAGACATATTCACTGATGACTTCATCAGTGAATGTCGCGGCCGTGGATTCTGCGCTCATGCCAGCAAGGAAGTAACTGCCCCCACTGATAAACTGGCCCAAAAAGCCTTCAATCGGAACCGATCCGAATGCGAGCGAGAAGCCCCACATCACCCAGATCAGCATCGCCAGAGCGGCGGTCGAGCCGATCTGGGTCATGGTCGAAAGCATGTTCTTCGAACGGGTCAAACCGCCATAAAACAGGGCCAGACCCGGAAGGATCATCAACAGAACCAGAACGGTTGATGTCATCATCCAGGCATTGTTGCCCGGATTGGGAACTGCCGCAGCGGCTTCTTGCGCGGCGGCGGCAGTTGATATGAAGAGCGAGGAGCCAGCGACACCTGCTCCGGTGAGAAATTTGCGGATCATGCGTTGTCCCCTTTAGAGCGCTGTTTCGCCCGCTTCGCCGGTGCGAATGCGAGTTGCCGATGCGAGATCGAGCACGAATATCTTGCCATCACCGATTGCATCGGTGTTGGCGGTCTGCTGGATCGTCTCGACAACCTGCGCGGCGACTTCATCGCTGGCAGCTATTTCGAGCTTCACTTTCGGCAGCATGTTGGTGGAGTATTCCGCACCGCGATAAATCTCGGTTTGGCCTTTTTGGCGACCGAAACCCTTAACTTCGGAAACGGTCATGCCGGCGACGCCGATAGAGCCCAACGCTTCGCGGACCTCATCGAGCTTGAATGGTTTTATGATGGCGATGATGAACTTCATCTGTGCCCCCTTTGGCTCACCGGGTTCATCCCGGCGGGTTTAGGAGTGCAAACGGTGTGCCAAATCTCGATTCATCGAATTCCCGAGCGGCGGGCATCCCTTATGGCGGCACAACAGACAGATAACTTGCCCAACATTTAATCTTTTGTTTATTTTTTAGGCATCACATTCATAAGAATGCTCTGGCCGGGCTAGAGCAAGATACAAAATTTCAGATGAATCTACTCACCCGTAATATACCTGTCTGTTGCCCGGGTAGGCAGCCCATCGATGCTTTTGGTTCTGGTAGCGGCTTTCGCCTCCCACTCGGCTGGCTCAGACAGGCGGTGCGCCTTTTTGAGTGTTTCGCGCTCGCCCTCAAGGCTCATAAACGGAACACCCCAGCCGCAGCTGGTCTGGATGCTTTCGATGGCAATATCAAAAATTTGCCGCGTGCCCGGCATCATTGTGAAATGATCCGCCAGTTCATCCCAGCCATCATCCTGAGGCAGGACGGGCTTCCCCTTGCCATAAATGCGCAGGATTAGTGCAGGCCGGTCAAAGTTGGTGAACATGATCGTGATACGCCCCGCATCATCTTGGTCAGCGATCAGATGCGCGTGCGTCTCGTTGCCGGATCCGGCAAGATCAAGATAGGCAACCCGTGTTGGCGAGATGACGCGAAAGGCATCATAGCCTTTGGGGCTGAGATTGATCCGTCCATCGGCGGCAGCGGTGGCCACAAAGAACACTGGCTGTTTCTCAATCATCGCCACATGCTTGGGCTCAAGCGCATCGAAGAAATCAGCCATATTTTCGCTCCGTCAGTTCAGAGAAAGTCTTGCAAGACTTTCATGAATTTGTCGAACTGGTCGTGATGAAGCCAGTGCCCGGCTTCCTTGAATTCGACCACCTCCGCATTATTGAAGTGTTTGATCCGGCCGTCTTTCTCCGGATTGGAAGCCCAGCTGTCCGCTCCATAAAGCAGCAAAGTCGGGCAGGAGATCGCCGCCCATGTCGCCTCGATAAATTCATCAGCGACATCTTCCACGCCCCACACGTTCAGATGCGGATCGAATTTCCATGTATAGGTGCCATCTTCGTTGCGGGTCACGCCATGGACAGTCAAATGCTTGGCCTGAACCTCGGTAAGGTAGGAGTTTTCCTCAATCATCCGGGCGAAGGCAGCTTCGATAGTGTCGTATTTGCGCGGGCTTCGACCAGCGGCCTTGCGCTTTTTCTCGATCCACTCACGCATCCGCTCGGGATAGGGGGTGGAACGCTGCTTTTCTTTCCACTCTGGCGACGGCCCCAACCCTTCGATCGCGACCAGCTTTGTTACCATATCTGGGAACATACCGGCGTATCGCAGCGAGACATTGCCTCCCATCGAATGGGACACAATCGTAACGGGCCCACGCCCCAGTTGATGCACCAGCTGCGCAAGATCATAGACCATATCGTTGGAATTGTAGTTGCCGTCAGACACCCAATCGCTGTCCCCGTGCCCGCGATGATCCATCGCAACGACATGCCAATCCTGCGCCAGCTGCTCGGCAGTCCAATCCCAGCTACGCGCATGATCACGCCCGCCATGGACGAGAACAAGCGGCGGCTTTTCGTGATTGCCCCAGTCGAAATAGTTCAGCTTGAGGCGCTGCGAGATAAAGGTCTGCGAAGTCGGGCCGGATACAGTCATGGATCAGGCTTTGCCGCGAATGGGCCAAGCCTGCAAGACTACCTTTCCTTGGTGGCGGAAAAGGTGAGGTCGGGGTTCTTTTCGACCTGATAATTCACATCCCAAGGGCTCTTGGCCATGAACACCATGTCGCCATCACGGTCTTTTGCGAGGTTGGCGCGATTGAACTGCTCGAATTCATCCAGCGCCTTCTGATCACCCTTAACCCAGCGCGCGGTTGCAAAGGGCGCTGCTTCCAGAGCAGCCTCGACCTTATACTCCGCCGATAGACGCGAGATCAGCACTTCGAGTTGAAGCTGTCCGACAACACCAACAATATGCTGCGCACCCAGCTCCGGGTAGAACACCTGGATGACGCCTTCTTCGGAAAGATCGTCGAGCGCCTTGCGAAGTTGTTTCGTCTTGGTCGGATCTTTCAGCTGAACGCGGCGCAGGATCTCCGGTGCAAAATTTGGCAGACCTGTGAAGCGCAGCACGTCCTTTTCAGAAAGCGTATCGCCGACGCGCAAAGTGCCGTGGTTCGGGATGCCGATAATGTCGCCTGCCTCGGCGGTATCCGCAATCTCGCGGTCCTGCGCGAAAAACAGGATCGGCGAATGGATCGCAATCGGTTTACCAAGACCGGACGGTGTCAGCTTCATCCCACGCTTAAACGTGCCCGAAACCTGACGCATAAAGGCGATCCGGTCACGGTGGTTCGGGTCCATATTGGCTTGCACTTTGAAGATGAAGCCGGTGACTTCATCGTGATCAGGCGCAATTTGCTCATCGCCAGCCGGTTGAGGACGCGGCGGCGGAGCGTGCTTGGCAATCGCATCGATCAGTTCGGTAACGCCGAAGTTCTTGAGAGCCGATCCGAAATAGACAGGCGTCAAATCGCCGCTGCGATAGGCCTCCAAGTCAAACTCGGGATAGCCGACCTGCGCCAGTTCGGCTTCTTCGGCGAAATTGTCAGGGATTTCAGGATCGCTATCGCGCTTGCCGAGAAACTCTTTGGACGGCCCCTCGGGACGGCTGACTTCGCCGCTGGCGAAATCCAGTATGCCTTCAAATTGGCCACCCATTCCGATGGGCCACATTTGCGGCGACACGTCGAGGGCGAGCATGTCGGCCACTTCATCGAGCGTCTCAAACGGATCGCGGCCTTCGCGGTCTACCTTGTTGACGAAGGTGATGATCGGAACATTGCGAAGCCGGCAAACCTCGAACAATTTTCTGGTCTGCGGCTCGATACCTTTAGCCGCGTCAATCACCATTACGGCGCTGTCTACGGCGGTTAGGGTCCGGTAGGTGTCTTCTGAAAAGTCCTCGTGGCCCGGCGTATCGAGCAGGTTGAAGGTGATCGTTTCGCCCTCGTATTCTTTCTCGAATGTCATCACAGAAGACGTGACCGAGATGCCGCGTTGCTGCTCGATCTTCATCCAGTCAGACCGCGCACGCCGCTGCGCCCCTCGAGCTTTCACCTCGCCCGCCAAGTGAATCGCGCCGCCTTGCAGCAGCAGCTTTTCCGTTAGCGTCGTTTTACCGGCATCGGGGTGCGAAATGATCGCGAAGGTGCGGCGATTGGACATGATGTGTCAGACCCGAACGGCTTAACCGCGCAGTTCCGCCCCCTGTTTGGCTGCAGAGGCCACAATCGCATCCGAAATCGCTTTGAGATCGGCGTCTTTGTAAGACTTCTCTTGCGGTTGAAGCGTCACTTCGACTGCGACCGATTTCTTGCCTTCCGGCACGCCTTGGCCTTCGAAAACGTCGAACACTCGGGCGTCTGTAATGTTCGCCTTATCAGCAGATCGGACTGCGCGAATGAGATCGGCTGCGCTTGTGCTTGTAGGAATTAGGAACGCAAAATCGCGGGTCACCGATTGCAAGGCCGGCGGCGTGAAACTTGGCCGTGCGAAGCTGACGGGGCCTTTGCCGGCTTTCTTCTGAGGGATCGCATCGAGGAAAATCTCGACCGCGGCGATCGGGCCATCCACATCAAACGCCTTGAGCGTCGCAGGATGGATCATGCCAAACCGCGCAAGCACCTTCTTCGGACCAAGGCGCAGAGTTGCCGATTGCCCCGGATGGAATTGCGTGCCCTCGCCATCGACGACAGGCTCCATAACCATCAGCTTGTCCGCTGGCGCGCCCGCAGCGGCCAGCAATTCGAGCGCCGATGCCTTCGCATCATAAGCGTCAAACATCGCAGCTTTGCCATTGGCCCAGCCGCGCGCCACTTTCTCACCCGACAGCACAACACCCACCGTAGCGCGTTCATCGCTCATGCCGTCAGAGCCTCGGAAATACCGCCGCCCGATTTCGAACAGACGGCTCGACGTGCTGCCCCGCGTTGCCGCGCGTTTCGCCGCCATCAACAGTCCGGGAATGAGCGACGGGCGCATCACTTTCATGTCTTCGCTGATCGGATTGGCGAGCTTCCAAAGATCATCGGTCGCGGTGAAATGCGCAGCTTCCGCTTCGGGAAGGAACGACCACGTAATCGCTTCGTTGAGCCCGCTTGCCGCTGCTGCGCGGCGCAGCTTGCGTTCAAGGATTTGCTCCGCCGTAGCGGTCGGCCTCGCAACGCCTTCGGCGCGCGGCAAGGCGACGCTTTCCACTTTGTCGAGGCCGTGAATACGCACGATCTCTTCGACAAGATCGGCTGGCCCTTCGATATCGTGACGACGCAGCGGGCAGGTGACCTGCCAATCATCCGAAACCGCGAAATCGAGACTTTCGAGAATACGGCGCTGTTCATCACCCGCGACTTCGACGCCGCCCAGTTTTGCGGTGAGCGCGGTATCGAAAGCCACCACTTTGGCGTCGCCCGGTGCTGCACCTGCATGCACTTTTCCGCTCGCCGTGCCGCCCGCCAGTTCGACGATCAAGCCGGTGAGCAGGTCCAGGCCATCATCCAAAAATTCCGGATCAACCCCGCGCTCGAAACGCGTGCGCGCATCCGAAGCAAGGCCAAGCTTCCGGCCCGTCACACCGATGCGCGGCGGATCGAAATAGGCGATCTCCAGCAGCAGATCGGTCGTGTCATCGGATACACCCGAATTCTCGCCGCCCATAATGCCGGCAATGTCGTGGACCTCTTTATCGTCCGCGATCACAACCATACTGTCATCGAGAGTATAGGTCTTCTCATTAAGCGCGAGGACCTGCTCGCCGGTCTTTGCACGACGCGCGATAGCTGCACCCGACAGCTTAGACAGATCGTAAGCATGCGCCGGACGGCCATAGGCCAGCATGAGATAATTGGTCAGATCGACCAGCAGCGAGATCGGGCGCTGGCCAGCGCTTTGCAAACGTTGCTGCAGCCAATCAGGCGACGGACCGTTTTTCACGCCTTTGATCACGCGGCCATAGAATGCAGGGCAACCCTCTGCATCATCGGTGCGGATTTCGACCGGGCATTCGCCGGATGCGTCGAATTTCGGAAACGCAATCGGTTTGAGCCTGCCCAGCCCAGCCGCCGCGAGATCGCGGGCAATGCCGTACACACCCATGCAATCCGGCCGGTTCGGCGTGATCGCAACGTCGATGATCGGAGAGGAACCGTGATAATCGGCAAAGCTGTGGCCAACGGGTGCATCATCAGGCAATTCGATAATGCCGTCGTGATCTTCGCCCAGTTCAAGCTCGCGCACGCTGCACATCATGCCGTTGGATTCGACACCGCGAATGGCGCTTTTGCGCAGCTCCATACCGTTGGACGGAACAACCGCACCCGGCTGGCCGAGCACACCCATCATGCCAGCACGCGCATTGGGCGCGCCGCAGACAACCTGCAAAGGGTCGCCCGCGCCAGTATCAACGCTCAGCACCTGAAGCTTGTCAGCATCAGGGTGCTTTTCAGCGGTCAGAACCTTAGCAACGGTGAAGCCCGCAAGCCTCTGTGCCGGGTCCTCGACGCCTTCGACTTCCAAGCCGATTGCGTTCAGGCAATCCGTGATTTCGGAAAGCGTCGCATCGGTTTCCAGATGGTCTTTGAGCCATGTGACAGAGAACTTCATGAGGCTGCTCCCACACCGGCGGAAAGGGTCGGCTGATCAACCGCAGCAAATCCGTAATGCGAAAGCCAGCGCGGATCGCCGTCAAAGAAAGCGCGCAGATCGTTCATGCCGTATTTGAGCATGGCAATCCGGTCGATCCCGAGGCCGAAGGCAAAGCCTTGATATTCATCGGGATCAACGCCCGCCATTTCGAGCACACGGCGATTGACCATGCCGCTGCCGCCAAGCTCCATCCAGTCATGCCCCTCGGCATCGCCGTGGCCACCGACAACGCGGCGGTTGCCCTCGTTGGAATAGCCCACATCAACTTCCACACTCGGTTCGGTGAACGGGAAGTAGGACGGACGCAGGCGCAAAGTGATGTCTTCGCGCTCAAAGAATGCCTTGAAGAATGTCTCCAATGTCCACTTCAAATGGCCGAGATGGATGTCACGGTCCACGACCAAGCCTTCGACTTGGTGGAACATAGGGGTGTGGGTCGCATCGCTGTCAGAACGGTACACACGGCCCGGCGCGATGAGACGGATCGGCGCGCCGTGCTCTTTCATGCTGCGGATTTGGACGGGCGACGTGTGCGTGCGCAAGAGCATCTGCCCACCATCAGGTGCCGCATCAGGGAAATAGAACGTGTCGTGCATCGCGCGGGCAGGATGGCTTTCATCCATATTGAGCGCGGTGAAGTTGTGCCAATCGTCTTCGATCTCAGGTCCGGTTGCGACCGAGAAGCCGAGGTCGGCAAAAATTTCCGCCAACTCATCCATCACCTGACTGACAGGGTGGATGGAACCTTGCGGCGTGGCCGGAGCCGGGAGCGTCAGATCGAGCGTCTCGCTGGCCAGCTGCGCTTCGAGTTCGGCTGTTTCCAATGCGGCTTTCTTCGCATCAATAGCTTGGGCGATTTCGCCGCGCACGGCCTGTATCGCGGGAGCCGCCTCTTGGCGCTCCTCAGGGCTCATTCCGCCGAGTGTTTTCAGGGCCAGACTGACCCAGCCTTTCTTACCCAGCGCAGCGACGCGTTGCTCGTCCAGCGCCTCCAACGAAGCGGCGTCAGCAATTGCGGCGAGGGCCGCGTCTTTTTGTGGTGTCAAATCAGTCATGTTTCGGCTCAATAGAATGAGCGCGTCCGTTAGCGTTCTATCGGGCGCGTTGCAAAGCGCGATTGGAAACCCGGCGCGTTTTCACATCACTCTTTGCTCAAACGTCACGGTCGGGATTGTGGAGGCCCTGCACCGCCGCGCCCGCAATTTCCATCCGCGCCCGCGCAGCCGCGATCAGGAATGGCTTCTCCAATTTGGCGTAAGCGCTCGGGCTCATCCCCATGAAGCGTTTGAAATCGCGCACGAAATGCGCCTGGTCATGGTATTGATAATCCAAAGTGCTCAGCCACTTCATCGAAGGGTCGAGCATGAACCGGGAAAGGCTGCGCAAGAAACGCTGCCGCCGCAGCAGAAGTTTGGGCGTGAAGCCGAATGCACGGCGCGACAAACGCTCCAAAGAACGAACATTCATACCCACACGCTCGGCGAGATCTTTGACGCTTGATAGCTCTGGGTCAACGAGAGCCGCGTTGATCGCGGAAATTGCGCGGTCCTGCGGCGATACTTTGTCCGCCAAGCCAGCCATGTGCCGCTCGATCTCCGACAGACCCCGATCAAAATCACCATCAGTTTCGACCAAGGCTTTTGCAAGGGGCAGAAACGCTTCAAAGGCGGTGTCCTGTGCTCCGTCAACAGAGCGATCTGCGTAATCGCCCGCCTGCGCATTGATCAATGCAGACCACCCAAGCGGGAGCAGGCCAATGCCCCAATTCCGTCCGCTGGAAAGCCTGAACCGCGCCGCGCGGCTGGTCGGGCCAGTGACAGAAAATTCCGGGCTTTCGGACAAAGGCTCACTGCCGATCGCTGAATGCGATGAGCCTTTGGTCAGGAACCGCAAATTCGGCCATTCGGGGTGGAGATAATCTTCGAGAACAGGCTCTGACGGGCTGCAAAGCACATCGGTGTGGTAATATGTCGTGACGTAGGCACGCAGTTCGGGCGCGGGCAGCGCGAAGCGGATCGTGACCGCATTTCCCGTACTGGCGTGCATTTCTGCTCCGATTCAAGCGGTGGTAAAGGCGCGGACAGACGGTTCCCGCCGAGCGCGACTATGTAATGGATTTATCGGAGGAAAATGTAAAACGCGATAACGCCTAGGCGGCAAACTCTTTTAGCGACTGGGTTTATCGAGCGCCTGAGCGGCACTGCCCCACACCCGTGCCCGCGCCTCCATAAAGGAAGACAATATCGGATGATCGAGTGCCGCATATTCGCTCGGGTTCATCGTCATGAATTCACGGAATTCGCGCGTGAATTGCGCCTGATCGTGATATTCCCCGTCCATCGCTTCGGTCCAGCGGCTGCCTTGATGCAGCATGAAGCTGGTCAATGACCGCGTGAACCGCTGGCGGCGCATCAATTTCTTGGGCGTAAAGCCGAAATAGCGCCTGCACACTCGCTCCAGAGTGCGGATCGACATGCCGCATGCATCGGCCAGATCGCTGACCGCCAAAAACTCGCCATCAACCAACGCTTGATGGACCCGCACGATTTTTGGCTCATCCCGATTGGGCCGCATCAACCGGCCCATCAATTCCACAATCGCATCAAATTGTTCTTCGCGGGTCACATCGGGATCGCAAAGTGCGCTTTCCAGCGGAGCATATTTGGCGAAGGCCGGATGCTGCGTGCCGTCATGCACAGTGTTTGCCAGCTCGTGGGCATCCGCTTCAACAAAGCGCGCCCAACCAACCGGCAGGAACCCTATGCCCCACATCTCGGATGTTCCCAGCTCAAACTCTGCGGGAAGCGAACTGGGGCCCGTGGCATTGAAGCTGGCCCCCGATACCATCGACGAGCCGATCTTTGCCGTGGGGCGGCCGCCGCAAAAGAAGCGGATATTGCCCCATTCGGGTTGCAGATAATCATGAACACTGCCGCCATCGCCGACATTCAGAGACAAGTGATAGAAAGTCGTAAAGCAACCATCGAACTGCTTTGGAGGCGAGTGGAAGTTGCTGCGGACTGTATAGTCCGTCGAAGATCCTCCGACATCGCGCTTACTCGTTGCCATGCGCGGCTATGTGCCGAGAATGACGGTTTTGTACAAGGCTTTTGGCGGTTCTGTACAAATCGCTGTGCCACGCAGACACAAAAAGGGCCCCGTTGCGAACTGCAGCGGAGCCCTTTTTGAACTTCGAAAAGGCGCGTTAGGCTGGCAGTGCAGCCTTGGCCTGAGCGATAATTGTCTTGAACGCCGCTTCTTCATTCATGGCGAGGTCCGCCATGACTTTGCGGTCAAGTTCGATACCGGCAAGTTTCACGCCGTGCATGAATTGCGAGTATGTGAGACCTTCAGCGCGAACCGCAGCGTTGATACGCTGGATCCACAGAGCGCGGAAGTTGCGCTTGTTAATCCGGCGATCGCGGTATGCGTATTGGCCGGCCTTTTCGACAGCCTGGCGAGCAATACGGATCGTGTTCTTACGGCGGCCGCGGTAACCCTTGGCCTGGTCCAGAAGACGCTTGTGTTTTTGGCGCGTGGTAACGCCGCGTTTAATGCGTGGCATATCAGTATATCCTTATTCTGATGGGGAGGAGCACGAGGCTCGCGTCACCCTCAATCGAGGCCGTATGGCGCCCATTTCTTGATCGTCTTGGTATCGGGATCAGAGATCACCGAAGTACCGCGATTCTGGCGGATATACTTGGCATTGTGGTGCGTCAGGCGGTGACGCTTACCAGCGACGCCGTGCTTCACTTTGCCGGTTGCGGTGATTTTGAAGCGTTTCTTCACACCGCTTTTGGTCTTAAGCTTGGGCATTTCTATCTCCTTTATCAGAGACACATTGGACCAGCCCTGGCAGCCCTATTCGCCAGGCCGGACTCGAAATCTGTGTCGTGAAGGACGCCCGCATAACGGTTTTGCCGGGGTTTGCAAGCGATTCGGCGCGTCATTAAGCGGGCTGGATTTTCATCTGACAAAGGTTTTGCAACCCTCGCCCAATCGCCGCTTGCACCACCAGCAAAGCAAGCCTTCCACCGATCCCGAGGAGCTTGACGAGCTCCTCCGCGACTAGCTTGAGCCATTCCCGGTCCGGATTGTTGGAATTGAGCTGATCATACAGAGCACAAACGACGTTCCGGGCTTGGCCCCAAAGTTTTGCGAAGAACGCTCTACCCCGCGCGACAAGATCATCGAATGTCTCTGAAATACCAGCAGTCGAGAAATCGCCTTGTCTCAGAAAGTTTTTACCAGCGACGCCCAGAGCTTTCGTTGCGGTAACCCCGCTGTCCTCAAGACCAATATTCGCCAATATTTCATCATCATTCAAACTGCGAAGTATTCCGATTTCGGAATCCGAGGTTGTCCTTATATCCATGGATTGAAGTAAGAGGTTTTGCCAAATCAGATCAAGCCAAATCCGCCAGATGGATCGAAGGACAAAGCTACCCCATCGCCTCTAACACCTCTTCCAAACGCGCTGGTTCGCCAAGGGCCAAAACCATACCGTCGCTGTTCGCGTCGAGCGGATTGCCTTGCCAGTCGCTCATCATGCCGCCCGCACCTTCAACAATCGGCACGAGCGCAGCGTAATCGTAAAGCTTCAACCCCGCTTCGCACACGACATCCAGATGCCCGCCCGCGAGCAGGCCGTAATTGTAGCAATCGCCGCCCCACACCACGATTTGCGATGTTTGCGCCGCAAGCGACATGAATGCCGCGCCCTGATCATCGGTGAAATATTGCGGCCCGGATGATGCGATGGTCGCATCGGACAATTCCTTGCACGCCCGTGTCTTTACGGGCTTGCCGTTGAATATGGTCCCTTCACCAATCCGCGCGGACCAGCGTTCCCCGGCAATCGGCTGATTGATCACGCCTAGTACGGGCCAGCCATCCTGCATCAGCGCGATCAGTGTGCCGAAAATCGGACGGCCAGCCATGAAGCTGATTGTACCGTCGATCGGGTCCAGCACCCATTGCCGCCCTGCGCCTTCGTTTCGCGTCCCGTATTCTTCGCCGATGATCCCGTCATCAGGCCGGCGCTCTTCGATGATCGCACGCATAGCCGCCTCTGCAGCGCGGTCCGCTTCGGTTACCGGAGACGCATCCGATTTGCGCTCATGGTCCCATTCGCCCCGAAACAAGGGGCGGATTGCATGACCGGCTGCGTCGGCAAGTGCATGGGCGAGTTCTAAATCTGCAGGGGTCATTTATGCCTCAAGTATTGGCGCGAAAATCGACCCCGCCCCTAAACACTTGAACAATGCTGCGGTCAAATACTGCGGTCAAAACTTCACCGGTAATGATGGTCCAATTCAGCGTCGCTCGCGGCATGTGCTTAAGACTACGTGACAAAACCTAGCTCTGCGTCCAAAATAGCCTCGAAAATGCGGATAGGGTCGAAATGAAATCCGAAACAGATGCTGGCACAAAGCTTCGGTCACGGACCGGAGCGACCGATGAAGGCGACCCTCTATCGATTAACAGGGCGCCGGATAAGCGGATCAGACCGTGGGTAAGCCGATCAATGGTGGCTTACGCGTACCCGAACGGAACAGAGACACTTCAAGGGGTGCTCTGCAATGACGCACCGTATCTCCGCAGTGCCGTTGGCGTTGATTGGACCGTGGACACCAAGGATGGCGAATTGTCCATTCGCGACGAGACATTCCTTTGCGGACAGCACAGTCAGGTAATGCCGCTCAGATATTCAGGCGGCATCAAAGTGGCCGGTCTGATGCTGCGCCCCGGCGCGTTGCGCACTCTCTTTGGGTTAAAGGACAGCGCGATGCTGGACCGGATCGTTTCGATTGAGCGCGGCGGGGTCGATGATGACGATGTCACCAGCCTCTTTGACGAATCCCTCAGCCCGACCGCATGGCTTTTGAGAATTGAAAACTGGCTTGCGGAATTTGTTCAACGCACAGGGGCAAAGCACCCCAGCCCGATTGCGCAAGCGCTAGAATTGCAGGCATTTACCGACCCCAACGGCTCATTGAATGAATTCGCCGATCGTCAGGGCGTTTCGCAGAGAACGGTTGAGCGCACCGCCAAACGCGATTTCGGCCTTCAGCCAAGTCAGATTATGCGGCGTGCGCGCATCCTCGATCTCGCTGCAAGGCTTTGCGGGGTGGCAGATGAAGAGGAAGAAGAGATCATGCTCCGTTTCTTCGATCAGGCGCATCAGATCCGCGAATTTCAGGTGTTCTTCGGCATGACTCCAATGGAGTTTCAGCGCAATCGCTCGGCTCTGCTCACACTCAGTCTCGAGATTAGGCAAGCACGCAGGCTTGAATTGCTCGACCGGCTTGAGCCGGGCGCTGTCAGACCGTGGATGCGCAAGCCGTTTCTGACCCAGCGAGCATAGCCTGCCGCTTAATCAAACAGCGAGCTGACACTGCTTTCGTCGGCAATCCGGCGGATCGCTTCGCCGACCAGCGGCGCCATGGTCAGGATGCGGATACGGTCGCTTGCTTCGGCGGCTTCTGTCGGCCGGATCGAATCCGAAATGACCAGCTCTTTCAATTTCGAGCCGTTGATGCGCGCCACAGCTCCGCCCGACAACACACCGTGCGTGATGTAGGCAGCGACCGATTTCGCGCCATTGGCGAGCAAAGCCTCTGCCGCGTTGCAAAGCGTGCCACCTGAATCGACGATATCATCGATCATAATGCAGTGACGCCCTTCGACTTCACCGATGATATTCATCACTTCGCTTTCGCCGGGGCGATCGCGGCGTTTGTCGACAATAGCGAGCGGCGCGTTGTCGAGCCGCTTGGCAAGAGCACGCGCACGGACAACGCCGCCAACATCGGGAGAGACAACCATCAAGTCCTGATCGCCGTAGCGCGCCTGAATATCGGCAGCCATGACAGGCGCGGCATAAAGGTTGTCTGTCGGGATATCGAAAAAGCCCTGAATCTGCCCTGCGTGCAGATCAACGGCCAGCACACGGTCAGCACCGGCTTCGGTGATCAGGTTTGCCACCAGCTTGGCAGAGATTGGCGTGCGCGGACCGGGTTTGCGATCCTGACGTGCATAGCCGAAGTAAGGAATAACAGCCGTAATCCGTTTTGCCGAAGCGCGTTTCAGCGCATCGATACAGATCAACAATTCCATAAGATTGTCGTTCGCCGGAAAGCCTGTTGGCTGAAGGATAAACACATCTTCGCCGCGCACATTCTCGTGAATCTCGACGAAGATTTCCTCGTCAGCGAACCGGCGCACGCTGGCATCGGTCAGAGGTATTTCGAGATAGGCCGCGATCGCCCGGGCGAGTGGCAAGTTTGAATTGCCGGACATGATCTTCATGGTTGCGCGAATCCTCGGCTGTTTTGTTGGAAATTGCCTAAACCAGAGTCATGGAAACGCAACAGAGCGTGTTGCGCTATCCTCAGTTCAGCCAGCGCTATGCGGCGTGATGCGGTGTTCACCTTTGATCCAACGCACAGTGCCGCTTGATGCACGCATAACCACGCTATCGGTTGTCATGATCGTCGCGCCGGTCGCTTTCTTGCGCTTTTTCACACCATCGAGCAGCGAGCCATCTGTCACACCCGTTGCCGCAAAGATGCAGTCGCCTTTCGCAAGGTCTTCCAGCTTATATATGCGGTCATAGTCGGTGATGCCCCATTTCTTGGCACGGGCTTTTTCATCGTCGTTGCGGAACACCAGCCGGCCGTTGAACTGGCCGCCAACACACCGCAGGGCTGCGGCGGCAAGAACGCCTTCTGGCGCGCCACCTTGGCCCATATACATATCGACAGTAGTATCCTGATCGGTCACCGCGATCACGCCAGCAACATCGCCATCACCGATAAGGACAACGCCGCATCCAAGCGCGCGCAGTTCGGCAATCAGATCAGCATGCCGAGGGCGATCGAGAACGCAAACGTTAATCTCGCCCGGCTCAACACCTTTCGCTGCTGCAACGGCTTTCACATTTTCAGTCGGAGATTTCGCAAGGTCAATCACGCCCTCTGGATATCCCGGCCCAACAGCAAGCTTATCCATGTAAGTATCAGGTGCGTTGAGAAGATTGCCTTCCTCCGCAGCGGCCAGAACGGCGAGTGCATTCGGGCCAGCTTTTGCCGTAATGGTTGTGCCTTCCAGGGGATCGAGCGCAATATCGATTTTGGGCCCTTTGCCCGGAGCGCCGCCAACTTTTTCGCCGATATAGAGCATTGGCGCTTCGTCACGCTCGCCCTCACCGATTACAACAGTGCCATCCATGTAGAGATTGTCGAAGGCACGGCGCATTGCCTCAACAGCAGCCGCATCGGCAGCTTTTTCATCGCCGCGACCAACGAGCTGCGCAGCGGCAACCGCGGCAGCCTCGGTCACGCGGACCATTTCGAGCACGAGAACACGGTTGAGAGCGCCCTCTGTGTCTGACTCTTTTTCTGCGAGGACATCGGTATTTGCGGGGATATTCATCGGAAATTCAGTCCCTATTCTCTTTCACATGGCGCTTGCTTAAGTGCATGTATCGTGTGCATTCGTATGCTGACGCGCTTAGGCCGAAGGAGACGCGCTTGTCGAGTAAAGCTGAACCAGACCTGCGCTTTTCCACTTTTGCGATCTGTTTTGCCGCCTTTGCCGGGCTCGCAGCGCCTGTGAGCGCGCAAGATGACGGCAATGTGACTTCGGAAGACGACACCGAAGAGGCAGCCGAAGAAGCTGGGCCGCCACCGGAACCTTTGCGCCTCGACCTATCCGTAACCGTACCCAAAGCAGAATCGGATCAACTGCTCGAGGAAGACTGCGAAGAAGAAGCCGATGCCGCGCGTATTGCCAATGAAATCATCGTGTGCCGCCAATTGGGCGAAGCCACCGACGGTTCATGGAACAAAGAAGAATGGCAAAAGCGCTACGCAGAAAAGACCAAAGGTCGCAGCACTCCGAATACGTTTGGCATCGCCAATCACGGCAACGCAATCGGCTTTGGCAGCGTTCCGCCGCCCGCAATCTTTATCGACGTTGAGGCATTACCGCAGGCTCCCGAAGGTTCGGATGCTGACAGAATCGCGCGCGGACTTCCGCCATTGGGCAAAGATCCGGAACCTTCCCCCGACGAGATTGCCGAGCGCCGCCGGAAATTGGGGCTCGACGCGCCGCCCGTTAGAAGCGACCCAGAGTAGGATGCTCAGCGGACAGATTGTTGCAGGATTTGCCCCGCTTTTGCTGGCACCTGCGTCGATCATAACCGCCGCAAACCAAGAGCCCGCGCAAGACATCGAGCCAGATGGTGGAACGCTTCAAATTGATGTGAAGGCAAACGTCCCCTCAAAAGCTCCAGACCCGATCATCGTGAAAGAATGCGAAGATGAGGCCGATGCCGCGCGCATCGCCAATGAGATCATCGTTTGTCGCAGCCGTGACGACGCCGGCTTCAGCGGGTTTGACAAAGAAGATTTCGAGCGCCGCTATGCCGAGGCAACCCAGGGGCCAAAGCCAGTGCCAGTTGACGGATCGGGTCTTCGCGCACCGGGCGGCGCGCCGATGGCACCGCTCGTGACGGTGAAGTTTGGCCGCGTCGCGGAGCCAGTCCTCTATGTCGACGTACAGGCTCTGCCGAAAGCGCCCGCTGGTTCGGACGCAGATCGTATTGCCCGCGGTCTTCCGCCGCTTGGCGCAGATGGTGACGCAGGGCGCGGCCCGATCACGGAAAGCGAACTGAACCTGCCCGCGCCAACAATAACTGACGACTTAAGCCGGCAGGATGGGTAGAATTAGAGGCTCATCCGTCAGACTGTCCGAACCGTCCAGCAGCTCTATTGCGCGGCGGACATTCGCCTCAGGCCCTTCATGCGTAACCATCGCGACAAGAACATCGCCGCCCTGATTGGCGCGGCCTTGCTGAATCAGGCTTTCGATCGACACATCGGCATCGCGCATTGCCGCCGTTATTTCCGCGAGCACGCCAGGCCGGTCATTCACAGTAAAGCGCAGATAAGTACGCTCCATCCGGTGACCCGGTTCGGCCGGAGGCAAAGCCGTAAGCTGAGCCACAGGCATAGAGAATGGCGCGCCCACCTCTGAACGCGCGATATCGATGAGATCAGCAACCACTGCGCTGGCGGTTGGTCCATCGCCAGCACCCGCACCCTGAAAGAGCAAGCGGCCCGAGAAGTTGCCTTCAGCCACAACGGCGTTTGTCGGACCGTCGACCGGAGCGAGCGGATGGTCCTTTGCCACCAGACATGGACGGACGCGCTGCAGCAATCGGGCATCGCTGCCTTCGCCCTCGACATCAGCCTGAGCGATCAGACGGATCACGAAACCGAGAGCATCAGCCTGGGCGATGTCTGCGGCGCGAACTTGTACGATACCTGTTGTGCGAACCGCGTCGAAATCAACCTTTGCGCCAAATCCGATGGCTGCAAGGATGGCCAGCTTGTGCGCGGCATCAATACCCTCGATGTCAAAGGTAGGGTCAGCCTCGGCATAACCCAGCTTTTGGGCTTCTGCGAGCGTCTCGGCAAAATCCGCGCCGGTCTCTTCCATTTCAGAAAGGATGTAATTGCAGGTGCCGTTGAGAATGCCGTACACTTTTGCCAGCGCATTGGCGCTGGTGCCCTCACGCAGCCCTTTGACAACCGGAATTCCGCCCGCAACGGCGGCTTCGAATTTGAGCGGCACACCCGCGCCTTCTGCCAGCTCAGCCAGCTCGAGCCCATGATGAGCGATCATGGCTTTATTGGCGGTAACCACCCCTTTGGCTGCTTTCAACGCCGCGCGTGATGCCGCCAAGGCCGGGCCATCAGATCCGCCGACAAGCTCCACCAAAATATCAACATCATCGCGCGCTGCCAAAGCGCCCATATCGTCTTCCCAAGCATAGCCGGAAAGATCGACGCCCCGATCGAGTTTGCGATCACGCGCGCTGACAGCGACCACTTCGATCGCGCGACCCGCGCGCGCGGCAATCAGATCGCCGTTAGTGTTCAAGAGCTTGATTACACCCGCACCGACCGTGCCCAAACCGGCAATGGCAATGCGCAGCGGCGCGGCTTCGTTGTTCTGTTTCACGTGGTTGATCCCTGTCCGTTACCCAGCGCGAGGCTCTATACCCACGGAACAGGCGGCGAAAAGCAATTTGTCTTCAAAGGGCGAAAGCCGCGCTTCCTTACAACCTTCAGCAGGTCACTCAGCCTCTGTTATAGCGCGCGTACATTCGCCCAAACCATCGACCACAAAACGATAGTCGTTCGCAGCCAGACGGCGCGCCGAGGAATCGCGTGCGAGATTGGCATTGCTCGGCAATTCCCGGGGCAGCGAACACGCTAGCCTGTACCAGCGCAGAGTATTCTCCGCCGGTGCGCGCGCAGCCGAATCCACGATTTCGCCCCATGAAACACCCCACACCGGTCTAAGACCCGGGCGCCGCAACACTGTAATCGATACGGGTGATTGATCCGCGGTCCGAAGAAAAATCTGTGTTTCGGATTCACCAGCCAAAGTGCCGGGCACCGCAAGAGCATCAGCGATGCCATCGATCTTTGGCGGTACGTCAGCACCGGCAAGCGATGTCAAAACTCGGCGCAGGCGCGCTTCGAACGCGGGGGAGTAATCCAACTGCGCATTCTTCGCAGTGAGCTGTATCTCTGTCCCGCGCTGGGTCGCCGGCCTGCCTGGAACAGTGTTTGCGAACAGGATCATCGGGCGTTTTTTGAGCTTTGGCGCCTTACCCTTCGCTGTAAGCGGCACATCAACCAGATAGACAAGCGATTCGCCGATAGAGGTGTTTCCGGCAATGAGCGCTTGAGTGTCGGCTTCGATGTAGAGCCGTGCGAATCCCGGTTCCAATCCAGGCGCGCGTTCGGGTTTCAATTGTGTTTGCCGACGAATCTCGACCCGGATGACCAGCTCACTCCGCTCCGCCAAAGTCACCAGATCGACATAGGTTGCGCGATCAGCGGCGCTCTCCACAATCGAATTCGAATTTTGCGCAAGCGCACCCGGCGCTGCACCAACAGCCAAAAGCGCCGCGCCAGCGAATCGCGCTAGCTTGCTGAATTTACTTCTTAAATTTCGGTTAACGGTGCTCATTGCGTGTTATTCCTGTGCCGCATCATTGGCTTAGATTGCATAGGTTGCCACCCCAGTACCAGAGCCCTGAATCGCATCTGAACCGATAAAGCGTTTGATTGCCTAAGGGTTGACCGTTAAAGCCATGAAGGTCTGTGCGGTTATCGGGGACATCGTCCGCACAGATGCAAGCACTTGTGGCAACATTTGCGACGAGTGCCTCATAAGGAGAGGACAGACTGCCAAAAGCAGTCCTTAAGCTTCGATCTATGAGGTTTAATATTCTGGGATTCACATCGTTGTGGCCCGATTCGGCGAAACCTGATTCGGGCGTGTTGTGAGAATTTGTGCCGGTATGTCCGCCGGCCTGTGTATGGAGAGAAAGCGACTGGATGGCCTACGCTGACCAACAAATGAGTGGAAACAAGGTTGTTTCCATTATCATCGTGGCGTTGATCCATGTGCTGATCGGGTACTTGCTCATCTCTGGACTGGCTATTTCTGCCGTGAAAGAGATCGCTGAGCGCGTTACCACGATTGACATTGAGGAGCCCCCGCCCCCTGAAGAACCGGATGAGCCACCGCCCGAGCAGCCGCAGGAAACTGCGCCGCCACCGCCGGTAGCACCTCCGCCGCCGATTAGCATTGCTCCGGCGCCGCCACCGATCCAGACGCAGCCAACGATCCCACCGCCCGCACCGCCGGCGTTGGTGATTCCGCCTCCTGCTCCGGTCGCAGCGCCTGCTCCGCCACCACCTCCGCCTTCACAGGCACGTGGTGCAACGACACGCGGCGAACGCCGTTGGGCTGCGCGTATCCAGGAAAACTATCCATCACGCGCGTTGCGTGAGGAGATCGAAGGCACCGTGGGCGTTCGCGTCACCGTAACTGCTAACGGTCGCGCAACTGGATGTTCGGTCACCGCATCAAGCGGTTCGAGCATTCTCGATGACGCTGCCTGTAAAGGGATGGAACGGTATGCCCGTTTCAATCCGGCACTTGATGATGCTGGTAACCCGACCACTGGCCGCTATGCGACGCGGATTACGTATCGTTTGAATTGATAACGCACGCCGATCGGGGCTTTTCAAAGAGGCCTCGATTGCTGGGACATAAGATTTTTTAAGAGGACTACTCGCAATGAACCTTTACACTCTTGCCGCTGCCACTGAAGCGCCGGTCAACGAATTTGGCTTCTGGAAAGCCATGGAAGAAGGCGGCCCAGTCGCCTGGTCGATCCTTGCCGTCATGGTCATCATGTCGGTTGGCTCGTTCTACATTCTCTTCACGAAACTGTTCGAACAGAACAAAGTGATGAAGCAGTATAACGGTGTTAAAAACGCATTCTGGCGCGCTCCGTCGCTCAAAGAAGGCGCGACCAAGCTCGAAAAGAACAGCGCATGGCGCCAGCTCGCTGACGATGCTGTGACCGCTCAAGAGCACCACTCCAAAATGGAAGGTGCCGGCAACGAGATCCACTTCGTAGAAGAAGAACTCGCTCACTCGCAGAACACCATCAACCAGTCGCTTTCAGGCGGCCTGTCGTTCCTCGCATCGGTTGGTGCTACTGCACCGTTTATCGGTCTGCTTGGTACGGTTATCGGTATCTACCGCGCTCTGATCAACATCGGTATCGAAGGTTCTGCTTCGATCGATAAGGTTGCTGGTCCGGTTGGTGAAGCGCTCATCATGACCGCGATTGGTCTGCTTGTTGCGGTTCCTGCTGTGCTTGCGTTTAACTGGCTGCAGTCGCGCAACCGCCGTATCGACGCTCTGATGACCGATTTCTCGAACAACATCGTTGCGTTCATCGGCTCAAACGGCGCTGTTAAGCCCGCCGTTACGGCACCTGCTGGCAAAGCCAAGCCAGCTGCAAAGCCGGCACCGGCGAAGAAAGCCTAATTTTCTGAGGATCACTGCGGGGGTCGGCTAAGCTAGTCACCCCCGCACCAAGACCACAGAACGATATTACTTTTTAGGGATAGGAATTAGGCAATGGCGATTTCGATGGGAGGCGGTGAGACGCCCATGTCGGACATCAACACCACCCCTTTGGTGGACGTGATGCTCGTGCTCTTGATCATCTTCCTCATCGCAGTTCCGGTTGCGATCCAGACGATTGAGGAACTCGAAATTCCGGTTTTCAGATCGGAAGAGTCGAAGGATAAAGTCGAGAACTTGCTTCTGACGATCAGCACGACCGACGCGGCTGGCAATACGGCCCGCACAACTCGGACCGGTTTTACAGGCGCTACCCGTACAGGCGAGTGCCGAGTGTACTTCAACAACATCACCGCCGTAACCTCGGAAGAACTTTTTGATCAGGCATTCAACCGCCTAGATGCAATCGTTCAGGCGGCCGGTGGCCCAGAAGCGATCATGGAAGATCCGGAACGGATTCCTCAAGTTCACATTCGCGCTGACAAGAATGCGCCTTGGCGCTGTGTTGCTGGTGCGATCTACAATGTTCAGGCTGCAGGTTATCCGACAGTCGGCTTCATCTCGAACCCAGTCGACCCTAACGGCTGATCTGGCGTACAAAGTTTAAGGAGTAACGACTATGGGTATGGCAGGAGGCAAGCTTGACGGCGAGCCAATGCTCGACATGAACATGACGCCGTTGATCGACGTTTTGCTCGTGTTGCTCATCATGTTCATCATCACCATTCCGGTGGCGACGCACTCGGTAGATATTGATCTTCCGCAGGGTGATCCCCCGCCGCAAGACATCATTATTGAGCCGGTAAAGAACAAACTCGTTCTGACCAACTCAGACCAAATCCTCTGGAACGCTGAAACAATCAGCCAGGGCCAATTGGTTAGCCTGCTTCAGGAGACCACTGCTATGGCAGTTGAGCCTGAGCTGCAATTCGAGCCTGAACCGCAGGCCAGTTACGAGCTTTCCGCGAATGTTGTTCGCATTATCAAAGCATCCGGCGTGACCAAGTTTGGCTTTGTCGGCAACGAAAAGTATCGTGCATTTGGTAAGTAAGCCCTTCTGAAGGCTAGCTGGCTTTCGCACGGAACAGAAAAGGGGCGGCCCATCAAGGGACCGCCCCTTTTCTTTGCCTGACGTACGCTAACCCAACCGATCAGTCGCAAACTGCATACAGGTATGCGTTAGGCAACTTATCAGTTATGATATACAGTCTCTATCAAATCGAAACTGTGATTAGTGGAGAAGAGACGTGACCAGTGCCGCACCAACCCGCCGGAGCCGATTTTCAGAAAGCGCCAATGCCCGCCGCCACGCGGCCCAGACCCGCATCACCCGCCGCCAGCCCAAGGGGGATATGAACGTCACCCCCTTCATCGACGTACTGCTGGTGCTGCTTGTCATGATCATTCTTGCCGTGCCGATCAAAGTGAACCAAACGACCGTCGACCTCCCAACCACCCCCTGCTTCGACTGCGAAGCCAACCCCGACATCAATGTGGTAGCAATCACCGCGCAGGACGAGCTGCTGTGGAACGGGACTTCAGTTACGCCCGCCAGATTGCGCGCCGAGGTAGAAAACGCCAGCACCGCTGTGCCCGAAGCACAGCTGCGCTTCGAGCCGGATGCACTGGCAAGCTATGATCGCTCTGCCCGCACAATCGCGCTCATCCGAGAATCCGGTGCCGAGAGCTTCGCGTTTGTGGGCAATGCGAGGCACCGCGAGTTTGGGCGGTGAATGTAATCGCGGCCTTTTGGTCACGGCCATAAGTCGCTATATTTCCTGCTATGAAGAAGCTCACACTTGCCCGGTTTAAGCGATTGGGACCGCTAGCGCTCGGTCTAGCGATCCCAATCGTCATCACCGGTTGCTACGCACCGCAAACGCAATCAGCCATTAACGAGCCGACAATCAATCACGATAGAAACCGCCTCGAAATCAAAGCCGATGACACCATTCATTGGAATGGCGCACTTGTCTCGCTTGCCGATCTCCCCGAGCTGTTAAGGCAAACTAACGAGCTAGAAAAAGAGCCAGAACTGCAATTCGAGCCAGCACCCGATGCGAGCTACGATGTCTCAGTCCAAGTGCTCGGCGCAATTAGGGAGTCCGGCGTCGCAAAATTTGGATTTGTCGGCAACGAGAAATACCGCGTGCCAGAAACAGGCAGCGACTAACCCTCAGGCTCAGGCTCAATCCGCATTGCCTCGCCCACCAGCGTTTCCGCTTCGATCAGCAATTCATCATCGACCGCCCCTTGCGGAACTGCCTCCCTACCGATCATGGTCATGACAGGCACAGCCAATGGGCTGACCCGATCAAGCTCAACATGAACCAATTCGTGCTGCGACCGTTCGAGCAAATCCGCCAACCGCCCGACATCCGTCATCCGCGCCCGCGCATCGGCCCAGGCCGCCTCAAGAAGAACGTGATCGGGCTCATACTTCTTGAGCACGTCGTAGATTAGGTCGGTTGAGAACGTCACCTGCTTACCGGTTTTGCGCTTTCCGGGATGTTGGCGTTCGACAAGGCCGCTGATCACGGCGACTTCGCGAAAGGCGCGGCGGAGCAGATGGCTCTCGGTCACCCAATCGGTGAACTCATCTGTGAGGATGTCCGGCGACAGCAATGGTTTTGGATCATCAACTGGCTTCAAACCCCATACCGCCAGACAGTAATCATTCGCCACAAATCCGCCGGGCATCAATCCGCGATCTTCCATCCGCCGCGTTATCAACATTCCGAGCGACTGGTTCGCGTTCCACCCTTCGAAAGTATAGTAAGTGGTGTAGTGCTTACCCGCGCGCGGAAAGCTTTCGACCAGCAACTCACCCGGCGCTGGCATGCGGCTCCGATAATCCTGCACCTCCAGCCATTCCCGCACGTCATCGGGGAACCGGCCCCAGCCCGCACGATCACTCAACATCTCCTGAACGCGCGAAGAAAGGTGCGTGGTGAGCGGCAAACGAAGGCCGCCATAAGAAGGGATGGTCGCGCTCTTTTTCGCCGCGCGAACAATCACGTCCATATCTTTGACGCTCTCAACTTCGAGGCTCATCCCGGAGAAGAAAAAGGTGTCTCCAGAGGATAGCTGCGCGGCGAAACGCTCCTCCACCTTGCCAAGCTTGCGTCCATTCTTGAATCGCACGGTGAGCATTTCGCTATCGACAATAATGCCTGCATTCATTCGGTGCCGCTGCGCCTGGTTCGGATGCGCAAGCCGCCAGGTGCCATCCTTGGCGCGCACGATCCGCTTGAATTTGTCATATGCTTTCAGCGCATATCCGCCATTCTCGACAAAGCCGAGCACCCGCTGAAACGCGGTCTCATCAACCCACGAATAGGTCAGTGATGATTGGATTTCGGCCAGCAAGTCATCCTCATGAAACGGCCCGGCGCAGGCGCAAGCCATTACATGCTGCGCGAGCACATCGAGGCCGCCGGCACGAAAATCCTCGCCATCGCGCTGGCCCTCATCAACGGCGTCTTTGGCGGCCATCGCTTCGAGAAACTCGAACCGATTGCCGGGGACGAGCATGGCACGGCTTGCGGTGTCGAGCCGGTGCCCTGCTCGGCCAATCCTTTGCAGCAGACGGGACGATCCTTTCGGCGCCCCCATTTGCACAACCAGATCAATGTCACCCCAATCGACCCCCAGATCGAGGCTGGCCGTGGCGACCAGCGCGCGCAGTTCGCCGCGTGCCATTGCTTCTTCGACCTTACGGCGCGCCTCCACAGACAGGCTGCCATGATGCACGCCTATGGGCAGGTGATCTTCGTTCTCTTCCCAAAGGCACTGGAAAATAAACTCGGCAAGAAATCTCGTATTGGTAAACACCAGCGTCGTGCGATTGGCCTTGATTGCTTCATAGAGCTGACTGACGGCCCATCGCCCTGCATGCCCTCCCCATGGAACGCGCTCCTCGATCGGAAGCATAATTTCGACCTCGGGCTCTGCGCCTTTTTCGCCGAGCACAAGATCGGCTGCATGGATTTCACCTGTCCCATCCGCCGGCTGCGGCGCCAACCATTCTTGAAAGCTCAGCGGATTTGCTAGCGTCGCCGAAAGCGCGACCCGCTGTGCATCCGGTGCGATCCGTTGCAACCGCGCAAGCGAAAGCGCCAACAGATCACCTCGCTTGCCCGTCGCAAAGGCGTGCACTTCATCAATAACAATCCGCTTGAGCCCCGCAAACAAATCTAGGCTTTCGGGATAGGACAGCAGAAGTGACAGGCTTTCTGGCGTAGTCAGAAGGACATGCGGAGGCCGTTCGCGTTGCCGTTTCTTGCGATCAGACGGCGTATCGCCGCTGCGGGTTTCAACTTTGATCGGCAGGCCGATATCTTCGATCGGTGTCAGCAGGTTGCGCTTCACATCATGCGCCAGCGCCTTCAACGGCGAGACATAGAGCGTGTGCAATCCATCGTGCAGCGCAGCACCGGTAGACGGCGCGAAGTCGCAAAGAGTCGGCAGAAATCCCGCGAGCGTTTTGCCCGCGCCGGTATCCGCCACAAGCAAAGCGTGGCGACCTTCGCGCGCTTTGGCCAGCATATCGCTTTGGTGTCGGCGCACACGCCAACCGCGCGCATCGAACCATTGCTGGATTTCATCGGGGATCAAGGTGGAACTCACATCTATGGATGTGGCGTTTCCCTCCGATCATCGCAAGCTGTGATCAGGATGAGGCGTCTTCACTTGCCTCTTCGGCCGCCTCCTCGTCCCACTCTATTTCCGACATAGAGAGGTTGGACTCGATCTCATCCACTGTGAACCCGGTAGCCTCGGCGATACGCGCCTTTTCGGCATCTGAAAGGTCTGCAAAATTCCGCTGCTCTGGCAGATCTGCCGCCACCTCGACCATGCGCGCTTCAAGATTGGCGAACTGACCCATCATTTGCGGCAATGCCTCCATGCTCGCGCTCATCACGCGCGGATCACTCGCCATGGTGAAGCTCTTGCGGGCGAAATTGGCACCAGTCTCGGTTGAAAAGAACGCGTCGATTTCAGTCAATTCGGTGGCGCTGAAATTGATGGCATACAGCTCTGACATGGCCTTGCGCATGCCCGGCTCCATCGCCGTCATCATCTCGCGCATCATCTCTGGCATGATCGCCGCTTGACGATCGCTACGCTCTTTCCAGGCCGGATCGAAAATGCTGGCGATTTCGGCTGCCTGTTCGTCGTCCATTTCCAACTCGAATGCCGTTACGCCAATTCTATCTGCAACGGTCGTCGTCGATGCCTTGGGGCCCATTTCCATGATCGGGCCAAGCATATCTCCCATCATGCCTTCCATCATTTCGCCGAGCGTCCCTTCAGGGATCATCTTCGCTATGATGTTCTGAGCCAGCGGCAAGCGGGCTTCCTGATCGGCTGTCAAAGGTTCGACGGGGAACAGGCCGCTGAGCATGGCCATCGCTTGCCCCAATTCATCGGCCCCAGTCTCGTCGCCCTCAGCCATCTCGACCTGCTCATCTTCATCCTGAGCCAAAGCAGGTGACGGGGTTAGGGCGAATGCTGTCAATGCAAGGGTTGAGGACAGGAATGTGCGGGTTTTCATGACGATGTCTCCGAATTGAATTGGCAACTTAATGACTCAATCGCGCGCAAGTATCCAGACACCTTAGATCGCAGACAGCATCGCGCTCGTTGTATCTTCCGGGCGCGCGAGCATTGCTACAATGAGGGAAATCTCGGTCTCGCAGCGATCTGGATGGGCGTAGCTTCGCAAAGCGGCCCGCATATCAGCTTGGCCCAAAGCACTGTTCGTCGCGGCATCTGCAAACGCCCATTGCGGGATGGCACTAACCCGTGGTGCATCGCTATCGATCACGGTCGTGTAGGCGCCAGATGCAAGCAATTGCGCCGCAACACTCCTTTCAAAACTGATCCAGTCATCGCGCATTTCAGGCGCACCTTCGAAGAACAATTCGCTGGTCACTTCGCGGCATGCATCAGACCCCGAGCTTTGCGCGGTTTGAAGCCAAGCGAGGTGCAACTCGGCGATGGAGAACGCCTGTTCGCGCGGCACAATCGCCCGCGCCCGCAAAATTTGGGTGCGCAAATGCGCCCGAGCGCTGCCGAAACCTTCGGGGTCTGTTCCAATGCGTTCAACCAACTCCGCAGCCAGCCTGGGATCGGCCTCTAGCAGATCAGGATAGGTGAATTGCGGACCAAACAATGCCTCGACCATTGCATTCGCCCGCGCAGGAGCAATCGCTGGGGAAGCGGGAACGCCCGCGGGTTGCCCCGTATCTGGTCCGATTGCTTGATAGGGTGGGCGCGTGATTGGATCGGGGTCTTCATCTCCGTCTGAGCTGCAATAGCTTGTCAGCACGACAATCCCGATCACCCACCAAAACCAGTTTTTACGCAGCTGATAACGCTCTGCAAAACCGACGATAGTGTCCGACTGACGATCTTCGGCAGAGACAGGTTTCTGGGTTGCCGGAATATATCGGCTGTCATCCATCGGCTCATCGTAGTCGGGATATTCGAAAGTCTCTTCCGAAGTCCCGATGCCCAGTTGATCGTCGAGATTGAAGCTGTCGACGATGTCCTGCTCACTGGCATAGCGCCCGCCCCGCTCCCAAGGTCCGACATAGTCTTCCGGCTCCGGCTCCGGCTCCGGCTCCGGCTCCGGCACGGGTTCGGGTTCGGGTTCGGGTTCGGGTTCGGGTTCGGGTTCGGGTTCGGGTTCGGGTTCGGGTTCGGGTTCGGGTTCGGGTTCGGGTTCGGGT